>NZ_CP078523.1:3511535-3511739 GCF_019264745.1 Acinetobacter sp. Colony158 | reverse complement strand
ATTGCATTAATCGCCTATTTGCTGTGAACTTCGCTAAACACATGGCACAAGAAGGATGGAGTGTTCAGCGTTTACTGAGAATTATTCAGGTCAATTTATTTGAAAGGAAACTTTTAAGGTCACTCTTTGTGCCTGATNAAAATGGCGAAAACAAGAAGAACCTCAATTGAGGTTCTTCTTGTGATATTTGTGGGACAGCAGTGA
>NZ_CP078523.1:3498976-3502248 GCF_019264745.1 Acinetobacter sp. Colony158 | reverse complement strand
GGCATTATCCAATCTGGAATGCTTTCAGATTAATCCACTGATTAAGGATTATAACGGTCCTGCCTGTGCGTATGTTACTGGACCGCTAGGCGGTTACACCGCCAACAGTAAAGGTGAACGCTTTATTGAGTGTGATTACTGGAGCGGACAGATGATGTGGGAATTTTATCAGGAACTGGAAAGTGGCAATGGTCCTATATTCCTTAAAGTTGATCATCTGGCGGAAGAGACTATCCAGACGATTGAGGAGATTTTACATAGCAATGAGCGTCCGAGCCGAGGTCGTTTTCATCAGGGGCGAGGCACAAATTACCGTCAAGATATGGTCGAGATGCATATTTCCGAGATTGGTTTTTGTAGTGGGCACAGTGCATCCGGCGTATGGGTGAACGAGAAAGCGGAAACTTCGGTCAAAGGCTTATATAGTGCGGGTGATATGGCCGCTGTACCACATAATTATATGTTAGGTGCATTTACTTATGGTTGGTTTGCTGGGGTCAATGCTGCGCAATATGTGATTGATGTCAAAGACAGCAACCTAAATCAGGCGGAGATTGAACAGGAAAAAGCCAGAATCTATGCGCCGTTATCTCGTCAGGAAGGGCTATCACCTGAACAGGTCGAGTATAAATTACGTCGCTTTGTGAATGATTATTTACAGCCGCCCAAAACACGACAAAAAATGGAAATCGGTTTGCGCCGTTTTGAAGAAATCAAGCAGGATATTTTGCAGATTGCGGTCCACAACCCACATGAGTTGATGCGCGCCGCAGAGGTATCTGTGATTCGGGACTGCGCTGAAATGGCAGCTAGAGCATCACTCTTTCGGACTGAAAGTCGTTGGGGGTTATACCACTACCGTGCAGATTTTCCCGAAAAAAATAACGAAAACTGGTTTTGCCATGCCCATCTGAAAAAAGATGAACAAGGCAATATGGTGAGTTTTAAAAAGGCCATTGAACCTTATGTGGTTCCGATTCATGAAAGTGAAGCACAGTCCTATGATCAGCTTCGTATCCAGAAAGCGCATAAAGAAACTGTAACAGGTTAAACAGAAGGATCATGACAAATGGCACTTATTTTTAAAGAAATTAATCATCGTAGCGTCGCTCCAGTTTTGGTCGATGAAGATAAATGTATTGCTGACAAGGGATGTACGGTTTGTGTAGATGTCTGCCCGCTGGATTTACTGGCGATTGATCCGCATACCCAAAAGCCTTTATGCAGTTTGATGAATGCTGGTACTGCATGCCGTGTGAAAAGGACTGCCCGACAGATGCGATTCAGGTCAATATTCCATATTTATTGAAATAATTTATTGGAAGAATGACCTTGAGGGTTAACAGCTGCATTCATAACATCGAAAAAGGATAATACATGTCTATTCAATACCCACAAGTGCTTGATCTTGATGAAGATGATCAAAAATTTTTTAGGCAGTTAAACACGAATGATGAAAAAATTCGTTTCATTACCCTGATGCACATTGCAGAAGAAGAACGCGAAGAACTTTTACCATGGTTACATTATGCACTTCAGCATGATCCCGCAGTGATCGTTCGTCAGGAAGCGGCAAAACGACTAGAGGGTTGGGAAGATCCTGCATCCTTACAGGCATTGGCAAATGCCTTGAATGATGACTCAATGATGGTAGTCGATGCGGCGACACACAGCCTGAGTGAAGTAAAAAATCCTGAATCTGCCGAGATCCTTGCAGCTTATCTGGACTCCAATAATAGCATGGTAAAAATTGCCATATTGCGTGCGCTTAAACCATTACGATCAATTGCTTCATATGACCGTATTTTGCAACATACTCAACATCGCGATATTCATGTACGTCGCGAGGCAGTCAGTGCTTTAAGCTGGTTGCAACAGCAGCAGGCCGTAGACATTCTGGCTGATATTGCTCAGAACGATATTGATCAAGAAACACGTCGTATTGCGACTGGGGGGCTGAGCTATACTCAGCAGATATCGCCGCAAGTCAGCACTGCATTAGAAAGTGCTTTACACGCTCCTGATTGGCAATTGCGGGTCGAAGCAGCTTTGACCATCGGTAAACTTAGGGCGACTGCACTTGAGCAAGCCTTATTGCCATTATTGCTGGATCCTTACTGGCAGGTCAGAATTGCGGTGACCAGAAGTCTGGGACTGTTAAAATCCAGATTGGCACTGGATTGTCTGGCAGAAAATTTCAAGCATGAGATCAGTAATTTACGTAAGGAAGTTGCACTGGCACTGGGTGAGATTGGTGGCGAGCAATCTACGCAACTACTCCGCGATCATGAACAGGATCCTGATCCTGAAGTGCGTAAAGCAATTCGTATCGGTCTGGATCAGATTCGGGAATATGCGCATGCAACTTAAACCAAATATCCATGTCGATGTACAACAACATACCATTGCATTCAAATGGCCCGATAAGGATCTGCTCATCAGCCATCAACAACTTCGTGAAATCTGCCCTTGCGGTTTCTGTAAGGCCAAACGTCTACGTCACCAAGCGGTTGTAGATGCACATACTGTGCAAGTTACCGCTATGTTTGATCAGGGATATGGCGCTCAAATCTGTTTTAGTGATGGACATGATCAAGGTATTTTTCCATGGGTATTTTTGAAAAATCTTGATCTATAGCTCACTTTTTGTTTTAGCCTATTGGCTAAAAGCTTGGGGTCTCCTTATTTATTTTTTTCCTTGCTAAACTTTGTAAAATATGGCGTTGATATTGGGATGTTTATAGCTTATTTAAATAGGTATAAGCATCTTTGATTTTTTTGCTTTGCCCATCATAAAATTAGAGATATTATTTTTATCCCCATAAAACAATCAACCAAGTGATTGCGATCAGGCTTAAGGCAACAAATTGAGCAGCGCTACCCATATCTTTGGCATTTTTAGACAGTTCATGTTTTTCAAGTGAAATTCGATCCACCACAGCTTCAATCGCAGAATTAAATAATTCAACAATAATGGCAATGAAACCAACGCCAATCAGTAAAATCCGTTCAACTGGGCTAAAGTCCAGACTTAAATTCACCACCAATAACACAATATTCAGCAAGATAATTTGTCTAAATGCGGCTTCGAGTTTAAATGCAGCTTTAAAACCCGAGATGGAGTAGCTGGTCGCATTGAGAATGCGCTTGATGCCGTGTTGACCTTTGTATGGAGAAGGAGAGGGGGTTTTCATGGACATTTACCGTTATCAAATGATGCTTTGAAGTTTGAAGAATTTTACTTAAGACTATATGAGGAATGTAGAAATTTT
>NZ_CP078523.1:3464889-3498942 GCF_019264745.1 Acinetobacter sp. Colony158 | reverse complement strand
AAAAAAGGTTGATTGGGTAGCATGCCGATATAATTTGACAGGGTGATGACGTTTTGATGTTTTTTTGATGAAGAAAAGCCCTTAAAATCGCAGTCTTTATACATAATCTCCATGATTTATCCGTTTTTTTTCTGCTCTGAAAATTTATATTAAAAATGCTTGTATTTAAATAAAGACTCATTGATTATCAATAGATTATTCAAGTTGATCATCGTTGCAACTGAACATTTTTATTTGACATTTCGCTCCCTTACATTGGAAGTAAAGCGCTCATGCTCTCCAGATTTTTTATTGATCGTCCCATTTTTGCTTGTGTACTTGCCATTATTGTGATGGCGGTGGGTTTGTTTTCAGTTTTAAATTTGCCTGTTGAGCGTTATCCAGATATTGCGCCACCACGGATTACGGTTTCTGCAAGCTATAGCGGTGCCGATGCACAGGCTGTTGAAGATAGCGTGACTCAAGTCTTGGAGCAACAGATCAAGGGAATTGATCATTTATTGTATTTTAGTTCCAGTAGTGATGCCAATGGTAGCAGTCGCATCAGCCTGTATTTTGCACAAGGGACAGATCCCGATGAAGCACAGGTTCAGGTGCAAAATGCCGTGAATGGTGCGATTAATCGTCTTCCAGATGATGTACAGCGTCAAGGGATTACCGTTCGTAAATCCTTAAGTGATTCATTTATGGTGATTGGATTGGGTGATCGTTCTGGTCGCTCAAGCAATATTGATATTTCTGATTATTTAAGCAATAACTTTGAGTTGAATCTAAGCCGTATTGAAGGTGTTGGTGAGGTCAATGTTTTTGGTTCGCAATACGCGATGCGGATCTGGTTAGATCCAACCAAACTTAGACAGTATCAGCTTATGGTCAGTGATGTCCGTACTGCAATTGAAAATCAAAATACCCAAGTTGCGGCAGGGGCAATTGGTGAATTACCAGCCAGTAATGATCAATATCTGAATGCCAAAGTGACATCGGGTTCACTGCTGCAAACGCCAGAACAATTTGAAAATATTATTATTAAAGCCAATCAAAATGGCAGTTTTGTTTATCTTAAAGATGTAGCAAGGGTTGAGGTCGGTGCTGAAAACTATCAGGTATTTAACCGACTCAATGGTTATCCAGGTTCAGGATTATCGATTTCCCTTGCAGTAGGTGCAAATCTGATGCAAACCGCAAAAGCGGTGTACGCCGAAGTCGAAACCCTCAAGAAAAATTTGCCAGACGGTTATTTTGTGATTTATCCACGTGATGATACACCGTTTGTCAAAGAGTCAATCTCCCAAGTCGTTTCAACATTGGTAGAAGCCATCGTATTGGTGGTCTTGGTCATGTTTTTGTTTTTACAAAACTGGCGCGCCACCTTAATTCCCGAGATCACCGTCCCTGTGGTGATATTAGGGACATTTGCGATTTTGTCCGTTTTGGGGATGAGTATTAATACTTTGACCTTATTTGCCATGGTACTCGCAATTGGTTTATTGGTCGACGATGCCATCGTGGTGGTTGAAAATGTCGAACGGATTATGCATGAGCAACAGGTCGATGCCAGACAAGCTAGTATTGAGTCCATGCAGGAAATTGGTGGCGCTTTGGTGGGGATTACTTTGGTACTCACCGCGGTTTTTATTCCGATGTCATTTTTTAGTGGCGCAACAGGAATTATTTATCGACAATTTTCGATTACCCTTGTCGCAGCGATGGCACTGTCTTTAATGGTCGCTTTGATCTTAACGCCTGCTTTATGTGCTGTACTTCTCAAACCCCAAAACAAGCAGTTTCGATGGGCACAGTGGTTTAATCGAAGTCTGGATAAACTCAAAAGCCATTATTTAACACTTTCTAAAAAATCCATTGATTTTAAATATATTTCTGGTGCTGCTTTTATCCTCTTGATTGTCAGCTTTGTTTTAATTTATCGGGCATTGCCGACGAGTTTCCTGCCACAGGAAGATCAGGGCGCTTTGATGGTTCAATTCACTTTACCTGAAGGGACGCCATTGAGTAAAACTGAAGAAGTTGGTAAACAAATCTCTGATTATTTTCAGACCACTGAAAAGAACAACACCAATGGCATTATGGTGATTAATGGCCGTAATTTCTCAGGAACAGGGCAAAATCTAGGGCAAGCCTATGTATCATTAAAACATTGGGATGATCGTAAGGGTAATCAAAATAGCGCACAACAAATTCGTGCCAGAGCTTCGAAATATTTTTCAAAAAATAATCAGGCACGAATTAATGTCCTGATGCCTTCGGTAATTCGCGGTTTAGGCAATTCAGATAAAGTGGATTTCTGGATACAGGATGTGAAAGGTTTGGGGCGTGACAAACTGATTGCTAGTTTTCAAAATCTGCAACAGCAAAGTGCAAAGAGTCAACAAGTCAGCAATCTTGATAAAAAAGGTAATGATGATCAGGCAGTATTAAACATTAAAATTGATCATCGGATTGCGATGGCAAATGGTGTCAATGTCAATGATATTAATCGAACTTTATCGACTGCATGGAGTGGAACTTATATCAATGACTTTATTGATCGTGGTCGTATCAAACGGGTTTATTTGCAAGGTGATGCCCCTTATCGTTCTAAACCTGAAGACTTAAGTTACTGGTTTGTCAAAAATACCCAAGGTCAAATGATCCCGTTTAATCAGTTTAGTGCTGTGCAATGGCAAGGTGCACCGCCTTTGTTGGAGCGGTTTATGGGGTATCCTGCGATCGAACTAGAAGCCGATGCCGCCAATGGTTCTAGTACAGGTCAGGCAATGCAGCATATCAGCCAAATGGTTGCTGATATGCCAGATATCGGTTTGGCATGGAGTGGGCTTTCATATCAAGAATTACAATCGAGTCATCAGGCGATTTGGCTATATATCATTTCGATTGCATTTATCTTTTTATGCTTGGCTGCGCTCTATGAAAGTTGGTCGATTCCAACCGTGGTGATGATGGCGATTCCATTAGGCATTGGCGGAACCATTCTGTTTAGTTATTGGTTTAACTTTGCCAATGATATTTATTTTCAAATTGCTTTACTGACCACAATTGGCTTGTCTTGTAAAAACGCGATTTTGATGGTGGAGTTTGCCGCGAACTTGCAAGAGCAGGGTGCCAGTGCAATTGATGCCGCCTTAAAATCTGCGGGTTTGCGCTTACGTCCTATTCTCATGACTTCACTGGCTTTTGGTGCAGGTGTGGTACCGTTGATGTTTTCTACGGGCGCAGGTGCGCTCAGCCGTCAGGCCATTGGTTATAGTGTTTTTGGTGGGGTGTTATTCGGCACGATTCTGGTTCTTCTATTCATTCCATTGATATATGTCGTGATTCGCTCTATGTTTAAATACCAGCCAGCTAAACGATGAAATCAAAAAGATTATCTGATGAAAAACAAAACCAAAAATTGAACCGCTGAATCTTGATAGAAAATTTGATAGCCGTTCAAGTCATCGTTACCTTTTTGATATGTATTCGATCGATTAATTCAGGTAAAAAATAAAATTAAGCCAGACAGAATAGTCTAATTTTTATTCGTGTCTACGCATACTTTATAAGCATAAACAGATGAAGTTTGAAGCACTGCTTCAGTTTTTGAGGGTCGATCATGAATGCTGCGCTTTTGTCTCAAGTCTACGAAGCGATGACTCAATTTGATATTGAGCGAGCTATTACACTGGTTGCGGGCATGAAAAAGGCAGATATTGCCGAAGTGTTAGAACACATGCCAGCACAATTCAGTTGTCAGCTTTTAGAACACTTACCGCGCCGCGCGAAAATCTTTGCCAAAATTGATCCTGCTTATCAAGCTAAGTTGGTACATGAGTTTTCACGAACGAGTTTAGCTGAAATCGTATCTGAAATGCCCTCAGATAAGCGCACCGATTTATTCAAACGTCTGGATTCTCAAGAACAACAAGCTTTACTGCCCGCTTTGGCGCAAGCACAACGCGAAGATATACGCCGTCTTTCGACTTATCAGGAGGAAACCGCTGGCGCAATCATGAGCTCAGAATATGTCACACTAAATCAGGACATGACTGTTGCAGAGGCGATGCAGACGATCAGGTTACAGGCACCTGATGCGGAAACCATTTATGAATCTTATATTATTGATGAAAAACGTCATCTGATCGGGGTAGTGTCATTGCATGAACTGGTTTTAGCGCCCTTACAACAGTTGATTCGAGAGTTAATGAATACCGATGTAATTAGTGCCTATGTGGATGATGATCAAGATGAAGTTGCTAAGAAAATCGCGCATTATGACTTAATTGCACTTCCAGTGATTGACCATCAAGGGACTTTGTTGGGTATTGTAACTTATGACGATGCCATGGATGTCGCCAGTGAAGAAGCCAGTGAGGACTTTTTAAAAGTAGGTGGGGTAGAGGCTTCAGCCCCCAGTTTGAATATCAAGGAAGCATCTCTTTTCTTACTTTATCGTAAAAGAGTATTTTGGCTGGTGATTCTGGTCTTTGGCAGTTTGTTATCAGGGTTAGGGATTTCACATTTTGAATCGGTGATTCAATCTAATATTGTATTGGTTTTTTTCTTGCCATTACTGGTTGGAAGTGGAGGGAACGCAGGCTCGCAATCGGCAACTTTGATGGTTCGTGCTTTAGCCACGGGTGACGTGGTCATGAAAGATTGGTTTAAATTGCTTGGTCGAGAATGTCTGGTCGCCTTAGGATTAGGAATTACCATGGCGATTGCAGTCGCGATATTAGGCTATATTCGTGGCGATACGATGGTCGCATTAGTGCTCATTTTAAGCATGATCGGCATTGTCTTGATTGGTAGTATCATTGGAATGAGTTTGCCTTTTATTTTAGATAAACTCGGTTTAGATCCAGCCAGTGCTTCCGCTCCATTGGTCACTTCGATTTGTGATGCAACAGGAGTGATCATTTATTTATTTATTGCTGCTCAGTTGTTGAATCAAGTGAACATCTAGAGAATTACGATCTACTGACATTTCATTCCTAGTCGCAACATCTGTGAAAGATCACCAGACCCTTGATGAAAGTCAGAACAAAAATACTGGAATGCATTAAACTACTTCAATCCATTTGATTTAGAGTTTTTATGACGGAACAAAAAAATTAACAGAACACGAAGTCATTAAGCTTGAGCGCGATTTGGCCAAGTTCGCCAATATGATGGATAGCGTGGTGCGTATTCCTTTTACCAAGCAAGGCGTAGGAGCAGATGCCGCCCTAAGTACAATTCCTTTTGCTGGCGATGCAGCAGGATTTGCGCTGACTTGTTATGCCATTTACAAAGCCAGGCAAATTGGCGTACCGCAACATAAGTTGAATCCAGTAATAAAATTGGCTGCGATGGATGCGGTGGTAGGCTGTATTCCAGTCGCAGGAACATTATTTGATATTTTTATTCGCCCGAGTCGTAAGGCACTGGATATCGTACATGAACATATTCGTGAAGAATACCAAATTCAAAGTCAATCACATCTGATACACCCGTATCTGCATGAAGCGCTGGAAAGAAAACAGCAACAGTCTGCATTTTGGCGAAATCCTGTGGTGAGCTGGATTTGGTTGCACTTACCAGATTTGATTGGACTGATTTTTCTAATATTCTTAGTTGCGGGTCTGTGGATGGGAACGCATTATATTTGGTCACTGTATCAAGGTCGTCAGTGATTGTGATCCCATCAATAAAAAATGCCAGTCAATCAGGACTAGCATTTCTCTTTTCATTGCTTCATTAATTTATGGACAATTTAACTGTTGTAACGCAGCAACACGTTGTTCAATGCTCGGATGAGTATGAAACAATGCGGCTAAACTAAAGCCTTGTTCTTTACCTTCAGCAATCGCAAATGCTTTCATTTCTTTTGGCATTTGATCAGGCAGTTCAGATTCAGCTTGTAGGCGTAACAATGCAGAGATCATGGCTTGTTTACCTGCTAAACGTGCACCTGCTTCATCGGCACGGTATTCGCGTTGGCGTGAAAACCATAGCACAATTGTTGAAGCCAAAATACCAAACACGATATCCAGTACAATGGTCACGACAAAATAACCCATGCCTGGCGCTTCGCCGTCTTGACGACCAAATACGTTACGATCGATAAAATCACCAATCACGCGCGCAAAGAACATGACGAAGGCGTTGACGACACCTTGAATCAGAGCAAGCGTGACCATATCACCATTGGCAACGTGACCAATCTCATGAGCCAGTACTGCACGTAATTCGTCTTTATTCATCCGTTCAAGCAAACCACTTGACACAGATACAAGCGCGTCGTTTTTGTTCCAGCCGGTCGCAAATGCATTGGACTGGTAAGAGGGGAAAATTCCCACTTCGGGCATTTGAATGCCTGCACGTTGCGAAAGTTCTGCAACAGTTTGCAATAACCATGCTTCCGCCTGATTACGTGGAGCATTCGGATCGATCAATTCTGTGCCTGTGGTTTTTTTCGCCATCCATTTAGACATGAACAGTGAAACGAGAGAGCCAACCATACCAAACACAAAACAGATGACCAAGAGGTTGCCTAGATTTAAGCCACCCGCGCCATGGTAACTACCGACACCGAAGAGTGACAAAATAATGCCAGCTACAACCAGTACCGCGAGGTTGGTTAGCAAAAACAAACCAATCCGCATCATTGAGTAAATCCTCTTTTAGGGTATTAAAATAAAATACAGCATGATCCTAAAATCATTAGGCTAAATATGAGGGGCTTTTCTTAAAAATTCAAGACCTATTATTTTATTTAAGGAATTTTTAAGTTAACTATTGTATGTGGCCTAACTCTCTAATTTGAAATATGAATTCTAGCAGATGCTGTCGCATTATCAGTCACATAGGTGCCTGGGGCATCGGTAAAACTGTTATTCGACACAGAAATAACCTGACGACTATATTTAGTTGGGTTGTCGGTACGCGGATTAACGGCTGTCGCCGAGCTATTATAATTGGCAGACTGGGCGATAATTTGAGGCGCTGGTGTGGTCGTCGAACTATTACTCACGCCTGAGGCGTAAAGATTGTTAAAGCGACTGGTCACACGGTGCACATAGTCTTGTGTTTCACGAAAAGGGGGAATGCCACCATATTTATCGACATTACCTTCGCCCGCATTATACGCTGCCAATGCGAGTTGAGTATTGCCATTAAAGCGTTTCAGCAACCAGCTTAAATATTTGGCACCGCCAAAAATATTTTCGTAGGGATCATAGACATTAGACACATTAAAACGCTTTGCTGTCGCAGGCATCAGTTGCATTAAACCTTGTGCACCTACAGGTGAGCGGGCATTGGTATTAAAACCAGACTCAGTATGCATGACGGCTTTAATCAAACCTTCAGAAATACCATGCTGTTGAGCCGCCTGACGAATAATTTGATCAAATGCATTCTTATTTTTACTATAGCTTGGTAAAACGGCGGCTTCAGAGTTGCCCCAGTTGCGATAAGAATGAATATTACTGTCTGGATAATACGTGGCTTTAATTTTTGTCAGTGAGCGATCTGAACTTTTTCGATTGGTCAGTAAGGTGCCGCCCTCTCTATCCTTATAAATGTAAATTTGTCCAGCATGCGTAGCTACAGTCATTATGGCTGTAACGACTGACCCCAAAATAAAATGTAAAGAAAAATGCACACTCTTTTTCATTGTATATTATTCGCTGTATCAAAATGTGTAACGTCACGTAATCTAGTTTAACAAAAAAAGTAAATTGGCTAGATTTGATGTTAGTTTTTTTAAAGCTGTTTGACAAATAAAATCAAGTTTTTTTGTCTGAATCTTCATCAAAAAAAAATTAAAAAATATTTTAGAAAAGTCTGCTTGACATGTTTAATATGTTGAAAAATATAAATAAAAATAATTGATTAAAAAATGATCAATTTAAACAAAAGCCTTATTTTCACATCACAATACTTTGTCAAGCCTAAAGAAATCCACAATTTTATCCACAGGTTTTGTGGAAAACTGTGGAAAAGTCCAAAATATAAGCATCTTGACCAAATCTTACTCAATCAGGCTTAATTTTTTCTTTAAAGCTGACCAGTATAAATCTTAAAAATGACAAAGCAGAGAAATTAAAATTCTTTAGGTGCGCTTCATGGATGAATCGGATAAAATTATGCGGTATTTTTCTTATGGTAACGTGTGTCTATGTACTCGCCAGTTGAGTCCGATCAGGGATTTAATTTTAAACCTGAGCTGCCAACCAGTTCAGCATATTATCGTTTGCTCAAAAAGCTTCGCCGTCAGGTCGGTCATGCGATTCGTGACTTTAAGATGATTGAGGATGGCGATAAAGTCATGGTGTGTGTGTCTGGTGGCAAAGACAGCTACACTTTGCTGGATATTTTATTGCAGTTTAAACGTATCGCGCCGATTAATTTTGATATCGTTGCAGTAAATTTGGACCAGAAACAGCCGGGTTTTCCAGAAGATGTTTTGCCACGTTATATGGAAGAAAATCATATTCCCTATTACATTTTGGAAAAAGACACCTATACCATTACCAAGCGTTTAACCCCTGAGGGTAAAACGTATTGTGCCGTTTGCTCACGGTTACGTCGTGGTTCGCTTTATGGTTTTGCTCAGGAAATAGGGGCGACCAAAGTTGCGCTTGGACATCATCGTGATGATATTATTGCGACTTTCTTTTTAAACCTGTTTCATGGCGGTAGTCTGAAGGCGATGCCACCCAAACTTTTATCTTCAGATAAAAAAAATATTTTGATTCGTCCTTTGGCGTATGTTGAAGAAAAAGACATCATCAAATATGCCGAAATGCGTCAGTTCCCAATTATCCCATGTAATTTGTGCGGTTCTCAGGAAAACCTGCAACGTGCCATGTTGAACGACATGTTACGTGAATGGGACAAACAGTATCCAAAACGCCTACACAGTATCTTTGGTGCTTTGCAAAATGTCTCACCATCACAATTGGCAGATCGAGAATTGTTTGATTTTGAAGTACTTGATTCACAACGCGAATTGGATTTTAAAGACCCTGAAGAAATCAAGAAAAAACTGGATGTTGTTAATCTGAGTTTTGCTGCCGAATAAGCGATTTAAATGCTAACTTACTTATAAGTTAGCATTTTTTTTACACAATGAGTTTGAAAATAATCAGAAATGAATGGTGCGTACAAAAAAGGTTAGCTCAAAATAAAAAGAACGTGCTATAACAATGCACAAGCAAATTGCTTCAAAATGATGTTGTCTATGCTTGATTTAGTCAACACAAGGAATTGAACAAATATATTTGAGGAAAAAACATGCCTGCATTTTTAACTGATGACTGGTTTTCTACTGTCGACCAATTAACTGCTGAGGCAGGTGACTTAAATTTACCACCAGCATTGGCGAATTTGGCAATTAATCTTGTTGTTACCGATTCTACTGGCAACACCGAATTAGCTTTAGATGGCGGAAAAATTCAAAAGGGTTTGTCATCAAATGCAAAAACAACGTTGAATATGGATGCTGAAACTCTTCGTAAAGTGTTTCTAGAGTTTGATATGGCTGCAGCTATGCAGGCATTTATGACGGGTAAAATTAAAGTACAGGGTGATATGTCTCAATTGATGGCATTGCAGACTGCTAAACCGAGTCAGGAACAAAAAACTTTGTTCAAAAAAGTGCTTGAACAAACAGCATAATCGTGCGGTATAAAAAAGCTTAGTCCATTTGGACTAAGCTTTTTTCTAAACAGCAACAGACTTTAAGATAAATCCAAATATTAAACATCAATCCAGCGTTCACTGGTTTTAATGTGCTCTACATAAGCGCGAATACGAGTGACATACTGTACAGCCTGACGATAACGACCATTGCTGGCTTTATTACGATTTAAATAATCATAAAAAACCACCCAGTTATTTGGGTTTTTACCTTGATTTTGTAAACGCTTCTGGATCTGACTCACGGCACCTGGCCCCATGTTATAAGCCACTAAGGCATACCAGTTACGGTCTGGGTAGGGGATATCCTGATATTGACTGAGCATCAGATCATAATATTTAGCGCCACCTTGAATACTTTGTGCTGGATCAACACGATCGGTTACACCCATCGCCCGTGCGGTATTGTTGGTGAGCATCATCAGCCCACGGACACCTGTAGGTGAAACTGAATTAGGTTTCAAATACGATTCCTGATAACCAATTGCAGCCAGTAGTTGCCAGTCCAAATCATACTTTTCAGCAGTTTTCTTGAAACTTGCCTTATAGATCGGTAAGCGATTATCTAAATCACGTTTAATGGTGGGCCACGATTCAGGTGTAACCACGTTGCGATTATAAAATGACGCTAATTGGCCGGTAATACCGTTTTGTTTGCTTTGACAAATAAATCCACTGGCTGTTTGTGAAAGTGGATCATCGGCATATTTAAATACCCAATTCAGTTGAGTATTTAAACCATTTTTGGCCAAATTGGTGTCGTCACCGCAACTGGCTGAAAATGAAATCAAATGCTTATTTTCGACCGTTTTAAAAGTTGCAGTAGTCATGGCAAAGTTTGCTTTACCTTGTGCAACCATATTTAAGGCGGTCGCATTGTCTTTCACAGTTTTAAAATTCAGCTTAACATTTAAACTTTTTGCATACTGTCTGGTAAGGTCGTAGCCAAAACCATGTAAAAACTGACCTTCTTTGAATACAGTCGTGGGAGATTCAACTGCGACAACGGTGAGTGTACTGCTATTTAAGACATCATTATATTGATGTGTTTTACCCGCATTAATACTATGAAAAGGAATGAGGGCGGTGCTTAGCGCTAAGGCTCTAAATGGGATGGAAGGAAATAGTGAATTTAGGCCAAGCCTCGATCCAGTGGTTGAACTACTGTGCATGTTGTCTCCGCTACAGATAATTTACGCCCTAAAAATCCAGACAAAATGCTTCCAGATTTTCAACAAGTTGGTAAATCCAAGAGGGGTGGGCAGTCATGACGTCATTCAAAAAATGACTATGGAAAAACTGACACTATGTAGAAATACTACATAGTTTAAAAAATGACCAAATGTAAGTCAGGGCGAATAATAGTCACCTTGAATCTAAATGTCAAATATTTTGCATAAAAAACATACCGACCAATTGCTAAGTTAATGATTTAAAAAAGAGATGTATTTATATAATTTCTACATGTTGAAATCACGGATAAAATGCTAATTCTTGTAAAGACAATGTTGTGTTTTAGTTGGTGGAGATCATGAAATTTCACTTAAAGAGCATCGTCGGCGCAAAACCAAACCAGTTGGCTTTTTTTAAAGGGCTGGTATGAGATTCATGCAGATGGATTTGAATAACTGATCCCAATGATATACCAGTTTTTCTTGCCAGAAGGGGTTAAGACCTGTACTTCATCATCGATGCTTTTTCCTAAACAGGCTTTTGCCATAGGTGACTGAAGGGAAATGTAATCTTTGCGACCATAAATTTCTTCATCGCCGACAATACGAAACTGAATGGTTTCTCCGTCATCATTTTCTAACGCCACCCATGCACCAAAATATGCTTTACCGTCTTGTTCGGGACTATATTCAACTTTGTGCGCAACCTCAAAAAGTTTGGTTAAGTATCTGATTCGACGATCAATTTCTCTTAACTTTCTTTTATTGTAGTGGTAGTCTGCGTTTTCAGACCGATCGCCGAGACTGGCTGCCCAAGACACAATACTAGTAATTTCAGGTCGTTCTTTGCGCACCAGATGATTTAACTCATGTTGCAAACGTTGATAGCCTTCCGCTGTTAATAATTTTCGGTTCATCCACCCCTCCATATTTAAAAAAAGTAACTGATTGTACCAGTCTGCAAACTGGTGGTCATTTTTATCTCCAACTAGTTAAAACTGCATTGTAAAGTTTTGACAAGTTTTTTATGTTTTTAGCACTTTGAATAATGGAATGATCACAACCCGATGTATCTTAAGCATAGGCTGTCGAGTTAAAGCCTAAGCTATACATCATACTGTATAGCGTTTACTCAAGCCTAAGTCCACCAAGATACGACGATACATCGTTGAAGAGCGATCGGCTTCAAAATGTGCTTCCATCATCAAATCAAGCGGTAATTCTTCAGGCTTTTGTGCTTCCACCATGTCTTGATCCTCTGTAAAAATTTGTGCATTAAAGTCGTACACAGCTTGTAAATCACCTGTTGTATCAAAATTACGGGTGAGTGGTACAAATAAACGAGTTTTATTATGAGACATTGGACAGCAAGCATTTAAAATCTTGAGGATTCCATCATGAGGAAAATGTACAGTTAATATGGCCGAAAATGGTGGATAAACATCAAACACACGTTTCCATAAAAAACCTTCAGGAGCTAAGTGCTGCAAACCGTGCGGGTAGTTGCTTACATCGCTGACATATTCTGTTTGTAGGCCATAATCTGTTTTGATGGTTGAATATTTAGGAACGACAGGATTTTCACGGCTCGCAAAAGCCTCATGATGTACCCATGCAAAATGTGCCACATCAATAAATCCTTCAAGCTGACGACCACTTGAACCTGAGATATCTACATAAGGTGGTAAAATGGCTTGATGGGCTGGATCTTCCCATGTATCAAGCACTGGGAAATGAGCAGATTCGACATCGTGGTTTTGGATGCTGGTCCAGATCAGACCATATTTTTGCACAACAGGAAATTTGCTTAGACGAAAGCGATCTGAAATCTTGATCAGCTCTGGCTGCGCAGGTATTTTTGTACATTGGCCTGCTGCGTTATAGCGTAAACCATGATAAGGACACACAATTTCTTCACCTTCCACCCATCCTTTTGTTAAAGGAACACCACGATGTGGGCAAATATCCCGTACCAGATGGATGTCGCCAGATTCAGTTTTATACAATGCCATTTTGACATCTAACAATGTCACTTGTTGCGGTTGAGTTGAAACATCTTCAATGCGAGCTACTGGATACCAATGTTGAGAAAGAATTTCCCAATCCCGATCTTCGAATTGGCTATTACACGGTTTATTGATTAAATTGATCACTGGGATGGCATTCATGGCTGCACCTTGTAGATAATTTTGCTGAGATTGGATGCAGTATTGAATAGATGCTGTATATTATCTATTAGAATGATTTGTATAAACTGTTCTAAAAAACAGAATGATCTTAAACGTGATGCATTTGCTAGGCCATGACATTGATGAACGTCCCATTTTCACGCTTTGCTGAGTACTTTTTGGTGGTGGCTGAAACCGAAAATTTACACAAAGCGGCAGAACAGCTTTTTATTTCAGTGTCAGCTGTGCACCGCCAAATAACGCTTGCTGAAGAACAATTAGATATTGCATTTTTTGAACGTTTGCCCAATGGTTTAAAACTAACGCTCGCAGGTGAATTGCTTTATTCAGATTTGTTACGTTGGAAAAAAGAATTTCAGCAAACCCGTATTCGTTTTGATGAGATACAGGGGCTAAAGCGTGGTTCCATCGAATTAGGATTGATTTCTGCTTTAAGTGACGGCTTTGTGATTGAATCCTTGGCCGATTTACAGCAGCAATATCCGTGGATTAGCTTCAATATTCATACCCATGAAAGTAAAGTGATTATTCAAAAAATTATCAACACCGAAATCGATTTTGGTTTGATTTTAGATCCTATCATTCATACTCAACTTGATGTTTTATCTTTCATTGAAATTCCAATCGGTTTTGTCATGAGTCCAGATCATGCTCTTGCTAACCAGTCCAAACTCACACTGGCGGATACCTTTGAAAGTCGTCATATCATGGCAGATGCTCCTTTAATTATTCATGAGCGAGTGATGGCTATGTATAAAAAGCAGCATATCGTGCCTATACATCAAACCCTGACCAATGATATTCGTCTTATGATTTCCATGTTAAAAAGAAATATGGGCATTGCAATTTTAAGTTATCTGGATGTTTACACAGCGGTTGCAAATAAAGAGTTAGTGTTTATTCCGATTCATGAAAAGGGTATTCAGCCTTTAACATTGGCGCTTTGTGCAGGGCAACGTCGTCAACTTTCCAGAATTTCTCAAATCTTGATACAACAATTGAGTCGAAAGATGGAAGCATTAAAAGTCCATGTTAACGACCAAAAATAATTTGTAAGCCTACTAAAGGCTTCACATGAATTAAAAATATCGGTTACTTATGGCTGATTTTGCTTAATGGCTTGTAAACCAGCCAGAGAGAACGTCATGAGATGTTGAAGTAATTGCTGTGAGTCCATCTGAGAAATATTTTGTAGCGGTGTTGGAACATTATTGCTGGCAATAATCAGCATCATACATGGTGCAACGACACTTAGCACACAAGGCAAAATCGAAGGATGGTTTTCATCTAGTCCTGAGACCTGACTGATAATTTGGCGAATGTAATGAAATTTTCTGGCACCATCATGTGCCATAAATTGTTCTAAATAAGGGGAAGGGGCAAATAACTCGCGAATAAAAACTTTACTATGCCAAAGATCTTTTTCAACCAATTTCTGAATGAGTGTTTCAAAAAAAACTTCCAGTTTTCGAGTAGGAGAGAGTGAGCTTTGTACTAACTCCGCCAATTGCTGTTCGTCGATATAATGTCGATGGGCTTCTACCAAAACTGCTTTATACAAGCCATCTCGTCCTTCAAAATGATAATTGATTGCGGCAAGATCGACCTGTGCCAGTTGGGCAATTGCTTTATTGGTGGTTTGAGCTAAACCTTCTTGCGCAATTAAATGACCTGCTGCTTCAATAATTTTCGCTTTTGTTAAATCACCATCGCGGCGACGAGATCTGGACATAAGATAACCTAAATCAAATTTTGCTTTTTAAGTATATATTTTTTTGCCAAGTTGAGGTAATTTAAATTTAAATTGAATTTAAACTTTAATAATTTTATTCAAGGCGACTTACATGAAGAAAAGTGTCATTTTGACTATATTGGTCGTTCTGATCATTGCCCTAGCATTTGTAGCCTATTGGTATTGGAATAAAGATAAATCTTCAGAACAGGAGTTGACCTTGTATGGCAATGTTGATATTCGACAAGTGTCATTGGCGTTTGAACAGGCGGGGCGTATTCAGCGCTTAAATGTTCAGGAAGGTGATCAAGTTCATCAAGGGCAAATATTGGCAGAGCTTAATACCGATGCACTTGATATACAAAAACAACAAGCACAAGCGCAATTGAATGTACAAAAACAAGCCGTTATTGCACAGCAAGTAGGCACTCGACCTGAACAAATTACCCAAGCTCAAGCACAGTTGGCTTCTGCACAAGCACAGTTTGAAAAAGCCACTAAAGATGTTCAGCGTTTACAGTCATTGAGTAATAGTACCGCAGGGCAAGCCATGAGTCAGCAGGAGCTCGATTTTGCTAGAGCTAGCCAGAAGACTGCTGCTGCCACGGTCAAAGAACAACAAGCCAATCTTGTTTTGTTAGAAAAAGGGGCAAGGGCTGAAGATCGGGCTGCCACCAAAGCACAATTTGACGTCAGTCAGGCGAATCTGAATTTAATTGAATATCAATTAAGCCAAAGTGTATTACGTTCACCAGTCAATGCTGTAGTACGCGCTAGATTACAAGAAGTAGGGGATATGACCACGGCTCAAAAAGTCGTTTATACACTGGCACTCACAGATCCGAAGTGGGTACGTGTCTATGCCAATGAACAGCAATTGGGTTTAATTAAAATGGGAAATCAGGCGCAAATTTTTCGTGATTCACAACCAAACCAGCCGATTTCAGGCAAGATTGGTTACATCTCTTCTGTAGCAGAATTTACACCTAAAACAGTGCAAACCGAGGATATTCGAACCACTTTGGTTTATGAGGTTCGAGTTTATGTAAATGATCCTCACGACCAATTAAAAATGGGTCAACCTGTGACTGTTAAAATTGCCAAGACGCAGTGAGTAATTATTTATGAATGACTTGCTAAACGATACATCTGATGTGGTGATTACGCAAAATTTGCGACAGGTCTTTCGCGCAGAAAATAAAAAAATGCCTGATATTTGTGCTCTTCAGGATTTAAATATACAAATTAGATCAGGGCAACTGACTGCTTTGGTCGGACCAGATGGTGCAGGGAAAACCACATTTTTGCGTTTAATCGCGGGGTTGTATCAACCCACTTCAGGTTCTTTACAGGTACTAGGGATTGATATTTGCCAAAATCCGCAAGCCGTGCAAAATCGTATTAGTTATATGCCACAACGGTTTGGTTTATATGAAGATTTAACTGTTCAGGAAAATCTAGACCTCTACGCAGATTTGCATGGCGTTCCCCTTGAAATACGCAAACAACGTTTTGCTCGATTATTAGAGATTACAGATCTTAGTAAGTTTACCCAAAGACCCGCGGGCAATCTATCTGGTGGTATGAAACAAAAACTGGGTTTAGCTTGTACTTTGGTCCGATCACCCGAGTTATTACTTTTGGATGAACCTAGTGTAGGGGTTGATCCTTTGTCCAGACGTGATTTATGGCTGATTATTGAACAGCTAGTGAAAGAAGAAAATTTAAGCGTAATTATCAGTACCGCATATATGGATGAAGCCGAACGCTGCGCTGAAGTTTATGTGATGTATGACGGGAAAATACTGCAACAAGGAACGCCACAGTATTTAAGCGAGCAGGTCCGAGGATTAACGTGGCAGGTCAAGCCGCCCGAGCAGATGAAAGCACGAGAACTACAAGCCCATTTATTGGACAATCATTCATATATTACGGACGCGGTACCTAAAGGAGATGAAGTTCGATTTATTACCCGTCCTGATCATCCCAAATTACCCGATGAACAGTTACCAAAGGGCGCGGTAGTTTCAGCTCGAGAACCTGAACTTGAAGATGCTTTTATGTGGTTTTTACATCAGGCACAGCAACATGCTCCTACCACGCTTCAGTCCGCACATGATTCGGTTTCTACGGTGCAAATGACGGATGTTCAAGTGGCTAATGTGCAAGTGGCTAAGGTACCAGTTGAGTCTGTAATTGTCGTTAAAGATTTAGTACGAAAGTTTGGGGATTTTACCGCTGTGGCTAGCACTTCTTTTGATGTCAAACGAGGAGAAATTTTTGGTTTGCTTGGCCCAAATGGTGCGGGTAAAACCACGACATTTAGAATGCTATGCGGGTTGTTACCTGCAACAAGTGGGACACTTGAAGTTGCTGGATTAAATTTGCGTCATGCTCGAGCAAAAGCACGGGCGCGTATTGGTTATGTTTCCCAAAAATTCGCACTCTATGGAAATTTAACAGTTCTGGAAAATTTAAAATTTTTTGGTGGAGCTTATGGTTTATCGGGCAATAAGCTCAAACAACAAATTGAAAAAGCCTTACAACAATTTGAACTTCAGCCACAAGCCAGAAGTGGTGATTTACCCAATGGATTTAAACAGCGCTTGTCGATGGCAGCCGCTTTATTACATCAACCAGAAATTGTCTTTCTGGACGAACCGACAAGTGGCATTGATCCTTTAGCCAGACGAGCCTTTTGGTACACCATTGGGAAGCTAGCTGATCAGGGTATGACGATTATTATTACCACGCACTTTATGGAAGAAGCAGAATATTGTGACCGTATTGCGATACAGGATGCTGGCAAGATGCTGGCTTTGGGTTCTCCAAAACAAGTTCGTCAACAAGCAGGCACAGGCAGTAGTAGTGATATGAATCGCGCGTTTATTGCAATTGTAGAGCAATCTCGTGCCCATCAGCAGGAGCCGGTCTGATGAAATGGTCAGCTTCCATTTTACGTGTGGCTGCTTTAACGCGTAAGGAAATCCAGCAATTACTCAGAGATAAAAGTAGTTTAGCAATTGGTCTGATTTTACCGCTAATTTTGATTCTATTATTTGGTTATGGCTTATCTTTCGACTTAAATAATGGCCGGGTAGGCGTGGTCGCACAAAATATTACGCCTCAAAGTCAGCAATTACTTGCAGGTTTAAATGGAACGCCCTATATCACCGCAACGCCTTATAGCAGTTTTTATCAAGCTGAACAGGCGATGGGACGCGCTGAAATAGATGCTATTGTCAATTTACCTTCTGATTTTGCACAGCAAAGCGCACAAAATACTGCAACCATACAAGTCATTACTAATGGTCGATCAACCACCATTGCCTCTGCTTTACAGGGATATATTTCAGGTGCATTGCAAACAGCGCAAATCATTCAGTCTGATCGAAATAATATGGGCTCAATGCTGGGCCTGATCAGTGTCGAACAGCGTATGTGGTTTAATGAGTCAGCAAATAGTACTTGGTTTTTAGTTCCTGGATTAATGGTATTGGTATTGACCTTGATTGGTGCATTTCTCACTGGATTATTAATCGCGAGGGAGCGAGAGCGGGGAACGCTCGAAGCTTTATTTGTGACACCAGTTCGACCATTGGAAATTGTTTTATCCAAATTGATTCCTTATATCGTGATTGGCATGATCGATATTGTGATGTGTTTATTGGCTGCCAGTTTGATTTTTGATGTTCCCATTCGTGGCTCATTACTTTCGATTATGAGTGCTTCATTTTTATATTTATTGGTTTCATTGTTATTGGGATTGACGATTTCAGGTTTTTCTAGCAGCCAGTTTCAAGCTAGTCAAATCGCTTTATTGGTCAGTTTTATGCCAGCAATGATGTTATCGGGATTTGTTTTTGATACACGAAATTTACCTTGGTTGGTGCAAACGATTAGCCAAATTTTGCCTGCGACTCATTTTATGTCTTTAATTAAAACGCTATTTTTAGGCGGAGATGACTGGGGACTTTGGCTAAAAGAATGTGGCATTTTGATGGTGTATGTCGTGATTTTAATGGCAGCATCCTGTCGATCACTCAAAAAACGTCTGGAGTAACAGCCATGATACATAATTTCGTGATGTGGTTGAATTACTTGATGGTGTTAGTCAAAAAGGAATTCCTGACCATTTTTAGTGATCCTGCCAATCGGGTCATTTTATTTGCACCTGCCTTGATTCAGGCTTTATTGTTTGGATATGCCGCAAATTATGATGTAAACCGAGTGGATTATGCGGTCTTAGATCAAAGTAAGACGCAAGCTTCTCAACAGTTATTATCACGTCTGGATGGCTCTGGTATTTTTCATCGAACAGCTACTCTTCAGAATCATTCACAGATTAAAGAAGTAATTGATCAGCGAACAGCTTTAGCTGTGATCAGTATCCCTTCTGATTTCGAAGATAAGCTCAATCGTGCTCAATCCTCACCTATACAGGTAATTTTAGATGGACGCAATTCCTCGACCGCAGGAATGGTAGGCACTTATATCGCTAATGTTGTGAGTTCTTTGAATCAGGAGCGTTTGGGGAATATAACGCCTTTTCAACTGGAAATACGCACATGGTATAACCCAAATCAGGAGTCCAGATGGGGGATTATGCCTTCATTAATTGCTGCTTTGAGTATGATGCAAACTTTATTATTGTCCTCACTTTCAGTTGCGCGAGAACGCGAACAAGGGACATTTGACCAGCTTTTAGTGACTCCTTATACCCCGCTTCACATCATGATTGGTAAAGCATTACCCCCTATTTTTATTGGTTTAATACAATCGACTATTATTTTATTGATTATTATGTTCTGGTTCGATATTCCCATGAATGGTTCTTTGGGACTTTTATATTTTGGTTTGTTATGTTTTAACATTGCAGTAGTGGGTGTGGGTTTATCCATTTCTGCAATTTCCCTCAATATGCAACAGGCGATGTTATTTACTTTCTTTTTGATCATGCCTTTAATGTTGTTATCCGGATTGCTAACCCCTATACAGAATATGCCACATGTTCTACAAATTGCGACGTATGCCAATCCTTTACGTTTTGGAATTGATTTGGTGCAAAGGGTTTATCTGGAAGGAGCAACTTTTAAACAGGTAAAAAATGATTTTGTACCTATGTTTGTTTTAGCAATTATTACTTTGCCGTTGGCTGCGTGGCTATTTAGAAATCGTTTATCTTAAATAATGTTTGGATAGTTTTATTATTTTTCATAYTGYATTTTGCTAGCTGAGAATAAGGATTAAACACGTTTTGTAAAAACCGACTTCATAGTTTAGCCATTGTTCATTGAGTTGAATTTCTTCATTTTTACATGAGTTTAAACAAGGATGTAAAACTATGAAGAGGACACTTCTTTTTTTAGGATCAATAGGGCTTTTTAGTAGTATGCCAATGTATGCTGCGGATTTAAGTATTGGTGATCCAAGTACAGATACAGGTCAATTGAAACTTTCTGGCGCAATTCGCACTCGATATATTCATAAGGATTATGTGGTTGAAGCAAATGAAGGTTCAAAAAATGATGACTGGCAACTTGCTGATATTAAAACAGTTTTAATCTATGAAAATCCAGATTGGATTGCATCATTAGATTTGCGTTGCTATCAATATCATCGATTATGTGACGCATTATTTTTAAAAGATGCATGGGCAGGTTATAAAATTTCAAATCAGCAGCGCATCTCAGTTGGTTTTCAATCAGTCGATTTTGGATTTGGACGACTATGGGGCAATAGCTATTATGAAACTTTGCTCAATACTGTAGGGCTAGAAGATATTCAAAATTTAGGGATGAAGTATCAATTTAAGGATGATCAATACAATTTTATTTTAGGTTTTTATCCTACTGATGGTGGAAATTATAAAGGGACTTCTAAAGATTCCAGTCGTTATAGTGGTAACTTCGTTGAAGCTGATGATTTGACTCAAGGCACCGATATTGATGAGAAAAATATGTGGATCACACGTTTTTCACGGAAATTTGAATTGAATGCTACAGAAAACTTTTCGACTGAAATTGGAGGATCGTACTGGTATTCAGAACTGCAAAATCATCGTACTGATCAACATGGAAATCGTCGTACATGGAGCATTTTTAGCACCACTAATTATCAGGCGTGGCAATGGTTATTTTTATTTGGAGAGCAAAATATCAAAAATGGCGATGATTTGCTGCCAAACACTTCAACGATTGGGGCATTTGATTATCCCTATCAAGTCGCCAATAAAGGCCAATATATGGCTAATGAGATTAATTATACTTTTGCCAAGCCCTTCCATCAGTTAGAAAATATTAAGCCATATGTATCTTATAGTCGTTTCTATAAAGATGAATCTGGATATCAAGATTCTGATCGTTTAATTGCGGGTTTATATTTTAACTATAAAAAAGTGGGAATACAGGGAGAATATATCTTGAGTCGTAATGATCCCATGACAGGTAGTGGTGCAGATGGACTTGCTCAAGGTGATAGTAATCAATGGAATAAGTTATTTTATTTATCGATTGGCTATTATTTCTAAAGCCGTCAATCCCATGTATAAGGCCAGCCAAATTTAATCATGAGGCTGGCTTCTTTACTATAAAAAGACTTTTTCTGTCTGTTGGGTGATTGGTTCAATCGGTTGGATCAACTGACCACGACTTAGATTCTGAATATGTTGTAAACGGTTGATCAGTTCATTTTGAATAAATAGGATACAGGTCTGTAGTTTAGATGAACTTTTTAAACGTGAAGGATACACCGCCCAAACATCAGCATCTTGCCAGTACTGAGGCAAGATATGCTGTAACTGACCGCTAATCAATTCATCAGCCACATCCCAGATTGAACGTAGGATAATACCATGCCCCTCGGTTGCTAATTGGTGAATAATTTCACCGTTATTAGATACGAAACGTGGAGTAACGTGTACTGACCGATCTTCTGACCAATGACGAAGTTTCCACAGCACTGAGGATTGGTCACGTTCACTAATAGTTAAACAATCATGAGTCCGCAGATCTTCTAGACTTTCAGGTATTCCATTTTTCATTAGATAGCTAGGTGATGCACAGAAAATCCGAAAATTAGATGCTAATTTTTTAGCGATCATATTGGGGGCAATATCATTGCCAATGCGAATATCCAGATCAATGCTGTGTTGAATCAGGTCTTTGGTGTTATCGATGGTATCAAACTGAATTTCGAGTTTGGAATACATGGTCATCAATTTAGATAAGATCGGCGCAATATGCTTTCGCCCAAAACCGAAGCTGCTGACAATGTCGAGATGACCTGTGGGCGTGCTTAAGGGGTTATTCACCAGTTCACTGATTTCATCAAATTCATCCAGAATATTTGATACACGATCCAAAATGAGTTTGCCATCTTCGGTCAAACTGACATGGCGGGTACTGCGATGAAATAGTTTGCAGTTCAGGTTGGTTTCTAAAATATTGATGCGTTTACTGATAAATGCAGGTGAAGCACCCAGCTCCTCAGCTGAATCGACAAAACTCTTGCGTTTGGCGACTGTGCAAAAAACCTTTAAATCCGATAGGTTAGGTAGATTATTCACGATCCGTGTCCATTGGGGTGATAGTTTTCTTATTGATCATTGTTGCTGAAAACAGCATGTTTACAGCTAAGGATATTAACCAAAGGTGTAAGGGAGCGTTATGGCAAAAAAGTATAAAGTTGCCACGATTGCGGGTGATGGGATTGGTTTAGAAGTTCTACCAGAAGGCATCAAGGTTGTAAAGGCGGCAGTAGACAAATATGGCATTCAAGTTCAAATGGATAGCTTCGATTGGGCCAGCTGCGATTATTACCTTGAACACGGCAAAATGATGCCAGATAACTGGTTCGAAGTCTTACAGGAATATGATGCTATCTTCTTTGGTGCGGTGGGTTGGCCTGAAAAGGTGCCTGATCACATTTCACTATGGGGATCATTACTCCAGTTCCGTCGTTGTTTTGATCAGTATGTGAATTTACGTCCTGTTCGGTTAATGTCTGGGGTGAAATGTCCATTGGCTGGCAAGCAACCGGGCGATATCGATTTTTATGTGGTGCGTGAAAACAGCGAAGGTGAGTATTCTGCCATTGGTGGTAAAGCCTTTGAAGGTACTGATCGTGAGTTTGTCTTGCAGGAAGCGGTGTTTACCCGTCATGGTGTTGACCGTATTTTAAAATATGCATTTGAATTTGCTGATCAGCGTGAGGCTAAAAAAATCACGGCTGCGACCAAATCTAATGGCATTGCAGTCAGCATGCCGTACTGGGACGAACGTGTCGATGAAATGGCAAAACGCTATCCACAGATCAAGGCAGATAAACAGCATGTCGATATTTTAGCGGCACGTTTTGTTCTACAGCCTGAGCGTTTTGATGTGGTGGTGGCATCGAATTTATTTGGTGACATCTTGTCGGATTTAGGCCCTGCATGCACGGGTACCATTGGTTTGGCGGCTTCGGCAAACCTCAACCCTGAACGTAAATTCCCGTCATTGTTTGAGCCTGTACATGGTTCAGCACCTGATATTTACGGTCAGCAAATTGCCAATCCGATTGCGGCGATCTGGTCGGGTGCGATGATGTTGGATTTCTTGGCAGATGGAGATGAGCAGGTCATTCAGGCAGGACAGGAAATCATGCAGGCAATTGAGCATGTGTTGGTGCATGGCCCGAAAACGCCTGATGTCGGTGGAACTGCCAAGACCTATGAAGTGGGTGATGCGATTGCATCCTGTTTGACTCAGCAAAAAATGGATTTATTCGCAATGGAGTAAGTACCCCTGAGGGAATAGTCACTATCCGAGATGGATTGAATAGATATGGATAATCAAATTACAAAACCTTATACAGATAAGACGCTTGCGATCACCAGTCTTGCCGTTGTATTTACATCGGTGGCTGGTTTGGCAATCTACTCATCTGAATCAATACAACTGGCTGCAAAATGGATGCAGTGGACCACGTCGGTGGTTACCACGCCAGTGCTTTTATTTACGTTTTTATCAATTATTTTTACCTTCGGTTTGGCCTTTAGCAAATACGGCAAAATCAAGCTTGGTGAAGGTAAGCCCCAATACAGTACCATGTCATGGATTTTCATGTTCATTTTGTCGGGGATAGGATCTTCAACCTTGTACTGGGGTTTTTTGGACTGGGCCTATTACTACCAGACCCCAGGTTTAAATTTAGCCCCTGAATCGACAGCAGCATTGAAATACAGCGTGGCTTATTCTTTCTTTCACTCTGGTTTGAGTGCATGGTCAATCTATGCTTTGGCATCGATTTCACTGTGTTACAGCTACCATGTCAGAAAGAATAAAGGCCTGAGCTTAGCGTCAATGGTGGAAGCGGTCACTGGCTTTAAAGCGACAGGACCTGTTGGACGTGTCGTTGATCTGATGTTCTTGCTGTGTATGTTTGGTGCCTTGACCATTTCACTGGTTTTGACTGCGGTCACTTTTACCAACATTCTGTCGCAACTCACGGGTATTCCGAATACCTTCATGACCAAAGTCATCATTATATTGGCGGTGTCGGTGTTATTTGCACTCAGCTCCTATGTCGGTATGGATAAAGGCATGCAGCGTTTGAGTCATATGGTGTGCTTGGGTGTGGTGCTGTTCGCGATCTACGTGCTCTGCTTTGGGCCAACCCAATTCATTATGAATAATTCATTGATGAGTTTTGGTCTGATGGCGACTAACTTTGTCGATATGAGTCTGTTTACCGACCCGATGGGCGATGGAAAATTCACCCGTGAATGGACGGTGTTCTATTGGTTATGGTGGATTTCTTATGCACCCGGTGTCGCGCTATTCGTAACACGTGTCTCAAAAGGCCGAACCATTAAAGAAGTGATTCTTGCCATGGTCATCGGCGGTAGCGTTGGTTTATGGTTCATCTTTGGCGTATTTGAAAATTACAGCGTTCATAGCTTTATTCACGGCATGGTCAATGTACCGCAAATCTTGAGTCAGCAAGGCGGTGAAGTGGCAATTGGTCAACTGTTGGGCTTATTGCCAGCAGGCAAGCTGATGATGTGGTTGTTCCTTGGCATTATGGTGATTTTCCTTGCAGCACATATGGATGCGGTGGGCTATGCAGTTTCTGCAACCTGTACCCGTGGTTTAAGTGAAGGGCAAGATCCATCTCCGAATGCGCGTTTGTTTTGGTGTCTGATGTTAACACTAGTGCCGATTGCGATGATCTTCTCTAAGGCGCCGTTAGACACCATGAAAACTGCCACCATTGTGACTGCCTTACCGTTTATTGTGATTATTATGGTACAGACTTATGGTTTGGTGAAGTGGCTGATTGAGGATTATTCCAAGGTGCCATCACATTTGATCGAGCAGAATAGCTTTAATGACTTGGAAGCACTTGAGCATACTGACTCAAATCAACAGATGCAGATTGATATTGCGGCAACCGCACTAGCACATAAAAGCAGTCAAAAGGAATTGTCATGACACAGCAACCGAACACGCGCTATGAGTTAAGCGAAGAAATGCAAAGTCTGGTGTATTGGAGCAGCATTTATTCAGCAGCGGATAACGATATTGATTCAATTCGTGCAGCCTACGATGCCATGTGCCTGCATTACACCTTGCCACGCGATGGTGCGGTCAATATTGAAGATAAAACCGTTGCGCATGCCACTCATCCCGTCAGTGTTCGGTTGTATTCCCCACTGGGTGAGGCACCTGAAGCGGGTTGGCCTTGTATTCTGTTTATCCATGGTGGTGGCTGGATGCTGGGTAATCTGGATTCACATGAATTTATCACCCGCTATTTATGCCGTGATTTAAATGTTGCGGTACTGAGTGTCGATTATCGTTTGGTGCCTGAACATCATTTTCCAGCTGCTTATGAAGATTGTGAAACGGTCTATCACTGGCTACGTGAACATGGTGCAGATTGGAACATTGATCCAACGCAGATTGTGTTAGCAGGCGACAGTGCAGGAGGCAATTTAGCTGCGGCATTGGCGGTTCAGTTACAATATACAGGCGTGCAGGCACGTGGTCTGGCTTTGATCTATCCTTGTTTGGGCAGCAGTTTTGATACTGCATCTTGCCAGCAACATGCACATGCACCGTTACTGAGCTTAGAGGAAATGCATTATTACCTGAAAGAATATGCACCGAATGAAAGCGACTGGCAGGACACTCGTTTAACACCACTTTTGGCAGAAGATTTGAGTGACATGCCACGTAGCTTTGTTGCGGTGGCTGAATACGATCCACTGAGTGATGACGGGCGTATTTTCGTGGACAAGTTAAAACAAGCCAATATTGCGGCCGAGTTTTATCTCGGCAAAGGATTACTACATGGCAGTTTACGTTTAGTACGGGATTGTCCTGTGGTGCAGGATTTATATCAGCAGATGCTGAGTTCGTTAAAGCAAATGTTCAAGTGATTTGAACATCAGCCAATTTTGATAAAACAGTCTTTAGGACAAAACATTTTAATGGAGTAAAACCATGAATGCAGTTGAAAAATTACCAGAAGATTTCTGTTCAAACCCAGATGTGGCATGGACATTTCCAAAAGTGTTCTATACCTCATCTCAGGTGTTTGAGCGTGAAAAAGAAGAAATTTTTGCGAAAAGCTGGATTTGCGTGGCACATGGCAGTGAAGTTGCCCAAGCCAATGACTATATTACCCGTAAGGTGATTGGTGAAAATATTATCGTGATTCGTGGCAAAGACAGCGTATTACGTGCGTTCTATAATGTCTGCCCACATCGTGGTCATGAGCTGTTAAGCGGCAGTGGTAAAGCCAAAAACGTGATTACCTGTCCCTATCATGCATGGACATTCAAGCTGGATGGTAGCTTGGCACTAGCACGTAACTGTGATCATGTTGAGTCTTTTGACAAGCAAAACTCCAGCATGGTGCCGTTAAAAGTTGAAGAATATGGTGGTTTTGTCTTTATTAATATGGATGAAAATGCCACTTGTGTTGAAGATCAGTTGCCTGAATTTGCACAAAAACTGAATGAAGCTTGTGCGGTCATTAAAGACTTGAAACTGGCTGCACGTTTCGTCACGGAAACACCTGCCAACTGGAAAGTGATCGTGGATAACTATTTAGAATGTTATCACTGTGGTCCAGCGCATCCTGGTTTTGCTGACTCGGTACAGGTGGATAAATACTGGCACACCACCCATCAAAACTGGACGCTGCAATATGGTTATGCACGTTCTTCAGAAAAGTCATTCAAGCTCGATCCATCGGTGAAAGACCCGACCTTTAGTGGTTTCTGGACTTGGCCGTGCACCATGTTTAACGTACCACCGGGTGCAAACTTTATGACCGTGATCTATGAGTTCCCAATGGATGCGGAAACCACTTTGCAGCACTATGACATTTTCTTTACCAATGAAGAATTGACCCAAGATCAGAAAGACCTGATTGAATGGTATCGCAATGTCTTCCGTCCTGAAGACCTTGAATTGGTTGAAAGCGTACAACGTGGTTTGAAATCTCGTGGTTATCGTGGTCAAGGGCGTATCATGACCGACAAGCAACGTTCAGGAATCAGTGAGCACGGTATTGCGTATTTCCAGAATCTTGTTGCGCAATACCACAAATAATTTTGTCTCAGGCTCATTAAGGGTGCGGTGAAGATCAGGCCGTACCTTGCTTTCAATCGATAGGAACATGACATGTCAAGTTTGCAAGCAAGTCCGTTATTTCAACAACGCGGATTGATCAATGGTCAATGGGTGAGTGCTCAATCCGATGCCACCATTGCTGTGACCAATCCTGCAACAGGAGAAGAAATTGGCGTCATTCCAAATATGGGTGCAGCAGAAGCTACCGAGGCAGTCGAAGTCGCGTATCAGGCTTTAGCTGCATGGAAAGGATTAACCGCACAAAAACGTGCAGACCTACTATTGGCTTGGTATCAACTGGTTTTGAGTCATGCTGATGAACTGGCACGCATTATGACCATTGAGCAGGGTAAACCTTTAGCCGAAGCATTGGGTGAAGTGAAATATGCTGCTTCATTTATTCAATGGTTTGCGGAAGAAGGCAAGCGTGTTTATGGCGATGTGATTCCGACCACCAATAGCCAGCAGCGTTTTATTGTGACCAAAGAACCTGTCGGAGTAGTGGCTGCGATTACGCCGTGGAATTTCCCGATCGCGATGATTACCCGTAAAGCGGCACCTGCTTTGGCGGCAGGCTGTACCATCGTAATCAAGCCTGCCAATGAAACCCCGTATTGTGCACTTGCGCTTGCTAAACTGGCAGAAATGGCTGGCATCCCAGCGGGTATCATTAATGTGGTGACGGGCAAATCGCAAGAGATTGGTTCGGTGTTTACTAGCCATGAAAAAGTCAAAAAACTAACCTTTACCGGTTCTACACCTGTGGGTCGTTTATTGATGCAGCAATGTTCAGGCACCATTAAAAAGTTAGCTTTGGAATTGGGTGGCAATGCACCATTAATCATCTTTGATGATGCCGATCTGGATAAAGCGGTACAAGGCGCAATCTTTGCCAAGTTCCGTAACGCAGGTCAAACCTGTGTTTGTGCCAATCGAATCTACGTACACGACAAGATTTATCAGACCTTTACCGAGAAATTTGTGCAAGAGGTACAGAAATTCAAAATCGGCAATGGTTTGGAATCGAATGTGCAGATTGGGCCGTTAATCAATGACAAAGCGGTGTTGAAAGCAAAACAGTTAATTGATGATGCCTGTAGTAAAGGTGCTCAAGTGGCGTGCGGTGGTCAACAACATGCACTTGGACAAACTTTCTTCGAACCAACGGTTCTAACCGATGTTTCGCGTGATATGGACATTGTTCAGGAAGAAATTTTTGGCCCTGTAGCCCCTTTAATTCGCTTTACAGATGAAGCGGATGTGGTGGCGCAAGCCAACGATACCATTTTTGGTTTAGCGGCTTATGTGTATAGCGAAAATATTTCACGGATTTGGCGTGTCGCTGAACAGCTGGAATATGGCATGGTTGGAATGAACTCAACGGCTATTTCCAATGAAGTTGTACCATTTGGTGGTGTCAAACAGTCAGGTGTGGGGCGTGAAGGTTCTAAATACGGTTTAGAAGAATTTATGACTATTAAATATATGTGTTTAGGATTGTAGAGACACAGTGGATTGGGCTGTTTTCGAGGACAGCCCAATCTACAATATGTGCTTAAAACTAGAGAATGCTTAGATGAGCAGAATGTGGTAAAGAGGATTTAGACATGGCTAGTCATTATGAAATGTTTGCATCAGTGGTCACACGGGTAGAGCAACTGACTCCACTAATCAAACGGTTTACATTTAAACGTCAGGACGGACAAAATTTCCCTCAATTCAATGGTGGTAGTCATATTATTGTGAAAATGAATGACCACCTATCCAATGCCTATTCATTGATGAGCTGTGCTCAAGATCTATCGACTTACCAAGTCTGTGTCCGTAAAGATATTGAAGGTAAAGGTGGTTCAGTTTTTATGCATGATCAATGCAATGAAGGCTGTGAGATTCTTATTTCTGAACCGAAGAATTTGTTTCCATTGGCGGCAGATGGTGAGAAACATATTTTAATTGCGGGAGGTATCGGGATTACTCCGTTTGTACCGCAAATGGATGAGTTGGCTGCACGCGGTGCTGATTATGAATTGCATTATGCCTATCGTTCGTCAGAGCATGCTGCACTCTTAGAAGAGCTCAAACAAAAACATGCTGAACATATTTTCAGCTATATCGATTCGGATGGAAAATGTCTTGATCTTGATCAGTTGATTGGCACTCAACCCAAAGGTACGCATGTGTATGTGTGTGGGCCTAAGCCAATGATTGATGCGGTGATCGATCGTTGTAATTATCATCGTTACCGCAATGAATATATTCATTGGGAACAGTTTGCATCTACTGTACCAGAAGAAGGTGAAGCATTCACAGTGGTACTTGCGAAATCCAATCAACAAGTCGAAGTTCAAGCTAATCAAACCATTTTACAGGCAATTGAACTCCTCAACATTGATGTGGAGTGTTTATGTCGTGAAGGGGTGTGTGGGACTTGTGAAACCATGATTCTGGAAGGTGAGGCAGAGCATTTCGATCAGTATCTGAGTGATGATGAAAAAGCATCACAGCAGTCCATGATGATCTGTGTGTCACGTGCTAAAGGGAAAAAATTAGTATTGAATTTATAAGTTGTATGAATTAGAAAGATAGCTTGATCAAGAATGATTTCTTTTAAAAGTATAATTCAAAGTGAGAATACTTGGTTTAAAGTTGTTTTACTCAAAGACATTAGACTTCTTTCATAATTGTTTAGAYCCTCTTTATTTTTCTCCTCTAGGGGAGAATAATCAAGAGGATTTAAACAATGATCAAAGTGGTCTCCTGCATAATTAAAATAAAATATTGAGAGTGCATTTGCTTTCACTACTACATATGTAATCTTTCCAAGTAATGCTGTTAAATCTTGTGTGAAACGCTATGCCTTTGTCCTGATTCATTCCATGATAAATATGAATAAACGATTGAGTATTTATAATGAAATACTGTAAAGATAAAGTTTCATTTTTTTTTCAATTATCATTAATTGTATGTAGTGTTATTGCAGGAATAACGCATGCAAGTTCAGATCAGGCATGGAAACAGCACGATCAGGCGATTAAAACTGCATGTGCGAAAGCCAGTACCTTAAAAAATGTAAAAGCAGTCAGCGATATTATGTTATTTGATGATCGTGTGGGTTATTCGGCTGTAGTCCTAGAAGGAAATTATCCGCAGAAACATATGAAGAATCAAAAAGGACGTGAACTTTGCTTGTATCAAAGACAACAGAAAAGAGCAGTCGTCACACCAGCTGATAGTCTTTTAACAATAAAAAAATAAAACCGAATCATGTCTAACTCGGTTTTATTCATATTTGCGGAAAAGAAGGATATAAAGATTCAGTTATTGTTTCATAGCAGACTCATCTGAATCATTTAAAATTTGACTGTGGGTTTTAGGTTTGATCAGTGGTGAAGTTGGACGAGGTTGATGTTCAGTGTTTGAAAATTGAAAACCTATACCTGCATCTATGTCATCCGCTGCAATTTCAGTTTCAAAACGCTCTTTATCCAATTCTCGTATTTCTTTGGTGATCGCGTGGATTTCACTACTCTCTACTCCCAAAGCATCAAGTGTGGCACCGCCAAACAGCACTGCTGATTCAAAGGTTTCACGAATTTGGTAATCGACATCTTTTTTGACCAATGATAATGAATGTTCACGGTCATAAGAGCGCACTAACAATTTGGCCAGTGGAAATTCATGTTTGACTAATTCAACGATACGGTTGGTTGTTTCTTTATGATCCACACATACCATGATTGCCTGAGCATTTGCGGCTCCAGATGCATGTAAAATATCTAAACGAGTCCCGTCACCATAATAAATTTTGAAACCAAATTTTGTGGCATTTTGAATCATGTTGATATCAGTGTCGATCAATGTGACATCCACGCCACGAGCCAGTAAAAGCTGACTGGCAACTTGCCCAAAACGTCCAAATCCGATGAGTAGTACACGTCCATGTAAATTATTGGCAACTTCGATATGGTCAAGAGAGGCAGAGCTTTTTGGACTAATGAAGCGTTTGGCCAAAATACCAAGCAGGGGGGTAAAAATCATGGATAAAACCACAATCGCCGTGAGATTGGATTTGATCGTTTCATCAATCACTTGCGCACTTGCCGCGGCTGTAAAAAGCACAAATGCAAACTCACCCCCTTGAGCCATCAGTACAGCACGATCTAAAGCAACCGCATGAGTACTTTTCGTGAGACGCGCAACAAAATAAATGAGGACAGCTTTGGTGAACATCAACGCAATGACGCTACTGAGAATAAGGAGCCAGTTATTTTGTACAACCGATAGATTAAGTGACATTCCTACACTAAGGAAAAATAGACCTAATAAAATACCGCGAAATGGTTCAATATCAGCTTCAATCTGATGACGAAAAGTCGATTGAGAGAGTAAAACACCTGCAAGGAATGCGCCCATTGCCATAGATAAACCACTGACTTGCATGAGTAATGCTGCACCTAAAACGACCAACAATGCTGCGGCTGTCATGACTTCACGCGCTTTGGCAGCCGCCAGAAGTTTAAATAATGGATTGAGCAGCCAACAGCCAGCCGCAATGAGACCTGCGATAGCTACCAGTGCAATTCCGATATCTTTTAAACGATCTGGCGTACTTTCAACCACTTGATTGGGGGACATAAATGCAACAATGGCAAGCAAAGGCACAATCAGTAGATCTTCAAACAATAAAATAGCGACAATTTTTTGGCCATTGGGTTGACTTAAATCACCACGATCACCCAAAATTTGCATCACGATGGCCGTTGAAGTGAGAACAAAACCTGCCGCACCAATAAAGGCAATTTGCCATGCAAAACCATACAGCAAACCAATTGCAGTGAGTCCTATTGTACAAAACGTGATTTGTAGTGTGCCTAGACCAAAAATATCACGTCGCATATTCCATAAATGAGAAGGCTGCATCTCCATCCCAATGATAAACAGATACATGACAATGCCGAGTTCAGCGATATGTAAAATAGAAGCGGGATCATGGATAAACGCAAAACCAAAGGGACCAATAATTAAGCCTGCAATAAGATAACCAAGGACTGATCCAAGCCCTAAGCGTTTAAAAATTGGGACTGCGATCACAGCCGCAGCCAGTAAAATAACAGGGCTGAGTAGTCCTAGAGAATGTGCTTCTGCTGCCATGAAAATGTGTCCAAAGAACAAAATGGTGTTAAAAAAGAGATCATCGTTGTTTATATGTCAGATAGATCATAACAATGTTTTATTGTTATATAGAGAAAACTTGAGTTTTTAACTCAAGTTTTTCTGAAAATTTGCTTAAATTTATTGATAAATCAGTGAAAATCATAAAAAGATTTTGAAAGATTTGAAATTAAAATGATTAAAAAATCATAAAACGTTCAAAATATTGTACTAATACACCTTGATCTAATCATCTTACTTGATTCATTTACCATTATAAAAATTAGAGATTGATGGCGGTATTGCTTGATTGAATTACCCGTTAGATCGATCTGTAATAATAAAATGTATTTTAAACTGATATCTGTGGGACAAAGAGAATTTGATCAATATGAAAGTGATTTTATGATTGATTTAAAGCGAATAGTGATAATCGAAAATTAAAATATTTTTTGTCTTTAAGGATAAATATACACGACATTTTATGACGTTTAACAGAAAAAATGATGTAAAACAAAAACGGAGGTATGTTAATTTAGTTAATAACATCAAAGTAATACGATGATAAAAATGGAACAACTTTCACCATCAGACTTAAAAGCGATATTACATTCTAAGCGAGCCAATCTTTATTATCTTGAACATTGCCGAGTGATGCAAAAAGATGGTCGCGTTTTATATTTAACTGAGGCCAAAAACGAAAACCAATACTGGAATATTCCGATTGCCAATACCACAGTAATTTTATTGGGGACAGGCACATCGATTACGCAAGCAGCCATGCGTATGCTAGCCAGTGCAGGGGTATTGGTGGGGTTTACAGGTGGTGGTGGGACGCCACTGTTTATGGGATCAGAAATTGAATGGATGATGCCGCAAAGTGAATATCGACCCACGGAGTACATGCAAGGCTGGATGAGTTTTTGGTTTGACGATGCTAAACGGCTAGACGTCGCAAAACAGTTCCAATTTGCCCGCATCGAGTTTATCCGCAGAATCTGGGCAAAAGACAAAGACCTCAAAGATGAAGGCTTTTATCTGGATGCTGCAGATATCGAACAAGCTTTAACTGGTTTTGAAAAGAAAATTCCACATCAAAGCAAAGTCGGTGATTTGTTGCTTGCTGAAGCGATGACCACTAAACAACTTTATAAAATCGCAGCGACGCGTTGCAAACTCAGTTTTGAGCGAAACCTTGAGCAAGGGGATTTAGCCAACGATTTTTTAAATCATGGCAACTATTTGGCTTATGGACTGGCAGCTACGACACTTTGGGTATTAGGTATTTCACACAGTTTTGCAGTCATGCACGGCAAAACCCGCCGTGGTGCATTGGTGTTTGATGTAGCTGATTTAATTAAAGATGCCGTGGTTTTACCGTGGGCATTTATTTGTGCAAAAGAGGGGATGTCTGAGCAGGAGTTTCGTCAGCAGCTGTTGCAAAAATTCACAGAATATCGGTGTCTGGACTGGATGTTTGATCAAGTGAAACTACAGGCGTG
>NZ_CP078523.1:3459125-3464676 GCF_019264745.1 Acinetobacter sp. Colony158 | reverse complement strand
CACTGGATACGCGGGCGGCGTCGAAGTGAATTAATGTGGATTATTGGAAATCGGAACAAGTTTAATAGTGAAGGTATTGTTCCTGTGAATACCACACAGAAAAAATTAGATCAAAATAAATGGGAAAACGATTGGCATTATTTGCCCTTAATCAAAGCATTGGTGGCGGTATCTGCTTTATTGCATGATTGGGGTAAAGCTACTGTTCTATTTCAAGAAAAATTACAGCGCAAAAGTAAAAATGCAAAAAAAGGAGATCCCTTGCGACATGAGTGGATTTCTTGTTTATTACTTAATGCTTTGGTGCAATCGTCAGGAAATAATCAGTCTGATGAAGCATGGTTAAATTTACTCATGCAACACAGTTGGGATGAACAAACACTCAAAAATACGATTTTGCAAAATTCTGATCAATCAAAAGTGCTTGATCAGCTTCCACCATTAGCGCAATTGGTGGCATGGTTGATCGTGTCGCATCATCGGTTGCCTACTTTAGATGAAAAATCTCGTAGAGAATATGCGGATATAAAAAAAGACACGTTCGACAGTTTATTCAAAAGTATTAAATCAAATTGGGGATATCAAAATAAACAGGATGAAACGGAGTACAAGCAACGTTTAAAGCTATGTTTCGAGTTTGAACAAGGACTATTAAGCCAATCGGTTGAATGGACAACACAGTTAAAAAAATGGTCAGGTCGTTTAGTTCAAGAATTAAGCTCATTAGAGCAAATTTTTAAAGATGGCAGTTGGCGAGTCGTTTTACACCATGCTCGACTCTGCTTAATGTTAGGCGATCATTATTATTCATCTTGTAATGCTGATTTAAATTGGAAAACCAGTTTATCGCTCATAGCGAATACCGATCCAAAAACGAAAGAGGGCAAACAAAAGCTTGATGAGCATTTGGTGCGTGTCAGTGATAATGCCATGCGAGTCGCGCAGTCTTTGAGTCGTTTGGCTGACGAGATGGAACCAGCTTATGACTTGAAAAAGCTAAAAAAGAAAAGCCCAGAAGGTTTTGAATGGCAAGATCAAGCGGTTAAAGGCATTCAGCAATTTATCCAGAAAAATGAAATTGCAGCCGATAAAGGCTGGTTTATTGTCAATATGGCCAGTACAGGTAAAGGCAAAACCATTGCCAATGCCAAAATTATGCAGGCTCTTTCGAAAGATGCGCAATCATTACGTTATATTTTGGCACTAGGGTTAAGAACTTTAACTTTGCAAACGGGTGATTCTTATCAACATGATATTGGTTTAGTTAAAGATGAGTTGGCAATTGTAATTGGCTCAAAAGCAGTGCAGGAATTACATCAACAAAAAAATAAATCGAGTCATGAATCTGAAGAGGCGGATATTGAGGAATTAGGTTCGGAGTCTTTAGAAGAATTATTAGGCAATGAACTGATTTATGACAATATGCCTCAAGCTGATTTTATGGATGCACTATTCCCTCAACATCAAGCCGAGCGCAACAAAGCTTTTTTATATAAACCTGTTTTAGTCTGTACCATTGATCACATTATCTCGGCAACTGAAACCAAACGAGGTGGAAAATACATTTTACCGAGTTTGCGATTATCATCATCCGATTTAGTGATTGATGAAGTGGATGATTTTAACGGGCAAGATTTAATTGCGATTGCGCGACTGGTACACTTGGCAGGGATGCTTGGACGTAAAGTCATGATTTCATCGGCAACCATTCCACCAGCTTTAGCAGAAGGGTTTTTCAATGCGTACCAGCAAGGGTGGCAGTTGTATTGTGCATTTAAAAAAATAAAAAAAACAGATGTGCAGTGTATGTGGGTCGATGAGTTTAAAACGCAAATTCAATCGATTGAGTTACTTGAGCCAAAAAATAGTATTCAAAACTATCAAACGGCGCATGCTCAATTTGTGAAAATCCGTGCAGATGCCTTAAATCAGCAAATCATTAAGCACAAAGCTTATATTGTTGATTGTAAGGATTTGGTGGCTGAAAAAGAACAGCCCCGTTTAGAAGAAAGTATTCAACAGCAATATTTCGAACGAATCAAAATTGAAGCTGAAAAGCTGCATCAAGCACATCATAGTATTGATGCCAAAAGTGGGAAAAAAGTTTCTTTTGGCGTGATACGTGTTGCCAATATTTCGCCTTGTGTTGCACTCACCCGATATTTACTGAATGCCGAATGGTCTGAAAATGTTGCGCCACGAATGATGGCCTACCATAGTCGGCAAGTACTGTTATTGCGTAGTAAACAAGAGCAGCATTTAGATGAAACGCTAAAACGTAAAGAAAAACAGGGTGAACAGCCTAAGGCATTTTTAGAAACAGGCAATGATGGGGTTATTCGTCAGCATTTAGATACCACAGATTGCGATGATGTAATTTTTATTCTCGTTGCAACGCCAGTTGAAGAAGTCGGACGAGATCATGATTTTGATTGGGCGATTATCGAGCCATCATCTTATCGTTCGATTATTCAGTTAGCAGGACGTGTTTTACGGCATCGAAAATTAGAGCGAGATATACAGCAGCCGAATATTGCATTGATGCAATATAATTTGAAAGGTCTGCGAGGGGCGAAAGTTGCTTTTGAAAAACCAGGGTTTGAGGTTGATTCTGCTAAAGCGAATTTTATTTTGGAGACAAAAGATTTATCTAAACTGATTGATATTGAAAATCTAGTACAAGTTAATGCCATTCCAAGAATTCGAGCCAATGAGCCTTTGCAGGCAATTAAAAAATTGGCAGATCTTGAGCATGCGGTCATGATTGATGCGCTTACATCATATCAAAAACAAGGTGCTAAACCCTTGAATGCATGGTTGACGCAAAAATGGTTTTTAACCGCATTGCCGCAGCAATTTACGCCATTTCGACAGAGTACCGCCAACATTCAACTTTTTGCTGTGTTGAAAAATGGCAAGCTTGCATTTTGTGAACGAGATGATTTTGGTGAGTATATTGATCGTAGTGGTCTCTACAAGATTAAGCCGTATGAATTAAATGTCATTGAGCAACAGCGATTATGGTTAAATCGTGATTATTACGACATTTTAAGTGGTATGGCACTTGATAAATTAAATGAAAATGAGGATATTAATGCAAAGATTGAAAAATTATCAAGGCGTTATGGGGAAGTTATGTTGCCCAAATATGATGAAGATAAACAATTAAATTATTCAGAACAATTTGGACTAACCATTTTATAGTAATAACAACATAGGGGGAAAGTATGACTGAGAGTATTCATACTTTTTTAAACGAGCGTAAAGAATTGTGGTTAAAAGATCGTTTAAAAAAGGCAGAAACAGAAACTGTAATTTCAGAATTAAATCAACAGGCAGATGATAAATTTAGCTTAAATGAATGGTTGCCTGATGCGGCAAAGCGCGTTTCTCAGCTTTCAATGGTGAGTCATCCAAGTAAATTCAGCCATCCAAGTGCCAAAACATCAAGTGTGATTGCTACATCGAATAAGAAGAGTGATGGTTATCTGCGTAGTGGTAATGTTGATTATAGTTTGGATGTTTTTGGTAATGCGGCTGCAATGGATGTTTTTAAATTTTTATCTTTACCTTTGACTGATCAATCAACAGTGTTAGATGGATTTGAGCAGCAAAATGAAGATTTAAAAAAACTTTTAGTTCAAAATAAGCTTGATTTTGAACAGTTAAGTTTTGAGTTTTTAAAAATAAAAACAACAGATTCTTCTGTGAAAACAGATCATTTGGTGAAACAGGTGTATTTTCCAATAGAAGAGGGCGAATATCATTTATTGTCGTTATTAACGCCATCAGGTTTAATCACAAAGTTAAAACAAACCATTGATCAAATTCGTTTTTCGGAAGAAACCAAACAAGCTAAAGAAAATCGTAAGAAGAATGAGTTAAATGAGATTGGTTATGCTGATATTTATGACTTAACAGTGACTGCCTATGGCGGAACTCAACCACAAAATGTGAGTGTTTTAAATAGTCAAAATGCAGGGCGAGCTTATTTACTTTCAAGCTGTCCGCCTGTAATTAAAAAAAGAGAGATTCGTTTGCCTAAAACAGATTTTTTTGCACAGTGTTTATATCGAAGAAATTATCAGGAGAGTTTTATTCAATTGCATAAATTTATGCAATTAGATCTGAATAATATTGATATTCGTACAGCGATTCGAAATATTATTCAATTTGTCATCGATCAAGTTCTTTTACAGGCTCTAAAAACACGAGAATACGCCGAAAGTGGATGGTCAAATCAGGACTATTATGTTGGATTGCCCAAATTACAACGCATTTGGTTGGATCAAATTTATAAAGAAGAACGTGAAGAAAATGCAGAATGGCGAGATGAGTTGAGTCGAGAAATTGCACGGTGGATTATTCGTAGCTATGAAAAAGTGATTAGAGATGCTTATATATTGGGAACTGGTGAGTTATTAGATGTAAAACAGCGTGTTGAGAAATCGTTACAACAGATCAAGGAGTTTTTTTAATGCGCCGCTTTATTTTAATTCCACATTTAAAAATTCATAATGCGAATGCCATGAGTAGTCCGTATAGCATTGGATTTCCTGCGATAACGGCATGGCTAGGAGCAATGCATGCCTTACAGCGTAAATTAAATGCCAAGGGGCATGATATTGAATTGACGCGACTTGCTGTGAGTTGTCATGACTTTAACTTGCAAACACATAAAGGACAAAGTGATTTTGTTTATTCCATTATTGGTACAGCAAATCCACTAGATAAGGATGGTAGCCGACCTGCATTTATTGAAGAAGCACGTTGTCATTTAGAGGTTTCGCTGTTAATTGAATGTCAAAATATTGATCCAGATGAAAAAGAAACCTTACTAAACGACATACAAAACTGTATTTGTAGTATGAAATTTGCGAGCGGTGATTTACTTGCAGTAAAAGCTTGTGAGCTTTTGACTGTTGATGAAGATGGTCAAAAAGATCAAGAACTCAAGCCAATTTTAAATAAACTTATGCTCGGTCATGTGTTGATCGAGCGTCGTGATTTAGTCATTCAAAGTATGCAAGAAGGGCAGGATGCTCTAGATGCTGTTTTAGACCATTTAAAAGTCACACATAGTTCACAAATTGATGAGAATGGAAAAATCACGTGGTCAAGTAGCCGTAAAGAAAAGGGGTGGCTTGTACCCATTGCGGTAGGTTTTCAGGGAATTTCTGAATTAGGTATTGCTAAAAATCAACGTGATGCCGATACACCACACCGTTTTGCGGAGGCTGTTTTGACGCTTGGGGAATTTGTTATGCCTTATCGTATTGAAAGTATGGATCAACTACTATGGCAATATCATGTTGATTTAGAAAATAATCTTTATCTTTGCCAAAACTTAACAACAAATTAATTTAATCTTTAAAAGGAAAAATCATGGCTAAAAATGACAAAGTAGTTGCAAGTGTACTTGCGTTTGAAAAAAAATTGGTTCCGTCTGACGGTTATTTATATGGAACAAATTGGGATAAACGAAATGAACAAAGCGCTTTAAAACTGATTGAAAAATCTGTGCGTGGTACGATTTCAAACCGTTTAAAAA
>NZ_CP078523.1:3457515-3459070 GCF_019264745.1 Acinetobacter sp. Colony158 | reverse complement strand
ACAAAAGGTTGATGCTTGTGCTTTAGGCGAGCATCAAGATACTTTAAAAGTTGTATTTACTCTAAAAGTATTAGGTGGAGTTGAACATCCATCTGCTTGTAATAATGAAATTTTCTTGAAATCATATAATGACGTTGCTAAAAATTATATTACTAAGTATGGCTTTAGTGAGCTTGCAAAACGATATGCACTCAATCTCGCCAATGCACGTTTTTTATGGCGTAACCGCGTTGGCGCTGAAAAAGTAGAAGTGGTTGTGACTGTGAATGATCAAGCAGCAGTGACATTTAATGCTTTAAATTATCCATTGCATAATTTTGATGCTACGGATGAAAATATACAAAATCTAGCTCATCAAATTGCAAGTGCTTTAAAAGGAGAAATTCCCTATTTACTGATTAAAGTTGAAGCTTATGCTTTGGTGGGTAAAGGTCAAGAAGTCTATCCAAGCGAAGAACTTGTATTAGATAAAGGTAAAGGTGAAAAAAGTAAAATTCTTTACCATGTAAATGATGTTGCAGCAATGCATTCACAAAAGTTAGGTAATGCTTTACGTACCATAGATACTTGGTATCCTGAATTTGATGAGAAAAAAACAGCAATTGCGATTGAGCCATATGGTGCTGTGACTAACCTTGGCAAAGCCTATCGTACCCCGAAAGATAAAAAAGACTTTTTTACTTTATTTGATAAATATGCTTTGGGTGAATCACTTGAAAATCCTGAACAAGAGCATTATGTCATGGCAGTTTTAGTAAGGGGTGGTGTTTTTGGTCAAAGTAGCAAGGATTAAATATGCTCTATTATTTAGAAATTACTTTATTAGAGCAGGAGGAAATACCTCTGCATTTAATTTGGTCAAAAGTTTATACCCAATTACATATTGCTTTTGCTGAACAAACCGATGAACAGGGAAAAATTACTTACGGTGTATCTTTTCCTAAATATCGATTAATTCAACAGAAAAAATTGGGTTATTTAGGCGATAAAATTCGTATTTTTGCGGATTCAGTCGAAGCATTGGAGCAACTGAATTTAACTCATTGGTTCGCAAGGCTGCAAGATTATGTACATGTCTTATCCGCCCGTAAAGTTCCTGAGGATAAGATCAACGGCTATGCTGCTTATTTTAAAGTTAATCCAAAATTGACGGTTGAGCAGCGTGTTGTTCATCAGGCAGAACGCCGTGGAATTTCAATTGAAGAGGCACAGGAACACTTTAAAGCATTAGATCTAACGGAGACTTTTGAACCTTATATCAATATGAAAAGCCAAACCAATGATATGAACTTCCGTTTGATTATTGGAAAAAAACGTGTTGATGAAGCAAATATTGGAAAATTTGGAAGCTATGGATTAAGTCGTACATCTACAGTACCCGAGTTTTAACCCAATATTTTTTACACTCTTTAACAGCTTAATAAAATCAATAAGTTATAACTTTGCTTTAAAACTTTGGGTATTTTATACTTTTTAGAGGTAAAGCACTGTTATAACTTTATTTTTTGCTTTATTCTTACTGTTCATGGCGACATACGCCATTTAGAAAACCCAT
>NZ_CP078523.1:3456914-3457080 GCF_019264745.1 Acinetobacter sp. Colony158 | reverse complement strand
AGCCATAAAAAGTTCATGGCGACATACGCCATTTAGAAAATTAACATCTGCATGACCATAATTCTCTAAGCGTTCATGGCGACATACGCCATTTAGAAAAATGCAGCTTTAGACAATGAAGCCGCAATTCAGTTCATGGCGACATACGCCATTTAGAAAAATGGAA
>NZ_CP078523.1:3456614-3456717 GCF_019264745.1 Acinetobacter sp. Colony158 | reverse complement strand
ATTACTTCGTTCATGGCGACATACGCCATTTAGAAAATGCGCTGTGCCACGTTTACGCCGTTTACCCAGTTCATGGCGACATACGCCATTTAGAAATTTTCCG
>NZ_CP078523.1:3455414-3455516 GCF_019264745.1 Acinetobacter sp. Colony158 | reverse complement strand
TAGAAATGTTCATGGCGACATACGCCATTTAGAAATAAGTTATTTAGCATGATTGATCTTGGTGCTGGTTCATGGCGACATACGCCATTTAGAAAATGGGTG
>NZ_CP078523.1:3455056-3455155 GCF_019264745.1 Acinetobacter sp. Colony158 | reverse complement strand
TTGAAGGTTCATGGCGACATACGCCATTTAGAAAAAGAAGAAGATCGACTGGTTTATTTGAGTAGAGTTCATGGCGACATACGCCATTTAGAAAGAATA
>NZ_CP078523.1:3435823-3445439 GCF_019264745.1 Acinetobacter sp. Colony158 | reverse complement strand
ACTGAAAGGTTCATGGCGACATACGCCATTTAGAAATGCAAACGATGTGTAAAAGTTTAAGCGGATTGATTCACGAGACTAGAGTATGGAATCTAGCCGATCATAAAAATGAGTTAAAAAGGAATGATATAAACAAAAACGCACTGCTTCTGGCGAAACAGTGCGTTAAGTTAATAAGATTATGCTGGTAAATCGAACCAGATCATTTCACTATCTTCAAGTGCATGAATCGTAGTTTTCTCATCAAACAATAAAGCATCACCTGCTTTAACAATTTGATTCTCAATCATAATTTGACCTTTAATCACATGCACATAATTGTGCTTTTGAGTTGCAGCAATCTCAAGTGTTTTACCAGCTTCTAACACAGCCGCTTTCACTTCTGCATTTTGGCGAATATGCATAGCAGCATTATCATTTGGTCCTGCAATCAAGTGCCATTGGTTTGGCTGTTCACTCGGATCAAGTTTGATTTGTTGATACGTTGGTTCAGCATCGCGTACATTTGGATGAATCCAGATTTGAAATAGATGCACTGGCTCATCGCTATTATTGAACTCACTATGTGCAACACCCGTACCTGCACTCATCAACTGCCATTCACCTGCGGTGATATGTTCTTCATTACCCATCGTATCACGGTGGCTCAGGCGGCCATCGGTGACATAAGTCAAGATTTCCATATTGTCATGTGGATGAGTACCAAAACCATTATGTGCAGCAATCGTATCGTCATTAATCACACGAAGTGGACCAAAACCCATATATTTTGGATCATACCAGCTTCCAAATGAAAAGCTATGATAGGTATTTAACCAACCTGCTTGGACATGACCACGGTTTTCACTACGATGTAGATATGCATTCATTCTGCACCTCCCAAATTCTTATGTATTACTTCATGAACACATCGTAGCAATCCCTCAGCAAAGTAAAAACACCAGTATTGGAACAAATTGTTCTATTTGTGAAATGATTTTAGGATATTTTTATAATTAATAAAAATAATAGAACAATAATAAGCATCAAAATAATTGATAACTAACCTGTGTTCGACAATGGATATGATACTCGTAAACGTCATCTGCAACCTGCATAGTGTAAACAAGATACTGTTTCTGCGATATATTTTAATAAATCCAAGAAGACAACAGGTCTTGCAGATGACAATGCTTTTGGTTACTTTGGGCGAAACCAAAGTAACTCTAGCTGAAAGCTAATCCTAAAATTAGATGAGAACTCAGTAAGACTCCGCCAAGATCATTGTTTTTCAATAAGTTAAAGAAATATTTTCATCGAACTTACGTTAACTATAAAAGTGGAATATAAAAAAGCCCGCATTTAGATGCAGGCTTTAAAAAGGCTAATTGATTTTATTCAAGGAATTTAACAGTTACACCGCTGCTGACTTTATTACCCAAATCATTGGCATCCCAGTTGGTTAGACGAATACAACCATGTGATGCTGTTTTGGAAATCGCAGATGGGTTTGGTGTTCCATGAATACCAAAAGATTTTTTACTTAAACCAATCCAGATATTACCTACAGGGGCATTTGGACCAGGTGGCAGAGACAATGGTTTTAAGTTATTGCCTTGAACGAAGTTACTTGGTGAATAGCTATACCAAGGGTTACGAGCAACACCCACTACCTTATAAGTACCTGTTGGAGATGGCGTATCACTACTGCCAATGGTTGCAGGAAATGAGGCAATCATTTGGTTGCGGCTGTTAAATAGATATAACTGACGTGCACCTTTATGCGCAATGATCAGATGAATATCTTCTGGAAGATCATTACGCACATTGGCGACAATAATCTTTTCACCTTCTTTTTTAAAGCTTGCCTTAGGATTTAACTTTTTCAAAAAGTCTTCATCCATATGGAATTTTTCACCCAACATTTCTGTAACACGAGTGTAGTACAAACCTTTCATTTTGGCCTGTAGTGCATAATCATGGGGAATAGATGCAGCATAAGGACCTTTTAAGTCTTCTGCTGTCAAGGTGTATTCTACAAAAGCGGGTTTGTTTTGCTTGGCGACCAAGGCATCCCACGTTTCTTTGGTCAGCTCACCCGTTGGTTTTAAACCATTCATTTGCTGAAAAGATGAAAGCGCTTTCAGCGTATTCATACCACTTGTGCCGTCGATTGCACCTGGAGACGCATGGGTATTATTCAGCATGACTTGCGCACGCGCATAGACTGGAAATTGACCACGTCCGATATTTTCATACCAGTCAGCATTATTTAGACCGTCAAGTGTCCAAGATGCTTTACCTGCCTGAGTTTTTGCAGCAGTTGTCGTGGCTGCTGCTTTTTGAGCAGGGGTAGGTGCAACGCCTGTATCCGCATTTTTCGTTTCGCTGCTTTCAAGGTTTTGCAATGTAGCAGAGGCTTGATTCAGATCATGTTCTTCTTGAGCACTGACTTGTGCCTGATCTGAACTTGCTGGGCTAGATGTAGCCGCAACATTTGCAGCAGGAGCTGAAGCCGAATTTGTCACAGGTGACGAAACAGGACTAGATGCTGAAGATGTATTTTGAGAGAGAGGCTTACGTTCAATGGCAAGTGGATCAATCGGATCTTGAACAGATTGAGTGCGGATCACTTTTGGATTTAACGGTTGCTCGGCCGTAGGTGCAGCAAACGCTGTGCCAGTCATAATACAAGTTAGACTCAAAGCGAGCAAAGAGCGAACAAACATGTAATTCAACCTTAAGAATTATTCATATAGTTAGGACAGAAAACGGAGTAAGTATTACAGAAAATACATCACGATGCAGTAGTTCTTTTGTGTAGTTATCCAATTTTATCTTGCCTAATCTGGATTTTATCGCACAGAGAAGTTATTAAATCGCAAACCTTTTTGTTATGATGCATGCAATAAAAATTGAGATAGAGAAAGTAAATGACGACCTTAAAAAATGATCGTTTTCTACGTGCTTTATTGCGTGAACCTGTGGACACCACACCTGTATGGATGATGCGACAAGCAGGTCGTTATTTACCTGAGTACCGCGAAACGCGCGGTAAAGCGGGTGATTTTTTATCATTATGTAAAAATACTGATTTTGCTTGTGAAGTGACTTTGCAGCCTTTACGTCGATATGATTTAGATGCGGCTATTTTATTTTCAGATATTTTAACCGTACCAGATGCATTGGGTTTGGGGCTTTATTTTGAAACGGGTGAAGGGCCAAAGTTTAAAAAGACCATTCGTACTGAACAGGATGTTTTAAATTTACCTAACTTCAATGCCAAGTCCGATCTGGATTACGTCATGAATGCAGTTTCGACCATTCGTTCTGCATTGGGCGGTCAGGTTCCTTTGATTGGTTTTTCTGGAAGTCCATGGACACTGGCTACGTATATGATTGAAGGCGGTTCGAGTAAAGATTTCCGTCATACCAAACATATGCTCTATGCACAGCCAGAAGTTTTGCATGCCTTGCTTGATCGTCTTGCTGTCGCTGTCATTGATTATTTAAATGCACAGATCGATGCAGGTGCTCAAGCGATTCAAATTTTTGATAGTTGGGGCGGTGCGTTGGCACACCGTGAATATATTGAATTTTCACTGAACTATATGCAAAAAATTGTCGCGGGTTTACAACGTGAAAAAGACGGTCGTCGTATTCCAGTGATTTTATTTACCAAAGGTGGTGGTCAATGGTTAGAACCAATGATTGCGACAGGTGCTGATGCGCTTGGACTGGATTGGACAACTCCCTTAAATGTTGCGCGTCAAAGTATTGCAGGTCGTGCTGCTGTACAGGGGAATCTAGATCCTGCGGTATTGTATGGCTCTAGAGCATCCATTGAAAAGTCTGTCAAAGCCATGCTGGATGATGCCTATGCCAATGGTGAAACAACAGGTTATGTAGCAAATCTTGGACATGGCATCACGCAATGGGTAGATCCTGCTCAACCGAAAATTTTTGTTGATACCGTACATGAATATAGCGCCAAATACTTGGGATAAGTTTTTTGTGTACGTTCTGAAACTCGTTTCTCAATTTTGTTTTAAGGCAGCTTCGGCTGCCTTGTTTGGTATTTTATTACTGCTCGCATTTGTGTTTACTGCGCCGATGGGCAGTCATGACTATCTTGGCTTTTATCGTTATGACTATTTGCTTTTTTATGCCTTGGCGATTCAAGCTTGTTTACTTTACTTAAAACTTGAATCTTGGGCTGAGGCCAAAGTGATTGCTTTGTTTCATATCATGGCGATGGTGATGGAGATTTTTCTGACGCATCCCGCGATCGCTTCATGGCAATATCCTCAGCCTGCTATATTTAAACTTTGGACAGTGCCACTTTTTGCTGGATTTATGTATTCAGCAGTCGGAAGTTTTTTTGCTCGTTCCTTACGTCTATATCATATCTCATTTGAGGCTTTGCCTCGTTTTGGCAATATGCTGGCATTGGCGTTATGTTCATATATCAATTTTATGAGCAAATTTTTTATCCCAGATCTGCGTTATGCCTTATTCCTTTGGAGTGTCGTCATTTTCTGGAAAACTCGATTAACTTTTTGTTTATCTGCAAGAGCCTTTCAACTCCCCATGTTACCTGTACTTTTAGTCTTGGCATTTATCATCTGGATTGCTGAAAACATTAGTACTTTTTATAAAATCTGGCTCTATCCAAGTCAGGTGAATGCTTGGCATATGGTGGGTTGGGGCAAGCTTGGATCGTGGTATTTATTATTGTTGTTAAGTTTGGTCTTGGTGCTAAAAATACTGGGAGATCGAAGTCATAATGGTCGTTGGAAACTAAACGAATTTCATTAAAATACAAAATTATCTTGGGCTCTCCAAAGGCGTTTTATAGCAATTTTGAAAATGATAGGGCACGTTAGTGCCCTAAATTTTATGGGTTGATTCGTGTTTGCAGCGCAAACTTTCGAGTATAAATATTGATGAGACAACCTAATAATGCACAAAATGCAGCTGTGATAAAGACCGATGGATAGCCCAGATAAAGGGCAACTAGTCCAAATACAGGGGCATAAATGGCATAGGCAATATCCTGACAGGCTGAAAACACGCCCATTGCCGTACCACGAATTTGAGCAGGAGCGCCTTTGATCAGCTCGACTCCTAAAGCTGGATAAATTAAAGAACATCCTGCGCCAGTCACTACTGCACCGATTAATGCAATTTCCACACGCGGCGATATAAATAATAAAAATAGACCAATGGCTTCAATGATTAATGAATATTTAACCAGTTTAAAGCCCGAAACTTTATCAGTTAAATGTCCACAGAAAATCCGCACAGCCACAAAAGCTAACCCAAAAAATGTCAGTGCATAACCTGCATAGGCCCACTGTTGCTCTTTAAAATAAAGGGCGACAAATGTGCCGATACAGGCAAAACCGACACCTTGTAAAGCTAATACCAGACCAAAACGCCAAACGTATTGAATGACCTGTTTGAGTGGTGGATAGGTGCCTGTATGCGGTTGAGTCGCTCGGATAAAAATATCAATTAGCAAAGAGACAAGGGGTAAACTGATCAGAAGCAAAGCAACCGCGTAAAATCCAAAGCTTTCATATAACCAGAGTCCCAAGGGTGCGCCTGCGGCCAAAGCACCAAACATGGCCATGCCTGTAAAGGATAGTAATTTTCCTGCACGTGCTTGTCCGACTAAGCCAAGTCCCCAAGTTAAATGTCCGCTGACCAGTAAACTTTCTGCATAACCATGAACCAAACGGCCGAGCAGTAATATCACAAACTTGAATATCATCGAAACAGGTGCAAAAAAAGCCAGAATATAAATGAATCCTGCCATTAATAAAGATGCCATACCTTGCAAAGTCGCGCGTTTTGCGCTGATTTGATCGGCAATACGACCTGCATAAGGACGTGTCAAAACTGTGGCTACAAATTGTGTACCAACAGCGATACCCACCCAAAAATTATTGAATTTTAAACTGTCGTGCACATACAGTGGAATCACTGCAAGAGGAGCGGAGATAGTGAGATAAGAAAGAAAAAGCGCGATCACTAAAGGGTAAAGCGTTTTAGTATCGTTATCTAACGAGGAGGGGGCTGTCATGGTCATATTTTGATTAGACTGTGTCATTTGGTACTCCATGGAAGGGATACCGTATAGACACGTGCATCCACTTCCATTATTAAAAAATACTGGAACAGATGCGTTGGATAACGTGAACGCTTACGATTTTAGTCAGGCCATGAATGACCTGCTAACGCTTTGGCAGAATATCCCATGTTTTACAGCAATGATCAAGCTGATTTTTATAAATTAAATCATCGTTATTCAATGGCGATTAGATTATCTTTGATAACTTTTTAGAGCCTTTTAGTTTTCTCGCAACGGATAAAATAAAACGGACTGATGACAGAAATCTATTCAATATCACCAATAAACATCACGGTATGACCGAGTAAATAACCTGCGGTTACCAATAAGGCAATCCAGATAAAAGCCCCGACAATGTTATACAGGGAGAACACACTATAATTCATGCCACTTGAACCCGCAGCAAAAGGTGCAAAAGAGCGTACAAATGGGATAAAACGAGCGACTAATATCGTTAAGGCACCATGTCGTTTAAAGTAATCATGGGTTTTTAATAAATGTTCGTGCTTAATCAAGCGTGATTTGATTTCAAAAATACGCACTCCCATACGACGACCAATATGATAATTCACCATATAACCAAGTGTGGCTGCGATAGAAAGCAAGATGATGATAAAACCAAGATTCATCATGGGGATGGTTGAACAAAGCGCACCAACCGCAAGAAGTAGACTATCACCAGGCAAAAAAAACATGAAAACGAAAGCCGTTTCACAAAAGATAATCAAAAAGAGCAGGGCATAAATCCATAACCCATATTGTTGAATCAAAATAGGCAGATAATGTTCAAAACTGAGTAAAAAATCGAAAAATTCCACTAACGATCTACCTTCATTATTACTTCGTTAATGTCAATAATCGCCAGACTTTATGTAATTGTCTGGCTGATAATTTAAAACTTTGGCAGAAAGTTAATAACTTTCAGGTACAGCACTTAAAAATTCACGACGAACTTCTTTATCGGTTTTAAAGTCACCTAAAAAAGACACAGTACGCGTCGTCGATTCCTGTTTACCTACGCCACGCATCATCATACACATATGTGCTGAATCAATCATGACAGCAACGCCACGTGCTTGTGTTACTTCCAATACAGCCTCTGCAATTTGCTGAGTCAGATTTTCCTGAATCTGTAAGCGACGCGCAAACATTTCAGTAATACGGGCAAATTTAGATAATCCTAAGACTTTACCCTCAGGTAAGTAGGCGATATGCACACGTCCGTAAAATGGCAAAAGATGATGTTCGCATAAAGAATAAAATTCAATATTTTTAACCAACACCATTTCATGGTTATCTGATGGAAAAACCGCACTATTGGTGACTTCTTCCAGTGTTTTGCCATAGCCAGAGGTCAAAAAAGAAAATGCCTTGGCAGCTCGAATAGGCGTATCTTTAAGCCCAGGACGATTTAAATCCTCACCCACTGCGGTCAGAATATTTGCATAGGATTGCTGCATTGACATAAGACGTATTGGCTTACTCTATTAAACAAGCTCGGCATTGTATCAGAAAACCGATCAAGTGGGTCATGTAACTTTGCAGGATATTTATTCAGATGGTGCTTAATATGGAAAAGCTGAATAAAATTCAGTTTTATTGTGGCTGATATTTCATCAAATGCTAATTTTCTCCTTATTTTGTGATAAAAATCTGCTAAAAAAGAATAATAGTTTGGCTGTTTATAGTTGATTTTAAAGATATATCTAAACTCTTATATCGGTTATTTACAACTGCAAAAACCAAGTCATCACATTTAATGTGGCATTTTATTTGCTCATCTTTGAGTATCTGGATGCAGAAGTAAAAAGGATAGAAAATGTCAGCACGTCCCATCACGTTTTATTTCCGAGGACAATGCCAGCAAATTGAAATGCTTGCACCAACCACGACCGTTTTACAATATTTACGTGAATATGTTTCGGCTGAGAAAACGCGCCAAACTGGAACCAAAGAAGGCTGTGCAGAGGGCGACTGTGGGGCATGTACGGTGGTCATTGGAGAGTTGGTGAATAATCAATTACAACTGCGCAGTGTCAATGCCTGTATTCAGTTTTTACCTACTTTAGATGGTAAAGCCCTTTTCACCGTAGAAGATCTTCAGCAACTCATTTCAGCTTCAACAGGTCAAATGCATCCTGTGCAGCAAGCAATGGTTGAGCAACATGGCTCACAATGTGGCTTTTGTACCCCAGGCTTTATCATGTCGTTGTGGTCAATGTATGAAAATGAACTACATGCTCCCAATAAAGAAAAAGTCAGTGATTATGTTTCAGGGAATTTATGCCGCTGTACAGGTTATCGTCCAATTTTAGATGCCGCACAACAAGCTTATAATTATCCACGTGTGCAATTAGAGCGTGAAAAAGTCATCAAAGTTTTGACTGAGATTCACGCTTTACCGTCTTTAGAATTAAATTATCAGGGGCAGCAATTCTTTGCACCTAAAACCTTACAGGAGTTTGCAAGTTTACGTCAGCAATTTCCACAAGCACGTATTGTCGCAGGTAGCACCGATGTCGGATTGTGGGTGACGAAGCTCGGTCGAAATTTGGGCGATATGTTGTATATTGGTCAGGTTGAAGAGTTAAAGAAAATAACAGTAAGCAATGATCAACTTGAGATTGGTGCCAATGTTAGTTTAAGCGATGCATTGGCTAAAATATCTGACATTTATCCAGATTTTTCTGAATTACAGCGCCGTTTTGCTTCCATGCCCATCAAAAATGCAGGGACTTTAGGCGGTAATATTGCCAATGGTTCTCCTATTGGCGATTCAATGCCTGCTTTAATCACACTGGATACCGTGTTGCGTTTGCGTTGTGGCGAGCAAGTCCGTGAAATTAATTTAGCTGATTTTTATCTGGATTATCAAAAGACAGCTTTACAGGCGGGTGAATTTGTTGAAGCGATTTTAGTGCCAGTTCGTCAAGATAGTATCCATTTTAAATTTGCCACTTATAAAATTTCTAAGCGTTTTGAACAGGATATTTCGGCGGTGTGTGCTGCCTTGAGTTGTGAGTTAGATAGGAATAAAGTGGTTCAAGCCATTAAGATTGCGTTTGGTGGTATGGCGGCGATTCCAAAACGGGCGTTCAATACCGAAAAAGTTTTGTTAGGTCAGGTGATGACCCCTGAATTACTTGAACAAGCACAAATTGCATTAGCGCAGGATTATCAGCCGTTGAGCGATGGTCGAGCCAGTAGTGCTTATCGACTGCAAGTGGCACAGAACTGTTTACAGCGGTTTTATGTAGAAAAAATTCAGGCGCAAAATCTTACTCGAGTTGAAGATTTAATCGCATTGGTGGAGGTGTAACAATGAATCAGTCCATCGAATTAAAGAGTTTAAAAGCATCGGCCAAAGCAGGGCAATCGATTCCACATGAAAGTGCGCATTTACATGTGACAGGGCAGGCGACTTATATTGATGATTTGCCAGAGCTTGAAAATACCTTACATCTGGCGGTGGGATTTTCACAATGTGCTAAAGGCAAAATC
>NZ_CP078523.1:3432180-3435779 GCF_019264745.1 Acinetobacter sp. Colony158 | reverse complement strand
TGCTGTCTATACCGCCGATGATGTTACCATTGAAAATAATTGGGGCCCGATTGTCAAAGACGATCCGATTTTTGCAAAAGATCAGGTCGAATTTTATGGTCAGGCGTTGTTTGTGGTGGCAGCTAAAAGCTATCAACAGGCACGTAGAGCCGTGCGTTTAGCCCAAATTGAATATGCACCAGAAACGCCCATTTTAAGTATTAAAGATGCAATTCAACAAGAGTCATGGGTATTGCCACCTGTAGATTTTAGTCATGGTGAAGTCGAGCAGGCGTTTCAAACAGCTCCTCATCAGCTTTCGGGTTCAATTGAACTCGGTGGACAAGAACATTTTTATCTGGAAGGGCAAATTTCTTATGCCGTTCCGCAAGAAGATCATACTTTAAAAGTTTATTGCTCGACGCAGCATCCCACTGAAATGCAATTATTGATTTGTCATGCATTGGGTTTCAATATGCATCAGGTCAGTGTTGAGGCACGTCGTATGGGTGGTGGCTTTGGCGGTAAAGAATCTCAATCGGCACAATGGGCGTGTATTGCCTCTCTTGCAGCACAGAAATCTGGTCGCCCATGCAAACTTCGTTTAGACCGCGATGACGATATGAGTTCAACGGGTAAACGTCATGGTTTTGCCTATGAGTGGTCGGTGGCTTTTGATGATTTAGGTGTTTTACAGGGTTTAAACGTTCAACTGGCATCGAATTGTGGTTTCTCTGCGGATTTATCGGGTCCAGTGAATGAGCGCGCGATTTGTCATATTGGCAATGCGTATTATTTAAATGCGGTGCAACTGCGTAATTTACGTTGTAAAACCAATACGGTATCGAATACGGCTTATCGTGGTTTTGGTGGCCCGCAGGGCATGTTTGTCATTGAAGTGATTATTGACGACATTGCCCGTTATTTAAAATGCGATCCAGTCTTGGTGCGTCAACGTAACTTTTTTGCAGAAAAGCCTGGCAATGGTCGTGACCATATGCATTATGGCGCAGAAGTTCGGGATAATGTTGCGCCGAAAATGGTCGAAGAGTTATTGGAAAGTAGTCAATATTTTAAACGTAAACAAAACATTGATGCATTTAACCAAAACAATGCAATTATTAAACGTGGAATTGCTCTGACACCACTCATGTTTGGTATTTCCTTTAATGCGGTGCATTATAACCAAGCAGGTGCACTGGTCTATGTGTATATGGATGGCACGGTTGCCATCACCCATGGTGGCACAGAAATGGGGCAGGGTTTATATACCAAAGTGCGTCAGGTGGCTGCACATGAACTCGGTTTAGCCATTGATCAGGTGCGTTTGGTTGCAACGGATACGTCACGTGTACCGAATACTTCAGCGACTGCGGCTTCGAGTGGTGCTGATTTAAATGGTAAAGCCGTACAAAATGCCTGTATCAAGATTCGTGAACGCCTAGCCAAACTTGCGGCTGAAATAAGTCAAAGTGATGTTGAAGGCATTCAGTTTGAAGATAATCAAGTCACTACAAGTAATGGTCAGTCATGGGCATTTCCTGATTTGGTTAATCGTGCCTATATGGCACGGGTGCAGCTTTGGGACAGTGGTTTTTATAAAACCCCAGAAATTCATTATGATCAGGTCAATCATTTAGGTCGTCCATTTTTCTACTACGCTTATGGTGCTGCCGTAAGCGAAGTGGCGATTGATACTTTGACTGGGGAAATGAAAGTATTACGAACTGATATTTTGCATGATGTCGGTCGTTCGATTAACCCAGCCATTGATATTGGTCAGATCGAAGGTGGTTTTATACAAGGCATGGGCTGGCTCACAACTGAAGAGCTGTATTGGCAACCGCAAGGGCCACATGCAGGACGCTTATTCACCCATGCGCCGTCGACATATAAAATCCCGACTAGCGTCGATATTCCGCATGTCTTTAATGTCAAATTGTTTGATAATCAAAACGCTGCCGATACCATTTATCGCTCTAAAGCTGTGGGCGAGCCGCCGTTTATGTTAGGACTTTCGGTATTCTCTGCGATTCGCCAAGCCGTACAAGCTGCGATTCCAGAGGATGCACCGCTTGAGTTAAATGCACCCGCGACAGCAGAAGAAATTCTACGTGCGATTTCAATTGGTCGAGGTCATGCGTTGATGGATCGCCCACAACCTAAGTTGCGTTAACCATTGATCATGATGCAGCATTTACAATGGTGGCGAGACTTGGTCGAATGGCAGCAGCAAAATATTTCTGTCGTATTGGTCACTGTGCTTCGTGCAGATGGTTCGACCCCACGAGAAGTGGGGGCAACCATGCTGTTACGACTCGATCAGCAACAACAGATTCAGCAATCTGATACTATCGGTGGCGGACATTTGGAGTTTCAGGCGATCGATATTGCCAAACAAATACTATTGAGTTCTGAATCATGCCATCAACGGATTGAACGATTTAATCTTAGTGCACGTTTGGGACAATGTTGTGGCGGAGTGATGTGGCTCTTATTTGAAAAAATAGAAGCCATTAAGGATGAACTGATTGCTTGTCAGACTGCATGGCAAAAACGTCAAAGTATCATCAGGACAGTGTCGGATGGTCAGGCATCCACTTGGTCGATTGCAAATGATTCATCGGCTTCATCTAACAGTGAATTTCAGCAAGATGATTCCAGATGGCAATGGATTCAAAGTATTCAACCCTATGCCATGAAAGTGATGATTTTTGGGGCAGGTCATGTGGGTGAGGCGATTGTGCGCTGTTTATTGCCGATCGGGGTACAGATCACTTGGGTGGATAATCGGGACGACATTTTTCCACGTGATTTAATGGATCAAATCAATTGTATTAGCACTGATGCGCCAGAAGCGGAAATTGCTCATTTTGATCGATCGGGGGTAATTTTGATTTTAACCCACGATCATCAGTTAGATTTGCAATTGTGTTTTGAAGCGTTGAAACCTTCAGATCAAGCTTTTGCCTATGTCGGAATGATTGGCTCAAAAAGTAAACGGGCGATTTTTGAAAAACGCATGAGTGCACGGGGTTATCCACAAACTCAACTTGAATCTCTGGTTTGCCCGATTGGTATCGATGGGATTAGCTCCAAGCAACCTGCAATCATTGCAGTGTCAGTCGTGGCACAGTTACTACAGGTGTTTAATATTCAGAAATGATTTAATGGAATCATTTCTGTGCGTCATATTTTGGATTCTTTTCTGCCCGTTTAAGTAAAACCAAAACCGCACCTGTACCGCCTTGATTTTCTGGTGCGCTGACAAATGCCAATACATCGCGATGCTGGCGTAACCAGCCATTCACATAGGTTTTTAAAATGGCTTCTGGTCCTTTGCCATGTACAATTTTAATCACATTTTGATTTTCGGCTTTTGCTATTTGAATAATTTCAAGGACTGCTGAACGAGCCTGCTCAACGGTACAGCCATGTAAATCAACGGCTTCAAACCAGCGTAATTTACCCGCTTTTAAATCTTCAAAGACTTTATGCTGTAAGGTCGCAATGCGATAACTTAGACTTGCCTGACTGGCAACAGGATTTAAAATGGCTTGGGTATCTGAAATTTCAGTCATTTCAGTGTCAGTACTGCCTTCTGCTGCTGCACGTTTTGC
>NZ_CP078523.1:3371404-3432135 GCF_019264745.1 Acinetobacter sp. Colony158 | reverse complement strand
GGCGATATTGCCATGATCAATCGGTTTTACACCTTGCAATGCTTTACTAAACAGTTGGCTGTCATCTTCTGGCTCTATTTTTTTCGGTCCATTGTAAATCGGCTGCTTGTTTGCAGTTTGTTTGTTGCTTGCTTGTTCCTGACCATTTGAGATTTGTTTTTTAAACTGTTTTAGCAAATCTTGTTGGGCTTTGGAAAGGGAAGTGTCGTGTTTGCTCATGATTGAAATAGGAAATCACAATAGAATAATATATTGCGATGATTATAGTATTAAAAGTCGAATAGATGAAAAAATCAAACTATTCAATAACAATAGAATCACTGACTTTTTAAGAGCAAGTAATTCTATTGTGATCAAAAAATCAAAGCTGTTCTGGTACACCAAATAACGCAGTAAATGCCTGATCTGGTCGAGGCTGCTTCATAAAACTTTCACCCACCAAGAATGAATGAATGTCATGATCCTGCATCATGGCGATATCGGCAGGGGTGGAAATCCCACTTTCAGTTACCAATAAACGTGATGGATCAAGCAGTTTCTTTAACCGCAAGCTGGTATTTAAATCGACCTCAAAGGTTTTAAGATTACGATTATTCACACCCAATAAGCACTGTTCAGAGAGTTTGAGTGCGCGCTCTAACTCTTCTTCGTCATGTACTTCGACCAGCACATCCAAATTGTATTCAAATGCAGTCTTAGACATTTCTTCAAGTTGCTGATCTGATAAACATGCCACAATCAATAAAATACAGTCTGCCTGTAAAGCACGGGCTTCAATGACATTGTAAGGATCAACCAAAAAGTCTTTGCGTAATGCAGGCAGGCCGCAATGTTCACGAGCAATCGCAATATTTTCATCTGCACCCTGAAAGAAATCCACATCGGTCAGCACAGATAAACAGGCTGCACCTGCCTGTTCATATTGCGCCGCAATTTCCGCAGGATTAAAGTCAGCACGAATCACACCTTTAGAGGGCGATGCTTTTTTAATTTCAGCAATCACACCGGGACGTTTACTACGCAAAGACTGTGCAAAGCCACGAACAGGTGTTGCCTGTTTTGCCCATTCTTCAACATCTTTTAGGCTACGTTGTTTTAAACGATCCGCCAGTTCTTCATGTTTACGATCAACGATTTTACCCAGAATGGTATTTTGAATCTGAATCATTTGGATAACCTCAGTTGTTTGAGTATTGCTTTAATGCTTTGGTAAATTCAGACAGAATGCTCATTTTTTCTAAAGCCTGTCCACCGTAAATAATATCATGCGCCAATGCCACACCTTGTTTATAACTGGTGCTGAGTCCTGATACATAAATACCAGCCCCCGCATTGAGGGCAATCATATTTGCGGCTTTTTCACCAATTTCGGATTTTTTACGTCCCAACGCGTCTTTAATCAATTTTAGACTGGCGCTAGAGTCTTCCACAATTAAACCACTCAAAGTTTGAGAAGTGATGCCTACATCTTCAGGGTTTAAAATCCATTCGATAATTTCACCATTTTTCAACTCTGCGACATAAGTGGGAGAGGCAAGGCTAATTTCATCCAGCCCATCTTTGGAATGAACCACCATGACATGTTCTGCACCAAGTTGCTTCATCACTTCTGCAATTGGGCGACACAGTTCATCTGAAAATACCCCAATCACAAAGCGTTTTACCCCAGCCGGATTCGTAAGCGGGCCAAGTAAATTGAAAATACTACGAATGCCCAGTTCTCGGCGTGGACCAACCGCATATTTCATGGCTTTATGATGATTTGGCGCAAATAAAAAACCAACGCCCATCTCACGAATGCAACGTTCAGTTTGTTGCATATCAAGATCAAGGTTAATCCCAGCTTGTTCAAGTAGGTCGGATGAACCTGATTTGCTAGATACTCCGCGATTGCCATGCTTGGCAATCGTGGCACCTGCCGCAGCAATCACAAAACTGGACGCAGTGGATACATTAAACAGATTTTGACCATCACCGCCTGTACCTACAATATCAACCAAATAGTTGATATCACTTACGTCGATTTTAATCGCCATATCACGCATGACACGCGCCGCAGCGGTAATTTCATCGATACTTTCACCTTTCATGCGCAAACCCATCATCAAGGCACCGATTTGTGCTTCGGTGGCTTCCCCCTGCATGATGCTACGCATCACATCTTCCATTTGTGCTTGGGTCAGATGAATATTTTTGGTGATATGATTTAACGCTTGTTGAATATTCATTTATGCATAAATCTCTAAAAAATTCTTGAAGATTTGGTGACCATGCTGGCTCAAAATCGATTCAGGGTGAAACTGCACACCTTCTACAGGCAATGTCTTATGTTTAACACCCATGATTTCTTCCATAGAGCCATCAGCTTGGTTAGTCCAGCAGGTCACTTCCAGACACTCAGGTAACGTTTCCTGTTCAATCACTAAAGAGTGATAACGTGTTGCTGAAAATGGCGATGGCAAATCACTAAAAATGCCTTTATCAATGTGATGCATATCGGATAAACGACCATGCATCACCGTTTTGGCACGAATAATATTGCCACCGAAAGCCTGACCGATTGCCTGATGTCCTAAACAAACACCGAGCAGGGGAATTTTGCCTGCGAAGTGATGAATGGCAGGAATGGAAATCCCTGCTTCAGTCGGAGAACACGGGCCAGGACCGACTACCAAATACTTTGGTTGCCATCGTTCAATGTCCTCAAGAGTGACTTGGTCATTGCGAACTACTTTAACGTCTTGATTTAACTCGCCAAAATATTGGACGATGTTGTACGTAAAAGAGTCGTAATTGTCGATCATGAGCAACATTGTAATTGCAACCTATTGAAAATTAATTAGATATTAAATTATTGGCTTAAGGTTGACCGTTTGGTAACCCATTTGAGTAACTCTATCCAAAATTAAGCCGCTAAATTAAGCGGTTACTTTATCAGAATTTGTATTATTTGTGATGATCTTATTCATGTATCAATCAAGCTTGTATAGTGTTTGACAGGATTTAAGCGTCAATCATTTCATCAAAACTAACTCTTAGACTTGCTAAAGAATGGAGAATATTTAGCCATAGAAAAGCACCCTCCAAGTTAGACTGAATGTGTCCAATTTTCGGGGTGCAATTCAAAACTTAGGCAGTTTTGTAGAAAATAAAAAATTATTTTTCTACGCCTGCTGGTTGGCCTGCAAGTTTTGCATTTGCATAATCCCAGTTTACAAGGCTTTCAAGGAAAGTAGAGATGTATTTAGGACGTGCATTGCGGTAGTCGATATAGTAAGCATGTTCCCAAACGTCAATCGTCAACACAGCAACTTGACCATGTGCAAGTGGGGTATCAGCATTTGAAGTTTTAGTAATCGAAAGTTTACCATTCACTTCATCAGCCACTAACCATGCCCAACCAGAACCGAATTGAGTCGTTGCTGCATTAGCAAATTCTTCAGCAAATTTTTCGTAAGAACCAAATGCTTCATCAATTTTAGCTGCGATTGCGCCAGTTGGTTTACCGCCGCCATTTGGCGCAATTGAGTTCCAGTAAAAAGTATGGTTCCAAACTTGAGCAGCATTATTAAAGATACCTACTTTAGATGCATCACCCGCAGCAGCTTGGATGATTTCTTCTAAAGTTTTACCTTCAAGATCAGTACCTTTGATCAAGTTATTTAAATTAGTCACATAAGTTTGATGATGCTTGTCATGGTGAAATTCTAAAGTTTCTTTAGAAATATGTGGCTCAAGTGCATCGTAAGCATAAGGTAATGCAGGTAAAGTAATGGTTGTCATGTTCCAATTCCTTGCGTTAGCTGGGTAATAGAATTAAGTGGCTTCATTGTAAATGATTATTTATGCAAAAGGTGATTGTTTTAAATAACAATACACAATAAAGCCTTAATTAATACGTATATATAAATACCTGTAATAAATACGTCTTAAATTGGATTATTCAACTCAATATAATGGTGTTCGAGTGAAAATTGGTCGGATAACGCTTTTGCCAAACGTTGTACCCCATACCGCTCAGTTGCATGGTGCCCACAAGCAAAATAATGCACATTCAGTTCTTGAGCTTCATAAAAAGTTCTTTCGCTGACTTCTCCAGAGATATAGGCATCACAGTCCTGTAGCGCCGCCTTATTAATAAAGTCTTGTGCACCGCCTGTACAAAAACCAACCTTTTGAATATTGGATTTTCGTGCAGCTAAATGAACAATATTAAAATCAAAGATCTGTTGTAATTTATTTTTAAACTCTTCAGGAGTGAGGACTTTTTTTAAGTAACCAATATTTCCAATAGGATGCCGTTCGTTACTGTCTAATGCTTCTATTTCATGTAATCCCAAAAGCTCAGCAATTGCAGCGTTATTACCCAAAGCAGGATGAGCATCTAAAGGAAGATGATAAGCCACTAAAGAAATATCATTTTGAATCAGTTTTTTAATTCGATTGCCACGCATTCCTGTAATCGGATAGGGTTCGCCTTTCCAGAAATAGCCATGATGAACCAAGAGTAAATCTGCACCAAGCTCAATAGCCGCATCAATTGCGGTTTCTGAAGCAGTTACCGCAGAAACAATGCGTTTGACCTCTTGTTTTCCCTCGATTTGCAAGCCGTTGGGTGCATAATCTTTAAACTCCGCACTTTGTAGGGTTTGGTCACACCACTGTATAATGTCATCTAAATTTGCCATGAATCACTTGACTCTGAATCTATTTAACCAAGTTCATCAAAACATATTTTTAATAGTAACTAAAGCTAGACAAATCTTTTTTATGTTTTTCAGTTATCCATAAACTTATGCTTTACAATGAGTAAACTCTTTTTTCTTCAATAAATTAAATCAAACTTAGAGGGTGTAAACGTGCGTCGTGCTTTTACATGGTTACCGTGGGTACTTCTCATCATTGTCATTATTAGTTTTCTTTCATGGCAAAAGCTTAATCAGCCGAAAGCGCCTATTGCTGCTGATGGGGTCAAAATGCCTGCTGAAAATGTCAAACCTTTAATTGATACTTCACGTGCAGGTGGCGTTGTTTCTTATAGTGCGGCTGTGAAAGTCGCTGCCCCAGCAGTGGTCAATATTTTTACAACCCAAAAAATAAAGCAAGCGGCAAATCCTTTATTGAATGATCCGGTTTTTCGTGAGTTTTTTGGCAATCAATTGCCACAGCAACCGAATCAGGAAAATGAAAATAGTTTAGGGTCTGGTGTGATTGTCCGCCCCGATGGTTATATTTTAACGAATAATCATGTGATTGCACAGGCGGATCAAATTGTGGTTGGATTGAATGACGGTCGTCGTGCAGTTGCCAAAGTGATTGGAACTGATCCAGATACAGATTTAGCCGTAATCAAAATTGATCTGGATAAACTCCCTGTTTTACCGTTTAAACTCAGTGGTAATGAAGTCGGTGATGTGGTTCTCGCCATTGGTAATCCATTTGGAGTCGGACAAACAGTGACTCAAGGTATTATTTCTGCGACAGGTCGTTCAGATTTAGGTATCAACACTTATGAAGATTTTATTCAGACTGATGCAGCGATCAATCCAGGTAATTCTGGCGGGGCATTGATTGATGTCGCAGGTAATCTGATTGGGGTCAATACCGCAATTTTCTCTCAATCTGGTGGCTCTCTCGGGATTGGATTTGCGATTCCTGCGCAGGTATGTCAGCAAGTACTTAATTCGATTTTAAAAGATGGTCGTGTCATTCGGGGTTGGTTGGGTATTAGTCTGGTTGCACCCAATCAGGATCAGGATGATGTTTTAGCCCCACGTCAAACAGGTGTGGTGGTTGCTGATGTATTGCGCGGTGGGCCTTCGGATCAGGCAGGCGTGAAAGTAGGTGATAAAATTTTAAAAGTGAATGACGAAGTGATTAATTCGGCATCGCATTTAATTAATTATGTGGCTTTACAAGCGCCAAATACGACCGTGAAACTTGAAGTAGAACGTAACGGTCAAACTGCAACTCTTGATGTTAAAGTGGGTGAGCGTAAAAACCAAAATCAAAGTTCACAGTATATTCCACTACCAAAACGATAAATTTTTCAGCAGATAAAAAAAACAAGCCTCATGATGAGGCTTGTTTTTTTATGGATCATTTTATTTTTTTCGACGTCTAAATACAGGATGTAAAACAGCAGCTTCTTCTATCGTAGCTTCATTTTCTAGATCCTCATTTTTTGCTTTTTTCTTCTTTTTTTTCTTTTTCTTGGGTTCGTCCTCGACCTCGTCACCATCTTCAATGGCTTGCCAGTATTCAAGTTGTTCCATGACTGCCGCGTAAATAGAGCCTTTGCTATAGTGACCTTTTTTATCCAGTACGCCTACTGGTCGTGCCATCAATATTTCTAAAGCCTGATCAATGGTTTCAATGGCATGGACATGGAACTGACCTGCTTCAACAGCTTCAATCACATCCTGACGTAACATTAAATGCTGCATGTTTTGACGTGGGATGATGACACCTTGTTTGCCAGTCAAACCTTGTAATTTACAGGCATCATAAAAGCCTTCAATTTTGGCATTGACGCCACCAATCGGTTGAACCTGACCCAATTGATTCATCGAACCTGTAATCGCCCATGATTGATCAATTGGAATCTGGCTAATGGCAGAAATTAAGGCTGAAAGTTCTGCAACCGTTGCACTGTCACCATCGACTTGTCCATAGCTTTGTTCAAACGCCAGTGCCGCAGAAAAATGTAAAATTTGAGAACGGCCAAAATGCGCTTTTAGAAAACTCGACATTAGCAGGACGCCTTTGGCATGTAACGATCCACCTAATTCAACACTGCGTTCAATATCTAAAATATCACCGCCGCCTTGATAAACTGAGGCAGTTAATCTTGAAGGTAGGCCAAACTCGACATCTGCATAATGAATGACAGACAGCGCATTAATCTGACCCAGACGATGACCTTGTGTTTCAATCAATTGGGTGCCACGCGATAAATCTTGCCAGTATAGTTCACGTAAATAACCCAAGCGATACTGGCGATGATGCAAGGCTTGGTTGACATGTTTGTCCGAAACAGTTTTGTCACCTGCGGTAAAGGCATGATGATGGGCTTCACGAATCAAATCACCCAATGTCGATGCGTGTAAAGACAATGAGCTTTGGTCTTCAGCCTGACGGCTTGAATCGGTTAAGAGTGCAGACAATGCTGAACGATCAAAAGGTAATAGCTTGTCTACCTGTACATAATCGGCAATAAGTTGCATATAAGCCTGCTCATTACTGTCATTACGTTGCAATGTATCAGTGAAGTCAGCTCGAATTTTGAATACACTTCCGAGTTCAGGTTCAACTTCTAAAATTTCATAATAAATTTCAGGTTCTGCCAACAATACCACCTTTATTTCTAAAGGAATTGCCGCAGGTTCAATGGAAATACTCCCCGTTAAGGTCAGCATATGTTCAAGTGAAGAAAGTTTGAGTTGTCCGGACTTCAGTGCACGTTTCAGCCCTTGCCAAGCATAGGGTTGCTCAAGCAATTGCTCAGCTTCCAGCATCAAAAAACCACCAATGGCTTTGTGCAGTGAGCCAGGGCGAATTAAGGTGAAATCTGTGGTGATCGTCCCGTTTTGAGTTAACTGCTCGACGTGCCCAAGCAAATTATAATGAGTTGGGAAGTCTTCAAAAATCACAGGTGCGCCAGCGTTTGGCTTATTGCTAACAATCGCATTGGCCTGATAGCGCGCAGGAACTCGATTAAACAGTGCAGGGGAAAAGTCATCTTCTTCCTGCGCCAAAATCGTTTCAACATTTTGAATAATATCTTCAGCATAACGCTGTAAAAAATCGTCTAGACCCGCAACGCTCTGATTTTTTTTAATCAGTAAGTCAATTCGCGGTAGAACCACTTGTTTGGCAATATCACGATTGAGCTCAGATACCTGATCTCGCGCATCGTCTTCCAGATCACCCAAATGCAATCCTAGACGTTCCAGCTTTTTATCCATATAACGCATATTGGATGCGATTTCAGCGCGCTGCTTGGTCGTGAGGGCATTGATTTCATTCTGAGTCATTTCCTGAACTTGATCATCTTTGACATGTACAGGTACAAAGCAATGTTCTTCATTGCGTGAAATCAGTTTTAGATCCAGCGTTTCGCCTTCTTTGGTCAACTCAACCAACGCTTCTTGTTGTTCATCACCGGTTTCCTGACGAATCTGTTCAATACGATTGTGATAGGTTTCGGCGGTGAAACGTCGTTCAAGTTGTTTTAAAATGGTTTGCCAAGCTTGATGCAAGGCATTTTGAAATTTTGGTCCTTGACCTGCTGGGAATCTTAAAGCAAGTGGTTGACGTGGGTTTTTAAAGTTATTCACATACACCCAGTCATCGGGTGTCGGCATATTTTTGGCGTGTTGTTGCAGCAAACGCTTGATCATGGTGCGTTTACCTAAACCTGCGGTTCCAACGGCAAAAATATTATAGCCTGAGTAAGGTAGTGAGATACCTGCTTCTACAGAAGCGCGGGCACGATCTTGGCCCAGAAAATTATTCAGCGGTTTAATCCGTCGTGTAGACGATGGAATCTTGTCCAGATTGGTAATATGAGTCAGTTGTTCAGCTTTTAATGTGGTCTTTTCTAATGTCGTTTGAATCTCTGCTCGTTCAAATGCCGATGGTAGATTATTGCTTTTTAGAGTTGTCGCTGTGGTTGAAGTTGAAGATAATGTTGAAGCCATTTGATCGTGTCTTTGGGTCACAGGTGAAATCCAAAAAATAAACTAGAGGTAAGATTTAAAGGTATACAGGTTTAGGGCAAAATATCAAGCTTCACAGCATTTTTTCTCAATTTAAATGACAAGCTTTTCACAAACAATATTGAAAGCTTGGACATAACACGATTGAATAGGCTGTTTTATAAAATCTTTGGAAAATAATAACCGAATGACCACTCAAACTACTGGATGGAAAGCTGCTTTTACCGCTTTTCTTGATCGCCGTGCCCTGATTATGTTGTTTCTGGGATTTTCTGCGGGTATTCCCATTCTGCTCATTTTTTCAAGTCTATCTTTATGGCTTGGGGAAGCAGGCATTGATAAAAGCGCAGTGACATTTTTTAGCTGGGCGGCACTTGGTTATTCCTTTAAATTTGTATGGGCACCATTGATTGATGAATTGCCAGTTCCTGTTTTGACCAAAACTTTAGGCCGCCGTCGTGCATGGTTGCTGATTGCACAGCTACTCATTATCGTGGCGATTTGTATCATGGCTTTTTCTGATCCATCGCTCGGTCAGAGTTATTTGATTCAGATGGCGGTAGGAGCGGTGTTACTGGGTTTTTCCGCAGCGACTCAGGATATTGTGATTGATGCATATCGGATTGAGCTTGCTGAAACGCAAATGCAGACAGTTTTAGCATCGACCTATAATGCAGGTTATCGTATTGGCATGATCGTGGCAGGTGCAGGGGCTTTGTTTTTAGCGGCTTATCTTGGAACATCCAAAGGTAACTATATCTATGAAGCCTGGAAATATACCTATTTAACCATGGCGGCCGTGATGCTGGTGGGTATCATTACCACGCTTGTGGTGCGCGAACCACAGGTCAATCGAGTATATAAAACCTATAAACGTAGTGATTATTATCGTTTGGTGTTTGTATTTTTTGTGGCAGTGGCAACTTTTGTTGTGACTTATATTTATTCGGGCAAAGTTACCGATCTACTCGCAAGTGCTGCCAATGTTACGGATACCGCTGCTTTATTTGGTTTGGAAGCTTTACGCTTTTTAACGGCTGCTGCCTGTGCTTTATTGATTGGTTATTTACTGGTGCATGCTGGTGTGGTGAACAAGCAAATGGCCTTGGAAACATGGGTCGCACCAGTACTGGATTTCTTTAAACGTTATGGGATCAAACTGGCATTAGTGCTGTTACTTTTAATTGGTTTTTATCGAATTTCGGACATTATTGCGGGTGTCATTTCCAATGTTTTCTATCAGGACTTAAACTTCAGTAAAGAACAAATTGCGGAAGCCGTGAAAGTTTACGGCGTTATTTTTAGTCTGATTGGTGGTTTTCTAGGTGGATTGCTTGCACAGCGCATGAATATTATGAAGCTAATGTTCGTCGGTGCGATCCTCGCCAGTTCGACCAATCTGATTTTTATTGGTTTGGTGAAATCGGGTCAGCCTTTGGCAGATGTCCAGATTCAGGTTGGATCGCATCAGTACACGGCACACCCCGATGAAGTCGGTTACTTTAAGCTTTCCATTCCAAATCAAGCTTTATTGGAAAGTCAGCATATCACTGTTCAAAGTCAGTTTGCACAAGGTCAGTCAGATTCAGCGTCTGTCGATTTACCTTATTTAACGGCTAAGGTGGGTCAGTCACAAATTCAGATTTTACCAATTACCAGTGATAATCAATTATCAGCAGAAGAACTTAAACAAAGTGTGGTGGTCAAAGGTCAAATTTCTGGACTCAATGCTAGTCAGTTAAGTACAGATCAACCAATTGTGTTCATGCTAGATGGAAAAAGCTTTAAGGCAAAACTTGATTCCACAGGTACTTTTAGTGGGATTATCGATCAGCGAGCCTTACAAAACTCAGCAACTAAAGTGATTTCTGTAGAGGCAATTTCACCTCAAGGTCAGGCTTTGATGCATAGTCAACGTCATTATTCTTTACTTGATTCAAGTCAGTCACGCACTTTGGATATTGATCTCGATCCAATCGCGCCAGTTCAGTTGGATTCAAAAGCAAGTACAGAACTAAAAGGCAAGGTGATTAAGCCGTATAGCTCGCAGTGGCTGTATTTTGCGATTATTGTGGATAATATGGCTTCAGGACTTGCAGGTGCAGCATTTATTGCATTTCTATCTAGTTTGACCAGTGTTTCATTTACCGCTGTTCAATATGCAATTTTTAGCTCGTTAATGACTCTAACTCCTAAATTATTAGGAGGTTATTCGGGGACGATTGTGACCCATATCGGTTATCCAAAATTTTTCCTCATGACCACGCTGATTGGAATTCCGATTTTAATTTTAGTGGTATGGGTAGCCAAACTGTTGAGAGAGCACCAAACGCTTGAATCAGAAAAGATAAACCCATAACGCTCAGGGTTCTTGTGTGAGTTAATTTAAATCTAAAGGAATAGACGTCTTTCATCATTGTTTAACCCTCTTTATTTTTCTCCCATAGGCAGAAATAAACAGGACTGATGAAAGAGGTCTGATGGATTAACTTAAAGTTTAAAGTGTCCAATTAGATTGAAAATGCATATAATTACCCATTGTATATCTTTGATTTAAAAGTTAAGTTTTTAAATAAATACTGAACATTTCATTTGAAAACTGGTTTTATCAAGTTAGCTCGGTAACATGAATATTTACTTACTGGTAAATTTCATTTATCGGGCTTTGTTATAAATGACTTAGGGATGTCATGCGATGTTGAAATTACTGGCGTTTGATCGTTTTACCATTTTATTGATTCTGATGGTGATTCTGGCAAGTATTATTCCTGTATCGGGACATGCCGCCAGTATTTTTGAAATGGTGACCAATGTTGCGATTGCCATTTTATTTTTTTTACATGGCGCGAAACTGTCAAGAGAAGCCATAGTCGAAGGGGTCATGCACTGGCGGCTGCATTTACTGGTTTTTGCTTTTACCTTTGTGCTATTTCCAATTCTGGGCTTGATGGCTAAACCGTTTTTACTGCCGATATTGGGACAAGAGCTTTACTGGGGCTTTTTGTTTATGTGTTTTTTACCATCGACGGTTCAGTCGTCGATTGCATTTACCTCTGTGGCTAAAGGTAATGTTGCAGCCGCAGTATGCAGTGCTTCATTTTCAAATTTGATCGGTATGTTTATCACTCCTGTATTGGTCAGTTTTTTTATTTTTGGTCAGTCGAAACATAACTACGATCCAACTGCATCGATCATACAGATCACGTTGTTATTATTGGTTCCCTTTATTTTGGGGCAAGTGCTTCGCTCGTGGATCTTTCCATACATGAAAAAAGTGCCGGGCATTGTAAAGGCGTTTGATCAGGGCACCATTTTGATGGTGGTGTATGGTGCTTTTAGTAGTGCTGTGGTTGCGGGTTTATGGCATCAGGTGAACTTACTTACCTTGTTCTATTTGGTATTGGCGTGTTCTATTTTACTCACCATTATTATGCTTTTAGGATTATTTGTACCTGTTTGGCTTGGTTTTAATCGAGCAGATCAAATTACGATTTTCTTCTGTGGATCGAAAAAAACATTGGCCAGTGGCGTACCGATGGCACAAATTCTTTTTAGCGGACAGCCTTTGGGTATGATTGTTTTACCTATTATGATCTTTCATCAGATTCAGTTAATGGTGTGTGGGGTGATCGCAAATTACTGGTCGAAAAAACATGAGCCAGTCGTATCAAAAGACAAAACGGCACTGGAATAATTCGCTATCTGATATTTTTTAGCGTATAATGATGCTCACTTGTTGTGCTTAGCTCTGACGGATTCGTCTCGGTGGGCCAAGAGAAATGGTCTGTTGTGGTGTTGATCTGCTGCGTTGTCTATATTTAGTTAACCAGCCTTTCCTTGATTTATAATTCATTTGAATTGAAAGTCGAGAGTGATCAATTGCGATAACAGCTTAAGCCTTTCTTCAATTAGGAGTCATCGACCATGCGCGCCGATATTCACCCAAAATACGAAACATTAGTTGCAACTTGCTCTTGCGGTAACGTGATTGAAACTCGTTCTGCTTTAGGTAAAGAAACTCTTTATCTTGACGTATGTTCAGCTTGCCACCCATTCTATACTGGTAAACAGAAGAATGTAGACACTGGTGGTCGTATCGACAAATTCAAACAACGTTTTGCTGGTATGTCACGTTCTATCAAACGTTAATACGAGAAAATCTAAAACCAAGTATTTATCTGGTTTCAGTTCTCACAAAAAGAACCGCAATTTGCGGTTCTTTTTTTATGTCATTTTTAACTCATAACCCTAGATTTCTTTCATCCGTCTTTTTTATTTCTGTTTAAGAGAGAAAAATAAAAAGGGTTTAAATCATGATGAAAGAAATCTTATCATATTTGATTATTCGTCTGGATAAGCCACTTTTTTCAATGCCTTGATATCTGCTTCAGGTGAGCATAGCGAAATAAACTCATACCCGTAGCCACGCAGCAAATGCCCTTTACGTACAGCAATCCATGTGGTGTTTAATCCAAAAATATCTGTTTTAATTTGTTTCAAACGATAATCCCGCTCGCGGTCATAGGCGACATCATTGACAATTCCTACCCCCATGCCAAGCTCAACATAGGTTTTAATCACGTCGGCATCCAGTGCTGACATCACTAGATCAACATCGATCCCTGCATCTTCAAAAGCTTTGTCGATTTTGGAGCGACCTGTAAACCCGCCATGATAAGTAATAATTGGAAAGTTAGCTAAAGCTTCCAGTGAAATTTTTGTTTCATGAGCAAGTGGATGATTTTGGGGAACAATAATACTGTGTTCCCATTGGTAATAAGGCACACTGGCTAGATTTTCTTCAGTAGTCAAAGATTCCGTTGCAATGCCAATATCAGCTTCGCCTTGCAGCAGCATTTCAGAAATTTCTGTCGGACTCGCTTGTTGTAAAACTAAATGTACTTTTGGAAAAAGTTTTTTAAACTGATTTACAATGGGTGGAAGCACATAACGTGCCTGAGTATGCGTGGTGGCAATCGTTAGAGTACCTTCATCGACTTTATTAAAGTCATCGGCTAGACGTTTAATATTTTCAGCATCGACCAGCATTCTTTCTACTATACCTAATAGTGACTGACCGGGTTCGGTTAAACCCAGTAAACGCTTACCTTTGCGAATGAAAAGCTGAACACCCAGTTCATCCTCTAAATCCTTAATATGCTTACTCACCCCTGATTGCGAGGTGTAAAGCGCTGCCGAAGCTTCGGTCAAATTAAAGTTTTGACGAACCGTTTCTCGTATGATTCTTAATTGTTGAAAATTCATAATCTTTTATCTCTCTTTTGAGGATGCATCGCATCCCCAAATTGAATCTATGCGACTTGATCGGCAAATAAATGAAGCTGTGAAGCACTCACCCAAACACTTTGATTGGGTCTAAATTGATGCTGTCTTGCTTCTTCTGGGCTTAATGCAATTTCAATCAGACGACCTTGACGATCCTGTAATTCAGCAATCACTTTTCCTGCAATCCAAATTTCACGTACAAAAATAGCTTCAATACTATTTTCATGTGGTTGGGCATGAATATGTAACTCATCTGGACGGGCAAAAGCAATGACTTTACCTTGAGGTGCATGAGCAGTTGTAGGCAGAATGATTTTATTTTCACCAATATGCACAGTGCCATTGTGATGTTCAGCATCGAAACGATTCGCTTGACCCAAAAAGTCGAATACAAATGGTGTCGAAGGTTTTTCATAAACTTCGCGAGGTGAGCCAATTTGTTCAACATTGCCCTTATTCATGACAATAATTTGATCAGCCACCTCAAGTGCTTCTTCCTGATCATGGGTCACGAAAATGGAGGTGATATGCAGCTCATCATGTAATGTTCTTAACCAGCGACGTAACTCTTTGCGTACTTTGGCATCGAGTGCACCGAAAGGTTCATCCAAAAGCAAGACACGCGGTTCAACAGCAAGAGCACGGGCAAGGGCAATACGCTGACGCTGACCACCAGAAAGCTGTGCAGGATAACGATCTGCCAGAAAACCAAGCTGAACTAGATCCAGTAGACGAGTGACACGTTTTTTGATTTCAGCTTCATTCGGACGAGTACTGCGTGGTCGAACCCGTAAACCAAAAGCAATATTGTCAAATACAGTCATGTGGCGAAACAGCGCATAATGCTGAAATACAAAGCCGACCTGACGTTCACGCACGTGTACGTTGGTGGCATCATTGCCTTCAAGTAAAACTTGACCTGAATCTGCGGATTCTAAACCTGCAATAATGCGTAACAACGTTGTTTTTCCACAACCAGATGGTCCAAGTAATGCCACCAATTGTCCTTCTGGAAAATCCAGAGAAATATCTTTGAGTGCGTGGAATGCACCAAAGTGTTTTTCAATATTTTTAACTTGAATACTCATTGATCATTCCTCAAGAAACTGTTGAATCATTTCGGTTGTTTTGTTTTTCCTGACGTATTTCCACCCATGTTTTTAAAATCAGGGTAATAATCGCCAAAAATGCCAGTAGAGATGCCACAGCAAATGCAGCACTGTAGGTATATTCGTTGTATAGAATTTCTACATGTAAGGGTAAAGTATTGGTTTCTCCACGAATATGTCCTGAAACCACGGATACAGCACCAAACTCACCCATAGCACGGGCATTACACAAAATCACACCGTAAAGCAGTCCCCATTTAATATTGGGTAAAGTCACTTTTCTGAATGTTTGCCAACCCGAAGCACCCAGTACAATAGCCGCTTCTTCTTCTTCTGTGCCTTGTGCTTCCATGAGCGGAATTAGCTCACGCGCGACAAAAGGGACAGTAATAAACACAGTCGCAAGGACAATCGCAGGCACGGCATACAGAATTTTAATATCATGGTCCATCAACCACGGGCCAAACCAACCTTGCATACCGAAGATCAGTACCAACATCAAACCTGCAATGACAGGTGAAACCGAAAATGGCAAATCGATCAGGGTGGTTAAAATGGATTTGCCACGGAACTGAAATTTGGCAACAGCCCAAGCCGCTGCAACTCCAAACACGACATTTAAAGGCACAGCAATTGCGGCAGTGAGTAAAGTTAATTTTACAGCCGATAACGTATCCGGATTAATCAGGGCATTAACATAGACATTGATCCCTTGTCGGAAAGCTTCTACAAAGACCAAAATTAATGGCAGGATTAGACAGCTTAAAAAAAAGATCAAGGCGATAGTTAAAAGGGTATAACGGACCCAAGTCGGTTCACGGGTCGAATCGCGTGATTGCAATTTTATTGCCAGTGCATTGCTACTGGTCACTAAGCTCATTTTATAGTTCTCCCGGTACGACGACTTGCCCACGCCTGAATCAGATTAATCAGTAATAAGATGACGAATGAAATGACTAACATGACGACTGCAATTGTGGTCGCAGCGGGGTAGTCATATTCTTCAAGTCGAGAAATAATCATTAAGGGAGCAATTTCAGTTTTAAACGGTTGATTACCTGCAATGAAAATCACTGAGCCGTATTCACCTACACCGCGAGCAAAGGCTAAGGCAAAACCAGTAAGCAATGCTGGCAGTAAGATCGGAAAAATAATTTTACTGACAATTTGCCAACGGTTGGCGCCCAATGCAGAAGCGGCTTCTTCCAATTCAGTTTCAATGTCGGCAAGCACAGGTTGCACGGTACGTACCACAAACGGAATGCCAATAAAAATCAGGGCGATAGTAATCCCGATGGAGGTATAAGCCACTTGAATACCAAGCGGTGTAAGATACTGACCAATCCAGCCGTTAGGGGCATATAAAGAAGTCAGGGCAATACCTGCCACGGCAGTAGGCAATGCAAATGGTAAATCGACCAGAGCATCGATGAAACGTTTTCCCGGGAAGGTATAACGCACCAGACACCACGCCAGTAAAGAACCAAAGACGACATTGATTAATGCTGCAATAAGAGCAGTACCAAAACTCAGCTGCAAAGACTTAAGGATTCGCTCTGAACTCAATATTTCTAGTAAACCATCCCAGCCAACACCAAAGGATTTAAAAAATACGGCTGAAAGTGGAATAAGAACAATGAGTGATAAATACGCTAGGGTAAAACCTAGTGAAAGACCAAATCCTGGCAGCACTCGGGATCGCTGCGACATGAGAACTCCTAAAAGAGTACACCTGCCAAATAGCAGGCAAATTTAAAAAAAGATAAAACTAAAGCTAGATGGCAAATTTGAACGATGAATATCGATCACGATATGGCATGATTCGCTGTGGCTGTTTTTCCTGAAGGATATAATCAAAAATTTCTGGAAAAGGTCCAAAACCTGAAGCCACATTGATATGACCCACTTGCCCAAGATTGACAGGTTTAACTTGCCAAGCCTGAGCCAGACGCATAGCATCATCAAAGTGTAGCCATGGGTCGTTTTCACTGATGATGAGTTGGGTTGGTACATCAATCTTTAACTGATGAAAATAATTGGCATAATCATACGCACTGTTGCGGGCAAATCCTGCTTCTCCAAAACGTGCAGGATTGGCAGGTGCAACTAAGGTTAAATGTTTAACTTTTTTTCGCAGATCAGCATGTTCAGCCAAGGCTGCAACGCTGGTCAAACAACCAAAACTATGCGCCACGATTTGAATCGGTTGATCAATAAACTGAACAGTTGCAAGGAGTTGCTCCACCCATTCAGTTAACACTGGATGATTCCAGTCTTTTTGTTGGACGCGAGAGCAGTTGATCAATTCACGTTGTAACCATGATTGCCAGTGTTGAAACTCACTTCCTCCAACACCCGGTACAATGACTGTATGTAACATGTTGCTGCTCCCGATCACAGGTTGATTATTTGGCGTTATTTTCTTTGACGAGTTGGTCAAATACGCCACCATTATCAAAATGTTGTTTTTGTACTTTGGTCCAGCCACCAAACTCTTTGTCAATTGTTACCAGTTTCAATGGCTTAAAGGTGCTGCTATAGCGTTTGAGTATGTCTGCATTGCGTGGGCGATAGAAATTTTTCGCCGCAATATCCTGTCCTTTTGGTGAATACAGGAAATTCAGATAGGCTTTGGCCAGATTTTCATTGCCATCTTTTTTCACATTTTTTTCTACAATCGCAACGGGTGGTTCAGCCAAAATCGAAAGAGATGGGGTGATGATGTCAAATTTGCCCGGTTGTTCACGCTGTGCTAAGTAGGCTTCGTTTTCCCAAGCCAGTAATACATCGCCAATACCACGTTCAGCAAAAGTTGTGGTTGCACCACGTGCGCCAGAGTCTAATACTTTAGTTTGTTTATAAATCTGACGTACAAATTCACGTGCTTTGGCATCGGAACCATATTGATGCTTTGCCCACGCCCATGCTGCTAAATAGTTCCAGCGCGCGCCACCTGAGGTTTTTGGATTTGGCGTGATAATTTCTACACCCGGTTTGACAATATCGCCCCAATCCTTAATGCCTTTTGGATTGCCTTTGCGGACAAGGAAAACGATAGTCGAGGTATAAGGGGTGGAGTTTTGTGGAAATTTCTTTTGCCAGTCCGCAGGTAATAATTTTGCTTTTTCAGCAATTTCATCAATATCTGCGGCCAAAGCTAAAGTCACGACATCTGCTTGTAGACCATCGATCACCGCACGAGCTTGTTTACCCGAACCGCCATGTGATTGTTTAAAATTGACATCCTGACCAGTACGCTGTTTCCAGTACGCGCCAAATTCTTTGTTAAAATTTTCATAAAGTTCACGTGTTGGATCATATGAAACGTTTAAAAAATCTGTTGCTGCAAAAGACGAAACTGAAACCAATCCAGCCAGAATCCCCACCTTTAATTGTGCTAAACGCATGTTTTTTTCCTCAAATATATCGAAATGTTTTGAACATGCGTGCAGCATACTGCGAGTTGTTATCCATAAAAAATAATAAAAAATGAATTTTATATGAATAAAAAAGAAATAGAAAAAGCTTATGTGTTTTTAAACTAAGCTGAGAAATCAACGGGATGTTTGGCGATGTGGTGTTTTAAGAATGCAGAACGAGTGGAAGCACTGGATTTACAGGATCGGGCATTTCATTATGGAGATGGATGCTTTACTACAGCGCGCATTTATCAAGGAAAGTTTGAACTCAAAGCACGACATCTATTGCGTTTAAAAAATAGCTGCGAATATTTATATCTCAAGGCTGATCTATCACTGATCGAAAAAAGTTTAGCGAAACTGCAAAGTCAATTGGATGTTTTAAATGGCACCCTTAAAATCATCATTAGTCGTGGTGTAGGGCAGCGCGGTTATAGTCTGCCAGCACAACATGCTGATGTGTATGTCTGGTTTTATCCGCAAACGCACACCGAATTTGCTCCTCAATTCATACAAACAGGGGTATTAAATCAGGTTATAGGGATGAGCATGCCGCATTTGGTCGGGATAAAAACATTGAATCGGCTAGAGCAGGTGTTACTGAAACAGGAAGCGGATCAACAACAATGGATAGAAGCTTTGGTAACAGATATACAAGGGATGATTGTTGAAGGCGTGAGCAGTAATTGCTTTATTTATTTAAAAGATACATGGATTACACCCGAACTTCGTTATAATGGCGTGCACGGAGTGATGCGCGCTGAGATTTTATCCCGAATGGAAAAGTTTGATGTGCCTGTTGCTCATGGTTTTATTGATATGGATGAGATTGCAAATATTCAGGCACTGTTTTTTTGTAATGCACTAAGTTCGATGAAAGCCGTGACCCATTTAGATGGAAAACCTTTAGATGCTCAAATTTGTGTAGATCTTTTTCATACACTTCAACTGAACCAGATTCACTGATATGTCAAAACCTTCAAATAAGCCTAAAGCAAAAAACAAGAAAAAACCGCCAAACAAAATCGGTTTTTTTGCGAGAAATAGAAAATGGCTGGTAGCATTTTGCATTGTAGCCATTGCGATATTCGGTTTGCTATGGATGAATCTATTTAAGGCTTATCCTGTAAAAGGCAAAAAAGAATTATTGGTGGTTGCTAACGGTGATACTTATTCACATTTTATTGAGCGTCTGGCAAAAGAAAATCAAGTTTCGGTTCCTTTGATTCCCAAGATTTATCAGAAATTTTTTATACATGACACCATGAAAGCAGGGGTGTATGAAGTCCCTCAAGGCATGAGTATTCGCCAAGTTTTAGTAATGCTATCCAATGCTGAAAATGCACAAATGATTCGGGTTCAAGTGATTGAAGGAACGACCTTTAAGCAATTGATTGCAAATCTAAAAAAAGATCCGTATGTGACCAAGACAGTTGTTAATTTACCTGAACAACAAATTGCAACAGAATTGGATTTGCCTTACTCGCATCCTGAAGGTTTATTTGCACCGAATACTTATTTCTTTTCAAAAGGTGAAAGCGATAAAAAAATTCTGACGGATTTATATCATTATCAAATGAAAGCCTTAGATCAGGCATGGCAAAATCGTGCGGCAGATTTACCTTATCAAAATAAATATGAAGCCTTGATTATGGCGTCCATTATTGAAAAAGAAACCAGTCTGGACAGTGAGCTTGAGCAAGTGTCTGGAGTATTTGTACGCCGTTTAAAACTCGGTATGCGTTTACAGACTGACCCCACTGTGATTTATGGCATGGGCGATAAATATCAGGGCAAAATTAGCCGACAGGATTTGCGTACCCCGACCGCTTATAATACTTATACGATGTCTGGTTTACCGCCCACCCCGATTGCTATGCCGAGCAAAAAAGCCATTGAAGCGGCGATGCATCCTGACCAATCCAAAAATATTTACTTTGTTGCGACAGGTAATGGTGGACATAAGTTCAGTGAAACTTTGCAACAACATAATCAGGCAGTTCAGGATTATTTGTCCGTGCTAAGATCAAAAACGGATACCCAGAATTAGAAACCAAACATGTGTAACCCAAGCTCGTATCCAAAAACGACGGAGAAATTATGTTCATTAGCTTTGAAGGCACGGAAGGTGTGGGAAAAACCACGCTCATTCGCAAGATTTATGAGTATTTCGAGCGTCAGGGTGAACACCTCGTATTAACTCGTGAACCTGGGGGGACGCCTTTGGCTGAGCGAGTGCGTGATTTGTTGCTTGCAGTCAATCATGAAGAAAAAATGGCGCATGATACCGAGCTTTTATTGATCTATGCAGCACGAGCGCAGCATTTACAACAAGTCATTGTTCCCGCATTAAATGCAGGTAAAACAGTACTGAGTGATCGTTTTACCGATGCCAGTTATGCATACCAATGTGCAGGACGTGGTTTAAGCAAAGAAAAACTGAATATTCTCAATCAAACTTTTGTCTCGCAAATGCCAGATATTACGTTTTGGTTAGATGCGCCTATTGAACTTGGTATGTCACGTGCGCGTGAACGTGGCGCTTTAGATCGTTTTGAACAGGAAAAAGTCGAATTTTTTCAGCGTGTGCGTGAAGGCTATCAGCAGTTACATCAGTTATATCCAGAACGGGTAAAACGTCTGGATGCAACTCAATCGCCTGAATTGGTTTTTGAGCAAGCATTAAGTCATCTACAATAAATCATTTCAATATAAAAAACGCGCGAAAAGTATAAAGCTTTCGTGCGTTTTTTATTGAGATTCTGAACTTAAACTACATTCACTAAAGGTTGTTCCACTTCAAAACTCGGCGGAGTCAGCACCGTTTTACGTAGCTCAGTTCCGAGTTCAGGATAATCTAGAGTGTAGTGCAAACCGCGAGATTCTTTACGTTGCATAGCGCATCGTACAATCATTTCCGAAACAAGTACTAAATTTCGCAGTTCGATCAGGTTTTTACTGACCCGATAATCCTGATAATATTCAGTGATTTCCCGCTTTAACATTTCGATGCGGTGTAGGGCACGTTCAAGACGTTTAGTGGTGCGCACGATCCCCACATAGTTCCACATGGTCGAACGCAATTCATCCCAGTTTTGCAAAATCACAACGTCTTCATCTGCATCTGTAACCTGAGATTCATCCCAAGTAGGAACATCAGGCCATTTAAAATTGGAATCAAATTTGTTTTGAATATCCTGCGCAGCACTCATGCCATAAACAAAACATTCAAGTAATGAGTTACTGGCCATACGGTTAGCGCCGTGCAAACCTGTATAAGAGGTTTCACCGATGGCATATAAGCCTTCGATATCTGTCTGGCTATGTTCATCTACCACCACACCACCGCAGGTGTAATGAGCAGCTGGCACGACAGGAATCATATCTTTGGTGATATCAATACCTAACTCAAGCAGGCGCGTGTAAAGAGTTGGAAAATGCTCCTGAATAAACTCCGCAGGTTTATGGGTGATATCCAGCCAGACATGGCGAATCCCCAAGCGTTTAATTTCATGGTCAATCGTTCGGGCTACAATATCTCGCGGTGCGAGTTCAGCGCGCTCATCAAAACGTAGCATAAAACGTTCACCATCTGGTAGGCGTAAATATGCACCTTCACCCCGCATGGCTTCTGTAATTAAAAAAGATCGCGCCTGTGGATGATATAAACAGGTCGGATGGAATTGATTAAATTCCATATTCGCCACACGACAACCTGCACGATAAGCCATGGCAATCCCATCACCTGTGGCAATATCAGGATTTGAGGTATAAAGATAAGCTTTCATTGCCCCACCACAGGCGAGTGCGGTAAATGGAGCTAAAAAGGTATGCACTTTTTCGGTTTTTTCGTCGAGCACATACAGTCCAATGGCACGATTACTTTGATCTTTTCGCCCTAATTTATGCAATGTAATGACATCAATCGCGATGTAATTTTCAAAAATAGTCAGATTTTTTTGTTCTTTGGCGCGTTGTACCAATGTGGTAGAAATTGCTTTGCCTGTTGCATCTGCTGCATGAATAATTCGGCGCTGTGAATGTCCGCCTTCACGTGTGAGATGAAGCTGATCTTCTTCATCAAGAGTAAATTCAACACCATGATTTAGAAGAAAATCAACCGATGATCGACCACCTTCAACTGTTTGTTTAACTGCATCGAGTTCACATAAATGTGCACCTGCAATCATTGTGTCATCAATATGCTGTTGAATGGAATCAGTTTCATCCAGTACCGCAGCAACACCGCCTTGTGCATAAAAAGTACTGGCTTCGGTCAGGGAGGATTTCGCTAAAACCGCAATGTTGTAATGACTTGGTAATGATAAAGCAAGGCTTAACCCAGCGCCGCCACTCCCCACAATGATCACATCAAAATGATGAGTTGTGTTTGAATCAGACATGTCCATCAGCTAATTTACAAAAAGTTTGCTAATAACACGCTTTTTTTTAAGAAAAGGCAAGACTCTATATGCTTAAATCTAAGTCGAATTTTCAATAAACTTTCAGTTTTTAAAAATTTGAATGATCAAAATAGAGAAAATTTAATGGAATAATCGCAATTTTTTTATTCTGGAAATAATAAACATATTATTACGGAAATATAGAAAAAGTTGTGCTAAAACAATTGGGTCTAACCTAAAACTAGTGTGTGAGTTCGTGTTACATGAATAGTCGCTCTTTACAAAATGGAATGTATGCTATGGTTTTTACCATGGCGGCTGTACAAGCGGATGCTGCAACCCCTGTTGATTTTTCAAGTCTGGTTGAGCAAGCCAGCCCAGCAGTGGTCAGTGTCAATGTTGTAAAAAAAATGACTCAGGAAGAGTTGTTACAGCAACAAGTGCCCGAGATTTTACGTCGTTTTTTTGGTAATCAAGTCGTCATTCCACAACAACAGGCTCCACAAGAAAAAGTAGGATACGGGAGTGCCTTTTTTATTAGTAAGGATGGATATCTACTTACCAATCATCACGTCGTAGAAGATGCTTCACGTATTACCGTGACCTTGCAGGATCGACGTGAAATTGATGCAAAAGTGATTGGAAGTGATGAGCGTACTGACGTGGCATTACTTAAAGTCGATGGAACTAATTATCCTTCCTTGAAAATAGGCAATGTTGATCAATTGAAAGTGGGTGAGCCTGTGCTTGCCATTGGTTCACCATTTGGTTTTGATTATTCTGCTTCAGCAGGTATTGTCAGTGCCAAATCACGAAATATGCAGGGTGAAACCTCAGTTCCATTCATTCAAACTGACGTAGCTTTAAATCCGGGTAACTCAGGCGGCCCATTATTTAACCAGCGCGGTGAAGTCGTCGGTGTGAATTCTCGTATTTTTAGTGGTACGGGGGGGTATATGGGCTTGTCATTCTCGATTCCAATTGATGTGGCAATGGATGTAGTTCAACAACTTAAAACTACGGGCAAAGTGACTCGTTCTTATTTAGGTGTGATGCTACAGGATATTGATCGTAATCTAGCCGATGCTTATAACTTACCGCGACCAGAAGGTTCGCTCATCAATCAAGTTGCCCCAGATTCACCAGCTGCCAAAGCGGGATTAAAAGCGGGTGATATCATTATGAAATATAATGGTTCCCCAATTTCACGCACCTCAGATTTATTAAACTATTTGAATCGCACCATGCCAAAACAGACGATTCAGTTAGAAATACTGCGTGATGGCAAACCTCGTAATATTTCTGCGACTTTAACCACTGCGCCAGATGATACGCCAGCAACCTCAGAGCGTACGACGCAACAAAATGGTCCAGTATTAGGAATGGCAATTCGAAACCTGACAGCAGCTGAACAATCACGTCTGGATGTTCGTGGCGGTATCTTGGTTGAAGATGTGACACGTGGTGGCTTGGCTGCGCAGTCCAATATTATTTCAGGTGATGTGATTACTCAAATTAATAATACCAGTATTTTAAATACAGGTGATTTTAGTAAAGCTGTTGCTGCGTTACCTAAAAATACAGTGGTACGAGTCTCTATTATTCGTCAAGGACAACGTGCGATGTTGGGCTTAAGAATTAAATAATCATTAGGCTGCTTTGATAAGTATTTTTTATTTCTCTATGTGGAAGAAAATAAAAAGTATCTAAACAATAAAGCATCTAAATAATGATGAAAAATTTTATTTTCATCTTAAAATAAAATCCCTTTACGATATACAACTGTAAAGGGTTTTTTTTAAATTTAAAGCAATTAAATATCCCAATTTTTTTCAGATAAAGTCATCTTATTATAAATACACTGATGTTCCGCTAATTTTAATGTATGCCACAGTTCACAAAAATCTTTGCCTAATGTTTTTTGAATAAATGACTGATGTTTAAATTGATTAAGTGCATCTAGCTGGTTAAGTGGTAGAAAAATATGATCATCTGGATATTTTAATAAGTGGGATGGTTTTTTTATTTCTAGGCTATGGTTAAGACCGTAAAGGAGTCCTGTAAGAATGATTGCAACAGTTAAATAAGGATTGCAATCTGCACCTGCGACACGGTATTCAAAACGCTGATTTTGTTGATCAGAACAGGGCAAACGTATGGCGACATTACGGTTATTAATATTCCAGTTTGCTTCAAGCGGCACGTGTTGTCCGATTTGGAAGCGACGGTAGGAATTAATATTTGGTGCAAGAATCGCCATAGATGCTGGCATAAGTTCAATCAACCCCGTTATTACTTTTAATAACGTTGGAGAGGGTTGATGAAGGTCATGTGAACTAAAATAATTATTTAAAAGTGAATTGCATAAACTCACATGAAAGTGCATGCCGCTCCCTGCTTGGTTCAGGTCTGGTTTGGCTAGAAAACTGGCGTGGAGATGATGGCGTTTGGCGACCTGCTTAACGATACGTTTTAGCGACATTACTTGATCACAGATCTTTAAAACATCGGCACTATGTGGAATATTTATTTCATATTGACCTGCGGCTGACTCTGAAACAATCGAAACAATTTGAATGCCTTGCAAATTGGCAATATATTCTATTTCATCGAGTAGAGCTTGATAATCATCGGGTGCGTTCATATCAAAGCATTGACTGGCAAAAGTATGTTCATCAGCTTTTGCATCTGATGGATATAAATAAAACTCAAGTTCCGCTGAAATGACGGGAAAGTAGTCTTGTTCATTACATTCTGTCAAAAGTTTGCTTAAGATATTACGAGGTTCATAACCACATGCAGTCCCGTCTTGTTCTCGCATCGTTAAATAAACTTGAGCATTTGATTCAGGCTGAATGGGACAAGGCTTTAAACTTCCCAAGATGGGAAGACATAAATAATCAGGTTCACCGATATATTTACCCAGTCCAGTTTCTTCAACGACTTTTCCATCTAAATCCATCGCATAAATTGAAAGTGGGAAGTAACAACCTTTATGAAGTTGTTTTAGCGTCTGAATATCAATTCTTTTCCCGCGAATATGCCCATTTAAATCATGTAAGATAATATCAACATGTTGAGTGTTTGGATTTTTTTCTAAATATAGTTGGACTTCATCTTCAAAGTTAAGTTGGTCTGTAGGATTTATGGGTTTAGAAATAAAATTGGATTTAGGTTTAAATGGATTGTTTTTATAAAACATATCATCTGTATGTTGTTTTGAAATATTCAGGCTACTCATCATAAAAACCTAGGCTGGGATCGTGTATAAAATCCTAGATGAATCAGATTGGGAAGTAACGTAAAATGTGCGTAACTTTTTTATGCAAATAGCTTTTGGCAAATGAGTGCAATTTTTGATTTAAAATTAACGGTAAATCCTGAGCATATTGATCAATTGGGGCATGTGAACAATGTCAGATATGTTCAGTGGATGCAGGATGTCGCAACAGCACATATCGAGCGATTAGGCTTGGGTCTCAAACAATATTTGGAAATGAATCATGCTATGGTGGCTGTAGAACACCACGTACAGTATCGAAAAGCTGCCTTTGAAGGAGAGCAAATCATACTACGTACATGGCTAGATGCGATTGATAGTTTGTATTTATCCCGCCAGTACGTGTTTTATCGTCCTAGAGACCAAAGTGTCTTATTTGTTGGGAAAACTAAATGGGCTTGTGTTGAAATCAGTACAGGTCGGCCAAAACGCATGTCACCCACCTTTACCCAAACCTACCAACCTTTAGCTCAGGAAATCAATCCGATCGATTTTACCGTGAATTATGACTAAGCAAATGGATTCATTTGCCTTTGCTTCAATCTTTTCAAAGGGTTTCATCAATACTCAGAGCGCATTTTGTGAGGATTACATGAATAGTTTTAAAAGCAGAATGATCGCACTATATTTTTAATCTGGGGTTGCTTATACTGTGCAGCAATTTAGGACAGTCCTTTTACATCTTGCATACTGTATGAAGTATTGCATTTAGAGATGTACTTTTTTTCAGAGTAATCTATGGCGTCGGCTAAAAAATCCGTTGATATCAAAAATATTCGTAACTTTTCGATCATTGCTCACATCGATCACGGCAAGTCAACTTTGGCTGACCGTTTTATTCAGATGTGTGGTGGTTTACAAGACCGTGAAATGCAGGCTCAGGTCTTGGATTCAATGGAGCTTGAACGCGAACGTGGGATTACCATTAAAGCGGCATCGGTCACATTATATTATACGCATCCAAATGGTCAGGAATATCAACTGAACTTCATTGATACACCAGGGCACGTTGACTTTTCTTATGAAGTTTCTCGCTCACTTGCTGCTTGTGAAGGTGCATTATTGGTCGTCGATGCTGCGCAGGGTGTAGAAGCACAGTCAGTTGCAAACTGTTACACCGCGATTGAGCAGGGATTAGAAGTTCTTCCCATTTTAAACAAAATTGATTTACCACAGGCTGAACCTGAACGCGTCATTCATGAAATTGAAGAAATCATCGGGATTGAAGCGACAGATGCACCCACCTGTTCAGCGAAAACTGGTTTAGGAGTCGAAGGGGTACTTGAACGTTTAGTCGATGTGATCCCGCCTCCAGAAGGTGATCGTGAAGCACCTTTACAAGCCTTGATTATCGACTCATGGTTCGATAACTATTTAGGTGTAGTGTCTTTGGTACGGATCAAGCAAGGACGTATTCGTAAAGGCGACAAAATGTTGGTCAAATCCACAGGTCAGGTCCATCCTGTAACTTCTGTGGGGGTGTTTAATCCGAAACATACCGAAACAGATATCCTTGAAGCGGGTGAAGTTGGTTTCGTGATTGCAGGGATTAAAGATATTTTTGGTGCGCCAGTGGGTGACACCATTACTTTATCTTCAACACCTGAAGTTGCGACTTTGCCAGGTTTTAAAAAGGTTAAACCACAGGTGTACGCAGGCTTATTTCCGATTGATTCTGGTGATTTTGAACCATTCCGAGAAGCATTACAAAAACTACAAATTAATGATTCTGCTTTGTTCTTTGAACCTGAAAGTTCAGATGCGCTTGGTTTTGGCTTCCGTTGCGGCTTCTTGGGTATGCTGCACATGGAAATCGTACAAGAACGTTTAGAGCGTGAGTATGATCTAGATCTGATTAGCTCTGCACCTACGGTGGTTTATGAAGCTGTAACTAAAAAAGGCGATACCATCTATATCGACAGCCCATCTAAAATGCCAGATGGGAGTTTGGTTGAAGATTTGCGTGAACCGATTGCAGAATGTCATATTCTTGTTCCTCAGGAATATCTGGGCAATGTCATGACCTTGTGTATCGAGCGTCGTGGTGTGCAAAAGGATATGAAATTTTTAGGCAATCAGGTTTCAGTGACTTTTGAAATTCCGATGGCAGAAGTGGTGATGGATTTCTTTGATAAATTGAAATCGTGTTCGCGTGGTTTTGCATCGTTGGATTATAACTTTGTGCGTTTTGAAAGTTCATCTCTGGTTAAGGTTGATGTATTAATTAATGGTGAAAAGGTCGATGCCTTGGCCATGATCTGTCACCGTCAGGATGCGCGTCATCGTGGTATTGCACTGGTTGAAAAGATGAAAGATCTGATTCCACGTCAAATGTTTGATGTGGCGATTCAGGCGGCGATCGGTGCGCAGGTGATTGCTCGCTCTACTGTTAAAGCGATGCGTAAAAACGTCTTGGCGAAATGTTATGGTGGTGACGTATCGCGTAAGAAGAAATTACTTGCGAAACAAAAAGAAGGTAAGAAACGCATGAAACAGGTGGGTAGTGTTGAAATCCCGCAAGAAGCGTTCTTAGCTGTATTAAAAGTCGATAGATAAGATGAGGTAAAGCATTGCTTTATCTTGCCGAAAAACGAGCAGCTGAGCTGCGAGTGAGGTTTTGTGGATTTTGATTTTAATTTGATTCTCGTTCCAGTCACGCTGTTATTTTTTATCGTATGGTTACTCGATAAATTGGTGCTTAAACAGCGCGCAACGAAAGGACGTGAAAATGAAAATTTTCTGATCACATGGGCATATGACTTTTGGCCTGTGCTGGCGGTAGTACTCATTTTACGCTCTTTTTTGTACGAGCCATTTAATATCCCTTCGGATTCGATGGTACCAACACTAGAAACAGGTGATTTCATCTTAGTTAACAAATTTGACTATGGTGTGCGTTTGCCGATCATCAATAAGAAAATTATTGATGTTGGAGAGCCTGAACGTGGTGATGTCATTGTATTCCGTTATCCACCACAACCAACGATTAGTTATATTAAACGTGTGGTCGGTTTACCAGGCGATCATATTGTCTATGATCACGGTGAGTTGACGATTAACGGTCAAAAAGTACCAAAGGTTGCGACTGAATTTCATCGTGAAAAAGATATTTTGGATACACCGACCTCGATTTATCATAAAGAAACCTTGGGAACTCACACCCATCTGATGCGTGAACTTGAAGGGGTGAATATTGCTCGTCAAGCGCCGTTCATCAATTATATAGAAAATGGTAAATATTCGAATCAAGATGGTTTATATTGGGAAGTGACTGTTCCAAAAGGGCATTATTTTGCAATGGGCGATAATCGAGACCAAAGTGCAGATAGCCGTTTTTGGGGATTCGTTCCTGAGGAAAACTTAACAGGTCGAGCTTTTTATATCTGGATGCATAAAGAGCCAGGCTTTAAGATTCCATCGTTCAGTCGAAATGGGAAAATTGACTAAAAACACGATTAGGAATATTACAAATGCGTAAGTCTCAACAAGGCGCTTCGTATTTAGCCATTTTATTTGGGGTAATTTTATTTGCATTGGCAGTCAAGGCTGCCGTTGCAATCTGGCCAGCTTATTGGGATGACCGAGTGATTGATAGCCAAATTGAGGAGCTCATCCAAAATAGCGCTTCAGATATCACACCTGCCAAATTCGATATGCAAATGGATCAGCGTTTGGACATGAACAATATCCGTGATTTACGCTTCAAGGATATTGCCAAAGTGACCACAAACAATGGTTTAAACGTCAGTAAGAAGTACGAAATAAGAAAACCTTTCTTATTAAATATTGATTTAGTTCTAACATTCGAGAAAAATTTTGATCAAAGGTCAGTCCAAGCTAAGTGATCCTCGATTACCGAGCAGGATTGGTTACCAGTTTCAGCAAGCTGATTTACTTCAGCTTGCTTTAACACACCGATCTGTCAGTCACAAACATAATTATGAGCGTCTGGAGTTTTTAGGCGATTCATTACTTGGCATGATCATTGCCAATTATTTATATCAGACCTATCCGCATGAAAATGAGGGTCGGCTTACCCGTATGCGTGCTACACTGGTACGACAGGAAGCTTTAGGCAAAATTGCAAACGATTTGAAACTTAGCCGGTGTTTAATATTAAGCACAGGTGAATTAAAATCGGGTGGTCATCACCGTGAATCCATATTAGCCGATACGGTTGAGGCGATTATTGGGGCAATTTATGTCGACAGTGGTGATTTAGAGTTATTAAAAAGTATCGTTTTAAAATGGTATACGCCTTATCTGGATCATATCGAGCCAAGTGATCAGCTCAAAGATCCTAAATCGCGTTTACAAGAGTATCTACAAGCACGTAAAAAACCTCTCCCTGTTTACGAGGTTGTAGATATTCAAGGTGATGCACCTCATCAGCATTTTAAAGTGCAATGTTCGGTAGCGGGGCTACCCAATATTGTAGGTGAGGGATCAAGCCGACGTTTTGCTGAACAGGCAGCGGCGGCAGAAATATTAAAGTTATTGGAGCAATAGCCTGCATGTCCATGCATTCTGATCAAGTCAATCCAGATTCAAATGAAAATCCTGAAATTCGTGACAATGAAAATCAGGCTAATCAACTGATTGATCAATTCTTTAGTGACGAAGGTGTCACCATTCCTGCTGACTTTAGAAGCGGTTTTGTTGCGATTGTTGGGCGACCAAATGTAGGTAAATCTACATTGATGAACCATTTATTGGGTCAAAAGCTATCGATTACTTCACGTAAACCACAAACCACACGTCATAAAATTGTGGGTATTGATTCGCGCGAAAAATCGCAAGCAGTATTTGTCGATACGCCGGGTATGCATAAAAAAGAAGTCCGTGCGATTAATAAAATGATGAATCGTGCAGCGCATTCAGCATTACGTGATGTCAATCTGGTTTTATTTGTAGTCGATGCGCAAAAGTGGACTCAAAACGATGAATTAGTTTTGGAAAAACTGAAAAATGCAGAGATGCCTGTGATCTTGGTCATCAATAAATTAGATACCTTTGAAAATAAGAATGAAGCTTTACCATTGATTCGTGAACGTGCAAAACTCATGAACTTTGCTGAAATTGTACCTGTTTCTGCGTTACGCGGTGCAAATTTGGATCATTTACGTGACACGATTGAAAAATATTTGCCTTTTCAACCGCCGTTGTATTCGATGGATCAAATCACTGATCGTTCTGAGCGTTTTCTGGCCAGTGAGATTATCCGTGAAAAAATCATGCGTCAGTTGGGTGAAGAATTGCCTTATGATTTAACGGTACAAATCGAATCCTTTAAAACTGAAGAAGAAACGATCAGTGAAAAAACAGGTCGATTAAAACCTGCTTGTACCTATATTGATGCCACGATTTTTGTGGAACGCGCGGGACAAAAAGCCATTGTGATTGGTGAGAAAGGCGCTAAACTCAAACGCATTGGTATGGAAGCGCGTACAGACATGGAAAAAATGTTTGAACAGAAAATCATGCTCACTCTTTGGGTTAAAGTTAAAGGCGGTTGGTCTGACGACGAACGTGCGCTCAAAAGTTTAGGCTATAGCGATATTTAAAAAAAGAGAATAAGCAATGACAGTCATGATACGTTGTTTGGGTACTTTAGCTTGTGTGCTGATGCTACAAGGGTGTATTACTAAAGTCGTGACTGTTCCAGTCAAAGTTGCTTATGGCACCACTAAAGCTGTTGTAAAAGGTACAGCAGCTGTTGTGGGTGCTGTCATTCCAGATGGCGACGATGAAAAAGATGAGAAAAAAAAGGATGATTAACTTCGCTTATGCGTAATGAAGTCATTCATGGCTATTTAGTTCATCATCGTAAATATCGTGAAAAAAGCCATATCGTGCATTTGTTTACTGAAGAATATGGTCGTATGGACGGTATTCTAAGACAAACGCCACCTCCACAATATCAACCCATTACCTTACAAGCGACAGGTAAAGGCGATTTAAAGAATTTCACTAAACTTGAAATTTTAAATCATCCTGTTTTCTTTCATGGTGATGCTTTTTTTGCAGGGTTTTATTTGAATGAAATCCTGTTGCGCTTGTGTCCTTTAGAAGAGGCCATGCCACAAACTTTTATTCAATATCAAAAAACGTTGGCGCAATTACAGCTTTTATCGACACATCCTCAACCTGCTTTATTTTTAAGACAAATTTTACGTCAGTTTGAACATGCGTTATTGCAAGAATTAGGCTATGCAGTCGATTTTTATGTAGATTGTAATCAGCAAGCAATTAGTAAGGTGATGTCTTATCAATTTCAAGCAACTGAGGGTTTTTTACCTGTTGCGAGTCGCAGTGCTGCAAATCTTTCGGGTGAGTTGATTTGCTGTATGCAGAATTATGTAGAAGGTGCAGAATTTTCTGCCGAACAGTTACAATTATTGGGTAAACTATACCGTCAAATGATTAGTTCTTTGTTAGGTGATCGACCTTTAAAAAGTCGTCAGCTTTGGATACAAAGTACACAATCACATTCTTAAATTTTCTTTCAGGACTTATCTATGGCTGCTTTGCTTGGTGTGAATATTGATCATGTTGCGACCTTAAGACAGGCACGAGGCACGACTTATCCAGATCCAGTTCAGGCAGCGTTGGTCTGTGAACAGGCGGGTGCAGAGGGCATTACCTTGCATTTACGTGAAGATCGACGTCATATCCAAGATGATGATGTGCGTCGTATGCGCCCATTATTAAAAACGCATATGAATCTGGAAATGGCTGTGACCGATGAAATGGTAGAGTTTGCCAAAGAAATTCGACCTCATCATGTGTGTTTTGTGCCTGAACGTCGACAGGAAGTCACAACAGAAGGCGGACTGGATGTCGTGGGGCAATTTGAAAAAGTCAAAGCTGCGACTCAAGCCTTAGCTGAAATTGGCTGTGAAGTTTCTTTATTTATCGATGCTGATTTGGCACAAATTGATGCTGCGATTGCCTGTGGCGCGCCGACCATCGAACTACATACGGGAGCTTATGCTGATGCTGCCAATGATGATGAGCAACAAGCTGAACTTGCCCGAATCATTCAGGGCGCAGAATATGCTGCAAATAAGGGTCTAATTGTTAATGCTGGACATGGTCTGAATCTTGAAAATGTTGCGCCGATTGCGGCGATTCCACAGATTCATGAGTTGAATATTGGTCATTCCATTATTGCAGAGAGTATTTTTGTTGGTTTGACGCAAGCGGTACAGCAAATGAAAGCCGCAATACAGTCAGCACGATAAGAGTTTTGAACATGTCAAATCCCAACTATGATGAACTCATGCAGCCAGTCATTGCATTCTTAGGTTGCAAAACGCCTCAAGCATGGTTAGATGAAGCCATCAATCATCTTGATTTGTTGATGCAAGATCATGCCAATTGCGAAAAAAAGGCAGCAGGCACGGCCATGAATTTGATGTTCCGTTACAGTTTTTTTACCGATTTACAGGTCAAATTGGCACAACTGGTTCGTGAGGAAATGCTGCACTACGAGCAAGTGCTTGAGTTTATGAAAAAACGTGGGCAGGAATGGAAAGCCGTGAGTGCAGGTCGTTATGCGGGTGGTTTACGTAAAGAAATCCGAACTTATGAGCCTGAAGCATTGATTGACGTCATGATCGTCGGGGCATTTGTAGAAGCGCGCTCTTGTGAGCGTTTCCATGCACTCGCACCATTAGTTGATGATGAGCTTGGTCGCTACTATCGTTATTTGTTGAAATCTGAGTCTCGTCACTTTGAAGATTATTTGGCCTTGGCAATAGAAGTTGCGACCACGGCTAAAATGAAAAATCCAGAAGAAGATATTCAGCAGCGTATCGAACATATTCGTGAAGTGGAGAAAAATCTAATCTTGACGCCTGATGATGTCTTTAGGTTTCATAGTGGAGTGCCCGCTAAAGTGGCTACACCAGCCTCCTAATCTTTAAAATGCTAAAAACACAAAAGCCAGTTTGAAAACTGGCTTTTACACTTTCTTTAACAATCATTAACTCACTATTTTCTTTTGAATATCATGATGAACTAAACTTCCCCATACCAGACCTGCAATAAAGCAAATACTAAAATAAACCGCAAAGGCAGTAATTGGTAAGTTTGGTTGATTCAAAAAGAAATAGCGATAAAGCAACATTAAAATAGTAAAACCACAGCCCCAGAATATTCCACCGTAGAGCAAAATAAATCTGAATTTGTCATTCATCATAATGGTCTTAAGCTATGCCTGTGATAAATGCCCTATATGATATATTAAAATATTCTCAAATAGTGAAATTTATTACAATTTTGTGAATAAAAGAATGTTGCTTAAAAACACAGCATTTTTGAAACAAAAATTCGGTTACACTAGGTTTTCTGATCGAAGTGAGCCTGTTATGCCGAACATACCATCTAAACTTAAGCAGGAAAAAATATTAACTCCTGAATTAAAAAAATGGTTGTATGCATCAGGCTCTTTGACCCAACAATTAACAGATTTAGCATCTGGTCAGTTTCGGGTTGAACCCACCAAAGAACATTTTCAGCGTTTAAGTTTTATTGATAGTCAATGGATGAACATGCCACATGCTCATACTGCATGGGTACGTGAAAGTTTACTTTATGGTTGTGAAGCAGAGCCATGGGTGAAAGCGAAAAGTATTTTCCCAATTTTAAGCTTACAAAAAAAAGCCAGAATTTTTCAGCATATCGGTACAAAGCCGATAGGAAAGTTTTTATTCCAGCGTACAAATCCAGCTTGTGAACGCCGAGTGATATATTTAGAAGATGGCTGGACTCGTCAAAGTTGTTATGTCTGGCATGGCTGTAAGTTTATTGTCCAAGAAACATTTCTCACCACATTTGAAAACTTTATAAAGAAACAAAACGAGCAGGGGTAAGTCATGGCAGCAGTACAATCCATCACTTGGCGACAACGGTTAGAAGCCTATTATTATTTATGTCGTTTTGATAAGCCGATTGGAACTGAATTGGTTTTCTGGCCAATGATGTGGGCACTTTGGATTGCTGCTGAAGGAATTCCGCCATTACATATTTTATTACCATTTGTGTTCGGCACCATTTTTATGCGTGCTGCTGGATGTGCCATTAACGACTTCGCAGACCGTGAAGTGGATGGTCATGTAGAACGAACCAAGACCAGACCACTTGCGACAGGAATTATCCAACCTAAAGAAGCCATTGCTGTGTTTTTAGTTTTAGTCGCAGCCAGTGCTTGTATGTTGTTTTTCTTACCTATTGAGACATTTTACTGCGCTTTCGGGGCATTAGGACTCGCTTTTATTTATCCATTTATGAAGCGTTATACCCATTTACCGCAAGTGGTTTTAGGTATGGCATTTTCATGGGGTATCCCGATGGCATTTACCGCGATGGGTAAGCCGCTAGATTGGACATGCTGGTTACTATATTTTGGAAATTTATGTTGGACAGTGGCTTTTGATACTCAATATGCCATTACCGATCGTGAATATGATTTAAAAATCGGCGTAAAGTCCACAGCAATTTTGTTTGGTCGCTATGATATTGAAATTATTTCCTTATTACAGTTTTTAAGTATTGTATTGATTGGTGCTTCTTTTTACCTTGCAGATATTCTATTTCCGTGGGGACTTGTCGCTTTGTTATTGGTTGCAGCAGACTATTTTTATCAATGGTCAAAAACCAGAACTCGCGATCCTCAAATGTGTTTTTGGGCGTTTCGGCATAATCGTTGGGTGGGGGTTATCCTATTTTTAGGGATTTTTATGGCTTATTCATTTTAAAAAATTGACCATCTAGTAAAAGAGTGTTCTATGCAGAGCACTTTTTTTGTGCATAAATAAAGATGCATGTAAGACCATGCAGATTAAATACTCAAAAACATAAAAAGGATATTTTATGAAACGGTCAAAAATTGCTTTAGCACTTGCATTTTCAACAACAACTTTATTGCTAAGCGCATGTAATGACAGTAATGATGATTATGTTGGGGTTAATCCTGATCAAACCTATATCTCAGAAAAGACTTATAATAAGGACCAAGTTTCAAGCGCCGCATCTGTTAAAGTAATGACTTATAATATGGTCAATGTTCAAGGTAAAACAGCCAAAGCGACTGCAATGGTGATGTTTCCAAAAGTCTCTCAACCCGCAGATGGTTATCGTGTTGTGGTTTGGGAGCACGGAACAGTGGGTGTTGGAGATAGTTGTGCGCCAAGTAATAATAAAATCAATCTACGCTTTAGAATATTGGCTGAAAGCCTATTAGCAGCAGGTTATGTGGTGATTGCTCCAGACTATGAAGGTTTGGGTACATCAGGTATTCATCCGTATCTAAATTTGGGCAGTGAGGCGAAATCGGCACTTGCCGCAGTAAAAGCTGCGAAAGATCACTATGGAGTTCAGCTTAATGGTGCTTGGATGTCAGTGGGGCAATCGCAAGGTGGGCAGGCATCGCTAGGGACTGCTGAATATGCAAATGCTGATGCAACCTATCAAGGTGCTGTTGCGGGTGCACCAGCATCAAGTTTGGGTAAAATTATTTTAGAGGTTGCACCTACGGCATTGGCAGATATTGAGAAAAAAGAAATAACTGCGAACGTGCCATTAGGCAATCGTGTGTCAGTGGATTCTTATGCGACTTTACTGGCTTATGCTGCGCTTACAGGCGTTGGAATCAAAGCATATGAAACACAATTTAATTATCGGGATATCTTTCAGGAAAGAGCGAAACCACTGGCTGAATTTGCAGAAGGCACCACTGGAGAAAATGGACTTTGTTTAGATAGTGATGATTCGAGTTTAAGTCTGATTGATAAATTTAAAACCGACATTATCAAATTTATGACCGATAACCCAGATAAGAAAGTCATGGATTATCCTGGTCTGGATACCAATAACTTTAAAACCAATCAAACGGTTCAAAACTTTTTAGCTGCGAATCAACCAGGGACTAAACGTATAGATAAACCAGTTTATATTGTTCAAGGTACAGCCGATACCAACGTTCCTTACCCTGTGACAGAAGCCTTGGTTGCGAATTTAAAAGGTTTGGGTTCAACGAGTGTTCTACTTGATCCAGTCCTGAATGCGTCACATACACAGGCTATCGTTTGTCGAAATCTACAAGTCTATAATTTTATCCAATTGAAAATGCCAGCCAAAACCAATATCACGGTTGATCCGTCCACTATAGATGCCAGCAAAAATCCGCAATGTACTGGAATAGGCTTATAAGGACTCATATTTAAGTTCTAAATCAAAATTGTGAAAAAAAGAGTAACTGATGATCTCAGTTACTCTTTTGGTTTTACGGGATGATAAAGGCTTAGACTTGTTTCAGCGATAACATGTAATTCTCTGCTTTTTCAGCATCATATTGTTTTTGCCATTTACTGATGACCAATGCAGCCAAAGCATTCCCCACAACATTCAGTGCGGTTCGTGCCATATCCAAAATACGGTCGACACCTGCAATAAATGCCAGACCTTCAAGTGGAATACCAACCACACCTAAGGTCGCTAGCAATACGACAAACGAAGCACCTGGTACGCCAGCAACACCTTTGGACGTGACCATGAGCGTTAACACCAAAATAAGCTGTTGAGTAATGGTTAAATCGATTCCATAGAGTTGGGCGATAAAGATTGCAGCAATACTTTGATAAAGTGTCGAACCATCCAGATTAAATGAATAACCTGTTGGAATCACAAAACTTGCAATCGCACGAGGAGCGCCGTAGGCTTCGGTTTTTTGAATAATACGAGGTAATACTGTTTCAGAGCTTGCCGTTGAAAATGCCAAGATCAGTTCGTCTTTAAGCAGTTTAATGATATTAAAAATATTTAAACCACAAAATTTTGCAACCGAGCCAAGAACAACAAAGGCAAAGAACAAAATAGCGGTATAAACCAGTACCACCAATTTAAACAAAGGCACAAGCGATGAAAAACCGAATGTCGCAACAGTGGCCGCGATCAAGGCAAACACACCAATTGGAGCATATAGCATCACCATATGTGTAACTTTGAACATGGTTTCTGCAATCGCATTAAATACATTGAGCAAAGGTTGTTTGGTTTCGTGGGGCAAACTTGCTAGGCCAACACCAAAAATCACCGAAAAGAAAATAATCGGTAACATCTGGGCTTTAGCCATCGAGTCTATAATATTGGTCGGAATAAGACCTAAAATTGTTTGTAGGAAACCATGCGCATGCGATTGATATTCATGAGTGGTTGCTTCAAATTTGGTGATATCGACTTTGTGCAGCATAGACATGTCCACACCTGCGCCTGGCTGAAAAATATTGGCAGCAAGAAGTCCAACTATAATTGCAACCGTGGTAATGACTTCAAAATAAATAATAGTTTTTAAACCAATACTGCCAAGCTTTTTGGTATCACCAATACCTGCAATGCCTAAAATTAACGTTGAAATAACAATAGGCACGACAATCATTTTGATTAGGCTAATAAAAATTTGGCCTGCGGGTTTTAGAATATTCGTAACGATATAGTCTTGATATTCAGGCTGATTGTGCAGAATGCTACCAACAATAATACCTAAAATAAGTGCAATCAGAATTTGCCATGCAATGCTAATCCGTTTTTGTTTCATATCAATCTCAATATTTTACAAAGACTCCGATCGTGATGACATTGAAAACATAAGAAATTGTTAAAGATGGCATGACTCGTTTTAACTGGTGCTGGGAGGAATCACGCTACAATAAAACGTTCAGTTATCATGCTGACTTTCAATTTCTTTACTTTTCATCTGATCATTTCGATGAATCTAAAATTTGCCCTTAACTCACCAAGGAAAATAATGGATCTCGTCCTTACAGGACTGGAAAGAAAATTCCGATCTCAAAAAATTATCTTTGGATCATTATTAAATGTGACTAAGGAAGATGCAGTATTTAAATACTAAAATCTAAAATTAAGTATCACTAAATAATTTTGTTGCAATGAATATGCCAAATTAATTAAATTGGAACTAAAAAATTAATAAGTCTGAATTATATTTAAATAAGGTTGTTTTTTGAAATAAATAAATAAGTTTGGTGGGTTTCTCATAAAATAAATCCTTTTATATGAAAACTGGTCGTCATTTTATGGTGCATTTTAATAAAAATTGCACTAATAAAAAGCATATTACTCAAGAAAACTAAAATATCAATGCTTTTATAATTGTAAATTTACTTTTATATCAACTATTTGTTGAAAATTAATCTAAATCTGAAGTTTGATAACATTGTAAACCGAAATTATTTTATTTTGATATTTAAGTGTTATATTTGGATGTGGTTTTCCTATTATTAATCATAATAATTAAATATATTGAATATGTAAATTCGTATTTTTATAATATTGTGATATTAAAAACGTATGAGTTTTAAATTTTCTTTTATTAATCATTTCTTACTAATGCTAGGCATGTTTTGCAATTGAAAAAAACATTCATCTTTAGAGCTTGAGCGCAAGAATAAAAAATATTTGGCGGGTGATATTGAATGTATTAGAAATTAAGATAAGGCTGGATCTGGTAAAAATAGGTGATTTTTCTATTAAAAAACGAATTTACTTCACTGAAGTTTTCTAAGCCTGATTTGTTGACAAAAAAAAGCCCACCGAAGTGAGCTAAAGGGCTAAACCTATAGACTTCTTTCATCATTGTTTAAACCCGCTTTATTTTTCTCCCGTAAGAGAAATAAAAGCGACTTATGAAAGGAGTCTTATATAACGCTGAGAAATATATCATATTTATTATATGTATCTATAATACTTTGGATTAGATCAAATAGGTTTAATCTTTAGTCGTAGGCGTAGCAAAATTATGAACGGCACAGTCATCGTGCATTCAATAGTCGAAGTTTTAGAAAAAACAGTGTAGTTTTTTAATTTTTCGATTTATCTGATGATTTAATCTGTTTATTGCTCAAGCTGAAGATGTTGTAAGGCAAAATTGACTTGTTGTAATTGTTGATTCAATTGCTGCGGAGGAATGCGGGTTTCCTGTAAGTGAGTAATCCATTGCATTTGGCAAATCTTAAGCTGCTTAACATTGCTTGCATTTTTAATTTGTTCTAAAAGTTGTCTTGCCAGTAAACCACAATAGCTGGACAAGGTTTCTGCCATTAAAGTTTTGATTTCGTCAAAGGCCATTATTGCCATTGGGGTAATTTCAACTTGTTGCTGCTGAATCAAGTCATCCGAAACTCGATATTCTTGACTAGGACAAGTTGGATGATTGATAGCATCTTGAACATTGGCAAGTTCATTCTGGCGAGATAGTGCGTTACTGCTAGAGGGTGGAATGTTAGCTTCTGGTTTAGACGTGGTGATAGAGCTCGAAAACGTTTGAGATTGGATGAGTCCCATTGCTTCAAGTTGCTCTAGCAATTCAGGAGATGCAATTTTTTGCCTGAACTGATCACTTAACTTATTAAAGTCTTCAGTGCCGATTAAGAGTAATAAGCGTCGTTGTCTTACATTCAGATTAAATTGACGGTTTTCAAGCGCAGTATGACCTTGCGCAGTTTTATAATAATGAGACATCCCCAATTTATCCCTTGTTATAAATTGGTGATACCATAAAACGAGAAAATTACATTAATATGAAATAAGTTATAAATCAAAAAATTAGTTTCAAACGAGAGTCTTCTCTAGCGCTTTTTTGAGATAAGGATCAAGATCATCTTGACGAAGTAACCAATTGATATAGTCATGGGGGAGGTCTTGGATCAAGCTACCTTTATGTTTGCCGAAATTAATTTTAGTGGGAATACGTGCTTGTTCTGATGCCAGATAAAGATCATCAATATTGTGAATATTCAAATGATGTACAATATGCATCAGGATATTCGCAGTTAAAATGATATCCGCGTCGGCACGATGCGCACCTTTTAGTAGTTCTCGTGCTTTATCGCTGCCTTTAGAGATCAGATAAATTAAAGCAGAAATATTATGCGCATCTGCCTGCGGCCAAACTTTTCGTGCCAGTGCTAAAGTACAAATCGCTTTAATATCTTGTGTTTCTACACCGCAGCGCGCGATGGCAGCCATATCATAATTAACATTATGCCCAATAATATAAGTGGTATCAGCAGGCAACTCAAAAGAGGTATATAAAGGTTGATCGACGAGATCGGATTCTAAAATATGATGTACCGCCATAGCCGCATAAGAGATTGGTTGATTGACTTGATATAGCTGATCAAATAGCTGACTTTTATCCAGACTGAGTTTTCCTGCATGAACTTCTACAGGTGCGTAAGCAATTTCAATCGGTAAACCATTGAGGGTATGGGTTTCGGTGTCCAGAATAATGGCAGTCATTAAATGAATAATCTCGATGCGACAGCAAAAGTTAAATGTAGCATCTCTGATAAATTGTGAAAAGATTCAACTGTATTCATGAATGTTATGTTTCACTTTGTATAACTGTCTTGTTTATACGGTTAAACAAGGCATAATTTATAAATTGCATTACTGTGCAAAACAACAAGAATGTTGAATACCTTCAAAAGGATAAGAAAAAATGAAAAAGACGTTGCTCGCAGTCTCTACGCTCAGTTTAACTCTATTTTTATCAGCCTGTAATGATGACAATGACTGGGATGATTTTTTTAAACCACCCTCAGATATTCCTGAAAATAATATTCAAAACCCTGTTGTTCGCACGGATAGCTATGGCTTAACCGATATGAGCGCTATTGCTGGTGAAAGTCTGGTAATGACTTATAAGATGTTGGGGATTAATAATAAAGAAGTGCAGGCGACAGCGCTAGTTTTCACGCCTAAAGGAGCGGCACCCGTTGGAGGTTGGCCAATTGTTGCGTGGGCGCATGGCACAACAGGCGTTGCTGATAAATGCGCACCAAGCCGCACGGCAATGAATGATTATATTAAAGGGATGATTGCTGCACTACTTGCCAAAGGTTATGTGGTGGTAGCACCTGACTATGAAGGTTTGGGCGAGCCAAGCGGACAGGAATTGCATCCATTTTTAAATGTAAAAAGTGAAGCATTTTCAATAACCGATGCGGTCGTTGCTGCACGCAATTATTTGGGCAGTAAAGTAAATAATAAATGGGTGACCGTTGGGCATTCACAAGGTGGACAAGCAGCTTTAGGCGCTGCTCAATATGCATCACGGGCCAAGCTCGATTATAAGGGAACCGTTGCTGTTGCACCTGCATCTAACCTTGATTTGATTTTGACTTTGGGCGAAGCCTCAGTTGCAAATCAACCTGTAACTACACAGATTCCTGTATATGCAAGTTTGGATACCTTTACGGCACTGATTACCGCAGGATTGCGTAATCCAAATCCGGATTTTAAATATACTCAGGTTTTTAAAGATCCAACTGCGCAGATTGCCCAAACCTACGCAGAAACAGAATGTTCAGGCGATATTGGCAATGCCTTTGCTGGCAGTATGGGGTTATATGCTCAATCTACTGGAAGTCTGAATGGTTATGGGCGTACTCAGGATAATTTCCTGAATATTCCAGTGGTGAAAAACTTTACTTCTAAAGATGGTCAGCCTTTAACGGTTAAAGTGACGTCGCCAATTACCATTTATCAGGGCAGTAATGACACTACTGTACCGCGAATTGCGACCAATACACTGGTCGGTTCAGCCCAGCAAAAGGGTACAGCTATTCAATACATTACCGACGATGGTAATGCAGTGAAATGGGATCACGGGACTGCTTATGTGTTAAATATTCCAAATATTGTGCAAGATGTTGGAACGATGCTTTCCAAATAAATCATGATGGTTCTGCCGTATGGCTCATGTATATCACATGAGCCATTTTTATTTAAAACTGAGTAAAGTTCATTCTGCTTAATCCTAAAGTTCATGCTACAATAGCGCCCAATCTTAGCACGGCTTAAAAGCCCTAATTCATAGGACCCTCGCTAATGTTTGCCAACATTTCTCTTTCTGAATTTGATCCAGAATTGGCCAAAGCAATTGACGCTGAAGACGCGCGCCAAGAAGCGCATATTGAGCTGATTGCATCTGAAAACTATTGCTCTCCTGCGGTGATGGAAGCGCAAGGTTCAAAACTGACTAATAAATATGCAGAAGGTTATCCTGGCAAACGCTATTATGGCGGTTGCGAATATGTCGATGTGATTGAACAATTAGCTATTGACCGTGCTAAAGAACTTTTTGGTGCTGATTATGCCAATGTTCAGCCGCATGCAGGTTCACAGGCAAACTCTGCGGTATACCTAGCATTATTAAATGCAGGTGATACAGTATTGGGTATGAGCCTTGCACATGGTGGTCACTTGACTCACGGTGCAAAAGTAAACTTCTCTGGTAAAACTTATAATGCCATTCAGTACGGTTTAAATCCTGAAACTGGCGAGATTGATTACGAAGAAGTTGAACGTTTAGCTTTGGAACACAAACCACGTATGATCGTGGCAGGTTTCTCTGCATATAGCCGTGTGGTGGATTGGCAGCGTTTCCGTGATATCGCGGATAAAGTTGGTGCTTATTTGTTTGTTGATATGGCGCATGTTGCTGGTTTGGTTGCAGCAGGTGTTTATCCAAGCCCAGTTCAAATCGCTGACGTGACAACGACAACCACGCACAAGACACTTCGTGGCCCGCGCTCTGGTCTAATCCTTGCCAAAGCAAACGAAGAAATTGAGAAAAAACTTCAATCTGCGGTGTTCCCAGGTAACCAAGGCGGTCCTTTGGTACATGCAATTGCAGCTAAAGCAGTTTGTTTTAAAGAAGCAATGGCCCCTGAATATAAAGCGTATCAACAACAAGTGGTCAAAAATGCTCAAGCCATGGCTGAAGTATTAATTTCACGTGGTTATGATGTGGTTTCAGGCGGTACAGATAATCATTTATTCTTATTGTCTTTAATTAAACAAGACATTACAGGTAAAGATGCTGACGCATGGTTGGGCAACGCCAATATTACGGTCAATAAAAATGCAGTTCCAAACGATCCACGTTCTCCATTTGTGACTTCTGGTATTCGTATTGGTACTCCAGCAGTGACGACTCGCGGTTTTGGTGAAGCCGAAGTTCGTGATTTAGCGGGCTGGATTGCGGATGTATTAGATAGCAAAGGTGATGAAAGTGTTATCGCTGATGTTAAAGCAAAAGTTGAAGCAGTATGTGCAAAATTCCCTGTATATGCTAACTAAGCAAATTGCTTGAGAAGAAGCTCCGTCAAGGGAGCTTTTTTTATCTGTGAATATTTTAATCATCAGAACTAAACTCTGATATAACAATAAAATTATATTTAAGTCATTTGTTTTGAAAATTGATAGATTTAAGGAGTTTATAACATGTCTCAGCCTAATATTATTATTTCCTCGCAAGATCTACATCGTTTAGAAACGATGCTTGAACATCAAACGACTCAAAGCTCGACCATGCAGCATTTAGAAAATGAACTGGCGCGAGCAGAAGTGGTTGATCCTGAAAATATTCCAAAAAATGTGGTCACCATGAACTCCCGAGTGAGTATCACCATTGCACCTTCAATAGATTCTGTTGAGATTGTTTTAGTCTATCCACATGATTTTACAGGCGATAAAAGTCAGGTTAATATTTTGGCGCCTGTCGGTGCGGCGATCTTGGGACTGACAGAGGGGCAGAGTATTGAATGGCCACAGCCTGATGGTCAATTGATGAAAATTAAAATTGAAAAAGTCATTTATCAGCCTGAACGAGAAGGAAAATATCTGTAATAGACTGCTTTCTCATTATTGAAACTCCTTTTATTTTTCTCTCAATAGGGAGAAATAAAAAGGACTGATGAAAGACGTCTAATGTCTATTTGCAAAATGGTGAGATGAAAAATTTAAGATTTAACATAAAATCATCATGTTGATATAAAAAATAGACTTTGCACTATATCGATTTGTGCCTATGATGAATTGACAAAATATATTGGTTGATTATGACTCAATTTAATTCATTGATTCCGCTAGATCAGATTGAAGTTGATCCAAAAGCAATTTTGGCGATCAAACGCAATGATCTGGTGCCTTTACTGGATAATCAATATCAGCTCAATCATTATGCCGATCAGCTGATCCAATCGCAGTCGGTATTGCTCAATGGGGTTGACCCCAAGCTCAATCAAGAATTGAGCAAGGTCATTTCTCAATTGATTGATAAGTTGGCGAAATCTAACAAAGTGCTCAAGAAACGTAAATTTAATGCATTACAAAAATGGTTAGGCATTGATATCGAATATGATCATGGGCAGTTGAATTACTTAAATGAATTGGAACGTCTGATTGACCAAGCCAGTTTTTTAAGTCAACGCTTGCAGATTGAAATTCAAAAATCACAGGCGCGTGTCCAACAGGTACTGGGTTTACGTGAACAGATGGCGAGATATATCGTTGCGGCTCAAGAATTTTTGCAGGAATATCCTGCTTTTATTCAGCAGCGACATCCACTGGATAATTTTGCAGAACGACTATCTAAAAAAATAAACACCTTACAAACTTTGCAAGCGAGTAATGATATCGCTATTACACAGATGCAATTGGCCGAGCAACTTTCCTTTACCTTATTGGATCGTTTTAAGGAAGCGCAACAAGTCTTGATTCCTGCTTGGCAATATCACCTCAAACAGAGCATGCAAGGCAATTCAGTTGCAGAATTGCAAAAGCTGGATCATAGTCGTGAAATATTGATGAATACTTTAAAAAAATCATTAGATAAAAATAGGGTGGAATAATGTCACAATCCGAATCTAACCATAAAAATGTATTGGTTGAACAATCTACAGAGCTTCAGCAGCAAGAGTTTGAGCGTTTAAACTTAAAAGAGCTAGGTTTACAGCCTGAAGATTTTGCTCAGGTGATGGATGCACATCAGACATTGACTGATATGACGCACAGTAGTGTTTCTGAATATGGTAAGGATATTGCGACCAAAACTTCAACCTACACCGATGAACTCCTGAATCTGGTTCAAAATAAAGATCTGGATACGACAGGTCAAAAGTTAAATGAAGTGGTTCAAGCTGCCCAGCAACTCAATACATCGAGCATCTTGAATAAACCGAAAGGCTCATCAATTCCGATTTTAGGCGGTTTGTTGAATAAAATTAAGGGTGCCAAACAAAGCTTTGATCAACATTTTAATACCACGAAAGAACAAATTGATGCTTTGGTCAAAGAAATTGAGCAATCACAAAACGGACTAAAATCCCGTGTGAATACTTTAGATAAAATGTTTGATGCGGTGCAAGACGAATATAAACAACTTGGTGTTCATGTTGCTGCGGGTAAGATCAAACAGCAGGAAATTCAGCAACAGATTGCTCAATTAAATCAGCAAGAACAGAATCAACAAATGACTCAGCAGATCTATGATCTGAACCACCTTGCGAATAATTTAGAAAAACGGGTCAGTGATTTACAAGTTCTACAGCAGTCTGCCATGCAAACTTTGCCAATGATTCGTATTATTCAGTCCAATAATTTAATGTTGGTGGATAAATTTTATGCGATTAAAAATATCACTTTACCTGCATGGAAAAATCAAATCAGTCTGGCGATTTCCTTACAGGAACAAAAAAACAGCGTGCAATTGGCAAAAAGTATTGATGATGCAACCAATGATTTATTGCGTCGAAATGCTGATTTATTACATCAAAATTCAGTTGATACAGCTAAAGCCAATCAACGTTCGGTGATTGATATTGAAACCCTTGAACATGTGCAAAATACCCTCATTAAAACGGTTAACGATGTGATTCAAGTTCAAAAAGAAGGTATGCAAAAGCGCGATGAAGCGGCAACGAGATTACGTACACTTCAGCAAAATTTAAATCAACTGGTCATTGAGTCGAGTCATGATGCTGCTTCAAAGCAGTAAATAAATTGGTACTTCTTAAGTCTAACAGTATGAGGAGAGTAGGTTGCCACCCATCGAAAATGCTCCGATGAATATTCAGTCGATACAGTCTCGATTGACCCAACTCAAAAAGCGTCAACATCGTGTGATGCTGTTGAGTCTAACGGTAACAGGGATTTTTATCATTGCTTTGGTTGCATCATTTACTCAACAGGCGTTGGTCTATAGTTTTTTTGATTTAAGCCAACAAGTCGAGCAATTACATATTCCTGTGGCGATGGCTGATCAGTTACTGTTGGATCAACAGTCTGATTATTTTAGCAATCTATTGTCATGGTTCGGCTGGCTGTTTTTAAAAATTTTCACTGCATTTTTTGGCGCTTTTATTTTTGTCCGAATTTTAAAAAAATTTAAATTTTTTCAGTTACGTTTTCGTTCACTGATTTTACGCTTTGTGGCGTGGTTAATTGGATTTATTCTTATCTGGTCAGGTTTGACTTACTTGCAATATGACCGTACTAGTGACCAAGCCAAAGCTTATGCTGAATTGGTGGCTTATGATCAAAGTATTCAGCAAAGCCAAATCGCGCATGAGTTGAAAAATGTGGATACACCAGATGCAGTGAAAGATTATCTTTTAGCGCAAACTGCTTTATTACACCGACCAGTGGATAAAGAGACAGCATTACCTTATGTTTCACATTTGATCCGTGAAGAACGTCAGGATCCGCATTTTATGGAATATGGCTTTAAACCTGAACAGCTTTGGATCATGCAGCAGCAACTTTATGGGAAAGCAGTCACGCCATTGGCACAAAGTGTTCAAAAACAAGCGGATCAAGCTCAACAACTTTCTGAAATGGTGAAACTCTTATGTTGGGGAATCAGTTTATTGGCTGCACTTATTGCAATGATGACCTATGCTTTAGCCTTAAATCTTAAGAATCGAGCAGAGCGGATTGAGCAAAAAAGTGAATAATGATTTTATGTTCGGTAAAATCGATTAAAATCATAAAAACATACTGTTTCACCTATCCAAAGTTTTATCGTAATATTCTCAACAAGTTAAAAATTTTCTCCTTTGGAGCTTTACAATGTTAGATCAAAATATCAAAACTCAGTTAAAAGCCTATTTAGAACGTTTAGAAAGTCCTATCGAATTGGTCGCTGCTCTGGATGATTCAGACAAAGCTGCCAAGATCAAAGAATTGGTTACTGAAATTGCGGAACTCTCTGATCAAGTCACGGCTCGCTTTGATGGTCAAAATACACGCCGTCCAAGTTTTGGTATTGCCAAAGTCGGTGAACAACCACGTGTGTTCTTTGCGGGCTTACCGATGGGTCATGAATTTACTTCATTGATCTTAGCCTTGTTACAAACTTCAGGTTATGCACCGAAAGTCTCTGATGAGGTGCTCAACCAGATTAAAGGTTTGAATCTTAAAGCAGACTTTGATGTATTTGTGTCTTTAAGCTGTCATAACTGTCCAGATGTGGTTCAGGCACTGAATCTAATTGCGATTTATAACCCCAATACCACTGCGACCATGATTGATGGTGCCTTCTTCCAGGATGAAGTGGAACAACGCAAAATCATGGCAGTTCCGATGGTGTTCCAAGATGGCAATCATATTGGCCAAGGTCGTATGACCTTAGAAGAAATTGTGGCAAAACTGGACAGTGGGGCTGCTGAAAAAGATGCAGCGGCAATTAATGCCAAACAGGCTTTTGATGTATTAGTGGTGGGTGCGGGTCCTGCGGGTGGTACTGCGGCGATTTATGCAGCACGTAAAGGCATTCGTACAGGCATGATCGCAGAGCGTTTCGGTGGTCAGGTCATGGATACCATGGACATTGAAAACTTTACTTCTGTACAAAAAACTGTAGGTCCACAGTTTGCTGCGGATATGGAAAAACATGTACGTGAGTACGATGTGGACATTATGAATCTGCAACGTGTCAGTAAAATTGTCGGTGCCGATCAAACTGCTTCAGGTCTGGTGGAAGTTGAATTGGAAAATGGTGCCAAAGTTGAATCGAAAACCGTGATTTTATCGACAGGTGCGCGCTGGAGAAAAATGGGCGTTCCGGGTGAACAGGAATATGCGACTCGTGGTGTAGCGTATTGTCCACACTGTGATGGTCCATTGTTTAAAGGCAAAAAAGTTGCGGTGATTGGTGGTGGTAACTCGGGTGTTGAAGCGGCAATTGATTTGGCAGGTATTGTGGAGCATGTGACTTTGGTTGAATTTGATACCAAACTTCGTGCCGACCAAGTGTTACAGGACAAACTAAATAGCTTGCCGAATGCGACTGTAATCACCCATGCACTTTCAACTGAAGTCGTCGGTGATGGTGCTCAGGTGACCGCTTTGAAATATAAAGACCGTGCTACAGAGACAGAACACAGCATTGAACTATCAGGAATTTTTGTACAGATTGGTTTATTGCCAAACACAGATTTCTTGAAAGGATCAGTCGAGTTAAGTCCACGTGGTGAGATTATTATCAACGAGCGTAACGAAACCAATGTAGCAGGKGTATTTGCTGCGGGTGACTGTACCACTGTGCCGTATAAGCAGATCATTATTGCCACRGGTGAAGGGGCGAAAGCATCTTTGTCAGCATTTGATTATATTATTCGGAATAGTTAAACGCGCCTTTTTAAATCATGGAAAGCAGAGCAGTTTCGACTGTTTTGCTTTCTCATTTAACGGCTTGTCAATTTAAAGGCATTCATATTAAAGAGCTTTCAGATTTAWTYTAAAATTTATTTTATAGGAACTTGATCCTCTAACAGTCAAGTTCCTTTTTTTATTTTTCAATTAATATGAAATTATATTGAGTTGTTTAAACTTATCCATGAGCTGTGTTTGACCTTCAATATGTGCAGGATCCACTATGATGCAGTTGATCGGACAAACCGCAATACAAGTGGGTTCAGAGTAAAACCCGACACATTCTGTACAGCGATTTGCATCAATTTCATAGACCTTTTTTCCTTCAAAAATTGCAATGTTTGGACATTCTGGCAAACACATATCGCAATTAATGCATTCAGATGTGATCAATAAAGCCATTATTACTCCGCAGCATATGCCAAAGCAGAAGATGAAATCTGTTCTGTGGCATGTGGTAGGTTTCGAATCAGGAGTGCATATTTGATATCAATACTCGGATCTAATGGAATTTCAACCACATGTCCCGAGCCTTTGGCACTCTCGATTTGCTGACCTTTATTGTCCAAAATTTCACTTAGGACAAAACTTATATTTCCTTGTGGGGTCATGAGCTCTAATGCATCACCGACATCAAAACGGTTTTTGACATCGATCTTGATATAATTGCCATTACGTTCCAGAACTTCACCACAAAATTGCTGATAATCAAAATGTGAAGAACCATCAGCATAATTTTGATAATCGCTATGCACATGACGACGCAAGAAACCTTCGGTGTAGCCGCGATTTGCTAAACCTTCGAGCAGTTTCATCAAACTTGGATCAAAAGGTTTGCCCGCCAATGCGTCATCAATGGCTTTACGATAAATCTGTGCTGTACGCGCACAATAAAAATAAGATTTGGTACGACCTTCAATTTTTAAGGAGTAAATACCCATCTGACTTAAACGCTCTACATGCTGTACCGCACGTAGATCTTTCGAGTTCATAAAATAAGTGCCGTGTTCATCTTCCTCAGCAGCAAACATTTCCTCATCATTGCGTTGTACCAAAACAGGTTGCGTGAACGGAGCTTGAAGATCTTGTGGACGACAGCAACTGTGTGTGGAGGCGAGTTGCTGGGTAGGAATCATATCTCCAGTTTCATTTTCCATGGCATCATGAATTTTATATTCCCAACGACAGGCATTGGTACACGCGCCCTGATTGGCATCACGTTTATTCATATAACCCGAAAGCAAACAACGGCCCGAATAAGCCATGCATAATGCGCCATGTACAAACACTTCGAGTTCAATATCTGGAACATGCTTTTGTATTTCCGCAATTTCCTCAATCGAAAGTTCGCGTGACAGAATGACACGAGTAAGACCGTAATCTTTCCAGAATTTTACCGTTGCCCAATTGATGGCATTGGCTTGTACCGATAAATGAATGGGCATCTGTGGAAAATGCTCACGAACCAACATGATTAAACCTGCATCAGACATAATCAGTGCGTCTGGTTGCATTTTGATAATAGGCTCTAAATCGGTGATAAAATTTTTGAGTTTACTATTGTGTGGCTGAATATTGACCACCACATAAAACTTTTTGCCTAAAGCATGTGCTTCATGAATTCCAATGGCCAAGTTGTCATGATCAAATTCATTATTACGAACACGTAAACTATAGCGCGGTTGACCTGCGTAAACTGCATCTGCCCCATAGGCAAAAGCATAACGCATATTTTTTAGTGATCCAGCGGGAGAGAGCAACTCAGTTTTCATGGCAATTGAAAAGGCATAGTAAATATAAGTGATTATTTTAAAATTACTCAGTGTTTTGCTCAACCTAGCAAATTAGTCAGGATTAATCGTTCTAAAAATGCATCTGATTGTTCTGTTTTTATTATTGTTGTTGCATTGGTAAGCTTATTAAATATTAGACAATGATTGAATAAAACCTGAGGGAATATCCATGAAAATTGCAAATCATCGACAGCCTGTATTTTTTATCTCGCACGGTGGTGGACCATGGCCGTGGATGCCTGAGTATTTAAATACAGTTTATGCCAATCTGGCCCAATCATTGGGTGATTTGTTAGATTCTGTAGTAGTACGACCTAAAGCCATTTTGATGATTTCTGCGCATTGGGAAGCGCCGGAGTTTACGGTTCAGACGGCATCGCAACCCGATATGATTTATGATTATGGTGGTTTTCCTGCACATACCTATCAGGTACGTTATGAATCATCTGGATCACCAGAACTGGCTGAACGTGTTGTGGAATTGCTAGAACAAGCGAATATTCCAGTGGCGACCGATGCACAACGTGGCTACGATCACGGCATGTTTTCGCCAATGCAGGTCATCAACCCTGCGGCGGATATTCCAGTAGTACAGTTGTCTTTGAAAAAAGGGCTAAATCCGCAACAACATATCGAGATGGGACGTGCTTTAGCGCAGTTACGTGATGAAAATGTGTTGATTGTGGCAAGCGGACTCAGCTATCACAACTTGCGTATGTTCAATGCTCATGCGGCAGAGCCTTCACGCGCCTTTGATCAGTGGTTATTTGAAACAGTGGTTGAGCATCAGGGCAATGCACGTAATGCATTATTAAATGATTGGGAACATGCTCCTGCGGCACGCGTTGCGCATCCCCGTGAGGAGCATTTATTGCCATTGATGGTGGCTGTAGGTGCCGCAGAGCAGGAATTAGCTACACGTAATTATCATGAAGAGCAATTTATGGGCGGTTTGTCGGTTTCCAATTTTGCTTTTGGTGAGCTTAAATCATAGATTCAATGTATTGATCTACTCTTGAATCTTATAAGCGTAGTCAAATCAATTAGAAGCGATCTGGAGAATTCAACAGATCGCTTTTTTTGTTCGTCTTATCATTATTTTATTTTTTGGTTGATCATTCATGTAACAACTAAAATAAATTGATATTTCTTTACAAAATTAAGCTTAAATTAAGTTTTTATCATTCTTTTTTGACATTACCATCAGTTGATAGCCACACTAATTCTAGACTGTTGGCTGTGTCATCAAATGAAAAATTATTAATCTACATAATGGTTTTCATTTTTAATTTCGTAAGAATAAGGAGTGATCTATGGCTGCTACAAATGGAATGTTAGATCCAGACGATTCAGTTATTTTACTGATCGATCATCAAAGTGGTTTATTCAATACAGTAAGAGATGTTCCGGTCCCAGACTTACGCAATTACGTCATTGCCATTGCAAAGGCTGCATCCTTATTAAATATCCCTGTTATTACAACGGCGTCTGTACCTGATGGACCAAATGGGCCATTAATTCCAGAAATACATCATTATGCTCCTCATGCAGTCTATGTTCCACGTACAGGGCAAATTAATACATGGGACAACCCATTATTTGTAGATGAAGTTAAAAAGACTGGCAGAAAAACGCTGATTATTGCAGGTACGCTTACCAGCGTATGTTTGGCTTTTCCGGCAGTGAGTGCGCGTCAGGAAGGATATAATGTTTATTGTGTGATTGATGCTTCAGGTAACTGGAGTAAATTAGCAACTGACACAACCATTGCACGTGTGACTCAAGCTGGTGCAATTCCAACAGATACCTTTGCGATTGTGGCTGAGTTAATGCGTACTTGGAATCGACCTGAAGGCTCTCGTTTTGCTGGAATTCTTGCTGATCATGTATGTCCAGAATACAAGTGCTTAATGGAAAGCTTTGATAAAGCACAAGCGGTTGTTCGCGATGGTCCAGAAACCAACTTGGATAAATATCAATAAGATAAATTAATTTTATTTGATTATAGATATAGAATTATGAGCCCAAATTCTCGCTAAGAATTTGGGTTTTTTATTTAATATTGAATAGTCTTGATATCACCTTACAGACAAAATTGTTTTGATCTGGAAAAACGGCAATAATTTTGGTGGTGGATGCAGCAACTTTTTTGGTACTTTCATCGAATTAAAGAGTGGATCAAGCTTTTTGGTGATTTTCATATTTGTTTATGTGAAGCCAATCATAATCCGATCGCGACAGGATATTTGCAAACTTTAATTGCTAGAACTTCCTCGTTAATCGGGATGTATGAAACCAAACCAAATCAGTGTTCGGTTGAAGAACATGAGGCAATTTTGCAGGCGATTGAGCAAGGTGATGAGCAAAAAGCCATTCAATTGATGGAAGCACATTTAGGTGAATATGCGCGGAGCTTTTTAGATGAACAGCCAGATACCAAGTCGCCAAATCTAGTGGATATCTTTCAAAATAAAAAGCTTAAAAAATAATGAATATAAAAAACCGAGAAATTTTTCTCGGTTTTTTTGGTCATGAAGGCAGATTATTTTTCAACGAATGCACGTTCAATTACGTAATCGCCTAAAACGCCCATACGCGGAGATTCTTTAAGACCAGCTTTGTCTAAAAGTGCAGCTACATCAGTTAAGAAATGTGGGCTACCACAAAGCATCGCACGGTCAGTTTCTGGGTTAAAAGGTGGTAAACCAATTTTTTCAAATAATGCGCCCGTTTCAATGGCAGTGGTGACACGACCTTCATTTTCAAATGGTTCACGCGTCACAGTTGGGTAGTAGATCAATTTGTTTTTGATGTCTAATTCTTCAAACCATTCATTATTTGGCAATTCATTCAAAATTAGATCTTGGTAAGCCAATTCACTAATCCAGCGTGTACCATGAACCAAAATCACTTTTTCAAATTTTTCATAAGTTTCAGGATCACGAATTAACGATAAAAATGGTGCAAGACCTGTACCTGAAGAAAGGAAATACAGGTTTTTACCTGGATTAATATCATCATGTACCAACGTACCTGTTGGCTTTTTAGAAATCAAAATTTCATCGCCCACTTGTACTTTTTGTAAAATCGAAGTGAGTGGACCGTCTTGAACCTTAATCGAGAAAAACTCAAGTTCTTCTTCATAATTAGCACTGGCAATTGAGTAGGCACGCATTAATGGTTTGCCATTGACCTCAAGCCCGATCATGACGAACTGACCATTTTTAAAACGCAGTGCGGTGTCGCGTGTGGTTTTAAAACTAAAAAGAGTGTCATTCCAGTGGTGAACATGGGTGATGCGTTCAACGTTAAAAGCAGCCATTAAAGGTCTCAATCACGATCAAAAGAAAACAGGTTGCTATTCTAATCTAAAATCATTCTCGATAAACTGAATATATTTAATTGTGTTTATAAGAAAAAGTGATGATGAATTCTGTAAATTTGCCAATCATCGGCAGCATGCATTCGCCTTACCTTGAAAAGTTTGGTATTCCGCGCCAGCCTAATCTGGTGCAGGTCGAATCGTATATTGAAATGTATGAACCCTATAATGATCCATTGGCATTTGAAGGTATCGAGGAATTTAGTCATTTATGGCTGATTTGGCAGTTTCATGACAATAAACATCAGCAGGAGTTTGAAAAATTTCGTCCGCAAGTCCGCCCACCACGTTTGGGTGGTAATAAAAAAATTGGGGTATTTGCGACCCGTAGTATGTATCGACCTGCGCCGATTGGGTTATCTGTAGTACAATTTAAATCAATTGAAAAAATAGGCAAAACACTTCGTATTTATGTGACAGGCAGTGATTTACTGAATGGAACGCCTATTTTAGATATCAAACCTTATATTCAATATTCTGACGCCATCGAAAATGCGCAAAGTGGCTATGCTCAGCATGAACCCGCGAGAAAAAAAGTCATGTGGACAACGGATGCTGATGCGCTACGACAAAAATATTTAGATGAGAAAAAACTGACGGTTCAGATTGTGGATGAGCTTGAACAAGTATTGTCTCTTGACCCACGACCTGCGTATCAGGATGATCCTAATCGGATTTATAAAATGAAATTTGCTCAGTTTGATGTCAGTTTCAGTGTGAATGAACAATACATTGAGATTGTTGATTTTACTGAATGAGCAGCATTATTTTAGTGTGCTTTACACTGTTGCTTATGGATATACATTTGCTGATCAGCGTGTTTACATGCGTCTTCCAACCCCTGACTTGGATGGCGCATTGCATAACCAATCGCAGCACTGATTTTAGCATCTGCCAAATGTTCCAGTAAGCGTTGTTTTAATTGTTCCAGATGATCATGGTCATGACCCAGTATCAGGATTCCAAATTCATCGCCGCCTAAACGTGCCAGTAAATCTTCCTGACGTAGTGAATTTCTTAAAATAAAAGCAGCCTGTTCAATAAAACGATCGCCTTCGGCATGTCCTTGTTGGTCATTGATTGCTTTTAAACCGTTCAAATCAATCATGAAAACAGCAGCAGGATGTCCATAGGTTTTACAACGTTCTTCTTCTATACAAATGAATTGATTCCAGCCGCGGCGGTTATAGACACCCGTCATGGCATCAATAACGGCTTCATTTTGTAGGCGTTCATGTAAACGAATTTGTTCATTTTCGCGGATTTCACGCTGCAAAATATGGCTGAGTAAATTACCAAATAATTCAACCAAACCACCATCTTCAATAATTTTTTCAGACTTTGGTTCTGGATCAATCGCGCACAAAGTGCCAAATAGACTGCCATCCTCTTTAACCAGAGGTTGTCCGATATAGGCTTTAATATTGACTTGTTGGGCAATGGGTGCAGAAGCGTAAAGTGGAACATCTTCGGAACGTGGCGCAATCCGTGGTGCGTGTCCTTGTACCATATGTGAGCAAAACGAATCTGCCCAGTTAAAAACGCGGCCAGGTTTGACATCATAACCATGATCTTCGGCCTGTAATACGATCCAGTCATTGCCTTCTACACGCGTGATCATCCATAAATCAAATCCAAATTTTTGACGTAAAAAATGCAGTACTGCTTGTCCTGCGTCATGAAAGTTTTTAAATGCAATTGAACTCATTTAGCCGCCTATGATCTGGATATTTTATTGGTGCTTTTTATGGCACTTTAAAACAATTTTGGGCGGCTGCATATCCCTAATTTAAAGACTAAAAAATACATTGCAAATGAAGTCTGCTATATTGTGTAGAGTGTTCGGGGTATAACAATGAAGTTTAATTTTGAAATAGATACGGTTTGGTGTTTAGAACAATTATTAAAAGATGGGCGCATCACTGAGCGTGATAAATTATTGATTCAAACCACACATCGTCAAAAAGATCAGTTGAAATGGCACCCGATTCAATGGATTGCCCAATTCAATCTTAAAGACCAACAATCACCAGATAAAGTGTTAAACAGCACGCGTTTAAGTCAATGGCTTGCGGAAAAATCAGGGCTGGCATTTTATGTGATTGATCCACTAAAAGCTGATGTTAGTAAATTAACCTCGGTGATGTCACAAGAGTTTGCTTTACGCAATAAAATTTTAGCCGTTAGCATTACAGCAGATTCAGTTTTAATTGGGACAGACCAACCATTTATGACTGACTGGTTGGTCAATCTTGAGCGTAGCTTGAGTCCGAAAAAAATTGAACGGGTGATTTTGAATCCTGAACAGTTACATCGTTATCTGGTTGAATATTATCAGGTCAGTCGCGCGGTCAACTCGTCGCAAAATTCGGGTAGTTATGATCGGGAAAATAAAGGTGTCGAAGCACTTTTACAATTAGGCGATACGCAAACCCCTGATGCCAATGATCAACACATCGTTAAGCTAGTCGATTGGGTGTTGCAATTTGCTTTTGAACAGGGTGCCAGTGATATCCACCTTGAACCACGTAAGGATACAGGCAAGGTTCGTTTCCGTATTGATGGCGTTTTGCATACCATTTATAACATGCCTGCAAATACTTTAACTGCGGTGATTGCGCGGATTAAAATCTTGGGACGACTCAATGTTGCAGAAAAGCGTAAACCACAGGATGGACGATTAAAAACCCGAACGCCAAAAGGACAAGAAACAGAACTACGTCTTTCGACTTTGCCGACTGCATTTGGCGAAAAAATGGTGATGCGTATTTTTGATCCAGAAGTTTTGGTGCGTAGTTTTCAACAACTTGGATTTGAAGGACGTTTGCTTAATGATTGGAATACACTCACACAGCATAGTCACGGCATTATTCTGGTTACGGGGCCGACAGGTTCAGGTAAAACCACGACACTTTATTCATCATTAAAACAATTGGCAACTGAACAGGTCAATGTCTGTACCATTGAAGACCCGATTGAAATGTTGGAACCCAGTTTTAATCAGATGCAGGTCAATCCTGCCATTGAACTTGGTTTTGCCGATGGTGTCCGAGCTTTAATGCGTCAGGATCCCGATATCATCATGGTGGGTGAGGTGCGTGATCAGGATACCGCCAATATGGCGATACAAGCAGCATTAACAGGTCATTTGGTACTTTCAACTTTGCACACCAATGATGCACCCTCCAGTTTAACTCGATTACATGATCTTGGTGTCCAGCCATTTCTGACTGCCGCAACTATTTTGGGTGTATTAGCACAACGTCTGGTCAGAAAGTTATGCCCGCATTGCAAAGTGCAAACCCAGATTAATGAACAGGAATGGGAACACCTGACTTTTGATTACATTATGGATATGCCTGAAACTGTCTATTGTGCAGTGGGCTGTGAAGCATGTCGTAACACGGGTTACAAAGGACGTGTTGGTATTTATGAATTTATGCCGGTGAGCACTGAAGTTAAACATTTAATTAGTGCCCATGCGACTTTAAATGAATTACGTGCCCAAACTAAAAAAGAAGGCGTAGAACCATTACGCATTGCGGGTGCGCGTAAAGTGATTGAAGGCGTTACCACGTTAGAAGAGGTTTTGCGTGTTGTTCCACTCAGCTAAATAGCCTAATCGCAAATTTTCCTAAGATTCACCTCATCTTGTTTGTTTAATTTATGGGTATTGAATGAATCAACTCGATACACCGACATCAATGAGGTCATTAAAATGAATATGATGCGCAATATCTTATTAGCTGCAACTTTAGCAACCACGGGTTATGTATCTGCACAGACACCTGTTAATCAGTCTGCTTTAGCGCCAACAAAAGTGACAAGTGTGAAGCAAGCTTTGACCATGAAAGATGATGCACCTGTAATGCTTAAAGGGCAGGTGGTTAAATCTTTGGGAGATGAAAAATATCAATTCCGAGATGCCACAGGCACGATTACAGTCGATATTGATGATGAATTATGGCAAGGTCGTGCAATTTCTCCCACTACAATCGTAACGTTGATCGGTGAAGTTGATATTGACCGTATCCCGACAAAACGTGTTGAAATTGATGTGGATAGCGTTCAATTTTAACAGTAAACCCTAAATGTTCTCCTCCAGAGAAACCGCATGTCTGATTTTGGATTTGCGGTTTTTTTACTCTATAGTGAAAAACAGATCTATTTAATCATAAAGCACTTGAGATCGCACATGCGCATATTAATAGCAGAAGATGATTGTTCCCAAGCCGAAAGTATCAAATCATGGCTCGAAATGGATGGCTATCGTGTGGATTGGGTTGAACGTGGCGATTATGCGATTGCCGCCATTGAACAACACCAGTACGACTGTATTTTGCTAGATCGAGGTTTACCTAAAGCGACAGGGGATGATGTATTAGTGGCTTTACGCAAGCATCAGCCGATCACGCCTGTTATTTTTATCACTGCCAAAGATACGATTGAAGATCGGGTGACAGGGTTGGATTTGGGGGCAAATGACTATCTGGTTAAGCCTTTTAGTCTGGATGAACTTTCTGCCCGCGTACGCGCCCAGTTGCGTTCTCAGCAACGTGCCAATAGCCATATTTTAGAATGGAAACAACTCAAACTAGATACCCATGCTAAAACGGTATTGCTAGATCAGCATATTGTGGATTTAACCGCGAAAGAATTCCAGATTTTATATAAATTGATGCAATACCCCGAACGTATTGTAAGACGTGAGCAACTTGAAGAATCGCTTTATGCATGGGGTGAGGAAATCGAAAGTAACGCGATTGAAGTTTATATTTATCAGTTGCGTAAAAAAATCGGTGCAACTTTGATTAAAACCATTCGTGGTTTGGGCTATCGAATGGGTGAGTAAATAATGAATCGTCCCGTCTCTTTGTCATTACAGTCCAAACTAATCAGAACAACGCTATGGAGTGGCGTGATTGCAGGCGTAATTGCTTTTATGTTGCTGGTGTTTTTGACCTGTTATCACACCATGAAAGTACAAGATGAAATCATGGACGAGGTTTCAGATATGTTGTTGCTTTCTGATGTGCATTTACCTTCAGGTCAGCAATTGGAAGAATTAAGTGATGAGTTCGATCTGCAATATGTCTTGTACTGGAATCATCAACTGCTCAGCCAATCCGCAGATCATGATGCTATACCTCTAAATTTAGACGTTGAAACAGATTTTTCCTTGCGATGGAAAGATGGACAGCTTTGGCGTATTTATCGGCAGGATAAAGCTGAAACAGGACTCATATCTATTGTGATTCAGCCTTTATCGGCACGCTTTGATGAACTATGGCAAAGCTTGATCTGGTACTTGGTGATTTTGATCATTCTATGGCTATTACAATGGGGATTGATGCGTTGGGGGATTCGTCGTGATCTGGCGAGTTTACGAAATTTATCTCAATCTATAGAACACAAATCGGCGCAGGATTTACAACCCATTGTCACGGCACACATGCCTACAGAAATTCAACCTGTAATCAACTCTTTAAATCATCTCCTGCATCGATTGGATCGGGCATTATTGGCAGAGCAGGCATTTACTGCGGATGCTTCACACGAATTACGTTCTCCTTTATCTGCCATACAAATGCGTCTGCAATTGATTCAGCGAAAATACCATGATATTCCTCAACTTAAACAGGATTTAAGCCAAATTCAAAATGATGTCAATCGTAGTACGCAGGTTTTAGAAAATTTACTGCTTTTAGCACGTTTAGATCCTGCCCGTGAACAGCAACTCACCAAAACGCGGTTATCTCTAGATGAAATCGTGATTGAAGTCATCGCTGCATTATCTTTGTTTGCAGAAGATCAAG
>NZ_CP078523.1:3334760-3371359 GCF_019264745.1 Acinetobacter sp. Colony158 | reverse complement strand
ATGCGAATCATGAGCTGGTTTTTACCTGTATCCGTAATCTGCTGGATAATGCCATTCGTTATTCACCTAGTGATTCTCAAGTCCATATTCAACTTGAAAATATACCACCACAGCGCATTCGTTTAAGCATTCACAATCATGGCGAGAAAATGGATCAGCAAATTTTTGAACGTTTGGGACAACGTTTTTTTAGAGGTTTGGGAACAGGGCAGCGCGGTTCGGGATTAGGACTTTCCATCACGCGAAAGATTGTGATGTTGCACCATGCACAATTGGATTTTCATGTCGTTGAGCAGGGTGGTTTAACGGTAGAACTTGTGTTTACTTTGTCAGAAAACTTAGATCCTCCTTAAAGTGGGAAATGCTGTTTTAAAAAGCATTAAGTGAATAATATCCAGACCGTTCACAAAGAAAAACAGTATGGCTCAAGCCATACTGTTTGTATATTTTATTTGCCCACGAGTGTTATTATTTTAGACGGTTTTTCTAATTATTTAGTTAGAATCAAACGGTTGTTACGGGTTAAGCGTAAACGGTATTCTTCACCGGCATGCATAATGCGAATTTCACGACCTAGGGCAAATAGATTGTTTGAATGCAACATTGGCAAAGATTGAGCTGTTTCGTTGCTACGAGTAAATAGGTTAAAAGGTGCGTTCATTTGTTGTGCTCCGTGGTGTTTTAGCTAACGATTTAAATGATAATCATTATCGAATAGGCCTGTCAATCAAAAAATGAATATTTTATAAAAAATAAAATTTGCTTACACTTGGGTAAAATTGAGGAAGATCTAAACGCTATGTCAAAACCTGTGATCAAGATTGCTATTGGGCTGTTATTACATCGCGGAAAAGTATTGGTAGGCTGGCGCCAAGCAAAGCAACATCAAGGCAATAAATATGAATTTCCAGGTGGCAAGGTAGAATCAGGAGAAAGCCCTGAAGAGGCGTGTCGCCGTGAGATTTATGAGGAAGTAGGTATTGGGTTATCGCAGTGGTATGCGTTTGATCGTATTCAGCATGAATATGACGATATTGTGGTTAATCTTCATCTGTTTTATGCCTATGTCCCTGACGACTTAATGCAGCTGATTCAGCAACCGTGGACGTGGTATGCACGTGAACAATTAACGAAGCTCAATTTCCCCAAAGCCAATGATTCGATTATTCAGCGTTTAGTTTGGCCGCATTACATCAAAATTAGTCATCAATTATCCGACTTTCGACCAGAGGCAAAGTCACTTTTTTACTGGAGGGTAGAACCAGATCAGTTTTTAGCTGAAGATTTGCATCGATACTCATCAGAAAATTTACAAAAACTGATAATCAATATTGAGCATTTTCAAAAAATGCCCAGCGATTTAACACCCTCGATAAAGACTTTGCATCTTAAGCAACATCAATTGATGCAACTGCGAAAAGGGGATTTGCAACAAAGTAAGCGTTATATCGCTGCCTGTCATGATCTGGTTGCGTTGCAACATGCCGAGCAAATTGGCTGCGATGCGGTGTTGATCAGTCCAATCCAGACCACACAAACCCATCCAGAGCGCAAAGCTTTAGGATGGGAAACTTTGGCGCAATGGACGAAACACACTCATATTTTAGTTTTTGCACTGGGCGGGTTACATCCTGATGATCTTGTCAAAGTACAGCAGGATGGCGCTTACGGAATTGCAGGTATTCGTAATTTTTAAATTAATATAAAATTTCAGATGCTTGCAATATCTACAACAAGCCTTAAAGTGAATTTAAGGCCTGTTGAGCTTGCTGTACCGTTTGTACATGATTTTGCTTTTGCCCAGCGACTAAAATAGCTTGCCAAAGTTGTTTTTTCATTGGCGCAGATTGAGCATAACTTAAACCGCGTCGTGCCAGTGATTCTGCCGAACTGTATTGTCCTTTTTGATTGGCGACTAAAGCCAGATACATAAAGGTTTCTGCCGCTTGTGGCGCTAAACGCTGAGCCTGTAAAGCAAACCGTTCAGCATCGTCCCATTTTTGCTGACGATATGCCGTCTGAGTCTGTTGTATCAGATTTTTAAAAGCAGGAAGAGATCGTCCATCATTAAATTGCTGTTTTGCCTTTTGTTCAGGAACGACAACACGTAGTGGTTTACGTTTGATTTCTTCCTGTTCATAGGGTGTGATTTTAACCCCATCAGGTGTTTCTACCGTTTTCTTGGCAGGTTCAGCAGGCTTTTGTGGTGCTTTTTTCTGTTCTTCATGTAAAGGGAATGTCGAACATCCCACAAAAGCAGCCATTATTAATACTAAAAAACCTTGCTTCCACATACGTTTTAAATCTCTTTTACCAACCGTGATCATTAGTTTGAATAACTACCACTAGAAATGACGCGATTATTGGACAGATCATTTTGCATTTGATCTTCACTGTCACGAATATAGTTGTCCATGCTATCGTTCGCAGGGGCACTTGTATCACCGTTTTCCGTATCAGAATTGTAAGTTGGCTCAACCTGATAATGTGGTAAGCCACACACAGTTGCCTGACGCGGGACATTGTTACGCATGAGTGGGATGTACATCGCACCTTCGCAACCCTGAGCGGATAAATGACCTGTAGCAGAGTCAATCCATTGCCATTGCACATCATCTGTTTGACGTAAGTTAACGGGCTGTTGACGCAATTGTTTCATGACATTGGTCCAGACAGGTAATGCACCTGATGAACCTGTTAAACCCGTGATTTTATTGTCATCCAGACCCAGCCATACGACAGCCAGATAATTACCAGAATAACCTGCAAACCATGAATCACGTGTATCGTTGGTTGTTCCTGATTTCCCTGCAAGATTCAGATCAGGAGATAAAGTATTATAAGCGGCTTTACCTGTACCTGAACGCATGACTTGTTGCAGACCATAATTCAAAATGTAAGCAGCAGATGGATCAATGGTTTGTTGAACATTTAAGCCAAAACGTTCTAATACATGACCGTTGGCATCAACCACAGAACGAATTGCACGAGTCGGGTATTTAAAACCGCCTGTTGCGAAGTTTCCATAGATACTGAGCATTTCCATAGGCGACATATTTACCGCACCTAAAAATGCAGATGGATAGTTTGGAATATCTGAGGTGACGCCAAATTTTTTCAGGTTATTGCTAAAAGTGGATAAACCAAATTCCTGACCTAAACGCACAGCTGAAAGGTTATATGAGTGTGCCAATGCTTGTTGCAATGTAACAACACCATGCTCACCGCCACTATAGTTCTTAGGTGTCCAGCTTTTATCGCCGCCTACTGGGATATTGACCGCTGCATCTTGAATTTGACTCGCCCAGTTATAACGTCCAGACTCAATTGCACTTAAATAAATGACAGGTTTAAGCAATGAACCGACTTGACGTTTAGCATCTACTGTACGATTAAATCCTGTAAAGTCCTGAGTCGAACCAACAGCAGCAATTAACTCTCCATTTTCTGGATGTTGAACCAATACAGCGCCTTGTAAATCTTTAAGACGAGCTGGATTACGGTTTGCAATTTGTTCTACAGTCGATTTAAAGGCATTTTGAATACGAGTTTGAGCAATTGGATCAAGTGTTGTGAAAATACGTAATCCCTGATTGGTTAGGTCATTTTCCTGATATTCAGAACGGAGTTGGCGACGAACAATGTCCAGAAAATCTGGGAATTTCGCTGGCCCAAGACTTGGTTTAGCCACCACGCCTAAAGGACGTGCACTTTCTTTATCGTATTGATCCTGAGTTAAGTAACCCATCACCAACATATTATTTAGCACGATATTACGACGTTTAAGTGCTGCTTCAGGATTACGCCACGGATTATATAACGAAGGTCCTTGTACCAAACCCACCAGATAAGCTTGCTGCGCGATGTTTAATTCACGTAGGGGGAGGCCAAAATAAAACTGTGAAGCCAAGCCATAGCCATTAATAGAATAGCTGCCATTTTGCCCGAGATTCACTTCGTTTAAATAGGCTTCCAGAATTTCATCTTTACTATAATGTAGCTCTAGCAACATGGCCATAAACGCTTCATTGGCTTTACGTTTGAGTGTGCGTTCTGGACTCAAATAGAAGTTTTTGACTAATTGCTGTGTCAAGGTCGAACCACCCTGACGTCGACCACCTGTGACATTACTCACCAAGGCACGCGCAGTTCCACGTATAGAAATACCATGATGACTATAGAAGTTACGATCTTCTGTTGCGACCAGTGCTTCAATCAAGGTTTTTGGCACTTTGTCCAGTTTAATCAGGACACGGTCTTCATTGTGTTGCGGATAAATGCCGCCAATTAGGAGCGGTTCAAGTCTGGCAATGCCTGTTGATGATGGCTTGGTGGCGCGAATATCTGAAATTTGATCATTGGCAAAAGACACCTGCAAAACTTGTTCAGGTTCAGTGCTATCACCAAAGTCAAAACCACGTGTATGCACATACATGGTATTGCCCTGAACCACGTAACTCCCAGATTTAGTGTAATTCTGGGTGCTTTTATAGCCAAGCAATCCTAGCTCCTGACTAAAGTCAGTCTGAGTCACAGGTGCATTGGTATAAAGTTCCAGAGGTCGTGCAAAAACCTTTGCGGGGATGTCCCAGCGTTTACCTTCAAATTTCTCGCGAATAATATTATCCAGTCGAATTAAATAAATACTAAATGCAAGAAAACCGCCAATAATGATCACTGAAAAAATAAGCGCAAAAAAGCCGATGCCACGTTCAAACTTCATAAATCTGTCATAAAAGCCAACAAAGTGTGCTAATCATGCGATAGCTTTTATACATTTTGCAATGATAAATCTGTGAACAAGCTAAAAAACTCATTTTTTCTGCTAAAGCTTCAAATTCTTTAGATATTATTGATTGATAATCAACATTTTTATAGAGATAGATGGGGTAGATTGATTCGAGACGATTTTAGAATTACTGTGTTATATTAGTCGCACAAATCGCATATGATATGTTGATCTTAGGGTTCATCGTGATTTTGCGATGGATGAGCCTCATGTATATGATGCTTCACAGACCAACCCTATACTGGCTTTAACTTATAGGCATCCAATGCAGTCTGCAAATCTTTCAGCCAAATCTTTTCGTAATATCGGTTTAATCGGCCGTCCTGATAAATCATCAGTCGTTGAAACATTGAGTCTGATTCACGACCATCTTTTGCATTTGGGATTACATCCTGTTTTTGATCAGGAAACGGCAGCACTTGTACCTGACAATAATACGCAAAGCGTAAGTCGTAGTTTATTGGGTGAAGTGGTCGATCTCGTGATTGTGGTGGGCGGTGATGGTTCACTGTTGCATGCTGCACGTGCATTGGTTCGACATAATACACCTGTAATCGGGGTCAACCGTGGTCGCTTGGGATTTTTAACCGACATTAAACCGTCTGAGGTGATCTTTAAACTTGATCAGGTATTACAGGGACATTTCCAGTTAGATCGACGTTTTTTACTGGAAATGGAAGTCCGTTCCAAAGGTGAAACTATTTATGATGCGATTGCGCTCAATGATGTGGTTTTACACTCTGGCCGCTCCGTGCATATGATTGATTTTGAGCTGAATATTGATGGTCAGTATGTTTATCGTCAACATAGTGATGGCCTGATTGTCTCGACACCAACAGGTTCAACCGCGTATGCACTGTCAGGTGGTGGTCCTATTTTGCATCCGGGTATGGATGCGATTGCACTTGTCCCGATGCATCCGCATACTTTATCTTCACGTCCAATCGTGGTCAGTGGACACAGTGAAATAAAACTCACGATTCGCGAAAATCGTGTTCTTCCGATGGTCAGTGCTGATGGACAAAACAGTATTTCCTTGAATGTCGGAGATACAGTGCATATCCGAAAGCATCCATTTAAGTTAAACTTATTACATCCACCCGGTTATGACTTTTATATGGCTTGCCGTACAAAGCTTGGCTGGAATCAGGATTTTGACTCATTTCAACAGCAGGATGACGCATGAATATTGAACAAATGCTTGCCGTTTTAGATCCAGATATCGTGGAGCGTTTAAAAACGGCAGTGGAAATTGGCAAATGGCCAAATGGTATCGCATTAACTCAAGAACAACGCCAAATTTGTATGCAAGCGGTCATTGCGTGGGAACATGAGAATGTCCCTGAAAAAGAGCGTACAGGCTATATTGATAAAGGTAAAAAGGAAGAAGGTGAGGAGTGTGATTCACACATACCAGAACCTGAATTTAAACCGATCCGTTTTATTTAAAACATATCGGTTTTCATGGGATTTAAAGTGCTTTGTCGAATCTAGTATTCCAAAGCACTTTTGCTTTTTGCATCGCTTGAGCATAATCGTCAACCACATTCATGGTATATAGCGCGATACCCATCGTTTCAATAATTGCCATTTCACCATATTCATGACTCGTCTGGCCCAACCACACTTGTTTAAATGTGGCTAAATCAAGCTCATCTTCAGTTGGGCTACGTTCTGGGGTCAATTTAGGTAACTCGTATTCATACAATTCACCATTTTTAATACCGCAAATAAGCGTTTTTGCATCAGGATTACGCTCAAATTCACCACCTTCGCCTTTAATCACCGCGCTATTTTTATAGCCCAGTTGATACGCTGCTTGTTGGTGTGAATTACGGTAGGCAGGATGAAAAATGGCTTGCAGGGTAGCTTTGGCATTAAAGGGATTAATTAAGCGCGCTAAAGTATGAACAGGTGAACGAAGCCCCATGACATTCCGTAAATCGATCATATCACTCAGGACAGGGGAAATTACGTCCAAAGGTAAATAAGCAAAATGTTGTTGCTGTAACCGTTGCCGAACATCTTGTTCAGACTGACAAATTGCATAGTCCAAATATTGTAGGACTTGTTCAGTATACACACGGTTAATGGTATGACCCGCAGCGCCATGCATGACAATGTTATAGCCATGCTTTGCTAAGGTGAGTGCAGATAATAGAAACCACGGATAATGTTTACGTTTACCCGCATAAGATGACCAGTCCAGATCGACATCTAATGGCTGAAAGTTCAGTTGATCTTTGGTGGCTTGTACAAATCCCGTCAGTTCTTCAACAGATTCTTCCTTCACCCGTAGCAACATCAAAAAAGCACCCAACTGAACATCCAAGACTTCTCCTTTCAAAATCATGGAAAAAGCAGCATAAGCTTCTTCATAATTTAATGATCGCGAACCTGTTTTTCCTTTACCGAGTATTCGTACATATTGGGCAAAAGGATGTTCACTGTCTTTATATAGATTTTTCTTAGTGTTCATGAGCAGTCAATATTTCGTTGAAAAATGAAGATGATCACTATGACATAAAAATAAAATGAAAGAATTATTCTTAGGAGTATTAGACTAATGTCTACACTATTTTTGCATAAAAAATAACCAAAAAGAGGATTTTGTAACCGATAGAAACTGGAATTGCAGTACACTCTCGACGTTTTAAAACTGTTTAATTTTTATTAACGATTTACTCGTTATCTCCTGTTTTTTTACACAGATCAAGTTCTGGTTCGATCAGAATGTTGAAGTCATGAGACTTTTTTGAAAAACCAATTGTTTTTCGTCTTTAAGAAAAGTTTTCTTTTAAGAAAACTTCCACCATGCGTCATACAGACAAGTGGACTAAAGGGCTGTCTATATACTATTTATAGATATTTTTATGGATATATTTCTAAGGGCTTAGAAATATTTGTTGACGTAAAGTTATGGCTAAAAAACCGATTTATAAATCACTTTATTTTCAAGTGATCATTGCCATTATCGCAGGTGTTTTGGTTGGACATTTTTATCCAAGCACAACTCAAATCGTAGATGGTGTCAAAGAAAATATTCCGGGGTTAGGAGAACAACTCAAACCTCTGGGGGATGCATTTATTCGTCTGATTAAGATGATTATTGCACCTGTCATTTTCTGTACGGTGGTTAGTGGTATCGCGGGTATGGAGAGTATGAAATCTGTCGGTAAGACTGGCGGAATTGCATTACTTTACTTTGAGATCGTTTCAACCATCGCACTAATTGTAGGTCTTTTGGTGATTAATATTGCCAAACCAGGTGTGGGGATGAATGTCGATCCAGCGACACTCGATACAGCAGGGATTGCGAAATACGTTGCTTCTGGTCAGTCCCAGTCTACCGTCGAATTTTTGATGCATATCATTCCTGAAACGGTAGTAGGCGCATTTGCCAATGGTGAAATTTTACAAGTTTTACTGTTTGCTATCTTATTTGGTTTTGCACTGCATAAATTAGGTGATGCAGGTAAACCTGTGTTGAAACTGATTGATCAAATTTCACATGTATTTTTTAACATCGTGAATATGATCATGAAGCTTGCACCGATCGGTGCTTTTGGTGCAATGGCTTTTACCATTGGTAAATATGGTGTTGGTTCTTTGGTACAACTTGGACAACTTATCTTGTGCTTCTATGTCACGTGTTTGTTGTTTATCTTTATTGTATTAGGCACGATCAGCCGTGTGTGTGGTTTCAGTATTTTCAAAATGTTACGCCTCATCCGTGAAGAATTACTGATTGTACTGGGGACATCTTCGTCAGAATCCGTGTTACCGCGGATGCTGAAAAAGCTCGAAATCGCAGGTTGCGAAAAGTCAGTGGTCGGTTTGGTTATTCCGACAGGTTATTCATTTAACTTGGATGGTACTTCGATTTACCTGACTATGGCTGCAATTTTCATTGCTCAGGCCACCAACACCCAGCTAGATATTCAACATCAGATTACCTTGCTAATTGTGCTATTGATTTCATCAAAAGGTGCAGCAGGAGTCACAGGTTCTGGATTTATCGTCATGGCTGCAACTTTGTCAGCGGTGGGGCATATTCCAGTTGCGGGACTTGCCTTGATTTTAGGTATTGATCGCTTTATGTCTGAAGCACGTGCTTTGACGAATTTAACGGGTAACAGTGTGGCAACGATTGTCGTTGCGAAATGGGTCGGTGCATTGGATATGCAAAAACTTCAGAATGCATTGAATAACCCTGAAGAAGTTGATCGTCAAATGCTTGAAGAAAAATAAGCCTTCAGTTATTTAACTAAGCCAAAAATGTAGAAAAAGGGATGAGATTGATCATCCCTTTTTTATTGGAAATTTGGGGGTGTAATGAATATTTTATTGCTGATGCTTCGCGGTTTAGTGCGATATTTGTTTTGTAATTCTTAAAAACATAGTGGAATTTTCAACTTTAAAGTTAATATTATTAAAATAATCTTAATTATTTGTATCTAAAATAATCAATTTGTATAAAAATATTAATGCAAATGAGAATATTTTTTATTAGTATTCGCTTGTTTTATTTTACTAAATATTTTAAGTCTGAGTAATTTTTCTAATGAATCATTTAAATTTTAAAATGAAGCAAGTCGGGGCTTTTAAACTGAGTTTGTTGGCTATGATGATTGTGCAAAGCCAAGTGGTTTTTGCCAAAGATATTGAAGCATCATCACATTCAGAAATGCTAGAAACGGCTAAGGCGGTATTACCGACGATTAAGATCGAAGCGATGAGTGAGCTTGATCCTATCAAAAGTTATATTGACTACGACGAAGCTAATGTTACTCGTAATGGGCTAAAAAAGAAGGATATTCCGCAAACCATCGATACCATTGATGTGCAAAAATATAAAATATATGGCGCCAATGATCTGAGTATTATGCTGCAAGGGACACCAGGCGTTTCAACAAGTTATGATACTCGCGGTGATGGTATTTATTTACGTGGCTTTGCAGCAGATGCAGGCGATATTTATCGTGATGGTGTGCGTGAAAGTGGACAGTTACGCCGTAGTACCGCCAATGTTGAACGAATCGAGATACTAAAAGGGCCAGCTTCTGTTCTCTATGGTCGAAGTCAGGGTGGTGGCGTGATCAATATGGTCACAAAGTTTGCCAATTTTGATTCGAAAAGTACGCTAGGGCTTTATACAGGATCTTATAACAATGTGGGAGCAACTGTAGATCTCAATCGAGTTTTAAATGATCACTGGGCAGTCCGTTTAACAGGTGAAAAGGCCGATACCAATAGTTTCCGTAAAGGAATTGGTTCGCAAATAGAAATGCTTTCACCGAGTATTAGCTATCGCAATGATGATCAGACTTTGTTATGGACGACACAATATACCTACGATAAATTGGACCGTACTCCTGACCGAGGGCCAAGTTATGAAAACTTGCCGAAAGATGTCTCATTAAAAACAGGTTTTGCGCGTCCAACCGATTATATAGAAGATGAACTTCAAACTATTCGTACAGATCTCAAATATGAATTTGCACCTGAGTGGAAATTCCACTGGGCGGCTAGTTACCGCCAAGCCTATCAAAATTTTGACAATTTCTTTGGCGGAACATGGTGTGATTTGAACGGTAAACAAATCACGGGTGCAGCGTGTACTTGGAAGGGATATTTACGCCAAAGTTATGCATGGCAAGAAACCATGAATAAAACATTACTTAATACTTTTGATATTACAGGCAAATTCAATACAGGTCATCTTGAACATCAAATCATGTTTGGTAGTGATTGGACACATGAGGATCGAGATCCAAAGCTTGGTAACTATTCAAGCGGTAGTCAAAGTTATTATGGTTATATCAATCCTTATAATCCTTCAGATTATTATGATGATTTGCCTGTAAATGCCCATAAAGCAACCACGACCATTAACCATCACGATGCTGAAAATCTAGCGTTTTTCTTACAGGATTTAGTGACACTTACTCCAACTTTAAAAATGATGCTCGGTATTCGCTACGATACATTTGAGTTTAAAACACAGGCACAGGTTGCAAATAGTAAGCCTGTAAATGTATCGAAAAGCTATGATGGCGAAAGCTTAAGCCCAAATGTTGGCTTTGTCTGGCAGCCAACAGATCAGCATAGTTTTTATACCTCATATAGTAAAAGTTTTGCTCCTTATGGTGGGCGAGGCATGATCAGTATTGATCCAAATGTGAATAATACCAGTGTCTATGATGCAAAACCTCAATACAATGAACAATACGAAGTCGGGGTTAAAAGCGATTGGTTCGAGCAGCGTTTAAATACACAGTTATCAGTTTTTGATATTACCAAGAATAATATTCGCTATCAGCCAGATCCAACAAATCAACCTAATGAATGGCAAGTCGGACAGCAACAACAATCAAAGGGTGTTGAATTCAGTTTTATTGGTCGTGTCTTAGAGAATGTCTTTGTACGCGGTGGATATGGCTATACCGATGCCAAATGGAAAAAAGATACTCGTGCTACAGTAGCAGAAACCAGCCGCTTGAAAGGTAATCGTCTTGCCAATATCTCTGAAAATACGGGTAATTTATTTATACGTTATTTACCCGTTGAAAGAGTCTATGCTGAAATTGGTGGCACCTACGTGGGATCATTTTATACCGCAGATAACAATCTGAACAAGATTGAGGGTTGGACACGCCTAGACGCAGCTTTGGGTTATAAAGATGAGCATTGGGGGATTACTTTCGCAGTAAATAATCTCACCGATAAAGAATACTGGCGCTCTAACGCGATGCCAGGTGCGCCACGAAATTATTTGGTTCGTCTTAATTATCAGTTCTAAAGTTTCAGTTTTAAATCTCAAATAAGCTTTTAATAAAAAACCGTGCAAATGAATTGCACGGTTTTTTATCTCTTAGATTGAGCATTTTTAAATTCTGGCGTGTTTACCATACTTATCGATCATGATCGAACTTGATTCATTTAGACCTTTTACAGTGACCTGTATATTATTTTTCTGGAACTTTTCAATAATGCTATCGAGAGAAGCGACTGTTGTCACATCCCAAATGTGAGAATGCGTTAAATCAATAACGACGTGTTTAACATTTTCCTGAGAATCAAAAGCCTGAGAAAAACGTTCTGATGAGCTAAAAAATAATTGACCACGTACATCATAAATGCGTGTGTCGCCATGACGTGAAGTTTCAATATGTACATCATTTTCAAGTTTTTGCGCCAGAAATAATGCAGAAAGGAGCACCCCAACCAAAACCCCAATTGCCAAATTATGAGTTGCAACCACCACGATGACTGTGGCTATCATGACAATATTGCTGCTTTTAGGATTATGTTTAAAGTTTTTAATTGATCCCCAATCAAAAGTGCTGATAGACACCATAATCATCACGGCAACCAATGCTGCCATAGGAATGACCCGCAACCAATCACTGATAAACACAACTAATATCAGTAGAAAAACACCAGCAACGAGAGTTGAAAGACGTTTGCGCGCGCCAGATTTTACATTAATCATGGATTGTCCAATCATGGCGCACCCTGCCATACCACCCATAAAACCTGTCACAATATTGGCAAAACCCTGACCTTTACACTCACGATGTTTATCGCTCGAGCTATCCGTCAGTTCATCCACAATAGTCGCGGTCATCATCGATTCTAATAATCCTACTGCTGCCAATGCACAGGAATAAGGTAAAATAATCCATAAAGTTTCAAGATTCCACGGAATATCTGGAATAAAGAAATGCGGTAGGCTATTGGGCAAATTGCCCATATCACCGACGGTTCGTACATGTGAGTTTAAAAATAGCGCCAAGAATGTAATGACAATAATACAGACCATGGGTGAGGGAATTAACTTGCCAATCTTGGGAACATAAGGAAATAAATAAATAATGGCGAGCCCTAAAATCACAAATACATAAACCTGATACGAAACATGTAATAATTCAGGAAGTTGTGCCATAAAAATTAAAATAGCCAAAGCATTTACAAAACCAACCACCACAGATTTGGAGACAAAGCGCATCAGTTTGGCGAGTTTAAGTTGTCCCGCAATAATTTGAATAATACCTGTCAAAATTGTTGCTGCAAGAAGGTAGTTTAGTCCATGTTCTTTGACTAGGCTAACCATCAATAATGCCATAGCGCCTGTAGCTGCGGAAATCATGGCAGGTCGACCGCCCATAAAAGCAATTACAACCGCCATGGAAAACGAGGCATATAAGCCAACTTGAGGGTCAACACCTGCGATAATGGAAAATGCAATTGCTTCGGGAATAAGAGCAAGTCCAACGACTAAGCCTGCAAGAACATCCCCGCGAATATTGGAGAACCATTCTTGACGAATTTGCTGAAACATAAATAGCCTGTAAGAGTATTTGTATATGATTAAAGGCTAGTGATGTGATATTTACACACACGACGACACCACATCACTAGACAGTGATGAATTGATAAATAAAAAACAATCAATTAAGGTGGCGTGATTTGCATAAAATGAAAGAGATTTTGAAACGAGTCGCTAGTGTAGCACCATTAGCCAGAGAAACCAAAGCGAGCAGATGAGTCACTATGTGATTGCTAAACTTGAACTTAAAAAAGTGAAGAATAAAAAAAGATGTATCTGCTGACAAAAAAAGTCACTTTATGCCAATCTGAATCATCCTAAAAATATCATGATATCAGACTGAGAATTTATCATTAAAACGGCAGAATAGTGATGCATTCATTATTTTGTCACGATAATACAATAATTTATTAGTTGAGGTATTGTAGGACATACGCTGAGTATATTTGTATTTCCCAGCTTAAGTCCTCATAATTTAATACCTAAAGATCATTTGTTGTGCTTTTAAAAGTCTAAAAATGATAGTTTTGATACTTAAGTAACCAAAATTATACGAATACAATGAATAGCGAAACAATGAAAAGTTTTTAAATTATCCGAAGGAGTTTAAGAATCAGATTGATGTTGACGCGATGGTTATCATAAATAGTTCTAAACTATTTAAATAATAATTTTAAATCAAAAGATTAACAATAAATGAGCGATCTGAATGCTGTATTGTCCAGATTAGATCATGATGCACAAAGGGTTAAAAATTTCAAAAATGCATCACATATAAAGTATCAAGAGAATGTTTTATGTGTCGCTTTTTGTTCATTTTTGGTAAAATAAATCACAAATATGTGGATAACAAGAATATCGCTTATGAGAAATATACTTATTTTGATTTTTGCGAGCCTAGTGATTCTGCTTGGTTACAGTATTTATCTTGATTCTAAAGTAAAGAAAAGAGAACAGGTGAGTCGAGTAATCACAGAAGCAGAGCATAGTCTCAAGACACTTGAAGCGAATCCAAACTACAATCAGCATTCGTCGCTTTCTGGTGTTCATCGTCAGGGTCTAATACAATAGCTTTAAAATTTTGATTTCAAGCTCATGATTTTAAATAAATTTTATAAATGTATCGAATTGGATTGCTAAAACAAAAATATAAATAATATGATATAATCTTTTCGTGGGAAGGCATTAAAGATATCAATTTATATTTTTAACATCATATTCCTTCAATTATATGTGAAGCTGCATACATCTATGCGGCTTTTTTGTGTTTTGGTCAGATGATTAAACCTTATACTTTGTTACTAATAGTGTGTATTTGGAAATAGGGAATTGCTTTTTAATAATAAGCAAATGGCATATTGATTGCTTAATCCATTATACAATCGCAATGCGTCTTAAAAGTGTATTCAAATAAATATTTCCTTTAAGACCATATACATATAGCAACACAGTATGCTCAAACTTTTTGTAGGGACTATGTTATGTCAACTCCTAACCCTTCAGCAGACTTGTTAGAGCGCTTATTTAAACTAAGCGAAAATAAGACAAGCTTTAGAACTGAAGTGCTTGCAGGTGTAACGACCTTTTTGACGATGTGCTATATCATTATTGTCAATCCACTAATTTTGTCTGAAACTGGAATGGATCATGGTGCGGTCTTTGTCGCAACCTGCTTGGCTGCCGCAATTGGCTGCTTGGTCATGGGGCTAATCGCCAATTATCCAATCGCACTTGCTCCTGGTATGGGGTTAAATGCTTATTTTACCTACTCAGTTTGTCTGGGCATGGGTGTGCCGTGGCAAACTGCCTTAGCCGCAGTTTTTATTTCGGGTCTTATTTTTCTGGCAATCAGCTTTTTAAAAATTCGTGAAGCGATTGTGAATGCCATCCCGATGTCACTCAAATTTGCGATCGGGGGGGGGATTGGCTTATTCCTTGCGTTGGTGGCACTCAAAAATTCGGGCATTATTGTAGCAAACCCAGCGACACTAGTCGGTTTGGGTGATATTAAACAGCCAACAGTTTTATTGTCACTACTTGGGTTTTTGATGATTGTAGTGATGCATCACTTTCGAATCCGTGGTGCGATTATTATCAGTATTCTGGTCATTACAGCCATTTCAACATTCATGGGTTTGAATCAATTTAAAGGTGTCGTTGGTGAGATTCCATCATTAGCGCCGACTTTCCTACAAATGGATTTTGAAGGACTATTTACCGCAAGTTTGATTGGCGTTATTTTTGTCTTCTTCTTGGTCGATTTGTTCGACAGTACTGGAACACTGGTTGGTGTTTCACATCGTGCGGGTTTATTGGTCGATGGTAAATTACCGCGTTTGAAAAAAGCCTTATTTGCAGATTCGACTGCGATTGTTGCAGGGGCTGCTTTAGGAACTTCTTCGACTACACCATATATTGAGTCTGCATCAGGTGTGGCCGCAGGTGGTCGTACGGGTTTGACTGCGGTGGTAGTCGCTTGTTTATTCCTTGCTTGTTTGTTTTTGGCTCCTCTTGCTCAATCAGTCCCAGGTTTTGCCACTGCTCCAGCACTTTTATTTGTTGGTGTGTTGATGATTCAAGGGATCACCAATATTGATTGGGAAGATATTACAGAAGCTGTTCCTGCATTTTTAACCATTGTCTTTATGCCATTTGCTTATTCAATTGCAGATGGTATTGCGATGGGCTTTATTAGCTATGCTTTGATTAAATTACTGACAGGCAAAGCTAAAACTGTCCCATATATGGTTTGGATCGTGGCAGTACTTTGGGCATTTAAGTTTGCTGTATTTGGCGGATAATTTTTATTGAAGAAAAAAGGGTGCAGGGTGTTTTCTGCGCCCTTTGCTATTTTGGAGTTATTATGAATCAAGTTGAGTTAATTCGTGTTTTACCCAAAGCCGAATTACATGTGCATATTGAAGGCACGTTTGAGCCTGAATTGATGTTTGAAATCGCACAGCGCAATCATATTCAGATTCCTTATCAGTCGGTCGAAGAAATTAAACAAGCTTATAATTTTCATAATTTACAGTCATTTTTAGACATCTATTATGCAGGCGCAAATGTTTTGGTACATGAGCAGGATTTTTACGATCTGGCTTGGGCATACTTCGAAAAATGTGCTGAAGATAAAGTCGTGCATACTGAAATGTTTTTTGATCCGCAAACGCATACTGAGCGTGGAGTTGAGTTTGCGACAGTCTTGAACGGGTTAAAACGCGCTTGTACTGATGCAAAAGACAAACTAGGCATTAGCTCTCAACTGATTATGTGTTTTTTACGTCATTTAAGCGAAGAAGATGCATTTAAAACGCTCGAACAAGCATTGGCATTTAAAGATGACATTATTGCGGTTGGATTAGATTCTAGTGAGGTTGGGCATCCACCGTCCAAGTTTGAACGTGTTTTTGCTAAAGCACGTGAAGCAGGTTTTTTAATTGTCGCACATGCAGGTGAAGAAGGTCCGCCAGAATATGTGTGGGAAGCACTGGATTTGCTTCGGGTCAATCGTATTGATCATGGCGTGCGATCAGACGAAGATCCAGCTTTATTGCAGCGTTTGATTGATGAAAAAATGCCGTTAACGGTTTGTCCGCTCAGTAATTTAAAGCTTTGTGTCGTAGAGGATATGGCTGAACACAATATTCACCGTTTACTCAAACAAGGCGTACATGTCACCATTAATTCAGATGATCCCTCTTATTTTGGTGGTTATATGAATGATAATTTTCTTGCGGTTCATACAGCTTTGAATTTATCCAATGATGAGCTAAAACAATTGGCGATCAATTCATTTGAAGCATCTTTTATCGATTCTGCTGAAAAGCAGAAATGGATTGCAACTATCCAACAGCTATAAAAAAATAGAATATTGAATTAAAAAACGCATCTGAATAAGATGCGTTTTTTATGGAATCTGTTTGAGGGATTATTTGGGTTGTCTGGTCATACTGATCAACACATGATCTTTGTCAATAAAATGATGTTTAAGTGCTGCCAAAATGTGTCCAACGACAAGAAGCCCTGCAAACCATGACAGATAAATATGCATCGGTTTCACGATCGCCATCACTTCAGGATTTTCACCAATCAGTTGAGGGATATTAAACAGGTAAAGCACAGGTGCAGGGTGTCCAGCACTCCAGCTAAACAAGCAGCCAGTAATGGGTAACGCCAATAAAATAAAATATAGGGCTAAATGACCTGCATGTGCCAGTTTTTTCATCAAAGGGGACATGCTGTCTGGAAGTTGTGGCACAGGATGGGTGTACCGCCAAAAAAGTCGAATCATGACAAGGAAAATAATGGTCGTTGCAATATTCTTGTGAAGAGTAATGACATCACCTTTAAAGCTGCCGTCAGTTTCATAGCTTAAAAAATTACCACTATAAAAACCAATGATCCACGCCGTAATAAAGATAATAGCCATAATCCAGTGTAAATATTGTGCCGTTCTGGTGTAGTACTGGCTAGAGTTAGACATGAAATGATGCCCTTTTACAATTGCGAATTATCACGCGAGAATAGACGAGAAGACACCTTGGAAAAATGGGGCTACTGTAACGAAGCGTTTTTTTAATGAAACGATCAAAACCGCCATACATATTAAGCTAGTGGTGATTGATTTAATTTAGCGCTTTTCTACAAATTAGTTATTTCATCGTAAGCAGGCTTTAGGCAAAATAGCTAAAACTTTTTTGGAAACAGCGATGAAAAAATCACTATTTGGTTTGACTGCATTTGTCTTGCTTTTAACAGGTTGTGCAACAGATGGTTCGATGAACACAGCGACAAATACTACTGAGCAATTAGGCATGACTGCCTTGAAAATTGCGGTAAATAACAAATGTATGAATGAAATCAATACTATTCCTGCTTGGCAAACTGCTTCTAAACTGATGACCGCTGATCAAAAACAGGATATTCAAACTGAAATTTGTGGCTGTGTCAGTGAAAAAGCACCTTATAGCGTTACTGCTGCTGATTTGGCAAATGCCACCTTTGATCCAAATGCTCGAGCTGCAATGGTAGGTCAAGTGGTGTCGAAAACGGTAACCGCCTGTGTAAATGAAACGTTCCAACAAACTTTGACGAAATAAATCATTATGATGATTGCTGGTGTAGATGAAGCAGGCCGAGGGCCGTTAGTGGGGTCGGTAGTCGCTGCGGCGGTTATTCTAGATCCGAATAACCCGATTCAGGGCTTAAATGATTCTAAAAAACTGACTGAAAAAAAACGTGAAAAACTGTTTGTTGAGATACAGGAAAAAGCGCTGGCTTGGTCAATTGCGGAAGCAACGCATACTGAAATTGATGAACTCAATATTTTACAGGCGACTTTTCTGGCGATGAATCGCGCTGTAAATAACTTGAAAATTCAACCAAGTAAAGTGATTGTGGATGGTAATCAAATTCCAAAAGGAATGAGCATCAGTTGTGAGGCGATTGTCGGAGGTGACGCAAGCCATGCTGAAATTAGTGCGGCCAGTATTTTAGCCAAAGTTGCGCGAGATCGACAAATGAAGGCACTGGATGAGAAATATCCTGTCTTTGGTTTTGCCAAACATAAGGGATATCCTACCAAAGCTCATTTTGAAGCCATCACCAGTCATGGGGTGATCGATGAACATCGTCGTAGCTATGCACCTGTAAAGAAAGCACTCGCACTGGATGTTTGATCATCTAGGCTATAGAAATATTTAAAGCGGCTTGTAAGCCGCTTTAATCATCAACAACAATATATTCTTAACGATTAAAATTGTTTTGAGAGAAATTATCATCTTCAAATGAAGGCTGATAGTCTTGATCAAGATGTTGAAGGTGTTCATGCATGGCACGTTCGTGTTGAATACGTTGGTAGATTTCTTCACGGTGCACAGATACTTCTTTTGGTGCATTCACACCAATACGAACCTGATTACCTTTAACGCCAAGCACAGTTACACTGACTTGATCCCCAATCATTAATGTTTCTCCGACACGACGGGTCAGAATCAGCATGTTTATCTCCTTGCTAAAACGCTAAACCTGCGATAGTGGTTTAAGAAACCGAAATTACAACCTCAGAATTAGAGAAATAATTAACAGAATCAATAAAAAAGATGTTGTATTTAATGATGCTGCTTAATTTTTCTAAATACATAGGTGCTAATATAACAGAGCCACTATAGAAAAAACTACAGTGGCTCTATTTTTTTGACACAAATTGTTGAAAAGTGATCTATTTCACAATTTGTTTGATCAAAGTTTATGCACGTGCACTACTTTCACCATGTTCACGATCCAGACCAAATGCGGTATGTAGCGTACGAACTGCAAGTTCCAAATAGTTTTCTTCAATCAAGACTGAAATTTTGATTTCTGAAGTTGAAATCATCAAAATATTGATACTTTCGTCTGCAAGAGCGATAAACATTTTACTTGCAACACCCGCATGAGAACGCATACCCACACCGACGATTGATACTTTGACGATATCATCACGTGTTGCAACTTCACGCGCGCCAATATTTGCAGCGGTTTCTTTCAGAATTTTTTCAGCTTTGGCAAGATCACCACGATTGACAGTAAATGTGAAATCAGTCGTACCATCTTCTTCGACATTTTGGATGATCATATCGACTTCAATATTAGCAGCACTGATTGGAGCCAAAATTTTAGCAGCAACACCTGGCTCATTAGCTACACCTAAAATGGTCAGCTTAGCTTCATCACGGTTAAATGCGATACCTGAGATAATCGGTTGTTCCATATCGTCTTCTGCCTCAGTGGTAATTAAAGTACCTACGTTTTGTTTAAAGTCTTCATCAAATGCACCGTCGTCGTCATTATCAAAACTAGACAAGACACGCAGTGGTACTTGATATTTACCTGCAAATTCAACTGAACGAATCTGAAGGACTTTAGAGCCTAAAGAGGCCATTTCCAGCATTTCTTCAAAAGAAATACGATCCACTTTTTTGGCTTTTGGTGCAACACGTGGGTCAGTGGTATAAACACCATCCACATCGGTATAAATCTGGCATTCATCTGCTTTTAAGGCTGCAGCAAGCGCAACACCCGTGGTGTCAGAACCACCACGACCTAATGTCGTGGTATTACCTTCATCATCGACACCCTGAAAGCCTGCGACAACCAATACACGACCGACATCAAGATCGGCCGTCATGACATCAGTATCAATCGCTTCAATACGTGCCTTGTTATACGCGCTGTCAGTTCTAATTCCAACCTGACGACCTGTATAGGATTTAGCTTCTACACCAATTGAATTAAGTGCCATTGCTAACATGGAAATCGTCACCTGTTCACCTGTAGACACCATTTGGTCTAATTCACGCGGATCAGGTGTTTCGGTAATGGCCTTGGCAAGTGCAAGTAAGCGGTTGGTTTCACCACTCATTGCAGAAACCACCACTACAACCTTGTGGCCGTGATCATGCCAACGCTTCACACGACGAGCAACATTTAAAATGCGCTCAGGAGTCCCCATTGAGGTCCCGCCATATTTCTGTACGATTAATGCCATAGTTGTTCCATATAAGCCATGACTCTGAGAGGCTTAATTCAGAGTCAGTTACACAAAAGTGAAGTCTTAGTACTGTTCAAGCCAGACAGGGAGAGCTGTCATAACTTGTTCAAACTTCTCGTTTAGTGGCGCGCCACCTTGTGCTAAGTCAGGTTTACCACCACCTTTACCGCCAAGTTCGGCTGCAAGATGTTTAATGATATCGCCTGCTTTTAGATGAGCTGTGTATTGTTTTGCGACAGATGAAATCAGACTGACTTTGTCATCTTCTACACCTGCCAATACAATCACGGCATCCTCTAATTTTGATTTTACACTGTCGTGTAGGTTGCGAAGTGATTTCGCGTCCATGTTGTGAACAGTGGTGATCAGGGTAGAACGACCTGCAACGGTTTGAACTTGGCTTAAAAGTTCAGCCGCCTGAAAGTTTGCTAACTTTTGGTTAAGCTGTTCAATTTGCTTTTGCAACGCTGAGGTATGTTCTACCGCAGCCTGAACACGTTCTACTGTTTGATCTTTTTGTGCTTTTAATAAGCTATTAATCTGTTGAATATCGGTATCTACTTTTTGCACGATTTCAAGCGCTTTGGTGCCTGTGACTGCTTCGATACGACGGATACCCGCCGCAACACCGCCTTCAGACGTAATTTTGAATAGACCAATATCGCCCGTGCGTTGTACATGAATACCACCGCAAAGTTCAATCGAGAAGTTACGCTCGTCAATGACTGAACCCATGGAAAGTACGCGAACTTCATCGCCATACTTTTCACCAAATAACATCATGGCGCCTTTGGCTTTGGCAGATTCAATATCGAGTAGTTCAACGCCAACAGCTGTATTGGCAATCACTTCACGATTCACTAATTGTTCCACTTGCTGTAATTGCTCAAAAGTCACGGGTTGGTCATTGGCAAAGTCAAAACGTAAAATGTCGCTGGCAACCAATGAACCTTTTTGTTGAACATGTGTGCCTAAAATTTGACGAAGTGCAGCATGTAAAAGGTGGGTAGCGGAGTGGTTACGCGCAGTTGCAGCACGAATGTCTGCTTTAACGGTCGCTTCAACCTGTTGAGAGGCTTTTAAGCTACCCATGGTGACGATACCCTGATGCACAAATGCACCACCAGATTTTTTGGTATCTTGAACTTCAAAAATCCCTGTCTCGTTTTTGAATAGACCCGTATCGCCAATCTGACCACCGCTTTCTGCGTAGAAAGGGGTTTGATTTAAAACGATTAAGGCTTCATCACCTTCAACAACTTCGTCAACTTGCTCGCCATCTTTATAAATAGCCACAATCTGACCTTGACCTGCGGTTGCATTGTAGCCATCAAATTGTGTTTCGCCTTCCACTTTAACAATGCTGTTGTAGTCGACTGCAAATTTACCTGCATCACGTGCACGGCGACGCTGTGCTTCCATTTCACGTTCAAAACCGACTTCATCGATTTCCAGATCACGTTCACGGGCAATATCCGCGGTTAAATCGGTTGGGAAACCATAAGTGTCATACAGTTTAAATACCGTTTCGCCCGCAATCACTTTGCCAGTAAGTTGCGCAAGTTCACCTTCGAGAAGTTTTAAGCCTTGCTCAAGGGTTTTGGCAAATTGTTCTTCTTCTTTAATTAAAGTCGCTTCAATGCGTGCCTGATCATGTTTAAGTTCAGGGTAAGCTTCACCCATGACATCAATTAAAGGCTGAAGCATTTTATAGAAGAACGTACCTGTTGCACCAAGTTTATTACCATGACGTACTGCACGGCGAATGATACGGCGCAACACATAGCCACGACCTTCATTAGACGGATTAACACCATCAGCAATCAGGAAACAGCAAGAACGGGCATGATCTGCAACAACACGTAGTGACGGTTGACCTTGATCTTGAACGCCAAGAATTTCACAGGCAGATTTGATCAGATGCTGGAATAGATCAATGTCATAGTTTGAATTGACATGTTGCAATACCGCACTAATACGTTCCAAGCCCATACCCGTATCGACCGATGGAGCTGGAAGTGGGTGCAATACGCCATCCGCAGTCCGGTTAAACTGCATGAAAACGTTATTCCAGATTTCGATAAAACGGTCGCCATCTTCTTCAGGCGTACCGGGTAAACCACCCCAGATATGATCGCCATGATCAAAGAAAATTTCAGAACAAGGGCCACATGGTCCAGTATCACCCATTGCCCAGAAGTTATCAGATGCGTATTTTTCGCCTTTATTATCGCCAATGCGAATGATGCGTTCAGGCGCTAAACCAATTTCTTTATTCCAGATGTCATAAGCTTCATCATCGGTATGATAAACCGTGACATAAAGTTTATCTTTCGGTAAGCCTAACCATTGTTCGCTGGTTAAAAAGTCCCATGCAAATTTAAGTGCATTTTCTTTGAAGTAATCACCAAAAGAGAAATTACCGAGCATTTCAAAGAAAGTATGGTGACGGGCAGTATAACCGACATTATCCAGATCGTTATGTTTACCGCCTGCACGCACACATTTTTGTGATGAAACAGCGCGCACATAATCGCGTTTTTCCAGACCTAAAAAGCAATCTTTAAACTGGTTCATGCCGGCATTAGTAAACAGCAACGTTGGATCGTTGGCGGGTACAAGTGAACTCGACGCGACACGTGTGTGGCCTTGCGATTCAAAATAACGCAAAAAAGCTTCACGAATTTCAGCAGATGTCATAAAACGAGTACTCACGACCAAGTCACTCCATAAATTCAAATAGGCTATATGCAGACAGTGCATCGTTTAAACAAAAACGATGAAGGATGAATGCGTGGCGTAGATTTCAAAAGCGCCAAATTATAACGGAAAAACCCTGTTCAACCAATGATTTTACCGAGAAATGATGACAATTCTATGCAAACGTTTGATCGAGAATTGTCAGCGTATGTGATCAAAAAAGCAGTAAATTTCCAGAATGCCTATATTTGTTAAGGCAATTCAGCTTAATTCACAAATCATAGGGAAACCAAATGATCGTTAATGATGATTTCTGATTGGTTAAAAAATAACAAACTCGTCTAAACTCTCGATTCAATTGTATCATCGTGATAATCAATGTTTTAACATAGAGTCTGATCGCTTATATAAAAGGATAAATCATGCAACGTATTGCCATTAATGGGTTTGGTCGAATTGGCCGAAATGTGTTACGTGCATGGTTTGAAAATCCAAAACGATTTCATTTTGATATCGTGGCGATTAATGACATCGCTGATGTCGAGACATTGGTGCATTTATTTAAATATGACACGACGCATGGTCGTTTTCACGGTGAGGTTGCGATCAAGATCGAAGATGAGAAAATCTTCTTGCATATACAGGCATTTGGTCGTGAATTAAAGCTACAGATGTTTCGTGAAGAGGCGCCTGAAAATTTACCATGGAAAACTTTAGAAGTAGATGTTGTCCTTGAGTGCACTGGACTATTTCGTTCACACGCCGATGCAATTCGACATTTAGGGGCAGGCGCTAAACGCGTCATTATTGGTGCTGCACCCTTTGATCAGGTGGATGCCGCGATTGTCTACGGAATCAATCAATCAGAAGTCAAAGCTACAGATCGTATTATTTCCAGTGTCTCATGTACCACGCAAGCGTTAGTACCTTTAGTCAAAATTATTGATGATGCCTTTGGGATAGAAACTGCGCTGATGACTGAAATTCATGCAGTGACTGCTGATCAGTCGGTACTCGATCATGCACATCGTGATTTACGTCGCGCTCGCGCATCGGGACAAAACATTATTCCGACCACATCAAGTGCTTTAAATGCGCTGAAAAGAGTGATGCCTAAAATGGAAAGTAGAATTGATGGTTATTCGATTCGAGTGCCAACGATCAATGTCGCTGCAATTGATCTCAGTTTTGTGTCGCAAAATCCAGTCAATGTGCATCATTTAAATGAAGTATTAATAAAAGCGGCAAAAAATGACTATGCCGAAATTATGTCTGTGACAGATGAAGCACTTGTTTCAAGTGATTTTAATCATTCACCTTATTCATTGATTGTCGATTTAACTCAAACTATGGTCGTGGGTCGCCAAGCAAAAGTTTTTGCGTGGTATGACAATGAGTGGGGCTATGCCAACCGATTGCTGGATTTGTGTGAATCATTTCATTAAGCTAAGTTGAATGTGTTGCTTTTTATATTTCAAAACTTAAAGCTTCTATGATTTAAATTAAATCTAAATCAACATGGATACTTTTGAGATATCTTTAATAGACTTCTTTTTATAAGTGTATAAGTGCCTTTTATTTCTCCCTATGGGGGGAAATAAAAAAAGGTTTAAACAATGATGAAAGAAGGCTAATCAACATAATTTGAATAACGCAAGAAATTCAGGGGAAAACAATGCTTATCTGGCTATTTATTATTATTTTAATGATCGCGGTTCTAATTTTAATTGTTTTGCAATTTCGCAAAGAGCAAAATTCACTCACTGACGAAACTCAGAATCGCAAGCTTGAAGAAAAAGTGGTGATGCTAGAAAGTAATTTGAAAAAGACTTTGGAAATTATGCAGGATCTTGCAAAAAGTGTTCAGGTTGATCGAGAATTGCTCAATCAAACTGTGCAAAAATCGAAACTTTTAGAGTTGCAGAATGCAGAACTAATTGCTCTGATCACTCAATATGTGGGGCATGCAGAAGATTTTAAGCGCCTCAATGAGTCTGAGAAAGATGACCTGAAATAATCATCAAATCAAAAGCCAAGCTATAAATTTAATTTTCCTAAAATTCTCAGGTGCATGGCAACTACGAACGTGTTAGACTTGGAGAAATCGGGTGTGTTCCCGATTTTTTTATGCGGATTGATTCCGCCTTGAGCAAATTTTAGGTTTGAAACATGCCGATTTCAGAGACATGGTTGTTACCTGATGGGGTAGCAGATGTATTACCAGAACAAGCGCAAGTCGTAGAAACTTTGCGTCGACATGCACTCGATTTTCTTGCATCTCGTGGTTATCAGTTGGTGTATACACCATTTATCGAATACATCGAATCGTTGTCTTTATTATCTGAATCAAATCATGATTTGGATTTAGTCACCTTTAAAGTGATAGATCAACTTTCTGGGCGCTTATTGGGTGTCCGCGCAGATATGACCCCTCAAGTTGCTCGTATTGACGCTCATGTTCGTTCTATCGAAGGTGTAGCGCGCTACTGTTATGCGGGTACAGTTCTTCATACCAAACCACAAAATTTTAATTCTTCTCGTGCACCTTTGCAGTTGGGGGCGGAGCTTTATGGTCATGACAGCATCGAAGCTGATGTTGAAATGATTGATGTGATGTTGGGTTTAATTCAACAAGCCAAAGCTTTAGACGGTGTTCATCTGGATTTGGGACATGTAGGCTTGTTCCGCAGTTTGGTAGAACGCGCTGGGTTAAATAAACAGACGGAACAAGATTTATCTGATCTGTATCAACGCAAAGCACTTCCAGAGTTAGAAGAATTTACCCAAGATTTAGCTTTTGGATCAGACTTTTATGCCCTTGGGCGCTATGCCAGTGATCTTGATGCACTTGAGCGCCATTTAAGTGATGAAGTGCTGAATGACGTTGCCTTCCAAGACGCGTTAAATGCACTTAAATCCACACTGATCCAAATTCAGTCACGCTGGCCAGCACTACAAATCGGTATCGATGTGGTCGAACTTCGTAGTTATCACTACCATACTGGTCTAATGTATGCGGTTTATGCTCCTAATCGTGCTGCACCACTGGCACAGGGTGGTCGTTATGATGGCATTGGTGAACATTTTGGTCGTGCGCGTCCAGCAACAGGGTTTAGTTGTGACTTGTACGCGCTTTGTGCAGGGCAATTTAAACAGATTGAAACGATTGTCGCACCAAATGGTCAGGATCAAAGTTTGTTAGAAGCCATAGCAGTCGCTCGCCAACAGGGTTTGGCTGTGATTCAGTTATTAGGCGAAGATGACTTAAGCTCAGTTCCTTATGCAACGCATCAGTTGCGACATGTAAACGGTACATGGCAGATCGAAAAGATTTAAGGGTTTATTTGTCAGACATGCACAGCAAATAAACGTTCAATTTTAACAGCATGATGTAATGAGGCTATTATGGGCAAAAATGTTGTGGTACTTGGTACCCAATGGGGCGACGAAGGTAAAGGTAAGATCGTCGACCTGCTCACAGATCAAGCGGCAGCTGTGGTTCGCTATCAAGGTGGGCACAATGCAGGTCATACTCTTGTCGTAGGTGGAAAGAAAACTGTTTTACACCTCATTCCATCAGGTATTTTACGTGATAACGTACTGTGCTTAATTGGTAATGGCGTGGTGCTTTCTCCAGCTGCTCTCATTGAAGAAATGGATATTTTGGAAAAAGAAGGCGTTCCAGTTAAAGAGCGTTTACGTATTTCTCCAAACTGTCCTTTGATTTTGCCAAACCATATTGCACTGGATCAGGCGCGTGAAAAGAAACGCGGCAATGCCAAAATTGGTACGACTGGTCGTGGTATTGGTCCAGCGTATGAAGATAAAGTGGCTCGTCGTGCTGTGCGTGTTGCAGACTTGGTGCGTGGTGGTGCAGCACTTGAAGAAAAACTTCAGGAAATGCTTGAGCTACATAACTTCCAATTGACTCAATTCTACGGTGTCGAAGCTGTTAAGTTTGAAGATGTATTGGCACTTTGTAATCAATGGCGTGAAGTTTTAGCACCATTAATTATCGATGTAACTCAAGTTTTGCATGACTATCGTAAAGATGATAAAGCGATCATGTTTGAAGGTGCGCAAGGTTCATTGCTTGACATCGATCATGGGACTTATCCGTATGTCACCAGCTCAAATACCACTGCGGGTGGCGTGAGTTCGGGTTCTGGTATGGGGCCATTGCATTTGGATTATGTTTTAGGAATCACAAAAGCATATACCACACGTGTCGGTGCAGGTCCGTTCCCAACTGAATTGCACTATGATGCTGCGACTGATACAGGTGATGCGATTGGTCGTCATTTGGGTACTGTTGGCCATGAGTTTGGTGCTTCAACGGGTCGTCAACGTCGTTGCGGTTGGTTTGATGCTGAAATTCTACGTCGTTCAGTCGATGTAAACTCACTTTCAGGGATTTGCTTGACTAAACTTGATGTACTAGATGGTTTGGAAGAAGTCAAAATTTGTGTCGGTTATGAAAATACTGATTCTGGTTGTATTGGTTCATCAGACGCAGTTTCATTTGAAAGTTTAAAACCGATTTATGAAACCATGCCAGGTTGGACAGATTCAACAGTAGGTTTGACCAGTGTTGATCAACTTCCTGCAAATGCATTGGCCTATGTAAAACGTATTGAACAACTAATCGAATGCCCAATTGATATTATTTCAACGGGCCCAGATCGTGCTGAAACAATTGTGCTACGCCACCCATTTTCTGCATAAACACGTTCTTACGACTAAAGAGAGCACCTAAGTAGGTGCTTTTCTTTTATGATAAAACTGATTTTTTATATAAAAATGGGAAAATAACGTCGGCATGAAGCTACAACCACATATTGCACAAACGATTTTTTATTCGCTGTTATTTGCAATTGGCGGTGCGCCCACGATTGCCATGTGGATTATTTCTTTACAGACCAATGATCCAAACCTATTTATGGCAGCTTTTATGGGCTTAACTGTGATTATTGCTTGTGTTATTTTGCCTGTGATTTTATTACAAAATGCTTATTTGCTTTTTAAGCGAAACGATTTAAATCTTGAAGATAAAATTAAGCCACTATTGAGATTTTATTTTATTGTGAATGTGATTTGTTTAATTTCATGGATTTTATTTATTTTTCGATAGAATTACATAAATCTAATGATATTCATCTCATTTATTTCAAACATTTATCTATAATGCACGTCAAAACAGCAAGTTAAATAGTTTTGTCTTGTAAGGAGATGCTTTTAATGAATAAAAAAATAGTATTTAGTTTTTTAACCGCTACGATGATGACACTTGGCGGTTGTGCGACCTTTGCGGATATGGCAGGTGCAGACTCTGCAACCCTGAATGCGACAGCAGCACAGGGCTTCAGTAAAATGACAACTGAAGCGCGACAAAAGGGTCAGCTGGATACTTCTTCGATTACTTATCGTCGTATCAATACGGTGATGCAACGTCTAGTTCCTTATGCAAACCAGATGAATCAAACGGGTCAGCCATTTCAATGGCAACTGGCAGTGTTGAAGTCAGATACAGTCAATGCTTATGTCGCGCCTGGTGGTAAAGTAGTGTTTTATACAGGTATTGTGAATAAACTGAACCTTACGGATGCTGAGATTGCAGCGGTAATGGGGCATGAAATGACACATGCGCTGGAAGAACATTCAAAAAGTAAAATTGGCGCTGAAGCTCTGACTGGTTTAGCACTCAATATCGGTAAAGCTTATGCAGGGGATAGCATTGGTCAGCTAGGCTCGGCTGCACTTGATTTGGGAAGTCAGGTCGGGGTGGGTTTGCCTTATTCGCGTAATCTTGAAAGCCGTGCAGATTTTGGTGGATTAATGCTAATGGCAAAAGCGGGATATAATCCTCAAGCTGCGATTAGTCTATGGGAAAAAATGAACAAACTTGATGGTGCAGGCGCAGGACCATCATTCTTGTCAACACATCCATCAAATGCACAGCGAATTAATGATATGCGTAAAAATTTACCCGCAGCGATGGCTGTTTATAATAATCGCCGTTAATTTTATTCAATGTCAGAATCAGAAAATAGGATGCCATCAGGCATCCTATTTTTATGCTTAAGGTGCAGGATTAGGTTGTTGGGTATGAATCTCTTCAATCCCTTTTAACATTGTTTCATCCAACGTAATGTCGAAAGCTTGAATATTTTCTTTTAACTGATCCACACTGGTAGCACCAATGATCGTACTGCTTACAAAGAACTGCTGTTTGATAAATGCCAGTGCCATTTGGGTCAAGCTGAGACCATGTTTTTCAGCCAATTGAGCATATTGCTCGGTTGCCCATTCACTTTGAGGATTACTGTAGCGGGTAAAACGCGAAAATAAAGTCACACGAGCGTTCGCAGGACGAGCGCCATGACGGAATTTGCCAGTTAAGTAACCAAAGGCCAATGGCGAATAGGCAAGGAGTCCAACGCTTTCAAATTTGGCAATTTCAGACATACCAATTTCATAGGTACGGTTTAATAGGCTATACGGGTTTTGCACACTCACAAATTTGCTGACACCCAGTTTTTCAGCAAGCTGTAGAAATTTCATGGTTCCCCACGGTGTTTCATTGGATAGACCAATATGACGAATACGCCCACGTTCAATTTCTTTTTGCAGAGCCAACAATGTGTGTTGCATCGCTTCAATTTCATAGTGTGTTGCAGCTTCAGCATTTGCAAAGCCTAAACCGCCAAAGAAATTGGTATGACGCTCTGGCCAGTGGAGTTGATATAGATCAATATAGTCAGTCTGTAAACGCTTTAACGAACCGTCCAGTGCTTGTTCGATATGCTTGCCAAATTGGGTATGACCTTCACGAATATGGCTGCCACCGAAACCAGGTCCTGCAATTTTGGATGCTAGAAACACTTTTTCACGTTGAGCGTGTTGTGCAAACCAGTTCCCAATAATAGTTTCGGTCGCCCCATAGGTTTCAGGTTTGGGTGGAACAGAGTACATCTCTGCGGTATCCCAGAAATATAAGCCATTTTCCAGTGCATAATTTAATTGATCAAAAGCTTCGGGCTGGGAGTTCTGTTCTCCAAAGGTCATGGTGCCTAAACAAATTTCAGGCACTTGAATGCCTGAATCACCCAATGCATGATATTGCATAACCTGATCCTTAACTTCCATTGAAAATTGACATTTTTGAACTTAAATGATTTGCTTTAAGTTGTATGTATGTTTTTGTATCTTAGATATTTTTCATAAAAAAAAGCAAACGATAAAGTTTGCTTTTCTTATTAGATAAAACGAAATTCTATTCTTCGTCATCAAAATCAGTATCATCCAGAGACTTCTCTTCTAATGATGCATCAAAAATGAGAATCGCTTTACCATCGGTTTCAATCATGCCTTGTTCTTCAAGCGTTTTAAGAACACGACCGACCATTTCGCGTGAACAACCAACGATACGTCCAATTTCCTGACGCGTAATACGGATTTGACGACCGTTCGGTAAAATCATGGCTTCTGGTTGAGCTGATAAATCGATGAGACAACGCGCAATACGACCAGAAACATCAATAAATGCTAAATCTGTGACTTTACGGGTCGTATTTTTCAGACGACGTATCAATTGGGCAAATACCGCGTAGCTTAAATCTGGATATTGCTTACTAAGTTCGTGGAAATTGTCATATGAAATTTCGGCAATTTCACAGACATCACGTGTACGAACTTCTGCTGTACGCTGTGGATTTGATTCAAAGAGACCCATTTCCCCAAAAAAGTCCCCAGGATTTAAATAAGCAACTACGATTTCACGTTCATCATCTTCACGTAAAATAATTGAAACGGAGCCTTTCAAAATCAAATAAAGCGATTTTGATTCGGTACCTGCGTCAACAATCGTCGTGCGTTTTGGATAGCGATTAATATGAGCACGTTTTAAAAGCGCCTTGACTGACTCTGGTAGTTGACCTGGAGATAAAGCATCGGTGCTGAGTTGTGAAAAGTTTGACGTCATGCTTAAGTTTTCCGATTAGGATATATAAAAAAGATCGCACAAGACCTAAATGAGCGTATTCACACACAAGAGATGAAATTCCTTATCAACTCATTTTATGCTAGTGTACAAGAACTATGTAAATTTATAATTTTTTTTGGGTAGTTGCAATGCAAACAAGTGTTCATTGGCTAGAGAATGTTGCTTTTGAAGCGAAATCTGAAAGTGGTCATCAAGTCGTGATGGATGGCTCTGCCGAATATGGTGGTGAAAACCGTGGCCCACGTCCGATGGAACTGATTTTAATGGGACTTGGTGGGTGTGCTTCATTTGATATTGTGACCATTTTAAAGAAAGCACGTCAAGATGTGACCAATGTCGTATGTGAGTTAAAAGCAGATCGTGCTGATGCAATTCCAGCGGTATTTACCGACATCCATTTGCACTTTGTAGTGACTGGAAAAGCAGTGAAAGAAAAACAGGTGGCAAAAGCAGTTGAGCTTTCCGCAGAAAAATACTGTTCGGCCAGTAAAATGCTGTCGGATGGTGGAGTCAATATTACGCATGATTTTGAAATTATTGAGGCTGAATAAGTTTAGTTTGAAAATAATTTGATGAGATCTGTAAGGTTAAGGCTGACAAACTGTCAGCTTTTTCTTTTAGATAGCATAAAAAGATAAAGAAGGAATGACTGTGGTGCAAATACGTGAAGCAAAACTAGAAGATGCCCAAGCATTACAATCTCTACTGGATCAATTAGGTTATGTTCAATCGATTGATTTCATTTCACAAAAAATCAAGGCATTTATGCATGATCCTCATCAATATATTTTTGTTGCTCAAATTGAGGCTGAGGTTGCTGGTTTTTTGTCTTTGAGTATTATTCCACAAATCGCGACAGAAGGAGATTTTGCACGAGTCGCGTATCTCTGCGTACATGAACCATTTCGAGGACAGAAAATTGGTCAGGCATTGTTAGCCTCTGCCGAAGAGATTGCACGACAGCGTGGCTGTGATCGGATGGAATTACATTCAAGCGATCATCGAAAACTGGCGCATCAGTTTTATCTAGCTCAAGGCTATGACGATGCGCCAAAATATTTTCGGAAGTTCTTGGATTGAATTAAGGCTTTAAAAACAATTGCGGATCTACTCGTGCATTATTCAAGCTCATTCCCCAATGTAAATGTGGCCCAGTCACTCGTCCCGTTTTACCCACCAAGCCTAAAACTTCACCTTGATGAATCTGCTGACCTTGCTTCACTTCTATTTTACTTAAATGACAAAACATGCTGATTAACCCTTGTCCATGATCAATCAGCACAGTTTTTCCATTAAAAAAATAATCGCCTGTTCGCACGACCATACCGTCGGTAGGAGCAATAACTTTTTGTCTTATGGGTGCAGGAATATCCAACCCTGAATGGGGTGCGCGTTCTTCACCATTAAAAAAACGTTTGCGCCCAAAAGAATTGCTAAATTTACCTGAAGTAGGTGCTATAAAGTGAGGCATCGACTGCCATGAACTTGCTGTAAATGAACTATAGATGTCATTTTGTTGTTTGGCTTCTTGAGCATAACGTGCGAGTTGCGCCTCTGACGGATCTACATAATCCTGATTTTGGACCTTAATCCGTTGTTCAGCATACGCGTAAGGCTTTATTTCAATTTGAATCGGTTGGGCATTTGTATCGACTGTTAAAGTGCCGATTGGCGTATTTAATGGAATCCCTAGAATGGCATAACGTTGGGTATTTTCATTGCTAATCAGAATATTTTGCTGATTAAAGCGAACACTTTTAATCTCTTGACCAAGTGGAATAACCGCGATCCCACCAGGACGACGTGAGTCTTGTGGTAACTCAGCATAGAGAGATTGTAAGGAGAGCAAAGATAAGCCTAGCATAAAACAGCTTTTTTTAAGCATAAGAAAATATCAGCAATAATTTTTTAGATTTTTATCAGATTATTTTGAAAAATTCTGCTGCTTTGCTGTGAATAACTGAATTTGTTAGGCTGATGAAATGGATATGTATCTAAGAATTAACAAAAACAGCATACAGACTTACTTGAAAATCTTGCCTAAAGAACCCATATTATAACTGAGTTATATATTATTTAATATTAATATAAGCTTATGAAAAATATAATGAAATTTTATAAAACTTATTTGAAATTTATAAAAGAGTTCCCATGTATTAAGCAAGTAACAAATTGATGATGAGGAATAACAATAATGCGTTTTGAAAAATTTACCAATCGCTTACAGCAAGCCCTGTCAGATGCGCAATCGTTAGCCACTGGTAAAGACCATACTTCTATTGATGGCATTCATATTCTTGCGGTTTTACTTGAAGAGCCATCCAATTTAAGCCTGTTGCAGCAATCAGGTGCAAGATTGCCTGAGTTAAAGAAAAAGCTGGAACAGGCGATTCAGGATGCGCCAACCATTGCCAATCCTACAGGTGACGTCAATCTGAATCCAGAAGCTGTGAAGGTTTTGAATCTGGCAGATCGTCATGCACAAAAAGCAGGTGATGAGTTTTTATCAACAGATTGGGTACTGCTGGCACTTACTGAAACTGGTAGTACCAAAAGTTTATTAAACAGCGTAGGTGTAACGACTGATGCACTACGCAAAGTGATTGAATCTATTCGAGGCGACGATAAAGTCATGAGCAATAATCACGAAGATCAACGTGACTCATTAAATAAATATACTATTGATTTAACCGAACGTGCTTTGGCAGGCAAACTTGACCCTGTGATTGGGCGTGATGATGAAATTCGTCGCACCATTCAGGTCTTGTCACGTCGTACCAAAAATAACCCCGTGTTGATTGGTGAGCCAGGGGTAGGTAAAACCGCCATTGTTGAGGGTTTGGCACAGCGTATCGTCAATGGTGAAGTGCCAGAAAGCCTGAAAAATAAACGGGTTTTATCGCTGGATTTAGGTTCATTGCTTGCAGGGGCAAAATATCGTGGTGAATTTGAAGAGCGTTTAAAAGCGGTACTTAATGATCTGGCCAAACAAGATGGGAATGTCATTTTATTTATTGATGAATTGCATACGTTAGTTGGCGCAGGCAAAACCGATGGCGCGATGGATGCGGGCAATATGCTGAAACCTGCTTTAGCGCGGGGTGAACTGCGTTGCGTCGGTGCAACGACACTAGATGAGTATCGCCAATACATCGAAAAAGATGCTGCTCTTGAACGCCGTTTCCAAAAAGTTTTGGTCGATGAACCAAGTGTTGAAGATACCATTGCGATTTTACGCGGTTTAAAAGAGAAATATGCCGCACATCATGGTGTACAAATTCTTGACTCCGCAATTATTGCAGCGGCAAAAATGTCACATCGTTATATCACAGATCGTCAGCTACCTGACAAAGCCATCGATTTGATTGATGAAGCGGCATCGCGTATTAAAATGGAGATCGACTCTAAACCAGAAGCTTTAGATCGTTTGGAACGTCGTATTATCCAGTTGAAAATGCAGCTTGAAGCGGTAAAACGTGATGAAGATGCAGGCAGTAAAGCTGAAATCAATCATCTTGAAGAACAGATTTCAATCATTGAAAAAGAATACAATGATATGGAAGAGATCTGGAAAGCCGAAAAAACCTTGGTTGAAGGTGATAAAAAGGCACAGATTGAACTTGATCAGGCGCGTATTGCGTTCGATAAAGCACAACGTGAAGGTGATTTGGCAGAAGCTGCACGTTTGCAATATGGCGTCATTCCTGAGTTGCAAAAACGTCTTGAACAAGCTGAAGTTGCTGAAGAAAACGAAGAGCCAAAACTGATTCGTACCAAAGTAACGGAAAATGAAATCGCTGAGGTGGTCAGTGCTGCAACGGGTATTCCTGTGGCGAAAATGCTGCAAGGTGAACGTGAAAAACTTCTGCATATGGAAGAGTTTTTACATAACCGTGTTGTCGGGCAGGATGAAGCTGTCGTCGCGGTCTCGAATGCTGTTCGACGTTCACGAGCTGGATTATCTGATCCGAATCGACCAAGTGGTTCATTCCTATTCCTTGGGCCAACAGGTGTGGGTAAAACAGAGTTGACCAAAGCTTTGGCGAATTTCCTGTTTGATAGTGATGATGCCATGATTCGTATCGATATGAGCGAATTTATGGAGAAACATTCGGTGAGTCGTTTGGTAGGTGCACCTCCAGGTTATGTCGGCTATGAAGAAGGTGGTGTATTGACGGAAGCTGTACGTCGTAAACCGTATAGCGTGGTATTGTTTGATGAAGTCGAAAAAGCGCATCCAGATGTGTTTAATATCTTGCTACAAGTCTTGGATGATGGGCGTTTGACCGATTCACAAGGCCGCGTGATCGACTTTAAAAATACGGTCATTGTGATGACATCGAACCTTGGTTCGCAAGATGTGCGTGAGCTAGGGGAAGGTGCAACTGACGATGAAGTGCGGGCTGTGGTGATGTCGGCTGTGAGCCAGCATTTCCGTCCAGAATTTATCAACCGTATTGATGAGTTGGTGGTATTCCACTCTCTGAAAAAATCACAAATCCGTGGTATTGCCGATATTCAACTTGATCGTTTGCGCTCACGTTTGGCAGATCGTGAAATTGGATTGACCGTGGATGATACTGCTTTTGATCTCTTGATTGATGCAGGTTTTGATCCTGTTTATGGTGCGCGTCCGTTGAAACGTGCAATTCAGCAACAGGTTGAAAATCCACTTGCTCAAAAAATTCTGGCTGGAGAATTTCAAGCTGGAGATAATATCATTATCAAAGGTGATCATGGGCATCTCGTGTTTGATAAATTAAAACTGAGTTAATTTCTGACTAAATGTGAAGCTTTATAAAGAGGATGTAGTCAATACATCCTCTTTTTTTACATCTTGATAGATGGATAACCGACAGATTATCGGGAAGTTCTGTCTAAGCATTGCAGATTAAATCAAATCTTGTTAGCGTGAAATTAAATAAGAAGAACTGAGTAAATAAAGGAAGAATCACGTGATGGAACGTCAAGGAACTGCATTCTATATAATGATTGTTTTGTTAGGAGGTTTGGGGGGCTCAGGCTATACAATTTCTGCGACACCTTTAAATGAAAATGTCTTGAGAAATGAAAGCGATTCACTCGAACGTGTAACACCACCTGTAGTAAAGGCAGTTGAACAAGACGCAAAAAAACCAGTATCTGAGCAAAAAAATCTAAACCAGAATATTGCCAAAAAACATACCAAACAATTGACTCAGGATAATCTTGATGCGAGTGTTCTTTCTGAGTATGAAGAACA
>NZ_CP078523.1:3328452-3334696 GCF_019264745.1 Acinetobacter sp. Colony158 | reverse complement strand
CCTTATGAAGAAAAAGTCCGTATGGATAAGCTTAATTTAATTGGACCACAGCTTGGTAATGCCAAAGGGGATGTTACGATTACCATCAATAAATAAAGCCCATTGAAATTTCAACAGGCTTTATTAAATGGATTACATTTTCTCAAAACATAGGTTTAGTTCGGTAGATGCTGAATTTTCCAAGCACGGTGAATTTTTTGATTTCGTTTAAAATCAGGGCCAATCGTATCGTGGGTGATTTCTTCAGCATCAAACAGGGCTTCGATTTCTTCGTCAAGTTCAAAACCACGATAGTTATTGGAAAAATATAATGTTCCTTCATTACTTAAACGATTCATGGCTCGTTTAAGTAATGACACATGATCACGTTGAATATCAAAAGTGCCATAAAACTTTTTAGAGTTTGAAAATGTTGGTGGGTCAATAAAGATCAAGTCATATTGTTCATGACCTTCTTTGAGCCATTCAAAACAGTCACTGGCAAAGAACATATGTTGTTCATCAGCATGGTCAACTGTGAGACCATTTAAAACAAAATTTTCTTTTGACCAATTCAAATAAGTATTGGATAAATCTACGCTCGTCGTGCTGGCTGCGCCACCCAATGCGGCATGCAAGCTTGCAGTCGAAGTATAACTAAACAGATTCAAGAAGTGCTTACCGCGTGCTTCTTTAGCAATGCGCAAACGCATTTGTCTATGATCCAGAAACAAACCAGTATCCAGATAATCTGTTAAGTTGACTAAAATCTTGGCTTGACCTTCCTGAACAATAAAACGCTTAGATGCAGTGCTTTGTTTAGTGTATTGGCTTTTACCTTCCTGACGCGCACGAGTTTTAATAAATATCGCTTCGCGAGATAACCCTGTTACTGCACGAATGGCAGCCAATGCTAAATTAAAACGTTTCTTGGCTTTTTCAGGATCAATGGTTTTCGGTGGTGCGTATTCCTGAACGTGTAAGCGATCGCCGTATAAATCTACTGCCACATTAAAATCAGGCAAATCGGCATCATAAAGGCGTAAACAGAACACTTGTTCTTTTGTAGCCCATTTTTTCAAGGCAGACATATTCTTTTGTAAGCGATTGGCAAAATCTTGTGCGCCTTCAATTTCGACAGGATCAGCATGCCAAGTTACTAAAAACGGCTGGTGATTGGCGACAGGTTTAACTTGACCAAAACGAATGTAAATAGGCAATTTACCATTCATTAAGCGTAAGGTTTCTGGGTCGCTCAATGCCAATACATCAGCTTGCTCAATCTGTGCTGCAATCACGGCAGCATGCTGATTCGGAAAATGTTGTTGTAATAGGGCAGATAAACCTAAATAAAAAGCACGGTTTGAGGCTTTATCGCCAAGACGTTCGCCGTATGGTGGATTGGTTACCACGAAAGCCTTGTTATAGGTGTTTTCAAAAGATGGCCAGTCTGCAAGTGGACGTTCTTCAATCTGGATTTGATCTAATAATTTTTCAAAACCTGCCGCAATAATATTTTGGCGCGTCGCTTTTACGGCTTCCCAGTCTGCATCAAAAGCATAAAATTTGGGTAGGGTTTTTTCTAAAGCGACCTCATGACGCTGCGCAGCCTCGGCTTTAATCTCAAGCCAGAGTTCACGATCATGTCCATGCCAACCATTAAAGCCAAAACGACGAACTAAACCAGGTGCGCGATCGGTCAAAATCATCAAAGATTCAATAATAAAGGTACCCGAACCACACATTGGATCGAGAATTAAATCGGGTTGTAATTGTTCTAATTTAGCTTTTTGTAAAATTGCGGCTGCCAGATTTTCTTTAATCGGTGCTTCGGTCATATAGTGACGATAGCCGCGCTTATGTAAGGAATCACCTGATAAGTCTAAGCAAAAGGTGTGTTCGGTTTTACCCGCCAATACAAACAAGGTAATTTCGGGTTGTTTGGTATCAATGCTAGGACGACGGCCAACGGCTTCCATAAAGGAATCGACTACACCGTCTTTCGTTCTAAGGGTTGCAAACTGAGTATTGACTTTAATTTCACGTTCGACATGCAAACGGATGGCAAAGGTACTTTGAGGTGCAAAAATCAGTGACCAATCAAAATTTAAAGCCCCTTCGTACAGTTCTTCTGCAACATCACGGGCATCATGACTAAATTCGATCTCGTAGGTATGAATTGGTTTGAGTACGCGTGACGCTAGACGCGACCACATACAAATTCGGTAAGCTTGTTCAAGCGACCCTTGGAAAATGAGACGACCTGCAAAGCGTTCAGTCTGCTCGATGCCTAAACCTTGTAATTCTTGTTGCAATAAGGTTTCCAGTCCATCTGCACAGGTAACCCAATATGTAGAAAGACGTTGCGGTGAATTCATTCAATTTTCCAAGAGCAGCTAAAGCAATCGGTTATTTTAGCGTATTTTCAAGGGGAAAACTTGTTCATTTGCCTAAAACTTCAACTGCCCGATTGAGAAAAATATCTGTATAATGCCTTAACTTAACGTCTAAGGAATCTCTCATGCACTTGGCGGCATTGCATACACCGAGTCAGATTCAGCTCAATCAGCAGGGCAATTTAAAACACTTTTTGACCATCGAAGGTCTTTCCAAAGAAACGCTTACAAAAATTCTCGATACCGCGCAATCTTTTATAAATGATCAAAATCAGTTGATCACCACGCCATTACTTGAAGGGCGTACCGTGATGAATTTATTTTTTGAAAATTCTACCCGTACACGTACTACTTTTGAGGCGGCAGCGAAACGTTTGTCTGCCAATGTGTTGAATATTGATATTGCACGTTCAAGTACCTCTAAAGGGGAAACCTTGCGAGATACACTCTGGAACTTGGAAGCAATGGCGGCAGATATCTTTGTGGTACGTCATTCCTCTTCAGGTGCGGCACATTTTATTGCTAAGGATGTCTGTCCAAATCTAGCGATTATTAATGCAGGCGATGGACGCCACGCTCATCCAACGCAAGCAATGCTGGATATGCTGACTATTCGTCGTGATACCCATAAACCTTTTGAAGAACTCAGCGTTGCAATTATTGGTGATATTAAACATTCTCGTGTTGCGCGTTCAGATATTGCGGCTTTGCAGACTTTGGGCTGTCAAGATATTCGCGTGATTGCACCAAATACTTTATTGCCAGTTGGTTTTAGTGAATATGGTGATCATGTTCGCCTATTTAATAAAATGGACGAAGGCGTTAAAGATTGTGACGTGATCATTGCTTTACGTATTCAAAATGAACGAATTGATTCGCCTGCATTGTCTTCTCAAGCAGAATTTTATCGTATGTATGGACTGAATCAAGAACGTTTGGCGTTGGCGAAACCAGATTGTATTGTGATGCATCCGGGGCCAATGAATCGTGGTGTTGAGATTGATTCCAGTATTGCCGATGGCCCACGTTCTGTAATTTTGCATCAGGTGACTAATGGTATTGCGGTGCGAATGGCAGTTCTGGCACTCACAATGCAAGGGCAGTTACAGCAACAGGGTTTAATCGAAGCAATCGCGGTATAAGGGTCAACATTATGAGCAATATCAAACTTGAAAATGTCCGTTTACTTGATCCTGTAGAGAAAATTGACCTAATTACAACTGTTTATTTAAAAAACGGTAAACGTGTTGAATCACTTGAGCATATTGATGAAAGTATCGATGCACAAGGCAAATGGTTGATGCCGACCATGGTCGATTTATGCGCGCGTGTACGCGAGCCGGGTCAACAACAGCATGGTACTTTGAAGTCTGAAGGTAAGGCTGCACGTGAAAATGGTATTTTGCACGTGATTACGCCGCCAGATTCTAAACCAATCGTGCAGGACAATGGTGCCTTGATTCACGGCTTAATTGAGAAAGCATGGACAGATGGACAGTTTCATTTACACATTATTGGTGCGCAGACCCAAGGCTTAATGGGTAAACAACCTGCGAATATGGCGGCACTTAAAAAGGGTGGCTGTACCGCCGTGTCAAATGCCAATGCATCTTTTGAAGATGATGATGTGGTGATTCGTACACTGGAATATGCAGCAGGTTTGGGCTTAACTGTAGTGTTTTATCCAGAAGAAGCGCAAATAGCCAAAGATGGCTGCGTGCATGAAGGTTTTATCGCTTCACGTCAGGGTTTGCCAATGATTCCTGCAATTGCAGAAACTATTGCGATTGCGAAATACCTGATTATGATTGAAGCCACAGGCGTTCGTGCACATTTTGGTCTTATTTCTTCTGGAAAATCCATTGAACTGATTGAAGCGGCTAAAGCCAAAGGCTTACCAGTCACGGCTGATGTTGCGATGCATCAGTTACATTTAACTGAATCCTTAATTGATGGCTTTAATTCATTGGCTCATGTACGTCCACCTTTGCGTTCTGAACAAGATAAACAACAATTACGTCAAGCAGTAAAATCAGGTGTCATTGATGCCATTTGTACGCATCATGAACCGTTGAGTAGTTCTGCCAAAATGATGCCATTTGCAGAAACATTACCGGGGATTAGTGCTTTTGATACCTATGTATCTTTGGGTGTTCAATTGGTCAAAGAAGGATTGTTTGAACCACTTGAGTGGGTAGAGAAAGTGACCATAGCACCTGCTCAAGTTGCGAATATGTTAGAGCGTTGGCAGGCTGAAAAAGGCTGGGTATTAGTTGATCCTGATTTACAGTGGACATTAGAAAAGAAAAGTATTCTGTCTAGTGGTAAAAATACACCACTTTTAAATCAGACTTTGACTGGAAAAGTAGTACAGACGTTCTTAATTTAAATTTTAAACGATCTTAAAAAAACTCGGTAAAATCATAGCCGAGTTTTTTATTGGATGAATAAATAAAAATAGAATAAAAACTCGATTTTTAGTGATAAAGATGATTAAAATATGCTCGCTATAAATAATGACAAACAATTAGTGGAAAGCGATGAAAAAATTTATCATTTTAACAACTTTATCAACTGCAATTTTATTTAGTGGCTGTGACTACTTTAAAAATAAGAAAACCGAGAATCAGGCTCAGGATGTTGCAGATTTTAGTTGTACTAATCAGGATAATCTTAATCAAATACAGGATTATTTAAAGTCTGAATATATTAAAGCTCTTGAAAAAAGTTTGCGTCAATCCTCAGAATATTATGAAGCTGACCGTACTCTGTTAGAAAAGATTAATAAAGGACTTCGATTTGAAATTAAAACCATTCGAACTTTGACAGAAGATCCTAAAACAGCAACCGAGCTCAACTGTGAAAGCCAATTGGTGGTGCATTTTCCAAAAGGGTTAATGCAACGTGCAGAAAATGCCTATCAAGCCTATATTGAGAATAGTGAAGGAGATGGCTATGCTACTGTAAAAGATTATCTGGATAATAATGAATCAGGGTTGTCAGTAACGAATGATGAATTGCGTGGTAATTTATTATATGACATTACCAAGACTGATAAAGAAGGCATAAGTTTAAGTGTTCAAAATCAAAAAGAGATATTAGAGGGCGTTGCTTTTATCACTGAGCAAGCAGTTTTATTTGAAAGTTATATAGAAAAAAATAAACAATATCAATCTATGATTCAGGATAATGATCAGAAAGAAGCTGCTCAATATAATCTGGCAAAACAAGCGATGGATATCCGAAAAAAAGAGCTGGATGCTGAAAAACAGAAACAGGTAGAACGTTTAAATCAAGCTTGGGACAATTTGACTGAAGAACAGCGAGAACAACTTAAACAAGATCAAACGGACTGGTTTGAAAAACGTGATATTGATTGTAAAGTTCTTGCACAAAAGTCTGCCCATGAAATTCCTGAAAAAGAAAAGGAAACTTATCAAAAACAATCTGATTACTGGGATCAGGCTTTGAACGATCAAAATACAGAAATGCAATACACCAAATGTTTTAATCAGCGAACCATTGAACGTATTGTCTATTTAAATAACGTATTTAACTAATTTTGCATCTTTTAAATTGATACAGGTAAAGGGCGATTGATTCGCCCTTTGTTTATTGGCATGCTTAAGCTTATTGCGATCAATGAGTTGAGTTATGCGGATTAGTTTTGTGGGTTCAGGCAAAGTGGCAACACATTTGGCCAAAACATTTGCATCTCAGCATCAAATTGTTCAAATCATGAGTCGTAATCTCGAACACGCAAAAAAGCTTGCCGAGCAGGTTGGAGCACAAGCGATTGATGATATAAAACAATTGAATTCAGAAATAGATTTAGTTGTTCTTGCAGTGAGTGATCAGGCTATTGCAAC
>NZ_CP078523.1:3318781-3328420 GCF_019264745.1 Acinetobacter sp. Colony158 | reverse complement strand
ACGTTTTAATTGTGCATACTTCAGGAAGCACCGACCTCAAAGTATTATCAGATGTCCATCCCAATGCAGGGGTATTTTATCCGCTGCAAACTTTTAGTTTTGAACATGAAATTGATTGGGCTGAAACTCCTTTGTTTATAGAGGCAAAGCAACCACAGGCTCTAGAAATTTTAGATCAATTAGCAAATAGCCTAAGCAAACAAGTTTATCATTATTCATCATCTCAGCGTCTAAGTTTACATTTGGCTGCGGTGTTTGCCTGTAATTTTAGTAATTATTGCTACGATATGGCCAAGCAAGTTGTAGATCAGCAACAGGTCGATTTTTCACTGCTTTATCCTTTAATCTTGGAAACAGCAAAAAAAGCGACCCAATATGACCCTGTTCAAGTTCAAACAGGGCCTGCACTTCGAGAGGATCATAATATTTTGCAAATGCATCAGCATTTACTCGAACAGGCTAGTCGTCCTGATCTAAAAGAAATCTATCAGCTTTTAAGTCAAGCGATTATCACCAGACACCATGTTTAAACTCGATTAGATTTTTTCATAACAGCTTAGAGCGTCTTTATTTTCTCTCCCATTGTGAAATAAAAACAAAGATGAAATAAATTTGTTGATAAGGCATTGATCGAGATATAGAAAAAAGGGATAAATAATTATGGCAAAAGATTTTAGTTCACAGCAAGTGGTAGAGAGTTACGATCAACATATTCGTAAATTGATCCCCGGATATGAGGTGGTTCATCAACAAATACAAGCATTGTTAAAAACTTATTTGCCTGAGTCTGCGCATATTTTAGTGGTAGGTTGTGGAACGGGTTATGAGCTTGGTTATTTATTACAAACTTTCCCTAATTGGCACTTCACCGCAACTGATTTATCAGCCGCTATGTTAGATAAAGCGCGAACCTCTCTCCAAGATTTGAATGTTGATCATCGTGTTGATTTTCACTTGGGTGATGTACATGAATTAGAAAATATCGTGAGTTTTGATGCCGCGCTTTCTATTTTAGTGACACATTTTGTTGCATTCCCTCAAAAGTTGGAATTTTTACAAGCCATTCAAAAACGGCTCAAAACAGAAGGTTTGTTTATTACTTTTGACTTAACTGAAATTTCTTCAGAACCCCAACAACGTGCTTTAAAAAATATCTGTGAAAGTAATGGACTGACACAAATTCAAACGACTGCCATGTTAAAACGGCTTGCAGATGATTTCTATGCGTTAACGGATGAGCAAACGTTTGAATTGCTCGAACAGACCGAATTCAATCAAGTGGCACGATTTACTCAAATTTTAAATTACCAAGGTTTTTTAGCTTTTTCAAAATAACAAAATGCAATGTAGTCTGAAACAGATCTATGATTGCTTGCACATTGATGATGATATATAAAATGATGATGAGCTGGACTTGTTAGAAAGGTTTGAGCATTTAAAAATGATCCTATCATAGCTCAGTGACTGCTCTGATCTAGGAAAAATTTGAAGTATTTCTCATCTGTTGGTACGTTGTTTATCGATTGAAATGCAATCTTATTATCGAAAAAATTAACAATAAAAGAGTCTTGATACGTTATGAGTCAACCTTCATCACAGGATTCATTTTTGACTGAGTTAGATCAGAGTCGTTCAAATTCATCTCGTGATGTGTCACAGCGTAACTTATGTTGTTGTGAGGAGTGTGATGCAATTTATCAGAAAGTGAAACTCGGACGGGGAGAGCGCGCGTATTGTAGTTGCTGTGGTGCAGAACTTTATCGGCAAGTTAAACCATTTAATACGCTATTGGCGCTGGTGATAACCGCATTAATTATTTTTATTGTCGCCAATAGTTTTCCCATCGTGAGTGTTGAGCTCAATGGCAATGTTTCCCAAACCACATTGTTGGGGGCAGCCTTGATGATGTTTCATATTGATCGAGCTTTTGTCGGGCTACTTATTTTAATCACGACATTTATTGTTCCACTCACAGATTTATTGTTACTGGCTTATATCTTTGCATCAGTCAGTGTTTTTAAAACCAGACCCAAATACTTGATCCCTGCGTTAAGAGTAATCTATGTATTTCGAACATGGGGCATGGTCGAAGTTTTTTTAATTGGTGTTCTGGTTACTTTAGTGAAATTAGTGGGAATGGTGGTGGTGATTCCGGGGATTGCTTTATGGGCATTTGCAATATTGAGCCTATTATTGGTCTATATCGCGTCAGTTAAAGTCCAAGATATTTGGGATGAAGTTGATCGGTGCCAGCCATGAAAAAAATCAAACACATCGGGGAACAAGTGCATCAAACAAGCGATGTTGCCGATGATGATGCCCGTATTCATCGAGTGAATCCAAGAGCGGTCGATCTCGGATTAGTGGCATGTCATTGTTGTGGTCTGGTGAATCCACAAAGTCACCACGCGGATCAAACTCAATATTGCATTCGATGTAAGAGTGCATTGCATGTTCGTAAAGATCATAGTCAAAGCCGCACCTTGGCATTGGTGATTGCTGCGACGATTTTATATATTCCAGCAAATGTATTGCCAATGACCATTACCGATTCATTATTGGGACATCAGCAAGATACCATTATGAGTGGGGTCATTTACTTCTGGCAAAGCGGTGATTATTTTGTGGCAGCCGTGATTTTTACGGCCAGTATTTTTATTCCCATGGTCAAGTTGCTAATTTTATACTTTCTGGTTTTTGTGGTGCGAATGCAATCTACTGCGCAATGGACTATATTACCTTCACATTGCAGCGTGTTATATCGTATTGTGGAGTTTGTGGGGCGCTGGTCCATGATTGATGTATTTGTTGTGGCCTTACTAACCGCGCTGATACAAATTCAATCATTGGCAACGATTTTGGCAGGGCCTGGTGCCGTGGCTTTTGGTGCAGTGGTGGTATTGACCATGTTTGCTTCAATGAGTTTTGATCCACGTATTATTTGGGATAATTATTATTTATCTCAACAGCGACTAAATACCTCAACCAACGCTTCAAAAAACAACATGGTGAATCAGGTCAATCATTTGCCATCTAAAAATGATTTTTTTCAGCCTCGTTAAAAAGAACATGCATGATGACGGAAAATAATACAACGAATAACCCCGCAGAAGCTGATCCCACTCAAACGGATCATCAGACTGAGCAACGTGTGCCACAGCCTCAGAAAAAAAAGGGCAAATGGCGACCTGCATTAATTTGGTTGATTCCGTTTATTGCCTTATTAATTGGGCTGTCTTTGGCAATCAAATCTATTCTTGCAATCGGACCGACGATTTATGTTTCATTTCGAACGGCTGAAGGATTGGTGGCTGGCAAGACGACTGTTAAATATCGGCAAGTAGATATCGGATTGGTTCGTGAAATTGTACTGTCGGATGATCGCTCACACGTTATTGCCAAAATCGAATTACGCAAAGATGCTAGTAATTTTGCAGCGAAAGATGCGCGATTTTGGGTGGTGCGCCCTAGAGTAGGAACCAGTGGTATTTCAGGCATAGATACTTTATTTTCTGGCTCATATATTGGCGTCGATGGCGGAAAAGCAAAGGAAAAAAAAGAAGAATTTAACGGATTGGAAGTCCCACCTGTCGTGACCTCAGATGTACCAGGTAAAAGATTTTTCTTAAAAGCAAAAGATTTGGGATCGTTAGATATTGGATCTCCTATTTATTATCGACGGATCAATGTTGGTCAAATTACTGCGTATAATTTGGCTAAAGATGGTCAGCATGTTGAGCTACAAACCTTTATTCGTTCACCTTACGACAAATTTGTCACGCAAGATGCGCGTTTTTGGCAGGCCAGTGGGATTGATGTGAGTTTAAATGCATCTGGATTTAATCTGGACACGCAGTCTTTGGCAAGTATCGTGGCGGGTGGTATTGCATTTGGATACCCTGATAATTCTGATGCGCCGATTGCTCAGAATTCGAGTCACTTTAATCTATGGGATTCTAAAACAGAGGCTTTAAAAGATCCTGATGGTAAAGCGATTAATATTGTCATGTATTTTGATCAGTCATTACGTGGTTTAAGTGCTGGTGCGCCAATTGACTTTATGGGGATTGATGTCGGAGAAATTAAAGCGATCAATGCTGAGTTTGATCACAATTATACACATGTACGTATGCGTGCTGAAGGCGTGGTTTATCCATCCCGTTTAGCGCATGGTCAGGAGATGGATCCTGATGGAGAGATTTTTAAACGTTTTGTGCAAAATGGTTGGCGAGCACAAATGCGAACAGGTAATTTAATCACAGGTCAAAATTATATTGCTTTCGATCTGTTCCCTAAGGCTAAGCCTGCATCCGTAAAAGTATTGCCGAGTGGTCGTTTTGAAGTTCCAACCATGCCATCTGAATTAAAAGGATTACAGGCTCAGGTTTCTCAGATTGCAGATAAGTTGACTAAATTCCCACTGGTAGAAATTGGTCAGGATATGCGTAAAACACTGGGGAATATGAATAATGCGATTAACTCAACCAATCAACTGGTTCAACAGTTAGATGGCAAAGTTGCGCCAGAATTACAATCTACCTTGAATGATGTACGTGGGACTTTACGTTCGACCCAATCTATTCTCTCCAGCGATGCGCCAATGCAACAAGACGTTCGCCGAGCTTTACAGCAAATGACTCGTGCAGCAGCATCTTTACAATTAATGTCAGATTATATTGAACAACATCCAGAATCGTTGATTCGCGGTAAAACTCCTGAGGTAGATCGAAATGAAAAATAAAAATAATTTCAGATTAGGTATCGTCGTCCTGACAGGAGTATTTCTGAGCGCCTGCTCAAGCTCACCAACACCCAACTATTACACCTTGCAGGCTAAAGCAACACCGATTACACATTCGGGGGTGAGAGTCATTGAAGTTATGCCTGTTGGATTGCCTGATCGCTTAGATCGGGCATCTATTGTGGTGCAGGATCATCAAGGCAGATCTAAAGTGCTGGACAATGATCGTTGGACATCAACTTTAAGTACCCAATTAAGAGATGGTCTGTCGGCTGGATTACAGCAAAAATTGGGTGCGGTCGATCGATATAATAGTGGCATGTCCGCTGGTCAGGTGTCGTATCGAATTGCGACTGATTTTTCAAATTTTGATGTGATTGAGGATTCTGCAAATCATCCACTGACAAGTACGCATGATCACTATATGAATGTTATGGTGACATGGATCATTAAAGCAGATATTCCGCTGGCAATGGAAACATCTGCTACGAACCAAGCTACAACCACTTTACAAAATCGTTCAATCAGTTGTCGAACTCATTTCACTGTGCCTATTCAGGGTGAGCGTCGAAATATTAATAATATTGTGGCGGCCTCCACACAATCACTGAACCGAATTATTGAAAATATTGCTGATTCTGTGGTGATGATGAATGCAAAAAAAGTAGTGAGCATCGATGGTGTGACTTGTAGCTAAAGCTTCAATTGTTCTTTTTTTTAATGCGCTTATCGTTGTTTATTGATAAGTCATCTTCAATGGGGAATAGCGCATAAATTGGTATTTGTGCGCTCTGATCGGTTTGTAAATGTCACATTTGGATACATCTGAAAAAACCTATTGCAAAGTGCTAAAACGGTTTATTTTTATTCAGCTTAGCTTTAGCTATGGTTTAATCGGATCAAGAACAAAGATATAAATTGGGCTAATTGTTGAATAAGCTGAGAGAAATCCATGCTCTCCATCTAGCTGATTTTGCCTTTTCACAGTAGAATATGCGCTCTCTCTAAAGTCACATTGCGGTAAAGTTCAAAAGACTTGCCCGTGGAGCCAAAATCAACATGTTTATCGTGGCCGGTGCACCAGCACATTCTTCATTCAAGAAAGCTCAACTATTAACACGTTTATCGTCAATCAGTTCAGTCCAAACCTTTGACAGCCAATGGGTTTACCTGTTTGATCAAGCGCTCGACGAGCAGCAGCATCAATCTGCATTGCAACTTTTAAATGATGGTACATCGTTTGAGTTGCGCCAAGTGGCCAATGATGAACTTCAAGTTTTGGTCACTCCACGCATTGGAACGATTTCACCGTGGTCTTCTAAAGCGACAGATATTTTTAAAAACTGTAATACCCCAGTGCATCGTTTGGAGCGCGGTATTTTATATACCTTAAAAGGTGTTTCTGAACTCAGTAATGAAGTCAAACAGGCTTTGCATGACCGTATGACTGAAACCGTTTTCAGCCAGATCGAAGATGCCCATCGTTTATTTTTAGAAACAGCACCAAAACCATTAAACTCAATTGATATTTTGGGTGAAGGAAAACAAGCACTGGTCAAAGCCAATAATGAATTTGGTTTTGCTTTGTCTGAACAAGAAATTGACTATTTAACTCAAGCCTTTACTGACTTGGGGCGCAATCCAAACGATATCGAATTGATGATGTTTGCACAGGCAAACTCTGAACATTGTCGTCACAAAATCTTTGGATCAGAATGGACAATTGATGGTGAAAAACAACCATTATCGTTGTTCCAGATGATCAAGAATACCTATAAAGAGTCACCAGATGAAGTATTGTCGGCATATAAAGACAATGCTTCTGTGATTGTAGGTTATGACACTCAGCGTTTTTATCCAAAGAAGGACAATGAAACAGGTCATTTTATATATAAATATAAGAGCCAAGCTGCTCACATCTTGATGAAGGTAGAAACCCATAACCATCCGACTGCGATTTCTCCTTTTGCGGGGGCTGCAACAGGTTCGGGCGGTGAAATCCGTGATGAAGGTGCAACAGGTCGTGGTGGTAAACCAAAAGCAGGTTTAACGGGCTTTACGGTGTCTAACCTGAATATTCCGGGTTTTGAGCAGCCATGGGAAGATAACTACGGTAAACCTTCACGTATGGCATCGCCATTACAAATTATGATTGAAGGGCCATTGGGCGGCGCGGCGTTTAATAACGAATTTGGTCGTCCTAACTTAAATGGTTATTTCCGTACTTTTGAACAAAACGTCAATGGCGAAGTCAAAGGTTTTCATAAACCGATCATGATTGCAGGTGGTTACGGCAATATTCGTCCTGACCATGTGGAAAAAGATGCGATTCAACCGGGCGATTTATTGATTGTACTCGGTGGCCCAGCCATGTTGATCGGTTTAGGCGGTGGTGCTGCGTCTTCTGTAGATAGCGGTACCATGGGTGAAAATCTGGACTTTGCTTCGGTACAACGTGAAAACCCTGAGATGGAACGCCGTTGTCAAGAAGTGATTGATACTTGCTGGCGCATGGAAGACTTTAACCCAATCGTCTCTGTTCATGACGTGGGTGCAGGTGGTTTATCTAATGCCATGCCTGAACTAGTCAATGATCATGAGTTGGGTGCGATTTTAAACTTGCGTAAGATTCCATCGCTTGAACGTGGCATGAGCCCAATGGAAATCTGGTCAAATGAAGCACAAGAACGTTATGTGCTTGCGATTCGTCCAGAGTCGTTAGACTTGTTTGAAGAAATCTGTGCGCGTGAACGTTGTCCGTTTGCGGTCTTGGGTGAAGCAACTGAAGCACGTCATTTGACTGTTGAGGATCCATTGTTCCATGACAATGCGGTAGATATCCCAATGCAAGTCATGCTTGGTGGTACACCACGTATGCAGCGTTCGTATGAAACCGTTGAACGTACAGGCAACGAGTTTGATACCTCAAAAATTGATCTAAAAGATGCAATTTTCCGTGTTTTAAAAAATCCAACCGTTGCATCTAAATCATTCCTAATCACCATTGGTGACCGTTCAATTACGGGGATGGTGGCGCGTGATCAAATGGTCGGCCCATGGCAGGTTCCAGTCGCGGATGCTGCGGTGACTACAACCAGCTTGCAAGGTTATACCGGTGAGGCGATGGCAATGGGTGAACGTCCACCAGTTGCATTGTTAAACCCAGCAGCTTCTGCACGTTTAGCCGTTGCTGAGGCATTGACCAATATTGCATCGGCAAATATTGAACAGTTGGGTGATATCAAGCTTTCTGCAAATTGGATGGCAGCAGCAGGTCAAAAAGGTGAAGATCAAGCCTTGTTTGAGGGCGTAAAAGCCCTTGGTATGGAAATGTGTCCAGCTTTGGGTATTGCGATTCCAGTCGGTAAAGATTCACTCTCGATGCGTACTACATGGAGTGATGATGGCATTGAAAAAGCTGTCACTTCGCCAATGTCTGGAGTGATTACCGCATTTGCACCAGTGAGTGATGTACGTAAAACATTAACGCCTGAGCTTAGACATATTGACGGTTCTGTACTGGTACGTATTGATTTGTCTAAAGGTCAATTTCGTATCGGTGCATCGATTTTGACCCAAGTGTATAAAGCCATTGGTACGATTACGCCAGATGTAGACAGTTTTGAAGATTTAAAAGATTTCTTTAATTTGATACAAGATTGGAATAATCGCGGTCTGATACAAGCTTACCATGACATTGGTGATGGTGGTTTATTGGCTACTGTGGCTGAAATGATGTTTGCATCACGTTTAGGTGCAGCTTTAGAACCACAAACAGTTGAAAGTTTATTTGCAGAAGAAATTGGTGCAGTTTTACAACTGAAAGCTGCTGATTGGGATGCGTTACAAGCTGAAATTGAAAGCTCGAACTTAAAAGATGCGATTAGCTTGGTTGGACGTGTCAATAATACGGATCAACTGAGTATCAATGGTTTAACTTTAGCGCGTGCCGAATTACAACAAGCATGGGCAGAAGTGTCTCATCAAATCCAGCGCTTACGTGATAACGTAGAAACAGCCGATCAGGAATTTGCACTTATTGCAGATCAAAACCATAAAGGTCTCATTGCACAAGCAACTTTCGATCTAAACGAACCTGTTGAAGCGCCATTTATCGCAACATGCCGTCCTAATATGGTGATTTTGCGTGAGCAGGGTGTCAACGGTCATGTTGAGATGGCAGCAGCATTTGACAAAGTTGGGTTCAATACTGTCGATGTGCACATGAGCGATTTATTAGCAGGTCGTGTCGACCTACAAGATTTTGAAGGTCTGGTCGCTTGTGGTGGTTTCTCTTATGGTGACGTGCTTGGTGCTGGTGGTGGCTGGGCGAAGTCAGTATTGTTTAATCCAAAATTACGTGATCAGTTTGAAAGTTTCTTTAACCGTGAAAGTACCTTTAGTTTAGGGATTTGTAATGGTTGTCAGATGTTGTCACAACTTGCGCCACTGATTCCTGGTGCAGACAACTGGCCACGTTTCCATCGTAACGTATCAGAAGTTTTTGAAGCACGTGCAGTCAATGTGCGTGTAGAAAAATCGGTATCGGTATTGCTTCAAGATATGCAGGGCTCAATTCTGCCAATCGCTGTAGCACATGGAGAAGGGCGTGTGGTTGCAAGTAATGAGCACTTGGCGAGCTTGAATAGCAATAATCAAGTGACCTTGCGTTATGTAGATAGTTTGGGTCAACCGACGCAACATTATCCACTGAATCCAAACGGTTCACCTGAAGCAATTACGGGTGTAACTTCGAAAGATGGCCGCGCGACGATTATGATGCCGCATCCAGAGCGTAATTTCCGTGCTTTACAACACTCATGGAAACCAGAAGACTGGAATGAAGATGGGGCATGGTTACGTATGTTCCGTAATGCGCGTAAGTTTATTGGTTAATT
>NZ_CP078523.1:3310524-3317787 GCF_019264745.1 Acinetobacter sp. Colony158 | reverse complement strand
ATCATGCTTAAACTGATTTATTACGTACCTGAATCTCATCTTGAAGTGACTAAACAAGCTATTTTTGAAGCTGGAGCAGGGGGGATTGGTAATTATCAACACTGTGCATGGCAAGTGAAAGGAATCGGGCAGTTTAAGCCAGTCTGCGGTGCAAATCCATTTTTAGGCAAATTGGATGAGTTAGAACAGCTTGAAGAATGGCGCGTAGAAACTATTGTTTCAGAAGAAAAAGCCAGTACCGTTGCAACAGCATTAAAAGCAAGCCATCCTTATGAAGAGCCTGCTTTTGAATTTATTCAGATTTTAGATATTCAATAATTAAACTTTTTGAATAAATAAATCACGATCAAAACGGTACTGCGGGAAAAATACACCATCACTAGCACGTTCGCCTGCACCAATGACCATCACAGGAAATTGCTGATCATTGAGTTTTAATATTTTACGTACCATAGGTTCATCAAAGCCTTCCATCATGCAACTATCAAAACCATAAGCGCGTAGTGAAAGCACTAGATTTTCACAAGCCAAAGCGGTGGATTTACTTGCCCAAAGTTTTGCATCGGCAGGGTTAAATGCGGTAACAGGAAGTTGTTTATGTAAGCTTCGTGCCACTTTAAAGGCGACTTTTTTAAAGTTGCCGAGTGCATTGAAATAACCAGTTTTATAGTTATACGGAATGAAACGATAGTATTTTTTGACCATTGCAGGGGCTTCAGGAAATGGAAACTCACTAATGTTTTTCTTGGCCATTTCATCGACACGATCTGTTCGCGCTACACAAACAATGAGTTCGGAAGCCGTTTTTGCTGCTAATTGTCCCAGACAAGCTTTAACTAACTGTTTTTTCTTCGCAGGATTTTGGACCACATAAAATGTCCAAGGTTGTAGATTGGACGAGTTTGGTGCAAGAAGTGCCAAGTCAAGACATGCATCGAGCACTTCGGTTGGAATGGCTTTATCTGTGAATTTGCGTACGGAACGACGACTTTCGATCACTTTACGAAAATTTTCAACATCAATATCTTGGGGGGCAGGCTCAAAATAACGTTTTTTATCTGAAACCTGCTGAGAATTTTTTGGGAGATTTTCTGAATTTGCCATCACTATTTAAATATTTCGTTATGAAGATGATGAATGAGAATAACATTCAATCATTTTATCTAGGTAAAAAAGTGTATTCCTGAGATTAAGCTGCATCTTATTCATTGGTTTTTCAATGCAGACATTTAATCTCAGGTTTTTTAGTGTTAGACTTCWTTCATAATTGTTGAAACCYTCTTTATTTTTCTCCCATAGGGAKAAATAAAAGGATTTATGAAAGAAGTCTATTGATTTTATCCAAATTGGGAAAAATCGGGCTTACGCTTTTCCATAAAGGCTTGAACCGCTTCTTTCATTTCAGGCGAACGGACACGTTGCATGAAAATCTCGGCTTCATCATCAACACATTGCACAATTTCATCAAGATCATGCTTCATGAGAGCTTTGGATTGTCGAATGGATGCAAGTGGTAATGCAGCCAATTGCTGAGCAGTTTGTTCGGCCAATGCGTAAACATCATCACTGATTTGATTGACCAAACCTGCTTTTTCTGCAATCTCTGCGTTAAATTTTTTGGCGGTAAATAAAAGTTCTGCGGCACGGTGATAACCTGCTTGTTTCACCAATAAACGACTTGCAGCGCCTTCTGGCGATAGACCAAGACTGACAAATGGAATCTGGAATAACGCTGTGTTGTCTGCATAGACAATATCTGCATGCAGTAAAATCGTGACACCAATTCCAATCGCAACCCCTTTAACTGCAACAATCAGCGGTTTAGAAAGTTTCGCCGCTGATTTGAGTAAAACAAAAGGAGGTTGATCTCCAGCTTTGCCTTGATAAGGTTTTTGAATAAATGACATAAAGTCTTTCATGTCATTACCCGCAGAAAAGTCTGCATCTGCGCCACGCAAAATCACCACGCGAACCTGACTGGATTGATCTGCTTCATCCAGTGCCTGTGCAATCCACAAATACAATTCACCATATAATGCATTTTTTGCTTCAGGGCGATGAATGGCTAAAGTCAGTATGCCATTTTCAAGTTTTGCATTTAAATGTTGATGAGGTTGTTGAATACAGCGAAGTGTCATCGTACTATCCTTGCTTTCAATCTTGGGTTTATGTCTGCCATTATGTCGTAAATTTGATTATAAATGACTACTGGTGAGTTCATAAAAAATTAAGTTGGTTTATGTACATATTTGATTATCTCGTTTTTATTGGACGTTTTCAGCCTTTTCATCTTGCACATTTGCAAACTGTAGAAATAGCCCTCCAACAAAGTCAAAACGTTATATTGGCTTTGGGATCGGCGCAACCTGAGCGTAATATTAAAAATCCTTTTTTGGCAGCAGAAAGGGAGCAAATGATTCTTTCTAATTTTTCCGAGGAAGATCAAGAGCGGATTCACTTTGTACATGTCATTGATGTCTATGATGATCAAAAATGGGTCAATCAAGTCAAAACACTGGTCAATCAGATCACGCCACTTCATGCAAAAATTGGTTTAATTGGGCATTTTAAAGATGAATCCTCGTATTACTTAAAGCTTTTTCCTGAGTGGACCATGGTGGAGTTAGAAAGTTTGAAAGAGTCGATGTCTGCTACTCCGATCCGAGAGGCTTATTATCGTGGTGAAATCCAAAAACAGGCATTTCCACAGGGAACGATTCAGTTTTTGGAGAATTTTCAGAAAACTTCAATCTATCGGCAATTACAAAATAAGTTTGTATTAAATGACAAGTCGAATCTGGTTTAGGAGATTAAAGTAAAGTCTCTTTTCCTGTCTTGGTGTTTATGATGACTGTCATTGCAAATCAGCGATTAGCAAAAAGTTTATGGATTGGTGCGTTGATTGTGGTATCAATGAGCCAAGTTCATGCGGCAAATTGGGTATTAGCTCCAACAAGCAATGTCGGATTTCATATCGATTCAGCTCGTGAGTCTATGGTCATCGCTAAGTTTAATACTGTACATGCGACTTTGAACTTTGATGAAAATGCGCCACAGCAGGCATCTACACGCTTTATAATGGATGTGGATAGTTTAAGTTTGAACAATCCCGCCATGAAAAGTACATTATTGGGAAAAGATTTGTTTTATGCTGCACAGTTTAAGACGGTAAGTTTTAAAAGTGATCAATTTAGAGCCTTAGGAAATAATAAGTATCAAATTTTAGGGCAATTAACCATAAGAGGGATTACCCGACCTGTCATTTTTGATAGCACACTAAAACCTGTTACGAACAATCAAAAGTTAATGAATATGGTGTCTTCAACAACGATCAATCGAACTGATTTTGGTATGAAAAAGGCACCAGATGGGATGGGTGAAAAAATAAATATCAAGATGAACGTCGATTGGAAAGTAAAACGTTAATTGTTCATCATAAAAATTCAGATGTAGCTTATGAGCAATCAATAAGCTACATCATTCGAAATCTAATTATTTTGCTGAAGAGTTTTTAAATCTTCCAGAACTTGTTCGGCATGTCCTGCGGCTTTGACTTTACGATAACTTTTAACCAATTTTTTGTTATGGAAAATAAAAGTTGAACGTTCTATGCCCATGACTTTTTTACCATACATATTTTTTTCTTTAATCACATCAAAATGCTGGCAAAGGATTTCATCTTTATCGCTAATTAAATCGATCGTCAATGCCTGTTTTTCAGTAAAATTTTGATGTGCTTTGACTGAATCACGAGATACACCAATTACAGTTGCACCCAATGCATCAAATTGATCCTTCAGGCATGAAAACCCAACGGCTTGAGTGGTACAACCAGGTGTCGAATCTTTCGGGTAAAAGTAAAGAATTAACCATTCAGCAGAGACATCTGCCAGATTAATTTCACCATGTGTTGTGGGGAAAGTTTGATTAGGTAATGAAATATTGTCGTTGCTCATTATTATTCTCCATATTTTCCAGAAAAAACAAGCCACATAAAGTGGCTAGCAAATCACATCTTTTCTGCTTATTTTTTGCCTTGAGCAGATTTCATCGCTTCTTCAGTCAAACCTTTTAACTTGCCAGTCAACTGTGGGCCAAAGCATGCTTGAAGATCTTTATTTTGCTGTTGTACAAAAGCTAAAGAACTTGGGCTTTTCTTGGCATTAATAGCACTTTGTACTTCCCATTTTTGTGCATTGGTCATTTTTCCATCGGCTTCGACTGCACAAGTACAATACTTACTCACTTCTGCCGCAGTTAATTTATTGCCTTTACCTGTTTCATCTTTACACAGATTAATTAAAGCACCTTTTACATTTGTACTTTTGTAGGCTTGTTGCAGTTTATTTTCATCAGCAGCATGTGAAACCGTTGCAGTAAAAGCAGCAGCAGCCATAAGTGAAGAAAGAAGTAGTTTTGTGTTCAATAATTTCATAAATATTACCTGATTATTATGGTATATAGCGTGTAGGATCTGCAATGCCAGCTTCCATAAACCCTTGTTTACGTAAACGACAGCTATCGCATTTCCCACATGCACGACCTTCAGCATCTGCCTGATAGCAAGAGACAGTTTGACTATAGTCTACGCCATGTTCAATACCTAAACGTATAATATTCGCTTTGGATAAATGTAACAAAGGTGTTTCAAATGTAAGAGGTTTTCCCTCTACACCTGCTTTAGTAGCCAAACGTGCCATATTTGTAAATGCTTCAATATATTCTGGTCGGCAATCTGGATAACCTGAATAGTCTACCGCATTGACCCCAATGACAATGGCTTCCGCTCCAAACACTTCCGCAGCAGCTAGCGCGTAAGATAAAAAGATGGTATTGCGAGCTGGTACATAGGTAATAGGAATACCTTCTTGTTCATGGTCTGGCACATCAATATTATGATCGGTGAGTGCAGAACCCCCTAAATTACCCAAATCAATATTAATGACACGGTGCTCTACACCTGCATTTTGAGCAATCGCTTTAGCTGCATCAAGTTCAGTCGTGGAGCGCTGTCCATACATAAAACTGAGCGCCATACATTCATAACGCGCTTGTGCCCAAGCTAGGCAAGTCGTCGAGTCTAAGCCGCCTGATAATAAAACAATGGCACGAGGGCGCATATGATATTCTCCAAAAATAACTAACAAAATAAACTGGATTAACGACCTGTTTCGTCATTCCAGAGCAATTTATGCAATTGCAATTGGAAACGTACAGGGAGGTGGTCATCTAAAATCCATTGCGCCATATCACGCGCTAATTGGGGTAGTTTAACCGAAGCTTTTTCAACTGCAAAAGCAGGGGAAAACCAGACGGTGCTGACTTTCTCATTTAACTGATAATTCTCTAATTGCTGTTTAGACCATTCATAATCATCACGATTACAAATCACAAATTTGATTTGGTCATGCGAGGTTAAATAGTCCAAATTACTGAGCAGATTACGTTTTTCTTCACCAGACGTTGGAGTTTTTAAATCCAGTACTTTAGATACACGAGAATCGACTTTGGACACATCTAGCGCACCACTGGTTTCCAAAGATACTTGACAGCCCAAATCTGACAATCTGGTTAGTAAATGCAAACAATTAGGTTGAGCAAGTGGTTCTCCACCTGTCACACAAATATAAGGTGTTTTAAACGATAACGCTGTTTCAATAATTTGATCGAGTGAATGACGTTCACCGCCTTCAAAAGAATAGGTCGTATCACAGTAGGTGCAGCGTAGTGGACAGCCCGTTAAACGAATAAAAACAGTGGGTAAGCCTGCGGTATTGGCTTCTCCTTGCAAGGAATAAAAAATTTCCGTAATCCGAAGACCCGCCGCAGGATCTGATACCGGAATAGTCGTTGAGCGTAGAGAAGTCATTGCAGAAATACCACATCTTAGAAAACAAAAATCTCTACGATCAGATTTGAACGTAGAGACGAGGAACAATTAAGCTCCGCAAATAAATGCAATTAGTCAGCGCGAAGCAAATCGTTCAAACTGGTTTTAGCACGAGTTTTGGCATCCACTTTTTTTACGATTACCGCAGCATAAAGGCTATAAGTACCGCATTTTGATGGAAGACTACCCGCAACAACCACAGAACCTGCTGGTACACGACCATAGTGAATTTCGCCAGTTTCACGATCAAAGATTTTGGTTGATTGACCAATGAATACACCCATTGAAATCACAGAACCTTCTTCAACAATCACACCTTCAACGATTTCAGAACGGGCCCCGATAAAACAGTTGTCTTCAATAATCGTTGGGTTGGCTTGTAAAGGCTCTAAAACACCACCAATCCCTACACCGCCAGACAAGTGAACATTTTTACCAATTTGAGCACATGAACCCACAGTTGCCCATGTATCCACCATAGTGCCTTCATCTACATAAGCACCGATGTTGACATAAGAAGGCATTAACACGACATTTTTCGCCTGAAAACTACCACGACGCGCTACAGCAGGCGGTACAACACGAACACCTGCTGCTTTAAACTGTTCTTCAGTCCAGCCTGCATGCTTAGTATCAACCTTGTCATAGAAACGTAAATCACAAGATTCGATTGGTTTGTTATCATTCAATTTGAAAGATAATAACACGGCTTTTTTTAGCCATTGATGAACCACCCATTCGCCATCGATTTTTTCAGCAACACGTAATGTACCGTTGTCTAAACCCGCAATCGCTTGCTCTACAGCATCACGAATTTCTGCTGGACAATCCGTTGCGCTCAAATTCGCACGATCTTCAAACGCTTGCTCAATGATTGTAGAAAGCTGAGACATGTTCTTCCTTCCAAAAAAATTTGCATAATTTTACACTAATTAGTGTCAATAATGTTGTGAAAGAAAAGATTCATTTGAAAAAAGCTATTTAAAATCTTGATAAAAAAAATTACGAATAACTGCTTTAAAAACAAGAACCAAACTTATTTGTATCAAAACTTAACAGAAAATGATCAATTCTCGTATAAAACCGAACCATACTTTCTCCTAAGATACATCTACGCAATAAAAATTTAGATTTGAATAAAAGTCTTTTGAGGAGAGAGCAATGAAAACATTAAAACTACTTGCGGTTGCTGGTGCTTTAGCTGCTGTGGCGGGTACTACTATGGCTGATGATTCTGTAGTCCATGATCATTATGCATTTGATCAGAAACAACTTCTTCCAGTGGGTGTTCGTGCTGAAGTCGGTACGACTGGTTATGGTGGTGCTTTCCTTTGGCAAGCCAATCCATATGTCGGTTTAGCACTGGGTTATAA
>NZ_CP078523.1:3309742-3310045 GCF_019264745.1 Acinetobacter sp. Colony158 | reverse complement strand
AAAATAAATATGAATGGTTGCCTGTAGGTAAAGTTGGTCTAAGCTTCTATTGGTAATTCAAACTCAATAAAAAGAACCGCAATTGCGGTTCTTTTTTTAACTTTGAAATAAATATTGTGTCAAAAGATCTAAATGATTTTCTAAGATCTATTGATCTTGTACATCAGTCAGGCGATCTAGTTTTTTCTGGAAATAATCACCTTGTAAATAGCGAGCTTCAATGTTCCATGCGTTTGCAAACAAAGTCATATCATTTAAACCCTGAGCTAAGATTTCTATAGGTTTAATTTGATGAAAGTTTTC
>NZ_CP078523.1:3244397-3309709 GCF_019264745.1 Acinetobacter sp. Colony158 | reverse complement strand
TGAGGCTAACATTTTACATAAATTAGGGTGTAGGCTTAAATAATCCAGATCGGTCTGACTTAAAATAGATTCGCTATACATTGAGATACCAAAGTCACGTACAGAAATTTCCACTTCATTTTGCTTTAATTTAGCAAATTGCTGTTGAGCCAAAGGCGCGTTCTGACTGATGGATTCCTCAGAGAACTGTAATATTAATGGTGCATTAGCGCGGCTACCGACAATGGTAAGAAGCTTGCCCATCAAATCAGGTAATTGTTTGTCATTTAAAAGAATATGACGATTTAAATTAATAATCAGCTTTGCAGTTGGATATTGTGTTAAAAAATTGTGTAATTGTTTGCAGGCTTCGACTAATATCCAGCGATCAACTTTAATAGAAAGTTCTGGATCATCACGTAAATCCGCAAGATGATTAATATCTTGCCAACTATTGTCATAAATGAAGCCGCTCGTTACTTCATAAATATACAAATTACTGTCTTGTTTATCATAAAGTTGTTGGTATTTTAGGTGAATATCACCTGCTTCAAGTTTTTGTTGAAGCGTTTGAAGTATCGAATGTTGAACTTTGGGAATATTTTCGGTACTGATATCTATTTGTTTAAGAACAGCGACCTGACCTAAATCACGTTGAGACAAGCTTTGTTCCATATTAGGTAAAGGCTGATGAAATGCTTGCTCTAAAATATCATCAAAGTTTTTATCATCTGCGATACTAGGTTGATTTAATACAGAAAAACCTAAATGTAAATGTAGTGGTAAAGTTGATTTATCAACACTTAACAACTGAGGTTTTTCTAATGATTTGAGGCTGATTAATTGAGACTTAAGAACTTGGTCAGATTCTGCCTGAAATAAAGCCACGTAGAGTACGGGATTAATTCTGAAAACAGAAACATTGACTTGTTCTTTAATAAAGCCATAAATATTGGAAAAATAAGTTTTAATCGTTTCTAGATTATGTTTAAAGACATCATCAGGACAGCTTGAAAGTGTCACTATAACAAGTGCATTGACCTCAGCGGGTTGTTTATTTAACTGACGATTGATAGCATTTAAGGCATTGTTATTGGGTGACAGCTTTTCAGTTTGACTCGCTTGCGATGCTATTGCGTTATTGGGTTGGATTGAACTAGCTATACTGTCTTCATACTCGATAGTCAATTGAACGGCATCATCTTCATCACAAGGTAAAAATTCGATTTTAAGCGGATTTGCAATCGTAATTGCAGGATTTCTACAAACAATATCAAAGCTGGCTTGGTCAAATATTCCTTGTGAAAGACGTTTAAATTTTTGTTTAAATTGATTAGGATCTGTCGGCTGTAAAATATCAAGAATAGGAAGACCGACTAGCTCATTTTCATTTTTTAACCCAAAAAGTGCCAAGTATTCAGCATTCGCTTTGATGTGAATACCTTCTTGTAGTGTCGCAACCGCCTTATTGCTTTCTTTTACAATAGATTGAACGTGAGAATGTGCAGTCTCTAATTCTTCAATTAAGCGTTGTTCATTTTGTTGCAAACGGCTGTAGGATAATGCTCTAACAATTGCAATATATAAATGCTCTGGTGCTTTGAGATCAATAATTTCATAGACACCTTTATGTATATAACTCAGATAATCATTAGCGCTATATTGATCAGGAGTCAATAATAAAACAGGCAAATTCGGCTGCGTTGATGCTTGAATGAGGGATAATACCTGTTCAATTTTTAAGTCATAAGCTCGCCCAAAAATGACTATATCCCAACCGATATTTAATTGCTTTTCAAAGCTATTTAAATCATCTAGCAGTGTTGCCTGAACTTGATGATTTTTAGAGTTAAATAGCTCAATAATTTGATTATAACGAAGCTGGTTATCATCAATAATGAGTAAACGTGTTTTGCTTAATTTTAACTTTTTAGAAAGTAACGAGTTTCTCACTTTAACGCTTCCCATAAATCCTGATTATCTGAATCTTTGGCCTGTTTAAACATCAATTTTTTCAGGCTGTTTTGCTGTTGATCATCCAAGAGTTCATAGTCAAATTGCACAAAGCTTTGGGTGACCAGTTGCGCTTTGAGCAAATACACTTTGAACTCTTCTTTTTCTAACCTTAAATGAACCCCTTGCTGCTCTCTGAAAATTTGTGAACCCGGTAAAATTAGTGTTGTTTTAACCTGATCCAAATTTTGGCTTTGCATGAGTAAAGCAGGGTAATAATTATGACGATGACGGTCAGCTTGTACACGAACGGCGCAAGGAAAAATATCTTGCGCTAATATTTCTAAACCAATTTCCAGGCTTTTTTCAGCCGATTGTTTAATCCAGCGAATTACTCCACCACGCCATTGGCTATGTGTATCTTCTTTAACCAGTATAAATTCACCCGTTCTTAAATTTTTAGGGGCTTCTTCAGTCCATTTAATTCGATAACCATTGACACTAATATCTAACACTTCGGTTTGATAAATAAGTTTGGCTTCACGATTTAAACGCTGGTTATTGGGAACATCGCTTGATGACTCTTGTTGGGTTAAGCCAGATGAGGTTTTTGAGCTATTTTGAAAACCATAATGACTCTCAAGCTGAAGCGTTTCATTAAAATTTTTAGCTTTAGATAAGTAAAAATGGGCAGTTAGCAAACCAAAACAAATTTGTAATTGTGCTGAATATTCATATCGTTCATGTTGACGTTCAGCCACCGTTCCTAAAATGTTCTGCACATGAAATTTTAGCGCAGGACTCAAATAAATTTTCTCTGTTTGAGACAGATAATCCGCATTACGATGCAAAGTAGCGGTAATGTGTTCAAGTAAATCTTGGATGACGACATAAATAGAGGGGCTAAACCCTGAGTTTTGATGTTTATTATAAACAGGCGGATGATCTTTTTGAGTATCAATCACATATTTGGATAGTGTCGTTTCTTTTGGAAAAATCTGGATCTTCTTAGCCCAATCATAACTACATTGATATAAAGCCTGAATCTCAGCCTGACGAATCTGATTGGTATTTAGAATATCCAGTAAAATCAATTGGGCATAGGCTTGGGTAATATTATTGAGCTGATTTTGAGTGCCTTGCAATTGATTGATATTACTCAGATGCACATGAGATTTCATTGCGACTTCATATAAATGATGAGCAATTAACCATTGCCCAGTCATTGGCTCACTGTAGAGCATATGCTCCTGATATAGTAATTCTGTGAGCTGTCTTAAACCATAAAATATGGCAAGTGTTCGTGCCGTTTGTAGATTTTTCTTTTTATGCAATGCAAAAACAGAAAATTTATTTTGTTCGAGTTGCTCGGTACTACGTCTTACAATATCAATATAAATGCCCGCAAAGTGTTTGCGTAATAAAATGGCGAGTTCAATAATATGCTCGTTCCGATCAGTGTTGATCAGTCCTTGATTAAAAAAATGTTTTTCAAAGCTTGCCAAAACATTTTCAAGCACAGGATGCATGGTTTGTAATAGATCAAAACGTAAAGTTTCAGAGCAATTTAATTCTGAAAGCTCAATCAGCGCAGAAAATAAAGCCCGTGAAGTATCCCCAAGTTGCATAATGGATAATGATGAAACCCAGTCTGAAACAGCTTTAACATTAGCTTCACTAAAGCTTAATTCATCTCGACTTAAAGCAGTAGATGTTTCAAAAATATCCGTAAAAGTTTGATTCATCATAGTTTATTATTCAACTCAAAATGTTGAAACCCCAAATAGCGGTGTTTTATTCTTTTCGCCCGCGATTTCCCTAACCAGCTTAGGAACCAGATAACCTGGCAAATTCGCTAAGACTTCCTGATAGATACAATCAATCTCTGATGATACAACATCAAAATGTTGAGCACCCTTTACTTTATCTAAAACATGTAAGTAATAGGGCATAACCCGAGCTTCAAACAAACGATGACTAAGATGAATCAAGGTTTGTGCGTTATCGTTCACACCCTTAAGTAAAACTGCTTGATTTAACACAGTTATTTGCCCAAATGATAACGCTGCCAGCTTGCTACAGGTGTAGTCATCTAGCTCTGAAGCATGATTCGAGTGTACCACCACTATAATGCGTAGCCTACTGTTTTTTAATAGGGAAATCAGCTCTTCATCGACACGGTTGGGAATAACAATTGGAACACGTGAATGAATTCGCAAAATTTTTATTTGAGGGAGTGATTCAATTCTTTCTAGCCAGAGTTGTAATTTACGATTGGACAACGTTAATGGATCACCACCACTTAAAATCACCTCATTAATCGAAGGATGATCTTGGATATAAGTTTGAATATTTAACCAATCTTCATTTTTGGGCAAATTTTCCTGATAAGGAAAATGTCGGCGGAAACAGTAACGGCAATGTACTGCACAAGCACCCGTTAAAGTCAGCAAAAATCTGGAGCTATATTTATGTAAAACACCTGGAAGTTGATTGGCTTCTTCTTCGCCTAATGGATCGGTAACAAATTCAGGATGTTCTTCGAGCTCTAAATGATGTGGCAAAATTTGCAGAAGCAGGGGATCATAAGGATCAGACTTTTGCATTTTTTCAACAAAAGCACGAGGTACACGCAATTTAAAATCGTTTGATGCAAGAATAGCGCCAGATAACAACTGTTCTTTAGACAGTTGTAATACATTTAACAGCTCTAATGGATCAATGATTAGATCATTGAGTTGTTTTTGCCAGTTTTGCTCTTGATACAAATAGTTTATCATGCGACACGGAAAAAATAATGCTAGTCTAGCATTAATACATTTAAGTTAGTAAGTTTGGAGTGTGCCAGTCATGGCCAGTTATTCTACAAATGAATTCAAGCAAGGCCTTAAAGTCATGCTTGACGGTAACCCATGTTCAATCATGGAAAACGAATATGTTAAACCTGGTAAAGGTCAGGCATTCAACCGTGTAAAACTTCGTAACCTTAAAACAGGTAAAGTTTTAGAAAAAACATTTAAGTCAGGTGATTCATTAGAAGCTGCGGATATCGTAGAAGTAGAAATGGACTACTTATACAATGATGGCGAGCTTTGGAACTTTATGGATCCTGTAAGTTTCGAGCAAATTGCAGCTGATAAAGTTGCGATGGGTGATGCGGCGAAATGGTTAAAAGATGACTCAAATGAGAAATGCACCATCATGCTATTTAATGGCGTACCATTAAATGTAAATGCACCAAACTTTGTGGTATTAAAAATCGTGGAAACTGATCCAGGTGTTCGCGGTGATACTTCTGGTGGTGGCGGTAAACCTGCAAAACTTGAAACAGGTGCTGTGGTTCGCGTACCGTTATTTGTTCAGCAAGAAGAAAGCGTTCGTGTTGATACTCGCACAGGCGAATATTTAGAACGTGCATAATGGTTTAAAAATAGACTATTATGCAGGGGATGATCAAAATCATCCCTTTTTTTATGCCAAAGTATTAGATGAAAATAAAAAGATGAGGAGTACAGTCACAAGGAAATTCTCTATATCAAGATGGATCTGAATTTTAGGGCGGTTAATCATAAAGAATGAGGTCATGAATGGATACAATTCAAAGGAAATCTACACTCCCCTCAAAAATACTCTGGAGTCTAGTCGCGATTATTGGTGCCATTTCTTTCGGGATACTGGCAGTCAGTCGTGGTGAACATGTTAATGCAGTCTGGATGGTGCTTGCTGCAATCTGTGTGTATAGCATTGCTTATCGGTTTTATAGTCTATTTATTGCTACTCGTGTTTTTGAACTTAATTCAAGACGCTTAACACCCGCACATCGGTTGGCGGATGGTCTGGACTATGTACCGACCAATAAATACGTTTTATTTGGACATCACTTTGCTGCAATCGCGGGTGCAGGGCCTTTAGTCGGTCCAATCTTGGCAGCGCAAATGGGTTATTTGCCAGGAACCATCTGGTTATTGGTGGGTGTGGTCTTGGCGGGTGCTGTTCAGGACTTTTTAGTTTTATTTATTTCGACTCGACGTGATGGAAAATCATTGGGTGAAATGGCAAAACTAGAGCTTGGCTCATTCGCAGGTGTTGTGGTGATGCTTGGTGCGTTAGGGGTGATGATCATTATCTTAGCGGTATTGGCATTGGTGGTGGTCAAAGCACTGGCGCATAGTCCTTGGGGTGTATTTAGTATTGCTGCAACCATTCCGATCGCATTGTTGATGGGCGTATATATGCGTTATATACGTCCAGGAAAAATCGCGGAAGTTTCAATTATTGGTTTTGTGCTGATGATGTTGGCCATTGTTTATGGTGGGCATATCGCGGCTGATCCTTATTGGGGGCCATTTTTCACTTTAACTGGAACGCAATTGACATGGTGTTTGATCATTTATGGTTTTATTGCTTCTGTTTTACCTGTTTGGTTGTTACTTGCTCCGCGTGATTATTTATCAACCTTCCTTAAAATTGGGGTGATTGCAGGTCTTGCCATTGGTATTATCGTGGCCTTACCTGAACTTAAAATGCCAGCAGTCACGCATTTTATTGATGGTACAGGGCCGGTTTTTGCGGGTAGTTTATTCCCGTTCCTGTTTATTACGATTGCCTGTGGTGCTATTTCTGGTTTTCATGCCTTGGTATCGAGTGGTACTACACCTAAACTCATTGAAAATGAAAAAGATATTCGTGTAATCGGTTATGGTGGCATGCTCATGGAATCATTTGTTGCCATTATGGCCATGATCTGTGCAACTGTGCTTGATCCAGGTGTTTATTTCGCCATTAATGCACCAGCCGCAGTTTTGGGTACAACGGTTGAAAGTGCCGCAGAAGCGGTACGTAACATTGGTTTTGTAGTCACACCAGAAATGTTGACTTTACTGGCTCAGGAAGTTGGTGAAACCACGATTTTATCGCGTACAGGCGGTGCGCCAACGTTTGCGATTGGTATGGCGCATATCATCTCTGAGATTTTCAATAATCGTTCAATGATGGCTTTCTGGTATCATTTTGCGATTTTATTTGAAGCCTTATTTATTTTAACTGCGGTGGATGCGGGTACACGTGCTTGCCGTTTCATGGTGCAAGATACAGTCGGAATCGTTATTCCTGCGATTAAAAAGTCAGGCTCATTTGTCGGAAATGTGATTGGTACGGCCGTTGCAGTTGGCGGTTGGGGCTTCTTTGTCTATCAGGGTGTGGTCGATCCGTTAGGTGGGATTAACTCATTGTGGCCATTATTTGGTATTGGTAACCAGATGTTGGCAGCCATGGCACTGATTTTGGGTACAGTCATTTTATTTAAAATGAAAAAAGAAAAATATGTTTGGGTGACAATTGTCCCTACAATTTTCTTACTGATTACCTGTATGACCGCGGGCTGGCAAAAGATTTTCCATGAAAATCCAAAAATTGGCTTTCTTGCTCAAGCAAACCGTTTTTCAGATGCAATGGGTCGTGGTGAAATGTTAGCGCCTGCAAAAACTATGGCAGAGATGCAAACGGTGGTGTTATCTAACCAGATTAATGCCGTACTTTGTGCGTTCTTTATGATTGTGGCAGTGGTGATGGTGATTGCATCGATTGGCGTGATTCGTCGTGCTTTAGCGAGTCGTGAACCGACGACCCATGAAGCGCCCGCTGTGTATGTCGATCCTGAAACGGTAGCGCCTGCTTCTACGCGAGGTGAATGATCATGAATCTAAAAGTTGCTCAAAATGGTCGTGCGGTGATTGTTAAAATCATTAAAATGACCATTATGTCGCAAAAGGATCTTTTACTTTCTCCAAAGAATTGGTCACGTATTGCGACATTATTTAAGCGTTTACAGCAAAGTTTTCGTTTAATGGTGGGTGTCCCAGATTATGAGACTTACCTTGAGCATATGCGTAAACATCATCCAGATCTGGAACCGATGGATGCCAAGACATTTTATCGTCACTGTGTGGATTCACGTTATCCATCCAGTGGCAATCTAAAAAAATGTCCTTGTTGATATCTGTTTCATTTGTTTAGAAAAAAGCAAAAAAGGTGTATGTTGATTCATACACCCTTTTTTTAATTAGGAAAGCTTGTGATGTGGGGCATGGAAAAACTCAAAAAAACTGAACTCCAACATGGAAATTCAGAAATTGACCAGAAAATTGCGCAATATAGCCCCAAGATTGAGCAATTCTTAGCTGAAATTAATCAACTCATTTTAGATAAATCTCAACAAACTCAACTTGCACTAACTTGTTTGTTGGCTGGCGGGCATGTTTTATTTGAAGATTTACCCGGTTTGGGTAAAACGACACTGGCGAGTGCATTAGCGCGATTGGCTGGACTGGATTTTGGGCGGATTCAATTTACCAATGATATGCTTGCCAGTGATGTGATTGGTATCAATATGTTTAATCAAAAAGAACATATTTTTGAGTTTAAACAGGGACCGATTTTTACCCAGATTCTTTTAGCTGATGAAATCAATCGCTGTAGTCCCAAAACTCAAAGTGCCTTACTTGAAGCCATGGAAGAAGGTTCAGTGACCGTAGATAGCATACGTTATGATCTACCGAAGCCGTTTTGGGTGGTTGCTACGCAAAATCCGTTGTTTAAGAGTGGAACATATGCCTTGCCTGAGTCTCAGTTGGATCGTTTTTTGATGCGTCTTTCACTTGGGTTTCCGTCCCGAAACGCTGAAAAATTACTATTACAACAAGCCTCAAGGCAAGATTTGGTTGCTCGGATTCAGCCTGTCTTCAGTGCAGACGAAATTCTTGAGCTTCAAGAGCTGGTAAAACAAGTTTATCTCAGTGATGTGGTTTTGGAGTATGTGTTAGATCTAGCAGAACAAACCCGCAAGCATCGACATGGTTTGTCTACACGTGGTGTTCTAGCTTTAAAGTTGGCAGCTCAGGCTTATGCCTTGATTGAGAAAAGAAGTTATGTCACTTCAGACGATATACAAGCTGTTTTTGTGGCAGTCACAGCGCATCGTATGAATATGACTGAGCATGAAGCGCGTCAATGTCTGGATGCCGTGGATATTTTATAAGTGAGAGAATCAAACATGCCATCTGGGTTTCAGAAATGGTTTGCCAAACGCTTTCGTATAGATCATTTTAAAAGCCTAAAGCAACGCGATATTTTGGTTTTTATCTATCAACAAGGATGGTTGTATCTGACTTTGATTGTGATTACGTTCATTGCAGGGATTAACTATGCAAATAATCTTATTCTTGGTTTTTGTTTTTTGATTAGTTCCGTGCTATGCATTAGTTTTTATCTCACTTTTAAACAACTTCATCAATTACAGGTTGAACTGATTTATCCAGAAGTAGGACAGTTGGGTCATTCCTTGATCCTAAAATTACACTTTAAGCAAACACGTGCATCGGCTCGCTTTATTCAAATACGGGTAGAGGATCAAGTGCATACCGTTCTTATTGATCAAATAAGTCAGGAAGCGGAACTTGTATTTTCACCTGAGCAACGAGGTCAATTTAAATTTCCTGTGATTCAGATATATTCAATTTATCCATTTGGTTTGGTTCGGGCATGGACATATCTTTATTTACAGCAAGAGATCTGGATTGCACCACAAAGTTTGAATCTTGAGCTTGAATATAAACAACAACATCAGCTCAATCAGCATGATCTGGAAGAACTCCGTGAGCTTCGTAACTTTAGAGAAGGAGATTCTTTTCAGGCGGTGTCGTGGAAACAAGTTGCGCGGGGGCAAGGCTTATTTGTCAAAATATTTGAAGATGAATCGGATCAGCATCAGTTTGAAATTGATTATGCTCATATTCCATGTCAGGAACATGAACAGAAACTGAGTTGGATGATGGCATTAGTCGAGCTTTGTGAACAGAGGCAGATTTTCTATAGTTTACATTTACCAATTCAACAGCTTGAATATGGTGCAGGTGAAAAGCAGGCGATTGAGGCACGTAAGTTATTGGCGCAAGCTTGACCTGTTTTGCGAGTCTATTTGACTGGCTGAGTTGTTATATAGCGAAAAAGAAATTTTGCACAAAAAAGATGCACTTTAATCTACCTTGTCTCGATAGGCAGAATCGAAGAAGTATTTTAGTTGCAACAATAGGTTGTTTATTCGATGACCAATCTGACAAAGTGTAGATGCACCCATAAAAATTAGATTGATAAAATCAAATATATTTTAATATTAAATTAATTAAATATTTGATAAATAAGTTAAAATATTTTAATTACTAAAAATATATCAATTTATTTATATTACTAGAGTGAATCTATTTTGGCATAGCCCTTGCTAATCTATAACTGAGTATAAGCGGTTAGTGCGTTCAGTCGCATGGGACATTGCTCTACAGCGCAAGCTGTTCCTCTTAGGGGGACGGGGTTTTTATTGATCATAATAAAAGCCTTGAGAGTGTGTCATAAATAAATTGATCAGCACACTTAATTCCTCCTTTGAATGAATAGCAAAAGCTTTCACCTATTCATCAGAGGTTTATTATGAAAATTTATAACTGTTTAGGCAAAACGCGTCTGGCTGTGGTTGCCGCATCATTACTTTTTACTTCTTTGGCTCAAGCCAATGATAAATTGGTTTTACAAACGACGTGGTATGCGCAGGCAGAGCAAGGTGGCTACTATCAAGCATTAGCAGAAGGGATTTATAAAAAACATGGTTTAGATGTCACCATCAAAGTCGGTGGCCCTCAAATCAATAACATGACCCTGCTCTTGGCTAAACGCGCCGATGTCATTATCAATTATGATTTACAAGTCTTAAAGGGCATCGAAAGTGGTTTCCCAATCAAAGCCATTGCTGCGCCATTTCAGTTTGATCCACAAGGAGTGATTACACATAGCGATGTAAAATCACTGGCTGATCTAAAAGGTAAAACCGTTTTGGTTTCGACCAGTGGACAAGCAAGCTGGTGGCCGTGGTTACGTGGCAAGTATAAATTAGACAATTCTCAGGCACGTCCTTATACCTTTAATATGCAGCCGTTCTTGGCGGGTAAAAATGTTGTACAACAGGCCTATGCAACTTCAGAAGTCTTTCAAGCCAAAAAAGCAGAACCATCCAGTAAATTTTTCTTATTTGCGAACGATGGCTATCCAGCCTATGGCGGAATCTTAGTGACCCGTAACGATCTTTTACAGAGTAAGCCAGACGTGATGCGCCGTTTTGTAGCAGCTTCTATGGAAGGTTGGAAAAGTTATCTGAAAAATCCTGCTGCGGGAAATGCCATTATTAAAAAAGAAAATCCAAATATGGATGATCCACTTTTAGCCTTTGCTGTTGGTCAAATGAAGCAGCTTGGTCTGATTGATGGCGGCGATGCCAAAACGATGGGCATTGGTGTTATGACCGATGCACGCTGGAAGAAAACGCGTGATTTTATGGTGCAGGCTAAATTATTGGATGTCAAAGTGGATTGGAAAGCGGCTTATACCACTCAGTTTGTTAAACCCACTGCCAAGAAAAATTAAGCCAGCCGATTAGGTTGTAAAAATGCCAAAGGGGGAACCTAATATGAATTCAGCAGTTTCGGTCAGTATTGCGACAGAACCTAGTGCAAACCTGAGTAGCCCTATGTTGATGGTGCGTGGCGTAGAAAAAGTGTATCCAAATGGAACACATGCTTTGCAGCGCTTTGATCTGGATATCCAGCGCGGTGAAATTGTGTCACTGCTTGGGCCATCGGGTTGTGGCAAAAGTACCTTACTCAAAATGTTTGCTGATCTTGAACAGCCATCTGCGGGGCAAGTGCGCTGGAATGGCAAAACAGATATGCAATCTCAGTGCAAAATGGCAATGGTGTTCCAAGAAGCAACCTTAATGCCGTGGGCAAATATTCAGGATAATGTGCGTTTACCTCTGGATTTACGACATGTGTCTAAACATATCAGCAATCAAAAAGTAACCGCAGCTTTAACCTCTGTTGGTTTGGGTAAATTCGGTGAATCTTATCCGAAAGAACTGTCTGGTGGCATGCAGATGCGCGCATCACTGGCTCGTGCATTGGTCACTGAACCAGACTTATTGTTGATGGATGAACCTTTTGGTGCTTTGGATGAATTTACTCGCCATCGTTTGGACAGTGATATTCGGACTTTGTGGTCTGAGCGTGATCTGACGATTGTTTTTGTCACACACAGTATTTATGAAGCTGTTTTTTTATCGTCACGTGTCATTGTGATGGGTGCGCGTCCTGGTCGAGTAGTGGCTGATATCCGAATTGAAGGCCCTGATCATCGCGATGAACATTTTAGAAACTCAGATATTTTCATGAAGCAATGTGCGCATTTATCTGAAGTATTAGAGCAAGCCAGTGGAGGGGAACATCATGGTTAAACCGTTAATGAGCCATCCTAAATTTCGCCGTATCGCTGCACCATTGGCTTTAGGCATCATATTGTTGTTAATTTGGCAAATCAGTTTGCAACAGCTCAATGTCCCTGTTTATCTGATTCCAAAACCTTCCGATATTGGTCATGCTTTGGTGTCTCAGTCAGGCTTACTTTTTGGCAGTTTGTGGGTAACTTTAAAAGTGACATTGCTTGCTTTTATTTGTGCCGTTGTGATTGGAACTCTGATTGCTTTCTTATTTGTACAAAGCCGTGTGATTGAAGCCTGTTTTATGCCTTATGCCATTTTATTTCAGGTCACACCGATTGTTGCAATTGCGCCTTTAGTGATTATCTGGATTCAAAACACGACTTTGGCTTTGGTGGTGTGTGCCATGTTGGTTGCTATTTTCCCCATTTTAACCAATACCACCTTAGGTTTACGCAGTGTCAATGCAGGTTTGTTGAATCTATTTCGTATCAATAAAGCCAGTCACTGGCAGGAGTTGATGCGTTTACGTGTACCAAATGCGTTGCCATATTTCTTTGGTGGTTTACGGATTTCCAGTGGTTTGGCTTTAATTGGAGCGGTGGTATCCGAGTTTGTTGCTGGAACTGGTGGAACCAGTGCAGGATTGGCGTATCAGATTTTACAGGCAGGTTTTCAGCTTGATCTACCGTTAATGTTTGCAGCACTGTTCTTGATTACCTGTACAGGTTTGGTTTTATTTGTTGCAATGTCCATGTTAAGTCAAATGTTTTTAAACAAATGGCATGAGAGTGAGCAGACTTGATGAATTATTTAATTAAAAATGCACACGCAATTTTAACAGGTCTGGCTGGTGAAGCAGCACGTATTCAGGCAGACAGTATACGTATTGGAAATGGCGTTATTACCGAGATTGGCTCATCACTCAGCTTACAGACCAATGAAACGGTAATCGATGCACGAGATTGCGTGATTTATCCTGCTTGGGTAAATACCCATCATCATTTGTTTCAGTCTCTTTTGAAAGGTGAGCCGCAAGGCCTGAATCAAAGTTTGACGCCGTGGTTGGCTTCCACACCCTATCGGTTTCGTGGGGCTTTTGATGAAGAAAGCTTTCGATTGGCAGCGCGTATTGGTTTGATTGAACTGTTGCGATCAGGCTGTGGGACTGTCGCAGATCATCATTATTTATATTGGCCAAATATGCCTTTTGATGGGGCAGAAATTTTATTCGATGAAGCCGATCGACTCGGTTTACGTTTTATCCTGTGTCGTGGTGGCGGGACGTTAACCCGCGGGTTGGAAGCAGAACTTCCGCAGGCATTACGTCCAGAAAAATTTGAAAATGTGATTGCTGATATTGAACGTTTAGTCAGTAAATATCATGACAGTCGCCCGCAAGCCTTTAAAAGAATTGTCATGGCGCCAACTACGGCATTACATTCGACTACACCAGAACAATTACGTGAAACGGCACAAGTTGCTCGACGTTTAGGCATTCGCTTACACAGTCATTTGTCTGAAACGGTGGATTATCTGGATGTGGCGCGGGCCAAATTTGGCATGACGCCTGTTCAATTTTGTGCCGAGCATGATTGGATCGGTGAAGATGTCTGGTTTGCACATTTGGTTAAACTTCTTCCTGAAGAAATTCAGCTTTTAGGGCAAACTAAAACAGGGATTGCGCATTGTCCACAAAGTAATGCGCGGCTCGGCAGTGGCATTGCAGATCTGGTAACTCTAGAAAAAGCGGGAATGAATATCTCAATTGGAGTAGATGGTGCTGCCTCCAATGAAGCCGCAGATATGCTGTCAGAAACGCATGCAACATGGATGTTACAGCGCGCCCGTAAAGGTATGTTTGCCCAACCAAAATATGATGGTGGGACGTTTGAAGGCGGGGCTGATGCGGCGACCGTCGAGGATGTCATTCGTTGGGGGACGCAAGGCGGGGCACAGGTTTTGGGTCTATCTGATATTGGTACGCTTGAAGTCGGTCAGCAGGCTGACTTGGTGGTGTATAAACTGGATGATCCACGCTATATGGGGTTGCACGATATGGCAATTGGGCCTGTCGCCAGTGGGGGGCAGGCACAAATTAAACACATGCTGATTGGCGGTAAGACTGTGATTGAAAACAATCACATTCCAAATCTGGATATGCGTGAATTAGCCGCACAGGCACGTGAAGCTGTCAAAAAACTTCAGCAGCGCGCTGAAAAAATGGCATTAGCTTCTTAGGATTGTATTAGAAATAGACAGCTCTCAATCGAGAGCTTTCTTTTTGCTACTGAAATGTAGTTGTCGCTTGAAAAAAACGATCAAGTCGAGCTAGTCTAAGCTATAGAGCAATAAATACAGGGAAATCCTTATGATACTTAATACTCATATCGTCGAATCAGATCATGCAACCAGTAACACACCAGTGGTTTTATTACATGGTTTATTTGGTAGTTTGTCGAATTTGGGTGTTATTGCTCGAGCATTGAATACCAATCATAAAATCATTCAAATTGATTTGCGTAATCATGGTTTATCACCGCACAGTGATGAAATGAATTATGAAATTATGGCGCAGGATGTGATCGATACTTTAGATGAGCTTGCTATTCAACAATTCAGCTTAATTGGTCATTCAATGGGCGGAAAAACCTCAATGAAAATCGCAGGATTATATCCTGATCGTGTCGATAAATTGATTGTATTAGATGTGAGTCCCGTGGCTTATCAGGGGCATCGTCATCGAGATATTCTGGATGCCATTAATGCTGTTCGTGCAGAACCGCATGAGTTGAGTCGTAAGCAAGCAACGGAGATTATGAAACAATACATTCCACAAGATGGCGTGATTATGTTTTTACTCAAATCTTTTAATCAGGGACACTGGCTATTTAATGTCGATGCGCTTGAAAAGCAATATCCAAATTTGACTGGCTGGAATGATATTGAGCCGTGGAATAAACCATGTTTATTTATTCAGGGCGCGAAGTCTGAATACATTCAAACAGAATATGAAAAAAATATTCGCGAACAATTTCCACTGGCTGAAATTAAAACCATAGAGGGTGTAGGACATTGGTTACATGCAGAAAAACCTGAACAAGTCGTAAAACTTATTCAGGATTTTTTACATGAACAAGGTGAGTCACGCGCTTATTGATGCAGCATAAATAGATAAGATTTGGCTCTAACTACATTGAAATAAGCGTTAGAGTCAGTTTTTCTCATCATCTCGTGAAGCTTGAGTTAAGAAATGAGGCGTTAAAAAATAAATTAATCAGGATCTGTTGCTGAATAAAACTTCACGCCAAGTTTAATCCGATCACGTCCCTGACTCATACGCCAGCGATTGCTATCACGAAGCGAATAGACGCAACCGCAATATTCTTGTTGATAAAACTCTTCACGTTTACTGATTTCCAGCATTCGAGTCGCGCCGCCATTTTTACGCCAGTTATAATCCCAATATTGTATATCTGGATAATGTGATGCAGCACGAATCCCACAGTCATTAATTTGTTGCATATTTTTCCATCGAGAAATGCCCAAGGAACTACTAAAAATTTTAAAACCGTGTTCATGGGCGTACAGTGCCGTGCGCTCAAAACGCATATCAAAACACATGGTACAACGAATACCTTTTTCAGGTTCGTTTTCCATTCCTTTGGCACGTTGAAACCAGTTGTCTGTATCGTAATCACAATCAATAAAAGGAATGTTGTGCTTTTCGGCAAAACGAATATTCTCTTCCTTGCGAATCAAATATTCCTTAACAGGATGAATATTTGGATTATAAAAAAAGATGGAATAATCGATTTCAGAATGCAACAGAGTTTCCATGACCTCACCTGAGCATGGTGCACAACATGAATGTAGTAATAATTTATCAGCTTGCGCTGGAAGTTCGAGTTTAATACGCGATTTGCTCATGAAGACAAAATAAAGAATAAAATAGTTTTTTAAATTTAACTCAAATCATTCGAAGTAACCTGAAACTTATTCATGCAAAGTTGAGCGATCTTCATTGTTATCTCGTGATTTAAAAATATAGATCTTCTAAATCAAAAAATTAAGATAAATTCATGATAAAGACTTACGGTAAAGAGGTCTTAATCTTTTTAAATATCGAGTTAAAACAATAGGTGGCCTTCTTTCATTCAAGTTTATTAGACTCTAAGTGTTTATTTCCTTTGATTATCTTCGACTTGCAGAAAATATCCACAAAGTCTCCATAATTTTACTATAATATAACAACTAATAATGATTCTTGTTATTGTTTCTATTTTTTGTTTCAGACATATCAGGGGATATTGCATATGTCTAGTTCTGAGTTAACACAACAGTCATCTGTTCAGGTTCAACAGGTGCCACGCTCTAAACGTGCATCTAAAACCACACCTATTTCATATCGTATTCAAATTTTTATACGTTTTGTGGTTGCGTTATTTGGAGGTTATGCACTATCTGCTTTATTGGCCGTCGTAATCAGTTTAGCTTTTAAAAATACGCCTACCAGTGCAGTCATGATGGCAACCATGCTCGCTTTTATCTGTCATGTTTGCGTCTTTATTTGGGTGTTTTTGCAGCATTCATTGGTTAAATCGATTATGGGTGTGATGATTCCTTTACTGATTTTGACTGTTATCTATTTGGGCTTAGGAGGTACATCCTAATGCGCGTAGACGGAAAGGCCGAAGGCCCGCGTCAGTCAATGTCATGGTTACACACTTGGTCGAGTTTGATTTTGGGCTGGTTGTTGTATGCGATTTTTCTCACAGGAACTTTGAGCTTTTTCCAAAGTGAAATGACGGTCTGGATGAAACCAGAATTGCATCATTCATTACCGCCTCAGTCTCAAGTCCAACAGGTTCAAACGGCATTAAATTTTTTACAACATAAAGCCCCAGACGCAGGTGCATGGAATATCAATTTACCTTCATCACGTCAAACGACGACTGAACTTAACGTTCGTGGTGCCAATGAAGATCCAAGAGCACGGCGCGGTGGTGAGCGTATTACGATTGATTCTAGTACGGGTGAAGAAATTAAAGCGCGAGAAACCCGTGGTGGTGGTTTCTTGTATCGCTTTCATTTTGAACTTTATGGTATGCCACGAATTTGGGCACGATGGATAGTCGGCATCGCGACATTGATGATGTTCGTTGCCATTATCAGTGGTGTGATTACGCATAAGAAAATTTTTAAAGATTTCTTTACTTTCCGCGCAGGCAAAGGTCAGCGTTCATGGTTAGATGCGCATAATGCGACCGCAGTACTGGCTTTRCCTTTTCATATCATGATYACSTTTAGTGGWTTAYTGYTACTSATGTATATGYTGATGCCTTGGGGAATTTCTTCTGTATATCCTGATCGTATTCAATTTTTACAGGCACAGCGTGCTGAAATGTTAGGTGAAAAGCCACCAGAAAATCAGGAAGGTAGTGGGAGAGAAGGGCGTGGCGAACAAAGTCAGAATCAGGGCAATCGCAATATGGTGGCAGGTCAGGACAGATCTCAATCGATGTCGCGTGGCGAAGGATCGGCTTCTCAATCTGGACAGCAACGAGGCGAGCGTCGTAACGGCGCTCCACGAGATGGCGCCAGAGAGCGCCGTGATTTACCAACACAAACTGCTGCATTGACTGACATCACACCTTTAATGTTATACGCACAGAAGCAATGGCCAGATAACACAGTTGGTACTATCAGTATTATTCGTCCGAACACGACCAACAGTGAAATTGAGATTAAGGCGCTGTATGCTGAAAGTGTACTGCACCGTAACGTTGTTCCAACTCTGATTTTCAATGGTGTCACAGGGGAGTTGGTTTCAGATGCGAAACCTGTTTATATTTCAGTTCCCACAGGAATCTATAATGCTGTGACCGTGTTACATGAAGGTCGTGGTCTAGATCTTGGACTAAGGTGGTTGCTGTTTATTTCAGGGGTGGTGGGTACCTTGATGGTCGCGACTGGGCTGATTTTGTGGTGTGTTAAACGTGCGCCGCAACAAGAAAAACAGGGATTTAAAAGTTTTGGCTTTCGATTGGTTGAAAACTTAAATATTGCTGCGATTATTGGTTTGCCTATCGCGATTGCCAGTTATTTTTATGCAAATCGCCTTATTCCTGCGCAATTGGAAAATCGTTCTGATTTGGAAATTAAAACCTTTTTCTGGATATGGTTATTTACGCTTATTTATGCTGCTTTACGTCCTGCACGTCAGGCGTGGCTTGAACTTTTGACATTGGCCGCGCTGATGTATTTGTGTATTCCTGTCCTCAATGCTTTGACGGATGGGCGTGCTTTATGGAGTAGTATCTATCATGAGCAATGGATGGTCGCCAGTTTTGATTTGGTCTGTTTATTTTTAGCAATACTGTTTATCTTTAGCTTCTTTAAGTTAAAAAAACACAAAGGTACAGTTAAAGTTAAAAAGCATATTCAGCCGAAACGAGCTTTGGCAGAAGCGGTTGAGGAGGCATGATGATTTTTTTCATACTCTATATATTATGCCTATGGGGATTTGTGGCTTTAGCTTCTTACCTAGATAAACACCAAAGCCAAATTTATCAAAAAGTCTTATCTCGTCAAAAAGCAAAATGCGCTTTAGTGGTGGGCTATATACTCATTACAATGGCTTTAATTATTGCGATCAAAATGCTTAAAGCTTCAATTGGCATGAGTTACTGGTTTGGTATTTTAACTTTAGCTGCATTAACAGTGGGTTGGGCATTATCTTATCAATCACAGCGCTTTTTTAAAGTGATCGGTGGTTTTAGTGTGTTTAGTTTTATTGGGATGTTACTTGTAGCACTTAGCTAATTAAGCAGCAAATAATCTGAGTTTAAGAAAACCCTCAAATTTAAATTTGAGGGTTTTCTTTTATATGAGGCAATTGAATATGTCTTTTGAGTATTATTGAGCTGCTACAGCCACACTAATAATGGTGTAGTACTGATTCTGTGGTTTTTGTGCTGGATCAACCGATTCTGTGACTTCAATCAGATATTCTCCTGCATGTGGAAAAGTGATAGCCGCATTCCCTTGTTCATTGGTTTTAAACTGTATGATCTGCTTGTCTGATGCACCTTTGGCACGAACATTAATTTCAGCCTGTTTCAGTGGCTGCTGTGACTTACTGATTTTTAAGTTTTCTGGTTGATTGGCTTTGAGCTGGGTTGGATGATGACTAAAGACCACTTGAATCGGTGCTGTGCCTGACGTGCTAAGCGGCGTTGCTTCACCTTTAGTGATATAACTTTGCAATGTCCATTCACGCGTAATTTTTTCTGAAGTGTATTTTTTATTTTTAAAATCATCTGGAATCAAGTATTCACGCTTAGACTTTTCACCTGCTTTATCTGCGGGAACTTCAAATAACATTTTCCATTGCTTTTGATCTTTGGCATAGGTCAAAGGGAATTGGGCTTTCGTCTCTACCAAATAAGTGCCTTTAACAGGTAATGCCAAATCTGCCACACTGACTGATTTTAAAGTACTGGTGACTTCAATTTGAGTGCTTTCTTGTTTGGGGTTAATGACTGTAATTTTGGCATCTTTAAGCGCATGTTCACTATTTAAAGCTTCCTCTGCGTAGCCTGCAATTAAAGGAATCTGTGTATTTTCGGTATGATAACTTAAAGGTGCTAAATATGGTTCGTGGGCAAAAGCAGAAGTAGTCAGCATTAAACATGCAAGAAGTTTTATTTGATTCATTGAAATAACCTGATCGGAGCAAAAAATTTAAACAAGCTATTATAACTAATAATCATTATCGTTAAATCAATTTTTGCTATTTAAACCCCATAAATCATTAAAATAAGCTTAAAAAAACAATCAAATGCCAAATTAAATCATTTCAACACTAAAACTTGTCTGTGCAATCTGGAACTGATTACGACCACTACTTTTTGCAAGATATAAAGCATGATCGGCTTTGGCTATAAAATCAGATATATCACAGTCTTGATTTGGCGTCATGGTTGCTACACCTGCGCTAATCGTCACGTGGGAAGAGACTTGGCTAGAAGGGTGAAGTATTTCAATGTTTTTGACTGCATCCATTAAGCGTTTTACATGCAAAATTGCTTCAGATTCATCGGTCATTGGAAATAATAATAAAAACTCTTCACCTCCATATCTTGCTGCAACTTCGCCACTGCGCGAAACAAGTGAGGCAATAGATGTTGCAATTTTTCTTAAGCATTCATCGCCTTGGACGTGTCCTAAGGTGTCATTATAATTTTTGAAAAAATCAATATCGACCATCATCACTGTAATGGGAGTTTGATAACGTATCGCCCGATTCCATTCAGCAGATAAAACCTCATCCAGATAACGTCGGTTGGCAAGTCCTGTCAATGAGTCTTGTTGTGAGAGTGCAGATAATTTTTGAGCTTGTTGCACTAATTCCAAACGGTTGAGTTCAATGATGCAATCCTGTAAATAATTTTCCCGATGTTGTCGGTCTGTTGCATAGGCCAAAGCCATACCTAGAAAGCTACTAAATGTGTAAGTTCGATTTAATAAAGTCCAGTCAATTGATCCATTTAAAGAATGGCTGACGACAATTCCAATAAAGCCTCCCAACCAACCCGCAATCAGGGCAGTATAAAAACGCATCCCTACAAATCCATAGATAATGACGATGGCATACATCATGGCTGCATGATACAAAATGCTGCTCTGACCGCGTTCAAGCACATTGATCATAATGAAAGTAATGGCGACAGCAGCGCAAGAACCTAAACAAACATAGAACTCGAAATAGGGATTAAGTTTTTTGACAAAAGATAAAAGCCATGCAATGAATACGATGATCCCAACCCAGCCATAATAGGAAAACCATTCATGGACTTGACCTTGGGGTAATGTCTGATAAATACCGAAACATAAAAAAGCATATAGCGCTAAGATAATGGGAGCACGAAAGCGAAACTCATACGCGGCTTCAGTTTGATATTGTTGACGATAAGCAGACTCAAGCCGTCTGGGAAACCAGACAACATTTAACCCACGTGCAATCAACTGATCGATTTGTTCACGGGTTAATATATTTGAGCCATGTAATCTCATAGCTTATCTCACTGTCCTTGAAATTGTTAAGATCGTTATGTTTCATCATGTCCTATATTTCTTTTACTCTTTTTTATCAAAAAATAAAAGTCTGCTAAGCTGAGCTTATAATGTATTTTTTGCTAAAAATTATTTTTAAAATAAAGAATCTGTTTTTTATAATATTATAGTCATAAAAAAATAGAAATAAATGATTTATGTAAATGTTTAAAAAATTATAAATCTTTATAAAACTATAGTTTTATCTGTTTTTAGTTAAGCTTATAAGTCATTGGAATCATTTGGTTAATGTAAATAAAAATAGGGGTTAAAATTATAAATTAAAAAACAGACTTAAATTGTCACATTCTGCCAAATTTTAAAACCAAAATAAAATATTAAAATAATAAGGGAAAATAAAAAATAATTTGAATTATCTTTGTTTTATTTAAGAAATTGAGATTAAATTCACAAAGTATAAGTCATCCTATAAAAAACTGATCAATAACTTTAGAAAGATATTCTCTCTTATACAAATAGTAGGTAATATATTTTTTGAATGAGTCATCGATACTGAAACTAAAAGTGACTCCGATGAAATGAAGAAAATCTTTAAATTTCATGCAATAAATGACACTTACGGTTGATCATAGAAAGGGAAGAGAACGATGGGAGCTCTTACGCAAGGATTAGTACTTGAAATTACACCACATTCTGGTTGGGCTCAAGCATTTTGGGATGATTTAGTTCCCGTAAAAGAGCGAGTGAGTCATCATCCTTTATTTATTGACATGGCCAATGGAAAATTGTCGTTGGCGTGTTTTCGTCTTGCGCTATTGAATTTTTATCCTTTGGTCGCACATTTCCCTTCTTATATGGCACTGGCTTTATCAAAAGCAACCGATTTCACTCAACCGGGTGTTACTGAAAGTCGAGATTGGCTTATTCAGAATATTAAAATTGAAGAAAGGCATCTAAATTGGTATCGAGACTGGGCGGTTGGTTTTGGGCTAACGGTCGATGAGTTGGATCGTGTCACGCCTCCAGTAGAAATGAATGCAGTGAATCATTTTTTATGGAATATGAATTATCGCAGTTCATTGGCTGAATGTCTGGCAGCAACCAACCTTGCGATTGAGTGGGCGACAGGAGATTGGTCAATTCAGGTCTATAAAGGAATTAATGCATATATCGATCATCCTGAAGTCAATATTAATAAGCGTTCACTGGCATGGCTACGTGCGCATGCACATTATGATGATCTGCATCCTTATGAAGCGATGGAACTGATTAAACGTTTATGTGACCATCAACCTGAGTTACAAACAAAAGCCTTTAAGGCAGCTCGAGAAGGGCTTGAATATTATGAGTTAGCACTGGATTATTGCTATAAACAACACGCTTAATCGCTAACACAGTGTGAATAAAAAGGCTCTGTCGATTTAAACAGAGCCTTTTTTTGATTATTTGATATTGTGATCTACTAAATGTTGGCGAAGAATACGTCTGAGTTCAAGGACAGCTTCAGGAGTTTTTTGAATCGAATGTCCACCTTTAATGATAACTTCTGATGTTGCTCCATCCAGATGCGCGCTCTTGTAAGGAACAATACCATCAGTCATCACATCTGGATCTTTGCTATTAGTTTTGTTGCCAATAATCGAATGGAAAACAAAGCCTTTTGGCGGGTTAATATCTTCAGTTAAAGCCATGAATTTAGATTTATGACTTAAATCACTTGGTCCATTTTGAATAAGACCTTTATCAATACGAGTCAGGATATCTTTCGCATCGATATCTTGATTGGTAATGGTATCAGTCACTGCACCGAGGAAAGCACCAGGTAACTTAATAATTTTACGGGCCGCACGAGTAAACCATAAATCTGCGAAATCAGTTCCACGATTCGGCGATGACATGAAAACAGCACGGTCAAAATTGGTAATCGGTTGAATTTTTAAACGTTCTGATACGATAGGGTGTTTTTTGAGCTTGGCTTGTTGATATGGACTCATCATCGACAAAGCTGATTGGGAAATATCGGCATTACTCACCAAAAGTCGACTGATAATGCCACCCATACTGTGTCCAATCAGAACGGCATCTTTGTCGGCTGGATCGTTTGGATTGAGTCCACCAAATGCTTGTTTAAGCAGAGCATATATTTGGAAACGGCTCTCCAATATCGGCATATTGGTCGAATAAAAGACCTGCCATACCTGATAATGTTCACGTAAGATACTATCTCCCATAATGTCATTGGTTAATGCAATCCAAGCTTCAGGACTACTTGCTAAACCATGAACCAGAACAATCACTTTTTTGTTTGGGTTATAGGGTTCAAGCATATAAAGATGTGGCATGGTCAACCGTTCTTGACGGTCAATCAGGCTTAAGTAGGCAGCAGCGCCTAAATTATTTTCTGCAAGCCATAAACCGTATGGGGCAGAAAAGTTTGCAGCCAATGGATAGCTCTTTCCTGCGATATCCACATTTTCTGTACGATATGGATCCATGACCTGCACAGTAATGTTAGGTGAATTAATAATGTCATCAACACTCTCTGCTTTGACTGGTCGTGCGACGATGGTTGCAGATAAATATCGAGCCTTGTGGATATTAGGGTTTATGCTTGTTTGGTAAGATGCATTGAGAGGATCGAGAATATATTTATTATTGGATTTTTCCTCTGATGCTGGAAAAACCGCGACAAACTCTGATCCGAAACCATCACGACGGTTGATGGTACGTAGCCCAGAGAAATTCAAATTATAGCTTGAGATAAATCGATCTAACTCTTTATTTTTTAACAGTTGATATTGATCCAGATTGATATTGTAAATGCTATTACCAATTTTTACGCTATCAGTTGCTTTTTTTACACTTGAACGTTGCGCGCTAATCGTGACTAATTTGGCAATTGCCTGATTATAAAAATCGCGAATTTGAACTTGTCTGTTATCAAAAATACGATCTATCGGTTTGCGTTTGGTCTTAAATAAGTATGCATAACTATAACGAATACTTTTATCCAGCATTTTGAGTTGTTCAGTTTGACAGTCATCATAGGTTTGTTGTGTTTGTCGTTGATGCTCTTCTGAACGATGCTTGGTAATGCTGCTCACGGTACATGCAGAGGATTTATCCAATTGCATGGCTTTGGCTAAATAGAGTTCACTTGCCGTTGAGAGAAATTGCTCATCGACAATTTCAGGGATCATTTTGAGTTCATTGACACAGGACGTCGGTTGATCCATACAAATTTTGGCTTCACGTCCAGACATGGAAAGAACATTTAGGCTCGCTTCACTTAATTTGTCTTGCATCAAAATACTATTACGCTCATTGGCAATAGTGACATTCACTGCTTGTTGTTTGACACTAACAACCTGACATCCGCTCAGCAGTGTAATTGAAAAGGCAGAAACCAAAAATAAAGTGCTATTTTTTTTTCTAAAATTAATCATGGTTTATAAAGAGAATCTGATAGAAACTTAGTTTGATCATACGTGATCTGTGTGAATTTTCAATTCACCCCAAATATAATTCACAAAAAAGGCTGTAGAAACAGCCTCATTATGAAAGGGATGATATTAAGATGCAGGTTTAGCTGCTATGGCAGGATTATTTAACACCTGCCAGACATTCCATCGTCCTTGTTTCTCAATCTCAGTGAGCAAACGGTCAGCGACTTCTGCTTCATCTGGATATTTGATTTTGTAATTTTTTAGGGTTTGGATCGCGTTTTTCTTTTGTTCCATCGCAATGTAGTTATTGACAGAAGCTAAGTAAGCTTCTTGTACACCGCCTTGCATGGCTTTATTTAAATAAGGAATAGCTTCGCTTTGACCACCGCCTTCAGATAAACCAAAGCCAAACCAGAAATTCGCTTCTGGGTCTTCTGGATTAATTTTGAGTAAACGTTGAGCGTAGGTCAGCGATTTAGTGGTATAGGCAGAGCCTAAATCCAGATTGCGACCTAAAACACTGGCTTTGAACGCACGAATCAGCACGTCAAATGATGCATTTGGATTGGTTGCTAGCGTATCTAAATGATGTGAAACTTCTTTTAATTTGCTTTCGTAGCCTTTACGTTCCTGACGATCGGTGAAGCGTGGTGGATAATGACGGGCTTTACCTTCAACTAATTGTAAAAAATCGTCTATATCAGTGACATCAAGCTCATTTTCACCAGCAAGGGCTGCATATTTCATCGAGCGAGTGTTGCTATTGACCGTTGGAATAATCAGTTTATTGACATCAAGCGTAATACTTTTATTTGGATCGCTTGGGTCTTTAACCACCATTTTGGTTACAGGTTGAGCCGCGGCTTCTTTAAGAGCAACTTCAAAAGGAGGGGGGGCATCATAATTGAATGGATTTAATGCATAAAATGGAGGTGAAACGTCAGGTTCGGTAAAAACAAAAGGTTCAGGTGCATTATTTTTTTTGACAGCAACAGGACTACATGCAGTTAATAGCGACGCTGCGAGTAGTGTGTATGCCAAAGGCTTAAGCATCATATAAACGTCCATTCTTTGTTGTTTAAAGTTAAAAAGATGTTTGTCGAGCCAGTCTAAGAAAAGCCAGACAAACATGCAATGAGAGACGTGTTACAGTATTAAACCAATTGTTTAAGCTTTAGACGAACTGCTTTGAGCTTCACATTCGCGTCGAACTTCTTCAATGATTTTGAGTTCTTCTTCGCTAAATGGTTGCTCTTCCTGATTTTGCTTTTTAAAGGTCGGGTCGAGCAGTGATAATCGTTGGCACAAGGTATTCATACGTGCTTCATTGTTCTGGATTCGATCCAGCAACACACGCATACCTTCTAAAATAGGATCAGTCTGATCACTGGTCGTTGCATAAGGCTGAAAACCAATACTTTCAGCATAATTGCGACGACGTTGTTCTTCTTCATTCTCTGTGACTTTATCTTTATAGATAAAACGGGCAGGATTACCCACCGCAGTGACGCCTGCTGGGACTTCTTTGGTCACGACTGCATTTGAACCGACTTTGGCACCTTTGCCGACTGTAAACGGCCCCAAAATTTTGGCACCTGCACCTACAATCACGCCATCTTCAAGTGTTGGATGACGTTTGCCTTTATTCCAAGTCGTGCCGCCCAAAGTTACTCCATGATATAGCGTGACATCATCACCAATTTCAGCCGTTTCACCAATCACCACGCCCATACCATGATCGATAAAAAAGCGTTTACCAATTTTGGCACCGGGATGAATCTCAATCCCTGTTGCGAAACGGCTAAAAGTCGATAATAAGCGCGCGCTACTTTTACAGTCTTTTTCCCAGAGTTTATGCGCGACACGATGCATGATCAGGGCATGAATACCTGGGTAGTTGGTAATGACTTCTAAGGTATTGCGAGCTGCTGGATCACGCGCAAATACAGCCTGAATATCTTCTTTGAGCTGTTTAAGCATTGGATTGATCCTCTTTATCCATTGATGTTTTTTTCCATGTGCCCTGACTCAATGCTTGGACACGGCTAAATATGCCACGAAGTAAATGATATTCCATACGATCTAATTGTATACGTCCAAACAGACGACGCAAGCGTAAAGGTAGCAGTCGTGGATTTTGAGGATCAAGGAACTCGATATCCACCAGCATTTTTTCTAAATGTGGATAGAACTCTTCCATTTGTTTATGCGTGACCAAAGGTTCATCCCAATCCATAGCTGTGTCAGCGGTAACAGGCATTTGCTCAACATTGGTATTTTTTTGTGATTCGCTCTCATGTTCAAGCTGCTGTAAAGTCGCCATGCGTATTTCATAACAGACCACTTGAATGGCTTGTGCCACATTGAGTACACCATACTCAGTATTGACAGGAATGGTCAGATGATAATTGGCCAATGCTAACTCTTCGTTGGTCAAGCCACGATCTTCACGACCAAATACAATTGCTATTTGCTGCTGCTTTTGTACGACTGCCTGCATAGAAAGTTCAGCGGCAGGGCGTACATCCAGCAATGGCCATGGAATGGTGCGGCTACGCGCACTGGTGCCAAACACAAGATGACAGTCTTCAATCGCTTGCTCTAAGGTGTCTACAATCTCAATCTGATCAATTAAATCCTGTGCGCCTGCTGCCAATGCGTCAATATCGGGATGAGGATAAGTTTTGGGTTTGACCAAAACCAGTTTGCTCAGTCCCATCGTTTTCATGGCTCTGAGTGCGCTACCAATATTGGCAGGCAAGGTGGTATTCACCATGACAATTTTTACATGCGACAAAGATTGTGAAACTGACGCATTGTCAGATGTATTCATAAATAATCCAGACTAAATTTTAAGAATATTGAGAAACTTCAGCCTGATACAAATCCATGGCTTCATCCATAGACAGATCGGTTGGCGGTGGTGCAAGTGGCGCGGTTCGTACGGTTTCGGCTGCTTTTGCGGCTTTGGACTTCACTTGGTATTCGATATACACCGATTCTTTACCAAAATAATCACGTAATTTCACCAGTAGTTCATCCAGCGGCGCAACTTTCCAGTTCTGCCCTAAATGTAATTCGGCTATAGCATAATTTTGCTCGATCGCGATTTGCACGGGGATGTGTTGGCACAGATCAATATTACAAAACGGTAAAATGATTTGCTGTAGATCATGTGCCAATGCTGGATTCATTAAATCTTGGGTCGGCTGAATCCGAATATGATTGGCGCGTTTTTGCCGAATTTCATTCAGGCTAAACGCTTTGCTTAAACGTGCCATTGGACGGTCAAAACCTTCACGTTCGTATATTTCACCTTCAATCACCACCACTTGTTCAACTTGAACAATATCTTTAAAGCGTTGAAAGCGTTCATGGTTACAACTGACTTCAATTCGGGCTGTACCATCATCCAGTGTAATCATGATTCGATTCGGAAAGTTGGCAACGTCCAGAACCAACCCTGCAAATACGGTGGTTTGACCACGACGCGTCGGGGTCAACTCGTTAATTTTGAGTGGAATAAACGCTTTTAACTCTGAACGATACACATCAATTGGATGGCCAGTTAAATATAAGCCCAGTGTATCTTTTTCACCTTTAAGTCGAACTTCATCTGACCACGGTTTGACAGGCTTGGTGGGTTTACGCTGAACTTCTTCAACTTCACCAAACAAATCCATAATTCCTGTTTCGCGGTTTTGTCGCGCTTGTTCCGCGGCTTGTACGGCTTCAGGCAATTGTGCCATTAAACTGGAGCGCTCGATGCCTAAACAGTCTAGCGCACCTGCACGAATCAACGCTTCCAAAGTGCGTTTATTAATTTTTTTCAGATCAATTCGATGGCAAAAATCAAACAGGTCGGTATAAGGGCCATCTTTTTCACGCGAGTCAATCACGGATTGCATGGCTTGTTCGCCTACGCCTTTGATCGCACCTAAACCATAGACCACGGTTTTTTCGTCACTGGCATGGAAGCGATAAATCGACATATTCACCGAAGGCGGCAAAACATCTAAGCCATTACTACGGCAGTCATCAATCAAAAACACCACGTTGTCGGTGTTTTGCATTTCTGATGACATCACCGCGGCCATAAATTCAGCAGGATAATGTGCTTTTAACCACGCAGTATGATAGGCCACCAGCGCATAAGCCGCAGCATGCGATTTGTTAAAACCATAGCCGGCAAACTTTTCCATATAGTCAAAGATATGGTTGGCTGTGGCTTCATCAATATCTTTTTGGGCAGCACCTTCAATGAAGATCTGGCGCTGTTTCACCATTTCTTCAGGTTTCTTTTTACCCATGGCACGGCGCAGCAAGTCTGCGCCACCAAGTGTATAGCCTGCACAGAACTGTGCGGCCTGCATCACCTGTTCCTGATAGACCATAATGCCGTAAGTCGGCTCGAGTACACTTTCCAGTAATGGATGCAAATATTCAAACTCACCACCGTGCATACGGTGAATAAAGTCAGGAATCAGATCCATCGGGCCAGGACGATACAAAGATACAAAGGCAATAATTTCTTCAAATTTACTCGGACGTGCTTCTTTGAGCATGCGTTTCATACCGACGGATTCAAACTGGAACACCGCTGTGGTATTAGCATCCGCGAAGACTTTATAGGCATCGGCATCATCAAGTGGAACGCGTTCAATTGCCAGCGGCTCTTTGACATCGCTACGTTTATTAATATTTTGAATCGCGTCTTCAATCACGGTCAGGTTACGCAAACCCAAGAAGTCGAATTTAACCAAGCCTGCGGCTTCAACGTCATCTTTATCAAATTGTGCAACACGGCTGGTTCCATCCGCTTCACACATGACCGCCGAATAATCCGTGATTTTACCCGGCGCAATCACCACGCCACCTGCGTGTTTACCTGTATTACGGGTAATCCCTTCCAGTTTGAGTGCCATTTCCCAAATTTCACTGGCATCATCATTATCTGGATTGGACGGATTGGTGACGATGTCCTTGAGTTGCGGTTCCATGTCAATGGCTTGCTTTAGATCGACGCCTAAAGGTTTGGTCGGTACCATTTTGGAGATCCGATCCGCCAAACCATAGGATTTACCTAAAACTCGTGCTACGTCACGAATTGCACCTTTGGCCGCCATAGTACCAAAGGTTGCAATCTGCGAGACTGCTTCACGACCATAAGTACGTGATACATAGTCAATGACGCGGTCACGACCTGCGATACAAAAATCGACATCAAAGTCGGGCATCGAAACACGTTCTGGGTTTAAGAAACGCTCAAAGAGTAGATCGTAGCGTAGCGGGTCAAGATCGGTAATTTTTAAACTATAGGCTACCAATGAGCCCGCACCCGAACCCCGTCCTGGGCCGACAGGAACACCATTATTTTTGGCCCATTGAATGAAGTCCATCACGATCAGGAAGTAACCCGGGAAACCCATTTTTAGAATAATATCAACTTCATATTTGATACGTTCATCGTAAGGTTTACGAATCTCATTCCAGTCTTCATCACGTTCGACAACAGGATAGAGTAATTCCAGACGTTCTTCTAAACCGACTTTGGACAAATGCTCAAAGTAGGTATCAATGGTAAAGCCTTCTGGAATTGGGTAATCAGGCAGGAAGTAAGTACCCAGTTGCAAACTGACGTTACAACGCTGAGCAATATAATAGGTATTGTCTAAAGCGCTGGGAATGTCTGAGAATAATTCAGCCATTTCTTCGGCCGTTTTAAAATATTGTGCTGGACTATAGTTTCGTGGACGGCGATCATCTGCCAGAACATAACCATCGGCGATACAGACACGCGCTTCATGCGCTTCAAAGTCATCACTTTCAATAAAGTGAACGTCATTATGAGCCACGACCCCAACATGGTATTTTGCAGCCAGTTTAACCGCTTCCTGAATATAATCTTCTTCGCCAGCACGATCGGTTCGGGTGAGGGCTATATAAACCCGATTACCAAATTTTTCCTGCCAGGCTTCAAGTAAAGCTTCAGCTTTTTGTGGGTTGGAAGAACACAGCATTTTACCAACGTCACTGTGCTGACCCAGTAACACAATCAGGTCTTGATGTTGTTCAAGTACCCATTCTTTTTGTACACAAGGAATACTAAGTTGCTGGCCTTCGATAAAACCACGTGACACAATTTCAGTCAGACTACGCCAGCCATCATTGGTCATGGCAAGCAGGGTGACGCGATGTTCAGCATCATTAAGACGAATTTCACTGCCTAAAATCGGTTTAATCCCTTTCGACAAGCAACTGTCATAAAATTTAACAGCAGCATGTAAATTGGATAAATCTGTCAAGGCTAAAGCAGGCATGCTTTCATTGACCGCAGCTTTGATCAGATCAGGTATCCGCACAATTGATTCGGTAATCGAAAACTCTGTATGAATACCAAGATGAACAAACTGCATAACACGATCCTGACCAAGTCCGTCGATGAATATAAGGTGCCAGTAGTTTAACATGCTCTGAGTTGAGCCGTTGTCTATTATTTTTCCAATAAAAACATAATCACTTTTTATGGGAAATACAATGTAAAAAGAAGCTCAATATGGGATGTTGAGCTTCTTTTCAAATCATAGCGGAAAAACAGTAGATTAGTACTGCCAGAACATCCGCTGGATTTCTTTGGCATCATTGGTTTTGGTCAAAGCTAACGCTGCAAGAAGACGTGCTTTTTGTGGATTTAAATCGTGTGAGACAATCCAGCCATATTTGTCATCGGGTTGTTCTGCATTGCGTAGGACAAAACCTTGTGGTACTCGAGATGAACGAATAATTTGAATGCCTTGTTGATCATGCAACTGTTTTAAAGTTGGAACAATATACTTCGCCACTGAACCATTTCCTGTGCCTGCATGAATAATGGCTTTTGCACCTGCTTTGGCATACGCTAAATAAGCATCAGGCAGCATCGAGTCTGAGCCATAGACAATTTGCACCAATGGCAACTGGTCTCCCTTAATATCTTCAATATTAAATTCAGAGCTGTTATTAAAGCGTTTGACTGAACTTCTGAACCAATAGGGTTTGCCTTCTACCAGTGTACCTAAAGCGCCCCATTGACTGGCAAATGCGTTGGTATGAATGTTAATGGTTTTGGTGACATCTCGTGCAGCAAAGATGGAGTCATTCATCAGCACCATGACGCCTTTATTTTTAGTTTCATCAGAAGCAGCCAGCGCCACTGCACTATACAGATTAAGAGGGCCATCGGCTGACAGCGCGGTTGATGGACGCATTGAACCCACCACCACAATCGGTTTATCAGTATGAATCACCAAGTTGAGGAAAAATGCAGTTTCTTCTAAAGTATCTGTGCCGTGGGTAATCACAATTCCATTCACAGATGGTTTTTTGACTAAGTCATTGACTTGACGCGCCAGTGAAAGCAATTCTTTATCGGTAATGCTTTCAGACGCAATCTGTAAAGCTTGAACGCCACTGACATTGGCGAGATCTTTGACTTGGGGAACAGCATTGATTAACGCATCGACTGGAACTTTAGCAGCAGTATAGGTTGCACTATTAGTTGAACTTGCTCCTGCACCAGCGATGGTTCCACCTGTTGCAACTACCACGACGTTATTTTTTGCATATAAAGACGCTGATGCAGCGAGCAGAGTCAGCGCAAGACCACATGATTTAAAAGTTTTACTTATCATTAACCGTTTCCTAGTTGTTAAAATTCCATTAAAAAGCAATGTCTATGCCAGACATTGCTTTAATTTATGATTTTTTAAACACCTAAGTCATTGGCAAATTATGATGTAGACATAATTAACGCTTTGTGGCTAAGAAACGACCTAAACGGGTAATGGCTTCGCGTAGTTCATTTTCCGCAGGTAAAAACACCAAACGGAAATGATCAGGCGTTGGCCAGTTAAACCCTGTTCCTTGCACCAAAAGAACTTTCTCTGCACGTAAAAAGTCCAGCATCAGTTGTTCATCATCTTCAATGTGATACATATTTGGATCAAGTTTTGGGAAACAATACATCGCACCTTCAGGTTTGACACAACTGACTCCTGGAATTTCATTGAGCATTTCCCAAGCAATATTACGTTGTTCATATAAGCGACCACTTGGGCGAATCAAGTCATTAATAGACTGATAACCGCCAAGCGCAGTCTGAATCGCATATTGAGCTTGATGATTGGCACATAAACGCATGGATGCCAACATATCCAGACCTTCGATATAATCTTTGGCGCGGGATTTATCACCTGTAATGGCCATCCAGCCCGAGCGATAACCTGCTATACGATATGACTTTGACAGTCCATTAAATGAAATACACAATTGATCGCCTGCTAAAGCAGCCAAAGCGACATGTTCAATGCCGTCATAAATAATTTTGTCGTAGATTTCATCGGCAAATAAAATCAGATCATGCTTTTTGGCCAAAGTTACAATTTGCTCTAAGACATGACGCGGGTATACCGAACCTGTTGGATTATTGGGATTAATCACCACAATCCCACGCGTATTTGGCGTGATTTTACTTTCCATATCCGCAATATCTGGATACCAACTATTTTCTTCATCACATTTATAGTGAATTGCTGTGCCGCCAGACAAGTTCACTGCTGCTGTCCAAAGAGGATAGTCAGGCATTGGCACTAGCATTTCGTCGCCATCATCGAGCAGACCTTGCATAGCCATAACAATGAGTTCAGATACACCATTACCAACATACACGTCATTGACATGCATATCGCGAATGCCTTTTTGTTGATAATACTGGCAAATTGCTTTACGGGCAGGAAATATCCCTTTTGAGTCAGTATAACCAATGGCATTGGGTAAATTTAGTGCAACATCATTAATAATTTCTTGTGGCGCTTCAAAGCCAAACGGGGCGGGGTTACCAATATTGAGTTTAATAATTTTGTGGCCTTGTTCTTCCATCTCATTGGCCGCTCGTAACACAGGTCCACGAATGTCGTAGCAAACATGCTCAAGCTTAGACGATTTTTTAATTTCTCGTGGCGTTTGATGTGTTGTGTTCATTTTGGGGCTCTCAGAAGGAGTAGGGGGCACTTTTGCATAACGGTATAAATAACTTTTAAATGTTTCGGTTGTTACCAGATCAAGGTCATGTTGATCTCGAAGTAAGGCAACAATCTTTTCATGCGTAAATCCTGCCAGTTGATATTGTTTGATCACAGGCAGTAGATTTTTAAAAATAACGCTTTTTTTCTGCGACATTTTTTAATCCTGAGCAAGAATAGCGTTAAGCCTAACATATTTATGCTCACAAAAAAGCAATATTAGAAAATAAAATGCTCACCTTGTTTTATTATTTTGCTTACTTTTTGCTTTTATGGGAATTATAAGTGTTTTGTAAATTGTGAAGTAAAGACTAGAAATTTTAGAATGAATCACGTAAATATAGAATTATTCTATTTAAACAGTTAGATGAATAGGGAAATGATCATGGGAAAACTCAATAAAACAGAACGAGAATGGCAAAGAGAGTTATCACCAGAAGAGTACCGAATTACGCGACAAAAAGGCACTGAACCTGCTTTTACCGGACAATACTGGAACACCAAGCAGCAAGGAACGTATGTTTGTCGTTGTTGTGGTACCGAGCTTTTTACATCGGACACCAAGTATGACAGTGGTAGTGGCTGGCCTAGCTTTTATCGACCTGTCAATGCAGGCGCGATTGATGAACAGGAAGACTCAACCCATGGTATGACACGTACAGAAATTATTTGCCATAATTGCGATGCGCATTTAGGACATGTATTTGAAGATGGACCACAGCCGACAGGACTACGTTATTGCGTAAATTCGGCTTCATTACAACTAAAAACCAACGAAAAAAATGATGAGGAAACTTATCCATGACGAGTCTTTATCAGTTCGAAGCTGAATTATTAGAGGGTGACACTAAGCAGATGTCTGACTATGAGGGCAAAGTGCTTTTAATTGTCAATACTGCAAGTAAGTGTGGCTTCACACCACAATTTGCGGGCTTAGAAAAAGTATACGAAAAATATAAAGATCAGGGATTTGAAGTATTAGGCTTTCCTTGTAATCAATTTGGGGGGCAGGATCCAGGTTCGAATGATGAAATTGGAGCTTTTTGTCAGCGAAACTATGGAGTTGATTTTCCTATGTTTGCTAAAGTGGATGTCAAAGGCCCTGAAGCACATGCCATTTTTCGCTATCTGACGCGTGAAGCCAAAGGCATTTTGGGTAGCGAAAGCATTAAATGGAATTTTACCAAATTCCTTGTTAGTAAGGATGGTAAAGTGCTGAATCGTTATGCACCCACCACGAAACCTGAGAGTATAGAAGAAGATATTGAAAAAGCATTGGCTCAATAATATTTATACAGAAATTGAGTATGTCTCACTCAGATATCGCATTCTGGAGTGATCCTCGCATGCCTTATGTGGAAACACGTAAGGCATGTCAAAGTCGTATTTGCTATAAAGCGCATAGTCATCCGACTTTTTCAATTGGTGCTGTAGATCAGGGGCAAAGCCGCTTCAGTAGCTATTTACATACGACAGAGAATATTGAAGCGGGTTCAATTGTTTGTATTCCTGCATATATTGAACACGCGTGTAATCCATTGCCAGATCAGGCGTGGAGTTATCAGATGATGCATCTTGATCTGGATTGGCTTAAGCAATTATTAGAAGAATCCGTTACAGAGTGTATTTGCAACCAGATCCCTGAGTTAGTGCCAGAAATTATCAAAAAGCCTGAAATTTATCAGCATTTTTGTCAGTTGAATGATACTTTATTTGATCCAGGACGAACCATTTTAGAAAAAGAGCAATCTTTGGTTGAAACACTTACGCAGATTATTTTTCCATCATTACAATTAAAGCAAGTAGAGGAAAAACTTTATCTTCAGCAACATCTAAAACATTTAGTTGATCTTATTGTTCAGTACGAGCATTTTCTTTCACTTGAGCAATTATCCGCACAAAGTGGTATTAGCCGTTACGCGATTATTCGTTTATTTAAAAGAAACTTTGGTCTGACACCTCATGCTTTTCAACTCAATTTGAGAATTAATCAAGCGCGAGACAGGTTGAAAAGCGGGAGCTCAGTCGTCGATATCGCTTATGATTTGGGCTTTAGTGATCAAAGTCATTTCCATCGCGTGTTTAAAAGCTTAACAGGCGTAACGCCAAAACAATATCAGAGTGGCTTTTAAACGCAATTTTATACAAGAACACGATTTGGCATTTGCCTAAGCTGCGATTTTTGATTTGATCGAATAGTGTTTATGGAACTCTATTTTGCGATTGCGGTGACTCATTTCGTTGCTTTACTCTCACCTGGGCCAGATTTCTTTTTAATTTTAACGACTTTGCTTGCTCGAAATAAAAAAGCAGCACAGCAGGTCTGCTTAGGGATTGCTCTCGGAAATGCCTTGATTTTATGGTTAGTTTTTTCCAGTTGGTACCTGCTTGGAAAAATAGATCACTTGACTTTGAAATATTTAAAATGGGGAGGTGCATGTTATCTTTTTTATTTGGCTTTTTTATGTTTACGCCATGCACATGCCAAGATTGAAATTGATCAAACTGAATCATCTCAATATTCTTCTTTTTCTGCTTTAAGGCAATTATTACTTGGATTGCAATCCAGTTTACTTAATCCTAAAAATATCCTTTTTTATAGCAGCTTGACCTTGCTCATTTCTGAAAAATTTAATGTTTATCAAAAAATTACCATTTCAGTGTGGATGGTGATGGTAGTTTTAATTTGGAATTTATTTTTGCTGAGATTATTATCACATGAGCGCTGGATGGTCGCTTTACGCAGACATTCTAAATGGCTTTACTATCTTTCTGGGTTAAGTTTTGTGGGATTTGCAAGCCTTTTGATGTTGATTCCATCTTAGACATTCTTTAGAAAAAAATGATGTTTCTCATAGACTTTTTCATCAGTCTCTTTTATTTAGCTCTATGGGAGAAAATAAAGAGGGTTTAAACAATGATGAAAAGAAGTCTAATGTTGATAATGAATAAATTACATTGAAGTTTTTTACATGAAAAATTGCAATCGAATTGTGAAGTTCTATTAATAAAAACATTCTGTATTTGAGAAAAGTTATTTAAATTATTTTTATTCTCATTTAGTATCATCGCAATTTTATAAACTGTACTCGTGGAATTGTGATGATCAAACTTAAACCGCTTGTCTTGATGATGGCTTGTGCATCAGGCTATATCATTACCCATGCTGATGATCAGGTTTCTCAGCAATCAGAGTCTGATAGTCAACCCGCAACTGCTTTGGAAACTATTCGTGTAGTTGCTAGTGCAGATGCTTCTGCAACAGGGCTTATGGAAGCCTACGCAGGAGGTCAGGTGGCTAGTGGTGGGCGCGTGGGCATTTTTGGTAATCAAAAAAATTTAGATACGCCGTTTAACTGACCAGTTATACCAATCAATATATTCAGGAGCGTCAAGCTAAAAGCGTGGGTGACGTTTTAAAGGCAGATCCAAGCGTTCGTGTGGGACGCGGTTATGGTAATTTTCAGGAAAACTATTATATCCGTGGTTTTAATTTAGGTTCAGATGATACCGCCTATAATGGACTGTACTCAATCTTGCCACGTCAATATATTTCAACAGAGCTTTTTGAGCGGGTTGAAGTGCTGAAAGGGGCTTCTTCATTTTTAAATGGAGCGATGCCAAGTAATGGGGGGATTGGCGGGGCAATTAACTTATTACCTAAACGTGCAGGCAATGAGCCTTTAAACCGTGTAACTTTGGGCACTGACTTTAATGGTGGCTATATTTCAAGTGATATTTCACGCCGTTTTGGAGAGGATCAACAGTTTGGTGTTCGAGTAAACACCGCGTATCACGGAGGTGATACTCCAGTTGATGACGAAGAAAAATCTTTGGGACTTGTCTCAGTCGGGCTAGATTATCGTGGCGATCGTTTGCGTCTATCTGGAGATATGGGATATAGCAATAATCGTTTAACAGCAACGCGTCCAAGTGTAACTTTGGGTAGTGGTATCACCTCAATTCCGACACCTGTTGATAGTTCAAGTAATTATGCACAAAAATGGTCTTATTCCAACGAAGAAGATTATTTTGGAAGTTACCGCGCTGAATATGATTTAACCGATGCGATTACGGCTTATGCAGCTTATGGTTTTCGTCATGGCCAAGAACAAAATAGCTTGGGTAATGTGACACTTACCAATGCAAATACGGGTGATTCTACCTTCTATCGTTTTGATAATGCACGTGTGGATATGGTGAATACAGGGGAAGTCGGTATTCGAGGAAAATTGGATACGGGTTCTGTTCAACATAACTTAGTGCTGTCTGCGTCAGCTTTTCAACAGAATACCCGTAATGCATATTTTATGGATTGGGCAAATCAGCTAGCTACCAATATTTATCGGCCAGTCCAATATGATCAGCCTGAAGCACTAAATCCGTTATTTCATGGTAATGATATGGATTCACCAAAGCTTACGACAAGAACAAGACTTAGAAGTATTGCTATTGGCGATAATTTAAAAGCTTTTGATGATAAATTGATTGTTATGTTGGGTGGTCGTTATCAGACCATTATTCAAGATACTTATCAATATGATAATAAAGGTAAAAACCCTTCATATGATGAAAGTAAATTTACCCCTGCATTAGGTTTAACCTATAAAATCACACCTGAAATTTCAGTCTATGGTAATTATATTGAGTCTTTAGCCAAAGGTTTGAGTAATACAACAGCTAATGTTACTACGACACTAAAACCATTTGTTGCTAAGCAAAAAGAAGTGGGTGCCAAGTATGAAAATGGCGTGATTGGAGCAACACTGAGTTTATTTGACATTAATAAGCAGCGTGGTATCAAAGATGCTAATGGTGTCTTTAGTGATGGTGGTGAATATGTACATCGTGGTGTTGAGCTTACTACTTATGGCAAATTAACTGATGATATTACCGTACTTGGTGGTGCAACGTGGATGCATGCTAAACAGGAAGATACAGGTTCAGTCACTTATGATGGCAACTATGAAGTAGGTGTTCCAAAGTTTCAAGCTAATTTAGGTGCAGACTGGAAACTCCCTGTTGCACAGGATATTTCTTTAAATGCACAATTGATTTACACAGGTTCGACGTATGCGAGTCTAGACAACAATCTAAAAGTGAAAGACTGGACGACACTTGATTTGGGTGCAAGCTATAAGACACATCTTGGACAAACACCGACTACATTTAACTTTGCTGTAAATAATGTATTCGATAAAGATTATTGGGGTTCGGTCGGACTGTATGACAATATCAATAGTACAGGGAATACCAATAATGGTTATGTTGTTGCAGGTCAGCCACGAACATTTATGCTAAGCGCCAGCTTTGATTTTTAATTAATTTTTGACTCAGTCAAAATAATAAAGCCTCAATATATATAGAGGCTTTATTATTTTAATTTTTTAAAATCTACAAGATTTTCTTTAAACGCTGTACCACTTGCTCACATTGTGCCAAGTCCGCGACCAATGCCATACGCACATGATTTTCCCCAGGATTTCCTTGATCAGTTTCACGGGATAAATAACGACCCGGTAGCACTTTAATATGCGCTTTTTCCATCAACATTTTGGCAAAAGCTTCATCATGATCCACTTGTAACCAATAATAAAATCCCGCATCAGGTTTTTGTAGAGGTAACAAAGACCCAAGTTCAGATTGAAATAAGTCAAATTTGGCACGATATTGTTGACGATTTTCTTCGACATGCTCTTCATCATTCCATGCTGCGATTGAGGCCAATTGATGTTGTACAGGCATCGCTGCACCATGATAGGTACGAAACTTTAAATAGGGTTTTAACAGTTCGGCATCACCTGCGACAAAACCAGAGCGCATTCCCGGTAAGTTGGAACGTTTGGATAATGAATGAAAAACGATACAATTTTTATAATCATCACGCCCCATTTCGGCACAGACTTCCAATAAACCAACTGGTGCTTGATCAAACCAAAGTTCTGAATAGCACTCATCAGAGGCAATCACAAAATTGTATTGATCTGATAGTTGAATCAGTTTTTTAAATTGTTCTTTAGATAATACAGCGCCCGTAGGATTACCCGGTGTACAGACAAATAATAATGCTGTTTTTTCCCAGACTTCGGCTGGAACTGCATCAAAGTCACCCAAATAATCATTTTCAGGCGTACAGTTGATAAAATACGGTTTTGCACCAGCGAGTAAGGCTGCACCTTCATAAATTTGATAGAAAGGATTTGGCATCACCACATAAGGTGCATCTTCACGATTAATCAGTGCCTGTACAAAAGAGAAAATTCCTTCACGTGTACCTGTGACTGGCAAGATATGATCTTCAACGCTAATACTATTGAGCTTAAAACGCTGGGTCAGCCAGTTGGCAATACTCTGACGTAACTCAGGTAGCCCTTTGCTATTGGGATAAGTCGATAAATGCTGAAAGTTGTCAATAATAGCTTGTTTTACAAACTCAGGGGCAGGATGTTTGGGTTCACCAATAGAAAGCGGAATGAGGGGTAAATCTGCGGGTGTGACGTCCTTAAAAAGCGCATTTAACTTTTCAAAAGGATAAGGATGTAATAACGACAAACTGGAATTCATGAAACATTTACCGATTTAAAACTGTGAATTAATGTTGACTAATAACTTGATTAGATGCTTCATCTAACGCAGATTTTAGCTGATCTGCAAAAAGTTTGGCTTCTTCAATATTCATGGGTTGACCATCTTTTTTAGTCACAAAGAAAATATCCTCAGCACGTTCGCCGAGTGTGGCAATCTTGGCTGAATGGATATCGAGCCCTTGCATCATAAAAACTCCACCCACTCGTGCTAGTAGACCGGGTTGATCCAGTGTAGATATTTCAACCATGTTTTGTTGCAGTACAGGGTTTAGCGTAATATCAACGGTATTTTCTACATCAAAATGACGAAGTTGGCGCGGAATACGGCGCTGCATGAGTCCTGGGTATTTATCAGATTGGCTAAGTGCTTTAACCAATGCCTCTTTCACGGTAGTCTCGCGTTCTGGATCTGTCAGCAAAGTACCAAAACGATCTAACACGACATAAGTATCCAGACTAAAGGCTTTGGTGGCTGTGATAATCCGTGCATCCTGTACATCCAGATTCATGCGATCTAGCACTGCAACTGTGGTGGCAAACAGATTTGGTTTATCTTGGGTATAGATAAAGATCTGAATAGCATCCTGAGCTTGTGTTGACTGACGATGTGCACGGAATAATACCAAAGGCGCAGGGTTATCACCATGTTGCAAAATCGCACGGGTGTGCCATGCAATTTCATCGGCAGATTCTTTAAGAAAGTATTCGTCGCCGAGTTCTTGCCAGACTTTTTCAACAGCGTCTAGTGAGAACTCATTTACCAGTGCTTCACTCGCAGTAAATTTGGTGTCTTCAATCAACATTTGATAATCGACAGGACGACCTAAACCTGAACGGATCACGTCTCTAGAATAGGTATAAAGCTGACGCATGAGAGAAGCTCGCCATGTATTCCAGAGTTTTGGATTGGTGGCATTAATATCAGAAACAGTCAGACTATATAGATAGTCCAGATGCTCCATATCACCTAGTTTTTCCGCAAACTCTTTGACGACATCTGGATCAGAAATATCTTTTTTCTGCGCAGTGAGTGACATCAGTAGATGGTTTTGAATCAGCCATGCAACTAATTTGCACTCACGTTCGGTAAAACCATGTTTACGACAAAACTCAATGGCATCTTCAGCACCCAATTCACTATGATCACCGCCACGACCTTTGGCAATATCATGAAAAATTGCAGCCAAATATACAATATCGCGACGTGCCAAACGCTGAAACACTGAGCTGACCACTGGAAAATGCTGCGCAAATTCTGGTTCTTTAAAGCGATTTAAATTACGAATCAGTAATAAGGTATGTGCATCGACGGTATAAATATGGAACAAATCATACTGCATCAGCCCCATAATTTGACCAAATGCAGGAATGTAGTTGCCTAAAATTCCATAGCGTTTCATATCGACGAGCGTGTCATATAGACGATAAGGCGAACGGATAATCGCCATAAACAAGGCTTGATGCACAGGATTATCACGAAATTCCTGATCAATCCGTTTTGCCGCCATAATCAACAAACGCAAAGTTCTTGCACGAATCCCTTCGATTTCAGGGCGATTGGCTAATAAATAGAAGAGTTCTAAAATTGCGCTTGGGTGTTCAGCAAAAATCTTATGATGTTGTACTGCGAGTTTGCCATCGACTAATTTGAAGTTTTCATTAATTTCTTCAATCTTACGTTCATAGTTAGGCAAACGTGGGGTAATCACAGACTCATTAAAATAGGCCAAAAGCATTTCATTGAGTGTTGAAACCTGCTGCGCGGTACGATAGTAACGTTTCATGAACTGTTCTATCGCATAATTGGCAGGTTTGCCTTCTTCTTGTACATAGCCAAATTTGGCGGCGATATCACGTTGATAATCAAATAGAAGTCGGTTTTCATCGCGCTTGGTCAAGCGGTGTAAATGATGGCGAATTTCCCATAAAAAGCTTTCAGCTTCTTCTAGTACACTCAGTTCAAATTCGGAAATAAAGCCAAGATGAACGAGATCATAAATGCGGTTGACGCGGAAATGCCGCTTGGCAATCCAGCCGATCTGATTCATGTCACGAATGCCACCAGGTGCATTTTTTATATCTGGTTCAAGATTACTTTCAGTGTTGTTATGTTGAGCATGGCGTTTTTCCTGCTCTTCCATTTTGGCATCAAAAAAGGTTTTATCCGTCCATGTTTGAGATACGATGCGACGCGGCCATTTGGCTAAATGTGAGTTTCCTGTAATCAGTCGTGCTTCGATGAGCGTGGTGGCAACCGTTAAATCATTGGTGGCTTCTTCAAAACAGTTGCGAATAGTCCGTACACTGATACCGGGTTTAAAATTTCCTACATCCCATAAAGAGGACACAAAAGTAGAAATCTGTTTTTCTTGTTCAGGTGCAATATCATGCTCGGACAAGATCATGATATCCACATCTGAATAGGGCAACATTTCACGACGGCCATAACCACCGACCGCAAAAAGTCCTAAATCAGTTTGATTTAGTCCTGCATGATTCCAAAGAAAAATCAGCGCTTCATCAATAAAATTAGAACGTGCTAAAACAATATCACGTATGGGTTGACCATTTTCATAAAACTCCTGTAGCTGCTGTTCAACGTCATTACGCCATTGATTAATTGCCTGAATGTCATGGTGACTGGTGACATAACTCAGCAGCGGAGAAGTATTGATCATAAAAATAGGCCTAACTTAAACTGATGAATTTGTTTGAACTTGAACAAGGCTTGCTGCTTGAGCAGCAAGCTCACGTGCCTGATCGGTATCTTGAGCACGGGCGGTAGCAACGCCCATACGACGACGTTTAAAACCTTCGGGCTTACCAAAGAGGCGCAAGTCAGTATCGGGATGGGCTAATGCTGTATTTAAATGACTAAAGCTTAAATTATTGGCATCTACACCCGCATAAATCACGGCACTGGCTGCTACGCTATGTCGTGCAGTATTGACAGGTAATCCTAAAATAGCACGAGCGTGTAACTCAAACTCACTTTGAAATTGAGATGCCAAGGTAACAAGTCCTGTATCGTGTGGGCGTGGTGAAACTTCACTAAACCAGACTTGGTCACCTTTGACGAATAGCTCAACTCCAAAAATGCCACATCCGCCAAGCGCAGTGGTGACTTTATGCGCGATTCGTTTTGATTCTTGTAGGGCAGCTTCAGTCATGATTTGAGGTTGCCAACTTTCAACATAATCGCCAGAATCTTGACGGTGTCCAATCGGATCACAATACTGCGTTTCAATTTCACCCGTTTCTGGATTTTTAGCACGAACAGTTAGTAAGGTAATTTCAAAGTCAAAATCAATTTGAGATTCAACAATGACTTTGCCTTGATTTACTCGACCACCTGTTTGAGCATATTCCCAAGCGGCATCGACTTCTTCAAAGCTTTTAACACGCGACTGACCTTTACCCGATGAAGACATCACGGGCTTTACAAAGTTCGGATAAGCAATATCGTCGCAGGCAGCACGGAAACTTTCTAGCGAGTCTGCAAAGCGATAAGCTGAGGTTGGCAAACCTAGCTCTTCGGCCGCCAAACGACGAATGCCTTCGCGGTTCATGGTGAGATTAACTGCTTTGGCAGAAGGAATAACCGTTGCAATGGCCTTATTTTCAATTTCAACCAACACTTCAGTTGCAATCGCTTCAATTTCAGGGATGATCAGATTTGGTTTTACTTTTTCAATGAGTCGATGCAACTCATTTGCATCCGCCATATTGAGCGTATAAGAATAATGTGCAACTTGCATTGCGGGAGCATGATCATAGCGATCTGCGGCATGAACTTCGACTCCTAAACGCTGCAAAGAAATAACCACTTCTTTACCGAGTTCTCCTGAACCCAATAACAGGACTTTAAAGGCAGAAGATTGAAGGGGAGTACCAATAGTCACGCTCATGCGAATCATCCGTGCAAAAGTTGGGTATTAAGCATAGCAGAACTCGATCATGAATTAAGCCTTGATTCACATAAAAATATATAGTTTTGTTCGACAATAAAGGAAAAATGAATAAAAGTTTAAATCTGAATAAAAATTAGATGTTTATTTTATAATTTAGCTGTAATTCATCGGCATTTTGTCCACGAATACCCCAGTTTTCTTTAGGGGTTTCAAAGATTGTTATTTCTACATCTTGTGGACTGATTCCACATTGCGCCTGAATGTTGCTAAAAATCTGTTGAATTAGTCGTTTTTTGGTTTCTGCCTGCCGTCTTGAAAACATTGAAATCTCAATGATGGTATAAGCTTCACTTCTGTCCACAGGATAAATAAAGTCTTCTGGAGCTAGTGCAATGAATCGATGGAAACGTTTATCTTCTGGGTATTGAAGAGTCATTACCAAAGCTTGGTGAATTGCATTTGATAGGGTCATTCGATGTTTGAATGGTATTTTGGTTTGCGTAAATTTTGATTTGAGACATTTAATGATCACGTTTAGGTCAAACTCATAAAATAGCAATGTAACATCAACAATTCTTAGGTTTCAAAAAACAAATTCATAAAGATTGAGTATTGTCTTGGAATTCACTAGCATAGTGGCGAAATGTTGAGACAGGTAATCGTTGATGATCACTTCAACACCCAAATTTTTGATTTTTACTCCCGTATTTTTAACTTTGGCTATGCTTTCTGGCTGTAATCAAAATGAGCAGAAGCAGACCGACAAGGTTGAAATTAAAGCTGCTCCCACACTAACCAATGATGCAACCACCTATGCACACAAAGCATGGGATTTGATTAATCAAATAGATCCGATTGTATATACAAAAAAAGTAGATCAAATTGATGAGCAAGTCAGAAAACCACTACGCCAACTCAGTACAGACTGGCGAATTAATGTCAAAATGACAGATTCAGTCACTGAAGGTAAATATGCTTTATGTCGTAAGGCGTTAACTTCGCTTGATACATGGGCAAGGGAAACAAAAGACAACAGTGCCACCGTGACCCAGAAACAAGCAGATTACGAACGGGATAAATCGCAATGTAAGGACGCCATTGCTAACCCTGCTTTAGGTAATACTGATCCCAAACGCTAATTAAATGATTATGTAAAAAAGCGAGATTCAAAAGAATCTCGCTTTTTTATGACTCAATTTTTGTAAAAAGCAGATTAATGGTTTTGGTGACTGGTTGTTGTTGAGGTGGTCGTGGTAGTCGAAGCGGCTTTAGCTTTTTCTGGTTTGGTTGTTTTCACTTCTGTAGTTTTTACTGTTTGCGTGGTTTTTTTCGCTTCAGCTTTAGTTTGTTTTGCTTTAGCACCCGATACAGCCACACATTTACCGCCTTTATGATTTGGACCAGTTCCGCCTTGTAGTGAGGTTCCTTTTGGGCATGCAAATGCAGTTGCACTCATGAATGCTAAGGTGCTGCTTAAGATGATGACAGAAATTTTTTTCATAGTGTTCTGATGAATATAAGGCATTAGTACCTGATTAAAAAATAGAAGATCACATACTGAGCAAAAAGAGTAGTTTTGTGTTGTATTTACTTAAAAACATTAAGATTTATAGTAATGATTTTATTTTTAATTCAGATTTAAGTTTGATGTATTTAATCGACAATTGAGCAAGCAAATAAAAGCAAGCCCTATTGTAAACAAAACAATAGAGCTTAGGTCGCTATTTTGACAAATATACAATCATGTGGGGTTTAAATTTGAAAAAAATGGCGAAAAAACACCATGAATCCTCCGCACAAAATTAAAATACCGATCGTATAACGCAATAGTGCAGGAAAGGACATGTCATAAGAACCTGTATGCAAAATAGCTGAACCTCTTATTGGATTGCTGCTTGATAACGACGATTGACTTCATTCCAGTCCACCACATTGTAAAATGCAGCAATATATTCAGGACGACGGTTTTGATATTTCAAATAGTAGGCATGTTCCCAAACATCCAGACCTAAAATTGGAGTATTGCCATTCATGAGTGGAGAATCCTGATTTCCACTACTTTCTACTACGAGTTTTTTCTCAGGGGTGACGCTGAGCCATGCCCAACCACTCCCAAAACGGCTAATCGCTGCTTTGGTAAAGGCCTCTTTAAATGCATCAAAACCACCAAGCTCTTGTTCAATGGCTGTTGCAACTGCACCTGTTGGATTTCCACCTCCTTGAGGACTCATGACTGTTCAGAACAAAGAATGGTTGGCATGACCACCGCCATTGTTAATCACTACATTTTTGATATCGGCAGGCACTTCATTGACCTTTGATACCAGTTCTTCGACTGCTAGTTTTTCCCATGCAGTGCCTTCAATCGCTGCATTGATATTATTGATATACGTTTGATGATGTTTGGTATGATGAATTTCCATCGTTTTAGCATCGATATTGGGTTCAAGTGCATCGTATGCATAAGGTAACGCGGGTAGGGTGTACGCCATGAAAATGATCCTTTTTAAATCAATTCGTAAAATCAAAGTGTTTTAATCAGATTTAGTTTAGGGGATATTGGTTTTTATGTAAATATATTGATAATCATTATCATTGTATTTATTGTTTATAAATTCATATAAGCAATAAAAAAACCAGCAGTGCTGGTTTTTTTATAATTGATTAAATCAAGTCGTGATTACACGTTAAAACGGAAGTGCAATACATCACCATCCTGTACCACATAGGTTTTACCTTCAAGGCGCCATTTACCCGCTTCTTTGGCACCCGCTTCGCCGTTGTATTGGACAAAGTCATCATAGGCGACACATTCTGCGCGAATAAAGCCTTTTTCAAAGTCAGTGTGAATGACACCAGCCGCCTGTGGCGCTGTAGCACCCACTTTAACTGTCCATGCACGAACTTCCTGTACACCTGCGGTGAAGTAAGTTTGTAAACCCAAGAGGGCATAACCTGCACGGATCACGACATTGAGACCTGGTTCTTGCATACCCATTGCTTCAAGAAATTCTGCGCGATCTTCATCTTCAAGCAACGAAATTTCTGCTTCAATCTGGTTGCATAAAGGCACCACAATGGCGTTTTCTTCTGCTGCCAGTTGTTTAACCGCATCCAAGTGCGGGTTGTTTTCAAAACCATCTTCAGCAACATTGGCAATATACATGGTTGGTTTTAAAGTCATTAAACCAAAACCACGAACAAGTTTACGTTCATCATCACTTAAATCCGCCGCACGGGCAGGTTTACCTTCATCCAGTAAAGGCTGGATTTTTTCTAATACGGCTTTGGTCGCAATGGCATCTTTATCGCCGCCTTTTGCAGATTTGGTCAGACGCAATAATGCTTTAGCTACAGTTTCAAGATCGGCCAATGCTAGTTCTGTATTAATCGTAGCAATATCATCGAGTGGATCGATTTTACCATTCACATGAATGACATTCTCATCTTCAAAACAGCGTACCACATGTGCAATCGCATCGGTTTCACGAATATTGGCTAAAAACTGATTCCCCAGACCTTCACCTTTAGATGCACCTGCGACTAGACCTGCAATATCTACAAATTCCATCGTGGTTGGTAGAATGCGCTGTGGTTTTACAATCGCTGCAAGTTTATCAAGACGTGCATCAGGTACTGGTACGATGCCAGTATTGGGTTCAATGGTACAGAACGGAAAGTTTTCTGCGGCAATCGCAGCCTTGGTGAGTGCATTAAAAAGTGTTGATTTACCAACATTTGGCAGGCCGACAATACCACAATTAAAACCCATGAGAGGACTCACAAAAATATAAATTAAAAACTGGCGCTGATTTTACATGAAAGCCATGACAAAGTCAGGTCATGGCTAAGTGCAAATCATCACAAGTTTAAATTTTACGTTTGTCTAACTGTTGAGAAAGCGTATCTCCTGTGGCTTGAATCAACATCACCAATACAATCAGCACTACAATCACCGCAAACATCACAGTTAAATCAAAACGTTGATAGCCATATCGATAAGCAATATCCCCCAGACCGCCTGCACCAATCGCACCTGCGATAGCGGAAGAGTTAATCATGGTGACGATGGTCACGGTAAAACCTGCCACAATGCCCGGTAATGCTTCCGGCAATAGCACATGCCAGATAATCTGCTGACGATTACAGCCGATCGCTTGTGCGGCTTCGATCAGTCCTTGATCCACTTCACGTAAACTAACTTCTGCAATGCGAGCAAAAAAAGGAATCGCGGCAAGGGTCAGTGGAACCACCGCAGCCCAAACGCCATAACTGGTTCCGACAATCCAGCGGGTGATGGGAATCAGGGCGACCATCAGGATCAAAAAGGGAATAGAGCGGGTAATATTAATAATCCAGCCAATCGGTTGATTGATGGCCTGAGAAGGATAAATACCATTTTCTGAGGCACTGACTAAAATTACAGCGAGTGGTAACCCGATGAGAAATGCCAATAAAGCGGAAACCCCGACCATGATCAAGGTGTCGAGCGTTCCTGTCAGTAATAAATCAATGAGTTGGTCGTGCATAACCGATCACCTCGATATGTTGAATCAGCGATGTAAGCTGTTGTTTTAAATGATTTAGATCAAGATTGAGTCGTGGTATGCCGACCACCCACGATCCAATCAAATGTTGTTGAATGTTATCTACATGACTTTGGTACAAATACACAGGGGTATCAAAGCTCGCTAGAAGTTGCGTCAGATCAGGCGCATGTTGGGCATCGCTTTGATATTTCAGTTTAAGAATCGTATGGGTGGAGTCTGCTTGAAGGTATGAATGCACTTGAAATGGTAAATCCAGTTGTTCCAGATTTAACAGTTCTTGAGTAATCGGCTGTACAGGATTGGAAAAGACCGACCACACTTGTCCTGATTCGACGATTTGACCTTGTTCAATCACCACCACTTGATCACAAATTTCACGTATCACTTGCATTTCATGAGTAATCAAGACAATGGTAATGCCAAGTTCCTGATTAATTTTTTTCAGTAAAGACAAAATGACAGCAGTGCTTTCAGGGTCTAACGCTGAGGTTGCTTCATCACAGAGTAAAATTTCTGGATGATGAACCAGTGCTCGGGCAATGCCGACACGCTGCTTTTGTCCACCTGAAAGCTGAGAAGGGTATTGCTCAGCTTTATGGCTGAGCCCTACCAAAGCTAAAACTTCATCGACGCGATTTTTGATGTCGGATTTGGCATAGCCAGAAACTTTGAGTGGGAGTGCCACATTTTCCCATACCGTTTTGGCCGACATTAAATTAAAATGCTGAAAAATCATGCCAATGCGTTGACGTAACTTGATCAAACGTGAGTGATCCAGTGTGGTCAGTTCATCTTGATGAATCTTGATTGAGCCTGAACTCGGTTGCTCAAGTCCATTCAGGGTACGCAATAAAGAGGATTTACCCGCACCGCTTTTTCCAATGATCCCAACAATTTTACCTTCTGGAATATCCAGATTAATCTCTTTTAATGCTTCAACCTGTTGACCTTGAGTATCATAGGTTTTATTGAGTGAGCGAATTTGAATATGTGGAACTGCAAAACTCACTTGAGCGCCGAAACTGACCATGACTTAACTCCATGAATGTAAGTTATACCCAACCTGGGAACCAAAGTTTTGGCCCCAAATCTTCATTCAGCGCTGCTTTAACCGCAGGCGAAGTTTGATAAATTTCGACAAATTTTTTCAATTTATCGCCTTTGTCCTGATAATCATCACGCACCACGAATAAAATCGCATAACGTTTATTGGTAGTATCGTCCAGCACTAAGGCACTTTCAGGATCAGCGGTTTTGGCCAAACGTAAATAATGTGGATAGCCAAAGGCTAAATCGACATCATCAATAGCACGTGCCGTTTGTGGGCCTTCTACTTCAATAAATTGTAAGTTTTTAGGATTCGATGAGATATCGCTTAACTTGGATAAATAATTAGTTGGGTCTTTCAGTTGAATCAGTTTGGCTTGTTGTAACAGCAATAACGCGCGTCCTTGATTGACAGGATCGTTTGGAATGACCACACGCGCATTTTGTGGCAAAGCATCCAGACTTTTATATTTTTTGGAATACAGTCCGACATGCGAAGCCGCACCTACACCAAACGCTTTAAGCTTATAGCCTGTTTCTTTAATGGCATTGTTTAAAAAAGGTTGATGTTGGAAAAAATTGGCATCAATATCACCATTATTCAAGGTAATATTGGGCGTATTCCAGTCAGAAAATTCAACCAGCTTAACATGAATGCCTTGTTTCTCAGCTTCTTTAGCCGCAGCCTGTAAGGGATGCGCAAAGGGTGGGCTAATGCCAATCACCAACTCTTCATTCTGCGTTTGGCGTTGTTTATTCCAGATGAATAAACCAATAATTAAAATGACAAAAATTGCCCCGAATATAATCAGTTTTTTGTTCGATGAACGTGATGTGAAAGATGATTGAGTCATCTGATACTCCAAAATTTAAGCGCTAATATGTTGTGAAAGGTGAGAAGATTTTTCTTGTTTTAAAGGTCGACATCGGAAGGCATCGGCAGGGTGCGATGCAGCAAGACGATCACCTTGTTGATGCAGTTTGTGTCGTAAAGAACCCGCTTGATATTCCGTTTTATAACGTCCGCGTTGTTGTAATTCAGGAACCACGAAACGGATAAAATCCTGATGTGATTCGGGTGCTACAGTACGAGTCAAATTAAAACCGTCAATGCCTGTGTCATCCATCAAGTCAATCAGTTGCTCTGCGACATGGCTGCCACTCCCGACAATCAATGGATAACGTCCACCCAAAACATGCTGATTTTTTAGATCATTTTTCGTGATTTGCTGAGTTTTGAATTTTTCATTCACAGACGCGATACTGTTACTTTTTTGATAAGGAATCACTTCATCATCTGCAAATTTGGATAAATCCATGCCAACTGAGGAGGCATAATGCGCAAGTCCTGCTTCTGGGCTGGCATATTGACGATACTCTGCCAGTTTCTCCTGAGCAATTTGTTCTGTTTCTCCAGTTACGACGGTAATGCCCAGAAAAATTTTAATGTCACTGGCTTGGCGACCTTGCTGTACGGCTTGCTCTCGAATTTTAAGAACTTGCTGACGAATTTTTTTAGGTTGATCGCCACCAATAAAAATACATTCGGCATGGGCTGTCGCAAATGCTAATCCACGCGGGGAAGCGCCTGCCTGAAATAAAACAGGGGTACGTTGTATTGAGGGTGCAACCTGAAACACGCCCTGACTTTGGTAAAAACGTCCTTGATGCTGAATTTCGTGAACTTTGCTGGGATCAGTGAAAATACGATGGATTTTATCTTTTTGAATCGCATCATCTTCCCATGAACCTTCCCAATATTGATAGCAAAGCTGTAAAAACTCTTCGGCCTGTTCATAACGCAAATCATGATCTTTTAAGCCTGAATGACCAATGAGACGTTCTGCGCTGTCCAGATAGCCCGTGACAATATTCCAGCCAATACGACCTTGTGTCAGATGATCCAGAGAGGCAAAACGCCGTGCAAATTGGTAAGGCGTTTCATAACTTAAATTCACAGTAATCCCAAAACCCAAGTGCTGGGTGACCGCTGCCATTGCAGAAACCAAGGTACTAGGATCATGACTCGGCAGTTGAATTGATTCTCGTAAAGTCAGATCAATATTGTTTTGATAGACATCATAGACCCCTGTAATGTCCGCGATGAATAAGCCATCAAATAGTCCAGCTTCCAGAGTTTTTGCCAGATCAGTCCAATAACTTAACTCGTTAAAACGATGCGACTGATCACGCGGATGCGTCCATAAACCATGATTGATATGACCGACACTGTTCATATCAAAGGCATTCAATAGAATTTTCTTTGGTAATTTTTTTGTCATTACAATGTGCCTCTGCGTGGAGGCAGAATGCCATTTAAAATATAATTTCCAATAAAGTAATATTTCCAACGCGCGGCGTCATGCAAGGTATGAACGCGCGCATTACGCCAGAAGCGATCTAAACCATCCTCAGCCTGACTACCACGACTGCCTGCCAGTTCAATCAACTTTGATGAAGCTTTCAGAGCTGTCTTACTACTATGCGCGCGAACTTTTGCCACATCGATTGACGCTTTGGCAATTGTTTCAGCATTGGTTTGTAATTTTGCTGCATCAATGGAGTGTGCCGCCTGTTTCAGTAAAACCTCACTGGCACGAACATCGGTGGCAACACGGCCAAGTTCATAAATCGTGAGTGGATCTTCTGCGGCACTTTCAACATTGGAATCGATCCACGGACGTGCCTGATGTACCCGTTTTAGAGTTTCCTCAAAAGCAGCGCGGGCGATCCCCACTTCAATCGCTGCATGCATAATTTGTGCAAATGGCCCCACCAGAGTCGGTTGCTGAAAAGCTGTATCGAATGGAATGACATCTTCGGCAGCAACAAAGACTTGATGAAACTTGACACTTCCACTGCCTGTGACACGTTGACCAAAACCGGTCCAGTTATCAATTAAACTCAGCCCTTCACTTTGACGTTGCACAAAAGCTAGATATTCACGACCTTCGGCATCCACCACTAAGGTCGGAATACGATGCGCAAATAAACTCCCCGTGCAGTAAAATTTTTCACCATTAATCAGATAACCCTCTTTAACAGGGATCAGCGCTGTTTGTTTTAAACTGGCATTTTTCGGTTTAAATTCTGCCAATGCATTGCCAAAACGGGCGCCATCGAGAACTTCCTGATATAACCGTTGTTTTTGTGCTTCGGTTCCTGTATTTCTTAACACTTCCAGCGCATAAAAATGGTTTTGCGGAATCTGACCAATTGATCCATCAACGCCACTCAATAACGCAATAATTTTGGCAACCGTGAGGCTAGATACTTCTGCACCACCATAACGTTTGGGGACTGTAATTGCCCAGAGTCCAGATTGACTAAAAGCCTCAATTTCAGCAAAAGGTAAGATACGCTGTGCATCACGTTCGATACTTTGAGTTTTAAATTGCTCGGCAAGTTGCTGTGCGACGTCAAGTGCTTCAGCATCATTTTGAATCACACGTACCGCAGAATAATGCTGGGTACTGGGATGATTAACAAGATCATTTTCCGCTTGATGGATGGCTTGATAAGAGGTCATTTTATTATCTCCTTAGATCCATGCATGACGAGCAGGCAAAGTACCGTTCAGGTAATAGTTGCCAATGGCGTGTATTTTCCAGCGCACGGGATCGTGCAAGGTATGCACGCGTGCATTACGCCAGTGTTGATCGAGATTAAATTGGCTCAAGCTGGCACGACTACCGCCCAGTTCCAGTAATTTTTCTGAAATCTGTAAGGCTGCATCATTGGCATAGACTTTGGCTTCTGCCACTAAAATCGACGCTTTGGCTGCTTGTTGTTCTGTGACTTGATCAAGCTGATCCAGTTCATCCAGATACTCAGCTGCTTCATCCAGAAGTAAAATCGCAGCATTGAGGAGAATATCCAGCTTGCCCGTTTCTTGCAGGGTATAAGGTTCCAGACTGGCCTTTTCCACTTGTGCATCGAGAATAGGACGGGCTTTTTTTACGGCTGAAATAAGATCTGCAAAAGCCGCCTCAGCGATTCCGACATCAATGGCGACCTGTAATAATTGTGAATACGCGCCACGATAGGTGGGTGCCTGAGTTAAAACACGCTCATCAAAAATCAAGTCTGGATCAACGATGACCTGATGCAATTTTACCGTGCCACTTGCCGTGGTCCTTTGTCCAAAGCCATTCCAGTTATTGATGATTTCAATCCCGTCACTGTGTCGGTCTACAATCACTAAAACCACATGACCCTCTGGATGAATGGCTTTAATCGCAAGCCAGTGCGCAAAAATACTGCCTGTGGAGTAAAATTTTTCACCATCCAGATAATATTTGCCATTTTTAAGTGTGAGGGTGGTCTGTAGTGTTTTTGAATCTTTGGTATGACGTTCAGGGCCGCCATTGGCAAGGCGTTTACCCGACAGAATTTCTTTAAAAATAAATTGTTTTTGTGATTCTGTTCCCATCAGATCAATTAAATTCAGTAAGCTAATTTGATTTTGAGGAATTTGCCCAACACTTGAATCTGCCTTATTTAAGATCCTAAACACCTGAGCCAGTGTTTTATTGGACACGAAAGCGCCACCATAACGCTTAGGAATACGAATGCCGCCTAAACCTTTTAGACTAAATTGATCGATTTCTTCAAAGGGCAAAATCCGCTTTAGATCACGTTGATTACGACCTTCCAGTGCAAAATCTGCAACTTGATAAGCTGCATTAATTGCCTGTTGATCGTTTTGAATGACTTGAACCGATCGGGTAGGATAGAAATTTAACTCAGACATAATGATACCTACTATAGATAGGGGTACCTTAGAAAAAATATACCTAATGGTTAAACGAAGTATTGCGCGTAGTTTATGAAGAAAAGTGCTTAATCATTTTTGATCTAAATTAAGTTGTTTTTTGAATAACATGAAATTGATAAAAATCAATGATATATTTATTTTTGATAATTTGAATTTTGGTTTTTTATATCGTATTTATTTGTTTTAAAGATATCTAGCGCGGAAAAACATATAAATTATAGGTATCCAAATCGGATTGCAGATTGTGCCAATAGACGATTTCGCCCAATGTTTGGCACAAAAAGTACATTGTTTTCATTATGGCTTACTTTTAAAGTAAGCAAAACAAGATATTGTTTTTTAAAATTGTTTGATTAAAAAAATAAATTGGAGTTTTTATGCGGGTTTTATACCAGTTTCCTTTGTCCCATTATTGTGAAAAAGCTCGCTGGTTACTTGATCATAAGGAATTGGATTATGTTGCGCATAACTTGATTCCTGGTTTCCATCGTGCTTTTGCCCAGTTAAAAACCGGTCAAAATAAACTTCCGATTTTAAAAGATGATAAAAGATGGATTGCTGAATCAACTCAAATTGCGTTGTATCTGGATGATCACTACCCCGAACATTCATTATTACGTCGAGATCCGCATTTACGTGAGCTGGCTATTGAGATCGATAAAATTGCTGACGAACTAGGCGTTCATGTACGTCGCTGGAGTTTGGGGCATGCACTGACGCATGGTGATGAAGCGCTTGAAATCATGATGGGTGAGCAGGGCTATTTGCGTCAATTTGAAAAATTTTCAAAACCGATTTTGAAAACTTTAGTGACCAAAAGCTATGAGCTTCAGGAAGAAAAGATTGCCCAATCTAAACTGCGTATGGATGAATTGGTATTGGTCTTGAATGAACGCCTTATTGATAATTTTGGACGTTATTTGGTTGGGGATCGTTTAGGGCTCGCCGATATTGCCGTTTGTGCAATGCTTGCGCCGATTTTGGAGCTGTCAGGAACACCGTGGGAACGGGAAAATAATGAAGTCAGTTCACCTGAATTACGTCAATATAAAGACTATTTGCTCAGTTTACCTTTGGGGCAATATGTACAACGAATTTATGAAACTGAACGTAATGCACGTGTAGATTGGCGCGGCATATAACTTAAACTAGATGCAATTTTCAGAAACCTGATTTGATCAATCAAATCAGGTTTTTTTATTTCTTATGGATGATTTTCTACATACAAAAAGAATGGGTTTACTTACTCAAACGCTATCTAAACCAAGATTTTGTATCAATAAGTGAGGCTTTGAAGGCGTTTTGCTGCAAAGCCTATTCAATGTCTTTAACTCTCTTTAATGTGGGTGGGTGTACAAATAGTGCCGTGTTTTGGTGACTCATCTGATTAACAGATATGCAAACAAAATAACGCCACACAATGTTGCTCGACCAACGCATTTTGAAATGTTTGAACCATTCAAATTTCACTTAAGATAAACATAATGATTGGAGATAGCCATGAGTTATCAGTCGGTAAATCCTTTTAACGGTCAAATTCTTAAAACTTATGACTTTCATGATCAAGCTAAAATTGATGAAAGTCTGGATCATGCTGAAAAGCTATTAAAATCAGATTGGTCTAAAAAAGACCTAGAAAAACGTCTTGCGTTACTCAAAAAAGTAGCAAGTCAGTTAAGAGCAAATAAAGAAAAACTGGCACAACTTATGTCTACAGAAATGGGTAAGTTGATCAAACAGAGCCTTGGTGAAGTGGAGTTATGTGCCAATATTGCAGATTATTATGCACAAAATGCAGAGAAGTTTTTAAGTCCACAAAAGTATCCGACTGAAATAGGTGAAGCGTGGGTTGAACATCATCCACTGGGTGTGATTATGGCAGTCGAACCGTGGAATTTTCCTTTTTATCAACTCATGCGGGTATTTGCGCCGAACTGCGCGATTGGTAATCCTGTCCTAGCTAAACATGCCAGTATTGTCCCGCAATGTGCAGAAGCCTTTGAAAAGATTATTCATGATTCAGGTGCACCAGCAGGCGTATGGACCAATTTATTTATTTCAACCGATCAGGTTGCTGAGATTATTAAAGATCCGCGTGTACAGGGTGTTGCCTTGACCGGTTCAGAAGGTGCGGGAAGTAGTGTTGCCGAACAAGCGGGAAAATATGTTAAGAAGTCGACGCTAGAATTGGGTGGAAATGACGTTTTTATCGTATTGGATGATGCTGATTTGCAACGTGCGATTAAGGTCGGTTGTCAGGCACGTATTAATAATGCAGGTCAAGTTTGTACCGCAGCCAAGCGTTTTATTTTGCATGAAAAAATTGCTGAGCAATTTAAGCAAGGCATGATCGAAGCATTTAAAAACTTAAAAACAGGCGATCCATTGGATGAGTCGACAAGTCTGGGGCCTCTATCATCGGCTTCGGCAGCAGAAAACTTACATAAACAGGTAGTCAAGGCTGTTGATGCTGGAGCCACATTAGTATTGGGTGGTAAGCCTATTGACGGAGCAGGTAACTTTTTTGAAGCAACCATTTTAGAAAATATTGAAGAAAGTAATCCTGCTTGGTATGAAGAATTTTTTGGCCCAGTGTCTCAACTTTATGTCGCTAAAGACGACGATGAGATTGTAAAAATTGCCAATCAATCACATTATGGCTTAGGCGGTGCAATCCACTCTAAAGATATTGAGCGAGCAAAAAAACTAGCGTCACGTGTTGAAACAGGCATGATCTGGATTAATAGTTTGACTCAAACTGCACCAGAGTTACCTTTCGGTGGCGTAAAACGTTCAGGTTATGGTCATGAACTTTCTGAGCTAGGTTTTAATGAATTTGTACAAAAGAAATTGGTGGTCATTCCTGCATAATATTGCAAAAAAGCCTGTCATGATTTTTTATGACAGGCTTTTTAATGGGGGATAGAGCTGCAAATTTACCAGTAGCCCAGAAATTTCCACCAGATGCCACCAATGAGGATAAAAATCACAATATTGACCACACTCATGACAAAGCCTGCCTTCCACCATTCTCCCAAAGTGGTATAGCCAGACCCATAGATAATCGGTGAGGTACCTGTTGCATAGTGCGTAAGTGTCATCATAATACTGGATGCAGCCGCCATGATCAGTGCAAACAGCATTGGGGGAGCACCAAGTGCAATACCTGCTGTGTAAAAGGCAGCAAACATTGCGGTAATGTGTGCTGTAGTACTTGCAAACATATAATGCGCATACATATACGTCAGTAAGAGCAATAAACTTGCCAGTACCCAGTTGAGTCCAAGATGTGCAATCTGGGCTTCAAGAACTCCAGAGAACCATGTAATAAGACCTAACTTATTTAAGTAGGTTGCCATCATCACTAAAGCAGCAAACCATGTGATGGTATCCCATGCACTTTTTTGAGTCAGGATATCTTCCCAAGTCAAAACCCCTGTTAAAAGTAAGAGGCTTAAACCAATAAATGCGGTCGTCGTCGCATCCACTGACCACGCATCACCCAAGATCATGGCAGGAATACCAGCCCAAAGTAATAGCATGATGCCAAAGACACCTAACATGATGAGCTCAGGTAGAGTCACTTTCCCCATTTCTTTCAGGCGTTCTTTTGCAAATTGTGCTGAATTTGGCGTTCGTTTAATTTCAGGTGGATACATGAGATAGATGATAATCGGCATAACAATGAGCGCTATGATTCCTGGAAGGATCATGGCAATTGCCCATGTTGTCCAACTGAGGTAAATCTGGGTATTGGTCGCTTTTGCGACCAGATCTACCACCAGTGGATTAGGTGCTGTCGCAGTAACAAACATGGCAGAAGTAATCGGATTGGCATGATAATTCACCAAAGCCAGATATTTCCCCATACGACCTTCAGTGCCTTTGGCTGGGTCTGAATCATAACTGGTCGCAATAGCGCGAACAATCGGATGGATAATTCCACCGCCACGTGCCGTATTACTTGGCGTAACAGGAGCAAGTATGAGTTCCGACAACACCATGCTATAACCGATACCAATGGTTCGTTTACCCCATACGGCAATAAATAGATAACCTAAACGTGCTCCAAGCCCTGTTTTTTGAAGCCCTTTGGAGATCATGATCGACACCCCAATTAGCCAGATAAGGGGATTGGCAAAACTACTTAAAGCGTCCTTAATGGCTTCACTGGGTTTGGGGTTGGTGACGCCCGTAACGGCAACTAGCGTAATGGCAATCATCGCAATTGCTCCAATCGGAAGGGCTTTCCCGATAATGGCAGCAATTACCCCTACAAACATGGCCAATAAATGCCAAGCTTCAGGCGTTACTCCTTGAGGGACTGGGATAATAAACCAGATGATAAGTGTTAATGCACAGGATATTGCAGCTGGAATTGGTTTAAAGCCCATAAAAACCGCCTTATTATGAATAGATTAACGTTATAATTTATATAGTTAGTATTGTTAAACTGCATGCAAACGCATTTGAGTTTATGATTTTATTATGAAAGAGTCTTGCTCTATTACCAAATGAAGAATTGTTGCCTGTCTGTTACTGCATTCTCACTAGGATTAAGCTAAAAGCTGACACAAATACTGTGAGCATGTTAAATTGTGCCGAGTATTGAGCATAATTATAAGTTTTTATTTATGATGACTAAATTTTCCTTACGTCATTTACGTCGTTTTGTTTTTAATAATTTACAGAATCATGATTATGAAAGTCACTTAAGTCGTCTCCTGAATTTCTTTTTGATATTTTTGATTATTGCCAATGTTTTAGCCGTTATGTTGGAGTCGATTGATTCCATTTATTTTGCGCACAAAAAACTCTTCGATCTATTTGAAACAGTTTCTATCGCTCTATTTACGATTGAATATTTATTGCGCTTATGGTGTGTTGCAGAAGAGCACCCAGATCAACCTGCATGGAAAACACGATTGCAATGGTTTAGTAGTGGCGGTGCGATTATTGATTTATTGGCGATTTTACCCGCATACCTTAACTTTATAGTACCAATTGACTTACGGTTCTTGAGAATTTTAAGATTACTGCGTCTGTTAAAGTTGACCCGTTATTTCGTTTCACTCCAGATTTTACTTGCGGTTATCGAGCGTGAAAAAGGTTCATTTCAGGCAGTTGTATTTATTTTACTCATCATGATTGTTATGGCTGCGGGTGGTATCTATGTGGTTGAAAATAAAGCACAGCCCGGAGTATTTAGCTCTATTCCAGAGGCAATGTGGTGGGCAGTTGTTACGCTGACTACAGTCGGCTATGGTGATGTGACTCCAGTCACCAATATTGGCAAATTATTGGGCGCTGTGATTACAATTTTAGGTGTTGGTTTGGCTGCATTGCCAGCAGGTATTTTGGCGACAGGTCTTGCGAATGAATTAAGTTTACGTAATCAAAAACTTGCTCAGGAGTTTAGAAATTTACTGATTTCAAATCAGATAGACTATCTAAATGAAACAAAGGAAATCGAAAAAATCCGTAAACGGATAGGCTTAAGCAAAGAGCAAACCAATGAAGTGATTATGCAATTGATCCGTGAGAAAGATTTGGAAGAGCAGGAACAACAAAAGAAAGCCTTTAAATATTGTCCTCATTGCGGTGAAAAGTTGCCAGAGGCATGAGTTCACTGAAATTGATCTCATGCCAAAGATTTTATTTCTTATATTTTTCTACAGCAAAGGCGATCAACAAAATCACTAATCCGCCAAGACTTAGAACAAAACCCACCCAGATAGGTGCGATCCAACCCATCTGATGACTCAAGACCCAACCACCTAAAAAAGCACCTAATGCATTTGCCAAATTAAAGGCTGAATGGTTGAGAGATGCCGCCAAACCTTGGGCTTCACCAGCAACATCCATTAAGCGCATTTGTAAAGTTCCGCCTAAACCCATGACTGTGAGTCCAATCAAAAACAAGGCAAAAATCGCAGTATAAAGCTGGCTCATCATGAAACTGGCTAAAACAAAAGCAAGTGCCGAACTAATAAGCACGGCTACAATGGTTTTATTTAAATTCCGATCGGCCAGCCAACCTGCCAGTAATCCTCCAATCACCATACCAACACCCCAGATGGCTAAAGCAATGGGAACAATATCGATACTGACTTGGGTATATTCAGTCAAAATAGGTGAGACATAACTATAGACCGAAAACATGCCGCCAAACCCAATTGCACCCACAGCAAGCGTGAGCCACATATGGATATTTTTCAGCCCTGCCAACTCGGTTTTAACACTGGCTGTTGAATGTACTGGTATTTGGGGTACAAAAATGGCAATGGCAACTAAGGTAACAAAAGCAATAATTGAGGAAAATTCAAAGCCTGAACGCCAACCAAATTGTTGACCTAGCCATGTTGCCAATGGAACACCGAAAACTGTCGCAATGGTTAGTCCCATCATCATTTGAGCAACAGCGGAAGCTCGTTTTTTGGGACCAGCCAGTTCTGCGGCAACCAATGCGCTTACACCAAAATAAGCGCCGTGTGGAAAACCCGCGATAAAACGTGAAAGTAAAACAGTTTCAGGTGTATGAGCCAAAGCGGTCAGAGCATTGGCAATGCCGTAAAACAACATCAAACCCAGTAATAACGACTTGCGTGGAATGCGTGCAGCTAAAATAGCAATAACTGGCGCACCAATCACTACGCCAAGTGCATAAGCACTGATAAAATGACCTGCATCTGGAACACTAATATGTAGATCTTTGGCAATTTCCTGAATCAATCCCATTGCAACAAATTCAGTTGTTCCGATACAAAAGCCACCAATCGCTAATGCTAAAATGACCCAAAATAATGAATATTGTCGGGGTGAACCCGAAGCAATCGATGTATTTGATTTAGCTGACATAAAAAATTGAGAGAAATGGGAGAATAATCAAGAAATAATTATAGTGGAAAGAGATTGTAATAGTTAACTAATTCACTCGGAATTCAAGATTTTTAACATCTTTACAGCGATAAATAATGATTGAAAAAAGTTATATACAATATATATTTGCACGCTGCATTACGGGGTTTAATGCGGTGATGGAGTTAATCAGAATAATGAGTATGAAGATGTTAAAAAAATGTATGGCTGTGGGGTTGCTAGTATCTGTATTGACCAGTAGTGGTTGTGCTGTAGTCATGGCAAGTAATCAGCCCAGTAAGAAAAATCTAAGTGTTTTAAATACAGGTATTTCACGTAATCACGTGATTGCTGAGTTTGGTGCACCTGTTGCAAGTGAATATAAAGATGGTCAACGTGTAGAAATTTATACTTTCCAACAAGGTTATTCTAAAGCAAATAAAACCAGTCGTGTGATTTGGCATGGCTTAGCAGATGTCGCTTCAATTGGTTTGTGGGAAGTTATTGGAACGCCTGCGGAATCATATTTTGATGGAAAGAAACTTTCTTATCAGGTGATATTTGATCAAAACGATAATGTTGCAAGTCATCAGTTACTTTCAATGGTTGCTCAATCACAAACTCAAGTTAATGATGTTGCACAATAACTCCATGATGAATTTGATAGACCAATCGTTCTGATAAAAAAAGCTCTAGGTCAACGTTGACCTAGAGTGTCTGGAGTTTTTGATTATAGTTTTTTATATTTATTATTTTAAAATTTATAAATTTTTTATTTTCAATATCTTAGTAAGAATTTAGCATCCAAATTATTTGATCTGACAAAATGGAACTAGAAGATGATTGTGTTTTAAAGTCATATAAGTTGAGCTATATTCATGTAGTAAAAGAATAATGAAATAAAATTTAAGTTGAAACAAGCTAATAAATTTCATGATATAATGAATAATATTCACTCTTTTGTTTTGATTCGACTTTATGCTTGAAATTCGCCATCTTAAAACGCTTCTGGCTTTACGTGAGCATGGTTCACTGGTCGCTGCTGCAAATGATTTGTGTCTAACCCCTTCAGCAATTTCACATCAACTGAAAGAACTTGATCATTGGTATGGGGTCGAAGTCGTCAATCGTCGTAGTCGACCTGTAACCTTTTCAAATGTGGGGCAACGCTTATTAAAACTTGCCGATGATGTGTTACCACAAATTCAAATTGCACAAAGTGATATCACGCGTATTGTACATGGGCAGACGGGACGTATTATTTTTTCGTCTGAATGCCACAGTTGTTTTGACTGGTTAATGCCATTATTAAATCAATATCGCCAACAGTATCCTGATGTCGATCTGGACTTTGCTTCGGGTTTTGAAGCCAATCCACATGAACTTTTACAAACAGGTGAATTCGATTTACTCATTACCGCAGATCCGATCGCGCTTAAAGGGATTGAATATTTTCCGATTTTTGAATATGAATCACGTTTGGTCTTATCCAATACGCATCCTTTGGTGCGTAGCGAAAATATCACGGTACAAAATTTAGCTGAAGAAACGTTGATCACATATCCTGTTGATAAACATCGTCTGGATATTATGGCGCATCTATTTCTTCCTGCAAATATCCAGCCTAAAGCCATCCGTACCACCGATTTAACTCAGATGCTCATTCAACTGGTGGCCAGTGGGCGTGGTATTTCAGCTTTGCCTGATTGGGTGGTAAATGAATATGAACAAAAAGGCTGGGTGACAAGTCGTCGTTTGAGTTGTGTTGCACCACAAGGCTTGCGCCGTACTTTATATGCGGGTTATCGGACTGATGAGAAAGAAAAAAGCTATTTTGAAGGTTTCTTGAAACAGTTGGAAAAATTTTCTCAGAAAAGAATAAATTATTATTCAGCCTAATTATAAGACTTCTTTCATCATTGTTTAAACCTTCTTTATTTTTCTTCAATAGAGAGAAATAAAAGGGACTTATGAAAGAAGTCTATATTCTTTCTAAGAAAGACACTTGGACATTATTTAAATTGTAGGTCATTCGGCAGATTGATTAAAAATGCCCTTTTTGAGCGCATAAGTCTGTTTATTTTCTATGCATTTTGCATAATTAGTCGTAAAATTCCCTCCCATCACTTCTTTATTATTTTAATAGTCAAAAAGTCATCATTTTTAATACGGGTTAGGGCTTAGAATGTCAGGTAAATTTCAACCGACAGTCGAACAATTACTTTCTGTGATCCAGACGCAGACTGAAATTGTAAAATTGGGGCTAGATTTAGACTCAGTGATGACCGTGGTTGCCCAACAGTCAAAGAATATTATTGAAGCTGATGGAGCAATTATTGAACTCTTAGAAACCAATGAAATGGTGGTTCATTCAGTATCTGATCATAATTTAAATCTACTAGGTCATCGCATAAAAGTTAAAAATACTCTTTCGGGGCTTTGTATTGAAAAAAGAGAAATCTTATATAGTCCAGATACTGAGACAGATCCAAGAGTGGATGTATTTGCCTGTCGTTATGTAGGACTTCGTTCAATGGCGGTGGTTCCACTTATTCATTGTGAAGAACCTTTAGGCGTTTTAAAAATATATTCAAAAAAAGTAGCCGCTTTTGCAGAAGGAGACTTAAGACTACTCGAGCTAATGTCTGAACTGATTGCGGCCGCCATGTATCATGCGACACGATTTGGTACACAAGAACTCTATCGTATGGCGACTCAGGATGTGCTCACCGAGCTTTCCAATCGAAGTCAGTTTTTAGATCATTTCAGAAGATGTCTTGCTTCAACTCAATCTACTCAGAATTATTTTGCTTTGTTAATGATTGATATGGATGGTTTGAAACAAATTAATGATCAGTATGGACATCGGGTTGGTGATGCTGCTTTAAAAGAATTTGCTCAAAGATTAAAAATGGTGATTCGTGTTCAAGATCATCTGGCTCGTATTGGAGGAGATGAGTTTGCCATTATTCTTACTCAATTAGCTGATCCAAAACTAAGTTTGAACGTGGTTGATCGAATCAATGTTGTTTGTGATCAAGAATTTATCTTTGAAAATAAAAACTTGAGTATTCGAGCCAGCACAGGTGTTGCAATTTATCCAACCCATGCAGATAGCGTTGAACAATTACTTGAATATGCAGATCAGCAAATGTATTTATCAAAACGATCAAAGAAACAGCCTGAAGACTTAAGTGGTTTTAATCAATTGATTATTGATAGCTAATCAGTAAAGACAAAATTCCTGCTGCAATCAGTGGGCCGACAGGAACTCCTCGAAGTACAGCGACACCTGCCACTGTGCCAATCAATAAACCTGCAACAACATCTGGCTGATTGGTCATGAGTTTAACACCGCGACCGCCCAACCACGCCACTAATAGACCGACTGCAATGGCTAAAATGGATTTGTAACTCAGGAATGATTTAAGAATCGTATCACCACTTAATTTGCCGCTGGCGATAGGCGTAAGCACACCGATGGTTAAGATAATAACGCCAATATTTAATCCATGTTGTTGTAAATAAGGGAAAAATTGACTTAATGGTGTAAGCTTAAAGAAGATTAGAACACCCGCAGCAATCGTGACTGCCGCATTTTGACTGAAAATACCACAAGCCAGTAAAACGAGTAAAACCAACAGATTGACATCAAGCTGTGACATGATCATGGTAATAAAAGCGTATATTGGGGGAGTGGTATATTGTATAACGATTTTTTATTTTACCAATGGTTGAAAAAGATCTTTTTT
>NZ_CP078523.1:3239804-3240781 GCF_019264745.1 Acinetobacter sp. Colony158 | reverse complement strand
AACCCGAATCGCGGATAAGCAATTGACTTGAAAAATAAGGGGACTAGAGCCATCAGTTGAGTTACCACACCAAACCTAAAGCTCTAGCCCTGATGTTCAATAGTACCGAATTATTCTGCATCATTGATGATTTCTTTCTTAAATTTGAAGCAACTTATTGGAAGTTTCTCAAACAAAGTCGTCGCTCTGTAAGAATTCGACCAGCCCAGCTGAGTCTCTCAGAAATACATTTTATCGCTATTTGGTATAAGTGTTCTCATTTCAACAATTTCAAAGCTTTCTTTTCATGGTTGAAGCAGGATAAAAATCATTTATTTAAACGCTTACCCTGTTACCAAAGGATGATTCACCTGATCAATATGCATCAATTAGCTTTACATGCTTTACATGTCGCTTTGATGAAAGGTGAATACAAACAATATTTATGGATTGATTCAACGACTCTGCCTGTCTGTAAAAATCAGCGTATTCAGCGTCATAAATCATTAGCCAAGATTGCATCTCGCGGTAAAAGTTCAATGGGATGGTTTTATGGCTGTAAGTTACATATCGTGATGAATCAATTCGGTGAGATCGTTAGCTCAGGCTTATCTAATGGGCATGTTGCTGACATAAAAATGGTTGAACAATTGGTTGAAGGCCTAGACGCAAAGCTTTATGCAGATCGTGGCTATATCAGTCAAAATTTAAAAAGCAGGTTAAAAAATCAAGGTGTTGATTTGATTACTTACCATAGAAAGAACATGCAGGCTATTCAACTCTGTTTATCAGATAAATATCATTTAAAACAACGCAATAAGATAGAGACGTTATTCAGCTTATTGAAAGGACAATACAATTTAGTGACGAGTAAAGCACGTAGTATTCATGGATTTCTTAGTGGAATTTATGCATCGTTATGTGCATATCAATTAACTCATCGGAATAAGCCAACAATTCAAGTTATGGAATCATTAGCTTAAGCAGGATTCGGGTTA
>NZ_CP078523.1:3169081-3239339 GCF_019264745.1 Acinetobacter sp. Colony158 | reverse complement strand
TTAAAAATCAGTTAAACTATGCCATCGCTTATTTCGGATATTGTTATGCTCTTGGAAAAAATGTTGCAATCACAAGGTTTTGGTTCACGTAAACATTGTCAGCAACTGATTAAAAACGGAGCAATAAGCATTCATGGCGAAGTGCAAACAGATCTAAAATGTCGTGTCGATGTGAAAGATTTAAACTTTTCAGTATATGGTCAAGATTATATTTATCGCGAAAAAGTGTATATTGCACTGAATAAACCCCAAGGTTTTGAATGTTCACATCAACCTCAGCATCACAAAAGCGTCTTTAATTTATTCCCAGAGATTTTAAGAGAACGTGGACTCGCTGCGGTTGGGCGTTTAGATCAAGATACAACAGGATTATTATTACTAACAGATGATGGTCAATTTTTACATGCGCTCACTCATCCTAAGCGTCATGTTCCAAAAGTCTATCATGTCACGACACTCGACCCGATTTCTCAGGAACAATTAATCGCGCTAGAAAATGGAGTTGAATTACATAACGAAAAAGGAATTTTTGCTGCAACAGATGTTCATTTATTAAATGAGTACCAACTCAGTTTAACCATTCATCAGGGTGTTTATCATCAGGTTAAACGTATGCTTGCCGCAGTAGGGAATAAAGTTCAAGCGCTGCATCGTCAGCAAATTGGTGAATTGGATTTGCCTGAGCTTGAATTAGGGGAGTGGGTTTATTTAAATAAAGAGCAAATTCAGGCAGCACAACAATCAAATTCACAGTGAAATTATTTAAGAAAACAGTGATAAGTAAGAAAAGCATCATCCTGAATAAATCCCATAGACTCATAAAGCCGTTGAGATTCGACGTTGGTTTTCTGAGTCTCCAGACTAATCCTTAATGCACTTTCATGTCGTGCAAATAATATTGCAGTATCGATGAGTTGTCTGGCAGATCCTTGACGACGATAAATGGGGGTTACATAGACATCGTCTAAAATATAATAATTTGAACAGGCGACAGAAGAAAAACCCAGATAAAGCAAGACAAAACCTGTAAACACATCATCTTTAACATGGATGAAGATGACACTTTCTTTATTTTCGAAGCGTTGTTTTAGAAAATTATAAGATTGTTTAAGATTAGATGAAGCACCGTAAAACTGACGATATTCATCAAATAACACCGCAAGCTGATTTAGATCTTCTAATGTCGCACGTCTTACAATCATCTAATGTCTCCATATATTTTATTAATTATCCTAAACATGGAGAGCATAACGAAAAAATCTAAAGAAGAACGTTAAAACTTGTTTATATTTATAAATAGTAAAGCGTATTTAAAGTTGATCACTTTCACCTAACAGCGCATTTAACTCTTCAAAAAAAGCATCATCATCAAGCTCTGTATCTATAGCAGCCCCATTGCTTTGCGTCGTCGCAGATTTAATTTTACGCAGCTTTAATAGCTGTTCCATATTGATATTCTGGTTCTCAATGGTAAATGGAATAGACTTAGTTAAAACCACTTGCTTGAAAAAAAGACGAACTGCTTGAGCCGGTGTAATCCCCAGTTGCTTAAAAACAGCAAAGGCCTGTTTCTTTTCTTGTGAGTCAAGGCGAACCTGATAGACTTCTGTTTTTCGCATGAATAATAACCGAATGATTTTTTAATTTTAAAAAATTCATTGTAAACCAAGAAATTGTAATTTCAATATTTTGCACATAAAAAATCGTTCATTTGTCATTACTTTGGTATGACAAACTCAAATCAAATGTTGATTCAATACAAATTTTCTGACTATTGATGGGATCGGTGAACTCAATGCTTTTGGCTAAAAGTTGTAATGGCGCAGAAAAATCATCGTCTGCTTTATGTTGAACAGTGGGATAAAAAGGATCATTTTTAATCGGAATACCTAAATAATTGAGATGAACTCGCAGTTGATGCTGTTTACCCGTATGGGGTTTTAACTGATATTTTGCCCATGTTTTATTATGCTCCAGACATTCAATCAAGGTTTCGCTATTGGGCTCACCGCAAGGATTAATCTGCATGGTATAAAAAGGTTGTCCTTTTTCCATACAGAGATTAAGAGTTTGGGGAAAATATAATTCTGGATCATAAGCTGCAATTGCATGGTAAGTTTTTTGGACTTGTCGTTTGGCAAAAAGCTCCTGATAGGCGTTTCTAACTTCAGCTTTTTTACTAAATAGCACGATTCCTGCTGTTTCCCGATCAAGCCGATGTATTGGACTTAATTCTTCAATTCCAGTCTGATTTTTTAAGCGTACCAGTAATGTTTCCTGTACATATTGTCCTGTCGGACTGATGGTTAAAAAATGTGGTTTATCGACAATCAATAAATGTTCATTTTCAAATAAAATTTGGTGCTCAAACGGAACATGGATTTCATGCGCCAAAAAACGATAATAAAAAATATGGGTACTGGCTTGATATGGACTATCGACTGAGAGTATTTGTCCAGTCGAATCATAAATCAAACCCTCTGTAAAACGTTGTCGCCATTCTTGTTCTAAAATATGTGCAAAGTGTTTGCAGAGATATTGAAAAACCGTCTGAATAGTTTGATCTTGATTATGGGGTAAGAAGACCTGACTGGCACTCACGCCATTGATCATCGGCGGTTTAAACTCAATTTTGTTCATGAAATGTGATAAAAATAAACAGATGTAAATGGCTTGTTTTAAAATAAAACAGATGTCCGCCTAGCGTAGGCTTTTAAAGCCTGAAAATGCTATCATATTCCGTTCTTCGATTCATGTCGTGTGTGCTATGCAATATTCCTTATCGTTACAATTAAATAGTGAAGATGATACTCAGCAGTTTGCGCAGCATTTAGCTAATTTTGTGCAATCTGGTGTGATTTACTTGATTGGTGATCTAGGAGCAGGGAAAACCACCTTTACACGCTATTTATTGCAACACATGGGACATCAAGGTGCAGTCAAAAGTCCAACTTATACGCTGGTTGAACCTTATAAAATTAACAATAACGAAATTTTCCATTTTGATCTTTATCGTTTAAATGATCCTTATGAATTAGAGCTGATGGGGATTCGTGACTATCTCGAAGTGCCTAACGCTTTATTTTTATTTGAATGGCCCTCTAAAGGTGGAGATGAAATTCCACAGGCAGATCTTGTGATCAATATTGAAAAATCAGAAGATGATCTTCAGCGTTTTGTTACATTGTCTTTAAATGATGAAAACCTTTATCAGGCATTAAAGGAAACATTGGAATCATGAGTGATTCAATTAGCTTGCGTCGTATCCATGCTTTAAATCCTGCTTTAGCCAACCAGATTGCTGCGGGAGAGGTGATTGAGCGCCCGTCATCAGTAGTCAAAGAGCTTCTGGAAAACTCGATTGATGCAGGAGCAACCGAGTTGATTATTCGTGTTGCACAAGGCGGCGCAACCCTCATTGAAATCATCGACAATGGCAATGGCATTCATCCAGATGATCTGCCGCTTGCCGTTATGCGACATGCCACTAGTAAAATTCAAACTGCTGAAGATTTGCATGCGATTGTCAGTTTGGGCTTTCGTGGAGAAGCATTGGCTTCAATTGCAGCCGTATCACGCTTGACTCTGGTGAGTAGCCAAAATGAAGAAGGGATTGGTTATCAGGTAGAAGTGAACGGTACTGCTTTTGAACATCAACAGGTTCAAGCAGTGGCAGCACAAAAAGGTACTCATATTCGTGTACAGGATTTATTTTTTAATGTACCTGCACGGCGTAAATTTTTAAAAAAACCAGGTACAGAATTTGGACATATTGAAGAAATTGTTCGCCGTTTGGCTTTAACCCATTTTGATATTCGCTTTGTCCTTGAGCATAATGATCAGATCCGTTTAAACCTGCCTATAGCAGATAGCGGTGCTTTAAGATTCCAGCGAGTGCAACAATTATTGGGTCAACAATTTACGCAAAATGCTTATTGGCTCGATAGTGAAAGTATCAATATGCGTTTGTCAGGTTGGCTTGGACACCCTTCTGATGCCAGACCACAGGCTGATTTACAATATGTTTATGTGAATGGCCGTATCGTCAAGGATAAAACCATTTCTCATGCGCTGCGCATGGCTTATGATGGTATTTTACATGGCCATCAATATGCGGGTTATTTACTGTTTTTAGAGGTTGATCCCGAGCAGATCGATGTCAATGTGCATCCCACCAAGCATGAAATTCGTTTCCTCAATCAACGTGAAGTGCACGAGTTCGTCAGACATTATGCCAAAGAAACCTTGGCGCAGTTTCAAACTGCAAGTACTGATTTAGCTCAGGCAATGAAAGCTGATGAGCAGATGACATCCGCTTTAAATACGGTCATTCAACCGCGTTATCAGGAACAATTTGCTTTACATAAAAATTTGGATATGTCGCCACGAGTATCAGATCAGTCTGAAACAACACCAGAGCTTTCTACTGAGTTACTGACTGATTTTAATGCCAGCCGTCCACAGACTGTTCAATATTCACCCCAAAGTCGTTATAACGGTTCAACGCAGCTCAATAATGCCCTGAAAACGTATTTGTCGCCGCTTCGGGAAAATTCAGATACTGAGCATGATGCATCTGCAACATCCTCTTCAGTCGATGAGTTTCCTTTAGGGATCGCCATTGCACAGTTACATGGCATTTATATCTTGGCACAAAATACAGAAGGGCTGATTATTGTTGATATGCATGCGGCGCATGAACGTATTTTATTGCAACAAATGAAAAGTGCTTGGGATAAACCAGAGTTTTGGACATCTCAACAACTTTTAATTCCAAAAATTATTACCATTAGTCGCATGCAAGCCACCCGCATTGAGGATTTAAAAAATCAACTGCTTCGATTGGGGCTTGAAATCGATCAATACGGCGATGAGCAGGTCATTGTTCGAGGGGTGCCTGCGATTTTGCAAAAAGCCGATTTTGACAAGCTCATTCCTGAACTGTTGCATGATTTGGATCCAAATGATGAGGCTCAGGCACTGATGCAAAAGCGCGATCAGATTTTGGCGGGTATGGCATGTCATGGCGCAGTACGTGCACATCGTATGCTTAGTCTTTCGGAAATGAATGCCTTACTCCGTCAGATGGAACAGACTGAATTTGCCAGTCAATGTAATCATGGTCGTCCGACATGGCGAGCGTTTCCACTTAATCAACTTGATAAACTTTTTGCTCGCGGAGAATAATCCCAAATGTCATCAAACTTGCCTGTGATTAATCTGATGGGGCCGACTGCCAGCGGAAAAACTGCGCTGGCATGTGAGTTATACGAACGTGGACATTTTGAAATTATTTCAGTGGATTCAGCACTTATTTATCGAGATATGGATATTGGTACTGCTAAACCTACGCAAGAGGAGCAAGCACTTTATCCGCATCATCTGATTGATATTATTTCGCCGTTAGAGGTGTATTCTGCTGCCCAGTTTGTCGAAGATGCGAGTCGCTTGATTGATGACATTCACGCACGCGGTAAAACCCCGATTTTGGTGGGTGGAACGATGTTGTATTTCAAAGCATTGCTTGAAGGGCTTTCAGATCATTTACCTAATGCAGATGCGCAGGTTAGAGCGGAAATTGAACAAAAAGCAAATGAGCAGGGTTGGCAAGCTATTTATGAAGAATTAAAGCGGGTGGATCCACTTGCAGGAGAAAAGTTCAAAGTTTCAGATAAACAACGAATTATTCGGGCATTGGAAGTTTTTCGTTTAACTGGTCAGCCAATCACAAAATTACAAGCAGAACAGCCTAAAAATTTACCATATCGCTACATTTTTCATAATTATGCTTTACTCCCAGATCGAGTAGAATTACATCAGCGAATCGAACAAAGATTGCGCAAAATGTGGGGTATTGGTTTTTTAAATGAAGTGGAACACTTGATTGAAAAATACGATATTAATGACAATTTGCCCTCAATGCGATGTGTCGGCTATCGACAAGCACTCGATTTTCTTCTGAAAAGTGACAAAAGTCACAAAAATAAGCTGGAGATGGAAGATAGAGCATTATTTTCGACACGACAACTTGCAAAACGTCAATACACTTGGTTACGATCTTTGCAAGAAACACACTGTTTTAAAACTTATTTAACGATAAAGCAAGCTCAAGAAGACTTGCGAAACTCTTATGGATAAAGCAAAATTTACATACTATCTTTTTTATAATTTTTAATTGAAAACTAAAGATGGTTTTTTGCGCTGATTTTTAATTTTTTTTGGAGTTATAACATGTCTAAAGGTCAAACTTTACAAGATCCGTTCTTAAATTCTCTCCGTAAAGAACGTATTCCTGTTTCTATTTTCCTTGTGAACGGTATCAAGCTACAGGGTCATATTGAATCTTTTGACCAATACGTGGTTCTATTAAAAAACACAGTAAGCCAAATGGTTTATAAGCATGCAATTTCTACAGTTGTTCCTGCTCGTAATCCACGTCCAGCTGGCGCTCCTGCAACAGCAGGTCAAGGTGGCGGCTTTGGCGGTGGTCAAGGTGGCGGCTTTGGCGGTGGTCAAGGTGGTGGCTTTGGCGGTGGTCAAGGTGGTGGCTTTGGTGGTCAAGGCGGCTTCGGTGGTCAAGGTGGTGGCTTCGGTGGTCAAGGTGGCTTTGGTGGTCAAGGCGGCTTCGGTGGTCAAGGTGGCTTCGGTGGTCAAGGTGGCGGCTTTGGTGGTCAAGGCGGCTTTGGTGGTGGTCAATCATCAGGCTTTGATGGCGATACAAAATTTGAAGATAATCAAGAAGACGAAAATAATCGTTAATTGATCATTTTAGAGAAGCCCCGATCTTAATCGGGGTTTTTTTATGTCAAAAAGTATGTGTGCGATTAAATTTGAACAAGTCAAAACAAAAAAGCCAGCAATTGCTGGCTTTTTTATAAAATCAGGTTTTAAGATTTATTTTTCTGACTTTGTTCCTGAAGGGCTTTTTTATCCAGAGTTGGATCTTTGATTTCGACGTAGGCATTAGAACGTACTTCACGTAACCAACTATCCACTTCGGTATCAAACTGGCGTTCACCTAATATTTGACGCGCCATACGCTCTTGATATTCATGCGTCATATCCTGTTTACGAGTATCTTGTACCTGTAAAATATGCCAACCGAACTGAGTTTGAAATGGCTCGCTGATTTGACCCACAGGCGTATTCTTCATTTTTTCATCGAACTCAGGAACCATCATCCCAGGAGTTACCCAGCCTAAACTACCGCCATCACGAGCAGAACCTGGATCATTGGAAAAGGTGGCTGCTAAAGTTGCAAAATCTTCACCTGCTTTTAAGCGATTATATAAGCTGGTGATCATTTGCTTGGCATTTTCAGGACTGACGACTTCAAAAGGTTGAATTAAGATATGGCGAGTTTTATATTGCTCCACCATCGCTTTTTGATCACTGGTTTTGCGGTCAAGTAGTTTTAATACATGAATTCCATCACGGACATTAATCAGTTCGGTGGTTTGACCTGTTTGTAAGGCACTTACACGCGCTGCCAGTTCCGCAGGAATATCGGCTAAGTCACGATAACCCATATCCGCACCTTCAACCTTGATATCTTTGGTTGAATAAGTCTTGCCAATACTTGCAATATCATCGCTGCTATTTAAAGCGGTTTTAACTTCTTGAGCGACCTGATTGAGTTGTTGCGGATCTGCTTTGGCACCAGAAATACGTGCATGTAAGACATGAACCTGACTGCCTAACATGGCTTGACCCTGTGGGGATTTTAAAAAGTTGGCAACGTCTTGATCGCTAATTTTAATACGTGACATCACTTGTTGCTGACGTAAGCGACTGATGGCTAGATCTTCACCAATACGATCACGTAAGGATGCATAAGTTCCTGGCGCCATAGCATCCAGCTTTTGCTGGAAAGCTTCAAGAGATTTGCTGCCAGATTGGTTTGCAACTTTAAGTACGGCTTCATTCAGCGCTTTCTCGTCAGGTTTGATCCCATAACGTTTCACTTGCTCAAGTTGGGCTTCACGTAAAATCAGTTGATCTAAAACTTGTAGCTGTAAGTATTGTTCAGGCGGAACTTCTTTTTTTTGCGCTTGCATTTGATGGGCTGCCTCAGCAACGCCTTGTTCTAAATCGCTCTTTAAAATGACACTATTGTCCACAATTGCAATCACTTCATCCGAAGGAGTTGCAGCAAAACTATGCATTGATGAAGAAACAACCGCTGCGAGGGCAGTTGCTTTAAATAACTGTTTTAAATACTTTGTCTTCATTAACGTTGTGTCCAAGATTGATTAGTTTCTTTAAAGCCTAAAACTCGATTTTCCATAATAGATGCAAGTTTGTTATTTACACCACCTAAGCCTTTCAGGGTAAGTTCGACCATAACCGCTTTTTTTACATTGACGTTTGGATCGTTTGGATTATCAAGGTCATTGTAATAAGAGCGTCCATAGACAGAAACGCCCCAACAGCATGATTCGTAATTTACACCGAGTAAATATTCACGCGCGACACTATTATCAAGGTCGTATTGAACATGGCCCATAATACGCCAATTGTTATGGATAGGTTGTATAAAGGATGCAACCACCTGATCATAAGTATTTTGGCGATCTGGAATTTCTTTACGATAAAAATAGCCTAAGTTATACAGATTTCCTTTGTCACCTGTGTAGTACATTTGAAAATCACGTTGTGAATTCGTACCGTTCGACATCCATGCGGAATTTGCACCAATGGTAAAGTGCTGTGAAAGCTGACTAGATAAACTCACCACAGGCCCTGTATTTTTTTCCGTGTCGCTTTCATCATTACTGATTAAAGTGACGCGTCTATCTTGAAAATAGTAGCTTTGTCCCACACTGGCGCGTAGGCGTTCTAAACCTTCTGGATCAAATAAACTATAACTTATGCCCAAAGACATAAAGTTATTATCTTCTAAACGGTCATGTCCATAGAAGCGATATGGGGTAAACAGTTGATCGTAGTTAATCGAGGCAGTGGTGGTATCAAAGTTTGGGTAATCTGTCTGATTTTTATACGGTGCATAGGCATAAAATGCTCTTGGCGTAATGGTTTGCAGGTATTTTCCATCTTTTTCAAAAGTTAAACCAGTATCCAGACTGAATTGCGGTACAACCACCGATTTATTTTTATCGTTTGGCGTTGCTCCACCTTCAGGATATAAAGCGTTGATGGTGTTTTCATCATAAAATGTATTGATGCTACGAACCGAGACTTCAGGGATGGCAAAAGCATAGGTGTTTCTAAAGTTATAACGTGCCGCGAATTGGTTATAGATTCGTGTACCACTTGGCTGAGTGCTATAGTTGTTAGTATCACTAATGTCTTTTTTGAAATATGCGGTGTCGTTATTAAACTCGTATTGTAACCCTAGAGGATTGCCCGTGACATAGTTTAGTAAAAACTGAGGTAGACGCGCATAAGGTCGGTCAATATCAGCTACGGTTTTATCTAGAGTCTGAAAGTCTTCAACTTTTAATTGAGCTTTTAAGCCAGGAATTTGATTTTTATAATTTAACACCCAGGCACGACGTAAATTTAAATCTGTCTTAGAATCAGGACTTGAGTTTAAGTCAGCCGTAAAGTCTTTATCTGATGCGTAATTGTATTCTAAGTTGGTTGACCAATAATCATTGATATCCCAATTATGTAAAAATTTTAAATCTTTACGGTCTTGATCATTATATTTTTTATCTTCAGGAAGATAAGCGCCAGAAATTTTACCCTCACCAAAGTTCTCGGTGATATATCTGAACTGACCTTCCAGCATCGTACCACGATCAGCATAGTAGCGTGGTGTCACAGTTGCGTCGTAGTTAGGCGCGAGATTGAGATAAACAGGAACGGCAAGTTCAAAACCACCATCATTGGAGAAACCAAAAGTGGGGTTTAAAATACCAGTAGTTCTACGATCATCAATCGGAAAGTTAAAATAAGGAACTGCTAATACAGGTACATCTTTGACGTAAAGTTTTGTGCCCTTGGTTATGCCCCGACCACTGTCCTGATCCAACTTGATTTCTTTGGCTTTAATTTGCCATGTTGGTTTTTCTTCAGGAGGGCAGGTCGTGTAGGTCGCATCATGCAAAACCATCGTCGTCGCTGATGTACGATTGATCTGCTGTGCATGACCATGCACATGCCGTTCCTCAGAAATATAGAAACTATTATTTAAATCACCTGTTTGGGTCTTTAAATTGTAATTGATCTTGTCACTTTGAGAAAGCAGGCCGCCTTGTGCTAATTGTACGTGACCTTCAGCGTCAACATAGGTTTGAGTCTGATCAATGGTGACTTTGTCGGCGCGAATAGATCGACCTTCCTGATCAATTACGACATTACCACTCAGCTCTGAATCACCTTTTGGATTGTAATGTCCATAGTCAGCAGTCACCACAGAAGTTGCCTTTTCTGGATCTACGGCTTGAGCGGTTGGGCTGATGGGAGTGATCCATGTGCCTGTACAAAAGGCAGAGCTTAATGATTTTGTATCTCTGACCTGAGCTTCAGGTGCAGATTTATCTACATAATATTGCTCAAAAAATTCCTGACCAGGATAAGCTTTTTGAATGCTTTCCTTGAGCTGTTTATTATCAACGTTAGAAGCCGCATTATCCGACTCAGCATAACTTGATTGTATGGAGCCACCACATAAAAGTGTCAAAATAGCGGTCGCTAAAGGATTAAATTTAAACTGATGCTTCATTGTTTCATTAACCAAGTATGCTAATTCGCAATTAATTATTGTCGCATCATAGAGAAAAAGTTTATAAGTGGCTACACTTATGACTTCAAAATCTCAGCTAGTTTTAGATTTTATTGCAAATGAATACACAACGTGAACAATTGATACAATCATGGATTGCCTCTGCTTTGAATACTGAAGATTTTCAGGTTCACTTTTTAGCTGGAGATGCGAGTTTTAGACGCTATGCACGCGTCATTAACCAAAATAATACCTTTATGTTGATGGATGCGCCACCTGAAAAAGAAGATTGTGCTCCATTTGTGATGATTGATGAGTTTTTTGATCAGCATAGTGTACGTGTGCCACATATTATTGCTAAAAATCTGGAGCAGGGTTTTCTGCTACTTGAAGACTTTGGTGATGTGGTCTTATCAACTCTACTGAATGATGTCACGGTGGATCATTATTATCTACAAAGCTTTAAGCAACTGATTCAATTGCAATCGATTCAGGGTGAGGGACATTTCCCAGTCTATTCACATGAAAAGTTACTGACCGAAATGAAGTTGCTGACAGATTGGATGCTGCCATCACTTCAAATTATACCAAGCGCAGAACAGCAAACAGTTATCGATCAAACATTTGATTTATTGGCAAACACTGCGCTTGCACAGCCTCAGGTGATTGTGCATCGGGATTTTCATAGTCGTAACTTGATGAAAATTGAGGGCGAAGAACAACTGGGTGTGATTGATTTTCAGGATGCGGTGATCGGCGCAGATACCTATGATCTGATCTCGATTACGCGTGATGCGTATGTGCAGTGGAATGCAGATCGGGTTTATCGTTGGTTCCAGCTTTTTTATGATTTATTACCCGATGAAGCCAAGATCAATCGCAGTTTTGAACAATTTAAAAAAGAAGCGGACTTTATGGCGATACAGCGTCATATCAAGATTTTAGGTATTTTCGTGCGCTTATTTGAGCGTGATGGAAAATCGGGTTATCTCAAAGATTTGCCTCTTGTCATGTGGTATTTACTCGAAGAAAGCAAAGCTTATCCAGAACTGGCTGCTTTTATGCAATTTATGCAGCAGACAGTTATGCCTAAGTTTGTTGAAAAATATGGTCGTTATGAGGTAGCCGCCTAATGAAAGCTATGATTCTTGCTGCGGGCTTGGGTAATCGTATGCGTCCATTGACTTTGCATACACCGAAGCCTTTATTGCAAGTCGCTGAAAAACCTTTGATTGTCTGGCATATCGAAAAATTGAAAAAGATTGGTGTCACCGAGATCGTTATTAATACGGCATGGTTGGCTGATAAACTGGTAGATGCTTTAGGCGATGGCTCGCTTTTAGGTGTCAAAATTTTATGGTCACATGAAGCTGAAGGTTTGGAAACAGCGGGTGGTATTATCAATGCCTTGCCACTTTTGGGTGACGATCCTTTTATTTTGGTCAATGGTGATGTTTGGACAACGATGGATTTTGCATCGCTTTTAAAGGTCAAATTAATCGACGATTTAGCACATTTGGTATTTGTGCCTAATCCTGTGCAACATCCGCAGGGTGATTTTGTGCTGTCAAATGACAAAGCTTATACTTTTGAGCAAGCGCAAATAGGTGAGGCTCTAACTTACAGTGGCGTGGCTGTTTTATCGCCAAAACTATTTGAAAATTTAGAACACGGTAAACGACCTTTAGCACCTTTATTGAAACAAGCCATGCTTAACGGCCAAGTGAGTGCTGAAAAAATGCAGGGTGTTTGGGTTGATGTGGGTACGCCTGAGCGATTAAATGAGCTAGATCAACATATTAAAGCAGGTTTATATATTTAACTGTGTAAACGCTAATCGTTGACCACTACTTTTGAGTAGAGAAATAGGTATACTGCAACTAACTTTTTAGAGATGTTCCACGGATATGCATCCTTTTTTCCACGAATTAAAACAGGGCAGTCAGGCTTTAGGTTTAGACCTGAGCGATGACGCTTTAAATCTGTTGTTGAAATATCAAGATGCATTGGTGCTCTGGAATAAAGCCTATAATCTCACGGCGATACGGGATCCGAAAGAAATGTTGGTGAAGCATTTATTGGATAGTCTAAGTATCTTAAAAGATTTACCTGAAGGTCGGTTACTCGATGTCGGTACAGGTGGCGGTATGCCAGGCATGATCATTGCATTGTGTCAGCCAGAACGTTGCTGTGTATTGCTAGATTCAAATGGTAAAAAGATTCGATTTTTAAAACAGTTTATTGCAGATTTAAAATTAAAAAATGTGATTGCTGTCCAAACACGTGTAGAAAATGAAGATTCGATTGGTGAATTGGGGCAATTCGATGTGATTACCAGCCGTGCATTTGCTTCACTAACTGATTTTGTCAATGCCGCACGACCGTACATGCATCAAAGCAGTATCATCGCTGCGATGAAAGGTTTAGTTCCTTTAGAAGAGATGCAGCAAATGCAACATGAATTTTCGTGTCAGGTGATTGAGTTGCAAGTGCCGCGTTTAGATGAACAACGTCATTTGCTTTTACTTGAACAAAAACAATCTTAAATTGGGGTAACTATGGCTCAGATTATTGCAATAGCCAATCAAAAAGGCGGCGTAGGTAAAACCACGACCGCTGTGAATCTGGCTGCCTCATTGGCTGTATTAAAAAAACGCGTACTTTTAGTGGATATGGACTCACAGGGCAATGCCACTATGGGGTCTGGTGTGCAGAAAAATGATTTGCTGTATTCCATCACCGATGTATTGCTCGGTGAAGTTCCTGTCGAAACTGCAATCACAAAATCTGAAGTAGGTTATAAAGTGCTGGGTTCAAACCGTGAGCTTTCGGGTGTAGAGCTTGCGATTGCGGATCAGGAAGGGCGTGAATTTATTCTAAAAAAAGCGCTAGATAGTGTTCGTGATGCTTTTGATTATATCATCATCGACTGTGCGCCTAGTCTGAGTCTAATTACCGTTAACGCACTTGCTGCTGTAGATGGGGTTATGATTCCGATGCAGTGCGAATATTATGCACTGGAAGGTTTAGCCGATTTAACTCAGACCATTGATCGTATTCAACAGGCATTGAATCCTGAGCTACAAATTATTGGTGTACTACGCACCATGTACGATGCACGTAATGCTTTAACTCGTGATGTTTCTGCTGAATTAGAACAATTTTTTGGCAAAAAACTCTATGACACGGTCATTCCGCGTAATGTTCGTCTTGCTGAAGCACCTGCACACGGTTTGCCGATTATTTATTTCGAGAAAAGCTCCAAAGGTGCTGTGGCTTATTTAAATTTGGCTGCTGAAATGTTGAAAAAAAGTAAAGTGAAAAAAGGGAGTCACGCATGACCACAAAAAAACGCGGATTGGCAAAAGGTCGTGGTCTGGATGCACTTCTCGGCTCTATTCAAAAAGAAAAGTTACAAATAGAAGCACAGGCGATTGATCATGGTCAGCTCAAACAGATTGATGTCAATCTACTGAAACGTGGGGAATACCAACCACGTCGCTTTATACAGGAACAAGACTTAAAAGAGCTTGCATCATCTATTGAAAAACATGGTGTGATGCAGCCGATTGTGATTCGTCCGATTGAGGATGAAAAATATCCCTATGAAATCATTGCGGGTGAACGTCGTTGGCGCGCAGCACAATTGGCAGGTTTAAAAGAAATTCCTGCGATTGTCCGTGACTTGAATGATCAGGTTGCCATTGCATTGGCACTGATTGAAAACATTCAGCGTCAGGATCTTAACCCGATTGATCAAGCATTGGCTTTACAACGTTTTCATGACGAGTTTGGTTTAAGTCATCAAGAAATTGCAGAAACCGTGGGTAAAGCCCGTACCACGGTCAGTAATTTACTGCGTTTACTCAGTCTGGATGATGCCATCAAAAATCTGATGCAGGAAGGTCAATTGGATATGGGACATGCTCGAGCGATTTTGGCGTTAAAAGCCAAAGATCAAATGGCTGTCGCTAAAATTGTCATCGAAAAAAGTCTTTCAGTACGTCAAACAGAGCAACTGGTTCGTGAATGGAATGAGCCAAAACAAGACAAACCTCAGGCTGTGATTTCGCCAGATATTGAGCAATTGACCCAAAAATTATCTGAACGTTTTGGTGCAAATGTAAAAATCGATCACAATAAACAAGGAAAAGGCAAACTGGTCATTCACTATCATTCACTTGATGAGTTAGATGGTATTTTAAATATTTGCTTAACCGATTAGTCTATGCTGACCTTTTAAATTTTTTGTAGTCATTGGGGAAGTACAGCATGTGGGAATTAGTTAAGGCAGGGGGCTGGTTGATGCTGCCCCTCATTCTATGTTCTATTTTTACTGTGGCGATTAGTATCGAACGTTTTATTCGCCTGAGACGATCAGCAGTTTTGCCAAGCGCCCTCATGTCTTCAAGTTCTCATTCAGTTGATCAGGTCATTGTGCAATTGCAGCAAAACCAAGCCTTGCAAACCAGTCCTTTAGGACGAATTTTAAAAGTTGGTATTGAAAACCAGAGTATGGGCGAGCAATTTGCCAAAGCACAAATGGAAGTTACTGCCTCTCAGGAAATTGGATATCTGGAACGTAATATTAACTTTTTGGGAACGATGAGTGCCGTTGCACCTTTGCTTGGTCTTTTGGGTACAGTCGTTGGAATCATCGAATCCTTTCTAGTAATTGATATTGGATCGAGTAGTAGTCCAACTTTAATGATTCCTGGTATTTCTAAAGCGTTGATCACTACCGCTGTGGGGATGTTGATCGCAATTCCAGCATTAATGGCGTATCGTTATTTTCAGCGTCTTGTACATGAATATATCGCAGAGCTTGAACAACAAGCGACTCTTTTTCATGCCGCACTTTTTTTCAAACCTTCGCAGTCAAATGCATTTGAGCAACGTCGTGTAGGCTAGGGCGGGATATTATGAAATTTAAGCGCCCGCAAGTTGAAGATATTCATATCAATCTGACACCTATGATTGATTGTCTGCTGTTTATTTTGGTGTTTTTGTTGCTTTCTACGACCTTTGCACAAAATAGTCGAATTAATCTGACTTTACCCGATGCGCAAGGGGTTCCACCAAAACAATACGATCAAAAAATCGAGGTCATGGTAGACTCTTCGGGGCATTACATGGTCAATGGTCAAGCCATTTCTAGTCAGAGTAGTTCTGATTTAAGTAGTGCAATTAAACAGGCGGCACATGATCGTCGTGATTTAATGTTTGTCATCGCCGCTGATGCCAAAGCGACGCATCAGGATGTGATTCGCGTGATGGATGTGGCAGGACAGCTTGGTTTTGTTAACATCAACATTAGTACAAAAGTTCCTTCCAGAGGTTTTACTGAGTGAAGCAAGATTTTAAGATTTATCTTCGTCTACTATCCTATCTAAAACCCTTTTGGGGCATTGCATTATTAGTATTGGTTGGTTTTGCGATCAATGCTGCAACTGAAGTGTCAGTTGCCAAGTTATTAAAATATATCATTGATGCAATTCAGGAAGGTAGTCGACAAAATCTTGATTGGTTTCCAGCCCTTATAGTGTTGTTGGTTTTCTTTCGTGGTCTGGGCTTGTTCATGGGCAGTTATTTTACCGCTGTCATCTCACGCAGTTTGATCTTTAGTATTCGTCAGGATGTCTATGCAAAACTGTTGTGTTTGCCTTCACAATATTATCTGGATAATTCGTCAGGGCATATTACTGCCAAGATCATGTATAACGTAGAGCAACTTACGGCTGCATCTTCTGAATCGCTGACGACCATTGTTAAAGAGGGTTTTATTACCATTGGCTTATTGGGTTATCTTTTTTACTCGAACTGGCGTTTGACTCTGTGTATTCTAATTTTTATGCCTTTGATTGGTTTGCTTGTTCGTAAAGCATCTAAAAGAATGCGTAAACTTTCGATTCAAGTACAAAATACCATGGGTGATGTGAATCACGTGGTACAGGAAAGTATCAATGGTAATTCAGTGGTCAAAACCTTTAATGGCGAGGCCTCAGAACAACAGCGCTTTTATAAATCTTCTCAGGAAAACCTCAAACGTGGTTTGAAAATGGTGGTAGTTCAAAACATGAACTCGCCACTGGTACAATTAGTAATGGCATTTGCCATGAGTTTGATCGTCTGGTTGGCTCTACGCCCACAAATTTTGGGTAATACGACTGCGGGTGAGTTTGTGGCCTATATTACGGCTGCCGGCTTGCTCGCAAAGCCTATAAAAAATCTGACCGATGTAAATGAAAAGATACAACGTGGTATTGCAGCAGCTTATTCTGTTTTTGAATTATTGGATTTACCTGAAGAAAAAAATACAGGCATATTGAAGCCTGAATTGAAAGGTAATATTCGTTTTGATCATGTGGGTCTGGTGTATAAATCAGATGTTCATGCCATTCAGGATTTTACGCTCAATATTAAATCAGGTGAAACGATTGCTTTGGTCGGGCGTTCTGGCGCAGGTAAAACTTCTTTGGTGAATTTGTTGGTGCGTTTTCAGGAAACGACTAGCGGTCAAATTTATCTGGACGATCTTCGTATTGAAGATATCGATTTACCAACTTTACGCCGTCAGGTTGCGATGGTGAATCAGCAAGTAGTGTTGTTTAATCGTACAGTGCGCGAAAATATTGCGTATGGACAGCTTGAAGGTGCAAAAGAAGAAGATATTATCGCTGCGGCAAAAGCTGCTTATGCACATGATTTTATTATGAACTTACCGCAAGGTTATGACACCGTTCTTGGCGCTCAGGGATTGAATCTATCGGGTGGTCAGCGTCAGCGTATCGCGATTGCCCGAGCGATCCTAAAAGATGCCCCGATTTTGATCTTGGATGAAGCGACAAGTGCACTGGATAATGAATCTGAGCATTTTATCCAAAAAGCTTTTGATCAGGCGATGCAGCAAGATCGTACCACCATTGTGATTGCACATCGTTTGTCAACGATTGAAAATGCAGATCGAATTGTGGTGATGGATAAAGGTCGTATTGTGGAACAAGGTACACATTCGGAATTACTGGCTAAACATGGCGCTTACTATCAATTACACCAGCGTAATTTTGAGGATTAGTCTGCATGTCTTTTGCCCAAATAATTCAGGATGCGTGGAATAAACAAGCAAAATGGCTAATTTTGTTACGTCCACTGTCATGTTTATATTGGGTAGGTTCAAGTTTTAATCACAAGCTTTATCAAACTGGCGTAAAAACGGTATATACCGCACCCGTACCAGTGATGGTGATTGGTAATATTACGGTAGGTGGGAGTGGTAAAACGCCTCTATTAATCCAACTGATCAAATATCTGATGCAGCGACAGCTTAAAGTCGGTGTGATCAGTCGTGGTTATGGTGGTCAAGGTCCTTTTCCCGCTTTCGTGGATATGAGTTCCAAACCTGACGAAGTGGGCGATGAACCGTGTTTAATTGTTCAATCTACACATGTACCGATGGCTGTAGGAGCAGATCGTAAAACAGCAATTGAGTTGCTGTTAAGTCAATATGACATCGATCTCATTATTAGTGATGATGGCTTACAACATTGGGCCTTAGATCGACAAATTGAATGGATTGTACTGGATCTTAATCGCGGCTTGGGCAATGAAAAACTGTTGCCTGAAGGTTATTTACGTGAACCCAAATCACGTTTAGAAACGGGGACTGTTATTGAACATGGAGTACAACCGCAGTCGAGCTTAAATATGCACCTTCAAGCAGGTCAGCCGTATTTGCTAAATCCATCTGAAAATGCTGCAAATTTATTTAATCCGCAAGACCAGTTTTATGCAGTAGTCGGTATTGGTTTTCCGCAGCGTTTTTATAAAACGCTTGAATCGATTGGTATTCAGGAATTTCAATGCCATGAATTTCCTGATCATTATGATTATGAAATTGAAGATTTAAAGTTTGATGATCACAACCCCATTATTACCACTGAAAAAGATGCGGTAAAGATTTTAGCTTTGCTTCAACAGTATCCAGATTTCGCTACTGAAATTTGGGTCGTGCCTGTAGAAGCAATCCTTTCTCAAGATTGTTACCAATTACTTGACGCTCAATTACAACAGTTGGGTATTTCTCTGCTTCAGGAAATTTAAATGAAACACATCGTCATTCCTGCTCGTTTTGCTAGCTCACGTTTACCTGGGAAACCTCTTTTAGAGATTCATGGTCGTGCCATGATTTTACGTGTTGTTGATCAGGCAAAAAAAGTTCAAGGTTTTGATGATTACTGCGTGGCCACAGATGATGAACGTATTGCTCATATTTGTCGTACAGAAAATATTGATGTCGTGATGACCAGTACGGAACATCCTTCTGGTACAGATCGTTTAAGTGAAGTTGCACGAATCAAAGGCTGGGCAAGTGATGACATTATTGTTAATGTGCAAGGTGACGAACCTTTGTTGCCTGCTAAATTAGTGCAACAGGTGAGTCAGTTATTGGTTGAAAAACCAAATTGTTCCATGTCGACCTTGTGTGAGCCGATTCACCAGTTGGAGGAATTTCAGCGTAACAGTATTGTGAAAGTTGTCATGTCTAAAGGCAATGAAGCGCTATATTTTAGTCGTGCAACGATTCCTTATGACCGAGATGCGGCACAACAGCACACTCAACAACTACATGCGCATGCTTATCGTCACTTGGGATTATATGCTTATCGGGTCAGTCTGTTACAGGAATATGTGACTTGGGAACAGGGCACATTAGAAAAACTTGAAAGTCTTGAGCAGTTGCGTGTGCTAGAAAATGGTCATCGAATCGCGATTGCGATTGCAGAAGCCAATCTGCCACCGGGTGTGGACACTTTGGCGGATTTAGAGCGTTTAAACGCGATGCCCGTTTCAAGCTTTCAATAATTTTGGATGATTTGATGCAAACTGTTTATCCGTGGCAACAAAATGTATGGGAGACGCTCACCAGCCGATTCCCAGAAGTGGGCCATGGTCTCTTGTTTTATGGCAAAAATGGTTGTGGGAAACATGAATTTGCCCAGCATTTTTTAGCTTGGATTCTCTGTTCTCATAAACAGGCTCAAGCAGCATGTGGTGAATGCGTAAGTTGTCAGTGGTTAAAGTCCGATACCCATCCCAATTATGTACATATCAGTACCGATGAAGACAATAAAAAACAAAATGCCAAGATCAAAATTGAGAAAATACGTGAGCTATTGCCTTTTGTGCAACAAACCGTAGATGGCTGGCGTGTGATTGTGATTGAACCTGCGGAAGCTTTGAATATTGCTTCGTCCAATGCGCTCTTAAAAACACTCGAAGAGCCGGGTGAACGTATCATTTTAATTTTATTGGCAGATCATTATTTAAAATTACCTGCGACTATTCGTAGTCGTTTGCAGCACTTTGCACTGGATCGAATTTCACCTGAGCAAGCATTGCAATATATTCAAAATGAACAGCCTGAACTTTTGGTAGAACAAATCAACTTGCTCTTGAATCTTACGGGCGCTATGCCCATAAGCGCGTTACAGTTAGCAGAAAGTGATTGGTTAAATAAGCGTACTGACTTTATGGCTGATTGGACAAATTTAGTCATACAGAAAAATAAACCCATAATGCTCGCAACCAAATGGTCAAAAGAACTGAGCTTTAATGATTTTGTTGCGATGTTGGAGTACTTGTTGGGTGATGTAATTTGTGTCAAGCTCAATCAATCAATCAAAAACATTGATCTGTCTTTTGATCAAATCGTGCCAACCTATACGCTTGAGCAATTGTTTGAAATCTATGCAGAAATACAACATGCCAAGCAATTGGTTGAGCAAAATGTACAAACCAATCTGGTTTTGGATCAACTTTTTATAAAATTAATGAATGTTAAATAAAGGGGAAGTAGAATGGAACCACGTATGATGGGCGGAATTATTCAGTTAAATATTCCTGATCGTGCAACCTTGCAAGCCAGTTATATGAGTTTTGTGCAAGGTGGTGGTTTATTTATTCCTTCCAAGCAAGCTGTCAAGCTGGGTGACGAGATATTTGTACTGGCTACCTTGCCTGAGCAGTCGCAAAAGATTCCACTCACTGGAAAAGTGATCTGGATTTCACGTAAACAAACTGGGGTTAAACCGCATGGTTTTGCGATTCAACTCAGTGGTGAAAAGGGGATCTACTACAAAAATGAAGCAGAGAAGCTTTTGGCAGGTAGTGTATCTGATCGTCCTAATTTCACCATGTAAAAAATAGGAAAAAATTGTGTTTGTAGATACTCATTGTCATCTGACCATGCTGGATTTGACAGCTTATGATGGAGATTTGGATCAGGCCTTGGCACAGGCGCGTCAAGCAGGTGTATCCAAGTTTATGAGTATTTCAGTGGATCTGGATGATCATCTTCAACTTGCTCAAATCGCCGAACGCCATGATGATGTAGGATATACGGTTGGTGTGCATCCCTGTGAAGATGCAGCCACGATGGCGCGAGCGACCACTGAATTTCTGGTTGAATTGGCACAATCTGATAAAGTTTGGGCATTAGGCGAAACGGGGCTTGATTATTATCACAGCACTGAATTTGTAGAACAACAAAAGCAATGTTTTGTAAGGCATATTGCGGCATCTAAAATTGTGAAAAAACCAGTGGTGGTACATACTCGTTCTGCCAAGCAAGATACCATTGAGATTATTCGTGCTGAACATTCGACACATGGTATTTTACATTGTTTCACTGAAGATTGGGAAACAGCAAAAGCGGCGCTAGATTGTGGTTACTATATTTCCTTTTCAGGCATTATTTCCTTTAAAAATGCGCAAGATTTACGAGATGTCGCTAAACAAGTGCCACTTGATCGGGTGTTAATCGAAACAGATAGCCCCTATTTGGCACCTATGCCTTATCGTGGTAAATCAAATGAACCAAAATATGTGCCATTTGTAGCCAAAGCTTTAAGTGATGTATATGATAAACCTCTAGAAGAAATGGCAGCTATTACTCGCCAAAACTTTGAAAATCTTCTGAATATGAAATAGTTGAATTAAACGAAAGCTAAAGTAAGAGAGTTATTGCGTGAAGATGGATCGTCAGGCTCAGTTTCGAGCAAGAGAAATATTGATATTTCAGGTTGCAGAACAACTCCTATTGGAAAATGGCGAAGCAGGTATGACACTTGATGCTTTGGCAGCGGAGCTTGATCTTGCTAAAGGCACGCTTTATAAGCACTTTCAAAGTAAAGATGAACTGTATATTTTATTGATCATTCGTAATGAAAAGATGTTGCACGAAATGGTGCAGGATACGCAAAAGACTTTTCAGGAGCATTTAGCTTTTTTTATGTTACATCATTTGCATCATCCTGAACGTACTGTGATGTTTCATCAGATCGAAGAGCGTTTGTCGACAACTGGACAAGGGATACAGCAACTTTTTCAAGAGCTTTATCAGATTCGTAAGAAACGTTTACGCATTATTATTGGTATGACAGATACTTATCTGGAGTCAATCCAAAGCTCAATGACGACACGTGATTATTTGGCTGGAATTTGGTCGCTTACACATGGTGCAGCCGCTATTTTAAATTCGAGTTTTTATCAGCGTTATTTGGGTTCCAGAGATACGTTACGTATCGCCTATATTGATCAGGCTTTGGCAATGCCTAAGTTTATTCAAGAACAATATGCCTAATCAGGATGAACACGCGAAGCATAGCTTYTCGTCTTGCGCTYATYCTCRYACTCGAAGCATAGCTTCTCAGCCTTCTTGYGAAGCGTTGCTTCTCAGATCGAGCGYTGCTCGATTTAAACCTYGCCACTCCAAGCATAGCTTYTCRTCTTGCGCTCGGACAAAGCGTTGCTTTGTTAATACTCGCTCAGGATTTACGTTGATCGAGTTGATGGTGGTCATTGTTATTATCGCGATTTTGGCTTCGCTGATTTTATTAAATATCAGTGGGGTCGATCAGCGTAAAGCAATGCAAGCACGTGAATTTTTTATTCTCGATTTAAAAAAAATCAATAAAGAATCGGTTGATCAATCCCGTATTTTTGCTCTATTAACTCATAATGCGACCGATGTTGCCCCATTTAGCTATGAGCTGGCTGAATATCATGACCTTCGTGCTCAAACGGTTATTCAGGAAGATAAAAAATGGCAACCTTATTCGGAATTTCCTGTCAGAGTATTACCTGAAAGAGTTGCGTTTAATATTGAATCTGTTGATCAAAACTATCAGAATGCAACTCAACAGGATTTAATTAATCAACAAGCTTCCAAATTAATTTGGTTTGGTAATGGTGAAGTAAAACCAGTACGAATCCAGTTTTATTTTGAACAAAACCCTGTTGGTGATCCAATTGAGGTTGATCATCTGGGTAATATTAATGAAAACCAATAAACCCGATTCTGGATTCTGGTCTTATGCTCATCCTCGCATTCGACGTATAGCTTCTCATTATTCTTGCGAAGCGCTGCCTCTCAGATCGAGCATTGCTCGATTTAAACCTCGCCACTCGAAGCAGAGCTTTTCGTCTTGCGCAGCGGCAAAATTATGTTTTGTTAGTCCTCGCCATTCGAAGCATAGCTTCTCATCTTACGCTCGGACAAAGCTTTGCTTTGTTAATCCTCGCTCAGGATTTACGTTACTTGAAGTGATGGTGGCTTTGGCTATTTTTGCAATTGCAGCTGTTGCCGTGACAAAAGTGGGTATGCAATACACTCAGTCCACTGCAAATGCCATTTTAAGAACCAAAGCCCAGTTTGTTGCCATGAATGAGGCGGCTCAAATGGAAATTAATAAACAATGGCTGACAGGAACTGAATCTAAGCAAATTACCTCTCAGGGTGAAACTTGGCAAATTGATAAGCGCTCTGAATCGACCATCAGCCCTAATGTACAGCGGGTTGAGATACAAGTCAGTTTATTTAATAATGAGCAAGGTAAGATCGAATCTGGCATTACCAATATTGTGTTTTTTAATTATCCTCAACAAGTCAAAACGCAATGAAAAATAAAAATGACAATCAAGCTTGTAATGAAGCCATTTTTTCGAGACGTAAAATAATTACGCAATTTCAACCTTGCCAATCGACCTATGGCTTCGTGTCTTGCACTCATTCTCGTACTCRAAGYAMAGCTTCTCAGTCTTCTTGCGAAGCGTTGCTTCTCAGATYGAGCGTTGCTCGATTAAAACCTCRCGACTCRARGCATAGCTTCTCACCTTGCGCTGATCTTCGCACTAAAAGCACAGCTTCTCGTCTTNNNNCAGGATCGAGCGTTGCTCGATTAAAACCTCGCGACTCAAGGCATAGCTTCTCACCTTGCGCTCGGACAAAGCGTTGCTTTGTTAATACTCGCTCAGGATTTACGTTGGTTGAGCTTTTAGTCGCGATTGCGATATTTGCAGTATTGTCTGCATTGGGTTGGAAAGTTTTTGATTATCTCATCAAGACTAAAGATCGAAATGCTCAGCACGAAGAGCAACTTTTTATTTTACAAGACGCATATCAGCAAATTTTGCGAGATACTCTACAGATCATTCCACTTACGGCAAATATGAATGGGCAAATGCGTCCAGCATTATCACTGAATAATAACGTACTCCAGTTTAGCAAAGCTGGTGTGACTGATCCATTAGGGCAGGGGGTATCGCCCTATGAGCGGATTGAGTATCGCTATGATGTTTCGCAGAAAGTAGTCTATCGCTTAAAATATTCAGATTTGAATTTACCCAATAGTGCACAGCCTCAATCCAGTATCCTATTGAAAAATGTGGAACAGTTTCAAATTAATGTATTGAATCCTCAAGCTTTAAATCAATGGCCTGATGCAAATTTAGATTTTACTCAGACTCAAAATTTAAAACTTCTGCCCGCAGGTTTAAAAATTGATGTCGCCATTGCAGGAACTGAATATGAATGGATTTACAACTTATTGGATACTAAAGCTATTGTTTTAAAGCAGCAACAAAATGATGCATCAAGCAACAATAATAATTCAACGAATAATACCAATCACAATTCCACTAATCAGACTGGACAGAATTAATCGTCATGATGAGAAGCCGCATAAAGAACCAGCAAGGTATTGCACTGATTACAATTCTGGTGATGGTGGCGTTAGCAACAATTTTGGCCGCAACAATTGCAAAAAAACAAAGCAATACTGCTGAAAACACAGCCTATCTGATTCGACAAGATCAATCCTTGCTTTATGCCAAAAGTGCGGAGGCCTTCTTTTCTGAGCTTTTGGTGCAAGATGCTCAAGATAGTGCGCAAGTTGATCATCTGGGTGAAACGTGGGCTAAGCCGATGCCTGCTTTTCCTGTGGAAGGTGGTTATATTTCTGGAGAGTTGCAGGATGAATCTGGAAAATTCAATCTTAATAATTTGGTGAAGGCGGATGGAACACCTGATGAAAATGTTCAAAAATGGTTTGAAAAGTTATTGGTCAGAGTTGGGTTGCCAGCAGAACTAAGTCAGGCTGTCATTGATTGGCAAGATCCAGATGATCAACCTACTGGCGCAATGGGGGCGGAAAGTTCGTATTATCAAGGTTTACAGCCGCCTTATCTTGCACCCAATACCCAGTTTCATAATATTGAAGAATTAAAAAGGGTACGCGGTTTTGAGGGTAAAAATTTTGATTTGATCAAACCTTATATTAGTGCTTTACCCACTACACAATCCACAAAAATCAATATTAATACGGCACCTGCTCTAGTTCTGGCAAGTATTGATGAAAAACTGGATCAACACGCGATTGACGATCAACTTAAGGCAAAATTTGCAAAAATGGAATATTTTAATAGTGTCAATGATCTCTGGTCATTAGATGCATTTAAAAATATTGATCCAGACAATAAACAACGGGTGATGTCTTTACTCGATGTTAAATCCAATTATTTTCAGGCACATATAGAGGTCATGTTGAGTGAACGTAAACGTCAGTTTAGTAGTAGCCTGATGCGTAAGGACAAACAGGTTTTTGTCTATTCAAGAAGCTTGGCGCGTTTTTAAAAGTATTAAAAAGTACGATCGCTCATCAGTGTTGAAAAATTGACCTAAAAATAAATGTTCTGATACTTTTTGACTATTGCTATTAACGTTAAAATTAATGTAAAGCTCCGACTTTTTCCTTTATAATTAGAATTCGTTGATCATTATTTTTAATTTGGCGCATGTTAATCCGAAAGTTATTTAAGTTTGAAAATGCTCATATTGTGCGAAATTGTACATCGGATCGTTGTAAACGTTCGATTCATGGTCATAGCTATAAAGTTGAGTTGATACTTAAAGCTTCCAAGCTTGATCATGGGCAAATGGTATACGACTTCGGTTTGCTCAAAGGGGTCATCAAAGAACTATTTGATAGCTTTGATCATGCGATTTGTTTCTGGCAAAATGATAGTGCTGAATATATTCAAGCCTGTAAAACATTTAGTGCACGTTGGGTGGCGTTACCTGTTTCACCTTCGGCAGAACAGTTTTCCCGTATCTTCTTTTATTTGGCACAGCAAGTTTTAAAATCAACGGAAACCCAAAATGGTGAAGGAGATGTTGAGGTTTATTCTGTGATTGTGCATGAAACTGATACAGGGTATGCACAAAGCTTTTTGGAAGATATTCAAAATACACAAATGGGTGAACTGGATCTGGAAAGTATTGAATTTTCAGAGCAAGTCAGATTAGAGTGGTCTGATCCAGAGATGTATGAACAATTAAAACAAGGCGCTAAATTTCAAAACCCAAAAGTTGAGTTACAAGTGACCATCTAGGTCAATAAAGAATATAAAAGGTAATCGATTGATTTCAGGATGGAATAATGCAATTAACTGAGCAACAGCAGGATAAACTGGGTAAGGTTCAGTTAGAACAAAGTTGGAAATATTCACTGGCAGACTTTTTACTAAGTCCGCTGATGGATAACTTGCGTGATTTCTTGGTTCAGGAAAAGCAGGCGCAAAAACTGGTTTATCCGCCGAGTAAACAAATTTTTAATGCCCTGAATACCACGCCTTTAGATCAGGTCAAAGTCGTTATTTTGGGACAAGATCCTTATCATGGACCGAATCAGGCCAATGGATTAAGTTTTTCTGTACAACGTGGCATCACTTTACCACCGTCTTTACGCAATATTTTTCATGAATTACACACTGATTTGGGTGTGCCTATGTCAAATCATGGGGATTTGACCAAATGGGCCAATCAAGGCGTTTTGCTTCTCAATAGCGTACTGACTGTTGAAGCAGGACAACCGACCTCACATCAGAAACGTGGTTGGGAAGAGTTTACAGATCATGTTATCGATGTATTAAATGAACAGCGTGAACATGTGGTTTTCATTTTATGGGGGGCGTATGCACAACGTAAAGGACAACGTATCGATCGAAACAAACATCTAGTGCTCACCGCAGCACACCCATCGCCACTGGCAGCAAATCGTGGCGGTTTTTTTGGTTGTAAAGTCTTTTCCAAGACGAATAATTATTTGAAACAAAATGGCATTGAGCCTATAGATTGGCAGTTGGACGCATGACAAATTCTCCCGATGTAACCCGATATCACCCAGATCTTATTGTCGAAGAGGCAAAAAACGGCTGGCGCATTGTTCGCCTGAATCGCCCGAAGTCTTTGCATGCTTTAGATGAGTCGATTGCGACTGCACTATTGCGTGTCTTTGAGGATTTTCACAAGGATGATCAGGTGAAAGCCATTTGGTTAGATTCTACAACGCCAAAAGCATTTTGTGCGGGGGGAGACGTCCGTAAGCTACGCCAGTTGGTGATTAATAATGAAGTGGAAACTGCCAATCAGTTTTTTGAGCAGGAATACGCATTAGACTTATTACTTCATAACTATGCCAAACCTGTGATTGTGTGGGGTGAAGGTTATGTCATGGGCGGTGGTTTAGGCTTATTTATGGCTGCACCATTTCGTTTGGTGACGCCATATTCACGTTTAGCCATGCCAGAAATTAATATTGGTTTGTATCCTGATGTCGGTGCAAGTCGTTTCCTCGCAGATCGTGGTCCTATAGGTTTATTTACAGGGCTGACAGGTTCGATCATGACGGCAGCTGGTGCGTACAGCATTGGTTGGGCAACCCATATCTGCGATGCTCAACGTGATAATGTACTGAAAAAAGTCATCGATATCGACTGGAATCATTATCCCGCAGGTGATTTTAGAGCAATTGATGATACCTTAAATAGTTTGCATCGACCTGTGGCAGCAGGGCCGCTACAAAATTCTCTGGATGTCATTCATAGTGTCTGTCGTGGCGTCAGTTTTGAGCAGGACTATCAGGCGATTATTGGACTAAATGATGCGCGTAGTGACTGGTTACGCCAAGCCAGTGAAAACTTGCAAAAAGGTTCACCAAGTACGGCAGCAATTACATGGCTTCTGTGGCAATGGGGCAAGCAGGTACATGCTTGGGATGAAGTGTTTAAGCTTGAAGCGCAAATTTCTGACTGGAAAATCCGCCATCCTGATTTTGTAGAGGGTGTTCGTGCACGTCTGGTTGATAAAGATTTATCGCCTGCATGGAAAGATACTCAAGATTTTAGCTTAAAAGGTATTTTGGGTGATCATCCACCTGTCACCAATATTGAAAGCTGGAATCAATTGCTCAAACATTATGGTGTTATCAACTAGCTTATGTCTGAGCCGATTTATTCTGATGAGTATTGGATGCAGCTTGCTTTTGAGCAGGCTGCATTGGCTGCATCAAAAGGAGAAATACCTGTTGGTGCTGTGATTGTGAGCCAAAATAAGGTAATTGGTACAGGTTATAATTCACCGATTTGTTTAAATGATCCTACAGCACATGCTGAGATTCGTGCGATTCGCATGGCTTGTGAATCGATTCAAAATTATCGCTTACCCGCTGATGCAACTTTGTATGTGACTTTAGAGCCGTGCACGATGTGTGTGGGCGCATTAATACATTCGCGTATTTATCGTGTGGTATTTGCAACCACAGAACCAAAGGCAGGATCGTTGGTCAGTGCGCGCCAATTACTCGACTCAGGCTATTATAATCATAAATTTATCGTTGAGCATGGTTGTATGCAACAACAATGCTCAGAGCAATTGAGCCTTTTTTTTAAGCAGCGAAGAGAGCAAAAGCGTTCCGAGCGTCTACTTAATTTTAACGCTTTAAAAAGTGATGCAGAATAATCTCATATTCGCTGAACTGACAAAAAACATTCACGCAGCATCTCTTGATTCCTTTTGTATGTTTCGATAGTGTGTTTTGACAATATAAATTGTCATTGCTATCTGGAGGGATGTGATGAATGCCATCACCATAAAAAAAGAATTTAATGCGCCGATAGATCAAGTATTTGATCTACTCTCAAAACATGCAACCTATAACCAAGCTTTTGCACCAATTCAAGTGGTGAGAGTTAAGGACTCCGCAGATCCTGATCGCCCAGATGGTTTAGGGTCAGTACGTCGTATGGGGTTTGGGCCATTTAAGCCGTTAAAAGAAGAAATTACTTTGTTGGAAGAAAACAAGCGTATCGAATACAAATTAATCGATAATCCATTGATCAAACATCATATTGGTCGAATCGATTTTCAGGAAATTTCGCCCAACAAAACTTTAGTGACCTATACCATTGAATTAACCGCAAAAATTCCATTTGTCAGCAAATTAATTCTTGCACAACTTAAAGCAGCGATTACACTAGGCTTTTCAAAATTAGCAAAATCGATCGCTTAGTGGGATTTTAATGACAGTTCATATTATTACAATCGATGGACCAAGTGGTTCTGGTAAAGGCACACTTGCTGCAAAACTTGCTCAACATTATGATTTTCATTTACTTGACTCAGGTGCTTTATATCGATTGCTGGGGCTGTCATTACATCAAAAAAACTTACTTGATGCGTTAGATATACGTTTAGATGAATGTGTAGAAGTTGCGACCCATCTTAATATTAAATTTGAAACAAAAGATGAAGGAACTGCCATTATTTTAGATGGTGAGGATGTGACCCAAACGATTCGTACAGAACGCGTAGGGGAGTTTGCATCACAGGTTGCGGCAGTTCCCGAACTTCGCAAAGCCTTATTTGATCGACAACGCGCTTTTATTCTGCCCCCAGGTCTGGTTGCAGATGGTCGTGATATGGCGACTTCCATTTTCCCAGAAGCCGAAGCCAAAATTTATCTGACCGCATCTGCTGAGTCGCGCGCAGAGCGTCGTGTAAAGCAGTTGCAGGGGATGGGGCTAGATGTTAAAATGAACGACATTTTGGCTAATATACAGTCGCGTGATCAGCGTGATATGCAACGAGCAGTTGCACCCTTGCGCCCAGCTGAAGACGCTTATCAGATTGATAGCTCAAATTTGACTATTGATCAAGTTTTTCAGTTGATGACCGATTACGTCGACCAACGTATAAAAGCCTAACCGATTTTTTAAATCAGTTAAAGCATAGCTTGATCAGTTTATTACGGACTATGTAGAGACTTAACTAAACCGGCCTTGTCTGATCCAAGACCGCTGACTTTATCAGGTATATCATGACCGAATCTTTTGCAGCCCTCTTTGAAGAAAGTGAATTAAACCTCAACGTTGAAAAGGGTGCAGTCATCCAAGGTGTTGTTGTTAGCATCGATAGTGACTGGGTAACTGTTGACACTGGCCTTAAATCTGAAGGCGTTGTTGACCGTGCTGAATTTTTAAATGAACAACGTGAACTTGAAGTTCAAGTTGGTGATACTGTTGACGTCGTTGTAGAAGCGCTTGACAACGGTATGGGTCAAACTGTTTTATCACGTGAAAAAGCAAAACGTGCTGAAACTTGGACTAAGCTTGAAAAAATCTTTGAAGATGGCGAAATCGTTACTGGTGTTATTTCTGGTAAAGTTAAAGGCGGTTTCACTGTTGACATCGGTCCAGTTCGTGCGTTCCTACCAGGTTCACTTGTAGATACTCGTCCAATCCGTGACACAACTCACCTTGAAGGTAAAGAGTTAGAGTTCAAAGTGATCAAACTTGATGCTAAACGTAACAACGTTGTGGTATCTCGTCGTGCAGTTATGGAAGCTGAATCTTCTGCTGACCGTGAAGCACTTCTTGCTCAGCTTGAAGAAGGTCAAACTGTTACAGGTACAATTAAGAACCTTACTGATTACGGCGCATTCGTTGATCTTGGCGGTATCGATGGTCTTCTTCACATTACAGATATGGCTTGGAAACGTATCAAGCACCCATCTGAAGTGGTTGAAGTAGGTCAAGAAGTGACTGTTAAAGTCCTTAAATTTGATCGTGAGCGTAACCGTGTTTCTCTAGGTCTTAAACAACTTGGTGAAGATCCATGGTTAGCGATCATGAACCGTTATCCTAAAGGTTCTATCGTTAAAGCTCGTGTTACGAACTTAACTGACTACGGCTGTTTCGCTGAAATCGCTGAAGGTGTTGAAGGTCTTGTTCACGTTTCTGAAATGGATCACACCAACAAAAACATCCACCCATCTAAAGTTGTTCAGATTGGTGATGAAGTTGATGTTATGGTTCTTGAAGTTGATGAAGAACGTCGTCGTATCTCTCTTGGTATCAAACAAACTCGTGCTAACCCATGGGAAGAGTTTGCTAAGGCTCACGACAAAGGTGAAAAAGTTTCTGGTACGATCAAATCAATCACTGATTTCGGTATTTTCATCGGTTTACCTGGCGGTATCGACGGTCTAGTTCACTTGTCTGATATCTCTTGGAACGAACAAGGTGAAGATGCAATCCGTCGTTACAAGAAAGGTGACACTGTTGAAGCGGTTATCTTGTCTGTAGATGCTGAAGGCAACCGTATCAGCCTTGGTATCAAACAATTGAACAGCGATCCATTCAATGACTTCTTGGCAGCGAATGAACGTGGTGCATTGGTTAAAGGTACTGTAACTGCAGTTGACGCGAAAGGCGCAACTGTTAAGTTGGCTGACGAAGTTGAAGCAACTTTGAAAGCATCAGAAATCAACCGTGATCGCGTTGAAGATGCAACTAAGTTCCTAGAAGTTGGTCAAGAAGTTGAAGCGAAAATCATCAACGTTGATCGCAAGTCTCGCTCTATCAACTTGTCTATCAAAGCGAAAGACGAAGCTGAAGAGAAAGAAGCTGTTGCAAATCTTCGTACTGCAACGACTTCTCAAGAAAATGGTCCTAAGACCATTGGTGACTTGATCAAGGCACAAATGAAGTAAAACTTATATAAAAGTACGGTTAGTGTAACTAATTCGTACTTTTTATACGATTTACTGTAAACGGTAGCGTAGTATTAGTGTACTGCGCTACCGTTTTGTATTTAAACAGGTTATTATTAAAGTCATTGAAAATCAGTAAGAAATAAAGAGGTCATCAATGACGACTGAAGCACTTAATAAATCTGACTTAATTGAGCGTATTGCCTTAAAGAATCCTCACTTGGCAGAACCTTTAGTAGAAGAAGCGGTAAAGATCATGATCGATCAAATGATCGAGGCTTTATCAACAGATAATCGCATTGAAATTCGTGGTTTTGGTAGCTTTGCATTGCATCATCGTGATCCGCGTGTAGGACGTAATCCTAAGACGGGAAAATCAGTTGAAGTCGCAGCGAAGGCCGTTCCGCACTTTAAACCTGGAAAAGCACTTCGTGATGCGGTAAACGAAGTTGTGGCAAAATAACAATTAAGAATTAATAAAAATGAGGTGCTTATGCGTATTATCTTGATCGCATTACTCGTTGTTTTATTTGGTTATTCGCTTGCATTGGTACTCCAAAATAGTACGGAGTTATCTGTGGATTTGTTGTTCACGCAAATACCAGCAATGCGTTTGGGCTTACTACTTTTGATTACTTTGGCACTTGGAATTGTCATTGGACTTTTACTGGGTGTTTTAGTCTTTAAAGTCATTCAAAAAGGTTGGGAAATTAAACGACTGAGAAAGGATATTGAACATCTGCGTAAAGAGCAGATTCAAATGGCACAGGTTGCTGCTGCCCAAGTTGCGGCGAATACCAAGCATGAAAAGACAGTGGTAGAAGTTCAACCTGAGACTCAGAATCGAACTCCTTTATAAATTGTCTTATTTATAGATGAAAGCATGAGATATTGAAATAGAAAAACCCTTTATGACTTAAAGGGTTTTTTTATGGGAAACCTATAGCTCTCAAGCTGGCAGTCACTCTAACTGTAATCAGGATTACGGGTCTATAGTTAGATCGGAGATTCGCATTATCAGGCAATTTACTAGCGAATTGTCCTACAAAACTAAGACATGATTTATATCCTGAGTACTCAGCCAAGTGAACCACGGATAACTCATCCGCACCCGATCGGAAGTATTGAACATATTATTATGCAAGTACACGCAAAAGTTGGGTTGAGTGCTGAACCCGTGATTTTAAATGACGGGGATTATATTTGTTAAGCTGCTGATCAAGAACATATACTTGAAGCACTCGGTGATGATACACGTGCCATCCTGATCTCTGAACAAAGATAGATCAGATCAATTTTGTGATATGGCTTTTGTCATAAAAGCCATATTCCTGCTTTGTTGAATGCGTGAATCCATCTATAATTAGCCGAATTTAAAGCTGTGGAAATAAATTTGTGAGTATTATTGTTGCTTTGGACGCAAAGAGCCAATATGACGCTTTGAGCATTGCTGATCAGCTCGATCCATCACTTTGTCGTGTAAAAGTGGGTAAAGAGCTATTTACTCATGATGGTCCACAAACGGTCAGAATTTTACAGGATCGTGGCTTTGAGTTGTTTCTTGATCTTAAATTTCATGATATTCCGAATACGACGGCACAGGCGGTTTGTGCCGCGGCTAATTTAGGCGTATGGATGGTCAATGTTCATGCTTCAGGCGGGCGTAAGATGATGGAAACTTGCGTTGAGCGCTTAAAAGCAGGGAACTATCATACTCAATTGATTGCTGTTACGGTTCTCACTTCAATGGGAAGAGAAGATTTACGTGATATTGGTTTAGATGTCGAGCCATTTGAACAAGTCAAACGTTTAGCTCAATTGACCAAAGACAGTGGTTTGGATGGCGTAGTATGTTCTGCGCAAGAAGCTAAGATGTTACGTGAGCAAATTGGTTCAGAATTTTCTTTGGTGACGCCTGGGATTCGCCCAGAAGGTTCAAGTGCCGATGATCAGAAACGGATTGTGACGCCAAAGCAAGCGATGCTAGATGGTGCAACTCATTTGGTGATTGGTCGTCCGATTACCAAAGCTGAAAATCCAAATGAGATGCTCAAAAGTATTTGGGCATCACTTAACTAAAGCATTAAAAAGAAACTAATGAGCAAGGGTGCAAGTAAACTTAATATGATCCCGCTCATCATGGCATGTGGTACATAATGTGTGCCGCATGACTGTTTGACCATTGCTAACGTGACATCCATTGATGTTGCGCCAGCGCTTGAAATTGCAGAGCGAGGAAAGCGCCAACCTAAGCAATACATCAACAGAATTGCAAAAATCTCTCTAAATAAATCAGTGAGTAAAGCAATGCCACCTAATTCGGTTGAATGTAATTTAGTAAATAAGATTCCTGACATCGAATACCAACCATAACCCTGAGATAAAGCAATCACTTCATTTAAGCTATAGCCAGTTAAAAGCATAAAACAGAAGAAAGCAGCAATCAGTGAACCAAATATCGCAGCCAAAGGTACAACCAGTATTTTCCAACTGAGCCAAGTACGGTCAAAATGGGTGTAAGCAAGTTCAACACCGATAAAACCTATAAAAACTAAAAGCAAATACCAACTATTGAACAGCACATTGATCTGAAAATGATGAACTATAAAGCCTAACGTGGCTCCAAAACCAAGTGCAATAAAGGCATAACTGATGTTTTTTAATGCATTTAAAAACAGATGTAAAGAAATTGTTCCCTGTACACTGTCTTTATCTAATAATTTATAAGCGATCAAACACACAAAAAATGAAGCAATTGAAGTTGATGCTGCAATTAAAAGAGCTGTGGGTAAAATCCGCTCAGGGTGCTCTAAATGAGTTAAGGCTTGAGCAAATTCAAAAGCAACACTGATTAACAGTAAGTAAGAAAAGTAGGGGAGTGTTTTAAATATAAACTGGCGAAGGGTTTGCTTTAAATGAGGTGCAATAAAATAGCCTAAGCCAATTGCGATAAAAATTTGCACAATTAAAATAAGGGATTGCATAAAATAAGTAGGTTATATTTAACCTACTTATTATGATGATAAAAAATTATGCAGCAACCTGTTTTTTATCATTTGTTCTATTTTGCCCAAGAAAGACATAGTCAGAGGCATTCGCAGTTCTGGTTTCTAACCAATATTTCCATGTATAGGTTGGCCATAAAGCAAAGTTTTTACCATCCGCAGCTTGATACCAACTGACACATCCGCCAGACTGCCAGACAGTATCTTTTAGTTGCTTTTGAATTTTATGGTTAAATTGAGTTTGAACATCGGCTTTCACCTCAACAGCAAGTGTTTGAGTTTTATCCACCATCTCGATCAGTTGAAGAATATAGTTCACTTGAGATTCGATCATAAAAATAACGGAATTATGTCCAAGCACTGTATTTGGACCGAGAAGCTGAAATAAATTTGGGAAGCCTGCTGTCGTTATTCCATAATAACTTTCTGGTCCATTTTTCCAAGCTTGTTTAAGTTCTTGGTGATTTTTCCCGAAACATTCAAAATGTTTTAGATAGATACGTGGATCTGTAATAAAACCCGTTCCATAAATCAGGCAGTCGATCTGTCTTTGCTTACCATCTTTGGTCACAATGGCATTTTCTGTAATTTCTTGAATTCCGTCGGTTATTAACTCGACATTTTTACGATTGAAGGTTGGAAAATATTTATTTGAAATCAAAATACGTTTACAACCCATTACAAAATCTGGGGTCAGTTTCCTCGCAAGTGCTTTATCTTTTACCTGAAATCGAATAAAAGCTTCTGCAAGTTTTTGTCCATATTTCATAATTTGTGGTTGGACAATAGGTATAACTCTCGATTCATTACTCCAGTATAATCTTGCACGATGAAGTTGCCGATAAATGTCTGATTTTTTAAATAATAATTTGCTTAAATGTGAATATTGACGCTCGTCTCTTGGAATCACCCACGCTGCTGTGCGTTGAAATACATACAGTTGCTTAACTTGTTTGGCTATTTCAGGAATGTATTGAATTGCGCTGCCGCCTGTTCCGATAGAAGCAACATTTTTACCTGTTAGGTCGTAATGGTGATCCCATTCTGATGAATGAAATACTTTGCCTTGAAAGTTTTGAATGCCTTTAATATGTGGGATTTGTGGAACATGTAAAGGGCCTGAAGCAAAAATCACAAATTGTGCTTCTAGAGGAGCATGCTCTTTAAATGAAAGTGTCCAGATACAACGCCCTTCATCATATTCTGCACGGGTAACTTCATGCTCAAATTGACAATATTCTCTAAGTTGAAATTGCTCCGTAATATCCTGAATATATGAAAAAATTTCGCCCGCTTCGGCATAACGTTTAGACCAGTTGGTTTTGGGTGCAAACGAAAGTGAGTACATGTGTGATTGGACATCGCAAGCCGCACCGGGATATTGGTTTTCTCGCCAAGTTCCACCGACATCTTTGGTTTTTTCTAAAATTACAAAATCATGAATATTGTTTTGTAGAAGACGAATTGCCATTGCAAGTCCACCAAAACCCGCACCGATAATCGCAACTTTTGTTTTTTGAATTGCATTGATTGAGGAATCTTGCATGATATTGATCCGATAATGAAATAATGATCTATTTATAATCAGTTTAATAAATTATCAGAGCCAGAAACATGATTAGATCGACATCAAAATTGATAGATTCGGCAATTAATTTTATTGCTGCTTTATAGTACAACACTACAGTAATCGAAAAATAGAACTGTGAATGAAGCGATCAATACTTGGACTCATGTATTTAATACAAGGAATGCGTAATTCTGGTATTGATGTCGATTCGCGTCTGGCAAATATTGGAATTCGGATAGATGCCCTCAATCCACATTCTATTATTCATGATAGTTTGGAATGGGATATCCAGCATATTATCAGTCAGGATGTTCCTTCTGAACAAGGCTTATATATTGGACAACATTACGCGCTGGCAGGTTATGGACCTTTATTAATGTTGTTGGTCACTGCCGATAGCATTCGTCATGCCATTTATAAAGGTATTGAATATCAAAGTCTCACGCATTTGTTTGGACAACTCAGTCTGAGTGAACGAGATGGATATGCGTCATTAGTTTACGTACCCATCGATTTAAATACAGAAATGGGGCGCTTAAGAGCCCAGTGTGAAATATCGGGTACTTACAAATTTATTTTAGATATTTATAAAATGATGGGATTGGAGGCACCTGAAATTCGAGTGGATTTGCCATTCCCGCAGCCGCAAAATTTAAATATGCTAGCGCAGTATCAGCATTATTATGGCAATAATTTGCATTTTAATGCAGATCATGCGGTTTTTAGTTTGAATCAAGCGGTATTAGATGTAAAAATCCCATCTGCGGATATCATAACCCATCGCGTCTATGAAGCTAAATGTTTGGATGAGATCAAACGTTTAGATGATGAAGCAACACAGCAATCCGATCTGGTACAGCGTGTGCATAACTATCTCGAATTACAACAGGGTGTAATTCCCACAATGGCGGAAACGGCGATTGCTCTTCAGATTCCTGAGCGAACTCTGCGGCATCAATTGCAACAACTGAATACGAGTTATAAGCAAATTCGTGAGCAGTTAATTAAAACTAAGGCATTAAAGCTTATGGAATATAAGGAATATTCAATCGAAGTCATTGCAGAATTACTGGGTTATTCAGAACCTGCTGCATTTAATCATGCATTTAAACGCTGGTTTGGACAAAGTCCAAGACAGTATGGAAAATAGCATCAAAGCTATAGTCCAAAGTTCTATTTTCACGCATCGAATCTTCGATATACTTTTTCTACAAATACTGAAAGCAAATAAAAGACATGGCAAACATTCATTCTCCTCATGGTACAGCGTTTACTCCTTTATCTCCTGCAGAGCGTTATGCGCAAGCATTATCTTCAGGACAATTTATGCCTGATGAAGCACAGGCACAGGCTGTACATGAATTAGAACGAGTTTGGCAGGATCTCATTAGTCGTTATAAAGCTTCAAAAAAAGCATTCCGCCGTTTCCGTCGCCAAACTGCGCCACGAGGCGTATATATGTGGGGTGGTGTAGGACGTGGTAAAACATGGTTGATGGATCAATTTTATGATTCTGTTCCATTTCGCCGTAAAACTCGCATGCATTTTCATCATTTTATGCAGCATGTACATCGTGAGCTAAATCGTTTGTCTGGTCAGCGCAATCCATTAGATTTGGTCGCGGATCAAATCTATAAAGATGCTGTGGTGATTTGCTTTGATGAATTTTTTGTATCCAATGTTACGGATGCCATGATTCTAAGCGATTTGTTCCAAAAGTTGTTTGCACGTGGTATTACCCTCATTGCAACTTCAAATATTGCTCCAGATGGCTTATACAAAAACGGCATTCATCGAGATCGTTTCTTGCCTGCAATTGAACAGGTGAAAAAGAATTGTGTGGTTTTAAATGTAGATGCAGGTGTCGATTATCGTTTGCGTGTACTTAAGCAAGCACAACTGTTTAAGTATCCTCTTACTGATGATGCTAAAATCTGGATGGCACAGCGTTTTAAAGCCATTACCCAAACACAAGGTTATTCGGATGAGCCGATTACCATTAATCATCGTGTTGTAGAAACGTTAGGTCATACGGAAGATGTGCTTTGGTGTGAGTTTTCGGAGCTTTGCTTTAAACCGCGCAGTCCAGCAGATTTTATTGAAATCGCAAACTTATATAATACGGTTTTGGTCAGTAATGTGCCGCATTTAACCGATAGTTTATCTGAAGGTGTGCGTCGTTTTATTTATCTGGTAGATGAGTTTTATGATCGTGGCGTCAAATTGCTTCTGACTTCTCAGGATTCCATCATTGATTTATATCAAGGTGAGAAATTGGCTTTTGAAATTGAACGTACTCGTTCTCGCTTGCTAGAAATGCAATCTGATGAGTATTTGCATTCTGAACACAGACAGATTCATCAAGCCGCTGAAAACAGCTAAGCTTTAAAATAATGGATACTCAAGGCGTTCAAATTGAACGCCTTTTTCTTTGCATCTAAATCGTTATAAAAGAATGTACAAATTTCTTTGAGCCAATGCTTTCAATGCCATATTTTTTTGTTATAACTATGGTTCATTATGAAAAAGGAGTCGATTAGACTGATCTGAACTTAAGTCTAATTTCGGCATTTTAAAAATTTTATACACTGTAATTGGGTATGCGAATTGCTGAAATGAAAGTTTTACCTCGCTAAATAAGAACCAACAAGATGGTTTGTTTTTGAAATGCTTGTTATTTAGCAGCGTGATATTACTATTCAGCAAAGTATAAATCGGTATACTTGAAACTCTTGTTATAAAAAGTAGCAACATCAGGAAAGACAATGACGGCACGTATTCAAAAAGGCAAGTTAGCGATTGCTAAAGAACTTTACGACTTTATCGAAAATGAAGCTCTACCAGTTTCAGGTTTGGACAGTGAAACTTACTGGAAGAACTTTGAGCAAGTCGTTGTTGATCTTAGTCCAAAAAACACGGCGCTTTTGGCAAAGCGTGATGAGTTACAGGCTAAAATTGACGAGTGGCACCGTAATAACAAATTTGAATTAGAAGCTTACAAAGCTTTCCTTACAGAAATTGGCTACTTATTACCAGAAGTAGAAGATTTCCAGATCACCACTGAAAATGTAGATGAAGAAATTGCTTTACTTGCAGGCGCACAATTGGTCGTACCTGTACGTAATGCACGTTATAGCCTTAATGCTGCTAATGCACGCTGGGGTTCTTTATACGATGCACTTTATGGTTTCGATGTGATTCCAGAAACGGATGGTGCTGAAAAAGGCAAGGGCTATAACCCAGTGCGTGGCGAAAAGGTAATTGCTTTTGCTAAAAATTTCCTTGATCAAACATTCGCTTTAGCACAAGGCTCACATGCCGATGCAACTCACTATGCGATTGAAAATAAAGCACTCGTAGTGACCTTAAAAGATGGCTCAAAAACCAAGCTTAAGCAAGAATCAGCATTTGTTGGTTATAACGGTGAAGAAGCAGCACCGACCGAAGTGGTCTTACTCAACAATGGTTTGCATGTCATTATTGAAATAGATGCCAACAGCCCAATTGGTAAAACAGATGCTGCTGGGGTCAAAGATTTAGTTTTAGAAGCTGCGGTTACCACTATTCAGGATTTGGAAGATTCAGTTGCGGCTGTAGATGCAGAAGAAAAAGTTGAAGGTTACCGTAACTGGTTAGGTCTAATGAAAGGTGATCTAACAGAGTCTATCGAGAAAAACGGTAAAACGGTTACACGTAAACTCAGCGAAGATCGTGTTATTAAGAATCTGATTGGCGGTACAACGACGTTACATGGTCGTTCATTGATGCTTCTTCGTAATGTTGGGCATTTGATGACGAATCCAGCGATTTTAGTCGATGGCAAAGAAATTTATGAGGGCATCATGGATGCTTTAGTAACGCCTTTGCTTACCATTCCAGATATTCGTGGCAACAATACATTGAAGAACTCGCGTAAAGGTTCTATGTATATCGTTAAGCCAAAAATGCATGGTCCAGAAGAAGTTGCATTTACGGTTGAATTGTTTGAGCGCGTAGAACAAGCCTTAGGTTTGCCTGCTAAAGCACTTAAAGTCGGTATTATGGATGAAGAACGCCGTACTTCTGTAAACCTGAAAAACTGTATTGCTCAGGCGAAAGATCGTACCATCTTTATTAATACTGGTTTTATGGATCGTACAGGTGACGAAATCCATACCTTTATGGAAGCGGGTGCGTTTGTTCGTAAAGGCGAAATCAAAGGACAAAAATGGTTCCCTGCGTATGAAAACCGTAATGTCATGATTGGCTTGCAAACAGGCTTACGTGGTAAAGCACAAATTGGTAAAGGCATGTGGCCAAAACCAGATATGCTGTTAGACATGTATAAAACCAAAATTGAGCATCCAGAAGCAGGCGCAAGCTGTGCTTGGGTTCCGTCTCCATCTGGTGCGGTGATTCATGCAATTCATTATCATCAATGTAATGTATCTGAACGCCAAAAAGAGTTACTCAATACGCAAGCTTTACCACTTGATGATTTGCTTACTCCACCGTTGGCTGAAAATACCAACTGGACAGCTGATGAAATTACCAAAGAACTTGAAAACAACTGTCAAGGTATCTTAGGTTATGTGGTTCGTTGGGTTGATTTAGGTGTTGGTTGTTCTAAAGTTCCAGACATCAATGATGTTGGCTTGATGGAAGACCGTGCGACATTACGTATTTCTTCACAACACGTTGCGAACTGGTTGCGTCACGGTATTGTGACCAAAGAGCAAGTTGAAGAAGTTCTGGAGCGTATGGCGAAAGTGGTGGATGGTCAAAATGCGAATGATCCAGAATACACGCCAATGGCGCCTAAATTTGTCAATGATATTGCCTTTAAAGCAGCTTCTGACTTGATTTTCAAAGGAGCTGAGCAACCTTCAGGTTATACTGAGCCTTTACTACATGCAGCTCGTTTAAAATTGAAAGGTTATACAGGTGATTAATTTAATCACCTGTTGATAAAAAAGTCCCTTCGGGGACTTTTTTATTGAAAAATAGAAAATCAGTTTCATTTAAATAAAGGGTAATCAAGATTTATTAAAATGTGCGCAAATTTTAAGCCTTTAACTTATAGTCAACTTCAAGCATTGAATTTACCTCCAATTCCTTTTGAATACTTGGATGAAGTTTATCCTGCTTATACGACACCTTTATTATTTAAATCTGAATTGGGTTTGGAATGGCGCGATGTGATGTTTGGTTTAGTACCTAAATGGGCGACTGATTTATCTTCTGCAAAAAAAACCTACAATGCGCGTAGTGAAACCTTGTTACAGCGTTCAAGCTTCTTTGAAGCCGCGACTAAATGTAATTTTGGTGTTATCCCTGTCACTGAGTTCTATGAAGCTAAATATATTGATGGGAAACCACAACGTTGGTGTGTGCGTCGTAAAGATGGTGAAGCTTTCTTTATTGCAGCAATTTATGAAATTTGTCGATTAGATGGTGATATTATTCGTTCGGCTGCCATGATTACAATGGACGCCATAGATCACCCGATGATGAAAGAATTTCACGAACCAGGAGATGTCAAACGATCGGTAATCGTGATTCCTCATGAACGTTTGCATGAATGGCTTGATTTAAAAACACCTGACATACAAAGTTTTATAGAGGGTTTTCCTGTTGATGAGTTTGAATGTATGCATGTACCACGTCAAACTGCTACGAAAATATCACCGCAATTAAACTTTTTTGATTAATGTGACAGATTTTTATAAATCTGTTTTAAGTTTTCAATGGTTTTTTCCAGTTGAAGAGGAGTCAAGCCATCAAAAGACTGTTCAAGCACTACACTGGTAATGTCATTAATTTTATAAATCATTTCTTTGCCTTTTTCAGTGAGTTCAACCCGAGTAATTCGCGCATCTTCAGGGCAACAAAAGGTATTGACTAGCCCTTCATCTTTTAGGCGGTAAACGATTTTCGTGGTCGTAGACATTTTTGAAATGATCATCTCAGATAAATCTGAAACACTGGCTTTGGGTTTTGAATTCAATGCTAATAAAATACGCCGACGAGAATTATCCAAACCGTATTTTTTTAGGACATTATCAATGTTTAGGACATAACGTGCATGGACTTGTGTAATCCAGTAATATGGAAATTCGTTAAAGTCATAAGACTCTGCGGTTGGTAAAAACCTCGTGTATTTTTTACTCATTTCATAATTCCCAAGTTGGTGAATGTGTAATTATTGTTGCTATACCGTATTGTTCTAAAGTCGTTGTGTTAGCAGAATAATCATAATATTTTGTGATGTGTTTGGCAATATTTTTTGAATTTGTATATTTATTCCGGTGGAAATGCAGTGCTCAAAAGCACAATATGATAATTTATAGCAGTCATTATCCAGTTGTAAAGTATCAATATTTTGGATAAATCTGAGTGTTTCACTTTTTTATTTGATTGTGTGCGGCAATTGTTAAAATTATTCGATAAATTAACTTTTTTGATTAAAGTTTGTAAGATATTTTTATAAAACTTAATTTAAGCTTAAAAAATTTACTCAATATACAAAAAAATAATTACAAGTAGAAAAAGTTATGCATAATAAAACCATCTTAATTGAAAAGGGTGTCCGTGAATGGATCCATCGCCGTGTAGGTTATTTTTATTGATTTATTCTCAAGTATTTGAGGTGATCTAATGATGGAATTTTTATTAGATCCCGGTATTTGGGTAGGGTTGCTGACCCTGATTGCATTAGAAATTGTTCTAGGAATTGATAATCTGGTTTTTATCGCTATTTTGGCCGATAAACTTCCTCCTGAACAGCGTGATAAAGCACGTGTTATTGGTTTATCGCTGGCGCTTATTATGCGTTTGGCGCTTCTTTCTGTTATTTCGTGGTTGGTTACACTCACAAAACCTTTGATTGATGTTGCGGGAATGACATTCTCTGGACGAGATTTAATTCTGCTATTGGGTGGTTTATTTCTTGTTTATAAAGCGGTGACAGAACTTCATGAAAAGATGGAAGGCAAACCTGAAATCAAAACGAATTCTTCAGTAGCCTATGCAAGTTTTTGGGCAGTGGTTGCACAGATTATCGTACTTGATGCTGTATTCTCGTTAGACTCAGTTATTACTGCCATTGGGATGGTGGATAATATTTATGTCATGATGACTGCTGTGACTGTTGCGGTGATTGTGATGCTCATCGCATCTAAACCTTTAACAGCCTTTGTGAATCGACATCCAACCGTCGTTATTTTGTGTCTGAGTTTCTTGCTTTTAATTGGTGTCAGCTTGATCGCTGAGGGAATGGGTTTCCATATTCCAAAAGGTTACATCTACTCAGGTATTGGCGTTGCCATTCTGATCGAAGCCTTTAATCAGTTTTCACAGCGTAATGTCGAAAAAAATCAGTCCAAGATTCCATTACGTCATCGAACTGCCAATGCCATTTTCAAAATGATGGGTGAGAAAGACCGAATTGCGGCTGTGGATGAAAACTCGGAATCTCAAACATTATTTGTAAATGATGAGCGATATATGATTGGCGGTGTACTGACCCTTGCCGAACGAACTGTGGCATCGATCATGACCCCTCGTTCTCAGATCTCTTGGGTCAATATTGATGATGATCCTGAACATATCCGTCAGCAGATTTTGTCTGTTCCGCATAGTTTGTTTCCCGTATGTCGCGGCAGTTTGGATAAAGTGATTACGGTTGCTCGTGCTAAGGATTTAATTGATGCGCTGGATCATCCAGATCATGTCAAAGTTTTATTAAAGCGACAGCGTCCAATCTTTATCTTTGAACGTATGAAAGTGATTGATGCGATTAATACCTTACGTGCTTCCAAAGGGTCACTGGTTTTAGTGAGTGATGAGTTTGGTACAGTGCAGGGTCTGATCTCGCCGCTGGACGTATTTGAAGCAATTGCCGGTGAATTTCCAGATGCCGATGAGCAGCCAGAATTGGTAAAAATCGATGAACGTACATGGCAAGCAACTGGGCTTTTGGATTTGTATCAGCTTGAGCTTGAACTGGGGATGATCGAACTCATGCCAGAAGATGGTGAATATATAAGCGTTTCGGGCTTAATTATGGATAAAGCAGCTTCACCGATTCAGATTGGTACCACGATTGATCATGAAGGCATTCGTTTTGAAGTATTGGAAATGGATGAAAATAGAATCAAGACAATCAAGATTACCTATCCGGTCGACGATTAAGCTTTTTCAACCTATTTTATTCGCAGAAACCTCATCAGCTTTAAGCTGATGAGGTTTTTTTATTTGAGCTACAAAATAAAGTTGGACTTTTGAAAACTGGCATGTACATTGCTTTTATAACAATATGAATTATTGCAGGAGAGATGTTCCTGTGAACACGCCGAAGGAGCAACGACCCCGGAAACTCTCAGGCAAAAGGACTGTAATAATCGACTTCAATCTGGAGAGAAGTATTTAAAAATACTCACCGAAGGGGATGGTTAAAATAATTAATAGGAATTATTGAAAACCGAAGCTCTCAGGTACATAGACAGATGGGGCATTTTTTGAGATGAGTTTCATTTCAAGGAGTTGTATATGTCTCATGTAATTGTGGTTGGTTCTGGAATCACGGGTGTCACGTCTGCTTATGAATTGGCTTTATTGGGCTATGATGTCACAGTGATCGATCGGCATTTATTTCCTGCCATGGAAACGTCTTTTGCCAATGGTGGTCAACTATCTGCGTGTAATGCTGAAGTCTGGAATCAAAAATCAACGGTGTTGAAAGGCATGAAGTGGATGTCAAAAAAAGATGCACCATTATTGCTCAATCCGTCTTTCGATGTTCATAAATATAGCTGGTTATTTGAATTTTTAGCCAGTATTAAACACTATGAAACCAATACACTCGAAACGGTAAGACTAGCTTTGCTGGCTCGTAAACGTCTGTTTGAAATTGCTGAAAAGGAACAAGTCGATTTCAATCTGGAAAAGCGTGGAATTTTACATATTTACCATAGCGAAGCAGATTACAACATTGCCAAAAATGTTAATGATATGTTGTGCAAGGGAACATTGGCACGACATGCGGTGAGTCCAGAGGAAATTAAGCAAATTGAGCCTACACTCTCTGGTGATTATTATGGCGGTTATTACACGCCAGACGATGCGACAGGTGATATCCATAAATTTACTGTAGGATTGGCTGAAAAAACCAAAAAATACGGCGTGAAATATCGCTTTGGGCTAGATGTACAACAAGTGCAACTTTCGGATCAGAAAGTGATTGTGTCTTGTCAGCCAAGCACAGAAAACATGTTTGAACCTAAAGATCAACCTATTCGCTTAGAAGCTGATGCAATTTTGATTTGTGGAGGCGTGGGGAGTTATCAACTGGCAGATATGCTGGGTGATCGAGTGAATGTTTATCCTGTGAAAGGCTATTCCATTACGATACATTTAAACGATCAAAAAAGTATTCAAAATGCGCCTTGGGTTAGTCTGCTTGATGAAAGTGCCAAAATTGTGACTTCACGCTTAGGTGAAGATCGTTTCCGTATCGCAGGAACGGCAGAATTTAATGGTTATAATCGTGATATTCGTGCAGATCGTATTCAGCCCTTGATTAATTGGGTCAATGCCAACTTTGACATATCTACAGAACATGCTGTTCCTTGGGCGGGTTTACGCCCGATGATGCCGAATATGATGCCTGTCATTAAACAAGGAAAGCATCCGCGAGTATTTTATAATACAGGACATGGACATTTGGGCTGGACACTTTCAGCAGCAACAGCGGCTATTATTAGTCAGGAAATCGCGATAAAATTATCTGCCTGACGCTATAAAATTAAAGCTTAAAAATAAAATGAGGGGAGATCAACCCTCATTTTTAATCATAAAGACGATAGATACCGCTGAACCGTTCGCAACCTTTCTGGTCAGTTTTTACCACTAAAATACTTTTCTGAAAATTAAAATTGTATTTACAATCATGCTCATTATCAAAAATTTGCTCTTTTTTATCTGGTGTCGTATACGCCAAAAAAGAAATTGTCTGGCTATCATTACTGTTATTGGGATTGCGATATGCCATGCCTTCAATTTTAATTTTGTCTTTGCCTAGTTGATGAACCTGTAAATGAATTGCTGGTTGGGCAATTTTGCCATGTTCAAACTTTAAAAAATGCTGGGTTAAACTCTGATTCAAAGAGGTATAAAAGTTGAGATCGTCATCGCGTAGTGCAAATTGTTGATCAATACAGTGTTGAGATTTACATTGTTGTAAACGATTGAACCAAAGTGAATGCGTGTCGTACAACAGTTTAATAGGCGCATCTGAAACTAGATAAGCAATTAGAAATTTATTATTGAGCTCATGTCGTGTTTCATGAAAATTTTCAGCGCAGATTTTCTTGCTCACAAATGATGCTTTATGATTGTCACAATCAAATCGATCTGTTGCATGGGCTGAGGAAAAGCAAAAACTGATCGTGAGTGCACAAACTACGTTTTTTAAAGGAAATCTATCTGTACGAGACGTCATGATCGCTTATACTTCCATTTCAGTGGCTAGACGTACTATAGCGAAACCAAAAGCCAGAATACAAGTTGTGTGATTTGTTTTATAAAGGAAAATAAATGATATTACCAATTCGCATCGGTCAGGGGCTGGATGTGCATGCTTTTGAAGATGGAGACCATGTGACTTTAGCAGGCGTAAAAATTCCACATACCCATGGTTTAAAGGCACATTCCGATGGAGATGTGGTGTTACATGCTTTATCGGATGCATTATTGGGGGCTTTGGCACTTGGCGATATTGGCCAGCATTTTCCCGATACTGATCCAGATTTTAAAGGTGTAGATAGTCGTGTTTTGTTAAAACATGTCTATCAGCTCATTTTAGATCGTGGCTATGTTTTAAATAATGCAGACATTACCGTAGCGTGTGAGCGTCCAAAACTTGCAAAGTATAATCTGGAAATGCGTCAGAGTATCGCCGATGTGTTGGAGCTAGATATTACTCAAATCAGCATCAAAGCAACTACGACAGAAAAGCTTGGCTTTACAGGCCGCCAAGAGGGAATCCTCTCAACGGCCACTGTTTTAATCACCCATCAAGTAAATTGATTTGGATCGATCAAAGATTGTTGTAAATCTTGAGTTGCCATACGACCTTGAAGTTGTAGGGCAACACTATGCATCAGTCCCGTCCACGTTTCATTCGGTTCCCAAATTTGATGCAATAGCTCTTGTGCGGAGCCGATATCCATTCCCATGAAATATTGGCGGTACAGTGCCATTAAGCAACTGACACGATAATTTTTTGCGCAATGTATCCAGACGATCTCGTTTGTAACCAGATGGTCGATTAAATCTAGAACCAATAGGCACTGATCTGCTGCTGGCATTTCCCATAAAATAGGTAAATGAATATAGTTTAATCCTAGTTCCAGACAGATTCGGTCTTCCTGATCAAGGTGTGGATCGGCATCATTCAATGCAAGATTGATGACCGTGCTACAGCCATATTCTTTAATATGATGTAACTGCTCGGCTGTCGGTTGTCCTGAACTCAGTAGATGTTCATGGACTGGAGAAAAGTTCGGAATGTGGGATAAAGATTGTTCTAAAGTGGTCATAAAAATACTGATATATCGTTAGAATATAATAAGGTGTTCGTTTCAGTCAAAACTGAATGTTAACCGCATCATCATATTAGCTTTAAATTCCCTATAAAATCTACTGGATTGTTGATCAGAAAATATGATCATTGATCAGTAAGTATTCTCGAATCAGATGAATATAAAAAAACCCTTAATAAATAAGGGTTTTTTATTCAATGGTTGCTCAAATTAGCGTTTTGGAAGCAACTCTTTAAGTTTCTCATGCATTTCGAGTAAAACTTGTTCCGTAGTATCCCAATCAATACAGCCATCGGTTACAGATTTACCGTATTCAAGATCACATAAGTTTTCAGGAATATCTTGGCGACCACCTTTTAAATGGCTCTCTACCATCACACCCACAATGGACTTATTTCCGTCATTGATTTGTTCAACCACATTACGTAATACCAATGGTTGCAGGTAAGGGTCTTTATTTGAGTTGGCATGACTGGCATCAATCATAATCTTATTGCTGACTTTGGCTTTGACCAAAGCTGCTTCTGCTTCTGCTACAGAACCCGCATCATAATTGGGTTTACCATTTCCACCGCGCAACACCACATGCGCATACGGATTGCCACTGGTACGAATCACAGAAACCTGTCCATTTTCATTGAGACCAAGAAAGCTATGACCATGCTTAACCGATTGCATTGCATTGGTCGCAACTGTTAAACCACCATCTGTCCCATTTTTAAAACCGACTGGAGAAGATAAACCAGATGACATCTCACGGTGAGTTTGACTCTCCGTAGTACGCGCGCCAATCGCAGACCAGGAAATAAGATCTTGATAATATTGTGGTGAGTTTGGATCAAGCGCTTCGGTTGCACATGGCAAACCTTTTTGGTTTAACTCAAGTAATAATTGACGACCAATACGTAGCCCTTTTTCAATATTAAAAGAGTCATTCATATCTGGATCGTTAATTAGTCCTTTCCATCCTACGGTGGTACGTGGTTTTTCAAAATAAACACGCATCACGATGTAAAGTGTATCTTTTACTTTTTCACTCAAAGCTTTTAAACGATCAGCATATTCATGTGCAGCTTTTGGATCATGAATAGAACAAGGGCCAATCACAACAAAAACACGGTTGTCGGTACCATCTAAAATATTACGGATGGTTTCGCGGCCTTTGAGAACGGTTTGATACGCATCTTCAGTCAATGGCAGTTCAGACTTTAATTCTGCTGGTGTTACAAGAGGGTGGATGCTTTTAATATTAACGTCGTCGATATCTGGTTGAGAGACTGGATTAGACTGTAGAGTATTCATTGCTGTCACTGATTCGATCATTGCTTAGGGTTATCTGTTTAACGAATATACCATGAAATAAGCGATATCTGACTATATTTACAACGGATTAATCATTTAAAAAAAACGATTAATCCGTTAGATAGCTTATTTTGTGGTGGTTTTTTCGGCAGAAACAGGTTGAGTGATGGCAGGCTTTTCAACAGGTTTGGCTTTAACAGGATGAATAATAAAGTTCACACCCAGTGCAAATAGCGTAACACCTAAAACCTTACGGATAATTTTTTCAGGTAAACGTGAACTAATTAAAGTTCCGATTATGATCGCAGGAATTGAACCTACTAATAACCACATGAGTAAGTGAAAATCGACATTACCCGCACTCATATGACTCAAACCAGCTACCAAAGTTAACAGTACGGCATGTACCACATCTGAACCAATAATTCGAATCATCGGCAGATTAGGAAACATAATAATCAGTGCCATGATACCAAAAGCACCAGCACCGACCGATGATAACGTGACAAACACACCCAAAATAATGCCCATGATTATAATATAAACGCGTTTGGTTTCCGAAATAGTGTCATGTGCGATTTGTTCTGGAAGCTCTTTTTTCTTACGCAAACCCATAAAAAACTTTTCAATCGTGGCGCGAAAAATAATTGAAATACCAGTCAGGGTGAGCATGAAGCCCAACACCATAGTTAAAACCATTTTATAGTGCGAGGACTGACTTAAATAATGTTCGAGCACCCATGCGGTAGCAAAAGAAGCAGGAATACTGCCTACTGCCAGCCAGATGACAATCGGCCAGACGATATTGAGTTTTTTGGCATGTACCAGAGAACCGCAAAATTTGGAAATTGCGGCATAGAGTAAGTCTGTACCAATTGCGATATGAGGTTCAATTCTAAAAAGGCTGATTAAGATAGGGGTCATTAACGAACCGCCACCAACGCCAGTTATACCTACACAGAAACCAACCAATACGCCTGCTAATATAAACTCAAGAGGACCAAACATGAATAAATCAGCCAAATATAAAAAACCTGCATATCTTATGACTTTTTAAGATAAAGGATTGTGAATAATAATGCTTTGCTTATGCAAAAAAACGCTAAAGACATGTTTAGCGTTTCACAAATCAGCAAGTTAAGATTGGCAAATTAAATTTTATGTACTCTGGATGACTGATTACGCTTACCGGCTTTGGGTTTTAAGTCATTGAGATACAATATAAGTGCAAAAACTAAAGGAGTAGCAAACAGCCACCAACTGACAAAGCCGATAGAAGTGCCATAAGCCGCAATAAACAAACTTCCTGCAACCAAAAATAAAAGACATGCGAAGAGACGCAGGATATTGATATGCTGGGTCATAAAATGTAATTTAGATTTTTTGGTTTTTTCAATCTGTTTAATGCTCAGCACATATAAAATATACATGCCGAACATGATCAAAAAGACACCCAATACAATACTCATGAGGCATTTACCTCAGGATTAGCAAGCGCTAACTTCTTTTCAAGTTTTTCTCGGGATTTGGTTTGTATCGGATGAATATTTCGAACAATAAATAATCCCAAACTAGCAAACAAAATAAAGACAATATCGACTCTTAAAAATAGCCAGTAACTTCTTAAGTCTGTAATCAGATGGTTTTGGATTAAATAAATCACATTGAAAAAAGGCAGCGCGATAGCCAAAAGAATAAAAATGCTGAGTTGCGAACGCCATAGCCAGTGTTTTTTTGTAAAGATTGCCAAGATAAAACTAGCCAGCCAGACAATAAAAAAGGTATAGATTTCATAGTTCGGCATTGCAGGCTGTAACTCGATAAAACGATTACTATAGAGATAAGCCAGCATAGAAATTGGTAAACCTACAAAAGTAGCAACATTTAGCCGATCGACCAAGTAATGTCCAAAATGAAATGCATGTGTTTTATTTTGAATTTGACGTTTTAAACTCCAGAGTAACAACCCAGAAGCAATCATAAAACAGCCTAAAATACCTGAAAAGAAGAAGGCAAGGCGTAATAATGGTTGGGCAAAAGTCGCCATGTGTAAACCATATACACCAAAGCTTAATGTGGCAATGGAACTATCATTTCGTGTGGCAGCCAATTGTTTTCCTGTTGTTGCGTCAAAGGTAATTTGTGGTTTATTGCCTGTAATGGAATGATCTTCAGTTTGACTAATCGTAATTTGGGCTTGATTAGTATTGGGTTTATCCGCCGTAATGGAATCGATTTCTTTATTTCCCCATTGAGTTTGTGCTTTGGCAAGCAGAACTTCGAGAGGTAAATTTTGCATGTCTATTGGAGGTTGTTTGTTTTCTATGACATTGGTGCGAATTTCTTTAAAGAATTGAAAAGAGTTCTCTGGATAAAGTTTTTTCATTCCAAACGGTAAATAGATATAAAAGAAAATTGCTAAACCAGTAAAGGTAATCATCAAGAAAAATGGTAGAGCAATGACGGATGAAACATTATGAAAATCTAGCCATGAGCGCTGCGACTTAAAAGTCCTGAGCGTAAAGAAATCGGTAATGATTTTTTTATGAGTAATGATCCCTGAAATCAGGGCAATCAACATAATAAATGCAGCTATACAGACGATGATCCGACCAATAATGACGGGAAAACCAAAAAGTTGATAATGAAAGGTATAAAAGAAATCGCCACCTTGCGTGGCAGAAAGACTGAGCTCTTTGCCTGTAGTGGCATCGAGTGTTTTACTTTCATAGCCACCATCTGCTTTTTGCCAATAAATATTCGTGACAGGAGACTGTTCAGATGCAACACCGATATACCAAGTTTTAGCCCCGACGGCATGTTCTTGCAAATATTGATAGGCTGTTTTAATCGCAGTTTCTTGGTTGACATCATATTGAGCAAGTTTCGGTTGCATCCATAAATTAATTTCATGACGATAATAGGAGGCTGTCCCCATTACAAAAATAGCAAATAGTAACCACCCTAACAGTAATCCTGTCCAAGAGTGTAACCATGCCATCGACTGTCGAATACTCTTATGCATGATTTAGCCTAATCCTAATGTCAGAAAAATACAGATACCACTCACCACAACACTATAAATGGTCAGTTTTAATAAAGATTGAACGCAAAATGCGATGATGACAAAAACGGCATAAAATAAAATCGAGCAAAATGCTGCCAAATAAACAGATTCAGCTTTTGGCATCATCATATTAAAAATATAAGCCAAAGCCATACTAAAAAAAGCAGTGCATACAAAACCGATAATAAAGGCAATTACAAAGCGATAGAACACTGTAAATCGGTAAGTAATGGAAAGTGACTGTGTTTTACTCATAATGGCTTGCTTCTTTTAAAATGCTTAAGCCAAGCCTTGTACCCAAGACTTGGCTTAATGGACTTAGTACTTAAATTTTACAGCAACGGTATAATTGGCAGGTGCGCCGTAAAATGCTTGGGAGTCTTGAAAATTATATAAATATTTTTTGTCTCCAATATTGTTGCCATTGGCTTGGATTGAAATATTTTTATTGATGTCATAACTTGCCATCAAATTAACAAGAGCATAATCTTTTTGCTTAATTAAACCATTTACATCTTCATTGTAAAGGCTGACATCATCCTGCCATTGAACCCCCACACCTAGTTTGAGTTTTGGAAGTGCAGGAACAGTATAAGTAGTTAAGAGATTAAACATTTGACTAGGACTATATGTTCTTGCATGTCCGCCATTTTTAAGATCTTTTAGACTGAAATTGGTGTAACCGAATGAAAGATCCAAATTATCAGTTAATTTTCCAGCAAGACCAAATTCCACACCTTGCGAGCGCAAATCACTGACAGGAGTGGTGCGTGTAATAATATCACTCGAGCGCAATGGATAATTACTTTCCTCTGTTCTAAATACGGCTAGTGTTCCAGTTAATTGATCATCCATCCAAGAACTTTTTACGCCAACTTCGTAACTTTTCCCTTCGATAGGTTTTAGTGGTTGATGGTTTTCATCTTGACCAGTTTGTGGACGGAAAATTGAAGTATAACTGGCATATGCCGTATATTCTGGGGTGATATTATACGTGATACCTGCATACGGTGAAGTTTTTGATTTATCATAATCTGCGGTTGAACCGTAGTTATATCCTTTACTAATTGCCTGAATATAGTTGATACCTAATAGTAGTTTAAGGTCATCGTTTAAGTGTAAACGTGTAGCACCGTACAAGGAATGTACTTTTTGATAGATATCAGATGAGTTATTTTGAGTTGGGGTGGTGTAATCCCAAGTTGGTTCATCTGGTGTCCAGCTAGCAAGATCAGTTGTTAGATGGTCAGGATAAGCCCCTGGATAAGACTGTTCTTTGGTCTTATAAGATGTCCAGCTATATCCTAAAACTGCCTCATGACGTTGTCCTAATAGAGGGAAAGTACCCTGAACATTGGCATCGACTTGTTTTTGGGTATATTTACCATCAAATGCTGAAGGCCAGAGATAAACACCACTGGTATTATCGCTACTATCTGGTAAGCCTGAAAGATAAAGAAGTTTTGAATCGGACTTTGTTTCTTTGTTGGTGAAGGTAACTTTCGCTTTCCAGTCCCCACCTAGTTTTTGAGTCAATTCTGCAAAGGCAGTCGTAACTGTATTATCCCAGTAAGTCCAGTCAGGACTATAGTTATATTTACGATCATAGCTGAGTTGCTGACCTGCGCTATTGAGTAAAGGTAATGCCCCCCAATTGACACTATTAGATAAAGTTTTTTCTTGGCTCCCGCCAATGGTCAAAAGTGTAGAATCGGTTAAATCAGCATCAATAATGGCTGCAATTCCATTTTTTTCCTGAGAATAGCGGTCAAGATAAGAATCGCCAGTTTGTTCAAAGCCCATAACTCGAGCTCGAACTCGACCATCTTTTGTTAGCGAACCTGAAACATCTCCCTCATAGCGTTGTTTATCCCACGAACCATAGCTAATTGTGCCGTTCGCTTGAAACTGTTGGGTTGGACGCTTACGAATCATATTGATAGTAGCAGATGGATCACCAAAGGCATTGGTAATTGCATCAGCACCTTTAATGACTTCTACACGGTCATATAAATAGGTGTCAGGATTGGTATTTTGATAATTATAACCTTCAGCAGGAAAACCTACACCGTCCACGAGTACATTAGAAATTTCAAAGCCACGTGCCATATAGGTGCTACGTTCAGTTTCCTGATTGGCGACATAAATGCCTGGGGTATTTCTTAGGGTCTCACGCGTGTCAGTAATATTAAAGTCATCCATTTGCTGACGAGTGACGACATTGATGGTCTGGGGTGTTTCCTGAGCATCAATATTGAGCTTGGTTGCACTGCTACTTTTTTTGATGATGTAGGATTTAGTCTGTTCTGAACTTTGATTACCAGAAGCATCCGCCTGAAGTTCGATCACAGGTAGAGTTGTATCTTCTGCATGCGCAAGATGCACTTGGAAGATCGCTAGAGTGATCAGTGATAACTTAAATAAAAGTGGGTTGGATGTGGTCATGAGATAAAGTAATGTGAATAATTCTCATTTATTTTATTATTTAGCTAAATGCTCTACAATCTTCTTGTCATCGTTAATTGTGATAATCATGATATTTCTAAATGTAATTTTAGATAAACTTATGTAACAAATACACGAACACAAATAGAAAAAAGTGCGGAATTTCTTGATTATAAAACCTATATGTTAGTATAGAACCCGCTATAAATTTGATGCAGGACGTTTGCAATTGTCTACACGAAAACTAAAAATTGGCATTGTGGTTGGGGAAGTTTCAGGTGATACCTTAGGCGTAAAACTGATGCAAAGTTTTCGTGAGCAGGGCATTGATGCTGAATTTGAAGGTATAGGTGGCCCGCAAATGATTGCGGAAGGATTTAAAAGTTATTATCCGATGGAAATATTATCGGTGATGGGGATCGTTGAAGTTTTAAAAGACCTGAAAAAGTTATTTGCAGTACGCGATGGATTGGTCGAACTCTGGACAGCGCAACCCGTAGATGTATTTGTTGGGATAGACGCACCAGATTTTAATTTAAGACTTTCTAAAACAATGAAAGAAAAAAACTTACCAATTAAAACGGTACAGTATGTCAGTCCATCGGTATGGGCATGGCGACAAGGACGAGTACATGGCATCAAGAAAACCATTGATTTGGTGTTATGCCTATTTCCGTTTGAAAAGAATTTTTATCAACAATACGGTGTGCCAGCAGCTTTTGTGGGACATCCATTGGCAAAGCAACTTCCTTTAAATAATTCAGTTCAGGATGCAAAGCGAAACTTGGGACTTGATCCTGAGAAAACCTATATTGCCTTGCTACCGGGTAGTCGTCGGGGCGAAGTGGAACGGCTGTTGCCTTTAGTATTAGGTTCAGCCCAGATTTTATCTACAAAATATCCAAATGTTGAATACTTGATCCCTGCAATTAATGATGCACGTAAGACTCAAATAGAAAGTAGTGTAGCGCAATGTGATCCAGCTTTGATTGCGAAATTACATATTCTTGAAAATAGCGATACTGAATCAAACGTTGGTCGGATGGTGATGAGTGCCAGTGATATTGTGGCATTGGCATCGGGTACAGCAACCTTAGAGGCGATGTTGTTACATCGACCAATGGTAACTTTTTATAAGCTCAATACGTTGACTTATTTTATTGCCAAGCTTTTGGTCAAAATTCCATATTATTCTTTACCCAATATCATTGCAGGTAAAAAAGTCATTGAAGAGTTGATTCAAAAACAAGCCACGCCTGAACGCTTGGCACAGGAAATTGAATCACTCATGAATATAGAAAAATCTCAGATTCAGGTGATGCAACATCTTTCGATGCATAAAAGACTCATTTCTGGTGATACTGAAGATCCCGTTCAAGCAATTTTAAGCTTAGTAGATCATTAAACGTATAAAAATGGAGCAATGATTGCTCCATTTTTATAATTTACAATAAGTTTTAAGCGCGGAGAATCAGCTCGTAACCTGTATATTTACGTATATTGATTACGCCCATATCAAAAATTAAATATTGCCCTTTGATTCCGTGCAGAACACCACGAATTTTAGGCGTTTTATCTAGGTTTAATGATTTAATTTTTTCTGGATATTGTTCCACAGGATAGACAAACTCACGTGGCTGTTCATTCTCTAGCAATTCAACAGATTCATTAAACTCAAGATTTTGCCCAAATTCTTCACGAATGCTTTGAATTTTTGGCGCAAATTCTTCAATAATTTGATCGCGCTGTTCAAGTAGATTGAGAGGTTCTGCTTCACCTTTTAATAGTTTGTGCCAGTCAGTTTTGTCTGCGATTTGCGTACCAAATAAAATCTCGAGTTGGCCTGATAAGCGTCGTGAGCCAACTTTTAAAATCGGCAGTGCTTGTGTTGCCCCCTGATCTAACCAACGTGTGGGCATATGGCTGACTCGGGTAATCCCAACTTTAAGTGCGCTAGAGTTTGCCAGATAAACAATATGTGGCTGAAAGCAAACCTTATGTGCAAAATCATCTTCACGGCAAGTCCCAAGATGATAATGACAGGTTTCTGGCTTCATGATGCAAAGATCACATTCAGCTTTGGTTTTAAAACATTTAAAGCAATGACCTTGTGAATAGGATTTAGGCGTTTTAGCACCGCAAGAGGTACAATAAATATTTCCTGTCCATTCAATCTCAACTTCTTGACCCGGAACGAAAGGGAGGTCAATTTCTGAACGGTCTAATATAAATTTGTATTCAACATTTGCCTTGCTTGCTTGCTGATCAGTTACACTACAGTCTTTAAGCGCTGCGTGCATTTTATGACAAATGCCTTGTAGTTCCATCGATTTAAACTCACATCAAAAAAGGTTGCAGTTATGGCTGAATTAAATGTCATCACTTCTATGCTAGACGATTTATCAAGTGAACAGCCCATACACACTGCACTCTGTATAGGTCAAAATATTGACCAGAATAGCGCAATCCAGTGGCACTATTTTAACGTAAATGAGTTTTTAAATCTGCCTTTTAGTCAGCGTTATGATCTGGGTTTTGTGGTTTTTGATACAGCATTGATGCGTGATATTTCAGAAATCCAAAAGTCTCAAATGCTAGTCAAATTACGTGATTTGATGGCAAAAAGAATCGTGGTGGTGAGTCAACGTCAGGATGAAAAATTACTTCGTGCTCTAGGTTTCACCCAATTGATTGATAAAACTTCACACGAAGCGGATTTTGCGTTGTGGCAGTTTAATATTTTAACCTATAAGCACGTACCTGACTGGTTTAACTCAAAATTTTGGGCAAATCCTGATAACTGGGATAAGTTTCGCTGGTAATTTAAAAGGATCATTGATCTTGCAAAAATAAACAATTTGTCTTTTGGAAACTATCTAAAAACTGGTCTATGCTGAAGATGGAATATTTTTCAGGATAAACATAGGATGACGGATTTAACTAATATTGTTCAGATCCTAGCCAAACAGGCAATGGGCGGTCAACAATCTTCTCAAGGCGGTCTGGGTGGTATTTTAGGTTCGGTTTTGGGTCAATTAGGTGCAAACCAACAGACTCAAAATCAGGGCAATACTCAAACTCAAAATACGGACGTTGGACTCGGTGGCATTTTGGGTTCGGTACTAAATCAATTTGGTGTTGGAGCGAATAATCAAGGTTCAAGCAATCAAAGTTCAAGTAATAGCTCTGGTGGTTCAACACAGGCATTATTGATTGCAGTCGTGCCTTTGATTTTGGCTTGGATTCAGCAACAGGGTGGTTTACAGGGCGCTTTGGATAAACTTAGAAATATAGGTTTGGGTTCTCAAGTGCAAAGTTGGGTTGACCCTGAACAAAGTAATAATCATATAGCTCCTCAAAATGTTCAGGAATTATTTGATGATCAGCAGGTCGAGCAGGTTGCTGAACAAACACAAGTTCCTAAGCAAGATATTTATGGAGCCATTTCATCTGTATTGCCTCAGATTATTAATTCATTGACCCCACAGGGCGATCAAACCAATCCGCAAGAAGCCAATCAAGATATTCAAAATGTACTGAATATCGTTTCAGGATTTTTAAAGAAATAAAACACAAGGCTTTCAAGCTATTTGCCTGAAAGCCTTTATTTATATGATCGGGATGCTTTGCTGAGGTTGTATTAATCCTGAAATATCATCGGGATAAGGGCAGATCTCGGTTTGTTCAACTACATCGATATATTCTAAATAACCCTGACCATATCGATGACATGAATATAAATGATCAATCGCTTCAAACTCAAAAGCCGCGGCATAGCCTAGTCCAACGCCATACTGAAACGTACTACTGATTTTGGCTTTAATCATTAAATAGGGTTCTTGGTTTTGATTGAATATTTTCCATTCAAAGCTTTGGGGTAAAAGCGTATATTGCCCAAAAGGTGACAAGGTCGGTTTGTCTTGATACTCAGCAATACTAAATTCAACGTTATCATAGACTTCGCATAGACCGCTTTTATGCCTGATATAGGCTTTATAGCTCATCGATTTTGCAGCCACGTCAATTTTAGATAAGATCAGTTGGCTATGGTCATCCAAGTTGATAATTTGATAAGTCACAAAATTTACTGGAACTTTATCTGCTAGTGATAGAGGGTGAGGGAGCAAACTATTTGGCGTCGCTGCTCTTGCAAATTCAAATGTTCCTGTACCAGAAACAGGATAGCGTTCACCTTGAATATGAAAAAATCCTTCATAGTGCATCACTAAACTTAGATCATCATATAAGGGAGTTTTCATCATCCACGAGCTTTGACGACTCACATCAATCTTGAATTGAAGTTCGATACCGTGAAAATGTGCTTTTAACTGAAATTCTGGATAATGACCTTCAATTAAAAGCTCACGACCAAATAACATTTTATTTGAAGTATGTACTACCTCATCGCCATCTAAAGCATAATGTTGCAACAATGCTGAAGATTCAAAAGCGGTACTCATAAAAACGGTGGCATTTTTCCTCGGAGGAGTATGCTGTAACTCATCTTGATCATAGCAAAGTAAACCTGTTGTACCTAAAATCGCCGAGATATTTAGATACTGTAATGGCGAAGGAAGATGAGGAAAGTTAAATCCATAACGGGTACATGAATAAAAAGGATGATCAAAATACGGTTGGATCATGGCATCTTGTTGGAAAATTTGACGTGAAAAAGTTGTGGAATGATCTACTAATGGAGTGAGGTGATGTAGAGTTTTTGCCAATAGTTCGGCTCGGGGAGATAATTTGGGAAGAGAGAAAAGATTCATAAAAATAGCCTGTCTAGTTATAAGTTATACTGTTCAGTGTATAAATCTTTAAACGACAGGCTACAGACCTTATTGAGTCACTTTTAAGTCAGTTAAGGACACAATTTACTATGAATTGTCTGACAATTTTTGCTGTAATTGCTCAGCACCAATCCAGTGTTTAGAAAATTGATAAGCAGCACGTCCTGAACGTTGTCCACGTAATTGACACCATCTTAAGCTTTCGGCACGAACTTCATCGTTATACTCTAGCCCTGATTTTTTGATGTAATGTTCAACAATTTCAAGATATAAGACCTGATTCATTGGATAAAATGAAAGCCATAAACCAAAACGATCTGATAATGAAATTTTCTCTTCAATGGCTTCTTGTGGATGCAATTCGGTGTACTGCGGAACATCTACTTTGGTAACTGGTGTATTCTCATGCATAAATTCTGGCAGAAGGTGGCGACGATTACTGGTCGCATAGATAATAAAATTAGTTGAACCTGATTGGAGTGAACCATCCAGAACACTCTTTAGGCTACGATAGTTTTCATCTTCTGCATTAAACGCCAAGTCGTCACAGTAAACGATAAATTTTTCAGGACGATCTTGAATGATTTTTTGAATGAGCGGTAAATCAGAGAGATCATCACGTTCAATTTCAATCAAACGAAGTCCATGATCTGCATACTGTGTTAATAGCGCTCTAACAATCGAGGATTTCCCTGTCCCTCTGGAACCTGTCAGCAAAATATCATTGGCAGGTAAACCTTCAAGAAATTGCAATGTATTTTGGATAATCTTTTGTTTTTGTGTATCAATTCCGAGCAAATCTTCCAGATACATTTGCTTGGGTTGATAAATGGGTTTGAGCTGATGATGATGCCATTTAAAGGCTGGGGCATCAAAATCAGGCTCTTGATGAACCTCTGGCAAAGTTTGATGAAGTTGTTTTAACACCAAAGAAAGGGTTTCAATCAGATGATCTGGGAGTTCAAAGTTTGCCATTATGATTCCTTTGTAGTCATTGCCACAAGATGATACAGACTCTTGTGTGATGTTTCAAAGTAAACCTCTATAACCTAGAGTCGAACATTTTAGCAATTGACCCTAAGCTGTTCAGCTTGCATAGTGCATAAAATAATCCAGAATTAGGATTTGACTTGATATGTTTGAAACACTTCAACAGGATATGAATTTACATCAGCGACATCGTGTAAAAAAATTGAAATATCAATTAAAAAACGCCGAATCTTATGATGAGTGGAAAACTGTCGCCTTAAAATTGGATGAAGAAACAGGGGCGCAAGAATGGAAATATGATAACAGTTCGCCCTATTTCAATGCTGAAGTTATTTCCTATCGGCTTAATTTATTACGCAAATATCGTACACAGCAAAGAGTATTGGATGCACTTTATTTATTGCAGGAAGGCTTGACCCATGACATTGCAAATATTGGGCATCCGATGCTCTTTACAGCAACTTATCTGGGGACTAAACAATTAATTGTCGATTATGTGGAAGAGGTCAGTCATTGTCTGAGATTCATTGCGATTAGTACCTGTCAGACACTTACCCTTAAACAAAAGATTAATTTTTTTGAAAACTGTCAAAAAGCCTATGGTCAGCCCGCTTTAATGTTTTCTGGCGGTGCAACACTGGGTTTGTTTCATTCTGGAGTTTGTAAAGCGTTAGTTGAACAAGACCTATTGCCAAAAGTGTTATCAGGATCAAGTGCAGGCGCAATTATGGCGGGGATGCTTGGCACTTCTTCTATTGGCGACATTCCAGAAATTCTAAAAGGACAGAAGTTCTTCACTGAAGCCTTTCATTTTAGAAAGTTAAGTGACATTGCAAAAGGGAATGGGGGCTTGGCAGATGTTAAGTATTTAAAAAACTTTTTAATTGAAAATCTGGGTGATTTAACTTTTGCAGAAGCCTATAAGAAATCAGGCTTACATACCAATGTGGCAGTGGCACCTTATGATGCTTCACAGAATCCACGGATTATGAATGGATATACCGCGCCTAATTTACTGGTTTGGAGTGCTGTCTTGGCATCTTGTGCGGTTCCTGTTTTATTCCCGCCAATTCGTTTAACCAGTAAACGCTACGATGGTATTCATACCCCTTATATGGCCAATGCAAAATGGGTGGATGGAAGTGTTCGTAGTGATTTTCCTCAAGAAAAAATGGCGCGTTTATATAATCTGAACTATACCATTGCCAGTCAGGTCAATCCCCATGTCGTGCCATTTATGCAAAGTGATCAATCGCGTTATCGTAAAGATTTACTTAGTTGGCCGCAAAGAATTTTACGTCGTCAGGCGAAAGTGGTGGCAATGGGCTTCATGGACTTTACTCGTGAACGCTTAGGTCGTGTACAACCAGTACGCCGTTTATTGGATCATGGTTATGGTATCGTTGGGCAGCGCTATTATGGCGATGTCAATATTATTGGTCGCTTTAATCTGCGTAATTATAGTTATATGCTGCAAAATCCTCGCCCCGAATTATTTAAACTGTTGCAGCAAGAAGGTGAGAGAGCCACATGGCCTAAAATTTCCTCAATAGAAATTCATGCCCGTATTGGAAAGACCATTCAGCATTGTTTAGAAATGTTGTATTTTCAAGAAACGCAGCATTTGACTAAAGAAAGTGTTAAAAAATAAATGCTGCGACAGTTTGATCAATTGTGTTTAAAGACCAAAGCTAAAAGTATGGCGCTTGGGCGTCGTCTTTATACTTTTAAATCTGAAGGAAAAAACTATTGGCTTAAGCTACAGTTACAAGATTCTCATCCAACCAGCAAAGCAGGATTTGAACATGAGCTCAGCTTTTATCAAAAGCAAGGTTCTTATGATTTTGTACTGCCTGTACAATTTCGCGAAATCGATGATTTTTTTCAAGAAGAATTATATAAGTGGGGAATGGTACTACCGCATGCTGATCCTTATTTTACGGATCATCAGATCTCTTCAATGACTTTGTCGCAAACTAAGCAATATATTGATAAGGCGCTAAAGAGTTTAGCGAACATGCATGCTTCTGGCTGGATACACGGTGATTTAAAAACTGAACATTTTGCAAAATATCAAGAACATGTCTATCTCATCGATTTTGAGCAGTCTCAGCAAATAAATGCTAAAAATGCGTTAACCATGACAGCAACACCTCATTATATGGCGCCAGAGTTATTTCATGGCAGTCCCAAAACTATTCAAAGTGATTTATACGCTATAGGCGTTATTTTATATGAGTGGCTCACAACACAACGATTCAATGCACCTAGTTATCAAGATTGGGCAATTTTACATTGCCAACAACTCAACATAGAGCTACCTGAAAATAAACAATGTTTTTTTCCCTTACTCGCTGGCTTATTAAACAAGCAGCAAAACTTACGATTTCATGATGTAAATCAAGCTTTAAAAGTACTTAACTTAACAAAAATGCCGATATAATAAACATAATTTTTTGATTTGTTTTTTATTTAATCATCCAATTGGTTTTTTTATAAAAAATACTTGTCACAATCCAACCTTCTCTATAATATACACAGCCATCGGGGGCGTGGCGAAATTGGTAGACGCACTGGATTTAGGTTCCAGCGCCGCAAGGTGTAAGAGTTCGAGTCTCTTCGCCCCCACCATTTTAAGCAAGATAAGGCTTTGCTTAATTATAGTGAGAAGTGAAATTCTTCACATTATAAGATATAGAGGATTGGTGTAATGGTAGCATGACGGTCTCCAAAACCGTTCGTCAAGGTTCGAGTCCTTGATCCTCTGCCAGAATTTAGTTGTAAAATCCCAAGTTTTGGGGGCGTGGCGAAATTGGTAGACGCACTGGATTTAGGTTCCAGCGCCGCAAGGTGTAAGAGTTCGAGTCTCTTCGCCCCCACCATATATTATCAAGAGTTGATTTGCTTTTGAATTAAGAACTTAGCTTCGATAAAAGCTTAATATCATAGAATATTAAGCTTTTTTTATTTGTAAAACCTATATTCATGAATTGTAGACATTAAAAAGGCTTAAACATAATGCTTAAGCCTTTGAGTGATTATTATATTATTATCAATCACTTATTTTATCTATACGCTAATTGTCCAAATAAGTAGACCATAATCATGAGTGTGAAAATGGTCGAGGAAACTAAAACGACTTCTACTGTTTTCATAACCCCACCTTTTTATAATTGTTGAGTCTTTTTTATACAGTAAAAAATAACTTAATGCAATGAGAATAATTCTCAATATAAGAAATGTATAGCAAAATTTAAGCTTAAGGAATATTGAATCATAAAAATTACAATAAAAAATAGCATCAGATATGATGCTATTTAAAGTCATTCATCATTTTTTAAATTTCAATTCTTATACAATCCTATATGGATTAAGTACATAGAGAAAATAGCTTATCAAGTTTATGCTTTTAAATGATCCTCAAATTCTTCACCAAGTTGAATGGCTAAATTATTACCAGATAAATCGCAGGTAACTAGACCATATTCTTTTTTGAAACTAAACGTAAAACCTTTGTTATCCGCTAAGTTTTTTACGGAATATCCCAGTTTTTCTAACCAGATACGAAACGCAATTAAATTTTTAGCTTTGACCACTTTTCTCATTTGAATGTTCTCCATCACCACCACAATCGTTATTTTTATTAATAAGGGTAACTGTGAATTTTTTAAAGGGGAAAACTGTTTAAGAATTTTTCAATTCATGAAATTGCCATCAAATTGTATAAATAAAAGATCAATTTTTATGTTTTTTGCAAAGCACAACGCTTAAAAAATTAGAACTATTTTAATTAATATATTGATTTTTAATCATTTAATTTTTAATGCTAAAGATGAGGAATTAGCTAAATGAGTAGAGCATTCATAAAAAATAGATGTAAAAATATATTTCATATTTTAAAAAGATCGGTCATAAGGCAAAAGAGAGAGTTGCATCAATCAATGACCGATTGATGCTTCATCTTTAGAATTGATCTTTTAACGTTCGTATTCTAGCGAACTCTTCAACACAGTCAGTGCGTAAGAAAGGATTAGTTTCTAATTCTAGTTGAATGCTGCTGGGTAAGGTGATTTGACCATTTTCTCTGAGTTGTTGAACCTGTTGAGCACGTTCTTGCAGGGCAAGATTATGAGGTTCAATTGTTAATGCAAATTGTGCATTGGCAAGCGTATATTCATGGGTGCAGTAGACTTCGGTTCGTGGTGGTAGTGCAGCCAAGCGATTTAAGGAGTGATACATTTGTTCAAATGTACCTTCAAAAACTCGACCACAGCCAAGTGAAAAAAGTGTATCACCGCAAAATAGACTATCAATTTGATCGATAAAATAGACGATATGACCAAGCGTATGACCCGGAGTTGCAATAATATCAACATTTAATTGATTAAATCTAAATTGATCTGCATGTTGTAAAGCATGAGTGATAAATGGAATTTTACTCAACTCTTCACGAGGGCCAAAAACAGGGATTGAATGTTGGGCAATTAGAGCGGGTACGCCACCGATATGATCTTTATGCCAATGTGTGAGCCAGATTTGAGTTAACTTCAAATGATGTTGTTCACAAAAATTTTCTACCAATTTTGATTCAGTCGGATCAATAGCAACAACTTCTTGCGTTTCTGTATCTTCAAGCATCCATATGTAATTTTTTAAATCATTTTGGACATCAATAAAGTGAACCTGATAACGCATTTTTTTATCCTAAAAATCAATTAAACCGTTTAAATTGAAAGGCGAGTCTATACTTGTTCAATATCATCATAACAGATATTTTGAGTAAGCTTGGCATAGAATAAATGTTTAACTTTTAGAAAGTGATGAATTTATCATTCTTTCCTAATAATATAATGCAGTTAAATATAGTAAGCTAATCTTATGATTTTACAGTGGATTTTATCGATCAACCATTTTATGATTCTTTTAAAAGAACAGATACGCACTTGAGCAACACTTTTGTTCAATCAAAATAACGACATTTAAATAAACGATTTATCAGTAGTTTCATGTATGGAGAGGAGATATGTCAGGAAGACAAGATCATGAAATCGTCGAAGTATTTAAAACATATTTGCATCCACTTTCAGAAAAACTGACAGAAATGTTAAATGAACATTATAGCCATCAGACCGAACGACGCGGCTGTGGTTATACGCAAGCAACCCGTGTGATTGCAGAAATAGTGAATCAGCCTAGAGATCATCAAAACTTTCAGGATTTACGTTTGTTTGCAGATTATGATCCGAAACTTTTGAAATATATTTTAAATCAAAGTTCCTGCTATCACATTGATCTGGATTCATGGCGCGATCTGGATCAACATCACAATTTGCAAAATGATCTCAAAGCCCATGATGTTTCAGTACATTTTCATCAGGCGGTATCGCAGGAAGCAAGTTTTCAGGCAAAACTTAGAAGCCTTTATCTAGAGATGCAACTTGAAGAAAGTATTCTGTTTTGCAAGTTGATTGAAGATATTATTCTTCCTAAACAGGCTGAAATGAATCATTTTATTGAATTAAAAACCCTTTTAGAAAAACCCAAAGTGGGCTCATGTCCTTTAGCAGAAAAATATTTTTTTAAAGTGGCGCATCGACGCTTATTACGACAGGGTGAAATTAATATTTTTGTCGATCCACATCAACAACCCGTCATGATTGAAAAACTAAATATGGGGGATAATCACTCCTGTATTAGTTTGCAGCCGTTAATCATGAATGGTGTGCGTTTACCCGCGGGTTGTCTTTTTTCTGTCAGCTATGATCATGCAAGTATTAGCAAACGAAAAAATAAAAATTATAAAGGCAATATTATTCCAATCGATGAAGTCGAGGGTTTCTGGTTTTTAAGATTAACGACGCTTGCAATTTCTCCAGCTCATCGGGCGAGAGCATTTAGTCACCATTTTAAACAACAGGTTCAAAGTGGTTTGTTCCGTCCTGAAAGTACTGAACTGAGCCAATTAATTGAAGTTGCTCTAGAGCAAATCTAATCATAAAAAGGGATACTATGCTCAAAGCCTGTTATTCACCACGTTATTATGCAAATACTCATACCAACAGTATGGAAAAATTAACTGCGGTTGCGAAAATAGTCGAACAAAAACAATTAGCGCAATGCATTGATCCGGGCATCATTGAGGTGGAATTACTTAAACAGTTGCATCGTCCTGCTTATGTTGAAGCATTTCTCGCGGGTAAACAGCCAGAAGCTTCGATACAAGGATTTCGTGACTGGAATCCACAGCTTCGTGATGCAGTATTATCAATTAACGCAGGTCAATTATTGGGTGCTGAACTTGCTATGAAAGAGGGAATTGCTGCCAATATTGCACAGGGTTTTCATCACGCCAGTTATGAAGCTGGCGCTGCATATTGTACTTTTAATGGGCTGGCACTTATCGCTAAATATTATCCAAAGAAAACGATCTTTATATTGGACTGTGATCAACATGGTGGAGATGGAACAGCACAATTTACAACAAAATTCCCCAATCTCATTAACTTTGGAATTTTTGGGATTCGTTTTGGGTGCCGTGCCAACAGTCGTAACTTTACTCGATATATTCATCCTAAACAGGGAAATTTTGAACAATATTTAGAGGCTTTACATGAAAGTTTTGAAATGATTGAACGCTTTCAAGCCGATTTAATTGTGTATCAGGCTGGAATGGATTGCCATCAAAAAGACAAATATGGCTCAAAATGGTTCACGACTGAATTGTTATATCAACGTGATCAAGCTGTATTTAGAATGGCAAAACAAAAAGGGATTCCAATTTTATTTGTACTTGCTGGTGGTTATCAGCCACTTGAAGAGCTTGTCCCATTACACGTCAATACCTTTATTGCAGCGGATGTTACCTATTTCTCAGATCATTAAAATCATTGAGCTATAAAAGAGGGAGCTGATAAAGCTCCCTCTATAGCGGCTTTGGGCTCAACTAGCGAAGTTTGGAAAGCCAATTCCCTAGTGACTGTACCAATTGTACCAAGATCAACAATACAATCACGGTCAAGAGCATCACGCTACTATCAAAACGTTGATAACCATAAGAATAAGCCAGATCACCAATACCACCTGCACCGACAGCACCCGCCATTGCGGTTGCACCAATCAGGCTAATTGTTGCGGTGGTCATATTTAAAATGAGTGAACTACGTGCTTCTGGCAAAATAAACTTAAATACGATTTGCCATGGCGTCGCGCCCATCGCCTGTGCGGATTCGATAATGCCATCATTAACTTCGAGCAGAGAAGTTTCAATCAATCGTCCCATGTAGGGGCCGATAAAAATCGTTAAAGGAACAATCGCAGCCCATGTACCAATGGATGATCCGACAATCCATTTCGTCAATGGAATCACAGCAATGGCTAAGATAAAGAAAGGCAAAGAGCGTAGGGCATTAATCACGGGATTTAAACCATGATAAATGGCTTTATTAGGTAAGATGCCTTTGTCACGGGTGACAACCAATGCTACACCTTGAATTAAACCCCAAATTCCGCCAAATAGAAAAGACAACAGCACCATTTGTATGGTTTCTTGCATGGCATCAACAAATTGATCCATGCCGAGCGGACTGGTCCAGAATGGTTGTGTAATTACAGTGAGCCAATGCACAATGAATTCTTTCATTATTCATTCTCCGCTTGACTGATCAGAACATCATGCTTTTTCATATAGTCAACTGCTTGTGCAACAACATCGACACTGCCTAATATTTGGACAAACATCTGACCAATAACCGTGCCATTAATTTCAGTCATATTGGAAAATAAAATATTAAAATCGATATCAAATTCACGAATGACCGTTTGAATCACAGGCTGATGTGCTGATTTGCCTAAAAACTGTAAACGGTAGATGGTATCAATTCCTTTATGTTGCAAATTATCCAGAATCTTGCGTGGTAATTGTTGCTGAAACACGGTTTGAATAAAGGTTTTGGTCGTTGGGTGTTGGGGGTGGCTAAAAATTTGCACGGTTGGACCATGCTCAATCACTTTGCCTGCTTCCATTACCGCAACCTGATCGCAAATACGTTCAATCACATCCATTTCATGGGTGACGATAACAATAGTAATCCCTTGTTCTTCATTAATTTTTTTAAGTAAATCGAGGACAGATTTGGTGGTTTGCGGATCAAGTGCTGAGGTCGCCTCATCACATAATAGAATTTTAGGGTGATTTGCCAAAGCACGTGCAATACCGACCCGCTGTTTCTGACCACCAGATAATTCATCAGGAAAAGCATTACGTTTATGTTTTAGGTCGATGAAATCCAGCAATTCTTCCAGACGCGCCTGACGTTTGGCTTTATCGACACCTAAAAGTAGCAATGGCATTTCAATATTTTCTGCTACAGTTTTGGTTTGCAATAGATTGAAATGCTGGAAGATCATACCAATATGAGTACGTTCAGTACGCAAATCTTTAGCACTCAGTGCTGTCATATCTTTTTGATTGACGATGACCTGACCTTCACTTGGACGCTCCAGTAAATTGATCAATCGTACGAGAGTACTTTTACCTGCACCACTATAACCAATGATGCCGAAAATACTACCAGCGGGAATGCTCAGGTTAATTTGATCCAGTGCCGGAATGGTTTGCCCATTTTGTGTGTAGAACTTGGAGATATTCTTAAATTCAATCATATGATCTAGAGTGCTAAAAAAAGAAAAACAGGCAACACAGTGTGCCTGTTTATGAAGAGGATATTATATTACTGTTTTCCGCCAGTAAGGTAGCTGATTGGTTCGTTCACATCAACTTTTGTACCCTGAAATTTTTCCTGAATAAATTGTTTTACAGGTGCAGAATGATAAAGGTCTTTCAGCTTTAATAACTCAGGATCGTTTTGACGACCTTCTGCAACCGCAAGAACATTGACATTCATTTTGGTAGATTGATCTACAGGTTCATGGAAAATTGAATCTTTAAGCACATTCAAACCACCTTCCATGGCCAAAACATTACCCAATACAATGGCATCGACTTCGCTTTTTACACGTACAGAAGTCGCCATTGGAATTTCTTTAATCACGAGTTTCTTCGGATTTTCAGTAATATCGGCAGGAGAGCCTTTAGCGACATCAAAATCAGGCTTTAACTTAATCAAGCCCGCAGTTTGGAGCAATAACAAGGCACGAGCTTCATTAGCAGGGTCATTTGGAACGGCAATCGTTTCGCCATTTGTGAAGTCTTCAATCTTCTTGATTTTATCTGAATAAATCCCCATTGGTTCTAAATAAGTTGTGGCCAATGGAGCAATTTTAGATTTATTTCCCGCATTAAATGCGACTAAATATGCATAAGATTGAAACGCATTGACATCGATTTCTTTGTTGGCAACCGCTGTGTTCATCGAAACATAGTCTGTGAAGTTTTTCACATCAAGTTCAATGCCCGCTTGTTTGGTCTCTGGAAGCTGTGCGATAAAACGCCAGATATCTGTATCTGAACCGCTAGAGGCAAGCGTAATTTTATGCAAAGCATTTGCAGGCGCAGCAGCTTTGTTATCTTCAGGTTGTTTTGAACAAGCTGCGAGAACAACGACTGCAATACTTAAAAAAACACTAAACAGTTTTTTCATTGCTTGAGTTCCTGGATTTAGTCAGGCTAAATCAATTTAAAAGTGAAAGCT
>NZ_CP078523.1:3168881-3169016 GCF_019264745.1 Acinetobacter sp. Colony158 | reverse complement strand
CTATGCTTGAAATTTAAGCACAAAAAATGCTTTTAAATCAAAAAAAGTGAGTATAAAGATATCTTGTTATATGTCAAAAAGAAAAAGGGTTAATCATTAATAATTTCTGATAAGGTTATTAAGTTACAATATAAA
>NZ_CP078523.1:3144095-3168768 GCF_019264745.1 Acinetobacter sp. Colony158 | reverse complement strand
ATCTGCTTTTTCACGTGCAATAGCGCGATAGCCAATATCACTGCGATATTGCATACCCGCAAATGTCACTTGACCGCAAACTTCTAAAGCATTCACTTGAGCTTCAAGCACGCTATCGCCCAACGCAGTTACGCACAATACACGACCACCTGCGGTCACGACATGACCGTCATCTTTCATACTCGTACCCGCATGGAAAATTTTAGTCCCTTCTGGAGATTGACCTAAACCAGAAATCACATCGCCTTTACGTACAGTTTCAGGATATCCTTCAGCAGCAAGTACTACACCGATTGATTTACGGTCATCCCATTCGGCTTGAGCGGGGAGTTTACCTGCAATACCCGCTTCAACCAGATCAATCAAAGATGATTTTAAACGCATCATAATCGGCTGTGTTTCAGGGTCGCCAAAACGACAGTTAAATTCAATCACACGAGGTTGACCCTGATCGTCAATCATTAAACCCGCATAAAGGAAACCTGTATAGATGTGACCATCACGTGCCATACCTTCAACGGTTGGGCGCATGATTTCAGTCATGACACGATCAAAAACTTCAGAAGTCACCACAGGGGCAGGAGAGTAAGCGCCCATACCACCTGTATTTGGGCCTTGATCGCCTTCAAAAATTCGTTTGTGATCTTGAGAAGTCGCCATCGGTAAAATGTTTTGACCATCAATCATGCAAATGAAAGATGCTTCTTCACCTGCAAGGAATTGTTCGATCACCACACGCGAGCCTGCATCGCCAAACTTATTGCCAGCCAACATATCATCAATAGCTGCAAAAGCTTCTTCATTGCTCATCGCAACAATCACACCTTTGCCAGCCGCAAGACCATCAGCTTTGATGACGATTGGTGCGCCATGCTTTTTGATATAGTCTTTAGCAGGTTCTACTTCAGTAAAGACTTCATAGAAAGCCGTTGGAATGTTGTGCTTTTTCAAAAAATCTTTGGCAAATGCTTTAGAACCTTCAAGTTGCGCTGCATACTGAGTTGGCCCCCAGATTTTTAAATCTGCCAAACGCGCTGCATCGACGATCCCGTTAACCAAAGGTGCTTCAGGGCCAACAATAATCAGATCAACATGGTTATTTTTTGCAAAGTTGATAATTTCTGGATTGTTTAAAATATCAATTTGAACATTTTCACATTTGTTTTCGGTTGCAGTTCCTGCATTACCAGGTGCAACAAAAACTTTGGTGACTTTAGCATCTTGCGCGATTTTCCAAGCAAGTGCATGTTCGCGACCACCACTACCTAAAACAAGAATATTCATTGGGTTCATACTCCATGAATCCATAAACTGATCTGGACTTTTACACGATTCTTGATGTAGAAGACCCTCTTCATAAGAAGAGGGCGATCAGCTTAAAGTCAAAAAAATTTCTTATACTTTAAAATTCAGTCAAATTAATGACGGAAATGACGCATACCAGTAAAGACCATCGCAATACCATGTTCATTTGCAGCAGCAATCACTTCTTCATCACGCATCGAACCACCTGGTTGGATGATACATTTAATACCTGCTTTGGCTGCATTATCGATCCCATCACGGAAAGGGAAGAATGCATCAGAGGCCATTACTGCACCTTCAACTACAAGTCCTGCGTGTTCTGCTTTAATTGCGGCAATACGAGCTGAGTTTACACGGCTCATTTGACCCGCGCCAACCCCGATGGTTTGACGATTTTTTGCATAGACAATCGCATTTGATTTCACATACTTCGCAACTTTCCATGCAAAAATCAGGTCATCAATTTCTTGTTCTGTTGGTGCACGTTCAGTCACGACTTTCAGGTCAGATGCTTTAATCATACCCAAATCTTGATCTTGAACCAATAAACCACCATTAACACGTTTATAGTCTAATTGTGGAGTACGTTCATCAATGGCAGGAAGCTCACCACAGATCATGACACGAACATTCTTCTTCGCACCAGTCACTTCAAGCACACCTTCGGCAATGCTTGGTGCAATGATCACTTCAACAAATTGACGATCCACAATGGCTTGTGCAGTTTCAACATCTAATTCGCGGTTAAAGGCAATGATGCCACCAAAAGCAGATTCGGTATCGGTTGCATAAGCAAGATCATAAGCTGCTTTGATTCCATCTAGTGACACAGCAACCCCACAAGGGTTGGCATGTTTCACAATGACACAAGCTGGTTTTGCAAATGATTTCACACATTCAAGTGCTGCATCGGTATCGGCAATGTTGTTATAAGACAACTCTTTACCTTGTAGCTGTTTTGCAGTTGAAACGGATGCTTCTTTAGCAGCAGGATCAACATAGAATGCGGCAGATTGGTGTGGGTTTTCGCCATAACGTAAGTCTTGAGCTTTAACCAATTGAGTATTAAAGGTACGCGGGAATAAATCTGCTTCGCCTTGTTCTTTACCTACACGTGCACCTAAATAAGAAGCAATCATGCCATCATATTGTGCAGTGTGTTCAAAGGCTTTTACCGCAAGATCAAAACGCGTAGCGTAAGATAATGCTCCAGAATCTTTAAGCTCTGCAATCACAGTAGCGTAGTCAGACGCATTGACCACGATGCCGACTGAAGCATGGTTTTTCGCTGCTGCGCGAACCATGGTTGGGCCACCGATATCGATATTTTCAATCGCATCTGCCAAAGAGCAGTCTGGTTTAGCAATGGTTGCTGCAAATGGATACAGGTTGACTACAACCAAATCGATAGGCGCAATATCATGCTCTTGCATGACAGCTTCGTCCAGACCACGACGAGCCAAAATACCCCCATGAATTTTAGGATGTAGGGTTTTTACACGACCATCCATCATTTCTGGAAAACCAGTATGTTCAGAAACTTCTACAACAGCGATATTGTTGTCTTTAAGCAACTTATATGTACCGCCAGTAGATAAGATTTCTACCCCTAAAGCTGCAAGATTTTGAGCAAATTCCACAATTCCTGTTTTGTCAGAAACAGAAATCAAAGCACGTTTAATAGTCATGATTAAATCAACGGTTTAAGTTTACAGATTAAAACAAATAGGCATAAAAAATGCCCACAGGACGTGAGCATTTTATCATTTATTCACTCATTAAGCCGTGAGCTTTTAACTTTTTGCGTAAAGTTCCACGGTTTAGGCCTAGAATCTCCGCAGCACGAGTTTGATTGCCACGGGTATATTCTAAGACGACAGATAAAAGAGGTTTCTCCATTTCTGCTAGCACCATGTCATAAACTTGTGATGGTTGCTCACCTTGCAATTGTGCAAAATAATGGCGAACTGCGCGATCCACGTGGATGCGAAGAGCAACATCAGATTGTGCAGTAAAAATAGGAGATTTGCTATTCATGCGAGTTAATCCGAAATCATATTACCGCTTGGGTAAAGCAGTATGTAAATGTGGTCTAAATAATGAACCCCGTTTTAGATCCTAAAACAGAGGCTCTAAAACATGGAAACAACAGCTTGCCACAACTCTGTATATTGTGCGAAAAATAAGCGTAACAATAGTTTAATATTTGTTACAGCCCAGATTCAAAAACAAAAAAGCCACGCAATGCGCTATCACTTGATAAAGCACAGATGACGACAGTAATTGTTGTGGATAAATCCGAAGATGTTGTAGGGTCAAGCTTTCGTGGCGCGTATGATACCATTGTCTAAGAAAAAGTGAGCAAATTAACTGCATTTTTTTTCATTTTTTTTATGTTTTTTTTAGTGATTAGGGGTGGACTATTTCTAAAGTATAATCATCAAAGCTTTTTCTGGGCTGATTAATGTTAAATTCGAACTTATAAGGCAGGTTTTTAGGAATACGCTGAATACCGTTTAGGCTGGCGGCTAAATAATCTTGAGGCTTTAAAATAACACTCTTATTTTCATGTTTATTTTTCAAAGTCAGCTTGAGTAGAGGAAGCTGTAAGCTTTTATCATGATAATTGACCAAAACACCTGAAAAACGAGTTTTATGATGCTCAATGCTCACGACTTTAACTTTATTAATAGTCAAAAGTGCGTAGTTCTCTTCAAGTTTCTTACAACTAAATACACTGCATAATTGATTGAATACCGCGCCTAGTACAGGGCTATTATGCATAACTCTTGGGTTAAACCATAAAATTTGGAAGAACAGGATTCCCAATAATACAAGGTTAATAGAACTCCAGATGACATAATATAGCAGACTATGCTTTTTACGTTTTTTGGGACTATTGTCTAAACTTGGACTTTCGCTCTCGGCAAGATTGAGTTGGGGGAAACTGCTGATTTCTTCATTTTGAAAATAATTTAAATTATTGAGATAGGTCAGCAGATCAATATTTGAATTTTCAATTCTACGATCAAAAATATCCAGAACATTAAAGTTACTGTATTGCAAAGCAGAGGGTGAAATCGCACATTGATTTAAAGCTGAATACTGAATCGAGCTGGCAGAATGATCTTCTGCCAGAATGAGATTAGTTAGTGCATTGAAGTTTAAATCACATTTGGGGCAACAAACCATACCCTGAGCAACTGTGAGCTGAGTTAGTGAGACTTTATATACTGTCAAACATTTGGGGCAGCGGGTTTGTTTTTCACTCATGGAACCGTCATCTACTTTTATTTGTTATTGGCGCTTCCCTGATATGCGACACCAGTTTTCTTCGCGCTTCTCGATATGTACTATATCAAAAAACTCAGAATAAACACCAGTAACATCAGCAACTTGCTCTTCGATTACGCCTGCAAGTGCGAACTCTCCCTCAGATTTGAGCAAAGTTGCAAACTCTGGCGCAAGTGCCATGAGTGGCGCAGCTAAAATATTGGCCACTAAAACATCCGCTTTTTGCGATTTAAATTCTGCATTAAACTCTTCAGGTAAACCGACAAATAAACGATCTAATACATGATTGAGTTCAGCATTTTGTTTGGTGGCTAATACAGCTTGCGGGTCGATGTCAGTGGCATAGACTTTTTTTGCCCCAAGCAACAATGCTGCGACACCCAAAATACCTGAGCCACAACCATAATCGATCACAATTTTATCTTTAAGATCAGTTTGTCCTAACCATTGCAGGCAAAGAAAAGTACTGGCGTGATTACCTGTACCAAAAGCCAGACCCGGATCAAGTTTAATGTTGACCGCATTGTTGTCTGGAGCTTCTAACCATTCAGGTACGATCCAGAACTTTTCTGCGATTTGAATGGGTTCATAATAATCCATCCATGCGCGTTCCCAGACTTGATCTTCAAGTTGTTCATGACGTATAGGTGCATCAGGAAGTTGTTCTTTTAGAAAAGCTTCCAGTTTTTCTACATCGATAGGGTCTTGATCATCTTCCTGATAAATCCCAGTTACAATCACTTTATTCCAAAGCGGAGTTTCTCCAGGAAGCGGTTCAAGCAATGCCTGATCTTCGGCATCATCTAGCGTTACACTTACTGCACCTAAGGACATAAGTAATGTTTCTGTAAAATCCACTTGCGCTTGATCAACAGTAATGTGTATTTGTAACCACTTCACGGGAATAAGACCTAAATTCGATTTGAAACAGCTATTGTAACGGATAAATGGATCACTCGAGAAATAATTTCAACGAGCGACCCATTGATTTGATGAGAAGGTTATTGATTTTTTGCAACTAAGTGAGTTTCGGCTCTTTGAGGATCATAACGATTTAACAACGTCCCAAAAATAGCAGCAAATATGTACATAAATATTGAATAAACTGCCGCAGGCATTGCAATAGTGGTGCTTGCAAGTATGGTGAGAGCAATGGTCATGGCCAGCGTACTATTATGGATCCCAATTTCAAAAGCACAAGCACGTGCTTGCGTACTACTGATCCCAAATATTCGTGGGATAAAGTAGCCGATCAATAAGCTTGCGATACAAAATAGAGATGTTGCCAGTCCAACCTGCATAATGTATTCCAATATACTATTTCGTTCTTTTGCCACAGCACCAATAATAATCAGTATTAAAAATACCACTGCAAAGGTACGCACTGGTTTATGTAATTTGTCCGCAACATTAGGTGAAAAATAGCGAACAAGCATGCCTAAACAAACAGGTACGATGATAATAAGAAAAACCTGAATGACTTTGCTAAACTGAAGTCCAAGCTGTTGACCATCATTAATAAAATGTTGAATAGACAGATTGACAATAAAAGGCAAGGTAAATGCTGCAATTACAGAATTGATCGCTGTTAAAGTAATATTGAGTGCAATATCACCTTTATAAAGATAGCTAAATAAGTTTGCTGTAGGCCCGCCCGGTGACGCTGCCAGTAGCATCACACCAACGGCCAAAAGGGGAGGAAGGGCTAATAGCTTACAAATTACAAATGCGATACTGACCAGAATCACCAATTGACAAAATAAGGCCAAGAAAACTGCTTTAGGATGTTTTGCAACACGCTTAAAATCCTGAGGGCGTAACTCCAAGCCTAGTCCAACCATAATGATTGCAAGTGCTATGGGGAGAAAAATCGTAATTATTCCAGAATCCATATCTTATTTCCTTTTGTTGTTTTATATCCCGATGTCATAATGATTCTAACTAAAATTGAATATATTTCAACCGGATAAATTACATTTATAAGTAGAATTATTATTTTTCCCATAAAAAAACACAGACATGGTAAGCCTGTGTTTTACAGATTAAATTAAAGCAGCTTTACAATTATGGAGCAGGCGCTTTAAATTGCAATTTACCATTTTCATTCGGCTGACAAGTACCATTAAAAGTAACGCCTTTGTAGCCGTAAGTTGCCCAGTCACCTTGCTTTTTCTTGGCACATGCTTTGACTTGTGCATTAGTTTCTGCTTTGCTCACTGTTGCTTCTTCAGCATTTGCTAGCGTCATACCACCAAGAAGTAAAGCAGATACAGCGATTGTTTTTAACATGATGTTTTTCATTTCAATACCTTTTTTAAAGTTGATTTTAGGTTTTTAACTATAAAGCACTGACACAGTCTTATTCTAAGAGTCGGTTTTTAAAAAGTTAATTCGTTTTATGCTGAAATACTTATATAAAATGTCACATCTTGTATATTGCTGTAAATTTTGTGTCTTTATTTTTGTAAAAAAACCATATTGCTACAGGGTTTTTTGATATAATTTTTCGTCCTTTTTTCTTGGTGTTTTTCAGCCATGCATTACCCTAAAGTTTATGATGTTATTGTTATTGGTGGCGGTCACGCAGGTACGGAAGCGGCGCTTGCTGCTGCGCGTATGGGGCGACAGACCTTGCTTTTGACGCATAACATTGAAACATTGGGTCAAATGAGCTGTAACCCTGCGATTGGTGGTATTGGTAAGTCACATCTGGTTCGTGAGATCGATGCTTTAGGCGGTGCCATGGCATTGGCTGCCGATAAAGGCGGCATCCAGTTCCGTATACTAAATTCTCGTAAAGGTGCAGCTGTTCGTGCGACGCGTGCTCAGGCCGACCGTGTGCGTTATAAAGCTGCCATCCGTTATACCCTTGAAAACCAACCAAATCTGGATATTTTCCAGCAAGCAGCCGATGATTTAGTTGTTGATGGCGATACGGTCAAGGGGGTAATTACCCAAATGGGCGTACACTTTGAAACTAAAACGGTGGTATTGACCACGGGTACGTTCTTGGGTGGTGTCATTCATATTGGACTCGAAAAGTCGAGTGGTGGTCGTGCAGGTGATCCACCCTCTATTGCGTTGGCACATCGTTTACGCGAATTAAATTTACCCGTTGGTCGTTTAAAAACAGGTACTCCGCCACGTATCGATGCGCGTTCAGTTGATTTTTCTGTAATGACTCCGCAACCGGGTGATTTTCCATCACCAGTGATGTCATTTATGGGGGATGTTTCGATGCATCCAGAGCAAGTGAATTGCTACATCACACACACCAATGAAAAAACTCACGAGATTATTCGTGGCGGTCTTGATCGTTCTCCAATGTACACTGGTGTGATTGAGGGTGTAGGGCCGCGTTATTGTCCATCCATCGAAGATAAAATTCACCGTTTTGCAGATAAAGAGTCGCATCAGGTGTTTTTAGAGCCTGAAGGTTTAGATACCCATGAGCTTTATCCAAATGGTATTTCAACCTCTTTGCCGTTCGATGTGCAGTTTGAATTGGTGCGTTCAATTCGTGGTATGGAAAATGCGCATATTTTGCGTCCGGGTTATGCGATTGAATACGATTATTTCAACCCGCAGGCTTTAAAATTTACCCTTGAAACCAAGGCAATCAATAATTTGTACTTTGCAGGTCAGATTAATGGAACAACAGGATACGAAGAAGCAGGCGCGCAAGGCTTGCTTGCAGGTCTGAACGCTGCGCGTCGTGCATGGGATCAAGAGCAGTGGACACCAAAACGTGATCAAGCCTACATGGGCGTGTTGGTTGATGACTTAATTACACTTGGAACCAAAGAACCCTACCGTATGTTTACCTCCCGTGCAGAGTATCGTTTAATGCTGCGCGAAGACAATGCAGATCAGCGTTTAACGCCAGTTGGTCGTGAGCTAGGTTTGGTCGATGATACTCGTTGGGCAGCTTACTGTGAAAAAATGGAAGCTGTAGAAACTGAAACGGCTCGTTTGGCGCATCTTTGGGCTGCACCAAACAATCCAATGGGTAAAAAGTTTGTCGAAATGACGGGTGCTGATTTAAGTAAGGAATCCAGTGCAATAGATTTGCTTAAACGTCCAAATGTTAATTTCACTCAAATTGCTGAATTGACTGATTCTCAGGTTTCAGTGCAAGTCGGTGAACAGATTGAAATTGCAGTCAAGTACGAAGGCTATATCAATCGTCAACATGAAGATGTGGCTCAAATGAAACGTTTGGAAGAAACCAAAATTCCAGCAGATTTTGATTATGATGTGGTTTCTGGCCTGTCTCGTGAAATCACACAGAAGCTGAAAACCGTGCGTCCCGAAACATTGGCACAAGCCAATCGTATTCCAGGTGTAACACCTGCTGCGGTGCAATTGGTGATGATTACCATCCGTAAAAATAATCAGACCAAAAAAATTGCTTAAATCATGTGTTAAATAAAAATAATTGAAATATAAAAAGCTCAGTTAAAACTGGGCTTTTTATATTCTGTAAAATGATATATGAAAAAATCTTAAGAATTTAAATGCATTTATTCTGTCAATTTTGTTATTTCTCATGCGACCTGAAATTTCTTATAGTGACTTTACGTTCAAAACAAAGAGGTAATCAACATGACCATGAAGTCGATTCGTTATAATGGTTATGATTTAGCATGCTTATGTTAAATCATGGTTCTCAGCACGAATTGGTATCCATTTTCTTTGGTGTCGGGGCTTGGGAAAATGGGTGCCAGTATTTTAATCAACAAGAAAAAGTAATATTGTTTGAATATCAAAAATTATAAAAACTCTAAGAGAGCAATGCTCTCTTTTTTTTATTCATTTTCAATTTCTCTGACCGCATGATGAACTTCAAGCGGCTCAATATGTAGAATCTTTTTACCAAAACTGCGTAGCCACCAGACTAATTGAGAGGTAAAAGGGAGCGTTGCTCGAATCTCTACAATATTTTCATCGATGGGAGTAATGCTTTGGTCTTTACTAAGCTGACTTTCATAAAAGCTCTGTGCTGTATTTTCCGTCATGGTCAGTTTTAACTCAACAATTTCAGTCGGTTTGTTGTAGTCAACACGAAAACCTAAAGCGCCAGAGTCAATATATTGATCAATATCAAAATTTACTGGGTGTAAAGCGCGCGAATTTAGTACAGATGCTGATTTAAAACGGTGCAAAGCAAAAGTTTGGACATCGGATTTATCGTGCCGTGTACAAATTAAATAAATAATCGCACCTTTTTGTACCAAAGCCAGCGGATTTAAAATATAGGTTTTTTCTTCAGCATGAATATTACGTGGTCGATAAATACATTCAATCTGTTTATCTTGGAGTAAACCTTCATAAACGGCTTGTTGTGCATGTTTATCGACCAAAGGTGGAATTAATGGTTGGCTCGCAGGCACAATTCGAACACGATTAATCCATTGGCGAACATTATTTTGAGTCGATAGGCTGCGGCGTGCCAGATCGAACCACGGATTCATTTCTTCGATCAGACTGGGGGGTAACAGGTGTTTTAAATGTTCTTCGACCATCATAAATGTCACCGCTTGAGAACTGGTCATATGCGGCAGACTTTGAATAGGAGCATCAGAACGCCAGCGCCAGCCTTGCGGTACGGTCTTATTGCTTTCAATGGGAAAGCGTTGCGCAATCTGGTTTAAGTCACGCTGAATAGTGCGCAGGCTAATATCAACCCCTTCACGTTCCAGCATTTCCTGTAGTTCACGCGTTCCCATCCATTTGCCTGTCGAAAGGCGCGATAGAATTTGCCATTGTCGGTGCAAACTATTGGAGGTTTCTTTTTCTTGTAAAGACATAGTCGATCGTAAGTGGGTCAATAATGTTTTGAATAGCAACACAATAGAAAAACTTGATCGTTTTGGCAAGAATGTAACAGAAATATTGCTTATATCCCGATACAACTTTCTACAAGAACCTCATTGAAGCCAGTTCACTTTTTTTCCAAAAATAAGGAAAGCATCTGCATAAATGGCACTGTATTTGCTTTATAGGATAATGAGTCAACAAGAAAAAAGGCGGGTCAATATGTTAGAAGAAGATAAAGAGATGCATGCCCTAGGTGAGCAATATATGAAAGATAAATTGAGCGGAGTAATCAACAGCCAGTCTTTATTCATTGACCAGTTAAGTGTAAATACCAATTTGTTTGAGCAGTTAAAATCAAAATTTTTTAACGAAATGCTAGATGATGTCAGCTCAAGTGGTGAAGTATCTAAAAAGATAGAGCAATGGCTGTCGGTGCATAGTCTCGAACAATTGAAACAACTGAATGCTGAGGCAAAGCAACATTTTTTATATGAAGGGATTACCTTTACGGTTTATGGTGAAGAAGAAGGCACACAACGAACCATTCCTTATGATCTCATTCCGCGAGTGATCGAAAAAAAGCAATGGGAGAAAATATCCAAAGGCTGCGAGCAGCGCGTCAAAGCTTTAAATTTATTTTTAGATGATATTTATCATGATCAGCATATTTTGAAAGAACAGATTGTTCCTCAAATGCAGGTGATGACACATGAAGCTTTTCAGCCCCATATGTTGAATCACGATTTAAAAGGAAAAATTTATTCACAAATCAGTGGGATCGATATCATTCGTGATGGAAAAGGTGATTTTTTTGTTCTTGAAGATAATTTAAGAACACCGTCAGGTGTCTCTTATATGATTGAGAGTCGAAAAATCAGTAAAAAACTTATGCCAGAGCTATGTGCGGCAAACCCGTTACAAGAAATCGAACAATATCCAACATTACTCCGCGCAATTTTGGAGGAAAATGCTTATGTTGATCAGCCTTTTATAGTGGTGTTAACCCCAGGACGCTTTAATAGCGCCTATTACGAGCATGCTTTTTTAGCCCGTGAAATGGATGTGCCGCTAGTCAGTAGTCGCGATCTTTTTGTTGAAAATGATCACGTCTATGTCAAAACTATTCGAGGTCGTCAACGTGTCGATGTGATTTATCGCCGTGTTGATGATGCATTTCTCGATCCACTTGCTTTTAGACCTGATAGTACCTTAGGTGTCGCAGGTTTGATGTCTGCTTATTTGCAGCACAATGTTGTGATTGCAAATGCTCCGGGTACTGGGGTTGCGGATGATAAATCAATCTATCCTTATGTGGATGATATGATTAATTTTTATCTAAATGAAGCGCCAATTTTGAAAAATGTGCCAACCTTTCAATGTCGACGTGAAGATGAACTGGATTATGTAGTTGCCAATCTGGAACAACTGGTCGTTAAAGAGGCACAGGGTTCTGGTGGATATGGAATGCTGATTGGGCCGCAAGCAACCAAGAGTGAAATTGCGGAGTTCAGAAAAAAAGTTTTGCAACATCCGCATTTATATATTGCACAGCCGACACTCGAATTATCTGTGGCGCCAACTTTGACTCAGGATGGCATCGCAGAGCGGCATATCGACTTACGTCCTTTTGTATTGTCATCGCCTTATCGAACCGAGATTGTACCGGGAGGCTTGACACGTGTGGCTATGAAAGCTGGCTCACTTGTTGTGAACTCATCACAAGGTGGTGGCATCAAAGATACTTGGGTTGTTGAAGCACTACATTCTTGATCAATGTTCATTTAACAAGGAAGAAATTATGATTTTACTGAGTTCAAATGCACAACATATTTACTGGTTAGGCCGTTATTTGATGCGCATCAACTTTTTTTGCAATCGGATTCCATTTACACAGGATCAGGCTGCAATAGAATTTTGTCATGCTTTTTGTTTACCTGCTTATGATGCAGCATCATTGAATGAGTTGGCATTAGATCCTGAGCAGCCGTATTCATTGATGAAACAATTTAGCTATGCAAGTGACAATATTCATGAATTACGTGCTGTTTTACCTGCAAAAGCCTATGCTGAACTTAATGCACTTATCCGAAATGCAGGTGAACAATCGGGTTATATTTGTAATGTAGTACAAGAATGCAATGAGATTTTGGAAGCAGAAACAGATACCGATATTTTACTGTTTTTTGGTTTGGGTCAAAAAATTGAGCAATTAGATGCGACTTTGCGCTTTAAACAAAATCCTGAAAATTTAATTGATGAACTCGACAAAACCGTTGCAGCTTTAAAAAATTACGGCTGGTCGGCTCTTGAAACAGCATGGCTTGATTTGAAGCAACAACCTGATTTGATGTCTTTTTATCATTTTCATGATCAACTTCATCTCATGTTTGAGGCGCCTGTATGAAACTTATGGTGAATCATCAAACGCATTACACTTATAGTGAAAATGCGTGTAACAGTATCCAATATATTAAGATGATTCCTCAAAGTTCACAGCACCAATACGTTCATTACTGGGACATTAGTGTTCCGGGTGAACGGGTACTTAAAAAGGATGTTTTTAATAATCTATGGCTGACTTGTTCACAGCGTTTTGACTATCAACATTTAACCATCATGGCGCAAGGAATCGTTGAATTACATTGTGGTGGAAATGAGGGACACCAAGCAAGTTTACCTTTGTCACTATTTTTGCAGCCGACACATGCTACGTTGTGGGACGCGAATATGTTGGAATTTGCCACCCAATTTGTGACGATGGGTTCGTTGAAAGAGCTTATTGTTTTAGCAGAACAAATTTTGTTGAAAGTTCCTTACTGTCCGCATGCAACCACAGTTCAGTCCACAGCAAAAGAAGCATTTTACGCAGGTTTAGGGGTGTGTCAGGATCATGCACATTTAATGATTGCCATGTGTCGGGCTTTGAATATACCTGCGAGATATGTTTCAGGCTATTTGTATGATAAAAATACGCCTCATCTAGCAAGTCATGCATGGGCTGAAGTATTTTTGAATAAACAATGGTATTGTTTCGATGTGAGTAATCAATTGTTTGAACCTTCTTCACATATTTACGTCGCAATTGGTCGTGATTATTTTGATGTTGCGCCAGTCAGGGGTATTCGTGAAAAAGGTGGTGTGGAAAAAATGCGATCAACAGTGCAGGTACTTGCTTGTTGAATGGAATGAAAAAAATGACTTATTGTTGTGCTTTACGGCTTAAAGATGGCTTGGTCTTCATTAGTGATACGAGGACCAATGCGGGTGTAGATCAGATTTCAGTTTTTCGAAAACTTTACACTTTTGGGAAATTAAAAGAGCGCTTTATTGCGATTCAAACTGCTGGAAATCTTGCAACAACACAGGCTGTGATCGGTCATTTGCGAAATCAGCTTGAATTACAGGAACAACCCAATCTATACACTGTAAATACCATGTTTGAAGTTGCCCAATTGGTCGGGCGAACTTTGCGCAAAGTCATTGAAGATGTGACCGAAGATACGCTTGAACAAAGTAATTACTACTGTAGTTTGACTGTGGGTGGTCAAATTGGGGAAGGAGAGCATCAACTTTATAATATCTATCCACAAGGGAATTTTATTTGTGCAACTAAAGACACGCCTTTTTTTCAGATTGGTGAAAGCAAGTATGGTAAACCAATACTAGATCGTGCTTTAACTTATGATATGCCTTTGGATGAAGCACTGCGTTGTAGCCTACTTTCATTCGATTCTACTTTACGTTCGAATGTGTCAGTGGGATTGCCGCTTGATGTATTGGTGTATCATATTGATAGTCTGGAAATGCCAAAAGGTAAACGTGTTACTCAAGATGATGAGTATTTTCAAAAAATCAGTAAACAATGGTCGGAAATACTGCGTGCAGGTTTGCATGAAATTCCAAAACCTTCAGAGGATTATTTGGAATAATTGAAAACGGCATGCATAATTAATTTATTAACAGATAAAGAAATATAATTATGAATTATCAAATTTGTTATGCAAGTCAAACCACCTCATCGCATGAGCAACTTATGGTTGATCTGAGAGAAATTCTTACAACTGCGATGCATTTCAATTATATTCACAAAATACAAGGTGTCTTATATTTTGCGGATAACTATTTTTTTCAATGTCTTGAGGGCGAACAGCAACAAGTTTTGAAGTTACTGGATTCTATAAAGAAAGATCCGCGTCATTCACATTTTCATGTTCTTGATGAAAGAAGTGCTGAACACGCCAACTTTAAAGACTGGTCGATGAAATATGTGCGTAAACGTAGTGAAGTAAAAAGTTTTTTTGCTGAGCTCGGGAGCAACACTTTTAATCCATATCTACTTAATCCAACTTCGCTAGAACGTTTGCTCGAAATTTTAAAAGATGTACAAGCAGAAACCCATGGTTAAACATGGGTTGATCTGATTTAATTTTCGATTTTTCGGCGAATCGGTCGGTTACTTAAACGGCAGAGTAACTCGTAACCAATCGTTCCATTTGCTTCGGCAACGTCGTCAACCAAACGATGCTGCCCCCAAAGCTCAACCTCATGATCTAAAGATACATTTAATCCCGTCACATCAATCGCGATCATATCCATGCTAACACGTCCGATTACTCGTGTAAGATGTCCATTCACTGCAACGTAGTTTTGTTTAATATAAGCGCGTGGATAGCCATCCCCATAGCCAATTGAAACAATGGCAATATCCATTGTTTCGTCGGCGGTAAACCATGAGCCATAACCGATGGAATCACCTGCTTGAATATGGTTAAGCGCAATGATTCGGGCAGTAAAGGTCATGACAGGTTTTAAATCCAGCTCATGTATGGTTTTGTTTGCAAAAGGACTAGCGCCATACAGCATGATGCCAGGACGTACATAATCAAAATGAAGTTCTGGCCAGTTAAAAATGGCAGCTGAATTGCAGCATGAAACCTCAATTGGCGTGCAGCTTTCTTTAATGGTAAGTAGTTGTTGGATTTGTTGCTGATTCATTGGATGTTCTGGAACATCGGCATTGGCAAAATGCATTGCAAGTACACAATGGAAGCCTTCAGTTTTTAAACGTGTGATGACATCAATAATTTCATCTATTTTAAAACCTAAACGGTTCATTCCACTATTGAGTTTGATCCAGACTTTTAAGCCTTGTTGAATATATTCAGCTTTATATTGTAATAACCATTCTACTTGCTGCTGCTGATGTACGACACATTCAAGTTGATGTTGTAAAACAGCATGCATTTCATTGGCATTGAAAATACCTTCAATAAGGGTAATCGCATGCTTTGAGCCTTGAGCACGAAGCTCGAGTGCTTCTTCCAGAGTGGCAACTCCGAAAGCATCGGTGTTATTTAAGGCTGCTAAACAGTCTTTGACTCCATGTCCATAGGCATTGGCTTTGACCATACTCACGATTTTTGAGTTTGGTGCAAGTTGTTTGACACGGTTTAAATTATATTGCAGCGCAGCGCTATCAATATAAACTGTTGCTTGGCGCACCCTGATTTCTCCTTTGGGACGACATGGAAAAATTTTAAAGAGGATAAATAATTAAGATCTTATTCCTCATCATCATACTGACTGTAATACTCAGGTGAGAGGTTACTAAAGCGGGTATATTGACCTTCAAAAGCCAAACGGACTGTTCCAATCGGGCCGTTACGCTGTTTGCCAATAATAATTTCAGCAGTACCAGCTTCTTTAGATTCTTTATTGTAGACTTCATCCCGATAGATAAACATGATCAAATCGGCATCCTGCTCGATCGCACCCGATTCACGTAAGTCAGACATGACAGGGCGTTTGTTGGGACGATTTTCCAGACTACGGTTGAGCTGAGACAGTGCTATAACAGGGCAATTCATCTCTTTCGCCAGTGCTTTTAAACTTCGTGAAATTTCTGAAATCTCGCCTACACGGTTATCACCCATGCCTGGAACTTTCATCAATTGCAAATAGTCGACCATGATGCAGCCAATTTTGCCATCATGCATTTTAGCAATACGTCGTGCGCGGGAGCGTACTTCCGTTGGCGGGAGTGCAGAGGAATCATCAATATAGAGATGTTTTTCCTGAAGCTGCAAGATCGTACCTGTGACTTTCGACCATTCATCGCCATCCAGTTTGCCTGAACGTAAATGCCCTTGGTGCACTTTGCCATAAGAGGAAATCAGACGCATTGCGATGGAATCAGCAGGCATTTCCATCGAATAAACCAGTGCAGGCAAATTGCTATTGAATAAAACACTTTCGACTAAGTTCATGGCAAAGGTGGTTTTACCCATTGAAGGACGTGCGGCAACAATGATGAGATCACCTGCCTGCATCCCATAGGTTTTATTATCAAGTTCTAAGAATCCAGTCGTTAGACCTGTGATATTGCCATCAAGTTTAGAAAGTTCATCGAGTTTGCTAATAACATCAGCAGTCACTGAACTAATCGATTTTGGTCCCGCGTCTTTCTTATTGTTATTGTGTTGTTCTGCGAGTGAAAAAATATTGGTTTCAGCCAAATCCAAAATTTCACTGACTGCACGACCCTTAGTGTCATAAGCATTTTGCAAAATATCAGTACTGACTTTAATCATACTACGCAGTGTAGAAAACTCTTTAATTTTGCCTGCATAAGTTTCCAGATTATAAAAACTCGACGGCGAGTCCGCCATAAGCTGCATCAGGTATTCTTCACCGCCAATGGCATCAAGTAAATTTTGCTTCACCAACCAGTCATTGACCAATACTGCATCATAAGGTGAGTTTTCTTGTGCCAGTTTCTCAATGGCACGGAATATATATTTATGACGGGTTGCATAAAAATCACTTTCTTTGAGTAAATCACCCACTTGTTCAAATGATTCAGCAACGGTCATCAGCGCTGCTAGTACTGCTTGTTCAATGGCAAGGTTATGCGGAGGAGTACGAAATTCTTTTAGTTGACCTGAGTCATTCACTTTATTCTCTGTATTAGGAGAGTTTTTTGTAAAATTGGCATTCGCCTGTGACATAACAAGACCTAATCAAAAGATGAAACGATACCGATGGGCTATCTTAATCCAAATAAAGGTCATCGGGACAATTTAATTCGGTGAAAATTGTATAAGTGGCGAAAAATTGTAGTTGTCGCGTGAGAGCTGATGTGATGCGTTCCATTTGAGTATCGAATCATGTCTCATCAAAGGTATTACAGACAACTTGCATTCAGCGAAGCAGTATTTGCAGATGGATGAAATCGAATTGCAGATCAGTTTGGAAATAGGGCAGTTAAGCATTCAAAAAAAGGCATCTGATAAAGATGCCTGCTTTATTTAAGGCTATTTAACCCGAAATATACTGTTGTAATTGATCAATTAAGTTTTTTTGGTCTTGCATGGCTGCTTTAACTAAATCACCAATGGAGATGAGTCCAACCAACTTATTCTCTTCAACCACAGGTAAATGACGTAAATGTCGGTCTGTCATCAGTTGTAAACATTCTTCAACTGTATTTGAACGTGAAATAGTTAAAACCTTAGCGGTCATAATTTCACTCACCGTCGTATCATAAGAAGAGCGTTCCATCAGGGCAACTTTGCGGGTGTAATCGCGCTCAGACAAGATTCCAACGACTTCATTATCTTGAGTGACAACTAATGCTCCAATCCCTTTTTCTGCCATGATCGAAATTGCTTCAAGTACGGTTGCGTCTGGCGAAACAGTATAAATGGCTTGTTCAGCTTTATCTTGTATAACTTGAGCAACGTTTGTCATCTTTTATGTCCCTCTGGCTAGTGTTATCGTTTTAAATTAACTTAGCGCGATTTGAAGAAAATGCAAAGCCTTTGAAAGTATAAATGAATAATATTTTGCCAAATGGCGTTGGCGTTTTGTATTGAGTTTTACCGATTAAAACTCAATACACATTATTTTATGCAATTTTTAAATTTGATGCGGGTGCAAAGAAAAAATGCCGCATTTGTTGTGTCGATAATTTAAATTTGCGTTGATTCGAATTAAACAAAGCAGGCGTAACATTTAAACGGGTCAATGTAGGTAATAAAGACTCCTGAAAATCTTGGGGCGTAATTTTTTTGGGAACATAATTTGGCCAGTGTTTTTTAGCATAACGATGTGCTTGCACACCATTGAGCCAAAAAGGAAAAACAAAATCATCTTGATCTGATTTAATTGCCCAGCCTTGATGGTATAAACCCCAAAGTGCGCCGCAATACATCATGGTTTTTAAAATAGAAATTTTAATTATCAAGTCTTTAGATACAGGATTTAACTGTGTATAGGTTTTCATGGTTTTGCTGCGATTTAAATTCGTGTTTATTATAAAAAATAAATACTTAATTTCCGTTACTCGTTTGCTTTAAATCGTAATAAAGTTTTACAGCGGCATTAAAAAACGCCACCTAGGTGACGTTTGATTATGCTTGCATGGTGGCCATTCGTTGCCAGTACTGTGCTTTCAATGAATCTCGTTCTACACGAAAGCCTTGGTAGTAAAGTTCAGCCAGAAACATCGCTGCTTTACCGTGTCCTGCACGTGCTGCATCTTCAAGCTGCTTCACAGCGTCTTGAAAGTTCATCTGTGATTGAATTGTATTGACCGCAGATGCGTACACATGTTCTAAGTCATGATGAGAAATTTGTTGAATCATATTAAAAACTCCTTATAGTTGTAATTATGATCACATCAACTCGGCTTACTTGCCTCGCAAAACTAATTTAGCAGTTGATTGTTAAACTAATATTACAATAAGCGTGATAAGTCAAGTAATAAATGGGGCGTGTTGCCCGAATTACAAGCTTACATGATTAAACATTCAACAAAAATATTTTTTAGTAAAATCAATATAACAATTAAATATGACATGACAAGGAGAACAACATGCTAACAACGGTTGATGGTTTTAATTTTGAAGTTCCTCCAGATGAGTCTCAAATTGTGGCTTTGGCACAATATCATCGTAAACAACTTGATGAGGCCATATTTCATCAAGAAATTCATTTAGGTGATTACTGTCTGGCACAGCGTAAGCGTGTGCATGATTTTACCCAACAGCTTGATCCGCAAACCAAGGCATGGTTTTATCGCGTCTATGATGGTGAATTATTGCGTTTGGCGGATGAGGAAGATTTACATCCTGCAGATGCAGAAACAGGTTTGAGCTATTTCGCTATTTTGATTGTTTTGGCGATTATTGCCTTTATTTTATATTTTGCCGTTATTCGTGCGTTAATCAGCTAAATTTTATTGTTTGTTCTGATGTCAAAGTACCTAATCTTCTATTTTGTTAGGAGAATGAGGCACTTTGACTTGTGTGCAACTGAAATGAGCCATACACTACATCCATTCGAGGTAAGGTATGCTCATATCAAAATATAATTTTTTAAAATTTGTAAATGAAATCAAATTAGATCGCATTTACAACAGTATCGTCGCCATCATGATTATCGCGATGTTACTGTTGGCTTTTATTGCATTACAACGTCCTATTTCTCATCCACAATATCAAATTGTTGTAAATTTATCCGACATGGCCAATAACCCAGAAACCCAAAAAATGGCACGTCGGTTATTGCATGAGCAGACGATTAACCGCGCGGAATATTTTAAATTGATGCGCGCGTATCAGTTTGAGAATGCAAAGGCTCGGCACTATCCTGCGATGGCTTTAGAGGATGAATAATCTGGGGATCAATCTGTACAGGCTTAATCGGTTCTACATGATTTTGAAGATCTTTTAACAATTGTTCTTTATCTAGCTTTTCACTCGCAACAATGACTGTAAGATGATCAGGGTGAATGTGTGTTCTAATTGCCCGTTGTACATCTTGTGCTGTTAATTTTCTAAGCTGTTCTGGATACTTCGATAAATAATCTGAGGGTAATCCATAAAAGCCAATGGAGCCAAGTTGTGCATTAATATTGGCATTGCTGCTATAGGTCATTGGAAAAGCCAGTAACATTCCACTTCGTGTTTCTTCAAGCTGTTTTTTATCGATAGGTTGTTTGACAAAATCAAGCAAAGTTTGATGTGCAACCTGAATACTATCCATCAACTGATCTTGTTGAGTTGAATAGTTTAAACTAAAAATGCCACTTGTCTGCGTAAAGCTAAATGTACTATATGCACCATAAGTATAACCACGTTTTACTCGAAGCTCTTTCATGAGCAATGAGTTAAATCCTGAACCACCTAGCATTTGATTGGCAAGTTCTAGAGCTAGCTGATCTGGATCATTTCGACTTACACCCACATGTCCCATCGTGACATAGCTTTGTGTGGACTGATAAGGAATGTGCTGAATGTTAAAGCCCTGCTGTAGTTTGGGTTGAACAAGCGGCGGTGCAGCATGCCCTTGGGGTAAGGATTGAATGATTTTAATACTGAGATCACTGGCTTGTTGTGTAGTGAGTTGTCCTGTCATGGCGATATTCATATTTTGTGCGACCAGTAACTCTTGGCGAAACTGTTTGAGCAATGCAGGAGTAATCTTACGAATACTGGCATGAGTTCCCGTGATTGGTTCTGCATAGGGATGCGTTCCATACAAAGTACGATAAAGTTTTATATCAATTAAACGATTCGGATTTTCTTGCAGCTGGCGTTGACCGACTTGCGTATTGCTATATATAAGATTTAAGCTGGATGGATTAAATGTTGCGTGATTAAGCACCTCTAGCATGAGGTTGATAGCGGACTGCATTTTCTGCGGATCTGACATCACTCGTAAGCGCACGACAAACATATCTCGATATGCTTTGACACTAAATTGTGCACCGAGTTGTTCAAAGGTATTGGCGATTTGGGCAGCAGTATAGTTTTCAGTTCCTTCAGTCATCAGGTTGGCTGCCATATTGGCAATACCAAATAAACCTTTACCTATACGCTCATCTTGTGCCGAACCCGCATTAAAGGTGAGTTGTATATCCACAATTGGCAATGCTTGTGATTCAACAAATAGTGTTCGCACTTGATTGGCATTTTTTAGATCATGCACATACGGTGCTTGTTCAGCAGTGTTTTTCGAAATATTTTTAAGACTACTCAGTTGTGAAATGGATTTTAGTTGAGACGGATCATCTTGTTCAGCAACACTTTGATCCACAATATCTGCAAAGACTGGACTAGAAAGCAGGGATGTCAACATGAGCATGAGTAGGGTATTGTTCATTATCAATCCTTTATTTTTCTTGTTCTGGTTCTAGGTATAAAGTGGTGAGATTGCTTTTAACAAAATAAGCATTAGCTACTCGTTGAATATCTTGTGGTGTTACCGTCTGATAATGTTCAGGCAAATCATCCACCAGTCGATAACTCAGACCATTAACTTCAAGTAATCCAATCATATGTGCCTGACCAATAATATCGTCTTGGCTATAGATCAGATTGGAAACAAAATTATTGGTGACACGCTCTAGTTCAACGGGTTCAATCAGTTCAGTTCTCAGCGAATCTATTTCTTTTTGAATGGCTTCTTGAGCAGATGAGAGATTGATCCCATCCGCAGGCAAGGCGGTAATCGTAAATAAACTGTCACCACGATTATAAGGATCATAATTGATACTTATCGAGCTAAGAATTTTTTTGTCACGTACCAGTTTTTGTTGCAAACGTGAAGAAATATTGCCATCCAAAAGTGCCTGAATAATTGTTAGTGCATAGGCATCTTGCGGATTTTTGGCGGTCTTGATAGAACGAACATTCCAGGCCATATACAAATTCGCTACATGGACAGGCAATTCAACTTCCATGTGTCGATAGCCCACACGATCAAATTCCAACACGTCATTACGCTCGCCTGAAACCTGTTTGGGAATCTGTCCGAAATACTTTTGAACCTGTTTGAGCGTTGCCTCTGCATCCACATCACCAATAATCACTAAGGTGGCATGATTGGGGCTATACCATGTTTTGTACCATTGTTTAAGGTCTTCTAACTGAATGTTTTGCAGATTTTTCATATAACCAATTACTGGTTGCCGTGCATGACTGGTGGGGAAAGCTAGCCATTTAAAACGTTCAAAAGCAAGCGCGCGAGGATTATCGTCGGTACGTTGACGACGTTCTTCCATGACCACATTCATTTCAGTTGCAAAATCGCTTTGACGTAATACCAGATGAGTCATCCGATCTGCTTCAAGTTCCAAAGCCATAGGTAGATAAGCCTTGGGATAAAGTTGATAGTAATTGGTATAGTTGCTCGAAGTTGCCGCATTGACTCGACCACCATAAATGCGGCTTAAACGGGTAAACTCATTATCAGGAACTTTGGTCGTTCCTTTAAACATCATATGTTCAAGCGCATGAGAGACCCCTAAAATATTGCCTGATTCGTCACTGCTACCGACGGCATACCAAATTTGACTAATTGCAATCGGGGCACGATGATCTTCCCGAATAATCACTTTCAAACCATTGATGAGTGTGGTTTCAAAAGTAGTGCGTCCAAGCTGGCTTTGTGTTTCTGCATGACTCGTAGTCAGTGTTAAGAAAATTAAAGAAAAATGAAGGATAGGGAGTTTAAGACATTGTCGTAACGATTTGAACACAAGCCGTCCATAGGTATTTCTCATATTTCAATCTATTTTTAAAAAAATAACGTTTAAACTCAAGAATATCCTGTTGTGTTTTAGTGAAGATTCTTTATCTGGATGATCGCAAAACACATTGCAATACCAATCATTTGCAGGGCTAATTGCACTTTAAAAGCAGTTTGAATAAGCTCAGGCAATACAGAGAATCTGTGCTAAACTCTTTGTTTTTTAACCCGCTGCTTTTCAAGGGAATCGGTATGCAACAGCAATCGAATATGCAAAATAAATTCTTGATTGATGCTGACATTGGGGATGACGATGTCACATTACCAAACTTACCTGCTGTCAATGTTCCAATTATTGATGATGCTGTAAAAACACAAGAATCCGCTTTACCTGCTGCTGCTAAATCTGAAACCTCTGATCTTGAAGATGCTGAGCAAAGTTCGGCTGAGACCCAATCTAAAGGTGGCTTCTTTAGCCGTATGAAAGATGGATTGACCAAAACTCGCCGTAATTTGGCTGATGGTATGGTCAATATCCTGATTGGCGGTAAAGAGATTGATGATGAGCTTTTAGAGGAAGTTGAAGAGCAATTATTGGTTTCTGACATTGGCGTAGATGCTACCAAAACCATTATTACCAATTTGACTGAGCGTACAGCGCGTGGTGATTTGATCTATTCACATTCACTTTATAAAGCGTTGCAGGAAGAACTGGTGGCTTTGCTTGCCCCAAGAGTTAAACCTTTACATATTGATCCAAATAAAACGCCTTACGTGATTTTAATGGTGGGCGTAAATGGTGTAGGTAAAACCACAACCATTGGTAAATTAGCCAAGCGTTTACAAGGCGAAGGTAAAAAAGTCATGCTAGCAGCAGGAGATACCTTCCGTGCTGCGGCGACTGAACAATTACAAATTTGGGGTGAGCGCAATAATATTCCAGTGGTGGCACAAGGGCATGGTGCAGATAGTGCATCGGTGATTTTTGATGCTTTTGAAAGTGCACGCGCGAAAGGAATTGATGTATTAATTGCCGATACAGCAGGTCGTTTGCATAACAAAAGTAACCTGATGGAAGAGCTTAAGAAAGTTAAGCGCGTAATGCAGAAAATTGATGCGACTGCACCGCATGAAATTATGCTGGTGGTAGATGCGGGCACAGGACAAAATGCCATCAATCAGGTTCAGGAATTTGATCAGGCAGTTGGTTTAACAGGAATTACCATTACTAAACTGGATGGTACAGCGAAAGGTGGAGTGCTTTTTAATATCGCCAGTCGTACTCATGTACCTATTCGTTTCATTGGTGTGGGTGAAAAAATTGATGATTTACGTCCATTTTCAGCCAAATCTTTTGTGGCAGCATTATTTGAAACCGATAAATAATCTGATCTAAACTTTGAAACTCCACTTCGTGTGGAGTTTTTTGTTTTGATGACGCGCTAAAGCATGAAACTGTTCTAAAAATAAAACAGTATGTAACCCGAATCCTGCTTAAGCTAATGATTCCATAACTTGAATTGTTGGCTTATTCCGATGAGTTAATTGATATGCACATAACGATGCATAAATTCCGCTAAGAAATCCATGAATACTACGTGCTTTACTCGTCACTAAATTGTATTGTCCTTTCAATAAGCTGAATAACGTTTCTATCTTATTGCGTTGTTTTAAATGATATTTATCTGATGAACAGAGTTGAATAGCCTGCATGTTCTTT
>NZ_CP078523.1:3143461-3144020 GCF_019264745.1 Acinetobacter sp. Colony158 | reverse complement strand
GCATAAAGCTTTGCGTCTAGGCCTTCAACCAATTGTTCAACCATTTTTATGTCAGCAACATGCCCATTAGATAAGCCTGAGCTAACGATCTCACCGAATTGATTCATCACGATATGTAACTTACAGCCATAAAACCATCCCATTGAACTTTTACCGCGAGATGCAATCTTGGCTAATGATTTATGACGCTGAATACGCTGATTTTTACAGACAGGCAGAGTCGTTGAATCAATCCATAAATATTGTTTGTATTCACCTTTCATCAAAGCGACATGTAAAGCATGTAGAGCTAATTGATGCATATTGATCAGGTGAATCATCCTTTGGTAACAGGGTAAGCGTTTAAATAAATGATTTTTATCCTGCTTCAACCATGAAAAGAAAGCTTTGAAATTGTTGAAATGAGAACACTTATACCAAATAGCGATAAAATGTATTTCTGAGAGACTCAGCTGGGCTGGTCGAATTCTTACAGAGCGACGACTTTGTTTGAGAAACTTCCAATAAGTTGCTTCAAATTTAAGAAAGAAATCATCAATGATGCAGAATAATTCGGTAC
>NZ_CP078523.1:3141600-3142136 GCF_019264745.1 Acinetobacter sp. Colony158 | reverse complement strand
CTATTGAACATCATGAACCGTACCGGTTTTGTCGGAGACTTTTTTATTTAAGTTAGGCCACCTGACCTAACGGATTAATCTTATCATAGTACATTGCTTCAAACTCAAAAGGCGATACATAACCCAGTGCACTGTGTACACGCTTTTTGTTGAACCAATCTACCCAATTTAATGTCGCAAGTTGTACATCCGCTAAACCTTGCCAATCTGCTTTTAAATATTCAATCACCTCTGTTTTGTATAAGCCATTCACCGTTTCAGCCAAAGCATTATCGTATGAATCACCTGTCGTACCGACTGATGCTCGTAAATTTGCTGCTTCTAAACGATTGGTATAGCGAATAGAAAGATATTGAACACCTCTATCGGAATGATGAATTACATTCTTTGGCATGCCTCGATCGTGCAATGCTTGCTCCAATGCATCGAGCACCATATCTGTATTCATCCGTGTAGATACTTTCCATCCAACAATTGCTCGCGAGAACACATCAATAATAAATGCAGTGTAGACCCAGCCTGAATGAGTTTGAATA
>NZ_CP078523.1:3133285-3140812 GCF_019264745.1 Acinetobacter sp. Colony158 | reverse complement strand
AGGGCTAGAGCTTTAGGTTTGGTGTGGTAACTCAACTGATGGCTCTAGTCCCCTTATTTTTCAAGTCAATTGCTTATCCGCGATTCGGGTTATGTAATAAAATTAGTAATGAAGACGCCATAAGAGTTGCATAAACTAATCATCATTCCAGATCACGACCGATTAGGTCAAATGTACACAGGACATAACAAATGACATCGTTCTTAGATAAAATTAAAAATCGTCGCAGTATCTATGCAATCGGAAAAAATGTTGCATTAGAACAAGCTGAGATTGAGCAAATCATTAAAGATGCTGTAAAACACAGTCCATCTTCATTCAACTCACAATCTTCACGTGTAGTGATTCTATTTGGTGATTCGCATCATAAATTTTGGGAAATTGTACGTGAAACTTTAAGAAAAATTGTTCCTGAAGCTGCTTTTGCCGCGACAAGTGGCAAGCTTGATAGTTTCTCTGCGGGTTTTGGCACAGCGCTATTCTATGAAGACCAAGCTGTGATTAAAGGTTTACAAGAACAATTTGCATTGTATGCTGATAACTTCCCAGTTTGGTCTGAACACTCAACTGCGATTGCACAATTTGCAGCGTGGACAGCATTGGCAGAACATAATGTCGGTGCGTCACTTCAACACTACAATCCAATTGTGGATGATGAAGTTGCAACTACTTTTGGTATTCCACATAACTGGAAACTTCGCGCGCAATTGGTCTTTGGTTCAATTGAAGCAGAAGCAGGCGATAAAGAATTTATGAGCGATGATGAGCGTTTTAAAACCTTTAACTAAGCTTTAATATTCTTTTAAACATCAAGAGCGCATCTACGCGCTCTTTTTTATGAGGATGTATTGGAAACTAGGTTTAGTATTGATGCATACACCTGATGACTAAGTATTTAAATATTATTATAAAATTTAATAACTTAGTCATATGTTTGAAATATTTGTCATAAAATTGTCACAACTGCGCTGCATAGTGCTCATGATTTAAAAAAATGTAGAGAAATCCGACAATGACTTCAAAATTCACACTTGCCGCATTAAGTTTATGTTTAAGTAGCTCTGTTTTTGCGGCTGCGACGATTACGGCTCCAGAGGAAATCGTAATACTGGCGGTCAATGACCAAGAGGTGAATTCAGGGTTATTGCGTAAAAAAGAAAATGATTACAAAGTTGATGCTGGCGAAATCAGTATTAGTGTTCGTTATCAGGAGTTTTTTCAGCATTTAGATGGTGAGCACGATATTGTTAAATCTGGAATAGTAACGTTAAAAACGCCACCTCTAAAAGATGGAGCAACTTATCAACTAGATTTGGTTAATGCACCATCAAATTTTGAAGATGCAAAAAAATACGCTGAACAACCAACCATTGGCCTTTATAATGCAAATCACCAATTACTTGTTCAGCAAACAGGTGCCAATACAGAAGCTAAGCCTTGGTTTAACAGAGGGCTTTTTGGCAAAACTTATGATTTAACTCAAACTAAATCTGCACCAGCAAATCAACCTGCACCCGTATATGCAACTCAAACTGTAGTGGCTAAAGAAGGCGTTACTGTTCCAACCACAGTGATCAACCCTCAAGCTTCGAATGCAGTTAAAAGCAATGATCAACAATTGGTTGAGTTATGGCAAAAATCTTCAAAAACAGAACGCCAAAAATTTATGGCGTGGCTAGCAGGGCAGTCGAATTAAGATAAATCTTAGGCATAAAAAAACCTCCGAAATTTCGGAGGTTTTTTATTGAGTGACTATTATTTAACAAACCATAGATAATAACCAATCAACATCAGTGGCCATGAGATGTAAGGACTAAATAACCATTTCCACAACCAAAATTGGGGAATGTAGCCTACACCATGAATAAAGCCGCCTGAAATTCCTAGCATAACCAGCATAAGAACACTGTGATTGTAGTGTCCGTTTGCATCTAGCATCATGCCAGGATGGACCAACAATACAGCTGCAAGTGGCAATGCCAACAAAAATGAAATTACCATCGCAATGGTCTGCGCTTTACTTCTTTTTACTGTTGTCACTGCTTCAGCCATAATGTTATTCCTCATCTAAATTTTGATGATGCTCAATATAAAGAGCGCTTAGAACACCTGCAAAACAAGCCATCAATATTCCAAGAATCCATGCGAAATACCACATATATTTCTCCTCGTGACCTTAGTACAAACTATGTGAATTAGCTTGAATGTCTTTATTGGTAATGACACCCCACATTTTATAGTAGCACCAGAAGGTATAACTTAATACGATTGGTACAAAAATACATGCAGCAACGGTCATGACACCTAGTGTTTTATGACTTGAAACAGCGTCCCACATAGTAAGACTTGAAACAGGACTGATACTAGATGGCATAAGGAACGGAAATAATGCAAAACCAGCAGTTAAAATAGTTCCAACAATCGCTAAAGCAGACCCAAGAAAGCTTAATCCTGCTTTATTTTTACTCGAAGCAAATAAAGCAATCAGACCACCAAGAATACCCACAATAGGTGCAACCATAGTGATTGGATATTGGCTATAGTTGTTTAGCCAACCGTGATTCGCATTGGTCACCACTTCTTTTGCTAAAGGATTTGCAACACCGTTGGTATCAAAAGGTTGTACCAAGGTATAACCTTCAATGTTACCAAAATAAAGCCAAGCACCAGCAGCAATAAAGCAAACAAGGTATACAACAGACATAATTTGAGTTGCTTTAGCCGCACGGCGATGTAGCGCAGCATCTGTACGCAGCATGAGCCAAGCTCCACCGTGGGCACACAACATAGCAACACTCACTAGACCACATACCACAGAGAACGGGTTAAGTAAGCCAAAGAAATTACCGTCATAGTGAGAACGGACAGTTTCATCCAGACTAAAAGGTACACCAACCAGCATGTTGCCGAATGCTACACCAAATACAAGTGCTGGAACAAAACTACCAATACAAAGTCCCCAATCCCAAGAGTTACGCCATTTGGTATTTTCAAGTTTAGATCGATAATCAAAACCAACAGGTCTTAGAAAAAGTCCAAACAGAACGAGCAATAAGGCCCAATACATCCCCGAGAAAGCGACCGCATAAACCATTGGCCATGCTGCAAAAATTGCACCACCCGCAGTAATTAACCAGACCTGATTACCATCCCAGTGCGGAGCAATCGTATTGATTGCCACACGACGTTCATTATCAGTCTTACCGACGAAAGGCATCAAAATCATGGCACCCATGTCGAAACCGTCAGTTAGGGCAAGCCCGATCAGGAGTACCCCGACCAAGACCCACCAAATTATTTTTAGGAGTTCATATTCGATCATGATTGAGCCTCCTCAGCGACCAAATTCGAGTTCTCTTGTTTTTCAAAGTGGTATTTACCAGTATGAAGTGAGCTTGGACCTAAGCGTGCAAACTTGATCATTAGATACATTTCAATAATGAGCAGTACTGTGTAGAACGCTGCAAGTGCAATGATTGAGCCCCATACATCTCCAGTACTTAAACTAGATGCTGAGAGGTGAGTAGGTAATACTTCACCGATCGTCCAAGGTTGACGACCACCTTCTGCTACATACCAGCCAGTTTGAGCCGCAATCCACGGTAATGGCAAAGCAAACAAAGCAAACTTAAGTAACCACGGTTTATCTTCAGCATTGCGTTTAGCCACAGACCATGCCGCCAAGATGAAGAGCAAGAGCATGAGGAAGCCACAAGCAACCATGATACGGAACGTAAAGAATAAAGCAGGAACGTTCGGAATACTGTCTTTTACAGCAGATTGAATATTGGCTTCAGTCGCATCAGTGACATTTTCGGTATATTTTTTCAATAATAAACCGTAGCCTAAATCTTTCTGGTTTTCTTTAAATGAGTTAAGCAAATCTGGAGATTTATCGCCTGCACGAAGTTTCTCAAGCTCACTATACGCCACCATACCATTACGAATGCGTAGTTCATGTTCTTTCATCAAGTCGGTAATACCAGTGACTTGCTGATCGGTTGAACGTGTTGCAATTAGACCTAATGCGTAAGGAATTTTAATCGCATAATCAGTGCGCATTTCTTGCTGATTTGGGATACCAAATAGAGTAAAACTGGCTGGTGCTGGTTGAGTTTCCCATTCGGATTCAATAGCGGCAAGTTTTGCTTTTTGGACATCACCTAATTCATAGCCAGATTCATCACCCAGTAAAATAACCGATAATGTAGAAGCTAAACCAAAAATAGCAGCAATGGCGAAAGAGCGACGGGCAAATGGCAAGTCACGTTTTTTCAACAGGTAATAACTAGAAATCGCTAATACAAAGATCGCACCAGTGACATAGCCTGCCGAAACAGTATGTACAAATTTAACCTGAGCGACAGGGTTAAAAATAAGTGCTGCGAAATCGGTCAGTTCCATACGCATGGTTTCATAGTTAAATGCAGCACCGACAGGGTTTTGCATCCAGCCATTTGCGACCAGAATCCACAATGCGGACATATTTGAACCAATAGCAACTAACCATGTCACACCAAGATGCTGTACTTTTGATAAACGATTCCAGCCGAAGAAGAACAAACCAATAAAAGTCGATTCTAAAAAGAAAGCCATTAGACCTTCAATCGCCAGTGGCGCACCAAAAATGTCACCTACATAGTGTGAATAGTAAGCCCAGTTAGTACCAAACTGGAATTCCATAGTCAGACCAGTCGTTACACCTAAAGCAAAGTTGATACCGAAAAGTTTTCCCCAGAACTTAGTCATATCTTTATAAATTTCTTTACCAGAAATGACATATGTCGTTTCCATAATGGCAAGAAGAAAAGCAAGGCCTAAAGTCAGAGGGACAAAAATGAAGTGATACATTGCGGTCATAGCGAACTGGAACCGCGAAAGATCGACCACGCTTTCAGAAATCATCAACGTGTCTCCTTGATTTGGGAATTTGTGCCAGCGATACGCTCGGCAACTTGATTGTCAAAATTTTTAGGGATAGTAGGGGCGTCAAACCAGATATGTTTAATTGTCAGTAAAAGAACAATCTTAATTATTAATATGATTGTAATTTCTTTGACTAAACGTTGATTAAAATCTTTTTTCATTAAGCTCATATATACAAGCCTATCTGGATGGATTAACTATATTATTAATGACATAAACAAAAAAATAAACAATTAAAACAATTAAAATAAAAATATATTATTAATTTGTTTTATATCAAATACTTACAAATATATTTTTTGATTTAAAAAATAATGAAAAGCATATTAAAGCAGTCATGTTTAGGCTGAAATAAATCAGACTAAAATAGTTGTATTTGATATTTTAAATCCGACTAAAATAGTAATAATTAAATTTTAGGCAAAATTAAATACCCAACTAAAATGGTCGGGTTGTAGTTATGTGGGTATAGTTAAATATCGAGATTAAATTTTTAATTTACTCATTATATTTGAATGATCCTAAGTCAATTTTTCTTATTGATTAAAAGATATACATGATTATTGTTGTGGTGTAAATAAGTGATTTGATACTGCAATTTTTTTGGCGATGTAATGAGTCTGTTTAAAACGAATCAAAATCACTTGTGAGCGAAATTCTAATTCCCCAAATTCTGGTTCAACTTGTACATAATGAATCTGACCAAATTCATCCCGAATTCGGGCTTGTGCAGAAAATCCCGGACGAGCATTGCCGCTTGAGATGGTTGCAAGTCGCCCAAGTAGACTGGTGTTGTGATGTTCGATCTGTGGCTTGATGACTTGATCAAGACAGTGAATCATAAATACCGTAAAGAAGATGGCAATAATCAGTGCAGGAAAAATCAGATAGAAGGGCGAAACAAAGCTGTGCTGTTTGGCAAAAAAAGCAAGTTGTAAAAAATAACCAGCAAAACTGAAATTGATTAAAAGAAAAACAAGAATGAGAACTTTTGAAAACTTGACATTAAGCAGTGGTGAATACACAAGCCAATTTGGAGAAACTTTTTGAATAATTGTACTGGGACGTATCCCAATATAAATACCAATAGTTTCTGCCATGCTGAGAATAATTAAAGCAACCACACTTAAATGAAAAGGAAGCAAGTCGTAGTTGAAGAAAAATTCTGACATGGCAAAAACCTGAGAAATTATTCTGTTAAGTAAATTCCACCATCTGAATGTATCTGAATTTCAACTTTCGTCAAAAATTCACCCAAACAAGGGCCTGAAATACATTCACCCCTTTCTACATTAAACAGCGCACCATGTGTTGAACACTCGATAAATTCCTGATCTTGATCTAGAAATTGATTTTCCAGAAATTCAAGTTCAACTTGTAGGTGCGGGCAGATATTTTGATAAGCAAAAAAACCGCCATCACGCTGTGTAATAAAAATAGTCTCTCCCTGAGGCGTTTCATAAGAACGCGCTTCACGTTCAGGGATATCCTCGGTCATGCAAATTTTTTCCATATTTATGCACATTCAGTCTGGAAATTTTTAAGCAGTTTAGCATAGTTTTCAATATCTAAACGCGGGCCATATTGGGCAACCACTTCACTTGAAATCAAAATAGCAAGCTGAGTTGCATCTTCAAGAGACATGTTTTGATTAAGGGCATATAAGAATGCACCTGCAAAAGCATCACCGGCACCATTGGCATCGACAGCAGTAACACGACGACCACCTAAATGAAAATGTGTGTTAGCTGAATGTACCGAAGCACCTTTGGCACCTTGTGTAATGACAATGGTATGATTTTTTAATTTCAATTTGGCAAAAGCTTCATCCAATGTATGCGTTTCTGTATACATCAAGGCCTCTTGTTCATTACAGAACAACACATCTACGCCTTCATCAATCAGTTCATTGAGACCTTCGCGGGCGTATTGAACCATCGCAGGATCCGAAAGCGATAAAGCAATTTTGACTCCATGCTCACGTGCAATCTGGCGTGCTTGTTTGACAGCTAATCGAGCTGAAGGACTAGTCGAAAGATATCCTTCGATGTAAAGCCATTTTGCTTTTTTTAATGGTTGGTAATCAACTTGTTCCGCAGAAAGCTCGGTGGTGATCCCTAAATAAGTATGCATGGTACGTTCTGTATCTGGGCTAATCAGTACCATACAAGTACCCGTTACGCCATCGGTTTTTGATTTTGTGGAAGTGTAAATATCGGCGTCATTTAAACCATCAAGGTAAATTTGCCCAAGTTCATCATTTCCCACTCGACAGGCATAAAAAGCAGAACTACCTAAAGCACTAAATGCGACCGTTGTGTTTGCCGCAGATCCACCACTGGCTTGACCTTTATAATCCTGAGAATTGAGCAGGTTTTGATATAATGCGGCTTGAGTTGGACCATCCGTTAACTGCATGGTGCCTTTTTGCAAGCCTTGTTGAATTAGAAAATCATCAGAAATTTTAAATTCTTGGTCAATAAGTGCATTTCCAATTGCAAAAAGGTCAACAGTTGCCATGATTGTCTTCACAGGTAAAATCAAAGCACACAGTTTACACGATTGTTCAGTTTTACTGTAGTTCGATGAATAAATTTCATT
>NZ_CP078523.1:3105747-3132699 GCF_019264745.1 Acinetobacter sp. Colony158 | reverse complement strand
GCACAAAAATACAGCAAAACAAAGAAATTGTGTCAGATTAAAACTACCAAAATGGCATCTGACTAAGGCTATAATGGAGACCAATTATCAAAGCGAAATTTTAGGAGATCACATGACGGTAGATGTCACTGGAACTATTAATCAAACTGTACATCCTGCGTTTCAGTTGGTACGTCAACATCATGTTGAAGCTTTGGATATTTTAGTTTCTGAATATGCTCATAAAGTGACGGGTGCTGTTCATTATCATTTAGCCACTTCACATGATGAAAATGTTTTTTTAGTGGCGTTTCGTACCCAACCGATGGATTCAAAAGGTACAGCACATATTCTTGAGCATACTGCACTGTGTGGCTCAGAGAAATTTCCTGTACGTGATCCATTCTTTTTGATGATTCGCCGTTCATTAAATACATTTATGAACGCATTCACGGCGGCAGACTGGACGGCTTATCCATTTGCAACACAGAATAAAAAAGATTTTCAAAATTTATTATCCGTTTATCTCGATGCTGCGTTTGCAGCAAATTTGAACCCGCTTGATTTTGCTCAAGAAGGAATTCGTATTGAGTTAGAAAATGGCGAACCTGTTTATAAAGGCGTGGTATTTAATGAAATGAAAGGCGCGATGAGTGCACCTTCAGATCAGCTTTATCACCAACTGGCTTATCATTTATTTCCTGAAACGACTTATCATTATAATTCTGGTGGTGATCCGAAAGACATTCCAGATTTAAGTTATGAGCAATTGGTCAACTTTTATAAGTCGCATTATCATCCAAGCAATGCAGTGTTTATGACTTTTGGTAATCAAAGTGCCTATGATCTTCAAGAGCAATTTGAGAAACTGGCTTTAGGAAAGTTTGAAAAGGGTACGACACTTTATTCAACCCCAGAAAAACGTTTGGCCGCACCGATTGAAGTGACTGAAACCTATGCAGTCGATAGCGAAGATTTAACCGACAAAACCTATCATGTATTGGCTTGGTTATTACCTCAAGCCAGCGATATCAAGTTACGTTTGGGAATGCGTCTGGTCGAGGGCATTCTGCTGGAAAATTCAGCTTCACCTTTGCGTCATTATCTGGAAACTTGTGGTTATGCCCAATCGACGGGCCCGCTCATGGGGGTGGATGATTCTAATTTTGAGATGACCTTCTATTGTGCTGTGCAAGGTTCAAATGCTGAGCATGCTGAAGAATTTAAACAGGGCGTGCTTAAGGTTTTGCAGTATGTTGCCTCTAAACCGATTGATCAGGCCTTGGTTGATGCAATTTTGCATCAAATCGAATTGCATCAGCGCGAAATCAATGGCGATGGTATGCCTTATGGTTTGAGTTTGATCTTAAATGGTTTGAGCAGTGCGATTCACCATAATGATCCGATTCATGTTTGGGATGTAGATACTGCCATTGATCAGGTTAAAGAAGAACTCGAAGATCCGATGTGGTTGTCGAATTTGATTCAAACCTATCTTTTGGATAATCCACATCGTGTACAAATGACCCTGATCCCAGATGCTGAAAAGTCTGTGAAAGAGCAAGCGGATGAAAAAGCACGTCTGACAAAAATTGCTGAACATTTAACCGATGCTGATCGTGCTGAGATTGAGGCTAAAACCCAAGCATTAAAGGAACGTCAGGATACACCTGATGATCTGGATTTATTGCCAAAAGTCGGATTAGAAGATGTTCCAGCAGATTTGCACATTGTGCAAGGGCAACTTCGGGAAATTATTTCCAATCGCCATGATTATCCTCTGAATTTATATCATGCGGGAACCAACGGGATTTATTATCAACAGGTGTTGATTGAGATTCCAGAGGAAGTGGTGCAGTCGCCTTATTTTAGTTTATTGTCAATTTTGATGGGTGAAGTGGGTGCGGGCGAATATGATTATTTGACTCTGCAACAAGTACAAACGGCCTTGAGTGGTGGTTTGGGCATGGGCGCTTCATTACGTAGTAAAGTAGATGATAAAGGTAAAATTAGTGCGTGGTTGACATTGACCACCAAATCCTTAAATGAGCGATTAGATGCGATTGGTTTGTTAAAACTGGCTTTTGAAAAGCTTCGTTTTGATGAAAAAGATCGAATTATTGAGTTATTACAACAACGTAAAACACGTTGGAAATCACGTTTGTCTGGCTCTGGTCATAGCTATGCGATGCAAGCTGCATCACGCAATATGAGTGCATTGGCGCAGCGTGATTATCATAATACTGGCTTGGGTGCTTTAAACTGGCTAAGTGATCTGGTCGATGATATTGAACAAAACGATACGGCTTATGATCAATTGATTAATGAATTAAAAGCGATTCATTTGAAGCTGTTGCAAGCACCTAAACAGTTTTTATTGGTTTGTGAAGAACAACTTTCAGAACAGTTAATTGAAGAAATTCAAAATGTCTGGGATAAAGTTGAAATTGATACGCAGCTTCCCGAAATTCAGAATATTTCGCATTCAGAAAATGATCAGGATGAAGCATGGTTAATTCAGACCAATGTTCAGTTTTGTGCATCTGCTTATCCAGCCATTGAGGTTGCACATCCTGATGCAGCGCCGCTGATGGTACTCGCAGCCTATTTGCGCAATGGTTATTTGCACAGCGCGATTCGTGAAAAAGGCGGAGCGTATGGCGGTGGTGCAAGCTACGATGGCAATGCTTGTTCATTCCGTTTTTATAGCTATCGTGACCCACGTCTGGCTGAAACATTTAAAGATTTTGAAGCCAGTGTGGAATGGCTTTTGCATACACAGCAACAGCCCCATCAACTTGAAGAAGCCATTTTGGGATTGGTGTCGAGCATGGATAAACCTGGTTCACCTGCGGGTGAAGCCATAACGGCATGTTATGCGCTGTTGCATGCGCGTACACCAGCCTTTAGGAAAACTTTGAGAGAACGTTTGTTAAATGTCACGCTAGAGGATTTACAACGTGTGGCGCAACAATATTTAATTGATCAGAAACCCATAAAAGCTGTGGTTGCACCGTTTGCAAAACGAGAGCAACTTGAACAGCTCGGTTTTCAAATTAAACAAGTAGATTAAAAGAAAAACTGGAGAAACTTATGTCGTTCAAATCTTTTGAACGAACACCGCTACAACTGAGCATGCTGAGTATGCTCAGTTGTATGGGGGTGTCTGTTGTACATGCAGAAATGTCGGTGACATCGAATCAAACACCAAGCACTGTTGTTAAGACAGTTGAAGCACCTGCCGCACCAGCAAGTGCCAAAGCATGTGTCGCATTGGATTCAAATGCAGACCGTCTGGCTTGTTATGATGCGATTTTCAAAGCGCCTATAGATACTCGAAACGCAATTGCAGCTCAGCTTGCTGCACCTGTTGAGCCTAAAGAGGATAAAGCGAAGCCTGAGACTTTAAAAGCCAAAGTTGAAGAGAAGGTGGGCAGTTTATTTGCATTGGAAGCTGACCCGATTGATCCGAATGTGTCTTTATTGGATAAACGTTGGGAACTCTCTGAAAAAGCAAAATTGGGCACATGGAATATCCGAGCATTCAAGCCAGTATATTTAATGCCAGTTTTCTGGACGACCAAGAAAAATGAATTTCCCTCAAGTCCAAACCCAAATAATACGGTGACAGAAAATCAAAATTTAGATTCGCTTGAGTCGAAATTTCAGCTTTCACTGAAAACAAAAGCTTGGGAAAACATCATTGGTAACAATGGCGATTTGTGGCTTGGATATACGCAGTCTTCACGTTGGCAGGTTTATAATGGTGATGAGTCACGCCCGTTTCGTGAAACCAATTATGAGCCTGAAGCAAGCTTAATGTTCCGTACCAATTATAAAGTATTTGGTTTGGATGGACGTTTGCTTGGTGTGACTTTAAACCATCAATCGAATGGTCGTTCTGATCCATTGTCGCGTAGTTGGAACCGAGTAATTTTTAATGTCGGATTTGAAAAAGACAATTTTGCCTTAATGCTACGCCCATGGGTGCGTATTCAGGAAGATAGCAAAAATGACAATAATCCAGATATTGAGGATTATATTGGACGTGGTGATCTAACCGCATTTTATAAATGGAATGACCATGACTTTTCTTTAATGCTACGTCATTCTTTAAAAGATGGTGATGATTCACATGGTGCAGCGCAGTTTGACTGGACATTCCCCATCAGTGGAAAGTTACGTGGACACTTTCAAGTCTTTGATGGTTACGGTGAAAGCCTGATTGACTACAATCATCGTGCTACGTATTTTGGTTTGGGTATTTCGCTCATGGATTGGTACTAATCCAATATAAGCAGTATCATGATTTATGTTTTATCAAACGCTCAATAAACTTATTGGGCGTTTTTATTCAATCGATGTACTAAAAATTAAAGTCGATTATTAACCAATTTGAATATCTGCACTCGGATGCTTAAGTCGACTTTTCTTGGGTGTTGCAATGAGATACGCCAGCGTAAGGGGGCCTAAACGACCTGCAAACATCAGTAAACTCAGTACAAATAAGCTACCATTATGTAATTCTCCTGTAACTCCACGAGACAAACCCACAGTGCAAGCCGCGGATACTACTTCGAAAAATAAATCCAGAAAATTTTTGTGTGGTTCCAAGATTAAGATCGTCATGAAACCGATAAAAATGAGACTTAAAGTAATCACGACAACAGCGAGCGCTTTAAACGTACTTTCATAGGAAATAGAACGATTAAATACCCGAATTTCATCGTTTCGACGTAAAAAAGAAATAACACTCAATACTAAAATGAAAAAAGTACCGACTTTGATTCCACCTGCGGTACTGAGTGAACCGCCGCCAATAAACATGAGAAACATGGTCAGTAGAGTGGAGCTATTCATCAAAGATGCGGTATCGATGGTATTGAATCCAGAAGAACGAGGTACAGTCGCCTGAAACCACGCATTTACGGCTTGCTCGCCTAGATTCATTTGCATGAGCGTGAGTGGATTATTGGCTTCAATTAACCAAATGAGTAAAAAGCCACTGATATTTAAAACGGCAATGGTTGATAACACGACTTTGCTATTGGTGCTAAGCTTTTTCCAACGTTTATTTTGTTTGATATCCATCAATACCATAAAGCCAATGCCGCCAAGTATGTATAGGAAACTAATCGCAAGACATGCAAGATAATGACTTTGAAAAGTAACTAAGCTATCGGGGAATAAAGAAAATCCCGCGTTATTAAAGGCGGATACACTATAGAAAAAAGCATAATACAAAGCATGAGCGAATCCGAAGTCTGGTGTCCAGATTGACGTTAAAATGATGATTCCTGTGACTTCGAAGAATAAAGAATAAAAAAACACGGACTGTGCAATGGTGGTAACTTTAGACAAACTGGTCTGCCCCAAAGAGTCCTGCGCCATCATTTGTTGCTTCAGTCCCAACTGTGGAGCAAGACTCAACGCTGCCAGTATAGCGAAAGTCATAAAACCGAGACCGCCACACTGAATCAAAAATAGCAAAATAAGCTGACCTGTAGTGGTCAGCGATTGACCGATATTAACAACGGAAAGCCCCGTAATAGTAACTGCGGAGGTTGCTGTAAATAAAGCATCCATCCAGCTTAAATTACCGTTATTGGCAAAAGGAAGCTTAAGTAAAAGTGTTCCAATGATGATAAAACTAAGAAATCCCAACGCCAAAAGAGAAGGTGGACTGAAATTAAAGGTTTTATTCTTAAGTTTAGCTTTCATCATAGCCTAGAAATCGTTTAGATAGTTTTTTGAGTGGTTCAAGATGACCTTCTATGATGAGAATATCTTTGGATTGTACCGCACAAGAAGGTTCTGGATCGTAAATGATATCTTTACTACGTTGTAATAAAATCGTTTTAATATGATGGGTGGCATCAATTAAACCTAATAAATGTACTCCGTTTAGATGTTTAGGAATTTCTACTTTGACGATGAAATGATCATCATTGAGTGCCATATACCGACTCACCATCGGATAGTTTAAAGCTTGCGCCACACGGACGCCCATATCTTCTTCAGGGTGAATAATTTTGTCGACATGCAGATGTGACAAAATCATATGATGCGCTTTGGTTTTTGCTTTAACCCAAATTTTAGGAACACCTAAATTTTTTAGATGTAGCACACATAAAATACTGGCTTCAATATCTTCGCCAATTGCGACCACTACAGCAGCACAATTTTTAATATTAAGTTCTTCAAGCACATGTTCATCACTCGCATCGGCGATCACCGCATGTGTCAGTTGATCGCCAATGTCTTCAACATTGCGTTTAATCGTATCTATTCCAATGACATCATGATTAAGCTGCGCAAGTTGTAATGCAACCGTTGCACCAAAACTACCTAAACCAATGACAGCGAATTGAGCCATAAAAAACCTGATCTTTGTATAATAAGTTAAATTTTAAAATTTTGGATAATGCATAATGATGAAGTTAGTTTATTATTTTTGAATAAGTTTTAGTGCAAAGAAGTGTTAAAAAAACCGATAAGGCAGGTTGATCCAAATCCAAATCGGTTTATGTTTGAAAACGCTGAAAAATTATTTCAAGAAACGCTGATAACCAATATTGGCTGTGATTTCTTCATAAGGGTACGTAATGTTTTCCAATGTTTCGATTAATACATCTGGATTTTCCTGTGTATCTGTCGCCTGTAATCCAACCAGTACGCGACCTTCGGCAGCGCCGTGATTGCGATAGTGGAATAAGCTAATATTATGCGTTGGGCCTAAGCGCTCAAGGAAAGTAAGTAGGGCACCTGGACGTTCAGGAAATTCAACACGGAATAAACGTTCATTTTCAATATTGGCATGACCACCAATCAAATATCGAATATGCAGTTTAGCCACTTCATCATCAGAAAGGTCATCGACTTCATACAATTCTTTAAGTGAATTAAAGATCTCGATACGTTCAGCCTGACCTGATTTTAGACTGATGCCAACAAATACCTGCGCTTGGTTACTATCACTTGCACGGTAATTAAATTCGGTAATATTACGGCCATGTAAAGCACGGCAGAAATTTAAAAATGCGCCTTTTTGTTCAGGTATGGTGACTGCAAAAATAGCTTCTTTATGTTCACCAAGCTCGGTACGTTCAGCAATATACCGTAAACGGTCAAAATTCATGTTTGCGCCGCAAACGATGGAAACAATATTTTTGTCCTGAATTTGATACTGTTCGACGTATTTTTTTATACCAGCCAAAGCCATTGCGCCTGAAGGTTCAACGATGCTGCGACACTCATCAAAAGTATCTTTAATGGCGGCACAAATCTCGTCTGTATTTACCAATACGACTTCGCGTTCAACAATCGGTCCAGAATTGTCTGATTTTTGCAGTTGAATCACTTCAAATGGTTTTTCACCAATTTGAGCCACCGCAGTACCATCGGCGAATAAACCGACATGCGGCAAGATCACACGTTGATTGTGTTCAAAGGCTGCTTTCAAACAGGCTGATTCATCATATTCAACTGGAATCACTTTGACATGTGGTGCAACATCACCTAAATAAGCGGCAACTCCTGCAATCAAACCACCACCACCCACAGCAACAAACACATATTCCACATCGCGCCATTGACGTAAAATTTCATTGGCAATCGTGCCTTGACCTGCCATGACCAATTCATCGTCATAGGGTGGAATAAAGGTCATGCCTTCATCTTTGGCACGTTGAATCGCGTATTTATTGGCGACATCAAAAGAGTCGCCATGTAATACGACCTCACCGCCTAAACGCTTTACGGCCTGAACTTTAATATCGGGAGTGGTTTTAGGCATTACGATAATGGCGCGTATCCCTAATTTTTGACCAGACAGAGCGACCCCTTGTGCATGGTTTCCTGCTGAAGCGGTGATGACACCACGTTCCAATTGGGATTTTGGGAGCTGGCTAATACGGTTATAGGCACCGCGTAGTTTAAAAGAAAAAACAGGTTGTAAATCTTCGCGTTTAAAACGAATGTTATTATTCAGTTTTTCACTAATTCGTGGCGCTGCTTCGAGTGGGGTTTCGATTGCAACGTCATATACCGTTGCCTGTAAAATTTGTCGAACCAAACGAGACAGCATGTTAATCTTCCATCTAACAGTTTAAAATAAACGATTATTGTAACAAACCCCTAGGCATTTGCGCCGATTAATTCGTCCTAATGTCAAAAATAATAGTTGAGTGATGTCATGAGCCTGTATGCAACCCAAGATGAGAAAAAACAAGCTGCTGCGAAAGCGGCTTTAAAACACTTGCCAAGAGGTGGCATTTTAGGAGTGGGAACTGGCAGCACAGTCAATTTTCTGATTGATCTACTACCTGAATTACAGCTCGAAGCAGCTGTTGCCAGTTCTCAGGCAACTGCCGAACGCCTCCAAAAGTTAGGCATTGAAGTGGTGGATATGAATCATGTCGGTGGTTTGGATGCATATGTTGATGGCGCTGATGAAATTGATCGCCATATGCATATGATCAAGGGCGGTGGTGCTGCGCTCACACGTGAAAAGATTGTGGCATCTATCGCCAAAAAATTCGTATGTATTGTCGATGATTCAAAATGGGTGGAACAATTAGGTCGTGAATTTCCATTACCTGTTGAAGTAATTCCAATGGCACGTTCTGCTGTCGCACGTAAAATTGTTACTTTAGGCGGTGATCCAGTCTACCGTGAAGGTGTGGTCACCGATAATGGCAACGTGATTTTAGATGTTTATAATTTAAATATCCTAAATGCCATTGAACTTGAAAAGACATTAAATGATATTCCTGGCGTGGTCACTAATGGTATTTTTGCGCTGAATCCTGCATCTGTTGCGATTGTGGCAACCAATAGTGGGATTGAAGAACGTACAGCGATTTAATGCTTTTGGAATCATTACCCGAAATTAAAATGGTCAGACATGTAAGGGCAAGACATTTGCGCTTACGTGTCGAACCGCATCAAATTCGTTTAACTGTGCCGTTATTTTGTACAAAAAAGCAAATTCAGCAATTTTTGGATCATTCGCAAGAGTGGTTATTACAAACTTGGCAGAAACAGACTCAGCAACAACAACTTGCAAGTTCAAATTTCCAGCAGATTCATTTTTTTAATCAAGATCAGCCTTATCAGATTATTTTGCGTAAACAGCATAAAAATTATCTGATTGATCATGAACAAGCGTGTGTCTTTATTCGAGAAGATAAAGGCAATACCGTGTTGAAAGGTATGATCTATGACTATGCAAAACAATATTTGCCTATATATCTGAAGGAAATCAGTCAGCAGGTTGGACTTTCGTTTCGTGATTGTAGTATTCGACGACCTAAAACCCGATGGGGAAGTTGTAGCGCACAGCACAATATTATGTTACATGCAGGCTTGGTCTTAATGCCGCCTGAAATCGTACGCTATGTTTGCGTACATGAATTGGCGCATACGCGTTATTTTAATCATAGCGTGCAGTTCTGGGCTGAAGTTGAAAAATTCGATCCAAAATATTCCATGCATCGTAAGCAACTGAAAAGTTATCAATTACCTGTGTGGTGGTATTAGGAGCCATAATGCATTACGGCTCCTATCCACATTTAATTGAAATTACAGCTTAATTTCTCGGTTTCGAGTTGTGCAGGTGAAGTATGTTTATCTAAACCCGCTGTTGCAGACAGAATTTTGTTATCTTTAATTTTAAGCTGAATAAACGGATACTGTTGAGAATTATTGCTCGGTTCAGCAGAGCCGCTATTGAGAATATAGTCGTTTGTGGATGCATTGACTTGCAGCAAGTTATCTGTACTTCCGCCGTTTAAGCTAGATTTATAAGTCTGTTCGCCCTGACTGAGTTCAATTTCACCTGTTGCTCGGACTTTTAAAATACAGTTATTGGCTTCATAGCGACCCACTAAATATTCAATTGTGGGAAAGTTAATATCTGTATTTTCAGTATTTATTCCAGTAATGCCTTGCTTACATGGATAAATAGAATCTCCACATACACTTGAATTGGTAAATCCAATAGCACGTCGATAGTCACCCGCACCACTCGTTCGGATATTAACAGTATTATAAGCGGTATTCGGCGTTCCACTATAGGCGCGCTCGTTCAATGCTTTATAGCCTATTCCATTTAAACTGGGTTGCAGTTGACGAGCAGCTAAGTCTAATACCGCATTTTTTAGACGGCTTGCAAACAGTTCTCTGACAGTTTTTTGATTTGCTCCAATATCAGGAGCCGTATTTAATCTTGCTTCCGTATTTTCGACAGTACTCACCATTGGCGCAAAATCAGTGGTATTACCATTCACTGCTTTTCCATCCAGATAGCCATCTGCCAAATCGAGTGCAATGTTTTGAGTAAATTCTGAATAATAGTTGCTAGTTTGATTATGTGAGTTATACCAATACACAAAGTATCCAAAGCTTAAATAACTATCTAAATAAAGATTCTGAGGAGATGCAGTATAACTCAGATTGGTTAATGCATTGGCATTGCTTAAAGTCGGGGTGTTTTCATTTTTAAATGCATTGAGTAGTGCGGCATTTACATCTTGCATTGCCATCGTAAAATGCGTGTCATTAATTTTTGAGTTTTCGATATTTTCATTTGGAAGTTGACCTGCGCGAACTAAAGCTCTTTGGTAAATGGCCTCAGATACAGGACTCGCAAAAAATATACGTGACTCAGTGGATGTTGGCCACAACAATGCATGATAAGTGCCCACAAAATTGATAAACTTATCATTAATAAAATCATAAATTTGTGAGTTTTGATTGGTCGTCATCTCAAGACGATAGATTCGATTTGCTTTTTCAATTGGAAACTTCAAAATTGAAGATGTTCCGCTAAAAGAACTGACCTCAGTAACGACTTGATTATTGGTATTGTCATAAAGTTTAAGATTCACATCATGTACTTCCAAAGGGAGTTTAATCAGGACTTCGTTTGGTTGTAAAACTTGATTGTTTGAATTTTCGTTATTTTGCTGTGTTGTTGGAGGGGTGTTAGAACTTCCCCCGCAACTGGCAAGATAGCTACTCAATATTACGATGCCAATTGATTTGAATAGATTGCTATATTGATATTGTCTGCTTTTAAAAAAAGGCATTCCTTCACCCCTGAAGTTTTAGTCATCCGTGTCAAGTAAGGAGTCAGTTTTATATACTGACAAATCATCATTAGACTTCTTTCATCATTATTTAAACCCTCTTTATTTTTCTCGCGTATGGAGAAATAAAGGGGATTTATCAAAGAAGCATATTTAAATTTTAGATTTAAATCCTTGTCATTTAACGACATCAAATACTTTTTAGAACTTATTATGCGATTACAAAGTTTTATTCAGTTTAAAATGTCGGCTTTAGTTTCATTTTATGCCATCTCAATATAATGGCTAAAGTAATTTTTGACCAATGGTCGGATATGTGACAAATACTTTATTATAAGGCTAATTTGAAGCGCCTTTAAAAAGCTTTTTTTAGGTCTCTGAGTCGATTGTAGAAATCCGAGTAAACTGCCATACTATCCGCCATTCGGTTGAAATTTAGAGGTAATAATCGTGGTCTCTGTCGGAATTGTTGGGGGAACTGGATATACTGGCGTTGAATTATTGCGTCTTTTATTACGACATCCGCAGGTCACTGTTCGAGTCCTTACTTCACGTACTGAAGCTGGTAAACGCGTTGCCGATATGTTTCCAAGCCTTCGTGGTCATACTGATCTTGAATTTTCAGATTTGAATCTGGATCTATTAAAACAATGTGATGTGGTCTTTTTTGCTACACCGCATGGTGTGGCGATGCAACATGCAAAAGAACTGGTTGCAGCCCAGACTAAAGTGATTGATCTTGCTGCCGATTTTCGTTTACAAAATCTAGAACAGTTTGAAAAATGGTATGGTTTACAGCATAGTTGCCCTGATATTTTACAAAATTCAGCTTATGGTTTGACTGAACTTAATCGTGAGAGAATTAAGCAGGCTAGTGTAATTGGTAATCCAGGTTGTTATCCAACCACGGTACAGTTGGGTTTAGCACCGTTATTGAAATCTGAACAAAACTTAGTAAACCCTTCAAGCATTATTATTGATGCCAAATCGGGTGTATCTGGTGCTGGTCGTAAAGCGAGTATGGGCATGATCTACTCGGAAAATGCCGATAATTTTAAAGCCTATGGGGTGAGTGGACATCGCCATCATCCTGAAATTGTAGAAGCGCTCGAAAATATTTCAGGTCAAAAAGGGGTTTTTGATCATATCGTGTTTGTTCCGCATCTGGTGCCCATGATTCGCGGTATGTTGAGTACTATTTATATTGACTTGACTGAAGAAGGTGCAAATACAGATATTCAAGCGCTTTATGAGCAATTTTATGCCGATGAAAAATTTGTAGATGTGATGCCACCAAATAGCTCACCTGAAACGCGCAGTGTACGCGGAGCAAATGAATTACGCATTGCATTGTACAAACCGCAACCCCATAAATTGATTGTACTATCGGTACAGGATAATTTAGTAAAAGGTGCTGCGGGGCAGGCTGTACAAAATATGAACCTGATGTTTGATTTTGCCGAAGATGCAGGTCTAACAGGTATTGGTTTATTACCATAAAAAACGCTTTTAAGCTTCACACACATTTAAATTTCGATTTAAATGTGTGCTTTGGTTCTATCTTCAAACAGAGATGGCGATGCAGAATACTGAACAAATAAATAATGATGATCTACACACACCCAAGCCATCATTTTGGCATACGAACAGACCCTTAGTGATTGGAGCGATTGTTCTGATTTTGGGTAGTGTTTCGTTGGGTTATACCGTTGGACATCGTCAAGGATTGACTGTAGTAGGTTACGATGCAGATGCGGAACAATTGGTTGAAGTGGTTCAAAAGCAGAAAACTGCTTTAGATGCTGTCAATAAAAGTTTGAATGCAACTGTACAAGAACGAGATGTTGCAGTGAGCAATGCCAATGATTTATATCAGGGGATTACTCAAGCAAAGAATGATAAGGCGCAAATGGAAGGTATGAGTGCGCTTTATCGTGAGATATTACGTCAACGAGGCGGTTTGAGCTTAACGATTCAAGATTTGGCAATTAAACCATTGCCTGAAAATGCCTTTGAATATCAGCTTGATTTGGTACAAGTTAGCCCAAATAAACGTCGTGCAACAGGCTCGGTAGAGATGCGTCTGATACAAGGTGATGAGATTTTAGTAGTGCCACTAGAAGACAACAATTTCAATTTTGATGATTTTGAACGTTTAACAGGACGCTGGACGATGCCTAAAGGTTTTACTCCGCAGTTTATTGAAGTTCGATTGACAGGAGCTACACCTGTTACCAAACGTTTTAGCTGGCAACGTGGAAAACCAGTTGAGGCGGAATCTGCTTTTGTTGCAGAAATCCCGCAAGCCGAAGCAAATGCAAATTAAGAGTGAATCAAAGAGTATATGCGAACCAATAAGCGACAAATTAGTTTAAAAGACGTGAAAGCTTCCTTTTACCAATCTGGATATGTCGATTGGCATATCAATCCGCGCTTAAGTGATTCGCAAAGTAACGAGCCAGAAGGTGATATTGCAGTACAAACTGCTGAGCCTCAGCTAAAACGTCCACCTCTATATGCGGTAGTATTGTTGAATGATGATTACACCCCAATGGACTTTGTAATTGAAATTTTACAACAATACTTTGCATTGAATCTTGACCAAGCCACTCAAGTAATGCTAACTGTACACTATGAAGGTAAAGGTGTTGCTGGTGTTTATCCGAGAGACATTGCGGAGACGAAGGCAAACCAAGTAAATAATTACGCTCGATCCCAAGGTCATCCATTACTTTGTCAGATCGAACCCAAAGATTAAAGGGGGTCGTATGCTCAGTCGTCAATTAGAAGTATCCTTACGTTTGGCTGTAAGCATGGCTCGTCAAAAAAGGCATGAGTTTCTCACTGTAGAACACTTATTGCTGGCTTTGCTCGATAATGATTCGGCTGTTAATGCACTTAAGGCGTGTGGCGCTGATATAGTTTCATTGCGTAAAGAACTAGAAGAATATGTAGAACAACATACACCGAAGCTTGGTGAAAATAACGACCAAGCTCCACATCCGACTGAAAGTTTTGACCGAATTTTACAGCGTGCTATTTTTCATGTGCAATCTAGTGGCGGTGATCGTACCGTTGAAGGTGCAGATGTATTAGTGGCGATGTATTCTGAACGTGATTCTTTTGCGGTTTATCTTCTAAAGCGTCATCAAATCAACCGATTGACCTTAACGCAGTATCTCTCTCATGGAACCCGTAAAGAAGATATTCAGGCAGAAGAAGAGGTTGAAGATATCGAAGGAGATGCTGCTTCATCTTCAAATGCAGGCCCTTTAGAACAATTTACGCTAAATCTCAACAACGAAGCGCTTAAAGGTAAAACAGATCCTCTGATTGGGCGTGAAAAAGAGATAGAGCGTACCGCTCAGATTCTTTGCCGTCGTCGTAAAAATAATCCACTGTTAGTGGGTGATCCTGGCGTGGGTAAAACCTCAATTGCAGAAGGTTTGGCATGGCTTATTGTCAATGGCAAAGCGCCAAAACCACTTGCAAATGCTGAAGTCTATAGTCTGGATATTGGCGCCTTAGTTGCAGGAACCAAATATCGTGGTGACTTTGAAAAACGCTTGAAACAACTGCTCAATGCGTTAAAGAAAAATCCAAATGCGATTTTGTTTATTGATGAAATCCACATGATTATTGGTGCAGGCTCAAGTATGGGCAGTACCATGGATGCATCTAACCTCATCAAGCCGGCATTAGCCAATGGTACTTTACGTTGCATCGGATCAACCACTTTTCAGGAATATCGTCAGGTTTTTGAAAAAGATCATGCATTATCGCGCCGTTTCCAAAAAGTCGATGTGAATGAACCAAGTATTTCTGAAACCATCGATATTTTACGCGGTCTTAAAACCAAGTTTGAAGATTTCCATCATGTTGAGTATGAAGATAAAGCTTTAGTTGCAGCAGTAGAGCTATCTTCCAAATTTATCAATGATCGTTTCTTGCCAGATAAAGCCATTGATGTAATTGATGAAGCTGGTGCACAGCGCCGTTTAAAAGCAGAATCAGACGATAGTTTGATTACCATTGAAAATATTGAAGATATTGTTTCTAAAATTGCCCGTATTCCACCGAAAACAGTCTCTAAAGATGATAAAGCAGTGCTTGAATATCTTGAACGAGACTTAAAACGCGTGGTGTTTGGTCAAGATGAAGCGATTAGCGCACTTGCTTCTGCGATTAAATTATCTCGCGCAGGATTAAAAGCACCAGATAAGCCTGTCGGTAGTTTTGTATTTGCAGGTCCAACTGGGGTGGGTAAAACAGAAGTCACCAAACAATTGGCAAAATTGTTAGGCGTGGAATTGGTACGTTTTGATATGTCGGAATATATGGAACGTCATGCGGTTTCACGTTTGATTGGCGCACCTCCAGGTTATGTAGGATATGATCAGGGTGGTTTGCTGACTGATGCGATTCACAAAAATCCACATTGCGTATTATTGTTAGATGAAATTGAAAAAGCGCATTCGGATGTATTTAATTTATTGCTGCAAGTGATGGATCATGGTGCATTAACGGACAACAATGGTCGCAAGTCTGATTTTAGAAATGTGATTATTGTTTTGACCACGAATATTGGGGCCGAAAGTATTTCAAGAACCAGTATCGGTTTCACTGAGCAAGATAATAGCAATGATAATCAGGAAGCGATGAAACGTGCATTTGCTCCTGAATTCCGTAACCGTTTAGATGGCGTTATTCAATTTAAAGCTTTACCAACTTCAGTGATCGAATCAGTGGTTGATAAGTTCTTGACCGAGCTACAAGCACAACTGGATGATAAAAAAGTAGTGCTTGAAGTTGATCAATCTGCTCGTGATTGGTTAGCCACCAATGGTTATGATCGTCAAATGGGAGCACGTCCGATGCAGCGTCTAATTCAGGAACATTTGAAAAAGCCGCTTGCTGAAATGATTTTGTTTGGTGAGCTGGCTGATCATGGCGGCAATGTCGCTGTTTCTGTGAAAAAAGAAGATGGTAAAGAAGTTGGATTACAGCTTTCTGTCTTTGAAGACCAAACGGCTGAGCCTGCTTAATCGATGCTAGAAGATTTCTCAATCACCCGAATACTCAGTGTATTCGGGTTATTTTTAATCACTGCTATTGCTGAAATATTGGGCTGCTATTTTCCCTACTTAATTTTAAAAGAGGGGAAAAGTACATGGTTATGGATTCCTACCATAGCTAGCCTTGCATTATTTGTATGGCTTTTAACCTTGCATCCAACTGCTTCAGGACGCATTTATGCTGCTTATGGCGGGATCTATATTTTCACCGCGCTGATGTGGTTGCGTTTTGTTGATCAGGTTGCATTAACACGCTGGGATTTGTTAGGTGGCATCGTGGTTTTAATTGGTGCGAGTTTAATTATTTTGCAGCCGCAAGGTTTGATCCGATAATTGCTTTTAATTTTAAACATAAAAAACGCTGTTTTAAAACAGCGTTTTTTTACATCAAACATCTTATTTTGATTGTTCGTTTAGCAAGAATTCCATCAATGCCTTTTGCGCATGTAGGCGATTTTCAGCTTCATCCCAAACCACAGAATTTTTGTGATCTAGCATATGTTCAGAGATTTCTTCGCCACGATGCGCGGGTAAACAATGCATAAATAAGCAATCTGGATGTGCTATATCCATGAGTTTTTCATTGACTTGAAAGTTTGCAAAAGCCTGTTCACGTAGCTTTTGTTCTTCTTCTTGTCCCATACTTGCCCAAACATCGGTCACAATCAAATCTGCATTGACGGCTGCATCTTCTGCATTGTCAAAAACTTCAACACAATGTGCAAATTCAGACAAAAATTCAGGTTTTGGTTCATAGCCTTTAGGTGAGGCAATTTTCAGTTTAAAGCCCATCATATGTGCAGCTTCAATATATGAATTACACATATTATTGCCATCACCAATCCATGCCACGGTTTTACCTTCAATACTGCCACGATGTTCTTGATAGGTTTGTAGATCAGCTAAAAGCTGACAAGGATGGTGATCATCGGTTAAGCCATTAATCACGGGCACTTTAGAGTACGAAGCAAATTGTTCAACAATTTCATGTCCAAAAGTACGGATCATGACAATATCAAGCATGCTTGAAATAACACGGGCAGAATCTTCAATCGGTTCACCGCGACCTAATTGGGTATCACGTGGTGAAAGAAAAATTGCACTGCCACCAAATTGATTAATTCCAGCCTCAAAAGAAATACGGGTACGTGTACTTGATTTCTCAAAAATCATTCCTAGAACTTTACCAACAAAAGGCTGAAATATCTGTTTCTCATGCTGTAAGCGTTTTAGTTCACTTGCACGAGCTAAAATGCGTTGAAGTTCTGAAGAAGATAAGTCACGTAAAGTTAAGAAATGCCGTAGAGCCATGGTTACTCCACAATAATTGTTGTTAAACAACAATTAGTTGCTGATAAATGAACGAAAAAAGAATCGAATACTATACTACACGTGATTGAAAATGCAAAGAAATTAGCGGATTCTATTACCGTTTAAAAAAACATCAACGCAATATTCGATATGATCCAAAATTTCCTGATCATCAATTTTCATGGGAACGCCCATCGTCACTTTCCATTCAATATTACGTAAAATACCAAAATACATAATTGCAGAATGAAGCGGTTGCGAACAGTTGATTTTGCCTTGTTGAGTCGCTTGTGCCAAAGCACAAGCTATTGTTTTTTGAACGTATTCAGGGCCTCTTTCATGAAGATACAAAGCCAACTCTGGATCACTTTGCGAGCGTTCAATGACAAGACGCATAAAGGCTGCATTTTCTACACAGGTAATTTTCTGATAAAACCCAATTAAAGTCTGGATGAGATAACTTCTCAAATCCTCATGACTATTAAACGCCACACATATATTTTTAAAAAAAAGTTCACGTCTGTAGTCACAAATGGCCTTAAACAGACCTTCTTTACTACCAAAATATTTATAAATAGACGCTTTTGAACCACCTGCATGATGGACAATATCATCCAGAGATACCGCATCGTAACCACGTTCCAAAAAAAGCTCCGTTGCACTGAGTAAAAGTGCCAAACGTCGTTCGTGACCTCGTTTGGTTTGTGGAAGTTCGCAACAGGCATTTGGAATCATAAGAAAGTTAGTTCTCTACATAATAAATTGAATATTTAAGACATCAAATATTCAAAAAAACAGTATAGCAAAAAAACTCAATGCTGACTGTAAAGACGGTTTACAGTGCAGTGAGAGACTCTATCTATATGGTTTCAAATATGAATAAATCAACGATATTGTGATGATCATCAGCTCATAATCTATAAATGGTATTCATCTTCAGTTTTCAAGAGCGCTTTTCACAAAAGAGAGCATGCAGAGTCAACGTGCCATGGAGTTGTTTATTAAAAGTCTATATTTCTAAACGCACAATTCAGGTAAGGATGATTGATAAAAAGAATTAAACAATAGGTGCTTTTAAAATTTGACAAAAATGTAGCGTAATTTTATAGGCGATGAAATTGCTCCAGAGATGTCAGTGATGTTGGTTTTTGTGTTGAAATGCTCATTGATGTTGCATTTTTTTAAATTTGTGCACAATTGAGACGTATTTTTTTAAGATGATTTAAATAAACTGTTTAAAAAAAAGACACTTAAGCTAAAAACAACCATAACTAAAACTAAAGTATAACAAAAAAGGAATTTTTTAACCTTTTCATTTTTTTTCAAAAGCGTATAAAAAGAGCTATTATCAATCGATAATAAGTAATAATTAAAAGTTGGCTTGATAATTGCAACTAGGAAAAACAGGCTCATCCTTTAGTATCGTTGAATAATACAAATAGATACCAAAGGAGGAGAACTTATAATCAAGGAGTTTTTATGAAACATTCAGCAACCTCATTACTTGTATCAGCACTTATGGTTTTTACAGTCGGAGGAGCAACACAGGTTCAGGCTGCCGATACTTTGGCAAAAATTCAAAAAAGTGGAAAAATTGTGATTGGACATCGTGAATCTTCCGATCCAATTTCTTATGTTGTTGGCGGTAAACCAGTCGGTTATGCAGTAGATATTTGTAATAACTTTGCCAATGAAATCAAGAAAGATCTTAAGATGCCAAATCTTAAAGTAGAGTATAAGGCGGTTACTTCATCTACCCGTATTCCTGAACTTTTATCAGGCAATATTGATATGGAATGTGGAACGACGACTAACTCGAAACAACGTCAAGAGCAGGTTGGTTTTTCGACTAACTATTATGCAACAGAAGTGCGAATGGCGGTTAAAGCTAATTCAGGCATTAAGAGTCTTGCTGATTTAAACGGTAAAGCAGTGGTAACGACTCAGGGTACAACCTCTGATAAATACATCAAAATGAATGAGCGTGGTCAAAAAATTAATGTGCAAAACATTTATGGTAAAGATCATGCGGACTCCTTTGCAATGATGGCTTCTGGCCGTGCAGCAGCATTTGTCATGGATGATAATATTCTTGCAGGACTTATTGCCAAGTCTTCGAATCCAAAAGAGTTTGCCATTGTAGGGCCAGTTCTATCTTCTGAACCTTATGGCATCATGATTGCAAAAGATGATCCAAAATTTAAGGCGGTGGCCGATCGTACCGTAAAAGGAATGTGGAAATCTGGTCAGATGGATGCTTTGTATAAAAAATGGTTCCAATCTGCGATTCCTCCTAAAAATACCAATTTGAACATGCCACAAAGTCAGTCGTTCAAAAAATTAAAAGCGAATCCTACAGATGCAGGTATTTAGCACTGACTTTTAACTCTAAATAAGGGTAGGTTAATTGTTGGCTCATGTAGTGAATTTAGCTGCATGAGCTGCGCTTTTTTGAACTTTAATAAAAGGGGCAGCTATGTCAGTTGGCTCATTAAACTGGACTGCATTTTGTGCTGAATCGAATGAATATGGACTGGACAAAGCTGCGTGGGCTGAGTCTGTCTGTAAAGCATTAGGTAGCGCAAGTTATTCTCCTTACGCCGATGCACCTACATGGCTTCAAATGTTAGGTTCAGGCGTATTTACCATGGTTTGGACATCATTTGCTGCATTTTTGATTGCATTTTTCTTGGGCTCATTACTCGGCATTATTCGAACTTTACCCAATAAGCCTTTAGCTTTTATTGGGAATTGCTATGTTGAGATTTTTCGTAATATTCCTTTAATCGTACAGCTTTTCTTCTGGGCTTTTGTATTTCCTGAGTTTTTACCAGATAGTTTGAGTTCAGGCAGTGGAGATATCGTTGCGGGAGGTTGGTGGAAAAATATTTTAAACACGCATCCTGCTGTTATTGGTGTTTTTGCGTTGGGACTTTATACAGCCGCGCGTGTTTCTGAACATGTTCGTGCAGGTATTAGCACAGTCTCACGTGGTCAAAAATATGCGGCGTCTGCGCTGGGTTTTACCACAGGACAAAGCTATCGCTATGTAGTTTTACCTGTTGCATATCGTATCGTTTGGCCAACAATTACATCTGAAGCCATGAATGTATTTAAGAACTCAGCGGTGCTGTATGCCTTAAGTGTGTTGAACTTCTTTGCTTATACCAAAACCATGCGTGAAGAGACTTCTCAGGATATTGTGATTCTCATTTTATCTACACCTGTCTATCTCATCATTACCTATGGCATTAAATTTGTGATGGCATGGATTGAAAAAAGAATGGCTGTGCCTGGTTTAGGTTCAGGAGGGAAGTAATATGGACTTTAGTTTATTACAAAATCCTGATGTGATTCATGCATTAAAAGAAGGCTTTATTTTTACCCTGATGGTGACAGTCCTGTCCATGATTGGCGGCATCCTGATTGGTACACCTTTGGCAATGATGCGTTTATCCAATAACTTTGTGGCACGTAATTTTGCCAAGTTTTATGTGGATGTTTTTCGTGGCATTCCATTGATTCAGGTCATTTTTATCTTCTATTTTTTATTGCCAAAAGTGTTTGCCTTCCAATCAGACACCTACTGGGGCCCACTTTTTTCCAGTGTGGTAACGTTTGCGATTTTTGAAGCTGCATTCTTTTCAGAAATTGTGCGTTCGGGTATCCAGTCTGTCTCTAAAGGTCAGGTGAATGCAGGTTATGCATTGGGTTTTACCTACGGTCAATCCATGAAATATGTGGTGTTACCACAGGCTTTTCGCAATATGTTGCCTGTACTTTTGACACAAACGATTATTTTATTTCAGGATATTTCACTGGTTTATGTCATCAGCGCACCTGACTTCTTAGGTCGTGCCGATACACTGGCGAATACCTATGGACCTGAAACTAAAGCAACTTTTTATTTTATTGTAGCACTGGTTTATTTCTGTAGTTCGTTCTTGCTTTCGCAACTCGTGAAACGATTACAGCAGAAAATTGCCATCATTCGCTAATTGGAGATTTTAAATGCCAATGATAGACATCCAACATATCTCTAAATGGTATGGTGATTTTCAGGTTTTAACAGATTGCACTACCAGTATTGAAAAAGGCGAAGTGGTTGTGGTTTGTGGGCCTTCAGGTTCTGGAAAATCGACATTGATTAAAACAGTTAATGCATTGGAACCGATTCAGGAAGGTAATATTTTGGTAGATGGCGTGTCATTACGTGATCCTAAAACTAATCTTGCCAAATTTCGTTCCAAAGTCGGAATGGTCTTCCAGCATTTTGAACTCTTTCCCCACATGACGGTGCTTGAAAATTTAACTGTGGCTCAAGTTAAGGTACTCAAGCGTTCATCCGTAGAAGCACGTGAAAAGGGAATCAAGTATCTGGAACGGGTCGGCTTACTGGCTCACAAAGACAAATTTCCAGGACAGTTGTCTGGTGGTCAGCAGCAACGTGTCGCGATTGCGCGTGGTCTTTCGATGGATCCGATTTGTATGTTGTTTGATGAGCCTACATCTGCGCTTGACCCTGAAATGGTCGGTGAAGTTTTGGAAGTCATGATGCAGCTTGCAAACGAAGGCATGACTATGATGTGTGTAACGCATGAAATGGGCTTTGCCAAACGTGTATCGAATCGCGTCATTTTTATGGATGAAGGTAAAATTCTGGAAGATTGTGCGACTAGCGAATTTTTCGGTAATTTACATGCACGTCATGATCGTGCCAAATTATTTTTAGATAAGATCCAGATGATGCATTAAGTCTGTGTAATTGAAAGGAGAGTCGAGATATCGGCTCTTTTTTATTGCTTAAATATAAAGCTTTGTAATAAAAAACCACAGAATATATCTGTGGTTTTCTAAATCTCAAAAAACTTAGAAGCTATATTTAGCCATCAAGTTTAGACGTGAATAATCACCATCGTCTGATTTATTTGGATCAAGTTGTTCAAAAATCTTGCGTTGACCATAGGTATATTCCACACCCAAATCAATCGCTTTGGTTGGACTATAGAATGAATTGACGATGATGTTATACAACGTTTTATTCAAGCCATCACGGGTTGCTGCCGTAGTTGCTGCACGTGAAGCAAAATCAGCGTAGCCATTGTCGTCTTTATACCAAATACCGCCCGCAGCAATCGTTGATCTCAGTTTTGGACTCCATGTACGTGAATATCCAATTAGACCAGAGTTAAACTCACTTTCTGAAATATTCAAGCTACCGTCCGTATTGCTTGAAGCAACATAAGCAGGGTTGCCGTAAAGTAAATAACGGTTATCACCCTTAACATGATAGTAGTTAGCAAATACGGTATCTACATCGCTAATTTTATATTTTGCACCTAAACCAATCCCCCAACCCAGTTTCTCTTCGTCGTTACTGTCATTGCTTGAGATACGATTTTCATGCAAAAGTGCATGTGCTTGAGCTAAGAATTTATTATCAGCCGTTTTAAAATCATAACGTGCAGTGAATGCGGGGAAACGATTACCACCACTTGAGGTGACACCATTTGCATTTACCGTGGTATTGCCTGTGGTAATGTTATCCACATCACCGCCTTCTAATGCCAGTAATAGTTTTTGATTGGCATCAATTGGCTGAGTATAACGAACCTGAACGGTACGTGTTGATCCATAGCCCATTGGGCCATTGAAGTCGACTGTTTCAGGTGCAGTATCAACGTTCACAAATGGAGAAGTGGTTTGGCCTGCCAACCATTTTCCAACATTAACATAGGCATGACGAACACGTAATGATCCCGTTCCGTTTGTGCCAGACGAGCCCATAAAGTCGGCTTCGATTTTACCAGTAATCTCACCAATATCACTTGGACGAGAGAAATCCAATCCAAAACGAGTCGTTGCCGCAGTCACATTCAGTGCATCTTCGGTCGCATTGGCAGAGTTTAAAGGAACTTTGTTGGTTGGGTTATTGATATTGGTGGTATCCGCATTGGTACCTTTAAAGTCATAAGTCGCATCTGCGCGGACGCTACCATAAAGTTTAACCTGAGTTTGACCATCTGGTAGAGTGAACCAACCTGGTTTTGCATTAGCAGGTGCAGGCGCGGCAGGAGCTTGTGCCACGACCACCGCAGGTGCAGAAGCCACAACCACTGGACGTGCTTTTTGCTCTGCCACGATTTGTTTCTGAGTTGCCGCCTGTTGTTGAATCAATGCGCGAAGTTCTGCGACCTCTGCACGTAATTGTTGAATTTCTTGTTGTTCACTTGCTGCTGCAAATGTTGGAAGTGAGATTGTAGAGAGCCCAAATGTACTCATACAGAGTACTAATTTATTAAGTTTGATCACGATAACTCCAAGGATAATAGTAAAAGCTGAAATCAAAAAAAGCTTCGTGTTCTTACTAACAAGAATAATGCCAATAATTAAGACAGACTAATGAGTCTTTTGTATTTGGTTGAAAAACATCCAAAAAAATAGTCAATATGAAAAAAAAGAATTAAACAAGATAACTATATGTAATCTTTGAAAACTCTAAATTTTTTCTTCAGAATAATCGGTATTAAAAAGTCCTAAAATAAATCATTCATGTTCCAATTTATTGCAATTATCTAAATATTCCATTAGAAGTCGATCGTGTTTTCTCTCTTGGTTTTTAAAGTAAATTTTATTAATTATAGGCGGTAAACTGATATTTATAATCAATTAATTATCATAATTTGGAAATAAATCACATAGAATTTATGTTTAATGAAAAATAATTTAGATTTAGCTTGGTTTTTTCTTATTTTAGGGAAATAATCTCGTACAGATATTGGTACTTTATAGATCAGGGTGTGATGGGGATTGAGAAGAGTGGTTTGCGGATTGGGAGATACGCAGATATAGCCCAAAAGGTCTCGACTCAGCTTTGACAGGATTGACCACAAGTTAATTGCGAGATGAATTCACTTATCGGTGAAAGAGTCGTCACAAGTAAACAGATGTTTTCCCTTGACCCTGTAAAAATTCAAGCATTATAAAAGTTCCAATACACTCAAATATCACGATTAAGCTTGTGGAGTAACGATGGAACTCGATCGTTTTGACAAACAAATTCTTGAAATATTAACCCATGAAGATGTCAATCTAAATGAACTTTCTGAGCGGATCAGTCTTTCAGTCAGTTCGGTACATCGACGTATTAAGCATTTAATAGAAACCAATATCATGAGTAGTCTAAAGCGTGATATTAATTTCGCGAAGCTTGGGTTTACTTTGCATATCTTGCTACAAGTTTCTTTAAGTAAACATGATACCGAAACCTTTGATAAATTTTTAACTGAAATTGAAGATATTCCAGAAGTCACCAATGCATTTTTGGTAACAGGGCAGAGTGCTGATTTTATTTTAGAATTGGTTGCCCGAAATATGGATGATTATAGTGATATTTTGTTGCGTAGAATTGGAAAAATTGACAATGTCGTGGCACTTCATTCAAGTTTCGTGATTAAGGAATATAATGTATTTAACTGCTATAAGCTTTTAAATAAAGTATAAAAAAACGCGCATCAAGCGCGTTCTTTTTAGGTCATATTAAGCATCAAGTTGTGCTAATACATCGTCTGAAAATTCAACATTGGTATAGACGTTTTGCACATCATCCAGATCTTCAAGCATATCAATCATTTTCAAGATCTGTTTTGCTTGCTCGATATCCGTAATTTCTGCTTTGGTCGATGGACTCATTACTACTTCGGCATTGTCAGATTTTAAACCTGCTGCTGTCAATGCATCTTGCACATCACCAAAGCTTTCAGGCGAAGTAATGACTAAAATACCGTCTTCTTCAATTTCAATATCATCTGCACCAGCTTCGAGTGCCACTTCCATGATTTTGTCTTCTAAAGACACATCTTCAAAGCTGATTTCACCACGCTTGGTAAATAGATAAGACACCGAACCATTCGTGCCTAAGTTTCCATTGGTTTTGCTAAAGCAATGGCGAACATCAGGTACAGTACGATTCAGGTTATCCGTCATGGTTTCAACTAAAACCGCAACACCGCCGACGCCATATCCTTCATAGGTGACTTCGTTGAGATCATCATTATCTTCACCGCCAGCACCGCGCTGAATCGCACGATTAATGGCATCGCGGGTCATATTTACTGACAATGCTTTTTCAACTACAGCACGTAAACGCGGGTTACTTGCTGCCTCAGCGCCACCCAATTTTGCTGCGGTGACAATTTCACGAATATATTTGGTAAAAACTTTAGCACGGCTGGCATCTTGTTTTGCTTTACGATGCTTGGTGTTTGCCCATTTGGAATGACCTGCCATGTTGCAATATGCTCCTTAAGGATGGGGGAGAGTACCCGATCAAATTGTGCAGATTCTACCATAAGCCTATTTTTAGGAGGAAGAGGTTGGCTTTTGAAAAATCAACAAACGTTATTGTTTAGATTCTGGAATATATACATCTAACCCAACTTTTTCTTTATAAAGTCGTTGGATGGCTTGCAAGTCCTGATTGAGATCGGAAGGATAAATTTTGCCTAAAATGCCACCTTGTTTGGTTTTCGCATTGGCATACATCATCACGATTGGAACATTGGCTGCTTTTGCAATATGCCAAAAACCTGTACGAATAGGTTTACGTGCTTCGCCATTTTTTGCACGGGTTCCTTCTGGAGCAATCACGAGATTGAAGCTTTCATGCGTTTCAAATAACTCAACCATTTGTGAGACAATATCTTTACTGGCTTTACGATCAACGGGAATCCCTCCTATTTTTTCTAATAGGGGTTTCAATGGCCCTTTAAAAAGCTCTTTTTTAATCAGCGTATGAATTTTAATATCCAAAATCTCAAACAGCGCCAGTGAAAGTACGGCATCCATATTAGAGGTGTGCTCAAAGCCAATAAGCACTTGTTTGTTTTCCAAAATATTGGGTTCGATGTGATATGACCAGCCAGAAAGTTTGAAAATAGACTTAGCAAGTTGCTTTTTCATGATGAACATCCTCTAAAGATCGGCATAGTTTAGGGAGCTTTAATGAAAAAACAAGAAGTAAAAAGATATTTTTATACGCTTGTATAAAACTTTAGGGAGACTTAGGCGTAAGTTTAAGTAAGGGTCCGTGACATTAGGTGAGTTATTTTCTCATTGAAATGTGGAAATAGAAGCTAAACTATTCTTGTTTAAAAAAAAGACAAAAAAAATTATATTTTTGATCTTACATAAGATTAAATAATCTTACATACCGAATTATTGTAAACCTAACTTATGGTCTAGCATGAACGGACATCTTAGGTTTGAGCTTAATTTTAAATGGCTAAGTTCTAAATGACTAAGGTGATTTAAAAAGGAAAAAGAGGAACATTGTTATGTCTAATCAACGTCAACAAGGTCAGTCACAAGATCAACAGTCGAATCCGTCTAAGCAACCTCAACATAACCAACAGTCTGACAAACAACGTCAGCAAGACCAGCAAAACCCAAATCAGCAAAAAGACCAGCAAAAGCAATCTAATCAACAGCAACGTTAG
>NZ_CP078523.1:3101542-3101782 GCF_019264745.1 Acinetobacter sp. Colony158 | reverse complement strand
TCAAAGATCACTTAAAATATCAGCCATATCATCGGCATGTTCTTCTTCTTGAGCTAAAATATCTTCCAAAATACGGCGTGTAGTTGGATCTTTATCGCCAATATATTGAATGATTTCACGGTAAGAGTCGATTGCAATACGTTCAGCAACCAGATCTTCAGTCACCATTTCTTTAAGGGTTTTACCTTCCACGTATTCGGCATGTGAACGTTCTTCCAAACCTCTTGGATTAAAGTTTGG
>NZ_CP078523.1:3101213-3101492 GCF_019264745.1 Acinetobacter sp. Colony158 | reverse complement strand
CTTCCTGATTTGCATGCTCTAAAAACTCAGAAGCAGCAACCGAGGCTTTGACGCCTTGAGCCATAAAATAATGGCGTTTATAGCGTAAAACGCAAATCAGTTCAGTTGCGAGTGCTTCATTGAGTAATTTCAGAATTTCTTCGCGATCTGCTGAATAACCTTCTGTTACAGCACCTTCTTCAACATGTTGACGTGCTCTTTGACGTAAAGTGGCAATATCTGTAAATTCTACATTTGACATGGGTTTGTTCCTCAACTTTTTGAATTTAATATATAAAT
>NZ_CP078523.1:3100722-3100960 GCF_019264745.1 Acinetobacter sp. Colony158 | reverse complement strand
TTGAATCTTTAATGATCAAAAATCAGTATCTTAACTTTACTATAATGATCCATATCGGATAGAATCACTCGGGTAAAATCTAGGTGCTTTATAGTTTTATAAATTAAAAAGCACTTGTATTTGATGGTCAACTTAGATAATATCTGATTCGCTTATAATCATTGATTATTCAATATTTTACATTATTTGGGCCTATAGCTCAGTCGGTTAGAGCAGTGGACTCATAATCCATTGGTCG
>NZ_CP078523.1:3092805-3093060 GCF_019264745.1 Acinetobacter sp. Colony158 | reverse complement strand
GAGCTGATTCAGAAACTGTATGCGATAGAAGCAGAGCTCAGGAAAAAGACCGATGGTACAGCAGAACAGCGCCGCGAATACCGACAACAGCACAGCCAACCGGTGATGCAACAACTGTATGAATGGCTCAACCAACATTATCTGACAGTGCCATCGAGTTCTCCCACCGCCAAGGCCATCAATTACACTCTGAAGCGTTGGCCAGCTTTAAGCCGCTATCTGGATGATGGCAATCTACCCATTGACAATAACTGG
>NZ_CP078523.1:3090197-3090458 GCF_019264745.1 Acinetobacter sp. Colony158 | reverse complement strand
GAAAATCAGATGCGTCCCTGGGCGTTGGGGCGCAAGAACTGGCTGTTTGCAGGTTCGCTGCGCAGTGGTCAGCGAGCGGCAAACATCATGACGTTAATCCAGTCAGCAAAGCTGAATGGCTTGGATCCGTATGCCTATTTAAGTGATGTGCTGAAAAGGCTGCCGACACACAAAGTGACCCAAATTGAAGAGTTACTGCCACACCGCTGGAAACCTAAATCGAATTAAAAATTGGCATGGGGTTCAGCGGACGCTTACAAA
>NZ_CP078523.1:3085806-3085921 GCF_019264745.1 Acinetobacter sp. Colony158 | reverse complement strand
AGTGTAAGCGTCCGCTGAACCCCATGCCTATTTTTTAATTTGAGTTGGGTTTCCAGCGGTGTGGCAGTAATTCTTCTATTTGGGTCACTTTATGTGTCGGCAACCTTTTCAGAAC
>NZ_CP078523.1:3085401-3085759 GCF_019264745.1 Acinetobacter sp. Colony158 | reverse complement strand
GGATTAATGTCATGATATTGGCTGCTCGCTGACCGCTGCGCAGCGAACCTGCAAATAGCCAATTCTTACGTCCCAACGCCCAAGGTCGCATCTGGTTTTCCACCCAATTATTATCTATAGGTAGATTGCCATCATCCAGATAGCGGCTTAAAGCTGGCCAACGCTTCAGAGTGTAATTGATGGCCTTGGCGGTTGGAGAACTCGATGGCACAGTCAGATAATGTTGGTTGAGCCATTCATACAGTTGTTGCATCACCGGTTGGCTGTGCTGTTGTCGGTATTCGCGGCGCTGTTCTGCTGTACCATCGGTCTTTTTCCTGAGCTCTGCTTCTATCGCATACAGTTTCTGAATCAGCAC
>NZ_CP078523.1:3083126-3083215 GCF_019264745.1 Acinetobacter sp. Colony158 | reverse complement strand
ATATACCCTAGCGGAACCACCTAAAAAGCCCCTTAGACCTATTAATAGACTACCTAGAACAGACCGTTATAAGAAAACCGCCTATAACT
>NZ_CP078523.1:3082933-3083069 GCF_019264745.1 Acinetobacter sp. Colony158 | reverse complement strand
ATCTTCTTAAATTGATCTCGTATAGCAACAGGGAGTCTTTCCCATTCTGCTGTAAAGTCCTTGTGACGTAAAAGCTTATAAGTCATCTAATGTGACTTCCTCAAACATCTCTTTAGGGTCATTAATGCGCTTACGT
>NZ_CP078523.1:3072248-3072770 GCF_019264745.1 Acinetobacter sp. Colony158 | reverse complement strand
GAACCGTACCGGGTTTGTCGGAGACTTTTTTATTTAAGTTAGGCCACCTGACCTAACGGATTAATCTTATCATAGTACATTGCTTCAAACTCAAAAGGCGATACATAACCCAGTGCACTGTGTACACGCTTTTTATTGAACCAATCTACCCAGTTTAGTGTCGCAAGTTGTACATCTGCTAAACCTTGCCAATCTGCTTTTAAATATTCAATCACCTCTGTTTTGTATAAGCCATTCACCGTTTCAGCCAAAGCATTATCGTATGAATCACCAGTTGTACCGACTGATGCTCGTAAATTTGCTGCTTCTAAACGATTGGTATAGCGAATAGAAAGATATTGAACACCTCTATCGGAATGATGAATTACATTCTTTGGCATGCCTCGATCGTGCAATGCTTGCTCCAATGCATCGAGCACCATATCTGTATTCATCCGTGTAGATACTTTCCATCCAACAATTGCTCGCGAGAACACATCAATAATAAATGCAGTGTAGACCCAGCCTGAATGAGTTTGAATA
>NZ_CP078523.1:3070578-3071101 GCF_019264745.1 Acinetobacter sp. Colony158 | reverse complement strand
ATATTCAAACCAATTCTGGCTGGGTCTACACTGCATTTATTATTGATGTGTTCTCGCGAGCAATTGTTGGATGGAAAGTATCTACACGGATGAATACAGATATGGTGCTCGATGCATTGGAGCAAGCATTGCACGATCGAGGCATGCCAAAGAATGTAATTCATCATTCCGATAGAGGTGTTCAATATCTTTCTATTCGCTATACCAATCGTTTAGAAGCAGCAAATTTACGAGCATCAGTCGGTACGACAGGTGATTCATACGATAATGCTTTGGCTGAAACGGTGAATGGCTTATACAAAACAGAGGTGATTGAATATTTAAAAGCAGATTGGCAAGGTTTAGCGGATGTACAACTTGCGACATTAAATTGGGTAGATTGGTTCAACAAAAAGCGTGTACACAGTGCACTGGGTTATGTATCGCCTTTTGAGTTTGAAGCAATGTACTATGATAAGATTAATCCGTTAGGTCAGGTGGCTTAACTTAAATAAAAAAGTCTCCGACAAACCCGGTACGGTTC
>NZ_CP078523.1:3029854-3030221 GCF_019264745.1 Acinetobacter sp. Colony158 | reverse complement strand
GCCACCTGACCTAACGGGTTAATTTTATCATAGTAGATTGCTTCAAACTCAAAAGGCGATACATAACCTAGTGCACTGTGTACACGCTTTTTATTGAACCAATCTACCCAGTTTAGTGTCGCAAGTTGTACATCTGCTAAACCTTGCCAATCTGCTTTTAAATATTCAATCACCTCTGTTTTTTATAAGCCATTCACCGTTTCAGCCAGAGCATTATCGTATGGTAATCCTCCCATAAATAACTGAATTTAAAAGTAGAGGTTAAGCAGCCATTAGAGGTGGTTTGCCTCCGTTAGCTTGATGTGGTCGTTCATGATTGTAGTGCCACAACCACTGTGTTGCATAATCTTGTACTTCATCCAAAGTA
>NZ_CP078523.1:3028048-3028124 GCF_019264745.1 Acinetobacter sp. Colony158 | reverse complement strand
CTGGGCCCACCAAATAAATCAACCACTTAGGTGTACGAATCCTAAGTGGTTTTTTAATGTCTAATATCCATGTAAG
>NZ_CP078523.1:3024494-3024571 GCF_019264745.1 Acinetobacter sp. Colony158 | reverse complement strand
ACCATTGTTTGGTTGATGCAACATCAGGATATATTTGATTCATTGAATTTTGATGTGCACACTCAACAGCTTATTGT
>NZ_CP078523.1:3023212-3024329 GCF_019264745.1 Acinetobacter sp. Colony158 | reverse complement strand
GCGACTAATCCTAATTTTGCGAAAAGCTGTTGATCTCTGCCTTCACCCGCATTTGGGGTGGTGAGTAATTTATCTCCAGAGAATAGAGAATTTGCGCCAGCCATAAATGCCAGTGCCTGATCTGAATCGCTCAGTGATTCGCGACCTGCAGAAAGTCGGATATAACTTTGCGGCATAATAATACGCGCAACTGCAATCGTACGAATCCATTCAGTCACTTCTAGTTTTTCTACATCAGCCAGTGGTGTTCCTTCAATCGGTACTAGCATATTAATAGGCACAGATTCAGGGTGAATAGGTAAAGTTGCAAGCTCATACAATAATCCAATACGATCTTGCTTATCTTCACCTAAACCAACAATACCGCCACTACAGACTTTCAACCCCGCATTACGCACATGATCCAGAGTATTTAAACGGTCATCAAAGGTACGGGTGCTAATGATATTGCTATAATATTCGCGTGAAGTGTCCAGATTGTGATTATAGTAATCTAGACCTGCATCATATAGGCGCTCAGCTTGTGATTGGTTGAGCATTCCAAGAGTCATGCAGGTTTCCATTCCGAGAGCTTTGACTTCGCGTACCATTTCCAGTACATAAGGCATATCGCGTTCATGGGGATTGCGCCAAGCAGCACCCATACAAAAACGTGACGAACCTGATTCTTTGGCTGCTTTTGCTTCAGAAATGACTTTTTCAACGGCAATACGTTTTTCTGCTTCTAATTTTGAATCGTAGCGTGCCGATTGCGAACAATATTTGCAATCTTCGGGGCATTTGCCTGTTTTGATGGATAATAGGGTACTGACCTGAATCGTATTGGCAGAAAAATATTGACGGTGCACTTGTTGCGCCTGAAAAACCAGATCTAAAAATGGCTGATCATAAAGTGCTTGGATTTCATTACGAGTCCAATCATTACGTAAGGTCATTGTCATAATCCATGATGATTGCGTTTACTAGCAACTTATCATACAGAATTCATGCCAAAGCTATAGGGCAAAAAACATCATTTTTACTGACTTGCGCGTTGCTTTAATAATTGTTGTTCAATTGCCCAGTCAATATGCACATTCACGATGTCGTCATGCTGTGATTTAGCTTGTATAAGTTG
>NZ_CP078523.1:3021682-3022939 GCF_019264745.1 Acinetobacter sp. Colony158 | reverse complement strand
TTCTTCAGGAATAATTCCTTTATATTCAATGGTAAGATAAGCGATACATTTACGTGCATCCAGCATATAAGGTTCAACAATCGCTTGAGTCGGACAGATATCAATACAAGCACTGCAAGAACCACAATGTGCTGTAGCAGGTTCATCAAAAGGCAAATCGAGTGAGGTAAATAATTCACCTAACACAAAAAAAGAACCTGATTTCTTGTGAATAAGCAGGGTATGTTTACCTGTCCAACCCATTCCTGCGCTTTCAGCCAGTGACTTTTCGAAGATCGGGGCAGAGTCTGCAAAAGGACGTGATTCAAATTCCCCAACTTTTTCCTTAATTTTTGAGGCAAGAGTTTTTAAACGGCCACGCATCACTTTATGATAATCGCGTCCTCGTGCATAACGCGCGATAATGGCTGAGTTGGGTTCATCTGGTACATAGCGCGGTTTTGGTGTTTCCACCAGATAGTTCATGCGCACACAAATGATGCTTTTTGTTCCTGGAACGAGCAATTTTGGATCTGCACGTTTTTCCAAATTTTCCTCTAAATAGTGCATATCTGCATGGTAGCCACGTTTTAAATATTCCTCAAAACGCGGCATTTGTGCTTGAGCATCTGGTTTGGCAATGACACAATCAGCAAAACCCAGTGCCAAAGCCTGTTGTTTGATCCATTGTTTAAGCGCAATGGCATCATATTGAAGAACAGGAATAGAAGCTGCTGAAGAAATAGATGACATATGCCAAGAATAATGAGGAAGAAGAACAATGCGAAGCATAGTTTACCATAGCCCTGTTTATAATCGTGAAAGTATTCAAGCATGGGAAAAGCGTTGGTTTGCACAGCACAATTCTTCGGTAGGCTTAATGCAGCAAGTTGCATGGACAATAGCAGCGCGTTTGGATCAATATATTTTAAAAAATAGCCTAAGTATCAAAAAAATTGCAGTTTGGTGTGGTTCTGGAAATAATGCAGGTGATGGCTATTATGCAGCTGCTTATTTGTCTCAAAAAGGCTATGAGGTTCAAATATTTGCAGCACCAACAGGTGATTCTTCAGATTTAAAGCAAGCGATTCTTTACGCGCAGCTTCATAAAATACAGATTGAGCCAAATTTTGCAGTTCCAGATCATTTTGATTGTCATATCGATGCGTTATTTGGAATTGGTTTAAATCGTAAGCTAGATCAAAACTGGCAAGATATTCTTCAACATTTTAATCACTTATCTGGTTTAAAAGTTGCCATCGATGTGCCGAGTGGATT
>NZ_CP078523.1:3021087-3021516 GCF_019264745.1 Acinetobacter sp. Colony158 | reverse complement strand
TATCTTACATCTCCAGAGATTGATTTACCCAAACGTCAGGCTTTCGGTCATAAGGGCAGCTATGGGCATATCTTGGTCGTTGGTGGTCATGCCAATATGGGCGGCGCGGTCATTATGGCGGCAGAAGCGGCTTTTCATGCAGGTGCGGGCAAAGTCACCGTGATGTGTAATGCGTCGCATCATTCAGCCATATTGTCACGTTCACCTAATATCATGGTGCAAGACATTGATCAGTTCGATTCAGCAAAAATAGAAACCTTGCTCAGTCAGATTGATGCCGTTTGTTTTGGAATGGGCTTGGGACGAGATGATCAGTCAGCACAGATTTTTCAGCGCTGGTTTGAAATCTTACAAAGCCAAACTCAGCTTGAAATTGTGTTGGATGCAGATGCGCTTTGGTTCTTGGCAGAAGAAAAAAATACTGATTTG
>NZ_CP078523.1:3020791-3020978 GCF_019264745.1 Acinetobacter sp. Colony158 | reverse complement strand
AGAAATATCAGGGCAATTGGGTACTGAAAGGTTCGGGCAGTTTGATTTTGGAAAATGACACGTTATTTGTCTGCTCAACAGGCAATGCAGGCATGGCAACAGGTGGGATGGGGGATGTGTTGGCAGGCATGATCGCTAGTCTAAAAGCACAGTTGCATACAGATATTGCGCTTTCAGACATTGTCAC
>NZ_CP078523.1:3010351-3020682 GCF_019264745.1 Acinetobacter sp. Colony158 | reverse complement strand
GCGCCGTCTACTGTTATAGCGGCTACGGCCTCGCGCCATTCCCCCCAGTGCGTTTAAAACCGCCATTTTGCTCATACTGCCTGAAACATGGGCATGGCAAATTGCAGCTGCCAATGCATCGGCAGCATCGGCTTGGGGTTTAATCGTTAAACTTAAAATCCGCATGACCATCATTTGAACTTGTTCTTTATCTGCTGCGCCATAGCCGACCACAGATTGTTTAATTTGCCGTGCAGTATATTCAGCAACTTGTAAATCCAGATTCACCAATGCCGCAATTGCCGCGCCACGTGCTTGACCGAGTTTCAATGCGGAGTCAGGATTTTGCGCCATAAATACCTGTTCAACCGCGGCTTCGGTTGGGCCATGAAATTTTACGATTCGTTCGACCCCTGCAAAAATCCGTTTTAAACGCTCAGGCATGTCCTGACTTTCCGTACGTATGGTTCCAGCGTCAATAAAACGTAACTGACCGCCATCTTTTTCAATGATGCCATAACCTGTAAGGCGCGAACCCGGATCAATTCCTATAATTAATGGCATAACAGACTTTAAAAATAAAAGATTGCCCATATTGTTACATAACAGCATTAAAAAATCTTGATTCAGTTGAGATCAGTGTTTAATACTGCTGCAAACATTTATTTTTGAGATAGATACGTTTTACATGAATTTATTATTGATAGTTGTTTTTGGCGCGATTCTCGAAATTGCTGTATGGATTGGTATTGCCCAATTTGTGAGCGGTTGGTATGTTTTTTTCTGGTTTGTTATCGCGTTCTTTATCGGGCTAAACATGTTGCGTTCCAGTACGTCTGGGATTATGCCACAGTTGCAGCAAATGCAAATGACAGGACAACTTGGAACAGATCCCGCAGTGAGCAAAAAATTTGCCATGGCAATGGCTGGTTTTCTGCTGATGTTACCGGGAATTATCTCTGATATTTTAGCTGTTTTGATTTTGATTCCTGCTGTACAGAAAGCTTTCCAAAATGCCTTAATGAAAACCATGGCAAAACGTCAACAAGCCATGATGGATAAAATGATGGGCGGCATGATGGGAAGTGCTGGTGGTCAAGCGGGACAAAATCCTTTCGCTGATATGATGCGTCAAATGCAGGATATGCAAAATCAGCAGTCAGGCGGTCAGTATCGTGATTCAAGCGTAATCGATGGTGAGGCGCGTGAAGTGACACCAGAAGTGAAGAAAATCGAACACAAAGACAAAGATTAAAATAATTTTGATGTGAAACGGTTATATGCAAAAGCCGAATCATGTGATTCGGCTTTTTTGTGATTTAAATGCCGATCCTAAACTGCTGCCCTGAAAGGTGATAGAGTGTTTTTGCGATAAGCTGCTCCACGATGCCAGTTTGGTAAATGAGCATTATTTTGAAATAACTTTTCTCTTAATGTGCCTTCAATGTACTGCTTTGGATAAACTCCGCGTTTTTGCAATTCTGGTACGATAAAATCAACCACGTCCTGAAAACTTTGATGCGCTAAAATATAGGCGAGATTAAAACCATCAACATCGGTATCTTCAACCCATTGCTGTAATTCATCAGCTACAGTTTGTGCTGATCCAACTAAAACTGGTCCATTACCACCGACGCCAATCCAATTGGCAATTTCTTCTAGGGTCCAGATACGGTTTGGATCTGCATTAACATAAGAATCAAGCAGTGATTGAATCGCATCTGTCTGGATATATTCAACTTTATCTTTAGATTGATACTGAGAAAAATCAACACCCGACCAGCCAGACAACAAAGTTAAAGCACCATCGTAGCTTGCATAGGACTGATATTCTCTAAATTTATGTTGGGCTTTCTGATCAGTTTCATCGGTGACAATCGAAAGTAGCGCATAAATTTTTGCTGAATATGGATCACGACCATTTTCAATCAATTTGTGGCGAATACTTTGAACAATACTTTTAGTTGCTACTTTGGATGGCGCAGCTATGAAAATACATTCTGCATTTTGACTGGCAAATGTCTGTCTGCGTCCAGAAGCTCCTGCTTGATATAAAACCGGTGTACGCTGAGGCGATGGTTCACAAATATGAATACCAGGATCCTCAAAATATTTGCCTTTGTGCTGAATTGGATGCACTTTTTTAAAATCTGCAAAGACTCCCGTTTTTTTATCTGCAACAACGGCATCATTTTCCCAAGAGCTTTCCCAAAGTTTGTATAAGACTTCCAGATATTCATCTGCAATATCATATCGTTCATCATGACTGACTTGATTGGATAGACCTAAATTTTTAGAGCCACTTGCCAGATATGAAGTCACGATATTCCAGCCGACACGCCCTTTGCTTAAGTGATCCAGCGTACTCATGCGTCGTGCAAAAGGATAGGGATGTTCAAATGAAATAGAGGTTGTCACTCCAAATCCCAAATGTTTTGTCACAGCAGCCATCGCAGGTACGACTTGGAGGGGATCATTGACAGGAACTTGCACTGCACCTGTCAAAGCATGTTCTGAACTTTGCTGATAAACATCATAAATGCCGAGTACATCCGCCAGAAAGACACCATCAAAAATGCCTTTTTCTAGGATTTTTGCCAAATCTATCCAATATTCAAGATCTTTATATTCACGAGAACGATCTTGTGGGTGACGCCATAAACCGGGCGATTGATGGGCGATACAATTCATTTCAAAAGCATTAAATCGTATTTGTTTTGACATGACTTAACTCTATTTTTTCATGATTCATGATGAGCTTAAGTCAAAATGTGCAGACGCTTTATATCGATTCATTCAAAGCTTTTATGATTATTTTTTTAATAAAAAATATGATGTATTAAGATATAAAAGATCTATTCATCTGTGTCTGGATTTTTCTGAGCTTCGGATGGCGTGTCAATTGTGGATTCAACATGGCTTGACTCGGCTTTTACACTAGGCTGATATTTATTTGAAGCCAGAGTGGTTTTTTCGTTTTCGGATTCTTTATATTTCCGACTACGATTAGCCCGTTCACGAAAACCACCTTTATTAATCAATTGGGTCATAATGATCAACTTCTGAGGAGTTATTAATAAATTTTAACAATTTTTTTGTGGATAATTCTATTTATTATGTAATCTTATAAGTGGTATTTTGTTTATATTATTGATAATTAATAACTTTATTGTTTTTTGGTTTCGTTGAAATCCCGTTCCGTTTCACATAGTATAAAAATATAAGGTCTAAAATGATTTAGCTGTCGCTGAACAGAATAGAAAAACAAGTTTAGAGGTCTTCGGGAGGGTTTAATTATGCTATACCAATATAACTGTGCATGTTGTAACAAGGTCGTTGCATCTACAGATAAAGAATGTCCTTATTGTGGTTCACAACACATTCGCAGCCCATACGGGTGGTGGATTTTTTGTATTGTGGGGTGTTTCGCTGTTGTGATGGTATTTAAATCAGTGCAATTTTATATTCAGACACATGAAACTGATACGCCAGAACAAAAGTCGATACTAGATATTTTAAACTCTAATGATAAAAAAACCAATTAACAGTCCAGTATTTAGGGGGCTATACTAATTTTTTTAGATTAACTATTTCGATCGGTTCTCATAAAAACAAGCCCGCAAATGCGGGCTTATTTAAAATATAGAGCGTGGCTTTATAGACCAGCAGCATCCTTAAGAACGTCAACTTTATCTGTCTTTTCCCAAGTAAATGCATGATCCGTGCCTTCACGGCCAAAGTGACCATAAGCAGCAGTTTGCTTATACATCGGTTGTAACAAATTCAACATACGTGTAATACCAAATGGACGCAGATCAAAATGTTCACGTACTAAAGCAATAATCAGCTCATCATCGACTTTTGCAGTATTAAAGGTATTGATTGAAATTGAAGTAGGTTCCGCAACACCAATGGCGTAACTCACCTGAATTTCACACTTATCTGCTAAGCCTGCTGCAACGATATTCTTTGCCACGTAACGACCTGCATAAGCAGCTGAGCGGTCAACTTTAGATGGGTCTTTACCAGAGAAAGCACCGCCACCATGACGTGCCATACCGCCGTAAGTATCCACAATAATTTTACGGCCTGTAAGTCCACAATCCCCAACTGGACCGCCAATCACAAACATACCTGTAGGATTAATATGGAATTTGGTACCTGCATGGAACATGTTTGCTGGAATCACAGGTTTGACAATTTCTTCAATCACGGCTTCTTTAAGCTGAGTTTGAGAAATTTCAGGATCATGTTGAGTCGAAAGAACTACTGCATCAAGACGTACAGGACGACCATTTTCATAAGCAAAAGTCACCTGACTTTTTGCATCTGGACGTAACCACGGCAACACACCTGAACGACGTAATTCAGCCTGACGTTCCATTAAACGATGCGCATAGGAAATAGGCGCTGGCATTAAGACATCAGTTTCACGGCTGGCATAGCCAAACATCAAACCCTGATCACCTGCACCTTGATCTTCAGGCTTTTGACGGTCTACACCTTGCGCAATTTCAGGAGACTGTTTACCAATCATGTTGATCACAGCACAGGTTGAACCGTCAAAGCCAAGATCAGAATGATGGTAGCCAATGCCATTTACGGTTTGACGTACAATGGCTTCGAAATCTACATTGGCTGTTGTAGTGATTTCACCAGCAAGAACCACAGCGCCTGTTTTTACTAATGTTTCACAAGCAACCCGTGCGTATGGGTCTTCTCTTAAGATCGCATCCAGAATCGCATCACTAATTTGGTCAGCCATTTTATCTGGATGGCCTTCGCTTACAGATTCCGAAGTAAAAACAGCATACTCGCGCATGAAAGTCCTATCACAGTAATTTTTAAAGACATAATATGTTACATCGACTTGCCCTTTAGGACTAGCTTAACCTGACTAAATTGCGTGAATTTATTTCATTTTTGCCTTGTTTTATCTGATATGTGTATGAGTAAAACTTATATAGGCTATATAAAATGATCAGTTGTGATTGATTCTGGACAGTGCTTTAAAATTTAGTTTCTGATTTTTAAGATAGTTTTTGTTTTGATTCAAAAAAATTATCAGTTTACTCATTGCTTCTAGGCTCGAAGATAAAGAGTTTACTATTTTTTAACGAATAGACTTCTTTCGTATGTCTCTTTTATTTCTCGCTATGAGAGGAAAATAAAGAGAGCTTAAACAATGATGAAAGAAGTCTAATTACTCATCTGAGCTTTTAGTTGAATGTGATTCATTCTTTTTTTAAATAGTTGATTAAAATTCTTTTTTTWAAARGTGTATAATTTTCTTGAAAGTTAATACATAAAATGAGCGATTTTCAATCATTTTGACAAGGTTTTTAATAAACTTAATTCATTGATTTTATTTTATTTATACTGGAATTTAGTGGATTTAAAAATAATCTATTTCGAATGCGTCTAAAAAATACAAAAATGAAAACCTGTGTATCGCTACAAAATTCGCCATTATTCAATCAAAACGACCATTTAAAAGTACGGAAAATCACGACATAGGCTTTACCCGTGCCTGTTTTTTTAAGACAATATAGCCTGTTTTTGAATCTCGATTCATGCACATCTTTTATATTCTATCGATTTATTTGGACGCTGACCTATGACGACCCCTTTAAACGAACGTCGTATTGCAAACGCAATTCGTGTATTGGCTATGGATGCTGTACAACAGGCAAACTCAGGCCATCCTGGTGCGCCAATGGGTATGGCAGACATTGCAGACGTCGTTTGGCGCGAGTTTTTAAACCATAATCCAGCCAATCCTCAATGGGCGAACCGCGACCGTTTTGTATTGTCAAATGGTCATGGTTCAATGTTGCAATATGCATTGCTACATTTAACGGGCTATGATGTTTCAATTGAAGATATCAAGCAATTTCGTCAATTACACTCTAAAACGCCAGGCCATCCAGAATTAGGCTACGCACCAGGTATTGAAACTACAACAGGTCCTTTAGGTCAGGGGATTGCCAATGCTGTAGGTTTTGCCTTAGCTGAAAAAACGCTTGCTGCACAATTTAACAAATCTGATTTAACTGTAGTTGATCATTTTACTTATTGTTTCCTTGGTGATGGTTGCTTAATGGAAGGTGTTTCCCATGAAGCATGTTCACTGGCAGGAACTTTGGGGCTAGGTAAGTTGATTGCTTACTATGATGACAATGGTATTTCGATTGATGGTGAAGTAGAAGGCTGGTTCAGTGATGATACAGAACAACGCTTCAAATCTTATGGCTGGCAAGTGTTACGTGTTGATGGTCATGATGCAGATGCGATTCGCCAAGCAACGATTGAAGCGCAAGCTGAAACGTCTAAACCAACCATTATTATCTGCAAAACAATTATTGGTTTAGGTTCTCCAAATAAACAAGGTAAAGAAGATAGTCATGGTGCGCCACTCGGTGCAGACGAAATCAAGCTTACTCGTGAAGTGTTAGGTTGGGAAGATGAAGCTTTCGTCATTCCAACTGATATTTATGAGCACTGGGATGCCAAAGCCAAAGGCCAACAAGTTGAATCAGCTTGGGATAAAGTTTTTGCAGCGTATCAAGAAAAATATCCAACTGAAGCAGCTGAACTTTTGCGCCGTATTTCTGGCGATTTACCTGCTGATTTTGCGGCTCAAGCAGATGCCTTTATTGCACAAACCAATGCCAAAGCTGAAACCATTGCAACTCGTAAAGCCAGCCAAAATACTTTACAGGCATTTGGACCGCTATTACCTGAATTATTGGGCGGTTCTGCTGACCTTGCAGGTTCAAACCTGACGTTGTGGAAAGGTTGTGTGGGTGTTCAGGACAATCCAGCAGGGAACTATATACATTATGGTGTACGTGAATTTGGTATGACTGCGATTGCCAATGGTGTTGCCTTGCATGGTGGATTCATCCCTTATGTTGCAACGTTCTTGATGTTTATGGAATATGCACGTAATGCAGTGCGTATGTCTGCACTGATGAAGCAGCGTGTGATCCATGTTTATACCCATGATTCGATTGGTTTGGGTGAAGATGGGCCAACTCATCAACCTGTAGAGCAAATTGCTTCATTGCGTTCTACTCCAAATCTAAATACATGGCGTCCTGCGGATACCGTTGAAACGGCAATTGCATGGAAATCTGCTTTAGAGCGTAAAGATGGTCCATCTGCATTGATCTTTTCCCGTCAAAATCTGGCATTCCAAACCCGTAGTGATGAACAAATCCAAAATGCTGCAAAAGGTGGCTATGTATTGGCTCAGGAAAAAGGTGAACTTAAAGCCATTATTATTGCAACAGGTTCGGAAGTTGAGCTGGCAATGAATGCTTATGCTCAACTTGAGGGTGTACGTGTAGTTTCAATGCCATGTGCAGAAGAATTTATGAAGCAAGATGCGGCTTACCGTGAAGCTGTACTTCCTTCTAACATCCGTGCTCGTGTGGCTGTAGAAGCAGCACATGTGGATTATTGGTGGAAATTTGTCGGTTTAGATGGCAAAGTGATTGGCATGACCACTTATGGTGAATCTGCGCCAGCTAAAGATCTATTTAAATTCTTTGGTATTACAACCGAAGCTGTAGTCGAAGCTGTGCAGTCTTTAACGGTCTAAAATAAACTTTAGCGAAACTTAAAGTTTGTAATCCCAGTCAATCAAAAGCTTGGCTGGGGTTTTTTTTGATTCAATGTTTCTATGATATATTTTTGAATAGTGTGGTTTTAATTGGAGATCGGCATGAAATTCTCATTTGTGGATTTAAATGGACACACGGTTACAGGTGACTGCGAGTTTATAGATCATCCTGCGCAATCTATCTCTCATGCCTTAGCCGCAGATATTAAAAACTCGACTGCACTTGATGGCGTGTTAGGAGAATTTAGTTTTTATCAAAAAAGTCATGCGGAAAATGAGAGCGAAGTATCCAGATTTGCTGTTGATAACGAAAATAATGTCTTTCATAGTGATAAACTGCCTGATTTCGTTCAAATCGGAAGCCATTGGAAAAGTGATAACTCGTGATCAAGAAAAGCATGATTAAGAAAAGCTAGGTTAAGAGAATTATTGAACTTTTTTGTCTTTTAACCTGAGCTTTCTTAGCAACCGTTGAGCTTGATCTCAGTATTGCTGAGCACCGATAAAACTTGTCTATTCAGATAAGTGCATCAATGCAAAATCAAAAAGTCATTTCAGTCTGAATTGAAATATTTGAAGTCAACAATTTATGTACAGGACAACTTTCTGCAACTTTTAATAAACGTTTGTGCTGATCTTCTGTGAAGTTTCCTGTCAGTTTAATGTTACGTTCAATTTGATTAGAGTCAGAAGAAACGCTTTCTCCTTGAGGATTTAAAATCAAATCGACCTGTACATGTTCAAGTTGTATTTGTTTATGGTCTGCATACATTTGCAAAGTCACGGTCGTGCATGCACCTAAGGCAGAAAGAAGCAGCAAAATAGGATTAGGTGCAGAATTTTGTCCACCTTTTTCTTCAGGTTCATCGACGTACCAGACATGTCCAGAGGGATCGGTCAGCGTTACTCGATAAGGTGTTTTGGTGCTTTGAGCTTGCGCAGTGTATGACATGTAATAACCTAAGTTGATCAATAAAGTAGTATCTTTAGCATAAATCATATCGAGCTTGTTGTTATTTTGTATGTTGGCAGGCAGACTTAAAAGCATTTGTTTAATTTTATCTAAATAATATAGTATTTAATTCAGTAATATTTAAAAATATAAGCTTTATTTCAGATTGATATGATGATTTGTTAAGATAAATTAACTAAATCAAGATTGTTGCATGCTTGCAACAATTCGTCTTATAAATAACAGTGTATTAAAATCAGCAATGTATAAACTAATAACAATCCACTCAGTAGGAAATAATCATGCGTTTAAAAACATTATCACTTGGCTTGGCGGTTGCAGTTGCGAGTACATTAACTTTAGCTGCGCCAGTAGATTATAAAATTGATCCAACTCACACTGCGACTGTATTTTCATGGAACCACTTCGGTTTTTCTACGCCAAGTGCGAACTTTAGCGACATTCAAGGTGTGATTAAAGTTGACAATGCAAAACCTGCAAACTCTTCTGTAGAAGTGACGATTCCCGTCAGTAGCGTTAATACAAACGTAACTGCGTTGGATAAAGAGTTTCAGGAAGAAGGCTGGTTCAATGCCGCTAAATATCCAAACATCACTTTTAAAAGTACTAAAGTAGAAACCAAAGACAAAAAACATTTCAAAATTACAGGTAACTTAACTGTTAAAGGGATTACTAAACCTGTCGTATTGGATGCTGTGTTGAATAAACAAGGCGAACATCCAATGGCAAAAGTCCCTGCAATTGGTTTCAATGCAACCACTTCATTTAATCGTTCTGAATTTGGTATCGGAAACTATGTACCAAATGTTGGTGATAAAATTACTGTAAACATTACGACTGAAGCAGAAGCTGCCAAGAAATAAAAGTTTACAGTTTGAGCAAGCCCATCATGAATAAAAACACATGATGGGTTTTTTATTGTGTAGCATAATAATCAATTCTAAAAAAATGAAAACCAATTAAACATCAATAAAAGGAAATAACATGTTCGGTCAATGTTTGTGTGGATCGGTGCAATTTGAGACAAATATTCATCCAGAGCAAATCACAGTTTGTCATTGTTCTATGTGTCGAAAATGGGGAGGTGGACCATCTTTGACTCTGGAAGTGACAGATCATTTGAAAGTGACGGGCGAAAAATCAATTGGAAAATATGCATCGTCAGAATGGGCTGCGCGTTATTTCTGTAAAGAATGTGGCACCAATTTATATTACAAACTCAATGAGCGAGAATACTATAGCTTAAATGCACAATTGTTTGAGCTACCTGAACAGGCAAAAATTCATCTGGAAATTTATGCAGATCATAAACCTGCGTATTATCCATTTTTATCTTCAGCCAAGCAGATGACTGAACAAGATGTGATTGAGTTATTTTCTTCGGAAAATTAAAAGAAGGTCAAAAAGATCTTCTTTTAACTTAATAGTTGATTTTGTTTTAAAAATTGTTTAATCACATGGTATGCCGCATGTTCAAGCTGTTGAGCATGCAGTGAATTTTCCTCACGTAACTGAGGAATTGAAAACTTACCCTGACGCAATTCACATGTATGACCAATCAGCCAACGTTCAAACATATCTTCAGCCACTTCGATATGAAACTGTAAAGCCAGTACATGCTGATCGATTGAAAATGCCTGATTGGGATAAAGTGCTGAACTAGCAAGTAAAGTGGCATTTTCAGGCAAGTCAAAGGTATCGCCGTGCCAGTGTAAAACCGAAACATTTTCAAGGGGTTCTAAAATATTATGC
>NZ_CP078523.1:2983528-3010325 GCF_019264745.1 Acinetobacter sp. Colony158 | reverse complement strand
CCAGCCAATTTCCTTTTGATGACCTGCATACACTTTAGCGCCTAATGCACTGGCAATAAGTTGTGCCCCCAGACAAATGCCTAAGGTCGGTTTTTTATCGGCAAGCCGTTGTTGAAGTAAGCGAATTTCATCCGTTAAAAAAGGGTAGTCTTCTTCCTCATAAACGCCAATTGGCCCACCCAAAATCACGGTAAGACCTTCATAATTTAGCGCGGGAGTTAAATCATCGACACCTGCCTCGAAATAGCGAATACGAAAACCTAACTGATAAAAAATATCTTCCAACGAACCCAAGTCTTCAAAAGCAAGATGCTGAATAGCGTAAATCGTTTTGGAAAAAGTATGATGCGTCATAAGGATCTAAACAGCGTGTGAGTATTGTTTTACATTAAGCCAAATCATGTAAAAAGAAAACAGTACAATCAGCAGCGCTTAAAAGAAAATACGGCTAGATTTATGTTTGATGAAGAATAAAACGGCAATTCGAGTTCTTTTGAAAATAAAGGGGTGACTCAATCACCTCTATACTGAATAGACTCCTTTCACAAGTCCTTTTTATTTATCCTTATAGGAGAAAAAATAAAGAGAGATTAAACAATAATGAAAGAAGTCTAATGTCTAAAAATTGGTTTTAGAAAAAGCCCATCGGTTTGGTTGAATAACTGACCAATAAGTTTTTAGTTTGTTGATAATGATCCAGCATCATTTTGTGGTTTTCACGACCAATACCCGATTGCTTATAGCCGCCAAATGCAGCATGAGCAGGGTAAATGTGGTAGCAGTTTGTCCAGACACGACCCGCTTCAATTGCACGACCTGCACGATAAGAGGTATGCGCAGAACGAGACCAAACGCCCGCACCTAAGCCATACACGGTATCATTGGCAATGCGCATCGCATCATCAAAGTCTTTAAATGTTGTGACCGACAAGACTGGCCCGAAAATTTCTTCCTGAAAAATTTTCATACTGTTGTTGCCTTTGAAAATAGTTGGTTCAATATAAAAACCACCATCCACATCATGACGTGCATCACCGCCTGTTAGCAGTTGCGCACCTTCATTACGACCGGTATCGATACAACCAATAATTTTGTCGAACTGTTGTTTGGATGCTTGAGCACCAATCATAGTTTCAGTGTCTAATGGATGTCCCGTTTTGATTTTTTTAACACGTTCAACTGCCATTTCAAGAAAACGATCTGCAATGCTTTCCTGAACCAGTGCGCGAGAAGGACAAGTGCAAACTTCACCCTGATTCAGAGCAAACATGGCAAAACCTTCTAAGGTTTTTTCAAGGAAGTCATCATCTTTATCTAAAATATCTTCAAAGAAAATATTCGGTGATTTGCCGCCAAGCTCAAGTGTGACTGGAATGATATTCTCAGTCGCATATTGCATAATTTGTTGCCCGACTTTGGTTGAACCCGTAAAGGCAATCTTTGCAATACGTGGATTCGTCGCCAATGGACGACCAACTTCTACGCCATAACCATTCACAATATTGAGTACACCCGCTGGTAAAAGATCTTGAATCAGTTCAACCAGTACCAAAATACTAACAGGCGTTTGTTCAGCAGGTTTTAGTACGATACAGTTGCCAGCAGCTAAAGCAGGTGCAAGTTTCCACGCAGCCATTAAAATCGGGAAATTCCACGGAATGATTTGACCAACGACACCTAAAGGTTCATGAAAATGGTAGGCGATGGTATCTTCATCAATCTCTGAAATGCCGCCTTCCTGAGCGCGGATACAGCCTGCAAAATAACGGAAATGATCAATCGCCAATGGAATATCCGCAGCCAGAGTTTCACGTACAGGCTTACCGTTGTCCCATGTTTCAGCAACCGCGAGCATTTCCAGATTTGCTTCAAGACGGTCTGCAATTTTTAACAATAAATTTGAACGCGTCGTAGGTGAAGCTTTGTTCCATTGTGCTTTAGCTTTGTGGGCTGCATCTAATGCTAACTCGATATCTTCCACGCTTGAGCGCGGAATTTTTGTAAATACTTTGCCATCGACAGGAGAGATATTTTCAAAGTATTCTCCTTTTACAGGGGCAACCCATTGCCCACCAATAAAGTTTTCATATTGAGATTTAAATTGAACCTTAGAACCAGGTTGATTAGGATCGATGTAACGCATATAAATATTCCTTTGCTTATCATTGATATACATATCAAATTTGAAGCTTATACAGCTTTGGTATAAGGTACTTTTGTACACTATGCAGTTAGCATATAAAAACGAAGGTTGGAGAAAGGTTGGAGACCATGACAATTTTCAGGGAATATACAAATGGTTACAAAACAAAAGCTCAGGGAACAGCGCCACACGGTTGAGACACTTCGTCAACACAGCATTCTCAAGACAGAACAAACGAGTCAAGTCAATGAAAGTATTGCCAGCTCTTGGCAACGCTCGGTATCTGCTGCAATTCCTAAAGAACGATCTGCTGCGCCGTTATTGTCCTTAGCCCAAAAACAGCCGTCTGCACTGGATATTGCCTTGCAATATTGTGGCAATGATCTGAAACATGTAGCTGAACAATCATCCATGGTGATTGCAGTAGGGGATGTCGGTAGTACCATTATCTGGACAGCAGCAAGTCAACAGATGCGTAGTGCGGCTGAACGGGTACACTTTGTCGAAGGTGGGCAGTGGGGTGAGGAAATGGTGGGAACCAATGCATTAGCCCTATCCATCAAAACTCGCCAATCTAGTTGTGTATTTTCCAATGAACATTATATGCAGTCGGTACAAGATTGGGTCTGTTATGCTGCCCCGATTATCGATCCACATTCGAGACAATTACTGGGAGTGATCGACTTATCCACGACATGGACGAATCATAATTCTTTGGGTATTTTGGCTGCTGAACGTTGTGCCTCCATTATTCAAACAGCTTTACAGGAACAACAGCGCCAGCAATTGTATATACGGGCATTTTCTATTCCACAAGTGCTCTTTAATGGAAAAAATCTAGTGCTAACACCGCGTCAGATCGAGATTTTGAGTATTTTGGCGCTATGTCCGCAAGGTTTAAATCTGGAAACGCTACATCAGGCGCTATATGGTGAACGTAAAGTCAGTATGGGAACGCTAAAAGCTGAAATGTCGCAGTTACGCGATGTGCTTGGGGGAATGCTTGGTTCACGTCCTTATCGCTTATTGGCACATGTTGAAGCTGATTTTTTACAGGCTGAAAATGCATTGGATTCTGGTTATGTATCGTCGGCATTACAGTTATATACAGGCGTGTTCTTGGCAAAAACCGAGAGTCCATTTCTATGCGCATGGCGAGATTGTCTAGAATCACGTTTAAGTGATGCGATTTTCAAAGCCAAAGAAACTGATATGTTACTGAAACACGTGGCGCGTTTCCCTGAAGCGATTGATGCGGTCGAGCGATTAATCGAGCTATTGCCGACGGATCATCCTGCCCACCAATCATTAATTAAATATCAGCAGGCAGAACAATAGATTTTAAGGCATTTTAATTTTTAACCAATCAAATAATTGCTGATAAACCTGACTTCGAACTGGCTCAGCAGATAGTACTAAATCATGCAGACCATGATGAATGGTTTCGGTGGTCACGTCACCCTTAATTTTTCTAGCATACTTTTCGATATCTTTTACGCCCAAAATTACATCGCTTTGCGTCGCTTTTTTACTCCATCTTCTTGGATTTTTGGTTTGATTCGAATGCATGACCAGTGCAGGAATTGTAAGTTTAACGCCATGGTGAATTTCTTTTTGTGCAACATGAATAGCACGAATAAAACTTAACTGGACTTTCTTCATATTAGGCAGTTTCCAGTTTAAATCAAATAACCATTCACCATAGTAATCTCGATGCAGACTAGGCACATACCATTTATTTAAACCGCTCGGAAATTTTGCTTGAGGGAGGTAACGACCAATTTGACTTAATAAAGGTACGCCTAGCGCTTTTTTTAGCGAATTCATATTAAAGTCATAAAATGGGCTATTGGCCCAGAGTGCCTTGATCAGAGGATGATCAGGATGATGTGCAGCATATAGTGTCGCAGTGAGTCCACCCGTAGAATGTCCTGCTAACACAACCTGATTGTGATGTTCCTCACCAATAATATTAAGGGCTTCAGCAATCTCGGCATTGTATTCATTCAGATCGAGTACGTTATATAAAATCTGGTGAGGAAGATGAGAGCGACCATATTTTCTCAAATCCAGCGCATAAAAATCATAACCATGTTGATTAAATTGTTCAGCCATTTCAGTCTGAAAAAAATAATCGATAAAGCCATGAATGTATAAAACGGCTTTGGAAGTGGGTATCGCTGCTTTTTTTCTGACTAATGTCGCAATGACTTTGCCTTCGTAATCATCAGGAAAGTTTAAAGTCAGTTGTTGGTAGCCTTCACCTAGAATATCTGGAGTGTATTGATTCATATTTTTATTCATTTGTGTTTTAAATCATGTTGTCATCCTTGTATGAAATGTTGGTTTTGTCAATTGAAGTAAAGAAAAAAAAGAGGGAATATCTTGGAGAAATACTCCCTCAATTGAGCAAGCTGGTTGGAGAGAGAAGCTTGCTCTAAGGATAAAAGTTGGAGACTGTTAAATAATTTTGAGAAATTCAAGTCATTAAAGTGCTGCTTTAAAAATCTCTACCACCTGTGCATGAGTTGCCTTGCGTGGATTGGTCAGCATACAAGCATCCTTTTGTGCATTTTCAGCCATAACCGCCAAATCTTCGGTTTTCACACCCAATTCGGTCAGTCCAGATGGAATTCCGATCGATTGGGACAACTCACGAATCGCATTGATCGCTGCGCGTGCGGCTTGATTTTGAGTTAAGCCTTGTGTTTGCACGCCCATCAGTTCCGCAATGCGTGCATATCTGTCTGGACAAGCGATTAGGTTAAATTCACAGACATGTGGCAATAGCACCGCATTACAAACCCCGTGCGGTAAGTTATAGAAACCGCCTAACTGGTGCGCCATCGCATGTACATAACCCAGTGAAGCATTGTTAAATGCCATGCCAGCCAGATATTGCGCGTAACTCATGGCATCACGTGCTTCCAGATTTTCACCATTGGCAACCGCAGGGCTGAGCCATTCACTAATCATGGAAATGGCTTTTTCTGCGCAGGCATCAGTAATGGGATTGGCTGCGGTTGAGACATACGCTTCAACGGCATGGGTTAACGCATCCATACCTGTTGCGGCAGTTAGGCTTGCTGGCTTGGCAACCATCAGTTTAGGATCATCAATCGCAATAAGAGGGGTACAGCGCCAGTCAACAATGGCCATTTTGACATGGGTATCGGTGTTGGTAATGATACAAAAACGTGTCATTTCCGAGGCAGTACCCGCTGTGGTATTGACCGCAATCAATGGAGTCATTGGCACTTTACTTTTATCGATGCCTTCATAGTCACGAATATGTCCGCCGCCTGCGGTTACGAGCCCAATTCCTTTGGCACAATCATGTGAAGAACCACCACCAAGTGACACAATAAAATCACATTGATTTTCGTTATAGGCATCAACACCATGATGTACATTTTTGTCGGTTGGGTTGGGTTCTGCACCTGGGAAAATATGACTATCTACGCCTGCATCTTTTAAGTATGTAGCAATCGTGTCTGCTACCCCAAACTTGAACAGACCTGCATCGGTGACAATCAGTGCTTTTTTTGCACCTAAATTTTGTGCTTTGGTTCCAATTTCTTTGGCACAGCCAGGGCCAAAAAGGGAAACACATGGGATATAAAAACCATTTGTTTGGTCAGCAATATTTTTTAAAGCCATGGAGCGATTCCTTCTTCCATTAGTCCATTTGTTTTTACAGGTGATCTTCACCGTGAAGCTAGTATTCTGATTTGACTATTTTTTTCCTACCTACCAAAAACCTACCAATAAAAATATTGTTTTATCTATTTGATATTTATTTATTTTAATATTTTGAGTCGCTTTCGGATTTCACTTTTGCATGAAAGTCGTTAAGCTATGGGCTGTTTTATGGAAATGATCAGGTTATGAAGCAAGAAACTGCACTGAAGTTATTAAAAGCGGGTGAAAATGTGTTTTTAACAGGTTCGGCTGGTGCAGGAAAAACATATACCCTGAATCAATACATTAATTACTTAAAAGCACGTAAAATGCCTGTTGCAGTGACTGCATCGACTGGAATTGCCGCAACACATATGAATGGGATGACCATTCATACTTGGGCTGGGATTGGCATTAAAGATCATTTATCTGATGATGATCTCAAACGCATGAAAGAGCGCAAATATTTAAAAGAACATCTTGAAAATGCACAAGTTTTAATTATTGATGAAATTTCAATGCTGCATGCCAAACAGCTTAATCTGGTCAATCAGGTCTTAAAATATTTTAAAGAAAGTGATGAGGCTTTCGGTGGGATTCAAGTCATTGTGGCAGGTGATTTTTTCCAGTTACCACCTGTAGGAAAAAACGACGAACGTAATCGTGACAAGTTCTGTTTTATGTCGGATGCATGGGTTGAGGCTAAATTTCGGGTCTGCTATTTGACCGAACAGCATCGTCAGGATGATGAAATTCTCAATCAAATTTTAAATGCCATTCGTGCACAGGATATTCAGCAAGTACATACACAGGCATTACTACAATCACGTCAGCAAGATATCGGCGATACATTTACCCGTCTTTATACGCATAACATGGATGTCGATAATATTAATTTTCAACATCTTAATGAAATTGAAAATGAAGAACATCAATTTAACGCCGTTTTGGATGGCAATGAAAAAATGCTGGAAACCTTAAAGTCTTCTGTACGCGCACCTGAAGAATTAATATTGAAAAAACATGCCAAAGTCATGTTTGTAAAAAATAACTTCGATATGGGGTATATCAATGGCAGCTTGGGCGAAGTCATTGCTTTTGAAGAAGATGATGAACATGGCATTTTGCCCAAAGTAAAATTAACCGATGGTACGACTTTGCTTGTTGAACCCGAAACATGGTCAATTGAAAATGAAGCCGGAAAAAGTATTGCCAGTTTTCAGCAGATTCCACTGCGTTTGGCATGGGCGATTACCATTCATAAAAGTCAGGGTATGACCCTTGAAGCCGCAGAAATTAATCTGTCGCATACCTTTGAAAAAGGACAGGGCTATGTGGCTTTATCGCGATTAAAATCCTTAACAGGTTTGCGTTTATTAGGTTTTAATGATCAGGCATTGGAACTAGATACATTGGCTCTAAAAGCTGATAAACGTTTTCAGGAATTATCTCAGGATGCAGAAGAGCATTTTCTTGATGCCGATTTAAGTGATCAACATAAAGCATTTATTCGTCACTGCGGCGGTACGCTTAATGAAACTGAGATTCAACGAAACGAGAAAAAACTGGCCAAAGGTGAAAAGCAAAACTATGGTTCAGCAACACTGGATGAAACCCGTGCTTTATTTGAAGAAGGCTATGATATTCAGGATATTGCAACGGAACGTGGTTTAACACCTGCGACCATTATGAACCATCTGGCACGTCTACAAAAAGAACAAGGACTCGATATTTCTGTTGCACATCCGGGAGATGAAGTGGTTGAACAAATCAGAAAACTCTATAAACGTGTGCAAAAAAGCAAACGCCCAGAAAATTTTAATGATGACGGTTCCATCAAACTTAGACCGATTGTGGAATTAACCAGTCCACGTATGGGCTATGATCAGGTACGGTTAGCACTCTTATTTATTGAATAGGACGATTTGATTATGCCTCATGTGATTGTTGATTATTCTGCAAATCTGAAAGATTTTGAACCTAAACCTTTATTATTGAAAATCAACACAGCACTGGTAGAAACTGGTTATTGCGAAGCTCCTGATATCAAATCCAGAGCGCACACGGATGATGTTTTTGTAATTGGGCTTGGGGCTGAACAACAAGCTTATGTGCATGTTAAAGTTTATCTTTTGTCTGGACGTGATCAACAGCAAAAGCAGGAAATTGGGAAGAACGTTTTGAAAGTATTACTTTCTTATTCTGCCTTACAGCAGCAAGATTTTCCTGTGCAAAGCTGTGTAGAATTAATTGAAATGCCGAAACTGGATTATTTTAAACACGTGATTAAACCGCAATTTTGATCAGGATCGGTGTGTTTAATCCTTTCATAATGCTTCTGTCAAATGAACAAGTATTGAAGCTATGATGGCGTATGATCTGAAACTAAAACGTGTCTGTGATTATATTCAACAACATTTGGATGAACCACTTAATCTACAGCGATTAAGCGAAATTGCAGGATTATCACGCTTTCATTTTCATCGTATTTTTTACGCACATTTAGGTATCAATGTGATGAAATATACGCAGATGTTGCGCTTAAAACGCGCATCATTTCAACTGGTATTTAATCACGAACTCAAAATTATTGATATTGCTTTCAATTCAGGATTTGACAGTCCTGAAGCATTTACGAGAGCATTTAAACGTTCATTTGACCAGACTCCGAGTGCTTTTAGAACTGAGCCTAACTGGCAAAATTGGCATACGAAGTTTGTGTATTTCACCCCTAAAAGTGAGTTAGACATGAACGTAAATATCATTGAGCGACCGTTAGAGAAAATAGTTTATATTTCGCATCTTGGTTCGCCTGAAAAAGTATTTGAAACTGCGGCCAAGTTTATTGAATGGCGTAAAAGAACAGGACTATCTCCAGTCAGAAAATCTGCAACCTATGGCATACCTTTTTCTGATCCAGAGCAGACGCCTGAACAGGAATTTCGCTTTGATATTGCGGGTTCAATCGATAAACCTTTTGCTCAAAAAGACGATGGAATCAAAATAGGTGAAATTCCAGCAGGGCGTTATGCCATGATTCGGTATTTAGGTAGTCACGATCAGATTCGGGAAAGCGTGTATTTTCTATTTAGAAACTGGTTACCTGAACAACAGGAACAAGCTGGCGATTATCCAGTTTTTTTTCATTATCATAATTTTGTACATGAAGTGAATGAAGCAGATTTAGTCACAGATATTTATCTGCTGTTAAAATAAATCATGGAAAGAGACGATGATTTTCGTCTCTTTTTTAGAATAAGTGCTCATTAATCATCCGAAATCAATTCGATACAGGCATATTGCTCAATTAAATTGGCATCCATCATATGAATATAATCCATAAACATGGTATTAAAACTGCCCACCGTTTGAGCCTGATCATAAGCAAGCTTACCTGCAATCGCGAAATGAACATGGGCTGCAATGGTGGCTAAATGAATGGGTGCAACCGCAGAATATGCTGCAATCAACGCACCTAAAGCACAGCCTGTCGCGGTAATTTTGGGTTGTAGATGACTACCGCCACGAATTTTGACAATACAGGTCATGGCTGTCGACAAGATGTAATCGGTTTCTCCAGATATGGCAATACAACTGGCTTTACTCAGCAAGCCTTGTGCAAGTTGGAACATATCATCACTTTTTAAGGTGCTGTCTACGCCTTTGCTTTGAGATAAACTTCCTGCAAGTGCGCTGATCTCTGATGCATTGCCACGAATTACAGACGGATGATATTGCAGTAATTCATCGACAGTATCACTTCGCCATTTCAAAACAGCGCCATAACCAACCGGATCTAATACCCACGGAATTTGATTTTCATGGGCAGTTTTTGCTGAAATCCTGATGGCTTGCATCTGTTCAGTGGTTGGTGTTCCGAGATTAATACTGAGTGCGCCACTGATTTTGGTAAATGCTTCCGCTTCAAATGGGTTATCAATCATGGCAGGAGATGCGCCTGCGGCGAGCAGAACGTTGGCTGCATAATTTGCCGCAACACTATTGGTAATACATTGAACTAATGGTGTTTGCTCTTGTAATTTTTGCCACGCTTCAATGACATAGTCGATAATATTGGATGAGTTATACATATTTTCCCCCTTAAAACTTATAAAAATTATTGCGTAAAATAATGATCCTGATGTTTGCAATGTCGACAAATCAAAGACACATAATCGGCAGCATCATAATCCACTTCTAAATCATGAGAACCACAATACATACAACGTTTGATCGAATAAAAATTAAGTCGAGGTTCAATCTTTCGCCATGCGCGCCAGATCGGTTGAATGAAAATACGCTCATCATAAGATAGAAAATGGAACAAAAAAATTTGACTCATTTTACTTAGAGGTAGATTCATTGGGCGTGGTAGCGTAGATGTTTCCCATTTTTCATTGAGTGAGCGCTCACGATATTGCTCCAAGGTCTTTTTTAATATATTGGTATTAATAAAGTTTTCATTACGGGGCTGTAAGGCTTTTTTATTATATAAATAATCCAAAGCAGTTTGAATAAGATAATAAACTTGACCCACAGCCAAGCTATCGAGCAAACGATAACAAAATTGCTGAAAGCTCCGATTACCTGCAATTTGTATGCCCCATGTACGGCAGTACATTTGCATAAATTGAATAATTTCCTGATAAAGCACTAAAAATAAAACATCTTTCACTTCATCTGAGGTTTTGTAGGGAATGCCTAGGCTTAAGTTTTCGTAAAACCAATAACGTAATTGTTGGGCGATACTAAATAAACTGGGTTCGTTGTAGCCATCCAAACGGACTCTTAAATAATAGATGTGCTGATCGTCCTGAAGGTTTTTGGGAGTCAAAATACCCAATTTAATCAACTCTTTGAGCAAGCCATATTGAAATAAATAATTGGGGCTAATGTATTCGTATTTGACTCGATCCCAGTAAATATATTCATCATGTGGCAGATTATCCTGAATCCGATCATCCAGTAAAGACAGCAGGAACAGCTTATGTAAAAGGCTTAAGTCTTCCAGATTATAGATGATGTCATCTTTAATTTTATTTTTGCGCTGTTCTTGTTGCAGGGTGTCCTGCATCATTTTTTTGCGTTGTTTGATGCAAGTTGCACAATGACAGACCATTTTTGCATCAGCAAAGACTTGGTGCTGACAATGGCTGCATTCATGAAATAGAACCTCCTGATCAAATTGATCAGCTTCCACAAAGTACATTGCTGCCTGACATAAAGGGCAAAGTGTACTTTCATCAAGCTGTTTTTTCAGAATATTCAAAATCATGCGAAAATTATACGTGAGTAAAAAGAAGATTATAGCTTGCTCTGAGTCGAATGGTCAGGGGAAACTGGAATAATTGAAACACCATCAAATGAAAAAGCCCAAACTCCGTAAAGTTCAGGCTTTCTTGATCTAAAAAATTGCTTTATTTAAACAGGGCAAGGCAACGACTCGTCATGCTGTCCTAATTTTTTGGCAGCAATAAGTGCTTTCACTTTCTTGCTTGGTAGTTTTTCTTTACCCAGCGCATCATAAGTATTGACGATACTGGTCACATCCTGTGGCTGAATATCTATACCCTCGGCAGTCATAAATACGGCAATCACGTTATGAGCGACGCCTGCATCATGTAAATCATGAATAGCTTTGATATTTTCAGCGCGGTACAAGTGTTGAGTTAATTCCATCTTATGTCACCTCTCGGCTATTTTGTGTATAGCATAGATTGAGTTTTTATTTTGACTAATGACGTCATTTAAGACAAAGCAAAAAACGTGCACAAACTGTAAGCAGTTTAGAAAAAAAGTAATTCGACGTAATCCATGCAAGCACATGTGTAGATTTGTTGGTCAATCTGTAACCAGTGAGATAGCTATGGTAATGCTGAACAGATGTTCTTATTTAAGATATGAAGCAATATCAATAATTTTAACTCGTGGGGAATTGAAAAATCAAAGCCTTACACCCATGTAAATTTTAACGTGAAACAACACAGACACTTCAGTTAAGTTGGCGTATGATCAGATTCATACACAATAAATACTGATACCACGATACAAGTGGCGACATAGGAAAATATATGAATATTGCGGCAAATCCACACGTTCAGGCGGATCAAACGGTATATCTTAAAGACTATCAAAAACCATCATTTTTAGTGCAGTCGATTAACCTTGATATTCAGGTCTATGATGATCGCACTATTGTCGACGCAACCTTGGTCATGAAACGTCAAACTGCTGGGGATTTGGTGTTATTAGGCCGTGATTTAGAGTTGAAATCGATTATATTGAATGGGCAAAGTTTACAAGCCGATCAGTATCAACTTGATTCTGAGCAGTTGGTCATTGCCAACGTACCTGATAATGTTATTTTAAATACTCAAGTGATGATTCATCCTGAAAGCAACACGCAACTCGAAGGTTTATATAAAGCGGGTGATTTGTTTGTCACCCAAAATGAACCAGAAGGGTTTCGTAAAATTACCTTTTATCCAGACCGTCCAGATGTTTTGGCTGAATTTATCACTCGTGTTGAAGCCGATAAAAAATATCCTGTATTGCTCGCCAATGGTAATTTACTGGAAACTGGTGAAGTGGGTGAGAATCGTCACTTTGCGATTTGGCAGGATCCAACCAAGAAACCAAGTTATTTATTTGCTTGTGTGATTGGTGATTTGGCGGTATTAAAAGACCGTTACACGACTTCTGAAGGTCGTGATGTTGCACTTGAAATTTATGCGATCGAAAAAGATATTCCAAAATGTCATATCGCTATGGAAGCCTTAAAACATTCGATGCGTTGGGATGAAGAACACTATGGCCGCGCTTACGATCTGGATAATTACATGATCGTCGCCGTAAGCCAGTTCAATATGGGCGCGATGGAAAATAAAGGATTAAATATCTTTAATACCTCATGTGTATTAGCAGATGAAGAATACACCACAGATGCCGCAATTATGCGCGTGCAATCGGTGATTGCACACGAATATTTTCATAACTGGACAGGTAATCGTATTACTTGCCGTGACTGGTTTCAACTCTGTTTAAAAGAAGGCTTAACTGTATTTCGTGATCAGTCTTTTTCAGAAGATTTACAATCGGCTGCGGTACAACGCATCGATGATGTTGCAGTGTTGAAAGCACATCAATTTCCTGAAGATGCAGGTCCATTATCGCATCCACCAAGACCAGATCATTTTGTTGAAATTAATAATTTCTATACCGCTACCGTCTATGAAAAGGGCGCAGAAATTAACCGTATGATGTCAACTTTACTTGGAAAAGAAAAGTTCCGCAAAGGGACAGATGAATATTTCCGCCGTTATGATGGTCAAGCCGTGACAGTCGAAGACTGGGTGGATGCGTTATCATCAGGTTCAGGTATAGATTTATCAAATTTTCTGACATGGTATAACCAGCCAGGTACGCCTAAACTCCAAGTCAATGCCGAGTATGATGCTCAAAAACAAACTTATCGATTAAACTTTAAACAAAGTTTAAAAGCGCATCCGAAATATCCAAATCTAAAAGCAGTCCCAATTCCTGTCGCGCTTGCATTATTTAATGCCCAAACAGGTGAACAATATACGCTTCATTCTCCAGATTTATTTGTCGATGCTGTTCAGGATGGGGTTTATCTATTTGATCAAGATACGGCCACTATTGAATTCACGCAGGTCACTGAGCAACCAGTTGTATCCTTGTTACGCAATTTTTCTGCACCTGTGAACTTGGAGTTTGACTATAGCGATGATGAATTGGCATTTCTGATTCAGCATGAAACCAGTGGTTTTAATCAATGGCAAGCCAGTCAAACTTTGCTTGAGCGGATTTTGCTTAAAGATCATGATGTTCAACCTTATATTCAAGCCATTAAAAATACGCTGCCTGATTTAGTGCGTAAAGATCCGCTACTCGCCTCGCGTTTATTTGATGTGCCAACAGAAGGATATTTGGGTAGTCGTATTGATGCTGATTATGAACCACAAGTAGTACAGGAAAAACGTAACTCGGTTCTGGAAACATTGGCACGTGAATTAGCTATTTTCTGGAAAGAAACTTATTTGTCACTTGATCCATCTTTGCAAAATGATTTCTCTCAAGCGATGGGTGAGCGTGCTTTAAAAAATATCATGCTGAGTATGATGGCGCGTCAGGGTGATGTCGGTGCATTTGAATTGGCTTACAACCAGTATCAACAGACCCATAACATGTCAGAGCGCATGGGAGCGTTACGTGTATTGGTCTGGAATGATGCGCCACAAGCACAGCAAGCCTTGAATGATTTCTATGATCGTTATAAGGATGAAGCTTTATCGCTTGATCAGTGGTTTATGGTACAGGCAGCCAATCCAAGTGCAACATCTGAAAGTATTGCTGCTTTGACCAAACATCCAGATTACGATTTGGGTACACCTAATCGCGTACGAGCGGTTAGCGGTGGATTAAGTAATAATCCTGTCAATGCATGGAGCTTTGGTGTTGAACACTATATCGGTTTAGCAGAATACTTCGATGAAAAAAATCCAATTTTAGGTTCGCGTTTACTACAGGTATTGTCACGTTGGTACACACTGGCTGAACCTCAGTGTAGTCATGTACAAGGTGCTTTAAAAGCTTTACAGTCTCGTGTGAAGTCGAAAAATGTGACTGAAACCTTAAATAGTATTTTAAGTGTTTAATTGAAATGATCTGCTGCATAATTCACTGAGTTGAATTATGCAGTAATATTATGCAGCAGCAGACTACTGCTTTCGCTAGAAAGTGAGAAAATGTTTAGTCATGAAGAAGATTTCTAACGACGTTTGATTGTTTTGCTACGCAAGTGAATTTATAAGCGCATTATTTTATACTTTGGTGGTATCATGTTGCCACCTTATGCATGACTGCGTGTGTGATGTCTCATCTCTCAAAATATGTTCAAAGTATTCTATATCCAGAGCAACCTTCGGAACATCAGGTAGTGGATAAAGAGGAAAAAATAAAACAATGGTTTGATGGTGATATTCAAGTTATTGGAAAAATGTCGCTTTTTCAGTTTGAAAATGGCATTACCATTCGCAAGATTGAAGAGCATGATGCAACAGCCATCGAGATCGAAGCTTGTCGTGAGCATTGGATTAGCTATGAAGTCGTCGATCATCAACATCGACTAGAGCATATTACCCCTAAGCGCATTCAGTTTAATTCGACATGTCGAGAAGCGTTCTGGCTTAAATATTTCCAAGACGAAAACGTTTAAACAAAAAAACCGCTTAAGCGGTTTTTTTGTTTTTTTGCTTGTTAAGCTTTGACGATCAAAACAGGTACAGGACTTTCAGCAAGCACTTTTTGTGCAACACTACCCAGCACTAATTTTTTTAAACCTGAACGACCATGAGAACCCATAATAATTAGATCCGCATTCACTTCATCTGCAATATTCAAGATTCCTATCGCTGTAGGTTCCTCTCTAATAATTTTGGTGTTTGTTTCAATTCCATTGGAACTAAAAATATCACTTATTTTTTGTAAATGTGCTTCTGCATTTGTTTCAGCTTCAAACAAATGTTCAGTAACTGCAGGTGCAACCTTATAAAAATCGACACCGACAAAAGGATCAACGGCAACCACACTCATTACCGTTACACTACTATTAAATGCTTTCGCAACATCTACAGCATGTTTCACTGCTGCATCTGAAAGAGGTGAGTCATCGACTGGAACCAAGATACGATGATAAGACATAATATTTCCTCTTAATTTATTGTTTCTAAAAATCTTTTATGCTTTTAGGCTAACACAGTATCAGAAGATTGTGTTTCTAAAAATTATTATTATTTGTATAGGCTCCATAGGATAAAACTTCTGACTTTTTAAAAATTTTAAACGGTTTCTTTTGTTTGCATAAATAGTATGCACGATGATGACGTTGCATATTTCGCCTTTCACTTTTTTAGATTAGGATAAAATCAATGATAGTGTTTAACTAAAATACTGCCTTGATAACAACAATGAGAGGAAAACATGTCTTATAAATACGAATACGCAGGCTTTTGGATACGTTGTGGCGCTTCGATTATTGATACACTGATTATGATGTTAGCTATCATACCTTCAGCATGGATTTTTTATCAGGGGAATTATGATCTGGTTTTTTCTACAGGTTTGGCTGATCAAAAAGCTTCGCTATGGTTTGATATTCTAGTCAATTATATTTTTCCTTTTTTATACACGATTCTCTTTTGGTTATATTTGGGTGGAACACCTGGCAAGCGTTTGATGCGTTTAAAGGTGCTAGATGAAAAAACGGGTGATAAACTGACTTTAGGTCAGTCGATTATTCGTTATATCGGATATATACCATCTACTTTGGTTTTTATGCTCGGATTCATCTGGATTGCATTTGATTCAAAAAAACAGGGTTGGCACGATAAAATGGCGAAAACAGTCGTGGTCAAAGAACTTTAATCGATGCAGATGATGTTTTTGCAGTAATTGTATTTTATCTGTAAAAAGTTGCACTAAAAGGACTTGTAAATTAAGAAAATCTAAATATAATACAGCCAAATTTAATATGAGGAGACCCTAAGTGGGAAGTTGTTCGAGGTTATGCTGTAAATTGGTTATGCATACTGTCATCTGAGCAAGAAAAGTCACTACTTAGGGCGACTATCTTGCAATGAGATAGTTTGTCATCACATTTATATCCATATCTATATTGAATCACGCTGAATTTTCATTCGGGCGTAATACTGCCTGCTTAGACTCCTTCTAAAATGTGGGAGAAGCTAATGTGGTTACATGCTTCAATTTTAAAACTCTATAGTATTCAATGCTTTTGCATCTGGATTTGTATGTTGCTGTCACAATATGCTAAAGCAGATCCATTGTTGAATACAGACGATGCAGACATTGTGTCTGCAAAACATTGCCAGTTGGAATCCGCTGTAACTCGCCCGTCAGGTTCACAGGCAAGCTATCAATTGAATACGGCTTGCCAGTTCACTGAGGGGATTGAAAGTTCGATTTCTTATACTGACCAATTTGTTGATGCTGGAAAAGGACAATGGTCCGCTCAAGTTAAAGGCGTGATCCAACCCATGAGTCAATGGGGAATGGCTGCCAGCCTTCAAATTTCCCAGCAGAATGAAAAAGATAAAGAGTCCATTCAGTGGTTTCTTAATATTCCTTTTTCTTTAGTATATCTTAATAATTATCTGCATATAGATAGTAATATTGGCTATCAATATTCACCACGAAACTTGAATCTATTGCGCTGGAGTTTGGCATCTAACCTTGCTTTAACGCCAAAAACAAGTGTTAGTGTTGAAACTTATAACCAAGATCAACATGCGCCTTTGTTACAAAGCGCTATTCATTATTCTATCCTTCCTAATATTCTGACTTTTGAAGCGTCCATCGGACAGCGCTTAAATACTTTTCGAGAGCGATGGTTTGGCTTTGGCTTAAGCTTTACGCCCTAATCTGATTATTTAGAACCAAAGCACTTATTTTCTAAATCATTTATTGCAAATCCACTTTATTCATCTAAATAAAGTGCGGCTTCGTATGCCTGAAAAAAGGAGATTTCTACATGAAATATGATCTATGGCAACGTCTATTTACACGCTTTCTGGAAACTTTTCATTTAAAACGTTTCTTTATTCGAAATAGTTCTTTTAAAGAATTGCATCAATCTAGTTATGCCAAAGAAATTGGGCAAACTCTGGCAGTGCAATTAAGACATTATTCAACACTTGAAAGTGAAGCACTCTTAAATACTTTATCTTCGCATGAAGAGGGTTTAACTGAAGTTGAAGCACAAGAGCAGCAGCTTAAAGTTGGGCTTAATGAGGTTGCACAGGAAAAACCGTTAACGTGGTGGCAACATCTGTGGTACTGCTATCGTAATCCTTTTAATGTATTACTAAGTCTTTTGGCTGTTGTCGCATTTCTCACAGATGATCTGACTGGGTCAGTCATTATTAGCATCATGGTGTTACTTTCAACATTTTTGCGATATTGGCAAGAGTCTAAGTCAAACAAAGCCGCAGAATCGCTCAAAGCAATGGTCACGAATACGGCCATGGTGTTGCGTCGTGAGATTAATTATTCAGATTTGAGTTTGCTGCAACAGCGTTATGGCGCGAAAGTAAAACAGCTTAAAGAAATTCAATTTGAAATACCCATCCAATATCTGGTTCCAGGCGACACTATTTTGCTTTCTGCGGGAGATATGATTCCTGCCGACTGTCGAATTCTTTCGGCAAAAGATTTATTTGTCTCACAGGCAGCCATGACTGGAGAATCTATGCCTGTAGAAAAATATGCATTCCAACATAGTATGGATGTAAATAGCCCATTAGAACTTGATAATTTAGTCTTTATGGGAACCAATGTGGTCTCAGGTACGGCAAAAGCTGTCGTGCTTAATACAGGTATTCAAACTTATTTTGGTGCGTTGGCACATCGGGTCACTGCAACCGATCGCAGCGTGACTTCATTTCAGCTAGGTGTGAATAAAATCAGTTGGTTACTGATTCGGTTTATGTTGATTATGGCACCTATTGTTTTATTCATTAATGGGTTCACTAAAGGAGATTGGGGTGAGGCTGTATTATTTGCCTTGTCCGTTGCGGTGGGTTTAACGCCAGAAATGCTTCCGATGATTGTGACCTCAACACTTGCGAAAGGTGCGGTATTTTTATCCAGAAAAAAAGTAATAGTGAAACGTCTGGATGCCATTCAAAATTTTGGTGCGATGGATGTGCTATGTACCGATAAAACAGGAACGTTGACACAAGACAAAATTTTTCTATCACATCACGTCGACGTATTAGGAAAAAAATCACATACAGTGCTGATGCTGGCTTTTTTAAATAGCTATTATCAAACGGGACTCAAGAACTTGTTGGATGTAGCTGTACTTGAAGCTGTTGATCAAGATATGAAGTTTGAAAAGCTACGTTTTAAAAAGCTTGATGAAGTTCCATTTGATTTTGAACGCCGCCGTATGTCAGTAATCGTACGTACTCCTCAATCCCAGATTCGTATGGTGACCAAAGGCGCTGTCGAGGAAATGATCAAGGTCTGTACTCATATTGAAATTAAAGGGGAGATCAAAGAGTTAACTGCCCAACTTCGTAAAGAGATTGAAGAAATTACGCAGCATTATAATCGGGAAGGTCTGCGCGTTGTGGCTGTAGCTTATCGTGACTTTGATGGTATCTGTGAAAACTTTTCAGTCAAAGACGAGAGCGACCTAATTTTGGCTGGTTATATCACTTTCTTGGATCCACCTAAAGAATCTGCTCGACCAGCCATACAACAATTACATGCGCATGGCGTTAGTGTAAAAGTACTGACTGGGGATAATGAATTTGTGACCCAAAAAATATGTCAAGAAATTGGTATTCCTCATGAAAAGGTTTTATTAGGTGGAATGGTTGAGACATTATCTGATGAAGATTTAAAACTTGTCGTAGAAGAATACACTATCTTTGCCAAATTAAGCCCAATTCATAAAGAACGAATCGTTGAGCAACTTAAGGCAAATGGTCATGTGGTCGGTTTTCTCGGTGATGGGATTAACGATGCGGCAGCGATTCGTGCGGCGGATATTGGTATTTCTGTAGATTCGGCTGTTGATATTGCCAAAGAGTCAGCAGATTTAATTCTTCTCGAAAAAAGTCTGATGGTACTTGAAAATGGTGTCATTGAAGGTCGTCGAACCTTTGCCAATATGCTCAAATATATCAAAATGACGGCCAGTTCAAATTTTGGTAATGTTTTTTCGGTATTAGTAGCCAGTGCATTTATTCCATTTTTGCCTATGCTGCCAATTCATTTGCTTGTACAAAACTTACTTTATGATGTCTCACAAATTGCCATTCCGTTTGATCATGTAGATGAAGAGCAGCTTGAAAAACCTCAACGCTGGCAGCCATCAGAAGTTGGGCGTTTTATGGTGGTTTTCGGGCCAATCAGCTCTATTTTTGATATTTTGACTTTTGGCATGATGTGGTTCGTATTTGATGCGAATACACCAGCCCAACAAAGCTTGTTTCAGTCTGGCTGGTTCGTTGTGGGGCTACTGACTCAAACCTTGATCGTTCATATGATTCGAACCAAAAAAATTCCGTTTATTCAAAGCTGTGCTGCAACACCGTTGGTAGTCATGACGATGATCATTAGTGCAATTGGAATATTTTTACCAATGGGGCCTTTGGCACATTACTTTAAACTAGAAGCTTTACCATTGACGTATTTTCTATATTTACCTTGTATTTTATTGGCTTATATGTGTGTGACTCAATGGATAAAAGGTATTTATATTCGTCGTTATGGCTGGCAATAACAGGTGCAGTATGGTTTTGCAATTTTTACACAATACCAGTTTATCTAATATGGCTAATACTTTAATCAGTCTGACCACTGCTTTTTTATTGGGTGGATTGATTGGTTTTGAGCGACAGTATCGACAAAGAACAGCAGGTTTGAGAACCAATGTTCTGGTGGCTTTAGGTGCTGCAATTTTTGTTGATATCGCCAATAATCTTTCAGGGGCAGATGGTGCCGTACGCGTAATTGCGTATGTAGTTTCTGGGATTGGTTTTCTGGGTGCAGGTGTGATTATGCGTCAGGAAGGCAATATTCATGGTCTAAATACAGCAGCGACACTTTGGTGTTCTGCTGCTGTTGGGGCTGCGGCGGGTTCAGATCTGATTATGGAGGCGATATTGGCGACAGCATTTATTATTGCTGCGAATACTTTATTACGACCTCTCGTCAATATGATGGATCGGCAACCGTTGGATGCTGAGTCAGAAGTGACCCATGTGATCTATCTGATTGCCCATAAGGATCATCGAAAAATGGTGATGTATAAACTCACCGAAATGTTACAAAGTTTGAATTATCCCTTGATGGATCTGGATGTTGAACCTTTTGGGGAAGAAGATGTGGAAATAGAGGCAACCTTAATTGCAACGTCCATAGACCCTGTTGAAATGAATGAAATGATTAAACAACTCAATCAAATGCCACAAATTCAACAGGCCTATTGGGATAAAAATACGATGGCTTAAACATCGTATTTTTAGTTTCAATGAAATTTAAAAGAGCAGTTTGTTATTTATCCCTTTTTAAATTTTACTTTGAATATAAGCGAAACAACAATTCCGACAATTAATCCCCAAAAAGCAGAGCCAATTCCAAAAAACTGAACCCCAGAAGCGCTACATAAAAAAGTGAGTAGCGCTGCTTCGCGATCGTTCGGTTCATGAAAGGCAATGGCGATATTGTGGCTAATGGTACCAAATAGAGCAATACCCGCCAGCGCCATAATGAATAATGACGGAAATGACATCAGCAAACTGGTAAGTGTCGCTGCAAACAAACCCATTAAAATATAGAAAAATCCACAACTGATCCCCGCAATATAACGTTTGGCTGGGTCAGGATGCACTTGATCATCCAGACTTACAGCGGCACTAATCGCGGCAATATTGACGGTATAACAGCCAAAAGGGGCAAGCAAGGTTTGCGTTGCACCCGTCCAGCCAATCAGTTGATTGACATGAGGGCGATAACCATAACTTTTAATCATGGCGATACCCGGTAAATATTGTGATGCCATATTGATGACAAAAAGGGGCAGTGCTAATCCTAAAATTGCAGACCACGTAAATTCAGGTGTAATCCACACCGGTTTTGCCAAAGTCCAATGTAGAACAGGAGGGTGAAACTCCATAAAAAATGGGCAGATGATAATGCCAATCACGACCGTAATGACAATACAGTAGCGTGGCCAAACACGTTTAGAAACGATATAGACAGCAAGTAAACTTAGAATAAACTGCCAGTGATCCTGCATATTGGCAAAAATAGCAATTCCAAATTTAAGTAAAACACCCGCCAGCATTGCACTGGTCAAACTTTGCGGAATGTAAGCGAGGACTTTTTCAAAAACACCAAAGAAACCAAGCAATGCTGTGATTAAGCCACATACCAAAAATGCCCCAATCGCTTCATGTAAATTATAGCCACTGCCTGTTGCAATAATTAAGGCTAGACCTGCTGTCGACCATGATGTTGCCACAGGATATTTAAATTTCCATGACAAAATTAGACCAGATAAACCAATCCCAATCCCTAATGCCCAAAACCATGAGGTTATTTGTTCGGTCGTTGCACCCAGTATTTGTGCGGCTTGAATAACCAACACAGCAGATACACTGATCCCAATCAGAAAAGTAACAAATCCAGCAAAAGCGGCAGGAAGTGAAAAATCACGAATAAATTTTTGCATGATTCAGCTTTAGGTCATAAGGTGTTAAAGAAAATGCTTTTCAAAATTGAGTGAAAGAAAAGCATGAGTTGTATTCTAATGAGGTAGGGATTTAAACAAAAGGTAAAATCTTACAAAGTTGAAGTCGCAAGTTTTAAACCAAAGCCAAAGAATAAAATACCGACCATAAAAATACTGACCGCAGCGATTTTATCTTGAGATTTAAAAAAAGCTGATAATTTCACTCCTGAAAAAATCAGAATGGTTAAATAACTTAGACTTACGCATTGTAAAATGATGGATAAAATCAGAAAACTTAGCGCGGGATAAGGATAAGTAGGATCGACAAATTGCACAAAAAAAGACAAGAAAAATAAAATCGCTTTAGGGTTAAGTAAACTAATGCCGAGTGCAGTGCGATAAGGATGAATCTGATCAAGTTGCGGTAAGTCTGCCATTTGAATCTCTTCCACAGACTTATTTTTCCAGCGTTGATAACTTGCTTGCAGTAGTTTAAACCCTAGATAAGACAGATAAAGTGCACCCACAATTTTTAGCGTGGTAAAAATCCATGGAAAAGCGTGCATAAGAGACGCGGCGCCAAGTACCGTACACAAAATTAAAATCGCATCGCCCGTAAAAATACCAAATGCACCACGATAACCAGTTTTAATACCATAGCGCGAAGCAATCGACATGACGTAAATAGAATTTGGTCCGGGTAAAAATACAATTAACAAGGTACCAACGATGTAAGTTGCTAGATCTATAATCCCGAACACGAAGATTTACTCATAAAAAACCGATTTTTGTACTATAACAAAAATCGGTTTTAATATGTGAATTATCAAATATTAGGGTTGAATTTCGGCATCAATTCCAAATGACTGACGTAGTAAGGTATTGAGCTGATCACGCGCTTTGATAAAGCCATCAATACCACTTTGTAATAACTGAAAAGCCATTAAATCATGTTCAAGTTCAATTTTGAAACTTTCACGTGTTTGTGTATCGCGATTGATTTTCTCGGCATCCGATGCTGATTTTGAGCTTAAAACAGTTTCAACCTGACGATGATCTTGATTTAATTCAGTCAACAATGCTGGAGAAATCGTCAGTAGGTCACAACCCGCTAGACCTAAAACCTGATCGACACTACGGAAACTTGCACCCATCACCTGAGTCTGGATATCGTGTTGCTTATAATAATGATAGATTTTTTTGACTGATATTACGCCCGGATCTTTTTCGATCGGATAGTGATCAATATTTTCAGCCTTTTTATACCAATCCAGAATACGCCCGACAAATGGAGAAATGAGAGTGATATGCGCATCTGCACAGGCTTGAGCTTGATGCAAACCAAACAATAAGGTTAAGTTACATGCAATGCCTTCAGCTTCAAGTACTTTGGCCGCTTGAATACCTTCCCATGTCGATGCAATTTTAATTAACACTCTAGATGCATCGATGCCATAATCTTGATAAAGTTTGGACAATTCACGCGCTTTTTGCAGCGTCGCCTCTGTATCATAAGATAACGATGCATCCACTTCAGTCGAAACACGACCTTCAATCAACTTTAAAATTTCAACGCCAAATTTGACGGTCAAAATATCGATGGTACGTTCAATTAATTGATCTGCCTGATAACCTTCTTCACGTGCTTGTGTATAAGCAGCTTCGATGAGTTCACGATTTTCAGGTTGGCTAGCTGCCGCAGTGATTAATGAAGGATTGGTTGTGGCATCCAGAGGACGAAACTGGCGAATCGCTTCAAGGTCACTACTATCGGCGACAACGGTTGTAACCTGTTTTAATTGGTCTAAAGCTGTTTGTGTCATTGCAATCAACATTCTTGGTTTAAAATATTTATCTCTTTAGTTATAGCATATTCTATTGTAAATCCACGTTAAAACTTGTCGATTGATTATTTTCTGTCACGTCGAATATGCTCGATTAAATATCGCGCAGCAGATCCTAGCTTACTTTCTCGACTCCAGACTAGATCGATGTAATATTCAAATTTGGGCGTAAAATCCAGAAGATCTAAAACTTTCAGTTGTTGTTTTAATCTAGGGTTTTCCTGAAACATTTCTGAGGGTAAAACTCCCCAGCCTAAATTTCTGACAATCAGCATATAAGCCGAATGATGATTATCTGTACGCCAATAATTTTTAGAAAACAATAATTCAGGTTTAATCGTATTATCCCGACTTGCCACTACGATTTGACGCTGATTTAACAGATCTTCAAATTGAATGTGCTGCATGTTCGCCAAAGGATGTGTTTTGGAGACAACAGGAATCAGTGATTCTTTTTTGATTTCAACGAATTGTTCACGATAATCCAGATGCTCCCGTTCAAACATCCATGCTAGTTGCGCGCGCTGATCGAGCAACATGGCTAAAGCATCTTCTTGAGGTGCAGAGGTAATATTAATTTGTAAGTCTGGAAATTGTTTGGAAACTAAGCTGACATAGTCTGTCCAATTGGTATCCAGTAGTTCAGACGCAATCACAATATTCAAGACTGATTCAAGTCCTGTACTGAGTGCATATGCCTGTTGTTTCCATTGATTCATTTCAATCAAAAGCTGGTTGGTCTTTTCATAAAGCACATGCGCTTCCGAAGTGGCAACAGGTTCACGACCAAGTCGTTCAAACAAATTTAAATTAAGATCTATTTCCAAATTAGCAATAGACATGCTGACCGCAGATGGAACTTTGTTTAATTTTCTTGCGGCAGCAGAAAATGAACCTGTTTCCATCACGGTCTTAAAGATGGTGAGTTGTTCCTGATTAATATTCATCTATCAAAATTATTGAAAGAACCTGATTGGATTTATCAAAATTATAAAAATAAAATAAGCATACTGTAAACAAAAAGAGTGTTTTAAAATGTTGATTTCCAAAAGACGAATTATTCATGCCTTGAGCTATGAAGTGATTCTATTGGTCATCATAGCAATCGCATTGAGTTTTATTTTCGATGTTCCGATGGAAGTCACAGGCTCGTTAGGTATTGCCATGGCGGTGACTTCTGTAGTCTGGAATATGATTTTTAACCATTTTTTTGAAAAATACGAACATAAGCATCAGCTTAAACGAACCATTAAAGTCCGTATTCTTCATGCCATTGGTTTTGAAGGCGGCTTGATGCTTGCAACGATTCCAATGGTGGCCTACGCCATGAATATGAGTATCTGGCAGGCGATTGTTTTAGACTTTGGCTTGACCATGTGTATTTTGATTTATACCTTTATATTCCAGTGGTGTTATGACCATTTAGAAATGCGTCTGGGTTATGCGCCTCAAAACTAACAATTTAAGTCACTGATTTTTAAAATTGGTGACTTTTTCTATGAAAATTAACATAATTAACAATTAAATCTTTCATTTCGCTACTAATTGAATTTGTTAGTTTTTTATAAATATTTGAATTTTATAATATTGAAATATATGAATTTTAATTTAATGCCATTTGTCGGTTTTGTCTTATTTTTACTCAATATTTTTGTACGATAAAATGAGTTTTGTCATTGATGATGAACTAAATATAAAGGAAATATAATATGAAAAGTAAAATATTTTACAAAACAATGTTTTGCGGTTTGATTGGTGTAACATCCTTTTCTGTGGTACATGCAGCTGATTTTAAAAGGTTCTCAGTGTCAGCAGGGTGGTTACATGTAATGCCACAGGGAAAAGCAAATCCGTTTGATATCTCGACCTCTGTTCCAAGTGGCACTAAAGCCAATGTTGGTCAAATCTCAGTCCCTGCTTTTATGAGTGCTGTTGATCCAGACGCTACTCTTCCATCTACAGGTGAAAACGCTAAAGATATTTTGGATTTAGTCTTTAAAAAACCTGAAGGCGGTGGGCAAAGTGTTGGGGAGCTACTGGGATTTGTTGATTCTGAAGGTAATGTCACCCCAGTTACGTCTGGAGTAGCTACAATTAATGGCATTGATCATTGGCAAAATGAAGGAAGCGGATTAGAAGCGGATGATGTAGATACTCTTGGTCTAACTTTTAACTATTATTTAAATGAAAATGTTTCATTACAATTTATTGGAGGTATTCCTCCTAAAGTTGATATTAACGGTAAAGGGTTTATTAAAGCACCATTGACAGGTTCTGCTGCGCCCGGTGGTTTGGCTGGCAGTGTTATTGGGGATAATCTTGGACTAAAAAAAGACATTCCTATTACCAATTTAGATGCTTACGGCAAAGCCGCAACCGTACGTGCTTGGACACCTGCACTGGAAGCCCAATATCAGTGGGGTAGAGCGGGCATAAATAAGTTTAGACCCTATGTCGGCGCGGGAGTAATGTATGCTCATTTTAGTGATATTAAACTAAACTCTGGTATACGCTCTGACTTGGAAGCCGCAGGTCACATGATTCAAAATATTCATGATGGGCAGGCAGGTGCTGCATTAGACGGTAAAAAATCCAGTGCAAATCCAGTGGTGGATGTTGACGCAGATGATGCGATTGCACCGATTGTAACTGCTGGATTTACTTATGACATCACGCCAAATTGGTATACAGTGGCTTCAGTGTCTTATGCAAAACTCAATAATAAGGCCACGATTAATGTGTTTGATAGTAATACAAACAAACAACTGATTCATGCCACGACCAAAATGGATATCGATCCTATCATTACTTATTTGGGGGTAGGTTATCGTTTTTAATTTT
>NZ_CP078523.1:2946259-2983271 GCF_019264745.1 Acinetobacter sp. Colony158 | reverse complement strand
ATYTTTTCATCAGGCTGTCAAAATTTACCCACCACGCTGGTCGCGAAATTAATGGATAATCAGCAAACTCGAGAGAATGTTCAATATCTTGAACAATATGCCAAAGAAAATATTAATCAACAGCTTATTGTTAAAACTGATCTAAATTATGGCGATCAGTTGAGTCAAAGGTTGGATATTATTTATCCTGAAGTGTTGGTCGATCAGAAGATTCCTGTGGTCTTTCTGGTTCATGGTGGTGGTTGGGTTGCTGGTAATAAAGAGAGTATGTTGCCCTATGCGAAAATGATTGCGGATCAAGGTTTTTTGGTAGTCAATGTTGAATATACTTTAGTTCCACAAGCCGCTTATCCACAACAGGTATTAGAGTTAAATCAGGCAGTTGAATATATTGTTCAACACCAAAATCAATTACCAATCGACTTATCTCGTGTATTTTTTAGTGGTGATTCCGCAGGTGCAAATATTACGAGTAGTTATGTTGCCGCATTAAATGCGCCTAAAATGGCAGAGCAGCTTAGTTTGAAAGCGTCTGTATCTGCTCAAAGTGTGAAGGGACTCGTTTTACATAGTGGCGTTTATGATTTAAAAACCTTATACCACTCAAGTGCAAAAGCTGGAAAAATCGTTTCTTGGGGCGCACAAAGCGTCATTGCCCAATACAGTGGCTATCCTCATCCTACGGATCAACAATTAGACTTGATGTCTGCTTATCCGTGGGTCACAGCGCAATTTCCACCCGTGTATTTTAGTGCAACAGATCAGGATATTTTGACTCAAACTCAGACTAAGCCATTGGTTAAAAAGCTTAAAAATTTGGGTGTTGATGTCAGTTCGAAAATATACACCAAAGATTATGCCGAAAATATTAATCATGATTTTAACTTTAATATGCGGTTTAAAGCCAGTCATGAAGTTTTTGATCAGTCTATTCAGTTCCTCAAGCGTCATTCTTGAGTTTGATTAGAATTTTAAGTAGTTATAAAAAAATCAGCATCCAAATAGGATGCTGATTTTTTTCAAAACATTGATAGAAAATAAATAAAACTTATTTTTCTACAATGGCAACCACACCTTGACCACCAGCGGCACAGATCGAGACTAAAATACGCCCTGAACCTTTTTGGTTGAGAATTTTAGCCGCAGTCGCAAGGATACGACCACCTGTTGCAGCAAATGGATGACCCGCAGCTAAAGAAGAGCCGTGAATGTTCAATTTCGAACGGTCAATTGCACCTAAAGGAGCATCTAAGCCTAAACGCTCTTTACAGAATTTAGGATCTTCCCACGCTTTAAGTGTAGAAAGCACTTGTGATGCAAATGCTTCATGAATTTCGTAATAATCGAAATCTTGTAGTTTTAAACCAGCACGTTCAAGCATACGCGGAACTGCATAAGCAGGTGCCATTAATAAGCCTTCTTTTTTATTTACGAAGTCAACCGCTGCTGTTTCAGAGAAGCTTAAGTATGCTAATACTTCATGTCCGTTTGCTTTCGCCCATTCTTCAGAAGCTAAAAGAACAACAGATGCACCATCAGTCAGTGGAGTAGAGTTACCCGCTGTCATGGTCGCATTTTCACCTTTACCAAAAACAGGCTTAAGTTTGGCAAGTTTCTCGACTGATGAGTCTGGACGTAAGTTATTGTCGCGTTCAAGACCCATAAACGGGGTAATTAAGTCGTCGAAGAAACCTTCTTCATAGGCTTTTGCCATTTTGTGATGAGAAGATGCAGCAAGTTCATCCTGTTCTTCACGACCAATATTCCATTCAAGGGCGGTAATTGCAGCATGATCGCCCATTGAAAGACCTGTACGTGGTTCACCATTTTTTGGCGCATCCATCAATTCTTTCAAATTAATTTTAGTTAAAGCCTTTAAACGATCTTTACCTGTTTTTGCGATGTTCAATTCAAGCAAAGCTTTACGTAGACCGTCACCAAATGCGATAGGAGCATCCGAAGTTGTATCTACACCGCCAGCAATTGCAACATCGATTTGTCCCAGTGCAATTTTATTGGCAACGGCAAAAGCAGCTTGTAAACCTGTACCACAAGCTTGCTGGATATCGTAAGCAGGTGTTTCTGGTGCAAGAGCAGTGTTCAGTACGCACTCACGGGTCATATTAAAATCACGGCTATGTTTTAGTACCGCACCCGCAACGACTTCACCAAGGCGTTGACCTTGAAGGTTGTAACGTTCAACCAGACCATTTAATGCAGCAGTCAGCATGTCCATGTTAGATGCTTTAAAATACGCGCCATTAGAACGGGCAAATGGAATACGGTTACCACCAATAATGGCGACACGGCGAATTGCGTTTTGACTCATGTTTTGATCCTGTTGAACAGAAGGTTGCGCTTTAGTTGAAGTTGATGCTTTTGTACTAGCTGGCGTTTTACTGGTTGCAGCAGTCGTTTTTGTACGCGCAGTGCTTGAACGTGTACGTGGTGTTTTGGTTGCAGTTGCAGAGGTTGCTTTCGCTGTACCTGAAGCTGTACTTTTAGTTGCGCGTGGAGTGCGCTTTGATGTATTTGACACAGTATCCGAAGCAGTATTAGTCGGTGCTGTTTGCTCTTGTGGATTGTCTTGAGTTGTTTTGCTCATAAGGCTTTTCCAAGCATGTTTATGATATTCTTGCGGTGTACATTAACATAATTAAAATAGACCTGTATTGACTAGAATGACATTCTAGACTGCATTCAGGTCAAGACATATCAAGATTAACTCAAGTATTATTTTATTCAAATCCATGAACCTATATGTTCACAAGTTTCCAACAAAGGATATAAACAGCAATTATCTGGCTGAGTTTATACATACATTTTTTGCATGAGAGATAATAACCATGACTGATCAATACCAGGCATTTACCCAATCACCACTTGGTAAATTTGTAGTAAAAAATTTAGGTTTACCATCACCTGTGGTGCTAGATCGTTTTGAAAGTGCAGAACCTGTGATCAATGGTGCTGTATTGCTTGGTGCTGCGCCTTCAAGTTCTTTATCTGGCGCAATTGCACAGGTTTTGAGTAATATCCATGCGGACAGCTATGCAGGCAATAATGCAGAGTTACAACAAACTGCCGCAAAAGTTGGTTTAAATTTACGTGCTTTTAACTCAGGCGATAAAGAATCTAAATTTAAGGCGGTGGTTTTTGATGCGTCTGGCATTCAAAACTCTGAACAGTTGAACGAACTGTATAAATTCTTTAATCCAGTGGCACGTCAAATTCAAAGCTCTGGTCGCGTGATTGTGATTGGCACCACACCAGAATCAGCAAAAACTGTAAAACAAGCAATTGCTCAACGTGCGCTTGAAGGTTTTGTAAAATCTGTTGGTAAAGAATTTAAAAAAGGTATTACTGCACAAGTCGTCTATGTGGATGAAGGCGCGGCGGATAATATCGAATCAACTTTACGTTTCTTGCTTTCTCCACGTTCAGCGTATGTTTCTGGTCAGGTGATCCGTGTATCTAAAGCAGATGTGGTAAAAGTAGATTGGAATCAGCCATTAGCAGGTAAAACGGCATTAGTCACTGGTGCAAGTCGTGGTATTGGTGAAGCGATTGCACATGTATTGGCACGCGATGGCGCACACGTTATTTGTCTGGATGTACCACAGCAGCAAGCAGATCTTGATCGCGTAGCAGCGGAAATTGGTGGCTCGGCTTTAGGTCTGGATATTACTGCGGCTGATGCAGGTGAGAAAATTAAAGCAGCTGCTGCAAAGCAGGGCGGTTTGGATATTATTGTACATAACGCTGGTATTACACGTGACAAAACTTTGGCCAATATGAAGCCTGAGCTTTGGGATCTGGTAATTAACATTAACTTGTCAGCGGCTGAACGTATCAATGACTATCTACTGGCTAATGATGGCTTGAATGAAAATGGTCGAATTGTTTGCGTTTCTTCAATCAGTGGTATTGCAGGGAACTTGGGACAAACCAACTATGCTGCATCTAAAGCAGGCGTAATTGGTCTGGTGAAATTTACTGCGCCAACGTTGAAAAATGGTATTACTATCAACGCTGTTGCGCCAGGCTTTATTGAAACTCAGATGACCGCTGCGATTCCATTTGCGATTCGTGAAGCTGGTCGTCGTATGAACTCGATGAATCAAGGTGGTTTACCTGTTGATGTTGCGGAAACAATCGCATGGTACGCATCAACTGCATCAACTGGTCTAAACGGTAATGTTGTGCGTGTTTGTGGGCAAAGCTTGCTCGGCGCATAATTTGCTAGTTTTTATGTGGTCGCTTTGAAAATAGAATAATATTCGCCCTCTCTTTATCAGTTTAAGGAGAGGGTATCCTCATTGTAAATCTATAAAAATTGAATAAGGTCAACCATGAATACACGCCATTTTAGCCAACTTCCTAAACCGTATCTGGCTTATCCAAAAGTCATTCAGGGTCTGGTATTTAAAAAGCCAACGGGTCCAAAAGTTTTGCCACAGGTTGAATATGTGGTGGATTCATTTCAAGTCGATCAAAAACATTTGCAAGCTTATAATGAAGTTTGTGGCTTTAAAAATGATGGTTTTATTCCTGCGATTTATTTAGCGGTGCTTTCGCAGAGTTTACAGATGCATATGATGACCACAGAAGCTTTTCCATTTGCAGTGTTAGGTTTGGTTCATATTCGTAATCAAGTCAAACAAACACGTAAAATTGGAGTAGATGAACGTTTAACATTATCTTGTAAATTTGGCGAGTTAAAGCCGCATGATAAAGGCGTTCAGTTTGATTTCATTACTACTGCAAAAGTGGGTAATGAAATGGTGATGCAAGGTTTAACCACTTATTTGTCTCGTCAAAAGACAGAGAAAAAGACTACTGAAAAAGCAAAAGAAAGCAGAACACCAGAGTATCAACTTCAACAAGTATGGGATATTGCAGAAAATACAGGTCGCCGTTATGCCAAAGTTTCAGGTGACTTTAACCTCATCCATATTCATGCGGTGACGGCAAAAGCCTTTGGTTTTAAACAGGCGATTGCGCATGGAATGTGGAGTAAAGCTAAGGCTTTGGCCAATATCAACTTACCAGACGCTTATGAAGCAGATGTATGGTTTAAACTTCCAATGTATTTGCCATCAAAAGTTGAGTTTTTGACAGCAGAGCAGCCAAAGGAAACTGATTTTTTAATTCGCAATGAAAAGTCTAAAAAACCGCATGTTTCAGGGACGGTCAGCGCTTTGTAAATTTCAAAAGCCCGATCAATTCGGGCTTTTTATATAAAACTAGAAAAAAATGAGGGAACAAGAATGAGCGCTTTAACAGAAATTTTATTTGCAGATAAACAGAATTATCATGGTTTGATTGATCAGCGTTTTCACGATTTGGCAGAACAATTTAGCCGTTTGCAGGATGCGCGGACTGAACAAGGCGGAGCAGCTTTAGCCGTTTATTTTCGCGGGCAAAAAGTGGTTGATATTTATACAGGTAAAAAATCTCAGACTGAACAATGGAATGATGAGACGCTTTCTGTTTGTTACTCAACTGGAAAAGGTGTATTAGCAACTTTGACACATATTTTAGTCAGTGAGGGCTTGATAGAATATGACATTCCAATTGCACATTATTGGCCAGCGTTTGGGCAGAACAATAAGGAGAAGATCACACTCAGACATATATTGAGTCATCAAAGCGGTTTGTACGACATTCGCAATTTGATTGAGGATGCACGTGAAATGCTGAATTGGTCACATATGTTACAGGTGTTTGAACAAGCGACGCCACGTTTTGCTGTTAATCAAAGCAATGCTTATCAAGCATTAACATTTGGCTGGTTAGTAGGAGGAGCACTTGAAAAAGCGACTGGACGCGGTTTATCCGATTTAATGCAAACTTATTTGGTCAAACCTTTGCAATTAGACGGTGCATTTTTTGGTGTGCCGAGTTCAGAGCTGGATCGTGTTGCTAGATTAATTCCACAAAAAAGATCAATCGAGCAAAACTCTCAAGACGCTAAAACAAAGAAAGTAAAAGCACATAAACCATCTCTTGCCGATAAATTAGTCACATGGACAGGACAAAATCCACAGGATTTTCAGGATGCGATGATCCCAAAAGGAATGAAAAATTTTAGTTTCTTTAGTGATGAGGGACTGCAAGCGATTATTCCTGCTGCCAATGGTACTTTTACAGCGAATAGCCTAAGTAAGATCTACGCAATGCTTGCCAATGGTGGTCGATGGGAAGGTCAGACCTTCATTCAGCCAGAGGTTTTTCAGCAACTGAGTACGATTCAAAGTTATGCAAGAGATAGAGTCATGCCGATTCCGATGAACTGGCGACTGGGTTATCATCGCGTTTTAACGATGGGCAAACGTACAAAAAATGGCTTTGGACACATCGGTTATAATGGTTCGGGAGCATGGTGCGATCCAGATCGAAACTTAAGCTTTGCTTATACTCATAATTTTAAAATTGGTTCGATCACGGGGGATTATCGTTTATGGGGATTGACTCAAGAAACCTTGCGTTGTGGAGACCTGATATTAACAGGGCGTAAGGGCTGGTTTTAATTTAAATTTTCAGCTTTGCAGGAATGTGATAAGTGATCTGAATATATTTGGGTTGTTGTTTGACACGGTTGATGCTTCCCCCCAAACCCTCTGCAAGTTTTCGGCTAGCATAGTTTTGTTCTGCGACGGGATAAACAAAATAATCACTTCCAAGGTTTAAAACCGCCCAATCATAAATCGACTTCAATGCTTCTTTGGCATAGCCTTTGGCGTGTTCATCTTCACGTATCCATAAACCAAATTCAGGCGTTTGAGTATGGATACGGTGAATGCCAATTAAGCCAATAAACTTTTGAGAGCTTTTATCTCTTAGCACAAAATGTTGATCTGTGCCTTGAGTTTGAGCATGTATCCAGCTTTTACCAATCGACTCAAATTCCGCAAAAGATTTTGCTGGCTCCCAAGACATAAATTGAGTCAAACTTGACGTAATGCATGGATAAATATCAGGACAATCCTGTAACTTAAAAGTTTCTATATTGAGTCTAGGAGAACTAAGACTTGGAGTAGCAAACATAGTAAATTTATATATGTTTAAAGAACTTAATTATCATATATAAATAATAATCATTTGCAAATATAAAGTTAGATTGAATTCATTAATTCCATTTTAATCATGATTTCCACATGACGTTGAAACGATGGCTCATCTAAGCCTTGTAGACCAAGTTGATAAATTCCTTCTAAACCACACACAAAAGCAATGAGTCGCCATGCCACATCTTGAGCGGTTGTCGTTTCAAGCATTTTAAACTGCTTTTGTTGTATCCCATCTTGAATCAACTGCACCAATACATTGTGCCATCGTTGCATGGTGAGGTTATAGGCTTTTTTTATTTCGATATCTTGTTCTATCAAAATTTCAGCTTCATTCCAAAGTCGTAAATAAGGCTGAGTTTGCTCGATATTTTCGCAACCCAATAGTAAAGAAATACGTTGAAGCCATGAATCTGTAAGTACCTGAGCTTCAAGTTCATTCAATTGATCCATCAATTCAATAAAAACTTGCGCTTTTAAGTGTGAGGCAGACTCAAAATGATGATGAACTTGACCTGTAGAAACCTGTGCTTGCGTTGCGATCGCCCGAACGGTCAATGCATTTAAACCTTCTTTTAATGCCAAAGTTTTAGCAGCAGCTAAAATCATGTCACGACGTTGTTCACGATTTAAATAGTTCATTCGCTCGGCTTTCAATATTTATCATCATTGAATTGAAGTTTAATAAAAGTTGGACGTTTGTTCAAGTTTGAGTATAATGATTTTAATTTGAACAAGTGTCCAACTTTAAATTGGGTGTTTTATGTACCGCAAGTGGATGATTCTTGCAATCATCGTTTTGATTTATTTGCCAGTCTCGATTGATGCCACCATTTTGCATGTCGCGATTCCGACTTTAAGCGCAACTTTGGCACTCAGTAATAACCAAATGCTCTGGGTCATGGATATTTATTCCTTGATTATGGCAGGTTTTATTCTGCCAATGGGAGCGTTGGGGGATCGTATTGGTTTTAAACGCCTAATGATCATAGGGGCGACGATCTTTGGTCTGGCATCTTTAATGGCGGCATTGGCTCAATCGGCTGATATGCTAATCTTGGCTCGCGCTTTACTTGGGTTAGGCGCTGCCATGATTCTTCCTGCCACATTATCAGGTGTCCGCAACAGTTTTCTAGATGAAAGACAACGTAATTATGCGCTAGGGATTTGGGGAACAGTTGGTGGCGGTGGAGCAGCTTTTGGTCCGCTACTCGGTGGTTTTATTTTAGAGCATTTTGATTGGGGCGCTGTGTTTTTAATAAATGTGCCCATCATTATCCTCGTACTTATTTTAACGGTTTGGATCGTACCAAAACAAAAAGTTGAATCTAAGCAGCCTTTAAACCTGTTACAGGCACTTATTTTAGTCAGTGCAATTTTAATGATCATTTATGCCGCTAAAACAGCGACGCATGAATTGAATTATTTCATTATTTTATTGTTTGTGATTGGACTCGGTGCTTTGATCCTCTTTGTTAAACAGCAGTTAAAATCAGCAAGTCCAATGATTGATTTTAGTTTGTTTAAGCATCCTGTGATTTCCACCAGCATGGTCATGGCAATTGTGGCGATGATCGCACTCGTCGGATTCGAGCTTTTGTTGTCGCAAGAACTTCAGTTTGTTTATGGTTATACACCGTTGCAGGCAGGCTTATTTATCTTACCTTTTATGATTGCGATTAGCTTGGGTGGGCCATTTACTAGTTTTTTAATGAATCGTTATGGACTTCGCCCAGTCGCTACTTTAGGGATGATGATGTGTGCCTTTAGTCTATGGGGTTTTGCGCTTACTAATTTTGATACACAACATGTGCAAACGTGGGGTCTTATGATTGTTATGGGCATCAGCGTTGAAATTGCATTGCTTTCATCAACTGCTGCGATTATGACTGCTGTGCCTCCACACAAAGCAACCGCAGCTGGGGCAATAGAGGGTATGGCATATGAACTCGGTGCGGGTTTAGGGATTACAATATTTGGTCTTTTACTTTCTTTTTTCTATACGCAATCTTTATTGATTCCGCATGGTTTACCATCTGAGTTAGCTCAAACAGCAAGTCATTCAATTGCTGAAGCGATGCAAATTGCACAACAACTTGATGATAAAAGCTTAGTAATTGCATTGACTCAGGCAGCATCAGATGCCTTTAGTCATTCACATGCGAAAGTACTCGCGATTGCAGGAAGCCTGTTTTTAATTTTATCTGGTTTTGTGTGGTGGGCATTGCCTTCTAAGCAAGTAAGTGATGAGGAGAATAGCTATTAAAACAATTTGTTTATTTAATATTTGCTTGTTGATGTATTGTTGCTGAATTCATTCACTATCGGACAAAAAAACAGTATCCTTATAAATACATTAAGGAGCATTCATGTATCAAGTACTGGCTAGAAAATACCGTCCTCGTAATTTTATTGAATTGGTCGGGCAAAACCATGTGTCGCGTGCACTCACCAGTGCGCTTGAGCGTGGACGTTTGCATCATGCCTACTTGTTTACAGGTACGCGCGGCGTGGGTAAAACCACGATTGCGCGTATTTTGGCAAAATGTCTAAATTGTGAAACAGGCGTTACTTCTACACCTTGTGAAGTCTGTGCAACTTGTCGCGCTGTCAATGAAGGTCGTTTTATTGACCTGATCGAGATTGATGCGGCATCACGTACTAAAGTTGAAGATACACGTGAGCTTTTGGACAATGTGCCTTATGCACCAACTCAGGGGCGTTTTAAGGTTTATTTGATTGATGAAGTGCATATGCTGTCTACACATTCATTTAATGCCTTGCTCAAAACTCTGGAAGAGCCGCCTGAACATGTGAAGTTTTTATTTGCAACCACAGATCCGCAAAAGCTTCCAATTACGGTGATTTCTCGATGCTTACAATTCACCTTGCGTCCTTTAGCTGTAGATGAAATTACCGAACATCTGACGACTATTTTAGACAAAGAACAGATCAGTGCAGACAAAGATGCGATTTGGCAGATTGCAGAATCTGCGCAAGGGTCTTTGCGTGATGCTTTATCTTTAACAGATCAAGCGATTGCTTACGGGCAAGGTGAAGTCCATCATCAAGATGTTAAGGAAATGTTGGGGCTGATTGATCGAACCATTATCTATGATCTGATCATTGCAATTCATCAAAATCAACAGGCGCGTGTCAGCCAATTATTACTACAATTCCGCCAACAAGCGCTTGATCTATCACTGGTACTGGATCAGTTGATCTCCACCTTACATGAGCTAGCCTTGTTGCAATATTTACCTGAGTTAAGCCTCAAATATAGTGAGGAAATCAATCAAAAGATTTTAGCATTGTCAAAAATGGTGTCGGCCCAGGATTTACAGCTTTACTATCAGATCGCCTGTAAAGGTCGAGCAGAACTACAGCTCGCCGTGACTCAAGAACAAGGTTTCGAGATGTGTGTGCTACGTTTGTTGGCATTTCGTCCTTTAGCAATCGATGAAGTTGTGCTTGAACAACCTTCAGAAATGTCATCTGAAACTGTACAGCCTAGCTTTGAAGCAAATACGTCGACATTTGCACATGATTTTTCCACTGATAACTTATCCGCACATGATTTGCCCAAAGATGATTTGACGGCTGTTTCGCATATTCAGCAAATATCTTCTAAACCTGTTCAAGCCGAAGCCAATTCAGTCCTAATTAATACTGAAAATTTTGAGGAAGAATCTCAAACCTTTGAAGAACCAGAGCAATTGATTGCCATGGATCATGAAGCGTTGGAGTCTTCTGCTGCACCTGCAACTGACACACAAGAAAGTGTGGTGGTCTTTGATGCAAATTCAGATGAGTTGATTGGATTCGATATAGAAAAACCTGTACCAGCGATGTCAGTCGATGAGATGCAGGTTTTTCCTGTAGAAGAACTCTTAACTAAATCAGATATAGTCGATCCATCGCAGGATTCTTTTCTAGTTGAATCTATCGAACCTCTGGGCGAGGCAAAGCGAGACATGCTCTCAGCTCAAGATGGTATTGTTTCATCAGAGAATGTTTCATCAGATCGACTGGTATCTTCACTCTCAGAAAATATTGAAGACTCTAGTAAACCTCTAGAAAATCTACATGAAAATGCCCAAAATCCTAGCATTTCAGCTACTGACGCCGCAGTGAATTTTGAATCCACTGCCCAGACCATACAGTTTGAAGAACATCAACCTGTTGCGTCGCGTCATGAAGATTTAATGCCACAAGAAATTCTTAAACTTTCTGCGGAAGTTCTTGATGGCGAATGGACGCTGGAAAAGTGGGAGTACTGGTTTAGAAATAGTCAACTTTCACCTGCTGTTCAGGAGTTGGCCCAGCATGGTCTGATGTCAGGTCAAATAGACGGACTATGTACATTTACCATTCCGCAGCAATACGAAGGTATGCTTTCACAGCTTCAACATGCTTTGGAAACCGAAATTAAAACCTTGTGGCCAAATACCCAGTTTTCAGTGCAATATGCTGAAGTTTCAGGTATCACACCATTTGTAAAACAAGCGGAACGTAAACAAAAAGCCTTTCAACGAGCCGAACATTTGTTGAAAAAAGATCCTGTGGTCAAAAGTTTATTGGAAACATTTCAAGGTGAATTACAAAATATCCAGTTAAAATCATGATGAAGTAGTTTTTTAAAACGTATTTAATCTGATTCGCTTTTTAATACATAAGGTTGAAGTGCCATTCTGATTGTGTCTGGAACGGGTGTTGTTTTACGCGTTTCACGATCCACAAAAACATGGACAAAATGACCTTGAGCAGACGGTTCAACATGATGTTGTTTGAAAATGGCTAATTCATATCTTAAAGATGAATTTCCAATTTTCGCAATGGCTACGCCAACTTCAATCATATCTGGAAAAGACAGTTCCTGAAAAAAACTGCATGCAGAATCAACCACAAGACCAATGATGGGAGATTGTCGGATATCAAAACCCGCGTGTTGAATCAGTAATGAGTTCGCAGCAGTGTCAAAGTAGCTATAATAAGTAACATTGTTGACATGACCATAAATATCATTATCTGCCCAGCGTGTCTGGATATTTAAAAAGAAATGAAATTGATCACGTGTTTTTATTACAGGTTTTATCGATTCTTTGTTCATGCGTAAATCGCCTCATAGATTTCAAACGCAGCTTGTTCTGTCATTTCGCGTGGATTATTTTGTAAAAGGCGAGTTTGTAGCATCGCATCTTTGGCAAGCGTCTCGAGACTTTGCCGTGGTACATTCAAATCTTGTAACTTTAAAACCAGTCCACTTTGATCTAAGTGATTTTGCATATGATCAATAAAAAGATCACATAGACCATCGGAACAGCCATTACTATGTGGATCTAGCCATTGCATCAGTTCTGCATAGAGATGCTTGGCATGTGGTGCATTGAATTTGAGAACTTCGACTAAAACCAGTGCATTGGTATGTCCGTGCGAAAGATGAAAATGCCCACCCAAAGGATAGGCTAAGGCATGAACTGCACCCACTGGTGCATTGGCAAAAGCTTGTCCCGCGAGCATTGATCCCAATAACATATTTTGTCGCGCCTCCAAATCTGTACCATTTTTGAGGACTTTAGGCAGATTATCATTGAGTAAACGTAATGCATTTTTTACCAACATATCCGCGTAGAAATTTTTTTTGATTTTGGAGGTATAGGCTTCTATGGCATGCACCATCGCATCTATGCCTGTCGCAGCAGTAATATGTGCAGGTAAGCCTTGAGTGAAATTTGCATCCAATATGGCAATATCAGCATATAAATGAGGGGAGACAATACCTGTTTTAGTCGTTTCACCTGTAGTGACGATAGAAATTGGGGTAACTTCGGAGCCAGTTCCAGCAGTGGTAGGCACTAGAATTAATGGCAGTTTGGGGCCTTTGGCGTTATTCACGCCATACATCTCCATGATAGTCTGTTTTTGTTCAGGATGTGCCAATAGGGCAATGATTTTAGCAACATCCATCGAACTACCACCACCAAAACCCAAGATCGCATCGACTTTTTCTTTTTTAGCGAACTCAGCGGCATCGAGTACGATATGTTCGGGCGGGTCAGCCTGAATATTTGAATAAATTGAATAAGTAATATTTAGGCGTTCTAAAATCTCGATAATAGGTAAATGCAGTTGGTGTTGTACCATTCCTGCATCGGTGATGATAAGAAGTTTTCGATAGTGATTCTCGAGAATAATCTGTTTAACTTCCTGTATTGAGCCAAGACCTGAAATAATGCGAGCTGCTGTCTGAAATTGAAATTGGCTCATGAGGTATTTCCTTATTTTTCATCATAAATCGAACATTTCTGTTCATTTCTTCTATAGGATTCTGCTTTTAAATAAATTAACATAAGACACCTGAAAATAAAGCACTTTCGAGGTTTATATGTCATCACACCCACCTTATAAGGTGCTTTGTGTCTGTTTGGGAAATATTTGTCGTTCTCCCACGGCAGAGATTGTTTTAAGACATTTTTGTGATACATATCAACTGAATGTCGTGGTGGATTCGGCAGGTACGAGTAATTATCATCCCAACAAAGCACCTGATTCTCGAAGTCAGCAGCATGCATTAAAACGGGGTTATGATTTGTCTTCTTTACGTGCTCGTCAACTCAGGGTTCAAGATTTTTTGGAGTTTGATCTTATTCTAGCAATGGATCATGAGAATTTTGATGATATTCAACTGCTTAAACAAAAAGCATTAAAACAATATAAGCCACATCAATTGCTGGCAACAGTTGCTTTAATGAGTGAGCATGATCCAGTTTACTTAGGTCAAGCATTGCCTGATCCTTATTATGGTGGAGCTGATGGTTTTGAGCGAGTGCTCGATCAATGTGAATCTAGTGCTCAGGCTTGGGTGCAAATCTTTAAACAGCAAGCTTTAAACAAAAAATCATGACTAGCAATCAATAAAAATGAGTTTACCTGTGATCCAAATTCAACACGATGTACAGCTTCAACCTTTTAATACTTTAAATTTGCACTCAATTGCTTCGCATTATGTAAAAATTGATTCAATCCAAAGTTTAATCGCGGCGTTAAACTATGCCGAACAGCAGCAGTTGAATGTTCTCATTCTGTCTGGTGGGAGCAATTTGTTATTGCCAGAGCATATTCATGCATTGGTATTGCATATCAATATTCAGGGTATCGAGCTGGTTGAAGATCACCCTAACCATGTAAAAGTCAAAGTTGGTGGAGGGCAGATTTGGCATGATTTTGTCTTGATGACCACAGAGAACGGCTGGTATGGACTACAAAATCTAGCACTCATTCCAGGTCTGGTTGGGGCTTCACCTGTACAAAATATTGGCGCTTATGGGGTCGAGGTCGGTGAGTTTATCGAGTCTGTACAAGTCTATGACCGATTTGAGAAAACCACACAAAATATTTTCGCTGAAGATTGCCAATTTGCTTATCGGGATAGTATTTTTAAACGTGACCCAAACCGTTACATTATCACTCATGTCACTTTTCGTTTATTGAAGCAACCTCAACTTAAATTGAATTATGGTGATTTAAAAGCCGCAGTGGGAAGTGATGTCAGCCCTGAAAATTTACAGAAACAGGTAATTCAGATTCGTCAGAGTAAATTGCCCAATCCAAAGCAATATCCGAATGTCGGCAGTTTCTTTAAAAATCCTGTGATTGATCAAGCAGATTTTGATCAGTTACTTACAAAATTTCCGCAAATTCCACATTATCCTCAAGCCCAAGGCTGCGTTAAAATTGCGGCAGGCTGGCTGATTGATCAAGCAGGCTGGAAAGGTAAAAAGTTGGGTTCTGTTGGGATGTTTGAAAAGCAGGCATTGGTTTTAGTGAATTATGCCAATGCATCTTTAAGTGATGTTAGGCACACTTATCAGTCTGTTCAATATGATGTAAAACAGCGTTTTAATATCCAGCTTGAACCAGAACCAGTGTTATTTGATTCAAATGGATTAATTCGATCCCATTCGGAAGTGTAGTTATGGTTAAAACGCATTGGGCGATTCGATTAGTACGTTTAGTTGCCATACTATTCGTACTCTTTGCTTGTCTAATGGTTTTTATTTATACGCCTTTTTACTCAAAATTGATTGTAAAAGCTTTAAATTATTTTGTGCCTGTCGAAGTCAATCAAGTCGCTGCAAAGAGTCAGCAACAGGCTGCATTAAGTGAACATGATAATCTCGAACCAGGATCAAACCTATGGATTGCACGTCAGGCCTATTTAAGCCTGATTGAAGAAGCGCTAAACTCAAAAGATCCAGAGTCTTTAAGCTTGCTACAAACTCGATATAAGCTTTTACAAGAGCGTATATTAGAACAGCAAAAACAAGAAGAAGCAGAAGATGAAGATCAGGAAAAGCCAGCCGTGCCATTGCTTAAAGCTTCTGTTTCAGAACCAGAAGCTGCTGCAAGTGAGGTACACGTCGATGAGCCTGCAAATCCATTGATTGAACTCAATAGCTCTGAAAATAAAGCATTAATGCAGCAGTATGTTGAATTTCTTAAAAAACATCCAGTATCAGTTGAGCATGAAAAAACGATTGATCAACAAACTTCACAGGATGTTGCTTACGTTCAGCAAAACCAGAATGATGAAAAGCCCGCAAATCATAATAAGCCTTATGCCATTGTGGTTTTAGGCGGTGGTTTAACGCTGGATGAAAACAAAAAAGATATCGTTGTGAATCCTTATACACGGTTAAGACTGGAAAAAACGCTGGAATTACACCAACAAAATCATTTACCTATTGTATTGAGCGGTGTAGAAGCACCCTATATGCAAAAATGGCTGAAACAACGGGGTGTGGATGCAAAACTCCTTGAAAATAGAAGTATGAATACCTGTGAAAACACACGCTTTAGTTCTTTATTACTACAAAAAAAAGGGGGAGCGCCAACAGTCATGTTGGTCACAGATATTTATCATATGCCAAGAACAAGACGTTTATTTGCTTTAAATGGAATTGAAACTATTCCTGTTGAAGCACCTATGCCGACACAATTGACAAAATGGCAACCAAGTCAACAAAATTATGATCATAGTCGTCGAGCCAATTATGAGCTATTGGCGACTATACGTGATGTACTTTTTGGCTCTAGCGGATGTCGGGAGGTACCTTAAATGCCAGAAATTCCTTTTTTAAATCCTGCGGTTCTTCAGCAACTAGATTTGCCTGTCCCGAGTCGTGATTTAACTCCGCATGTACTTGAACCTTTAAATCTAAATCATGCTTTTGAGCCATCAAAAGATCTTTTAGCTTATCGTAAACTCTATGGTCTTGATTCGCTTGATTGTGAACAATGGCAAGGCTATATCCAAATGCCATTGTTCAAACTGCATGTACAGGTATTTAAGCCACATCGTAAACCATTAGGTACAGTATGTTTATTGCATGGTTATCTGGAACATAGCGGGATCTATCAACCGATTATCCGTGAAATTCTGGAACAGGGTTTTAGTGTATTGACTTATGATTTGCCGGGTCATGGTCTAAGTGATGGTTCACCTGCCAATATTCAAAATTTTGATCATTATCAACAAGTTTTAAAAGCAGTTCACCAATATGTTAAACATGCCAATCAACTTCCTAAACCGTGGCTCGGAATTGGTCAAAGCACGGGTGGCGCGATCTGGATGCATCATTTACTTGAATATGCAGAAAAACGCCAAGATCCGATTGTTGATCGAGTATTATTATTATCACCATTGATTCGACCTGCAAAAACCGCGTGGTGGCACAATTCGGTCGGTTTGGGCATTATCAAACGGATTAAACGCCAAGTACCGAGACATTTCAGACGCAATAATCACAATCCTGAGTTTCTACGTTTTATTCGGCTTAAAGATCCACTTCAGCCACGTATGATGGGAATGGACTGGATTTTAGCTATGTCCAAATGGATGCTGGAAATGGAGCAACGTCCACCATGTCGTATTCCAGTCTGGTTGGCACAAGGCGCATTGGATCAAACGGTCGACTGGCGATATAACATCGAGTTTATTCGACGTAAATTTCGCTTACAAACCTTGCTAATGCTTGAAGAAGGTTCGCATCAGTTGATTAATGAACGCGCTGATATTCGTGCTGCTTTAACGGGGCTGATTCCTGCATTTTTACATGCACGACCGAAGCATTATTACTATTAATGAACTGTCTTTGCGATGACTAGCAATGTTAAACAAGCTCTCAAATCTATTTAAATCTGGCAAGCCATCGGCTGAACAGCAATATATGCAACAGCATCAAATTCAGTTCGATTCACAGCAAGGTTATATAGTGGATGGAATTGTCATGAATGATTTATCGGAACGACTGGAATATTTTTCAAATCGAAAATTATCCAGTTTCAATGACTTGGAACAGCTTTATTTGAGATCGATGCTGATTAATGAAAAAATTGATCTGGAAATGGCAACAGGACGTTATGTCCAGCGTTTGGGAAATAATCACGAAAATTTACAACAATTCAAAAGTCTGATCGAAAAGCTCAATCAATATTACCGTGAGTTTATACGAGACAAATAATTCCTTCAAAGCTTGCGCAAACAACAACATAAATCAAGTTTGGTGGTGGTGCATCATGTTAATATAGATGCTATGTCTTTTATCCAAACACATTCAATGTTCCAACAAGAAATCTCTCAGCTCAAATTACAGCAATTAAAAGCAGGCGAAAAACGCTGGATCGGATCAATATTAGGTTCATCTGGCGCATTACTATTTAAAGAAATGGCAGATCAATGTGCATCTCTATTGGTCATTGTGGCAAGAAATAATCAGCACTTGGCTCAACTGGAAAGTGAGCTTGAATTTTATGGAGTTAAATCCATAATTTTTCCTGATTGGGAAATTCTGCCTTATGATCGTCTTTCGCCTCATCAGGACATTGTTTCAGAACGCCTTGCGATTCTATCCAATATGCCGCAAAAAGGGGTCTTGCTGATTTCTGCTGCGACACTGGCTCAACGAGTTGCGCCTGTTTCATGGATATTGGGAGAACATTTTGATATTCGTGTGGCACAAAAGTTTGATCTGGAAAAAGAAAAATTAAGACTGATTCAGGCAGGTTATCATCTGGTTGATACGGTTTATGATCATGGTGAGTTTGCCGTTCGTGGCAGCATCATGGATATTTTCGCTTCAGGACAAGAACAACCGATTCGTGTTGACTTATTCGATGATGAAATTGATACACTCAAATTTTTTGATCCAGAAACCCAGCGAACGACGGAGAGTCTGGAGCAATTTACAGTATTACCTGCAAAAGAATTTCCATTAAAAGAAGGACGTTCAGTCTTTCGCGACCGTTACGCTGAAAGTTTTCCATCGGCAAATCCTAAGAAAAATCCGATCTATCAAGATGTATTAGATGGAATTTCATCGCCAGGTGTTGAGTTTTATTTCCCCTTATTTTTTGAAAAGGAAATTATGCAAACGCAGAGTGCGTTTACATCTTACTTACCAAAGAATTGCATTGTCATTACAAATACCGATTTGGATGAATGCTTATCCCAATTTTGGAAAGATGTTCTACAGCGTTATGAAAGTCGTAGACATAATATTGATCAGCCACTTTTAGCTCCAGAAGAATTATTTCTCATGCCAAATCTGGTGCTTGAACGTCTTAATCAATTCCCCCGAATTTTAGCCAGTGCAGAAGCAACAGAACTACGTGTAGGCGCAATCAATCTTGATACCTTAGCTCCACCGAAACTACCTGTCGATGCCAAAAAAGAGCATCCTTTTGAAAGTGTCAAACAGTATATTGATGAGTCAAATCATCCCGTGCTTTTGGTCGCTGAAAGTGCAGGTCGTCGTGAAAGTTTAAAAGATTCATTGCGATCGAGTCTGGGTGAAATTCCAAATGTCGAAGGTTTTAGCGATTTTCTTAAACAGCAATATGCGATTGCGATTACCAACGCGCCCTTAGATCGAGGCTTGGTGATTCGAGATCAGCTTTCAGTGATTTCAGAAAATCAGCTTTATGAGCATCGTGTTGTACAACGCCGTCGTAAACGTCAACAAGAAGTTTCTGAAGAATTTCTGATCCGTAGCCTCACCGAACTCAGCATTGGCGCACCTGTGGTGCATATCGATCATGGGGTCGGACGATATGCAGGACTGATCACACTGGCAATCGATGGACAGGATCATGAGTTTTTGCAGCTTGATTATGCTGAAGGAGCTAAAGTTTATGTTCCCGTGACCAATTTGCATTTGATTAGTCGCTATAGTGGTGGTGATCCTGATCTTGCGCCATTACATAAACTGGGAACAGATACATGGAGCAAAGCAAAACGTAAAGCTTTAGAGCAAATTCATGATGTAGCGGCGGAATTATTGCATATACAGGCGCGTCGTCAATCTAAACCGGGGTTTGCTTTTGAACTGGATCAAAGTTTGTATATGCAATTTGCCAGTGGTTTTGCCTATGAAGAAACGCTCGATCAGGCCAATGCCATTGAAGCGACTATACACGATATGCATTTGACAAAACCAATGGATCGTTTGGTCTGTGGTGATGTTGGTTTTGGTAAAACTGAAGTGGCGATGCGAGCAGCTTTTGTGGCAGTGCAAAATAATAAACAGGTAGCGGTTTTAGTTCCAACAACACTTTTGGCGCAGCAACATTATGAATCTTTTAAAGATCGTTTTGCAGACTGGCCTGTACGTATCGAAGTTTTATCGCGTTTTGGTTCCAACAAAACCCATCAAAAGAATATTGAAGATTTGATTGATGGCAAAGTCGATATTGTGATTGGCACACATAAATTACTTCAGGAAAATGTCCAGTTTAAAAATCTGGGCTTAATGATTGTCGATGAAGAACACCGTTTTGGTGTAAGAGATAAAGAGCGAATTAAAGCCTTACGTGCTGATGTCGATATGCTGACATTAACAGCAACGCCGATTCCGCGTACCTTAAATATGGCATTTTCAGGAATGCGTGATTTATCGATTATTGCGACACCGCCAGCACGACGTTTGGCAGTAAAAACCTTTATGCAAGAACATACCGATGAGTCTGTCAAAGAAGCCATTTTGCGTGAATTACTACGGGGTGGTCAGGTTTATTTCTTACATAATGAAGTCGATACGATTGAGCGCACTGCCGAAAATATTCGGCATCTAGTGCCTGAAGCGCGTGTTGCAGTTGCGCATGGGCAGATGCGTGAACGTGAGCTCGAACAAGTGATGCAGCAGTTTTATCATAAAGAATTCAATGTATTGGTGTGTTCAACCATTATTGAAACAGGAATTGATGTCCCTAATGCCAATACCATTATCATTGAACGAGCTGATAAGCTTGGATTGGCGCAATTGCATCAATTACGTGGTCGAGTTGGGCGCTCACATCATCAGGCTTATGCCTATTTGCTGGTACCATCAATTAAACATTTAAAAGGTGATGCCGAAAAACGTCTGGATGCGATTCAACGTGCTTCAACACTAGGAGCGGGTTTTATGCTCGCCACCGAAGACTTGGAAATCCGTGGTGCGGGTGAATTACTAGGTGAACAGCAAAGTGGTTCTATGCAGGCAATTGGTTATAGCTTGTATATGGAAATGCTAGAAAAAGCCACCAAAGCTATTCAAAAGGGTAAAACACCGAATTTCGATGCGCCATTATCGTTAACCGCAGAAATTAATTTACACATGCCAGCTTTAATTCCAGATGATTATCTTGGGGATGTACATCAGCGATTGTTATTTTACAAACGAATCAGTAATACCGATACCCAGGAAAAACTTGATAATATCCGCATGGAATTGATTGATCGTTTTGGGACATTGCCACAAACCGTTAAACAGCTATTTAGTGTGCATCAGATTCGTCTTAAAGCTGAACATCTAGGTATAACCAAGATTGATATCAATGCAAACGGAGGCTATGTTGAATTTTCACCAGATACGCCTGTACAAGCGATCAGCATTATTCAACTGATGCAGAAACAACCAACTTATTATCGGATGGAAGGTGGGCAGCGTTTAAAAATTACAGTGCAATTACAGGAATATGATAAACGTGTCCAATTTATTCAGGATTTACTTGCAAAACTTGTTAATGAGTTGCATTAAGACATGCAACTTTTGTTAAGTTAATGTGATGAAATGCCATCGATTTTCATCGCATTTTTTAATTTAACTTGAGGTTGGCTAAATCGATCAGCAAACCGCTGTAAAATTGGACTTTTATCGCTGAATTATTGAATAAAATCATTGTTATTTGTAAGTAAACAAGGTACTAATAATACTCACATCACAAGTGTTGTGATAGTATTAGCCATCATAATTCATGCGTCATTTATAAAGATATGTTTAGTTTGCATCCACAACTTGCTCAAGATACTTTTTTTGTAGGCGATTTCCCGCTTTCAACATGTCGTTTAATGAATGATATGCAATTTCCATGGTTGATTCTTATACCGCGTGTACCTGGAATTACAGAGCTTTATGAGTTAAGCCAAGCTGATCAGGAACAGTTCCTGCGTGAATCAAGCTGGTTATCTAGCCAATTAGCCCGTGTTTTCCGTGCAGATAAGATGAATGTTGCCGCACTAGGTAATATGGTGCCACAGTTGCATTTTCATCATGTGGTTCGTTATCAGAACGATGTCGCTTGGCCTAAACCAGTATGGGGAACACCTGCGGTACCGTATAGTAATGATGTACTTGCACATATGCGCCAGACTTTGATGTTAGCTTTACGCGGACAGGGTGATATGCCATTTGATTGGCGTATGGACTAAGTCTTTGTTAAACCGCATGAAAATGTGGTTTAAGTTAAAGATCGGAGGGTAGAGTGCCATTAGATAGGCTGGTTGATAGGGAACCGCGGCAGTTTGCATATTTTCATCGTTTGATGGGATATTTTATACTGTCACTGATTGTGGTAATTTATTCATTTACCTCACCAGACGCTAACTATCAACTCTTTATCCCTATTTTTCTGGTTTTGATTTTACTGATCAGTCCCAAATTAGATCGTTGGTTACAATATAAATTTAATCAGAATGTCGCCCGAAATGTTTTTTTTGTCATTGATGTCATTGCCGTTGCGGTTTCATTGGCAGGCGTACATTTAAGTCTGGTTTTAACTTTTACCTCTTTATTTGCCTTATTGTACACTGCAATTAATAGTAAAATTTCATTTATGGCGGCATCTTTGTCTGGCATGATTGGGATTACAATTTTTTATGCAAGTACTATTTTTATTTTTGGTTTTCAGGACTATTTCGAGCCAACGAGTCAGGAGCTGACCGTTATTAGTCTAATTTGCCTGATTACTTTTATTAATATTGGCAATTATTATCAGCATATTCGTATCGAAAAACTGACCCAGCTTCGTCAACATTACTATAATCAAATGACCCGTTACATGGCATTTTCCAACCAGCTGAGTCGTTATGCGCCTTTACAGCTTTGGCAATCGATTATGCGTGGTGAAGCGGAAGCTAAAATTGAATATAAACGTAAAAAACTCACGATTTTCTTTTCTGATATTCAGGGATTTACCGAACTTTCAGAGAGTTTGATTCCAGATGATTTAGCATTTCTACTGAATGACTATTTAAGTCACATGACTGAAATTGCCAAACAGTATGAAGCGACTGTCGATAAGTTTATGGGTGACGCGATTCTTATCTTTTTTGGTGATCCGACTTCTCAAGGGGTCGAGAAAGATGCGAAATCCTGTGTAGAAATGGCAATCGCCATGCGCCAGCAAATGAAATTATTGCGTGAGCGCTGGATCAAAATGGGCTATCCAGCATTGCACATTCGTATGGGAATCAGTACGGGATATTGTCACGTGGGAAACTATGGCGCGACCCATCGTATGGCCTATACCATTGTAGGACGTGATGCCAATCTTGCAGCACGGTTACAATATGCGGCAGAAATTGATGAAATTTTAATTTCTGATGATACTTATCAATTAGTTAAAAATGAATTCCTATGTGCACCTAAAGCGCCTATTTATTTAAAAGGTATTCAGGGTGCAGTCAAAACATGGCAAGTCATGGAAAAATACACGGGTAAAAAATCTGATAATCAACAATGGTTTGATTATGAATACAAAGGATTTCACTTGGTACTTAATCTTGAGGAAGTACAAAATTTTGAATATCCAGAATTGGTAGAAGTGCTCGAAAAAATGATCCAGCGTATTCAGGTTCAGCAGAATCTCACTAACGCGCAGGGTGTTGCCAAGTTAAAACTTGAAGATGAAGTCAAATAAAAGCCACTCTTTTGAGTGGCTTTTATTTTCTGAGTTATGAATTAATGATTTTCTGAAGCATGGTTGATGGTGTATTTTGGAATCTCAACTTCCAAATCTTCATCAACAATTTTAACCTGACAAGATAAACGTGAATCTGGTTCTAATCCCCAAGCACGATCAAGCAAGTCGGCTTCGACATCATTCATTTCATCTAAACTGTCAAAACCTTTACGCACAATCACATGGCAAGTCGTACAGGCGCATGACATATCACAGGCATGTTCAATTTTGATGCCATTATTGAGTAAGCTTTGGCAAAGGTTGGCATTTTCTTCAACTTCAAACTCAGCACCTTCTGGGCAAATTTGCGCATGGGGAAGAACTTTAATACGTGGCATATATTCACCTGTTTCTTAATTTGAGTCTGACCAGTCGTTCAGTTTGGTGCCTTTGAGTGCATGATCGATATGTCGATTCATGCGTAATGCTGCAAATTCATCGCTATAGACTTTAAGCGCTTGTACAGCCTGTTCAATGGTTTGAATATCATTGGCATTAAGTTGTACATATAAATGATCTTTGGCGACATTCAATGCAGTCAACTGCTGTTCAGACAATAGCGTAGCATCGACTTTCAAGGCTTGCTCAAGTGCTTCAAGTTCACGTTGAGCTTCAACTTTGGCTTCTTGTAAATGACGCAATAATTTGTCTTCTTCCGCATGTTGGAAGCCTTCGATCAATAGACGTTCGGTGTCTGTATCGGATAAGCCATAAGAAGGCTTGATATCAATCTCAGCTTTTACGCCAGAAGTTGTTTCTTGCGCAGAAACAGTTAATAACCCATCAGCATCGACTTGGAACGTTACTTCGATACGTGCTTGACCTGCGGTCATCGGTGGAATGCCATGCAACACAAAGCGGCCTAATGAACGGCAATGTTCAACCAGATCACGCTCACCTTGTACTACATGAATCAACATGGCGGTTTGACCATCTTGATAAGTCGTAAATTCCTGTCGACGAGCAACAGGGATGGCAGTATTGCGTGAAATGAGTCGTTCAACCAAACCACCCATGGTTTCTAAGCCAAGAGAAAGCGGAGTGACATCAAGCAGTAACGAACCATCTTGTGAATTACCAATCAATTGATTGGCTGTGATGGCAGCACCGATAGCGACCACTTCATCTGGATTGATGGTACAAAGTGGTTCCTGATCAAATACATCACGCACTGCTTTTTGTACAGCATAGGAACGGGTAGAGCCGCCGACCAATACCACATTCTGAATATCGTCCAGATTCAGTTTTGCATCACGTAAAACACGTTTACAAACACTGATTGTCTTATCTAGTGCGATTTGAATGATCGTTTCAAACGTAGCGCGATCGAGTGCTAAGGCATGATCGAGTGCTTTAAATTGAACCTGAGATTGATCAGATAAAGCTTCTTTTGCTTTGCGGGCAGCAACAATAAACGCAGCATATTCTGCATCATCCAATACATCGATATTAAGCTGTTTTTTAGCCCATTTCACAATTAAGCGATCCAGATCATCACCACCCAAAGCAGTATGACCACCTGTCGCAAGCACTTCAAATACGCCTTGTGAAAAACGTAAGATCGAAACGTCAAAAGTACCACCACCCAAATCATAAATCACATAATTATGATCGGTTTGTAGGTTTGTATCCTGATCGAGGCCATAAGCAACCGCAGCCGCAGTCGGCTCATTTAAAAGTCTTAGGACATTGAGACCTGCGAGTTGAGCTGCATCACGTGTTGCTTGACGTTGTGCTTCATCAAAATAAGCAGGTACAGTAATCACTGCGCCATTCACAGGGTTTTTAAGGCTGGCCTCTGCACGATCTTTAAGCTGCTTAAGAATTTCTGCTGAAACTTCAACAGGTGTTTTACGACCTGTACGAGTTTCAAAAGCAGGCATTTCATTGTCTGCACCGATTAACGTGTAAGGATGCTGAAATTTAATATCTGTCTTGGAACGACCCATAAAACGTTTAACTGAAATAATCGTATTTTTAGGGTCTGTGGTGATAAAGGATTTTGCATCATCACCATATTCTGTGGTTTTCTCAGCATAATGCACAATTGAAGGCAACAAAACGCGATCTTTGTCATCTGGTAGAACTTTTGCTTTGCCAGAGAGTACGGTGGCAACTAAAGAATGTGTTGTTCCAAGGTCAATCCCAATCGCAATACGATGTTGATGCGGGGCACTTGATTGACCTGGTTCAGCAATTTGCAAGAGTGCCATGAGTTAAATCCCTTGAAAGTAAATCGGTACAACTAAATTAAAATTCATCATCTAAATCGAAGCTATCATCATCGAGAATTTGATCTTCAGCTTTATCAATGTCATTGAGAACACGCTGAAAGAAACGTAATTTGCGGACTGTATCACGTGCTTCGCCCCAATCTTCATCTGCATAATCGATTTTAAACTCACGAATCAGACCATCCACCCATTGGTTGACTTCAATTTTCAGGGTTTCAAGTTGTTCAGGATCACTGGCTTCTTCGAGTTGCTCACGAATTTCCAATGCTGATTGCAAAAACTCAAAATCACTAATCGATTGATCCAGATGATAATCCTGCTTTTTAAGTGCTAATAAGTAAGCAGCGCGGCTGTCTACTTGTGAAAGTACTTTATAAGCTTGGTTGATTTCACTGGATTTGATGAGTGCCTGATCTTTATCTTCCGCTTTATCGGGATGATATTGTTGCTGCAAGTTCAGGAAATTTGTTTTTAGCGCGGCTAAATCGATATCGAGTGCTACGGGTAAGTTAAACAACTCAAAATGATTCATGGGAGATGAATTCCGTAGTAAATAAATATATTAAAAACAGTGTAAAAACACTGCTTTTAATATGAAGTGAAAAGGGTAAGGGCTTTAAACTGTGAAGGATTCTCCACAACCACATTCGCCTTTTTTATTGGGGTTATTAAACTCAAAGCCTTCATTTAGACCATTTTTAACATAGTCCATTTCCATCCCGTCAAGATAAACAAGACTTTTGGGATCAACGAAAACTTTTACGCCATGCTGTTCAAACATCTGGTCATGCGTATCCATGTCATCGACAAATTCAAGCACATAAGCCAGACCTGAACAGCCTGAAGTTTTCACACCAACGCGAATGCCTTCACCTTTACCACGATTCAACAAATAATTGCGAATGTGAGTTGCCGCATTTTCAGTTAAATGAATCATGAAAACTCCGTCAAATTAAGGCAATCAATTAAGCTTTGGTCTTTTTGTTGCGGTAATCGTCAATCGCAGCTTTGATCGCATCTTCTGCTAAAACCGAACAGTGAACTTTAACAGGCGGTAGAGCAAGCTCAGTTGCAATATCAATGTTCTTGATTGCTTGCGCTTGGTCTAGTGTTTTACCTTTAAGCCACTCTGTGACCAAAGAGCTCGATGCAATGGCTGAACCACAACCATAAGTCTTGAAACGGGCTTCTTCAATCACACCGTCATCATTAACTTGGATTTGTAGACGCATTACATCACCACATGCTGGCGCACCAACCATGCCTGTACCTACATTTTCAGCGTTTTTATCTAAAACACCGACATTACGCGGGTTTTCGTAATGATCAATAATCTTTTCACTATAAGCCATGTTGCTTCTCCAAACCTCGGGGTCAGCCTAATATTAAATATGAGGGCAAAAATATGTTTTTCAATCGACAGATCAATGGATTAGTGTTCAGCCCATTCAACTGTTGAAAGGTCGATACCTTCTTTATACATATCCCAAAGCGGAGAAAGTTCACGTAATTTCTCGACAGCAGCTTTGGTAATTTCAAGCACGTGATCAATATCAGCTTCAGTGGTATATTTACCAAAACTAAAACGAATTGAGCTGTGTGCCAGTTCATCAGATAGGCCTAAAGCACGTAAGACATAAGATGGCTCTAGAGTTGCAGATGTACATGCTGATCCAGAAGATACAGCCGCATCTTTAAGTGCCATCATCAATGATTCACCTTCAACAAAGTTAAAGCTGACATTAAGATAATTTGCAACGTTCTGAGTTGGATGACCATTCAAGAACACTTGTTCAAGATCCTGTAAACCATTCCAGAGTTTGTCACGTAACTGACGAATACGAGTTTGTTCTGCTTGCATGGTTTTACCAGCAATTTCAAACGCTTCACCCATACCTACAATTTGATGAGTCGCTAAAGTACCTGAACGCATCCCACGTTCATGACCGCCACCGTGTATTTGTGCTTTTAAACGAACACGTGGGCTACGACGCACATAAAGTGCACCAATACCTTTAGGGCCGTAAACTTTGTGACCAGAAAAACTCATCAAGTCAATTTTCATGGTAGAAAGATCAATTTCAACCTTACCAGCAGCTTGGGCCGCATCTACATGCAAGAAAGTTTTATTAGCACGTGTAAGCTCACCAATTGCGGCAACATCTGTCACAGTACCAATTTCATTGTTCACCATCATCAGTGACACTAAAATTGTATCTGGACGTAGTGCTTCTTTTACCATTTCAGGGGTAATGAGACCTGTACGTGGTTCTGGCTCAAGATAAGTAATCTCGAAACCTTGTTCTTCTAACTCACGGCAAGGATCTAAAATCGCTTTATGTTCAATTTTACTGGTAATGATATGTTTACCCTTTGAACCATAAAACTGAGCAATCCCTTTTAATGCCAAGTTATCAGATTCAGTCGCGCCTGATGTCCATACGATTTCACGAGGATCAGCTTTGATTAAATTTGCGACTTGTTCACGTGCATATTCAACTTTTTCTTCTGCTTGCCATCCATATGCATGAGAACGTGATGCAGGATTACCAAACGTACCATCAAAAGTCAGGCATTCCATCATGCGTTCTGCAACTTCTGGAAGTACAGGCGTTGTTGCAGCATAATCAAGATAAATCGGACGTTTCATTTCAAATACCTGTAGCCGATAGTAGGGCAGAATCATAATCTGCTGAGTTCTGACGCAGTGCGACGGTTTGTACATTGTCGCGATTGACGAGATCAGCAAGTGAGATTTTTGCAAGGTAATCGGCAATGTGGTGGGAGAGTTCTTGCCATAAATCGTGAGTCAAGCACATTGCACCATTTTGACAGTTGCCTTTATGGTCACAACGCGTTGCATCTACAGTTTCATTTACGGCTTCGATAATTTCTAATATGGTAATTTCATTGGCTTTGCGAGCTAAATGATAACCACCATTCGCACCACGAACACTAGAAACTAATCCATGACGCTTTAGTTTGGCAAATAACTGCTCAAGATAAGCGACTGAAATGGATTGGCGGGCTGCAATTTCAGCGAGTGTGATCGTTTGTTCAGTTGGCTGCAAAGCTAGATCAAGAAGAGCAGTCACTGCGTAGCGACCGCGAGTTGTAAGGCGCATGATTCGGTACACATGTTTAGACTAGATAGGTTAATTTTAAGAATCCCGACTAAAATAGTCAAGTTTTTTTATAGTTATTAAAATGATTTGTTGAGCAGGAAAGATGTGTTGGTTAACCTGCCCATAAATTATACACTAATAAAGCAACTAAAACGACAGTAATTACGCCAAAACCGATATTGATAGAACGCTGACGCTGTTGAAGGCGGCGGACACGATTTTTATATTGTTTAAGTTCCACATGTAGACTGTTAATTTGAGAGCGTTGAGTATCAATTTTCTCAAGTAACGGCGCAATACGTTTTTTTGAAGCAATCGCCTGATGGGGCTCATGAGGTTGGCGTAGCCATTGTTTCCAATCCGCAAACAGCTTTGGCAAACTAAAGTATAAAAGTAAATCTTTAAACTGTTCTTTGAGTTCAGCATCACCACCAATCCGCATAGTTTTGATACTGCGACGATTTCCAAAAATAAAAATTTTAATCAAATCTAATAGGGTACTACTGATCTCAAGATCGATATCTCGATCGGGCGCTTGTAAGTCAAATAACACGCCTTTGTCAGTAAACTGTACATAAAAATCAAAGTAAGGAATATAACTATTGATTCGTAATGAAATTTTTTTATCTACAAAAGGTTTGGATTGAAGGCGTATCACGCTATCATTTTTCAAAATAAACGAAAAAACGGTTTCAAGTACAATTAACAAAATGTTAAGCAACAAGTGAGACTGTTCTTTGCTTTGTTGCGACTCGCTCATACCCACATGGTCCTTAAACGCTATATAAAGTTCGAGATCCGATCTCAAATTGTAAAAATAAATAAAAAATAAAGTAATTGCCTTGCTTTGTAGAACACTTTAGCAAAAGGATCAAGTGTTTGGTTTGCTATTATGAATACATTTTATGGTTAAATGTAGCCATATGACGGTAAAGTGATCAGGAGTAACGAAATAATGGAAAAGGAAAGCATAGATCAGGGTACTGAACTTGAATCTGAGAAAACAAGAGGAAAAACCAGAGCTTCCCGTAAATCTGCGCTTGATTTTAGAAAATATACAAAGCAAATTTGGTTAGCAGGTCTTGGGGCTTTTTCACGTGCAGAAGAAGAAGGGAATAAATTATTTGACTCATTAGTCAAAGTTGGTGAAGAGCTTGAATCAAAAACAATAGATGCCGCAGATACGACTGTTAACAAAGTAGCAGAAAAAGCAAAAGAGTCGGTGACTGATACTAAAGATAAAGTTGAGCGGATCATTGATCAGAGTATTCACCACTCATTGAACCGAATTGGTTTGGTGACGGCAAAGGATTTACAGCACATTGAACAGCTATTATTACAACTGCATACTAAGATCGATATGTTGATTGAGGAAAATGAAAACTTAAAGTCAAAATTGAGTGAAAAATAAAAAAAATAGCATTTAGGCGTTTTTATAGCAGAAATTCACGTTTATTTTTGATAAAACGCCTGATTCAGTATTGCCTTTTGCCCTAAAGCATTGCTATAAAGGCGTCATGGCCTTTTAAACTTACAGCCTTAGATTTTAAATAAACGAAATAAGAGGACGTTATCTTCATGAATAAATCAGAATTAATTGATGCGATTGCAGAAAAAGGGGGATTGTCTAAGACTGATGCTGGTAAAGCATTAGATGCGACTATCGCTTCAGTAACAGATGCACTTAAAGCGGGTGACACTGTTACTTTAGTAGGTTTTGGCACTTTCAGTGTTAAAGACCGTGCAGCTCGTACAGGACGTAATCCTAAAACTGGTGAAGAATTACAGATCAAAGCGACTAAAGTACCTAGCTTTAAAGCAGGTAAAGGTCTTAAAGATTCTGTTGCTTAATTGCACGAGTTAAATTAACGCGCCTTTTGGGCGCGTTTTTTATTAAAAAGTGCAAAAGCAAGAGATTACGCATTCATTCAGCAAGCTTTTTCAGTTAAAATCTCTCCGAAATAAAATAGTGGAATACTTATGGAATCGTTTCGTACAATCATTAAGGGTTGGCTTGGCAAAGTGCTTCTAGTCTTGTTTTTGACGCCTTTAGCGCTTGTAGGTATTGAAGGGTATTTTGGTAGTCATAATAAGGCAGATGTTGCAAAAAGTGTAAACGGTCAGGATATTCCTAAAAAAGACGTTGAGAACTTAACAAAAACTTATAAAGATCAATATTTATCGATGGTTCATGGTGATGAAACTTTACTGAACCAACCATTTATCGAGCAAACTGCTTTAGATACGCTAGTTGCTCGTACAGTTCTTTTACAGCAAGCTGAAAAACTGGGAATTTCTCTCAGTGATGGTCAAATAGAGAAAATGTTGGCGCAACAACCAAGCTTTCAAGAAAATGGAAAGTTTTCTCAGACTTTATATGAAAATTATTTACGTTCAGTTGGAATGACCAGTCAGGCGCTCATTACCAGCCTGCGTCAAGACCATGCGCTTAAAATGCTGACTTCGAGTATTAATGGGACTGCATTGGTTAGTAAGGCTGACATCAATCAGATTGCGACTTTACAAACTGAACAGCGCACCTTGCATTTGGCGAGCATTAAATTAGATGATTATAAAAAAGATATTACCGTGAGTAATCAGGAAATATCTGATTATTATAACAAACACCAAAACAGCTTTAAGCAAGTTGCTAGCGTAGATGTTGATTATGTGGTTTTGTCTCCTGTGCAAGTGGTAACCAATGCTCCAGTCACAGATGCAGAATTGCAGCAAGCTTATAAAGCTTTTGTGGAAAAACAGCAAAAAGATGCAAAGCGTGATGTTAAGCATATTTTGATTACTACTGATGCGCGTTCGGATGCAGAAGCTCAAAAGCTTGCCAACGATGTTTATGCAAAAATTAGTGCAGGTACTTTATCTTTTGCTGATGCTGCTCAACAATATTCAGATGATACCAGTTCTAAAAATGAAGGTGGTTTACTGGCAGCATATCAACCAGGCGTGTTTTCGGCTGAATTTGATCAAGCTGTGAATTCATTAGGTAATGGCCAAATTTCTAAGCCAGTCAAAACACAATATGGCTATCATATTATCGAAGCAAATACTGCTGCTGCGACAATTGCTTCATTCGAATCTGAAAAGGCACGTTTAACTGCTGAAGTTCAGAAATCTAAAGCAGCAAATGCATATTCAGATGCAGTGAATCGTCTAAATGAAATGGTGGTGAGTAGTGATGATCTGACCGCAATCACTCAGGAAGTCAAAGCAACGCATGTTGAATCTGTGAAAGGGGTAACTTTGGCTACTGGCCATCCTGTATTAAGTGATTCAAACGTTAAGACACGTATTTTTAACGATGATGTTAAAAATGGTGATCGCAATGCTTCGAGTAATATTCAGCTTGCCAATGGCGATACAGTTTGGGTAAAAGTTCGCGATTATCACGCAGCTGGTATTAAACCACTTGCACAAGCAACGGCTGATGTAAAAGCTAAGCTGATTGAAGATAAAGCATATCAAGCTGCCAAAGCTAAGATTGCGCAGTCTTTGGATGCATTTAAAACACAACCAGCGGCACAAGTTGTTGCATCGAGTGGTATCAAGTTTGAGGATGCGGGTACGTTTACACGTTCACAAGGTTTAAAACGTGAAATTGAACGTGCTGCATTTAGCGTTACAACGCCTAAAGATGGTTTTTGGTCTGTAACGACAGCTAAACTTCCAGATGAGTTAGTAGTGGTTGGTGTTTCAAATGTCAATTCAACCACTGCAAATGCATTGACACCAGAGCAGTTGAGTGAGTTAAGTAAGCTTTATCAGCAGTTCCGTGGTCAACAAGAATTGGATGATTATACGCAGTACTTAAAGTCCAAAGCTAAGATCAAGTAAGTTATAAGAAAACCGCTTCGGCGGTTTTTTTCTTGATGTCATAAAGTTCCAAAGGAATATTACACGGTGCTACGCCTTTCAATCACGACCAAACTCGGTGGTTTCTATTTTTGCTACTATGCGATCGTGGGGACATTCATGCCGTATTGGAGTTTGTATCTGGAGGATCAAGGATTTAATTATCAAGAAATTGGTATTTTATCTTCAATTGCAATTATTACTCGCTTTTTTGCACCCTTTATCTGGGGATGGATTGCAGATAAATCTGGCAAAAGAATGCGATTAGTGCGCATTGCAACATGGATGGAGTCTTGTATTTGGTTCGCAATTTTTATGATTCCAAATACTTTTCAGTCAGTAGCCTTATTAATGTTGATTTTTAGTTTTTTTCAGAATGCAATTTTAGCTCAGTTTGAAGGGGTGACCTTATTTTGGCTTGGGGAGCAACGCAGCAAACTATATGGCAAAATTCGTAAATGGGGTTCTGTTGGATTCATCGTCGGTGTGTTTAGTATTGGTGCATTATTAGAAATCATTCCAATTGCCATGCTGCCAGTTCTGTTATTGAGTGTTGCTTTTTTAGCATTTATTTGGTCATTTACGATTCAGGAGCCAGACTCAGCGCCGCGCTCTCAAACAACGCTTGAACCCTTACTTCCTATTTTAAAACGGCCATATGTCTTTGCGTTTTTTGCTATTGAATTTATTTTATTATTTTCACATGCACCATTTTATAGTTTTTATAGTAATTATTTAAAAGAAACCGATTTTACAACGACAGAAATAGGTTTCTTATGGGCGGTTGGTGTCATTGCTGAAATTATCATGTTTGCTTACGCCCATTTGTTTTTATCGCGTTATTCGTTAAAAAAATTGGTCAGTTTATGTCTGATAATGACGAGTATTCGTTGGATGGTCGCAGGGCTATTTTCAAACAGCTTTATTGCCCAATTTGCCGCACAGACAATTCACGCCTTTAGTTTTGGATTATTTCATCTAATCGCCATGCGAATGATTTTCCAAAATTTTTCCGCAGGGCAACAAGGACGTGGTCAGGCTTTATATAGCACGATGTGGGGCTTGGGAGTTGCTTTTGGAAGTATCTTAGCAGGGCATTTTTGGAAAATTTATGGCGGTTCTATTATTTTTATAACTGCATCTGGAATAGTTCTACTCGGATTATTATGGGTTAAATGGTTGCCCAGTCAGTTTGAGCAACCTATTTCGATGCGTAACTAAACCACAATATCTTGATATTTTTTTGACCAAGGCTGCGCTTGTTCTAATTGTCCTGCAAGTTGGAAAAGAAGATCTTCACGAGCAAAAGGGGCAATAAACTGCGAACCTAGTGGAAGATAGTCTTTGTTCCAATATAGGGGAACTGACATCGCGGGTAATCCTGTAATATTAGCCAACTGGGTAAAGGGAACCCACTTCAGGTTTTCACGGATGATCTGTTCGACCAGTTTGCCTTTTGCTAAATAGTGTGCCTGACCTATTTTAAGTAACGCTTTGATCACAGGTTGTTGCCATTTGGGTGTGGCAAGCTCACCATTTTTAGGTGCAACTGAAGCGGTAGCAGGAGTTAAATATAAATCATATTGATCAAAAAATTGATTCATTTGGGTGACATAAATACCCCAGTTATTTAGATTATGAATATACTCATGCGCTGTGGTTTTTGCACCAAAGGCAGCAAGAGCAAGTGAATCAAGCTCAAATTCATCATCGGTCGCACCTGACATTTGTTTGATTTGATGCAACATATATGAAAATTGACTGAACCATGTAGTGATAAAATCTTTAGCGAGTGACATGCCATCAATTTTAGGGGTATCTTCAACCACAATATGCCCCAATGATTCCAAGAGTTCGGCAGTATGTTTGACCGCTGCCACAGCATCTTTAGATATTTTTGTACCAATGGGTGATTGTGTATTAAATGCAATTTTCAACTGTTGAGGAGGACGTATTAAGTTCTCTAAGAAAGGACGTTCTGGTTTCTCAATTTTAAACAATGAACTGTTTTCAAAGCCATGTGTCGCATCGAGCATGGCTGCACTGTCGCGTACAGATTTAGTCAGTACATGCTGAATTACAGCACCATGCATGCCTTCACTCATTTGTGGTCCCCATGGTGTACGCCCGCGACTTGGTTTTAAACCAAATAGTCCACAATAAGATGCCGGAATACGAATAGAGCCTCCACCATCGCCAGCACCTGCGATCGGCACGATTCCTGCTGCCACTGCGGATGCAGAACCCCCAGAAGAACCGCCACTGTTATGCTTTAGATGCCATGGATTTGAACAAGTTCCCCAAGCATCGGGTTCGGTAATTCCCTTAATTCCGAACTCAGGTGTATTGGTACGACCAAAAGTTACGATTCCTGCTTTTTCCCAGCGATTTACAATTTCAGCATTAGTATCGGGGGTATACTGACGACTTTTTAAGGCATTACAACCGTATGAGGTAGGAATACCTGCATATTCCTGAAATAAATCTTTCACTAAAAATGGAACACCAGCAAATGCACCAGTCAGTTGCTGTTTGGCTCTGTTTTTTGCATATTCATGCATTGGAATAATAATAGCATTCAGTTTTGGATTGACCTGATCTGAGCGTTGTAGCGCGAGTTCAAGTAATTCTATTGGTTGAACTTCTTTTTTTTCGATCAGTTGTGCAAGTCCCAGTCCATCATAATGAATATATTCGTTCAGTTTCATATGTCCCTTTTGTGTATCTTGTATTTTATTGAATTAGGTTTTAAATCAATTACGTAACTTATTCAAGTATGGTGAAGGCTTCTGATTTGAGTTGCACGATCTGCATATAAAAATATTGTTTTTATATCGTTATGATCGAATGTAATTTTCAAAAAGTATGATAAGTTAAGTCCATGCGTTTAGTTATCAATAAATCTATGAAAAATATTTATATTGTTGGATTATTAAGTCTTTGCTGTTCATTTGCTATGGCAGATGAAGCAGAGCAAAAACAAGTGGAAACACAAGCTCAGGCGATGGATTTAAATGCCAACACCATTCAAATCGAAACTCGTCCAGAAATTATGGGTTTATGGGGAATGGAAATTCCGACCAATAAAAAATGTGTGGAATATTATAATTTCCGTAATGCCAATGAAGTTGTAGTCAAGAGTGGCAAAGAGTGGTCATACGGTGTTTATGATTATCAGCCATCTCAGGATATGAAAGAGAAACTTCCTGCGCTCATTATGCAGATCAAATATGACAATAACGAAGTCGATTGTTCAGGTCAGCAAGAAGACCAATCAGGCGAAGTTTCACAATATTTCGTTCAGTGGAAATCACCAAACACGATTAATTTTTGTGCAGGCGAAAATGGGCAGCAATGCTTTGCAACCCTAAGACGTGTTTTGCCTTAATTTATTGAAATAATAATTGCATTGATACGATTTAAAAAAAACCTCTTATCGAAATAAGAGGTTTTTTTTAACATTAAGCTTTTTCAGTGGGTGCTGCTTCTAATTGTTTGAGCAAATGTTTTTCAAGATAGTGAATATCCATAGCCTGAGCGCAGAATTTTTTATCTTGTAAAATAAGGTCTTTATGCAAAGGAATATTGGTTTTCACTCCAGTGAGAATAATCTCATCCAATGCTTGACGCATACGAGCCAATGAGGTCTCGCGATCTTTACCGTGAGCGATCAATTTAGCAATCATAGAATCGTAGTAAGGCGGAATGCTATAGCCCGGATAGATGTGTGAATCCAGACGAATACCCGCACCACCTGGCGCATAGAAATGCTCAATTTTTCCCGGTGAAGGTAGGAATGTGGTTGGATCTTCAGCATTGATACGGCATTCAATCGCATGACCGCGTACTTCCACATCAGACTGTTCAATTTCAAGCCCTAGACCCGCAGCAACACGAAGCTGCTGTTCAATGATGTCGATTCCAGTCACCATTTCAGTGACAGGATGCTCCACCTGAACACGGGTATTCATTTCAATAAAGAAGAATTCACCATCTTCAAATAGAAACTCAAATGTTCCTGCGCCGCGATACTGCATGAGCTTACACGCATTGACACATGCTTCTAAAATATCAGCACGTGCTTGCTCTGGTAAGTTCGGTGCTGGTGCTTCTTCTAAAACTTTTTGATGACGACGTTGTAATGAGCAATCACGATCATACAAATGAATGGCATGACCATTACCATCACCCAGAACCTGTACTTCTACGTGACGTGGTTTTTGCAGGAAACGTTCCATATAGACGGTATCATCACCAAACCACATTTCAGCATCACGTTGTGCCGCTTGAACAGATTCAAGTAGAGTATCGACACGCTCAACAATGCGCATCCCACGACCACCACCACCAGAAGCTGCTTTGACAATTAACGGAAAACCAATTTCTTTGGCCTCAGCCAGTGCATTGTGAATGGTTACCGCATGGTCACAACCAG
>NZ_CP078523.1:2931731-2946229 GCF_019264745.1 Acinetobacter sp. Colony158 | reverse complement strand
CAACAATAGCAGAGACTTTATTGCCCATTAAGCGGATATGTTCAGGGCGTGGGCCAATAAAGATGAAACCTGAGGTTTCTACAATTTCGGCAAATTCCGCATTTTCTGAGAGAAAGCCATAACCGGGATGGATGGCATCTGCACCTGTAATTTCTGCTGCTGTAATAATTGCAGGGATATTTAAATAGCTATCACTACTTGCACCCGGGCCAATACATACAGCTTCATCGACGAAACGTAAATGCATTAAATCTTTGTCGGCATCAGAATAAATACCAACAGTTTTAATGCCTAATGTTTTACAAGCACGGGTAATACGTAATGCGATTTCACCACGGTTTGCAATTAATACTTTTTGCAACATACATGCCCCCGTGGATTACGCGCGGTAGCGGAATAATGGTTGACCGAACTGAATCACGTCACCGTTTTTCACTAGAATCTCTTCAACAACACCGCTTTGAGTTGCCTCAATTGGGTTCATGATTTTCATCGCTTCAATAATACCCAACGTTTCACCCGCAGAAACAGTTTGACCCACTTTCACAAACGGCGCTTCACCAGGACTTGGTGCTGCATAAAATACGCCAACCATTGGTGATGTTTCGACAGCACCACGGGGTGTTTTAGCAGCAGGTGCTGAAGAAGGTGCAGCAACGGGAGCGGCTACTGGCGCAGTGGTATATACAGGTGTTGGGCGAGTAAGAGAGATAGATTGATCACCTTCTTTAACCTCAATCGCTTGTAAGTCAGATTCAATCATCAAGTCGATGAGTTTCTTAATTTTGCGAATATCCATAGGTGAGTATTCCTAAATCATGGTGAATTAATGGGAAGATTGTAGTTTTTCGATGGCTGTGTTGAGGGCATAGGAATATCCTTTTGCACCCAAACCACAAATCACGCCAACGGCTTTATCAGATAAATAAGAATGATGGCGAAAAGCTTCGCGCGCATGTACATTCGATAAATGCACTTCGATAAAAGGTATGGCAACGCCAAGTAAGGCATCGCGAAGCGCAACTGAAGTATGAGTAAGCGCAGCAGGGTTAATGACAATAAATTTAACGCCTTCGGTCTGAGCTTGATGAATACGATCTACAATCGCACCTTCCCAGTTGCTTTGGAATGTTTCTAATTGAATACTGGAGTTTTGGGCTTGGCTAATCAACTGTTGATTGATATCTTGAAGAGTAAGATCACCATAAACTTCTGGTTCGCGTTTTCCTAACAGATTCAAATTCGGTCCATGAATCACCAAAATGGTTGAACTCATTCTGCTTGCTCCAATTCATAAAATGCAAATAAGCTTTGCAAGATGTCTGCAAAGTTTGCTCATTATGGCATATATTTCTACATATTTTTTATAATTTGTTTTAATTGAAGCAGAAAGCATTTGCCAAAACTCAGCGCCTATATTGCAAACTTTGCTGAAAATTGGCAATGTTAAAAAATGACAAATTTTATCGTTTTTTCATCGCATACTATTTTAAACCGAATTGACGAAAACAGTTCATTTATTTTGTGTAACTGCCATGTGTGAATCATCAATACAAAGTAATTCATTCCATCGGGTTAGATAATGAGGTGAGCAATAAAGTTGCTTCATTTTCCATTGGGACTGGCAGGAATGATAACCCACTTGCAAACTTTCATTGCCAAATCGGTTTTTGATCGAACTTAGAGCCAACATCAGGTTTTGACGTTCATGAATTTGTTCAAGAGGTTGCCAAAGGTCATCAATATGTTGCTGGCGAGGATATAAGCCACAGAACATTATACCAATTTTGATATATTTTTTATTTTTATCAAATAAAACATCAAGTTGCTGTAAAGAAAACTTTGTTAAAATTAATAGATCATCTGTCGAATATTCCAGACCGACAGCATGTACATGTGCTTTTTTATAGGGTTTGGCTTCGATTTTTTCATACAAGAAAACTTGAATACAATGACATAGCTGTTGTTGTGACATGAGTCGTCGATGTGCACGATTTAAATGAAAAATCAAAGCCTGTTTAATTTGATTTAAATCGTTTAGAGCTTTTGAAAAACTTCGGGATGCCAGAATACGTTTACTTGGAATTTTTGGGTCGTCAAGTGAGATACAGGATTGGCCTTTTAGCTCACGGATTGTACGCGCAATAATCACTGAAAACTCTTTAGCAAGATAGTGTTCATTGGCAAAAGTTAAGTCATAACAACTATAAATATTGTAGGCTTGTAAACGTTTGCTGATTTGATGACCAATCCCCCAGACTTCTCTGGCAGGGGTGTTGATCATTAAATCTTCCAAAATCAATGGGTCTAATTGTTCTAAATAGCAAACGCCTTTGAAACTGGAAATTTTCTTGGCAAAATGATTGGCGAGTTTTGCTTGTGTCTTACTGTGACCGATGCCTATTGAGCAGGGTAATCCTAAACATTGTTCAAGTTTTTTAACAAGCTGTTGGCAGTAATCCTTGATATCAAATAAATCAACATAAGCAGTCAGATGAATGAAACACTCATCGATGGAGTAGGCCTCTGTATCCTCTGCATGGAAGAATTCTTGAATCGTTAAAAAAAAGCGCCGAGACATTTCTGCATATAACGTATAGTTGCTAGAAAATACCTGTACGCCTTGATATAAAGGATGATCTTTAATTTGATGCCACGGCACAGCCATTTTTATCCCAAGTGCTTTTGCTTCATTGCTTCTTGAAACGACACAGCCGTCGTTATTGGACAATACCACAACAGGTTGGGTGCTGAATTTAGGTTGAAATAATCGCTCGCAACTGACATAACAGTTATTAATGTCAATCAAGGCATAATATTGTCGCTGAAAATTCATCATGACTATTTTAGCTTTTTAAGGATACAGGTAATGATGCCCCAAACTTTTACCTGTTCATTTTCACGAGGATAGATATCTGGAAACTCAGGATTTTCGGCTTTTAACCAAAAATCATGAGGATTATTGCCATTGCGCATATAACGTTTCACGGTAAAGTCGTTATTGACCAATGCCAGAACAATATCTCCGTGTTCTGCCTCTATACTTCTGTCGATAATAATTTGATCGCCAATATCAATACCCGCATCACGCATAGACAGTGAATTAACTTTTAATATAAAAGTAAATAAAGGATTTTTAATCAGGTATTGATTTAGATCTAAAGTCTTTTCAATATCATCCTGCGCGGGTGATGGAAATCCAGCAGCAACCGATTCAAGTGGAAAAGGAATCTGAACCGAGCTTTTTGCTACTAGTTTTTGTAGATTGTAAATGGGTTCAATATCATCTGGATGACGAGGTTTTAGCCATGCTTTGACAGCATTGACTTTGGATTCAGGCACTCGCATAACTACTGTTTTTTCCTGATATTGGGCTTTTCGACCAGCATTTTCACGCTTACCACCGTGCTTTTTAGCTGTCTTGAATGGGATTTCATTCATTGTGATTTAGTTTGGATTGAATTTGTAACTTAATCAAGATAGCAAAAAAAACAGCATCGGGCTAATTGATAAAAAGAATAAAAAATCGAAGCTAAAATAATAATCCAACTCAAGCTGAGTCTTGTAAGTCAGCTTCTAGGTTCATTTTAGAAAAGAGTATGAGTCAAGCTCGTAATTGGAACGGGGAAAGGGGAACGGTATGGGTTATGCTTTATCGAAAAAGATAACCCACACAAAATAAGCTTAGTTTTTGATTTGTTCCTGAATGATTGGCCACAAACTTTGATGAGATTTTTTAAACATCAACATATGCCCAATAGTTTGAAAACCAAGTTGTTTTGGTTCTAGCTTAATCATCTCAGTCTTGGCATTTGGATATAAACTTAATAGATCTTTCACATTAATTTCTGTTGCAATCTCATCATCGGTTGCCCAAATTGAAGTCACTGGACATGCAATTTGATGATGAAAGTCATGATGTACGGTTTTTCCTATCGCATTTTTGACATAGCCTGCTTGACTACAAAATTCACGCCATTGTTTGGCGACTAATTTAGGTAAGTTTTCTCCCATACCAATAAATTGAGTTGCACCATATCCTTTGATCAGACTTGAAATAGGGAAGACAAAATTGAACATCACAGGTGCTAAAATCTTGGTCTTACCTTTTAACCCTTTTATATAACCTGTCGATCCAGCCACCGCGATCACTTGATGTACTTTTGCATACAATGGATTAATACCTAAAAGTTGACCTCCTGCGCTATGACCGAGCAAAATGACTTTCTCTGCACCTGATTTATTGAGTAATGTGGTTATTGCAGCGGGAATGTCCAGCGTTCCCCAGTCAACAATACTGGCGGAGGAATGATGTAAACTGCCATGTAAGGACTCTCCAATTCCACGAAAGTCAAACACCATCACATCATAACCTTGCTCACTTAACCAGCTTGCAAATGCATGATAAAACGATTTGGTAATGCCAGTCGCAGGACAAATTAAAATAGGATAAGTCTTAGCGGTTTGGGTATTTTTGGAAGTGCTATAAAACTGAGCTGCAAGTTGATAACCATCTGCACAGCTTATCCATAATTTCTCAAAATTTTCCATGATATGTCATTAAGTAATAATCTTGCTTTTACTTTAAACGAGTTCCAAAAAGAGACTTGATAATTTTATGACTTAAAAGTCAAAAAAATATGATATAACGGGCTTCCAAAAATAAACATAGAGATGGAATCTCATGATTTCTTTAGCTTTTGCGGTAAAAATAGGGATTATTTTTAGTGGTATTTTTCTTTGGGTGGGAATGCTTACAGGGGTTTGGAAATACTATCAAATTCGTCATTCACAACAATCACGTGCACATTATTATGTTGATATTGCGCATCGAAGCAGTCTCTTGTATGCACCTGCAAGTCTAATTTTAGCGGTCTTGGCTTTTTTTTCTGTATGGTCAGACATGCTGAATGTAATCTGTGTGATCCTGAATCTGATCTTTTTTAGTTTTTCAATTGGATCTTATATCTTGCATGGTTTTTTAAAAGATACCACAAACCAATTTCAAAGACCGCATAAACTTGGACAGTATAGTTTAGCTACATGGATGATGACTTTGGCAATGCTGGCTTTAATCGTGATTGAAGTGGGTGCAACCTTTATTTTATTACTCGGTTGTATCGTTCAATTTATTTAAGGGATGAAGAAGGAAAGGGCACAAAAAATGGATGATTACTCATCCATTTTCTCCATTTTTGCTTTAGCATGTTCTAGGCTAAGCTGGCGGAATTTGTGATCGACAAAAGCCCAGACTGAAAAAGCAACAGAAACTACCAGTGCATACATAAAGTATTCGGGTTTTAAATTGCCTTTTATCATTCCTTGAAATGCAAGCGTCAACATCAGGGCAACAGTGGTTATTCCATAAATGACTGTGTCTGAGGTCTTCAGAGCGTTAATGAAGACTTGCTTATTGAAATGTAATGATAACATCTCCATCCCTCCTTCTTTAGTTTGACTAAACATAATTGTTTTAGTCGGAATTAATATTACAGTTGTACTTCGAATTTAGTGGTATTTCAATAGGTGATAACACTATTTCCCAAAATATTTAGCGTATATATAAAATATATGATAGTTATTTATATTTTTGTAATAAATATAGGTATTACTATCAAAAATATTTATATATATTGCCGAATTAATTGGAAGCTCTTTACATCCTATGTATATTCAAGAGGAAAAGACATACGACTTAAGCTAAATAAAGCATGAAGTATGCCAGCTTTTTTGAATGTGAAACGACAAAGGTTGATTTTTAGCCTAAAATGCATTTCTTAAAAAATAATTAAAAATACGCGATGTGTGCGATGATTATTTGCAATGTATTAGTTTGGAGAAGATGGCTGATAATTGTTTTTATTTTGATAAAACCAGTATGACTGAATTGATACAACAGACCATGTTGTAGATGAGGGTTGTTGAAACAAAAATGCCTGTTTTGGGTAAAAACAGTGGCATTTTTATTGAGCTTAAAATCAGGTTTGGATAAAACTAGACTTTAATTAACAACAAAATAATCAAACGTTCGGTTTTTTGATTTTGTCGATCACAATAGAAATGACGAGTACAACAATAGACGGAATGAGCCAAGCTAAATTTTGTGCATTTAATGGCAAATCTTGAACGAAACTTGGAAGATGTGCTTCAAAACCAGCAACTTTTAAGCCCTCAAGAATACCAAATAAGAAAGCAATGGCTGTAACAGGTGCAACGACGCGAGCAGGTACATTCCAGTATTTCCAGAAAAAACTCAGCATAATGACGACGATAGCAGGCGGGTAAATCGCTGTTAAAACTGGAACTGAAATTGCGATCAGTTTGGTTAATCCTAAATTCGAAATGATTAAAGAAAATCCAACCAGAACAAAGACATATAGTTTATACGGCAGATTGGTTAACTGTGCAAAATATTCAGCACATGCACAAGTCAGGCCAATGGCAGTCACCATGCAGGCAATAAAGATCAGGATCGTTAAGAAGAAAGAACCAAGATCACCGAAAGCATGTTGTACATAAGCATGTAAGATTACAGCACCATTGCTTGCATTTGGTGCAACTTCATGACTACCTAGCCCAAGTTTGAACAAACTGATATATACCAGTGTCAAACCAATTCCTGAAATAATACTGGCAATGATCGCATAACGTGTTACCAACCTCGGCTCACGGACACCACGCGAATAAATCGCCTGAATAATCACGATACCAAACACCAAAGCGCCTAAAGTATCCATGGTTAAGTAACCATTAACAAAACCTTCAGAAACAGGATGAGCAACGTAATTGTTAATCGCAGGTGGGATATAGCCTGATGGAATCAGAAATGCAGCTACACCTAAAACAGCAAGTGCCGCAATTTTTAAAGGAGCAAGAAAACGCCCTACAGTATCCAAAAGTTTATTTGGATAAAGCGAAACTAGCGTTACAAATGCAAAATAAACAATACTGTAAATCAGTAAGCTATGACTGGATGTACCAAAATAAGAGGAGAAACCAATTTCATAAGAAACGGTTGCAGTACGTGGAGTAGCAAATAATGGTCCAACCGACAGATAGCATACAATAGTGAGGAGTAAGCTAGCGACTCTTCCAAGTGGTGAACTGATCATGGCAATCGAACCTTCCATACGGGAAAGCGCCATAATGGTAATAACAGGTAAGCCTACAGCCGTAATCAAAAATCCAGCTGCTGCTAACCATACATGTTCACCCGCTTGTTGAGCAACAATCGGTGGGAAAATAATATTGCCAGCCCCAATAAATAAAGCAAAGGTCATAAAACCAAGTGCAATAATGTCTGAAGTGCGAAGACTGATCATAAAATGGGAGTTTGTGATAAAAACATGCAAATTTTAGTATAAAAATAGGATGTTTGTGCAACTATCTAATCGCGTGCATGTAGATATATAAAGATGAAATTTACATAAAATTCTAAAGTGGTTAAATTAAACTTTTGAAAATAAAATCGAAATTATATTAGGTTCAATGCTTTAGCTGTAAATTTCAACAATAAATGCATATTTGATGAAGCATTGATTGATCAATAGTTAACCTAATTTGAGAATATATAAGTCTCTAATTAGAAATGATAAGCATTAAGCTAATATAAGTTTGAGCTTAAAGGGGGTATAATTCACAGAATCATAGAGGGGATTGCAATGCGAGCATCTACAGTTACCATCAAAACTGAACAAGATATTGAAAATTTGCGTGTTTCAGGTCGTCTGGCGGCGCAGGTTCTGGAGATGATTGCGGATCATATTAAACCCGGTGTAAGTACTGAATATCTGGATGACATTTGTCATGATTACATCGTCAATACCTTGCAAGTGATTCCTGCCAATGTGGGATATCATGGTTTTACCAAAACGACATGTACCTCAGTCAATGAAGTGGTTTGTCATGGTATTCCTTCTCCGACGAAAATTCTGCAAGATGGCGATATTATCAATATCGATGTTGCGATTATTAAAGATGGTTACTTTGGTGATACCAGCCGTATGTTTCTGGTTGGAGATGTTCATCCAGATGCAAAAAAATTGGTTGAAACCACATATAACGCGATGCATGCAGGTATTCAGGTTGTAAAACCGGGCGCAACCTTAGGTGATATTGGTTATGCGATCCAATCTGTTGCTCAGGCAGAAGGTTATAGTATTGTTCGGGAATACTGTGGACACGGTATTGGAAAAATTTACCACGAACAACCTAATATTTTGCATTATGGTCAACCGGGTCAAGGGATGGTTTTGCAACAAGGCATGGTTTTTACCATTGAACCGATGGTGAATGCAGGACATGCACAGGTCAAAGAGTTAAGTGATGGCTGGACAGTAATTACCAAAGATAAATCATTGTCAGCACAATGGGAGCACATGGTTGCAGTCACAGAAACAGGTTATGAATTATTGACACCGTGGCCAAATGGTACAGGTGCATATCCTGATATCGAAGTTTTACCTGTCACTGCGACTGAGTAAACGGTTTGTATACAGCTTATTTCGATCGAAATAAGTTTTTTTATTATCTGATACCCAGCTGCTCAACTAAATAATCAATAAATACCCGAACCGCAGGTAACTGACCACGACGTGATGGATACACGGCATGGAAAATACCATGGGGTGCTTTCCAATCTGGTAAAATTCGCACTAATTCACCTGTGCGGACATATTCACTCGCAATGGTATCGGGGAGTAAAGCAACGCCACAATTTTGACTGGCTAAATTGGCTAACATCAATAAGTTTGAAGCCATAATAACTGGATTTACTTTTACTTTTTCTTGTTGGTTTTCTTTATTGTGTAAAATGATTTGTTGATCCAGATGGTCATCAGCCAAACTTAAAACACGGTGCTGAGAGAGATCTTCGGGTTTTTTTATAGAGCCGTATTCATTTAAATAGGCTTGGCTGGCAAAGATATGCTGTTCAATGGTGCTGAACTGGCGTATCACTAAACTTGGATCATCATCCAGATTGGATCGAACACGTAGGGCAATATCAATGCCTTCATTAATCACATCAAAACGTCGATTACTAATAATCAGTTGTACCCGAATTTCGGGATATAATTTTAAAAAATCAGGCAAAATCTTGGTCAGTTGATTTTGTGCAATATCGACCGGAACGGTAACTTTGATCACACCACGAGGTTTAACACTCAAATGATCGACCAAGTCATGTGCAGCTTGTGCAGCATTCATCATCACTTGAGCATGCCGATACACATTCATGCCGATTTCAGTCACAGCAAAATGGCGCGAACTACGCTGAATCAGGCGAACCCCGAGACGTTCTTCAAGGTTATAAACACGACGGCTCAATTTTGATTTTGGAATATCTGTAGCTCGTTCGGCTGCACTAAATCCCCCATGTTCAACGACTAAAGCAAAACAATAAAAATCGTCTAAATCAGTGAGCATAATGGATTTCCGTTGAGCAGCAAATTTAATTTTTTAAGCAATACTGCATATTATACCCAATAATTTTAAAGCTTTATGTTAAACCTGAGTAAATAGCTCAAAATTATATGAGAGCTGCGGGCGGGTTTAGTAGAAAGTCTTTTACTTTTTTATATTCTTCAAGGCGCATAAAATCACGTTGCGTTGGCGATTTGATTCGGCTTAAGTCCATATTGTCTGCAAGATCAGCTAATTTAACTGTTCTTGCAAGTGAATTTTTCACGATTCTTTTGGCTGCATCCAGACGGCTTTCACCTTCTTTTTTGGTCAATGCAACGACCGCATCAATCACATTCTGACTAAACCCCAAAGTAATCAGATCAACAATCGTGGTATCTGTGTCTTCAAGTAGATCGTGCATTACTGCGACCATTTTCTGATCCATACTTTCTACATTTAACATAAGCCTTAAAGGATGTAATATGTATGGTTGCCCCGCTTTATCAAGTTGTCCCGCATGTTTTTTTGTTGCCAGTGCAATGGCTTTTTCTAGTGTTGACATGAAATCTCCATTTCAAAAATGTCGTTAATTCAAAATTCACACAACTGAGCACGTTTTTTCTTTCTATGATAATAAGCATGAGTGGAAATGAATAGCAATTCACCAAAGGTGGATTTTAAAAAAATTAGATGCAAGCAAATATTTCTATTAGACTACTCTTGACGTTATTAACTACATTTTAGAGTAAGTTTATGTCCTGCAAGCTTATCCAGCAGCCCGATGCTTCTGCCAATATTCTCTGTCCGATTTGTCAACATGCTGTCGTTGACTGGATGCAAGAGCAATATATTCAGCCTTGTGAACACACTTTATTTGTTGCAATGGACTTGGGTTTTGAATTTGTTGCAGATCGCTTTGAAGCTCAAATGACAAAATCTGTGGATGAGTTACACGAAGATCCAGACATGAATATTTTTACTGCGATTACTGAAACGTTATACCCTGCGGTAACGATTATCCAGACAGATTTAGGGGTTGAAAATTTATCGCGCTATGCAGGATTTAGTCCTCATGAGTCTTGACCTGTTGTAAGCCAGTTTTAGATTGATAGGTCTTCACTTCTTTCTCAAGCCATTCGGTAAATTTTAAAATCAGTGCGTTATTGTGTTGTTCAGAATAGACGAAATAATAAGAACGCGCACCGACTAACTTTAAAGATGAGGCAATGACCAGATCCGTATTGTTCAGTTCTTTCTCAAGCAACATTTGTGGAATGAGTGCTACGCCTAAATGATGTGTTGCTGCCACTGCGAGCATCGAAAACAGTTCATGACGTTGACCTTCCATCGCATAGGGGTAATCGTAAGCAGCGGCTGAAAACCATTCTTTCCAGATGTAAGGACGTGTGGTTTGTTGCAGTAAGGGTAGTTGACTAATCTGTTCAGGGGATAAGTCGATGCTGTGTTTTTGATCAATATGAATCTCAGGAAAATGTTTTTGGATTAAGGCTAAAGAGCAAACAGGTACAACTTCTTCTTGCATTAAGAATTGAATTTTTGCACCTGGCCAGTTTTCAATTTGTGATGGCGTTCCTGCATAAATAGCGGCATCAAAAATATGATCACTAAATAAAAAAGGTTTGGTACTGGTTTCAAGGTGGATGGTAATTTCAGGAAAAATTTCATTAAAACGATATAAACGAGGCAATAACCAACGGGTCGCAAAAGTTGGGACAACTCCTAGCTTTAAAGTTCCACCTAAACCTTTGTGCGACATCAAATCCAGTGTGCTTTGTTCAATGCCGAGCAAATAAGGCTTAATACTTTTAAAATATTGTTCGCCTGCTTGAGTAAGTTCTACGCCGTGTCGGGTGCGATTAAACAGCTCAATATTTAAAAATTCCTCAAGCTGCTGGACTTGTCGAGACACAGCACTTTGTGTAATCGAAAGTTCCTGCGCTGCGTAGGTATAACTTTTGTGCTTGGCAGCTGATTCAAAACAAATGAGTGCTTGTAGAGAGGGAATCATGCGCCTCATGGAATTGTCCTTAATGATGATTGCAAAATGAAGATATTTGTAAATCACATATATTTTGAAAGTGTACTCTATCTTTCTGTAGCTAAAAAAACCTATTTGCTTGAATTAAGAGTAAAACGTAATTTAAGTATAGCCTAAAATTAAAATAAGATATGCGTAAATGGAATGACTGTATGCAAATTTATCGTTTGCTGCTTTGACTGCGACATCGTAGCATCGGGTCAATGACAAACAAACAGGCTAGGAAAGCGATGAATCAAATGGTCGATACAGCTAAAAAATCTGCACGTGTTCACTTCAATTGGGAAGACCCATTCTTACTTGAGCAACAGTTAACTGAAGAAGAACGCATGATTCGTGATTCTGCGCATGCATATTGTCAAGATAAACTCATGACACGTGTATTGGAGCAATTTCGTCACGAAACCACCGATCCTACTATTTTTCGTGAAATGGGTGAGTTGGGTCTATTGGGGCCAACCATTCCAGAACAATACGGTGGCGCAGGTTTAAATTATGTCAGTTATGGTTTGATTGCTCGTGAAGTTGAACGTGTCGATTCAGGCTACCGTTCAATGGCAAGTGTACAAAGTTCTTTAGTGATGGTGCCAATTAATGAATTTGGGACTGAAGAACAAAAGCAAAAATATTTACCGAAACTTGCAACAGGTGAATACATTGGCTGTTTCGGTTTGACTGAACCTGATCATGGTTCTGATCCGGGCAGTATGATTACACGTGCCAAAAAAGTAGATGGTGGTTATCGTTTAACTGGCGCAAAAATGTGGATTACCAACAGCCCAATTGCTGATGTGTTTGTGGTGTGGGCGAAAGAAGTGTCTGCTGAAGGTAATGTTGGCGAAATTCGTGGCTTTATTTTAGAAAAAGGCTGGGAAGGACTTTCTGCTCCAGCAATTCACGGCAAAGTAGGATTACGCGCTTCCATTACTGGCGAAATCGTGATGGATAATGTATTTGTTCCAGAAGAAAATGCATTCCCAGACGTTCGTGGTCTAAAAGGTCCATTCACTTGCTTGAACAGTGCGCGTTATGGAATCGCTTGGGGTGCGATGGGTGCGGCAGAATTTTGTTGGCATACCGCACGTCAATATACATTGGATCGTAAACAATTCGGTCGTCCATTGGCTGCCAATCAGTTGATTCAGAAAAAACTGGCTGATATGCAAACTGAAATCGCATTAGGCTTACAGGCGGCTTTACGTTTTGGTCGTATGAAAGATGAAGGTATTGCTGCGGTTGAAGGTACGTCTTTAATTAAACGTAATAACTGCGGTAAAGCGCTAGATATTGCTCGTTTAGCCCGTGACATGATGGGTGGTAACGGCATTAGTGACGAATTTGGTGTTGCACGTCATTTGGTGAACCTAGAAGTCGTCAATACTTACGAAGGTACACATGATGTACATGCCTTGATTTTGGGACGTGCTCAAACGGGTATTGCGGCTTTTAGTAACTAGACTCATAGTTTAATTAATTCGTTTTTCATTTTTTAAATTAAATCTTGATGCTTAAAGATGCGCGCTATGCGTGTCTCTAAGCGGTTTTTGCTTAATAAAGACAATACAAAAATAGTCAGGGATTCATCATGGAATTTTTCATGAAGAAATGGCACTTTGCTTGGGCAAGATAAAACAACAATAGCAAAGCGAACATGGCATGATTAATCGATGAAAACTTAAGACTCATTTAGGAAAAATGAGGTGAAATAAAATGAACAATGATGTTCAAACCGTTACGGGAAATCTTCCAAATACATTAGCATCCAATATTGGAACATATGATCGCATTACCCCAAATACATGGAAATGGGCATTGTTATTTGCCTATTTCGCGATGGTGGTGGATGGCGTGGATATCATGTTGTTGTCTTATAGTTTGACCAGTTTAAAAGCAGATTTTGGTTTGTCGACTTTTCAGGCGGGCGCATTAGGTAGCGCATCCTTAGCAGGGATGGGAATTGGAGGTATTTTAGGTGGTTGGGCCTGTGATAAGTTTGGTCGTGTTAGAACCATTGCGCATTCAGTGACATTCTTTTCAATTGCAACTTGTATTTTAGGTTTTACACAAACTTTTGAACAATTCATGGTGCTTCGTTTTATCGGAGCTTTAGGAATTGGTGCGCTATATATGGCGTGTAATACTTTAATGGCTGAATATGTTCCGACTTCATATCGTACAACCGTCTTAGGAACATTACAGACCGGACAAACCGTAGGTTACATCGTAGCTACATTATTAGCTGGTGCAATTATTCCTGAACATGGCTGGCGTATTCTATTTTTTATTACCGTGATTCCAGCCATTATTAATGTCATTTTACAGCGCTTTGTCCCTGAACCAAAGTCATGGCAATTAACAAAAATTGCAGCTTTAAATCCAGAAAAACAAAAAACAGGACAACCAGATGTAAAACCTAAAAGCGGTAGTATTTACAAACAAATCTTCAATAACTTCAAACATCACAAAATGTTTCTACTCTGGATGACCACAGCATTCTTTTTGCAGTTTGGTTATTACGGCATTAATAACTGGATGCCAAGTTATCTTGAAACTGAAGTCCATATGAATTTCAAATCGTTAACCAGTTATATGGTGGGTTCGTATACAGCCATGATTTTAGGCAAAATTTTAGCAGGATATTTAGCGGATAAATTTAATCGCCGTGCTGTGTTTGTCTTTGGCACACTTGCCAGCGCAATTTTCCTGCCAATCATTATTTTCTTTAATACGCCTGAGAATATTCTGTATTTATTGATCACCTTTGGTTTTCTTTACGGTATTCCATATGGGGTAAATGCCACTTATATGGCAGAGTCATTCTCAACTGATGTCCGTGGGACTGCGATTGGTGGTGCTTATAACATTGGTCGTGTCGGTGCTGCGATTGCGCCTGCGACTATTGGCTTTTTGGCATCAGGTGGGACTTTTGCAATGGCATTTATTGTCATGGGGGCAGCCTACTTTATCGCAGGTGTATTACCTGGCTTTTTTATTAAAGATCGTCAGTACGATCCGCAAAAATCTTGAAATAAAA
>NZ_CP078523.1:2930024-2931710 GCF_019264745.1 Acinetobacter sp. Colony158 | reverse complement strand
TGTCAGCTTTTGGAGAAATAAATTATGGGTGCATTGACAGGCTTAACAGTATTGGATTTAAGTCGGGTTTTAGCGGGACCATGGTGTGGTCAAATTCTAGCAGACCTAGGTGCAGAAGTCATTAAAGTGGAACGTCCTAAAGTGGGTGATGATACTCGCATGTGGGGGCCACCGTGGATGTTAAATGATCAGGGCCAACCGACTAAAGAAGCTGGTTATTATCAAGCAGCGAATCGAAATAAATACTCTGTGGCAATCGATATTGCAACTGAAGAAGGTCAACAACTCATTCACGAGATGATCAAAGATGCGGATGTATTAATTGAAAACTACAAAGCAGGTTCACTCGCAAAATATGGACTAGATTACGCGACACTGAGCCAAATTAACCCTCGACTTGTCTATTGTTCAATTACAGGTTTTGGGCAAACAGGTCCTCGTGCCGAAGAACCTGGTTATGATTTTGTCATTCAAGGCATGTCAGGATTGATGAGTATTACAGGTGAGCAAAATCAAGAACCGCAAAAGGTTGGGGTTGCGGTTGCAGATATTCAAACTGGACTGTATGCCACCATTGCGATTCAAGCAGCATTATGGTCACGTTTAAGCACAGGTAAAGGACAGTATATTGATTTGTCTCTTTTAGATGTACAGGTTGCAACATTGGCCAATCAAGGCATGAACTTTTTAACCACAGGAAAATCACCTGTGAGAATGGGAAATGCACACCCCAATATTGTGCCATACCAAATTTTTAAGGCAAAAGACAAAGATTTTATTATTGCCTGTGGTAATGATAAACAATTTAAGGACTTGTGTATTGCAATAGATCGGGCGGACTTATTAGATCAGCCAAATTATTCGACTAATAAAGATCGAGTTGCATATAGGCATGAATTAATTGGTGTATTGAGTGAGCATTTCCAAACGCAAGATGCAAATCATTGGGTAACACAAATTCATGCGAAAAAAGTGCCAGTGGGCATGATCAACTCCATCGAAGAAGCATTCAATGAACCACAAATTCTGGCTCGTCAAATGGTAGTGAATATTCCACACCCACAAAATCAGAGATTTAAAGTAGTTGCTTCACCAATCAAATTATCGGGTACTCCAGTTGAATATCATCATGCTCCACCACAGCTAGGTGAACATACTTATAAGATACTGAAGCGTTATAAATCGAGTGATCAACTTAATCAGTTAAATGAAAAAGGCTTAATTGAGGGTAAAATAGGCGAATACAGCAAGGAAAAAGCATCTGTTGATTAAAAAACATCCTGATGATATTTTTTTGAAAAATAGGGCTTGCGTTGCTTTAAAAACTGTATAGAATACGCAGCATCCCGACGCGATACACGATGAAGATCTTGGCTTTTAGGGTTAAGGTTGAAGGATTTGTATTGGGTTGAATTTCTTACTGACGAGGTAAGGAATAGATCATTAAGAGAATAGAAGAACAACTTGTGTGGATTTTTACTAATTAATTGATCGAAATATTATCATTGATTAATTGGTTTAAATTACTCGAAGTTTATTTGAGAGAATTTGTCAGTAATTGATGAGCCAGAATTGGCACCTTGTCTTTAATAAGGTGCAAAATGATTTTAACTGAAGAGTTTGATCATGGCTCAGATTGAACGCTGGCGGCAGGCTTAACACATGCAAGTCGAGCGGAGATGAGGT
>NZ_CP078523.1:2927854-2930013 GCF_019264745.1 Acinetobacter sp. Colony158 | reverse complement strand
ATCTTAGCGGCGGACGGGTGAGTAATACTTAGGAATCTGGCTATTAGTGGGGGACAACATTTCGAAAGGGATGCTAATACCGCATACGTCCTACGGGAGAAAGCAGGGGATCAGTAATGACCTTGCGCTAATAGATGAGCCTAAGTCGGATTAGCTAGTTGGTGGGGTAAAGGCCTACCAAGGCGACGATCTGTAGCGGGTCTGAGAGGATGATCCGCCACACTGGGACTGAGACACGGCCCAGACTCCTACGGGAGGCAGCAGTGGGGAATATTGGACAATGGGGGGAACCCTGATCCAGCCATGCCGCGTGTGTGAAGAAGGCCTTATGGTTGTAAAGCACTTTAAGCGAGGAGGAGGGTACTGGTATTAATACTACCAGCTACTGGACGTTACTCGCAGAATAAGCACCGGCTAACTCTGTGCCAGCAGCCGCGGTAATACAGAGGGTGCGAGCGTTAATCGGATTTACTGGGCGTAAAGCGTGCGTAGGCGGCTAATTGAGTCGGATGTGAAATCCCCGAGCTTAACTTGGGAATTGCATTCGATACTGGTTAGCTAGAGTGTGGGAGAGGATGGTAGAATTCCAGGTGTAGCGGTGAAATGCGTAGAGATCTGGAGGAATACCGATGGCGAAGGCAGCCATCTGGCCTAACACTGACGCTGAGGTACGAAAGCATGGGGAGCAAACAGGATTAGATACCCTGGTAGTCCATGCCGTAAACGATGTCTACTAGCCGTTGGTCTCTTTGAGGGATTAGTGGCGCAGCTAACGCGATAAGTAGACCGCCTGGGGAGTACGGTCGCAAGACTAAAACTCAAATGAATTGACGGGGGCCCGCACAAGCGGTGGAGCATGTGGTTTAATTCGATGCAACGCGAAGAACCTTACCTGGTCTTGACATAGTAAGAACTTTCCAGAGATGGATTGGTGCCTTCGGGAACTTACATACAGGTGCTGCATGGCTGTCGTCAGCTCGTGTCGTGAGATGTTGGGTTAAGTCCCGCAACGAGCGCAACCCTTTTCCTTATTTGCCAGCACTTTGGGTGGGAACTTTAAGGATACTGCCAGTGACAAACTGGAGGAAGGCGGGGACGACGTCAAGTCATCATGGCCCTTACGACCAGGGCTACACACGTGCTACAATGGTCGGTACAAAGGGTTGCTACCTAGCGATAGGATGCTAATCTCAAAAAGCCGATCGTAGTCCGGATTGGAGTCTGCAACTCGACTCCATGAAGTCGGAATCGCTAGTAATCGCGGATCAGAATGCCGCGGTGAATACGTTCCCGGGCCTTGTACACACCGCCCGTCACACCATGGGAGTTTGTTGCACCAGAAGTGGATAGTCTAACTGCAAAGAGGACGTTCACCACGGTGTGGCCGATGACTGGGGTGAAGTCGTAACAAGGTAGCCGTAGGGGAACCTGCGGCTGGATCACCTCCTTAACGAAAAGATTGGTTGATTGGTAAGAATCCACAACAAGTTGTTCTTCTGGTATCTGAATGAAAGATAGAAAAGGAACGAGTTTTCTCTTTTAATTTCAGAGATAAGTCATGCACTACGCGCTGCGCTTGTCTTGCGAAATAAAAAAAGAGATTATTAATCTCTTTTTTTATTTCTCAGGGTCTGTAGCTCAGTTGGTTAGAGCACACGCTTGATAAGCGTGGGGTCACAAGTTCAAGTCTTGTCAGACCCACCATTCTGACGAATAGATTAATGAGTACAGAGTTAAAGATACTTAAATGATATAAGCTGGGGACTTAGCTTAGTTGGTAGAGCGCCTGCTTTGCACGCAGGAGGTCAGGAGTTCGACTCTCCTAGTCTCCACCAAATTTCAAGAACAGAAAAGCGCAGCTTTTCCTTGAAATTTAAGCAAACAGCTATGCTGTGCGCAGGCACACATAGGATGGAGCTTGAAGTTAAGAAGATTATAGAGCTTAGTAAATATAATGATTTATTAAGCTCTGTGATTAATCACAGTTTAATGTAGCTGACGAGGTTACATTAATTCATTAACAGATTGAGAATTGAGTCTGAAATAAATTGTTCACTCAATAACAAAGAGAGAAGAAGTAATTCTGATCTCAGAGTTAATTGAGAACTAGCAAATTAACTGAATCAAGCGTTTTGGTATATGAATTTAGATTGAAGCTG
>NZ_CP078523.1:2924525-2927841 GCF_019264745.1 Acinetobacter sp. Colony158 | reverse complement strand
TGCACAGTACTTCAAACTGTAATGTTGGTAATACTACTTGTAGGTATTAACGACTGTTTGGGGTTGTATAGTCAAGTAATTAAGTGCATGTGGTGGATGCCTTGGCAGTCAGAGGCGAAGAAAGACGTGATAGCCTGCGAAAAGCTCCGGGGAGGCGGCAAATATCCATTGATCCGGAGATATCTGAATGGGGGAACCCACCTACTATAAGGTAGGTATCAATAGCTGAATACATAGGTTATTGAAGCGAACGAGGGGAAGTGAAACATCTCAGTACCCTTAGGAAAAGAAATCAATTGAGATTCCCTTAGTAGCGGCGAGCGAACGGGGATCAGCCCATTAAGTGATGTGTGTTTTAGCGGAACGCTCTGGGAAGTGCGACCGTAGAGGGTGATAGTCCCGTACACGAAAGGGCACACATCATGATGACGAGTAGGGCGAGGCACGTGAAACCTTGTCTGAATATGGGGGGACCATCCTCCAAGGCTAAATACTCCTGACTGACCGATAGTGAACCAGTACCGTGAGGGAAAGGCGAAAAGAACCCCTGTGAGGGGAGTGAAATAGATCCTGAAACCGCATGCATACAAGCAGTGGGAGCCGACTTGTTCGGTGACTGCGTACCTTTTGTATAATGGGTCAGCGACTTACATTCAGTAGCAAGGTTAACCGCATAGGGGAGCCGTAGAGAAATCGAGTCTTAATAGGGCGTATAGTTGCTGGGTGTAGACCCGAAACCAGGCGATCTATCCATGAGCAGGTTGAAGGTTGGGTAACACTAACTGGAGGACCGAACCCACTGTCGTTGAAAAGCCAGGGGATGACTTGTGGATAGGGGTGAAAGGCTAATCAAGCCTGGTGATAGCTGGTTCTCCCCGAAAGCTATTTAGGTAGCGCCTCGGACGAATACCATAGGGGGTAGAGCACTGTTTCGGCTAGGGGGTCATCCCGACTTACCAAACCGATGCAAACTCCGAATACCTATGAGTACTATCCGGGAGACAGACTGCGGGTGCTAACGTCCGTAGTCAAGAGGAAAACAATCCAGACCGCCAGCTAAGGCCCCAAAATCATAGTTAAGTGGGAAACGATGTGGGAAGGCATAGACAGCTAGGAGGTTGGCTTAGAAGCAGCCACCCTTTAAAGAAAGCGTAATAGCTCACTAGTCGAGTCGGCCTGCGCGGAAGATGTAACGGGGCTAAAACTATGTGCCGAAGCTGCGGATGTAACTTTAAGTTACGTGGTAGGGGAGCGTTCTGTAAGCCGATGAAGGTGTATTGAGAAGTATGCTGGAGGTATCAGAAGTGCGAATGCTGACGTGAGTAACGACAAAACGGGTGAAAAACCCGTTCGCCGAAAGACCAAGGGTTCCAGTCCAACGTTAATCGGGGCTGGGTGAGTCGACCCCTAAGGCGAGGCCGAAAGGCGTAGTCGATGGGAAATGGGTTAATATTCCCATACTTCTGTGTAATGCGATGAGAGGACGGAGAAGGTTAAGTCAGCCTGGCGTTGGTAGTCCAGGTGGAAGACAGTAGGCATGCATCTTAGGCAAATCCGGGGTGCTCTATGCTGAGAGTCGATATCAAGCTGTACTTGTACAGTGAAGTGGCTGATACCATACTTCCAAGAAAAGTCTCTAAGCTNCAGTTACACAGGAATCGTACCCGAAACCGACACAGGTGGTCAGGTCGAGTAGACCAAGGCGCTTGAGAGAACTCTGCTGAAGGAACTAGGCAAAATGGTACCGTAACTTCGGGAGAAGGTACGCTGCTGAGGGTGATGGGACTTGCTCCCTGAGCGCTTGGCAGCCGCAGAAACCAGGCCGCTGCAACTGTTTATTAAAAACATAGCACTCTGCAAACACGAAAGTGGACGTATAGGGTGTGATGCCTGCCCGGTGCTGGAAGGTTAATTGATGGGGTTAGCGTAAGCGAAGCTCTTGATCGAAGCCCCAGTAAACGGCGGCCGTAACTATAACGGTCCTAAGGTAGCGAAATTCCTTGTCGGGTAAGTTCCGACCTGCACGAATGGCATAATGATGGCGGCGCTGTCTCCAGCAGAGGCTCAGTGAAATCGAAATCGCTGTGAAGATGCAGTGTACCCGCGGCTAGACGGAAAGACCCCGTGAACCTTTACTGCAGCTTGACATTGAACTTTGACCTTACTTGTGTAGGATAGGTGGGAGGCTATGAAGATGTGACGCCAGTTGCATTGGAGCCATCCTTGAAATACCACCCTGGTAATGTTGAGGTTCTAACTCTGCCCCGTAATCCGGGGCGAGGACCATGTCTGGTGGGTAGTTTGACTGGGGCGGTCTCCTCCTAAAGAGTAACGGAGGAGTACGAAGGTGCGCTCAGCGTGGTCGGAAATCACGCGTAGAGTATAAAGGCAAAAGCGCGCTTAACTGCGAGACCCACAAGTCGAGCAGGTACGAAAGTAGGTCTTAGTGATCCGGTGGTTCTGTATGGAAGGGCCATCGCTCAACGGATAAAAGGTACTCTGGGGATAACAGGCTGATACCGCCCAAGAGTTCATATCGACGGCGGTGTTTGGCACCTCGATGTCGGCTCATCTCATCCTGGGGCTGAAGCAGGTCCCAAGGGTATGGCTGTTCGCCATTTAAAGAGGTACGCGAGCTGGGTTTAGAACGTCGTGAGACAGTTCGGTCCCTATCTACCGTGGGCGCTGGAAATTTGAGAGGATCTGCTCCTAGTACGAGAGGACCAGAGTGGACGAACCTCTGGTGTACCGGTTGTGACGCCAGTCGCATCGCCGGGTAGCTATGTTCGGAAGGGATAACCGCTGAAAGCATCTAAGCGGGAAGCCTACCTCAAGATAAGATTTCCCTGTGACTATATGTCACCTAAAGAGCCGTTCAAGACTAGGACGTTGATAGGTTGGATGTGGAAGCATAGTGATATGTGAAGCTGACCAATACTAATTGCTCGTGAGGCTTGACTATACAACACCCAAACAGTTGTTGTATTCAAGATAAATTCGATACGAAAACTTGATTTAGTCAATAAACTAGTTACAATACCGACTCAATTTCCAATCCGTTAATAACTCTTTGGTTCGTAAGTAAGGCATACATTATTAAGTAATGTGAATAAGACCCCAAAGCACCACAACAGTTTGCTGGCGACAATAGCAAGAGTGAACCACCTGATCCCTTCCCGAACTCAGAAGTGAAACCTCTTCGCGCTGATGGTAGTGTGGCGTTAGCCATGTGAGAGTAAGTCATCGCCAGCTTTTAAATGCTAAATACCCCCTGATCAAAAGATCAGGGGGCTTTTTATTGGGAAAAATAAATATA
>NZ_CP078523.1:2923539-2924492 GCF_019264745.1 Acinetobacter sp. Colony158 | reverse complement strand
TAACTCATACATTCCAGATCTTTATTTAAAATATAATTAACTTTTATTGAGACTCTGCTTATGGAGTTTAAAATTCTTGAAGTTAAAGAGCTCAATCCACATCAGCGACAACAAATTGCCACATTGTGCTTTTCTGCATTTGATGAAGATCCTTGGAGCCAATATCTTTTCATGCAAACAGCCTCTCATCTTGTTGGTATATTGGATGGAAAAATCGTGTCGCATGCGCTATGGACAGACAGAGTTTTCACTATTAATAACAGTATAAAATTGAAAACAGCTTATGTTGAATATGTGACTACTGATGAGAGAATGCGGGGGAAGGGATTCGCATCACAACTATTAAGATATTTGATCGATACTTTAACTCACTTAGGTTATGAACTTGCAGCATTGCAACCTGAATATGATAAATTCTATAAAAAATTAGGTTGGATTAATTGGTTGGGGGATTTATATATTCATCGAGGTAAGTCTACTTACCTAACGGATGAGAATAAAATCATGCTGTATCCATTGAATATTCAATTGAAAGATTTACTACTACATAGTACCGAGCATCATGTAATTTGCACCAATTGGAGAGAAGGTGAGCTTTGGTAAGCTTTATTTTGTATATATTTTAATCATTAGATTATCAAATTAGTTGCTTATAGGAACTGATAGAAAGCTTAATCAATAGGATACAAATACTTTTATACAAATACGTTGGTCAAGTTATTTTGCCTCCAGATCTCTTATTTAAGCAAAACGTTAATCCAAAATCAGTAGCATCTATGCGATAGTTCACTGAGATTGAACCTGTACAAGTGGAACAGCTTTATTTGTGGAAAATAGAGATTAACGAAGAAAAATATTCAGTTTATTTCAGATATTATTTATCTTAAAAGGTATAAAAACTTACAGTATTGTTTGCCTGAATGTAAAATAACAGCATTTAATTTAAGTTATTG
>NZ_CP078523.1:2922705-2922809 GCF_019264745.1 Acinetobacter sp. Colony158 | reverse complement strand
TTTTTAATCATTAGATTATCAAATTAGTTGCTTATTAGGAACTGATAGAAAGCTTAATCAATAGGATAAAGATACTTTTATGCAAATACGTTGGTCAAGTTATT
>NZ_CP078523.1:2921305-2921916 GCF_019264745.1 Acinetobacter sp. Colony158 | reverse complement strand
TATTCAAACCAATTCTGGCTGGGTCTACACTGCATTTATTATTGATGTGTTCTCGCGAGCAATTGTTGGATGGAAAGTATCTACACGGATGAATACAGATATGGTGCTCGATGCACTTGAGCAAGCATTGCACGATCGAGGCATGCCAAAGAATGTGATTCATCATTCCGATAGAGGTGTTCAATATCTTTCTATTCGCTATACCAATCGTTTAGAAGCAGCAAATTTACGAGCATCAGTCGGTACGACAGGTGATTCATACGATAATGCTTTGGCTGAAACGGTGAATGGCTTATACAAAACAGAGGTGATTGAATATTTAAAAGCAGATTGGCAAGGTTTAGCGGATGTACAACTTGCGACATTAAATTGGGTAGATTGGTTCAACAAAAAGCGTGTACACAGTGCACTGGGTTATGTGTCGCCTTTTGAGTTTGAAGCAATGTACTATGATAAGATTAACCCGTTAGGTCAGGTGGCTTAACTTAAATAAAAAAGTCTCCGACAAACCCGGTACGGTTCAGTGCCTCCAGATCTCTCATTTAAGCAAAACGTTAATCCAAAATCAGTAGCATCTATGTGATAGCTCACTGAGATTGAACCTATACAAC
>NZ_CP078523.1:2921104-2921280 GCF_019264745.1 Acinetobacter sp. Colony158 | reverse complement strand
AGAGATTAACGAAGAAAAATATTCAGTTTATTTCAGATATTATTTATCTTAAAAGGTATAAAAACTTACAGTATTGTTTGCCTGAATGTAAAATAACAGCATTTAATTTAAGTTATTTTCTATGTAGTAGATAGCTATTCTGATTATTTTGGGATCAAAATTTATAACAATAATTG
>NZ_CP078523.1:2910123-2919787 GCF_019264745.1 Acinetobacter sp. Colony158 | reverse complement strand
CAATAATTTTCTATAAATCTTAACGTTTTTGCTTTTCTCCTTAGCTGACAAGCCTATAATAATTCAGAATCATTCCAAATCTAATAAGGAAATAACATGTCTACCGATCAACAATTTAAAGCGCCTGCCAATTTAGGAATAGCAGTTTATTCTGATAATGCAGAGGCGATTGGTAACACCCCATTAGTTCGCATTAATCGTATTATTCAGTCAGGCGCCACAGTATTGGCAAAAGTTGAAAGCCGTAACCCTGCATTTTCAGTAAAATGCCGTATTGGTGCTGCTTTAATTGCAGATGCTGAAAAACGTGGTGTGTTGAAAGCTGGGATGCATATTGTTGAGCCGACCAGTGGAAATACAGGTATTGCATTGGCGTTTGTAGCAGCCGCAAAAGGCTATCCAATTACATTGACTATGCCTGCAAGTATGAGTCTTGAGCGTCGTAAAGTGCTGAAAGCTTTTGGTGCAGATTTAGTGCTTACTGAGCCAGCAAAAGGGATGAAAGGTGCTGTTGATGAAGCAGTACGTTTAGCGACTGAGCAACCTGATGTCTATTTCTTGCCTCAACAATTTGAAAACCCAGCCAACCCTAAAATTCATGAACAAACCACAGGGCCAGAGATTTGGGAAGCGACGGATGGAAATGTTGATATTTTAGTGGCAGGCGTGGGGACAGGTGGGACAATTTCTGGTATTTCACATTTCTTTGAAAATATTAAAAAGAAACCAATTTATTCAGTTGCAGTTGAACCTGCGGAGTCTCCGATTATTAGTCAGACTAAGCGTGGTGAGAGCATTACACCAGCACCACATAAAATTCAGGGCATTGGCGCTAATTTTATTCCTAAAAATCTGGATTTAAATATTGTCGATGAAGTGATGCCGATTACCAGTGAAGAGGCAATTGAATGGGCACGTAACTGTGCCACTAAAGAAGGAATTCTGGTGGGTATTTCAAGTGGCGCAGCTCTTGCTGCTGCTGCAAAAATTGCACAGCGTCCTGAAAATAACGGTAAAACCATTGTGGTAATTTTGCCTGATAGTGGTGAGCGCTATTTGTCTTCTGTGTTATTTGATGGTTTATTTGAAGAATAAATTATTTTCGGCAAATTCGATCTTAGGCGAGCTAGTGTTTTTTATAGCCTCAGTTAAATGAAGTCACCAAATAGGAACTTAGAATATATTACATTCTAGGTTCCTTTTTTTAAATAAAATGAAATTTCGACGATTAGTTAATCTCAAGTTTATTAGAACTTTTTATTAGAGTTCTTTCTTTAGGGATTTTTCAAAACGTTTCACTGAACGTGCATATTTTTTGGCTTTGTGACGTGTCCAAAAGCTAGACTTATATCCCGTTGGGCCAACATTATAATAAGCACTAGCTTTGAACCAACTTCCAGCCATTTCATTATAATGTCCTAAAATATAGGCACTGCATTGAATATTATTATATTCATCGGCCAGATTACCAGGACAGGCTTGTCTCCAGTAACTTGGAATAATTTGAGCTAAACCTACAGCTCCGCCAGATGAACGTGCATAAGAATTGTAGTTTGATTCCTGACGAATAGTGGCAGCAATCAGTAAGGGTGGAACTTCATAGCGATCAGCACTTTGGATAATCATTGGAGATAACCGATTTGCCGTAGATGGTGAAACAGCATAAGCTTTTTGTAATCCACTTGAGAGCTTATTTGAACGTTTTTCTAAAGAACCACTATTGGGACCAAGTGTCGTACAACCCGTAAAAAAAAGACCTAAACTACTTACAAGGAATAATTTAGAGAATGTAATTTTGTAGTTATCGAAAATCAGGCGATTAGCATTTATAAAAGTATCAAGCAATTGCAAAACGAAGTACCATCAATAAATATTCAAGTTGAAAAATCTTAATTTGTCATTGCCATAGCGTCAACAAAAGTGATGTGACAATTTGCAAGGTGATCAATATCTAAATAGCCTAAGTAAATTTGATTTTTTTCCTGAAAAAACTATTATAAAATTCAAACTTTGATGACATGCTTATATAAAGATTATGACCCTTGCCTGTAAATTACTTAAAACCAATAAAATTGAATATAGTACGCATGAATACGAACATGATCCCAATGCTAAAAGTTTTGGTTTGGAAGCAGCAGAGAAATTAAATTTGGATGTGGAAGAAGTTTTTAAAACCTTGCTGGTCACCGATGATAAAAATCACTTTGTCGCAATATTGCCTGTTCATCATCAATTAAATTTAAAAAAAGTTGCGGCAGCATTGGGATGTAAAAAGTTACATATGGCAGATCCGAAAAATGCAGAACGACTGACTGGCTATATAGTGGGAGGAATTAGTCCACTTGGTCAGAAAAAGCGTCTTAAAACTGTGATTGATGCTTCTGCTGAAATGAAAACAAAAATATATGTCAGTGGTGGAAAACGTGGTTTAGATATTGGAGTAGCGCCACAAGCGATTGCAAAAATATTAGATGCTCAATTTGTTGATATTCTCGATCAATAATTTTTGAAGAAAGATCAAGATAAGCCATTAATATTGTTTAGTTTAAATTTTAGGGTGGTTGTCATCCAATCGTCATTGAAGCCAGATATTTTAAGTCAAAATTTTTAATGACTGAATTCAATGAAGACTAAGAACATATTGAAGTTTTTCATGGCAGCGAGCGGAATACTCGTTTTAAGTGCCTGTAATGATCATGATGATAACGTCAGCACGTCTGAGCATTCTGCAACAGTAGAAACTTCAGCCTATGTTCAAACTAAAACACCTTATAGACCACAGCAAGATTTAAATAGCTATCAGAGTGCGCCAACAGGATTTCAGCCTGTTTTCACCGAGCTGGTTGCCCGTCATGGTTCGCGTGGTCTATCTAGCATCAAGTACGATTTGGCGCTTTATAACCTATGGAAACAAGCCAAAGCTGATCATGCATTAACACCACTCGGTGAACAGCTTGGTGCTGATATTGAAGCAATGATGAAAGCCAATATCTTGTTGGGGTATGGCGTGACTGGAATTCGTCAGTCTGGCTATGGCAATGAAAGCCAATTAGGTATTGAGGAACATCGTGGAATTGCAGATCGTTTGTTACAGCGATTACCATCATTATTTAATACCTCAGTGTTAGGGCAAATGGATATTGCTGTACAAAGTTCTGGTGTAGATCGTGCAGTGGATAGCGCCAAATTCTTTACCAGTGAATTGATCACGAAACGCCCAGATCTTAAAGAAAAAATTCGTCCAGTAAGTTATACGAGTTTAGATAGTAACAGTAATCCGTCGATTGACGATCAAGGGGTTGATCGCTTTTTACTTTATTTCCATAGTCTAAATAAAGCGACAGATTTGAGCCAAATGAATTCACCCCTTAGACAAAGTATCTATGATGCCAGTTTGAAATATCAGGATTTTGAAGAAAATGATGTAAATTTAAAACAGAAATTACAAGAATTATTGAATAATAACAACGCTCAGCAAATTGCATTGAAAGTACTGACGCCATTGTTTAAAAATGAGTTTATTCAGAAATTAGGTAGCCAAGGCTATACTTTTAGTAATACTGGATCATTTACTGCAACAGCTTTAGATGGTACCCAATTTACTGAAAAAGGAAAAGGCAAAAACACCATAGCCAGTACCGTGGATGCAGCAGCGTATCTCTATGAGCTGTATTCAATTGCACCCGGGATGAAAAAAGAATTAGGTAATACAGATTTTACAAAATATATGCCAATAGATGCTGCCAAATTTTATGCAGAATATAATGATGCACAGGATTTCTACCAAAAAGGTCCAAGCTTTACTGAGTCCAATCAAGTGACCAGCAATATTGCACAGGGACTTAAACAGGATTTCTTTGCTCAGGTAGATCAGGTTATCAATAAACAACAGCAACATAAAGCTATGTTACGTTTTGCCCATGCCGAAATTATTATACCCCTTGCAACGGCATTTGAATTAAAAGCAATGATGACACCTTTAGCCCTAAATCAGACCTATAGTTATAGTTCAAGCACTTGGCGTGGTGAGGATGTTTCACCTATGGCAGCCAATATGCAATGGGATATTTATCAAAATGCACAAGGTTCTACTTTGGTCAAAATGTTGTATAACGAGAAAGAAACTTTATTTAAGTCAAGTTGTGATTATGCTCGTTATAATTCAACAAGTTTTTATTATGATTACCAAAAACTTAAGCAGTGCTACAGTATTAACTAACAGTATCTGATCACTGAAATTTTATTCGGGATATCATTACAAAGTGAATGGTATCTTTAATTTTATTAATTTCATAATTCAAAATAAAAATCAATAATTTAACGAATAAAATAAGCTTTAGTTGCACAATTATGAAATGTTTGATTAAAAAACATTCAAAAATGTTTCATTTATTAAATAAGCCGTTATTCTGCACAGTTTTTGTATACCCTAAATATGTGAATTATAAATAAATAGAGGTAAATGGATGCTGATTTTTCATGGTTCTGCTGTTCAAGCTGCACTTTTTGATATGGATGGAACAATGTTTGATACTGAACGATTACGGTTTCAAACATTGAAACAGGCATCTCAAGAGCTGATTGGACAAGCATTTTCCGATGAATATTTAATGCAATGTTTGGGCTTGAGTGCCAAAACAGCAGAACAACTGGCTCAACAACAATACGGTTTAGATATTCCATACCAAGAAATTCGCCAGCGTGCCGATCAACTTGAACTGGAAATGGTACGTAAAGAAGGCGTTCCTATTAAAAAAGGTTTGGTTCAGGTCTTAGAACGTTTAAGAAAATCTGGATTACGTATGGCTGTTGCGACATCTAGTCGCCGCGCAATAGCAGAAGAATATTTGATTAATGCCAATGTATATAAATTCTTTGATGTGCTGGTCTGTGGAGATGAAGTTGAACAGGGCAAACCACATCCTGAAATTTTTGAGAAAGCCGCAGAAAAATTAAATCTGGACACTTCACAGTGCCTGATGTTCGAAGATTCTGAAAATGGAATCACATCTGCACATGCAGCAGGTGGCATGACTATTTTGCTCAAAGATATCAAAGCGCCAAATGACAATATGCTGTCTAAAGCCGATTTTTATTTTGAGACTATGTACGAGTGTTTAGAGGATTTAGATCAATTTGTCCCTGCGATGGAGATGCCGATTTTACAGGAAGCATTTCCACAGACCGTGAATCAGCTAACGGTTGGAATTCACGGTTTTGGTGCAATTGGTGGCGGATACATTGCACAGATTTTATCGCATTGGGATGGATATACGCGTCCGCAGCGCATTATTGCCTCAACACGTAACAGTTTATATCGTGAAGCAGTCAATGCCTTTGGCACCTATTGTATTCGTTATGGCCAAGTTTCCTATGATGAACGAATTGAATATATGTCAGTGATTGATACAGACCATCAACAGCATATGCTGGATATGTATTTGGAATCATCTTTGATCGCGCTGTGCCTGCCTGAACATGCGATTGCCAGTGAGGCAAAAATTATTGCGAAAGGACTCTATGCACGTTTTGCTTCACAAGCGATGCAAAATACACGTCCACTCACTTTTTTGATTATTTTAAATAAAGTAGGAGCTAAAACCTTAGTATTAGCTCATATTCGGGAACAATTGATCGAATTATCCAACGTGGAAATTGCCGATCAAATTATGGGCCAACATTATTTCTGTGATACGGTTGTCAACCGTATGGTCTCTAAGTTGTCTGAACAAAATCTATATCGGCAGCTCAAAATTAAATATAATTTTTTCAAGCAATATCAGTCTGATGTTGAAGATGAAAATGTCGAAATTGAAGATACCAGTAAGCTTTCATCTGAGCAGGAACATCAAGCCTCTTTATATATTGATGATATGCGACGTAATTTTCAGCCGAGTCATATTTTGCAGACAATGGACCTGATTTTATTTAATAGTGAAACGGATATGCCGATCTATGTCGAAAATAACAGCCCATTGTTGGCTAAAATGCGACAAATGATTGCGGTGGATAATATTGCCGATATTCAACTTATTAAAAATCGACTATGGAATGGCGTACATGCCATGTTGGCGTGGTATGCCTCGCTATTGGGACATGAAACTATTGGGGTAGCAATGGGAGATGCGCGGGTACAGTCATTGGTTGAGCATTTAGTTCACGAGATCAAGCAAGGACTTTGCGTCTGTTTGCCAAAACGAGCGAAAGATTTGGATCGACTAGCCAAGAGCTTTGTATTGTCGTGTCAATATGCTTACAAAGATCCGTGTCAGCGCGTGGCACGTGATCCTTTGCGCAAGCTGAATCATAATGAACGGGTTATGGGCTCTATTGCCAACAATCTTAAATTTGATCAACCCATCGAGAGTTTGTTATGGGGGGCAAGTTTGGGCTATTTTTATGCGATCGAGACGTTAGACATGAGTCTTGAAAATATCACCGAGCATTTGCAGTCAAATATTGTCCAACTTGATTTAGATCATGCTCTAAAGAAAAAGATTGAGCAGAGCATACAGCAGCATCTTGATCAACTTATAGAATATCCTTCGTATTTAAAACAATTCAAAAGTTTTGCTTTACCTGAAGAGATAAAGTCTTCATATGCTTAACTCACGCGCAAAACTGATCTCATCATTTTAGTGATCCCACCAAAAATCATGCTTTAATAAAGCATTCTGATTTTTGGTGTTTTTTCTTGTATTTAAAGCCAAATGGTTGTGTCATTCCAACTTTGCATCGTGATTATTCCGAATGGCATCATGGACGTAGCATCTATGCACTTTGGTATATTTTAGTTGAGCGTGATCAATATCCAGAATTGATTGCAAAACTCGATCAATTACAAGCTTCTTTTTCAGATCTGCTATTGCCCAATTCGCAACGCCAATATCATATAACGCTGTATATTTGTGGTTTTTTGACGGAGCAAGAGCCTGTTTATAATGATGATTTTTGTATAGATTGGTTTGAGCAGCAACGCCGACAACTTTTAAAACAAACTGCATTTCAACTGAATATCAGTAAATTAAATAGTTTTAGCAGTGCTTTATTTGCTGATATTCGAGATGAAAAAAATCATCTCATTGATCTGCGACGAAACCTTCAACTTGATGATCATCAGGAAATTGCAGCTTTGCAATATCATCCGCATATTACGCTTGGGTTGTATCGTGATGCTCATTCCAGTCATATGATTCTTGACCATATACGGCAATGCCATGAGATTAATTTAAAAATAACCATCGATCAGCTTCATTTTGGCTATTATGATGCTCAACAATTACAAGGCCCTCTACATTCTCTTTATTGCTTACAACTGGATTGATCTATGATACATCTCATTTTAGGTGGTGCGCGTTCAGGTAAAAGTCGACATGCAGAGGTTATTGCCAAAGCGCTGTCTCATCCTGTGACTTATATTGCAACTGCGCGGCCACTGGATGATGAAATGCAACAGCGTATAGACCATCATCGTGAGCAACGACCGAGTGAATGGCGACTCATTGAAGAACCCATTGCACTGGCTCAACAACTTAAGATGATTGATCAACCACAACAGATCATTTTGATTGATTGTTTGACTTTATGGCTGTCCAATCTTCTATTGTTAGATGATTGCAATCCACAGTATAGCCAGCAAATTCAAGCATGCGAGGAGTTGCTTGAGCTCTTACCACGACTTCAATCAGATATTATTTTGGTGAGTAATGAAACAGGTTTGGGTGTTGTGCCAATGGGGGAAATGACACGTCGTTTTGTTGATGAATCTGGACGGTTACATCAGCGTCTAGGAAAAATCGCAGATAAGGTCGAATTTTGTGTCGCAGGATTCCCAATGTTACTGAAAGGAGAAAAATCATGAGTTGGTGGGTAGAACCAGTTCAAGCCATCGATGAGCAAGCCAAACAATCTGCTACGCAACGCCAGCAACAATTGACTAAGCCAACAGGTTCATTGGGTGATTTAGAGTTGATTGCCATACAACTGGCTGCATTACAAGGCACAACTCATCCGCATGTGAATCAACCGTGGATTACTATTTTTGCAGGCGATCATGGGGTGATGCAAGAAAATATTTCGGCTTATCCGCAGGCGGTGACGCGACAAATGCTACAAAATTTTGCGACAGGTGGTGCGTGTATCAGTGTAATCGCACGACAATATGCTGCCAATTTACAAGTGATTGATTGTGGTACGGTGGGTGAGTCTTATTGTTATGAAGGTGTAGAAACGCATTGCATTCGTGCTGGAACCGCAAATTTTGCAATTGAAGCTGCAATGACTGAAGCTCAATGTCATCAGGCGATGAAATTAGGACGTGACAGTGTCGAGAAAGCCATGAGTGCGCAGGCCGACATTTTCGTTGCAGGTGAAATGGGTATTGGCAATACCTGTTCAGCTTCAGCTTTGGCATGTTTATTACTCAATGAAGATGCAGAGCAATTGACAGGCATTGGTACAGGAATAGATGCGCAAAAGTTAAAATACAAAAAACAAGTGATCGATCGCGCTATCGCATTGCATCAACCTCATGTAAAAGAGGATGCTTTTAAAATAATGACCGCAGTCGGTGGGTTAGAAATTGCTGCTATGACGGGAGCTTATATTCGCTGCGCACAGCTTGGTATGCCGATGGTGATTGATGGTTTTATCAGTTCGGTTGCAGCACTATGCGCTGTGCGTTTGAATCCCGATGCGCGAAACTGGATGTTGTTTGGACATCAATCTGCTGAATATGGACATCGTCGTGTTTTAGCTGAACTCAATGCACAGCCGATATTAAACTTAAATTTACGTTTAGGTGAAGGTAGTGGTGCAGGGGCAGCGTTGGGTGTCATTCAATTGGCCTGTGCCTTACACAACCAAATGGCAACTTTTGCCGAAGCTTCAGTTTCAGGCGATCAGGTATAAAACAATATGCAAAAAGTGTGGATCATTGATGTGTTACGTCATGGTGAAACGACATTGAGCCATACTTTACGTGGTCATCTGGACGATGCATTGACACCAACAGGCTGGCAGCAAATGCAGACCACGATTGAGCAAATGCAGCCCTCTGCATGGCAAGTGATTTTTACTTCGCCCTTACAACGTTGCGCTGCATTTGCACAAAGGTTTGCATCACAAACGAATCTGAATTGTGATATGGATGCAAATTTTAAGGAAATGTATTTTGGAGATTGGGAAGGGATCAGTACAGCGCAGATCTATCAACAGTCACCTGAACTACTTACAAATTTTTGGCAGCAACCTACCCAATATACGGCTCCGAATGGCGAGAGTTTATTAGATTTTCAATCACGCATTCAACAAGGGTTATTCTTAGTCATTGAAAAGATGCAAATACAGCAACATGAGCATGCCTTATTGGTCACGCATGGTGGTGTAATCAAGTTGTTGCGTTGTTTGGCGCAATACCAGTCATTGGACGATCTGCTGAAAATGCAGGCAAGTTTAGGTCAACTGTATCGCTTTAAAATCACTCTGGATGATCAGCAACAGTTACAGATATCCGAGGAATAACGTATGTTGCCATTCTGGATTGCACTACAGTTTTTGACCGTAATTCCTGTTCAATTATCACGGATACCCAATCAGACTGAAAATGCGCGATCTGTTTTATATTATCCGTTGATTGGTTTATTGATCGGTCTGATTTTATATG
>NZ_CP078523.1:2907387-2910109 GCF_019264745.1 Acinetobacter sp. Colony158 | reverse complement strand
TTGAGTCCTGTTCCACATCTTTTGAGCGCAAGTCTTATTCTAATCATCTGGATTTGGCTAACAGGTGGTTTACATTTGGATGGCTTGGCAGATACAGCTGATGCATGGGTGGGTGGTTTTGGTGATAAACAACGTACCCTTGAGATTATGAAAGATCCAAGTTGTGGACTGATTGGTGTGTTAAGTCTGATCGCAGTCTGTTTGCTTAAATGGGTCTGTATTTATCTGTTACTAGAGCAATATTTAGCGCTATTTTTGATTTTTGTACCGATGCTTGGGCGAGTTGTGCCATTAATTTTATTGCTCACCACAAGCTATGTTCGTGAAAATGGCCTGGGACGGCACTTAGCTGAGGATTTACCTAAAAAAAGTGCTTGGCTGATAAGTTTGATCGTTTTACTCAGTTTGCTCTACTGGAAATTACAAGGTGTTTTAAGCTTACTTGTTTTTGTGACGGGATTGATTTATTTGCGACATCTTTTTGTCAAACGTATTGATGGCATCACAGGCGATACCATCGGAGCAAGTATTGAACTACTAGAAACAGCTTTATTACTCAGTTTTATTTTAAGCGGCTTTTATTGATCAATGTTTTCAGACCAGTAACTTAACAATAACGTGAACCAGAAAAGGGCCTGTAATGACCATAAAAATGCCTGCCAATACCATGGTTAAACTCGCAATGACACCTTCTTGCTTATTGCGCATATATGCTTTACTTGTACCAAAACCATGCGCAGCATTGCCCAGAGAAGCGCCATTGGCCAAATAAGACTTGAGCTTTAATCCAGCTAAAATAAGATCGCCAAAGATGATACCGACAATGCCAGTCAAAATGGTAAACAAAATTACCAATTCAACTGAACCGCCAATATGTTGCGTGAGTTCCATGGCAAAAGGCGTAGAAATCGAGCGAGACATGAGACTATAAGTGGTTTGCTGATCAAAATGAAACAAACGCGCCAGATAAAAAGCACTCAGCATACCTGCCGCCATCCCAACGATAATACCCATACAAATAGACAATGCATGTTGTTTAATGATATCGCGGTATTCATAAATCGGAATCGCAAATGCTACTGTGGTTGGTCCTAACATCCATACGATCCAGTGATTATCTTGCATATAGGTGGTATAAGGCACATGGAAAATCATGAGTAGCACCATAATCAAGCAAGGAACTAAAATTGCAGGTGCAAAAGGTAAATAAGGCAAACGACGATAAATGGGTTTGGCCAAGATATAACCCAAAAGTGTTCCAACAAAACATATCAAGGCAATATTCATGATTTTAGCTCATGTTGAAGTAGCATTTTATCTTGGCTGCGTTGTTTGAGTCGTGATTCCAATTTAAAGCAAAAATGTACGGTATAGGCGGTAAATACCATGACACACATGGTACTGAGCACAATTGCAGTTATAAATTGCCAGCCTTCAGCTATAAATAAACTTTTATAGTTGATCAGTCCCACGACACAAGGAATGAAAAACAGCACGAGTTCGGCTAGCATGAAATCCGAACCAGTTTTAATCCACTGTAATTTAAACACGCCACTTACAAGCCCGATCAAAACTAGAAAAAGCCCAATAACGCCTGCTGAAACAGGAAGATTTAATGCTTGTTGCAAGAGTGATCCAATCCACCAGAAAATAAGTAATAAACCAATCTGGATGATCACTTTGGCAAAATATGCAAGGCTGGAATAAGACAAGGGATCACCTATAAACTGTATGATGTGTTTGGAATAGAACAATTGTAAATGGAGTTGTTATGCCATATTATGAATAATAAAAAATTAATTATGCTTTTATGGAATGGTTGTAAATGGATATTAAAACCCTAAAGATTTTTGTACAAATTGTACAAAGCCAAAGTTTTACGGCAGCAGCGGAGCAACTCTATATGACGCAGCCTACCGTCAGTAAAGCCATTGCTGCATTTGAACAGGAATTAGCTACGACCTTATTTAAAAAAGGGGAAGCAGGGCGTAAACGTGAAGTGGAGCTGACATATACGGGTCAGCAAATTTATCAACATGCGCTTACTATATTGGATGAACAGAAAAAAATTTATGAAACATTAGAAGATATAAAACATTTAAAAAAAGGAAAATTGACTTTGGGTGTACCACCTTTGGGTTCGGTGTTGCTTACCTCACTGATCGCATCGTTTCATAAACGATATCCTGATATTGAATTACAATTTATGGAAGTGGGATCAAATGCCATTTCAGAAGCAATTCTTAACCGAACCCTTGATGTAGGTGTGCTTTTAAGTAATCACAATCCTATTCTTGCAGAAATTCCGATCGTAGATTCATCTTTGTGTTTATTGTCCGCGAAACATTCGAGATGGAAAAATATACAAGAGGTGAGCTTAGCTGATTTAAAAGAAGAATCTTTTCTTTTATATGACGATAGTTTTACCTTGAATAACCTGATTATTCAGGCGGCACAGGTGGAAGGATTTCAGCCAAAAATTGTATGTAAAAGTAGCCAATGGGATTTTATTGCCAAAATGGTTGAATTTTCGATGGGCATTGCGTTATTGCCACAAATCTATTGTGAACAACTTGATCAAAGCAAGTTTAATATTACGCCTTTAGCCAATACTTCTTTGCGTTGGACACTAAGTATGGCATGGAATACTTCTGTGCCGATGACCGCTGCGACTAAAGCATGGTTAAGTATTATTAAGGCACACCAAGATCAAATTCGTTTT
>NZ_CP078523.1:2859057-2905759 GCF_019264745.1 Acinetobacter sp. Colony158 | reverse complement strand
AAAAAAGCCCTGACAATTCAGGGCTCAGTTAAATTTTTATTTTGCTAATACAATTTTGTTATAGAACTCATTATTTTTCCATCGTTTTACATAGTGAGCAGATCACGCCGTTATGCTGATGTGAATACATCACATCTGGACGTTCATAATCTTGATCACAAGCTACACACGCATACACAGTCGCAACAGGTGTACCTTCAGCGTCAAAACGCGGTTCATTGATTCCATCATCATGCTTTTTAATATAATACTTACCCTTAGTCAGTAAGCCCATGAAAGGAGTAAGTACGAAACCAACGATCAAAGCAATCAGTGGGGAATAAGAAGAAAGGAAATCACCTAATAAACCGAAGAAAGCTGCAATCGATAAACCTGCTGCTGCACCAAAAGCCACCAAACCAACAGGATTAAAGTCATACAGCATTTCACGGCGATATTCAGGCTGTTTAGGTGAAAGCTTTAATAAGTATTTATTGATAGCAATATCCGTTGCAACGACAACGACCCAAGCGATTGCGAAGTTTGAGTAAAAGCCTAGAATTTTACCGAGTACCGCAAACATGTTGCCTTCCATGAGCGCAAGTGCAACAGCCAGATTGACTAATACAAATACAATACGACCCGGATATTTTTTACTGATACGGGTATAAGCACTTGTCCAAGCCAAAGAACCTGAATAAGCATTGGTCACGTTAATTTTAATTTGAGAGATCACCACCAAGATAACTGCCAATGCTAAAGCTAACCAGCCAGGTAACATATCATGAAATGCCGCATTGAACTGTTGAACAGGCTCAGTCGCATTAATCCCTGGTAATTTGGTCAATAAGTAAAAACCTAAGAATGCACCAATAATTTGTTTAATTGCACCCAAAATGACCCAACCCGGACCCGCCGAAATGACTGCTGCCCACCAAGATTTACTATTTTCTTTAGTTTTAGCTGGCATAAAGCGTAAATAGTCAATTTGTTCACCAATCTGCATAATTAGCGATAAGCACACACCAGCACCTAGCATGATTGCTGCCATATCCATAGGCGCATAACCACTATTGCCTGCATAAGTCGCAAACGAGCCAACCAGATTAGGTTCTTTATGAATCAAATAAGCCACAGGGCCAATCATCAAAATCAGCCAGATTGGAGTTGTCCAAACTTGTAACTTACTTAGGGCTTTCATGCCATAGATGACTAAAGGAATAACCATAATTGTGGAAATAAGGTAACCTGCCCACAAAGGAATACCCAGTCCAAGCAATAACCCTTGCGCCATAATGGAGCCTTCAAGCGCAAAAAAGATAAAGGTAAAGCTTGCAAAGATAATACTGGTAATGACTGAACCAAAATATCCAAAACCTGCACCACGAGTGATCAGATCGAGGTCAATATTGTAGCGGGCAGCATAGTAGGCAAGAGGAATACCTGTGATAAAGATGATAATAGCAGCGAATAAAATCGAATAAATTGCATTGGTCGTGCCATAAGTCATCCCGATACTTGCACCAATAGAGAAATCTGCAAGATATGCAATACCACCAAGCGCCGTGATGGCGACTACTTTGGGACTCCAGCGACGAAAGCTATGCGGTGCATAACGTAATGTATAATCTTCAAGTGTTTCATTTGCTGCATTATTGGGTTTGGTTGCATCAAAAGAATCCGTTACTGATGTGTCGTGCATTCTTTATGACCTTATTTGAGTGGTAATATGGTGCATAAAGCAAGCAATGTGCCAATCTCATTATCAATTTGATGAGCTGTAAGCAAAGAGTAAAATATGAATGGCTTAGACTGAATAGAATAAATAATCTATAAATCAGAAAAATGGTGGTCAAATAGACAATTTTCAAAATTATGCTAAGATAACTAGAAACGTATTTAATCAATACGGGAGATTAAGCATGACCGCATTTGTTCCCATGAAAGCCAGTTTAAGAGAGGAAGAAATGATTCCGCATCTTGCTGTGGAGGCTTTTCGTCATGCTTTTTGTCAAGCTTCACAATCAGCTTCTGTAGTGTATGCCAAAGACCAGTATTTGCTTAAGCAATCCTGTAATGGCGAGACACAAATCCTGAAAAATATTTCATCTTATTATACTGACATCGCCGTGTCAGAAACGACATTAAAACGTAAGAAAAAAGTGGCATTCTAATTTTTTATGCCACAACCCAGAATAAGGATGTTTGCAGGTCCAAATGGATCTGGTAAAAGTACCATTAAAGATTATTTGTTACCGCGACATATTGGTGCGTATTTAAATGCCGATGAACTGGAAAAACAACTCGTTCAGGATCACTGCTTTTCATTGACAGATTTTCATGAAGCACTTGAAAGTCAGCAGCTTATCAATTTTCTAAAATCAAAAAAACGTAAAGTGAATCAGACAATGATGCCTTTACTTAATAGCAATCCGATTATTTTAGCAAATGGAAAAATTGCTTTTGAAGCAAGTGAAATTGATTCATATCTAGCAGCAAGAATTATTGATTTTATTCGTATTCAATTTATTGAGTTAAAAATTAGCTTTACCTTTGAAACAGTCATGTCGCATAGGAGTAAGGTTGAGTTTCTTCAACATGCTAAAGCACAGGGCTTACGTACTTATCTTTATTATGTTTCTACTGTTGATCCTGATATCAATATCAGTCGAGTACAGTATCGCGTGAGTCAAGGTGGTCATGATGTTCCAAGAGATAAAATTCGAACGCGCTATTTGAGAAGTATGGATTTACTATTAGATGCAATAGATGCCTCAGATCGAGCTTATATATTTGATAATTCTTCTGATGGTACTCAAGCGTCTTTTTTAGCTGAAATTGAAAAAGCAGAAACTTTAAAATTAAATAAGAACTTGCAACATTTCCCTAAATGGTTTGTAGATCGTGTACTCAACGAATTTATGTAGATAAATGCGATTTTAATCAATTGAAAAATGAGTCAAACGTGCATTGATTAAATTACATAAAAATATATTATGTTTTTATATATTGTTTGAGCTAAAACCATGCATAGTTTCTTGTTAGCTTTTTTGGGCGGCGTATTACTTGGAATAGCCGTCGTTGGTTATCTGTATGTGAATGGTCGCATTGCAGGCATCAGTGGTTTACTTGCACAGGTGATAAATCCTAAAACAATAGCCAAAACACCTGCAATCTGGTTTCTACTTGGCTTATTGATTACGCCGTTCGTTGTTTCTTATTTTTATGCACCACAGATTAAGATCAGTTCCAATCCTTATCAATTAATCATTGCGGGTTTATTGGTTGGTTTTGGTGCGCGTCTGGGATCGGGTTGTACCAGTGGGCATGGTATTTGTGGAATAAGTCGTTTATCGAAACGTTCAATATTCGCAACAATCATATTTATGTTTGCAGGCTTTGTTACAGTTTATGTGATGCGTCATTTACTGGGAGGCCTATCATGAAAAACATATTTGCTTTTTTATTTGGTTCCCTTTTTTCATTCGGTCTAATAATTTCAGGGATGTCTAATCCTGAAAAGGTTCTCGCTTTTTTAGATGTTTTTGGTGAATGGGATGCAAGTTTGGCATTTGTGATGATCGGTGCAATTCTAGTAGCATTTATTCCATTTCAAAGAGCGAAAAGACATCCAATAACATTATTCAAAGAAAAAATTGAGTTACCTCAGAATCATCAAATTGATCAAGATTTAATTTTAGGATCATTGATTTTTGGTATTGGGTGGGGGATAGCAGGAATCTGTCCTGCGCCCGCGTTAACCTTAATTGGACTCGGATATGCTCAGGCCCTATATTTTATTGGTGCAATGTTGATTGGCATGATACTTCATCGGAAAATAAGAGGTGCTTAAAAAATATGAATACTCAGAAACCGTTGATTAAAAGTTTTTTTGATGAAGCGACTCATACTTTTACCTATGTGGTGAGTGACCCAGATACTAAAAAAAGCGCGATTATTGATAGTGTACTGGACTATGATGCGGCTTCGGCCATAACTTCTACTACTCAGGCAGATAAAGTCATTCACTATGTCCATGAAAATAGCCTAAGCATAGAATGGATTTTAGAAACTCACGTCCATGCCGATCATTTAACTGCTTCACAATATCTAAAAAAGCAACTCGGCGGCAAAATTGCCATGAGCGATAAAATATCTATTGTTCAGCAAACCTTTAGTCAAATTTACAATCTGGATATCAAATACTTTAACTTGCATCAGAGTTTTGATTATTTATTTGCTGACAATGAGCATTTTAGAATTGGTCATTTAGATGCATATAACCTTCCCACTCCAGGGCATACGCCCGCCTGTTTGAGCTATGTGATTGGAGATGCTGTATTTGTGGGAGATACACTGTTTATGCCAGATTATGGTACAGCACGTTGTGATTTTCCAAATGGAAGTGCAGCACAGCTTTATGATTCGGTGCAACGTTTATACACTTTGCCCGAAACGATGCGGATGTTCTTGTGTCATGATTATTTACCAGAAACACGTGAATATTTTATCGGTGAAACTGATGTAAAGACACAAAAGCAATTCAATATTCATATTGATCAGACGACTGCAAAATTAGATTTTATTAAAATGCGAGAGGCTCGGGATGCTACACTTGCAATGCCGAAACTGATTTTGCCCGCGATTCAGGTCAATATGGATGCAGGAAAGTTTCCCTTGCCTGAATCGAATGGTCAATCTTATTTAAAGTTACCATTGAATTATTTTAAAGTCTGAGTCATGTCAAATTTAGAAGATCCCCGTGTATTACTTGCTCTTGAACGAACCTTATTGGCATGGAATAGAAGTAGCCTTGCTTTAATTGCATTTGGATTTTTAATCGAAAAATCGACCTTGTTAATCCATCTGATTGATCCTGTTCGTTATCACGATAAGATTTTATTTAATCGCTGGCTCGGTGTGCTGGTGATCGTTTTGGGATTAATCATTAGTATCTTATCGATTATTCAGTATCGAGTTGCACTGAAGTCACTTACGCCGTTAGAAATGATTGAAGGTTATCGAACCAATTTACCTATTGTATTAAGTTACTTCACGATACTCAGTGCGATTCTGCTAATTATTTCTTTTTGGATGTAATTTTTAAGCATAGCCCCCTTGGGGACTATGCTTACCTAAAAAATGATATAAAGCACTAATAATGATTAGTGTGCATATATAAGTCTGAAATTGTTCAAACTTATATATTTGGTTTGGTCGTATTTATGGATGACCATATTTTGAAACGTCAGCATATTTACTGATAACTGGTTTAAGTCAATTTCATACCGATGCAATATAGATATAATGCACATTGCATAAGGTATGAAAAATTATTAAAGCTTCACAAGCATCAGCCGAATGTTACATCTTCGGAAACAAATGACATGTTAGGGTATGAGAAGTGATTATAGCTTCGCAAGAATGACCCCAATATTTACATATTTGGGTAGTTTGGACCACCACCACCTTCTGGCGTAACCCAAGTAATGTTCTGTGATGGATCTTTAATATCACAGGTTTTACAGTGCACGCAGTTAGCAGCATTGATCTGAAACCGTTTAGAGCCATCATCATTTTCCATAATTTCATAAACACCCGCAGGACAGTAGCGTTGAGCAGGTTCGTCCCATTTCGGTAAATTGATGTTTACAGGAATTGATGGATCAGTAAGTTTTAGATGCGCAGGTTGATTTTCTTCATGTACAGTATTGGAGATAAAGACTGAAGACAAACGATCAAAGGTTAATTTACCATCTGGCTTTGGATAATTCGGCTTGAATGTTGCTGTATCCACCGTTTTTAGTACAGCAAAATCTTGTTTTAAATCATGTAAAGTAAAAGGAACTTTAAAAACATTTTGATCAATAAAATTAAATGCACCGCCAATCCACTGACCAAACTTGTGCATAGCAGAACCAAAATTACGAGCTTGATATAATTCTTGTTTCAGCCAAGAATTGTCATATTTGTTCGTATAGGCAGTCAGTTCTTTATCAAAATAATCATCACCTTCCACTACACGAGCCATGGCTAAATCGCCACCTTTGGCAACACCCGCAGCAATCGCTTCAAATACAGCTTCTCCGCATAACATGCCAGATTTCATCGCCGTGTGTGAACCTTTAATTTTTGAGAAGTTTAAAAAGCCAGCATCATCGCCAATTAAGCATCCGCCTGGAAATGTTAGTTTAGGCAGAGAATTAAAACCACCTTTAACGACCGCGCGTGCGCCATAGGAAATTCGTTTACCGCCTTCTAAAAATTGTTTAATCGTTGGATGAGTTTTCCAGCGCTGCATTTCCATAAATGGATACATATGTGAATTTTCATAAGATAAATCCACAATCAGACCTAAAGTGACTTGGTTATTCTCAGCGTGATATAACCACCAACCACCCGCAGTACCTGTTTCAGATAATGGCCAACCAGTACCATGCATCACTAAACCTGATTTGTGTTTTTCAGGATCAATTTCCCATAATTCTTTGATGCCAATACCGTAATGTTGCGGATCCGCATCTTTGTCCAGATTAAATTTGCTAATTAAGCGCTTTCCTAAATGTCCACGGCAGCCTTCAGCGAATAAGGTGTATTTAGCATGAAGCTCATAACCGGGTGTGAAATGAGGGGTAGGTTCGCCATCTTTAGCGATCCCCATATCACCAGTCTGGATGCCTTTTACCGTACCATCTTCATGATACAAAATTTCAGCAGCAGCAAAGCCTGGGAAAATAGAGACTTCAAGTTCTTCTGCCTTTTGACCCAGCCAACGCACCACATTTCCCAAAGAAATGACATAGTTTCCTTCGTTATGCATAGATTTTGGAACCATCCAATATGGAACTTTTTGTGCTTTTGTGTCAGATAGAAGAAAATAAGTTTCATCATCTGTAACAGGAACAGTTAATGGGGCGCCTTCTTGTTTCCAGTTTGGAAAGAGTTCATTGATCGCACGTGGTTCAAGTACTGCACCTGAAAGAATGTGTGCACCAACTTCAGAGCCTTTTTCTACGACACAGACAGAAAGATCAGGCAGATTATTTTCAATGGCTAATTGACGGATTTTAATCGCAGCAGATAAACCCGCAGGGCCTGCACCAACGATGACAACATCAAATTCCATTGATTCTCGTTCAAAATTATCCATAATAAAAAGAAATTTAGTTTCGCTTGTCGATATTTTAATTTGTTATTTTTAATAAGACAAGGCTTTTTAATGATAAAAAAAGCCAGTAGGGCTAATACTGGCTATAAACTGAAATCGGTTTAAATTGTTATTAATATCATGATTAATTACGATTTTTGCGGATCAAATTGTTTCTCTTTAATAAACAGCGCTGGAATCACACCACAAATGAAGTAAGCTGCGCCCATGACCACAAAACCAAGTCCAATAGAACCACCAGAAGCCAAGAAACCAATGGTTGCTGGGGCAATGGCTGCACCTAAACGTCCTACGTTATAAGCACCACCAATGGCTGTACCACGAATTGCCGTTGGGAAGCTTTCAGTCATATAGGTTGCATTTACGCCGTATGGAATACCGTATAAAAAGCCAAAGATTACCAATAAATATAAAATGTTGTCTGGTGAGTTATAGAACACAATTAAAGGTAGGAAGATGGCTGTACCAATTGCACCAAATGCATAAGTAAAACGACGACCTAATTTATCTGCCATGAAGCCAGCCAAAATTTTACCTAAAATCATGGCTGTATATGTACCAACCATATAGGCAGTCATTTCTTTAAACTTCATCCCAAGTTCACTTTCAAGGTACGATGGCATCCAGTTATTTACACCATAATAACCAAACTGCAAGAAGCCTGCGGTGAGTGCCCACAAGATAAACATATTGCGGTTACGTTTATCCTGAAAAATCAGTTTAAATGCAGATTCTTTTGGCTGTTCATTATTTTGGATTGGTTGTAAGCGTGCTTGCTGCCATGCTGCTGGTTCAGGTACAAGAATTTGCATCAATACAGCCATGATCACAGGAATGATCGCAATAAAAAACAGCATGCGCCAGCCATGCTCAGGAATAATCCAGCCTGCAAGCAAGGTTGCTACGATATAGCCGACTGTCCAGCCTGCTTGTAATGTTCCCAAAACTGTAGTGCGGTAGCGTGTAGGCACATATTCAGCCATCAGCGTATTACAGGCAATATATAAAGAACCTAAGCCGAGTGAAGCAAAGAAACGTAAAATTCCAAACTGTAAAAAGCTGTGAGTTAAACCTAATCCACAGGTTAAGATTGAAAATGTCAGGATAGAAATAACGACGATACGAACACGCCCAAAACGGTCAGAGGCCCAACCGCCAAAAATCCCACCAACAGCCATACCTGCTAAGGTAAAACTTCCTAACATCCCCGCTTCGACTGAAGTTAATCCGAAATCTGCTTTAATACTATTTAAGCTATATGAAAGCAGCATCAGATCAGCACCATCAACCAACAGTGCTAAAAATGCAAATAGAAATGCAATTTTCCATGTATTTGGTCCAATTTTGGACGTCAGTTTGTTTGTGTTCACAGCAGTTCCTTTACCACAGAGGAGATTCCCAAAGCACAACACCGAGTTTTTAATGATTTAAAAATCGGAAAATTTATGTGGGAGATTTCTAAAATTTTTCGGATAGTAAAACAAAGAGTCAAATAAAACAATAATTATAAAAATAAGTATCGCACAGCGATATTTTATTATGTATATTAAATTTATGTTTTTTAATGAAAAATTTTGTGAAAAGCAAAAACTACGACTTTAGTCGTGAACTACTCAGTATTTGCTATTACAGGTAATGGGTGTATATTAGTTATTCAATATCGCTATGCGAAACTTAATATTAATTTTTAATATTAATTCTTTTGCTGATTCTGATCGTTATAGGAAAAAATATGGGTGCTCTAGAAGGATTTCGTGTTCTAGATTTAAGTCGGGTACTAGCAGGACCATGGTGTGGTCAAATTTTGGCAGATTTGGGTGCTGAAGTCATTAAAGTCGAACGTCCTAAACGTGGCGATGATACGCGTGCATGGGGACCACCATGGATGAAAGACGATGAAGGACGCGATACACACGAAGCGGCATATTATCAATCGACTAATCGTAATAAGCTTTCCGTCGCCATTGATATCGCAACCCCTGAAGGGCAGGAAGTGGTTCGGGCTTTGGCGCTTGAGTCAGATGTTGTGATTGAAAACTATAAGACAGGTTCATTAAAGAAATATGGTCTGGATTATGAAACTTTATCTAAACTCAATCCCAAATTGATCTATTGTTCAATCACGGGTTTTGGGCAGACTGGTCCTCGTGCAGAAGAACCGGGTTATGACTTTATCATTCAAGGCATGGGCGGACTTATGTCCGTGACTGGTGAAAAAGATGACTTACCGGGTGGCGGACCACAAAAATTAGGCATTGCATTTTCCGATATTACAACAGGTTTGTATTCTACAATTGCGATTCAGGCGGCTTTACTCAATCGAAATATTACTGGCTTAGGGCAATACATTGATATGGCATTGCTTGATGTGCAAATTGCAACATTGGCTAATCAAGGGATGAATTATCTTGCATCAGGTAAAGTGCCTGGTCGCTATGGTAATGCCCACGCCAATATCGTGCCTTATCAAGTGTTTAAAGCTTGCGATCGCGATTTTATTATTGCCTGTGGTAATGACACACAATTTATTCAGCTCTGTCAGGCAATTGGTTTGCCAGAACTTCCGAATGATCCAAAATTTACTCGAAATGCTGATCGTATCAAGCATCGGGAAGAGATCACCGATCTACTTTCAACACATTTTGCAAGCAAAACAGCTGATGAATGGGTTGCTGCAATTCATGCGGCAAAAGTCCCTGTTGGCGTGATTAATAACCTAGAGCAAGCATTTGAAGAACCACAAGTCGTGGAACGGAAAATGTTAGTCGATATGCCACATCCACAGCGTCAACATTTAAAAGTGATTGGTTCTCCAATCAAAATGTCACGGACACCTATTGAGTACAAACGTGCGCCACCGATGTTGGGACAACATACCGATGAAATACTTTCAAGGATCTTGTCTAAATCAACACTGGATGAGTTAAAATCGAAAGGGATTGTAGAATAAGATTACAAAAAGGCGGTAATAGCAAAAGAAGTAAACGTTTTTGTACATGCTTCTTTTGCTATTGATAGAATAAATAGATTATAATTTTCGCATTGCGAAACATTAATAGATTTGAGTGCGCTCTAATACCATGACTGATTTAAACGAAACCGAACAAACGGAAAAACTACTGGTTCCGCTACGCCATGAATTACTTCATCCTATTGAAGACATGCAAGAAGAGGACGATCGTCAGTTTATTACTGCACTAGCACGTGGTTTAGAGCTTTTACGTTGCTTTTCAGCTAAACAGCCACATTTGGGTAATCAGGAATTATCACAAATGACGGGGCTACCCAAGCCAACGATTACGCGTTTGACCCATACTTTGTCGCGTTTGGGTTATATTCGCCAAGTACCCAACTCAACTAAATTTCAATTATCTGTAGGTGTTTTAGCTTTTGGCTATTCGATGCTCGCCAATGTCTCGGTAAGATCTATTGCTCAACCTTATATGAAAGAGTTGGCTGATTATGCGGGCGCTGCGGTCGCGATGTCGACGCGCGATCGTCTGAATATGATTTATCTGGATGTAGTGCAGGGCAAAGGTAATGTGACCATGCGTCGTCAGGTTGGAACCTATTTGCCTATTCACTTAAGTTCGATGGGCCGTGCCTGTCTGGCAGCAATGCCTGAAGATGAACGTGACTTTTTACTCAATGCAATTCGTCTTAAACATAAGGAAGACTGGATCAAGATCAACCGTGATCTGGATAAAGCATTTAAAGACTATCAGGATTTTGGCTATTGCTTTTCTATGGGTGATTGGCATAAAGATGTGAATTCGGTCGCGGTGCCTTTATTGCATGAGCAACATGGTCTTTTAGTCTTTAACTGCGGCGGGCCAAGCTTTATTATGAAACGTGAAAAGCTAGAAGAAGATATCGCACCGCGTTTATTACACATGGTCAATAATATAAAAACTGAAATTGGTTAATTTTATTTTTTATAGATTTCTTTGATCATTCCCTTTTATTTCTCTTTTGGGAGRAAATAAATAAGGTTTAAATGATGATGAAAAAAAATCAGATATTTAACCAGTAATACTCAAATTATTACTGGTTTTTATTTATCCATAATTGGGGAAAGTTTTGCATCTCGAAGACAACAATAAAGTGCTAAAATAGCAAAAATAATGCCTAATATACATACTCCATTCCAACCAAAATGCCGCCATGCATAGCTTCCAGCGGTTGTGCCAACTGCGCCACCTGTAAAATAGCCAGTCATATAAATTGCATTGAATCTTGATCTGAGTTGTTGATTAAGCTTAAACACGATGCTTTGATTGGTAACATGAACTGCTGAAAGACATGAATAAATTAAAATTGTCGCAATCACATAATAAACAAAAGAAAACGGCAATAAAGTAAATAACAACCAACTTAAAATCAGACCAATACCACAGCTAATTGAAATCTTATGAATATAACCCTGATCGATATATTTACCTGAAAAGTTGGCAATAAATGTCCCAATAATTCCCACAAAACCAAATAAACCAATGGTAAAGTCACTAAAATAATAAGGTGCAGGAGCAAGTAAAAGCGACATCGTGGTAAAGGTCATGCTGATTCCTGCAAAGGTTAAAAAACCAATGTAGGTTCGACGACGTAAACGTTGATTTTGTTTAAAAATAATAGGAATGGAACGAATGGTTTTAAAATAACTTTCGGACTGCGTAGCAGGAAAAGAGCCGATTTTATTATATAAGACAACTGCTATGATGAGTAATAAAAAGCCACTAATCTGATAGATAATATTCCATGCAAACAATGTTGACATTAGTCCTGATAAGGAACGTGCCAATAAAATACCAATCATTAAGCCGCTAATCAGAAAACCAACGACGCGACCACTGTGCTGAATAGGGACTAAACTTGCAGCCAGTGGTAATAAAAGTTGTGCAGAAACCGAAAATAAGCCTGTAATTAATGTACCAAACATGATCCAGCCAATATGGCTAGAAAATCCACTGATCAATAAGCCCAAAGAGGCGAGCAGCATTAAGATAAATAATAGTCGCCTTTTCTCAAGGATGTCTCCTAGAGGCATTAACAAAAGCAGTCCACTGGCATAAGCAATTTGCGCGAGTGTAGGTACCCATGCAACGGTTGTTTCTGAAAGATGTAATGCCACTGCCATTGAATGGATTAGGGGCTGACTAAAATAATTACTTCCTGAGCAAATACCAGCCGCAACTGCCATCAAAATAACGGTTGGTGTATAGATACTCGACGATTTCATGCAGGTTCACTTGAATTTTTTTAGTGCAATTTTTGATTACACATAGAGGGATTCAACAAGCTTAATGAAAAAACAAATTTTTTACAATAATAATAGAATTATATTTTGCAATGCGATATTTTAATTTATTATAAAAAATCGAGTAAGACATATTCAATTTACTCGATCATGGGAATAGTTAAATTTAATCAACAATAATGAGGAAGAATATGAGTGCCTTAACAGGATTTAGGGTTCTGGACTTAAGTCGAATCCTAGCTGGACCTTGGTGTAGCCAGATTTTGGCAGACTTGGGTGCAGAGGTCATCAAGATTGAAAAACCATTTCAGGGTGATGATACACGCATCTGGGGGCCTCCATTTCTTAAAAATGATAACGGTCAGGACACGAGTGAATCGGCTTATTATCTGTCTACAAATCGTGGTAAGCATTCAGTTGCCATTGATATGGCAACTGCCGAAGGTCAAGCCCTGATTAAAAAAATGGTGCTTGAAAGTGATGTTTTAATTGAAAACTATAAAGCAGGTTCTCTTAAAAAATACGGGCTTGACTATGAAAGTTTAAGCCAAATTAACCCGAAACTGGTGTATTGCTCAATTACAGGTTTTGGACAAAAAGGCCCACGTGCAGCAGAACCCGGCTACGATTTTATCATTCAAGGCATGGGTGGCATGATGAGTGTCACAGGCGAACGGGATGATTTGCCCGGTGGCGGGCCGCAAAAAGCAGGTTTGGCATTTGCTGACCTCACTACAGGTTTATACGCTGCGATTGCGATTCAAGCGGCACTGTTATCACGTGTGACCACAGGTGAAGGGCAGCACATCGATATGGCACTACTCGATACGCAAGTCGCTTCACTTTCAGTCTTGGCGATGAATTATTTGACTTCTGCAAAAGTGCCGGGCCGTTTTGGTAATGCACATGCTAATATCGTGCCTTATCAAGTGTTTAAAGCCCAAGAGGGCGAATTTATTATTGCCTGCGGTAATGACCAGCAGTTTAAAGCTTTATGTGAAAGCATTGGTTTGCCTGAACTGTGCAAAGACCCGAAATTTGAAAAGAATAAAGGTCGTGTCACTCATCGCGAAGAAATCAGTGCCATTTTACAACAGCATTTTATGACACAACCTGCTCAAGCTTGGGTGGAGCGTATTCATGCGGTAAAAGTACCAGTAGGGATGATCAATAATTTGCAGCAGACTTTAGAAGAAGAACAGGTGGTTTTTCGGGAAATGGTCGTAAATATGCAGCATCCACTACGTTCCGATTATGTCTCGATTGGCTCACCCATCAAGCTCTCTAAAACACCAGTACAGTATGTTAAAACTCCGCCATATCTAGGCGAAGATACAGACTCTATTTTAGATCGGTTTTTAACGCCAACAGAGCTACAAGATTTAAAAGACAAGAAAGTGGTTCAGCAAGGCTAAGCTTGTACCATTAAACCGAAAAGGAGCATTGATATCATCAATTGCTCCTTTTTTGATTATTTAATTTATAAGCTTTCTGTTAAGGCATCCTGAATGCTATTCACCATATATTTTAAACGCGGGCCAATCTCTTCAATGGTTTTTTCAGCACTCAGTAAATAAGAGGGGGAACCACAGTTAAAAACATATAAGCCATGTTTTGAGCTGATCAATGGCACAGCAACAGAATTAATACCTTGTTGCCATTCGCCTAAAGAAAGGCAATAACCATATTTGGCATATTGTTCAAAAGCCCGATCAAGCTGTTCCTGAATCTGTGGCCATTGTTCTGGTTCTCGTTTTTGTATGGCCTCTAAAATTAAATTCCGTTCGTATTCAGGTGTTGCCACCAAACAGGCTCGACCCATCGAGCTACTATACAGCGGTAATGTTGAACCAATCGGGCGACGTAAGGTGCTATTGGTTTGAACGACATCCAGATAAAGCATATTCAGACGATCGCGAGCTGCTAACGCTACAGGTGCTTGCGCATAAAGGCTCATTTCTTCCATAAAAGGATGTGCCGTAGTGCGAATGGTTAGATTTGATAATGCAGCATAACCCAAAGAAAGTACGCCAATATCAAGCATATATTTGGGAGAATCAGGCATCTGTTTCAAATAGCCTAAGCTAACTAAAGTATTACAAATGCGAGCAATGGTCGGCTTAGGTAGGCCTGTCATTTTGGCTAATTCTAAATTACCTAAGACTTGATGTTGTAATGAGAAACAACGTAGTAGTTCTAAACCACGTGCCAAAGATGCAATAAATTGAGGATTATTTTCACGATGAATATGAGAAATAGGATCTAGACGAATTTCATCAAAATTAAGTGTTTTATCATTCTTTTTACTTTCAGCGTGTTGCGACATTGAATTCTCAAATTAAAAAGGATCTCCTGATCATAGAGCATTTTATTTTGCATTGTAAAATGAATCCATTCATCATAAACAGGGTTATGATGAATGGATATGTTTTGATGGTTAAGCGACGTTCTCAATGACCATTGCTAAACCTTGGCCAACACCAATACATAGGCTGACAACAGCATATTTTTTATTACGGCGCTGTAACTCACGTGCAACAGTCAATGCCAAACGCGCGCCAGAAGCACCTAAAGGATGACCAACGGCGATTGCACCACCATTTGGATTGACACGTGGATCATTAAAGTCAACCCCTAGACCTTTTAAGCAAGATAAAACCTGTGAAGCAAACGCTTCATTGATTTCAATAATATCTAGGTCATCTAATGTTAAGCCTGCACGAGATACCGCTTTTTTAATTGCTTCAATCGGACCTGCACCCATGATGCGTGGTTCAACACCAGCCGCAGCCGCAGACAAAATTTTTGCCATTGGCTTAAGACCATATTTTTGACCAGCAGCTTCTGAACCGATTAATACCGCAGCAGCACCATCATTAATGCCCGATGCATTACCAGCAGTGACCACACCACCTTCAAATAATGGTTTGAGCTTGGTTAAAGCTTCAACGGTTGAGCTTGGGCGAGGGTGTTCATCTTCAGTCACTTGTTTTGGCGGTAGCTTTTTACCTTGAGAGACTTCAACCGCAGTGATTTCACCTTCAAAAAAGCCTTCTTCTTTTGCTTTTTGGTATTTCGCTTGAGATTGAGCAGCAAATAAGTCAGCCTGTTCACGAGTAATGCCATATTCAACGGCGACATTATCACCTGTTTCAGGCATAGAATGACCGCCATACTGTGCCACGATCTTTTTATTCGGAAAACGTGAACCAATAGTGGTGTCATAGATTTTAGCATCACGGCTATATGCACTTTCTGCTTTACCCATGACAAAAGGAGCGCGAGACATGCTTTCTACGCCACCAGCGACATATAAATCGCCTTCGCCGCAAGTGATGGCACGCGCAGAATCAATAATTGCACCTAAACCACTGGCACATAAACGATTGACCGTTTGACCCGGCACAGTCACAGGTAAGCCTGCTAATAATGCAGCATGACGTGCCACGTTACGGCTATCTTCACCGGCCTGATTGGTATCACCAAAAATGACATCTTCAATATCGGCACCCGGTACACCTGTTTTTTCAATCAAACGTTGAATGACCAAGCCAGCTAAGTCATCAGGGCGAATTGAAGCAAGTTCACCTGCATGGCGACCAAATGGAGTACGTAAACCGTCGTAAATATATGCGTTTAACATGGAGTAAATTCCCTTTTTAAATTAAGCAGTAAAAGTAAGTGGAAGATTCAGTGCGACACGGCGTTGTAACCATGGGCTAGGGCGATAACGCGGATCGTAAGTTAATTCGGAAATGCGATTTAGGATCAGTAAAATTTTGTCTGAACCGAGTACGTCACCCCATTCGATTGGGCCGTATGGATAACCTAAACCTAAGCGAACAGCTGCATTAATATCATCGACTGTTGCAATATTTTGTTGTGCAATGTCACAACCTAAATTAATCACCATCGCCAATACACGTTGCGCGACAAAACCTGTGCTTTCATCAATCATGCTGACTAATGCACCATCAAGGTTGAATATTGAATGCGCGGCTTGAACATAATCGGCTTGGGTGGCAAGTGAAGGCATCAAGGTACGATGTTTTTCAATGCCATACAGCATATCAATCGCGACACTATGCGCAGGGTTTACATTGAAACGTTTCGCCGCATGTGTGGTATCTTCACCATAACAAGCCAATAAACATAAGCTGTCTGCTTGAGGCGTTGTTCCTGTATCCAGTTGAATATTTTGTGTAGTGAGATAGGCTTCGAGCAGTTTTTTGTCAGCTGCAAAATCAGCTGCAATCCATACAGTCGGATAACGGTCTAAACGTTCAACCACTTTGGCAGGTGTTTCACCTGTTTTACTTCCTGTAGGATAGTCATAAAAACCCTGACCAACTTTGCGACCCAATTGTTTGGCTTCGAGCATTTGTTTGGTGAGTGGACTTGGACGATAACGTGCTTCTTCGTAATATTGATGATAGATTGATTCCATCACAGGATGTGAAACATCAAGTCCTGTTAAATCCATCAGTTCAAAGGGGCCCATTCTGAAACCCACACCGTCACGTAAAATACGATCAATTTCACTGATGTCTGTGACATTTTCATTCAAAATTTTTAAAGCTTCAGTGCCATAAGCACGACCCGCATGATTAATAATAAATCCTGGAGTATCTTTTGCCACCACTGGGCGATGACCAAATACACGAGAAAGTTGGTTCAGCGTTTCCACATGTTTTGGATCTGTTTTTAAACCTTGAATCACTTCAACCACTTTCATCAGTGGAACAGGATTGAAGAAGTGATAGCCGATCACACGTTCAGGATGCTGACAATTCGCTGCAATTGCAGTAATTGAAAGTGATGAAGTGTTTGAAGCCAAAATTGTGGTTTCTGGGACAATCGCTTCAAGTTGATCCATCAAAGATTGTTTAATATCTAAACGCTCAATAATGGCTTCAACGATCAAATCACAGCTTTTTAAATCACTAAGTTCATGGGCAATCAAAAGATTTGCATTGGCTGCATCAGCTTGTTCAGCTGTGATTTTGTTTTTATCAAGTAGCTTTTGAAAGGTCGCTGCCAATTTTTCTTTGGCTTGCTGTGCTGCACCAGCTTTGGCATCGTACAAATAAGTGGTGTGACCCGATTGGGCTGCAATCTGGGCAATACCACTACCCATAACACCGACACCAATAATGGCAATAGTTTTGATCTGTTGTGTCATGATAACTGTCCTAAGATACTGTAATCATTTAAAAAATAAAGATATAAAAAATTAGGTTAATCGCTGTTTATCGCCATCTATCGGTAATATTTGCCCAGAGATGGAACTCGCACTATCCGATGCGAGAAAAACGCATAAATCTGCGATATGTTTAGGATTGACAAATTGTTTAAGGGATTGATTGGCAAGTGCGTTTTGAGTCACTTCTTCAAGAGAAATATTCATGGCATCTGCACGAGCTTGTAATACACGTTGCACACGTTCACCATCGACTGCACCGGGAAGAACTGCATTGACACGAATATCAAAGGCACCCAGTTCCATCGAAAGCGTTTTAGTAAAACCAATGATTCCCCATTTTGAAGTCGAATAGGCCAGTCTAAATGGATAACCCATTCGTCCTGCAATCGAGGAAAGATTGATAATGACACCAGAATCGGATTGCTTGAGATAAGGAATCGCCAATTTCGTCATCATAAAAGTACTGTTCAGGTTTAAATTTAAAACCTGTGTCCAGTCTTCAAAACTCAGTTCATCTGCTGCCACCGTAGGGCCAGAAATTCCTGTGTTATTCACCAAAATATCTAATCCGCCTAACGCTTGCATGGCAGTTTCAAACATGGGTTGAATCGCATTCATTTGACCCAGATCACAATACGCAATCTGTAGTTGAGGATAATCCTGTTTGAATTGCTGCAAGCTTTGTTGATTGATATCACACACAAAAACATCATCGCCTTGTTTTAAAAAGGCTTCTGCGATACATCGACCAATCCCGGAACCACCAGCACTAATAAATACTTTACGCGCCATCAATTTCATTTCCTCAATATTCGACTGTAAAGACCTATTTGCCTTGATAAGAAGGTTTGCGTTTTTCTATAAAAGCATTGATCCCTTCATTTTTGTCTTCAGTCGAAAATAATAATTGGAAAGATTTACGTTCTAAGGTTAAGCCAGCATTTAATGGCACATCTTCACTCATCAGCGCAACTTCTTTAATTTGCTGCAATGCGATCGGTGGCATTTTGGCAAGACTTTGCGCCATTTTGATAGCAGTAGGAATGGTTTGGTCATCTTCGGTCACTTGAGAGACTAGACCCATGATATAGGCTTCTTCTGCTGGAACCATGGCACCTGTCATAATCATACGCATCGCATGGAATTTTCCGACCGCACGGAACAGACGCTGTGTACCACCAGCACCTGGCATTAAACCGACTTTAATTTCAGGCTGTCCAAAAATGGCACCTTTACCTGCAATAATAATGTCGCTGTGCATGGCAAGTTCACAACCACCACCAAGAGCATAGCCATTCACTGCCGCAATAACAGGTTTTGGACATTGAGAAATCGCGTTCCAATAACGTTCTGTACGGCGTAGCATCATGTCAGTTGAACCTGCTGTTGCCATTTCTTTTAAATCTGCGCCAGCTGCAAACACTTCATCACCACCTGTAAGGACAATGGCGTGAATATCGTCATTAAAGCTAATTTCAGTAAATGCCTGTGCAAGTTGTTTGCGCACTTCTGTGTTTAACGCATTTTTTGATTCAGGGCGGTTGATTTTGACGATTGCTATTTTTTCAATTGAATAATCGATTTCGACGAAATTATCCTTGTTCATATCTGTCATTTTTACATCCTTTGTTTCGCATATCAAAACTATATTCCTCATATAATGCTTAATCGACAAAAATTTTCAAGTGTTTTTTATGACATTAATTGATTGAACTTTTTGATAAATCAGTAAATGCCTGAAAAATAAAGCCTAGCTGATACATAATTTCGTTTAACGAAATTTATTTTTAAAAAAGTATTGAAAAAATGGTTTTAATTCTCGTAGTATGAAATTAATTTAATGCAGAACTAGATTTTGTGAAACTTTGTGTGCTGACTAATTTGCAAAATAAATAGTTGGTATCAATAGCGAAATATATGAAATGGGAGATCACTCATGATCCGCGATGAAGGAATGTTGCAACAATTACTCTCGACTATTCGGGATTTTGTCAAAAATGAATTGATTCCAAGAGAACATGAAGTTGCTGAAAATGACCGTATTCCTGAAGATATTGTTCAGCAAATGCGTGAACTAGGCTTATTCGGTTTGACCATTCCAGAAGAATACGGCGGTTTAGGTATCACGATGGAAGAGGAAGTCAATGTTGCCTTTGAATTGGGTCATACTTCTCCTGCATTTCGTTCGTTAATTGGTACAAATAACGGCATTGGTTCAAGTGGTCTGATCATTGATGGTACTGAAGAGCAGAAACAAAAATATTTACCGCGTTATGCAAGCGGCGAAATTATTGGTTCTTTCTGTCTGACTGAACCAGAAGCGGGTTCTGATGCGGCATCTTTAAAAACAACTGCGGTAAAAGATGGCGATTTCTACGTTTTAAATGGTACTAAACGTTTTATTACCAATGCACCGCATGCTGCGACTTTTACAGTGATGGCACGTACTAATCCTGAAATTAAAGGTGCAAGTGGTATTTCTGCATTTTTGGTTGAAGCCAATACCCCAGGAATTACGCTCGGTAAAATTGATAAAAAAATGGGACAAAAAGGATCACATACTTGTGATGTGATTTTTGAAAACTGTCGTGTACCTGCTTCTGCATTAATCGGTGGGGTAGAAGGCGTAGGTTTCAAAACTGCAATGAAAGTTTTGGATAAAGGTCGTCTACACATTGGTGCATATAGTGTTGGTGTGGCGGAACGTATGCTGGATGATGCACTTCGTTATGCTGTAGAGCGTAAACAATTTGGTCAACCGATTGCAAATTTTCAATTGATTCAAGCCATGCTTGCAGACTCTAAAGCTGAAATCTATGCAGCCAAATGTATGGTTTTAGATGCTGCACGTCGTCGTGATGAAGGTCAAAACATTAGCACTGAAGCATCTTGCGCAAAAATGTTTGCTACTGAAATGTGTGGTCGTGTAGCAGATCGCTGTGTACAGATTCATGGTGGCGCGGGTTATATCAGCGAATATTCAATTGAACGTTTTTATCGTGACGTTCGCTTGTTCCGTCTTTATGAAGGAACAACTCAAGTTCAACAAATCATTATCGCTAAAAATATGATTAAGGAAGTGACTGCTTAACTTCTGATCTTATATGACATGAGGCAATTGGATGCCTCATGTGTTTTTTGTCTGAGGAAATAGACATGACAACAGATACAATTACATCAAGTAATACAATACAGGCGATTCAAACGCCTAAAAAAATTTGGATTACTGCATTTATATTTGCTTTTCTTGCTTTGCTCTGTGACGGTGCTGACTTAGGATTTTTAGCATTAAGTTTGACCAGTCTTAAAACAGAGTTTCATCTTACTGGGGTTCAAGCCGGGACATTAGGTAGTTTAACTTTATTCGGTTCTGCAATCGGGGGATTGATCGGGGGATGGGCGTGTGACCGTTTTGGGCGCGTACGTATCATCGTATTCTTTATTGCTTACTCTTCAATTTTAACCTGTGCTTTAGGCTTTACTCATTCTTTTGAACAATTTGCGCTAGTGCGTGTTTTTGGTTCAATGGGCTTAGGCGCACTATATATTGCCTGTAACGTGTTGATGTCTGAAATGGTACCGACCCGACATCGTACAACAGTTCTTGCAGCCTTAATGACAGGTTATACATTAGGTTCATTACTTGCGACTTTATTGGCTGGACATATTATTCCAGATCATGGCTGGCGTTATCTTTATTGGTTAGCGATTACACCTATTGTTTTGTCTTTCTTTATGTATTTCATGGTGCCTGAACCAGAATCATGGAAAAAATCGCGTCAACTTCGTGCAGCTCAAACCGAAGGCGGTATGAAAGCGGTTAAGCGTGAAAATCCATATCGTGAAATCTTTAAAGAAAAGAAACACGGCATCATGTTTTTGCTGTGGGTGGTGAGTACAGGTGCATTGCAGTTTGGCTATTACGGTGTCAGTAACTGGTTGCCAGCATATCTTGAATCTGAACTCGGTATCAAATTCAAAGAAATGGCCATGTATATGGTGGGCACATTCATCATTATGATTTTTGCCAAAATCATTGCAGGGATGATTGCAGATCGTTTAGGGCGTCGTGCTGTATTTGCTTTTGGAACCATCGGGACTGCTTTATTTATCCCAGTGATTGTTTATCTCAATACGCCTACAAACATTCTTTGGTTAATGCTGTTCTTTGGTTTCCTTTACGGAATTCCTTATGCCATCAATGCAACTTATATGACGGAAAGTTTTCCAACGTCGATTCGTGGTACAGCAGTGGGTGGTGCATACAATGTTGGTAAAGTACTTTCTATTTTCTCTCCATTAACGATTGGTTATTTATCTCAAAGCGGCTCAATTGGTTTGGGGCTGTTGGTGATGGCCGCTGCATATTTTATTTGTGGTGTGATTCCACTGTTATTCATTAAAGACAGACTATTTAATCCACAAAAAGCGGATTAATGCTGCTATTCAGACTGGTGATGGATCACCAGTCTGTATTTAAAAATATTCAATATTTAAAAGTACAACAAATTCATCTAAATGAAATAGGTGGCAATATGAAAATGGAAGTTTTGGGTTTTGAGAAAGATACGGTGATTCAGACGCCAAAAAAAGTCTGGATGACTGCGTTTATATTTTGTTTTTTGGTGTTGCTGTGTGACGGAGCAGATATTGGGATTTTAGCTTTTACACTAACAAGTTTGAAAGCAGAGTTTGGTTTAACCAGTGTACAGGCAGGAGCACTCGGAAGCTGGTCTATTTTTGGAATGGCCATTGGTGGTTTGATTGGTGGATGGGCAAGTGATCGCTTTGGACGTGTACGCGTGATTGTCATTGCAACAGCGATGTTTGCCATTCTTTCTGCATGTACGGGTTTGGCGCAGTCTTATGAACAGATTGTTATTTTAAGAACCATTACCTGTCTGGGTTTAGGATCACTGTATATTGCATGTAATACGCTTATGTCGGAACTGGTTCCGACTAAATATAGAACCACTGTTCTGGCAACGCTCATGACTGGTTATACCTTAGGTTCATTGGTCATCACGGCTTTATCTGGATGGATTATTCCTGAGTTTGGCTGGCGAATGCTGTATTTCATTACCATTATTCCAATTGTATTTTCCATTTTGATGTTCTTTCTTGTTCCAGAGCCTGCATCATGGAAAAAAGCACGTGCACTCAAATTGGCAAACCCGCAAGCAGGTAAAGCACAAAAACTCGAAAATCCTTATGTCGCATTATTTAAAGATAAACAACACGGCAAGATGTTGATGTTATGGACATTTAGTTCTGGATTTTTATTGTTCGGTTATTTTGGCGTAAGTAATTGGCTGCCTTCATATTTAGAAGCAGAATTGGGAATCAAGTTTAAAGAAATGGCAATTTATATGATTGGGACTTTCCTGACCATGATGTTTGCCAAAGTGATCGCTGGTTTTGTCGCAGACAGAATTGGCCGTCGAATTGTATTTGCATTTGGAACAATGGGGACTGCGCTATTTATTCCAGTCGTTGTTTATTTCCATACGGCCGAAAATATTGGCTGGTTAATGCTAATTTTTGGATTTTTATACGGGATTCCTTATGCCATCAATGCCACCTATTTAACTGAAAGTTTTCCGACTTCAATTCGGGGAACTTCGGTAGGTGGTGCATTTAATATTGGAAGAATTGGTGCAATTTTTGCCCCGATCGCTATTGGTTATTTGGCAACCCATAACTCGATTGGTGCAGGTTTGTTGTTAATGGGAGTAGCCTACTTTTTATGTGGTTTGATTCCAACCTTATTTATCAAAGACAGATTATACGATCCGCAAAAGGCTGAGTAATGAATAGTTTACAAAAAGCTTTGTAAATGAAGACAGAAGGAATGAATTGATATGATTAATAAGATCACCAGTGATATTGAATCGGTCTTAAGAACGATTCCTGATGGTGCAACCATCATGACCAGTGGATTTGGTACTACTGGTCAACCAGAAGCTTTACTGGAAGCGCTTATTGATATTGCACCAAGAGAGCTGACCATTATCAATAATAATGCGTCTTCGGGTCCAAACGGTTTAACCAAACTATTTACGGCTGGACTGGTTAAAAAACTGGTTTGTTCGTTTCCAAAGTCTGTAAGTTCAACAGTTTTTCCTGACTTATATCGTGCTGGAAAAATTGAACTAGAACTTGTTCCACAGGGCAATCTGGCTTGCCGTATTCAGGCCGCAGGTGCAGGACTTGGGGCAGTATTCACTCCAACAGCTTACGGTACAAAGATTGCTGAAGGTAAAGAGACAAGAACCATCAATGGTAAAAACTATGTATTGGAATATCCATTACATGCCGATTTTGCTTTTATTTATGCGGACAAAGCTGATCGTTGGGGCAACCTGATTTATCGTAAAGCCGCGCGTAATTTTGGTCCAATTATGGCAAAAGCCGCGACGACCACAATTGTACAGGTCAATGATGTCGTGGAGCTGGGTAGTCTTGATCCTGAATGCATCATCACTCCAGGAATATTTGTACAGTATGTTGTCAAAGTAGGAGATATCAAATGACCATTCAAAAAAGAAGTCGTGAAGAAATAGCCGCTATTATCGCAAAAGATATTCCTGATGGTTCTTATGTAAATTTGGGGATTGGATTGCCGACCAATGTTGCCAAACATTTGCCTAAAGACAAGGAAATCTTTCTACATTCTGAAAATGGAGTATTGGCATTTGGCCCACCGCCAGCACCAGGTGAAGAAGATCCAGATTTAGTCAATGCGGGTAAAGAACTGGTGACTTTATTACCAGGTGGTTGTTTTATGCATCATGGTGATTCATTCGACATTATGCGTGGCGGACATTTGGATATCTGTGTATTGGGTGCAGCATTTCAAGTTGCATTGAATGGTGATCTGGCGAATTGGCATACAGGTCGAGAAGATGATATCCCTGCGGTCGGTGGCGCAATGGATTTGGCGGTTGGTGCAAAACGTATTTTTGTTTATATGGAGCACACCACTAAAAAAGGTGAAGCCAAAATTGTGAATCAATTGAGTTATCCAATCACTGGTGAGCAATGTGTCGATCGTATTTACACCGATCTATGCATTATTGACTTAAAAGGTGGACAAGCACATGTGATTGAAATGGTTGAAGGTCTAACTTTTGATGAGTTGCAGGCTGTAACAGAATGTCCACTTGTGGATGCTCGAATTTAAATTTTACTTTAGTACTTCAAAATAGCTTGTATATGAAAATTCGGATGTTCAGGGGCATATACAAGTTGATTGATTAATCTCTATCTTTAAGGAATAAAGATGAAAAAACTTATTTTAGCTGCGGCTTGTGCCGCGGCTTCTGGGGCGCTTTTTGCAAATTCTGTAGAAAGTACGACTGAGCAACGAATAAATGCGCTGGAAGCAGAATTACAGCGTTTAAAAACTGAGCTTGAGCTGCAAAAGACCAATCAGCAAAAAATATTGGCTACCAATGCCGAATTAGCTGAGAAAAAAACCGTGCAATCTTCTGATTCTTCGGCAAAAACGGATAAAGCAATACCACCTTCATGGGTTACTTGGACTGATAATGTTAAAGTCTACGGAATTGCACGTTTAGATGCGGCTGTTGATTTTCAATCCTCACCAGATACGGGTGGGCGTACAACAAGCAGTATTTATAAAGCACCTTTTGAAAATGATAAACGTGCCAATCATCCGCGTTCAGATGCGATGATTAATGCCAGCCGTTTAGGTGTTTACTTCACTAGCCCAGATAAAAAAGTGACGGGTAATATTGAAGCCGATTTCTTTGATAGCTCGACAATGGGAACTGGCGATGGCAAGTTCCGTATTCGACATGCGTTCTTTACTTATAAAGACTGGACGTTTGGTCAGACTTGGTCACTGATGTCGAATATGGAAACCCGTACAGAATCAGTCGACTATACCCAATTTATGGGAACCTCGTATACGCGTTTGCCACAAGTTCGTTATGACTGGAAAATTGATAACAATCATGATTTAAAAGTTGCACTTGAATATACAAGCTCACGGGTTTCTGCTTTTCCATCTTTAACAGGACGATATACCTATAAAGAGGGCCCGTTGCTTGTACTTGCTCAAGGTTTCGTCAACGAAAAATCTGCCGATGTTGGCAGAGATGATGTTAAAAAAGTCAGTTGGGGAGCTGGTGGTGGTTTGAAATATCAAATTACGCCAAAACAGTCCTTACAGGCAAACTATCAGCATATTGTTGGTGATCAGAAATTTATGCCATATACCACTCAAAGTGGTTTGGCCAATGCTGCAAGCTTAAATGCATCAGGCGATTTCTCATTAAATAAAGACAAAACTGATTTGGTGATGAATACACTGGATTCATTTAATATTGGTTATACCTATAAGTTTAATGAGCAATGGCGTACCAACTGGTCTGCTTCAATCTTTAAATATGATGACAGTAGTGACTATGCTGAATTAAATCAGGATGCCAATGATCGTTTAACCGATTATGCTGCTAACTTATTCTATAGCCCAACAGCGCAAATGGATTTTGGTGTGGAATATCATCTAGGTGAGCGCAAAGTATTTGATGGCAGAACGGCTGACATTTCGCGTGTCAACTTTGTATCGATGTATAAATTTTAAAATCAGCATTTGAGTAAAAAATGTCTAACATGATTCAATCCAGTACAGAACATATGGATATGTCTAAGAGTCTGGTATTTATACTTGCAATGACTTGCGGTATTTGTGCTGGATCGAATTATTATAATCAACCGCTGATTTATTCAATCGCACATGCTCTGGGAGTCAATCCAGATCAAGCCGCACTGGTGATCGTAATTGGTCAACTGTCTTATGCGCTGGGTTTGTTTGTATTGGTTCCTATGGGGGATTTTTTTGAAAAAAGGTCATATATTGTTTTACTAATGATCTGTACAGGTCTGGCTCAAATGGGGCTTTCTTTTAGCCCCAATTTGACGACTTTGTATAGCTTGACCTTTCTTTCCACATTCTTTTCAGTTTCTACTCAAGTTCTCGTTCCATTTGCCGCAGGTTTAGCAACACCTCAAAAAAGCCCACAAGTCGTGGGAACCCTGATGAGTGGCTTGTTCATGGGAATTTTGTTAGCCCGTTCGATTGCCGGACTGATTTCGACGATCTGGACGTGGCATGCTGTTTATTTATTAAGTGGTTTTATTATTCTTCTGTTTGCCTCGATTGTCTGGTTTAAACTTCCAGTTGCTAAAAAGACAGTCAAATTAAAGGTCTGGCAAATCTACGCATCATTATTTACTTTAGCAGTTCATGAACCACATCTTATACGTCGAGGATTAGTGGGCGGTATTGGTTTTGGTATTTTGGCGCTGATTTTTACCACCATGACATTCTTACTGGCCAATGCACCTTATCATTTTAATGACTTTCAAATAGGACTCTTTGGAATAGTTGGTCTGGCAGGAGTATTTGCAACACCGTGGGCAGGTAAAAAAATTGCACATCAGCAGGAAAATATCACGGCTCTGATTAGTCTGAGTTTGCTTATTCTGGCTTGGATTCCCTTATTTTTTGCGCAGAAATTTTTGATCTTATATGCAGTTGGTGTGATTTTAGCCTACTTTGGTTTATCTGCTTTACATGTACTTAATCAAAATCTGGTCTATCGTATTTCTGCACAAGCACGATCTCGAATTAATTCAATTTATATGACGCTGTATTTTGGTGGAGCAGCATTAGGTTCTTTTATTGCAGTTTATACATGGAAACATTCTGGTTGGATTGCATGTGCCAGTATTGGTTTGAGCATGGCAATTATTAGCTTTGTAATTGATCGTTATGATTTTTATAAAATGAGACAACCTCATGACAGAAGATTAAGTCACTAAGACTTAATCTTCTAAAGGTTTATTTGCGGATGATCATAAATGTCGCTGAAGCAAATGCATAAATTTTTCCATTGTCATCCACAATTTTACCTTCAGTGGTAATGATATTTCGACCTGCATTAATCAATTCACCATGCGCATAGTAAGCCGTATCTGTCTGCATTGGCCGAATCATTTTGACATTCAAATCAATCGTTCCGTAACCAACATTGGCTTCAAGTACGGAATGCGCTGCGCCGCCCGTTGCTGTATCTAGCGCAGTCGCGCAAAAACCACCATGTACACCCCCTTGAACATTTAAATGAGTGTTATTGGGTGTCACTTTATAGATCACTTTACCTTTTGAGGCTTCGATCAACTGCATGGGAAGCGTTTGTGCCATTGGGGAAGACGATACTTCGCCATTTTTGAGTGCGGTTAAAAACTCTAAACCTGTTTGCATGATTCATCCTTGCTGTAAAACATGAAAAATACCTTACTATAAAAATAGGATTTTCGGAATAAAATTTTGCATGACAAAAATTAAATTTCTATTAAATAAATAGGTTTAATTTAAAAAATTCATAACATTTTGTATTTTATTATTTAATTATATTTAAATTTATTTTTGGACTAAGCCCCATGAAAAATTAAAGTCAATAAAATGAAATTTGCAGAAATAAATTTTGCAATATGGAATTATTTTAGATATTTTTAACCTATGAGGAGAATAAATTTTGAGAAACTTAAAACATGCTTTTAAGTTGAATAGAAAATCAAGGAAATAGGATATGCCTGTATATAAAGCCCCACAGCGTGATATGCAATTCGTTTTACACGAGATGTTAGAAGTTGAAGAAAACTATCAACAGTTTCCCAAATATGCAGATCAATTTAATCGCGATTTGATCAATCAGTATTTAGAAGCCGCAGCCGATTTTTCTGAAAATGAAATTGCTCCGATCAACCAAAGTGGTGATCATGAAGGCTGTCATCTGGATCAAGGTGTAGTCACGACACCAAAAGGTTTTAAAGAAGCCTATCAGAAATATGTCGAATTAGGTTTTACCTCACTGACGGCTGATCCAGTTTATGGGGGGCAGGGTATGCCTACTTTGTTACGGATCGCTATTTCTGAAATGTTATGCGCGTCGAACTGGTCGTGGGCAATGTATCAGGGACTTTCACATGGTGCGATGCGGACATTGGAGCATCATGGCACTGAACAACAAAAGCAAACTTTTTTGACCAAACTGATAGCAGGAATCTGGACAGGCACCATGTGTTTAACCGAATCGCATGCAGGTTCAGATTTAGGTTTGATTCGGACTAAGGCAGAACCTCAGGCAGATGGTAGTTACGCGATTACAGGCGAGAAAATCTTTATCTCAGCAGGTGAGCATGATCTGGCTGAAAATATTGTGCATATTGTTCTGGCTCGTTTGCCTAATGCACCATCAGGGACCAAAGGCATTTCGTTATTTATTGTGCCCAAGTTTAATGTTGATGACTCCGGTAACATTCAAGATCGTAATCAGGTGGTGTGTAGCGCGATTGAACACAAAATGGGAATTCATGGCAATGCGACCTGCGTGATGAATTTCGACGCGGCTAAAGGTTATCTGATTGGCCCTGAAAATCGTGGTTTAAATTGCATGTTTACCTTTATGAATACTGCGCGTATTGGTACAGCAGTACAAGGCTTGGCAGCATCCGAAATTGCTTTTCAGGGGGCGCTCAGTTATGCCAAAGAACGTTTAGCCATGCGCGCACTCACAGGTGCAAAACAACCTGCACAAAATGCAGATCCAATTATTGTACATCCCGCTGTGCGTAGTATGTTGATGACGCAAAAAGCGTTTGCTGAAGGTGGACGTGCCTTGGCATATTTTCTGGCACAACACGCAGATATTGTTGAAAGCTCAAGTGATCAAGCGCAAAAAAAATTATCAGACGAATTACTGGCATTTTTGACACCGATTGCCAAAGCATTTTTAACTGAATCAGGCAATGAATCTGCCAAACATGGGGTCCAGATTTTTGGTGGTCATGGTTTTATAGTTGAACATGGCATGGAACAAATTGTTCGAGATGCACGTATTTCTACGCTTTATGAAGGCACCACAGAAATTCAGTCACTCGATTTACTGGCGCGTAAAGTACTCAAATCAGAAGGCAAGTTGCTTAAAAATATGACTGATTTAATTGATCAGTTTGTTGAAGAAAATCAGTCCAATTCAAGTTTAAAAACTTATCTGGATCAATTGTCTAAACTTAAAAACGAATGGCTGGAGATTACCAAGCATATTGCAGTTAAAGCACAGCATAATCCAGAGGAAATCGGAGCAGCTTCAGTCGATTATTTATATTACTCAAGTTATATCGTTTTTGCCTATCTGTGGGCGCGTATGGCAAAAGTTGCGCAACAAAAACTGGATCAAGGCACCACTGAACAGAAGTTCTATCAGGCTAAACTTAAAACTGCACAATTCTTTTATGACAAGTTATTAAATCGAACTCAACAGCATGCAGCCTCAATTAAAACAGGCGCTGAATCAGTGATGGCGCTAGATGCAGAAGATTTCGTTTTTTAATCAATGATAAACGTGGAGATGGCGAACATAAAACCATCTCCTCAAACAAGAGTATTGAATATGGATTTTCAACATATTTTGACACATGTCGAGCAACGTGTTGCCTATTTAACACTGAAGCGACCTGAAGTGCTCAATAGTTTTAATGAACAGATGCATCAGGAAGTGACTCAGATTTTGTCCGAATGGGAAACCTCTGAACAGATCAAGGTGATTGTGATTTCAGGTATGGGCAAAGGCTTTTGTGCAGGACAAGATTTATCTGCCCGAAAACCTAAAGTCATCGAAGATCCCAACTATGATGCTGGTGCATCTTTAGATCGTTATTATAATCCTTTGATTTTAAAGATTGCCAATATGCCTAAAGTGGTTGTTGCAGCAGTCAATGGCGTTGCGGCTGGTGCTGGTGCCAATATAGCATTGGCATGCGATATTGTGGTTGCCAAGCAGTCTGCTTCATTTATACAGTCATTTTCTAAAGTAGGTTTAATTCCTGATGCAGGTGGGACTTGGATTTTACCGCGTTTGGTGGGTCATGCCAGAGCAAAAGCGCTGATGTTGCTTGGAAATAAACTATCGGTCGATAAAGCCTTAGAATGGGGCATGATTTGGGAGGTTTATCCAGATGATGCCTTTCAGCAGCAAGTCAATGCATTGGCTGAGACTTTAGCGATGCAACCTTCGTCATCCATGAAACTTATTAAAAAAGCCTTAAATCTTTCGCAGCAAAACGCCCTACAACAACAGCTTGATCTTGAGCGAGATTTGCAACGTGAGGCAGGCAAATCATCAAATTATAAAGAAGGCGTGCAGGCATTTATGCAAAAACGTCAGCCCAACTTCGATTAAACTTAAAACGATTTGTGACACCCAATACATGCAAAGGATGCAATCATGTCAAGTTTACAACAACAAGTTTCAGCCAATGAATGGGCTGCCAGATGCCAATTAGCAGCTTTATATCGTTTAATTGCGTATTATCGCATGACCGATTTAATCGACACTCATATTAGTTTACGTGTACCCGATGAGGAAGGTCATTTTTTAATTAACCAATATGGTATTCCTTTTGAAAAAATGACGGCGTCTCATTTAGTAAAAATCGACTATAACGGCAATATTATCGATGAACATGATCAGGGAAAAATGGTCAATGTGGCAGGATTCGTCATTCATTCAGCCATTCATTCAGCACGTCAAGATTTACATTGTGTCATTCATACCCATACCGCTGATGGAATTGCGGTATCTGCACAAAAGCAGGGATTATTGCCGATCTCGCAACATGCCTTAAAGTTTTATAACAAAATCAGCTATCACGACTATGAAGGCGTTGCCTTGTTAACTGAAGAGCGCGAACGTTTAGTTCATGATTTTGGACAAAATCGTGCCATGATTTTGCGTAATCATGGTTTGTTGGCAGCAGGTGATAGTGTGCAGCGAGCTTTCCATGAAATTTACTTTTTAGAACGCGCTTGTCAGGCGCAAATTAAAGCACTTGCTGGTGGTTGTGAGTTAAATATTCCGAGTCAACAGGTTCGTGAACATACTTCGGCACAATTTGAATCCAAAGGCATTGAGCGAATTATTGCAAACGCATGGCATGCTGCATTGTCATTGATTGAACAACAAAAAGAGGAATATTGTTCATGATCGTGATTGCAACCACTGTTCCCAAAGTACAAAAATGGCTTGAAGATGCATTGGCTGAATATGCACCTCAAGAGGCTTATTGTCTGGCACATAGCGAACAAGCTCAACAGGCAACCACGGCGATTTCGTGGTTTCCAGATTTAGATTATCTGGAAACATTGCCAAATCTAAAGCTGATTCATTCTATGGCGGCGGGCGTTGAGCATTTAAATCTAAAACGCATAGGCGACCGCTATGCAGTATGCCGTGTCGTCGATGAATCTCATCAAAAAGGCATGTACGATTATTTGCAATGGTGTGTGTTGTACTATCAGCGTTTTTTTGATGTTTTGATCGCCCAACAACAGCAGCAACGCTGGAAACAACCGCCACAAAAAACCAGTGCAGATTTCAAAATTGGCATTATGGGTTTGGGGCAAATGGGCGGTTATATTGCTGAAAAATTTGCAAAGCTGGGTTATCAGGTTTCAGGTTGGTCGCGTAGTTTAAAACAAATTGAAGGGGTAACTTGCTTTGCAGGCGATGTACAAAGACAGGATTTTCTTGCTCAAAGTGAAATTTTGATTAACTTGCTTCCTTTGACTGAAGATAATGTTGGTCTATTAAATACTGAGTTGTTTCAACAGCTTCCTAAAGGAGCCTGTATAATTAATTGTGGTCGTGGACAACATCTAAACGAACAGGATTTAATTGCAGCACTGGATTCAGAGCAATTACGTGGTGCCGTTTTAGATGTATTTGCAAAAGAACCTTTGGCACAAGATCACGTTTTTTGGCAACATCCTAAAGTTTTAGTGACGCCCCATGTTGCTTCACACGCACCTTGGTCGGCTGTCATTGGGCAAATTCTTGAAAATGATCATCGTGTGCAGCAGGGCTTAGCTTTAGTCAATGAAGTGAATGTCATGAAAGGCTATTAAATTTTGCTGTTATCACAATGAAATAAGATGAATGTTAAGCATTCATCTTATTTAAGAGCCATTTTACAAGCTTCATATCATTTCCACATTTTGAGATTGCACTAAAATATCTGTAGCTTGTTCAATAAAATGTTTGAGATTACCACTCCAGCTTTGTGGTTTATTGGCGATCAGATACGTATTAATTTCACCAATTTGCTCATCGATATCAAAAAACTGTAGCGCATCTTTATAGGATGACTTTTCAATATATGAACGTGGCAATATGGCGTAACCCATACCCAAATGTACACAACTTAAGATGGCATCCAGATTGCCCATTTCAGTGAGTTGTGACGGGGGTAAATCATAACCCTGTAAAAAAGACTCAATGCTTTTTCGATAAAAACAACCCTGACGGATCGCAAGAAAAGGCGTATTTAATAAAACCTTCCTATCTGGAAATGCATGGACTTCTTTAGGACAAATCAAAACTAAATGTTCCGTCCATGCCAGAAGATTATAAAAATCAGGCAGCACTTGCGAACTGGCAATAAAAGCACAATCCAGATCGCCCTTATAAACGCGGTCAATCAATTCACGTGTTGTACCCGTATTTAAGTGAAGTCTTAATTCAGGCAGTTGCGAAAGTACGTCTTTAAATAACTGGGGTAGACGCGTTGCAGCAGTGGTTTCCATACTCCCAATTTTTAATGGAATGTCATGGCATAATGATTGATCAGAAAAATGAAATTTAGCTTGTTGATGTAGCCCAATCATTTGCTCTGCATAATGGCGTAACTGTTGACCTGCACTGGTGGGGCGAATAGGAGATTGACGTGACAATAATTCGCAGTTTAATTCATCTTCAAGCTTTTTTATATGATTAGTAATATTCGATTGCACCGTATGCAAATGCGTTGCTGCATGGGAAAAACTGCCACATTCCACAACCTTTAAAAAAATTTCCAAAGACTTTAACTGCATTATTTTTCTCTCAGTGTTTCACATCTCAAAACCCAAACTATCGCAAAAATACTATCTCAAAATAAGATACTGGCTATCACTATAAATCATTTTACCAGATATAAATAATCGACTTTAATGTATTTAACTTAAACAGAGATTGGTCTATGCAAAATACATCCAGATTGTTTTGGGTGGCATTTCTGTCAACGTGCCTAGGGATTGGGTTGTTTAGATTTTCATATACCTCCTTGATGCCACTTTTAGTTGAACAAAAATGGTTTACTGCATCATTTGCCAGTTATTTAAGTAGTGCAAATTTATTGGGCTATCTCATCGGGGCATTATTGGCGCATCCTGTCTCGCATTATATCCAAGATAAAAAATTAATTAGTATCAGTGCATTTGTAGGATCTGTAAGCCTTTTACTTTGTGCAATTCATGGTTTACCTGAGTTTTTATATATTGTTTTTCGATTATTTTCAGGAATTGCAGGTGCAACTTTAATGGTGCTTGCGCCAAGCTACGCACTAAGATGGGTAGAGCCTGAAATACGACAGCGGCTCAGTATGGTGGCATTTAGTGGGATAGGAGCGGGGGTTGTGATTTCAACATTTATTGTACCTTATGCTGCCAAAATCAATGTTGGATTAGGATGGTTATTTCTGGGTATTCTAAGCTTGATCTTTAGTTTTGTCATTTTTATTGGTTTACAAGGGCAACAAAAGACGTTACAGACTCATCAGATATACCAGTCAGACATTTCTTTAGCACCCAAATACGTTCAAATGGCTGGGCTAATCATTGCTGCTTACGCTTTAAGTGCAATTGCCTATATTCCACATAGTTTGTTTTGGATCGATTTTATTAAAAGTGAGTTACATCAAAGTGTTCAATTTTCCAATCAGCAATGGGCATTTTATGGAATAGGCTCGATGTTAGGAGCAGTATTTGCTTTTTATTGCAGTAAACATTGGCAGATTTCGGGTGCTTTATGGCGTTGTTATTTACTTTATAGTCTCGCCATTTTTATTCCAGTTTATTTCCACCATTTTTATAGCTTAGCGCTTTCTTCTTTTTTAACAGGTTTATTAAATCCTGCTGTGGTTTCTCTTAGTTCAAGTGCTTTATTGAGCATATTAGGTACTCAAAATCACCAATCCGCATGGAGTATTGCAACCGCAGCATTTGCAACGGCACAGCTTGTAGGTGGTTTGTTGATCAGTTTTTTACATACAAGTGGTGTCATTTACCCACATTTGTTTTTTCTTGGCGTGATGATGATGAGCCTTGGCTTCGTGTGTAGTGTATGTTTTTACATGATTCAAAAACTAAATTCGAGTCAACTGAAGGGGGAAGGTTAATGCATTATTTTCTAGGAACTTTACGTATCATTGTAATATTAGTCATTGCGATGATCTTTCTTATCGTTTTAACAGCATGGGATGATTTTTTTCCCCCTCAACGTCATTTTAGCAATCATCTCGAACATTTTATGCAATAAAAATACGCATATAAGATATGTAAATAATGAATCTTCGTTTAGCCTAGAGTGCCAGTATTAAATGAAGATTCACATAAACTATCTAAATGTATTTCATCGCTTAAATATTATAGACTGATCCATACTCAAGCAGAAGTTAATCAATTCAGAACATTTGTGTATTTTTTCTAATCGAAACATTAGCCGCAATATTTTCTAGAGAAATACAAGAGTTCGATGATCGAACGATAATTTTAAAATTTGAATTATAAAATATTGCGTAACTCTCTGGCTGTTTCCTGTAATAAAGGCAAAATATGCTGGATTAAGTATTCTTTAGTGGTTCGCATCGTGGGAGAAACAATATTAAGCGCAGCGACAACACGCGACTGTTGTCCATAAATAGGTACAGCTAAGGCATGCACGCCCAGTTCATGTTCTTCACAGGAATAACACCAGCCTTGTTCTTTAATTTCACATAAAAGCTTTAAAAAATCCTGATTATTGGTATGCGTATATTTGGTTAGGCGTTGTAGTGGATGTTGTGATAGCCATTCCTGTTGTTCATGATCATCTAGATAGGCTAAAAGAATTTTTCCTGCTGAGGTTGCATGTGCAGGCAAGCGATTTCCTAAATGTAGGCCATAGGGATTTACACGATCTGTTTGTTGATGTGCAGCACTTCTGGCAATGGTAATCGCCTCGTAGCCATCAAGTACCATGACCGAATAGATGAGAGAAGTTTGTGTTGTCAATAAGTTAAGTAAAGGCTGAGAAATTTTTGGAAGATGTGCACCACCAAGATAAGAGCCTGAAAATTTTAATATTTTAGGTGTTAAGTAAAAGTAATGCCCATCGGATTCAAGATAACCGAGATACTCTAAAGTAAGTAAATGGCGTCGTGCAGCTGCCCGAGTCATCCCTGTTTTTTCAGCTGCCATGGTAATGTTTAATCGATGGCGATCCGTACCAAAACTGTCTAAAATAGCCATGCCTTTACCAATTCCAGCAACAAAATCTTCATGACGAATCGTTTTTTTGTTACTTGAATTGTGAAGAATTTTTTCTTCTTTCTCTATTTTTTTATCCATATCTACTGACATTCCTAGCATTTGATACATTCGTCATATTGATTTGCATACTATAACGCTAAAGCCGACCAGATAAATCAGGTTTTGTTCGATAGTCGAACAAATGATTTAATCACCGAACAAAACCTACTAAACTGGTCTGGAACTCAAACAAAAAATTATAAAAAATGATCAGACAAGGGAATCCTACTGAATGACTAAGGAATAGTATTTGAACTTGCATGAAATGTTCTTCCTTAGCCATGTCCTAGTTTTCCACCTTTCTAATTTTGCTTGATGCACAATGGAGTTATCTAAATGATAGATAAAAGTGCAGCGACCCTCGCGGAAGCGCTCTCCCAGATTAAAGACGGTGCCACCATTTTAATTGGCGGCTTTGGTACAGCAGGTCAACCCGCTGAACTGATTGATGGTTTAATCGAACTTGGACTGAAAGACCTCACCATCGTCAGCAACAATGCAGGCAATGGCGACTACGGTCTTGCCAAACTACTTAAAACAGGCGCAGTCAAAAAAATCATCTGCTCATTTCCACGTCAGGCCGACTCTTACGTATTTGATGAACTGTATCGTGCAGGCAAAATCGAATTGGAAATCGTACCGCAGGGCAATCTGGCTTGCCGTATGCAAGCCGCAGGCATGGGACTTGGCCCAATCTACACCCCAACAGGTTTTGGTACATTGTTGGCTGAGGGTAAACCGACCCTTCAATATGACGGCAAAGACTACGTTTTAGAAAATCCCATCAAAGCTGACTTCGCCCTGATTAAAGCGCATAAAGGCGATCGCTGGGGCAATCTGGTCTATCGCAAATCTGCACGTAACTTTGGCCCAATTATGGCGATGGCAGCCGATGTAACCATTGCCCAAGTCAGTGAAGTGGTTGAACTCGGTGAGCTTGATCCAGAAGTGGTCGTGACCCCAGGCATCTTTGTACAACACGTGGTACAGGTACAGCCTGCACCAGTACCTGTTTCAGCATAAGGAGAACGACATGAGTTATCAAAAACTAAGCCGTGATCAGATTGCACAGCGTGTGGCACAGGATATTCCAGAAGGTTCATACGTCAATTTAGGCATTGGTTTACCGACCAAAATTGCCAGTTATCTGCCTGCGGACAAAGATGTATTCCTCCATTCAGAAAATGGTTTATTGGCTTTTGGTCCACCACCTGCAAAAGGTGAAGAAGATCCAGAACTGATCAATGCCGGTAAAGAATACGTGACCATGCTCAAAGGCGGATGCTTTTTACATCATGGTGATTCATTCGCGATGATGCGTGGCGGACATCTCGATATTTGTGTATTAGGTGCTTTCCAGATTGCAGCCAATGGCGACCTTGCCAACTGGCATACCGGTGCACCTGATGCGATTCCATCGGTAGGTGGGGCCATGGACTTGGCCGTGGGTGCAAAAAAAGTCTTTGTGACCACAGATCACGTGACTAAAAAAGGCGAACCGAAGATTGTTGCAGAACTGACTTATCCTGCCACAGGGCAAAAATGTGTAGATCGCATCTACACCGATTTATGCATTATTGATGTGACACCAGAAGGTCTGAAAGTGACTGAGAAAGTGGACGGTTTAAGCTTTGAAGAATTACAGAGCTTAACGGGTGCAACGCTGATTGACGCGACACAGGGATAAGGATAACTGAATATGAAAAATGCATACATTGTTGATGCAATCCGTACTCCATTTGGTCGTTATGCAGGTGGTTTAGCACCAGTTCGCGCCGATGACTTGGGTGCTGTTCCGATCACAGCACTGATTGAACGAAATCCCAGTGTCAACTGGCAACAAGTCGATGACGTGATCTATGGTTGTGCCAATCAGGCAGGGGAAGACAACCGCAACGTAGGACGCATGTCCGCACTGCTTGCAGGCTTACCCGTAGAAGTCCCTGCGACCACCGTCAACCGCTTATGTGGATCATCACTGGATGCGATTGCGATGGCAGCACGTGCGATTAAAGCAGGTGAAGCTAACTTAATCATTGCAGGTGGTGTCGAAAGCATGAGTCGCGCACCGTATGTGATGGGTAAAGCAGAAGGCGCATTTGGTCGTAGCCAGAAGATTGAAGATACTACCATGGGCTGGCGTTTTATCAATCCAAAGCTGAAAGCCATGTATGGTGTCGACAGCATGCCACAAACGGCTGAAAACCTGGCAGAACAATTCAACATCAATCGTGAAGATCAAGACCAGTTTGCCTATACCAGCCAGCAACGTACCGCGGCTGCACAAGCCAAAGGCTATTTTGCCAAAGAAATCGTGCCTGTCACGATCCCGCAGCGCAAAGGCGATCCGATCATCATCGATACCGATGAACATCCACGTGCATCGACCACTTTAGAAGCTTTAGCCAAACTTAAAGGTGTAGTGAAAGCAGACGGTACAGTGACCGCGGGTAATGCATCTGGCATTAATGATGGTGCAGCGGCATTACTGATTGCATCGGATGAAGCGATTGCACAATACAACTTAACACCACGTGCCAAGATCATTGCAGCCACGACGGTGGGTGTTGAACCACGGATTATGGGGTTTGCACCAGCACCAGCGATTAAAAAACTATTGGAGCAAGCCAATATGGCTTTAGATCAGATGGATGTGATTGAGCTGAATGAAGCCTTTGCAGCGCAAGCTCTAGCGTGTACCCGTGATTTAGGTCTACAAGACGACGATGCACGAGTTAATCCAAATGGTGGTGCGATTGCATTGGGTCATCCACTCGGTGCATCTGGCGCACGTCTGGTCACGACAGCACTGAATCAGCTTGAACAAACGGGTGGTAAGTATGCGCTATGTTCTATGTGTATCGGTGTGGGTCAGGGTATTGCCTTGATTATTGAGCGGGTTTAAGGAAAGTCATCATGAGCCAGTTATATGCCAGCTTGTTTTACCAAAAAGAGGTGACTGAAATTTTCAGTGACCATGCTTTAGTGTCATATATGGTTGAAGCTGAAGTTGCACTGGCGCAAGCACAGGCACAGGTTGGGGTAATTCCTCAATCTGCTGCTGCTGTGATTGAACGAGTTGCAAAAACAGCATTGGAACACATTGATTTTGATGCTTTGGCAACCGCAACAGGTTTGGCAGGAAATATTGCCATTCCATTTGTAAAACAATTGACTGCCATCGTCAAACAAGCGGACGAAGATGCTGCGCGATATGTACATTGGGGTGCAACCAGTCAGGATATTTTGGATACAGCCTGTATTTTGCAATGTCGCGATGCACTGACCATTGTACAAAATCAAGTTCAGCAGTGTTATGACACCGCTTTGTCTCAAGCACAAACTTATCGTTATCAAGTGATGATGGGTCGCACATGGTTGCAACAGGCTTTACCGATTACTTTAGGTCATAAATTGGCACGATGGGCTTCAGCTTTTAAACGTGATCTGGATCGTATGGATGCCATGAAAGGTCGTGTATTAACTGCACAGCTCGGTGGTGCTGTAGGTTCATTGGCTTCATTGCAGAATCAAGGCTCAGTGGTTGTGAATGCTTATGCACAGCAATTAAACCTGACTGCGGCAGCATGTACTTGGCATGGTGAACGTGATCGTATCGTCGAGATTGCCAGTGTACTTGGCATGATCACAGGTAACCTAGGAAAAATGGCGCGTGACTGGTCGCTCATGATGCAGACTGAGATTGCAGAAGTTTTTGAGCCTACTGCCAAAGGTCGCGGTGGTTCATCAACTATGCCACATAAGCGTAATCCAGTTGCAGCAGCATCGGTGTTGACGGCGGCCAATCGTGTACCCGCACTCATGTCGAGCATTTATCAAAGTATGGTGCAAGAGCATGAGCGCGGCTTAGGTGGTTGGCATGCAGAATGGTTGTCTTTACCTGAAATTTTTCAACTCACCGCAGGTGCATTAGAGCGTACTTTAGATGTGTTGCAAGGCATGGAAGTCAATACGGATAACATGCATCGCAATATCGAATGTACCCATGGCCTCATTATGGCAGAAGCGGTGATGATGGCATTGGCACCGCATATGGGGCGTCTTAATGCGCATCATATGGTGGAAGCTGCATGCAAAAAAGCGGTTGCAGAACATACACATTTAAAAGATGTAATTTCAAACATTGAAGACGTGAAGCAATATTTTAATGCCTCACAACTTGATGAAATTTTTAAACCTGAGTCATATCTCGGCAATATTCAAGACCAGATCGACGCGGTATTGCAGGAAGCAAAAGGAGCGGCAAAGTGAGCGAACACAACAGCATCATGATGACCAATCGTCAAGGCAAAACATTATCTGTCCAGATCAATGGGCCTGAAAATGCGCCTGCAATCGTATTTTCAAACTCATTGGGTACAGATCATGGGATGTGGCAACCGCAAGTTGCTGCATTAAAAAGCCAGTATCGAGTTGTAACTTATGACACCCGTGGTCATGGTCAAAGTGATGTCATTGAAAATACAACACTACAAAATCTGGGTGAAGATGTCATCGATATCTTGGATGCACTCAACATTGAAAAAGCACATTTTTGTGGGATTTCAATGGGCGGTATGACTGCACTCTGGTTGGGTATTCATCAATCTCAACGCTTTCATAGTATTACTGTTGCCAACTCAGCAGCCAAGATCTGGACTGTCGAGGGCTGGAATGCACGAGCTGATGCCGTTGAAGTAAACGGTTTGGCTGATTTAGTTGCATCCACGCATACGCGTTGGTTTAGCGATAAGTTTGATTATCAAAATAATGATTTGGCACAACAAACCATTCAGAGTCTGGCCAATACACCAGCCCAAGGTTATGCCAACGCCTGTCGTGCTTTGGCAACGGCGGATGTACGTGAACAACTTGCATCAATTGCGATTCCAACTCTGATTATTGCAGGAGCTGCTGACCCTGTAACTACAGTTGCAGATGGTGAATTTATGCAACAGCACATCAAAGAAAGTCAGCTTTATATCATTGAAGCTTCTCATCTTTCCAATATTGAACAACCTGAAGCCTTTACTCAAGTCTTCAGTCAATTTATTGAGTCTATTCAGTAGTTTAGATATTTAAAAGGACTTTAGGCCTTAGGAGGCAAATATGGCGTCTCAGGATTACGCTACTTCAAAAACGAGTTTAGATGCACAGGCACTGATCAATGATGCTCCTTTAAGTAAGTATCAGTGGTTGATCGCAATTGTTTGTTTTCTCATTGTTTTTGTTGATGGTATTGATACTGCTGCAATGGGCTTTATTGCACCTGCATTGGCTCAGGATTGGGGTGTTGATCGTTCTCAACTTGGCCCTGTGATGAGTGCTGCATTGGGCGGGATGATTATCGGTGCGCTGGTTTCTGGCCCAACCGCTGACCGTTTTGGTCGAAAAATCGTTTTGTCTGTTTCCATGTTGATTTTTGGTGGTTTTACGCTGGCTTGTGCTTATTCAACCAATCTGGATAGTTTGGTGGTCTTCCGCTTTTTGACAGGGATTGGGCTTGGCGCAGCCATGCCAAATGCCACCACATTATTTTCTGAGTATTGCCCAGCGCGCGTGCGTTCACTTTTAGTGACCTGCATGTTTTGTGGTTATAACTTGGGCATGGCAATGGGTGGTTTCATTAGTAGCTGGCTGATTCCAGCCCATGGTTGGCATAGCCTATTTTTATTAGGTGGCTGGGCTCCACTTATTTTGATGCTTTTGGTGATTTTCTGTCTGCCTGAATCTTATCGCTTCTTAATTGTAAAAGGCGGCAATAACGAAAAAGTCCGTCAGATTTTGACGCGCATTGCGCCACAACAAGTACAAGGCGTCACTGAATTTCATGTACCTGAAGAAAAAGCCAATGACGGTGATAAAAAAGGCGTGTTTGGCATGCTGTTTTCACCAAAATATGTCAAAGGTACTGTTTTACTTTGGCTGACTTACTTCATGGGTTTAGTTGTTATTTACCTGTTGACCAGTTGGTTGCCAACACTCATGCGTGAAACGGGTGCATCGCTTGAACGCGCAGCATTTATCGGTGGTTTATTCCAATTTGGTGGTGTACTCAGTGCGCTGTTCATTGGCTGGGCAATGGATAGATTTAATCCAAACCGTATTATTGCTGGCTTTTATTTAGCTGCTGGTATTTTTGCCCTAATTGTAGGTCAAAGCTTATCTAATCCTACCTTACTTGCTCTATTTATTCTGTGTGCTGGTATTGCGGTCAATGGCGCGCAATCTTCTATGCCTGTACTCAGCGCTCGTTTCTACCCAACTCAATGTCGTGCGACAGGTGTCGCTTGGATGTCAGGTATTGGTCGTTTTGGCGCGGTTTTTGGTGCATGGATTGGTGCGGTTTTGTTAGGTAATAACTGGTCATTTACCATGATCCTAAGCATGTTGTTTATTCCTGCTGCCGCTGCCGCTGTCGCAATCTTTGTTAAATCTGTTGTTGCACATACGGATGCAACTTGATCTGAGGTTTCTCTAATGAATGATGAACAACGTTATAAACAAGGACTTGAAGTCCGCACTGAAGTTCTAGGTGAAAAGCACGTCAACCGTTCACTTGAGAACCTGAATGACTTCAACTCAGATTTTCAAAATTTTATTAGTCGTTATGCATGGGGCGAGGTCTGGTCTCGTCCAGGTCTACCACGTCATACACGCAGTCTGGTTACGATGGGTATTTTGCTTGCGTTAGGACGTGAAGCAGAGCTGCGTATGCATATTCGTGCTTGTTTCAACAACGGCGTAACTAAAGATGAACTTAAGGAATTATTCCTTCATTCATCACTTTACGCAGGCTTACCCGCAGCAAATGCCGCCATGCATATGGCAGAAGAAGTTTTTGTAGAGCTAGGGATTGGCTCAGACCAAGACGGTCAACAGTAACGGTTCAAGGATTTTACTTTTTAAAGGAGAGATATGATGTCTCAAATTATTTGGGGAGCTTACGCTCAGCGTAATACAGATGACCATCCGCCAGCATATACACCCGGCTATAAAACCAGTGTATTACGCTCGCCTAAGAATGCGCTCATTTCAATTGCGGAAACATTGACAGAAGTCACTGCACCTCATTTTAGTGCTGACAAATTTGGCCCTAAAGACAACGATTTGATTTTGAACTATGCCAAAGATGGTTTGCCAATTGGTGAACGCGTTATTGTTCATGGTTATGTACGTGACCAGTTTGGTCGTCCAGTAAAAAATGCACTTGTAGAAGTCTGGCAAGCCAATGCTTCTGGTCGTTATCGTCACCCAAATGATCAATACATTGGTGCGATGGACCCTAACTTTGGTGGCTGTGGTCGTATGTTGACTGACAGTAATGGTTACTACGTATTCCGTACGATTAAACCAGGTCCATATCCGTGGCGTAACCGTATCAATGAATGGCGTCCTGCGCATATTCACTTCTCATTAATTGCAGATGGTTGGGCGCAGCGCCTAATTTCGCAGTTCTATTTTGAAGGTGATACGTTAATTGATTCTTGTCCAATCCTGAAAACCATTCCTTCAGAACAACAACGTCGTGCATTAATCGCTTTGGAAGACAAGAGCAATTTTATCGAAGCTGATAGCCGTTGTTACCGCTTTGACATCACGCTACGTGGTCGTCGTGCGACTTACTTCGAAAATGACTTAACTTAATGGATGGAGTAAATAACATGAATGGTTGGAATTTTCAGGAACTCAAAGAAACCCCATCTCAAACAGGTGGTCCATACGTACATATTGGTCTTTTACCTAAACAAGCCAATATCGAAGTGTTTGAACACAATCTGGATAACAATCTTGTGCAGGAAAATACACAAGGTGAATGTATCCGTTTGGAAGGTCAGGTATTTGATGGTCTAGGTTTACCGCTACGCGATGTTTTAATTGAAATCTGGCAAGCAGATGCGAAGGGCGTATATCCAAGTCAGGCTGATTCTCAAGACAAACAAGCCGATCCAAACTTTTTGGGTTGGGGGCGCACAGGTGCTGATTTTAATACAGGCTTTTGGAGTTTCAATACCATTAAGCCGGGTGCTGTTCTGGGTCGTAAAGGCTCCACTCAGGCACCGCATATTGCACTGATTATTTTTGCACGTGGCATCAACATCGGTCTAAACACGCGTGTTTATTTTGATGATGAAGCAGAAGCCAATGCCAAAGATCCAGTATTGAATAGCATTGAATGGGCGACTCGTCGTCAAACGCTGATTGCTAAACGTGAAGAGCGTGATGGTGAAATCGTATACCGTTTTGACATCCGAATTCAGGGTGAAGATGAAACTGTCTTTTTTGATATTTAATGATGGAATCAACTGTACGTTTTTGGCGTACAGTTCTCTTGGTTTACAAGGAAACGTAAATGTTCAATACCAATAAACTCGTTAAACAACTTTGCATCAGTGGTGCATTATTCATGTCTATGCCTTTTGCATCAGTTCATGCTGTAGAAGCAACGACAGCGCCTGCACATGCATCCTATATTGTAAAAAATCTTAATATTGGTGAATTACCTGTTAAAACCATTGTGCCGATTACGGCAAAAACCAAAGAACAGGCAATCGCACAAGCTAAAGTAATTGCAGCCAACAAAGATGCAGATATTGCAGAATTTCGTATTGACTTGCTTGAATTTGCAAGCGATAGCAAACAAGTGATTGCCTTAGGTCAAGAACTGAACCAGATTTTAAAAGACAAGCCTTTACTTACCACCATCCGTACTGCGAATGAAGGCGGAAAGTTGCAAGTAACGGATCAAGACTATGAAAAGATCTATAGTGAATATCTGAAAAAACCGTTTATGCAATTGCTGGACATTGAGATGTTCCGTGATCCAGCAGCGGTTGCCAAATTGACCAAGCTTGCACACCAGAAAAAAGTACTGGTTGTGATGTCAAACCACGACTTTGACAAAACACCAAGTGAGCAGGAAATTGTCAGCCGATTGCTGAAACAGGATCAAATGGGTGCTGATATTTTAAAAATTGCGGTAATGCCAAAATCCAAGCAAAACGTATTTACCTTGATGAATGCCACCTTGAAAGTCAGTGAGCAAAGTAAAAAGCCGCTTTTAACCATGTCGATGGGGCGTTTAGGCACGATTTCCCGTATTGCAACTGCCAATATGGGCGGAAGTTTAAGCTTCGGCATGATTGGAGAGGCTTCAGCACCGGGACAAATTGATGTCACTCAACTCAAACAATTCCTTAAAACGGTTCAACCTACACCTTAACAAGACAGGGAACATGTCATGAAATTAACTTCTTTACGCCTATCTTTATTGGCGCTGGGCTTGGTAACTTCTGGTTTTGCAGCGGCAGAAACTTATGTCGTTGATCGTTATCAGGATGACAATGAAAAAGGTTCTTTGCGCTGGGCGATTGAACAATCCAACGCTAACGCAGCTCAGGAAAATCAAATCCTGATTCAAGCGGTGGGTAAAGCCCCTTATGTGATTAAAGTTAACCAACCATTACCACCGATCAAGTCCTCTGTAAAAATTATAGGGACAGAGTGGGATAAAACGGGTGAGTTTATCGCCATTGATGGTTCAAACTACATTAAAGGTGAAGGTGCTAAAGCTTGTCCTGGGGCAAATCCTGAACAGTATGGTACCAATGTTCGTACAATGACTTTACACGGTCTGGTTCTACAAGACGTGAATGGGGTAACTCTTAAAGGTCTGGATGTTCACCGCTTCTGTATTGGTGTTTTAGTGAATCGTTCAAGTAACAACCTGATTCAGCATAACCGCATCAGTAATAACTATGGTGGAGCGGGTGTCATGATCACAGGTGATGATGGAAAGGGCAATCCGACTTCAACCACGACCAACAATAATAAAGTGCTAGACAATCAATTTATCGACAATGGCGATGGATTAGAGCTCACACGTGGCGCAGCATTTAACCTGATTGCCAATAACCTATTTACTTCCACCAAAGCCAATCCTGAGCCATCACAAGGGATTGAAATCCTTTGGGGTAACGACAATGCCGTTGTAGGAAATAAATTTGAAAACTATTCCGATGGTTTGCAAATTAACTGGGGCAAGCGTAACTACATTGCGTATAACGAATTGACCAATAACTCATTAGGATTCAATCTGAACCGTACCGGGTTTGTCGGAGACTTTTTTATTTAAGTTAGGCCACCTGACCTAACGGATTAATCTTATCATAGTACATTGCTTCAAACTCAAAAGGCGATACATAACCCAGTGCACTGTGTACACGCTTTTTGTTGAACCAATCTACCCAATTTAGTGTCGCAAGTTGTACATCTGCTAAACCTTGCCAATCTGCTTTTAAATATTCAATCACCTCTGTTTTGTATAAGCCATTCACCGTTTCAGCCAAAGCATTATCGTATGAATCACCTGTTGTACCGACTGATGCTCGTAAATTTGCTGCTTCTAAACGATTGGTATAGCGAATAGAAAGATATTGAACACCTCTATCGGAATGATGAATTACATTCTTTGGCATGCCTCGATCGTGCAATGCTTGCTCCAATGCATCGAGCACCATATCTGTATTCATCCGTGTAGATACTTTCCATCCAACAATTGCTCGCGAGAACACATCAATAATAAATGCAGTGTAGACCCAGCCAGAATTGGTTTGAATA
>NZ_CP078523.1:2851030-2858277 GCF_019264745.1 Acinetobacter sp. Colony158 | reverse complement strand
GGTTCAATCTGACAGGTGATGGCAATATCTTTGACAGCAATAAAGTACATGGCAATCGTATCGGTATCGCGATCCGTTCTGAAAAAGATGCCAATGCACGTACGACTTTGACCAAAAACCAGATTTGGGATAACGGCAAAGACATTAAACGTTGTGAAGCAGGGGGTTCCTGTGTTCCGAATCAGCGTCTTGGTGCGATCGTTTTTGGCGTTCCTGCACTTGAACACGAAGGCTTTGTTGGTTCGCGTGGTGGCGGTGTGGTGATTGAGCCCGCAAAACTACAAAAAACCTGTACGCAGCCGAATCAACAAAACTGTAATGCTATTCCAAATCAGGGCATTCAGGCACCTAAACTTACGCTCAATAAAAAACAGTTGAGCATTGAAGTTAAAGGAACACCAAACCAGCGTTATCACGTTGAATTTTTTGGAAATCGCAATGCTTCTTCATCTGAGGCTGAGCAATATCTGGGTTCAATGGTGGTAATGACAAATGCACAAGGTGTTGCAAAAGCTAACTGGACACCAAAAACGGTAATGCCTTCTATTACAGCCAATGTCACGGATCATTTGGGTGCAACATCTGAATTAAGTCCTGCGGTTCAGCTCAAATAACAAAATTAAGGATAAAGCGGTGTCTTCGCTTTGAAGACACCCAGATTAGAAAGGAAAGAATATGCATCATTTTTTTAAATTGGGTTTGATTTCAACAGCAGTATTAAGCAGTCAGATTGCACTGGCGAATGAGTTTTGGTCGCAAGATCGCCAATGGTTATTGGGGGATTGGGGCGGTGAACGTCAGCAACTCGAAAACAAAGGTTATAAATTTACAGCGTCGATTATGAGTCAGGCTGCGACCAATCTTGATGGTGGTTACAATGACAGTAATACCCTTGAAAATGCGGGGCAGCTTACTTTAGGTGCAAATTTTGATTTAAATAAAATTGCGGGTTGGGAAGATACGACTGCGGCGATCATGATTACCAAACGTGACGGGAATGCCTTAACACTTGAGCGCATTAAAGATCCACGTTCAAGCGCCTTAGGGAATAGTCAGGAAATTTACGGACGCGGAAAAATCTGGCGCTTAACTCAGGCATGGATCAAAAAAGGTTTTGATGACAATACCGTTCAAGTCAAAATTGGTCGTATGGGCATGTCAGATGATTTCAACAGCTCACAATGCGAATTTCAAAATCTTTTACTTTGTGGTGGGCAGCTTGGAAAATCGATTGGTTCGATCTGGTACAACTGGCCAGTGGGACTTTGGGGCGCAAATGTAAAATACCAATTTGCACCTGAATGGACGTTGGGTCTGGGTGTATATGAGGTCAATCCTGATAATGTCAAAACCCAATCAAATAGCGATGGCTTTAATCTTGATATGAATAATGTCAAAGGTGCAACCATTCCAGTGGAATTAGCATGGAAACCTAAACTTCGTGCATTTAACGGTTTGCCAGGCGAATACAAGATAGGGGCTTTGTACTCAACCGCAGATGCCAATGATGTGGGTACAGCAGGTAAAGAGTATAGTGGCAAGCACAGCTTCTGGATTAATACACAACAGCAGTTAACTCAGCGTGAAAATGATCCAAAACGTGGCTTATTTTTGAGCTTTAATGGTGTCCTCAACGATAAAGCGACAACAACGGTACAAAGTACCCAGCAAATTGCTGTTTGGTACAAAGGTGTTTTCGATAGCCGTCCAAACGATTCGATTGGTTTTGGTTTAGCCAACTATTTGGTGAATGATCGTGCCCGTGATCGTCAAATCGCAACTAACGAAAGTCGTGGCTATTATGAATATGATGCATTTGCAACCAACTATATTCCAATTCAACGTGACGAACTCAATGTTGAACTAAATTATACCTACCAATGGTCGCCAGCCGTAATGCTACGCCCAAATATCCAATATATCCATCAACCTGCGGGTGTCAAAGAGGTCGATGATGCGTGGGTTGCAGGTTTAACTATGCGTTTAAATTTCTAACAATATCGAGATTTTAATAAAAAATATTGATTAAAATATAAGCATGATATTGTTGGATTTAAGCATTATTCGAACAGCTAAAGTGGCAAAAACCACTTTAGCTGAATGTGTTTATACATAACAGTGACGATCTGAGGTTGTTCGCAGATTTTCATTGTTATGATAAGTGGAGAAAGATGTATGTCTGACCCTCAAGCAAAATCTCACATCATATTGAAAATATGGTGTTTCATACTTGGGCTAGCTTTATTAATTACGGGCTTATTCTATATCATCGGCGGTGGCAAACTGATTAGCCTCGGTGGTTCATGGTACTTCCTGATCGCGGGTTTATTCACTACCGCATCAGCATTTTTTATCTTTAAGAAAAAAGCACTGGGCGTTTGGTTATTTGCGCTGGTCTTTATTGGAACTGTGATTTGGGCGTTGATTGATGCGGGATGGGAATTCTGGCCATTACATTCGCGTTTAATGTTCCCAGCAGGTCTATTTGCTGCTTTATTACTGACTTTACCTTCTATTCGTAAATATCAGTATCAAACTTCACTTTCTGTACCTGCCTATATTATTGGTGGTTTGACGGTTTTAGGCATGATCGGTGGTTTATACGGCATGTTTATTCCACATCCAACGGTGAAAGCATCTGGCGAAGAGTTACCACTTGTTCCTGTCGATCCAGCTAAAAAGCAGGTCAATTGGGATCATTATGGTAATGATGCAGGGGGCAGCCGTTTTGCAGCCTTAGATCAGATCAACCGAAATAATGTGTCCAAATTGAAAGAAGTTTGGCGCTTTCGCACCGGTGACTTTACTACGGGTACGGGAAATGGTGCTGAAGATCAATCGACACCGCTTCAGGTGGGCGATAAAGTATTCTTGTGTACACCACATAATAATATTTTTGCACTTGATGCCGATACAGGTAAGCAACTCTGGAAAGCTGAAGTGAATTCCAAAGCAGATGCTTGGGAGCGTTGCCGTGGTGTCGCTTATTTTGATTCGACACAACCATTGCTACAACCGACATTGGCAGGCGCCACGCCTGTTGCAAATGTAACAGCAAATACCGAATGTCCACGTCGTGTATATACCAATACGCCTGATGGTCGTTTAATTGCAGTCAATGCAGATACGGGTGAACGTTGTAAAGACTTCGGTGTTAATGGCACAGTCGATTTGTTACAAGGTTTAGGGGATGGCACGAAAGCCCCTCGTTTTGAAGTCACCTCTGCGCCGACCGTTGCAGGGTCTGTTTTAGTTATTGGTAGCCGGATTGCCGATAACGTTGCCGCAGATATGCCAGGTGGTGTTATTCGTGCATATGATGTCATTACAGGGCAATTACGTTGGGCATTTGATGCACGTAACCCAGATCCAAACTATGTATTAAAATCAGGTGAAACTTATAAACGTAGCTCTGCAAACTCTTGGGCTGCGATGTCGTATGATCCACAAATGAATACGGTGTTCTTGCCAATGGGAAGCTCATCTGTAGACGTTTGGGGGGGCAATCGTACTGCGCCAGATCATAAGTACAACACTTCTGTTTTAGCGCTTGATGCATCAACGGGTAAAGAGAAGTGGGTCTATCAGACAGTTCACAATGATCTTTGGGATTTTGACTTGCCAATGCAGCCAAGTCTGGTTGATTTCCCAATGAAAAATGGTACAACCAAGCCTGCTGTGGTTATTGGGACTAAGTCTGGTCAATTCTATGTACTTGATCGTGTTACCGGTCAACCGCTGACCAAAGTTGAAAATCAGCAAGTTAAAGTAGCGGATATTCCAAGTGAGCAATACAGCAAAGTGCAACCACGTTCAGTTGAAATGCCACAGATTGGTAATCAGACTCTAACTGAATCAGACATGTGGGGTGCTACACCATTTGATCAGTTGATGTGTCGTATTAGCTTTAAATCAATGCGTTACGATGGTCTATATACTGCACCGGGTACTGATATTTCATTGAGCTTTCCAGGTTCACTTGGTGGTATGAACTGGGGTTCAATTGCGTTTGATCCATCGCATCGTTATATGTTTGTCAATGACATGCGTTTAGGTCTGTGGATCCAACTGATCAAACAAACACCTGAAGATGTCAAAATTCAAGCTAGTGGTGGTGAAAAAGTGAATACCGGTATGGGTGCTGTGCCTATGGCGGGTACACCGTATAAAGTCAACAAAAACCGCTTTATGTCGGCTTTGGGTATTCCATGCCAAAAACCGCCATTTGGTACCATGACTGCAATTGACATGAAAACACGTCAAGTAGCGTGGCAAGTACCTTTGGGCACAATTCAGGATACTGGGCCAATGGGGATTAAAATGGGCTTAAAAGCGCCTATTGGTATGCCAACCATTGGTGGTCCAATGGCGACACAGGGTGGACTAGTTTTCTTCGCCGCAACCCAAGATTATTATTTACGTGCTTTTGATTCGTCAAATGGTAAAGAGCTCTGGAAAGCCCGCTTGCCAGTCGGTAGCCAAGGTACACCAATGAGCTATGTTTCACCTAAAACAGGAAAACAATACGTTGTGATTTCTGCGGGTGGTGCGCGTCAGTCTCCTGATCATGGTGACTATGTAGTAGCCTATGCTCTAGATAAATAAGTAAAAATTTATAAAAAGGGATTCGTCAGAATCCCTTTTTTGATTAAATAATATTTCTTAGTTCATTTGCGGTATTTCTAAGTAAAGGTAATACCTGATCAATCAAATAACTTTCCTGTACCCGATTAGTTTGTGACATACAATTCAGCGCAGCAATCGCTTTGCCTTGAGCATTCAAAACGGGAACAGCAATGGCAATCACCCCCAATTCATGTTCTTCCTTGGATAAACAATAATCTGAAAGTGAAATCTGCTTGAGTGTTTTTAAAAAAACAGATTCATCAATCATCGTATAAGGGGTTAAACGTTTCAAACCATAGCGTCGAATCCATTGAATCTGATCATCAAGAGTTAAAGTCGACAATAAAACCTTACCTGTAGAGGTTGCATGTGCAGGTAAACGATTGCCTAAATGCATCCCATAAGGACTAACACGTAAATTATCTTGCTGCGGTAAATAACTACGCGCGATCGGAACGACTTCATGATCATCCAGCACCACAATAGAAAAGGTGAGGGTAGTTTGTGCGCACAATAAGTTTAAAAATGATTGTGCCACTTTTGGAAGATGCGCAGAACTTAAATAAGAACTAGAAAAACGCAGTACACGATGAGTGAGCCAAAAATAATGCTCATCGGTTTCCAGATAGCCCAAAAACTTTAAGGTTTTAAGATAACGTCGCGCTGCGGTTCGGCTAATACCTGTGCGTTCTGCAACTTGAGTTACATTTAAGCGTTGACGATCGATTCCAAAAGCTTCAAGTAATGCCAAACCTTTGGCTAAACCTGCAATGTAATCTTCAGTTCTAATTTGTTCATTTGAATGCGGGTGATGAACTAATTCACTTTGTCTTTCCATAACAAAATTCCTAGTTTACAGCTTGGTTTTGTCCGCATAGCGGACAGTTATCATGGTATACGGATTCTAGTTCATTTGAAATATAGAGCTTAGGCATATAAGCACGTAATTTAATGAAAGGAAATCGCAAGGATGAAGTTATGGAAATCATGAAGACTAATGTGGCTATTATTGGTTCAGGCCCAGCAGGATTATTACTCGGTCAATTACTTTATAAAGCTGGAATTGATCACATCATCATTGAACAACGTAGTGCTGAATATGTTGCATCGCGGATTCGTGCTGGTATTTTGGAACAAGTTTCAGTCGATTTATTGAAACAGGCTGAGGTTGATCAAAATCTAAATCAAAAAGGTTTAGCGCATTCTGGCATAGAAATTTTAACTGATGGAAAAAAGCATCGTGTTGATTTATCAGCATTAACCAATGGTAAACAAGTCACAGTTTACGGTCAAACGGAAGTGACTAAAGACCTGATGCAAGCGCGTGAGCTAGCAGGTTTAACATCATTTTATGAATCAAATCATGTACAGATTTTTGATTTTTATGAAAAACCTAAAGTTAGCTTTGAGTCTCAAGGAAAAAGTTATCAAATTGAATGTGATTTTATTGCAGGTTGTGATGGCTATCATGGTGTATGTCGCGCCAGTATTCCACAAGATCAAATAAAGACATTTGAAAAAGTTTATCCATTTGGTTGGTTAGGAGTTTTGGCAGACGTACCACCAGTTGCAGATGAATTAATCTATGTACAATCTGAACGTGGATTTGCTTTGTGTAGTATGCGCTCAGAAACTCGAAGTCGCTATTATTTACAAGTTCCATTGACAGATAATGTAGAAAATTGGTCAGATGAACAGTTTTGGGACGAATTAAAAAATCGCCTTGATCCTGAAAGTCGTAAGCATTTGATTACGGGGCCATCAATTGAAAAAAGTATTGCGCCATTAAGAAGCTTTGTAACTGAACCAATGCGCTTTGGTCAGTTATTTTTGGCGGGTGACGCTGCCCATATTGTGCCGCCAACTGGTGCCAAAGGTTTAAATTTGGCTGCTTCAGATATCGCATATTTATCCAACGCACTTATTGAATATTATCAGAAGGGTTCTGACCAAGGCATTCTTGAATATTCTGAAAAATGTCTGAAACGTGTATGGAAAGCAGAGCGTTTTTCATGGTGGATGACACATTTGTTGCATCGCTTTGAAAATGAAAGTGAATTTGACCATAAAATAAAACAGGCAGAACTCAACTATATTTTAAGTTCAATTGCTGGGCAAACAACACTGGCTGAAAATTATGTGGGTTTGCCATATGAAATTAAAGCTTTTGGTGATTTTAAACAAGCAAGCTAAATCAATATGATATGGGAAAGTATTCAACATACTTTCTCATTGTTTATTTTTATATATGGAGTTAATGATGAAAAATTTTAATACAGTACCATTTGAACTCTTGAATCATAAAGTTACGTTTAGAGACCTGGCATTTGAACGACTTTTAAATAGCCTAGAGTTACCAATTGATTATCCAGAACATTTAAAAAGCTCAATTATTAAAGGTGTCGTTGAACACATAGATATATCATTTAACACTAAAATGGAAATGTCATGCAGTATTGTTGTTGACGATAATTTATATTCGATTTCGGAAATTGATCTTATGGGTATAGAGGAAATAAATTAAGCTGCTAATGGTTGTGAATTATAAAAATAAAACTATTTAAAAAACAAATATTTATATCAGATAACTTCGTATAATGAAGATTATGTTAAATAGAATA
>NZ_CP078523.1:2843524-2851008 GCF_019264745.1 Acinetobacter sp. Colony158 | reverse complement strand
TTTGTAGCCACAGCTCAGTAATTTTGAATCTCTCAAATAAACTTTTCTTTGTCTATTTTCAATATATAGCGCGTACTACGCCCACCACCTTCGAGTTTATACAATACATCATTTTCTAAAAGCTCAACTAGATGGCGTGTTGCTGTCGCTTTACTTACACCAGTCACTTTTTGATACTGAGAAGCACTGATCCCATGAGGAAAATCATTCTCTTCGCCATGAAGTAAACGATTTAAAACTTTATTTTGGGCCTCATTGAATTCAATATGCGAATAAGAACTCCAAAATTTAGCTTTGGCAATCGTTCTATCCAGTCTTAATAAAGACCTGTCGATACTTTTCTCTAACGTATCTAAAAACCAGATTAACCACTCATTAATCGTATAGGTATTATTCTGACACTTCTCTAGAATTTCATAATAGCTACTCCGATTTTCATGGATTGCCACTGACATCGCATACAAACGAATACTCTGGTGATCCATTTGCGCTAATGCTAAATCAGTGATGACACGAGTGATACGACCATTACCATCTTCAAATGGATGTAATGTTATAAACCAAAAATGAGCAAGAGCAGCTCGTAACAACGGATCAAGCATGACATCATCTTTAGAATGATTAAACCATTCTAAGAATTCATGCATCAGTCCTAGTAAATGTTCTCCACCTTCTGGTGCTTCAAAATAAAGCTTGGTTGATGTGCCATAAAGAGAACCACCCACAACCTGCATGGGAGCCGCATTATCTCGAATCTCTCCTACTTTGATTTTCTGGGCGGCATAATCAAAGCGTTCTATATTTTGAAAAAGCCATTTATGCCATTGCAACAGGCGCTCCATAGTTAATGGCGCATTATGATTATTTACGGCATCCATCATGATATTGGCTAATCCTTCAGTTTTATCCTGAAGTGGCGCAGGATTTTCTTCTGTTACACCTAAACGACGAGCTAAAGAGCATTTGAGTGAGCGAACATTTAACTTTTCATTTTCAATTAAAGAAGATGCTACAAGGTTGGTTAGCAGCATATCTAAGGGTAATGCTTCAGCATCTGGTGATGCTTTGCTCTCACCGACCAACTGACCTATCTTCTTATGGATTAAGCGCAATTTGGCCGTGACGAGTGTGTCATCCCATTTAAATTTAGTCCAATCGGCTTTTTGCCAGACCCATTTTTTCATTAGCATCCCCTATTCCATGAGCTGATTATAGCTTTTATTCGGCTCAAAATGTGAGCTATTTATTCAAATTATTCGGCTCATTCTGATGAAACATAGATTATGGAAATCCGTCATAAGCTAAATACGTTTTAAATTGGCTCATATATTGATTCAAATAAAATAATTATTCGGCTCATGAAACAAGCTGATAATGACTGGTATTTGGCTCACCTTGTAATTTAGATTTTTATGTGAAGGTCTAATCATCTTTACAAAATTTTTGCCGCAAGTATGGAAATGCAATTTTCAGAGTTCAATGTTATATAATAAAACGCAATACACTCTTTATTTCATTCTTATATGGCCAGTACATTTTCCGATAGTCATCAAATTAGCGTAGTTTCAACTTTTTCTGAATTGATAAATTCAAATTTTCAAAAAAGCATGAATGCGATTTGCTGGCATCGAAACCTAATTGGTGATTTCAAAGAGATTGTTGATAAACTTGAGTTAAAAGAGAATATTACAGAAATCTCGATAGAAGACCTTCTAGAGCTGAAACTCTCGGAAAATGGACATTTAGCAAGAGACATTATTTTAAAAGATATGCAATTATTAACTGATTTTGGTGCATCACCTGTACTGAATTTGCTTAAAAATTATCAAAGAGATGAAGATCTCGATTTTATTTCCACAGATGTTTATTCATATCATATTGATCGTTCACCGATCGAGACTGATACGTTTTTATGTACTTATTTCGGTCCAGCCAGTGACATTTTACCCAACGATCAAGTTGAGCAAAAAATTAAGATTCCAGCAATTAGGGAAAAACTTAAAGAGCTGTATCATGGCCCGGAAGATGAATTCGACATGTTCCTAGAAGACCATTTTTTCGATCTACATTATCAGCCTAAACCTGATGCAAACCCTTTGAACTTAGGCTCAGGACATCTTTGGCGATTGGCAGTAGATCATCCCAAACAGCAAGTTTTACCTTGTGTTCATCGTGCGCCCACTGAAAGAAAAAATGAGTATAGATTATTATTGATTTGCTAAAACAAATTCGTCATTTCAATTCAATATAACTCAATGGCGTTCTATTGGGCACTCTAGAAGCCATGAGTCGAACGAAGGTGTAAGTTTAGACGCGCTACTATTCCAAATTTTGTTTAATGATCTTCAATGAATCATTTAAACGGTCAATATCAGAAGGCTTTAGTCCTTTAAAACTATCTTCAAACAACACAACCGTCATTTCATTAATCTTTTTGACCATCTCTTCACCTTGTTGTGTCAATTTAACTCGAGTCACTCGGTTGTCATCGGGACACAACATGGTTTCAATCAGATTCTCTTCACGCAGACGAATTAAAATTTTGGTAGTCGTTGATATTTTTATTAACGTCATTTCCGATAAATCAGAAACACTTGCATTTGGATAAAGATAAGCCGCCAATAAAATACGACGTCTAGAATTATCTAAACCGTATTTTTTTAAAGAGTTGTCCATTTTGGCAACATACAGACCATAGACTTGTGTAATCCAGTAGTAAGGAAAATTATCTAGATTAAATTCGTCATGATTTGGAAAAAATTTGGAATACTTATTTGACATAAAAAAATGATTCATCCATAAGCTATGGGATAAAAGAAAAATTCAGACAACAACTAAAAACTATGACCATTTTAGAGTATTTATTTTTTTAAAATCAATATACTAGTGTAATAATTTTCATCATAATTACTATGTTTTTTGGCATAATTTTATAAAATTAACCATTCATTAAAACTAAGTCTATGATCTTATATACATAGTTTTCATAAGTTGTCCATTTAAAAAATTATGAAATTTAGCAGTTTATTCAAGCAGCAAAGTCCACATCTAGCTCAAACCTGAACTTTTTTTAAAAAACTCCAAATCTGCTGTAGAGAGGAATCTTTGTTTAACTTATTGCTTAAAATAAAAATTTCTTGCTGAATGCTAAATTTTGTATCGGCTAAAATTTTGACTTTATTCGTTGCCAGTTCATCTTCAATCGTAATTCTAGGTAACCACGCTACGCCTGCTCCTTGCATCACAAAATCTTTTAAATTATTTGCATGATCTGTTTCATATAAAATCCGATAATTTAATTGGTTTAATATCACTTGATCTACTAGATTTCTTAAGTATGCATTTTTACTATATGAAAGCAATGGAAAATGTTTATTTATATCAAACTTAGCTTCGCCATTATTATTGGTAATACAAACTGGAATAATTTCAGTTTGCCCTAATTTTAAATAATCAATAATATCAGTATTTATTTGATTGATTTTATTATGATCAATGTAACCAATAAAAAAATCACATGCTCCTTCTTTTAAAAGCTTAAAACCCTCTCCCACATTCGCAGCAATTAACTCAATTTTAAATTCTTGTAAATGCTCTGGAAATAGCTGAATAAACTTTGAAAAAAACGTTGAACTTAGTGAATGAACGACAGCAAAACGAACCGTAATTTCTTTTGATCTATTTAAATTATTTAATAAAGCCAACGTTGCCTGTAATTGATTTTCTATACTTTTAGCGGTCGCAAGTAAAATCTGTCCTGCATCGGTAAACTCAAGATGCCGACTGTCTCTATCTAAAATTGGAAAGCCTAATGCCTGCTCAAGATGTTGAATTCGTCTGGTAAATGCAGATTGGCTAACAAATCTTCGTTCTGCGGCTTTAGAAATTGATCGTTCTTGTTCAAGGGTTAAAAGATCTTCAATCCAGCGAATTTCAAGGCTCATGTGTATGGTCTAAGCGTAAGATCATCAAATTATAATCACAGTATGCAAATTTTGCATAGCAAATTTAATCTATGCATTAGAAATTATTTCTTACCAATTTTATGATGAATTATCTTCCTCAGACAGATAAAAAAATGAACGCCGAAATTTTAACACGTACAGAAAAAGATCTTTTAGGTTTTCGTGAAGTACCCAATCAATTTTATTTTGGAATTCAAACTTTAAGAGCCATAGAAAACTTCAACTTAAGTTCAAATAAAATAGAACAATTTCCGAATATAATTAAATCTTTAGCTATGGTTAAACTGGCATGTGCGCAAACAAATAACCAGTTGGGTAAACTTGATAATATCAAACTTGAAGCGATTAAATATGCTTCTGAACAACTTGTAAATGGTTCATTTCATGAACAGTTTCCCATTGATATGATTCAAGGTGGTGCTGGAACCTCGACCAATATGAATGCAAATGAAGTGATTGCTAATATTGGACTTGAATATCTCAATCATAAAAAAGGCGAATATCAATATTTACATCCAAATAATGATGTGAATATGTCACAATCCACCAATGATGTATACCCTACTGCAATTCGCTTAGGCTTGTTATTTAGTTTAGATGATCTAAATAAACCATTTGAAGACATCATTGCAAGTTTGCGCGCCAAAGGTCAGGAGTTTTCTCATATTTTGAAAATGGGACGTACTCAACTTCAAGATGCGGTACCGATGACACTTGGTCAGGAATTCCATGCTTTTGCTGCGACACTTGAAAAAGATTTAGCTCAAATCAATAGCATTGCGCCAAACACGTTGAATTATATGAATTTGGGTGGCACAGCAATTGGTACGGGTATCAATACTGAGTATCGTTATACGCAACTTGCAATTCAGGCTTTGTCTGAAATTAGCCAAAAAAATATTCAGTCTGCACCAGATTTGATTGAAGCCACTTCAGATATGGGCGATTTTGTCCTTTTATCGGGTTTGCTAAAACGTACAGCAACGAAATTATCAAAAATTGCCAATGATCTGCGCTTATTGTCCAGCGGTCCGCGTACAGGAATTAATGAAATTAATCTTGAAGCGCGTCAGCCAGGTAGTTCAATCATGCCAGGTAAAGTCAATCCAGTGATTCCTGAGGCATTAAATCTGGTTTGTTTTCAGATTATTGCAAATGATCTAGCGGTTACATTGGCAGCCGAAGCAGGTCAGCTTCAATTGAACGCAATGGAACCCTTGATTGCATTTAAATTATTTGAATCCATTGAGTTGTTATCTCGTGCTTTGGTAATGTTTAGAACCAAATGTATTGATACCGTGACTGCCAATGCCGAGCATTGTAAAGCTCAAGTAGAAAACTCGATTGGAATCGTGACTGCATTGAATCCATATTTAGGTTATGAAACAACGACTCGTATTGCCAAAACTGCAAATGAATCAGGTTTAAGCGTTCTCAGTTTAATTCGCGAAGAACAGCTTTTATCGGATGAAGTGATTGCTGAGATTTTAGCGATTGATAACATGGTGAAACCTAAAGACGCAGCTTAAGCATTTAATCAATAAAGGCGCTTTAAAGCGCCTTTATTTTTGAATATAAATATGATTTACCAATCTACTTTTGCACTTAAAACAAAGGTAATCGGTTCTCCTGCACCAGAGTTCATCCAGTATTTTTTATTAAGTAAATTATTAATATCAGCTCTAAAAGTCACAGGCTTATTTGAAATACGGGTCTTGTAGCCACTACCAATATTAACTAAGGTGTAATCATCAAATTTAATGGTATTTTCATCGTTGTACCATGTATCACCATAATGACGTACATCACCATGTACACTTAAACCTTCTATATAAGGTATATTCCAGTCAGCTTGAACCACTGCTTGGATCTTTGAAGCTCCTGATGGACGATTCCCTTTATATTCAATATTTGCTTCACTGACTTTTTCAATACTTGGATCGTTTAAATTGATCCCTGCATTTATAGTTAAATCTGGGGTAATTTTATATCCCCCCATCAATTCAAAACCTTGATAGACGGTTTCACCATTTTGAGTGAGATATAGCTGACCATTTATCATCTCATCGATTGTCGCCATACGTTCTAACCGGTATAAAGCAGCTGATGCATGCCATCGATCTTGTTGATATTTGGTTCCAATTTCATACTGTTTACTAATGGTTGGATCTAAATATTGACCTTCATTTGCATATTGCTGACCAGAACCACTTGTGACTTTTTGGCCTTCTTCCAATGCTTCTGAATAACTTGCATAAAATGACCAATCTTCAATTGGTTTATAAATTAAAGCATAAGTTGGTGTAACCACTTCTTTTTGATAAGTATTCGCTTGATTATTATAATTTATATAACGTCCAGCGATAATTGCCTGCCAATGATCATTAAAACTTAACGTATCACTTGCAAAAACTTGTTTTTGATAAATATTTCCAGAATCTGTTTGAGTAAAGTCCATCGGTTTATCATAGTAAGTAGTTTGTGGTTGATAAATATTGCCTGTAGCAACATTCGCGTCCCAGTTATAGTTTCCATCACGCATTTCTTTTTTTTCAAAAGATCCACCAAAAACTAAATCATGTTTGATAAAACCTGTGTTAAATAAACCATTTATCATTAATTGACTGGTATCACGAACGCTTTCCCCGCCTAATTGATACATGTTTATTGAATAATCACCTTGTTCATTCAAAATATAGGCAAAAGTTTTATTCACAAAATTACGATTTCTAGTTCTCGCCTGAGTGATTTCGGCTTTCCAATCATCATTAATTTGCCAATACAATCCTGTCTGTGCAAGTGCAGAATGAATGGTATAAAAAGCACCTTTTACTATATGTTTATCACTACCATCAATCGGTTTTGGAAGTTTATTACCTTCAAATCCCCACCATGAAAACATTGAAGCTTCATTATCTAAATGTCGATCTTGATAAAGAATCTCCCCTTTCCACACTAAATTTGGCAAAATACGATAATCAAGTGCTACTGCTGTTTGAACCGTACCGGGTTTGTCGGAGACTTTTTTATTTAAGTTAGGCCACCTGACCTAACGGATTAATCTTATCATAGTACATTGCTTCAAACTCAAAAGGCGATACATAACCCAGTGCACTGTGTACACGCTTTTTGTTGAACCAATCTACCCAATTTAATGTCGCAAGTTGTACATCTGCTAAACCTTGCCAATCTGCTTTTAAATATTCAATCACCTCTGTTTTGTATAAGCCATTCACCGTTTCAGCCAAAGCATTATCGTATGAATCACCTGTCGTACCGACTGATGCTCGTAAATTTGCTGCTTCTAAACGATTGGTATAGCGAATAGAAAGATATTGAACACCTCTATCGGAATGATGAATTACATTCTTTGGCATGCCTCGATCGTGCAATGCTTGCTCCAATGCATCGAGCACCATATCTGTATTCATCCGTGTAGATACTTTCCATCCAACAATTGCTCGCGAGAACACATCAATAATAAATGCAGTGTAGACCCAGCCAGAATTGGTTTGAATA
>NZ_CP078523.1:2838654-2842739 GCF_019264745.1 Acinetobacter sp. Colony158 | reverse complement strand
AGTTGCTAAATTGTCAGCATCTGAACCATTATAAGTCTCACCTTTTTCCTTAACGATATTGAACCGATAGCCAAATTGTTTATCCTCTCCAACTCGGCCGCCTGCATCCAAACTTGCAGATAAGATACCAGCGCTTCGATAACCTATTTTTGTACTTAGAAGGTTTTCTTCAGTAGGTTGTTTGGTTTGATAATTGATAATCCCACCAGGTGTTGCAAAACCATACATTAAGCCTGATAAACCCTTTAAAGCCATTACATTCTGTGCAAGCTCAACAGGAAATTCTCCCCCCCATGCACTGACCGAATAACCATTCACTTTATAACCATTCGTTTCATCGAGCTTTAAACCACGAATCGAAACAGGGGTACTCCATCCACTGCTATATGAATTAACTTCTGTGACAATACTGGGATCACCGACAAAAATTTTACCTAAAGAGTTTGTTTGTCTGGTTTCAATTTCTTCAGCAGTTTTTGTGGTAATCGAATATGGCGTATCAATTACGCTTTTATTCCCTAAAACACCCACAGTATTGACCCGTTTTAAGGGCGCATCTTGATTGTCAGCTTCAAGGGTAATCGTCGGAAGCACAGAATCCGAAGATGCTAAACCTGATCGCCCACTTTGATTGGCTTTCGATTGAAGTGGTGTTAATTTTACAACTTCTTCTTTTTTATTATTTTTATTTTTTTCTTCTACGCGATAACCACTGGAAGTTTGTTTAATTTGATAATTAGTATTTTTTAATAATTCTGTAAAACCATCATGAGTTTCATACGAACCCTTTATTCCCTGACTTCTAACTCCTGAAAACAAGCGACTGTCAAAAACAATATTAACACCCTGCTCTAAGGCATATTGATTGAGTACCTGTGCCAGATTCCCCGCTGGAATGTTGACTTGCGTAGGCGCTGCATGAGTAATCACTGGTAAAACAGCAATAGAGAGAGTTGCCATATGAATCGCTAAAACTAAAGGTTTTGGATTGAGAAATGGACGACGAATAGACCCCATTTTAATTTCCTTACATCATTTATATTTGCCTATTAACTAAGACGTTTTAGAAATCAAAACAGGAAGTTTTTTTATAGATTTTTAATCTTTTTGAATAACAGTCAATAAATCGCCGACGGAGTAAGTACTTAGGTGGAGTTGGTCTTTCAATAATTGCATGGCTGAATCAGGATCATCCAATGGCAATACGGCATTAACACGGTATTGACTCAATGTCTTGTGGTTATAAATAAATTTACTGGACTGATAGCTTTCAAGTATGTCCAAGACTTGATCCAGTGCCATATCATCGACAACCAGTTTTTTATTAAGCCATGACTTTTGTAAAATATCTGGATTCACGCTCTCTATATGCACCTGATTTCCAGAAAAATTAAAGCTTTGACCTGTTTCAAGCATAATGGGTTCAAAACGATGATGCACAGAATAAATTTTGGTTTTCGATTCAATCATGCTGACACGAACCTGATCATGATCGTAATTGACAATAAATTGAGTCCCTAATGCTTGTACTTGGATATCTCCTAAATCAACTACAAAAGGTCTACTACGATCTTTGGCGACATGAACCAAAATATTTCCTTTAAATAAATGTATTTTTCTCTGATCCAAATTGTATTGTAGATTGTACGCTGTTTGACCCGCCATCTGAATGGAGCTTTGATCAGATAAAATATTCTGTTGCCATTGTTGCGCTTCCGTTGAATGATCTGCGTTCCAACGTTGATAAGGTAATTGTGAAACAATCCAAGCCGTAATTACTGCAATGATTAAACTGCTCCCCCATAATAGAGGTGCTGTTTTTTTCTTGGTCGACGTTTTTCTTAAAATATTATTCTGTACCACTGGATGTTGTGATCGTAGATTTTGAGCTTTAAGTACATCTACTTGATTTAAAAATTGTTGTAATTCTTCAAAGGTTTTTAAATGCTCAGGACTTTGCCGTTTCCAATGTTCGAGTTGGTTTAAATCATCCTGAGAATAGCCACCAGAACTTAATGTAATTAACCATTCTGCTGCTTCGTTTACAATTTGTTGGTCAGGTTTTGACATGAACATTCGTCTTATTATAAGAATATATTTATAGATCTGATTTTAACACAGCATAACAATGACTTAAGGTTTTAACCAAATCATGATGAATGGTTTTACTGGTCACGTTTAATTGTTTGGCAATCTCGACCAGACTCAAATCATCAATGTAATGCATCAGAAACGCAAGCTGCTGCCGTTCAGGTAAACCATCCAAAACCTGCGCAAGTTGATTGAGTATATCTATCGCAAGTACAGTTTGTTCTGGACTAATATCATAACTGAGGTTTTGCTGAGTCAAATATTCAAGATAAGCTTGCTCTATTTTTTGATGTCTTGCCCGATCAATTAAAATCCGTTTCGCCGTCGTGGTTAAATAAGCTTTGGGCTGTTGAATGTCGAGCAATCCTTGACTACGAATCAATTTGGTAAATGTATCTTGTAAAACATCTTCGGCATTTTCAGCCGAGCCTAATTTTTTATACAACCAACCATATAACCAGCTATAGTGAACTTTATATAGCTCTGCTATGTAATGCGTGATGATTTGTTGATTTGCCGTCATGATAGTAACGTCACACCGTCAGAAATGTGGCTAATGTATCAGTAATGAGAATTACTATCAATTTTATTTAAAATTAATTTTACAACATTAGTCTCTGCCCCATCCTGTGCCTAATGCTGCAATCAGTTGCATTGAATTGATCATCTGCCATTGTTGTAATTCCAGTCGATCTTGTTCTGCTTGCAAACGTAAGTTTTGTGCTGTAACTACTTCTAAATAACTGACCAGTCCAGAATTATAACGCTGAGTGACAACACGTTCATTTTCATGGGCTAGATTTAACAATTGAGCTTGTTCAGAAGCTTGGTGTTTTAGACTTGTTGATTGCATTAAGCCATCTTCCACTTCTTTCCAACCCGTCAATACTGTTTGCTTATATGCAGCCAGTTTTTCATCATAATTGGCTTGTGCTTGATTGATCCCCGCTTTACGTTTTCCGCCATCAAATACTGTCGCTGCGGTATTTAAACCAATTGACCAAAGATAGTTTGGTGATTGAAAAAGTTGTGAAAATATATTGTTATTTAAGCTTCCATTTAAACCAATATTCAGGTCTGGAAGCCATGCGGTTTTCGCCAGACCAAGTTGTGCATGTGTGGCAGCCAGTTCTCGTTCAGTGCGGATTACATCTGGTCGCTGAATTAATAAATGACTTGGAATCTGGATAGGAATTGTAGGGACATTAAACTGAGCTGTTTGTTTGCCAAACTGAAACTGAACAACCGTTTGGCCGAGTAATACAGCGAGGATATTTTCTTGTAAGTTTCTTTCACGTTGTCGTTCAATTTGTTGAATTTCGACTTGTTTGAGCTGTGTTTCTGCCTGAATCACATCTGCACGAGCGATCATGCCCGCCTGATATTGATTTTTTAAAATTTGCACCGAACGTGCATAACTTTGCCGAGTTTGTCTAAGTACATCGAGCTGTAAATCTAATAATCGAATATTCCAGTAGCTTTGTGCTGCTAAAAGTTGCTGATTCAGCTTGACCGCTGCCAAGTCTGCCTGTGAAGCTTCCAGATTGGCTTGTTGTCCCTCTACAGCTTTGGCCACTCTGCCCCATAAGTCAGGCACCCAACTGGCTTGTATTCCTGCACTAAATTGGCTAGTCGCCTTATTATTTTTACTGCCATTCCGATTTGCCGTGCCTTCGACACCTAAGCTGGGTAAACGTGCGGAACGTTGCTCATCAAGTAAAGCGATCGCATTGCGATAACGCGCTTCGGCCTGTTTTAAAGTTAAATTTTCTGTATTAAGTTGCTGAATCAAGGTATTGAGCTTTGTATCTTGATAAAGTTGCCACCACTGAGAGGTTTGGGGCGTCAAAGTTTGAGTTTGTACCCAATTTAATGAAGCATATTTATATTGCGTATCTGCCTGAATAACAGGTTGTTGATAAGCAGGTGGATGCGTCACTATATTTGAACTACACCCTACAATTAGTAAGACACAGCTAAAACTGGGTAGATGA
>NZ_CP078523.1:2766855-2837374 GCF_019264745.1 Acinetobacter sp. Colony158 | reverse complement strand
TGATGTTTAGATAAAATCGAACTGATCACTTTTCTATTTTCCTATCTATTTCTATCTTCTATAGCCGAAGGCATTGGTAATATTGAATTGTTTACACATTTGAGCCAGTTTCTCTAACAAGAGATACATCACAGGTGTGGTATAGAGGGTTAAGAGTTGACCCAATGCCAAACCACCCACGATCACAATGCCCAAAGGTTGTCGTAGTTCAGAACCTTCAGTTGTACTGAGTGCCAATGGAATAGCGCCTAATAAAGCTGCGGTATTGGTCATTAAAATAGGACGAAACCGCAATGCTGCCGCAGATAGAATCGATTCAAATGCTGTCTTGCCCAGCCGACGTTGCTGTAAGGTGAAATCAATCAGTAAAATTGCATTTTTTACAACAATTCCAATTAATAAAAACATGCCCAGTAAGGCGATCAGGCTAAATTCAAAATTAAATAACCAAAGTGTGAGTAAACCGCCCAAAGCCACAGCAGGAACCGTTGACAGTATCGTCAATGGATGGAGCATACTTTCATAAGTTACGCCTAACACGATATAAATCAGCACAATCACTGCTAAAAGTAACATCGGTGTGCTTAAGCCTGCTTGTAAACTTTCGGCTTCTACATCTTGATCTGTTGCAACAAAAATCTGATGAGGCAGCATGACCTGTGGCAATACACCACGAATTGCGGTCTCGGCTTGTTCAGCGGTGTAACCTTGTTTGAGTACATAACCAATACCCATTGCGGCATATTGGTTGCGTCGATGTACGCGATCATTTGTAATTCCATATGACCATGTTGCAAAGTTAGTCAGTGGTACATATTCACCGTTTTGATTCGGAACTTTGATATTTGCCAATGATTCAGGATTTTCAGTAAAACGCTTATCAATTTCCATCACGACATGAAATTGATTGGTCTGATCATAAATGGTCGAAATTTGTCGTTGTGAAAATGAGTTGTTTAGTACACTGGAAATACTTTCAATATCAACGCCTAAACGTCGTGTGGCTTCTCGATGAATATCGAGCGTGACATGCTGAGCCCCTTCATCGCCTAAAGTTTCCACCTCTTCAAGCTCAGGTAGTTTTTGCATCGCCTCTGCAACTTTCGGCGCCCATTTTCTAAGTAAGGCAACATCATCCGATTGCAATAACAGCAAATAGTCCTGCCCCCCACTTGCAGCAAAAAGATCTTCCAGATCAAGATCCTGTTGAACTCTTGCCGAAAATATTGCCCCTGCTAACCACGGAGCATTTTGACGAATTCTTTCAGCAATTTCATGCGTTGTCTGACCATCGCGTTCAGCTTTAGGTTTTAAACTAACCATAAAAAAGGAATTGGTGGTTCCACCAGCGCCGCCAGAAGTTCCAATCACATCTTTGATTGCAGGATCTTTGAGTAAACTTTGACTAAATGTCAAAATTTTAGGCTGCATAATCTGAAAAGAAAAACCATCATCCCCTCGAATGAATGTTTCGATTCGGCCTGTATCCTGCTCAGGTAAAATCTTTTTAGGCAAACTTTGATATAAATAGATTGAACCCGCAATTGCACCTAACCAAAGTAGTATCGCGAGATAAGCATGACGCATGATCCACTTTAATGAATACAAATAATGCTGTGTTAAATACTGCATCATGCGTTGGCTATACGCATATAAAACTTGATTATTCTGCGAATTTAAAGGCTTTAAACAATGGGCCGATAGACTTGGGGTTAAAATTAAAGAGACAAAAACTGAAAGAATAACAATGAAAACCAGTGTGAGCGAAAATTCCCTAAATAGCCGCTCAATGACCCCACCCATAAATAATACAGAGATAAAAATCACAATCAGTGCCAGATTCATGGCAATCAGCGTAAATCCAACCTCCCGGACGCCTTGAATAGCTGCATTAAATGGTGTTTCCCCCTGTTCAATGTGACGTTCAATATTTTCAAGAACAACAATGGCATCATCTACAACTAACCCAATCGCAACAATGACTGCCATAATAGATAAATTGTTCAGCGAAAAACCTGCCAAATAAACCAGACTTGTCGCGCCAATCAAAGTAACTAACATGGCGATGGTCGGCACAATTGCACTTTGTAGTCTTCCTAACATCAGCGCAACCACAATCACAACCAATAGCATAGAAAAAAGCAAGGTATCACGCGCTTCTTTTAAACCTGCATGAATAATTTCAGAACCATCCATGACTGTTGTCAACTGTGCATCGGCAGGAATAAGAGAATTTAATTCAGGTAGTTTTGCCTTGATTTTTTCAATCGTTGCGATGGTATTGGCATTGGGTTGTCTGCTGATTTTAATAATGACCGCAGGTTCACCATTATGGAAACCACTGACATAACGGTTCTCAACGGAATCTTCTACTTTTGCAATATCTTTTAGTCTGACAATACCCTGCGGTGTTTGATGGATAATTAAATTGTCAAAATCTGTCGCAGCTTTTAAATCGGTTGAAAGTGCAACTTGCCAACGATGTTGCTGATTTTCAATGACACCTAAGGACTGTACTACATTACTTTTTTCAACTGCTTGTCGAACTTGCTCCAAAGAAACTCCTTGGGAAATCAGAGCATTTGGATTTAACACGATACGTACCGCAGGCATTGACGCACCATCAATTTCAACCTCACCTACACCACTGATCTGGGCAAGATTGGGTTGTAACTGATTGGTCGCCAACTCATATAATTGACCTGCGGATAAATATTTGGAACTCAGCGCAAGATAAAAAATTGGGCTTTGACTGGGGTTGACCTTAAAATATTCAGGAGGGCTAGGCATACCAGAAGGCAATTGAGATATTGCGGCATTGATAGCGGCCTGTACTTCACGCGCTGCTTCATTGATATCTGTATCTAGATCAAAATGCAACGTGACTTGGGTCGAGTTTTGGCTACTAGATGAATTAATCGCTTTGATGCCAGACACCCCTATCATGGCGCGCTCCAGTGGCGTTGCCACTGTAGCCGACATACTTTCAGGACTTGCACCAGGTAAATTTGCACGTACTACAATTGTAGGGATATCTGCCTGAGGCAAAGCCGCGACGGGTAAACGAAAATATGCCAATACGCCAAGCAAAATCATGGCTATGCCCAATAAAACGCTAGCAACAGGTCGATGAACAAACAGAGCAAATATATTCAAGTGATTGCTCCTGATTCATCAACAGATGGATTTATCTTGTTCTGCTGATGCTTAATTCGTTGTAAACGATCGAAAAACAGATAAACCACAGGCGTGGTAAATAAAGTGAGAATTTGGCTTAGGATAAGACCACCAACCATTACAATACCGAGTGGTTGACGTAATTCAGCGCCAGAACCAGACGCTAGCATGAGAGGAATTGCACCAACAAGTGCGGCTAATGTCGTCATTAAAATCGGTCTAAAACGCATTAAGGCAGCCTGATAAATCGCTTGTTCAGGAGATAAACCTTCATTGCGTTGAGCTGCCAGTGCAAAATCGACCATCATGATGCCGTTTTTTTTCACGAGTCCAATGAGCAAAATAATCCCGATCAGCGCGATCATATCGAGTGGCTGGTTGACTATAAATAATGCCAATAATGCACCAATGGCTGCGGACGGTAGCGTAGAAAGAATGGTAATGGGATGAATAAAACTTTCGTACAAAATACCCAGTACAATGTACATCGTTACAATTGCAGCAATGACTAGCCAGAAAGTATGTTGTCGCGAATTTTCAAAAGCGGCTGCTGCACCTTGTAAACTCAGATTGATTTCAGCAGGAGGTTTTAGTTCCTGTTCTACTCGCTTGATCGCTCGAATCGCTTCACCAAGTGATACACCTTGCGCCAGATTAAATGAAATTGTATTGGCTGGAAATTGTGCTTGTTGTTGCAAAACACTTGCCACTCTTTTTTGCTCAATACTTGCCACAGCACTCAGTTGGATTGCTTCACCATTTGCATTATGAATATAGGTCTGATTTAAACCATCAAGCCCTTGGGTCAATGCGGGATCAAGTTCCAATACAATCCGATATTGATTGGACTGTGTATACAAAGTCGCAATCTGGCGTTGTGCAAATAAATTTTGCAATGCCAGACTAATATCTTCAATGGAAAGCCCTAAACGCGCTGCGGCATCTCGATTGACATCAATATAAGCCTGCAATGCTTGTCCACCATTTTCACTGGTGACATCTGAAAACTCAGGCTGTTGCTTTAATGCATCAACTAAAACAGGTGTCCATTGTTGTAAATCTTGAGTTTTTGCTGTGCTGAGACTGAGTTGGTATTGGGTACGACTAATTTTGTCTTCAATACTTAGTTCCTGAACGGGCTGCATCCAAGCATGAATCCCTTGTACATCAGCAAGTTGATCTCGTAATCGATCAATCACCTGCTCCGCCGAACTTCGCTCTGCATGTGGTTTTAAATTAATTAGAATACGGCCATTACTGAGTTTTGGATTATTGGCATCAATGCCAATAAATGAGGACAAACTCGCAACAGCGGGATCTTTTAAAATCTGTGCGGCCAAGTTTTGCTGACGTTCACTCATCACCTGAAAAGAAATATCATCTGGTGCTTCAGTCACCACTTGGATGACACCACTATCCTGCACAGGAAAAAACCCTTTAGGAATCATCCAATACAAAACACCTGCTAAAATCACGGTACTCAACATAATACCGAGCATGAGTGGTTGATGTTTAAATACCCATTGTAATGCTTTTGCATAGCGGTCAATGACTTGATCCAGACTCCATCGGCTATTTTTTTGATGATGTTTATTTTCTTTAAGTAAGTAAGCACACATCATCGGCGTAAGCGTTAAAGACACCACTAGTGACAGTGCAATAGCGGCCGCTAAAGTCACCGCGAATTCATGAAATAAGCGTCCGACGACATCGCCCATAAACAGCAATGGAATCAAAACGGCAATTAATGAAATAGTCAATGAAATCAGGGTAAATCCAATTTCCTTAGAACCTTTGAGTGCAGCCTGTAATAGATTTTCCCCTGCTTCACGATGCCGCGTAATATTTTCCAGCATGACAATCGCATCATCAACCACAAAACCAGTGGCGATGGTCAGAGCCATGAGCGTCAGGTTATTTACCGAGAACCCGAGAAAATACATCAATACAAAAGTGCCAATAATCGATAATGGCACGGCAATACTGGGAATTATGGTCGCGGACAAATGTCTTAAGAAAAGGAAAGTGACCATCACCACCAGACACACTGCAAAAACCAGTTCTTTTTGTACATCACGGATCGAACTCCGAATGCTTTCAGTACGATCCGTCAAGACTCGAATTTTTACACTTTCAGGTAGATTTTTTTGCAATTCAGGTAAAATATTTTTGATCTGGTCTGCGACCTGAATCACATTGGCATTGGGCTGACGTTGTACATTGACTAAGATTGCAGACTGCTGATCTGCCCAAGCTGCCATATAGCGGTCTTCACTTCCTTCCTGAATCTGTGCAACATCTTTCAAACGAATAGGTGCACCATTGTTCCAGCGCAAAATCAAATTCTCATAATCTGCAATAGAACGAATCTGATCATTGGCATCTAGCATCGTGGTTCGATATGGCCCATCAAAACTGCCTTTAGGCTGATTGGCATTGGCGGAATTAATGGCTGAACGAACATCTTCAGCACTCATTTTATAAGCTGCCAGTGCTGTTGGATTCATTTGAACACGTATAGCGGGACGTTGCCCACCCGCCAAACTGACCATTCCCACACCAGATAATTGTGATAATTTTTGTGCGATGCGAGTATCCACCATGTCATAAACAGTGGTGAGCGGCAAAGTATCTGAACTGACCGCCAAAGTAATCACCGGCACATCGGCAGGATTTACTTTTCGGTAAATAGGTGGCGTCGGTAGATCATTGGGCAATTTACTACTTGCTGTACTCAATGCCGACTGAACTTCTTGTTCAACCACCCCTAACTTAGCACTCAGTTCAAATTGTAAAGTAATGACAGATGCACCAATGGAACTGTTTGAGGACATCTGCTTGAGTCCAGCAATTTTGCCCATTTCACGTTCGAGTGGTGCTGTAATGGTTCTTTGAACCGTATCCGGATTAGCACCTGGTTGAAAGGTATAGACCTGAATAATGGGATAATCCACTTGCGGTAATGCCGAAACAGGTAAAAACCGCCAAATCAACAAGCCACTAAATAGCAGTGCCAGCATTAACAAAGTGGTGGCAACGGGCCGTAGAATAAAGAAACGGGAAATATTCATTGCACTTAACCACGTGCTGTTTTTGTTGTTGCAGATGGCGCTTTTTCATCTTGAACAACTTGAGCTTCTTTACCTTCAGAAAGACGGTCTATTCCTTCTAAAACGACTCGCTCATTGCCTTGTAATCCTTCTAAAATCTCTGTTTGTCCATTCGAACTCATCCCCAGTTTAAGCATGCGAATTTCAGCTTTATTGTCTTTATTAATGATATAAACATAAGCCCCTTTAGCACCGTTTTGAATTGCATCTGTGGGAATATTGATTGCATTTTGAATGGTTTGAGCATTTAAACGGACATTGACAAATTGATTTGGAAATAACGCATCATCGAGATTTTCAAAAATAGCTTTGAGTTTTAAAGTCCCTGTATGGGTATCAATCTGATTATCAAGTGCTTCCACATATCCTGTCGCAAGCTGTTTTTTTTCTGAGCGATCCCACGCAGTAACTTGAACTTTCTGACCCTTTTGCACAGAAGCTCGCAACATGTCCAGATAATTTTCTGCGACCGCAAACTGGACATAAATTGGATGTACCTGTGTAATGCTGACTAGACCTGCTTCTTCATTGGCTTGGATTAAATTTCCCGCATCTTTTTGTTTAAAACCGACACGACCTTCAATGGGCGCATAAATTCGGGTATAAGAAAGTTGTAACTTTGCTGCATCGACCTGTGCCTGATTTGCCTGAATTTGTCCTTTTAACTGATTCACTAACGCTTGTTGCTGTTCAACTTGTTGTCTGGCAATCGAATCTTGTTTAAAAAGTAATTGATATCTGTTTAATTCAGTTTCAGCATTACGCAATTGAGCCAGGTTTTGCTGTTGGGTTCCCTTTGCCTGAGCTAAAGCAACATTAAAGGGTGCTGAATCAATTTGAGCCAGAAGTTGCCCTTTGCTGACATATTGCCCGTCTTTAAAATAAATTTTTTGTAAAACACCAGAAACCTGACTTTGAACTTTAACAAGATGCGTGGGAACAACAGTTCCAATCGCCTTAATTTCAAATTGCATATCATTTCGTTGTACAGGGATTACACGTACAGGTACTGGTTTACTCCACTGGCTATATTCCTGTGTTGGAACTTGATTCGATTTCCACCAGTAAATTGCCAATGCCATCGACAATATGACAATTGCGAATAGCACAAACCATTTTGTATTTTTTGGGAGAGTTTGAGATTTTTTTTCAACATTCAACGGTTGTTCTATCATTACATTCACTTAAATCGGTATCCATATTGATCAAATTATTTTCATCCTGCTTCCCCTTAAAAGCGTGTTGAAATGGATGAAATTGGTATTTATATTAACTAAGACGTTTGAACCCGCAAAAAAGGATCAATTTTCGTGTAAGCAATTGTATATGATTTTTATAAATGATTCTCATTATTATTAAAAATAGCTTAAATTTTTCGAAAAAATCCAATTAAATTTTATTTTGAGTTTTTATTGATTATAAATTCTCTTTCATAAGCCCCTGTTATCTCTAGCGATGGCAGAAAATAAAAGGGGTTTTTAAATAACGATGAAAGAAGTCTCATGATCAATGAACTTTTATTGATCCGATATCAGCCATTTATTCTGAACATTGACACGTTTTGGAATAAAAATAAGAGAACACAGTAATAGAATCCCAGCAATCCAGTAAGGCAATTCGTTTTTATAGTGATAAAGCAACGTTGCAATCAATGGTGAAACCAGCATCGACAGGCCTTGTGCCGCAGAAATGAGTCCTGATGCAGCCCCTTGTTCATGGGCATCAACAGCAAGTGAAGTCATGGTATTGATCATCGGCAGAATTAAACCGCCCCCAATACCCATAATCACAGCACTGAAGATAAAGAAAAATAAACCTTGAGTAAGTGTAAATAAAATCGTTCCAAGCGCCATGCATAAAATTCCTATGCCAAGTAGGAATAGATGACGTTTAGGTTTTAACCTGGAAATCAAAACTTGTACGATAATTAAAGTCAAACCGACAGCACTGAGTGTCATTCCGCTAACAGTCGCACTTTGTTGCTGTGTCGCCAAATTTAAATGATCTTTGCTAAAAAAACCGATACACATATTAAAAGTAAAAATGCAATTCATGGTGAGGAACATCACCAATACTTCAAACCAGATGCGTGAATCGGTCATTTTTAGATATGTTTTCTCAGAAAGCTCTAAAACCTGTCTGTCGCTTTCCTGCACTTTAAAATAAGTCAACATCAAGGCAAATAAAGGTAAAATTGCTGCACAATAAAAAGCAAAACTTAGATCTAAACCAGATAATAAACCTCCGATAAAAGGCCCTAAAAAAATGGCAATACCCGCCGCTGCACCAAGCATAGCAATCTTTGACGCACGTTCTTCAGGTGCATAATGATCTGCAATATAACCCACCATGACTGGATTGATCCCAGAGAAAAAAGCAGCAATAATACAACGCAAAATCAGCATCACCAGTAACATGATTAAAATGCTTAAGGGGTGTTGCAGTGTGTAACCAATAAAAACAGCCCATATCAAATAAAAGATAAAGAAACCCAATGTGAGCGGTAATAATACTTTTTTACGTCCCAACTCATCACTACGCTGTCCCCAGAATTTTGCACTGAGCATCCAGAACAAACCTGAAAGACTGACAATCAAACCTGCATGCCATTCTTGGAGACCTTGTGTCCTAATCACTGGTCCAATGGCTGGTAAAATCATCATAAAAGCCATTTGTAGTAGCATATAACTTAAAAATAACGCCTTCATATTATTCATTTTTTAGCTGACCTATCTTTAATTTCGCATGATTTTAAATTATTTCAACTCTAATTATAATGATAATTATTATCATTTAAAAGTGATTTATCATCTTTGGATGGTCGTTATCGCAGATAAAAGAACTCAAAATGTACCCAACAGCAAATTTAATAACAAAATCATCTGTTGTAATTCGTATGAAAATCTCAATATATCTTCCTGACTAATTGTAATAGACGATGTAGACTAATCCTTAAACGTTAAATTTCATATTTAATCAATAGCTTATAAACTTCATAAATTTAACATAAATTTATGAAGTTTTCAGATTATAAAGGAGTTATCCATGACCACCCTGCCAAACACTATGCGACATATTGAAATCTCACAACCGGGTGAACCTGAAGTTTTAAAAATTGTTGAAGCTGAGATTCCTCAACCGAAATCCAATGAAATTTTGATTCAGGTCAAAGCTGCTGGAATCAATCGTCCTGATGTATTGCAGCGTAAAGGACTCTATCCTATGCCTAAAGGAGTTACCCCGATTCCTGGACTTGAAGTGGCAGGGATTGTGGCAGCGATTGGTGAGAATGTTCGAGATTTTAAAATTGGTGATCGAGTTTGTGCACTCACCAATGGTGGTGGTTATGCAGAATATTGCATCGTACCTGCAACTCAAACGCTAATTATTCCAGAAAATTTAAATTTTGTTCAGGCAGCAGCAATTCCTGAAACCTATTACACAGTGTGGGCAAATCTATTTGATATTGGTCAACTCAAAGTTGGAGAAACTGCCTTGATTCACGGTGGTGCAAGCGGAATCGGAACAACCTCTCTCTCCATTTGCCATGCGTTGGGTATTCAGACTTTTTGTACAGTAGGAGCTGATGCGAAAGTTGATGAACTTAGCGAGATAAGTACAGCAATCAACTACAAAAAAGATGATTTTGAAAAAATTGTCTTAGAAAAAACAGAGCAAAAAGGCGTTGATGTTATTTTGGATATTGTGGGTGCGAAATACTTTACCCAAAATATGAATCTGCTTAAACGAGATGGACGTTTGGTTATTCTGGGTTTTATGGGGGGACGTATCGCAAAAGAATTTGACCTACAGCAACTTATTTTAAAACGTGCCAAAGTCACAGGTTCAACCATGCGCGCGCGAACTGATCAAGAAAAAGCTGAGATTACTCAATCATTAAAGCAAACGGTTTGGCCATTATTAGAACAAGGTAAAAGTCTTCCTATTATTTATAAAACCTTTGCATTTGAAGATGTGGCGAAAGCACATGCAAGCATGGAACAAAGTGAGCATATTGGTAAAATTGTCTTGGAACTAAACTAGTTTATAACGTTGGGAGGAACGCAACCTCCCTTTTATTCAAATAAAATTCTGAACCAAGTGCAAAGGAAAATTTTTTCTGCGAACGAACAAGTGTTATATTATAACAATATTCAAGATTTAAGATGCCTACATGATTTCTGTCAAATATTTATTGAGTACAAGTCTTTTTATCTTAGGATTAACCGCATGTAGCCAATCCCCTCAAAGAACCTCATTTCCTGAAAATATTGCTAAAACTCCGGAAATTAAAAAATTACATAAACATACGCCTGTTTCTTATTTTGTCTGGATTGCACATCCGCGCAATGCCGATCGAGTGAAAAGTTATAAATACTATTTAAAGCAACAAGGTGTACAACTCGTTGCTCCAGATTTTGAGTTTTTCCGTTCAGCGCGGGGTTGGCAAGAATGCCATTATGATGAATACGATGTGCCAGAACCGAATGTATGGCCGAATATTGTTCCAACTCTAAATTTGTTATCGCATTTAGTCAAAAATGGCATATTGGATGATTTCGAACTGACCTCTAGCTATCGTTCCCCTACTCTAAATAGCTGTGTAAATGGAACGAAGTCATCGAGTCATATGCAAAATGCAGCAGTTGACTTTCGCATAGGTCCAGAATTTCCCAATGCAAGTGATCGCATCGACATCGCAAATAGTAAGCTAAAACTGTGCAAATTTTGGCAAACTGAAGGACAAAAATATAATATGGGTTTAGGCGTCTACAGTACAGGTCAAATTCATATCGATACCAAAGGCTTTCGAACTTGGGGACCTGATTTAAGCTGGCACAGCTCAATCTGCGCAGAGATCATCCCTTAAGAAAAAGTTGTGCCGTTATATTTTTACTGGAGTTCGAGTGATTTGGTACATTTTTGTCCAGAAAGCTTGCCAAAGTGCTAAATAACGCTGGGCAATGTCACGTAATTCTGATTCATTTTCGGGATGAATCGCCTGAATGAACAGTGACCAAAGATCATTTGCATGGTTATCATCATTGGCTAGATTATCCTGATCATTGGCAAAACCGTGACATGCGTAATAGCCCTGATCAAACATTTCACCAAATTTTTTCAGATTAACATGCAAAGCTTCACTAAAAATAATGACCTGTTTTTCAGTAATCGATAAAATAACTAATAACGCTAAGTAATTGTCATAGTGTTCACGAATAAAATTCTGAACCTCTAAGGCTTCAGATTCGATATTGTTTTGAGAAAGAGGATCTGCACCAAAGGTTTCCAAAATTTTTAAATAATAAGCAAGATGAGACTTCGCAGCAGAACTTTGCTCAAGCTGCGCAGTATCAAATCCTAATTCATCCAGTAAATTAAGGGAAAGCAAATAACGTGCATAAATTTTGGATAAAATTCGATTTTGAGTATAAATATTTGAATTATTTTCCAACTGATGTGCTTGAAAAATCAGCATACTCAAGGCATCGGTAAAAATTTTCACGATACAATTTAAGTAATTGATATGTATTATTTTTAACTGTTGTAGATCTAACTGTTGTGCTTTCAGATTTTTTAAAATGTCGTGCTCAAATAAAGCATGCTGATCAATCTCTACTTTGAACTGTTTCACTAACTCTGTATTGGATGTCCATATATCGACTGGGATCGCATTTTGAATAAAAGCAATTGCTTCAGTACGTGAGTGTTCAGATTGCGTAAATGAAAGATTCTGAATCATGGACTTATACTTCATATACAGAGTATTCAGTATATAAAAAAACAAATAACTGATCTATAGTCAAACTCGATGCACGATAAAAAATTTTAAAAATAAGTAAGTTATGGCAAATCAGACGGAAGAAAATCGGCTATTTGAACTGATCGTTTGTATTATCTTATAAACGTGACAAAACCACGCTAAGTGGTTAAATTTTTATCACATTTTCATTTAAGCTTTAACTTAAATGTTATACTGTAGAAATTATTTACTAAATTATCTAATTATCGCCGCTGTACGCCAAATGATGATGTATTTAGCAGGAATCCAAAAATATGTCGAAAAAAGATGACATTATTCATACCGCCTTACGTCTTTTTAACGCCAATAGCTATAACTCAGTTGGTGTAGATCGTATTATTCAAGAGTCAGGTGTTGCTAAAATGACTTTTTATAAATACTTTCCTTCAAAAGCCAGACTAATCGAAGAATGTTTAGATCAACGTAATATGAATTTACAAGAATCTCTAACTGCGTCATTAGACGCATGCGATCAAAATGACTTTCTAGGTCGAATTAAAGCGATTTATTTTTGGTATTCGGCATGGTTTCATACTGATGATTTTAATGGCTGTATGTTTCAAAAAGCAGTCGAAGAAGTCTTTAAAATCTATCCTTCCACCATTCGTCCAGCACTTGAATATAAAGAATGGTTGACCAGTACAATTCTTGACTTATTGCAGCATCTTCAAATAAAAAAAACCGCCTCTCTTGCCAATCTATTGGTGAGTATTTTGGATGGGATGACCATGCAAGCGCAAATTGATAAAGATTCAGTTGATATTGATGAGTATTGGGCGCGCGTTGAACGTTTGATTGAATTTGAAAGACAAATGTAAAGAAATAAAGCGTGATTGATATTCTTATTTTATTTTTATCATTGTTTTATTTCACGCTTGCGTCTGAAACCTAAGCAACTTTATCAATAAAATAAATTTATTTAAAAAGTTGAATGTGCATAATTAAATTATGCCTTCTTATTTATTAGTACATATACGTGGAGATTTATGTACTAATCTTAGAAAACATAATGATGTTGATTTTCATGCTTGTACCCTCTCTTTGTTTTATCAAACTTAACAATCTAAAATTATTATAAAGTTATACATACAGGTCTGTATGAATATTTCTTATTATAAATAAGTTCTAGAAAAGCACAACTTTTTTTTCAAATGACATCTTTTTAGATTTTCTACATTCACTCATAATTTGCTCTAATTATGATTTAGTAGCGTTATTATTTTTATAAAATTCCTGTAAAATTAATTATGTTAAGATTTTATTTCACGTCATTTGGATGCATTCGTTCTATACTAATGCCCGCGGTAAAATTGAGGGTAAAATGATGCAAAAAGAGTTCCAAATCGAGCAGATGAGAAATTCAGCCGATAAGGTTGTCACTATTCTAAAGTCTCTGGCGAATACAGACCGCTTACTAATTTTGTGCCATCTTGCACAAGAAGAACTCAACGTATCTCAGATTGAAGAACGAACCCACATTACGCAACCCACACTTTCGCAACAGTTAATGATGTTACGTAAAAGTGAAGTGGTCGATACCCGTCGTGCAGGCAAGCAGATTTTTTACTCGATCAAAGACCAAAAAATGGTTGAAGTTTTAGGCACACTTTATCGTCTTTATTGTCCCGTAATAATTTAGTTTTTTTATTGTATATCAGTATATTACTGTCTTTAAATTCAGTATATTTTTGAACTCTTTTAAAAAAAACTTAAGCTTCAAGGTCATTCTGTATAAAATACTTTTTTTGCTGATTTAGCTGTATGTCGCTAAGGCTTGTTTATGTTATCGATTTTTTCTCGTCTGAGTCTTGTTACCAAGATATTGATTGCCATTATTTTAGGTTTTTTTGTAGCTGTATTTTTCCCAAGTTTTACGCCTTATTTAAGTTTACTTGGCGAGTTATTTATTAAAGCATTAAAGTCGGTTGCTCCCATTTTAGTTTTTGTGTTGGTCATGAGCTCTATTGCCAATTTTAAAGTGGGTCATAATGCCAATCTAAGACCTATACTAATTTTATACGCTGTTGGCATGATTTTAGCTGCCTTATGTGCCATTGTGGCCAGTCATTTTTTCCCAAGTTTTTTGTATCTCAATGCCGATGCTCAAACCGAGCTACAGCCTGCAAGTAGCCTGAGTGAGATTTTAAAAAATCTACTGCTGAGTTTCGTAGCAAATCCAGTGCAAGCGATTGCTGAAGCAAACTTTATTGGCATCTTGGGTTGGGCTGTTGGCTTGGGTATTGCTTTACGACATAGTTCAGATACAACTAAACAAGTTTTGACAGATATATCGTTAGCGGTGAATCAAATTATTCAAGTGGTGATTAGTTTTGCGCCGTTGGGTATTTTTGGTCTTGTTGCAGTGACATTTGCCGATGCAGGTTTGGCAACTTTAAAAAATTATGCTCAATTAATTGCGGTTTTATTAGGGACTATGGTTTTTGTCGCTTTGGTCATCAACCCAATTTTAGTGGCAATCGTGATTCGTTCAAATCCGTACCCTCTCGTGCTGAAATGTTTAAGAGAAAGTGGCATCACTGCATTTTTTACTCGAAGCTCAGCAGCCAATATTCCAGTCAATCTAGATTTGGCCAAACGTTTAGGGGTAAATGAGGCAACCGCTAGTGTTGCTATCCCGCTTGGTGCCACGATTAATATGGCCGGAGCGGCAGTGACAATTACGGTATTAACGCTGGCAGCCGTGCATACTTTAGGTATTCATGTTGATATTCTTACTATGATTATTCTATCTATTGTTGCTACAGTATCAGCATGCGGTGCTTCAGGTGTTGCTGGCGGTTCATTATTATTAATTCCAGTAGCCTGTGGTTTATTCGGTATTCCTTCTGATGTCGCTATGCAAGTCGTTGCGATTGGCATGGTGATTAGTGTATTACAGGATTCAAGCGAAACTGCACTGAATTCATCAACAGATGTGATATTTACAGCAGCGGTTGATATTGCATCAAAAAAATAACTATCGCTCAGGTTGAGGTCTTATGCCTTTTCAAAGTTTACCAAATTGGGTGCAATTTGCAGCATTTTTACTCGCGATGAATGCTGGAATGATTAACGTGTTATCATTGATTACGGTGTTGCATCAATCCATTTCTCACATGACCGGCAATGTCAGTATGTTGGCAATGGATTTGGTAGACTGGAAAGTCCATAATATTATTTATCTGGTTTTTGTTATTATTTGCTTCGTACTTGGTTCATTTTATAGTGGCTTTATACTTGGAAATAGTCAGTTCCAGTTAGGTCGTCGCTATGGTATTCCACTAAGTCTAGTCGCTTTATTTATTTTTATTTCGTGGTTGCTACTTCCATATTTCCCTCGTTATGGGCTACTTTGGGCATGTGCAGCCATGGGAATACAAAATGCGATGGTGAGTCATTACAAAGGTACAATTATTCGTACCACACATTTATCGGGAGTTCTCACCGATATTGGTTTGGCTCTTGGTTATAAAGCACGAGGTTTACCGCTAGATAAACGCCGTATTACTTTGCATTTGCTGATTTTAATCGGATTCTTTTTGGGTGGAGTCGCTGCCACGCTGATCCATCCGCTACTCTCTATTCAGGCCTTTTTAGTTCCTGCAACTTTAAGTTTGATTCTCAGTATCGCTTACTGGTTCATTTATCTTCGTCATTCTTCTTTGCATCAATAGTTTTGGAAATAGTTATGGTTAAAAATGCACTACAGGCACAACTGCTTAAAGCAGGTTTAGTCGATAATAAAAAAGCAAAAAAGTTGAATAAACAAACTCAACACGAACACCGCACGGGTCAAAGTAATGAAGCCGAGTTAAAAGCGAATATTGAAAAGAATAAGCTCGACAAGCTTGAAAAGGATCAAGCACTCAATCAGGAAAAACAGCGTCTGTTAGAAGAAAAAGCATTAAAAGCAGCTATTATTCAGATGATTTCTCAACATAAAATCAAAGAATTTGAAGGTGATATCGCCTACCAGTTTATTGACGACAACAAAGTCAAAAAGGTCTATATCTCTCAGACTATTTATAATGCCTTAGTGTCTGGTAGTTTAGTGATTGCAAAGGATCAGGAAAGCTACGCCTATTTGCCTAAAGCCCTGGCTGATAAAATTAATCAAAAGATGGAAGGATTCATTCTGGTCAATCATGCTCAAAGCAATGAGCAAACCACCGATGAGGAAGATCCATACGCGGCTTATGTTATTCCAGACGATTTAATGTGGTAAATCTACTGAGTTAAATATTTGATTTTATTATTGTAAAAAGTCTGATTTAAATCGTATAAAAAAAGTATCTTTATACAATGTTACAAAGCCAAGCCTTTACACTCTACACAATTATTCATTTGTACAAAGGTGTAAAGGTTTGGATTTCTTAAAGCTTTTCCGTGATGTCGAAAACTGGATTAACCAATATCCATGGCTTGAGATGTTGACGTCACTCGGTATCCTTATTTTTTTAGCGATAATTGCCAATTTTGTTGCGAAACAAGTGGTTGTTCGTGGTATTCGCAAACTCATCAGCAAAATTAAATCCGCAAACCAGTCCATTTTTGCACAGCATAGTGTGATTCGTCGTATTGCCAATATTGTTCCTGCGATTGTCATTATGAATGGCATTACCACTGTTCCCCATCTATCTGAAAAAATAATTATTTTTGTACAGATGGCATCGCAAGCCTTTATCTTTTTAACCATTGCCCTTGCGATCAGCGAAATGCTGAACATCTTTAATCTGGTTTATCAACGCAATCCCAACGCTAAAAATAAACCAATTAAAGGTTATTTACAGCTGGTTAAGTTGATGATTTTCATCGTCTGCGCTTTGATGGTTTTAGGTACATTCCTCAAAAAAGATGTATTTACCTTGCTGGCGGGTTTTGGTGCAATGGCAACCATCTTAATGTTGGTCTTTCAAAATACCATTCTTTCATTGGTCGCCAGTGTTCAGATTTCATCCTACGATATGGTACGTATTGGCGACTGGATTTCGATGCCATCACTCAATGCGGATGGCGATGTCATTGATATGTCATTACATACGGTGACCGTACAGAATTTTGACAAAACATACACCACCATTCCAACCAATAAGCTAGTTACTGATACTTTTATAAACTGGCGTGGTATGAGTGAAGCTGGTGCTCGACGCATTAAGCGAGCATTATTTATTGACCAAAGCAGTGTTCATTTTATGACTGAACATGAACAAGAGAAGTTAAAGAATTTTTTATTACTAGATCAATATTTAGACACCAAGCAATCTGAACTGGAAAATTTTAATCATCAGCTGAGCAATCAGACCGTATATAACCAGCGTCGTTTAACCAATCTTGGTACATTTCGCGCCTACATCGAGTTTTATTTAAAACAACATTCTGGAATTGCGCAGAATCAGTCCTTAATGGTACGTCAATTACAACCGACCAGTGATGGTTTGCCACTTGAAATCTATGCATTCACAAATACCACTGTATGGACTGCCTATGAAGCGATACAATCAGATATCTTTGATCATTTACTCGCAATTATTCCAGAATTTGGATTAAGAATTTATCAAGCACCTTCAGGTGCTGATGTGAAATCTTTATCATCGGGTATAATCGTTGAGAATTTTACGCAAAAAAATTAAGAGACTATTATGCTGCTGCAATGGTTCGAAAAACTGGTTAATCCCTATCCTGAAACAAATTTAAACGAGCCATTGCCTACTTCCTTTTTTGCATTTGTATGGCAATCGACCAAAGGCGTTCGTCCTTTCCTGCTTTTATTGATTCTATGTGCAGCAGGCGCAGCCAGTTTTGAAGCTTTACTGTTTTCACAAATTGGTCATTTGGTCGATTGGCTTAGCCAAAGTCAACCCAGTAATTTTCTGGAAAATCATACGCAACATCTGATTATTTTAACGCTTATACTTTTTGCCAATATTTTATTTGTTTGTTTGCAGTCCATCGTAAAACATCAAATTTTATTTAGTAGTTTTCCGATGCGATTACGCTGGCGTTTTCATAACTTGTTATTACAACAAGGACTCGATTTTTTTCATAACGACTTTGCAGGACGTTTATCTTCCAAAGTCATGCAAACTGCTCTGGCTGTACGTGAGTTCTGGATGATTTTAGGCGATATATTGGTTTATGTCATTGTCTATTTTATAACCATTAGTGCAGTACTGGGCGCAGTTTCGCCAATTTTACTGATTCCATTGTCGATATGGCTCGGCTTATTTATTTTAAGTACATGGCTTTTTGTTCCTCGTCTGAGCAAGGTTTCAGAAGAACAAGCCGACGCACGTGCGGTAATGACAGGACGAGTCACCGATGCTTATACCAATATTCAAACCGTAAAACTCTTTGCACATGCAGGTCGTGAAAGTCAATATGCCAAAGAATCCATGATTGAATTCATGGAAACTGTGTTTCGCCAAATGCGTTTAGGTACTTTATTTGAAGTCATTACTACCCTATTAAGCGCAGTATTATTTATTGGCGTGATTGGAACTGCTGTATGGTTATGGCTGAATGGTCAGGCGGGTTTGGGGGTTATTGCCGCTACCACTGCCATGATTTTAAAGCTCAATAGCATGTCAGAATTTATGATGTGGCAAACATCCATGCTATTTGAAAATGTCGGTACCATCCAAGACGGGATGCAAACGCTTGGCAAGCCAGTGAATATTCAAGATAAATCAGATGCCAAACCTTTAATCGTGAGCCAAGGCAATATTAAATTTGAGGATGTCTGTTTTGCCTACAATAAAAAGAACGTCATCGATCATTTTAATCTTAATATCCGCCCAGGTGAAAAAATTGGTGTCGTCGGTCGTTCAGGTGCAGGAAAATCAACACTAATTCAATTGCTTTTACATTTTTATACCCTCAACCAAGGTCGTATTTTGATTGATGGACAAAACATTGAAGATGTAACCCAAGATAGCTTAAGAGCCAATATCGCGTTGGTCACTCAAGATACTTCACTTTTGCATCGTACCGTGGCTGAAAATATTAAATATGGCAAACCTGATGCGACGTGGCAAGAAATCTATGAAGCTGTGAAAAAGGCACAAGCTGAGGATTTTATCCCACAATTAACCGATATGCGTGGTCGTAAAGGTTACGAAGCTTATGTAGGCGAACGCGGTGTCAAGCTTTCAGGTGGTCAGCGCCAACGTATTGCGATTGCACGAGTATTTTTAAAAGATGCCCCTATTTTAATCTTGGATGAAGCCACCAGTGCACTGGATTCAGAAGTCGAAGCTGCGATTCAATCTAGCCTTGATGCACTGATGCAAGATAAAACTGTGATTGCGATTGCACATCGACTATCCACCATTGCCCAAATGGATCGCTTAATTGTTTTGGATGAAGGTCGAATTGTGGAACAAGGTACGCATGAACAATTGATTGAACAAGATGGTTTATACGCCCAGTTATGGAAACGTCAAACGGGCGGTTTTTTAGTTGAACAACATGAAGTTGAGGACAAATAATAATGCTGTATCTGGAAGATTTAAACGTTGGGGATCGTTTCATTAGCCGTGAATATGAAATGAGTATCGACGAAATTAAACAATTTGCAGGTCAATATGATCCCCAACCTTTTCATCTAGATGAAGAATCTGCAAAAGGAAGTCCGATTTTTCAGGGATTAGCCGCTAGTGGTTGGCATACTGCGGCTGTCACCATGCGATTATGGACAGAATGCTTTCCTATTCAAGGTGGCTTAATTGGTTCAGAATCAAGTTTACGTTGGCCCCGTCCTACTCGTCCTGGCAATAAAATCCATGTTGAAGTTGAGATTACTGCAATTGTGCCTTCAAAAACTAAAAATGATCGTGGTATTGTGAGCTATATCACACAAGCATTGAATCAAAACGGTGATGTATTACTGATCTCGACCACTAAAATTGTCGTTTTTAGGAAAAATGTATAAATGATAGGCATGAAATTTTGTCCAACAATTTCAGTATTTTTATTTTAAATTTCATGCCAAGATGTAACAGTTTAAACGAAGCAAATGTAAAGCCACGGATAGCGAATGAAAATTAATTCAGCTCGTCAAGAACAAGGAATACCAGGCGTTTATGGCTTATTGCTATTAGACGTCGTGTCACGTTGGGGATATAACGATCAAACCCTATTTGCTCCATTTCATTTAACCAGCGAGCAATTGGCCGATCCCGAATATCGGATTCCTATTCATGTTGCCAATGAATTGGTTAAACATGCTTTGCGTTTAACAGGTGAAACGACGTTGGGTTATCATCTTGGCAATCAGATGCGTATTTCCATTCATGGATTTATTGGTTATGCCATTATGACTGCGCATGATATTACCGATGCTTTGGCTTTAGCAACGCGTTTTATTCAATTACGTATGCCCTTTTTACAGCTTTACTTCTCTAATTTTGGGCCGAAAGCAACATTACAATTACAGTGTGATTTTGATCTTGAACCCTTGCGAACTGAAATTATTCTGGCATTGACCATTGGCATCATGAGCATGGCTAAAGCGTTGACGGGTAATGAAGAATTAACAGGTGAAGTAGATCTGGATTTTCAAAAACCTGAAGGTTTCGATAAATATTTGAATAAAATGAATATCGATATGCGTTTTGAACAACCGCATCTCATATCTAGTTTTGATAAGCAATATTTGGGATTAAAAATGGTGAATGCCGACCCGATTGCGAGTCAGATTGCGATTAATCAATGTGAATCTGAACTATCTGCATTAGGTGAACGCCGTCGTTTGGCTATGCGTGTCCGCGATATTTTAACTCATTCTGAACAGCATTATTTAAGCATTGAAAGCGTTGCTGAACGTTTACATATGTCTGATCGGACTTTAAAACGTCAGCTTGCAGCCGAAGGAACTTCTTTCTCAACTTTGGTCGATGAAGTTCGGTATCGCCATGCAACCTCCCTACTTTCAAGAACAGATTATAGTCTTGAGCAAATTGCTGATGAACTGGGTTACTCCGATGTTGCAAATTTTAGCCGAGCGTTTAAACGCTGGAGTGGACGAAGCCCAAGTAACTGGCGCAAAGACCCGTATTTATAAGCTTTTATTTTTATTTAAAAACCTGTATAACCACTTTCAAAATAAGCAAACTTTGGATGTTAAGGAGCTGCAATGAATCATCCTTCTGAATTGAAATATGCGAGTACGCATGAATGGGCGAAAATTGAGGGTGATCTTGTAGTCACTGGGATTAGTGATCATGCTCAGGATGCACTTGGTGATCTTGTCTATGTTGAAGTTCCTGAAGTTGGAAGTCATCTCACTGCGGGTGCTCAAGCAGGTGTAGTCGAATCGGTTAAAACCGCATCAGATATTCATGCACCAGTCTCTGGTACTGTGATTGAAGTCAATACATCGCTTGAAGATGATCCTGATTTTATTAACGATGATCCTTATGGTAAAGGCTGGATTTATAAAATTAAACCAGACAATATCGCAGATGTAGAGCAACTTCTCTCCAATACTGAATACGAAGCTGGGTTATAAGTAAAATCACCCATCTCCCACAATTATAAGGGAGATGGTTCTTCAGTATTTAAGCAGATTGACGTAATGTGCTTTGACTCAGTTGATCAGCCATCTCTAACAATAAAGCTTCAGTTTTATCCCAACCCAAGCAACCATCTGTGACTGACTGGCCATAGGTCATATTGCATGAAATTTTTTGTTGACCGTCGACCAAATGACTCTCTAGCATAACACCACGAACGTTGCTAACAGTTCGCTCTGCAATGATTTGCTTTAATACTTCAGGTTGTTTCATCGGATCTTTTGAACTGTTGCCATGGCTACAATCTATCACCAATGGAGGCAAATCACCTTGGTATTTGCTGCTATAGTCGGCTTTAATTTTCTCGATCGAACTGAGATCATAATTCGGGCCATGATTGGCACCACGTAAAATCAAATGTGCCAATGGATTACCTTTGCTTTGTAATATTGCAGGTAATCCCTGCTGATTCATTCCCAAAAATTGATGTTCATTTTCCGCCGATTGAATCGCATCTAGTGCAATCTGGATTGAACCATCGGTACCATTTTTAAAACCAATTGCGTACGGCATATGACTGGAAATTTCACGATGAATCTGTGATTCACTAGTACGTGCTCCAATTGCTCCCCAAGCCAAAAGATCATCAAAATAAGCTGTTGCCATAGGGCTTAGAATTTCACTGGCAATCGGTAAACCCATTTCAATGATCTGTAAATATAAAGCGCGTGATTTTTCCAAACCCAATTGCAAATCTGATGATCCATCAAGATTCGGATCATACAAAAAGCCTTTCCAACCGACTGTTGTGCGTGGTTTTTCAATATAAGCGCGCATGACCAGAAAAATTTGATCTTTAACCTGTTCTTGTAATTTGATCAATTTTGCTGCGTATTCTAATGCAGATACAGGGTCATGAATGGAACACGGCCCAGTGATCACCATTAATCGTGAATCTTTGCCTAAAAGTATATTTTGGATGGTTTGACGATGTTCTGTAATTTGTTTGGCAAAAGTAGAAGATAGCGGATATTCCGCTTTTAATTCAGAGGGTAAACTCAGTGAAATTTCTTTTGAAGTATTTTGTGCAATTAAAGTTTTATTGAGCGCATTCATTTAACTATTTCCTTTGGACTGACTCTATTTTCAGTCCGATCATTTATTTGAGCGATGTGGGTCTATTCAGTTGTAGGTTTTGACTAAAGTAAAACCAATAAACATTGCTAAAATATGAAGTCATCAAGTTATACACGGCACATCTCCAAAATAAAGGTATGAAATAGATATAAAAAAAACCTGATCGGGGTTGCCGATCAGGTATTAACTTGAAGGGCAACCATTTTGCTGCCCGAATGCGTTCAGGCAACTATTTAAATTGCCAAAAGTAATTATAAGCGTTGTTGATCATAGGTTGTTTTAACATTGCTACTTCAATTAAATAAAACATATCTTGGTTCCAAACATACTCTGTGTTTGGGAAATTGACAAGTGTTTTTCATAATTTATTTATTGACGAATAAATATACAAAGCATTAAGATGAGCATTCCCCCTTTTTGCTCAATCGAGTTTCTGCCAATGAAGTAAGTCCTATTTTTATCAATTTCACTTTTTTGTAATTGATGTACAAAATAGACTTCTACTTTGTCGTTTTACCTATTTTTATTTATTTTCTATTTTGTACATCCTGTTGTATGAGGAGGTCTTATGACCCAACAGGCATGTATTATTCAGCAGCTTAGCTTAGACATTCATTCCAAAAATATTTTTGATCAACTTCACTTTAATCTTCCCATACAGCAATGCACCGGCCTCATTGGTCGTAATGGTCAAGGTAAATCACTCTTAATGCAGTGTTTGGCGCAAGTTTCCAAATTTAGCTTTATTGGACAGATTCATTGGCAATGTCCTGTCGCATATCTATCTCAATTCAACCGACTAAGGGGTAATACCATTGCTCAAGTATTGGATATTGAAGATTTAGTTGATGCTTTTAAACGGATCGAAAATAATACAGCTTCATTTCAGGATTACGATCTGGTCGAAGATAAATGGCACTTACCTCACGAATGGCAACAGCAATTAGAACAGGCAGGATTACCCCTTGATCTTAACTTTTCTGTACATTTATTGAGTGAAGGGCAGAAAACCAAACTGGCTTTATGTCGCTTATTTGCCTTGAAGGATCATTATCTTTTATTGGATGAGCCCAGTAATCATCTGGATTGTATCAGTAGACAATGGTTAATTTCATGTTTAAAAGCGCATACCATGGGATCTTTAATTATTAGTCATGACCGTTTGTTATTAGATGAAATGCAGCATATCTTGGAATTTAATGAGTTTGGTCTTTCCCATTTTTCTGGAAACTACACCCATTATGCAAAACAATCAGCCTTACAACGTCACGCTCTTGAACACGATATTGAGCAAGAAAAACGTCAACTCAAGCAACAGGTTGTTCAACAACATCAAACTTTGATGAAGAATCAAAAAAGACAGGCTAGCGCAAACAAAAGACGCAAAACAGGATCACAAGCGAAAGTCATTTTGGATTTTAAACGAGAGCAGGCAACTCAACAATCGGGGCAACTTATTCGACAACAACAGCGTCAGTTACATCAGGAACAGTTATCGCTTTGTAATAAAAAACAGCGACTAGAAACCGTTAAATCGCAGCAATTTGAATTTTCATCTGATGTTCAAAAATCAGGTGAAATTTTGAGATTAGCAAACACGCCTCATCCCTATTTACAAAATGCTCACTTCAATCTTTCTTTACAGTCCAAAGAAAAAATTCATTTGGTAGGTGAAAATGGAAGTGGAAAATCTACTTTGCTTAGAATTTTATCTAGAGATTTTTCAAATGAAAATCATGATTCTTTAAGTTTAAGTCGTAGCTTGTATCTAGATCAAAACTTTAGCTTTTTAGATCAACGGCTGTCAGCACTTGAAAATTTAATGGCTTTAAACCCAGATCAAACCGCAGAGTTTTGGAGAAATTTGCTGGGGCAATTACGATTGCGTGGAGATAAAGTATTACAGCCATTAGCCGAATTGAGTGGTGGTGAACAATTAAAAGTCGCTTTAATTGCTATGGCTCATCCATTAAATTCATTTGTTCTTTTACTATTGGATGAACCAGAAAACCATCTTGATATAGAGTCTAGAGAACTGCTAGCAAAAGCAATTCAAAGTTTTAATGGCGCAATTATATTAGTATCTCATGACGATTATTTTGTAAAACAATGTGGAATCATCCATGAAGTCAAGATTGCAGCTCTTTTAAATGAACAAAGAGCGTCGTGACGACGCTCTTGTTTATGTGTATTCGTTGTGTCGGTTCAGATCAGAAATACACGAGCTTGGTTAATAGTGAATCACACTACGGATTGACTTACCTTCATGCATCAAATCAAAAGCAAGGTTGATTTCATCAAGTGGCATGGTATGGGTCACAAATGGTTCAAGCTGAATGTCGCCTTTCATCGCATCTTCAACCATACCTGGTAATTGGCTACGGCCTTTTACACCACCAAAAGCTGTTCCTAACCATTTACGCCCTGTGACTAACTGAAATGGACGTGTTGAAATTTCTTGACCTGCGCCCGCGACACCAATAATCACAGATTGTCCCCAACCACGATGCGCACATTCAAGTGCCGAACGCATCACATTGACATTGCCAATACATTCAAAGGAGTGATCGACTCCCCAACCTGTCATTTCTACAATCACCTGCTGAATAGGCTTGTCATAATCTTTAGGATTAAGAAAATCTGTTGCGCCGAATTGTTTCGCCAGTTCAAACTTGTCTGGATTCATATCGATTACGATAATGCGACCTGCTTTAGCCTGACGTGCACCTTGTACCACCGCCAGTCCAATCCCCCCTAGACCAAATACTGCAACGCTGTCACCTTCCTGCACTTTAGCAGTATTGTGCACTGCACCAATTCCTGTGGTGACACCACATCCAAGTAAGCAAACTTGTTCATGATTCGCTTCAGGATTAATTTTTGCCAAAGAAACTTCGGCAACCACTGTATATTCACTGAAGGTTGAACATCCCATATAGTGATAAATGGGCTCGCCATTATAAGAAAAACGTGTCGTACCATCTGGCATAACACCTTTACCTTGTGTAGCACGAACAGCAACACATAGGTTCGTTTTGCCTGACTTACAAAATAAACACTCGCCGCATTCAGCTGTATAAAGTGGAATCACATGATCGCCGGGTTTGACACTGGTAACGCCCTCACCGACTTCAACCACAACACCAGCACCTTCATGCCCTAATATGGCAGGAAATACACCTTCAGGATCATCACCCGATAAAGTAAATGCATCGGTATGACAAACTCCTGTATGACTGATTTTGATCAGGACTTCACCTGCCTTGGGTGGAGCGACATCCACTTCTACAATCTGTAAGGGTTGACCTGGACCAAATGCAACAGCAGCACGTGATTTCATGCTTTCTCTCCTTTTGTATTTACTTTAAATAAGATTTCAGAATTTTGGTAATCTCAGCTAATTCTTCATAACGCTGTTGTTCTGTCGTCTCTCCCTCAACTAGAGTGTCTTTGAAATGGATTTCCAGCACTTCATTCATTAGACCATTCATCGCACCACGTGTTGCACAAATTTGTTGAAGAATTGCGTTACATGAAGTGTCATTTTCGAGTGCACGTTCAATGGCCTGAACTTGACCCTGAATTTTGCGAAGGCGAAGTATAATTTTCTTTTTGTCTTCAATTTGCTTAGGCATAAGCCCTCTCTTTTGCATCTTTTATACTATACCCCAGTATAGTATATCTATTAATTCAAACAATAAAGCAAATGGACAATAAAATTTTAGATATAACTATTAAATGACTACAAAAAAACAACTAAATATCTGATCTTACATGTGAAATATCAATATCATATAGATATATCCTCACCATCTGAAAATAGCGTTTTTCTAAAATAGAAAACCAAATAACAGGAGACAAATGTTTGTAATAAAAATTTATGACGGATTGAATATGATAAGAAATATTTTGAGAGATACAGACTTATGAACTTTGACTGGTTAAATGATCAAGATGCGGTAAAAAAAATAGAACAAGGTTTAACCGCTTATGTCGCTTTAGATGATGCTTTTGTTAGTATTGCATCACGAATTTTTTTGATTCGGAACGCCAAGCGAACTCTCGATTTACAATATTATATATGGAATAACGATTTTATTGGTCAGCTCATGTTGAATGAGTTATACAAGGCAGCAAACCGAGGGATTAAGATTCGGTTACTGATCGATGATCAAAACGGAAATGGACTCGATCCTATTTTACGGGCACTTTCAGACAACCCAGCTTTTGAAATTCGCCTATTTAATCCTTACAAATTCAGAAAGTTACGTGTACTAGATTACTTATTTAGAGCAAAAGCAATTAATCATCGAATGCACAATAAACTGATCATTGCTGATGATTGTATTGCTGTCACAGGCGGGCGTAATATTAGTGGCGAATATTTTGAAGCTGGTAACGAATTTCAATTTTTTGATCTGGATATTCTTTTTTATGGAACTGCTGTCACTCATGCGGTCGATGTATTTCAAAACTTCTGGAATTTCTCGTTAAGTCTACCTATTCGACATTTTGTCGGGGCTACAAAATCGAATGATGAATCAAAACTAAAACAGCTTTTTAAGCAATTCAATGAAATTGATACGCCAGTTGAAAAGAAAATTTATGAAGCTCAAAGTGAATTAGATAATATATTAAAAAATTATTCATTACGATGGAAGAAAGCTTATTTCGTTGCAGATGTTCCACAGAAAATTTTAGGTGAATCGAGACAGGATGAATTAATTTATCATCAAATTGCTCAGCTTATGGGCTACCCTTCAAATCATCTAGAATTGGTTTCTGCTTATTTTGTACCCACTCGCTCAGGTACAGCTTTTTTAAGTAAGCAAAGTCGACAAGGCATAAAAATACGCATTTTAACCAATTCATTCATTGCAAATGATGTTGCCATTGTCCATGCTTTCTATAGTAAATATCGTCAAGCTTTACTGGAAAGTGGCGTCAAACTTTACGAGTTAAAATCCATTATTCCGAGAAAAAAACCAACATGGTATGAAAAACTAACTGGTCGAGTGATACCTGCTAAAGGAAAAAGTAATTCAAGCTTACACGCAAAATTTTTTGATATCGAAGGCAAAGTGTTTATCGGTTCATTCAACTTTGATCCACGTTCTGCGCATATTAATACTGAAGTTGGATTGGTTGTTGAATCTGAAGAACTTCAACAAAATATTACTGATGATCTTGACAAATTTTTGCCATTAACATGCTATGAGTTGAGTCTGGATCAACAAGGCAATGTGATCTGGACAGAATATCTTGAGAATGGTGAAACTATAAAATACGCTCATGACACTAAAACCACAAAATTTCAACGTCTTGTAATGAAATTTATGGCTTGCTTACCTATTGAATGGATGATGTGATTAGACTTTACATTCAAATAGGCATAAGCCCTGTATTTCTAATTGAATATCAATGGAAATAAAGCCTGCCTGTTTTAAGACTGATAAATGTTCAGTTTTAGACATATACAGCTCATTATTTTGCATCGCATCTTCAGCAAAAAGATGATCACACATAAAATAAGTTGCTTTCGGTTTGAGTAAACTGATTACTGCCTTATGGAAGTCTAATGCATGGCTTTTATGTCTTAATTCATGTAAAGCCTGATGAATAATAATATAGTCAAATTGGTCTAGGCTCTTTTGCCAGTTTGCTTGCTTGAAATCACCCAACAAGTAAGTCGCTCGTTGAGATTCATTTGGGCTAAGCTTTTGCAAAGCTAGCGTATGCATGACTTCTGAAAAATCAAAGGCTGTATATTGAATATTAGGTAAACGTTCTAATAAATACTTACCTAAAAATCCTGGCCCTGATCCTAGCTCTAAAACTTTTAACTGAGCATCAGTACCTTGCGCAATTTTTTGTGCATAATAATCAAAAAAATCATAACGCCACGGTCGCTTAAGATTTGCCGTTAACTCCCACTGTTTTGCGTCCTGATATTTTTTTAAATCTATTGGACTTGGAACATCGATATTCATTTTTTTTCTCTTTGATTTTTCTTTAAATTAAACCAATATTTTCAAAGAGTACACGATAAGCTTCTGCTTTTTTTTCGAGCGCTAAAGGATAAGCTCTGGACGATGACGGCATACGATACAAATCAAGCCACCGACCTACAAAATAAGTTTGAGTAGATTGCCCTATCTGTGGCTTTTCGGTATTTTTAGGTAAAGACAGCATCAATGTATCCGTGGCTTTATCACCCGTTGTCATCAGCGTATTGCACAAAGGAATTTGCTCAAGTAAATCCTGTAAATTGGTCGGTGTCACAATCTGTAAAAACTTATCAGAAGCATTACCTTTTAAGCGTTGAACTTGAACAGCAGTATCAAAAATGGCAATCCCCTTTTCAATTAAAAAATCATGGATTTGCTGCTGCTTAAAATTTTTATTTTTGAGATCTAAAAAATAATTTTTATCATCAAAGAACAAATAACCAAAGATCCGCCACATGTCATTTTGATAATTTGGGTAATAAAAATTCATTTTCCAGCGTTCTTTGGGTGGTGGAAAGCTACCTAACATCAGTAGTTTTGCATTGCTTGGTAAAAATGGTTGAAGTGGATGTGACTCTATTTCGAACTCAAAGTTATTCATACTATCTTTTTAGGGCGCTTAAATAAATTTTTAGATATTTTGCCTTGTAATGATCATCAAAGTAAATTTTTAAAGACTTGAATTTTATTATTTTGCATAATTATATGATTTACATAAACTAACTCTAATTGAAAATATACAACAATATAAAAAGCCCATTGTAAAATGGGCTCTTGAAAATAATTTGAGTAAATAAAGAATTAGTTAACTAATTCAGGGTTTAATTCATCATCTTTAGCAAGTAAAACCGAGAAGACAATTGGCACACCCAAAATTAGAGGAACAACAATGATCCACAAATCAATACTGAGCTTTGCAGGAAATAAAAAGTGAATCCCTAGAGCAAATACGATAAGTACTGCCACCAAAATCCCCATGAAACGCGTCGCAAATTTTAAAAGCATGTTTTAAATCTCTTGTGGTTAAAATTATGTTTAAATTATAGGCTTTATTTGTGGAAAATCCTATTTGTTCAAGAAATACAATCAATAAATTTACAAAATATAAAGTTTATTTTCAAAACATCTTAAAAATAAAAAATTGGCAATTTAAAATTTGTGCAATGAATGCGTTAAGAAAAATTTGAATATTGTTGAAATGCTTGCTTTGATACAAGGATGATTATTTTAAGTGAAATCCAAAACTTAAATCACAACAAAAGATACTTATTGAGAGAAGATAATGAACATACGTCCAGTAACAAAAAATGATTTCAATGAATGGCTTCAGCTGTGGAAAGGTTATCAGGTATTTTACAAGGCGGCGATCAGTGATGAGATAACCAAAACCACGTTTGACAGATTTCAGGATGCGCAAGAACCTGTATATTGTTTAGTTATAGAAAATGAAGAAAAACAATTGATTGGATTGGTACATTATATTTTTCATCGTAGCACATGGACGATTGAAAATTATTGTTATTTACAGGACTTGTTTGTTGATCCCAAACATCGAGCGTCTGGCTTAGGGCGCAAGCTGATTGAAGCCGTTTATGCAGAGGCCGAAAAAAATCATTGTTCGCGTGTTTATTGGTTGACACAGGAAAATAACGAACAGGCGCGGATGTTATATGATCGTATTGCAGATCAAACTGGTTTTATTCAATATCGAAAATTATTCAAATAATCTAAAAAAACAGGAGATAGCATAAAATTTAATGCTATCTCCTAGAGATTTCTAGCCTAATTTATTGACCAGTCTTAATGGCAATACTTTCATGGCAATCCCCATTGGCAACCACGGCCATTGTGGGACATAAGCTTTCACAGGTTCTTTTTCAATAGCTTTAACCAAAAGACGTGATCCCGTTTTTTCATCGACTTCAAATGGCAAATGTTTAGCGCCTTCATTTAACTCGGTACGAATATATCCGGGGAAAATGGTAGAAACTTTAATGGGCGTATCAATCAATTCAGCACGGATGCCTTCAGCCAAGTGAGCCACTGCTGCCTTACTGGCTGCATAAGTTGAAAGGTGTTTTGGTAACCCCCGCATCGCGCTCATGGATGAAATCACCACCAAATGCCCTGATTTTTGTTGACGGAAAATTTCAACAGCAGCTTCACACTGCGCAAGTGCAGAAATAAAATTGGTTTCAGCAGTGGCTCGATTAATTTCAAAGTTGCCTTTACCAATACGCCGTCCATTGCCCACACCTGCATTGACAATAATTCGATCTAATTGACCAAATTCTTGTTTAAACGCTTTAAAAACTTCAAATACCTGATCGTAATCTGTGACATCTAAAATTTTTGCAATCACTTTGATGCCATATTCGCTTTGCAGTTCCGTTTGAAGTTCCTGTAAGCGCTCTAAACGCCGGGCACAGATCGCAAGATTATAGCCTTTCTTTGCAAATTCTCTTGCCATGCCTGCTCCAAGTCCAGAGCTTGCTCCCGTGATTAAAATCGTTTTTGCCATGATAAAATCCTTTTATATCCATGTCAGCAGATCTGGGTTAACTACTTTAATAAAATGATGTTCGTTTAAACTTAGAAGTTGCGGTTCATTTCCAACCAATCTCAAGGTCGTTAAACTGGTATTGGCAATCGCCCAATTCAATGCAAAAGTATGATTGATGCTCAACTCCATGATTTTTCCAACAGCGACAGAAATAACTCCGCCTGAAGTAAAAACGACAGCGTATCTGGGTTTCGTTTGCGCAAGCTCATCACATAATTTTTGCAATGCTGTTTCTACACGCTGCTTAAAATCCGGCCAAGACTCATCATATTCATGATGAAATTCACCGTCTGTCCAACGAGTAATTGCGCCTTCAAAGATTTTAACTAAATACGCACGTGGGTTAGCTTCTTTGGCTACATCAGCCTTGAGTAATTCGGGTTGCTTAAAACGCGGTTCATACTGCGCAAACACTTGTTGATGATTAAATTCATTCCAACCCGCATCGGTATGGATGGTTGTTTCTGGAAAACTTTCTTTGAGTGCGCCTTGTGCCGTTTGCAAATGACGTTGCATCGTACCCGCAACAACGTATGGCTGCTCTTTTAAAATATCTTTAAAATAACGACCTAGTAAGGTGGCTTGAGCTTCGCCGTTTTGAGATAGTTCATCATAATTGCTTTTGCCAAAAGAAGCCTGACCATGACGTACTAAATAGATGGTGGTCATTTTTTTAACACCCTTTGCACTTTATCTAAATATTTCTGGGCAATTTCTGAATCTTGTATTTTTTGCTGTGCAATCAACTTTAAGGCACGAATATGCAAAGCATGAATCACGATCCAAAAATCTTTAAATGCAGGATTTCGGGTTTGCTTATGGAAGTAACGATAATAAATTTGTTGTGCAATCACGGCTAATCGAAATACACCAAATACTTCATAAAAGGTCCAGTTTTCAGTAGTTAAACCTGTTTTTTGTAGATAATAGTCGACCACTTGTTTTCGCGTGAACATGCCTTTTAGATTGGTCGGTTGTCGGCGAGTCGATTTAAAAATCATATTATCGCTATCTTCGACCCAATACGCCAAAGCACTGCCCAAATCCATCAGCGGATCACCGAGTGTTGCCATTTCCCAATCGAGTACCCCAATCACCTGAGTCGGCTGTTCAGGATTAAGAATCACATTATCAAAGCGCCAGTCATTATGAATAATACAAGTGGTTGAATCTTGAGGAATGTGATCAAACAACCACTTTCTTACATAATGAAAAGAAGGCACATTGATTGTTTTTGCTTTTTCATAGCGTTTATCCCAGCCTTCAACTTGTCTACGACAATATCCTTCACCTTTACCAATTTCAGCAAGTGGTGTGTTTTGATAAGGCACTTGATGTAATTCAATTAATTTATCCAATACGTTAATACATAACGCATGAACATCCTGCTCAGAAAAGTTTAACTCAGGTGGCAGTTTCGCACGGGGAATAATCCCTTCGATACGTTTCATCACATAGAAATCACAGCCAATGACAGACTCGTCCTGACAAAGAGCAATCATTTCAGGGACAACGGGATAAGACTGCGCTAAGTTTTTTTGTACTAAATATTCACGCGCCATATCATGGGCTGACTTGGCTTTAGTTCCTACAGGCGGTCGGCGTAAAATTAGATCTAGATTGTCATATTGCAAACGATAGGTCCAATTCGAAGCGCCTCCGGTATATTGAGTAACTTTAGCTTCGTCAGCCAATACAATGCCTTGTTGTTTAAGCCAGTTTTCAACGGCCAAAACATTCAGCTCCTCACCCTCTCGAACCTGACCGCCAATATCAATGATCGACATATATCTTCCTTTAATATTAAATCTAACTTTATGCTTTTTTTCTCGTGCTATAACCACGTTTTGCCAGTTCAAGTTTAGCAATCATGCCCTTATGCACTTCATCAGGGCCATCTGCTAAACGCAAGCTACGTGCCTGAGCAAAGAATCCAGTCAAAGGTGTATCTTTCGAAACTCCTGCACCGCCATGCAGTTGCATTGCCATATCGACGACTTTTTCAAGCACACTTGGTGCAACCACTTTAATCGCTGAAATTTCAGTCAATGCCGCCATATTTCCTAATGTATCCATTTTATAGGCAGCATATAAGGTTAATAGTCTTGCCTGATCAATCGCAACACGAGCTTCTGCGACCCGCTCTAGATTACCACCCAGTTTTAATAATTCTTTGCCAAAAGCTTTACGCGACATACCACGGTCGATCATTAATTCCAGTGATTTTTCTGCTGCGCCAATACAACGCATACAATGATGGATACGTCCTGGTCCTAAACGCCCCTGCGCAATTTCAAAGCCTTGCCCAGCCCCACCAATAAAATTTTCAACAGGCACACGTACATCATCAAAACTAATTTCGCCGTGGCCATGTGGTGCGTCATAATCACTAAATACCGGTAGCATCCGCTCTATTGTAACGCCTTTGGTATCGACTGGAACCAGTACCATGGAATGCTGATGATGACGATCTTTATTTTCATCAGGCGTATGCGCCATAAAAATAATGATTTTGGCATTTGGATCACCCAAACCTGATGACCACCATTTACGACCATTTAAAACAATTTCATCGCCATCAACCACCGCAGTCGCTTGCATATTGGTCGCATCACTAGAAGCAACCGCTGGCTCAGTCATACAAAAGACTGAACGAATTTTTCCTGCGAGTAAAGGCATTAACCATTGCTGTTTTTGTTGCTCAGAACCGTAACGCCATAAAACTTCCATATTGCCACTATCTGGCGCATTACAGTTAAATACTGTCGGAGCAAGTAAGCTACGTCCTGAAAGCTCGGCAATATGGGCATATTCTTGTACAGAGAGCCCCACACCAAGTTCAGGGTCAGGTAGAAACATATTCCATAAACCCGCTTGCTTGGCTTTATCTTTTAATATTTCAAGCTGTGCAGGCCACGTCCAATTTTTCCAGTTCCCATCTGGATTAAGAGTATGTACTTCATGCCAAAAATCAGCCTCAATGGGCTCAATTTCATTTTCAATAAAGTTTTTTGTTTTTGAAATAAAATCCTGTGCACGTTCGGATAGCTCAAACATGATGATTCCTTAAAATGAGTGTGTTATTTCGCTTTACTTGAACATACGCTCAAATTTATTATGCATGAAATGATTTTATTGAATATCAAACTATGAATCCTATTCATAACTCTAATCCTCACAATTCTTTTTTAGATCTTGGGTTATTTCATCGCATTGATATCAATTTATATCCACTGTTTGTTGCAATTTTTGAACAAAAAAGTATTTCTCATGCAGCATCGAGTCTATCTGTTAGCCAATCAGCGGCAAGCCATGCATTACAACGTCTAAGATTACAATTAAACGATGAAATTTTTGTGCGTCATGGCAATAAAATGCTACCGACGCCTTTTGCTGAGCGGGTTTACCCTGTTATTAAGGCTGCGTTACTTTCAATTCAAAGTATTAGTCAACAAAAACAGAATTTTGACCCAAGTCTCATCAAGACTCTTAAAATAGCAATTCATGACGAAATTGAACCCTTAATTTTTCCCAAATTAATCGATCATTTTCAACGTATTGCTCCAGACATTCAGTTCAGTAGTATTAAACTGAATCGAAAAACCATACAAAATGATCTTTCGACCCAACAACTAGATTTTGTAATTGACCTTGAAAATAATCTTGCGCAACACATTGGGTTTCAGCGCTTAGTCACAGACCGTTATGTGATTTGTACCCAACAACTTGAAGTGACTAAACAATCGTATCAATCTGCGCTGCATATAGGGGTTTCGTCGAGACGTACGGGTGTATTACTTGAAGATGTCTATTTGAGCCAAAATAATATTTCGAGACACATCTTTTTACGTTGCCAGCATTATTCCACTGCTTTACAAATTCTTAAGCAAAATCCATTGGCTATGTTGACCTTGCCTAAGACTCTTTTGGAGCATTTGTTTTATGCAAAAAACTTGAATATTCATGAATTGCCTTTTCATTTTCCACTGATAAATATTGGAATGTTTTTTAATTATGATTTACAGGAAAATTTAAGATATGAGTTTTTAAAACAAGAGATTATCAATTTATTTGCTTAGGCTATTTAATATTATCTCGTTTTAATTTGTACCCTATTTATCGTGCTATATCCGTTTTGATCGAGTTAAATTAAGAAAATTTTAAGATGTATTTCCTAAATTGCATGATTCACATTTGGTGCTGATTTATGTTGCATTTTCTACACCGAATTAAAGCATCTCTCCCCAAAATCTCACTTGCCTGCTTTAATTTAATCATAGCCTTGTGGTTGGCACTCGCTTTAAATTTTCGTTTTTACCAACAGGTTCATTCTTTCTCAGGTTTTACTAGCTGGTTGGCTTGTGTATGGCTAGGCATCGTAGCCGTCTGTTTGAGCGCTTATTACAACCTGTATCTTCAGTTTTTTGGCTGGAAATGGACAGCAAAACCCATTGCTATTGTGTTGATTTTATTAGGTGGGCTCAGTGCTTATTTTAGTAATGAATTAGGAGCTTATATCTCTCCTGAACAAATTCAAAATGTCATGCAGACAGATTTGGCTGAAACCAAACAACTGATGACCCTTCCTTTCTCGCTCTGGAGTATAGGAATGGTTATTTTACCGATTTTAGTAGTTTGTTTGATACCTATTGAATACCCTTCTTTAAAAAAGAATCTAATTCAAAAATCATCTTATGTTATTGTTTCTTTTATCATATTATTGGTTTTAGTATTAAGTAACTATTTAAATTTTACTAATATTTTTCGGCAACATAAAGATATTCGCCAGTTAATTTCCCCTGATAATATTTTGACTTCAAGTTATAAATATTTTCATCATTTACATAAAAAAAACTTACCTTTGGTTAGATTTGGTGAAGATGCAAAAATCATTGTATCGCAAACTGAAACGTTAAAACCCAAATTAATGGTTTTAGTGGTCGGTGAAGCCGCACGTGCAGAAAGTTTTTCACTCAATGGTTATACGCGTAATACCACTCCCCAATTAGCACAAATAGAAAATCTACTTAATTTTAGTCAGGTAACTTCCTGTGGTACAGCTACAGCAGTGTCCGTCCCCTGCATGTTTTCAGGCATGACTAAAGAACAATATGATGCAAATCTAGCGGTTCATCGTGAAGGTTTACTCGATATCGCGCAACGTGCAGGCTATAAAGTGACGTGGATTGATAATGATTCTGGTTGTAAAGGTGCTTGTGATCGAGTTAATAACATTAAAATTAGTAAAAAACTCAAGAAGCAATATTGTCGCGGTGATGGTTTTTGTCTGGATGATGTCTTGCTCATGAGCTTACAACGCTACTTGGCATCCATCCCACATCAAGATAAAACCCCACAGTTGATCGTGTTGCATCAGCGTGGTAGTCATGGCCCTGCTTATTATAACCGCACCACGCCTGAGTTTTCTCCATTTCAGCCGACTTGTAAAACCAGTGCAATTCAAACTTGTGATCGCCAGATGCTCATCAATAGTTACGATAATACCATTGTTTATACTGACCATATTTTAAGTAAAATAATTCAAAGTCTTGATAAAAACAAACATTATCAGACAGCGCTTTGGTATTTATCCGATCATGGGGAATCGACTGGTGAAAATGGGATTTATCTGCATGGTACGGTTTACGCGCTTGCACCATCACAGCAAACACATATTCCAATGTTAATGTGGTTTTCAAATGATTGGAAATCTACACAAAATAATCAGGTTGAATGCCTAAAGTCTCAGAAAAATCATAACTTAAGTCAGGATAATTTATTCCCAACCCTTCTGTCATTACTGGATATCAAAACCAGTGTAATTGATTCTAAATTTAATATGCTGGATCAGTGTCAGGTCTTTCAGGACTAACTTATAAATTATGAACCGAATTTAGATAATTCTAAATTCGGTTCACTAAAGGTTTTATTTAAATACTTTGAAACGTGCTGCATCATCAATATATGATTTTTCACCTGCTGGCGCTTCGATCGAACCAAATACCAATTGAGCGCGAAGTTTCCAACTGCTTGGAACTTCCCATTCCGCATGTACTTTATCATCTACAATCGGATTGTAGTGCTGCAAAGAAGCCCCAACATTCTCAGCAGCCAAAGCTGTCCACACTGCGAGTTGTGCCATTGCCGTTGAATGTTCAGACCAAACTGGAAAATTATCTGCATACAATGCAAACTGCTCTTGTAAGCCTTTGATTACGTCTTGATCCTCAAAAAATAAAACTGTGCCAACGCCCGCAGCAAAGCTATCCATTTTTGCATCAGTTTTAGCTGCGGCTGCATCATCAGTTGCATATTCACGTAATTTTTCTTTGACAAAATTCCAAAATTTTTCATGTTCATCATTCAACAAAATAACGGCACGCGATGATTGGGAATTAAAAGATGATGGGCTTTGACGAATTGCTTCCTGAATTAAATCAGTCAGTTGTTCTGGTGTTTGAGAGAGATTTTTACCAATCGCGTAAATCGTACGACGATTTTGCAATAAAGGAAGAAAAGTATTTGACATTGTATATTTTCCTAATGAGATACAACAAAATTTTAAGAAAGTGAAAACCATGTTTCACTTTCTTTATAGCACTTTTTATACCATTTCGTCGTATTATTTCATTAGAAAAAATTCAATAATGCTTTGATTTATTAATAATAATTAAAATTTACTAAATAAAACCTGTTCAGAAACTTCATTTTTCCAAAGTTGGCGCAATGTGGGTAAATAAAAGCTTTCACCGATTTCAATCAGTTCTGCATCCAGCAAACTATGTACCTCATGAATAAAAATGTAATCAAGATCAACCAGTGAAAGCTGGGCTTGTTTTATAGAGACTTGTTTACGTCTAATCTGTGCTTTTTTAACCAGTTGATTGGCAAATTCTTTATCTTTAAATGCAGTAATAGCATTTAAACGTAGCTCGATAATACCCCAAGCTTCCAACAACTTTTTAAAAGTTTCGAAGTCTGTCGAAGTCGATTCCCATGTGACATCTTCCAGATTATTATCTTCAGGTAAAACAGGTAACAATAATTCTGCGGTACTTGGAAAGATTTTTTTGAGATTAATGAGGAATTTAACAGGTTGTTCACTTGGATAGTCATTAAATTGAATATGTTTTTGAACATCTGTTAAATAGACATCGATCATAGTAAATTTCATCAGCAGTTAATATCAAGAGGCATATATTGTACGCACATCGAGATCAGATACAAACTGCTGATGTGTTTATTTCAACTTATTTCGCGTTAGGAAATACCATTTGTTCAGGTTTCACGACATCGTCAAACTGCTGTGCAGTCACTAAGCCTAGCTCTACAGCAACCTGTTTCAGGGTTTTATTTTCCTTATAAGCAGTTTTAGCCACTTTTGCAGAATTTTCATAACCAATAACAGGGTTTAAAGCGGTCACGAGCATCAAAGAGTTGTGTAAGAAATAATCAATTTTTTCTTTATTTGGCTCAATGCCCACTGCGCAATGCTCATTGAAACTATTACATGCATCGCCCAATAGCTGAATCGACTGTAATAAGTTAAAGGCAATCACAGGCATAAAGACGTTTAGTTCAAAGTTACCTGACGCACCCGCAACATTGATGGTGGTATCGTTACCTAATACTTGCGCCACCACCATGGTCATGGCTTCACTTTGAGTAGGATTGACCTTACCTGGCATGATACTTGAACCAGGCTCATTTTCAGGAATGCGAATTTCACCAAAACCACAACGCGGGCCACTGGCTAACCAGCGAATATCGTTAGCAATTTTATTTAAGCTTGCAGCCAGAGTTTTTAATGCCCCTGATGCAAATACAGCGGCATCACGACCCGCCAGAGCTTCAAACTTATTCGGAGCAGTCACAAACGGCAGACCAGTCAAATTCGCTAATTGCGCAGCAGCTTTAACCGCATAATCAGGATGCGCATTTAAACCTGTCCCAACAGCCGTACCACCAAGAGGAAGCTCATAAAGACCTTCGAGTGCTTGTTGTAACCGTTTCAAGCCATGATCCAGCTGAGAAACATAACCACTAAATTCCTGCCCCAAAGTCAAAGGCGTCGCATCCTGTAAGTGAGTACGACCAATTTTTACGATATCAGCAAATTCATCTGATTTGTTTTGAAGCGTCTCTCTTAAACTTTTTACTGCTGGAATTAACAGTTCATTGATTTGCAGAGAAGCTGCCACATGAATTGCTGTTGGAAATGAATCATTGGTCGATTGCGCACGATTGACATGATCATTCGGATGGACAGGTGACTGAGAACCCAGTGCATTCCCCAATTTTTGATTGGCAATATTGGCGATCACTTCATTACAGTTCATATTACTTTGCGTACCAGAACCTGTCTGCCAAACCACTAAGGGAAATTGAGAATCCCACTGCCCTGCAATCACCTCTTCAGCAGCGCCCACAATATATTGACTCAAATCTTGAGGAAGTTGTCCTAATTCTGCATTGGTAATTGCAGCTGCTTTTTTGACTAAACCCATTGCACGAATCATCGCGCGTGGTAATCGTTCCTGACCAATTTTAAAGTTTTGCAAACTACGTTGCGTCTGGGCACCCCAAAGTGCATCATTTGGGACTTCAACGTCACCCATGGTGTCATGTTCAATTCGAGTTTGCATAAAAACCTCTTTCATGTTGTTTAAGACAATACGGGCTGGAGCAATTACGTTTACATTGCTTGGCTGGTGGCAAGATAGTAATCAACCTTCGCATTTTTGTAAATAAGAATCATTTTCTTATTGACCTTTTAATGTATTTTGATAAAACCGCCATTCATCTTCGATCATCTTTTCTAAATTGCGTTTTGGTTTCCAGTTGAGTGTTTTTTCTGCTTTTGAAATATCAACACCTAACTGTGCAAGTTCATCATAAGTATATGAAGCGTCATGCGTTTCGATCGGAGCATGGGTGACTTCACTGATCACCTTAATTAAAGCTTCAATTGAAGTCAGATGTTTATGACCAATATTGAAACTTTCACAACAATGATCCTGATGATTTAACCAATATAAACTTGCAAATACTGCTTCACAAACATCCAGTACATGAATAAAACTTCGCTCTACCTTTTTGTCCTGTGTCTCGACATTTTTATATAGTTCCAAAGAATCTCGCTGCATGGCAGCCACTTGCAATGCCAAAGGCACAATATTCTTCGGTAATGGTGCTACATTTTCACCCAGAACCCCATGTTCAAATGCACCAACCACATTGCTTAGACGGAGTATGGCAACTTTCCATTCATTATCCGTCTTGATGGTGTCCCGAATGATTTCCTCAATCATTTGCTGCGACTTGATATAAGGATTATCGTAACTGAAATTAAAGAATTCATCTTCAGTTAATGCTGTTCCACTTTTGCCGTAGACTGCGGCACTTGAAAGATGAACAAATCTACGTACACCTGTACGTTGCATCGAACGCAGCAAACTCATAATACAACTAACATTATCATTATAATATTCAAGCGGTTTCAATCTGGACTCTTCCAAAGATTTAAAACCCGCAGTATGAATCACAGCATCTATCGAATATTGCTCAAATACTTTATTTAGTGCAGGTGTATTTCGTACATCCACTTTTACAAAGGGAACATACATTCCTGAAATATATTCCAGCCGTTCTAATGTTTGTAAGGATGCATTGGCCAGATTATCGACTAAAATAACCTCTTGACCTTGTGCCATCAGACTCAAAGCAATATGTGAACCGAGAAAGCCTAAACCACCTGTCACCAAAATCATTGTATACTTACCTACTTATTACGATGTGTATGACTCAATTCCTGACCAGACTCATGACCAAAGTGAAATTTCAATGAGTACATTACTGTTAATTACTTCTGCTCCTACATCTATTCATGCATGGCATGCTTTTGAATTAGCTCAAGCACTCCACACAAAAGGTGAAACACTTCATGTTTTCTTTTACCAAGATGCTGTGCAAGTTGCAAACAGTTTGCAATGGTTTCCCGATGATCAACGCCATTTAACCCATGAATGGCAAAAACTATCGATTCGTTTGCCCGTTTGTGTAAGCGCCGCACTGAACCGCGGGATTACAGATCAAGAAAATGCGAAACGGCATCAATTATCTAACTCCAACCTCGCACAGGGTTTTGAATTGGTTGGACTTGGTGAACTTGCTGATGCCTTACAATCATCTGCACGTATTGTTCAATTTTAAACACGTTTTGTATTGTTAGAGTGTTGCTTTTAAAAGGTATATTGTGTGAAAACTGTACTCGTGATTTTAACACAGGCAAACTTAGGTGCTTTACAGATTAATGAAAGCCTATCGGCGACGATGGTTTTAGCGACATTTGGCAGCCCAGTAAAAGTACTTTTACAAGATGCTGCTTTAAGTCTGTTAAATTCAAATGTTGTATTTGATCAACTCAAACATGCCTTTAAACCCGCTTCCAATATGGTTGAAAGTTTTGAATTTTATGATCTTAGTCCCATTTTGATTGAGTCCAGATTGCAGGATCATCCGTTAGTTAGGAAAAGCCAACAGGGCATTGAATTTATTGAATTTAATGCAGAGTTTATTCAATCTTTTAACTATGTTTTGTATTGGTAAGGAAATGGCACAATGAATCGTACACTCTATTTAATTCAATCTTCTGCCGCTGCAACACACAGTATTTTAGCCAAACTTAAGCAGATATATAGTCCGCATGACCATGTTGTTTTTTTAGGTGAAGCTGTTGCCATTTTAAATCAAACAGATATAGAACATTTTTCTTCATGTTATTGCCTAGAGACTGAACAAGTATTGTTAAATCCTGATTTAGTTTCCAATTTGACTATATTAGACTATGCGCAATTTGCGGATTTAGTTTTACAGTTTCAACGTTGTATTTCTCTTAAATAATTGATTTTTGCTTAGGCTATTTTATGCAGTTAGAACTTGATCAAGATGGACATCTGCTCGATTATACAATTTGGAATAATCAAGTTGCCCAACAACTCGCGGGCTCTTTGGATTTAGAATTAACAGATTGGCATTTTCAGGTTTTACACGCTGTACGCCAGTTTTATCAACAGTTTGGGCATTCCCCTGCCACTCGTCCTTTGATTAAATACTTAATGAAAACGGTTGGCCCTGAAATTGATAATGCCATGCTGCAACAACGATTTCATACAGGTTTGGTTGCCCGCCATCTAAGTCGCTTGGCTGGCATACCTAAACCTGCAAATTGTTTATAACTTGCTAGCTCTGTTCAGGCAAACTTTTTGGCAAATGCCACACAAACAATGATGCCAAGCGTAATGATAAGCATGATCCAACTGATAGATTCATGTAATAACAATGCCGCTAACCCCAGTCCAAATAAAGGTTGTAACAGTTGTAATTGACCCACGGTTGCGATCCCACCATGAGCCAAACCATAATACCAAAAGAAAAATCCGATGAGCATACTAAATAGCGATACATAAAGTAATGAAAACAGCGCTGAAAAAGAAAGATGATTAAGGGTTTCGGCTGAATAACTCAAAATCATAATGATGAACATGACGGGTAAAGCAATCGCCAAAGCCCAACAGATCACCTGCCAACCGCCTATTTTTCGAGATAACTTTGCTCCTTCTGCATACCCTAATCCACAGAGAATAATTGCTACAAACATAAATAAAATACCAAGCAACTGGTTAGAGTGATATTCAGAGTTTGGCGTAGCTTGCAAAAAGATATAAAGGAGTACCAATGTACTTCCCAATAATGAAAAAACCCAAAAAATAGCTTTGGGTTTTTCGCCACCGCGAATCACAGCAAAAATTGCGGTACTTAAAGGCAATAATCCCACAAAAACAATTGAGTAGGATGCATTGATATATTGCAATGCCAGTGCAGTGAATAATGGAAAACCAATCACCACACCTAAAGCCACATAGACAAGTCCGATACGATCCTGTCGATCGGGTCGATTGACCTTGAGATATTTTAATAAAATGACAGCAATCACACCCGCAATCACAGCGCGACTGCCTGTTAAGAACCACGGATTCATATCCATAACAGCAATACGGGTCGCAGGCAATGAGCCAGAAAAAATAATAACGCCAACTAAACCACTGCACCAAGCCAAAACTTGCGGATTCATATCCTATTTACTCTTATTTTCATGACTGTATTTATAATTCTGTGTTATGTTTTTGCATATAGACAATCCAATACAATTTTAAGTAACTGTATTGGATAAAATTCCAGTACAGCCAAAATGTGAAAGTGTGATAAGCCATGACCAAAATTGAACAGGTAATTGATTACATTGATACGCAATTAAAAAGTCGTCGCTTGACACCCGGTATGCGTTTACCATCAGTCAGAACTTTAGCCAAACAGCTTCATTATTCAGTGTCAACGATTGTTGAAGCTTATGAACGTATGGCATCCATGGGCATTATTGAATCTCGGGCGGGTGCTGGTTTTTATGTCTGTGCGCCACTTGAACCGCTTATTCTTTCAAATATTGAACCTGTTCGAGAAAAAAATCTGGATCCGATATGGATCTCGCGTCGGCTACTGGAAGCTCCACCTAACTTGATAAAATTGGGATGTGGTTGGTTACCTGACGATTGGATGCCCCATGAAAGTTTACGCAAAGCCATTCGGGATGCATCTAAAAGCCCAATCTATGAGCTTGTAAATTATTCCTCACCTTTAGGTCTATTAGGATTACGTGAATTATTGGCAAGGCGCTTATATAGCAAAGGTATTGAAGTTACACCTGATCAAGTTTTATTAACCGACTCTGGTTCATATTCGATCGACTTGATTTGTCGATTTTTATTAAAGCCAGATGATGTGGTATTGGTTGATGACCCTTGTTATTTTAATTTTCGGGCTTTACTCAAAGTCCATCAGGTTAAAATTATTGGTATTCCCTATACGCCTCAAGGCCCTAATATAGAGGCTTTTAAGCAGGCGATTGAGCAACATCATCCGCGCCTTTATATCACTAACTCGGGTATTCACAACCCAACTGGCGCCACTCTATCTCAACCAACTGCACATCAACTGGCTTCTTTAATTGAACAAGCCAATATGATTGTGATTGAAGATGATATATTTTCGGATTTTGAAACAGCGCATTCTCCACGATTTAGTGCTTTAGATGGTCTTAAACACAGTATCTATATTGGCAGTTTTTCTAAAACGTTATCAGCTTCAGTACGTTGTGGCTATATAGTGGCAAAAGCGGAATGGATTGATCATTTAGTTGATTTAAAAGTTGCCACCAGTTTCAGTCATAGTCATTTCTCAGCACAAATTTTATATAAAGCGTTAACAGATGGTGGTTATCGTAAGCATATGGAACAACTCAAAATTAAGTTATCAGAATCCATGCGAATCACCATCGAAATGCTTGAGAAACTAGAAATAAAGCCATGGGTCATACCTAAAGCAGGTATTTTTCTCTGGTGTGAATTACCTGCTGATGTTGATATAAAAAAAATGGCTGATGATTGCAATGAAAATGGTGTGATACTGGCTTTAGGAAGCTCATTTAGTCAATCAGATCGATTCCAGCAATTTTTAAGATTTAATGTTGCACAGTGCATGCACCCAGATATATTTGCTATTTTAGAAAAAGCGATGAACAATGCCCGCTCTTAACCAGTCTGATGTTAAGCCTTCTTCTTTTGGGCTTGTCGTAGGTAATCAACATATAATGGACTTGGTTTAGCCAAAACTTGTTTAGCTTGAATTTCTTCGCCACATTCTGAACATGTCAAAATAGGTTTAAAGATTTTCCCGCAATTTTTATGATGATATAACATCGGCGCACCTGCTCCATCATCCATCCATTTATCGGCCCAATTTGCCATAGACAAGAGAACAGGATAAAGCTCCATTCCTTTTTCAGTCAACCGATATTCAAAACGTTCCTGTCGATCAACATAAGGAGTTTTGACTAATATATCGTGTTCAACTAAACGTTTTAAGCGTTCTGATAATACGTGTCGGGTCACCCCTAAATGTGACTGAAAATCATCAAAACGGCGAGTCCCTAAAAAGCAGTTACGCAAAATAAGCATCGTCCAACGATCACCCATAATGGATAACGTTCGAGCGATTGAACATGGCTGTTCACCAATATCATCCCATTTCATCACTGCTCCCCAATATATTTAGCTTGTCCTTAATCATACGACTCATTACATAAAAATAGCTAGTCATGATCATATGTTCGATCAATTCACCAGACTATTTTTTGTTGCTAAAACCGTAGTTGAGCAATAAAGCTCTTACTTTGGGACTGGTAAAAATAAAACGCTCAAATTGTGTTGCGGTTTTATTCTTTTCACCCTGCGTCGTCAAAGTTATATAGTAATCAATGGGATCATGTGATTTTGCAGGGAAAATCCCTATCATTTTTACTTTTTTGCTAGTTAGAGCATCTGTCTGAAAAGTAATGCCAACCTCACATTTTCCATTTTGAACGGCATTTAAAAGGCTTGTATTGTCCGTATTCTGACTAATCCGTTGCTGTAAATTTGAAAGCCAGCCTAAATAAGTCAAACTTTGTCTGGTATAAAGTCCCAAAGCACTCGTATCTAGTTGAGCCGTACACAGATTCCCTTTGAATACTTGAGCAAAATTAAACTGTTTAGACTGACCAAATGGGATATCCATATTGACAGAAGTGATCGCAACTAATTGATCACTCATCAAGTATTTGGCACGCTTTTTGGTCACTAGCTTGTTTTGATTTAAAGCCTGCACGCTATTTTTATCCGTTGATATATAAAGATCAGCACGACTTGCTTGTTGCATTTGTTTTGCCATTGTCACTGGATCTGCAAATACGGGAGTCACTTTACTGTCAGGATATTGCTGTTGATATAGTTTTATAATATCAGTAAGTGCATTTGTTAAACTTGGTGCTGCATACACGTTTACTTCACCCGCCAAAGTGAAGGATGCCGTGGTGCATAAGCAGCAAAATAGACCAAATTGTTTTAACATGATTAACCTTTATTTTTAAATAAATAGACCATCTACCAACTCACCTGCTTGTATCTGTTTCGCTGCTGGAATACGCACTAAGCAGTTGGTTTGCATCAGATTGCTTAGCATGTGTGATTGTTGCTTGCTTAAAGCACTGACTTCAAGTGTGCTTTGATTAAAAGTTGCAAGCATGCGTAAAAAACGCTCACGGTGATCTGCTTTTAGGTCATGTGTAATCCGCGCTGTAAATCCTGATGGTGATTCACGTTTATTTTGTAAGGCATCTAACAATAGTTTTCCATAGATCTGCATACACACATAGACCGCAGCAGGATTTCCCGGCAAGCCCAGTAAGTAGCAGTTTTTTTGTTGATGTTCATATTTAGCAAAAAAAAGTGGTTTACCTGGTTTCTGTTTGACTTTCCAAAAAATTTGCTCAAAGCCGACGTCCATTGAACATGGACGTACAAAGTCATAATCCCCGACTGAGACACCACCTGTGGTAATGATCACATCATATTCAGACTTCAAACGTTCAAACAGCGCTGTCACAGAGCTTGCTTGATCTTCAACATGAATCAAATGTGCATCTATCCCATATTGTTTAAGCCAATTTTCCAATAAAGGCCCATTGGCATCAAAGACTTGAGCATTACTTAGGCTATTTGGTGATTGAGCAATCTCATCACCTGTAACCACCACTGCAACTTTTGGTTGCTGAAATACCGTTACACTCTGAACACCCGCCATACTGAGCGCAGCAAGACTCCCGATATTCATATACTGCCCAGTATCCGCCAAACATTGCCCTTGCTTAACCTCTTCCCCTTTACGGCGAATATCAACTTCTGCTTGCAGACTTTCTACAATCTGGATATTTTGATCATCAATCTTTTTTACAATTTCCTGTCGAGCAATAGTCGTGGTGCCTTCAGGAATTTTTCCACCCGTAAATATACGAGATGCCTGTCCCTCAGACAAAGCTAAGCTGCTTTCCTCACCTGCCCGAACTTCACCAATCAGTTTAAAACTCTGATCTTTTGCATCGGTTTGATTTGAACATAAAGCATAACCATCGACTGCGCTTTGATCAAAACTGGGCAAATTCACAGGAGAATAAACGGCTTCAGCCAAATATCTGCTTAGGCTATTTTTTAGCGCAATAGATTCTTTAGGCAAAGTTTTGGGCGTATGCAAAATATATTGAATTGCCTCATCTATTGTGATCAAACCTTGTTCATAGCCACATGCCGACATTACTCATAACCTCCAGGATGTGGTAAATCACGGCAAACATCAAAAATATGCACAATTGCGGGTAAAAGTGCTGCCATAGATTCTGAAGCGCCACCACGACTTCCCGGTAAAGTCATGACCAAAGAACGATCGATAAATCCTGCAACGCCACGAGACATTGCAGCATAAGGAGTACGGCGCTGACCAAAGGCACGGGCTGCTTCCATTAATCCATCCAGTCTACGTTCGAGCAGAGGTTCTAAGGTATCTACGGTAATATCTCGTTTTCCAATGCCTGTACCCCCCACTGTAATAATACACGCATAAGATTTGCTTAATTCTAAAACCAAATCTTTGAGCTGATCAGACTCATCGGGCAAAATTTGGTAATGAACTGGAGTAAATCCTGCCTCTGTCAATGTATCAAAAACAGATTTGCCAGCGGTATCAGGTTTTTTACCCGCAGCGACGGTATCAGACAATACAATCACAGCAGCAGAAACAGGCTGACGTAATGTCCGTTTGAAATGTGATTTTCCGCCTTTTTTCTTCAGTAACTTACATTGATCTAGCACCAGATCTTCGGGTTCACAATGTGGTTTGAGCATATCGTATAACGTTAAACCTGCGATACTAGCGGCCGTTAATGCTTCCATTTCGACCCCAGTCGGTCCGATGGTTTCAACCGTTGTTAAAATTTCTACAAAGTTTTCATGTAACTCATATTCAACTTCGGCACGATAAATAGGTAACGGATGACATAGCGGAATCAATTCATCGGTACGTTTTGCTGCTAAAATCCCTGCGATACGACCTGTTTTCAATGCATCGCCCTTTTCAGTATTTCCCTGACGTAATAACTCAATACAATGTGGTGGTGCATATAGGATCGCTTGAGCTTCGGCAATTCGATAACTTTCAGGTTTCATGCCTACGTTTTTCATTTAAATTTCCGTAAATAACGTTAATGCTAATGTTGTCAATGTGAATGCTGATGATGTTTATGATGCGCTGAATGGTTATGATTATGCTCGACTGAGTCATGATCTTTACGGATACAACACCCTTCTATAAATTGACTGCTCCCATCTGTATAAAACTCCTCCTTCCAGATGGGGACTTCATGTTTGACTCGCTCTACGGCTTCTTCACAGGCTTGAAAGGCTTCACGGCGATGCGCTGCGTAGGCCACTGCGATAATGGCTGTTCCTCCAATATCCAAAGCACCAATTCTGTGAATGACTCTCACATAAGCCACCCCGTATTTTTGGATAATATCCTGCTCAATCTGACGGATCATCTTTTCCGCAACTGGTGTATAAGATGTATATTTTAAGGCAGTTACTGCTTGCCCTTCATGATGATTACGTACAGTTCCCTGAAAAATACCAATTCCGCCACATTCAGGAAACTCGCTAATCGAATCAAAACTGTCCAAACTTAAATCTTGTGACTGTACCCGCTGAAACTCTTTCATCTTAACCTCCAGCCACAGGTGATAAAAGCACTAACGTACAATCATGTTTTAACGTGGTTTGACGCGGAATAATATCCTCACCAATTGCACAGGCACATCGTTCCAAAGCCTTTTCTGCTTGTGGGTATTGCTGGCTAATTTGATCTAGCACATCGCCGACCAAAATTTCAGTTGGATAATCCAATACTAATTGCGGAGGAAGTTGGCGCTCAATCGCACCATAAGCGTCAATTGTGACCTGAATACCCGACATGGTTATCCTCCTAACATGTGCATACTAATTTTGCGGGGTTGTTGATTTTGTGTTTGCTGGTTGAGGCTATGAAAACCTTTGGCTTTATGCCAGATATAAGTTGAAGTTTGCTGATACAACGCTTGATTCGCTACCTGCCTGATCACTTCATCCTTTTCAGTAACCAATTGATCCAGTAAAGGTTTAAGCATAAGACCCTGCCTTGCAAATAAGCAGTTATATAGCTCCCCTTGAGCCGTTAGACGGATACGATCACATTCACCACAAAAAGAATGGCTAATGGTGGAAATAATTCCGACATCATATTCATCATTTAGGCGATATAATCTGGCGGGTTCATGTTCTTGTTGTAATTCTTGAATTTGAAACTGACTGGATAAGGTATTAAGAATATCCTGCTCGGTAACCACATCGGCTTGTGTCCAGTTTTGATCACCATCTAACGGCATAAATTCAATAAATCGAAGTGGAATCTTATGCTGCTTTGCCCAGTTGACCATCGGTAAAATTTGGTCATCATTTTTACCTTTCATCAACACAGTATTAATTTTAAATGGTAAACCCACGTCTTGTACCGCTGCAATTCCATCTAACACGGGTTTTAATTTTTTCTTGGTTAGAAATAAGAATTGTTCAGGATCAAGACTGTCCAGACTGATATTGAGATCATCCAGACCTGCTAGTTTTAATTCATGTGCATATTTCTTCAGGTAGTGCGCATTGGTCGTGATTGAAATTCGTTTTAAACCTTTAACTCTGAGCTTTTGCAAATCACGGATAAAGTGAACCACCCCTAAACGCATAAGGGGTTCTCCCCCTGTGATACGGATTTTTTCGATTCCGTTTTGCACCATAAAATCACAGAATTGATAGAGTGCTTCGAAACTCAGTAAATCTTGTTTTTTCATCCACTCTGGATGTTCAGGCATACAATACATACATTTGAAATTGCAACGATCCGTAACGGAAATTCGAAGTTTCCGTTTATTGCGCCCATATTGATCCTGAAAAATCGATGGGTTTAACGAAACGATTCCATTCATGTATTTATACTCTTGTCATCGTGTGAACGCATTGATTATCTCATGATTGATTAACAAATCAGGTTTATACTTTGTGTCACTTAAACCGCTATAAGTAATACAGTATTCCATTGTTATGCCAGATAATTCAATTGCTTATATTGCTGTAATTCATCCAATGAATTAATACTATGAAAAAATAATCGATGTTTACGGAAATATGCAACCTGCGCATGTAAATCTTTTCGACATTTATTTAAACTCAGTTGATTTTCAAGTAAATGCTGTTGCAAAACTGTGCAACTTTCTCGTTTCATCAAACAAAACGGATAAAGCGCATCTCCATTGATATTCACATAAGATATCAAAGCATGTTGATCCTGAAGTAAGGTATCATGCAGTGTTTGCAGTACTTTAGTGGGAATATAAGTTACATCGCAAGGAATAAACAATACATAATTCGCCTGTACATGCGACCACGCACTTTTCATTCCCATCAATGGCCCTAAAAAACCAGCCTGATCATCTGCATAGCATTGAATATTTGGAATAATCTGCTGATATAGTCGAGTATCTCGGTGGCTGTTAATCCAGACTTCGCCCACCTGATCTTTAAACGTGTTGTAGATTTTTAAAAGCTGCATTTGATCATCAAAAGTTTGCAATAACTTATTGACGCCATTCATGCGTCTTGCCTGACCACCCGCCAAAATGACCAAGTCTGTAAGAGGATATTTTTTCATATTTCAGCCTCCTGCTGACAACTTTTAATCAAACCACGAATTTCAGGTAAACATGAACCACAGTTTCCACCCGCTTTTAAACAGGCGGTGACTTGTTTTTCATGAGTAATATTTTGCGTTTTAATGGCTTCAATAATCTTGTTTTTACCGACTTTAAAGCAACTACATACCAATGGTCCATCGCTATTGGTAGCTGAAATTGGCGTACCCGCCAATAAAGCCTTACGGTGTAATGCACTCAAACGCTCACGCTTAAACAAACCTGCCACCCAATCCCGATCAGGTAACAAATCTGCTGGTGCGATATATAAACTAGCAATTAAGATGCCATCTTGCAAAATAACACTATGACTAAGTTGTGATGATCGATCTTCAAGGCTTAACCATTCATATGTTTCATCAATGAACGGTAAAAAGTTTTTTAAATTATTTTGCGTTTGATCAAAACTTTGACGAGCCGCAATTTCATAACGAAAGGCTTTTGCTGTTTTAATTTTTGCCCACCATGCGCATTGTTGTAAAGAAGTCTGAATATGTTGCTCAACACCTTCACGGATGTATAACACGCCCTGCCAAGTAGTATGAAATGTTTGAATTGCAACTGGGGTATGTTTAAATTCAGGCTCACCAGAGATTGCATCGACCACTGGATTGACGACTTTACCAATACGGGCATCCGAAGCCACTTGTTCTGTCCAATGAATCGGTGCAAAAATTTGACCACGGCGTACACCTTGATCAAGTGTTACACGTAATACGCAACTGCCCCATTCTGAACGGACTTCAACTAAGGCTTTATCTTGAATACCAAATTTTAGGGCGTCATTGGGATGGATTTCACAAAATGGTTCAGCACGGTGCGTGGTGAGATTGGCAGATAAACCTGTGCGGGTCATGGTATGCCATTGGTCACGAATACGACCTGTATTCAAAATTAAAGGATAATCTTCTGAAATCGTATGGACAGGATCAATAGCAAGGGTTGCGATCAGTTTGGATTTTTTGTTTTTATGGCTAAAATCACCTCGATCAAATAATTGCTCAACAGCAAAATTTTGAGCTTTTTCCCATACTGGCCATTGTGTGGGTGGCAGTTGGTGATATTCCTCTACACTTAAATTCATTAAACCTTTTAAGTTGAAATAACGAAAATGTTCAACTTGATCACGTTGTTCGATACTGGCATTTTGATAAGCTGACAAAGCGGCATGTTCATTAAAAATGTCACAGGCATTGCTAAAATCAAAACCATTAAAGCCGAGTTTCTTGGCTACTTCGCAGACTGCCCACCAATCCGCTTTAGCTTGTTTAGGTGAATCTAAAAATGCACGTTGCCGTGAAATACGGCGTTCCGAATTGGTGACGGTACCATCTTTTTCGCCCCATCCTAAGGCAGGAAGCAAAACATCTGCATATGCTGTGGTATCGGTTTGGGCACAAATATCAGAAATTACCACAAACTCACATTTTTCTAATGCACGTTTAACTTGGTCTGCATCAGGTAAACTTACCACTGGATTGGTTGCCATAATCCAAACGGCTTTGATCTTTCCACTTTCTATGGCCTGAAATAAATCAACCGCTTTTAAACCCGTTTGTGTTGCAATGGTTGGACTCTTCCAAAAGCTTTGTACTAAATTTTGATGTGATGGGTTATCAATATCCAGATGCGCCGCCAACATATTTGCAAGACCACCCACTTCACGCCCGCCCATGGCATTGGGTTGACCTGTCATTGAAAACGGCGCTGCACCTAATTTTCCAATTTTTCCAGTGAGTAAATGACAATTGATAATGCTATTGGCTTTATTCACCCCTTGAGAAGATTGATTGACACCCATTGAAAATAGCGTCATCACTTTTTCAGTCTGGGCAAACTTATCAAAAAATAATTGTAATTTTTCTGCTGAAATTCCTGTACGTTTTACTAGTTCATGAATATCTTGTTCGCTTTCACTGGCAGCTAACAGTGCTTCCAGACCTTCGGTATTTTTTTCAACAAACTCATGATCTATATGATTATTTTGATATAAATACTGAAATAAACCATTAAATAACGCTACATCCTGACCGGGTAAAATCGGCAAATGTAAATCCGCTTGCTCACAAGTACTGGTAAAACGAGGATCGACGACCACTACAAATAAATCTGGATTTTTACTTTTGGCTTGCATGATGCGTTGATAAAGTACGGGATGACACCATGCCGTATTGGAACCCACTAAAACCACCATATCGGTATGTTCAAAGTCTTTATAACTAGCGGGAACGATATCTTCACCAAAAGCACGTTTATGTGCAGCTACGGCGGAAGACATACATAAGCGCGAATTGGTATCAATATTGGCGGTGCCTAAATAGCCTTTAACGAATTTATTCACCACATAATAATCTTCTGTCAGTAACTGCCCTGAGACATAGAAGGCAATACTGTCACGCCCATATTGATCTATACAGTGTTGGAACTGTGTGGCGATTTTCTCAATTGCGGCCTCCCAAGTCGTGACTTGACGATGATCTTTACGACCCAACATAGGCTCCAATACACGAGTTTCTAAACCCAATGTATCGGCCAGATTGCTGCCTTTAATGCAAAGACGTCCAAAATTTGAAGGGTGATCGATATCACCTGCCACTTTTACCATAGTGCCATGCGCTTTATGTTGGACATTGACATCTACACCGCAGCCAACACCGCAATAGGGACATGTTGTTTTTGTAATAATAGTTTCTGCTTGATCGGAGCGACTGTGTTCTAAATTTTGAATACTGTTCATGACTGCTCCTTTTACCCAATTTACCTATACCACATACACACTAATTTTGGCTTAGAAGCCATTGATCCTAAGCCAAGATGAATCAACTCACCTTTTTCATTGCAAAATCCTTACCAAATAACAGCTTGTTTCTAAAGGTAGAAACAGGTGTTTGATCTGCAATCAACTCGGCATACCACATGCCATCTTCGGTGTCACCAAACAGAACTGCTCCAATTACCTTGTCTTTTTGGATGATAATACGCTTATAAATTTGACGTTTATCATCATTCAAAATGATGTCTTCATAATCTTCCTTGCTTATTGCAGATGCATCGCTCTGTTCTAAATCAATACGACCTGCCGAGAACACATCCACACCACTGACTTTTAACTGCGTTGGAACAGTTGGCGATTTGAATGTCAAACTACCATGTTCAGCCAAATGAGTTGCACAAATAAATGCTTGTCCCCAAAGTGGTTCCACCAAACCAAAAGTTTGACCACGATGCTCGATACATTCACCTACCGCATAAATACTTGGGTCAAAGGTTTGCATGGTGTCATTGACTAAAATCCCGCGATGACAACGTAGTCCCGCACTTTGCGCCAAAGCAATATTGGGGCGAATCCCCACCGCAAAAATCACCAAATCTGCATCAAGAATTGTTCCGTCTTTTAAACGAACCTGATTGACATGACCATCCTTGCCAAGTAAAGCTTCAGTGTTGGCTTGCGTGATGATCTGGATCCCTTTTTGTTCGATGCTATGACGTAACATTTCACTAGCACGTTTATCCAATTGACGATCCATAATTCGATCCATCAAATGTAATACGGTCACATTCATGCCACGTTGTTTCAAACCATAAGCGGCTTCAAGCCCTAACAGTCCACCACCAATCACCACTGCATTTTTCTTGGTTTCGCAATATTTAATCATGGTATTTACATCATAAATATCACGGAAACTGATCACACCGTTCAAATCTGCCCCTTGAACAGGCGGAATAAAAGGTTTCGAACCTGTGGCAATGATCAAACGATCATAATCAATACGCTCACCTTTCTCAGTGTGGACGACTTTTCGGGTACGATCAATCTTGACCGCAGGATCCTGAGCAATAAATTTAATACCCTTATCGCTATACCATGCATGCGGATGCAGCATAATATCTTCGATAGTTTTCTCGCCTGATAACACTGGCGATAGCATAATACGGTTATAATTTCCCCATGGTTCTTCACCAATCACGGTCACTTCATAGCGCTCTGGTGCCATGTCCAATAAATCTTCGAGACAACGCATTCCTGCTAAACCATTCCCAATCAATACCAATTTCAGTTTGTCTTGAGAAATACCATTATTGGTAATATAGGTTTTTTGTGGAACTGTGCCGACCCAAACCCGACCACTTTCAATTTTAGTAGGAAAAACCAGAAGTTTCTGGTCTTTATCTTCCAGACAGCGTCCTGTCGCTAAACTAAAATGTTGTTTGTAAATCGGCGATGCAATCACCCGCTCACCTTGTAAGTCACCAATAATGCCACGACACATGACATTGGCTTGGCTGAATGGGTCTTTGTTGCTGAGTGCATAGATCCGCTTTTCATGACCTACACGAAATAGCGCTACCGATTGACCTTCAACAAGGGCACCTACCCCTGTATTAGGTGTAATGTCATCCAGATTGCATACATCGACCCATTGATTTTCTGGAAGCATATTCATGTCTTTTAGATTTGTCATTTCTATTCTCCTTATGCTTCAACCATTGGAATACGATCTTCTGAACGCTCTGCATCATTCAAAGGGCGAATCTGATCGCGAACGTTAGTAAATTGAATATGTGGATCGGCTTGTTGATCTGCACTGGCATTAATATAAGTTTGGAAGCGTTTACGGATTTCAGGGTCTTCAACTGCAGTACGCCATTCATCCTGATAAGTTCCTACGACGTGGCTCATACGGCGTTCAAGCTCTTCAGCCAATCCTAATGAATCATTGACAATCACTGATTTGAGATAATCCAGACCACCTTCCATATTGTCACGCCATACACTGGTACGTTGTAAACGATCTGCGGTTTGGATATAGAACATAAAGAAACGGTCGATATAACGAATCAGGGTTTCGGTATCAAGATCAGAAGCCAATAATTCGGCATGGCGTGGTTTCATTCCACCATTCCCACACACATACAAGTTCCAACCTTTTTCTGTGGCAATGACACCCACATCTTTGCCCTGCGCCTCAGCACATTCACGGGTACAACCTGAAACTGCCATTTTTAGCTTATGTGGAGAACGTAAGCCTTTATAACGATTTTCCAGTTCAATCGCCAAACCCACAGAATCATCTACACCATAACGACACCATGTACTACCCACACATGATTTCACGGTACGTAATGATTTGCCGTAAGCATGACCTGACTCAAAACCTGCGGCATTGAGTTCTTCCCAAATAAACGGTAATTGATGAATTTGCGCACCAAATAAATCAACACGTTGACCGCCTGTGATTTTGGTATACAGATTGTATTTTTTGGCGATTTGACCGACGGCGATTAAACCATCTGGTGTGACTTCACCGCCTGCCATACGTGGTACGACAGAATAAGAACCATCTTTTTGAATATTACCCAAGTAGTAATCATTACTGTCCTGTAGACCCGCATGACTTGGTTTTAGTACAAAGTCATTCCAGCACGATGCTAAAATATTTGCAGCAGTCGGTTTACAAATATCGCAGCCTAAACCATGACCATGTTGTTGAATGAGATCATCAAAGGTTTTAATTTCATTGACACGAACCAAGTGATACAACTCTTGGCGCGAGTATGGAAAATGTTCACAAATGTGGTTATTGACGGTTACGCCTTGACGCTGTAACTCAGACTTTAACACTTGAGTCACTAGCGGCGCACATCCCCCACAAGCTGTTGCAGCTTTGGTACATTTTTTCAAAGCACCTAAAGACGTTGAACCATCAGCAATTGCCTGACAAATATCGGCTTTAGAGACGTTGTTACATGAACAGATGGTGGCGCTATCTGGCAATAAATCCACACCACTCCCACCTGCTTTTGCACCTGAATCGGCAAAACCCGGCATGATCAAACTTTCAGGCATTTCTGGAAGTGTTAAACCATTCAGCATCATTTGCAGCAGATCATTGTATTCATTGGCGTCACCAACTAAAACTGCGCCCAACAATTTGCTTTTATCTGCATCAACCACGATTTTTTTATAAATCAAGGCATCTTCGTCAGCATAAAAATAGCTGAGTGAATTAGGCGTCATGCCATGTGCGTCACCCACCGATGCCACATCGACGCCCATTAACTTCAACTTGGTGCTCATATCTGCACCAGCAAAGCAATGAGTTTCTTCCGCCAGAATATGTTTTGCTGCAATGCGTGCCATGTCATAGCCCGGTGCAACTAAACCAAAGATTTTATTGTCCCAAAGCGCACATTCACCAATCGCATAAATATTGTCATCTGAGGTTTGACAATAATCATTGATTTTGATCCCGCCACGTTCGCCAATCGCCAATCCACTTAAACGCGCCAGTTCATCACGCGGACGAATCCCCGCAGAAAATAAAATAATATCGGTTTCAAGCTCGCTCCCATCGGCAAACTTCATGATGTGATGATGTGTTGTACCATCTTCAATACATTGAGTGGCTTTTTGGGTATGGACTTTTACCCCAAGATTTTCAATCTTACGACGTAGAACCTTGCCACCTAAGTCATCAATTTGTACCGCCATCAAACGCGGTGCAAACTCGACCACATGGGTTTCCAAGTTTAAATCTCGTAAGGCTTTGGCAGCTTCTAAACCCAGCAAACCACCACCGATTACCACGCCTGATTTGGCATTTAAGCTTGCAGCACGAATCGCATCCAAATCTTCAATGGTACGATAAACAAAACAGTTTTGACGATCATTGCCCGAAATTGGCGGTACAAAAGCGTATGAGCCAGTTGCTAAAACCAATTTATCGTAGTGAATCACATCACCCAAATTGGTTGTAATGGTTTGTTCAGCAGCATCAATAGCAACAGCTTTAGTATTGAGTCGTAAATCGATACCATGTGCATCAGCAAAGTCAAAACGTGCCAATGATAAGTCTTTCGCTGATTTTCCTGAGAAGTATTCAGTCAAATGTACACGGTCATAGGCAATACGTGGTTCTTCAGCAAGAATAGTAATTTCTAATTCGTCATCTGCTTTTTCTAAAATGGCTTCGATGAATTTGTGGCCGACCATACCGTGACCAATCATAACGAGTTTCATGGGCTGTCTCCTGAGAATGATGTCAAATTTGTTTGAAATGCTTTAAGAAGCAAGGTTGTTACGTTCAAGAACGGCCTGTTCAAATAGGCGTTGTTCTTTGACCTTATGCTCAGTCGAGAAACGAATCAGCATCACAAACCCTGCGGCAATAACCACCAAGCCACCCAGCACCATCAAACAGGTTTGAATATCCAACATTCCTTTAAGTAGAAAACCTGCTGCAACCGCACCCACATTGCCACCTGCACCAATAATTCCAGCTACACCACCTAAAGCGTCACGATCTATAAACGGCACTAACGCATAGGTTGCACCACAAGCCATATGTGTAAATAAAGCAAATACTGTCATCGCGATAATCGCCAGCATTGCACTATTCATTTGAGAGAATAAAATCAGAAATAACCCTTCACCTAAAATCATCACAAATAACACTTTAGTACGACCATCCAGACCTTTTCTAAGGGCAACTTTATCTGAGACAATCCCACCCAAAGCACGTGCAAATAAAGCCAGCAAACCAAAGATCCCTGCGGCAAAACCAGCCTCTTTTAGACTAAAGCTAAAGTTATTGACGTAATACATCGCGATAATGTTATGAATGAAAATTTCAATACCGAAACAAGCAGCGTAGGCACCAAACAAAATCCAGACCCGATAGTTACGTGCTGCATGCATCAAAATTGCCACACCGCCTTTTTTATCACTTCCAATTTGAACACCTTGCGCACGCAGTTCGGCAAAATTACCTTGGGGTGCATCTTGTGTAAGTTTCCAATACAAAATACCGACGATCACCATCATAATGCCAGGTACCAACAGGGCAATTCTCCAGCCCATTGCTTGCTCGACGCCGAACATCACTAAAGCCGAGAGCAATAATGGCATAATCGCTTGAGTTGCACCGCCGCCTGCATTTCCCCAACCCGCAGAAGCCGCATTGGCCGTACCAACAACATTCGGTGCAAACATAATACTGGTATGGTATTGAGTGATGACGAAACTTGCGCCAATGGCACCAATCAGTAAGCGAAAGAATAAAAAGGATTCATAACTATTGGATGCGGCAACCCCAAACACAGGAATACTACCGATCAATAACAAAGCGGTATAGGTTTTACGTGGCCCGTATTTATCACATAAAGGCCCCACAATTAAGCGCACTAAAATCGTAATTGCGACAGCGGCAATATTAATATTGGCAATCTGGTCTTTGGTCAGATGAAATTCACCTGCAATGACTGGCATAAGCGGTGCGCAAGCGAACCACGCAAAAAAGCAGACAAAAAAAGCGAGCCAACTCATATGGAAGGCTCGCATCGCTGGAACACTAAAATTGAATAGATTTATTTTAGTCGCTTTTTTTGCTGTTAAATCTAAATTTGAAGACATCGCCTTCTCTCCTGAACTGAACGTAATATGGGCTGTACAGCTAACGCTGCATTGGCAATCGATCAGAACGGACGTCGTTGGCCGTCTTACAAATTTTCAATTTGAGTCGTCTTTGACTCATTAAAGATACAGCAAGTGTTGTGCCAATTTTTAAAATAAAAGTATAAATAGTTTTAAGAATTTGAAATATATAAACAAAATTTAAATTTTTAAACTATGAATTACGTTAAACTCAAAAGCTTAATAATTTCATTAAGTAGATTGTGTCTCAGATTATTGCATCAAAATGATTCTGTTTTGCGCTATAAAAGGTCAAACTGATTTAAAAACTATATAAAATTGTTTTTAAATCGCTTCTTTTATGTATGGCATCGATTTTGCTAACAATTTTTTAATCTATTTCGCTTACAATATGTTAAGCGATCAATCCTCATATTCGATATCTTATGTCAAAACTAAAAATTGCACTGATTGATGATGATTTTGAACGTGCTGAATTTGTTCAGCAGAATTTACGTGCGCATGATTTTGATGTGGTTGCCTGTTTAACACTTGAACACTTAAACGACTTCCAACTTGAACAATTACAAGCCGATGTGATTCTTCTAGACATGGATCATCCACATCGTGATTTGATCGAGAATTGCGTCAGTCATTTTGATTTGCCTACTGTTCTATTTACCAAAAATACCCATAAAGATACGATCAAACAGGCGATTGCAGCAGGTGTAACCGCATATATTGTAGATGGTATTGATCCTGCTCGTTTAGACACTATTTTAGAAATTTCGATCGAACAATATAAAAAACATAAGCAGCTTGAAAGTGATCTTAAAGAAACCAAACTTAAATTGGCAGATCGCAAAGATATTGAAAAAGCCAAAGTATTATTAATGCAATTACATCATCTTGCTGAAGATACTGCTTTTCAGTTACTCAGGAAAAATGCCATGAGTCATCGTATTACGATGGGCGATATGGCACGACGGTTGATTGATGCGCAACAATTACTTCACCACCCATTGAAGGAGGATTGAATGAACCCGCTTGAAAAAACTAAAATCCAGCTCGGTTATATTCCTCTTTTGGACTGTATTGCACTACTTTGGGCCAAACAACGCGGTTTTTTTGAAGAGTTTGGCTTAGATGTAACACTGGTTAAAGAAGCGTCATGGGCGAGTTTACGGGATCGTCTTGCTTTTGGGGTATTGGATGCAGCACATTGTTTATCAGCCATGTTGCCTGCCGCTGCTATTGCGGATGATCAAATTGGCATACCACTCAAAACGCCTTTGGTTTTAAGTATTAATCGTGCATATATCAGTTTAAGTCAAAGTTTAAGTTATACCCTTTCTATTCAGAGCACTGATTCTGCTCAAATCACGGCGCAAAAGTTAGTAAAGCATATACATCAACAACGATCTGTCTCCTTAGCACATGTATTTAAGCACTCGATTCATCATTATTGTCTACGCGAATGGCTGGCTTTAGCTGATGAAAACTTGGCACATGACATTATGTTGAAAACGCTGCCACCGCCTTATTTGGTAGAAGCGCTTTCATCTGGTCATATTGAAGGTTTCTGCGTTGGAGAACCTTGGAACACACAAGGTGAAATAGAAGGTGTTAGTCAAATTGTCGCATCAAGTCGCGACATTATTCCTGCTATTGCCGATAAAATTTTAGCCGTGACTGAAGAATGGGCACTTAAATATCCAAATAGCTTAACAGCACTGACTGCCGCCGTGATTAAAGCGCAAAAAGAGTTGGAAACTTTAGAAAATTTTGAACCCGTTTGGCAGTTATTAAGCGAATTTAATATTATCCGTTTTGAATGTTCACCACAGGTTCATGTCCATCAGTATTATGCCATTGAATCCATTATTCGACATTTTGTAGAGGACTCAGCTTCACCTAATATTGAACACTTTGTCTGGCTCTTTGAACAGATGTACAAATGGAGTCATCCAGTGAATGATTCAACGGTGGATCAGTCATTGATTAAACAATTTAGTCAAAAATGTATCGATGATGCAACCTTTCAACGAGCACTTGCATATATTTAAAATTTAGTCTTGCTCTAAATGCAGTAATAAAATCCGTCGCATTTCATTGATTGCAGAAGTGGTCATTTGTACATAATGATCACCGCGAATAATTTTTTCTGAGCTAGCACCTTCTAGATGTGAACTGCGATACGGCACGATGCCGTCATTCATAAATGAAGGTAATTCTGAATGCGCTACATTACCCATAATAGAATGATACTTGACTGACTGTGCAGGCATTACATTCTGAGTGAGAAGCATAAAATCTGAGTTTTCACTGAGATTACTTGCTCCATTTTCAATTAAACCTCGATGCCGTACTGTTTTGGTTTTATCCAGTAAAGAATCCGATTGTACATTTTCAAAAAATTCGTTGGGAATTTTAATGATATTCCGTGCTAAACGGGTGAACCAACGATCTGCATAATTTGTTCCACGATGTGGAGCCGCAATAAAAATCGCACGAGAAAAATTCGGAATTGCTTTAAAGACAAATCGCTCACGAATCACTGGATGCCGATTTAACATAGCAGATTGTGATTTGGACATTTTGGCAATCGCGGCATTCGAAATATCTTGATTACTCACCAGTAATCGACTGATCACGCCGCCCATACTGTGCCCGATCAGCACAGCATGTTGTACAGGAGGATTATTTATCTCAATATTTTGAAAGGCTTGGGTCAATAAGGTATAAATCTGATAGCGACTTTCAAAAATCGGCATATTGGTTGAATAAAAAATCTGCCAGACTTGATAGTGATCACGAAGCTCCTGATCACCCATAATATCATTGGTTAAAGAAACCCAAGCCTCTGGACTGCTGGCTAAACCATGAATAAAAACAATCACTTTTTTATTTGGATTGTATGGTTCCAGCATGTATAAATGTGGCATTAACAAGTCATTTTCTTTATTAAGCAATGTCCAATAACCTGCTTTACCCAAATGATTTTGCGCGAGCCAATAGCCAAATGGCGCAGAATAATTTGCTGTTAACGTATAATCTGCCTGATTCACCTCTACTTGATGATAGAGATAAGGATCGATCAAGCGAATTTTAAAGTTAGTATTTTGAGTATCGTAAGCAATACGCTCATCTTCAGGCACCATCAAAGCGCTCAATGGCAATACTTTGGGAGCATGAATATTAGGAGAAAGTGAGTTTTGATAAAACGAGACTGGATCTAAAATAAAACCGTTATTTTTATACTGTTCTGCAAATTCAATCACAAACTCCGCACCTAAACCATCTGTACGGTTTACGGTATGAAAACCTGAAAAATTCATATTATAGCTAGATTTTAGTTTCGCAATACGATGATTTTTTAGATGTGGAAACTGTGAAGTATCAATTTTGTATTGGTGACCTGCAATCGAAATGCTATCAGGAATGTAGATTTGTGGATGAAGCTCATAATATCGAGACAATAATCTTGAAAGTGCAACATTGTAAAAAATACGAACCTGATTCTGACGATAATCAAAAGCACGATGTGAAGGTGTATTTATTGAGGCAAATAAATAATGATAACTATGTCTTAAACTTTGATCAAGATAGCGCAATTCTCGATCACTACATTGAGATGCTTTTGTCAGCTGACATTGTGACTCTAATTCAAGCGCTTTTGCTAAATAAAGCTCACTTAACGCCGCATGGTAGGCATCTTTATCATGCGAGTGAATGCCATCGACTGCTTTTAAGCACTGATCAAATTCCGCCAAACATTTTTTTTGATTAAAATTCGTCAAGTAAATAATGTTCGCCGTTGCCGAACTTAAATGCTGACTGGTTAATATACTCGTCATCTTGTTATTTAAGGACTGACTCAGTTGATTTTCACGTAATTGAACCAACTGACAGCCTGAACTTATCATTGTCACTATGACAAAACTTATTTTAGCTAGATGAATCACGCAGTCACGCATGCTTTTTTCCCCAAATCAGCGCGAGTTTATGGAATAGATGCTGGATTGACGTTGTAAAAACTCGAATCTAAATTGATCATAAAGCTCAACATCAAGATTTGAACTTTTGATTGTCTGACCAAAATTTAAAGGATCTAAATATGCGCATGTTTTTCATAACGTTCAATACTTAAATCATCTGCCTGAATCTGTGGCATTCGATTTGAGATCAAATCGGCTAAAAGTTTGGCAGAACCACAAGACATCGTCCAGCCAAGTGTGCCGTGCCCAGTATTGGTAAATAAATTGGAATATTTAGTTTTGCCTACAATGGGTGTGCCATCTGGTGTTGCAGGTCGCAGTCCTGTCCAGAAACTTGCCTGATCCAAATCACTGGCATACGGAAATAATTGATGTAAAACCATCTTGAGCGTATCTTCACGAGAAGTATCCAAAGAGCGATCAAAACCATTAATTTCCGCCATGCCACCTACGCGAATACGATCGTCAAAACGGGTTAAAGCGATTTTATAACTCTCATCTAAAATGGTCGAGACTGGAGACATAGCTGCATCAATGATGGGCGTGGTAATCGAATAGCCTTTCAGTGGATAAACAGGCGCAAAAATCCCAATCTGTTTTAGCATTTCATGACTATAACTTCCGAGAGCCATGACATAGGCATCGCCTTTGATTCTCTGACCATTTTGTAAAACAACTGCACTAATTTGATTAACGTCTTTTTTAAGATAATCTATGCTGTGGTTAAACAAAAACTGTACGCCTTGCTTTTGCGCAAGTTCTGCCAGCTCTACAGTGAATTTTTGACAATCACCTGTTTGATCATTAGGTAAACGCAACCCACCAACAAAATCAACGGTTGCTTTGGCTAATGCAGGCTCAGCCTGAATCACGCCCTGTTTATCCAACAACTGATAAGGTACACCTTCTTCTTTCAGGACTTGAGTATCTTTTTCGGCCGAATCCAATTGTTGTTGTTTTCTAAAGAGTTGTAATGTTCCCAACTGGCGCTCATCAAAATGGATGCCTGTTTCATGACGTAACTCATCCAAACAGTCACGGCTATATTCTGAAATTCTGACCATGCGTTCTTTATTAATTTGATAACGATGGATATTACACTCCGCCAGCATCCGTACCATCCAGTGATACTGGTACATATCCCCTGTGATTTTAATCGTTAATGGTGCGTGATGCTGAAACATCCATTTAAATGCTTTTAGTGGCACACCCGGCGCAGCCCACGGTGAGGCATAGCCAGGTGAAATTTGTCCTGCGTTGGCAAAGCTGGTTTCCAAAGCTACGCCCGGCTGTCGGTCAATCACCGTGACTTCATGCCCTGCCTGTTTCAAATAATATGCTGAAGTAGTTCCAATAACGCCTGCACCTAACACGATAATATGCATACAAGGCCTGCTTTTTTATCAATTGAATGGAATCAGTTGTTCTATATTTTAATAAGTAAAAGGCAATAAAGTGGTTAAAGTTTAAATATAGAATATTTTTAAATTAATTCTGAATAAAGCAGATGACAAGCCGTGTTGTGTGAACGCTTGTCAATCATGATTACAATTCAGTTTCTTATTTAGATAGCTTACAAGACGTGTTGTGATGCCAGTATCAAACGTGCCAATTCTAGGTCATCTGTATAAGTGATTTTGATATTATCTGAGCGTCCTTGTACCACATCGACTGAAATACCCGCATGCTCAAGTGCACTGGCCTCATCTGTGATATTGATGCCCTCATTTAATGCTTTTTCAATGGCATCACGAAGCACACCCAGTTTCGCCATTTGTGGTGTTTGGGCTTGCCATAAATGATCACGACTCACCGTGTTTTGAATATGTTGATCTGTGGCAAACTTTAAAGTGTCACGTACAGGAATTGCCAAGATAGCAGCAGTATCACGCTCAACACAGTAATCTGCCAATTCTTTTAAATTTTCAGCACTTACACATGGACGTGCAGCATCATGCACCAAGACATAATCATCATCCGATGCAATCTGAGCCAAATAACACAAAGCATTTAAAACGGAATGCACACGCTCAGCACCGCCCAGACAAAAATGTGCTTTTTCAGATGCAGCGAAGTTTAAATTTTTAGCCACTGTATCTTGTGCACCAATCGCCAATACATAACCTTGTAAAGGTAATGCATTCAATCGATCAATCGTATGCTCAAGTACCGTTCGATCTTGAATCGTTTGATATTGTTTAAGCTCAGTTTTAGAAAAACGACTTCCTGAACCCGCAGCAGGAATCACTGCCCACAATTTAATCTGGGACATCTGGATTTGGCGGGGTTTCATTGGTTTCCATGTCGACTTTGGCATTTGGATCAATATAAATCGGTTTGTAATGGGTACTGATGGTACTCATTTGTACAAAAGTCTCACGAGGCTTAATCAGACCTAAATCCAAACGCGCATGTTCCTCAATGGCTTCACTACCATTTTTAAGATCAAACACTTCTGCCGCTAAAATACGGTTTCTTTCTTTCAATTCTTCGTTTATTTCAGCTTGTTGTGTAATTTGCTGACGTAAAGTTTGGTGAGCAAAGTAACCACCTTCTCCCCACCAGAAACTGTACTGAAAACTCGCCACCAAAACGATGGCGAGTAACAGTATCAATTTGCTCGAAGTCGATTTAAATACTTCTAACATAGCATCCAAAGATTAGTTTAAACCCTTGAACTCAGCTTTACCGCGATATGCAGCATGAGTCAATTCTTCAATACGAAGTAATTGGTTATATTTTGCTACACGGTCAGAACGGCAAAGTGAACCAGTCTTGATTTGACCAGCTGCGGTACCCACTGCCAAATCAGCAATGGTTGAATCTTCTGTTTCACCAGAACGATGTGAAATCACGGTACTATAGCCATTCGCTTTAGCAAGATAGATCGCATCTAAAGTTTCAGTCAAAGTACCAATTTGGTTATATTTGATCAGGATCGAATTACCCACTTTCTCATCAATACCACGTTGTAAAATCTTTGGATTAGTAACGAATAAATCGTCACCCACCAATTGGATTTTATCACCCAAAATCGAAGTTAAATAGCTCCAACCTTCCCAGTCAGATTCATCTAAACCATCTTCGATTGAGATAATTGGATATTGATTTACAAGACCTGCTAAATAATCAGAAAATTGGTTGCTTGTGAATGCTTTATTGCCTTCCCCTGCAAGAATATATTGACCATTTTTGTAGAATTCAGACGATGCACAGTCAAGTGCAAGCATAATGTCAGAACCTGCTTTGTAACCCGTTTGACCAATTGCTTCAAGAATCACCGTGATGGCTTCTTCATTTGAACGCAAGTTCGGCGCAAAACCACCTTCATCACCTACAGCAGTGTTTAAACCTTTTTTGTTTAAAACTGATTTTAAGGAATGGAAGATTTCAGCGCCCGCACGTAACGCTTCAGCAAATGAAGTGAAACCCACTGGCTCAATCATAAACTCTTGAATATCAACGTTGTTGTCTGCATGTGAACCACCATTAATGATGTTCATCATAGGTACAGGCATAGTCAAAGTGGTTTGACCACGTAAATCTGCGATATATTGGAAAAGAGGAATTTTCTTTTCAGTAGCAGCCGCACGTGCAGCAGCCAAAGAAACTGCTAAAGTTGCGTTAGCACCTAATTTTTCTTTGTTTTCAGTACCATCAAGCGTGATCATCGTGTTATCGATGTCTTTTTGTTCAAATACTGATTTACCCACTAAAGCGTCACGGATAATCGTATTTACGTTATTCACCGCAGTTTTAACGCCTTTGCCTAAATAACGTGCTTTATCACCGTCACGTAGTTCTAAAGCTTCACGAGAACCAGTTGAAGCACCAGATGGTGCACATGCACGGCCAACAACGCCAGATTCTAAAATGACATCAGCCTCGATGGTTGGGTTACCACGAGAGTCCAAAATTTCACGTGCACGAATGTCAACGATTTGGCTCATGAACAATTCCTCGGTTAAATGAATATGAAATAAGTGATTTACAGCTTAAACGATAATAAAAATATGATTGTCATCAATCGATCTAGATGTAAAAAACTTAGTGGGTGTCTAATTTTTTGAAACCTTTTACTAAGGTATCCAATTCTTTAATTTGTGCTAAAAATGGCTCTAGTTGCGATAAATGTAAAGCTGATGGCCCATCACATTTGGCAACGTCTGGATCAGGATGCGCTTCCAAAAACAAACCAGCCAAACCTGTTGCCATGCCTGCACGTGCTAAAGTCGTGATTTGTGCACGACGACCACCCGCAGAATCAGAACGACCACCTGGGGTTTGCAAAGCGTGGGTGACATCGAAAAATACAGGGACATTCATGTCTTTCATGATGTCAAAGCCCAACATATCGACAACCAGATTGTTATAACCAAACGCCGAACCACGTTCACACAAAATCAATTTGTCATTTCCTGCTTCAAGACATTTATGCAGAATATGACGCATTTCATGTGGGGCAAGAAACTGGGCTTTTTTAATATTAATAATGGCTTGAGTTTTTGCCATCGCTTCAACCAGATCAGTTTGACGACTTAAAAATGCAGGCAACTGGATAATATCAGCGACTTCAGCAACTGGTGCAGCCTGATATGGTTCATGCACATCGGTAATAATCGGCACATTAAACTGTTTTTTAATTTCACCTAACCATTCAATGCCTTTCTCTAGTCCTGGACCACGAAATGAATGCAGGCTAGAACGATTGGCTTTATCAAAGCTGGCTTTAAATACATAAGGAATATCAAGACGTTTGCAGATATCGATATAGGTTTCTGCAATTTCAAAGGCTAAGTCTTTTGATTCTAATACGTTCATACCGCCGAATAATACAAATGGCAAATGATTTGCCATTTGTATATCGCCTAAACGTACAATTTCTTGTGGTTTTAATTGTGACATTTAAACTTCCTAGTTCATGCGTCGATTACTTGCTCTTTTGATACTGTTTTTTCGCAGCATCAATAAAGCTTGCAAATAATGGATGTCCATCGCGAGGTGAACTTGTAAACTCCGGATGGAATTGTACAGCAATAAACCAAGGATGTTCAGGAATTTCCACTGTTTCTACCAAATGTTGTGCGGTTGAATAACCCGAAATTTTCATACCTGCTTTTTCAAGTGGCTCAATGAAACGGTTATTCATTTCATAACGATGGCGATGACGTTCAGTAATTTCAGCTTTACCATACACTTCACGTGTTTTGGTGCCTTCGACCAACTCGGATTTTTGTGCGCCTAAACGCATCGTTCCACCCAAATCCGACTCAAGACTACGTTGCTGTAATTCACCACGTTCATCTAACCACTCGGTAATCAATCCAATCACTGGAAATTTAGTGGTGCGATTAAACTCAGTTGAAGTTGCATCGGCCATACCTGCTACATGGCGGGCATATTCCACCACTGCAAGTTGCATACCCAAACAAATCCCTAAAAATGGAACTTGTTTTTCACGTGCATATTGAATGGCTTTCATTTTGCCTTCAGTTCCACGCTCACCAAAACCACCAGGAACTAATATTGCATCAGCGCTGTCCAATACAGACGCGTCTAAATCTTCAAATTTTTCAGCATCAACATAGTCAATCTGAACTTTCACACGATTTTGAATACCCGCATGCAATAAAGCTTCATTGACCGATTTATAAGCATCTGGAAGCTCAACATATTTACCCACCATTGCTACACGAACCGTGTATTCAGGGTTAAATAATGCTTCACACACCTGATCCCAATCAGTTAGATCTGCTTCAGGTAATTCATTAAATCCAAAACGTTCACAGATTAAATCGTCAACGTTTTGCTCATAGAAATCACGTGGAATCTGGTAAATGGTTTTTGCATCTTTACACACCACAACCGCACGTGCTTCAACATTGGTAAACAATGCGATTTTACGTTTAGTGTCTGCGTCGACATCGTGTTCAGTACGACAGATCAAAATATCTGGCTGAATACCAATAGACAACAACTCTTTTACAGAATGTTGAGTTGGCTTGGTCTTAAGTTCAGCAGCAGATTTAATATAAGGAAGCAATGTCAGATGCATCAACATCGTGCGCTTATGACCCAGCTCAACCATCAACTGACGTACAGATTCCATAAAAGGAAGTGATTCGATATCACCCACAGTACCGCCAATTTCAACAATGGCGACGTCATAGCCTTCACCTGCGGCTAATACGCGTTCTTTAATATTGTCGGTAATATGTGGAATCACTTGTACCGTACCACCAAGATAATCACCACGACGTTCTTTATTTAAAACATCTTGGTAAACTCGGCCACTGGTAAAATTGTTCAATTTGGTCATTTTCGCACGACGTAGGAAACGTTCGTAATAACCCAAATCTAGGTCAGTTTCGGCACCATCCTCTGTGACAAAAACTTCACCATGCTGGAAGGGACTCATTGTTCCCGGATCGACATTAATGTATGGATCCATTTTTACCATGGTCACTTTTAAACCACGGGCTTCTAAAAGTGCAGCAACTGAAGCAGCTGAAATACCTTTACCTAGTGATGAAACCACACCACCAGTCACGAAAATAAAATGGGTCATTGAGTTTCTCGTACAATCGAGCCTAAATCGGCCTACAATGTTGGGCAATTTTACTTTACTCTGTACCTATAAAGCAAAGTCAATCCGCCGCAATTCATAGAACAATAAACAATTGGCTATTCTATCAGCATTTTCGATAAAAAATTAGGTGGCATGACTAGGATTTTCAATCTTATATTTGCTGCTATAATGGTTGCACCTCGATTAAGCATAGATTTGTGCAAGTATGAATAAGAAACTTTTAATTTGTGGCGTGATTGCAACAGGTCTTCTTTTAACTGCATGTGTTAAAAAAGAACCCCCTAAAGAAGAAGAACAGGAAAAAGTTGAGACAACCACTCAAGAACAACAGCCTGCTGAGTTTAAATCGCTTGATAGTGCAGAAACTCAACAAGACATTCCAACTCAGGTTCAAGTAGAACGTGAAGAAACACCAAATACGACCACAGAAGTGCGCCGTGAGGTTTCTTC
>NZ_CP078523.1:2744357-2766783 GCF_019264745.1 Acinetobacter sp. Colony158 | reverse complement strand
AGTGAAAACCGAATCAGTCAAACCAACCATTGAGCAAACGGCTTCAACTAAATCAAGCAGCAATAATAGCTCTCAAAGTGAAGATGATGCAGTTGCAGCAGCAATTGCAGCAGCTACACCTGCATTAAAAAACTAAGTTTTAATGCCGCATAAAAAGCAGATAAGCATGACTTATCTGCTTTTTTATTGTGCTCAATCTAAAAACAATATTGAATCTAATAATTTTTCAAAAAATCTGCGATGAGTCGTGCCGCCCAAGATCGCGTACCCAATCCCTCATAAAAACCACAATGACTGCCTTTTTTGGTGGTAATGACGGCAATATTGTCCATTTTCTGAATGACATCTTTATAGGGTTCTAAATTTTTAATTGAACACACAGGATCATCTTCTGCATTTAAAATGATCAATGGGATTTTCACATTTTCAAATACATAAATTGGATTGATGGCCTGACAATAGCTCTGATAATCCTCAAAGCCTGCCATTTCAAAATACTCTTTTTCGAATTCTTCAAGATTCGTGGTTGCCAATACCTTTTTGAGTGAAGCCGTTTGACTCCATGTCTGTTGATAAGGATCAATAAAATATTTAAATAATTTTTTGGTCATTATCTTGCTGTAAAAAGGATGGACATTTTTAAAGCCAATTTCAGTGTTATAACCCGGACACATAGCAAATGCTGCCTTAAATGGCGTATTTAAACCTTGCTCACCCAGATAACGCACCAAAAGCCCTGTCCCTGCGGAAGACCCCACGGCGTATAAGTTTGAGTCTGGAAATAAACGTTGGATATGCAACAGTTGCTCTTTCAAATCAGGGGTTGATCCAAACAATGAAATCTGCGGCACAGGCATAGCTAAACCAGCGTGACCACGTCGTAAACACAGTGCTATTCGCCAGCCTGTATATTCGTGCAAATCTTTGACCAATTCGCGCATGCTTTCAGGTGTTCCTGTAATGGTATGCATGATCACTATGGTCGGTGTTTCAGGTGGAAGATCATAACCGTACCAAGCAATTGCGGTAATGCCGCCATCTTGCATCGTGAGTTGATCAATCCGATCATAATTTAATTTTATGGTTTTCTTTTTAATGAGATCAAAATAAAGTAAATGAACATGGTTGTTACTCAACCACGGCGTAGGTCGATATTTTTGCTTTAGTTGAGGAAGCCTTCCTAAAACATCTTTAATCGTCCCATTCGGGTCATAATAGATTTTAGGTTGTTCAGCGCCAACAACCGAGTCAAATAATTCTGAACCCAAAATTTTGATTCTGTTTAAAATCGATAGACCCATATTCGATAACACCTTTGTCAATGAGTGAAATAGTTGTCGCAGTACTGTGCAACCTTAACCATATTGCTTAGATTTTCTCACCCCAATGAACTCAATACTGTGTGGTCAATGATGGTATTGCCTTACAACTCTTAAGCGATATTGATATTACATCGTTTAAAAGTTGCTTAGGCTATTTCATTCTTTAACTGGCTTGATACTTGGCAAATCGTTCACCCATTTTTTCCGCCAAAGCGGCCAAACCACTTTTTGGACGAATCATCACTTCAAAATCAACTATTTGACCTTGTTTATTAAAGCGAATCATATCAATGCCTTTTAATGATTTTCCACTGACATTGGCACTAAGCTCAAGTACAACATTTAAACCATCTTCAGTATAAAACTCACGGTGATAAGTAAAATCTTCAAAAACCTGAATCACATTGGTCAAAATAAAATAAACCACTTGTTGCCCTTCGTAAGGCTGATAAGCAACAGGTGAACGAAACACGACATCTTCAGCCAATAGATCATTTAAATCTGATAAATCACCTGACTTGACCATGTGATGCCATTTTTCCAAAGCTTGTTTTGTAGTTTCAATTATCATTGCATTTTCCTTGTTACTTAAAAAAGTAAAGAGCATTTTTCAAAAATGCTCTTTGTGATCCATTTATAGCTTCGCAGCTAACTCTGCTCCTTGACGAATTGCACGTTTAGCATCTAGCTCACCCGCCTCTTTGGCACCACCAATGAGATGTACAGTTTTGCCACTTTGATGCAATGCGTCATACATGGCGGTATAAGATTCCTGTCCTGCACAAATCACCACATGATCTACAGCCAAAGTCATTTCTTTGTCACCGACCAAAATGTGTAAACCTTCATCGTCTATTTTCTGATAATGCGCACCTGCAATCATTTTGACATTACGATGTTTTAAACCTGTACGATGAATCCAGCCTGTAGTTTTACCTAAATTTGCACCCACAGAAGAATCTTTACGCTGTAATAAAAAAACTTCGCGTTCAGATGGCTCTAACTCCGGTTGTTTTAAACCACCCACGTGCGCATAAGTGGTGTCGATTCCCCATTCATCATAGAATTTTTCAGGATTCACACTGGCACTTTCGCCATGTTGTGTCAGATATTCAGCAGTATCAAAACCAATACCACCAGCTCCTATAATGGCAACACGTTGCCCTACAGGCACTCTCTCACGTAACACTTGGATATAGCTCAACACTTTAGGATGATCGATTCCATCAATTTGGAGTTGACGCGGTGTTACCCCAGTTGCAACCACGATGTCATCAAATTGCGAATTGACCAGTTCATCAAACGTCGCAGTATGATTTAATATCAGTTGAATATTGGGTTGAAGTTCAATTTGTCGTTTAAAATAGCGTAGGGTTTCGTAAAATTCTTCTTTGCCAGGAATAGTTTTAGCAATGTTAAATTGTCCACCAATTTGATGACTGGCTTCAAAAACTTTAACCTGATGTCCACGACTGGCGGCATAGACAGCAAAACTCAAACCTGCTGGACCTGCACCAATCACAGCGATTTGTTTTTTGGCTGATGCTTCTTTAAAAATCAGCTCTGTTTCATAACAAGCGCGTGGATTAACCAAGCAAGTTGCTGTACGCATAGAAAAAATATGATCCAGACAGGCCTGATTACACCCAATACAAGTATTGATTTCATCACTACGCCCTTCTTTTGCTTTTAATACAAATTCAGAGTCAGCCAGCATTGGACGCGCCATTGAAATCATATCCGCATGACCTTGAGCCAAGACATGCTCTGCCATTTCAGGGGTATTGATACGGTTTGAAGTAATAAGCGGAACTTTAACCACACCTTTTAATTTTTCAGTGACCCATGTAAATGCGGCACGAGGAACTTTGGTCGCAATAGTTGGAATACGTGCTTCGTGCCAGCCAATACCCGTATTAATAATCGTTGCGCCTGCTTTTTCGATTTCTTTGGCAAGTTGAATCACTTCTTCAAGCGTTGAACCGCCTTCAACCAAATCTAACATTGATAAACGGTAAATGATGATAAAGTTTTCACCCACTTCGGCGCGAGTACGTCTTACGATTTCAATCGGAAACCGAATACGATTTTCATAGCTTCCACCCCATTCATCATCACGGTGATTAGTACGTTGCGCAATAAATTCATTAATGAGATAACCTTCTGACCCCATGATTTCAACACCGTCATAGCCTGCATATTGAGCAAGTTTGGCGCAGTTCACAAAATCAAAAATCGTTTGTTCTACTTCAGCAGAACTCAAAGCTTTCGGTTTAACTGGATTGATTGGAGCCTGCATGGCTGAAGGCGCAACATTTTCTGGCTGATAAGAATAACGACCAGTATGTAAAATCTGCATGGCAATTTTACCACCTGCGTCATGTACCGCCTGTGTAATGACTTTATGATGTTCTGCCTCTTCAAGGCTATCTAGCTTAGAACCACCCGCAAAAGTCACACCGTCATCATTAGGTGAAATACCGCCAGTCACAATCAAGCCAACTTCGCCTTTGGCGCGTTCTGCATAAAATGCAGCCATGCGTTCATATCCACCTGGCACTTCTTCCAAGCCCACATGCATGGAACCCATTAAGACACGATTTTTTAAAGTGGTAAAACCCAAATCCAATGGGGCTAATAAATGCGGATATGACGACATAAAAACTCCTTCGCTTGCTATTCTGGCTTGCTTTATGCAATTTGTTGCATAAACTTATAATCAAATTTTATTTTTTATGCAACATATTGCATAATCCTATCAGTCACAAAATGTTATGGATTGCCATGTCACTGTCGCACGTTTTACTCACCAGCTTACTAGAAAAACCAAGTACAGGTTTTGAATTAGCACGTCGTTTTGACCGTTCCATGGGTTTTTTCTGGAATGCGAGTCATCAACAAATTTATCGTGAACTCAATAATATGTTGGGAAAAGGCTGGATTTCGACCATTGAAGAAGAAAGTGAACATAGCCGTAAAAAAACCTATCAGGTTGAACAGCCTGGACGAGTTGAACTGGCAGATTGGTTGATTCAAAAAAGTGAGCCTGCCCAACTACGTGAAGATCTGATGGTTCGACTTCGTGCCGAAGCACAATTAGGCGGAAATCAAATTCTGCTAGAACTGGAACGTCATCTATTCTTACATAAAAATAAACTTGAAATTTACCAAAATATGTATGAAAAAGACTTTAAGGATCAGAAGGAACAAGACCGAGTCTTATTTATTCATAAAAAAATACTCGAACTTGGGATAAACTTGGAAAAAGGCTGGATTGACTGGTTGGAGGATGTTATTCCACAGCTTCAACAATTTGAGAACAGTTAAATTATTTTGATACGAGGAATAAAATATGCCTTTTCATACCATGCCTGATCAGGAACAGTTATTTGTACGCCGTATTGGACGTGGAGAACCTGTTGTCGTTTTATCAGGGCTCGGTATGGTCAGTTGGCAATGGCTTCCTTTTATTTTCACGAACTTAAATAAATACGAGTTTATTATTCCAGATTGGCGCGGTTTTGGTCGCTCGAAAAACTGTGCGATTCCCCAAGAATTAGATGCCATTTCTAGCCATTGGCGAGATGTTGAGACATTAATACAACAATTAAATCTTCAGAAATTTATTCTAATCGGCTACTCAATGGGTGCGACCACAGCAATGCATGGTATGCAACATGGCAATCTGGCACAGCAGCTAAAAGCGTATTTACACATCGATCAGACCCCCAAAATTACAGTCGACGAATCATGGCAATTTGGTCTTTTTGGTGAAAAACATCAAGATTTTAAATTTTTACTGACCGCACTTGATGATTTATTGAATCAATACCCGAATGTGCTTGATTTAAATGACTTACCTTTTTTACAGCGACAGCAATTGGTACAACTGTGGTCAGAATTTATTGAACTACAAAGCAGCAATAAATATAGCCCAATGGTCTTTAAACTCGCATTAAACAAACCGCCCTTGCAAAAATATCTGCTCCCTATCCAACGGATTGACTACTTACACTGGTATGTAAAAAATTACTTGAATCATCAAGAAGATTATCGTAAAGCAATTGCTCAACTTGAATGTCCAACCACCTTTTTTATTGGTAAAAATTCATCTTTATATCCTGTAACAGGTCAAACCATTATTGCCAAAAGTGTTAAAAAGTCCCAACCTATTTATTTTAAACGTTCAGGTCATACGCCTTTACTCACAGAACCCAAAAAGTTTAGTCAAGAAATTCGTAATTTTCTAAATCGACTCGAAGCTTTATAAGGAACACTTAGCTCCAAATCTTTCATAAAGCAGCTTGAGCAACCCTGATTAAAATCACTCAAACGATTGATCATGACAGGGTGAACATTAATTTAAGCAAACAACGTGATGCTTTATTATTCAAATAACGATCGATTCAACTAAAGCATTATAATTAACTCAAGATTTTGTTTTATAAAGTTTATTTTTGTGAATATTACCATATTTTTTAGATCACCGGATAAATTGTAATTTATTACTATAGAACCAAGCTTTGCAACAGGAGTATCCTAAATCGTCGTTTATATTTTTTAGTTTTATTAAGGGCAAAAGCTTTGGCAACAAAGCAAATGATTAGGAATAAATGGACATAGGATATTTATATGAGCGAAGTCGTTTATACCAAAGAAGAGAAGAAAAAACGTGTACTAGGGATTGTAGGTGCTTCCTCTGGTAATTTAGTTGAATGGTTCGATTTTTATATCTATGCAGTTTTTGCGATGTATTTTCAGCATGCATTAACAGCGCCAGATATGAACTCCACTGCACAGGGAATTTATGTGTGGGGTGTATTCGCAGCAAGTTTCTTTATGCGCCCCATTGGTAGTTGGTTATTTGGGCGGATTGCAGATAAACATGGTCGAAAACAGTCGATGGTAATTTCGATTGCTTTAATGGCTGTCAGTTCCTTTCTTTTTGCATTATTACCCACTTATGAACAAGTCGGTATGGTTGCACCATTTCTATTACTCATGGTTCGACTCTTACAAGGTTTATCGGTAGGTGGTGAATATGGTGCTGTTGCAACCTATATGAGTGAAATTGCACTCAAAGGTCACCGAGGCTTTTATGCTTCTTTTCAATATGTGACGCTTTCAGGTGGTCAATTATTAGCAAGCTTAGTAGGTGTCATTTTACTTGCGTTTATGAGTGAGCAACAACTCATGGATGGTGGCTGGCGTATTCCTTTTGTGATCGGTGGTATTGCCGCCATTATTTCTTTATTAGCTCGAAGTAAACTCGAAGAAACGCTTTCCCACGAAGACAGTGAAAAGAAAGAATCAGGTTCTTTACGTGAACTGTTCAAAAAGCATTGGGCAACGTTCTTATTGGTCGTGGGTTATACCTCAGCAGGTTCATTGACTTTTTACGTCCTTACTGTTTATTCAAAAACCTACATTACCAGCTTAGGCATTGACGGTAAGACTGTTGGCTACATGATGACCTGTGCCCTGTTTGTTTACATGATTGCACAACCTTTATTTGGAGCAATCTCAGACCGAATTGGTCGCCGTGCATCAATGTTGGCTTTTAGTGCAGGCAGTGCAATTTTGATCTATCCCGTGATGGTCATTGCCATGCGACACTTTAGTTACTCCCCTGTGATCGTGACTTTACTGCTCATCTTCTTGATGATGTTCCTCAGTTTCTACACCTCGATCAGTGGCTTGATTAAGGCTGAAATGTTCCCGCCGCATGTTCGTGCATTGGGTGTTGGTTTCTCTTATGCAGTGGCCAATGCAATCTTTGGCGGTTCAGCCCCTGCGGTTGCATTACAATTTAAACAGGCTGGCGTTGAAAATGAGTTCTTCATTTATGTGATTGTGATGTTGATTATCTGTTTCTTGTGTAGTTTTAGGCTGCCAAAAGAACCTGAATACTTACATCATGACAAGTAAGTAATTTGATCATTTTAAATATCCGCCAAAAGTGGCGGATTTTTTTCGGTATATCATCTTGTGACTTGTCGATCGATTCATTTGCTTATACCTTTATATAGTGAAGTAAATAAGATGCGGCGAAGCAAAATGAAAAAATTAGTGGTTTTCTCTGGTGCAGGCATGAGCGCAGAAAGTGGCATTAGCACTTTTCGTGACAGCAATGGACTCTGGGAAAATTATCAAATCGAAGATGTTGCAACGCCCGAAGCATGGCAACGTCATCCTGAAATCGTTCAACGCTTTTATAATGAGCGACGAAAAACAATCATTAATGCCGAACCCAATATTGCTCATCAATATATTGCCAAGCTTGAGCAAGATTATAACGTTCAGATCATTACACAAAATATTGACGATTTACATGAACGTGCAGGCTCAAGCCAAGTTCTACATTTACATGGTAATATTCGTTTAGCCAAAAGTTCTGGGCCAACCGCACAATTTACTCACGACTTTTATCCCATAGAAGGTTGGCAACTGGATTTAGAGCATCATCGCTGTGCTGAAGGTTATCCGCTTCGTCCACATGTGGTCTGGTTTGGTGAAGCGGTTCCTGCTTATGATGAAGCAATTCAACTGTTACAGGATGCCGATATTTTTATTGTGATTGGTTCGACTTTAACTGTTTATCCCGTCGCAGGACTGATCCATGAAATTCCAACTCACTGCGACGCTTTTTATATCGATCCACAAGCGGATTACTCAAGAGTACCTTCTCAATATCATTTAATTAAAAAAACTGCGTCTGAAGGGATGAAACAACTTTTTGAACAACTCAAGCAGGATTAATTTTTAGATTTGGTTGAAAATTACAGGCCATTTTTACTTTTGAATCATTCATTCGTCTATTTTTGCGTCACAATAAAATTACAAGATTGATCATTCGCTCAGCATTTTGCTTAAAATATATTCCAATTTTGCTTATTTGATCATCTATTCTAAAAACAGAATCAAGACAAAGTTTCCAATTGATTGAAATATAAAAGATATTAAATAATATTTTTGCACAAGATATTTTTACACAAAATTACATAAAATATACTTAAAATTAACAGTTATTATTTTGGCATCCGTGTTTGAATCAACGCCTTATTTTTAGGCAACCAAATTTTTTGTTTGGACTGGTTGATTACTCGCGTAAATGCACATATGGATATAGGTCCCACACATGAATTCTATCAATCCAACCATTATCACGTTTATATTCTACATCGTGGCAATGGTCTGTATTGGTCTCTACGCTTACAGAGCCACAAGAGACTTTTCAGATTATATTTTAGGTGGACGAAGCCTCGGTAGCTTCGTTACTGCATTATCGGCTGGCGCATCAGACATGAGTGGCTGGTTACTCATGGGCTTACCTGGCGCGATTTATTTGTCTGGGCTTTCAGAAGCCTGGATCGCCATTGGTTTGATTATTGGTGCTTGGCTCAACTGGTTATTTGTTGCGGGTCGTTTACGTGTACATACCGAAGTCCAGTCAAATGCGCTCACACTGCCAGATTATTTTACCAATCGTTTTCATGACACCAAAAAATTATTACGTGTCTCATCTGCCCTCATCATTTTGATTTTCTTCTCAATTTACTGTGCTTCAGGCATGGTCGCAGGTGCGCGTTTATTTGAAACCATTTTTGGTATGGATTATCACACTGCTTTATGGGTCAGTGCGATTGCAACCATCAGCTATGTGTGTATCGGTGGCTTCCTCGCCATTAGCTGGACGGATACCTTTCAGGCTGGCATGATGTTTTTTGCCTTGATGCTCACCCCGATCTTTGCGTATCTGGCGATTGGTGATGGTCAACAACATGTTTCTCAGCTTATCAATGAAGCACGTCCACATGCATACAACATGCTGTCCGGCGTGAGTTTTATTGCTATTATCTCTGCAACTGCATGGGGCTTAGGCTATTTTGGTCAGCCACATATTTTAGTCCGTTTCATGGCTGCCGATTCGGTTAAATCTATTCCCGCCGCACGTCGTATTGGCATGTCATGGATGATTTTATGTCTGGGTGGCGCAGTAGGTGCTGGTTTCTTTGGTATCGCATTCTTCCAATTGCACCCAGAACTTGCAGGCAAAGTTAGCAGCAATTCAGAATTGGTGTTTATGGAACTGGCCCAGATCCTATTTAATCCATGGGTTGCTGGAATTATCATGGCAGGAATTTTATCTGCGGTGATGAGTACCTTGAGCTGTCAGCTTCTGGTCTGTTCAAGTACCCTAACTGAAGATTTTTATAAATCTTTTCTGCGTAAAAATGCATCGCAAAAAGAGCTGGTTTGGGTCGGCCGTTTGATGGTACTTGCCATTTCAGTCTTTGCGATCTGGTTAGCCAGTAATCCTGAAAGTAAGGTGCTGGGCTTGGTTGCCTATGCATGGGCTGGTTTTGGCGCTGCTTTTGGTCCGCTGATTATTTTATCATTGTTCTGGAAACGCATGACCTTAAACGGCGCTTTGGCAGGCATGATCGTCGGTGCGGTTGTCGTCATTGGCTGGAAAAATCTGTTCGCTTCAACAGGGATTTATGAGATTATTCCGGGCTTCGTTTTAGCAACCATCACCATTATCGTGGTGAGCCTGTTAGGTAAACAACCGGGTAAAGAAGTTACTGATCGTTTTGAAGAAGCAGATCGTTTGTATCATGCATCAAAATAATTGCTAATAAATTTATTTTTTAAAATTAGGGACTTTACGAAGTCCCTTTTTTTATATTGCGCTTAGGTAATTTAATTTTTGAGGTTTCTTTGACCACTTGCATCACAGGATAACTCCGCGTTTCCTTCACACCAGGAAGTTGCCATAAAATCTCTCCTGCAAACTTACGGTATTCTTCCATATTGGCGCTACGCACTTTCATCAAGAAATCAAATCCACCACTGGTCATATGGCATTCTACAATCTCAGGATACTCCGCCACCGCCTCAATAAATTCATTCAAACCGTTCGCTGTGGTCTTATCGAGCAAAACTTCGACAAAGACCAAAAAACTGGCATGCAGCTTCTCTGCGTTTAATTTTGCCTCGTACCCAATGATAAATTGTTCTTTGGTCAGCTTTTGGACTCGAGCCATAACAGCCGTTGCAGAAAGATTAACTTCTTCAGCCAGTTTAGTATTTGAAATCTTTCCATCTTCTTGAAGAATATCAAGAATTTTTAAATCCACACGATCTAGCGACATAAATAAGCCCCAAAACAAAATATTTCACTAAAAAATACTCATATTATAGTGAGTTATTCGGTAATTATTTTGCAATGATAAATTATCTAAACCTATCTCACAAGATTTGAGTGAGATCGTCATTGGAATTTGACATGAACATGATGGATACCGACCCAAATATGGACACAGCAAAACCTCATTTCGGATATATCACTGAATTTAAAGAAAAAAGTGAACTGGAAGAGCGTATAAATACTGCATGGCGTCGTCCAGAACCTGAAGCAGTAGAAACACTGCTTGAAGCGACTGCAATTTCAGATGAACTTGACCATAAAATTTATGAATTGGCATTTGATCTTGCCAATGCTTTACGCGAACGCAAAACCTCTTCGGGCAAAGCAGGGATTGTTCAGGGTTTATTACAAGAGTTTTCGCTTTCGTCTCAGGAAGGCATCGCCCTCATGTGTCTGGCTGAAGCTTTGCTCCGTATTCCTGATGCAGCAACACGCGACTTACTGATTCGTGACAAAATCAATCAAGGCAACTGGAAAGACCATGTGGGTCAAAGCAGCCTGATGTTTGTCAATGCCGCAGCATGGGGTTTAATGCTGACGGGTAAACTGATGGAAACGCCAAAGCAAGGTAGTTTATCTGGTTTACTCACCTCAATTCTTGCACGTAGCGGTCGTGGTGTCATCCGTAAAGCAGTCGATGTTGCGATGCGTATGATGGGCGAGCAGTTTGTGACGGGCGAAACCATCGAAGAAGCCTTATCTAACGCCAAATCTCTTGAACACAAAGGCTTTCGTTACTCTTACGATATGTTGGGTGAAGCAGCCCTCACCGATCATGATGCTGAGCGTTATTTTAACGATTATACGCAGGCGATTCATGCGATTGGACGCGCATCCAATGGCAAAGGCGTTTACGATGGCCCGGGTATTTCGATCAAACTCTCAGCATTGCATCCGCGTTACCAACGTTCACAAATTGCACGTGTACATGATGAGCTTTATGGCAAAGTGTTTGAGTTGGCACAGCTTGCAAAAAAATATGATATCGGTTTAAACATTGATGCCGAAGAAGCAGATCGCCTGGAAATTTCACTGGAATTATTAGAGCGTCTTTGCTTTGAACCAGAACTTGCAGGATGGAAAGGCATTGGTTTTGTGATTCAGGCTTATCAAAAACGTTGCTTCTATGTGGTTGATTATGTAGTTGATCTAGCCAAACGTAGCCAAAAGCGATTGATGATTCGTTTGGTCAAAGGTGCGTATTGGGATAGCGAAATCAAGAAAGCCCAAATCGATGGTATGGATGACTACCCTGTCTTTACTCGTAAAGTCCATACTGATTTGTCTTATATTGCTTGTGCCAAAAAACTTTTGGCTGCACCTGAACAAATCTACCCACAGTTTGCGACTCACAATGCACAATCGCTTGCGACCATTTACCAGTTGGCAGATCCTTCAAAATACTATGTGGGTCAATACGAATTTCAGTGCTTACACGGTATGGGCGAACCACTATACGAACAAGTGGTTGGCTCTCGGAGTGACAATAAACTCGGTATTCCATGTCGCATCTATGCGCCTGTAGGTAATCATGAAACGCTACTCGCCTATTTAGTACGTCGTTTATTGGAAAATGGTGCAAATACCTCATTCGTGAATCGTATTGCCGATCAAAACTTAAAGATTGAAGATTTGATTCAATCGCCATTTAAAGACATTCAAAATATTGCTGCACGTGAAGGTCAAGTCGGTTTAAAACATCCTGCTATTCCATTACCGCTTAATATGTATGGAAATTCTCGTCAAAACTCGAAAGGTTTCGATCTTGCCAATGATGCAACGTTGGCAGCTTTAAATGAAACTGCACAGCAGCTTGAAAATAAAGTCTGGGAAAGTAAAGCTTTATTAGCTCAACCTGTTGATCAGGTCGAGGTTAGCCCACAAGCATTGCTAAATCCAGCCATTCATGCAGATATTGTGGGCTATGTTCAGGAAGCAACCCTTGAGCATGTTGAAGTTGCTTTAAATTCATCGATCCAAGCGCAACAACGCTGGGCAAATACTGAAAAAAGTCAACGTGCAATCGCGCTTAAAAAAGCGGCGGATGTGATGGAATCACAGATGCAATCGCTGATGGTTCTACTGTGCCGTGAAGCAGGTAAAACCTATGCCAATGCCATTGCAGAAGTCCGTGAAGCGGTCGATTTTCTACGTTATTACGCCACGCAGATTGAAAGCTTCAATCCAACCACTCAGATGCAGCCTTTGGGTACAGTGCTGTGTATCAGTCCGTGGAACTTCCCACTGGCAATTTTTACAGGTCAAATCGCAGCAGCCTTAGCCGCAGGCAACTGTGTGATTGCCAAGCCAGCAGAACAAACTCCACTGATTGCGGCACAAGCGGTGCAAATGCTACATGAAGCAGGTATTCCAACCGACGTATTGCAGCTATTGCCCGGTCGCGGTGAAACTGTAGGAGCCAAACTGAGTGCTGATGATCGAATTCAAGGCATCATGTTTACAGGTTCAACCGAAGTTGCCAAGATTTTGCAAAAAACTGTCGCTAAACGCCTATCACCAACAGGTCAACCTATTCCCCTGATTGCGGAAACTGGCGGTCAAAATGCCATGATTGTTGATTCATCAGCATTGACTGAACAAGTAGTCATTGATGTAGTCAACTCTGCTTTTGACAGTGCAGGTCAACGTTGCTCTGCCCTACGTATTTTATGCGTACAAGAGGACAATGCCAAAACGCTGGTCACCATGCTCAAAGGTGCAATGCAACAATTGATCATGGGCAATCCATTTATCTTAAAAACAGATATTGGTCCTGTGATTGATTTAGAAGCAAAACAAACCATTGATCAGCATATCCAAAAAATGCGCAGCAAAGGCTATCCAGTTCATCAGTTGATTTTAAATGATGACGCAACCCAACAAGCCGAATTCAATCAGGGAACTTTTGTTGCACCGACATTGATTGAACTTCCAAATCTTGATGATCTTGAGCGCGAAGTCTTCGGCCCAGTTTTGCATGTCATTACTTATAAACACGGCGAAGTACAACAGCTTCTTGAACGTATTAATGCCAAAGGTTATGGCTTAACTATGGGCTTGCATACTCGTATCGATGAAACGATCAATACGGTGGTGCAACATGCAGAAGTGGGTAATTTATATATCAACCGCAACATCGTAGGTGCTGTGGTCGGTGTGCAACCTTTTGGTGGTGAAGGTTTATCAGGTACAGGTCCTAAAGCGGGTGGCCCACTTTATCTCTATCGTTTAATGGCCGATTGTTCTGAAAAAGCATTGCAAATTCCATTTGGAGTTAAAGCAGAAAAGATTGCTGAACCATTGCCGCAGTTGGCGTTATTCCGTGAATTTTTTGCATGGGTGAAACAACAGTATCCAGAGCAAAAGTTTCCAAATGTCGTGCCAATGAATGTGAGTCATGCTTTTGACTTACAAGGCCCGACAGGTGAAACCAATCGTTATATGATGTTACCGCGAAAACGCGTGTTGGCACTTGCTCAAAATGAACTGGATTTGATTCATCAAATGTTAGCGATTTTTGCAGTCAACAGTCAGGTTGCGTTATTGGAAAATCATCCATTTTTGCAAAGATTTGGACAACAGTTACCTAAAGCAGTGCGTCAATCGATGATTGAAATTGGTCATGTCGAGCATGGGGATTTTGATGCAGTGCTTCATCATGGTTCGATTGAGGAATTGCAGACATTACAAACGCAAATTGCCAATCGTAAAGGTGCAATTGTAGGCATTACTCATCTGCAAAATTCAGAGCAAGTCATTCCGCTTGAACGTCTTGTGATTGAACACGCCATCAGTGTCAATACTGCTGCCGCAGGCGGTAATGCAAGTTTGATGACCATGTCTGAATAAATGTGTCTGAGTAACTGCATCGAAATAACTGGGTCTGAATAAATCAGACATGTATCATCAATTACGATTAAACGCCCTGAATGTTTAACATTTGGGGCGTTTCTATTTTAGAAAAATATAAACCTGTAAACTAAAACAAATGCTAAGATTTGCAACACACCATTTTGTGGCATAAAATGGCTTTAATTTTCATATTTTAACGAAGGTCGCTTATGTCTGTACTTATCAAAAAAAGAATCCAGTACACAGTTGATCAAGCCATTTCTGAGTCAGCTGAATATATTATGTCAAAAGTTGGGCTTACTCCTGCAACTGTATTGAGTATGGTGTATGCAGAAATCGCACGTACAGGAAAAATACCTGTAAGTACTGAAGTCAGTGAGGATGATTTAAATACCGCAAAGTTGATCGCACTTAGCCATAATATTCCGAGTGTCAAAGTGTCAGATACTCAATCGACCAACGATTTTTTAGAAGATGATGGCGGGTATTAATGTCAAAAGCACTTTATTGGGCTTATGTTGGCTTTACTGATCTAGCCGATGGCAAAACTCGCCCTATTTTATATATTCGTCAAACAGATTCGGACTATATTGTTTTTCGTCTGAGTAGCCAGTACCAAAACAAATCTGATTTCATCAAAAGTAAATATGTTGAAATCAAAGACTGGCAACTCGCTGGATTAACTAAACCATCCTGGATTGATACAGTACAAACTTATCAACTTCCAATTCATACAACAAAATTAACCTATATCGGCCAACTTTCTGCACATGATTATCAACGATTAATTCAACATCTGACAGACACTTAATAATATCCATCGCTGAACTATACCTAAGTTTTCTCGCGGTTCAGCGGTTTTTTTGCTACTATTTGCGCTTTGACTCATCTTGTTATTTTTCCTATTTATGTCGCAAACTTATCAGCAACAGCTTCAAAGTAAAATTGAACGGATCACGCAGCAATTTGCAGAATTTAATGCGCCTGAGCTTGAAGTATTTGAATCTCCTGAGCAATATTTTCGGATGCGTGCAGAATTTCGGATCTGGCATACCGAGGATGATCTTTTCTATGTCATGTTTGAACGCGGTGAAGATGGTAAACAAAAAGAAGTCGTGCGGGTAGATGAATTTCCAATTGCAGATAAAAGCATCAATGAACTCATGCCAAAATTATTACAGGAATTAAAAGCCAATCCTGTTTTATCGCAACGGATTTTTGAAGCTGATTTTTTAGCCACCTTAAGTGGTGAAATGCTGGTGACCCTGATTTATCATCGTAAACTCGATGCCGAATGGGAAATTGCGGTGAAATCACTTGCTGAAAAACTCAATATTAAAATTATGGGTCGTAGCCGCGGTCAAAAAGTCATCATTGGCGAAGACTATGTGGTTGAACAACTCAATGTGCATGGTCGTACGTTTAAATACAAACAAATCGAAAGTAGCTTTACCCAGCCCAATGCACACGTCTGCCAAAAAATGCTGAGCTGGGCATGTGACGTCGTCAAAGGGTCAAATCGGGATTTACTCGAGCTGTATTGTGGTAATGGCAACTTTACCCTGCCGTTGTCCTTACATTTTCGCCGGGTGCTGGCAACAGAACTGGCTAAAAGTTCAGTCTATGCCGCCCAGTGGAATATTGAACAAAACCAGATTGAGAATATTCAGATCGCACGACTCTCTGCCGAAGAGTTTACTCAAGCCTATCAAGGCGAACGTGAATTTAGGCGTTTACAAGAAGCCAAAATCGATATTCAAAGCTACGAGTTTGATACGATATTTGTTGATCCACCACGTGCAGGCATTGACGATGAAACCCTGAAACTTTTGACCGGTTTTAAGCGGATTCTCTATATTTCCTGTAACCCTGATACGCTGTATGACAATTTAAAAACTTTAAGCAAAACGCATCGTATCACTCGCTTTGCTTTGTTTGATCAGTTCCCTTTTACCCATCATGTCGAATCAGGTGTATTGCTCGAATTAATTTAAACAAATTATTGCAATGTAACTTTTAGAATAAAGGGTGTTTAGATAACCCTTTATTCTTTATACATATTTAAATATAAAAATATGATATAAAACAAAGATCAAGCCCCTCGTACTGTCATAATTTCGTTAAACCTGAATGTTATCATCGGAAAATTTAGAGTTTATTTGCTGCTTTTATCACTTTAGTTGACTTGTATTTTATTTTATTTTGGCTATATTTCGAGCTATGTTAAGTTGAATGTGAAGGCTCTATGAGTTTTTGGCAAAAGCTGTTTTCAGCAGATGAAATCAATAACGAGCATAAGAACCAGATTGCTTGTGTTGAAAATGATTGTTCATGTAAAACCAACGAGCAGTTAGTCTCTGCGTTAGCAAAAGCGACTGATGAAGATATCATCAAAGGGATTAAGAAAGTACTGGTATCTCGTGGGTACAGCCGCAAAGAGTTGAACGAGATTAACCATCATCCCGTACAGTAAAATGAAACCGCCATTAGGCGGTTTTTTTATGATCTGCAAACTTTAGAATTAAGTAACCCTATCATCGGCCCCAAACTATAACGACGATCTTCTCGGTAAATTTTAGGTAAATATAAACTTGAGATTGAACCATCCAAATACAGCGCATTGTCGATATTCAACTCATCCTTAAAAAACTGGGCAAATTGATAAAAATTAACGCGATTTCGGGTAATCACAAAATACAGCGTATTATCTTTTACACCGACACCATTTCTGATTTTTAACGAATCAGAATCGGCTAAAAACTTCGGATTGATTTTTCCATCAATGATTAATATTGGTCCAGATTGGGTGGCATAATTAGCTTTAAAGCGACTTGTTTTAAAATCTTGTGTGGTTTCAATCACAGCCTGCTGATCATTCCACGCCACGACGCCATTGGGCTGCATAAAAAAGTTTCCAAAACCTTGTTGCTCATTCAATGCTGTCAGTTGTTTGCCATTTTCAATATACAACCCAACAGGCGCATAATCTGGATGATACATGCCTGCATTCATCGCAAATTCTAAGCGCTGACAAGAATGAAGCTGTTTTTTAATATTTTCAAATTTGAGTAAAGGCTGCTGCGATGGGTCATTTAAAAATAATTGAAGATCGGATAGTTTTTTGACTTGGATGACATCGGCGTCTACGCCAGCTTGAGTAAGCTGAACTCGCTGATAATCAAATCGTTCACTGGCATAATTTGACTGAGTAAATAAGGTCGATAAAACCGGTAAAACAACCACAGATTTTAAAACGCTTCTCCACCTCGACATTTTACTACTCTTTTATGGCTGAATCATTTGAGCACGATACCAAGTAAAATAGGCTCGAAGTAAGTTTTTTTGCACTTTTATAGAACAATTTCACACTATAATGGTTATAATCAGGTCTGTATCATCGCAATACAATACAGTGGTTTACTTTATTGGATCTGGTGAATATGCAGCATTCGGTCAAACGGTTTCCAATAGGTTCTCATCTTATTGTGAAACATCTAGGTTATAGCCATCACGGAATTTACGCAGGTCGTGGACGTGTCATCCATTATTCAGGATTGGCACATCTTTTTAAAAAGAAACCGATTGAGATCACCACGCTCGAACAGTTTTCTCACGGCAAAAAAATCCATGTCCGTTATTACCATCATCCAAAATATAAAGGACGTGTCGTGGTACGGCGTATGCGTTCGCGTATGCACGAAAATTATTATCACTTGATTATCAATAACTGTGAACATTTATGTAGTTGGGCAATCACGGGGATTGAAAGTAGTCCGCAAGTCGTCAAAATGATGAATCGACTGACCACATTGGGCTATATCAGTTCAATGATGAGTTATATGAATAGTTTTTACCTGACTATTGCCACCACGTGCTTTGCTCTGGTTCTATACATCAAGAAAAAACTACATGATAAAGCCAAAATGAAAATGCCCACTTATTTGTTTTATAAACAAGATCATAAAGAATAAATGATCAATACCCATATTAGGTTTTGATCATAACTTTCGACATTCGAGCGATACCATAAAAAGCCAATTGAACCAAAATCGCCATAAAAACACCCACTGCAACCACTTGCCAAAAATCAAAAGATGCCCAGCCAGCAGCTAAAACGATAAAGAAGACTGTTAACGAATATAAACCCCTCACTGTTCCATGATAGAGCATGGTAACGGCATCACTTCCCTGCATGATATGCGTGAAAATAGCCATGACGGAGCCAATAATGGGAAATACCGCAAGCAGCCCACTCCATTGACTACTGAGAACATAAGCCAATGCGGTCACCACCAAGGTAAATAGACCACCAGCCAACATTCTTAAAGGTAAATCATTAAATTGACGTGCAGGGACAACAATAGTGCTCAATGCAGGTAAAAGAAATGGAGCAAGCATTAACCCCAGTATCGCCACCAAACTTACTACATAAAGGTTCTGAGGTAAAAAAGTCAGTAAAGTCGCTGTAATTATCCATACAACGATACCTCCCAGAAACGAGACACTCCAGTGACAAGATCGACTGAGCCAACAATAGGCAATACCAAAACTTAGTAAAGACACAACACCTGAAATACCCGCTATCGCTGCATTTAAACCAAATCCCATCCCTTGATCAATTGCCATGAGTACCACGATTGGCCCTGCAACCACAGGCATCCCACTTAATATACCAGCGACTTTAGTTCCCCAGCGCCGCCCCGCTAGACTCACCAAAAGAATAAAAAAAGGAACGATGAATAATTTTGCAATAAACATTTGATAACCATAAAAAAGCCTCTACATGTAGAGGCTTGATTGAACTGTAAAAATAAACATTACTTTTCACGATCTAGCACTAACAACATCATAAATCATGAAAAACTAGCGTTTATCTATTTGAGGTCTAACGAAAAATAAGGCGTTGCCTTATTTTTTCTCAGCTTTAAAGCTATCTTTAAGGTCTAAGATACGGTTAAACACAGGTTTTGCTGAAGTATGATCATATTGATCTGCCACAAAATAACCTTCGCGCTCAAACTGAAAACGATCTTCAGGTTTTGCTTGAGCCAATGCAGGTTCAATATAAGCTTGAACCACGTTTAAAGATTCAGGGTTTAGATGTGCCAAAAAGTCATCATCCGCATCTGGAGCAGCTTCTGTAAATAAACGCTCATAAATACGGACTTCAGCAGGAACACCTTTAGTTGCAGAAACCCAATGAATCACACCTTTGACTTTACGGCCTTCTGGATTTTTGCCTAAAGTTTCTGGATCAATTGAACATTTCAGCTCAATCACTTCACCATTGGCATCCTTGATCACTTCGTCACATTTAATAACATAGGCATGGCGTAAACGCACTTCTCCGTCAGGAATCAAGCGTTTAAAGCCTTTTGGTGGCACTTCTTCAAAATCCTTACGGTCAATATAGATTTCGCGTGTCAAAGGAATCACACGTTCACCCATGTCTACATTTGGATGACGCGCATGTTTTAAATCCAGTTCTTCTGGCAAATTGGTCAAGGTGACTTTAAGTGGATTCAGTACTGCCATGCCACGCGCTGCGGTATTTTCCAAAGACTGGCGAATACAGAACTCAAGCATGGCAACATCGACAATACCATCGGTTTTAGAAACACCAACACGACGACTAAAATCACGCAGCCCTTCTGGTGTAAAGCCACGACGACGCATTCCGACCACAGTTGGCATACGTGGATCATTCCAACCATTGACATAACCACCTTCAACTAAACGGCGTAATTTACGTTTAGAGGTGATGGTGTAATCAATATTTAAACGCGAAGATTCGTACTGACGCGGCACAGCTTGAGAGTGAACTTTTTCAATGACCCAGTCATAAAATGGACGGTGATCCTGAAACTCTAGTGTACACAGTGAATGTGTGACTCCTTCAATGGCATCTGACAATGGATGTGCGTAATCGTACATCGGGTACATTTTCCATTTATCACCTGTTTGGTGATGTTCAGAATGCAAGACACGATACAAAATCGGATCGCGCATATGTACATTGGTACTTGTCATATCAATCTTGGCACGAAGAACAGCTTCACCTTCTTTAAACTCGCCATTGCGCATCTTTTCAAAACGCTCAAGGTTTTCAACAATACTTGCATCGCGATACGGAGAGTTTTTGCCAGGTTCAACAAAATTGCCACGATTCAGCTTAATTTCTTCAGGGCTTTGCAAATCAACATAAGCATCGCCTTGTTCAATCAGTTGAACTGCCCACGCATAGAGTTGATCAAAATATCCCGACGCATAACGTGGCTCGCCTTGCCATTCGAAGCCAAGCCATTTCACGTCATTTTCAATACCATCGACATATTCTTGTTCTTCTGCATCTGGGTTGGTATCGTCAAAACGTAGGTTACAATACCCATCAAATTCTTCTGCAACCCCAAAGTTTAAACAAATCGCTTTGACATGACCAATATGTAAATAACCATTTGGCTCTGGCGGGAAACGAGTCACCACTGTTTTAGTTTTACCACTGGCTAAATCATCAGTAATGACCTGACGTACAAAATCTAAGCCCGCCTGTTGTTCTTGCTGCGCAGAATCGACAGATGCATGAGTATTCGATGTCGGAGAATTGGGCACAGTTGAAACAACATCATTTGGCTTCATATAAATATTTCACTTCTTTACAGTTAAAATTTGACTGAATGAAACGCAATCTTTGTTTTTTAACAAAGAAATTTACGTTTTTTACTTGCTATGTAGTTTACAGTTTGCTTATGCTTCTCTCAACCAAAAAACCCATGGCTTTCATGTCCATGATTAGGAGATTATGTAATGAGTTTTCCTCAAGTCGAATTAAACACCAACAAAGGTCGTATTGTTCTTGAGCTTAACACTGAAAAAGCGCCTAAAACAGTTGCTAACTTCTTGGAATATGTTCGTGATGGTTTCTATGATGGTGTAATTTTCCATCGTGTGATTGATGGTTTTATGATCCAAGGCGGCGGCATGGATGAAAACTTCAAAGAAAAAGCCACTCGTGACTCTATTGAAAACGAAGCGGATAACGGTCTAAGCAATGACGAAGGTACCATTGCGATGGCGCGTACCCAAGCACCTCACTCTGCATCTGCTCAATTCTTCATTAATGTGAAAAACAACTCATTCCTTAACCATACTGGCAAAACAGCTCAAGGTTGGGGTTATGCAGTGTTCGGTAAAGTTGTTGAAGGAATGGATGTGGTAAGCGACATTAAAAATGTTCGTACAGGTAACCGTGGCTATCACGCTGATGTTCCTTTAGAAAATGTTGTGATCGAATCTGCTAAAATTATTTCTGAATAATTTTAAACGGCATCATTTGTGACTTATCTGTTTATCTCAGATTTACATTTGTCACCTGAACACCCTCGATTGATTCGGGGGTTTTTAGATTTGTTACGCCATTATCAGAATAAAAATACCCAGCTCTATATCTTAGGTGATTGGTTTAATGCATGGATTGGTGATGACTATACCGCCCCATGGTTAGATGAAATTATAGATGCATTAAAAAAATTTGATGCGTCAGGTAATCAAATTTATTTCCAAGTAGGCAATCGTGATTTTGCCTTAGGTCAGGATTTTTTAAAGCAATTTCATGGTATTTTACTTCCAGATATTTACACGCTTGAAATTGCAGGTCAGCAGTATCGACTCGAACACGGCGATGCTTTATGTACCGATGATGTAGCCTATCAACGCTTTAAAAAGATTATTCGCAATCCTTATCTGGTCGCATTTTTAAAGAAAACGCCGCTCAGTTTTAGACAAAAACTCGCCAATGGCTTTCGCAAAAAAAGTCGAGAAAATAAGCAACAAAAATCTTATGAAATCATGGATGTGAATGATCAGGCGGTTATCGAAGCTTTAGAAAATATTAATTATCTGATTCATGGACATACGCATCGTCCTGCAATTCATCCAGTAGAAAACAAACTTAGAATTGTTTTAGGCGACTGGCGCGAACAAACCAATGAAGCTATGATTTTAGAAGTCGATGAGTACGGACAACCACACTTTATCAAATGGC
>NZ_CP078523.1:2738579-2744239 GCF_019264745.1 Acinetobacter sp. Colony158 | reverse complement strand
AATGATCATGAACTTATTAGATACCGCAAAAAGTCGCTATACCACCAAAGCTTATGATCCATCAAAAAAAATACCGAGCGAAAAGTTTGAGCGTTTATTGGAAGTTCTACGCCTAACCCCATCTTCAGTCAATATTCAACCTTGGCATTTTTTAATTGCTGAAAGCACAGAAGCGAAGCAACGTATTGCTAAGGCCATGAATGGACGCTATGCCTACAATGCTCCCAAAGTTTTGGATTCATCCCACACAATTGTATTCTGCACCCGCATTGATGCAACACCTGAACATTTAGAACAACTGCTTGAGCAGGATGATCTCAACGGTCGTTTTAAAGATGAAAAAGCCAAACAAGGACAGCGTGAAACACGTGCAGGTTATGTCGATTTTTATCGTAACGAACAAAAAAATCTGTTTGGCTGGATGGAAAATCAAACTTTTATTGCTCTCGGCCAGTTACTCCTCGCAGCGGGACTCGAAGGCATTGATGCCACACCAATGGGTGGTTTTGATGAAGATGTGCTAAATGAAGAGTTTGGCTTAACAGAAAAAGGCTTTCGTGCTTCAGTGGTCGTTGCCTTAGGTTATCGAAGTGAAACTGACTTTAATGCCAAATTACCCAAATCGCGTTTAAGTGATGAAGTTATTTTTACTCAGCTTTAATATTTTATAATTCCGTCATCATTGGCTTAATAAATGCTGATGATGACATTTAATAAATGCATAATAATAAAATGTAATCTTAAAATTATTAAATAATTATCCCAATTCTACTGTTGGTTTTTATGCTCATTTATTTAAGTTTATTCGATCCTCCATATACACTACAAAATATTGGATTTTTTTTGATGGGTACAATGATTGTTTACTTCATTTATTGTATTATCGTCGCGCCGATTGCTTTTTTGGTTTCCGTCATTTTAAATCATTATTATATTTTAAACTTATTCACGATTTTAATCAGTACTTTCATTATGGCTACGCCCTTTTATTTATCAACTTTTTGCATGCAACAAGCATTCCAGATCAATGGGGGAAAATATATAGTCACTTTTCCACTATTTTACTGACTATTAGACTTCTTTCATAATTGCTTATACCCTCTTTATTTTTCTCCCATAGGGAGAAATAAAAAGAGCTTATGAAAGAAATCTATTGTTCCTGCATTTTTCTATTGGATTTTTTTGAAATGGTTTGCAAGAAAAATATGAGATTTTTACATTGCTTGCGCTAAAAAAACCACACCAGCAATTCCTAAAATCAGACCTAGCACTGTCATCCAGTTGCTTTTCTCTCTAAATAGAATCATGCCACTCAAAATACCAAATACCACGACTAAAATATTCATTCCTGCAAAAACAATCGCAGGAGAATCTTTCAGTAACATATGTGCCTTAACGTATAGAGCAATATTACTAAAGTTTAAAACACCTAAGACTAAACCAGCCATCATATTCTTGGTCAACCATGGCTGTTTTAAAATAAAACCCACATAAATAAATGAAAAAACAAATGATGTAATAAAAATCAGATTGAGCGTGACTGAAAACTGCAGACCTAAACTACTGGTATATTTAAGCAGAATATCGACCAGTGCATAACCTAACCATACGCCAATTAAAGCCATGATCGATTTATGATAATGACTGGAATTTTGGGTTTTCCCTTTTGCCAAAATAATACTTAGAACTGCGGCTAAACCTAAACCAATACCCAAAATTTTTAAGGTATTAAAATTTTCATGAAAAATAAAATATGCCGCCAATAAAGACCATACCACGGATAAACGCTGTGCCAGTTCTGTTTTTATAATTCCTGCAAATTGTAGAGATTTTGCCAAACATAAAAATATACTGGGTAAAATTAAACCCAAGATAATAATTAACCACCACGGCGTATGCTGTAAAGATAAATGACTCAGATCAGGCTTAAACCAGAAAAAACAAAGTAGACTTGCACTGAGGTAGTTCCAGACAATCATCTGAATGGGCTCAAACCCTTTTTCTTTGAGCCATTTCAGTAAAATAGAAACAGATACACTACATAATGCTGATAATGCAATTAATTCCATCTTGCTCTCTCGTGGTTTTATCTTTTTGTGGATAAAAGAAAAGCCCACGTATGGGCTTTTTCCAGAATCGAATCATTAAATGATCAATTATTTATAACGATCGACCATGACTTCTAAAGAAATTGGACGAATCTTATCGGCATTACCCGCTGTACCAAATGCTTCGTAACGATCGATACAAATTTGTTTCATTGCATCAACTGTTTTAGCGAAGTATTTACGTGGATCAAATTCGGCTGGATTTTCCGCCATAAAGCGACGAATTGCACCAGTCGAAGCTAAACGTAAATCGGTATCAATATTGATCTTACGTACACCGTGCTTGATCGCTTCTACAAGCTGATCAACTGGTACACCATAAGTTTCCCCGATATTACCACCGTATTCATTAATGATTTTTAACCATTCCTGAGGTACAGAGCTTGAACCATGCATCACCAAATGTGTATTTGGTAGTGCAGCATGGATTTCTTTAATACGATCAATCGCAAGAATATCGCCTGTCGGTGGACGAGTAAACTTGTATGCACCGTGTGAAGTCCCTACTGCAATTGCTAGAGCATCGACATTGGTATCTGCAACAAATTGTGTTGCTTCTTCAACAGAAGTTAAAAGCTGAGAATGATCAAGGACACCTTCCGCACCCACACCATCTTCTTCACCAGCCAAACCAGTCTCAAGACTACCTAAACAGCCGATTTCACCTTCTACGGATACACCACAAGCATGTGCCATTTGTACCACACGGCGAGTGACATCGACGTTGTAGTCATACTCCATTGGGGTTTTACCATCTGAACCCAATGAACCGTCCATCATCACCGAGCTAAAGCCCAACTGAATAGAACGTTGGCAGACATCTGGGCTTGTACCATGATCCTGATGCATCACCACTGGAATGTGTGGCCATTCTTCAACTGCTGCCAAAATAAGATGACGCAAGAATGGTGCACCTGCGTATTTACGCGCACCTGCCGAAGCTTGCACAATAACAGGTGAATTGGTTGCATCCGCGGCCAACATGATTGCGCGCATTTGTTCTAAGTTGTTTACGTTAAACGCTGGTACGCCATAGGTATGTTCTGCGGCGTGATCCAAGAGCTGGCGCAATGAAATAAGTGCCATAATATCCTCCCAGGTAGTGCGACATATTCTACCTTGTCATTTGTTTCAAATCAGCAACAAATCACAGGATTTCAAAAAAAATCCCTGCATAGGCAGGGACTTTTAACAAAAGCCTACATAACTTACTGTGCTTTGTCTTGTTTTTGTTCAACAGCGGCTGCTTCTTCTTCAGTTGCTGGTGTTGCAGCATCCGCAGGAGCATTAGCAACAGATTCAGGAATATCGGTATTTTTTTCATCCATCACAGGTTTGTCGAGTGCATCAATAGCCGCTTGTTGTTCTGGGGTGACTTTTTCTTCAACAGGTGCAGCTTGACCTTCATGCGATGCAGGTGCATCATTTTTTTTAGCACAAGCCGTTAAAGTTAAAGGGATAACAACGATTGCAGCTAAAACTAATTTCAATTTCATCATGTTTTCTCACAACTGATTACTAAGCGCGTTTAGTTTATTGCAACTATATGACAGTTATATGAATCTAAAATGAAAAAACAGGCCGATATAAATCGACCTGTTTCAAATTTATGACAGTAAATCTATATGTACTTAAGCACGTTCAAGCAAGACAGCGACTGCGGGCAAGGTTTTACCTTCAACAAATTCAAGGAAAGCGCCACCGCCTGTGGAGATATAACCAATTTTATCTGCAACTTCATACTTATCAATTGCAGCCAAGGTATCACCGCCACCTGCAATAGAGAATCCTTCAGATTCAGCAATTGCCAATGACAGTGTTTTGGTTCCTTCGCCAAACTGATCGACTTCAAATACGCCCACTGGACCATTCCAAAGAATGGTTTTAGCCGTTTTTAATATTTCAGCAAAGGCTTTCGCCGTTTCAGGACCAACATCTAAAATCATGTCATTGTCTGCAATATCTTCAACTTTCTTCACAACGGCTTTTGCTTTTGCTAATGAACCGAGGAAGTCAGCAAAATCAATTTCTGCTACATCAGCGACCACCACATCTGTTGGGAGTGGAACGGATACTTTGGCTGCGATTGCTTTTGCTGTATCGATTAGATCATTTTCGCACAATGATTTGCCCACATTAAAGCCAGCGGCAGCCAAGAAGGTATTGGCAATCCCACCACCGACGATCAATTGACCGCAAATATCAGAAAGCGAAGTTAAAACATCCAGTTTAGTTGAAACTTTAGAACCTGCAACAATCGCAACCATTGGCTTTTCAGGAGTTTGAAGTGCGCGACCTAAAGCATCTAATTCAGCTGCAAGTAATGGCCCTGCCGCAGCTACTTTTGCGTAACGCGCTGCACCTTCGGTGGAAGCTTCTGCACGATGTGCAGTACCAAATGCATCCATCACGAATACATCACAAAGCGCAGCGTATTTTTGTGCCAATTCTGCGTTGTTTTTCTTTTCGCCGTGGTTAAAACGTACATTTTCAAGTAAAACCACCTGACCCGCATCGACGTCAACGCCATCTAGATAGTCTGTATAGAGTTTTACTTCTTGACCCAATGCTTTGCTTAAATATGCTGCAACGGGTGCAAGAGATTGTTCTGGTTTTGGCTCACCTTCCACTGGACGGCCTAAATGAGAGAACACCATGACCGCAGCGCCTTTTTCTAAAGCAGCCTGAATCGTTGGTAATGCAGCACGTAAACGTGCATCGCTGGTAATTTCCCCATTTTTGACAGGCACGTTTAAATCTTCACGAATAAGGACACGTTTGCCTGCTAAATCTAGGTCAGTCATGCGCTGAAAATTCATGTATTGCTCTCTTTATAGATTTAAAAACGCGCCAATTTTAAATGATTGCACTAAAAAAAGTTAGTTTTTTTGTAGAAAAGCTGTAGAAAGATAAACTTTTGATTATGATAGGTTCAGTTGTTTTTATGACGAAGGCCTATGTCTATTCATCCAGATCCAAAAATTAATCGCTTGAATGTTTTGGGCGAACCACTTGCAAGCTGTTGTTTTGATCCGATAACAGGATATTTTCGTAATGGTTTTTGCCATACTGCGGTGAGTGATCTTGGGCAACATACCGTATGTGCAGAAATGACTTCAGAGTTTTTAAGTTACTCACAAAAAGTGGGCAATGATCTGACTACGCCACTTCCAGAAGTGGATTTTCCTGGGGTGAAGCCAGGTGATTTTTGGTGTATTTGTGTGACCCGCTGGGTCGAAGCCTATCAGGCAGGTTTTGCACCGCCGATTAAGTTACAGGCATGTCATCAATCAGTTTTAAGCTATGTGCCTTTAGATGTGCTGATGGAATACGCGGTTTAATGAGTCATTCTGAACTTATATTGGCCTCTGGTAGCCAAACACGTAAAGCGCTAATGGATCGGCTAGGTCTTGTTTATCGCTGTATTTCACCAGATATTGATGAATCAGCAAAAGGCGAAACACATGCCGATGCGCTTGCACGACGTTTGTCTTTTGAAAAGGCTAAAGTGATTGCAGAACAATATCCAGATGCGATTGTGATAGGTTCAGA
>NZ_CP078523.1:2723744-2738478 GCF_019264745.1 Acinetobacter sp. Colony158 | reverse complement strand
TATGTTTTAGTACTGGACTTAGTATTCAGCATTTACACAGTGGTTTTGAAAAAACGCTGGTTGAACATTATCAGGTTAAATTTCGTGAGCTTACACTGGATGAAATTCAGCGTTATGTCGCGATTGAACAACCTTTACAATGTGCAGGAAGTTTTCGCTGCGAAGGTTTGGGCATTAGTTTATTTGAGTCAATGTCGGGCAATGATCAAACGACACTGATGGGACTGCCTTTAATCCAGCTATGCTATTATTTGAGGCAATTAAATATTGTGATTCCATAACTTTAACTAAAATGGGAACGAATCATGAAAAAAATATTTTTAGCTGCATCATTTGCTGATGTTTCATCACATTTAGCTGTCTTTTTAAATGAGTCATTACAGGATAGATCTGTCGCATTTATTGCAACAGCATCTTTAGTCGAAGACTATCGTGGATACGTTGAAAATGACAGACTTGCCTTCAAAAACTTAGGTTTAAATATTAACGAACTTGATATAAGTCATTCTACATTTGAATCAATGAAGACCATATTGTCAGAAAGTGACTACATCTTTATCTCTGGAGGCAATACATTTTATTTGTTGCAAGAGCTGAGACGTACGGGTGCAGATCAGCTTATCTCTGATTGGATTAACCGAGGAAAACCCTATATTGGAAGTTCGGCGGGGAGTATTGTTTTAGCCCCAGATATTGATTATATCCAGTTGATGGATGATATAAACAAAGCACCACAACTTAGTGATACACAAGGTTTGAATTTAATCGATTTCTATCCTCTTCCTCATTTCAACAATGACCCTTTTATTGAGATTGCGCATCAAATTTACACCAACTATTTCTCACAATTAAGCTTAAAACCAATAGATAACGATCAATTTATTATCGTTGACGAACAATAAATACTTTAAAAAATTGATATCTGTTTACCCACTCAATCTTGCATCATCTTGTAACTTGATAACGATTATTGAACAATATACAAAATATTTTGGTTTTTGTGTTATGTCCAAATCTCTTGATGTCTTAGGCGGAATTACCGCAGAACAATTTTTAACTGAATACTGGCAAAAAAAACCATTACTGGTTCGTAATGCTATGCCAGAAATTATCCATATTCTTGAGCCTGATGATGTTAAAGAACTGGCTTTAGAAGAAACCGTTTCTGCGCGTCTACTCAAACAAAAAGATAAAGACCCAAATCAATGGACTGTCAAATCTTCTCCATTGATCAAAGGTGATTTTCAGAAGATGCCAAAACTGTGGACTTTATTGGTTCAGGCGGTCGATCACTATTCTTTTGATCTGGCAGAACTCTGGAACAAGTTTCCATTTATCCCCCAATGGCGACGTGATGACATTATGGTATCTTATGCCCCAAAAGGCGGTTCTGTAGGTCAACATTTTGACTTTTATGATGTTTTTCTAGTTCAAGGTTATGGTCATCGTCGTTGGCAACTCGGGCAAATGTGTGATGCTTCAACTGAGTTTGTGCCAAATCAGCCGTTAAAACTCCTCCCAGAGATGGAAATTGATTTTGATGAGGTGTTGGCTCCAGGCGATTTACTCTATGTGCCGCCCGGTTTGTCACATTACGGTGTCGCAGAAGATGATTGTTTAACCTTTTCCTTTGGCTTTCGTATGCCAAATATCGCGACCATGATGGATCGTGTCAGCGACAAATTTGCCGATAATAGTTTATTAAAAAATCCATTATTGGATATTGTTCGCGATCAAAGCTCTGCTATTGGAGAAATCACGGCAAATGAGCTGGCTTATCTCAAAGCCAAAGTACTGGAGCAATTACAACATTCCAGTGACTTTGAACATGCGCTGATGTCGCTGATGTCTGAACCTAAATATCCAGACAATATTCCAGAAGCAGATGAAATTGAAGCCGATGATTTGCTTGAGATTCTGGATACTGGATATGAGCTGCGACTGGAACCCGCTTCACGGCTTTTATATACCGAAGAAGATGGACAGTTACTTTTTTGGGCAAATGGTGAAGAATGCTGTATTTCAGAAGTCTTTGAACAAAGCTTAAAACGATTGGCCGACGGTGAAATTCTGAATTTTGATCAATCTTTGAATCAACAAGAGATACTTGAGGATATTACCCAGTTACTCAATGACTCGGTTTTAATGTTGCTGCCGCCTGAAGAAGAAACAGAATAAGTTATTTTTTGAGCTGGGAGTTTAGAATAATTCTCAGCTCTAACAATTCGTTACTTGAGCTTAAGCTGGCTTGTTGGCTAATTTAGATGACAATAAAAAAGGAATATTGTTTTAATGGCCAATCTCACCCAAAGTATTCGACATAAGTTTTTAAATACTTTTTTTTCGCGGCATTCAGTCTGGTTCCTGTGCATTATTGTTGCCATCAGCATTAGTTGGTTTCGCATCTCTTATGCACCTCATTATATTTATTATTTTGTTTCTGATACTTTTCTAAATGGATTGTGGCTCATTACAGGTTTACTCAGTCTGCTGGGGCTTTATGATGTTTTGCAAAATAAACATTCTATTCTAAGAAACTACCCGATCATGGGGCATTTTCGGTTTTTCTTTGAAGACTTTCGTCCTGAAATCCGTCAATATTTTATTGAATCTGATCAGGATGCCCTGCCTTTCTCACGCATGCAGCGCAGTTTAGTGTATCAACGCGCCAAAAATGAAAATGCTGACAAACCTTTTGGTTCTATCATCAATGTCTATCAAGATGATTATCGCTTCATGGTACATTCAATCACCCCATGTGAACCTGCTGATCCTAAAACTTTTCGGATTGAAATTGGTAATCACCAGTGTACACAGCCTTATAGCGCATCGATCATGAATATTTCAGCCATGAGCTTTGGTAGCTTGAGTGCCAATGCGATCCGTGCGCTGAATAAAGGTGCAAAAATGGGAAATTTTTATCATGACACGGGCGAAGGTAGTTTAAGTCCTTATCATTTGGAAAATGGCGGCGATATCGTCTGGGAAATTGCCAGTGGTTATTTTGGTTGCCGCACACTGGACGGAAAATTTGATCCTGAAAAATTTAAAAAGCAGGCAGCACTTCCACAAATCAAAATGATTGAAATCAAACTTTCGCAAGGCGCTAAACCAGGACACGGCGGAATCTTGCCGAAAAATAAAATCACTGAGGAAATTGCAGAAATTCGGGGAGTACCGCGCGACCGCGATTGTATTTCTCCGCCAAAGCATTCTGCGTTTAACACGCCAATCGAGATGATGCATTTTATTCAGCAATTACGTGAACTCTCAGGTGGAAAACCTGTCGGTTTTAAACTGTGTATTGGTCAGCCATGGCAATTTATGGGCATTGTCAAAGCCATGCTTGCTACCCAAATTATTCCAGATTTTATCGTGGTGGATGGCTCTGAAGGTGGTACGGGAGCTGCGCCTGTCGAATTTAGTGATTTCATCGGAACACCGCTGCGTGAAGGCTTACAGTTTGTGCATAACACTTTAATTGGAGCAGGCTTACGAGATCAGATTAAATTAGGTGCCAGTGGTAAGATTATTAGTGCTTTTGATATTGCCAGTACCTTTGCATTGGGTGCAGATTGGGTCAATTCTGCACGCGGCTTTATGTTTGCAGTGGGTTGTATTCAAGCGCAAAGCTGTCATACCAATCAATGTCCAGTTGGTGTCGCGACCCAAGATAAAGACCGCCAAAAAGCGATTGATGTTCCAACCAAAGCCGATCGTGTATTTCATTTCCAAAAAAATACACTGCATGCACTCTCTGAAATGATTGCAGCAGCAGGTTTGCAGCATCCTTCTGAAATTAAGGCGCATCATTTGGCACAACGCTTGAATGATCGTGAAATTAAGAACTACGCGCAACTGCACTTTTTCTTTAAAGGTGGAGAGCTTTTAGACTGTCATGAAAAAGATGATGAAAACTTTTATTATCGGATGTGGAACATGGCCATGGCTGAACGATTTTAATGTTTAGCTCATTAAATATTAGACTTCYTTCATAAGYCCCTTTTATTTYTYCTTATGGGARAAAATAAAGAGGCTTTAAACAACGAGGAAAGAAGTCTATTTAACCACCCTRATTAAAAGCGTTAATTAAAAACCCAAGAAGATGACTCTCTTGGGTTTTATTTTTACACGTATCAATGAATTAGTTATTCATCGCCTAAATCATCCAGAAAATCGACTGTAGGAACGAAGAACAATGTTCCCGTTTGCGCAGTACTAAAATCCAGTAAACGATCTAAATGCCCTTCAGCGTTGCCTTGAAACATATGCTCTAACATTTGACGAGTCGTACTAAATTTATTGGCATAACCAATAAAGTAAGTTCCATATTCACCCTTACTTGGATTAGAAAATGGCATATTAGCGCGCATAATTTTCAGTTCATTGCCTTCATCATCATAGGCTTTGCTGACATTATTATGTGCTGTACCCGGTTTTACATCATCACCCAGTTCAACATCATTAAACTTTTTACGACCAATCACTTTTTCCTGTTCTTCATCACTTAGGCTTCGCCATTTATCCATGTCATGCACATATTTTTGAACAAAAGCATAGCTTCCACCAGTAAACAGTGGATCTTCTGTACCAACCAAGGCATATTCAGCCGCAATTTCAGGCTCAGGATTTTCAGTACCATCTACAAATCCAATAATGGCACGACCATCAAAATAACGGAAACCATGAACCTCATCGACAGGATGAGTTAAATCTTTGAGTTGCTCATGAATAATACTGGCAAGCTCATAGCACAAGGCCTGACGATCAGCGCGAATATGAAAAAATAAATCGCCAGGCGTTGAAACAGCCGTATATTTGGGCCCTTTAATTTCTTTAAAAGTGGTTAATTCGTGTGGTTTAGGCTGACCAGCAAATAACATGTCCCATGCGTTAGAACTAAAGCCTAAAACAGCATTAAAGTTATCATCAGGATAACGTGCTCTTAAACTACGGGTTAATGCTGAAAAATTTGCAGCAAAATCGATTACTTTTTCTTTTACACCATCTGTTAAAGATAGCCCCAATACAATAAATAAAGCATTTTCACCTGGACGACTGGTAACAGGCTGAACTCGAGTCAATGTCATAAACCTCTGCCTTGTCTGAGCATTTTGTTCTTCTACTAATTTAACATATTGTATATAAAAGTATAAAAAAGCTTGCAGCTACTTCGTTTAAAATATTTCGCCTGCGCAAAATACAAACAAAAACACGCATAGCTTTAAAGTTATACGTGTTTGATAGATTCAGGTAACTTATGCTTTGCCATATTGTTTTTTTAGATATTTCACAATTTGAGCGGATTCAAACAATTTAACCCCTGTATTGGGATCAACCAAATAAGGCACTTGCATCTTTCCTTGCATTTTAGATATCATTTTTTCACGCTTGCCACCCGCCAAAGGCTCATATTTACCGGGTTTTAAACGTAAGACCGCAGGTCCCATATCTTGCCAGCGTTCCTTTGGTACATTATGTAAAATGTAAGGAATTTCTAACTCTGTCAACGTCGCACGAACAATACGTGAGTATGGACTTGCCTCAAAACTCCATAACTCAAGCAATTGTTCTGGCGCAGCACGATGAATGATCTTCTTATTCACCCAGACTCCACGTGCCATGTTTAGAAGTGTTCCTGCAAACTCAGGCACAGGGATTTTTGGATAATGGCTATATTTCGCTGGCGTTTTTCCAGTTTTCCCATAATATTTAAAAAGATGATGAATAATGTCCTGAGACTCAAAAAGCTGATCTCCTGTATTTTCATCAATCAGAAAAGGAAATTGTAATTTTCCTCCCTTTTCTTTCACAATTTGACGGTACTTTTGTCCACCTTTGGGACAAGGATAAATTTCGACATCAAGATTCAATAAGGTAATCGCTTCTCGAACACGACGGCAAAATGGTGATCCTTCAAACTCATACAATTTAAGTGGTTTTGCAGGCTGAATTGGAAATGGCGTACCACTAACTCCACGACCGCCCTCTGCCAAACTTGATGCAAGCGATTGCAAGACTTTTATTTGATGAATCACCATAAAGGTATCCTATTATTATAAATTGACGAGTTGCTCTGTAGCGACCACGATGCCATTGTTATCCGCATAAATAAAGTCGCCAGACTTAAATGTTACGCCACCAAAATAAAGATTTACATCAACTTCGCCTATGCCTTTGCGGTTACTTTTTTGTGGAATTGCAGCCAATGCATGTACGCCCAAATCTAGCTCAACAATCGCATCAACATCACGTACACAGCCATAAATGACCACACCGTTCCAGTGATTTTTTACCGCTGACTCAGCAATCATATCGCCCATCAAAGCACAGCGCATCGACGCACCGCCATCCACCACCAGCACTTTTCCTGTTCCGTCCGTTGCCAGCAACTCTTTAACACGTGAATTATCTTCAAAACATTTTACTGTCACAATTTGACCACCAAATGTTTTACGTGCTCCGTAACTCTTAAAAAAACGTCCATCCAGTGAAGGGGTTACAACCTGAATGTCTTTATCAGGATGATCATCAAGTAAATCACAGGTTACGAAAGGCACTAGACTCATGTTGTTCTCCATTATGAAGTAGTTTGTATGGCTAAATTATCATAAATTTTAAAGCTTTCCATTTGTGTATTTGCAGCGATGATCATGATATGCGCCAATTGCTCCGCAGTCACAGGCTTATACATCAATGGTTTTTTAATGGTGTCTTTAAGCAGCAAAAATATCTTCTGTGCCGCGCCTTCAAGGAGTCTTTGCACATCTCGCTCACCAATCAATAAAGAAGGATGAAAGATTGAAAGTTTGTTGAGTGTGAGTGTCTTCAAATAATCTTCAAGCAGCCCTTTGACCCGATTATAAAAGAATATTGAAGATGAATTTGCACCCATCGCACTCACCAAAAGCAAATGTGTTTCTTTATCTTGCAGTAAATCTGCAAAATGTGCATTGATTTCATAATCAATCGCATAAAATTTTTGTTTAGAGCCTGCTTTTTTAATGGTCGATCCCAAACAACTAAAAGCATGTGTATAGCCACTGACATCCTGATCATTGAGTAACAAAAAGTCTTCGAGTACAAACTGACTGACTTTAGAAAATACTTTAAATTCATCTAATTCTTTTCGCACCACTACAGTGACAGATTCAAACTCTGACGCTGCTTGTAATTGTTTTACCAATGCTTTTCCGACCAATCCAGTCGCACCAATCACCAATGCTTTTTTGTTCATATTTGTCATATTTTAACCAGCCTACTTATTTTCGCTTTAATTTAGCCTGTTCCTGAAAATTTATCACCATCAAAAACGTTGCAAAAACGTCTCAAGACTTGACTTAGCCGCACCAATTCATCAAAATATGGCACTTGTTTACGGGCTGGTGATAGTTTTAACTATAACCAGTGAAACTTCAGCCCGCCCAGACCAATCAAATTTCAAGGAGTGCAAGAGTGGCAAACTCTGCTCAGGCAAAAAAACGTGCGCGTCAAAACGTTAAAGCGCGTAAACACAACGCAAGCTTGCGTTCTATGGTTCGTACTTACATCAAACGTACTGTAAGTGCAATCGCATCTGGTGATTATGCTGTTGCTACAGAAGCTTATAAAAAAGCTGTTCCTGTAATCGACCGTATGGCTGATAAAGGCATCATCCACAAAAACAAAGCTGCTCGTCATAAGAGCCGTTTAAACGCTCAAGTTAAAGCATTAGCTTCTAACTAAGCAGCAAATAAAGAAAGCCCTACTGGGCTTTTTTTATTGCCATGAAAATAATAAATTTAAAGCTCATTCTTTCTTTTATATGCGTAATCCCCATTTAGACAAAGCCAAAGGTTTACTCATCTTTCTGGTGGTGTTGGGTCACTGCTTAGAACTTTTCATTGGCTGGATTGATCCAAATAGTGCATTACTTGCATTTATCTACAGTTTTCACATGCCTGCTTTTATTTTTGTCTCAGGCTTATTGTTTAAAAATCATAAATTATTTGAAAAAGTCTTATTTTTTGCTGTGCTCGCACTGTTGTTTCAAATTCTTTATTTTTGCTTTGAATCCTTTTGGCAACACACTCAAAACTGGCTGAATTGGGTGATCAAACCGTATTGGATTTTGTGGTATCTATGGGGAATGGTAGCTTGGAGTCTGATCACACCGTTACTCATGAAAACGCATTATCCTTTGCTTATTGCCATTTTTGCAAGTTTAGGTATCGGGCTATCTCCATTCAATAATTACCTGTTTTCCATCGGACGGATTTTTGTGTTCCTGCCATTTTTTGTGGCTGGCGCGCTTTATGGTAAATCTTTTTTACACTACATACAAAATACCAAGTATTCACTCTGGATTGCGGCTGCAAGCATAATAATATCAATCACTTTGCTGGCTTTACTCAGACCCAATCCTTACTGGTTATATGGAAGTTTGTCTTATCAACAGTTACAAGTAGAGGCTGTTCACGGAGTTTTAACTCGCTTATGGCTATTAATGATCGCAAGTTGCGGAATAATTGCTTCACTTGCGTATGCATCCAAACTCCCAGATATTTTGAGGAGCATGGGTGAAAATACTCTAGCCATTTACTTACTACACGGTTTTTTTATCATTACCTTAACTAAATTGATCACATTCTCTTCAACGAATTGGATGCTCAATCTGGCATTTTGTTTAGTCATCAGCATCTTATTATGCGTCATTTTAAAAGCGAGATTTTTGTCCAGATCGATTCAATACATTGCGATGCATATCACCCAGTTTTTACTGAAACTCATGCAATATTTTTATAAGCGGTTTTTATAAACGCTGATTTGGCTGAATAAAATCACTGACATTCAACTGATGTACTTCGCCACGCCAAATCCATTTCAATTGACTATTCAGAAAGTCATCGCCCTCAAACCAGACAAATAAGCCTTCCATCATTGCAGGCCAATCTTCTTTATCAATCTGACTACGACCCGAAATCACCGCAACAATCGCAGCAATAATCGTGTCGTGACTTACCGCCAGACTTAAACCATTTGAAGCATTTGGATGAGTATTATAAATCAGCTCTAGTACATCAAATACACCCGTGATCGGATGCTTCATTCCGGGTAAGGCGTTATTGACAAAACTATTAATAAACCCTAGCGCACCTTGTTCTCGAAAATAAGGCGCGGCTTTTTTTATATCCAGTACAAAACTACCCGGTTCAACCAATAAGCCTTGCTCAACAATCTCAATGGTATGGGTATTACTGGTGGGAGTTACCCGATCAGCTCCCTCAATCATCAAAGCAGCAGTATCAATACAGCGCTGAATAGGGCTTGAAATACAGTGCTGAATCATTCGACCTGTATTTTCAATCAAACAGGCACCCCATTCCTCCGCCAACACTCGACCAGATTCAGTAAGTTGTAAATCATAACCTGCCAAGCCTTGTCCATTGACAATTTCACGAATTGAATGCCGTGTAAAAAGTGTCACAGGAATATTGCCATCAGGCAATAAATCAATCGCCTGTAGCATACTGGGAGGTAATAGCTTAAGTGCCATATATCATCTTATGTTGTCATTTTCATTACCTGCTCACTATAACATGCAGGTCAAAACTCTCAATCTGTAATCTGCACATGCTTTAGCGCATTTAATGCTAAATCTTTTATTTCTGGAGTGGTAAATGCCAAAAAGCCAGCATTGAGCACCGTATCACGTTGGTTATATTCAAATGGCCGCCCATGTAATGAGACTAAACCACCACCAATACTTTCCAGTAAACCCTGACCTGCACTGGTATCCCATTCCGAAGTCGGATGAAATCTTGGATAAAGATCAATCTCACCTTCAAGCATCATACAAAATTTATAAGCACTGCCTGCTTCACGACGAATTACGGCATGATTCTGTTGCTCAATAAACCCAATAAACTGCTGATACTTCGGATTTTTACTGCTATGACTTAAACCAATTTGTAAGGTCTGAGATGGAGAGCTTTTGGCATTTTGATAACGCCACCATTGTCCATGATTAAACTGATATTTATACGGGAGATTATCGAGATAACCCAAATACATTTGTTGTTCACAAGGCACGACAATGACCGAAAAAATAGTTTTCGAGTTTTCAATTAAACTTAAATTAATGGTAAATTCATCGCGTTTATGAATAAACTCTTTGGTTCCATCCAAAGGATCAAGCATCCAACAGGTTGACCATTCGTGTCGACCAACATTATCACTTTCTTCGGATAACACAGGATATATAGGCTGAACTTGAGCCAAGGCTTGCATTAAAAAATGATTAACTCTTAAATCTGCCTGCGTCACAGGTGATTGATCACTTTTCTGATGAATATTAAACTCGCTTCCTGTGGTATAACTTTGGTATTCTTCAAAGAGAATTTGACTCGCTTGCTGCAACACAGGTAACAATTGCATAATCAATGTATCTTGTGGCGCATGAGTTTTAATAAACATAGATTATCCTGTTATGCCAAATTGTAATTCTTCAACTTTACCTATTGTCCTATTTGATATGGATGGCACACTACTCGACTTAAGTTTTGATGACTTTATCTGGAATCAATGTCTGCCTGAACGTCATGCACAAGTTCATCAATGTACCTTGCAACAAAGTCACGAGACCTTATCTGAGTTTTACCAACAGCACAAGCATACTTTATCTTGGTATTCATCAGACTATTGGACAGCGAAAGTCAGCGTAGATGTCCTGAAATTACAACACGAATTTCAACACAAGATTCAACCGCGACCAGGTTGTTTTGAACTTTTGCAACAGCTTCAGGATCAAGGTTATCGCTGTTGGCTGGTCACCAATGCTGATCAAGCGAGTTTAAAACTTAAACTTGAAAATGTTGCACTTCGCCCTTATTTTGAAATCATGGTCAGTAGCCAGCAATTGGGTCATGCCAAAGAAGATATTGGCTTTTGGCAGGCTTTACAACAATTGCATCCATTTGATCCAACTCAAGTCATTTTGGTTGATGACACAGCACAGGTGCTCGAAGGCGCCAAACAATTTGGAATCGAAAACCTGATTACGATTACACAACCTTCCAGTTTAAAACCTGCGCGAGATTCGTCCAGTTTAGACTACCCTGCCATCCATCATTTAATGGAATTAATTTCTTTTTTACCTCAATCTCAAGTTAAGGATATTGATGTCAAAACAGCTTGAACAACATGCCAATGACTCAATGCGAGTCGATAAATGGCTTTGGGCCGCACGTTTTTTTAAAACTCGCTCCATTGCCAAAGCCGCAATTGAAGGTGGTAAAGTCCACCATGACAGTGAACGCGTCAAAGTTTCTAAAGAAATCCGTGTCGGAATGGAACTTACCATCATGCAAGGATTTGAAAAGAAAACCGTGGTGATTAAAGCACTCTCAGCAACACGTGGTCCTGCGCCTGTAGCTCAATTATTATATGAAGAAACAGAGGTCAGTTTAGCGCGTCGGGAGTTGATTGCAGCACAAAGAAAATTGCATAATCTAGCGCGACCTGATCATCGTCCATCCAAAAAAGATCGTCGACAAATCAGCAAGTTTAAACAAGAAAATGATCAACAATTTGACCAGTCATGGTCTTATCATGATGATTAATTGAATGGCTTTTTATACACGTCATATTATGTCGTACTGACATCATCTTGACATGGAATATTAAAAATAAATCTGTCACTATACACAGGTGGAACGAGGTTAAAATTCGATACATCCACTTTGAATGATAGTGATATTACACAGTTTTGAGGTTGTGAGATGGATGATAATAAAAGCAAGGCATTAAACGCGGCCTTGAGCCAGATTGAAAAACAATTTGGTAAAAATACAGTGATGCGCTTAGGTGACAACACGGTACAAGCAGTTGAAGCGGTGTCCACAGGCTCACTGACACTGGATATTGCACTCGGTATTGGTGGTTTACCAAAAGGTCGTATTGTTGAGATTTATGGCCCTGAATCATCAGGTAAAACCACAATGACCTTACAAGCCATTGCTCAATGTCAAAAAGCGGGCGGTACGTGCGCGTTTATCGATGCTGAACATGCACTCGATCCACAATATGCACGTAAGCTTGGCGTAGACATCGACAATCTATTGGTTTCACAGCCTGACCATGGTGAACAGGCACTTGAAATTGCGGACATGCTAGTGCGCTCAGGTGCGATTGACCTGATTGTTGTCGACTCTGTTGCGGCACTGACTCCTCGCGCTGAAATTGAAGGCGAAATGGGCGACTCACACATGGGCTTACAAGCTCGTCTCATGAGTCAGGCATTGCGTAAAATCACGGGTAATGCCAAACGTTCGAACTGTATGGTGATCTTCATTAACCAGATTCGTATGAAGATTGGCGTCATGTTCGGTAGTCCAGAAACCACGACTGGTGGTAATGCACTTAAGTTCTATGCTTCTGTACGTTTAGATATTCGTCGTGTTGGACAGGTCAAAGAAGGTGACGAGATTGTTGGTTCTGAAACCAAAGTCAAAGTTGTCAAAAACAAAATGGCGCCTCCATTTAAAGAAGCACTTTTCCAAATCCTTTATGGCAAAGGCACCAATCAACTGGGTGAAGTCGTGGATTTAGCGGTGCAACAAGAGATCGTGCAAAAAGCAGGTGCATGGTATTCTTATCAAGGCAACAAAATTGGTCAGGGTAAAAATAACGTGATTCGTTATTTTGAAGAAAATCCAGCGATTGCGCAGGAAATTGAAAAACAGATTCGCGATCAATTGCTGACCAGCACGCCAGTTGCAAATAGCACTGAAGTTGAAGAAGAAGAACCTGACTTTTTAGAAAGCTAATTAAGCTATCATCAAACGCCCTGCGGGGCGTTTTTCATTTGGAATGACCTTATGTATTCAAATTCAGATGATCAAGCAAATAAACCCCTTCTTACAGGCACACGTTTGCGTTCTTACGCTTTTGCACTGCTAACACGTAAGGAATATGCAAAGGCAGAGTTGATCGCAAAACTCAGTCTATATGCACAGGATCGCGATGAAGTTCTGGCCTTGGTTGAGGAGCTATCAGAGCGTCAATACCAGAGCGATCAACGTGTGGCTGAAATGGTATTGTCTAGCCAAATACGCAAAGGCAAAGGCCCAAATCGAATTAAACAGGCACTCAAGCACAAACAACTGGATAGCAATTTAATTTTAGAAGATATTCAGGACGTTGATTGGTTTGAGCAGGCTTATCAGCTAAAAGTTAAGAAATTTGGAACTCAGATAGAAAAAGATCCGAAACAAAAAGCCAAACAAATTCGATTTTTGCAATATCGCGGTTTTGATATGAATGTGATTATGAAAGCGATTAGTCGAACGACTGAAGAAGAGTAATTGGTGGTAACCCTACTAGCAAAACCTCGGCACATCATAGATCTGCTACCGTTGCTACCTTCCGGTCCTGGCGGGGTTCACAGAGTACAATTGCGAAGCCACCAGCAGGGCTACCATTGCAAGAACAGAGTATAGAGATTTTTAAATGTGTTGCAAGTGCTATCTCAAATTTTCCTGCGGTTTTCGTTTCAATTGACTAAATCATCAACAAATTTAAGGATTTGTTTATTTTTCATCTTTCTATGTGGCTATAAAAGCATTCTTTTCAAACTCAAAGCCAACACCATTTCATGGCTTTATTTCTTGAGTGAAATCAATTTTGTCAAACAGCATCAAAAATGAAAATGCTAAAATATTGTAATTACTTATTGCAATTCTATGGCGGGGTGTTTTTAATGGCATTTGCTTTCAATTTGTTTTTTATGACTGAATGAATAAAAAACAACTGCTTGACGTTTTATTTAAAATTATGGATTGTGGCTTATGCTAAAAAAGCATTCTTTATTCGCGATTACCCTACTTTGTGGTTCTTCTATTTACGCCAATGTTCCGATTGAATCCCGTGGATTAAGCCAATCTAACTCTGGATCAACGTCAGTTGTAAATGATCAACCTGTCGCGACCAATCTTAACTGGCAGTTGATGCAAAAAAATCAACAACTTGAAAATGATATCCGTACATTACGCGGACAACTGGAAGAACAAGCTCATTCAATTGATCAGCTAAAAAAAGATTTGGCTAACCGTTATACTGATCTGGATCAACGTCTGGAGCTACTCCATCAAAAAGTAGATCCGGATAGTGCCGCAACTGATGAAAATGCAACAACTGACGCAAATGGCGCCGCACCAGTAGCCAGTGAGAATACACAAGCTCCTATAAATGCAAATCCCCAACAAACACCTGTCGCACCAGTGGCTCAAACGAATCAGCAGCCCGCTCCTGCTGTAAGTTCAACAAGCAATACAAATTCAGCATCGTCAGAAAATAAAGACTCAACAGAATTAGACAAAGCAGCATATACCGTTGCACTTGATGCCTATAAACAAGGCGGTGCTAAAAAAGCAATCGCACCAATGGAAAACTTTATTAAGAATCATCCAAATAGTATCTACACACCAAATGCTTATTTTTGGCTGGCTGAGTTTCATTTAGCAACTGATCCTGTCAATTATGCTCAAGCCAAAAAGAATTATCAGATCGTTGCAGATAAATACCCAACATCAAGCAAAGCACCGCGTTCTTTATATCAGTTATATAGCATTGCCAAAGATGTAGATCACAAAGCTGCTATAGCGACACAATACAAAAACAAACTACTTGCCAGCTATCCTCAATCGGAAGAAGCTGGTTTTGTTAAAAAATAGCATCAGTTAAAAACGAAAAAGAG
>NZ_CP078523.1:2718774-2722464 GCF_019264745.1 Acinetobacter sp. Colony158 | reverse complement strand
AAGACACATTTGAAATGTGTCTTTTTTATTTCGATAAGATACTTAACTAACGAATAATACCGCGTTTGGATGATTCAACTGAATCAATCAACAATTGAACTTCAGATATTTCTGGCAAAATTTCAGTACGAATTTTATCTAGTGCCTGTTCGGTGGTTAAACCCGACTTATAGATAATTTTGAAAGAATCACGTAAGCCATTGATCACATTTTTTGACCAACCTTTGCGACGCATACCTTCAACATTCATCCCAAACGCATGCGCTGGATTACCTGAAACCATCACATAAGCAGGCACATCTTTTAAAATTAAAGATGCCCCACCCACCATACTATAAGAATCAATCTTACAAAACTGATGAATTCCTGAGTTTCCACCCACGACCACATAGTCACCGATGTGCACATGGCCAGCCACACCGACATTGTTGGCAAAAATATTATGATCACCCACCACGCAGTCATGAGCAATATGTGTATTCACCATCAGTAAATTATGGCTGCCCAATTTGGTCAGACTATTATCCTGAATGGTGCCACGATGCAAACTACAATGTTCACGAATACGGTTATGATTACCAATTTCAAGCCAAGTTTCTTCGCCGTTATATTTTAGATCTTGGCAAATCTCACCCACACTCGCGAACTGGAAAATTTCGTTATGTTCACCAATCCGTGTGAAACCACCAATCACGACATGTGAATGAAGCTTAGTTCCTGCACCGATGCTCACATTAGGCCCAATGACACAATAAGGTCCAATTTGAACATCTGAAGCAATTACTGCAGATGAGTCAATAATAGCGGTTGAATGAATGAAGTCGTTATTACTCATGCCTGCTCTGTTATCTGGTGCGAAATCATAATTTCAGCGGTCGTTGCTACAATACCATCCACTGTGGCTGTACAATTATATTTGTAAATACCACGTTTTTGCATCACCAACTCAGACTTTAAGACGAGCTGATCTCCTGCAACAACCTGTTTTTTAAACCGTACTTTCTCCGCTCCAGCAAAAAGGAACAAAGAACCCGCTTTTGGTTTTTGATTATTCATGATAAAACCAAGAACACCTGAAACTTGAGCCAAAGCCTCTACAATAAGTACGCCTGGCATAATTGGATATTCAGGAAAATGTCCTTGTAAAAATTCTTCATTGATTGAAACGTTTTTATAACCAACAATAGAATTTTCAGTTACTTCAACCACACGGTCAACCAGTAAAAATGGATAACGATGTGGCAGATATTCACGAATAGTTTGAATATGCATTGGCAATTCAGGGATCGTAAACGCGGGAATGTTAGACTCAGTCATCATATTTCTATTTACGCAATTTAAAGGTTGATTCAAGAGACTCTATTTGAGCCTGCATATGATCGAGTCGTTTGAGTATTTGGGTCAATGGCACATCTGCTAATTGTCTAAAGCGAACAATCGTGCGTTTCCACTGACTATTTTCAAAAAGTCCTGTTCCTGAAGAATAGGTTCCTGCTTCAAAAATACTTTTTGTGACCATTGACATTCCTGTAAGTGTCACGTTATCGGCAATGTTTAAGTGCCCTGCAAGTCCACACGCGCCACCAATGATACAGTTTTTGCCAATGGTAGTACTTCCTGCAATTCCCGTTTTTGCAGCAATCGCCGTATTTGTACCAATGTGAACGTTATGCGCGATTTGCACAAGGTTATCAATAATGACGCCGTTTTCTAAAATTGTATCGTCCAAAGCCCCGCGATCGATACTACAATTTGAACCAATTCGAACATCATTTCCAATTTGAACTGAACCTAATTGGGCAATACGATGCCATTTTCCTTGATAGGGTGCAAAGCCAAAACCTTCACCACCGACCACTGAATTGGCATGAATTCGAACGCGATCTTTAAGCTTGGTTTCACCCGTTAAAGTCACATGTGAATCAATAAAACAATCTTTACCAACTTCAACGAAATCATTCAATGTAGAGTTTGCCAAAATAACGCTACCGTCACCGACCACACAGTTCTCACCAATCACCACATAATGACCAATATAAGCACTATCTGAAATAATGGCAGACGGATGGATTTGTGCAGTACTTTCAATTCCAATGGATTCAATTTTCTTTTCAAAAACATGAGTCAATTGAGCAAAAGCAAGGTAGGGATTTTGAACTACAATAAAATTTTGATGTTGCGCTAACTGTTGTTTTAATTCAGCTGGAACAATCAATGCACCTGCTTTCGAGACTTGTGCTGCTTCGAGATATTTGTCGCCATTCACAAATGAAATCTGATTTGGATGTGCGTGTTCGAGACTTGCAAGTCCAGTCAGGGAAAGGTCTTTATGACCAAAAGACTCACCTTGAACAAGATGAGCCAAGTCTTCTAAACGATAACTACGTGCTTTCATTGATTATTTAATTGCATTAACCTTTTGAATCATTTTATCAGTTAAATCGTTCTTAGCGTCATAGGCAACCGCAGCATTTTTATTCAAAATGAAGTCTAAATTGTTTTCTTGACGAAGTTGTTCACCTGCTTGTTTCACACGAGTTTCAAAAGTGTTGTTCATGGTTTGTAAAGTACCTTGAACACGAGTCTGCAAACCTTGCTGGGTCGAGTTGAATTCGCTTAATTTGGTCTGATATTGCTGATTAAGTTTTTGAACATCAGCTTCTTTCATATTACGACCTTCAGTTTCCGCTTTTTGACGTAATGCATCTAGCTCTTTACCAAGCTGTTCTAGTTTGGTTGTCGTCGGTTTAACTGACTGATTTAAGCTTGCATTTTGTTGCTTAAGATAGCTACTGCTATCGACAACTTTTGCTAAATCAACAAAACCCACACCTGCGGCTTGTGTCAATCCAGAAATAGACAAACCCATACCCAATAAAACTGCTGTTAATTTATTCATTTTGATTTCCTTATACAGGAGTATTTCAACAATTAATTATTTGAACAAAGACCGTACTAGAAAGTACGGCCGATTTCAAACTGAATTTCCTTGGTTTCATCACCATCTTTATCATTTAATGGGAATGCATAACTTAATGACAGAGGACCAATCATGGTAATCCACGTAAAGCCAACACCCACACTATAACGAAGATTGCTTAAATCCAGATTATAGTTATCTTTACAATATTGTTTTGCATCTACAGGCGTGGTAGAACCATTCAAATAAAGATTTCCTGAAGCAGTTTTACACTGTGTATCAAAAACCTGACCACCTTCTGCAAATATTACAGGTCGTACCTGACGTGCCCAGTCCCCTTTAAATGGAATAGGTAAAGCAAGCTCAGTACCAAATTGTACTAAAGCATTGCCACCGACTTCTTCAGGATCCCAATCACGCGTTCTAGTCTCGTTATAAGTTACACCCGGATATTTAGGTCCTAGTGTGTTGACATCATAACCACGTACCGAACCGTAACCACCTGCAAAGAAGTTTTTATAAAACGGCAAATCATTACCATAACCGAATTTACCGTAGCCACGAAGTACAAAATCATGACCTAATGGGAAATAAGCCTGAGTATCAAACGTGGCTTTTTGATAATCAACGTCGCCACCTGGTAAACCAACTTCAAGATTTAAACGATGATACATACCCGATGTCGGGAAGATTGGACGATTTAAAGTATTGTATGACCAACCCAAATTCAAGTTGTAGGTAAAGAATTCACCCTCGAATGCATTATCAAA
>NZ_CP078523.1:2704215-2718685 GCF_019264745.1 Acinetobacter sp. Colony158 | reverse complement strand
ACCCCTGACCTGTTGCCTTACCGCCATTTTTAAGCAAGTAATCACGCACATAAGTTGACACATAAGGACCTGTGGTAACTTTGGTATTATCCACACCAATCGATGCACTCACATTCTGGTTTTCATCAATTGGATAACCAAAACTTAAACTACCGCCGATACTGTCAGTCACATAGTTACTAACGTTATAGTCATCATTCAGTTTGGTTTTACGATAATAGACGTTATAACCACGACTCACACCATCAATAGTGAAATACGGGTCAGTCACACTCAGGTTATAGTAATCCTGTGTTTCAGAGCGTGATAAATCGATTGCAACACGGTTACCTGTACCTAGGAAGTTCGTCTGACTTAAGCCTGCCTGAAATGTTACACCGCCACTTTGAGAGTAACCAACTGCAAGTGTAGTCGTTCCAGAATGTTGCTCTTCAACATTAACATTCAAATCAACTTGATCAGGCGAATTGGGCACACGAACAGGTTTCACATCAACAGTTTTAAAGAAACCTGTACGCTCTAAACGCACTTTTGAAAGATCAATTTTTTCATTACTAGCAAGCGCACCTTCCATTTGGCGCATTTCACGACGTAAAACCTCATCGGCAGTTTTACTGTTTCCAGAGAAATTGATGCGTCGTACTGTCACCTGCTGTCCCGGATTGATATAGTAATTCATATCAACCGTACGGGTTTCGTTATTAATTTGCGGAACCACGTTTACATCAGCAAAGTAATAGCCAGCATTTCCGTACTTACGCAATAATAACTGCTTCACCGCATTTACTTTTTCTTGCGAATAAGTGTCGCCATCTTTATAAATCTTTAATGCCTGTAACTCTTCAGGCTTATACAGCGCATCACCTAAAAATTTAGTTTCACCAAACTTGAACTGCTGACCTTCATCAACAGAAACCTCAATAAAGATATGCTTTTTATCTTCACTAATATTGAGCTGGGAATTATTGATATTAAAGTTGATGTAGCCTTTATTCAAATACAAAGCACGTAATGCTTCAAGGCTCGCCGCCATTTTCTCGCGGGCATAGCGGTCATTACGAGTAACAATAGAAGCCCAGCCAGATTCTTTGACTGCAAAAGCCTGTTTAATGTCATCATCACTAAATACAGTATTGCCAATAATATTAATATCAAAGACTTTTGCAGGCTTACCTTCATAAAATTCGATGGTTAAATCTACACGGTTATTTGGGCGAGCTGTCGTAGTAACTTTGATGTCCGCATCATAACGACCTTGCTGTGTATATTGTTGCTCAAGTTCTGTTTCAAGAGTTTGCAAAGAAGATTTTTTAAGAACTTCTCCTTCGGCAACGCCCATTTTCTTTAAGCCGTCTTGCAGAGCTTCTTTGGGAATGAGCTTGTTGCCTTTAAATTCAATTTTTGAAATAACAGGACGCTCTACAACCTTAAAGACCAAAATATCATTTTGCTTATAAGTTTGAATATCATCAAAAAGACCAGTCGCATAAAGCGTACGAATGGCATCAGCAATGGTTGGATCGTCAACACGATCGCCACTGTTTATCGGCAACATGGTATAAACATTTGCAGGAGTGAGGCGAACTAAACCTTCGACTTTGATATCTCGTGCAATGAAGTCATTCGCTGCATATGCTTGTTGTACTGCCGCCATAGCACTAACAAGTGCCAAAGGCATTAATAAATGTGTGTGCCGCATGCCAGATTTTTCCAGTAAGTTAATTTTTCCATCTAAACGTTATAAACGCATAAAATCATTAAAGAGAGCCAAGAGCATCATACTGCCGAGCAGTACCATACCAATTTTTAAGCCCATCATTTGTATTTGTTCGGAAACAGGTTTACCGCGAATTGCTTCGATAAAATAATAAACCAAATGTCCACCATCCAACATAGGGATTGGCAATAAATTTAAAATTCCAAGACTTACACTCATCAATGCCATAAACGAGATAAACGTTTGCCATCCCATTTCAGCACTTTGTCCAGCAACTTTAGCAATAGTAATTGGGCCTGATAAATTTTCAAGTCCAATTAAACCTCTAAACATTTTGACGATCGAGTTTAAAATCATGCCAGAAATTTGAGTGGTTTTATCCACTGCCATCACTAAGGCCTGAGCTGGATTATATTGAATCGTTTGTTTGTATTCGTTAGGAATATTGACTTTAGCAGGGTTACTTTGCACACCAAGCATACCAGTGGTATTGCCCATATTGTCACGTTTACCTTGCGGCATGACTTGCAAATGAACCATTTGTCCATTACGAAGCACATCAATATTCAGCAGTTTTTCAGGGGACTTCTGCACCACATCAACCACATCAAACCAGTCACTCATTTTAATGCCATTGATGGAAAGGATTTGATCGCCAACCTTCATCCCTTGACGAATGGCAGCACCATCCTCACTGAGCTGATGAATCACCGCGGGCATTTGAGGACGATAGGGTAAAAATCCAAGAATATCTAAAGCAGACTGAGATTGATCTTTGAGAAAATTATGAATAGGAAGCGCAACACTCTTTTGAGTACCGTCACGATCTACGGTCATCAAAATTTGACCTGTTTCACCCGCTCGGTCAACCAGAGCAAAATTTAACTTTTCCCATGTAGATGTTTGCTCCCCATCTACAGTTAACACTTTATCACCCACATGCAAATCGACTTGCGCGGCAGGTGTATTAGGCAAAACTTTGCCTATACGTGTATTTAACTGTTCCTGAGATGGAAGAAATAAAATCCAGAATAAAACGATAGCAAACAATAAATTAATCAGCGGCCCTGCTGCGACAATCGCAATTCTTTTCCACGGAGATTGGCGATTAAACGCATAAGGTAAATCAGCTTCGGCGACATTACCTTCACGTTCATCCAGCATCTTGACATAACCACCCAGTGGCAATGCTGAAAGTTGATACTGAATCCCTGATTTTTTCGATGTCCATTTTAGCAAAGTTGGACCAAAACCAATCGAATAAACCAAAACCTTAACACCCAGCTTACGTGCCACCCAATAATGTCCAAACTCATGTATGGCAATCAGAGGCCCCAGCAACAGAATTGCTGCAACAATGATAAATAAAATATTCATGTTCAGCCTCCTGCGCCAGCCACGAATTGATGCGCAACATCACGGGCTAATCGATCTGTATCCAAAATAGCTTCTATACTCTGTGCCGAACCATTTTGCACGTGATTAAGCGTATGCTCAACCACTTCTGGAATCGTAGTAAACTTTATTTTCAAATTTAAAAATGCCGCAACCGCAATTTCATTTGCAGCATTTAAAATCGTCGGTGCGAGACCACCATCACGCATGGCTTGACGAGCCAAATTCAATGCAGGAAATTTTTGAGTATCGGGTTGCTGAAAATCAAGATGTGAATGTGTAAACAAATCAAGTGCAGGAACATGGGTATCTAATCGCTCAGGCCATGCTAATGCATGTGCGATCGGCGTACACATATCAGGATTTCCCATTTGTGCCAAAGTTGAACCATCAATATATTGAACCATTGAATGAATAATACTTTGTGGGTGAATTACAACTGTAACAAAATGTTCAGATATTGAAAACAAATGACACGCTTCAATCAACTCCAAACCTTTATTCATTAAAGTTGCAGAATCAACAGAAATTTTTTGTCCCATAGACCAATTTGGATGCTTACACGCCTGCTGTGGCGTCACCGCCTGCAATTGTTCAAGCGTATGATTTAAAAATGGACCACCTGAGGCCGTCAGTAAAATCTGCGACACCCCCAACTGGGGCTGACCATTACGTTCAATATTTAAATAATTCTGCGGTAAAGACTGAAAAATTGCATTGTGCTCAGAGTCGACGGGTAATAATAATGCATGATGATCTCGTGCCGCTTGCATCATGATTTCACCAGACATCACCAATGCTTCCTTATTGGCAAGCAACACCCTTTTACCTGCTTTGATTGCAGCGAGTGTAGGTAAAAGTCCAGCCGCTCCAACAATTGCAGCCATGACAATATCAACCTGAGAACTTTCAGCAACAGTAATTAAGCCTTGTTCCCCAGCCAATATCTCAATATCAAAAACACCCAATGCAAGCAACTCGGTACGCAGTTCATCGACTTTTGATTCGGGTACAACCGCAATTTTAGGCTGATACTGTTTGCATATTTGAGCCAGTTCTTTGATACGACTATAAGCCGTTACTGCAAAAAGCGTATATTTATCTGGATGACGATCCAATATTTTTAATGTACTTTGACCAATTGAACCCGTCACACCAAATATACAAACAGATTGAGTCATTTATAGATCTACGCCAATAAGTTTTAATAGATACATGCCCGCTGCAAAGATAGGCGCTGCTGCAAGTAGAGAGTCGATACGATCCAACACACCACCATGACCCGGCAAAATACGCCCAGAATCCTTAATACCAGCACGACGCTTAATCATAGACTCGAACAAATCACCCAACACTGAAGCAAAAACAGTCACCACAGACAAAATTAGAAACAGCAAATGCTGGGCAAATGTTAAGTTAAGATAATTGACCTGCACCACAATAATAATAATGATCGCAAGCCCTATCCCACCAATCAATCCTTCAACCGATTTATTTGGACTAACGGTTGGCGCTAGCTTATTTTGACCAAACTTACGCCCAACAAAATAAGCACCTGAGTCCGCTCCCCATACCAACAGGAACAAGTACATCAACCACCATGGGGAACTTTGCCAAACTTCAAAAATTGCCGTAACTGCCGCACTGACCAGTATCAGCCCAAGAAGATAAAGCGAAGCGTTGTACCAGCCATCGTATTCAGGATAAGCCTTGACCCAAAAACTGCTCACCAGCCAAGTGAGTATTGATGCACACCATAATAGGATTGCAACTTCATTATAATAAAGCGCCAGCGCAGATATTAGCGCGACGATCAGTCCATAAGCCCACGCTTTCGGTTTAAATAATGCCGTATCTCTAGGCATGAGTTTAAACCATTCATAGCCAGCCACCCCTGCGGCTACAATCATTAAGCCAAACATTGGATAGTGAGAACTGGTTGCAAACATACAAGTAAGTACTACCGCTACCAGTACCAATGCGGTAATTATCCGCTCTAACATTTATTAATTCTCAATTTTCTCTTGGTGGATTTGTTCAGAAGTCTTACCAAAACGACGTTCGCGTCCTGCAAACACATCTAAAGCACGATCAAACTCTTTTACACAAAACTCAGGCCAGAGTGTCTCGGTAAAATACAATTCAGCATAAGCAGCCTGCCAAAGCAGGAAGTTGGACAAACGATAATCACCGCCTGTACGAATCAGCAAATCAACAGCCGGCAGATTATTTAAACTAATTCGCTGATTAAAAAGTGCAGCATCTATTTGATCTACATCTAACACGCCTGCTTTTACGTCTTGTGCAATGTGTTTTGCTGTATAGGCAATATCCCACATCCCACCATAACTGATCGCAATAGTCAGTGTCATGCTGTCAAAACTAGCAGTCTGCTGCTCTGCATGCAACATCAATTCACGTAAATGTGGAGATAGACGAGAACGATCACCAATAAACTGCAAGGCAATATTAAATTTTTCCATTCGAGGTAACTGTTCATGAATCGTCTCTTCCAGCAATTTCATCAATAAATCGACTTCATATTGTGGACGATTCCAGTTTTCGCTGGAAAATGCAAATACGGTTAATGCCTGAATCCCTTTGTTACGACAATGCTCAACAATTGGATCTAGACTATTTTTGCCTTCACGATGCCCATCTCCTTTTTGCATTTGATTTTTTTTAGCAAAACGGTTGTTGCCATCCATAATGATGGCAACATGTTGCGGAAGATGAAGCTCTTCTGAAGCGGTCATAAAATTAGACCTTCATCAATTCAGCTTCTTTTGCTGCCAAACGTTTATCGACTTCGGCAACATATTTATCGGTGATTTTTTGGATATCATCACCTGCACGACGCTCATCATCTTCAGAAATTTCTTTGTCTTTTAGCAGTGATTTAATATCACCTAATACATCACGACGGATGTTACGAATGGCAACTTTGGCATTTTCAGCTTCTGAACGCGCCACTTTTTGCATATCACGGCGTGTTTCTTCAGTTAAAGCTGGTAAAGGTACACGGATTGCATCAGCCGTAATCGGATTTAAACCCAAATCACTTTCACGAATTGCTTTATCAATTGCCGAAACCATTGTACGTTCAAATGGTTGAACAATAAGAGTACGTGAATCTTCAATACCTACGTTTGCCACCTGATTCAATGGAACATCCGAACCATAATAAGAAACCATTACACCGTTTAGAATGGATGGATGAGCACGGCCAGTACGCACTTTCGCAAAACCTTGCTCTAAAGATTCAAGGGTTTTTTGCATGCGTTGTTCGCTGTCTTGTTTGAGATCGTTAATCATATGATCTTCCTTACTTATTCATTCAAGGTGTAATTGCTAAATTAGTCGAGTAGTATAAAGAGCTTTCTAGGTTACGTACATTAATTCGTAACATGAGTTCCTTCTTTTTCGCCCATCACCACAGATAATAGTGCGCCAGCTTTATTCATATCGAAAACTTGCAACGGTACATTGTGGTCACGACACAGACAAATGGCAGTTAAATCCATCACACCCAACTTTTCATCAAACACTTGATCAAAAGTTAAATGATCATATTTTACCGCATCATCATATTTGCTTGGGTCTTTGTTATATACGCCATCAACTTTGGTGGCTTTCAAAATCAAATTGGCTTCAATTTCAATCCCACGTAAGCAAGCCGCTGTATCTGTGGTGAAGAATGGGTTACCTGTACCTGCAACGAATACACATACTTCGCCCTGACTTAAATGGCGAATCGCATCACGGCTCGAATAAGATTCAACCACTGTGCCGATTGAGAGTGCAGACATCAAACGTGTCTTGATATTACGACGAACCAGAGCATCGCGTAGTGCCAAGCCATTCATAACGGTTGCCAGCATACCCATCTGATCACCCGTTACACGACCCACCAGACCATCTTTTTGTAATTGGCTACCACGGTACAAGTTTCCACCACCAACAACGATACCCACTTGCACACCCAAGCCAACCAAGTGAGCAATTGACAATGACATTTGATCAAGCACTTGTGCATCGATTCCCATGTCTTTATTGCCCGACAATGCCTCACCAGAAAGTTTAAGTAGAATACGTGAGTAACGGGGGCTATTAGAATCCGCCATGGTAAGCTCCAAAAAACAATGGGTTAAAAATAAATTTTGTTTGTTGCAACATCAATCATCAAGCTGATTTGATTGTAATCAACTTTGCAAATAAATCGTATTCATCTGCATCAGTAATTTCGACTTCAAGTAAGTCACCTGACTGGATTTTTGATTTATCAATATCTTCGACAAAGACATTGCCATCAATTTCAGGCGCATCAGCATAAGAACGCGCAACCGCAACAGGATATTCATCTTCCAGACTATCGACTAAAACAGTCATGGTTTGACCAATCCGTTTTTTCAATTTAGCCGCCGAGATGGTCTGCTGAACCTGCATGAAACGTTCATAACGCTCTTGCTTAATTTCTTCAGGTACATGATCTGGCAAGTCATTGGCTGTTGCACCTTCGACTGGTGAATAAGTAAAACAACCGACGCGATCAAGCTGTGCTTCTTGCAACCAATCTAGAAGAATTTGAAAATCATCTTCCGTTTCACCCGGAAAGCCCACTACAAAAGTAGAGCGAATCACCAAATCTGGACATTTTTCACGCCATGTTTTTAAGCGTTCAAGGGTATTTTCACTATGGGCTGGTCGCTTCATCAATTTTAAGACGCGCGGACTGGCATGCTGAAAAGGAATATCAAGATAAGGAAGAATTTTACCCTGAGCCATCAAATCGATGACTGCATCGACGTGTGGATATGGATAAACATAATGCAAACGCACCCAGATTCCTAATTGACCGAGCGCCTCACACATATCATAAAACTTGGTTTTTACAGGTTGACCATTCCAGAAATCAAGCTTGTATTTGGTATCAACACCATAGGCAGAAGTATCCTGAGAGATCACTAAAACTTCTTTGACACCCGCGCGCTTAAGCGCTGCTGCTTCTTCAAGCACTGAACCGACAGGACGTGAAACTAAATCACCCCGCATACTTGGAATGATGCAGAAGGTACAGCGATGATTACAGCCTTCCGAAATTTTTAAATAAGCATAATGTTTTGGAGTAAGTCGAATGCCTTGTTCAGGTACCAGATCGACAAAAGGATTATGTTTCGGTGGCGCAGGCACATATTCATGTACCGCTTCCATCACATCCTGATAGGCCGCCGCACCTGTGACTTTTAAAACATTAGGATGCATTTGACGAATTTTATCTTCATCTTTGCCCAAACATCCCGTCACTATGACACGACCATTTTCACTCATGGCTTCGCCAATCGCATCTAATGATTCTTGTACCGCAGATTCAATAAAACCGCAGGTATTGACTACAACCAGATCAGCACCATCATAATCTGATGCGACCTGATAACCTTCAGTACGTAACTGAGTTAAAATTCGTTCAGAATCTACCAATGCCTTAGGACAACCTAAAGATACAAAACCGACTTTGGGGGACTTCATGAATCTGCGCTCCACTAGAATCCGCGTATTGTATGACGTTTCTCGCAATAAAAACAGGTGGAATATGCACAGTTCGTTTAATGCACCAAAATACAACCAATATTTTTATTAAAAACAACTATTGCACCATTATGATTCAATTTAAGATGCCATCTAACCCAACTTGTTTTTAAATCGATCATAATTTGTCTATTTTGCTCATTTTTAATACAAGCTTGAGAACAAGTTCTTTTACGCAAAAAGTTGGCGTACATTTTGCTTAACTTATGTCCCATTACAGGGAAAAACTGGATTAAATGAAAATGTCATTGCGCTATTTTAAGACAGGAAACATTTTCTAATGGATCAAAGAGAGACCATTGACTATCGGCTTTTGGTCGATAACCTTACCACTGCCATATTATTGGTTGATAGCGACCTGAATATTTTTTATCTCAATTCTTCTTGTGAAGCATTGTTTGATATTAGCTTATTACGCGCATCAGGTTTGCCTGTGCTTAACTTATTACATTCACCGAATGATACCTTCAATACCCATGAAGCACTCATCAATACGCTACACTCAGGGCAGCATTACACACGACGTGAAGCAATAATCAGTGTGAATTTTAAGGATATTCATGTTGATTATTCAGTTTCAGCGCTCAATACAGGCAAAAATTATCATCCGCTACTATTAATAGAACTTAATCCAATTGATCGGATGCTTAAAATTTCTAAAGAAGAAAATTTGATACAACAACATCAGGTTGCCCGTCAGCTCATTCGAGGTATTGCCCATGAAGTCAAAAATCCATTAGGTGGAATTCGCGGTGCAACTCAATTACTGGCACGTAGCTTAAATGATCCAAAATACGAAGAATTTACCGATATCATTATCAATGAAGTTGATCGCTTAAGAAATCTTGCCGATACCATGCTCGGTTCACGCCAGCTTCCAAGCTATGAAGATGTCAATGTACATGAACCTTTGGAACGGGTGCGCTCTCTGGTGGCCAATCAAACCAAGAAAAAAATTAAAATCACTCGTGATTATGATTTATCACTGCCAGATGTCAAAGCAGACCGTGATCAACTGATTCAGGTCATGCTCAATATTAGCGTGAATGCCATTCAAGCAATGACAGAAAATAAAGAATTTTTTGTGGATCATGAACCTGAGCTGATTTTAAGAACCCGTATTCAACGCCTTGTCACCATTAATGGTTTATTAAACCGATCCGCAGTTCGTGTCGACATTGAGGATAATGGTCCTGGCGTTCCGCAAGATATTTTAGAGTCTGTGTTCTATCCTTTAGTGACAGGACGAGCCAAAGGCACAGGACTTGGCTTAAGTATTGCACAGAACATTATGCATCAACATAACGGAATGATTGAATGTCAGTCCGTGGCTGGAAAAACTACATTTAGCTTATATTTACCTTGGGAGTCAGACCGTGTCGCGAAATAAAATATGGGTAATTGATGATGACCGCGCCATGCGCTGGGTACTGGAAAAAACATTCAAGGAAGAAGGTTTGGATGTGACCAGTTTTGAAGAAGCGCAGACGGCATTAGACCAATTGGCTGAAGATGCGCCTGATGTAATCCTCACTGACATTCGTATGCCTGGTATTGATGGTTTGACCTTCTTAGGGAAAGTCAAAAATAATTATCCAGATCTACCTGTCATTATTATGACGGCACATTCCGATCTTGAGTCTGCGGTATCAAGCTATCAAACAGGTGCTTTTGAATATTTGCCAAAACCGTTTGATATTGATGAAGCGTTGGCATTGGTTCATCGCGCCATCTTGCATGTCAATAAACTCCAGCAGCAAGAAGCAGCTAAAACCACCACACCAGTTCAATCCACCGAAATTATTGGTGAATCCCCTGCGATGCAGGAAGTGTTTCGTGCCATTGGACGATTATCACAATCCCACATTACAGTATTGATTAATGGTGAATCAGGTACAGGTAAAGAACTGGTTGCACATGCACTACATAAGCATTCACCACGTAGTAGCAAACCTTTTATTGCGCTGAATATGGCTGCAATTCCAAAAGATCTGATTGAAACTGAACTTTTTGGTCATGAAAAAGGGGCTTTTACTGGCGCAAACACCCAACGTCAAGGTCGTTTTGAGCAGGCTAATGGCGGTACGCTGTTCCTTGATGAAATTGGGGATATGCCGTTTGAAACGCAAACACGTTTACTACGTGTACTTGCTGATGGCGAATTTTATCGTGTCGGTGGGCATATTCCAGTACGGGTTGATGTCCGTATTGTTGCTGCAACCCATCAGGATCTGGAAAAACTGGTGAATGAAGGACGTTTCCGCGAAGACTTGTATCATCGCCTAAATGTCATTCGCATTCATATTCCAAAACTGGCACATCGTAGCGAAGATATCCCCATGCTAGCACAGCACTTTTTGGCCCGTGCGGGTAAAGAACTCGGTGTAAGCCCTAAAATTTTACGTCCAGAAACCACAGATTATATGCAGCAGTTGCCATGGCCAGGTAATGTTCGTCAACTCGAAAACACCTGTCGCTGGCTGACGGTGATGATTACTGGACGTGATGTTTATCCAGAAGACCTCCCTTCTGAGCTCAAACAAATTCCAATTCAAAAATCAGGTGAACAAGCCACAACCGCAGCGGGTGTAGATCGCATTTCATTGCACCACTGGGATGAGTTATTGGGTCAATGGGCGATTCAAAAACTAAAAAATGGCGAAATGAAAATTTTAGATATCGCCACCCCAATGTTTGAACGTACCCTGATCAATGCTGCGCTACAACAAACTCGTGGTCGTAAACGCCATGCAGCAGAGTTACTCGGTTGGGGGCGTAATACGCTTACACGTAAATTAAAAGAACTCGGTATCGCGGCTGAAGATGATGCCGAAGAAGAAGCCGAAATATAAAATAGCAATCTTAAATATAGTAAAGGGCAGCTAAATGGCTGCCCTTTACTATGGGAGAAAATATGACGTTACGCTACTTGAGGATAATGAATCGATTTACCTGCAATCAATTCATTAATGGCGTTGCTATTAAAATCAAGCTCAAGAATATGATTTTCAGCAATGATGCGATATTTTGAAATCAAAGGCTGTGCACCATAAGCTGTTTCAATGACATATTCATCTGCAATATTTAAGATCCCTTCAAGATTTGTACTGGTCGAAGCAAAGTCATGGTTAAACAAATCATAGATTTCATGAAGATTGTAAGTTTCACGCAAATGTTCTGGATGTTTTCTTACTTCACCTTCAAGAAACAACACGAGCTTATGCGCAAAAAAATAATAATTTGGTTTATGGCTATACTCGAGATTCATCTTGATCTACTCCTTAAAGGTTTATCATTCATTTTTATGTCACCATTTATTTTTAAAAATTTTAGCTTAATTTTTTCTTAAGAATCCTGATTAATTATACAAATTCTCACAATATGAAAAATCGATAAATATAAACCAACTGTTTTAGTTGGATTAAACTTATTAAAAAACAAAAAGATAATTTTCCTCTTACATATTTGTAATTTAATCAAAATTTTCATTTGTTACAATTCAGCAATAATTATCAAAATTGAATTTGAAAAATGAAGAATCAAGATGCCGACTTAGTGATTGTAGGAAGTGCAAATGTTGACCATATTTTAAATGTTGATAATTTTCCTGTGGCTGGACAAACCCTTACAGCTAAAAATTATAAAGTTGCTTTTGGTGGGAAAGGAGCAAATCAAGCGGTAGCTGCTGGGCGCAGCGGTGCTAATGCTGCCTTCATTGGCTGTGTTGGTGATGACGAGTTTGGCACTAATATCAAAACCCAACTTCAAAAAGATCATGTCAATGTACAGGCGCTTCAAAATGTCGTTCATCAAAATACTGGCGTTGCTTTAATTTTTGTTAATCAACATGCCGATAATTTTATTGGTATCTATGCTGGAGCAAATGCAGCGCTCAGTATGGATTATATCAATCAACATAAAAACCTGATTCAACATGCCAAAATATTATTATTACAACTGGAAACACCTATCGAAAGCGTGATCACAGCAGCAACTATTGCGAAACATTCTGGCATAAAGGTTATTCTGAATCCCGCGCCTGCTCAAGCCTTAGCGCCAGAATTTTTAAACCTGATTGATATCATTACACCCAATGAAACAGAAGCAGAACAATTAACAGGCGTGAAGATTAACAATCTAGATGACGTACAAAATGCTGCGCACATTCTTCACCAATATGGAATTAAAACGGTTGTCATCACCTTGGGCGCTCAAGGTGTTTGGTTAAGTGAGTTTGGTCAAGGACAATTAATTCCTGCTTTTAAAGTGGATGCCGTCGATAGCATTGCGGCTGGAGATACTTTTAATGGCGCGTTTGCAACTGCATTACTGGAAGGTCAATCAAATCAGCAAGCTGCCAAATTTGCCAATGCAGCAGCTGCAATTGCTGTGACTCGATATGGCGCACAACCTTCTATTCCCTATCGCTCTGAGATTGATGCATTTTTATAAACCCAATTAAAAACTTAAAAAGTAAAATTCGATTTTTATATACAGGATAAAATAAATCCATGAAAACTCAATTACATCGTGGGCGACTCATTGATCACATCCAACTTGTTGTTCATGATTTAGAATTAAGCCAAAAATTTTATAGTGCTATCATGAAAGTTTTGGATATTCCAGTCATCACAACACCTGAAGATTTCTTTTGGGCTGATGAACTGGTGGTATCTTCAATAAATAGCCCTGCTGCCCAAGGCATATTGACTGGGCGACATCATCTAGCTTTTCAAGCGAAAGATCGTGCTACTGTAGATACTTGTTATCGAACTGCCCTTGCTCATGGAGGCAAAGACAATGGCAAACCAGCTGAACGGACTTACCATCCAGAATATTATGCAGCGTTTGTCATTGATCCAGATGGGAATAACATAGAATTTGTGCATCACGGCGAAGCTCAACGCAATACACCCTCTGTCATTATTGAATTTTAAAATTTAAAATAAATAAAAAAGCAATGAGCATGTTTAAAGTCACCCTTACTTGAAACATACTCATTGCCTCATCAAAGCCATCACCCTAATGCCTTTGATTTATAAAATAATTTTATCTTTAATTGATAAGAAATAATTCCTTAATTGTTTCAAATTTTCTATGTTAGTCGGCATAAAATTCCTTTATATTGGAATTTAATAGAATATTTTCCTTTGGTTTAGGTTTTGAACAGTACAGAACACACACTAGATCGTATCGATCGGAAAATTTTATCTGCGTTACGTCAAAATGGCAGACTGACGATTGCGCAACTTTCAGAACAGGTTGGTTTATCTTCCTCTCCTTGTTGGACACGTTTAAAACGGCTAGAAACTTTAAAAATCATCGATGGATATACGGCTAATATTAATCCAAAAGCAATTGGGATTAAGGATTTATTCTTTATTGAAATTACGCTAGAACGCCATGATGATGAGATGCTTGAACAGTTTAGTCAGGCGTTGGCAGATATTCCCGAAGTGATTGAAGCGCATTTGGTAACAGGTGAATATGATTATCTGGTCAAAGTTGCAGTAAAGGATGCTGAACACTATGAGCGTTTTTTAAGAAAGAAACTCTACTCAATTAAAGGAATACGTCATACCCGCTCTACCTTTGCCTTACGTCCGCTTAAATCTGCAAACTCGGCAGATTTTATGATGATTGAATAAGTTTAAGATATTTACTGCAACGCCATCAAAGTTATGGTTTAATATGCTCAGTTTGAGATGAGCCTCATACAGTATATGGCTTGATTCATATACGACTAGCCCCGCTAATATGCGGGGCTTTTTC
>NZ_CP078523.1:2683517-2701961 GCF_019264745.1 Acinetobacter sp. Colony158 | reverse complement strand
AGTCAATTGAGCCGCAGCAATTTTCTTGGTATCTACAGTGTTTGCAGCATCTGTATATTCGCCCATCTTATCGAAGTTCAAATATTTGTAGATGTCAGCAGACATGCTGTCGATTTGAGCAGCATACTGTTGATATTCTTCTGGGCTTGGAAGTTTACCTAATACAGCAGCAACAGAAGCAAGCTCAGCAGAAGCTAGGTAAACATTAGCACCCTGACCTAAACGGTTCGGGAAGTTACGAGTAGAGGTCGATACACAAGTGGTATTCGGTGCTACACGTGCTTGGTTACCCATGCAAAGTGAACAACCTGGCATTTCTGTACGTGCGCCAGCTTTACCATAGATGTTATATAGACCTTCTTCCATCAACTGGTGTTCATCCATACGTGTTGGAGGAGCTAACCAAAGACGAGTTGAAAGCGAACCACCTGGTACTTTATCTAAAAGCTGACCTGCTGCACGGAAGTGACCAATATTGGTCATACAAGAACCGATGAATACTTCATCAATTTTGTCACCTTGAACTTCAGAAAGAAGTTTTGCATCATCTGGATCGTTCGGGCAGCAAAGAACAGGTTCTTTAATGTCAGCAAGATCGATTTCATAGACTTTGGTGTATTCAGCATCAGCATCAGCTTTAAGAAGTGATGGATTAGCCAACCATTTTTCCATGTTTTCGATACGACGCGCCATCGTACGAGCATCGCCATAACCTTGTGAAATCATCCATTTCAACATGGTAATGTTAGAACGCAAGTATTCAGCAACTTTCTCTTCAGAAAGTGTAATCGCACAGCCCGCAGCAGAACGTTCAGCAGATGCATCAGACAATTCAAATGCTTGCTCAACAGTCAGGTCAGTTTCCATTTCAGTCAAGTCGATCTCAAGGATACGACCGGAGAAAATGTTTTTCTTACCTTTTTTCTCAACAGTAAGATCGCCTTCCTTGATTGCATAGTAAGGAATCGCATGTACAAGGTCACGTAAAGTGATACCCGGTTGCATTTTACCTTTGAACTTCACAAGGACAGATTCAGGCATATCCAGTGGCATTACACCAGTCGCTGCTGCAAACGCAACAAGACCAGAACCTGCTGGGAATGAAATACCAATTGGGAAACGAGTATGTGAGTCACCACCAGTACCAACGGTATCAGGCATTAACATACGGTTTAACCAAGAGTGAATAATACCATCACCCGGACGAAGCGACACACCACCACGGTTCATGATGAAGTCTGGTAGTGAATGTTGCATTTGTACGTCAACTGGCTTTGGATATGCAGCCGTGTGACAGAAAGACTGCATCACAAGATCAGCTGAGAAGCCTAAGCACGCTAAGTCTTTCAACTCATCACGTGTCATTGGACCAGTCGTATCTTGAGAACCAACAGTTGTCATTTTAGGTTCACAGTAAGTACCTGGACGAATCCCTTGACCTTCTGCAAGACCACAAGCACGACCTACCATTTTCTGAGCTAAAGTGAAACCTTTACCAGTGTCAGCAGGTTGTACTGGAGTACGGAATAATTCAGAAGCAGGAAGACCTAAAGCTTCACGCGCTTTAGTTGTCAAACCACGACCGATGATGAGGTTGATACGACCACCCGCACGTACTTCATCAAGAAGAACAGGTGTTTTAAGTTCAGATTCAGCGATTTGCTCACCGTTTTTGAACGCTGTGACTTTCGCAGCAGCATGGTCAATTTTCAGTGTAATTTCATCGCCCATGTTCATGTCAGAAACATCGATTTCAACAGGAAGTGCGCCTGCATCTTCCATAGTGTTGAAGAAAATCGGTGCGATTTTTGAACCTAAGCAGTAACCACCGTCTTTTTTGTTTGGGATGTGTGCAATTTCATCACCAAAGAACCAAAGCACAGAGTTCGTTGCAGACTTACGAGATGAACCAGTACCTACAACGTCACCCACATAAGCAACTTGATTGCCTTTAGCGATCAGGTCTTTAATTTGGTTAAGTGGACCAACTTCACCTGGTTTTTCAGGATTAATACCATCACGCTCATTTTTCAACATTGCATTTGCGTGTAATGGAATATCTGGACGGCTCCATGCGTCTTGTGCTGGAGACAAGTCATCAGTGTTGGTTTCACCCGTAACCTTGAAAACAGTTAGCTTGATTTCTTCAGGAACATCTTTGCGGCTAGTGAACCATTCAGCGTCTGCCCAAGATTGTAAAACAGCTTTTGCATTGGCATTGCCCGATTTTGCTTTATCAGCAACGTCATGGAACGCATCAAATACAAGAAGAGTCTTTTTCAATGCTTCAGCCGCTAAACCACCAAGTTCAGCGCTATCAAGCAAATCAACTAAAGGAGCGACGTTATAACCACCAAGCATTGTGCCAAGTAAGTAAACTGCACGTTCTTTAGAAACTAATGGAGATGTCGCTTCACCTTTTGCAACTGCTGACAAAAATGCCGCTTTTACATAAGCAGCTTGGTCAACACCCGCTGGAACGCGGTTTTCAAGCAAGTCCACAAGAAAAGCTTCTTCACCTGCTGGTGGATTTTTTAGCAATTCAACCAAATCAGCAGTTTGCGCATCATCAAGTGGCTTCGGTGGGACTCCGAGTGCGGCACGTTCTGCAACGTGTTGGCGGTAAGCTTCTAGCACAGTGTTATTCCTCTTTTTTAAAAAATTATTTGCAATTCCTGCCTAGCAAAGCTTTGCAAATAATATGGACAGCAAAATTTTACTAAAAATCAAGTCAAAAGTTAATGCAAGCGCCGTGTTTCTTCGTGATTCTCATTATTTTATAGCGAAATAGTACTTGACAGTTCGCTATAGAAAAACGAGGGAAAGACAGGCGATAACTGAGTCACTTGGCTTTGCCATGATTTAGATCAATAAAAAAGGCAACCCATGTTGCCTGATTTTGTTGAGAAAAACTATAAAACCTTAGTGGACTGTGGTGGTTTGTAAATATTGATTTAATGCGTCCCGATTTCCCTCAAATTTAATCTGGACTTCGTCTTCGTGTAACATTGCATGATCAGCGCTCGCAAATGAGATCGTAACCTCATAAAGTCTAGCCTTTTCATCAATGACTTCCTTGATATAAACTTTATCGCCTACACTTAAGACGTAACTACTACCGCCGATGACCGCAACACCTTTGGTGTCTTCGAGCAACAAATCAGCATTATGCAGATAAGCAACAACTTCCATCTTTGCTCTCCTATCGTATAATTATTCGTCAATTTATTATTCTTTATTTTTATACAATTATCTATATCAAGCTTTTAAAAATACTCAATAACTTTGTAACTGCTCAATATTGATTATGAATCCATCAATAAAAAAAACCGCTCACTTAGAACGGTTTATAATGGGGCATTTTGTCATGCGGTGTTGCGATACACTGCTCTGTAGTTTGCTTACGAATATTTTCTCGTGCTTCATCTGGATTATTTTGAAGTTGTGCAATTGGTAATGCATAAACTTCATCAATAATTTTTAAGATAAATGTACGAGTAATTTCATCTTCAATTTTCTTTGCGTGTTCAACAGCTTGGTTTTTTTCGATTGCATTTTGACGATCAAGCATAATTGAACGCGCCGCATTGCCCATACTCGTACAATAGCCATGCCATTGTTCTTCAGGCGTTAAGGGTTTCTTTTCACTACAGCCTGCAAGTACAACACCTAAAACAAGAAACAGAACTTTTTTCATCATTAGACTGAACTTAATCTGATGGCATCATCATACTGAATATTGTCATATTTTCCAAAAGCTATTCGGTTAAAATCTTTGGTGAAATTTTTAGTTTTTTATTTGTTACATTCCATTCGAGTTCCGTTCATTTGACAGACACCGCCACGAGATGACAAATAAGTATTGCCTGTGACTTTATTATAATTATGTCCTTTATGATCACTACAGCGCACACCATTACAGTCTTTGATTACATAACTTTGTTTCTTTGTTGAAACTGTATTCTGAGCGGCACTTTGACTGCTTCGTGCTTTATTTACTGTAACTGCATTTTCTTTTTCAACGGTAACAGGTTTCGCAGTTTGCTTGTTATTTTGTTTGTAGGGGCTGTAATATTCATCAGCGATAGCTGCATTGGATTTAAAATTGTCTGGTTTAGCCTTATCGTGATCAGACGCAGTGTTTTTTTGCGATGTAAGTTGTGGTTCATTTGAGCGTTGTGTAGGCGGCGGCGTTGCTGAATACGTGGTTACGCCATTCGCATCTACCCATTTATAATATTGCTGAGCGTTTGTGTGTAACGTACAACCTAATAGCATTAAACTAATGACTGCCCAAAATCGTCCATAAATGACAGAATTCATCTCTACTTTCCCTAATTTGTCACAATTTTATTAAAATTAATCTTTTAAATTCAATACTTTATCTTAATATTATTCAGAAAAATGCACAATAATGTAGCTCAAAAATAAATACTTGCGCTTAAATTCTTGAATAGATATCCAAGCTCAAGTCGAATGGAAAAATTTTTATTTGATGATACTTTTTTTAATTCAAAACATAGATGTTATTAAGGCATGTTAAATACAACTATTATTTTATTTGCCTAGAAAAAGCCGCTCGAAAGCGGCTTATTTATTCAGTTCTTAAAAACGCCAGTTATAGAACAAATCGATTGCACGTTCCAAAGATTGACTGGCTTCTAGATAAAGACGTTTATTCATTTGGTAACGTAAAGTTAATTTATTCACAGGTGTAAACACACCTACGCCGTAGCGAATAAACAAGTCAGGAGTAATATAACCCGTTAGACTCACCTGTGTATCATCACCAGTACCCTGCGCGTCTAATGCCAAACCACTTAAGCCAAAGGTCCGTCCGATTTGATTGGTAAGTGCACGAGTGCCACCTAAACCCATACTGATCCCTGCTGCGGCAATCGTGTTGTTGACATCTGATTTAAAGCCCGCTGTGTTGCTTAAACCACTATTACCCTCATTGATACGACCTGTCACCAGTGCATTGAGAGCTTCCTGCTCCGATAAACCTGCATCATTATAAATCTGGATATTAGGTACAGCGGCGGTACCTGTAACACGAACACCCACTGTACTGCCTTGAACAGATTTGTTGGCATCAACATCTAATGTCGGATTAGAAATTGGTCCGTTAAAACGAGCAATCGCGCGATTTAAATCTAGGCTTTGTCCATACGCTTCAATTTTAACTTTTTGGCTAACACCAATTGCACCACTTGCGCGTAGCGCAGTTTCAAGTCCGCGTTGCGATAAATTGAGACGACCCACCAAAGGAATTCGACTATTAAAGCCTTGAAAGATCACTCTTTCACTACCAATATTGACCGACACATCTGCTCGAATATCCCATGGTTTAGCTGCTTTCAAAATCGCAAGTTGATCCTGTCCATCTCTAACAACCCGTACATCAGATGAAACTGCCACCACAGGTTCACTTGCTTCTGGCATAGAGATTAAAGCACGAGGAATATCTATTTTCCCATTTACGATCAGACGTTTACTTAGAGGATAGGCATCCATCGATACATCTGGATTGACAATCGCGGTAATCAATGGTGCTTGACGAACAAGTAGATTATCACCCTTCAAATTTAATTGAACACGTGGATCATTTTTCCAGTCGATATTTCCTGTCAGTTGTCCAACGCCACGCCCACTATTAAACGCTCCATTAATTGTAGCGTTGTCCTGACGGATCGCCGAATACAATTGAATATTAGTAAGATTGACAGGCAATGACATCATACTAATCGAACCATTTTTTAGACGTAAATCACCTGTAATTTGGGGCTGAGTCAAAGTTCCATTAATCTTTCCAGCCAGTGCTAAAGTTCCATTCATTGAACGGACATCACTAATGAAAGGTTTAAGCACTTTAAGTTGTACATTATCAAAGGCCACTTCACCATTCATTGGCATAGGGGTTTGATAAGGATTAATAATGACTTTGGCATAGCCTGTACCAATTTCTGGTGTTTTGACATCTAATCTTAACAATAGGCCCTGACTGACACTTTTGGCAATCACACTGAGCTGATCATAACTTAAAGTCGATGCAGGATCTTGAGGGTCGGTAGCAGCCAATCCAATTTCACCATTTTGAGTGATTAATTGCGCGTCGAGTTTGGGCTGAGCACCATTTGCCCAAGATGCTTTAGCATAGCCATTGAGCTTACCTGTAATGGCTAAACCTTCTGGCATAAATGCTGCGAAATCATTTAAATCCAAATCTCGGGTTACAACTGAAAGATTTCCTCGTGCTTTACTGACTCTTAAAGGCTGATCCAGACAAAGCTGACTATTTTGGCTAGCCCAGCAATGCTGTCCAACAAATAATTCCTGATTGCCTGTGCTATAAATAACCGCAGCATTTTGCTGCTGTTTTAATACAGCACGGCGCGAGTCAAAAATACCCTGTTGAATTTGTCCAAGCCAGTCATTATTTTGGTTAAAACCACCTGCCAGTTGCACATAAAATTTTGAATAGTAGTTCCAGCCTTGTAACTGAACCAGATGTGCTTTACGCGTACCTGACAAGGTTATACCTGCGTATTGGATCTGACGTCCACCACGATGCAAATCATCTAGCGTCGCTTTTAATGACGTTGGTGTGGTGTCAGAAGTTGGGAGTTCTCCCAATATTTGTATTTTTTTGACACTAATATCACCAAAACCAAAGTTATCGACCACCAAATTTGCAGTCGCTTTTAGTCTTGGTTGAGCCTGAACATTCAAATATCCATAAGTACGACCACGTAATCCAGGATAAAGTTCATACATGGCAGGTGCATTGACCTTCAAACGTAAGTTTTGTGCATTACCAGAAGCCTGTACCTGATTTTTACCATAGGCCAAGAATAAGTTATTTGCCTCAAATTGCTGTGGTAAAAATCCTTTTTGGTTAGAGTTCACTATCATCGATAGATTACCCGTACCACGAACGATTTTGTTATTTAAAAAGCCCGCCATGTTGAGTTTTTCGATATTAATTCGTTTGGAGTTTTCAGCCCAGAGTCCTTGAGTTTTTAAGTTACCAGAGAGCTCACCTTTAACACTAGAAACAAAATATTGCGGCTTAAAACGAACCAGTGAAGCATTAATATCCCAACCAATTGCATTTTTTAAATTGACTGAACCTGATGCAAAAATTTTACCCGCAACACCATTGTGCTGTAATTCAGCAATTTTTATAAAATCTGGCGTTCCTGAAATATTAAACTTGAGTAAGCCTTTGCCCTGATTAAATGCATTTAGACCACCATCATAGTGAACTGCAAAACTTTTAAATCCACCACCCGATTTTTCATCATGAAAAACGATTGCAGCAGTACTTTTTCCAGTCAGCTCGATCATTTCATTTTGAGTAGAATTTGCCATACGACCTTTTAATGAGATCGCATCAAATTGGATAATCTGCTGATTCGGCTTGGCATATCCATTTGCCTTGATTTCACCATTGAGCAAATTTACAGGCGCAGCAGTAGTAATCGTTTGTGGATTAAAGTCTTTCGCATTTAAAATAGCATTCCATTTAAGTTGACGCTTTTCTGATGGCAGTTCAACTTTAGCCTGACCACTCAAACTACCTTTTTGAAGCGACTGATAGGTAAATGCAGGAACATTCAAGATATTATCTTTTAAATTCAAGCGCGCTTCATATTGACCCGCAGGCAACGTCGCTTGTTCATGCGTACGTACATTGGTCGCGACATGGATATCTTGTTTACCTTCCACCAAGGCCAAATTGACCTGTCCTTCATCGCTATCTAACCAACCAATATAAGGCATGGCACGATCAATATTTTTCCATGAAACATCCAGAATCATCGGTTGAACGTTTTGTTGCGATGCTTTTTGTTGCGATGCTTTTTTTGGTGTAGTCTGAGCCTGATTAAGCTTAACCTGCCATGATTCATATTTATCAAAATCAAGATTTGCGGTCAGCGCCGTCCCTTTTCCGAGTGAACCGGCTGATGCGATATTGGCATCCAACGATGGCGGTAAAAAATCGACGATTGCTTGAGGGATCACTTTATCTTTTGGATTAAGATGATTCAGACGTCCTTTGACATCCCAAGTGACGTGATCATGCCAGCCAACATGTCCTGCTAAGCTCACAAAACCCTGCATGAGTTGACCATTAAAGTCATGAATATCGAGACCATTAACCAGATCGGTAGACATTAACGAGGTGTACTGACCTTCTGGAATATTTTCGCCCTTTAAGTCGGTTGCCAGATCCAGATCCAGTTTGTCTACATTTCCTTTAAACTTGGCCGTACCATCCTTAGAAAATAATTTTTGCTCTATGAGTAATGGCCAGTGATAATTTTTAAAATTAAGCTGACCAAACATCGGCACGCCCTCACGCACAGGATGAACCACCACCCAACCCGTCAGCAAATCTGGGGTATTGGTTGCAACGCCCGCTTTTATGGTGTCTAGACTTCCGTTTGCCGCGACTTTAATCGTATCAATATTTAAACTTTTTAACGAAGGTATAATTAAATCTGCACGCGCATTTAGAGGATATTTACCATTAAATGTCATTTTTCCTGTGGCATTGTCTACCGCAAGGTAGCCCATATTCATACGGGAATTTTCGAATTTTAGTTCTGTCCCAGACCAAACTGCATCCTCAAGATAAATATCATGAAAATCGACTTTCGATTTGACGGTTTGGATCACTAGATGATCAATTTCAGCCTCATTCAGTCGTAACACAAATGGCAATTTAATTTCACTAAATTTGAAAGGTTCATTACTCGGTGGAGAATGGCTAATAATTTGTAAATTACGCACATCTGCACGTCTTAGGTGTATCTCTTTACTCAAAATTGCGCGCCAGCCCAAAGACACATCAGCTTTGTCAATTTTGACGTCCAGATCTTTTAGTTTCACCCAAATATTTTTTAAAATAATACCTTTTAAAAGATTCCCGCCTTCGTAATCATAACTCAGAATATGTTGACGCTCCATGACCCGATCTAGCAGAAACTTACTGCCCCGATCTGTGGTAAACATCACACCTAAAGCAGCCACTAAAAATACAATAACAATGAGCAGCGTCAAAAGTGCATTTCTCAGAATGCGACGCTTTTTAGGAGGTGTAGGAGTAGCCGGTTGTTCTACGTCAGCCATAATATTCCTGAGTCAAATTTATTTTAAAGTTGTGAACCAATAAAGAAATGCAATCGAATTGGATGATTATCATCGGAAATACCTGATGCAACATCCAGTCGAATTGGACCAATAGGTGATTTCCAGCGAATCCCCACGCCTACACTATAAGCCGTATCATTTTTAAATTTTTCATCATAAGCATTACCAAAGTCTGAAAATAACGCTGCGCGCCAGCCATCCTTAAATTGGTAGTTATATTCAAGTGAACCAACAGCCAGTCCTTGCCCACCGACTTTATAGCCATATTCTTCTGGAGAAAGACTTTTATAATCAAAACCACGTATGGTTTGGTCACCGCCAGCAAAAAATCTTAAATTATAAGGAACTTTGTCAAAATCATCGGTAAAGATATAACTTAAATCAGAACGTCCGACAAATTGATGATCATCGTTTTCACCCAAGGAATAAATAAAACGCCAACCCGCGGTTAAAATAGCCATATTGGCATCGGATAATAGTGACTCACTCCCCAACTCAACTTTATAACTTTGTTTAAACCCGCGCGTTGGGTTAATGCTGCTATTGCTCGTTGTTTTTGAAAGTTCATATCCGAACAATAAAGCTTCTTGTTCTGCATCCGAACCCGGGACTTTAAATGCATCAGGAATATCATCACTATCCACAACACCATGCTGAGTTAAGCGATCCAGTCGATAGCGAAAACCAAAACTATGTTGCCATCCTCCTAGCGGATTTTTGATGATGCGTTCTGCCCCAAATACCGCAGATTCAGTCTCTAGACTCACATCAGGGCCGATGTCATCACGATCTTCGCGCTCATATCCACCAACCAGATTAATATAATCATTAATTGGATCTTTATAGGGAATACTATAACGCCCATCTATGGCCTGACGTATCTTCGATAGTTCAAGGTTAGCGTCAAAAGAGTGCCCCAAACTATTTACAATGGCGCGTCGGTATTGAGTTCGAATACGAAATTCAGTATCTGTGCCATAACCAATACCTGTTTCCACACTGTTTAAACGATCGGCATTTAAGGTCACGATGACAGGCACTTTCTTTTCTTCGCGTGCCTGAGCCTGTAGTTGGTCATTTTCAGAAGCACGTTGCTGCATCTTTTGTTGTTCAACTTGTGATTTTTCACTTTGCTGATCAGTTGACTGAGTCCCCGCAAATTGAGTTTCATCAGCTACATTTTGCGTGACTTCTTGACCAGATTTTGCATCCGCTTTTTGCAAGGAAGCCACTTGCTGTTCTTCAATTTTTTGCTGATCAACCAATTCTTGTAAGTCAGGTGGTAATTCCAATGGCTTTTCAATTGGATCAGGTTTAATGGTATCGACCAAGGTATAATTAAAATAACGCGAATTGGTCAGGTTATTGGCTAATGTATTCACACGCCAAAAAGCATAATCATCACCATCTTTCCACGGCGTCATACTTTTCAGAACTTTCATTTTTAATGGTAATTTTTTCGATGGGTCACTCATTCTGAATTCGACATTGCCCAGCTTATAACGCTCACCTGTTTCGTACTTTAAATTAATCGCTGCGGTGTCTTCTGGTTGTTTCACCTTGACATCATGTAAACGCCAATAAGCATCAAAATAACCATTATCTGAAGCTGATTCTACAATACGGCTTTTCGTTTGTTCATATTTACCATGATTTAAAATATCACCGACATCCAGATCTGGTACTAAACGAATGACCTGAAATTGTGGAGTGTTTGCGCCTGCTCCAGAAAACTCAATATTTTGCTCTTCAACTTTAACTGGATTATTTGGCGTCACGGTAACTTTGACTTTGCTATCGCTGATTTTTTCAAAATTAAACTTGGCATTGTAATAGCCCACAGCCTGAGCAGCTTGATTACTTAAACTGCGTAATTGAGGTAAGGCTGCATTAAAGTCACCAAAGGCTTCCTGAGTATAACTAGATAATTTGGCGCTAATATTTGCTGCCAAGTCAGCAGGTGCTCCGACCACTTCTGCACTAATCCGAGGATCAGCTTTAGCTGTATTAAAACTACGAGAAGGTCTAATTTTATAAAGAATGCGCCGAAAAAAACCGACTTTTTCATCTTGGTTATCGGCATGCACTTCAGCAATATCATTTAACGAACGTCCTGAACTATTCGCTTCAACCGTAATTTTCTGATCAGATTGAATGTGTTGCATTAAGCTATCAACATTCACAGGCGCTTGATTAATTTGGGCAAGCTCCTGCGCTGTTGGGGCGCTAACACCCGTTTCTGCAACTTTGGATGTCCCATTTCTAGCGTTAGCAGCTTCTCGTTTGGCTTCTTCCGCCACCTTAAAGATTTCGTTGGCCATATTGGCATCAACTTGTGTCTCAGGTATATCTTGTAGGTCTTCAAATTCTATCGGTTTAAATGCCTCAATTTTATTTCCAGCTTGTTCTTGTTGTTGTAATAAAGCCTCACTATCTTGTTGAGATAGGTTCTGAGAAGAATTGACCGAAGACAAATCAGCAACATGCTGAGGATTGCTAGATGTAGTCTGATCGGGTTGAATGGCTACAGCATCAGTACTATTTTTTTGTTGAGTATTGGCTATTTCTGACTGAAGACTTTGACTTAAACTTGAAGAAATAGAGGTATCTGAAATACTTTCAGCATGAGCAACAGGCGAAAAATATAAACTCAACAGCATGCTTGAACAGATGAATTTATTGATATCATGCACATTTAAAATAAAACGTACAGATTGGGCAAGAGTTGTATGTCTAAATTTAATATTCGCAAGCATGTAAAACTCTAGGCTTATTTTAATCGGAATCGCTTTAATGTATATAAATACACGGAAATCAATTGATTTTTCAATGTATCAACCGTCAAAAATATCATACATGATTTTCAAGGTGATTTAACAAATTCATCACATTTCTTAATAAATCGCAATGAAGTTTTAAAAAATGAAAAATGACAGCAACCTTCTGACATCGCGTCGATTTTTACCTATGTTTCTAACGCAGTTTTTCGGTGCGTTGAATGATAATGTTTATAAACAGGCGTTGCTACTTGTCATTACATATGGACTGATCAGCCAACAATCTGCCAGTGTAAGTACCTTAAACAACCTTGCAGCACTTTTATTTATTTTGCCGTATTTTATTTTTTCTGCCACTGCTGGGCAAATTGCAGATAAGTATGAACGTGCCAGTCTGGTTCGTGCGATTAAGATTCTTGAAATTATCATTATGCTGATTGGTTCAGTTGGCTTTATAACAGGACATTTATTTCTGTTAATGGTGGCTTTATTTTTGATGGGCGTACATTCCACTTTTTTCGGCCCGATCAAATACGCGATTTTGCCTGAGATTTTAAAGCCCAATGAATTGATGTCGGGCAATGCCTTATTTCAATCTGGAACATCGATTGCGATCTTGCTGGGTATGATTTTGGGTGGAGCAGTGATTTCTTCGTCCCATGGTAATTTGACTTGGATTAGCATCACCGTAGTCAGCATTGCAGTGATTGGTTATATGTGTAGTCGCTTTATTCTGCCGCAAAAAATTGCTGAACCTGATTTAAAAATTGACTGGAATTTTTTTAGAACCAGTTTTCAAACCATCAAATATGCCAAAAGTATTCCTTTAATTTTTACGATTTTACTGGGTAATTCATGGTACTGGTTTTATGGCGCAACCTACCTGACGCAAATTCCACAACTGACTCAACAAAATTTACATGCCTCGGAAAATGTTGTGAGTCTCCTTCTGACTTTTTTCTCAGTCGGGATTGGAGTAGGTTCATTACTGTGCCGAAAAATTGGTGGATCCGAACTGAATATCAAAATGGTGCCAATTGGTGCAATTGGTCTAACAGTCTTTGCTTTTTATCTGGCTGCGAGTCTGGCGTTTGTCCCAGAAAAAACAGGGGAATTACTTTCTTTAAAAGAGATGTTTACCTCTGGATCGGTGTATTATCATGTCATGCTTGCCGTCACGTTGTTAGGGGTTAGCGGTGGATTTTATATTGTGCCACTCTATGCCATGATGCAAGCTTATTCACCGCGTTCGCATCGCGCGCGCGTTGTCGCTGCAAACAATATTTTGAATGCTGTATTTATGGTGTCATCAGCAGTATTTTCAATTATTATTTTAAGTATTTTAAAAATTGACATTAAAATTCTTTTTATTATTACGGCTGTCTTGAGTGCTATTTTTTCAGTTTGGTTACTGCGTAAGTTACCACCCATGTTAAATTCAGCACATGATTCTCTGGAGGATTAATTCCATGCGTCACTATACGGGTATCGACCGATTGATCAACTCTTTCGATCAAGCATTAAGAAGTTTAGTTCCTGGAGCAACTGCGGCGCATCGCAGCAACCCAGCCGAACAAACTGATGCGCCGCTAACAGTCAGTGATGCGCGTCATGTCGCTGGCTTGATGCGAGTCAATCATAGTGGTGAAGTCTGTGCGCAAGCGCTTTATCATGGTCAGGCGCTCACTGCAAAACTACCCAATGTACGCCGTGAAATGGAACAAGCCGCAATTGAGGAACAAGATCATCTGGCTTGGTGTGAAGATCGCTTAAAAGAGCTAGATAGCGTCCCTAGTTTACTCAACCCCATCTGGTACGGCCTTTCATTTGGCATGGGTGCGATTGCAGGTATTGCAGGTGATAAATATAGTTTGGGCTTCGTTGCGGAAACTGAACGTCAAGTGAGTGCACATTTGATCGATCATTTAAATCAATTACCCGCTTATGATGAACGTTCAAAGCGTATTTTAGAGCAAATGAATGAAGATGAATTGCATCATCGCGATACCGCACTAAATGCAGGTGGTGTTGAGTTACCTTTTCCTGTCAAAATCACCATGACTGCAATTTCAAAGCTGATGACCAAGACCAGTTATTATGTTTAATTTAATCAATTAAATAAGTAACTAAAGAATCTAAAAAGCCCTCTCAATGAACTTGAGAGAGCTTTTGATTATTTCAAGCCATGTTGATATTTAAACCTTTCCAGATCTCGAATCGCATCACGATAGTCACGATTAATTCGGTCAGAATCATTTTGCAGATCCTTTAGGAGTTTGCGATATCGCTCACGATCTTCTGGTTTAAGTTTGTCATCATAAGATTTGCGTGAATATTCTTTGAAATTATCCTGATAACGCTGATAATCTCGTTCAGCATTATAGTACTCTCGTGCAGCCTGATCGTAACTTCTTAATTGACCACGAGTTTCTACAGGACAAACTTGATAATTACCATTGCCTTTTAGCGCTTCATAAAAAATATTCTCGGGTTGACAATAGTATGTTTGCCCCTTGCGATAGCCTTGTTCATATTGAATCTGATTTGGCTTGATATCCGCTTTTGAACAGGCTTTATAATATTGATCTAGCCGACGTTCCTGCCCATTCGAACCATCTTTTTCACCAACTGCTACCCAATTTGCTGTTTTACATTCATCCAGACTCATTGCGGCACAACCTGAAAGTAAAACAGGCACAATCGCCAGACCTAAAATTGTTATTTTCATCATTAACCCGAGCCACACATTTTATGAGATATATTTAATGAATGAACAAGTATGACATCATTCACAGTCAAACTTTATAAGACGATTCAATAGTTGTTTTAAAAATAAACATCGTTTATATAAATCGCAATCCCACACCAGCTACCGTTTCTATATATTTAGGTTGTAATGCATCATCCCCTAGTTTACTACGCAACTTTGCCACCAATATTCGAAGATAATGCGTATCTTCCTGATGCGTTGGCCCCCAAAGCTCTTTAAGCAATTGTGGTTGAGTCACGAGTTGCCCTCGATGTTTTAATAATAACGCCAAAAGTTGAAATTCTTTACGACTCAGATTAATCAAATTTCCCTGAATAAAAACCTGATGCTGCGCCAGATCAACCTTTAAATGATGATCATCAAAATCAATCTGATCTTTTACCCCAGTTGTAGCCTGCGAACGTAGCACAACCCGAATCCGCGCCATAAGTTCGGGCACACTAAAGGGCTTGGTCATATAATCATTTGCACCTGCATCAAGCAAAGCAACTTTTTCCTGCTCATCAGCACGGACAGACAATACAATAACTGGCACATTCGACCAAGTTCTCAGCTCCTGCAATACTTCCCGACCATCCAGATCAGGCAAACCCAAATCCAGAATTACCAATTCGGCTCCTTGAGTTGCAAGTACCTCCAATCCTTTCATCCCTATTTCACAAAGTATCGTTTTGTAGCCTTGTGCACGTAAGGCAATGTCCAGAAATTTTCGGATTTGTGGCTCATCATCAATCACCACGATGCGCGTTTCAACGGAACTTTGTAGAGTCTGATTCATTTTTTTTAATTCATATTTGTTCTGGATGAATAGGTAAACGTATTCTAATCAGTGTTCCCTGTTGATCGCTACCTGTTGTCGCTGTGATTTCACCCATATGAGCACCAATAATTGCTTTGACGATGGTAAGTCCAAGCCCTGTTCCAAAGCGTCCCCGATCTCCACGTTCCATCGTATAAAACATGTCAAAGATTCGATTACGTTCATCTTCGGGGATTCCAACACCCCGATCTTCTATTTCAATTTGTAGCGTCTGATCATCCCATTTTCGAGTACGCACCTGAATCGGCTGATCTACAGGAGAAAATTTTGCGGCATTTTCCAGCACGTTAAAAATTGCCTGTTCAATCAAGGCAGGGTGCACATATAGTTCTATCGGTTGCTCTGCCCGCTGAATATCAATCTTGATCTCAGGCATATAGCGTTTTAGCCGTTGAGTTGCTGAACCTATCAGTTCATCCAGACCAATCCAGTCACGATTTAGTTTGAGACCATCATGGCCCAGTCTGGTCATATCCAATAGATTTTGAATATAGCGATCCAGCCGTTCACCTTCAAGACGAATCGTATCAAGCAATGTATCCTGATCCTCCTGAGACAAAGCAGAGTGATAATTTTTAAGGGTATCGGCCGAACCCATCATCGACGCCAAAGGTGAGCGTAAATCGTGTGAAACCGATGAAAGTAATGCAGAACGAAGTCGCTCGGTCTCACCCATAATTTTCGCTTGTTCCAGTTCGTCTACCAGTTGAGTACGCAACATGGATTGGGCAATTTGCTCGACCATCGATTCGATCAGGCGTTTTTGCTCCACATTCAAAGCAATTCGCTGCTGAGTTAAATCTAGTCCCAATACCCCCAAATTTTGTTTCTGAGCTAAAAGCGGCATAAACCACCAGTCAATCTGGCTAAGTGTATCGGTATATTTGCCACAGCCTTGTTGATGCTTTAAACACCAATCCGCTGCAATTCTTTCTTTGTCGTTTAATTCTCGATCAGAATGAATCATGTTATTTTGTGCAATCATGATCCAGACAGGAAAATTAAACTGCTGTTGAAAAGCGGTTTGTGCAATCTGAATAACATCATCTAAATGAACTGCACTGGATAATCGTGCGGTGACATCCTGCATACGACTGCTAAAGGCATTCGCTGCCCGAAGTGACAATACCTGTTGCCGCAAGCGTGATGCAAGACGACTGGCTATCAACGCCGCAGCTAAGTAGGCAATAACGGTGACAACGCCTTGATGAGCTGAAATCTGGAAAGTAAAACGCGGCTCGATAAAGAAAAAATTATAGGCAAAGAAAAAAAGCATGGCGGTAATTACCGCTGCCAACATCCGTGTCTTGGTTGCAACCAATAATACAGCCACGATAAAAATAATCGATAAATCATCGACTCCGACATACACTTCCGCTATTCTTGCCAAGATAATACTTGTAAATGTCACCATCAAAATGAAGAAAATTTCTTTTAAGCTCAATAAAGAGAAGTAAACATCTTGCCCTAATGGCTTTTGATTAATGCTATCACTTAAAGGTTGCAACACCACTTCAAGTCGCTGATTGTTTTCTAATAAAATGGAATGAAGCGGTCTTTTAAAAAGTGGTTTTAAGCCTGTAGATGGGTGATAACCCAAAATCATGGATGAAATTGATTTTTCCTGGATCGCATCATTCAATGTTTGAGCCACTTTAACACCATATAAAATTTCGGTTCTCCCCCCTAATTGACGTGCCAATTGAAATGCCTGTTCGACTTCCAACTGAACAGGCGCATATTTTTTTTGATCGGCGTAAAAACTCTCCTGAGCCACATGTACTACCGTCCATGACAATGCTCGTTTTTCAGCAAAACGACTGGCTGCTCGTACTAAATATTCTGACTGACCTCGTCCATCAATCGCGACCATCATCTCATTTTTTAACGGAATTGAACGCGTGCCTTGCGCAAGATAAGTTTCTCTCAAATCCGACTCGACATGCTCTGCAACGAATTGCATCGCCAATTCACGTAAAGCTGTCAAATTTTGAATACTAAAAAAACGTTGTAAAGCCGATTGCGCCTGATCAGGCAGATAAACTTTACCCTGCTGCAAGCGTTCAATCAGTTCATTTACGGGCAAATCGATCAGGCGTATATCCCGAATACGGTCAAACACCCGATCTGGCACGGTTTCTGAAACCCGAATCCCTGTCAACTGATAAACCACGTCATTCAAACTTTCCAGATGTTGAATGTTCATGGTGGTAAATACATCTATGCCAGCATCTAACAGCTCATTTACATCCTGCCAGCGCCGTTCATGACGGCTATTGGGAATGTTACGGTGTGCCAGCTCATCAACGAGGACTATCGTAGGACGCAAGGTTAAAATGGCATCCAGATCCATTTCATCAAAATATTGCTCTTTATAAAGAATATTTTTACGTGCTAATATTTTTAAACCTTCAGTTAAGGCAATGGTCTCAGCCCGACCATGAGTTTCCACAATACCAACTGTAATATCAACACCTTGGCGCGATAATTCGTGCGCACGGCTTAACATGGCATAGGTTTTACCAACGCCCGGAGCCGCTCCTAAAAAAACGGTCAAACGCCCTGCCTGATAGCGCTGAACATGATTCAGTAATGCCGAAGCCTGATCTTCACGTGCTGTGGTCATATTGATATTTCACTCAAAAATACGTCCCTGTATCAAATGATTTTGATCCATTTATGGTTATGGATGAAGTTGATCTAAAGCCAGATTCAATTCAAGCACATTTACACGCGCTTGTCCCAGCAGTCCAAATTGTTTCGATTCAGTATGTTGATGGACAATATCCATCACTTGCTGCGTTGATAAATGTCTGAGTTGAGCAATACGCTCCACCTGTAACTGCGCTGCTTCTGGACTAATATGTGGATCAATCCCACTGCCCGATGCAGTCACCAAATCACTCGGAATTTGGTTT
>NZ_CP078523.1:2677339-2683490 GCF_019264745.1 Acinetobacter sp. Colony158 | reverse complement strand
TCGACCAAACGCTGTTCAATTTTTGCCTTTAAATCAGGATTAGTCACCGCCAGATTACTCCCTGACATCGCCATCGGATCATAGTTCGCGGCCGAAGGTCGTGACATAAAATAGCGAGGATTTTGAAAATTCTGTGCAACCAGTGAGGAACCTTCAATCCTCTGACTCTTTTCAATCAAACTTCCGTTAGACTGTGCAGGAAAGAGTAACTGCCCTAGTCCTGTTGCCACACTGCTATAAAGCAAACCGAACCCTAAAAGGCTGACCAAACTTAGCCCAATAGCAGGACGTAATATTGCAGAACGAGGTTCAACATATTGTACTGATGATTTCATCATCTACTCCTATATAGCTAAAATATGAACCAAAATAAGATCAATGGCTTTGATTGCAATAAACGGTAAAATCACGCCACCTACACCATAAATCAGCATATTACGGCGTAGTAATTGAGTTGCAGTTGAGGGTTTGAATTTCACACCACGCAAAGCAATTGGGATCAGTAATGGGATAATAATCGCATTGAAAATCAGTGCTGCCAAAATTGCATTGTTTGGACTGGAAAGCTGCATGATATTCAGTTTTTGCATTTGCGGAATGGCAGCAGCAAATAGTGCAGGTAAGATTGCAAAGTATTTGGAAACATCATTAGCCAATGAAAAAGTGGTCAGTGCACCGCGCGTAATCAATTGTTGCTTACCAATTTCAACCACAGCCAAGAGTTTGGTTGGATCGGAGTCCAGATCAACCATGTTCCCCGCCTCTTTAGCAGCCTGAGTGCCTGAGTTCATGGCCAAACCAATATCTGCCTGAGCCAATGCAGGTGCATCATTGGTTCCGTCTCCCACCATGGCGACTAGATGACCATCTTGTTGCTCTTTACGAATACACGCCAATTTATCTTCAGGACGTGCTTCTGCAATATAATCATCCACGCCCGCTTCCGCCGCAATTGCAGCAGCGGTCAGTGGATTATCGCCTGTGACCATCACGGTTTTGATTCCCATTTCACGTAAACGGGCAAACTTTTCTTTAATACCGTGCTTGATCACATCAGAGAGTTCAATTACCCCTAAAATGTGCTGTTGATTGGCAACCACCAATGGCGTTGCACCTTTTGAAGCAACTTGTTCGACTCGAGCTTTTAACTCGACATCGGCTTGCGAGTGCTGTACAAATTTTAAAATCGCATCCAACGCACCTTTACGAATCTGTTGACCATTTTCTAGATTGACACCTGAAATACGTGATGAAGCATTGAACGCAATAAATTCAGCATTCTCAGGCTCAATCGCTTGCAAGCCTTGTTCTCTTGCAAGTTTAACAATCGATTTACCTTCTGGGGTTGGATCAGCCAAAGAGCTCACCCAAGCTGCCATTCTTAAATCAGCCTCAGAAACCGATGTCAGAGGATAAAATGCAGTCGCTTGACGGTCACCATAAGTAATCGTTCCTGTTTTATCTAAAAGCAAAACATCAATATCACCCGCAACTTCAACAGCCTTACCAGATTTTGCTAGAACATTGGCTTTGAGTGCTCGATTCATCCCTGCGATGCCAATCGCTGGCAATAATCCCCCAATCGTGGTTGGAATCAAACACACCAATAACGCGACTAAAACCACTGGACTGATACTGATCTGCAAATAGCTTGCGATAAAAGGCAAACTCGCCACGACCATGACAAAGGTCAGTGTCATCACCATGAGTAAAATACCCAGCGCGATCTCATTCGGTGTTTTTTGACGGTTTGAACCTTCGACCAGAGCAATCATGCGATCTAAAAAGCTATTTCCCGAATCGGCAGTTACTTGCACGATAATAGAATCAGTCAGGACTTTAGTACCACCAATCACACCTGATCGATCTGTTCCTGCTTCACGCAATACAGGCGCAGACTCACCCGTCACCGCTGCTTCATTGATGGTGGCAAAGCCTTCAATAATTTCACCATCAGCAGGAATTAACTCACCTGCATGAACTTCAATAAAATCATTAATTTTAAGCTGAGTTGCCGCAATTTCATGGGTTGTACGATTCTGTAATGATTCCAGTTTTCTTGCGACTAGATTTTGTCGTGCCTGACGCAATGAAGAGGCCTGTCCACGCCCTCTGGCTTCTGCAATCGCTTCTGCATAATTGGCAAACAGTACGGTGATGAACAAAATTACGGTAACTAGACTACCAAACAACCATTCGGTATAGCCTGCCACTGTACTAAATGCCGTAATTAGTGTGCCTAACCAGACAATACCCATGACTGGATTTTTCAACATGTGCTGAGGTAGTAATTTGACAAAAGCACTTTTTATCGCTTCGATGCGCTGTTGACTCGTTTGTTGAGACTGAATTTGAGTTGACATAGTTATTCCTCCTTAACCCAACTGCATACTGAGATAGTCCGCAATTGGCCCAAGGACTAAAATCGGCATAAATTGCAACAAGGTTAAAGTGATGACGACCGCAATTAAGGTCAATGAAAAGGTAGGTGTTTCTACTTTTAAGCTTCCTGAACTTTCAGGAGCCTGACGTTTCTGAGCAAGACGAACAGCAATCATGAGAGGAATAATCAAGGCTGGAAAACGCCCCAGTAATAAAACTGCACTACAGCTTATATTCCACCAGATTGTGTTATCACCCAAGCCTTCAAAACCCGAACCATTATTGGCAAATGCAGATACATACTCATAAAACACCTGACTAATTCCATGCGCACCCGCATTACTAATGCCCGATATCGCAGGATTAACCAGCGTAATTGCAGTAAAAGCTAAAATCACAATCGGTTGTAGCAAAATGAGAATGGCCAATAACTTAATTTCAGCCGCTTCAATTTTACGACCAAATAATTCAGGAGTACGCCCAGTCATTAATCCAGCGATAAACACGGTAAGTAGCAAATAAACGATAAATTGCTGTAAACCGCATCCAATCCCACCCCAAATCGCATTGATCAACATATTGCTCAGAGCAACCAATCCAGTTAATGGTGCAGATGAGTCATGCATCATATCGACCGAACCATTGTTTACCTGCGTGGTGACTGCTGCCCATAATGCAGAAGATGCAGCACCAAAGCGTTGTTCTTTACCTTCCATGACTGTGATTTGATGTGCCGTTGCAGATAAACTTTCTGACCAAATTGATGCGGTCGCAGAAAGGACAGACATCAACAACATGGTTCCGAACACAAACACCGCAAAGCGTTTACGTTGAGTGAAATATCCGACCATAAAAATCAATGAGACTGGAATGAGAAGAATTGCTAGCATTTCCAGAAAGTTTGAAAATGGTGTAGGATTTTCCAATGGGACACTACTATTAGGCCCATACCATCCCCCTCCATTACTGCCTAATTGCTTAATGGCAACCATTGGAGCAACAGGGCCTAGTGGAATTTTTTGTAATTGTTTTTCTACAGAATGATCTAGTACTTGTACTTCTGGACCACCCTGAAAAGTTGCAGGAACCCCCTGCCAATTCAATAATAATGACCAGATTAAGCACAATGGCATTAAGAAACGCACCGTAGGACGGACTAAATCTGCCCAATAATTTCCCAATTGAACCGAATCACTCGTCAAATTTTCACAGCTTTTCTTCTGTAGAAAAAAAGCTCTAAGCGTTGCCACAGCCAAAGCCAGCCCCATCATCGGGGTAATCACCTGCAAACCCACAATTGCTGTCATTTGTGAAAAATATGACAGTTGAGCCTGACCTGAATAATGTTGTTGATTGGTATTGGTTAAAAACGAGATGGTGGTATGCAATGCCAAATCCCAACTCATATTTGGGGCTTGATTTGGATTTAACGGCAGCCATGCTTGGGTCATAAAAATGCAAGTTGATAAAACCAACAACACCACACAACTTATTAAAAATGCAGCGATATACTGGCGAAGTCCCATCTGCTGCTCTGGCTTTACCCCCAAAATCGCGTAAATAGGTCTTTCAATCCAACCAAATATGACATCAGATTTCATCGGCTGATTCGCCATGACCTTCGCCAGATATTTACCCAATGGCCAAGCAAGTAAGATGACTAATGCAAGTAATAAATAAAGTTCTAGCATGACAAAATCCCCTGTAAACGACAGAGATTTATCATCTGAAATGTGAATAATGATTGAAGACTTTTTAGACTTTGCTCTTCGAGTGTAGAGCTAAAAATGCTACCGACATAGACGCTAGACATTATTATATTCCTGAAATTGAAACGGATTTCCCGAATCTCAGTATGCGTATAATGTCCGTAAACTCTCTATTGTCGAGAGTTTAACTGGCGTAAATTTTGCGTAAAATCTTATAAACGTGAAAAGTGATCATCAAAATTTATTTTGTAAATCAGATAAATACTATTACGATCACGAATGGGTTTGAGTCTTGATCTGAAAATCAACCTGTGGAAAATTGCACTCTGAAACGTATAGCACAGCATTTTTCCATAACTCATAAAGTGGAATTTTGACGTCTACTGCGAGTGGCATTTTTTTAGGATTAAACTGCATCTTACTAAGATGATCTCCCCACGCAATCAAATCGACGTCGAGCGAAATCTGATGTGATGGTCGAATACGACCTGATTGAGCCTCAAGTTGTTTCAGCGCGATTTCAATCTCAGATCGGCTTTTTAGAGATTTTAACAGACAGGCTGAATTCCAATAATTCGCTCCAACACCATCACGGCACGGAATCTGATAAACATGTGAAAATGTAACCTCACCCCATGACTGAATGGTTTGATAGGCAATCTGAAAATGTGATTCTGGATCAAGATTACTCGCCAATGCGAGGGCAAAAATCGTTTCGTTGGCGTTCAAGGCGAATTCCTACAGAATTGGCTTCTGCAATAATGGCAGGCTTACGAATGGTAATAATAATAGATTGAATCGCTGAAAACGTCTCGAAAAGCACTTGTAAAACCAGTTGAGCCGCATGCTCAATCAATTTCGGTTGTGCTTTTTGAATGGTTTGAGCAGCAAGTTCACAGATTTGAGCATAATTTAAAGTATGCTCAAGCTGATCTGATTTAGCTGCTTGGCTCAAATCAACATGAACGGTTAAATCCAGCATTAAAGGTTGAATAATTTGCCGTTCCCAATTGAAACAGCCAATTACAGTATTGACCTTTAAACCTTCAATAACAATGGCATCCATGATGATCTAACTCAAAATTAATGTTTAAACAACGATTGTGGCTCTATAGTTTGAACCATTTTCAGACGTTGGTCTGCATAAATATCGGTATACGGTGCAAGGACGCGCATAAAACGATCAAAATACAGCATTTGTTTAAACAACAGCGCAAAATCACGCGGGAATTTGATCCCGTGACGCTCACCCACAGCCACCATATCTAGCATAATATCATTTAAATCAGACGGTTTTGAAGTCAAAATTTCCTGAGGATCGGCAAGTAAAACACCACTAAATAAGCGCTCAAGATCACGCGCCAAGACATGAGTATCAATCTTGGTATGGGTCATGCCCATTTTCAGCATGTTTTCAGCCATTGCGGTGTAATCAGTTTTTTGTAAGGCATCCATAAAGGCTAAACATGCGGTCCAGACTTCGGGATTCAGTTGCCCGACAATCCCAAAATCAATAAAACCAATACGACCATCTTCAAGCAACATAAGATTACCTGCATGCAAATCTGCATGAAAGCTCTTACACAGCATTAGACTTCCAAACCATGTATTCATCGCCGTAATTAAGACCTGTGACGGATCTTTGGCGTATTTTTTGACCACTTCAAAATCAGTTAAAGACACGCCATATAGACGCTCCATGGTCAGTACACGGCGCGTTGAAAACTGATGATAAACTTTTGGTGCAGTAGCTGCCTGATTATTAGTGATTTGAAGATATTCTACAAAATCATCCAGATTCTGAGCTTCTTCAATAAAATCAACCTCACGCACCATTCGTGTTTTAATTTCATCCACAATTTCAGAAAGTGAAGCAAACTTGACCTTTGGAATGGCTTTTTCCAGCATTTTGGTCGCCCAATGCACCACATTCAAATCGGTGTATAAAATCGTTTCAACACCTGGTTTTTGCACTTTAATGACGACATTTTCACCTGTAGTGAGTTTTGCCGCATGCACTTGAGCAATAGATGCTGAAGCCAACGGCGTTTCATCAATCG
>NZ_CP078523.1:2676640-2677318 GCF_019264745.1 Acinetobacter sp. Colony158 | reverse complement strand
CACGACCTGCAAACTCAGTCGCTAACACTTCCTGAATATAGCTAAACGGTAAAGTCGGTGTTTGATCCAGACACCCCTGAAACTCTTCAACATATTCACGCGGAAATAGTGAGGGTGTACTCGCAATAAACTGACCGAGTTTAATATAAGTCGAACCCAAAGATTCAAAGGTTTCGCGCATAAGTTTGGCATTTCTTGGCTTTTCAGTCGCGTATCTTATACCCGCTTTAGCAGCGACCACGGCTGTTTCGCCTATACGAGCAACGGAGCGTAACCCGTCAAACAAAATATTTTTTTTCATATCATTCAATGTGATTTGGTTTATCGAGGCAGTGTATCAAACTTCATTTAGTTTACCGATAAACTTGCCTGACAAATTGGACAATTTGTATCTTTTTCAAAATGCAGAATACGCTGTTTCAGGGTTAAACCATCCCAAAGTAACAGTTTACTTTTTAAAGGACTTAAATTTAACCCTAAAAACAGCAGAGTGTGATGAGCTTGTAATGACGCTATCATGACAGGGGTGGTTGCAAGTACCCCCGATTCAGCACAGCGTAAGCCTTCATTGTCATGTTGTTCTTTAGGAAATAAACATTCATAGCAAGCCGAATCTGCATCTACCATCAATAACTGCCCCTGAAAGCCAATGGCTGAGGCACTAATTAAAGGAACTAA
>NZ_CP078523.1:2676406-2676488 GCF_019264745.1 Acinetobacter sp. Colony158 | reverse complement strand
TCAGCCTTTTTGCTAAAACTTCAGCTTTATAGTGACCTAAATCTTGCGGTGTAAAAGCAATTTGACGTTGTAGATTACTGAC
>NZ_CP078523.1:2674815-2674881 GCF_019264745.1 Acinetobacter sp. Colony158 | reverse complement strand
TTAATAACAATTTTTTGTGCTTTAAAATTGTACTTTCAGCAAATTCATTTAAACTAAATTTGACAT
>NZ_CP078523.1:2656849-2674755 GCF_019264745.1 Acinetobacter sp. Colony158 | reverse complement strand
CAATGAGCTATAAACACAACAATCTTTTTGCAATGCGTGAAAACTATTGGAATGATGTAGATTCAGGCCATGTTAAAGCTGAGAAACAGTATTTTTGTGATGCCTTAAACTCTCATGGTGTTTTTGAAGATGCATCACTTGAAGATGCAAAGTATTTTTTCTTCACCTTACCAAGCATTATTATTGTCAAGGGCTATGCCTTAGGCTTTATGCATCGATCTGTTCAGGCCATGATTGATCAGCATATTTTAAGTCATGTCAATCAATTAAAAATGCGCGAGAGTCTTAAAATCAAGTTTCGTATGTAGAGTGTCAATCGATCTATTAGACCTCTTTCCTCATGGTTTAAATCTTCTTTATGTTTCTCCTAAATTAGGGAGAAATAAACATGTCTTGTAAAAAGACTATTGTTCACTTATTGACTGAATTTGCTTTTCTGCTTAACTCGAAGTTCGCGCAGATTGCATAAAAAACTGAGCTACAAATATGTTCACACCCTCAATTTGAATATTTTTTGTACTATCCAAAAATTTCAGATAAACATTCTTCCACTCTAACTGTTTTAATACGGTCATAGCATGTAATATTCGCTACAATTATACTCATTGACTCTGCATGACTTTAGCAAGGATTTTATATGTCTGATCAGAACGATAAGCTTAAGAACCTAAAAACATCATCTATGGATCGACGCTTATCTATCGCTAAAGCCTCATTGCTTGCGGGTACTCGCTGGGCAACGGCAAATGCGTCTTCTTTTTTCTCAAGTGATGAGGAAAAAGAAAAAAAACGTAAAAAAGCGATGACAGAACAGGCAAATTATTTAGTTTCAGAAATTGGAAAACTCAAAGGTTCGATTGTTAAAATCGGTCAGATGATGGCGCTCTACGGCGAACACTTTTTGCCAGAAGAAATTACTCAAGCACTTAATACACTTAATAACCAGACTGTTGCGCTCGCATGGCCAGCGATCAAAGAACATTTACAAGAACAACTCGGCGATAAACTTCATGAACTGACTATTGATCATGAACCGATTGGGACTGCATCACTGGCTCAGGTCCATCGTGCCACACGTAAATCTGATGGACTAGAATTGGTCTTAAAAATCCAGTATCCAGGCGTTGCCGAAGCGATTGATTCAGATATGAGCTTATTTAAAAATATGCTCAAGCTGACACGTATGGTGCCCCAAACCCGTGAATTTGATCAATGGTTTGAAGAAGTTCGTGAAATGATGCATCGCGAAGTCAGTTATGACATAGAATCAGCAACTACACGACGCTTTGCAGAACGTCTCAAACATGATCCTCGTTATGTCGTGCCGCATATTATTGATGATTATTGTACCGATAAAATTTTATGCATGACCTTTGAACGTGGTGTTCCAATCAATAGTCCCGTGATGCTGTCATTACCACAGGAACGTCGCAATCTGCTTGGAGAAGCATCGCTCGAAATCGCAGTTCGCGAAATTTTTGAATGGGGTGAAATGCAGACTGATCCAAACTTTGGCAATTATTTGGTACGTTTAGGCAACGGTGATGATATCAAGGACAAGATTGTATTGCTCGACTTTGGTGCTATTCGTCAGTTTGATGACCACCTGTTAAATGTCGCTCGCAGCTTAATCACAGCAGGCTATCATCATGATGCCGATGCCATGGTCAAAGCTATGACAGGCTATGAATTTTTTGATTCAATTCCACAAGCGATCAAACCCGACATGGCTAAAGTGTTTTTACTTGCCACTGAAGCCTTTAGCTGCCCTGAAAATAATCCTGAAATGCCACAAGGTTTGATGGATGAACAAGAACGTTATAACTGGAAAAAGAGTCAACTACATAGCCGCGTCATGCAACAAGCCAGCAAATCGATGGCATCGCGTTACTTTTCAGTTCCCCCTAAAGAGTTTATGTTTATCAGCCGTAAATTCATAGGTGCCTACACGTTTATGACCGTCATTGATGCAAGAACCAATGTCAGACAAATGATCCGCAAATACGCTTAACAATAGATAATTTATACTCGACTAGGTTGTAACTTTGTCAGCCTAGTCAATTCTTTAAATTGACTTTCCGATTCTTTTTTTATTTTCATATAAAATTCATAAGATTAGATTGATATCATCTTTCGTATTTTCCACTTATCAGCCTTAAATATCACTGTCAGCACTGACATGGTTTTTTGATTTAATGCATGTCAGCATAAAAACAATAATTAATACTGCGAAGGATGCAGCGCAATGACGAATATGGTCAATAAAGCCCAAGGTTTTGGACTTTCATTACTGACAAAAATGGCATCCAGTGATTTACTGGACCAATTTAAGCTACGCAAGTTAATAGAAAAATCACTTTACCAAGGTTCAAAAACAGGATTTAAAGCACTGAGTCATACTCAAAAAGCCTTTAAACCTCAAAATATTGATCGTCAACGCTTACCTAATCAGCAAAAAAACCTGTTTGATTTAAGCCTGACTGAAGAACAACAAATGACCGTTGAGGCCATGTCTCAATTTGCACAAGAAGTTTTAGCTCCACTTGCACATCAAGCCGATCATGATGCCAAATTCCCAGATCAACTTTGGCAATATATCGAAGATTTAGGACTTAATTACTATGCCCTTCCTGAAGCCTTAGGCGGTGTGGCAGCAGAACAAAATATTGTGAGTAATATCCTGATCGCAGAACATCTGGCACGGGGTGATTTTAGTTTAACCGCAGGATTACTCAGTACATTCAGCGTGATCAATGCACTGACCCGCTGGGGTTCCGAAGAGGTTCAATCAAAATATCTAACTGCTTTTGCCGCAGATAGCAAGATTCAGGCAACCTTTGCAGTACAGGAAAACACGCCTGCATTTAACCCATTTAAACTCAAAACCAAAGCCACGTTAACCCATGATCAGTTTTATATTACGGGCGAAAAAACTTTAGTCGTTTTAGGGGAAACGGCTGATTTATTGCTGGTCAGTGCGGATTTCAATGGTCAGGCCGATGTTTTCGTTGTAGAGCGTGACGATAGTATCCATTTAAAAAGCTCGCCTGCAATGGGACTTAAAGCTACTCAATCAGTCACATTGAACTTTCAAAATACACCCGCAACACGTTTGGGTGACCAAGAATTTGATTACAGCGCATTTATAGATCTAGGCAATCTAATGTGGTGTTCAATGGCAGTCGGTACATGTGAAACAGTCAAAGCCTACTGTATTACTTACGCCAATGAACGTACTGCATTTGGAGAACCAATTTCACATCGTCAAAGTGTCGCATTTATGATCGCGGATATGGCGATTGAAATCGATGCCATGCGTATGTTGATTTTAAATGCAGCAAGTCTGGCTGAAGCAGGTCAACCATTTCACCGTGAAGCATATCTGGCGCGTTTATTATGTGCTGAAAAATCCATGAAAATTGGCACAGATGGCGTACAAGTTTTAGGCGGTCATGGTTTTACCAAAGAACACCCTGTTGAGCGCTGGTATCGTGATTTACGTGCTACAGCAATTTTACATTCAGGTCTGCATGCTTAATCGGAGAAAAATTAAATGAACTTACAAAATCCTAAAAAATTTAAGATGCTGATTGATCAGGCGCATGAAGTTGCACTGAATGTTTTACGTCCTATTTCACGTAAATATGACAAAGCTGAACATGCTTATCCCAAAGAACTGGATATGCTCGCGTCATTGGTTGACGGGATGAATGAAGGTGGCGAAGGCATGAATGCTGGCGCGGCTGGAGCAGGAAAACGCAATGAAAGTCAGGATCAAGGCAACCGTAATGGCACCAATCTATCTACAGCACTCAGCATCATTGAAATGTGCTACGGAGATACAGGGCTATTACTGAGTATGCCCCGTCAAGGTTTAGGCAATTCAGCAATAGCAGCCGTTGCTAACGATGAGCAACTCGAACGCTTTAAAGGCACATGGGCTGCGATGGCGATTACCGAACCGGGTTGTGGTTCTGATTCTGCTGCCATTCGAACCACCGCCACCCAAGACGGTGACGACTATATCCTGAATGGTGAAAAAATCTTTGTGACCTCTGGCGAACGCGCTGACTCTGTTGTAGTTTGGGCAACACTGGATCGCAAATTAGGTCGTGCCGCCATTAAATCCTTTGTGGTTCCTAAAGGTACACCCGGCATGAAAGTTGAGCGTCTGGAACATAAATTAGGGATTAAAGCCTCAGATACAGCGGCGATTAGCTTTATCGACTGTCGTGTTCCTGCGGCCAATTTGTTAGGCAATGCTGAAGTCGATGTCACCAAAGGTTTTGCGGGTGTGATGGAAACGTTTGACAATACCCGCCCGCTGGTTGCAGCAATGGCCGTCGGTTGTGCCAAAGCCTCACTAGAGCGTATTAAAGAAATTTTTAAAGATGAGCTTGAAGCAGACTATGCAACGCCTTATTTGCAGACCTCTAATATTGCTGCTCAAATCTATCGGATGGAAGCTGAATGGGAAGCTGCACGCTTGCTGACTTTAAAAGCCACATGGATGGCAGATAATAAAAAGCCAAATTCCAAAGAAGCTTCTATTGCCAAAGCCAAAGCAGGTCGAATTGGCAACGATATTACCTTAAAATGTGTCGAGTTGGCAGCCAGCGTAGGTTATAACGAAGATGAATTATTGGAAAAATGGGCACGTGACTCTAAGATTCTAGATATTTTTGAAGGAACACAGCAAATCCAGCAACTGATTATTGCACGTCGTGAACTCGGTAAATCTTCCAGTGAATTAAAATAATTTTCAACAATATTTCATTGAAAATAAATCGACTTGAGTGGAATCTGGATTTAAGCTAAATTCGATTCCACTTTTTTATTCATACTTATCAATGTATTTTATACGTCCTATCCAAACCAAGGATAATCCCCAAATTGCTCAGGTCATCCGTGAAGTCTCAAAAGAATATGGTCTAGCCACAGATGCAGGATTTGCAGTTTCGGACCCAATACTGGATCAAATGTCTGAGGTTTATCATCATCCCAACAGTCAATATTGGGTGATTGTAGATCAACATGATAACGTGTTGGGTGGTGGTGGCATTGCGCCATTATTGGGAGATTCCACTTTACTCGAAATTCAAAAAATGTATTTCCTGCCTGTCTTACGCGGTCAGGGTTTTGCTAAAAAACTTTTACAGCAATGTTTTGATTTCGCCAAAACACAAGGTTTCCATGATTGTTATCTGGAAACAACAGCAGCACTTAAAGAAGCAGTCAGTTTGTATGAAAGATTGGGCTTTCAACACTTAGCTCAACCACGTGGTCAGACTGGTCACAGTCAAGCCTGTGAAATCTGGATGCTAAAAGCGTTGGAAGCTTAAACTATAAAAAAAGCCCTAAACACAATTAGGGCTGTTCAAGGAAAACTTAGATAAAACTTATGAGTTGGTCGAGTTTTCTTCAGTTTGCAATGATTTATCGACCAAACCAAACTTCGCAAAAATTTTAGCGCGACGTTTAGGATAAATATTGGCTTTATTCAAATCACCTTTGTAGTGATCAAAAACACGTTTATCCATCATCTTAAACCACATTGACGGAATCAATGCAGGCAATAACATACTCGCATAACCACTTGGCAGCTCAGGCGCTTCATCAAAATGACGCAATGCCTGAAATGGACGAGTTGGATAAGCATGATGATCTGAGTGACGTTGCAACTGATATAAAAATAAATTAGTCACGATGTTATTGTTGTTCCAACTATGCTCTGGCATGGTACGCTCATAGTTACCGTCAGCTTTTTTCTGACGCAATAAACCATAGTGTTCAATATAGTTAATGATTTCAAACAAGCTGATGCCATAAAATGCCTGAGTTGCTAGATAAGGAATTGCCCCTTTTCCAAACAATTTAACCATTGAGGCATGGAAAGTGGCACTCATTGCCCAACCTTGTAGCAGTTCATTATCTTTAGACCAGAACTGTTTACCCTTACGTTTTAATCGGTTGGTTTCAATTTCAATAGCTGATTTTAAAGAACCCAATACCGTACGAGGCCAAAACTCATAAAATGTCTCTCCCATTTGTGAAGATGCTGGATCTTCAGGTGTCGCAGCACGTTTATGATGTCCATAAGGATGTTCAACGCGGAAATGGTTATATCCTGTCGGAACAAGGGCCATATGAGACAAGAGATGATCAATCCGGTCTTGTTTATGACTGAGTTCATGTGCAGTATTAATCGCAATACCGTTCACCGCTCCCATAGAGATACCAATTAAAATTTTATCTAAAAATGAGGTTTCTTTACTGCTGGCAATATAACAGGCATAAACATTTGCGGCATATTGTAATGGAATAAAAGTTTTGACTAAAGTGGCATAATATGGATCATTTTCCAGTAACTTAATATCTTCATTAGTCGGATTATTAGCATCTTTACCAATAATGGTATCAATGGTCGGAATAATCACATGTAATACAATTGGACCACCTAAAGCAAAAAGCTTTTTCAATGGACGTGGTGCAAATTGATAACCCGCTAAAATACCAATCCCAATGGCAGGTAAAGCTGGCCCTAACATCCACATATAACGTTTACGATCTAATTCTAATTTTGACTTTGAAGCTACCGTGAGCAATTCTTGCTGGACTTTTACTGAAGCATTCATGTCTCGCATCCTTTCTTTCTTGATATCTGTATCTTGTTGAATTTATACTTTGAAAGACAGTTGCATGCGTCCAAAAAACCTATGTAAAAGTCTTTGGCATTTTCGACCATTTTTTTGTCCTAAAATCACATTTTTTATCTGATTGCTTTTGTCTTTCAATACTGGAAAAAGAAACTTAAAACGAATATGGATGCATTAAGCAAAATTTTTGACGATATTCATTTAAATAAATCTGAATATATTTATATAAAAGCGCAGGGAGAATGGGCATTTTCCATGCAGGAACAGCATGCTGTTATTGCGCATATTATTTTAATGGGTTCTATTCATTTTAAAATTGATTCAAATACCAGTTTAACTGCACAGGCTGGCGATATTGTTTTAATTCCATCTGGAAATGCCCATCATGGCTCAAATAGTCAGGACAACAAACTGATTGATAGTTTAGATGTTAGTGATTTTTTTAAAGGTCATCGGGACGATGCAATTGAAATCGGAACTCGATCCTCTGAATCTGCATTAATTTTTACGGTACGTTGCCATATTGATACTTTGATGGCACGACCTTTACTCAGTGCACTTCCCTCTTATATTCATATTCATCATGCCATGAGTTCGACTGGGCCAGAATGGCTGCGAGTCGGCTTGTACTTTGTGGCACTAGAAACGCAACGGATCCTACCCGGCCGCGATAAAATTTTTGATCATTTGATGAGTATTTTGTTGATCGAATGTGTCAGAGATTATATTTCTCAGCTTGATGATCAAGGCTCGTGGTTGAATGCCTTAAGTCATCCTGAGCTTTCCAGTGCACTTGCTGTAATACATGGTCGTCCAGAACACCCTTGGACAGTTGAATCCCTTGCAGAACAATGCTGCATGTCTCGTTCAAAATTTGCCAGTCTGTTTCAAAGCATCATTCATGAAACACCCTTAGCATATTTACAACAACATCGTTTACGTCTTGCCAGCCAGTTATTAAGAGAGAGTAATCTCACGATTCAAAAGATTGCCAATAATGTCGGCTACTCTTCGGAAACCGCGTTTAGTCAAGCATTTAAGCGACAATTTGATCTTTCACCCAAACAATATCGACAAAACTATATGCAAGATTAGATAACGCTGTAATTTTATAAAACTTAAGCTAAGTCTTCACTTACTTTTATTGGATAAATCACAGTCTTCCTGCCATTTATTGTTTTGTAAACAGCGATCTAGTACCTAAAACTTATTCTGGAGCCATACAACGATCATAATAAGACTTGCCAAAAGCCTGAGTCGCTTGCTCTTTGGCAGTATCAGTATTTAACTGTTTTTCTGTATAGGCATCTTCAACAATATCCATATAAAACTCTTTGGTTTCTTCGGAACTAAATTCTTGTGAAATTCGCTGTTGAGTCGAATAAGGTACACCATCTTGACGTTGTTGCATCACTGCTGCTGCGACTTCTGCAATTTGTTGACACTCCTGATCTGGAGACAAGGCAAAAGCAAAGTTAGGCACAACCAAACAGGCAATAAAAAAAACTCTTAACATTACAATCCTTCATTAAAATTTTTATGCCATACCCTTGCTGTTTAGGGTAAAGCAACCGTTTTTTGATTCAAAAATATCTGCGTTATAATATATTTTAATAATATTAAAAACATCTTTTTTTATCTTAGTTAGATCTTTTATTAAAACTTGAATTTATAATGATTATTGGAAATAATGTATTCTTTTATCTACAAGATAAAATAAATACTGGCTTTATTTGTTTAAAAATTAATCCATTCCTATAGGCTGATTAATTTTGATTTGTATATTTTTTAGCTTTGGCATCATCGTGGTAATTGTAAAATAGACCAACAGCGTAATTAAAAACATAAGAACCACTTCCATGGTCTGACTTATACATAACATTGCACCAAAAAACAGCGCAAATAGAGTCATACATAACTTGATCTCCTTAAAATATAAGGTGATAAAAGTTCCAAAAATAACTGAAGAAACAACAAGGTTTATGATTTTCATAAATCCTAAATAATTAAAAACAATGAGCATTAGGCATAAACAAACGATGGATAATAAAAATACAAATATATTTTTAATGATGAACATACCAATACCCTATAGATTAGTGATTGAATAATTATCTCTCCTCCTCCCCCAAAGAGGAGAGATATTGGCACATCAATTGATTATTTGAGATTCTTCTCTATTATTTAGACGATTTATATTAATAAAGATATCTTTATTATTTTTTCCAGATCTCTCAGTTAATATTCAGCTTTCTATTTAATAGTCAAGATGCCTTTTTGATGTGCTGGAGTGAGTATAGTTTCATGAGATTTCAAATGAATAAGCTTTTGGCTTACAAGATTGTGAGAAATAGCTTACAATTGTATAATTAGTAAGCATTTTTTACAATTTAAAATTAAAAAAAATTTATTAAATATCAAAATCTTATATTGATAATTAAATTAAATTTGATTTTTACAACTTAACAAAAGACAACACTACATTTACAGTAAATTTCATGTATTAACTCTATTTCTTGTCTCATTTTTTAAGTCTATTTATTTAAAATTTAAAAGATTTCATTATTTTTATAAAATTTGAACAGTTACCTAAGGTCTGTGTTGACTTAAGTGTAAGGCTCAAGTAGAACTGGTCTCAATACTTTCCATCACATGATTCACAATGGCAAAACGTAAATATAGTAAAGAGCTTTTCAATGTTAGACGTATTAATCGACAATGGTGGGTGCTCCTTTATTCACCTGAATCAGGTCTTATAGAAAAGACTGAGAAGACTAAAACGCGGAGTCAGGCGAACCAATATGCAGATGACTACACTGAAAAATACTATGTTGATTTATATTTAAAACAACAACTTGAACAACAAAAGTCATCTTCTTAATGATTAATTTTGGTATTGGATTGATTCCTGTACCAAAATGCTCTACATAGATGTTAGTCGCGTTTATTTTCAATCTTGATGTATAGTTTTATATTTTTGGTTAATATTCACCCAATTTACTGATAAAATAATCATCAACACAATAAAAAAAGTATAACGATGAATAATGATATCTATCCCTGTGTATGGTTAAAATCTGGCCGCAATGAGGCAGCAGAATTTTATAGCTCATTGTTTAACGCGCAGCTACTGCAAACCAATGACTATGTGTCACAACTCTCTATTTTTAATCAAAGATTAATGCTACTCAGTGGTGGACCTGATCTTGAATTTCAGATTAATCCATCTATCTCCTTGATGTTATTAAGCCAGTCTAGTGAGCAAATCCAATATTATTGGGATCAATTGATCGATGGCGGTTCAATTTTAATGCCTTTGGATCGTTATCCTTGGAGCGAGATGTATGGCTGGGTGCAGGATCGGTTTGGCGTTTCATGGCAACTTTATTTGGATACAAGAGAAGACTTAAATACTCAACAGTTGATTCCAACGTTAATGTTTACTGAAGACAATGCGGGAAAAGCACTGCATGCAATGCAATTTTATACGCAAATTTTCCCCAATTCTGAAGTCAGTGGCATCATGCGTTATAAAGACGGAGAAAATCGTTCAGAGAATCCTGAATATGTACAACACGCGCAATTTATAATTGATGATTATATTTTATATTGTATGGATTCCTCTTATTCACATCATTTCAGTTTTAACCAAGGGATTTCCCTAGTTGTAGAAACGTCAAGCCAAATGGAAACGGATCACTTATGGTCTGCGTTATTACAACATGGTGGTCAAGCGATGCAATGTAGTTGGCTGAAAGATCAATTCGGCATACATTGGCAGATTGTTCCGAAACGTCTGATTGAGTTAATTAATAGCCCAGATTCCGAAATTTCCCAACGCGCCATGAATGCGATGTTTCGTATGCAAAAAATTAATATTCAGGAAATTGAAGATGCAATCAAATGATCAATCATTCTGTTTAGATCACTGGTCAGTGTGATTGATACAGAATTGCACTTAACGACTTTAATAAAAAAACCCATTGCTCAACACAATGGGGTTGTTAAGGATCACGCTGTACAGACTACTGAAGTAGTCTTTTTATTTCTGGCAAGCCCATGAAACTTTCCAGTGGCGCTAATATACAAGAACGCAAAATCAATTACAAATGATTCTCATTAATTTAAATGATATTTTATAAATTCCCTACTCCTGAGACTGGAAAAAAGCATTAGCTTCTCACTGAGGATAAAATTTTCACAAATATTAACAATGGAAACCGAACCATCTATTCGATCCTTGCGTTAATGCGTATACAATTTTGAACTTTAAGAAAACTGTATTTCTTAAAAAAGAATAAAAGTAAGGCTGTTATGATTTGAAAAATATTTAGTTTTTTACTTACACTCTCACCTTTCTTTTTAATTAATATCATTAAATCTGATTCATGAGTAATCATCCATGCAACACCTTGAAGCCTTTAAGGCTCTCTTTTTAGGACTAATTGAAGGCCTAACTGAGTTTTTACCTATTTCTAGTACTGGACACCTTATTCTTTTTGGTCATCTGATTGATTTTCATTCTGATAGTGGACGTGTGTTTGAAGTCGTGATTCAGTTAGGTGCAATTTTGGCAGTTTGCTGGTTATACCGACAAAAAATCGTCGATTTGATTAAAGGTTTTTTTAGTGGGGATGCAGAGGCGCGGCACTTTTGTATTAGTGTTTTGATTGCTTTTTTTCCTGCGGTCATTATTGGTGTGATGGCCGTCGATTTTATTAAATCTGTACTGTTTAGCCCTTTAGTTGTCGCCATTGCATTGATTGTGGGTGGTCTAATTATTTTCTGGGCAGAATCCATCAAGTTTGATCATAAAACTACGGAAGCCACTCAAATCACCTTTAAACAGGCTTTATTGGTTGGTCTAGCTCAATGTGTTGCCATGATCCCTGGGACATCAAGATCTGGTGCAACGATTGTAGGTGGGATGTTTGCAGGGCTTTCACGTAAAGCAGCGACCGAGTTCTCTTTTTTTCTGGCGATGCCTACAATGCTCGGTGCAGCAACCTTTGACTTAATTCGTAATGCAAATGTACTCACCGCGGATAATATGACCAATATTGCACTTGGTTTTATCACGGCTTTTCTCGCTGCATTATTTGTAGTAAAAGCTTTAGTGCGTTTTGTGGAAAAACATACTTTACGTGTTTTCGCTTGGTATCGGATTGCTTTGGGTTTGATTATTATGTTTGTAATGTTATAAATTTTGACCCATAAAAAGGCTCAGAATGCTTATGTTTTCTGAGCTTTTTTTGTACTTTATTTTTGAGGATGATCTTGTCTAAATAATTGCCATTCTTCAATGACACGACCGTCTGGTAAAATACAATTGGCATAAGCATCACCATTTGCATTTTTTTTCATCTCCAACTTACCGCCTTGGTCGATACAGTACTGACTTGCTGGATTAGGCATTCCAATTTTTTGTGGCGTAGGTGTCTTGGTTGTGCTACAAGCAGATAAAACAAGAGTACCGCCACATAAAATAAATAAGATCTTTTTAGTCATTATTTGATTTCACACTTCAACTTAAACTTTATAGATTATCCGCGATTTTAAACTTTAAACTGTTAAATTTAGTTAGTTCATTGAAATCATTTTCACTAAAATGTGTTGAGATTCATCATTTTCATCATAGGTTTGTTTGCGTATCAACTCTTTATACTTGACCCGAAAATCACGCCCATTAAAAGTCACCACAGAAGGTATATTGTCAAAATATGTACTCCCCGCATCCAGATGCTCTTCATGTAAAGCAGTTCCGAGTTGATAATCATCACCTTTGAGCACGACATATTTTACTGTTGTTCTCATTTTATCCATACTATTTAAACCTTTTCAGCTTATTGTTTACTGCTTTACAAAGCTTGACCAGATATATAAACAATTAATAAACAAAACAATTCTTAAAAAATAATCAATTTGAATAGACTTCTTTCGTAGCTTACTTTTATTTGTCCTAATGGGAGAAAAATAAAGAGGGTTAAACAATCATGAAAGAAGTCTAATGCCAAGCTTTTATGAAATACTATTCACCCGATCTACTGCTAAGTCAATCGGAAAAGTCGGTAGGACCGTAATCTTAGTTTCCATAGAAACTCAACCATACCTTGTGTATATTGGAAGATAATCTATGTTTTTTCTGGGGATATGGCCTTATATACGTATTTTTTGAGTATATTGTAAAGACTAAATTGGAATAATTGAATGAGCCTGAGTTCAATGATCAAACTTAGCACTCTCATCAAAACATTTTTTCTTTAAAATTATTATCAAATACAAAGGTCAATAACCTGATTGCCAATAGAATCATTGGCAATCTTTAAAAAGATTTCGAAACAATGAAAAAATTTTGAAAACACATAATATCGAACAACATTTGGAACAAATTCAAATGATAAGCCATTCAAAAAATGGCTTATTTCTCAAAAGATTATTTTGACAATCATTAACTTGATTCAATTTTAAGTTGATATTCATCTTGAGTAATTTTTATTTTTAATTTTCGATACTTACGTTTATTCGGATCTAAAGCAGATTCTAGTATTTCGCTTTTGAACTTAGCATCATTCATTAGTTCAGCATATATTTTATAACCTATTAAAATTTTACTGGGCTTTTCTTTAGTATCTTTAAAATCATCAATAATATTATTTAAATAATCTAAGTTAGTCTCATTGGTTTTTTTCATTGCGCAATGCCCTTTGATTTTCAAATTAATTTAACATTCAATTTTTACAAAAATATGAATGAGTGCTGCTTTTTGATATAGATTTTGAGCATAAAAAAAACCTGCCACTTGGGGAAGAAGCAGGCTATAAAACGCACAAATGGTAAATCGAGTACTCTCTTGATCTTAACAAAATTGGCTAAATATTTGTATTCATTAAACATCTGATATCACATCAAATAAAATTGATACTAAAAAAATTATTATGAGCAAATTCTGATATTTAAGAACTGAGTAGATTAAACTTATTATATTAAAAACATACAGACCAGTCTACATAAAGTTAAAATAATATTAAAATATATAATTCCTCTAAAAAATAAATTAATTTTTACTTATAAAATATTAAATAAACGAACTGCCATGAAGCATTTATGCTGAAATTTGTTAAAAAATCATCTATTCAAAATAAATCACGCTAAATTAACCAATGACATAACTCATAAAAAAGCATTAAAAATACTTCACAAGAGGACATGACAATGATTAAAAAAGCACTCATAAGTAGTTTAATCGGCGGTAGTTTATTTTGGGTATCCCTTACAGCAGAAAGTTGTACGCGGGTGGTGTATCAAGGGAATAACCAAACCATTATTACTGCCCGCTCTATGGACTGGAAACAGGATGTCGGCACCAACTTATGGATTTTGCCTAGTGGTGTAAAACGCAGTGGCAATGTGGGGAAAAATTCGATTCATTGGACCTCTAAATATGGCAGTGTAGTTGCAACAGGATACGATATTTCAACTACAGATGGTGTCAATGAAGCAGGCTTAAATGCCAACTTGCTTTGGCTTGTTGAATCTCAATATCCAGATCGAACCAAATCAGATAAACCCAAACTGACAATTGCTGCGTGGGCGCAATATGTCCTAGATAATTTTGCAACTGTCGATGAAGCAGTTAAAGCTCTACAAAAAGAACCCTTTATTATCGTTACTGATGCCGTGCCAGGTGAGAAACGTTTAACGACCTTGCACTTATCTATTTCTGATAAAACAGGAGACAATGCAATAGTTGAATACATTAACGGTAAACAAGTTATTCATCATGATTCAAGTTATCAAGTAATGACCAACTCTCCTATTTTTGATGAGCAACTTGCACTCAATGAATATTGGAAACAAATTGGTGGAACGATTTTTCTTCCAGGCACCAATCGCGCATCAGATCGTTTTGCCAGAGCTTCTTTTTATATCAATGCGATTCCTAAAAATGATGATCCTAAAGAAGCACTTGCCTCCGTTTTCAGTGTTATTCGGAATGTCTCTGTCCCTTATGGGCTGAATACTCAAGAAGAACCCAATATCTCTTCAACCCGCTGGCGTACGGTCGTTGATCATAAGCGTAAACTTTACTTTTTCGAATCTGCGCTTTCACCCAATAGTTTCTGGGTCGATCTTAACAAAATTAATTTCAAAGATGGGGTGACACGTAAGTTAGATTTAGGTAAAAATCAAGAGAATATCTATGCAGGTGATGCAACAGCACAATTCAAAACGGCACCACCCTTTCATTTTCTGGGCATAGATGAAGATTAAGAAAATGAATACAACATATTTAAGGGGAAATCTGAAATGAAAAAAATAGTTGGACTAATGACAGCTTTCATTTTATTACACGGTTGTGCCACTGTTCCTGAAAATAAAAGTAACACTGATCGATTAGCTACAGCAGGATTATTACTATGTAAACCCAATGAACAGTGTCCGATTATGGCGGCCTCATGGAATTCGGAGAATAAAAATCAACTTCGTATTGATGTGCGTTTAAATAGTAGTTATCTCTATTATGATATCAAAAAAATAACTTTTATCGTGGATGGTAAACATCTGAGTTATACCCCAACACAACCCACTGAACTTGAATATATCAGCCGTTTAGAACCGAAACGCTCATCGAACCATATTGTAGTTCCAAACAGTTTTTTAAATGACTTTAAAAATGCAAAACGCATTGATGTTCAAATTAGTACAGACCACGGTGCCATCAAACGACCAATGTATATTGATGGTCGAGCTTCATCTGCTTACCAAAATTTTGTCAGTGTATATTCTTCTTAAATCTGTTTTGCAATAAAAACTCACCGAAAGATGCTGGTGAGTTTTTTATATAAGACTAACTTAAGATTCGATTGGTGCAAATGGAACAACGACATCCGCATTTTGCGCACGGTTTCTCATGAAGTGATCCATCAAAACAATCGCAAGCATCGCTTCCGCAATAGGTGTTGCCCGAACACCCACGCAAGGATCATGACGACCTTTGGTTAATACGTCGGTATTTTCACGATCCAGATTAATGGTTTTACCTGAAGTGGTAATACTTGCGGTTGGTTTAAGTGCAATAGCGACACGAATAGTCTGCCCACTAGAAATACCACCTAAAATACCACCTGCATGATTAGCAAGAAAACCGTCTGTGGTTAACTCATCTCGACTTTCATGACCAAACTGACCTGCTACAGCAAAACCATCACCAATTTCTACACCTTTTACAGCGTTGATGCTCATCATGGCATGTGCAATATCAGCATCTAAACGGTCAAATACAGGCTCACCCCAACCCACTGGAACTTTTTCGGCTAAAATTTCCAGTTTTGCGCCACAGCTTGTACCTTGTTCACGTAAAGAAGTCACTAAGGCTTCAAAACGCGGTACGGCAGCAACATCACCACAGAAAAATGGATTATTTGGAACTTCAGTCCAGTCCAGTTTTTCTGCAATTTCATGACCAATTTGGGTGACATGACCACGAATCATGATACCAAATTTTTCAGACAAATATTTTTTTGCAATTGCACCCGCTGCAACACGCATTGCTGTTTCGCGCGCACTCGAACGTCCGCCACCACGATAATCACGGAAACCATACTTTTGCGTATAGGTATAATCCGCATGTCCCGGGCGAAAGGTTTGAGCAATATTGCCATAATCTTTCGATTTCTGGTCTGTATTGCGAATGAGTAAACCAATTGATGTTCCTGTCGTTTTACCCTCAAAAACCCCTGAAATAATTTCAACTTCATCAGGTTCTTTACGCTGCGTTGCAAATTTGGAGGTTCCCGGTTTACGACGATCTAAATCTTTTTGCAAATCTTCTTCACACAGCTCAAGTCCCGGTGGAACACCATCGACAATCGCCATTAAACCGACACCATGTGATTCACCGCAGGTGGTCACACGAAAGAGTTGTCCAATACTATTCCCTGCCATATTTACAACTCCTTTAAGCTTCTAAAGATTCTTGAAATAAACGCTGATAACGGCGGCATTGCTCTGCGGTTAAAGCAAAAATACCTGAACCACCTTTTTTAAAGGTCAACCAGTGGAAGTCAATGGTATGAAAATTCTGACGCATTGCCCATTCAGAATTACCCACTTCAATGACAATTAAACCATCTTCAGTTAAATAATCTGCCGCTTGAGCCAACATTTTACGTACCAGATCCAAACCATCCTGACCTGCTGCCAAAGCCAGTTCTGGTTCATGTAAAAATTCTTCAGGCAAATCTGCCATATCTTCAGCATCTACATAAGGCGGATTACTAACGATTAAATCATATTGATTTTCGGCAGGAATTTTTGAAAATAAGTCAGACTCTAATAGCGCAACTTGATATTGTTTATCGTGATGCTCTGTATTAATCGCAGCGACTTCAAGCGCATCTTTGGAAATATCAGTTGCATCCACTTCCGACTCTGGAAATGCATAAGCCAAAGCAATTGCGATGCAGCCTGAACCTGTACACATATCTAAAATACGTTGTGGAGTTTTAGGATTTGAGTTTTCAGGTAAATTATTTATTGCCTCATTCATATTGCCATGTTCATCCAGACAATACGGCGCAAAACGCTGTTCAATCAGTTCAGCAATAGGTGAACGCGGAATTAACACACGTTCATCGACATAAAAGGGCTTGTTGGCAAAGTAAGCTAGATTGAGCAAATAAGAGGTCGGAATACGCTCATTAACACGGCGCTCAAGCAAACTTAAAAATTCAGCTTTTTCACTTGGTAAAAGTTTTGCATCCAGAATCTCGGCATCTGCGGCCCATTCTAAAGAAAGCGTTTGTAAAACTAGCGCAGAGCTTTCTGCAAAATAATCTTCGGTTCCCTGACCTAAATGAGCATCGTATTGACGTAATGCAGTCACTCCAAAACGGATAAAATCACGAATTGTTGTTAAGTTTTCTGCGGCTTCCTGTAAGTGTTCAGGATTAATGGTCGGTCGCTCCACTCAGGGGTCTCCAAAAGATGATGATGCAAAACGGCTTATGATACCTTGTTTTGTCTTGCTTTTTAATGCCTAAAGCGAGTGGATTCAATTTTAAATCAAGTTGACTTATTGCTCTTTTTAAATCAATATTTTTCTTACTCTTTAATAATATAATAAAATCATACGCTTATGATTTAACTTATTTTTAAAGCATAATATCAAATTATTAAATTAACTCATTGTTATTAAATGATTTATTAATAAGATTTTATAGCTTTCTATCGCATAGATAGCTTAGAAAT
>NZ_CP078523.1:2598796-2656589 GCF_019264745.1 Acinetobacter sp. Colony158 | reverse complement strand
GGGCTTCCTATCGCATAGATAATTTATTTTCGAGACTCCAAACATTTTGTTTTTAATTGCTGCATCGCTAAAGGATCCATTGGTGCAGTCATCATGGCGCGATAAGCCAAACATTCCCGCGTTTCATCTGTTGCTTGAGATTTGGCATTCAAGCTATGACATCCCATCAGTCCCAAAGAGAAAATACATCCTAAAATAAATTTGATGAACATTGGATTTTCTATAAATCAGTATTTGCCGATATCAACTCCAATTTTAAAACGCAAAATAGCAAATAGAAATCTTTGAATAAACTTGTTTCATAAAGTCCTTTCATTTTGCCTATGGGAGAAAAATAAAGAGGGTTTAAACAATGATGAAAGATGTCATAGTGTATAGATCTTTTAAAATTCGCTTATTTTCTTAAAATCTTCTGCCAATATATAAGCATTTTAAAAAGTTGAGCTTAATACAATGACAAATCCAGATATTCAAAAGGTAGAACTCGCAAAAGCCTATCGTTTACTTAATCATGGCCCAACTGTACTGGTTTCCGCTCAAGATGATGATGATATTGATGTCATGGCAGCAGCATGGGCGTGTGCTTTAGAATTTAGTCCTGCAAAAGTGAGCATTGTTTTAGATAAATCGACGAAGACTCGAAAAATTATTGAAAAGAATGGCTATTTCGCGTTACAGGTTCCCTGTTTAGCACAACTGGATATGACCTATCAATTAGGTAGCATCAGCCAGTTTGATGAGCCGAATAAATTAGAGGTTTGTGGAACTCAACTCTTTTATCCCGATGATTCTGGCGTACCTTTGGTTGAAGGTTGTATTGCTTGGCTGATCTGTAAAGTCATTCCTGAGCCGCATAATCAGCAAACGCATGATTTATTTATTGGCTCTGTGATGGGTGCTTGGGCGGACTCACGCGTATTTCGTGATGGACATTGGTATTTTTCAGATGCACACCCAAGTTTAAAAAGTTTGCATTATATTGCAGGTGGGACTTTCTATACGATTGGCGATGAAGTTAAAGGCGATTTATAAAAAAACTGATGATTAAAACAAGCAGATGGAGAACACTCAAATATGAACTATCTCCATCCTGTTTAAGATAAATTTAACTCGTGCAAAGCGGTTGCATTCGTTCAACTTCTCGTTGTTTAAGAATACCACGCTGAATTTTACCACTCACTGTTTTGGGTAACGCATCTACAAATTCAATTTCTTTCGGATAGGCATGTTTAGATAGACGCCCGCGAACATACATTTGTAGTTTTTCTTTGAGCTGTTCTGTCGCTTGATATTGGCTCTTTAATACAATAAATGCCTTAACAATTTCGGTTCGCGCCAGATCAGGTTTTCCAATTACCGCAGATTCTAAAACTTCTTCGCATTCAAGTAATGTACTTTCGACATCAAAAGGGCCCACACGATAGCCTGACGTTGTAATGACATCATCAGCACGTCCAACAAAATCTATACTTCCATGTTCATTTAACTTTACGGTATCACCCGTAATATAGTATTTGCCTACAAAAGACTTTCGGTTATTACCCCCATAACCTTTAAACCAAAGCAAAGGAGACGCATCACAGTCAATCGCCAATACCCCGATCCCGCCTTCCCCAAGTTCTTGATGATTTTCATCGAGTACCGCAAAACGATGTCCCGGTATAGCAAAACCCGCAGAACCAATTTTAATTACATGTTCTAAAGCATGGTGGTTGCCAATCACCATACCGAGTTCAGTCTGTCCGTATTGATCATAAATATTGACATTGAGATCATGTTTAAACCAATGGATCACTTCTGGTGTTAAAGGCTCGCCTGCACTGCTCACGACCCTTAAATGCTGTTTCACACTGTCATCAAACTTTTCTTTAAAACCATAAAACATACGAAATGCAGTCGGAGAACCTGTCAGATTATTGACCTGATATTTTTTCATTAGTTCAATGGCTCGATCTACACTAAAAGCTTGTTCATCCATCAGAATGCCATGACCTAAACTCAAAGGCCCTGTACTACCGTAATACAGCCCATAAGCCCAACCCGGATCAGCTAGATTCCAAAATGAATCTTCCTCACGCAAATCAACCGCATGTGTCATATAGCCTTTAAATGCCAAAATTGCTTTTAATGGCACAGGAACAGATTTGGCCAAACCTGTTGTACCAGAAGTAAACATCATTAAAAAATCATCATCGAAACTACGATATTCAATTGGGCAATCGGCATCAAATGTATGGATCACACTCCAGAAATCTTCTTGGTTCTGATCATCATCAATATTTTTGACAGTCAAAACTTGGCTAATATTTAAATTTTCGAGTTTAGATTGTTGATCAGTATTGGTTACTACAAGTTTGGTTTTGGCTGTTTCTAAACGATGCTCAATGGCTTTGGATTCAAATGCAGTGAATAAAGGTTGATAAATTGCACCAATACGCCAAGTGGCTAAAATCGTGATGAGTAATTCGGGGATACGTGGTAATAATCCCGCGATGCAGTCTCCTGCCTGAAGATGGATAGACTTAAAATAATGGGCTAATTTCCCTGAATATTCAGCAAGTTGATCAAAGGTATATGATTGCTGTTCTCCGTTTTTTCCTTCCCAGATCAAAGCCACTTTGTCATGACCTACATATCTACCACAGCACTCCTCAAAAGCATTAATGCGCTGTTCATGTCCGTTAAGTTGCTGTTGAATAAGTTGATTTAAATCAAATTCTGCATAGGCTTGTGTCAGTGTCTTCATCCCGAAAACCTCTTTTATTCCGTTTTTAATGCATACAGATCATTCAAAATTTGATCTATATGTCCTGTCCATTTTTGTTATCGTAAAACATCCAACGATGTTTTTGCTGGTGATTAAATCCAACTTAAACTGCTTTATTTACTTTTTCAATTTCCAAAGCCCTCAATCTAATTGAGGGCTTTGGCATGTTAAGTTAAATAATCTTGGTGTTATTTGGGTGCCATTCGAATGGCACCATCCAAACGAATCACTTCACCATTCAGATAAGCGTTTTCAATAATATGCACTGCAAGACTTGCGAACTCATCTGGTTTACCCAAACGCGATGGATAAGGCACCATTTGACCCAGCGAATCCTGAACATTTTGTGGCAAAGCTTTGAGCATAGGCGTTTCCATAATACCGGGTGCGATCGTAACCACCCGAATAGCATGACGCCCCAACTCACGTGCAATTGGTAAAGTCATCGCCACAATTGCACCTTTGGAGGCCGCATAAGCAGCCTGACCAATTTGACCATCAAAGGCAGCCACAGAAGCAGTATTAATAATCACACCACGATCTTCATCTTCAGGCATTGCAGTATTATGTGTCATGGCTTCTGCTGCAAAACGCAGCATATTAAAAGTCCCTGTCACATTAATATTCAAAACTTTATTGAACAATGCCAGATCATGAATACCCTCTTTACCCACTACCTTTGCAGATGGGCCAACTCCTGCACAGTTAATTAATCCATGAATTGCACCATGCTGTTGTAATGTTTGTTTAAAAAACTGTGCAACCTCGATTTCATTGGTCACATCTATTGCGACAAAATCTGCTGCTGTACCCAACTTTTCTGCTTGAGCCTGTCCAGCTTCAACATTCATATCAACTAAGGTGACATAAGCACCTCGCGCGACCAAACATTCAGCCGTTGCAGCCCCCAAACCCGAGGCACCACCTGTAATAATGAAATGTTTTCCTTGTATTTTCATTGCCAATTTCCACGTGATTTAATTTAATCTGACATTAGTTCCAGAGTAAAAGTTCAACTTTTACAGTACAATTTCGAAAAACCTCAAATGTTCTGCGGTTTTTGGACATTTTCATCATTTAAAAAATTTTTAATTCTGAGTGTCAGGTCATACATGCAACGGATTGCACAGTCAAATATTTCCCCTTCAAACAAAGGAACCATTTCTATTGCATTGGTCAATGAAGCTTTGAGTGTGGCACATTCGCGCGGTTTTAATATTGAAAAAATAGTACAACAGGCGGGGATTTCATCTGAGCTTTTAAACTTCCCCAAAGCCAGAATTCCAGTTTCGGCTTATGCACAACTCTGGATTGAGTTGGCTAATCATATGGATGATGAGTTTTTTGGAATGGACTCTCATCCCATGCGACCTGGTAGTTATCAATTATTAGTAAAAATGGTCATGCATGCGGATACAATAGAAAAAGCCTTAACCGATATTTTAAAGTTTTTTTCTGTACTTCTGGATGATATCCAATCAGAGTTTAAAGTTGAACAAAATCTGGTATGTTTGATCATTCATGATCAAACTCACACTAAACGGATGTTCAGTTATGCAACTTTTTTAATGTTGATTCATGGTTTATTGTGTTGGCTAGCGGATCAACGAATTGTGATTGATAAAATTAGTCTGAAATGCGCTAAGCCCGCTTATCCGCAAGATTATTATGCCCGTTTTTGTGAAAATATCGAATTTGATGCAGCATCTAATCGCGTGGAATTCAATGCAGATTATTTACAGATTAAAATTAAAAAAGATAAAAAATCGCTTTATGAATTTCTAAAACAGACACCACAGAATTTATTAGTACGTTATAAAAATGAAAATGCACTAAGTCTGATGATTCGTAGACATCTTATCAAACATCATCCCGCGCTTTGGCCAGAACTTAAAGAACTTTCGCAGCAGTTAAACATGTCTGAGGCAACCATTCAACGGCGTTTAAAAGCTGAAAATATCAGTTATCAACAACTTAAAAATGACATCCGATGTGATATTGCGATTGAGCGTTTAAGTAAAACTGAAGATTGTATTCAGGATATCAGTGATGCCTTAAATTTCCATGATCCCAGTGCGTTTTATCGTGCTTTTAAAAAATGGACGGGTGTCAATCCAAGTGCTTATCGCCAAAATACCCGTTAGAATAAAACGTCTAAACCAGATTTATCCAACGCTATATGCACATTTATTATCAGTTAATCAGAATTTATAATAATTCATTTATTTTTCTAAAAACACTTTAAAATCAAATTATTAAATCAAAAAAAATAGTGTTTATTCAAGAACATGCATTACTAAGCAAAATATCTGTGTTTGGAACACGCTATTCTCATGCAAATATTTGAGAAATTTCATTTATTTGTCAGATTGGACTTGGGCATGTCATCATTTAAAAAACCTTACTTAAAATTGTTCATCACTGGGGTTCTTGCAACAACATTTACCGCAACTGCATTTGCAGCTATTCCCAAAACACTAAAGCTGGATTATGCCTACTATGCGCCTACTAGTTTAATTGTGAAAGATCAAAAACTATTGGAAAAGGCACTACCAAACACTGAAGTTAAATGGGTGTTTAGTCAAGGCAGTAATCGCTCTTTGGAATATCTGAATAGCAATAGCAGTGACTTTGCCTCTACTGCCGGTTTAGCAGCTGTTCTCAGTCGTGCCAATGGTAGCCCGATCAAAACAGTTTATATCCAGAGTCAACCTGAATGGACTGCACTGGTCGTTGCTAAAGATTCTCCATTAAAATCATTAAAAGATTTAAAAGGCAAAAAAATCGCAGCAACCAAAGGTACAGATCCATTTTTATTTACTTTGCAGGCACTAGATAGCGTTGGTTTGACTAAACGAGATGTACAACTTGTGCATTTACAGCATCCAGATGGCAAAACAGCACTTGAAAGAGGTCAAGTGGATGCTTGGGCTGGACTCGATCCACTTATGGCTGCTGCACAAATTCAATCAGGTGCAAGATTACTCTATCGAAATGTTAATTTTAATAGCTATGGCGTATTAAGCGTTAAAGAAGATTTTGCCAAACAAAGTCCTGAGGCGATTGAGGTTGTGATCAAAGCTTATGAACAGGCACGAAAATGGGCAATCGCCAATCCAGACAAAACTGCCGAACTTTTGGCTCGCGAATCAAAGTTACCGCTTGCCGTTGCAAAACTGCAATTAAGCCGAACCAATTTTGAACAAAATATCCCGTCTGTAAAACAGTCACAAGCCCTGAAACGCGCAGGAAATATTTTGGTTGAAGAAGATCTAGTACGCAAAGGCACCAATGTTAATCAAGTGGTTGATCAGTTGTTTGATCCTCGTTTTGCTCAAAAGGTTGTTAAGTAATCTATGCAAAATTCAATTTCTAAGTCTGAGCTAAACAGAAGTTTGGCTCAGGCTGCCCTTCAAGATCAACAGCGCCATAAACCCAGCAAATTTAAAAGTTGGTTTAAAGCGATTTTGTTGCCTGTTATATTTTTATTCATTTGTGAGTTTATGGTGAGAAGTGGTGCGATTGATGCCTATTTGTTACCTGCACCAAGTAGTCTGTGGCAGTCTTTTATCGATTTGGCTCATGCAGATTTATTGACACATATTTATATTAGTACGTGGCGTGTTTTTGCTGGATTTGCCATCGGCAGTGGTCTTGGATTATTGTTTGCAATCGGTGTAGGCCTTAATAAACAGGTTGAAGAATATCTTGACCCTACTTTTTCAGCGATTAAATCCATTCCCAGTCTGGCATGGATCCCACTGTTATTATTATGGTTAGGAATTGATGAGGGATCAAAACTCACGCTGATTGCCATTGGTGCGTTTTTCCCAACTTATACCAATACTGTTGCAGCAATTCAAAATGTTGATCCCAAATTGGTCGAGTTGGGAAAAGTATATGGTTTGAATCACTTTGAACGCATTGTTCAAATTATTTTACCTGCTGCCTCGCCAGGAATTTTAACAGGCTTGCGTAATAGTTTGAGTTTATCATGGATGTTTATGATTGCTGCTGAATTGATTGCAGCAACACAAGGCATTGGTTATCTGCTGAGCGATGGACGAGAAACTTCACGACCCGATATTGTTATTTTGGCTATTATCTTACTGGCATTATTGGGAAAAATAACGGATACCATTATGAAAGCTGTAGAACAATGGTTACTCAGATGGCGAGAAAGTATCCCAAAATAAGTTATCTTGGCAGATGTCTTCCTAGACTAATACGATCATTTCCACCGTAATCTTTTCGGGTTTGAACTTGAGTAAAGCCCCGTTTTTGAAGCAATTGACGAACCATGTCCCCTTGATCATAACCATGTTCAAGCACTAACCATGCATCAATATTCATCCAGTTCGGTGCTTGATCAATAATCAGTTCCAGATCCGCAAGACCTTGATGCTCTGCAACCAATGCGCGGCGAGGTTCTGTTCCCAGATTCAGCATGTGTTCATCCTGTGCATCGATATAAGGCGGATTAGACACAATTAAATCAAACTTTTGCGCAGGAATGGCTTCAAACCATGCACTACAAATAAATTGAACTTGATTCAACGCATGTCGATGAGCATTCTCCTGAGCGACTTCAAGCGTTGGAAAGTAAATATCGGTTGCTAAAACTTTCCAGTCAGGACGCTCTTTGGCTAGGGATAACGCTATTGCACCTGTCCCTGTGCCTAAATCCACCATCGAAGTTTGAAAAGGTAAATTTAACGATAAAACCGTTTCAATTAAAATTTCAGTATCTGGGCGCGGAACTAATGTATCTGGTGTAACCTTTAGATCCAGACTCCAAAACGGTTGCGAACCCGTAATATAAGCCAGTGGCTCCCCTTTAGAGAGTCGCATAAGACCATCTAAAAAGGTGTGTTCTTGCTCATGCGTCAAAACTTGCATTTGACGCATTTTTAATTCAAGTGAATTCAGATTGAGGACATGTTCAAGTAACCACGTGGCTTCCTGACGTTCATAACTATCAGCTTCGCCGCGCAGATTTAAAGCTTGCCCAATGTTCATTAGCCGCCATTCTCTTGCGCTAACATGGCTAACTGATCCGCCTGATATTCACGATGTAAACTATCCAAAAGTTCCGTCAAATCACCTTCCATAATCGCGTCTAACTTATATAAAGTTAAATTAATACGATGATCTGTCATTCGACCTTGTGGATAGTTATAAGTACGAATACGTTCTGAGCGGTCGCCCGATCCGACGAGATCACGACGCATTTCAGAAGTCGCCGTTTCCTGTGCAGCACGTTTCGCATTTTCCAGACGTGAAACCAGTAATGCCATCGCTTTGGCTTTATTTTTATGCTGAGAACGTTCTTCCTGACATTCCACCACCACGCCTGTTGGAATATGAGTAATACGCACCGCAGAATCGGTTTTGTTAATGTGCTGACCACCTGCACCCGAGGCACGATAAGTATCAATCCGCAAATCGGCAGGATTAATTTCAACCGTCGTATCCACATCGACTTCAGGCAAAATCGCAACCGTACAAGCAGAAGTATGTACACGCCCCTGTGACTCAGTTGCAGGAACACGCTGTACGCGATGTGCGCCACTTTCAAACTTTAGACGACCATAAACACCATCGCCATCGACGCGGCAGATGACTTCCTTATAACCGCCATGTTCGCCTTCATTTTCAGACAATACTTCAATACGCCAACCTTGAGACTCAGCGTATTTACTGTACATACGAAATAAATCACCTGAGAAAATTGCAGCCTCATCACCGCCAGTTCCCGCACGAACTTCCAAATAAGCAGAATTGGCATCATTTGGATCTTTGGGAATCATCAAAATATTCAGATCAGCTTCGAGTTGCTCAATCAAGGCGCGATTTTCCTTGATCTCCTCTTGCGCCATATCCTTAAAATCAGGATCATTGAGCATGTCTTCAGCAGTCACAATATCTTGCTCAGCCTGACGATACTTACCCCACACTTCGACCATTTCAGAAAGATCACTATGCTCACGGGATAATTTACGGAAACGTTTATTATCAGAAATGACTTCCCCATCTGCCAATAATGCCGTTAACTCTTCATAACGATCACAGAGTTGATCCAGTCGTAAACGTAATGATTCTTTCATAAGTGGAAGTATCTCAAAATAAAAATAATCGATCAGCGCAACGCTTGAATGATGAAGTGCTTGCGATCAGGTCAAAGCTAAAAGTGCGCATAGTTTACCGATTATGACTGTTAAAGAACATAGATCAGCTTATATTTGCTTGCTCTTAAGAATATTTCGGTGTGGTGAATTTTCACTTTTTCTTCACATTAGGCAATAAATCAATCGTTTTCGCCGTTTTAATAGACACTTTTAATAGAAAGCATACAAAACGCAGCTACATTGTAAAAATAACAACAATAATCTCCACAATTAAAGTGAATCGTTTTGTTACATTTGCTGCAACGAAATAGATAAAGTCCTGCTGTTGGGACACGGAGATTTGAGATGAAGGCAAATAACTTATTATTAAGTGGTGTATTGGCAGTTTCTTCAATGTTTGCAATCAATGCACATGCAGACAATACCACACGTGTTGCGGCAACTTCAGCATTAGGGAGTGTGGTTGGTACAGCCTTAGGCAATCAAATGGGCGGTAATACTGGTGCCATGATTGGTTCTGCAATTGGTGGTGCGGGTGGTGCTGCCGTTGCAAGCAATAAACGTAATCGTACTTCATCTGCAATTGGTGGTGGTTGAGGTGGTGTGGGTGGCTATACCGTTGGTAAAATATGGGTGGCACAACGGGTGGATATATTGGTTCAGCCCTAGGTGCCGCAGGTGGATCAGCTTTAGGAAATAAAATTTCTAAAGATAGAGCTGAAGAAAAACGCTATAACAACTCACGTAGTTGGAACAGACATCACCGTCACTATCGTCACCGTTAATACGTTGTATGATTCAAATAGTCGAGCACCCTTCTGGGTGCTTTTTTTGGTCATTATTGTTAAGTTACAAATCACTGCATAAATCGAAAAAAAACGATATACATGGTTTTAGATAAATCGTAAAATAACGATATATAGTTCTGAGAATTTTTTATGCCTTCTTTAAAAGAAACACGGTTTTCAATTCTTGAGCTTGCGCCTATCCGTAATGATAAAACAGTTCAATTTTCGTTGCATCATGCTTTGGAGTTGGCTCAGCATGCAGAAAAACTAGGATATGAACGTTTATGGCTGGCCGAACACCATAATATGGATGGTATTGCCAGTTCAGCGACCGCTGTATTACTGGGTTATATTGCTGCAAATACACAGTCGATACGTTTAGGCTCTGGTGGAGTGATGTTACCTAATCATGCGCCATTGGTGGTTGCAGAACAGTTTGGTACATTAGCAACGCTTTATCCCAATCGTATTGAATTAGGTTTAGGTCGCGCACCAGGCACAGATCAATTGACCATGCGAGCCTTACGTCGTGGTCGTCAGGAAACTGAAGATCAATTTCCTCAAGATGTTCTCGAAATTTTGCAATACTTCAAAGATCCTGAACCCAATCAAAAAATCGTAGCAACCCCAGGACACGGAACACATGTTCCCGTCTGGTTGTTGGGCTCCAGTTTATTTAGTGCACAACTCGCAGCTCGTTTAGGTCTTCCCTATTCGTTTGCATCACATTTTGCACCGCGTATGCTGTCACAGGCTGTCCAGTTGTATCGAGAAAACTTTCAACCATCTGAATATCTAGAACGACCGTATGTTTCCATGGGCGTTCCAACTGTAGTAGCTAAAACAGATGCCGAAGCACAACATTTAGCCACCAGTGCTTATCAACGTGTACTAGGTTTAATGCGTGGACAAAGTTTAAAACTCAAACCACCTGTGGAGTCTATGGATCATATCTGGACACCTGCCGAGCGCATATCCGTCAATAACTTTTATGCATTGGGTCAAATTGGTTCACCTGAAACGGTGAAAGCTGGTCTGCAAGACTTGTTAGAACATGTAGATGTTGATGAGTTCATTTTCACTTGTGATATTTATGACACTGAAAAGCGACTCGAAAACTTTAGTTTATTGATGGATATCAAAAACAGCTAAAATTGTTTAACTAAAAAAGGGAAATTAATGATTTTTCATTGATTTCCCTTCTCCTTACAACCACAGATCAGAAATACTGAAGGATTTAGATCTACTGTTTGTAAACTTTTTAACCAATACGGCGTTTCAAGCCTGTCTTTTGTAAAATACGTGTTGAAATTTCTTCAATCGACATTTCCGTGACATTTAAATATGGAATTCCTTCTGAAATATAAATTCCTTCAATGGCACGCAACTCCATCTGACATTGGCTAAAACTGGCATAGCGACTATTGGCTTTACGTTCATTACGAATTGCGACCAAACGTTCCGCATCAATCATCAAACCAAATAACTTATTTTTATGTTCTTTCAATACTTTTGGTAAGCGATTGTCATCTAGATCTTCTTCGGTCAGTGGATAATTTGCAACACGAATTCCAAATTGTAATGACAGATAAATCGACGTTGGTGTTTTACCCGAACGGGATACCCCAATCAAGATAATATCGGCTTTATCATAGTGACGTGTACGAGCACCATCATCATTGTCCAAAGCAAAATGAACTGCATCAATACGAGCTTTATAATATTCAGAATCCGTCACGGCATGAGTCTGTCCGACCAAAGTTGTTGGCGGTGTGCCAAGCTCTTGTTCTAACTTGCTAATTAAACCCTCAAACACATCGAGATTCACCGCTTTGGCAGTGTTAATGATTTCACGCACATTCGGATCGACCAACGTATCGAACACCAATGGCAAAGTCTGGTCTTTAGACTGGCAACTATTAATTTCAGCAACCACATTCATTGCCGCTTCTTCTGAGGTGATATACGGAATAATATGAATATCAAAATCCACGTTGGGAAATTGCGCTAATAAAGAATGTCCGAGGGTTTCAGCCGTAATCGCGGTTCCATCTGAAATAAAAAACACACTCCGCTTAATTTGTTTACTATCTGACATGAAAAATCTCCTCAAACATTTGTCTTAGTGCTATATAATCTTTATAGTAAGCTGATCTTACATGACTGTCGCTTAGAGTAAATCAAAATCCTAAGCACATTAATATCTTTTCTTCATGCCAAGATAGTAATTAATACTGGAAAAGTGGAGTGAAAACTTTGGAAGCGCGCGTAATCGGTCTGGAAAAATTAGGGAAACACGACGTCGAACTCGTGGGTGGGAAAAACTCATCTCTAGGTGAAATGATCAGCCATTTATCCAATGCTGGTGTGTCTGTACCGGGTGGCTTTGCCACAACTGCTGCTGCTTATCGTGAGTTCCTTGAACAAAGCGGTCTAAACGCAAAAATTCAAGCAGAACTCGATCAATTGAATGTTGACGATGTCAACGCTCTTGCCGAAACTGGCGCAAAAATTCGTCAATGGATTGTAGATACTCCTCTCATTCCAGCATTAGAAAAAGAAGTTCGTGACGCTTTTAATGCACTTTCAAACGGCAACCCTGATATCGCGGTTGCCGTTCGTTCATCTGCGACCGCTGAAGATTTACCAGACGCTTCTTTTGCTGGTCAGCAAGAAACTTTTCTGAATATTCGTGGCATCGATAATATTTTGATTGCCATCAAAGAAGTATTTGCATCTTTGTATAACGACCGTGCAATTGCATACCGTGTGCATCAAGGCTTTGCTCATGACATCGTAGCTTTGTCTGCTGGCATACAACGCATGGTACGTTCAGAAACAGGTGCTGCGGGTGTAATGTTTACATTGGATACCGAATCTGGTTTCCGAGATGTCGTATTTATTACAGCATCTTATGGTTTGGGTGAAATGGTCGTTCAAGGTGCTGTTAACCCTGACGAATTTTATTTATCAAAACCGCTGCTTAAAAATGGTAGACACTCTGTATTACGTCGCAACCTCGGCTCTAAACATCAGAAAATGATTTATGGTGAAGAAGGTTCAGCGGGTAAATCAGTGGTGGTGGTGGATGTTGAAAAACAGGATCGCCAACAATTTGCTTTAAATGACCATGAACTTCAAGAGCTTGCTAAACAAGCCATGATCATTGAAGAACATTACGGTGCGCCAATGGACATCGAATGGGCAAAAGATGGCGATGATGGTCAAATTTATATTGTTCAGGCGCGTCCTGAAACTGTAAAAAGCCGTCAAAACGTAGGCACGATGGAACGTTACCTACTTAAACAACGTGGCACTGTGTTGTGTGAAGGTCGCTCAATCGGTCAACGTATTGGTTCTGGTAAAGTACGCGTTGTTTCATCGATTAAAGAAATGGACAAAGTTCAACCAGGCGACGTGCTAGTTTCAGACATGACTGATCCAGACTGGGAACCAGTAATGAAACGTGCCGCTGCTATCGTGACTAACCGCGGTGGTCGTACTTGTCATGCTGCTATTATTGCACGTGAACTGGGTGTTCCTGCGATTGTGGGTACAGGCAATGCCACAGAAGTCCTAACCGATGGTCAGGAAGTTACTGTTTCATGTGCTGAAGGTGATACAGGCTTTATTTATGAAGGCGCGCTGGATTTTGAAATTCAACGCAACTCGATTGAATCTATGCCAAAACTTCCGTTCAAAATTATGATGAACGTCGGTAACCCTGATCGTGCATTTGACTTTGCTCAAATTCCAAACGGTGGTATTGGTCTGGCTCGTCTTGAGTTCATTATTAACCGTATGATCGGCGTGCATCCTAAAGCCTTACTGAATATTGAAAGCTTGCCACGTGAAACACGTGCAGCAGTCATGGCACGTACGGCAGGTTATTCTTCTCCAGTTGAATTCTATGTAGAAAAACTGGTTGAAGGTATTGCAACACTTGCGGCTGCCTTTGCTGAAAAACCAGTCATTGTTCGTATGTCCGATTTTAAGTCCAATGAATATGCTAACCTCATTGGCGGTAAACTCTACGAACCAGAAGAAGAAAACCCAATGTTGGGTTTCCGTGGTGCAAGCCGTTATGTATCTGACAACTTCCGCGATTGCTTTGAACTTGAATGCCGTGCCTTGAAAAAAGCACGTGATGAAATGGGTTTGACCAATATTCAAATCATGATTCCATTTGTGCGTACAGTTTCTGAAGCAAAACGCGTCATTGAACTTTTAGCTCAAAATGGCTTGAAGCGTGGTGAGAATGGTTTAAAAATCATCATGATGTGTGAATTACCAACCAATGCATTATTGGCTGAACAATTCCTTGAACATTTTGATGGTTTCTCAATTGGTTCTAACGACTTAACTCAATTAACGCTCGGTTTAGACCGCGACTCTGGTATTGTTTCTCATCTATTTGATGAACGTGATCCAGCCGTTAAAGCCCTGCTTTCAATGGCCATTCATGCTTGTCGTAAAGCTGGAAAATATGTAGGTATTTGTGGTCAAGGTCCATCTGATCATCCAGATCTTGCTAAATGGCTGATGGAGCAAGGCATTGAAACTGTTTCACTCAATCCTGACTCGGTACTTGAAACTTGGTTCTTCCTAGCGGAAGATAAAGACAAGCAAGCCTAACTTAATCTTATCAAAAAGACCCTCGCGCGGGGTCTTTTTCATCTTTAAGCTGTTGAGATTTAAAACTTATGCAAATTTACTTGGCAAGAAATAACCAACAGGCTGGTCCTTATACATTAGAACAACTGAACCAGATGCTCGCTAGCCAACAAGTGCTATTGACTGACTTAGCATGGCATGAAGGTATGACGGAATGGAGAGCCTTAGGTGAACTCACTCAAGGTAAACTTGTCTACCAACCTGTAAACTCGACAACAAATTCCACTTTTGATGCCCCAGTCCATAGTCAAAATGATGTCATCCGTGACATTAAAGTCAATCAGACAGCTAAAGTAACGGCTGCTCCTATGAGCAAGCGTATTTCGGCCAAGCTTATCGATTTAGCTTTGCTGATTTTGCCGCAAATTATTGTGACAATGCTCTTTTTACCGCATGATCTACTCCAACAAACCACTAGTTTTGATGTTGAACAGCAAATTAAAATTGCTGAAGCCATGCGCGACAACATGCCAACATGGGTTCCAGTCGCATTACTCATCTACACACTTGGCTTGTTATTTTTACAAAATTATTTTATTGCTCGTTCTGGTCAATCTATTGGTAAAAAATTATTCCATTTGCAAATTGTTGATGCAACGACCAATCAGCTTCCTGGGCAATTTCGCGGTTTTTTTGTACGCTCATTTCTATTTATTATCATTTCACAGTTGATAAGCCTTTTACCGCTTTTGGTCATTGTTTTTATTGCAGATATTGTTTTATTTTTTTCCAAAGGAAACAACAGTTTGCATGATAGACTGGCAAAAACCAAAGTTATCAATATTAAAAAATAATTAAAGGAGTGATCATTCACTCCTTTTTTATGATAAATCCATGAAAAAAATTGACTTTTAAGCCAGCATTTAAAAGATAAAACAAGCAGATAAATCAGGTGTCATAACAAATATTTAACGTCACTTTCAAGTAGCTTAGTTTCACGATATCAGGCATAATGCCCTACAACATAGCTGTGTCACATGATTGAGAAATATGTTCTGTAACAGGATTCATTCTTCTCCATCATGCGACACTTTTATCGCTATCCCCAATTTACTTAGGGAATGGGACTCTTCACCGAGGTTGTAAAATGAGACAAACGATTTTAGCTGTATTGTCTTTATCGGCGGTTTCCGCACTTTTAACAGGGTGTGGTGGTGATTTAGTACTTCTAAACTCTAAAGGTCCAGTTGCTGAAGGTCAAAGTAACCTGATGATGACTGCGATCTACTTAATGCTATTGGTTGTAATTCCTTCAATCATTATGGCGTTATGGTTTGGTTGGAAATATCGCGCGTCAAATAAAGATGCAGACTATAAACCTACATGGGCACACTCAACTGCAATTGAAATTGTAGTCTGGGGTATTCCTGTCATTATTATTGGTATTTTAGCTTGGTTAACTTGGTGGGGTTCCCACAAGTACGACCCTTACCGTCCGCTAGATTCAGATAAAGCCCCTTTAACCATTCAAGTTATTGCTGAACAGTTTAAATGGATCTTTATTTATCCTGAACAAAATATTGCGACAGTAAATGAAGTACGTTTCCCAGAGAAAACACCATTAAGCTTTAAAATTACATCTAACTTTACAATGAACTCTTTCTTCATTCCTGCGTTAGGTGGCCAAATTTATGCAATGGCGGGTATGCAAACTCATCTCCATTTATTAGCGAATGAAACTGGCGAATATCGTGGTTTCTCGTCTAACTACTCAGGCTATGGTTTCTCACAAATGCGCTTTAAAGCTCATAGTGTAACTGAAACTCAATTTGCTCAATGGGTAGAAGCTGTTAAAGCTGGTAAAGGTACAAGCATTAATGCTGAAGCAATTCAGAAAGCGACGCTTGATCAAGCTGAACTTGCGACACTGAAAGATGGGGATCGTTCTAAACATCAGATTGAAGCACTGGTGCATCGTGCCGAAGCTGCTGGTGATACAGAAGCCTTAGAAAAAGCTGAAGCAATGAAGCCGTTCCCAAATAAGCCACACCCAGTGACTTACTATTCTTCAGTTGAACCAAACTTGTTTGAAACTGTCATTAACAGATATATGAGCAACTATCACGGTACAGACCATTCAGCAAATGCTGAACATGGTTCGCAAGCTCATGATGCTAATGCACATGCAACTGCTTCTGTAGAGGAATAAGCCATGTTGTTATTAGGTAAACTCGGATGGGACTCTATCCCTAAAGAGCCAATTGTACTAGTGACAATGGTCTTAATGGCTATTGGTGCAATTGCTGTTCTAGGCGGTATCACCTATTTCAAAAAATGGGGATATCTCTGGAAAGAATGGTTTACATCTGTAGACCATAAGAAAATTGGTATCATGTATATCCTTGTGTCTGTGGTCATGTTATTGCGTGGCTTTGCTGATGCGATCATGATGCGTCTTCAACTGTTCCTTGCTAAAGGTGGCGGTGAAGGTTATCTACATCCAGACCACTACGACCAGATCTTTACTGCGCATGGCGTGATCATGATCTTCTTCGTAGCGATGGGTCTTGTTGTAGGTATGATGAACATTTCTGTACCTCTACAAATTGGTGCGCGTGATGTTGCATTCCCATTACTTAATTCTTTAAGTTTCTGGTTGTTTGCTGGTGCTGCTGGTCTAATGATGGCTTCGCTTGTACTGGGTGAATTTGCTGCGACAGGTTGGATGGCTTATCCTCCTCTTTCTGGCATTCAGTATTCTCCTGGTGTTGGTGTTGACTACTATATTTGGGCACTTCAGGTTTCTGGTCTCGGTACGCTTTTATCTGGTGTTAACTTCTTTGTGACCATCATCAAAATGCGTGCACCTGGCATGAAACTGATGGACATGCCAATTTTTACTTGGACATCATTGTGTACAGCTGTTCTGATCATTGCATCATTCCCTGTACTTACAGCAACACTTGCCATGCTTACCCTTGACCGTTATTTCGGTTTCCATTTCTTCACCAATGAGCTTGGCGGTAGCCCAATGCTATATGTGAACTTGATTTGGACTTGGGGTCATCCAGAAGTATATATCTTGGTATTGCCAGCATTTGGTTTGTATTCAGAGATTGTTGCGACATTCTCACGCAAAGCATTGTTCGGTTATAAATCAATGGTATATGCAACAATCGCCATTACTGTATTGGCATTCGTTGTATGGTTACACCACTTCTTCACCATGGGTGCGGGTGCAAACGTCAATGCATTCTTCGGTATTATGACCATGATTATTGCAATCCCTACAGGGGTTAAAATTTTCTCTTGGTTATTTACCATGTATAAAGGACGCATTTCTTTCGACACACCAATGCTCTGGACACTTGGCTTCCTTGTGACCTTTGGTATCGGGGGTTTGACTGGTGTATTAATGGCGGTTCCACCTGCGGACTTCCTTGTACACAACTCACTGTTCCTGATCGCTCACTTCCACAACGTGATTATTGGTGGTGTGGTATTTGGTATGTTCGCTGGTATCATTTTCTATTGGCCAAAAATGTTTGGCTGGAAGTTAAATGAAGCTTGGGGCAAAGCTGCATTCTGGTTCTGGTTCTTTGGTTTCTATTTTGCATTCATGCCGCTTTATATCCTTGGTTTCATGGGTATGACACGTCGTTTGAATACCTATGACAACCCTGAATGGGATCCATACCTAGCGATTGCATTATTTGGTGCTGTGTTGGTTGCGATTGGTATTGCGTGTTTCTTGATGCAAATTATTGTAGGTTTCCTACAACGTCATCAAAACATGGATTACACAGGCGATCCATGGGACAGTCGTACTCTTGAATGGTCGACTTCATCTCCTGCTCCATTTTATAACTTTGCACAAGTTCCTGAAGCAAATGGTGTAGACCGTTTCTGGACTGACAAAGAAAATGGTGTTGCGTATGCACGTCCTGCCAAATATGAAGACATTCATATGCCAACTGATCGTGCAGCTGGTTTCATCATTGCAATGTTTATTACATTGATGGGCTTCGCATTGATCTGGCACATTTGGTGGCTCGTTGCAGTAAGTTTCATTGCGGCTATTATCAGCTTTATTCGTAGTTCATTCACTAAAGAAGTGGATTACTATGTACCAGCTGCTGAAGTTGAGCGCATTGAAAATGAACGCTATGCATTACTTGAAAAACACTTGAAGAAGGACTAAGGATATGGCTGAAGTACTTCATCACGACAACCATGGCCATGACGGTCATCATGAACATGATGATACCGACTTAACGGTCTTTGGTTTCTGGACATACTTGATGAGTGACTTGATTTTATTCGGTACACTCTTCATCGCGTTCGCTGTTTTGAGCAGCCATGTTCCACCAGGTACACCAAGTGCACATGAGCTATTTGGTGAGTCTTTAGGTTTTGTTTTAACTGAAACCTTTGCTCTCTTGATCTCATCTGTCACTTTCGGTTTTGCAGTTCTGGCTTCGTACAAAAAGAACGTTAACCAAGTAATTATGTGGTTACTTATCACCTTTATCTTTGGTGCATCGTTCATTGGTATGGAACTTTATGAATTTCATCATTTAGTTCACGAAGGACATGGTCCAAGTACAAGTGCTTTCCTATCAGCATTCTTTACACTGGTTGGTACGCACGGTATTCACGTGACTTCTGGTTTGGTCTGGATGATTGTATTAATGTATCAGATCAAAACCAAAGGTCTGACATTACCAAATACACGTCGTCTTGCTTGCCTAAGTTTATTCTGGCACTTCCTTGACATCGTATGGATCTGTGTATTCAGCGTCGTTTACTTGATGGGAGTTCTCTAATGAGTAGTCACGATCATAATGCTGCTGGTGCATCTCACGGTAACGTAAAACAGTACACTGTAGGGTTTATTTTATCTGTTCTGCTCACCATCATCCCATTTGGGATGGTGATGGCAGGTGGATTTTCCCGCGGTCTATTAATGACCGTTATCGGAATTACAGCAGTTGCTCAGGTACTTGTACAACTTGTGTTTTTCTTACACATGAATACATCTTCTGAACAACGCTGGAATTTGATTGCATTCATTTATACTATTCTATGTATTGCCGTTCTTTTGATCGGTTCTGTATGGATCATGAACTATCTACACTTCAATATGATGCTCTAAACTGTTTGTCATGTTGAAAAAATATTTATTCCTGACTAAACCAGGAATTCTGTTTGGTAATTTCATTACCACCTTGGGCGGCTTTTTCTTAGCCGCCCAAGGACATGTAGATTTCCTCTTACTCATCCTCACCCTCTTAGGTACAACGCTTGTTGTAGCCTCAGGTTGTGTCATCAATAATGTAATTGATCAAGACATTGACCACAAAATGCAACGAACTCAAAATCGTGCCTTAGTTAGAAAAACGATTTCTCCATCCGTTGCACTTGTCTATGCCAGTGTGCTTGGAGTAATTGGTTTTAGCATTTTATGGTTTGGAGTGAATCCTTATTCATTCTTATTTGCTGTAATTGGTTTTGTTGTCTATGTGGGCTTTTATAGCCTCTGGTCTAAACGTACCACGATTCATCAAACCGTGATTGGTAGTATTTCTGGAGCGAGCCCTCCTGTCATTGGTTATGTTGCCGTCACCAATGAATTTGATGTCGCGGCTTTACTGATCTTCTTAGCTTATGGTCTTTGGCAGATGCCCCACTCTTGGGCAATTGCGATTTACCGCTTTGATGACTACAAAAATGCAGGTATCCCAATTTTACCAGTAGCACGCTCTATTTTTAGAACCAAAGTTGAATGTGTCATTTACATTGTACTTTTTGCTGCGGTTCTCAATGGGCTTTACTGTTTTGGTTATACCAATGTCTTTTTTCTCATCACGTTTAATGCATTAACCGCATATTGGCTTTATTTATCACTCATTGGTTTTAAAGCTGAAAATGATCAGATTTGGGCAAAACGCTTTTTCCTGTATTCGGTAATCTTAATTACCTTACTCAGTGTAAGTTTTAGCTTTACTTACCATTCACCTGCACCACATCTTCCTCTCTTTTAATAGAGAGGAATATTTCTATTTATCCTGATTTGCACTGAAAACCATTTGTTTTTATTTGCACTTTTCTCTATAATTCACCCTTCGCAATTTATGCGGCTTAACTTGAATTCATTATTCCAGTTATGACTCCTTGCTTCTAATTTTTATGTTAGGGGCTGTCCAAACCGTAAGGAGCTGACAATGCGTCATTACGAAATCGTACTTTTGGTACATCCAGACCAAAGCGATCAAGTAGTAGGTATGGTTGAACGCTATATCTCTCAGATCAAAGAAGCTGATGGTCAAATTCACCGTTTAGAAGATTGGGGCCGTCGTCAATTGGCTTACCCAATTAACAAAATTCACAAAGCACACTACATTCTTATGAATGTTGAATGTGGTCAAACGACTCTTGATGAATTAGAAGAATTGTTCCGTTATAACGACGCAATCATTCGTAACATCATCATTCGTCGTGAACACGCAATCACTGAAGAATCGTTACTTGCTAAAAGTGCTGAAGAAAAACGTGCGCGTAAAGCTCAACGTGAAGAAGCACAGCAATCACACGAATCTGCTGAAGAAGCTTAAGGAGAACATCAATGGCACGTTTTTACCGTCGTCGCAAGTTCTGCCGCTTTACAGCTGAGAATGTTGTGTACATCGACTACAAAGATATCGACACTTTAAAACAGTACATCACTGAAAACGGCAAGATTGTTCCTAGCCGTATCACTGGTACTAAAGCTCGTTATCAACGTCAATTAGCGCTTGCGATTAAACAAGCTCGTTACTTGGCTTTGATTCCGTACACTGACAACCATAAGTGAGGTGAGCTGTGGACGTTATCTTATTACAACGCATTAAGAACCTAGGTAAACTTGGTGACAAAGTATCAGTTAAAGCTGGTTTTGGCCGTAACTACTTGATCCCTCAGGGTAAAGCTGTTGCTGCTACTGAAGCAAACACTGCTGCTTTTGAAGCTCGTCGCGCTGAACTTGAGAAGCAAGAAGCTGAAGTATTAGCTGCTGCTCAATCACGTGCTGATCAATTGAACGAAGTGAATATCGTCATTACTGCGAAAGCGGGTGATGAAGGTAAACTATTTGGTTCTATCGGTACTCGTGACATCGCTGACGCATTAACTAATGCTGGTCTTACTGTAGACCGTGCAGAAGTTCGTTTACCGAATGGTGCGCTTCGTCACACTGGTGAATTCAACATCGCAATCCAATTGCATCATGATGTTGTTGCAGAAGTTCTCGTTACTATCGTATCTGAGTAATTTTTGTAAGAAAAAAGAGCATGCCTTCGCATGCTCTTTTTTTATTGTTCATTAATTTCTAAATAAATCTGATTTTATCTAAACTTGAAAAGCATAATAATAACAACTGCTCAAGCAATATTCTAAAATTAAAGCCTGCTTTGAAAGTATTCAGTAATGCATTGTAAAGCACAGAAAGCTATTCATAGCTGATCACAGAGTTTGCAGAGACTGATAAGTTGCATCGATATCTTCTGATTCTAATCGATATCTTCTGATTCTAAACGATGAAATGCCCAATCAAATTCATCAGGCATTTTTGTTTGAACCACTAAAAATTAAGTATCAGCCTAAAGTTCACACAATAATATTGCACTAATCCATTTTAATGTGCACTACCAACCCAGTGAGTTTTAACGCGATAAATAACGTGTTAGATCTTCAACACCTTTTAAAGTCATCGGGTACATATGATCGTCAAAGATTTGCTTAATTAAGCTGATAGTCTGCGTGTAATGCCAATAATTTTCTTCTTCTGGATTTAGCCATGCAGTCTTATCAAAATGCTGTCGTAAACGACGCAACCAAACCTCGCCTGCTTCATCATTCATGTATTCAACTGAACCACCTGCCGAACGTAGTTCATAAGGTGCCATACTCGCGTCACCGACCACAATCACACGGTAATCGCGTCCATATTTATGAAATAGATCCCATGTTTCCAAACGGCTTGCTTGTCGACGATGATTATCTTTCCAAACATAATCGTACAGGCAGTTATGAAAATAGAAGTATTCCAGTGTTTTAAATTCAGTTTTGGCAGCACTAAAAAGTTTTTCACATTGTGCGATATAAGAGTCCATCGAGCCGCCAACATCGAAAAGCATCAGCACTTTAACACGGTTACGTCTTTCAGGAACTAATTGTACATCCAATATGCCCTGCTTTGCAGTTTCACGGATTGTACCATCAACATCAAGTTCTTCCGCTGCACCTTGACGTGCAAATTTGCGTAAACGGCGTAAAGCCAGTTGCATCTGACGTGTTCCCAAAATCTGTTCATCGTCAAGATTTTGATATTTCCGTTGTTCCCAGACTTTAACTGCTGAGCGTTTTCGACCAGGCCCACCAATCCGCACGCCTTCAGGATGATCCCCAAACGCACCAAAAGGCGATGTACCACCTGTACCGATCATTCGATTGCCACCCTGATGTTTTTTATGCTGTTCACGTAAACGTTCTTCTAGCATTTTCATCAGTTCTTCCAAAGAACCTGCTTTTTGTAGCGCAGCTCTTTGTTCAGGAGTTAAATGTTTCTCCAGTAGCTCCAAATCCAGCCATTCTTTGGGGATCTTTTGGACTTGCTTCAGTAATTCATCCAGATCGAAGGTTTCTATCCCGTCAAAATAATCCTTAATCGCACGATCGAATTTATCAAAGAAACGCTCATCTTTGACCAAAATGGTTTTAGCAAGTTGATAAAATTCATTCTGATCTGCAAAGACCAGTCCTTCAGCGACAGCCTGATTTAAATCAATGAGTTCACGCGTCGTAACAGGAACGCCATATTTTCTGAGGGTATAAAACAGCCGCACAAACATAAGCGACCACCCTTAACGACGTGACATAAATGCGAGTCGTTCTAACAGTTGCACATCTTGTTCGTTTTTAATCAATGCACCATACAGCGGCGGAATGGCTTTAGATTTATCATGATTACGCAGCACATCTTCTGGCATATCATCGGCCATCAGCAAACTTAACCAATCAATCAATTCAGATGTCGATGGCGGTTTTTTTAAATTTGGTACCTGACGTAATTTAAAGAAAATTTGTAATGCTTCACTCACCAGTGTCGTTGAAATTTTTGGAAAATGTACCGCAATAATTTCACGCATGGTCGCTTCATCAGGAAACTCAATATAATGAAAGAAACAACGACGCAAAAATGCATCTGGCAATTCTTTTTCATTATTAGAAGTAATGATCACAATCGGGCGCTGAATAGCGGTAATCGTTTCCCCTGTTTCATAAACATAAAACGACATTTTATCCAGTTCATGTAACAAGTCATTTGGAAACTCGATATCTGCTTTATCAATTTCATCAATCAATAAAACACAGCGCTCTTCGCTGGTAAACGCTTCCCACAATTTCCCAGGTTTAATATAGTTTTTAATATCATAAACCCGATCATCACCTAACTGGCTATCACGTAAACGCGATACAGCATCGTATTCATATAAACCCTGTTGCGCTTTGGTCGTGGACTTAATGTGCCATGTAATCAGTTTTAAACCCAAACTTTCAGCGACTTGTTCTGCAAGTAGTGTTTTACCTGTACCCGGCTCACCTTTGACCAATAATGGTTTTTGTAGCGCACGTGCAGCTTTAACAGCAAGTTTTAAGCTATCCGTTGCGATGTACTGATCTGTACCCGAGAAATGTTGTGAATCAACAGCCATCTTATAACCTTTATTTTTTTACTTAAATGGACGCGCGACTTTCATCAGAAGCCACTTTGTTCATGCGATATTTCGACCACAAATAGCCCACAATTAACCCCACCCCAATGACCAAAAGAATAAGCGATACATTCGCCCATATCAGTGTTTGCTCTTTGGTTAAAACACCAAATAACACCCCAAAAATAGCAGGTGCGATTTCTGCATTTGCACCATCAGAAACAGTCGGTGTCGCTAAAATTGCAAAAAGAACGATCCAACTAATTCCACCCAAGAGATGAGGAAGTCGTTTTGCCACACCATACCAACACCATAAGACAATAATGGTTCCCACGACATAGACTGTCACAGCAATACTATCTTCTGGAACTGAATCAAGTGAGGACAACAGGCCGTTCCATATTGCACTGAGTTGATCAAGCACCTCTTAACCCCTCTGGTTCATCGGTTGGATTGATAAATCCTTCTGGTGGCATTTGAATAAAAAAGCCAGTGGTTTGTAGTGAATCCATCACATGTAACACGTTGACACGCGCCAGTTTTCGTGACTGGGAAAGTTCAAGATGCATGACAAATGTTGGTCGACCAAAAGCCTGACGAATCGTTTCAGGAACATTTTCTAAAGGATCTTTTCCTTCGACATCATCATTTGGATAGTCTGGACGAGCAATATAAATGTACATTTCATCTTTTTTGCTCGATCTATAAATATCACAGTGCATATTTTACTTAACTCTCATCACTTGCGAAAAAGCATACATCAAAAATTCGGTGGCGACATTAGCGAATCGTAACCCAACAGTCGTCCTGAAAGATCATTTGGCTCTCAAGACTTATCGCGCCACCTGCATTTGGTTCATTAAAAAGTCTTCATCTTCACGCAGAATCTGGATCAGGGGCTGGGTTAATCGTTCATAACGCCAGCCGAGTAAATATTCTGGTAAATCTTGCTCATCCCCATGAAAAACAACGTGTTGATACAGTGCATTCATCCACTTTTTACGCAGTAGAACTTCTTTGGGAATTTCGGTCGTATCCACCACATTTTGAATCAATTGTTGCATTTTCATGCTGACATTTTCTGAGCATTGCTTGATTGGTCGTGCCAAACGTAATGGCCATTCATTTTCTGGTGGCAGAAATTTAAGCAAATCCAGAATCGTTTTGCCATGTTCCCGAATAATATTTGGGCGAATATCTTTAATATGGGATAATTGGAAATTATTTTTTGGATTTTTCTCTACCAAATCAATCATGCTTGAATTTTTTAAAATAAAACTACGCGGCTGATTCAAGGCTTTAATCAGTTGTTCACGCCAGACAATAAGCTGCTGTAATTGCATCAATTGCTTACGTGAGTGACGATAATTTCCAATATCAGTATAAAGCAGATGAACAGGCGTTTCTCTGGCAATTTCTTTGGTTAGACTCTGACAATCTTCGAGTACAAAATCATATTTATTTTGTTGTCGTAGTTGTTGTTTCAATTGATTTGAAAGCTGCAACAAATAAATGACATCATTGGCTGCATAATTCAGTTGCTCAGTCGTTAAAGGTCGAGCCAGCCAGTCTGAACGTGTCTGATCTTTGTCAATTTCAATATCTAAAATTAATTTCAGGGCATTTTGATAGCTGACTTGCAAACCATGTCCTAAAAAGGACAAAGCAACCTGTGTATCAAACACATTGTTTAAAGTATCCTGCTGTGCATAGTGATAAATTAGATCAATATCCTCACCACAAGCATGGAAAATATTTTGCTTGGCAAGATAGAGTTTATTCCAAAAAGGCGTTAAATCCAGAGCAGCACCATCGAGTAAATAGATTTGCTCATTCACATTAATCTGGAATACACCCAACTTTGGCCAAAGCGTATCAACTTTAATAAATTCGGTGTCCAAAGCATACTCTGGATATTGATCCATTTGCTGAAGAACGTGAGCAAAATCATCTTGCTGCTGAATAAAATGAAACATGTTTTCTCGATTTAACAACTAGCGCAGTTAACTGCGTCTGTATATATAACACTACAATTTGAGAATATTCTAGCCAAAACGTTATTAATGCTTTATTTTTTGAACGAAATTATCATTATATTTTTTAATTAACTTTTAAAGCCCTTTCACTCTCAAATAAATTTCAGTTTTGCATCGCTTTACAACATGACGAATCAATCCAGAGTCTGGTTTAATTCCAACTTAAAAGCTAAAAGTATGAAACAAGAATGCCTCATTTCATACGCATACGATTATGAACGGCCTGACTTAAAGTATGGCTATCGACATATTCGAGTTCACCACCTTGCGGTACGCCTTGAGCAATACGCGTCATATTCAGTGGTAAGTGCTTAGTAGCTTCTACCAGATAATGCGCAGTTGCCTGACCTTCTACAGTCGCATTGGTCGCCAAAATCACCTCTTCAATCTGCCCTTCGCTTAAACGCTGGATCAGATAAGGAATGCCGATTTCTTCGGGACCAATGCCATCAAGTGGAGATAAATGCCCACCCAATACATGGTATTTCCCACGAAAACTACCACTTTGCTCAATCGCCATGACATCGGCTGGAGATTCAACCACACAAAGAAGCTGCTGATCCCGATCATTGGAAAGACAAATATCACAAATTTCGTTTTCAGTCAGAGAATGACATATTTTACATTCATGAATATGCGAAGAGGCTTCATGTAAAGCATGTGCCAAACCAAAAGCACCTTCACGATTTTTCATCAGTAAATGTAATGCCATACGTTGAGCCGATTTCGGCCCAACGCTGGGTAAAACTCGTAATGCTTGAACAAGTTGTTCAAATCGATCACTAAACACAGATATTCCTCTGATAAAATCGGCTTAGAACATACCTGCTAAGCCAGGAGGTAAACCCATGCCTGAGTTTGCACTTTTCATTTTTTCATCCGCAACCAATTCTGCCTGACGAACGGCATCATTTACTGCCGCAGCAATTAAGTCTTCAATCATATCTGGTTCGTCTTGAAGTAAATCAGGACTGATTTCGACACGTTTAACCACAAAGCGACCTGTCATGGTTACTTTGACCAAACCGCCGCCTGCTTCTGCTTTAACCTCAGTATTAGCCAACTCTTCTTTTGCCTTTTTGGCATTGGCTTCCATATCTTTTTGCATGCGTTGTGCTTGCTGCATGAGCATATTAATGTTCATAAATTTTTCTCCAAAAGATTTAAAACTAATAAGTTCAAATTAAAGCTAAACCACGTTCAATATCGCGAATAATATCTGAAATATCTTCAATTCCTACAGAAACTCGAATTAAGCCTTCCTGTATGCCTGCTGCCTGTTTTGCCTCAGGTGACAATTTACCATGAGTCGTCGTGGCAGGATGGGTAATTGTTGATTTTACATCGCCAAGATTACCTGTAATTGAGATGAACTGAGTATTATCGATGACTTTCCACGCGCCTTCACGACCGCCTTTTACTACGAAAGAGACAATACCACCAAAGCCATTTTGTTGTTTGGCTGCACGCTCATGACCGATATGTTCAGACAACCCCGCATAATACACTTTTTCAACTTTGTCGTGCTGATTAAGCCATTCAGCAAGCTGTTGCGCATTTTCACAGTGCGCTTTCATTCTTAAACGTAAAGTTTCCAGACCTTTTAAGAACACCCAAGCATTAAATGGACTCATCGATGGACCCAGTGTACGCACCACACCAAATACTTCTTCGAGTAACTTATGGTTGCCTGTCACAGCACCACCTAAAGCTCGACCCTGTCCATCCAGATATTTAGTGGCTGAATAAACCACCAAATCTGCACCCAATTTTAAAGGTTGCTGTAAAACTGGCGTACAAAAACTATTATCTACCACTAACATTGCATTTTGCGCATGAGCAATGTCGGCCAACACTGGAATATCAGCAATTTCAGCCAAAGGGTTGGATGGCGACTCGATAAACAAAATTTTGGTTTCTGGGCGCATTGCATTTTTCCATGCATCCAGATCATTTAAATCGACAAAGGTGACATCAACACCAAACTTTGCAATATATTTTTCAAATAATGCCACGATTGAGCCAAAAACGGCACGAGAACAAATGACATGATCACCTGCTTTTAAAAAAGCCATGCAAACAGATAAAATGGCACCCATACCAGAACTCGTCGCAACTGCACGTTCAGCTCCATCCATTGCAGCAAGACGTTTTTCAAACATGGCCACGGTTGGGTTGGTAAAACGAGAATAGATATTGCCCGCCACTTCGCCAGAAAACTTGGCAGCCGCTTCTGCTGCATTTTCATATACGAAAGACGAGGTCAGAAAAATAGGTTCAGCATGTTCACCTTCAAAACTACGGGTATGCCCTGTACGGATTGCAAGAGTATCTAACTGGTATTCTAATTCATCGTTTTGGCTATGCATTGCTTTGTTCTCAGTCTAAAGACCGCTCATGTGGAAAAACTGCCAACATTTTGAGCTTCTACGGTATTTAAGGTCAAGGTAAAAGATCAAATTATCGCTTAGACTTCATCCAAACTTTTTTGGATCTGAGAAATATGCAACGAATGGAATCATTCAAATCACTTATCCATCATCAGCAAATCAAACTCAAACATCTTTCAGCACGTCTTTTTCATGAAGAATCTCTAGTTTTATCACAAACAACACCCTATCAAGTGATTGCAGAGTTTGGGCAGACGCGAGTTCGTTATTATGCAGCAGCCGACAAATCTTATAAAGAACCCTTAGTTTTTGTTGCACCTTTGGCGATTAACATGGCGATTTATGATCTTTATCCCTATCGCTCACTGATTCAATACTTTCAAAATCATGGTTTTGATGTCTATCTGGTAGATTGGGGGCGTTTAACTTATCAAGATCGCCATCTCAATTTTTTATCTTTTGTCAGTAAAGCACTGCCTGAATATATTCAAGTGATTCGTGAACATTCTCAAAGTGATCAAATTTCACTGCATGGTTGGAGTATGGCGGGTATTTTTGTGTTGTTATACAGTGCGCTCAATCAGCCTAATTATGTTAAAAATTTGATTGTTTTGGGTAGCCCGATTGATAGTTATGCATCTGGCCGCATTGGTAAACTTTATCAATTTATACACAAAACTATCGATCGACATAAAAAACTACAGCAACGAATTTATAACGGACTACCCAAACGCTTAATTCACACCCCAGGAATTTTAAATGCGTTGGGTTTTAAAATTCTTGATCCGAAAGGCTGGATTGATGGTCATATACAACTTTTAAAAAATCTTGAAAATAAAAAACTGGTGCAGGAACATGCCACACTCGGTAATTTCCTAAACAATATGATCGATTATCCAGGTGGCATCAATCAGGACATGTTGTTTAATGTCTGGCTACAAAATCCGCTTAAAAAAGGCATTATTCATCTTAAAGATCAAGTTATTGAATTAAAAAATATTCGATCATCATTGTTGGTGGGTGCAGGTCGTAGTGATCAATTGGTTACAGCAGATGCTGTAAAACCCCTCACCCAATTGACAAATAGTAGTGATGTCACGTTTACTCTAATTCCCGGTGGGCATTTAGGACTCATGTCCAGTCAGGCCAGTTCCGATGAGTTCTGGCCCATATTTAAAGATTGGCTCACACAACGTTCAACGCAGATAACAAAAGAGTAGATTATGGTTCAATCAGTTGCATTTATTGGTCTTGGCGCGATGGGTTACCGTATGGCATCGCATTTACCCAAACATTTCGATACCGTGTATGTCTGGAATCGAAATATGGACAAAGCCAAACAACATGCAACTGCATACGGAACCCAAGCTGTTGATTTAGCGCAAGCGGTACAGGCAGACATCATTTTTTCATGTTTACCGACTAGTGCTGATGTCGAACATTTGATCAATAGTGTTCAATTAAAATCAGGCAGCATTTGGGTCGACTGTACCAGCGGTGTACCCGATTCAGCTCGTAAACTCGCAACACAACTCAAAACTAAAAATATTGATTTTTTAGATGCGCCTGTCAGCGGCCAAACCATTGGTGCAGATAATGCAACATTAACCGTCATGGTGAGTGGAGATCAGGCTGCTTTTGAACGTGCGTTGCCCGCTATTCAGGCATTTGGAAAACTGATTAAACATGTCGGCACATCAGGCGCAGGTTTTGCGGTAAAAGCGGTCAACAACATGTTACTCGCAGTTAATCTATGGTCTGTTGCTGAGGGCTTTACCACACTGAAAGCGCATGGTGTCAATCTGACAGAAGCTATGGACTGCATTAACGCGTCAAGCGGAAAAAGTGGTGTGACCGAAACTGTATTGCCGCAACGTATTTTGAATCGTAGTTTTCCTGTGACTTTTGGATTACCACTACTCGCTAAAGATACAGGTATTGCACTAGATCTGGTTCGTGATGCCAACTTACCAGCGCCAGTAATTGCTTTAGTACAGAGTCTAATTCAAGCTGCCAGTCTTACTGCTGAAGAAAATAGCGACTTCTCAGCTGCCATAAAAATGTATGAATCGTGGAGTAAAATTACACTAGAGTAATGATTCAACATTGCTTTTTCCTGTAAAGCCCCTATATTTAGACATAGGTCGTTACATTTACACCGATGAAAAGAGGATACCCTCATGAATAAGTTCGCTGTTGCACTTTTTACTGGAATGATGACCCTTGCAGGTGTCTCAGTGCACGCTGCAACATCCGATCAAGAATGCAAAAAACTTCAGGATGACTCTAACCTCATCTATGCATCAAAAGGTTTTTGTTTTAAAGATCCAGAAGCTAAAGCTAAATATGGAAATGAAAACTGTCATACCACCAAACCCAAATTTTCTGATAAAGAACAACAACGTCTTGACCAGATTGAACAGCGTCAGAAAGAGCTAAACTGTAAATAATAAATTTCTTTGATCACTGATTAGCCCTCTTTATTCTTTTCAAAAAAAGGAATAAAGGGCTTATGAAAGAAATCAAATATCAAAATGTATTCAGAGGTTTGAAGGATAATAATATGGCCTACGATGAGCAGAATATTTTTGCCCGAATCATTCGCGGTGAACTTCCAGCAATCAAGTTATATGAAGATGATCAGGTACTTGCATTTATGGACATTATGCCTCAGGCGGATGGTCATGCTTTGGTCATCCCTAAAACTCCTGCGGTGACTTTACTTGATTTGCCCCCTGAAGCAGCGGCTTATACCATTCAAGTCGTACAAAAAGTTGCTCAAGCCATTGAAAAAGCACTGGATGCTAAAGGTATTGTTTTAATGCAACTGTCTGGTGAAGCTGCGGGTCAAACCGTTCCACATGTGCATTTTCATCTGATTCCTAGCTCTATTCATCAATTGGGTCGTCATGCCGCACAAATGGGTGATCAGGAAAAAATTAAAACCCTTGCAGAAAAGATAAAAGCTGAACTTTGAGTAAAATTAAGGTTTATAAAAATGGAGCTTAGGCTCCTTTTTTTATATAAAAACAATAAAATCAAATATTAAAATAAATTTCAATCCATCACCTGTCATCAAACTGTCACGTATTTTTCACCCATTTGTAACAAAGTTTAAAGATACTGCTTAGCAAGTTGGTGAGCTTCTGTAATTTTTTGTACATAAGCAAACTTTAAAAAAATAGTGAATTTGGGCATATGCCACTGAACTTGTGTTTTGGAGAAATCTCAATGAAAAAATTGCTTATCGCTGCCGCAGTATCAACGCTTAGCATCACCGCAGCGCAAGCAGCGCCAACTTTGTACGGTAAACTTAATGTTACCTTAGACCAAGTTGATAACAGTGATTTTGCAGGAAATGATGTCACTGCACTTAATTCAAATGCTTCACGTATCGGGGTAAAAGGTGAAGAAAAATTAACAGACAAAGTATCTGTTGTATATTTGGCTGAATGGGCAATCTCTACAGATGGTTCAGGTTCAGATACTGACTTAAGTATGCGTAACCGCTTTTTAGGTTTAAAATTCAATAAAATCGGGACTTTAAAAGCTGGTCGTTACGATACTTATTTTAAAACAAATGCGGGTAACAATCAGGATATCTTCAACGATCACACGATCTTAGATATGACTTCTGTTCTTCATGGTGAAGAGCGTTCAAATAACGCGATTGGCTTTGAAACAGATAAAGAGCTGATTATTCCAGGCTTACAGTTCAATATCATGGCGCAACAAGGCGAAGATACCAAAACTGATAATACGAGCTTGGGTAAAGAAGGTAAGCGTGATGGCTTTGGAGATGGGATCTCAACTTCTTTAACTTATGAAAATAAAGATTATGGATTGGCTGCTGGTATTGCGGGTAATTTTGGATTAGCTGGTAAATATAATGCCTACAGTCTTTCTGGTATCTATTCAGACGCTGTTCGTGTAACAGGTTCTATTGATTTGGCAAAAGCAGGTGTCGATGGTTTAGTATTCGGTGCTTTATGGCAAAATGCTCAACCTACTGATGACACAGTATCGACCACAAGTGGTACAACTGTAACGTCGTATAAAGGTCTTGAAGAAGATGCATGGGGTTTAACCGCTGCTTATGCAATTGCTTCTACACCTTGGAAAATCAAAGGTGAATATATTGAATCAAATACCTCTGTCGACAATCGCTCAGATCGTAAAATTTCTCAATATGGCTTAGGCGTAGATTATAACTTCAATAAACAAGCTCGTTTTTATGGCGTATTGGCGCAACAAAAACGTGACTGGTTATCTGATGATGACAAGAAAACTGTTGTTGGCGTAGGTATGGAATATAACTTCTAATACTTCGCTACAAAAAAATAAAAGGGTACAGTCCATAGATTGTACCCTTTTATTTTTAAATGCTTTTTCTGTGCTTATACTGCATTCGGATTTTTAAGCTCAGTCATCGGCCATCTTGGTGTTGTGGTCACTTCAAGCCCATCGTGTTGTCCAGCTTTTAAACGCTCATACCCTGCAAAAGCGATCATGGCGCCATTATCGGTACATAAAGCGGGTTCTGCATAATAGACTTGGGCTTTAATCTTTTGCAAAGACGTTTCTAATTGTTCACGTAAGCGCAGATTGGCACTAACACCACCTGCAATCACCAATCGTTTTAATCCCGTTTGCTTTAAAGCTTTGACGGATTTTTTAACCAGAGTATCCACGATCGCTTCTTGAAAGGATGCCGCAATATCTGCATCACGATTTTCTTCGCCCAATTTTTTTAGCTGAACTGAAACTGCTGTTTTTAAACCGCTAAATGAAAAGTCCAATCCTTGATGTAACATGGGGCGCGGAAAATCAAAAGCTTGAGCATCTCCCTGTAAGGCTAATTTTGCAATATTTGGCCCACCGGGATAAGGTAACTCCATCATTTTTGCGACTTTATCAAATGCTTCACCTGCTGCATCATCAATAGATTCACCAAGTAGTTCGTACTGACCAATGCCATAAGCCGCCATTAGCTGGGTATGACCACCAGATACAAGTAGTGCCACAAAAGGGAACGCTGGCGGCGTGGCAGATAACAATGGCGCAAGCATATGCCCTTCCATGTGATGCACACCTATCGCAGGTTTATTCAATGCCAACGCCAATGTTCGTCCAAACAATGCACCTGTCATCAGCGCACCCATTAAACCTGGACCACGGGTATAGGCGACTGCATCAATGTCTTTTTTATCGATTTGACTTTGCGCAAGCAGTTCGTTCAATAATGGAATGAGTTTACGTACATGATCACGTGAGGCTAGTTCTGGCACCACACCGCCATATTCCGCATGGAGTTTAATTTGACTGTAAAGCACCTGTCCACGCAATCCTTGCTCGCTATCATAAATCGCCAAGCCAGTTTCGTCACAAGAGGTTTCCAAGCCTAAAACAATCATTAAAATGCCTATATTTTTACGACTAAAATTCTGCCAACGCTATTATAGACTTGTGATATCAGTTGTAAATGAGTAAAATACTGACCTTCACTTGTCATCGGGGCAATCCTGCGCTCGATGTTATCCATAATCTAGAGGATTTTACATGCCACAAGTTAAGTTGAAAGAAGGCGAACCAGTTGACGTAGCAATCCGTCGTTTCAAACGTTCATGCGAAAAAGCTGGTGTTTTAGCTGACGTTCGTAAGCGCGAGTTCTACGAAAAACCGACTCAAGAACGTAAGCGTAAAAAAGCTGCTGCTGTTAAGCGTTACCAAAAGAAATTGGCACGCGAATCTGTACGTACTACTCGCCTTTACTAATTAATTTGTGATTGACTGTCTGGATAATTAAATGACTACTTTGAAGAACCAAATAACTGAAGTTTTAAAAGCTACTATGCGTGCTAAAGAAATGAATAAGTTAACGGTGATTCGTGGTTTACAGGCAGCAATTAAGCAAATCGAAGTCGATGAGCGCGTAGAGCTTGACGATTCGCAAGTTCTTGCGGTCATTGAAAAGCAAATTAAACAGCGTAAAGAATCGGTCAAAGCCTTTGAAGGCGCAGGCCGTGATGATTTAGCTAGTAAAGAACAAGCCGAAATTGAGGTGTTATCCCAATTTCTACCAGAAGCTATGACTGAGGAAGAGCTTGATTCTCTCATTGAGCAAACGATTGCTGCTCAAGGTGCTACTAGCATGAAAGATATGGGTAAGGTGATGAACTCTCTACGTCCGATCATAGCCGGACGTGCCGATCCTGCACAAGTATCTGCAAAAATTAAAGCAAAACTAGGCTAATTGATATTTAGCTTGATTTGCCACTTGTCTATTTCACATACAATTTTTAGAATGGATTGATGAGATTCATATTAAATGAGTCGACTATAAATTTCTTTCTGAATGTATTTATTTACTGCAAATGACACTGAATATTATATTTCTTTAAAATTTGCATTTCTTTTGATGCCATCACCTGATTAATAAAATCCTGTTTTGTCATTTTCGCATAAGAAAGCGGTAAGTCCGATCGATATTGATCATTAACCTGATATAAATCTTGCACATATTGATTCACAATGCCACAAAATTGCGTTTGTTGTGTTGGAGTAAACTGCGTCTGTTGTGGATTGAGTGAGCGTAAAAAATTACGCATATCCGTATTATAAGTATTCGAAATTTTTTCTACTGAGCGTATATAGCGTTCAGGCGGTGCCGCAAAAATTGACTGCCCCAAAATCACTAAACTTAACAATAATGTGAACTTTTTCATAACTATAATCAATATGATGCTTCTGATGTTAGCTTAATAGCTAAAATATTTTTTGCAACGTAAATTTCATATAGAAAGATGCTTTTAGATCAACCAAAGTTGTATTTAAATTAGATTTTCAATAACCGCTCTGACTGCATTTGTTTTAAACGATCTTCAATCTTGGCGCTCATGGCATTATTGCCTTTTGCTAAACGTTGCGCATGTAACATCGACTTTATCGCATTTTCCTCATAACCAGACCAATATTCTACTTCAGCTCGATAACGCAAGACATTGACGGTTCTTAGCGGTGATTTGATATCTGAATTGGCAGCTTGTTGTAGTAATCGCCATCCTTCAATGTCTTTATTATTGGTATTGATAAATCGTTGTACTAGTGTCTGTGCTTCGGCACTTTTACCTTGTCGAATCAGAATTTCAGCGAGTTTATATGCTAAAGGACGATTTTCGGGCATGGTGCGCTGGATATTAATCATGGACTGATATGCATCCTCTAATTTATTTTGATTTAAATAAATATCAGCCTGTAAGATGCTAATCAGTGTATTGCTCGGGAAAGTTGTCTTTACCCCATCGAGCATTGTTTGCGCTTTGGCATAATCACCCTGATTGTTATAAAAAGCACTCATTGCCAGTTGAGCAGGTTTGTTATTTTGATTCACTTGAATCTGCAATAATTGTTCTGTGACCTGATTGGTTTCAACCAAGGTATACCATTTTAAAATCTGAAAATCAGGATCGTACAATTTGGACTTCACTTTAGGAAACTGATTGGCACGTAAACGTGATTCACTCATCCGCTCAGATGTCAGTGGATGCGTCATCCAAAAATCAGGCAGATAGCTTAATCGACTTGTAGAACGATTCATGGTTTCAAAAAAATCAGCCATACTTTGTGGATTATAGCCCGCGGCATACATATATTGCATACCTATACGGTCTGCTTCGCGCTCCTGATTTCGACTATAGGTCAATTGATTGTCCATCAAAGCGGCTTGTGTACCTAACATGACCGCAGCACCAGCATCCGATTTGGTCTGTGCAGCAATTGCAGCACCCACTAAAATCCCTGCAAGGGCTAATAAGCCCTGCCCCTTAAATGCTTCTTGTGATCGACTATAATGTCGCTGACTGACATGGGCAATTTCATGCGCCATTACCCCTGCAACTTCATCAATATTGTGCGCAGACGCAATTAAACCCGAATTTAAGGCAAATAGTCCACCCGGAACAGCAAATGCATTAATTTGTGGATCATTGACTACTACCATTCCAATGGGTTGACCCAATTGCGTCTGACTGAGTATTTGAGCGAACACTCGAAAAAACTGATCCTCAAGCCAAGGATCATGCAAAATAGGCAACTGTCTTTGAACCTGACGGTAAACTTTTTCTCCAATCATTTTTTCTTTTTGTTGATCGATCAACCCGATACCGCTACCAATTTCAGGCACTTCTACCTGAGAAGTGGCAGATTGATAGAAATAATCGGAATGTGCGTGCGCAACTCCAGTCAGCATAGATAACGTCAAAACAGTTGCCACATGTTTCAAATCATGATCTCTCATCAAAAATAAGGGATAACTGATCAAAATAATTTCGTCAGCACCCCCAATATAACACTGGAAACTCAAAGGATTTGCAATAAAGTGTTATAGTAAATTTAGCCATTTACAAGATATTGTGGAGTTCGTCCCTCCAGTGCATCGACTAGATTCTTATGTGCCAGTTTAGCCATTTTTAACCGTGTTTCGGCAGTCGCAGAGCCAATATGCGGCAATGTCACCACATTAGGTAAACTAAATAATGGTGATGACTGTAATGGTTCTTTTTGATGGACATCAAGACCTGCAGCAAAGATTTGTTGTTGCTGCAAGGCATGAACTAGAGCTTCTTCATCCACCACTGAACCACGTGCAATATTTACGAACACGGCATGAGATTGCATTTTTTCAAACTGCGCCTTACCCATGAGTGCTTTGGATTCAGGATTTAAATCCACCGCAACCACAACAAAATCTGACTGACTTAAAAGTTCATCCAAACCACAATAACGTGCATTCAAAGGCTGTGCCAATGCAAGTTTTTCACGGCGATTGTGATAAAGAATATTCATATTAAAGCCATAAAAGCCGCGTCGTGCGACTGCTGCACCAATATTCCCTAGTCCAATAATACCGAGTGTTTTACCAAAAATATCCTGTCCAAATTGAGCAGGGCCGACGGTACGCTTCCATTCACCTTGCTTAGTCCATTGATCTAGTTCAGGGACTTTACGCGCAGCACTGACCAACAAAGTAAAAGCTAGATCCGCAGTAGTTTCTGTCAATACATGGGGCGTATTGGCTAGCCAAATATTATTTTTTGTGAGGTAATCCACATCATAATTATCATAGCCCACACTCACGGTTGAGATAATTTTTAATTGTTGTGCAGGTGCCAGATTGGTTTCATTTAACAAACGTCCAGCGCCGATCATGGCATCAGCATCTACGACTTCTGTACGAATTTGCTCATTGATGTCACCTTGCTTGGGATTTAATACCACCACATGATAATCGCGCTCAAGTTGATCCAGAACCGTTGCATCAATTTGACTAAAAACGACGACTTTCTGTTTCATTACATATCCTTATTCAATAAGCTAAATATCTAAAGTGAGAGATATACTAGATTTCTTTTAACTATTGAACCCGTTTTTCTTCTCCAATATGGAGAAATAAAAAGGATTTATGAAAGAAATCCATGCTCTAACATATCAAGAAATGAAATTTTATTGGGTTAACATCAGTTGCCATAGACGGCGTTTGAGTAAAGGCTGATCAATCATTTCCTGTAAACTAGCAAGTTGCATGCTCTGAGCGTGAGAAATAAAGTCCAGTTGTCCCAAAATCAAAATACGTTTATCCAGCGCCAACGCATCTAAAAAGCCTTGAATATAAGCGTGTACACCCCGCCCGTCACGAAAGTTTTCAAGCGGTAATGGCCATTTTAATTCATGGTAATAGCCCGATACTGAAGATTGAATATTCGTCCAGAGTTGTCTTTGCTGTTTGGATAATTGTGAACTTTCAACCACAATAATGACCTGATCAAGACAATATGCTTCTAATGTAAAAGCCTGTTGCATGACTACAACAGTTTGATCTTTTGGCAAGATGCTCGTAGGAGTTTCCAGAGTCGACTGTTCAATTTCAACAACTGCTTTAGGTGGTTGTCTATCTTTTAACTGAACAATCGGCTCAATGTGTTTTGTCAACTCTGGTTTTGTTTGAGATGCGTCTAGCACTTGCTGATTGACCACAGCAACAGCCACATGATCTTCGGGGGGAATTTGATCGCGCCAAGAACAAACAGGCGGTTTTTTTTGACATAACATTGCTCGTGGAATCCAGACATCCACCCCCATTGCTGCCAAAATATTACGCTGCTGCCCTGTCATATTTACACTATTACCTCTATTTCCACGCTATTCTACTCTGCTTTATAGGCTTTTTCAGTGCTTTGATCGAAACAGAGATTAAGTGTCTTTTAAATAATCATCAGGGTATTTTTCTTTTGCATTTGATCGACAATATCCCCAGTCTCAAATCCAAATCGCCAATATAACAACTCTAAAACATCCAGTTCGTCTTGGGTGATAATACGGTCACTCCACAAACACATTTCGGCAATTCCCAATATACTGAGTCGGTCACGTAGCAATAAACCCGCACAATCATTCAGAATTTCTGCCAGATCAATAGGTTCATCCGAGATTTCTTCATACCATACCATTTCTTCCAAAGTCAAAATATGGCTCAGAATACGATCACGCACTTCAAGCTGATTGGGACTATTAATTTGCTGTACATGTAGCAATGCATCGATTAAACGAACGATTTGTGGTTTAACTTCTTCAATCGAGGTCGGCATATGGACTGGCATCAGATTTAGCTCAAATTTCACTTTCTCCAAAAGCAAAGCATCCAGTAAACCAACTTCACCGTCTTCTTGAATAATTAAAGCCAAACGAGTTAAAAACTGTCGTGCGATACTGGCTGGAAGTGAGCCAATATTACGACAGGCTTCATGAAAAATCTGAACATGCACACGCCCATCCAAATAGAGCAAGGCATCCACAATGGCGCGGCTAACTTGGGCATTTTGTGGAAGAAATTCACGATATTGCCGAATCATCAAGATTGCAACCATCACTTCACGCGATCCTGTCGCTGTCTGCAATGCTCTTTGGATTAACTCAGGACGCTTAATACTTTGGCGTATTTCAGCCTTAAGCGGCTTAATGGCATCATTTAAAGCAAAACTAATGGGTGATAAACGCAATAATGGTAATGGCTGTGGTGATATCCACGGGGTATGAACATTACCATCCATTTCTTCAAGTGAACGAAATAAACTAAATAGCGGACGATTTCTTAATTTTTTAAGATTCTCAAGTTGTAACTCCTGCAAAATCGTTGGATTAAGTTCATAAATACGATCTTCAATACTCGGGTGAATATTCAACCAGCTTTGTGGGCTTAATGAGTTTGCAAAACACATATGTGCAATAGATTCAGAAAATACACTATGAATTTGCGAGCCCGCATGATGAACATAGATTCGAAGTAAAGTTTGAGTATTGGCATTATTTTGAATAAGTTGCATGGTTTTATAGTCATTACGGAAAGTTCGACCACTTAAAGTTAAGTATTTGATCAAACGTGTAATCAGTACCCCCATACTGCCTAATAGCCAAATAATCCCACCGACTGCAATAAAAAATGTTTCAAATTTGCGATGTTTATTTTTTTGATAAGGCTTAAAACCTCGTTTTGCAATTCGACTACCTAGTTGGCTAAAAGTAATCAAACCACTATATAAGATTTTAAGTTTAGTATTTTCTACCGCTTCACCCGATAAAATCTGATTAAATTCATGGCTCAGCAAACCATATAATTCAACTTCATCCAGATTTTGCAATGCTCCCCACGTCATGATAATGACCACATTGCGCTGATCAAATCCTGCAGTTAAGGCATTGACTCCAACTTCATCTGGCAAAACATATAATACTGGCGTTTCAATTTGAAACTTTTTTGCCAAACGTTGAGAAATTTTAAGGGCGACACTTTCTTCTGGCGTACTTTCCAATAAATCTAAACGACGACCTTTTAATTGCTTTGCTAAAGAATGTCCGCCTTCTCGAAAAATATAGAGTTCGTAAATGGCGGAACTTACCACAATAAAAAACAATAAAATAATCAAATAAGGACTGAGGCTATGCCAAAAAATAGACTGACTATAATCAAAATAGTGAACCAAAAGTCCAAGCGTGGTATTTAAGATGAACATTGTCAGCAGCATCGCGACCACGCACATGCTTGCCGACCACATCATATTTTTATTTTCAACGAGATAATGACTGACTTCTTTCAATGTAAATATGTCCTGATTACATTGTTGCCTCATCATAAATGAAAAAAGCGGGAAAAACCCGCTTTTTCCCACAGAATTTATATTATAACTCTTCTTTGATTCCTGTTAAATCAACGGAAGCAGCATCAATATTGACATCTATATAACCATCTGTACTTTTGGCTGAATCATTACGCTTACGCTCTAGGTTTTGTAAATAAGCCTGATCGATGCCACCCGTCACATAAATACCATCAAAGACCGAACTATCAAACTCAGTCAAATCAGGTACCTTGCTCGTACGAACTGCATTTTTTAAATCTTCCAAATCCTGAAAGATCAAACGATCAGCACCAATAATGTCCTGAATCTCTTCAACACTGCGTTGTGACGCAATTAACTCAGTTTTTGCTGGCATATCAATACCATAGACATTTGGATATTTCACCATAGGTGCAGCAGAAGCGAAATAAACTTTCTTGGCACCTGAATCACGCGCCATTTGAATGATTTCATTACACGTGGTACCACGAACAATCGAGTCATCCACAAGCAGTACATTTTTGCCTTTAAACTCAAGCTCAACTGGATTGAGTTTTTGACGTACTGATTTTTTACGTTGCTGTTGACCTGGCATAATAAAGGTACGACCGATATAACGGTTTTTCATGAAACCCTCGCGGAATTTCACACCCAAAATATTCGCCAGTTCAAGTGCAGAAGTACGGCTGGTATCTGGAATTGGAATCACGACATCAATATCGTGTTCCTCACCCCATTCACGCAAAATTTTATGCGCCAGTTTTTCACCCATTTTTAAACGGGCTTTATAGACTGAGATTCCATCGATAATTGCATCTGGACGCGCAAAATACACATATTCAAAAATACATGGACGATGCTTTGGTTCAGCAGCACATTGCTGAGTGAAAAGCTCACCTTGGTCATTAATGAAAATTGCTTCACCTGGCTGAATATCGCGCTCAATCTTAAAGCCAAGTGCGGTAATCGCAACTGATTCAGAAGCAATAATATATTCAGTGCCCAGTTCCGTTTCACGCGAACCATAAATCAGTGGACGAATACCATTTGGATCACGAAAACCCACCAAACCATGCCCCGTGATCATGGCAACCACACCATAAGCACCTTTACAGCGCTCATGCACGCGCTTCACTGCATGAAACACATCTTCTGCGGTTGGATTTAAAGTGCCACTTTTTTGTAGCTCATGGGCAAATACATTGAGCAGAACTTCAGAATCAGAGTCGGTATTCATGTGGCGCAAATCTGTTTTAAACAGGTCATCATGAATATCAGAAGCATTGGTCAGGTTGCCGTTATGTGCCAGTGTAATCCCATATGGAGAGTTTACATAAAATGGCTGTGCTTCAGCACTACTTGCCGAACCCGCAGTCGGGTAACGCACATGACCAATCCCATAGTTACCAATCAATGCACGCATATGACGAGTATGAAATACATCACGCACCATACCATTGTCTTTACGCAGGAAAAGACGACCATTATGACAAGTCACGATCCCAGCTGCATCCTGTCCACGATGCTGCAACATCGTTAATGCATCAAACAACATTTGGTTAACGGGTGCTTTACCAGCTATACCAACTACTCCACACATAGCAACCTCGCAGACGGGCTAGGATTAATAAAAAGGATTTTGGGTTGAATGACTGGACTGATCTTTGTCTAAATCAGACTCAGCCACCTCATGTGAAGGGCGATGAAATAAACTCCCTTCCGATGTCACATGTTGTAATGCTTCATTAGCAGCATCTTTCGATAATTCGGTTGCTAACGGCGCATAAGGCAGTAAGACTTGAACAAATTTGGACTGTTTCCAATGTGGAGAGCTTTCGACCCACGGACCAAGACCTTGCATGGTCACCAGTACAATCAACAAGCCTTTTAATGTCCCAAAAGCACCACCAGCCAAACGATTTAATGGACCGAGACTCATACTTTTAAGTATCAAATTGAGTATAGCTGTCACAATCCACGTAAGGACAATAATCATCAGAACAATAAATGCAAATGCCGCAATCTTTTGGACAACGGGATCATGACTTAACACCCCCATGCTTGGCGCCAAAAAGCTGGCATATTTCGCACCCATAATTAGTGCCAATATCCAACCAATCAAGTTCGCAAAGGCTTTTACGAATCCTTGTCGCAAACCGTTTAGCCCTCCAATGAGCAGGAGTATCAGAATAATGATATCCAGTGTATTCATCACTTAGTTGAAAGCACTCACGCAATCTTTAATTAGGCTTGGACCTGTATATATGAGGCCACTATAAATTTGTACAAGGCTAGCACCCGCATCTTTTTTTGCAAGCGCATGTTCACCTTTGGTGATTCCACCAACACCAATCAAAGGAATTTGACCATTCAAACGTTTTGCAAACTGACGTAAGCATTCTGTACTTTTTTCAAACACAGGTGCACCAGATAAACCACCCGCCTCATTCCCATAAGGCAAACTTTCCACGCCTACACGAGACAAAGTGGTATTGGTCACAATCAAGCCATCAATTTTAAACTGTAATAATTGATTTGCGATAAATTCGATATCTTCTTCAGTTAAATCAGGTGCAACTTTAAGTACTAACGGAACATAGTGATGATACTGTTCTGCTAGTTCTAATTGGCGTTGTTTCAGCGTTTCCAGCAGCTCGGTGAGCGCATCACCACTTTGCAAGCTACGTAGATTTTTGGTATTTGGCGAAGAAATATTGACCGTAATATACGATGCGTAATGATAAACTTTTTCCAGACAAATCAAATAATCATCGACTGCATTTTCAACTGGCGTATCCGCATTCTTACCAATATTAATCCCTAAAATGCCTTTAAATTTTGACGATTTGACATTTTCAATCAACTGATCCACCCCATCATTATTAAACCCCATACGGTTAATAATGGCTTTTGCCTCTGGGATACGGAATAATCGTGGCTGTGGATTTCCAGCTTGTGGACGCGGAGTAATGGTGCCTATTTCAATAAAACCAAACCCCATAGCTGCCAATGCATCAATATAAGCGCCATTTTTATCCAGACCTGCTGCAAGACCTACAGGATTAGGGAATTCAATACCCATACAAGTCACAGGTTTTGGTGCAATATGCTGACGCGCTAATCCAATTTTATGGGCGGACTTCAGAAGTGATAAGGTAAGTTCATGGGCACGCTCGGGTGACAAGGAGAACAACATTGGGCGAGCAAGCGAATATAACATATCAATCAAAGTCTACTGCTTTTTCAGGTAGGCATATTATAGGCATAGCGCAGATAAAACACCATGCTTGCAAGCCTTTTATTTTGAGACCTTATTGTACTGTAGCCGTTAATTTAATCTGATTATTACTCGACACCATCTCCATTTTTTCAATTGACAGGCCCATTTGTGCAAGCTGCGTTATAAAATTCGCTAAAACCGCATAATTTTGATGTTCTGCGACAATTTGCAATTGATCTCCCATTTGCTGAGATGACACTGTTAAGCCCTGCTGCTGTGACACTCGCTGAACTTTCTCAGCTAAACTCAATTGACTTTCTGAAGCAGGTTTCATGGTCACTGCATTGCTTTGCATCCAGACCATTAAATCTTTAAACTCATTGACTCGCTTTTGTTGCTGATCGGCCAGACTGTGCATTTTCCAAAGTGAAAAACCCACCAATGCAACGACCACCAGTATGCTGGCAAAAATCACCATATAACGTTCACGCGCAGACATGCGTTGTAAAGCATCAATAATACGTTCGACTTTTTGATCAAAGCCTTGCTGAATTCGAGTTATCGTGTTCATTATTGTACTTTTACCATCCCAATTGCGCCTGCACCATCCGCCTGAACATTTCCTAGTTCTGCTTTAAACCCTTGTTGATTAAGCTGCTGCGTTAAATTTTGCAAATCATTGGCAGAATTGGCTTTTAATGACATGCTCAAAGATGAAGCGCTATAACTTATTTGCTGCGCTACAATTTGGCGCTGCATCAAAATGGGTCCGACTCTACTTAATAGATTTAAAGCTGTCGTGTCACCGCTTTGGCTCATTCTCAACTGGCTTTCAAACATACTTTTTATATTTTGCTCAGTCACCCGGCTATTAGCACCAAACCAATATTTATATTGATCTACGGCCTGTGTCGCTGTCTGGTTCGCCAGCTTTTTTAATTTGTACCAACGTAAAGCATCATAACTTAACTGAACAATCAATACTGCGATGAAAACAGCAACACATGCTTTCCAATAACCAGAGACTTTGCTTTCATTTTTGGCTTTAGGTAATACATTGAATGGATGCTGCTTCGATTTTTGAATTTTTTGAAACTGATAATCAAAAGGTTCACGGGTTTCTGCCGTAGAAACATTTGCAAGCAGATCAAGTTGTTGTGCGGTCAGATTACTATAATGATAAAAAGTATCAGCGGCTTGAAATTCAAGATAAACCTCAAGATCATCAATCACCATACCTTTATAACGATTTTCACGTACCAAAATCTGCCCATGCAAATGGACCAAATTGACTTTATTCTGTTCAGGTTCAGGCACAATCAGAAAATCAGGCAATAAAGCGACCAGTTTGATCGGCAGCAAGTTCAACGCATGCTGCCATGTTTCAACTAAATTTTGTGCAACGGCCAAGATTGTCAATTGATCTGGCGATTCAAAATGGTGAACCACTCGCATGTGATCAATCGGCATAGTGACATATTCTTCCATGAGATATTTAATCCCATCTGCCCCCAATTGCTTCACATGAGCTTTGGTGATCTGTTGTTGCAAAATCTGAATATGACGACTGGAAAAGAAAACAACGGTCTCTTCTCCTTGATGCGGTTGCAAATCATGAATCAGCTGCTCAAGGCTGGAAGCCTGTAACCAATTTTCACCTGTTGACCAAAACCAAGCCCCATTGGCTTCAGGCATCCATAAATACAGCATAAATTATAAGTACCGTGTTTTCATTATAGCGTAGGTATAAAACTATGTTCTTGTGTTGACAATCCGTTGGCAATCACACTTTGGCGATAAATACGTGCTTCAGCCAAAGCAAAGGGATTAAAGTTCTCATGTGTAAGCTGTTCAGCAATATGCCCCACAACATTCATATGACACACCACAACAACAGATTCAAATGGAAGTTGGGATAGCCAGTCTATCGCATCTTCTGCATCATCATCTGGTTTGATCTTATCACAAAGTAAAACAGGAACTTCAGGAAAATATGCCTGAATATGACCAAGCGTTTCTTGCGCACGCAGTAAAGGGCTCACGACAAAAACTTCGGGGCTTACAATCCCGTTAAGATATTGTGCCGTTTGTTCAGCCTGAGCATGGCCCAATGCAGTCAATGGTCGCTTGGCATCATTACCATCTACAGGAGGAGCTGCCTCTCCATGACGAACTAAAGTCAGTTGCATAACCATTCCTTTTTAATCTTTCTTTATGATAACAAGTCTTTATGACAGTTTTTATAAACAGGCTATTACACTTCATGATGCGGCAGTACAAACTCAACATCACTACGATGCCCATTCTTCATAAGCGCAAGTGCAATATTTAAAGCTGGCGCATTCTCAAAGATCACTTCATACAAAGCATTGGTGATTGGCATATATACATCAAGTTCTTGAGCACGCTTACGCACCTGCACAATGGTATTGATGCCTTCCGCCGTTTGTCCAAGTTCTTTAGTCGCCTGTTCCAGCGTTTTACCAGAACCTAAAGCATAACCAATTTGATAATTACGACTGAGTGGACTGTTACAAGTCGCAAACAGATCACCTACGCCCGACAAACCCAAAAATGTCAAAGGATTTGCACCCAATTCTACAGCAAAACGGCTCATTTCTGCCAAAGCACGCGTGATGATCATACTTTTGGTATTTTCACCAATATTATAAGCTACCGCCATCCCCATCGCGACCGCATAAATATTTTTCAGTGCCCCCCCCAGTTCTACGCCATGTACATCATCGCTACCAAAAACACGAAATAAAGCACTATGTAAAGCATGCTGTACAGCATAACGCACCAGTTCAGAGTGACTGGCAATCACTGTGCCTGAAGGCATACCCGCCATAATTTCTTTGGCAAGATTTGGCCCAGAAAGCACGCCGTAGGGAACTTCTGGTAATTCTTCCCGAATAATATCGCTCATAAAGCTGAACGTATCGGCTTCAATTCCCTTGGTCAGCGAAACAACCGCCTGTGAAGTAATAAAGGGTGAAATTTGTTTAAGCACATTACGGAAAGAATGGCTTGGTATCGCAACCAAAATAATATCACGATCACAAACAGCCTCTTCGATATCACAGACTGCACGTAAACCCGTTTCTAAATTAAAATCTGGTAAATAACGCTTATTGATATGACTGCGATTAATATCATCTGCGGCATCCTGATCACGAATCCAGATCATAGTATCGCAACCATTGCGTACAGCGAGATTTGCCATTGCAGTACCAAAACTACCACCACCTAATACGGTAATTCTGAGCGCTGTTTTTTTATCCACTTCAGCTGGCTTAACCAAGTCTGAAAAATTTAATTCCGTCATACGTTTTTTATTCCTACAACACCCATATATTCTTGTTAAGACTGCCAATTCGTGACGAAATCGCTTATAACCACTTCTGCACGTGGCGCAATTGCTTTTGCAGCAGTACCAATGTAAATAATGCCTGAGATCAAATCACGATCAGCCAATCCTAAATAATGCTTTAACCACGTCGATTCTACCACTGCGCCCGAACGCCACATGCTCGCAAAGCCCTGTACTTGTAACGACAGCAGAAAATTTTGAATCGCAGCACCTGAACTCAAGGTCTGTTCAAACAATGGAACTTTGGGATGATCCTGAAATTGAGTAACCGCAATGACCAACAAAGGTGCGCGAAAAGGATGTTGCTTAACTCGATCAAGCTGAACTGGATCAGTTTCACCCAAATCCGCCAGTGCCTGAGATAAACTTTCTCCAAAATTCGCACGTTGCTCGGGTTGAATGACAATGAATCGAGTGGGTTTGAGGCGATGGTGATCTGGCGCAGTCAGAGCAGCTTCGAACGCTTTTTGTAATTGTTGCGAAGAAGGAGCAGGCTCAACAAGATGCCCAATTGATTGACGCTGATGAATATTTTGATGAACCGTATTTACGTCTAAATCCGTCATGAACATTGATCTAATAGAGAAAACAAAACTAGATTAGCATATTCTTTTTTATTTCTGCCATGTCAATCTGGGCATTTATTCAGTTTTCACCAATTTGACATCTATACTGCACAAAACCATCAAAATCTATACAACATACTCAAAATAAATAGAAAATTTTATGTTCAACTAAAATGGTTCATTTTTAATATTTCAGAAGGACTGGTTTATGAAAACACAAATGACCGCCAGCATACTGACTGTGTCAGCCCTTTTACTGACCGCTTGTGCATCTAATCCGACTTCCACAGCAGCAATTCAAAAAGAAAATAATCAGTTTGAAGTGACAGGTGTTGGAAAAACAAACTTAATTGCAAAAAACAATGCGGTTGATGCTGCCAATAAAACCTGCAAACGCAGTACAGCCATCGTCGTCGATGAGAAAACCAACTATAACGGCGTACTCAAAGGTGTAGTGGATGAAGACACTGGAAAAATGGTTGAAGCAGCAGCCAGTGTTATCGGCTCTATTTCAGGGAAAAATGCGTCTTTAGCTAAAGATGATGATTACCAAACCACGCTTACCTTTTATTGCAAGGCGAGCTAACTTTAACGAGCAGCTCGTTTTTCATGTACAATAAAAAATGCGCTCTAAAAAATATTGAGCGCATTTTTTATAAATAAACATTCAAGCAATATTAACTAGCAATAACCTTCCAACCGAGTTAAAGGTAACTTTTTACCAATGGCTTTTTCAATTTCTGGCAAATAAAACGCATCATCTTCAGAAAGAAAACTAATACTGACGCCTTGTGAACCCGCTCGCCCTGTTCGACCGATACGATGCACATAATCATCAGACTGCTCAGGTAAAGTAAAGTTCACCACATGCGATACACCATCGACATGAATACCACGTCCTGCAACATCCGTTGCAATCATGATGTTATTTTTACCCTGCTTAAATTGCTCAAGCATTTTCAAACGTTTGTCCTGCGCAATTTCGCCCGACAACATACCCACCCGATAGCCGTCTTTTTTTAGATGATCATATAAACGGCGCACCTGATCTCGACGATTGGCAAAAATCATGACTTTATCGATGGGCTCATCACGTAAAATATCTTGGAGCAAACGATATTTATCTTTTTTCTCCACCACATAAACGCGTTGTTCAACGTCATTATTGGTTTTTTGTTCAGGTTCAATTTCAACAGTCACGGGTTCGAATAACCATTGACGTGCCAGATTCAGGACATCATAGCTAAAGGTAGCCGAAAACATTAAAGTCTGACGTTCCTCTTTACGCGGCGAATAACGCACAATACGTTTTACCGAAGGAATAAAACCCATATCCAGTAAACGGTCTGCTTCATCAATCACCAAAAATTCGATTTGATCAAGCCAGATTTCTTTTTGTTCAATAAAATCTATCAAACGACCAGGCGTCGCGACCAGAATATCCAAAAAATTCGCATTCAATGGTTTCTTTTGCTTGTCGAAATCCACACCGCCAACCAAGGTGAGTAATTTTAAATCTGTAAATTTGGTCAGTTCTTTAGCATCACTTTCAATTTGCAATGCCAGTTCACGAGTCGGCGCAAGAATCAAAGCGCGAGGCTCACCACGATAGCGTTGTTCCTGAATCGGATTATTGAGCAAATCATTGATGATACTGACCAAAAATGCTGCCGTTTTACCCGTTCCTGTCTGCGCGCGACCAATAGCATCGTGCCCTGCCAGTGTATATGTTAAAACCTTTTGCTGAATTGGGGTCATTTGCTTAAACCCTAATGCATCAATCGCTTTTTTAAGTTGCGGATGTAGATTCAAGGTTTCAAAACCAGATACCATATACTCGTGCTCTAACTGTTAATCACTCTGATGAGAGCGATAGTATAAAACAAAAACGCCCCAATTAAAAAATTGAGGCGTTATTCAACATGACAACATGTTGATTAGTCTAAAGGCTGTACATTCTCAGCCTGAAAACCTTTTTGTCCTTGCACAACGCTAAACTCAACGCGTTGGCCATCACGTAACGAACGATGTCCGTCACCCATAATTGCACGAAAATGTACAAATACGTCGTCGCCGCCATTACGTTGAATGAAGCCAAAACCCTTAGTGTCGTTAAACCATTTAACAACGCCTTGTTCGCGAGCTGTCATAAGTCAATCCTCAGAAGTGAAAATAAAGGACCTTCCGGTGTTGCAAACAGCAGAGCAAACAAGTTTAAAATTCGTTATTATTTCAAAGCTTGTAATCATTCTGTAAAACTATCAACAATTTCCGGTTACATCCATTTGTTATAGGTTTAGTAAAACAATGATTTGTTATACTGGTTAATCCTAAAACGCTTCGAGCTTAACACGGGTTTATGACAATTAATAGAAATTTTTTAGATAATTCCATATTAATTGTTGATTATTTTTTAAACTCTCCCACAAAAATTTTACCATTGATAAAATCTATACTGCCTATAGCGCGCGACTTTTTGCACATTCGTGCAAATATTTGATAAAATTATTATTCATAAATGTCGCTAAATATTTTTACGGATGAGTGATTCAAACCCCATTCCCGCTACTGAAATTAATGCAATTGGTCAGCCATGCCCAATGCCGCTGCTGCTGCTTAAACGTCATTTAAAAAAGGCAGATCATCAGGTTTTGCTTTTGAAATCTTCTGACCCTCATAGTGAAATTGATGTATTACGTTATTGCGAACTACATCAGCTTAGTTGCCAGCTCATCAGAGTATCTGAGCACGAATTTCATTATTTGATTGAATCCTAAATATATCGTTTTGATATTTAGATTAACTCGTGTATAAAATTTTACATTTCTCTACCCAATTTTCCTTAATTATGAACTTGCTTCGCATTAAGATGAAATCATTGGTTATACCATCATCCTATAAGGAGAACTCATGAGTGACAGCAGCAATCAATTGATGCCCCTGTCCTTATCTGCGCCCGGTGTAAATCTCGGTGCTTACATCAGCACTGTTAATCAAATTCCAATTTTGACCGCTGAGCAAGAAAAAGAACTGGCTGAGCGTTATTATTATGATCAGGATCTGGATGCGGCGAAAATGTTGGTGATGTCGCATTTGCGATTTGTCGTCCACATCGCACGCAGCTATGCGGGTTATGGTTTACCGCAGGGTGACCTGATTCAAGAAGGCAATCTCGGTCTGATGAAAGCAGTTAAGCGTTTTGACCCGAATATGGGTGTGCGTTTGGTTTCATTTGCCGTTCACTGGATCAAAGCTGAAATTCACGAATATGTGATTCGTAACTGGCGTATTGTTAAAATTGCCACGACCAAAGCACAACGTAAATTATTTTTTAATTTGCGTAGTCTGAAAAAGTCGAGCAAAAAGTTAACACTTGAAGAAGCTAAAGCGATTGCCGTTGACTTAAATGTCACACCTGAGCAAGTGCTAGAAATGGAAGGTCGTTTAACGGCTTATGATGCTGCATTTGAAGCACAAGGTGATGACGACGATGATTCAACTCATGTCGCACCAGCACTATATTTGGAAGACAACCGTTACGACCCTGCTCGTTTAGTGGAAAATGAAGACTACGAAGAACAAAGTAGCTCTGCTTTATATGAAGCCATGAATCAGCTTGATGATCGTTCACGTAATATTTTACAGCGCCGTTGGCTGGACGATGACAAATCGACCTTGCATGAGCTTGCGGCTGAATACAATGTTTCCGCAGAGCGTATTCGTCAGCTTGAAAAAAATGCGATGGAAAAAATCAAAGTCGCCATGTCTGCAAGTTAGATTTTTTCAGATTTAAAAAGAGGCATCTGCCTCTTTTTATTGGTCTTAAGTATTTTTAGCGCATAGGATTTATGCTAAGGTGTTTAGATCTTTTTTTAAGTATTTCAGCTTATGTGGATCGCAATCGCAGCTGTTAATCTTGCTTTGGCTGTTATATTGGGGGCCTTCGGCGCTCACGGCCTTAAGGCTTTTGCTACACCAGAACAACTGGGCTGGTGGGGAACAGCAACACAATATTTTTTCTATCATGCATTAGGTTTACTTGCGCTAGGTATTTTGTCTAAAACGAGTCCTCAATTTTCAATTAAAGCCTCCTTTATTCTGATTCAAATCGGTATTTTATTATTCTGTGGTTCTTTATATATCATGGCATTGGGCTTACCGCGTGGACTCGGTTTAATTACTCCACTTGGCGGAGTATTTATGATTTTAGGTTGGTTAGTTCTTGCGTGGAATGCCCTAAAATACGCGAAATAATGGAAAAACACATGCAAATTTATTTGAATGGTGAGCTGACACAAACCGCTTGCCATAACTTATTGCAACTGGTTCAGGAACTGGCGCTTGAAGGTAAACGATTTGCAGTTGAACAAAACGAGCAAATCGTTCCAAAAAGTAAACTGGAACAATCTCCCCTTTCAGATCATGATCGTATCGAAATTATTCACGCTGTTGGCGGCGGCTAAACGGAGCAAGCCATGCAAGATTCACCTTTAATCATCGGTTCACGTACATTTCAATCTCGCCTACTCGTAGGCACAGGCAAGTATAAAGACCTCAATGAAACTGATTTAGCGATCCAAGCCAGTGGCGCTGAGATCGTGACGGTAGCAATTCGTCGGGTAAATATTGGACAACATCCTGATCAGCCAAATTTACTCTCCGTCATTCCGCCTGAAAAATATACCATTTTACCCAACACTGCGGGTTGTTTCGATGCAGAGAGTGCTGTGCGTACCTGCATGTTGGCACGTGAATTACTTGATGGTCATAATCTGGTCAAACTTGAAGTTTTGGGTGATGAAAAAACCTTATATCCAAATATTACGGCTACACTTAAAGCTGCTCAAACGCTGATTGATGATGGTTTTGAGATCATGGTATATACTTCTGATGATCCAATTGTCGCACAAGAACTGGAAAGTATGGGCTGTGTTGCGATTATGCCTTTAGGCAGTTTGATTGGTTCAGGCTTAGGGATTTTAAACCCACATACCATTTCGATCATTAAAGAAAATGCCAAAGTACCTGTTTTGGTTGACGCAGGTGTAGGAACAGCAAGTGATGCTGCCATTGCGATGGAGTTAGGCTGTGATGGCGTACTTATGAATACCGCTATTGCCGCTGCACAACATCCAATATTGATGGCCTCTGCCATGAAAAAAGCTGTTGAAGCAGGTCGCGAAGCTTATCTAGCTGGACGTATGCCACGTAAACGCATGGCCAATGCCAGCTCTCCTGAAACTGGCTATTTCTTTAAATAAGGCCTATATTTCTATAAGACGTATTTTAAGAGGATTCTTCGGAATCCTTTTTTATTTCAAGAATAAACAATAAGAGTATTTTCATATGCTTAAAGCCATATTTGCTATTTTTAGTTTGGGTTGTTTTAGTTTTACCACCAGCGTTCGTGCCAATCCCAATCCAACACAATATCAACAATTTATTCCTAAAAACTGGAAAATACTTGAAACAGTCAAAGGAGATTTAAATCGTGATGGTCTAGAGGATATTGTTCTGGTGATTGTGGAGAATAATCCAAAAAATATTCTGAGCAATGATAGTTTAGGAAGCCCTGAACTTAACATCAATCCTAGAATCTTATTAGTTTTATTTAAAACAACACAAGGCTATCAATCGATCAGTAAGAATCAACAATTGCCAAGTGAGAATGATGCAGACTCTCCTTGTCTCGCAGATCCATTAGAAGATGGTGGAGTAACTATTTCAAAAGGTATTTTAAAAATAAATTTACATTACTGGTTAAGCTGTGGTTCATGGTATGTCACCCACAATACATTTAGCTTTCGATACCAAGATCGCGCCTTAAAATTAATCGGTTTTGACCAAATGAGTTTCCATCGTGCTTCAGGTGAACAAAACTCACTCAGTATTAACTTCTCTACAGGAAAATTAAAAGAAATATCAGGTGAAAATGAGTTTGAAGATGTTCAGCAGCCGATAAAAACTAAATGGCGCACTTTAAAACAGCATTATGATTTAAAGTTAGAACAAATAAATTTCAAAGAACCACCTGAATTTCAATAAAAAAAGCCTCAATCACATTGAGGCTTTTTTGTTAAATGCGATCAGGGAGTTAAGCAATTAAACCTTCATCACGCATCGCAATACTGACTGATTGACGTTCGGCCACTTTATTGCGTAAAGCAACAATATTGGTATAAGGGCTTAAATCGTGTTCAATGCTATTTGACCAGTTTGTAAGCACGAATAAATAAGCATCGGCTGGCCCAAAGCCATCATCTACTAGATATTCATGGTCTGACTCAGCGATGGCTTTATCGATATAAGTCAATAATCGGTCAACTTCAGCATAAGCTTTTTCTTTTGCTTCGTTATCTAATGCACCACCAAAGAATACAGCATAAGCATCATGCAATTCTGAGTTTAGATATCCTAACCATTCCAAAACTTTGGCACGACCTAGACCTGATGGTGGAATCAAATTCTGAGCTGGGTCATGCTGCGCAATAAAAGGAAGCACGGCAACGTTTTCAGTGAGAACCAATCCTGGTGTAATTTCAAGTGCAGGCACATAACCTTTTGGATTGATCTCGTAATAGTCAGCGCCTTTTTCGGTTTTATGTGTCTTTAAATCAACCTTTTCCAGATCAAAATCAACATTAATTTCATTCAAAAGAATATGTGCAGCCAATGAACATGCACCAGGTGAATAATACAACTTCATAAATAATCCTTGTTATAGCTCTCTTCACTGTTTTAAAGCGCTTTACTCAAACTTTCAAGCCCTAGACGTTTTAAATTTAAAAAACGTCGTAACCTAAAAATACATACCCTTAAACTATTGTGTAAAAGACCAACTTTTTCAAGTCAAAAACGTTGTCTTTTATGTTTACTCAAGTGTATGACGAAAAAATGAACTTTCTGAAATTTACTAAAATAAAAAGGAAAACCAGTCATATTGGCGGAATAGACTGGTCTAAAATAATGCTGTTATTAGAATGTTATCATAATTATAAAGTGACATTTCTCCCTCTAGCGTTACAAAGATTTAAGTTCTAACTAACGTTAAAACTTAAATTCAATGTATAGTGCTTTTTTAGTTAGAAACATCCCTGAAATTGGTGATTTTTACGAGATTTTCAATTTTTTGACGATTTAATATTAAATAAAAACCAGTCACTGTAGCCTGGTTTTTCATACTGCTTAAAACATTGCTTTACCAACTAAAACCAACACCGACACCACCCGAACTTTCCTCTTTACTGAGTGCTCCGCTGATACTCAAACTGGTATTTTCATTAATCATACGTTGATAGCCTACTGCAACAGCTTGTTCCGCACCTTGCAAACCAGCGCCAACCCCAATGCGGTTCTGCCCACGTAATCCAGCTGTACTGGTTGCCATATTCATCATCGCTGCACTCATCGCCCCCTGACGGTCAAAACGTTTATCAACCTCCTGAAAACGGCGTTCTGTTTGCAAGCTATAATCTTTAAATGTACTTTCCAAACCTGCAAAACGAGTATCTGTATAGCTGTTTGCGCTTGAAAGCGTGTCTGAACTTGATTTGTTCATTTGCGCAACATTAACAGCATCTGTGTCTGCCGTACCTGCTGCAACATGAGTAACCTGTCGCTGATTTGTGCTTGAACCAACGGAAACTGTATTGTCTCGATCTGAAGTTGAGTCATTACCCAATACCACCGCATTTTTAGCTTCAGTATTAACGTTATTACCTAACACAAAGGTATTATCCCCTTTGACAGTATTATCATTACCAACCACATAACTGCCGTTACCACTGACTGTATTTGGATCTCCAAATGCACCTGATCCATTACCAGAAACAGTATTACTCACACCCACAGCGGTTGAGTTATTTCCTGTAACCACAGTGTTTGGTCCTATTGCTGTTGAGTTTTTGCCAGTTGCATTTGAACTTGTAGTTGCACCAGCGCCATTTCCTCCAATACTGATATATTGTCCTGCATCTGCTACTTTTTGATCAGTATAGGATTTAGCCGTATTTAAAGTTGATGTTGTTTGTTGGTCGGTATAAGTTTTGGCATCATTCAATGCAGTTGTGGTTTGTTGATCGGTGTAACTTTTTGAGTCATTTAAAGATTGTGAGGTTTGTTGATCTGTATAAGATTTTGCATCGTTTAGATTTTTTGCATCTTGTTGGTCAATATAAGATTTTGCATTTGCCAGTGTGCCTGAGCTTTGTGTATCCGTGTAGGCATTTGCATCAGATAAAGTTTTGGCATCTTGCTGGTCAACATAATTTTTTAGGTTACTCATAGAACCTTTTAACGCGGTTAATTCATTATTCACAGCACCAAAGGTTGCACCAATATTAGAATAGCTTGTGCCCTGAATCGTAAAGGTCGGTAATGTAAATACGCCATTATTGAATCCTGCTCCGCCACCTAATACAGAAGCTAATTGATTTGCGCTACTATTGAACTGCGTTGATAGTGTGTTGATATTTTGATTGGTCGTATAAAGCTGACCACCTGTAACTGCATCTTTAGAACTGCTTGAACTGATATCACCCGCTTGTAAATTGGTCAGTTTTGTTCCACTCTGACCCGCTAAAGTAATTGTTTCTTTTGCGGCATTGTCATAAACCACCGCATTAGTTGAGATGTTGCCCAGACCTGTCTGTAAGGCAGCAATTTCATTTGCATTAGTCGTAATCTTGCCATCTAAAACCAAATCCTTCTGATCTGCATAACTTTTGGCATCAGTTAATGTATTAGACAAACCTGTCGTTAATGCATTCATTGATGCCTTCGTATCTAAACCTGTCGTTGCATCATTGACTTTACTATTTAATGTATCAAATACAGTTTTATCGGTTTTAGCAGCCAAACCAGTATCTACATAGCCTTTATTAGCAGCATCTGTTGCTTGAGTTGGTGTTGCAACATTGGTAATCCGTTTTTCTGCACCACTACGTCCAACGGAAATCGTATTCGCTTCATCAGCTAAGGAGTTATGACCTATCGCAGTTGAACCATAGGCTGTAGCCTGACTACTACTACCAAAAACACTGCTATAAATAGCGGATGCTGTATTATTTGAACCCACAGCAGTGGACACACCACCTGTTGCCTTGTTTGAAGCACCTAGACTTGTGCTATTTACACCCAAGGCCTGATTGTCATAACCCACTGCCGCACTTTGACCACCTAATGCAATATTATGTGAACCAATCGCAGCACTACGATCACCAAATGCGATCGAACCGCCATTTCGAAGAGTTCTTTCAAAATCTAAAGCTTGATCAGAAGTAACACTCACATCACCAATCTGAGTAATCGAAGAAGTGGTTAAATCTGTTGCTTGAACTTGTATTCCATTAATGGCGGTGAGCTTAGTACTATCATCTTGCGGATCGTAGTACATTCCGCTTGCTGCCCCCATAACGGTTGAACCACTACCTTTTGCCAAGTTTTGTGAACCCGCTGCAAAGCTTGCTGTGCCTGTTGCTTTATTATAAGTACCGACTGCATTACTCCATTTCCCAGAAACAGTATTACTAATACCTAAGCCAGCACTTTCACCTTGAGTAACATTGTTATTAAAACCGATACCAGTACTAAACACACCATTTACAGTATTTTGACTACCAATTGCGTTGGAGAACATACCGTTTGCAGTATTACTTGATCCTATTGCATTGCTTGAGCCACCTAATGCAGTGTTTGAATTACCAAATGCGCTACTAGAATCCCCTGACGCTGTGTTACTTCTACCTACCGCACTACTAGAATCAGCCAATGCAATATTATTAGAACCAATGGCGCTACTTAAACTAGCCATTGCCCGATTATAATCACCAATAGCACTGCTCGCCTCACCATTTGTAGTATTATCAGAGCCGAATGCGCTACTTTGCTTTCCTTGCGCTCTGTTGGAATCACCTACAGCGCTAGCAGACTCGCCTGATGCAATGTTTGAATTACCCACAGCATTACTCGATTCACCAGATGCAGTATTC
>NZ_CP078523.1:2597788-2597863 GCF_019264745.1 Acinetobacter sp. Colony158 | reverse complement strand
CCCATGATGGTTGCAATACTCAAAACCAGAGTTTGCAAACCAAATATCCGACGTTTACTTGTATCTATAGTTAAA
>NZ_CP078523.1:2581627-2597760 GCF_019264745.1 Acinetobacter sp. Colony158 | reverse complement strand
TAATCTCCTTTTTCCCTGCACTTTTAGCATTTTCCGAAACCACCGTCATCTGTCCAAGTGATTTATTCCAGATCAGTTTAAAAATCTTGTTCATATGTCCATCCCCGCCGATTATTTTATGATTAAAATTTATGTATTTATTATTTGATCATGCTCATAAGTTTTGCGATATCCCTGAAATTAGTGATATTTTGGTTACTCATCGGAAAATCCCCAATCTCAGGGATATAAAAACTAAAAAAATAACGGCAAATTAGGGGAAGATATGAAGCTTTTGAGTAATGTAATGCTGGATCCAGACTTGGTTTTACCTGTACCTGTGATTGTGGTTGAGGATGAACCACTCATACAAAAACGACTAAAAGAAATATTATTAGGGATTGGCTATTTACCAGAAAATCTTATTTTTGCCCAAACGCTCGCTCAGGCTCATGAGCAACTGAAACAACATTCTGCATCTTTGGCTCTGGTTGATTTGGGTTTACCTGATGGCAATGGTATAGAGTTTATTAAACAACTAAAAATATATGATCCCACCATCGCGATTTTAGTGATCTCAGCATGGAGCACTGAGGATGCTATTTTGAATGCCCTAATGGCTGGAGCAACGGGTTATGTTCTAAAAGAACGCGATGATATTGAAGTTGCATTATCTATCCGCAGTATTTTGCGTGGAGGAGCGCCTATCGATCCTTTTATCGCTCGTCAAATTTTAAAACAACTTCCTTTATCTCATGAGCAAGCTGAGAAAAAAAATATTGAAAATGAGATAGATGAGGCTTTACTTTCCAAACGTGAACATGAAATATTATTACTGGTTGCCCAAGGTTTAAGTAATAAAGAAATTGCCAGCCAGATTAATTTGTCACGTTATACCGTTGAGTCTCATATCAAGCACATTTATCGGAAACTTGCAGTATGTACACGCATCAAAGCAGTCGATACTGCAAGATCACTTGGTTTACTCGATTAAGATTGTTTTTTATTTGCTTTGTATTGATTTTAGTTAGTAGCCATTCACCGCTTTATGCCGCCTCTTCCCTTGATGAATTGGTGTTGATTCCCAAAGATCATAACTGTCAGGTAAAAATTAGCACAATTCAAGCGGTTCAAACCTCTCCAGACACTCAGATTACCAATATAAATAAACTTACTAATTGGCAAACGGTAAAATTACCTGATTTTTGGGAAAATCGTTGGAAAAATTATTCTGGTATAGTTTGGTATCGCATTTTATGGTCAAAAGCCTGTCAAACTTCTCAGACTGAACCACTTGCCTTAAATATTGACAGCATCAATATGGCAGGAGAAGTCTATTTAAATCAACATTTAATTTGGCGCGATAAAAATTTAGTCGAACCTTTAAGTCGTAGTTGGAATATGCCACGTTACTGGGTATTACCTAATTCTGAGCTAAAACAAGGTCAAAACGAAATCCTTATTCGGGTGATAGCAGTCGCTACACAAAGTCCCGGGTTAGGCAACGTTTATATTGGTACTCCACATGCCATTATTGAACAAAATTCAAAATATGTATTTGAACATCGCACGCTGTATTTCATTAATTTAGTTATTTCCCTAACACTTGGAGCGATTGCTTTTCTAGTGTGGTTGTTACGCAGAAAAGATTCAACTTTTGGTTGGTTTGCTTTGGCGTCGTTATTATGGGGACTTTTTATCAGCAATATTTTAACAACGGAGACTTATCCATTTTTTCATACTTTGCAACTTGCCAGAATTAATATGTTGTTTCTGGTGGGCTATGTAATTTCTTTTACGATTTACACATGGCGATTTGCTGGAAAAAAATATAACAAGACTGAAAAAATATTATGGCTGATAGGCTTAGTTAGCGTCATCGTTTTATTTATTGTTTCACCTGCGTATTTAGGAATCGTTTTGTTTAGCTTATTTTTATTTGCGATCATTGTATTTTTAGGATGTTGTTTTTTTTATCAATGGATTGCTTATAAAACCCCTAAAGCAGACATTCGTTTCCTTGCCCTAATTTTACTTGGTTTTATTGGGATCAATATCCATGACGTTTATCTGATTTTGACCCAAAATACTGAACATACTTATATTACCCCTTTTGCAGCACCGTTAACTGCTTTAGCGATTTCTATGATATTGGCTTGGCGGATCGCACAAAATGTTAATCATATTGAAGAATTTAATCAAACATTGACACAAAGCGTAGAACGAGTGAGCGCCGATTTAAAAAATTCTTTAGATAAAAAACATCAACTTGAAATCGAAAATATGCGTCTACAAGAACGACTCAATTTATCTCATGAACTGCATGATGGTTTGGGTGGGTCTTTGGTACGTTCTATGATTTTAGTGGATAAACAAGACAAGATTGATAAACAGCATGTTTTATCTATTTTAAAACTATTGCGTAATGACTTACGTCAAGTCATCGACAGTGGGTCTACGATTGGCGCAAAAGTACCAGAAACTCCAGTGATTTGGGCTTCCTCGATACGACGACGTTTTGTACAGCTTTTTGAAGAGCTTGAAGTTGAATCTGATTGGCAGTTAGCAGAACAATGGCTAAAAGAGCCGACTGCTTTACAGTGCTTGACGCTTGCTCGCGTGGTAGAAGAGGCTTTAACTAATATCATTAAACATAGCCATGCAACGTTGGTTAAAGTCAGTTTATTTCAGGAGTATCAACAACTAATCCTTGAAATTGAAGATAATGGTGTTGGATTTGACCCAAGTACAGTCCAACAAGGTTTACATGTCGGCTTACAAAGTATGCAAGTTAGGGTCAATCGTATAGGCGGAACATTTGAAATACATTCAGAAATGGGACAAACCCTGATTCGGGTCAAACTTTAAAAGTTTTGATTTACCAGACAGTAATTGCCAGATTAGGTTTGACTTCAACTATTAAGCCTTTAAAATACGGCATTCAGATTTTTGAGTCCTACCCAAATTATGTCGACTGATCAGTTAGAAGTGCAAATTACTGAACTGGATAATTTGCCTGAGCATCGTGAAATTGTGACGTTTATGCGCCGTTCTGCGCCCTTAAATACATCACAACGTACCGCATTAGAACAATATCAGCATTTAATTTTGGAATATCCAGTGGGGGATTTACGTCAGCATTTTGAACACCCTGAACGTCCATTGACTGTTGAAATCGGTTTTGGAATGGGGCGTTCATTAGTTCTCATGGCTAAAGCCAATCCTGAACGTAATTATGTGGGTATTGAGGTGCATGTACCGGGTATTGCACAATGCGTCTATGAAGCAGGTATGGCGGGACTCACAAATCTTCGGGTACTGGATGCCGACGCGATTCAAGTCCTTCGTGAAATGCCAGATGATAGTATTAATTGTGTTCAGCTTTATTTCCCAGATCCGTGGCAAAAAAAGCGCCATTTCAAACGTCGTTTCGTTATCCATGAACGTATGCAACTGGTGGAACAAAAGCTTGAAATTGGCGGTACATTTCATGCCGCAACTGACTGGGAACCTTATGCTGAGTGGATGCTGGAAGTTTTAGATCATAGAGAAAATCTTGAAAATCTGGCGGGTAAAGGCAATAGTTATCCACGTCCAGATTGGAGACCTCAAACTAAGTTTGAACGTCGCGGTTTAGAATCAGGTCATAAAATTAATGACTTTATTTTCAAAAAAGTTCAGTAAAAATGTTGAGCACTTATTTGATAAAATAAGTGCTTAACTTCAATGATAAAACATAACCTCAAAGAGACAAATAACAATTCAATGTCTTAGGATCTATCCAACATCACTGATTCATGTATAACAACTTATCCATGCTATTTCATCACTTTTAGTAACGAGTAAGATGTTATATGAGACTTCTTTATCCTTATTTAACCTTTTTACTTTTCTCCCTTAGGGAAAAATAAAAATAATTTATAAAAATAAGCCTACACATTAAATTTAATTGAAACATCACAAAATTTACGTATTTTGAATTGTATGACTTTGAATCATTTTTACGCGAATACATCGAAATATAGATTTTATTTTTCAATAACCTTTTGTGACAAATCAATAACCTAACTGTTATGCGAAAAATAGAAAAAATAAACTATTTATAAGAAGAACAAAAAACAACTTTTTAGCTTTATCAAAAAACAGGGAAATTAAGCTATTCATTTTATAAAGATTTCTCTTGTATAGATACTGATACATCATTGATTTAAGTCAAAAAGTTAAGAACTTTTCCATCACTTTTAACGCATTGATTTGATATAAAATGCAACTACCCAAGGAGTAAGTATGACTTTTTTCCTGTTCATCGTTGCTATTTTGGTACAGCTTTTTGCCATTTGGGCTGTTTTCTATTTTAGCCTATCCAGAACTGTGGGTAGTATCGTGACTATTGTTGTGGCGATTGCTTCCGCATTTATTTTTACAGCTTGGTCACTATTATTAGGTATCCCTCTAATCCTTCTCAGTTTAGTGGTCTTAATTGATCCTCTCCGTTTTAATTTGATTACGAAACCCGCATTTAATAGCTTAGGCAATTCTATGCCTAGTATTAGTACCACTGAACAGGAAGCGCTTGAAGCAGGTACAAGTTGGTGGGAAAAAGAGTTATTTATGGGAGCGCCCAACTGGGACACTTTTAATGCGTATCCATTTCCGCAGTTATCAGAAGAAGAACAAGCTTTTATTGACAACGAAGCTGAACAGTTATGTAGCATGCTGGATGAATGGGAAATTCATCATCAAACCAAAGACCTGCCTGAACATGTATGGCAGTTTATTAAAGATAAAGGCTTTTTAAGCCTGATTATTCCAAAATCTTATGGCGGCAAAGAGTTTAGTTCTTTTGCACAAAGTCGCATCATGAGTAAAATCGCCTCTCGCTCACTGACCACAGCGGTGAGTTGTATGGTTCCTAACTCTTTGGGACCGGGTGAGTTACTCATGCATTATGGGACAGATGAACAGAAGCAGCGTTATTTGCCGGGTTTAGCTGCGGGCACTGAGATTCCATGTTTTGGTTTAACTAGTCCAGAAGCTGGGTCTGATGCAGGTGCAATTCCAGATACAGGTGTGGTGTGTTACGGCGAATTTGAAGGTCAGGAAGTCCTAGGCCTTCGCATGAACTTTTCTAAACGTTGGATTACCCTTGCTCCAATAGCAACTGTGGTGGGTTTAGCTTTTAAACTCTATGACCCTGATGGTTTACTTGGTGATACATCTAAAACAGAATACGGTATTACTTGCGCCTTGATTCCTGCAAATCATGAAGGCGTTGAGGTTGGCCCAAGACATTATCCTGGCTCTCCATTCATGAATGGAACCGTGGAAGGTCGGGATGTATTTATTCCAATTGACTACATTATTGGCGGCCCGAAAAATGCAGGTAAAGGCTGGCGCATGTTGATGGAATGTTTAGGCGTGGGTCGCGGTATTTCCTTACCAGCACTCTCTACCGCAGCAGGTGAAATGTCTTATTTAACTGTGGGTGCATTTGCCAAAGTTCGTGAACAATTCAAACTTCCTGTCGGTAAATTTGAAGGCGTACAAGAAGCGACCAGTGACATCGCCAGTGATGCTTACATGTTAGAGTCGTTTCGCTATTTGGTCACGTGTGGACTGAATCAAGGCGGCACACCTGCGGTGATGACCGCGATGGCCAAATATTATGCCACCGAGACAATGCGTAAAGTCGTGAATCATGGGATGGATGTTGTAGGAGGACGTGCAATTCAGCTTGGACCACGTAACTTCTTAGCGCTGTCTTATCAGGCAATTCCTGTCGCAATTACAGTTGAAGGTGCAAATATCCTGACCCGTTCATTGATGATTTTTGGTCAAGGTTCTATGCGTTGTCATCCTTATTTATTTGAAGAATTGCAATTATTGCAATCCGATGATAAACCAAGCGCACTCAAACAATTTCACGAAATTTTATTTAAACACTTAGGTTATACCTTTAATCGTGGAGCACGTTCATTTGCCTATGGTTTTACTGGTGGCTCAAATGACGCGCCTGTAATGTCAGATGATTTTACTCAGCCTTATTATAAAATCATCAACCGCCTCAGTGCCAACTTGGCTTTAACCGCAGATATGTCATTGGGTTTACTAGCAGGTGATATCAAACGCAAAGAAATGTTATCTGGGCGTTTAGCCGATATTCATGCTTATCTGTTTATTGCCTCTTCTATTTTAAAATTTTATGCCAACGGCACCAAATCTGAAGCAGAGCAATTACATGCAAAATTAGCCCTAGAGAAATCGCTTTATCAAGTGCAAGAAGCATTTTATGGCTTGTTTGAAAATTTCCCAATTAAGCTGGGTGCAGCACTGGTTAAGTTTGTTTGTTTCCCACTTGGACGACCTCTTGCTAAACCAAGCGATGAACTCAAACAACAAGTTGCAGAACTGATCATGCAGGAAAATCCATTCCGTGAGCAACTGAAAAAACATGTGTATTATTCTCAGGATGCCAACGATGTGACAGGTCGTATGGAATCAGCATTTCAAATGCTCTTACAAATTGAACCACTTTGGCATAAATTCAAAAAAGCAGAATCTAAAGATCAGTTTAAAGGTTTAACTTTTGAAGAGCATATTACAGATGCTGTTGCGACGAACTTTATAACTGAAGCAGAAGCTCAAAGTTTGATCGTTTATAACGCTAAACGTTATGACAGTATGCTCACTGATATTTTTGACATGGAACTCAATCATGATCTTGAGCTTGAAAATCCACATATGCCTATTACAGGTGAAGCAACTCTGGATTAATTTGAGTCTTTCAGCCACTTTGATAATGTGATAAAAGCGTTTACGGACGCTTTTATTTTTTGCAAATTATAGGAAAGATGATGTCACAACAAGATTATGAAAATGGTTTAAAAGTTCGAACTGAAGTGATGGGCGAATCATTTGTTAAACGTGCTCAGGACAATACCGTACCGTTCACAGCCCCCCTGCAAAACTGGATTAATGAACATGCTTGGGGATCTACATGGCAACGTGAAGGTGTACTACCTCGTAAGTATCGCTCACTGATTACCCTTGCCATGTTAACCGCACTTAAAGCACCTACAGAACTAAAAGGCCATGTACGCGGCGCATTAAATAATGGTTGCAGCATTGAGGAAATACAAGAAACACTGTTGCATAGTTTGCCTTATTGCGGTGCGCCAGCAGCCCAAGAAGCATTTCGCGCAGCCTTAGAAGTGATTCAGGAATATCAAAATAATCAAACTTAAATCAGATTTACGAATACATATGTTTATTGCTAATAAATCTGGATTCCATCTCGGCCATTGCGTTTGACATAATAGAGCGCTTTATCGGCCAGACCAAACCATTCAGAGACTGTTTGTGCAGTCTCTACAGATGCAATTCCGATGCTAATACTTGCAGAAAAATGCTCATCACTTTGTAATCGGATATTCTTGATACAAGCTGCAATATTTTCAGCAAGTATTAAAATTTCATCGTTGCTTCGATCTACCACAATAATGGCAAGTTCATCGCCACCAAAACGAGCTGGGGTATCTTTAGGACCAATAAAATGCCTTAAAATACTGGAAATTTCGGCTAAAAAGTAATCCCCTGCCTCATGTCCATAAGTGTCGTTAATATATTTAAAGTCATCGACATCTAGCAACATCAAATGTGCATGCGTTCCATTTCTCTGAGTCTGGATAAAAATTGAAGAAAGGCGCTGCTCAAACAAACGGCGGTTGGGAATATGCAAACGCGGATCCATGAGGGCAATACGCTCAAATTCTCGATTTTTATGGATTAACTGCACAGCAAGGTTTCGGGTTAAGACGCTTAAAAACATAATATAGAGCGTTGCTAAAGGTAGTGAACACCAGACAATGCGACTATCAAAATCGACATTCACATGAAAACCTAACAATACCCACATGACCAAACAACTGACTAGCATAGCAATTAGAGAGGGTTTTAAAATGACCCAACCGCCTGCGGCATAACGATCTGAAATTAAAATCGCGACCATAATTAATGATGGAAAAGGACTAATCCCCATCACGGCAACCCAAATCCCCCCTAAAGCAGCATCGACCACTAAACTCATATTTGTAGTTTTCACCGCATCTTGTTTGCTTTTAGCATATAAATAAGCCACTGTGGGCCAAACAAAGGCATTAATACCCAGTAAGATATATACAAATAAAGAGTAATTTAAATAATAAAGAACTGAAGAAATGGATAGAAAACACAGAATAGTTCCCGTTTGCCGCATTAAAAAAATACGATGAACATATCGCTTGCTGCGTTCAAGTAATATTGCTTCATCCGTTTTTATATATGGCATGGTCATTATGGCTTTCTATTCAATGATAAAACGAATTGCTTATTGCTAAGCCGCCTATCCAACGGTACGTCAACCACATGATTCTAACCATATTTTATTCATAAAATAATGTATATATATACCAATTTTTTTAAAAAAATTTTAATTAAAGAATATTTATTTACAACAAAAAATAAGAACTGACATATTGCGACACTTTTTTGCTATTCATGGTGGTTTAGAATAATTCCTATTTCATATTTCTAAAATTGAGCGCTATTATTTAAATTTTCGCATCAAATTACATATTTACATCATAGGCACACATTTTCTTCATGATCACGCAACACATAAATTTAAAGATCATTCTAAAATTATAATTCTCTGATATTTAATCATTTAAAAAAATACACATACAACTCTTATGGTTTTGTGTATTTCTAACGTGATTTTGAAAAGATGATCTTTATGAATTGTTAACGTAAATTGCAGTTGAATTGCTAAAGCTCGTAAAACCACATCAAATTGTGATTACTCAGGAAATAAGCCACTATGTCCAAAAGAAAAATAAAACCTCTTGAAATAGATGATGTTGAAATTGTTGATTATGAAAAAACCAAAAAAGCGATTAAGGCTGCCGCACTTGGTAATGCAATTGAATGGTTCGATTTTGGTGTATATGGCTATGTTGCCTATGTACTGGGTAAAGTATTTTTCCCCAACTCATCCCCCAGTGTGCAGATGATTGCTGCGCTTGCAACTTTCTCTATTCCTTTTATTTTTAGACCGTTAGGAGGAATATTCTTTGGTCGCTTAGGGGATAAGTACGGACGACAAAAAGTTTTAGCCATTACCATTATTATCATGTCTGTGAGTACGTTTGGTATCGGTTTGATTCCATCTTTTGAAAGTATTGGGATTTGGGCACCGATCTTATTGTTGATTGTTAAAATTGCGCAAGGTTTCTCAGTTGGGGGTGAGTATGCAGGGGCAGCCATTTTTGTCGCTGAGTATTCTCCCGATCGGAAACGCGGCTTCATGGGAAGTTGGCTCGATTTTGGTTCAATCTTAGGTTTCGTGGTAGGTGCAGGGGTTGTTTCCTTAATCAGTTTTTCTGTGGGTGAAACTGCCTTTATGGAATGGGGTTGGAGAATTCCCTTTTATCTAGCTTTACCTTTGGGCTTAATAGGACTGTATTTACGTCAATCTCTTGATGAAACCCCTACCTTTCAAGCACATACTGAAAATCAATCAGATTCAAAAATACCTAAAAAAATTGGTTTCAAGCAAATATTGAGCGAACATAAGCGTAGTTTATTGGTCTGTGTTGGTCTGGTCATTTGTACTAATGTCACCTATTACATGCTACTTACTTATTTACCTAGTTATTTTTCGCATAACTTAGGCTATTCAGAAGATCATGGGGTATTGATCATTATTGCCGTTATGGTCGGAATGCTTTTTGTTCAACCCTTTGTTGGGATGTTCAGTGACAAAATTGGCCGTCGTCCTTTTATATTTGCAGGCAGTATTGCACTGGTTTTATTTTCTTATCCTGCCTTTCTTTTACTTGATAGCAATAATGTCTACTTAATTTTTCTAGGCCTTTTAATTTTGGCACTTTCGCTCAATATGCTGATTGGTGTGATGGCATCCACCTTGCCTGCCCTATTTCCTACCGAAATCCGTTATAGTGCGCTTGCCATTGCATTTAATATTTCGGTGGTGATTGCAGGTTTAACACCAACCGTTACCGCCACGTTGGTTGAAACTACGCAAAATATTATGGTTCCAGCTTACTATTTAATGTTATGCGGAGTATTTGGAATTATGACTGCATTTTACCTCAAAGAAACAGCCAACTTGCCCCTTAAAGGTGCAACGCCAATGGCAGCTGATTGCGAAGAGGCGGAAGAATTACTGGAACAATATCATGAAAATATAGAACAGAAGATTGAGCAGATTGATCAAAAAATTGAAGAATTACAGGAAAAACGAGATCATCTCGCCAAACAGCATCCAGATATTGATTAGCTTTTTCTCCTATAAAAAAACAAGACCCTGATTAGGGTCTTGTTTTATCTGACCTATTTCACTTTTTCTTTTATAGAACTGATCCAGTCTTTAAAATGTCCAAACTGTTCAGATAAAAATGATTCGGTTTCAGGCTGCGCTGCATCTTTTGGCAAAATATGTTCATAATAAGTGCCTTTCAACACATGTCTGAGTAAACGTTCACCTGGAAATGGCCCACCGTCATTTAAGGTTTTTGCACCTTTAATTAGGTGGCGAATATCATATTGCAAAGGCGAAAGATCTGGCACTTGTTTATCAATATTAAGAAGTTTATAAACAGCTAAACGTCCTGTTCGAGCTGAACTTTCAATAGTAAAAACGACATCATTATTGGTTTCTACAAACTGCCCCACCACGGCCAAATTTTTATATCCTTCAGGCACTACACGTGGACGATCACCTTGAGCACGTGGCATAAACATTGAAGTAATATATGGCATAAAGGAAATACGGGTGATGGTGTTTTCGATAACATTGTCTAGTTGATCAAGAATTCCCAAGTGATAACACAACTCTGCCAGTATTTCATTACCTGTACATTCTGGCATGGTCTTTTTAACATAGTTGCCTTGTTTGTCCATAAATAACGCATAAACCCAAAGCACTAATACATCATCGGGCTGCTCAGGGAAATGCGGCTGACGGTTACAGGTAAAGCTCATCAACCAGTTTGAATCTGTAATTGTAATAATTCCTCCAGTAACCGTTTTACCAGAGTACGGATCATTAACCGCGTATTCTTTCAGTTTTTCAACAAAAGCTGACGGTTTACACGTCAAAGTAACGGACAACCAAGACGATTTTTCAATGTTGCTACAAAACTTCTCAGGTTTGCCAAATACTGGAGATTTCTTTGCCAAGTTTTTCCAGAGTAACCAGCCTGCACTTTGACCACTGGTACTATTGTCCACTTTACTCATTGCCGCAGTCGTATTGTTACCATACGAAGTATCTTCCGTCATTGAACCTGTAGTAATCACCACAAAATCATTTTCAGTCAGATCAATTTTTTGTTCTTTGCCATCTTTTTCTATTAATAATGATTTTGCAAAACTATTCTGCCCTTTTTGCTCAATCTCTACATCTTTAACCAAAGTATTCAACTGAAGAGTAACGCCCTTTTTCTTTAAGTATTGCCCTAAGGGTTTAACAAAGGTATCGTGTTGGTTATATTTTGGAAATACCAATGCAGTCATATCTTTAAAACCATCAAGTTGATGTAAAAAACGATGCATATAAAGTTTGCATTCGAGTAGGCTGTGCCAGTTTTCAAAAGCAAACATGGTTCGCCATAAAGTCCAAAAGTTCGATGCTAAAAATTCGCTACTGAAATATTCTTCAATACTGGTATTGTCCAGATCTTCTTTTTTGGTGAGAAGTAATTTGACAATCGCAAGTTGATCTTTCTTAGATAAACCAAACTTATTAAAATCCTGCACCTGACCTTGTTGATGGATCAATCGTGCTTTGGAAAAGTTGGGATCATTATCATTGAGTAAACGATATTCATCCAGCACACTAAAAGGTTCTGGCAACTCTAATGCAGGAATGTCCTGAAAAATATTCCAGATATTTTCATAGGCAAATTCCATCTCACGACCACCACGAATCAGGAAACCATCTTGGGCATTACCTGCACCATCCAATGAACCGCCATCAACATGGAGTTGTTCTATGAAAATGATATTCGATGCGGGTATTTGTGCGTCGCGAATGAAATAATAAGCTGCTGATAATCCTGCGATACCACTCCCAACAATATAAATTTTACTGTTTTGATATTGGTCAGAACCAATGCTGCGATTTCTTTGATAATTACCGATATAGTCGGCTGGTGGTGTCGTGATATCAGCTGAGTTTTGATAAGTTTCCGTACTCGAGTCTGGCTCGTGAACCATCTTTCCATGGAATTGTGATGTATTGAGAACCTTATCAAATTTTGAAGTAATTTTACTCATGAGTTCCTCTTCGGATTTATTATCTGAAATATGTTATTTATGAGCCTATTAGTATGATCATATCCGTCACTATTTTTAGCCAAGTTCTGTATTAACTTTGTATTTGATCCGACTGTCTCTCAAATTCTATTGATTTAGTCTATTTTTTCAATAAAGTGATTTTAAAGATATATTAGGCTTCTTGCATAAGTTCTTATTATTTTTCCCTATGGAAAAAAATAAACAGCGTTTAAACAATGATGAAAGAAGTCTATTCTATTTCTTCTAAAATTTTCACGTTAAGTGAATAATATTATTTTCTTATCTTAATAATGGTACAAAAATAATATTTACATCCTCTGTCGGTTTAAAATTTTTCTCTGAGATTTTAAATTGAGTTGCATTTATTTTTTGTATATTTCCTTTCCAGCAGAGTGAAATCAATTCATTTTTATCTCGCTCAATGATCATGTTAAAATTTCCAATCGGTTTCGCCCAGTTTGCTCCTGTTTTTAAAATATAACTCAGCCCCATATAAGGTGGATTTTTATTTGGCATTTTGTTGAGTGCATTTTTAAAGCTCTGGTTGACACAGTGATCTTTTGCTATTCCATCATCAAGATAGACCGAACCACCGACCAAAGGCCGATATTGATGCACAACATGCGTCACACTATTGGCTTTAAAGACTTGTTGCCAGCTATAAATAACTTGTGCCTCCCAATAAATGGAATCCTCTGGATGATAGGGTTTAATTAGTTTTTGCACTTTAGGCTGTTGGCAGCGGAAAATACGTTGATTTAACACCTCATCACTGATTTTCTGTGTCCACGGATTCATCAACTCTTGATCGCTCAAGCCACATTGTTTTAATTCTTGAGTCACATCAATCGAATCTTTCGTCCAATCTATCTCACCTTTTTGGTTCAACGCGGGCAAAAAAGCTCGCACATGCACCGATGCATTGATAGGTCTTTGATTGACTTTTACTTTAAAACTATTAATAAAAGCATCTGTATCAGCAAAATCACTTTCACGTGAATTCCCAACTTTAGGCAAAGGAAATAAAATGTTTTCCTGAATATTATGAGACCTTAGATTTTTAAACTCATATTCAACACGAACTTGTTTTTTACTGATAAATAGATTTTCTTTTTGCATACTGATGTTCGGATTTCTAATATAAGCGACTCCACCCGTTGCAACATATCCCGTTGAATCATTTGCATATAAAATAGGAACAGTAAAAATACCAATCAAACCAAGACATGTTATTTTTTTAATCATTATGATAATCTCTCTACTTTATTTAAATTATCTACATTATGAAACTTCTTTTAGCATTATTTAATTCTTTTATTTTTACTCATTAAGGCAAAGTAAAAGGAACTTAAAAGAAATTCTATTGCTTTTGATTGACATGCCATATTTCAAAAATTCTGTTTTTGTCTCTTCTAACTCTAACTGAATTTTGTAGATTGCATTAACTTTAGCTCTTGATCATTAATTAAAATTACTTGTCTACAAATTCCCTCTGCATCACGTTGCTGTTCAAATAAAAAAGCTGGCATCGGATCAAAACTGTCAAAGAAACAAATTTCCTGTTCATCCATCGAATAAACTAAGGACTGATTGCCTACACCATCCAAAGTGTCATAAGAAACAATGACCATCTGTCGATTTTCAATTGCCCCTTGAATTTCAGAATAAGTGAGCGCCGAAAGTATAGGTATATTTAAAGCTTGAGCTTGTTGATAAATTAAACGTTCACTGTCATCGATATAAGGATCAGGATCTGTATAGAAAGACACATCAAAACCAAATTTTTTTAATGCAACCGCTAAAGCAATGGTAAACGTGCCATATTCTTGATCATGTTGAGTAGCCTGTATCAATTCCGAAATATCCATTTCAACGCCATGATGTTGAAATAACATCCACAGTGCAAAAATGCCACAGTTGGCTTCAAGGTTGACTAAGGACTCTGGAATTTCTAGCGCCATCACATTGAACTCGCATTACATTTATTCGAATCATACACAAAACAGCGTTGGCACTGTAACAATTTATCAGTACAATAGCGCCACCAGTCGAGGGATGCTGCGACTTTTTCACAAGCTGATTTTTAAAAATAATCATGTGAAATCGCTAGGCTCGACGTCTGAAGCAGCTGAAAACTCAGTAATCACGCTTCACAGAATAACGGCATCCGCGAACTGAATGATCAATATTTGTTTTTAAAAAAAGGAGATCGTGATGAACGCGGTTAATGCTTCATTTACAGATTATAAAGTTGCTGATATTTCCCTAGCGGACTACGGTCGTAAAGAGATCAAACTTGCTGAAGCAGAAATGCCAGCTTTGATCGGTTTGCGTAAACGTTATTCAGCAGCAAAACCTCTTGCTGGCGCAAAAATCTTAGGTTGTATCCACATGACAATCCAAACTGCGGTTTTGATTGAAACTTTGGTTGAACTTGGCGCTGAAGTTCGTTGGACATCTTGTAACATCTTCTCTACTCAAGACCATGCTGCCGCTGCAATCGCTGCAAGTGGTGTTCCTGTTTTCGCTTGGAAAGGTGAAACTGAAGAAGAATATGTATGGTGTTTAGAACAACAGATCAATGTCAATGGTCAGCCTTGGGATGCCAACATGATCTTGGACGATGGCGGTGATTTAACTGCACTTGTTCACGAAAAATACCCTGCACTTTTAGAAAAGATTCACGGTATTACCGAAGAAACCACCACAGGCGTACAACGTCTACTTGAAATGTGGAAAGATGGTTCGCTTAAAGTTCCTGCAATCAACGTCAATGATTCGATCACGAAATCTAAAAATGACAACAAATACGGTTGCCGTCATTCATTAAATGATGCGATTAAACGTGCAACGGATATGTTGCTTTCTGGTCGTCGTGCGCTGGTGATCGGTTATGGTGACGTGGGTAAAGGTTCTGCTCAATCGTTACGTCAGGAAGGCATGATCGTTCGCGTCACTGAAGTTGATCCGATTTGTGCAATGCAAGCCTGCATGGATGGTTACGAAGTTGTATCTCCATACAAAAATGGCGTGCAAACAGGTAAGAAAGAAGACATCAACCAAGACTTGTTAGGCAATACTGATCTTGTTGTGACCACAACAGGTAACTATCACGTCTGTGATTCTGCAATGTTAGATAGCTTAAAAGCTGGTGCTGTAGTGTGTAATATCGGTCACTTTGATACAGAAATCGACACAGCGTATTTACGTGGTTACAAATGGGTTGAAGTCAAACCTCAAGTCCACCAAGTGTATCGTTCAGAAGACGAAAGCAATTACTTGATCCTGCTTTCTGAAGGTCGTCTAGTCAATCTTGGCAATGCAACAGGTCACCCATCACGTGTTATGGATGGTTCTTTTGCAAACCAAGTATTAGGTCAAATGCATTTATTTGCTGAAAAATTTGCTGACTTACCATCTGATCAAAAACAAGCGGCGATTCGTGTCGAAGTGCTTCCTAAAAAATTAGATGAAGAAGTAGCTGCTGCAATGGTGCTTGGTTTTGGTGGTGTATTGACTCAACTGACTCAAGTACAAGCAGATTACTTGGGCGTTCCTGTTGAAGGTCCATTCAAATCTGACGCTTATAAATACTAAGTTTTAATTTCCTCTCCCTAACCTTCTCCCTAAGGGAGAGGGAATATTCATTACCCGAATGAATATCAAAAAGTCCTCTCCTCTCAGGAGAGGATTTAGGAGAGGTGAAAAGAAATAAAAAAGGATTTGAAATGACGAAACGTGTTCCTATTTCTTTTGAATTTTTCCCGCCAAAAACTGATGCTGGTGCGGAAAAG
>NZ_CP078523.1:2562591-2581558 GCF_019264745.1 Acinetobacter sp. Colony158 | reverse complement strand
GGCTCAACGCGTGAACGCACTTTAGCAGCCATCAATGATTTTAATGGTAAAGGCACAGCGGTCGCTCCTCACCTTTCTTGTATCGGCGATGATAAAGGTCGTATTGCTGAACTCCTAGACTTGTATCAATCACAAGGTATTAATCGTATCGTCGCGTTACGTGGTGATTTACCATCAGGTCAAGTTGGACTGGGTGAACTTCCATATGCACAAGACCTAGTACGTTTTATTCGTGAGCATTCAGGCGATCATTTTCATATTGAAGTCGCCGCTTACCCCGAAATGCATCCACAAGCAGAAACATTTGATGCAGACATCAAGCGTTTTGTCGAGAAAGTTAACGCAGGTGCAAATGCAGGCATTACCCAGTTTTTCTTCAATCCAGATGCCTATTTCTACTTTATTGAACGCCTAGAAAAAGAAGGAATTACGATTCCAATTGCACCCGGGATTATGCCTATTACCAACGCCAGCAACCTCATTCGTTTTGCTGACGGTACAGGCGCTGAAATTCCTCGCTGGATTCGCAAACAACTTGCAGCCTATGGCGATGACAGTGCAAGCATTAAAGCTTTTGGTCATGAAGTTATTGTTAAACTTTGCGAACGTTTAATCGCAGGTGGTGCCCCAACACTTCACTTCTATTCAATGAACCAAACTGAACCTACTCGACAACTCGTTGTTGATCTCGGTTTAAACTAATTTGTACGAGCCTTACCCAATTATGAATCGCTTTTATATTGAAACAGAGTTAGATACCAATCAGTCTATAGAGTTAACTGAGTCAGTATTTCATCATTGGGTTCGTGTGCTTCGTGCAAAAGAGCAAGAGCAAGCCATCTTTTTCAATGGAAAAGGTGGTGAATATCTTGTAACGCTCACTGAAATTAATAAAAAAAATGCATTTGTCTCTGTTGATCACTTTGATCCCACTGATCGAACTCCGCCATTTCAAGTGCTTTTAGGTCAAGTGATGAGTAAAGGTGATCGCATGGATTACGCGATTCAAAAAGCAACCGAACTTGGCGTATCAACGATTCAACTGTTAACCAGCGAACGCTGTGAAATGCGACTTAAATATGAGCGTGACCAAAAGAAAATTGAACATTGGCAATCTGTTGCAATCGCAGCGTGTGAACAATGCGGTATGAACCGTGTTCCTAAAATTCTCGCTCCGATTTCTCTCGATGAATGGTTAGTTTCTGAACTCCCATCTTCTCGTTTTGTTTTAGCACCCAACAAAGACCAAGAAAATGTTTTACTTAATAGTTTATCTGAGATTGCCCTGCTCATTGGTCCAGAAGGTGGGCTCAGCGAAGCAGAAATCCAACAGTCTAATGAAAACGGTTTTCTAAACTGGTGTATTGGGGAAAGAGTTTTACGTACAGAAACAGCACCTGTCGTTGCGCTTTCAATTTTGAACTATCATTTTTTGTCAAAAGCCGACTAATTTAGTCGAAACAAATATTGATTTTCCATGTTAGGTATGACAACGTAAAACGACATTAACAAACACCTTCATTAACATTAAAAAAGTATTCTGATTTTATTTTTGTATTCACTTAATTGTTGTGTGAAATTTAACCGGAACATATTTATATGTCTGAACCACAAGAAACTGAATTGTACGATCATGTCGATACAGCTCATTTCAAAAGCTCGATCAGACAGAGTAAAGCCTTACTCATTAATTTATTTTTACTCTGTATTTTTGACTATTTGTTATATCGTTTATTTTATAGTCCTGTTTCTTCTTTGTGTTTTAATATCTGGATTGCTGTTAGCAGTTTATTTTTTATAATTTGTTGGAGCATTTCTGAGTTTTATTTTAAAGAAAATCACTATGGTCTCAACAGCGCTAATCGTTGGATGCAATTTATTTGCTTCGGTAGTGGTGTAGTCATTGGTACAGGCATCTTATTAATCAATTTTAATTTGACATCGCTTAATCCCCCCTTAACAGCAGCTCATGTATTAACCTTAAGTTCAGTCTTATACATGATTACTGGGATTATTTGTCTGACTTATCTCACTCAATCTCTCAGACTTTTTTTTCTGGTTTTTTTACCTACTATTTTGCCTCTGTTTATTTCGCAGTTTGCTCATCCACAAACAGCTTATTCTTTATTTTATGTGGCATATAACTTTATCTTAATCATTTTTGTTTTTAGTGCATTTGCGTCTCATCGTAATAAACGGCGAATGTCGATTTTATTTTTCAAAAATAAAGAACTCAAACTAAATGCCGAAGAGCAAGTTAAATGGACCGATGAACTTTATCAACAGCTACAAGTTGAAATGGATAAATCCAAAGAAATTGAACTACAATTGCAACTGCATAATCAACTCCTTGAGCAAAAAGTCAAAGAAAGAACTTATGATATTGAAAAGATGAACGAAAGATTAGAAAACAACGCCCAAAATTTAAGATTAGCTCATGAAATTGCAGGAATTCGCCCGTGGCACTGGGATATTGAACACCGTAAAATCGAACTGACCACACCAGAACAAGATAGGATTACCAAAGATTGGAAATCACATCAAAGTTATCTTGAAAAAATTATCCATCCTGATGATTTATTGTTTGTCAAAAGAGCACTGTATCGACATTTAAGAGGCTACACATCACGTTTTGATGTGATCATGCGGATTCAATATGACGATCATTGGTACTGGGTGCAGGAAGTCGGTCAGGTGGTTTTGCGCCATCCACAAAGTAACATTCCTTTGCGAATGGTAGGTATTCGACGCGATATCAGCCAAGAGAAAAAAGATCAGGATCGACTCAAACTTGCGGCTAGTGTCGTTCAACAGGCAGCCGAAGGCATATTCGTTCTGGATGAAAATCTATGCTATGTCGATGCCAATCCTTGTTATGAGCAACTCACTGGATTTAAAAAACAGGAAATATTGGGCAAGCATTTATTTGATATTACCCAAAATGATAAATTCCAACAAAAAAACATGCACCTCAATATCACTAAGCAACTCTTACAAAAAGGTGAATTTGATGGTGAATTAAACGAGAATTTTTTATCAGGCAAGGAAGTCTCAATCTGGACGCATATCAATGCTGTTAAAAATGACAATGACCAAATTATTAATTATATCGGCATTGTCTCTGATCAAACTGAGAAAAAACGCCAAGAACAACGTTTATCTTATCTGGAAAATTACGACACACTCACCGATCTGCCAAATCGCTTTTATTATAACTATCAGCTTCATCAGTATTTAGTGAGTCAAAAAGATCCAATTAAACAGTTTGCAGTCATTCGTTTTAATATTGACCGTTTTAGAACATTAAATGAGTTTCTGACCAATAATGGTGGTGATGAGTTATTAAAAAAAGTCGCACAACGTTTGCGTTTAACTACACCTGAAGCACTGTTGGTCGCCCATTTAAATGGCGATGACTTTGCTATTCTTTATGAAATTTCACATATTCGCCCCTCTATCGAACAGCATTGTTCTCGTATCTTTGAAAGTTTTATTGAACCTTTTCATGTTCAAGGTCATGACATTGTGGTTACTGTTTCGATGGGCGTCGCCTACTATCCTGAACATGGTCGTCAAATTGACAGTTTAAATAATCACGCTGAACAAGCTTTAAATGATGCTAAACGTTTAGGTGGCAATACCGTTTGTTATTATTCACCTGAAAAATCAGCATTATTAACTCAAGGCGTAAATATTGAACGTGAACTTCGTAATGCCATCAAAAATAATGAACTGGTCGTTTACTATCAGCCTAAAGTTTGCGCACAAAGCCACGATGTTTATGGCTTTGAAGCATTGGCGCGCTGGGATCACCCAACCCGCGGATTAATTGGACCTGACCTCTTTATTCCAATTGCACAGGAAACCAGTCTTATTTCGGATATTGGTCGATTTGTGATCATGGAAACCGCCAAACAAATCAGGATTTGGGACGATTTAGGTTTTAAAAATATTTGCGTTTCAGTCAATGTCGTCGCCCAGCAGATTCATCGTGGTCAATTGCTCAACGATCTGGATGATGCCATGCAGTATTATCAAATTAACGGTAAAAAATTAGAACTTGAGATTACAGAGTCTTCACTCATGGATAGCTCTGAAATCGTTCAGGAAATGTTACAGGAAATTAAGCAAAGAGAAATTCTCATTTCACTGGATGACTTTGGAACTGGTTATTCTTCTTTGGCGTATCTAACCGAATATCCAATTGATATTTTAAAAATTGATCGTAGTTTTATTTCTAAAATTGGCAATCCAAAACAGGAAGCTATCGTAAGTGCTATGATTGCCATGGGCAAAGCCATGAACCTGACTTTGGTGGCTGAAGGTGTCGAAACGCAAGAACAGGCTGACTTTTTGTACCAACAAAAATGCGATATTTTACAGGGCTTTTTATTTTCTAAACCGCTCAATCCTGAAAAGAGTACTGAATTTTTAAAAACCCACAAATGTGTGGGTGAATAATTTATTCTGCTTTGAAAACCGTGAGTTCTAAGCAAATTGATAGTTTTTGACTGTGCGTAAAGCCCAACTAATGTTATATTCGAACGGCTTTACCCGTTACACCCAAGCATTCACTAGTTAACTCTTGTAACAATCGAGATTCAGATGGACGATCAATCATTAAAACAGGCTGCTTTGTATTATCATGAACATCCTACTCCAGGGAAAATCAGCGTTACACCAAGCAAGCAACTTGTCAATCAGCATGACTTGGCCCTTGCTTATTCTCCGGGAGTTGCAGCTCCATGTTTAGAGATTGAACGCGATCCTTCTACAGCGGCAAAATATACTGCGCGCGGAAATTTGGTCGCAGTGGTCAGTAATGGTACGGCAGTTTTAGGTCTTGGTAATATTGGACCTTTGGCATCTAAGCCTGTTATGGAAGGTAAAGGCGTTCTCTTTAAAAAATTTGCGGGCGTAGACGTTTTTGATATTGAAATTGCAGAAAATGATCCCGATAAAATCGTGGACATTGTTGCTGCTTTAGAACCTACTTTTGGCGGTATTAACCTCGAAGATATCAAAGCCCCAGAATGCTTTTATATCGAGAAAAAACTTCGTGAACGCATGAATATTCCTGTGTTTCATGATGACCAACACGGAACCAGTATTATTGTGGGTTCAGCATTATTAAATGCACTGCAACTGGTCAACAAAAAAATTGAAGACATTAAAATTGTAGCGTCAGGCGCTGGTGCTGCGGCATTATCTTGTCTGGATTTATTATGTGCACTTGGTGTGCGTAAAGAAAACATCACCGTTGCCGATTCACGTGGACTTTTAACCACGTCTCGTGATGGTCTGGATGATTCTAAAAAGCGCTATGTTCAAGATATTCCACAAACCAAACTTCATGAAGTTATGGCGGGTGCGGATATGTTCTTAGGTCTTTCTGCGGCAGGTATTTTGACCAAAGAAATGGTCAAGGAAATGGCAGAAAATCCAATCATCTTTGCATTGGCAAATCCAGATCCTGAAATTTTACCTGAACATGCACACGAAGTTCGTCCTGATGTCATTATGGCGACTGGTCGTTCAGACTATCCAAATCAGGTAAATAATGCACTTTGCTTCCCTTACATTTTCCGTGGGGCACTTGATGTAGGTGCAACCACGATCAATGAAGAAATGAAAATTGCCTGTGTGCATGCCATCGCGCGTATGGCACACGTTGAAGCAGATGCTGCGACCTATGGTGAAAAATCTGCTTCATTTGGTCGTGATTACCTGATTCCTCGTCCATTGGATCAGCGTTTGATTCTTGAAATCGCACCTGCCGTTGCAAAAGCAGCCATGGATTCAGGTGTTGCCACTCGCCCGATCGAAGATTTTGCAGCATATCGTCAAAAATTGTCTGAGTTTGTCTATAACTCAGCGTTTATGATGAAACCTATTTTCTCTCAAGCAAAAACTGATCCTAAACGTATTGCGTATGCAGAAGGTGAAGATCAACGTGTCCTTCGTGCTGCACAAATTGCAGTAGATGAAGGCATTGCCTTTCCAATTTTGGTCGGTCGCACAGCGGTCATCGAAAACAATATCAAAAAACTAGGCTTACGTTTAGAACATGGCACTAATATTGAGATTGTGGACCAAGAAAAAAATCCGCTCTATGAAGAGTTTTGGAAAGATTATCACCACACCATGCAACGTAAAGGTGTTACAGAGGAATACGCGCAACGTGAAGCACGTCGCCGCTCGACACTGATCGCCGCATTGTTGGTTAAATTTGGCAAAGCGGATGGCATGCTATGTGGTACATATAGTAGTTATGATATCCATCTCGACTTTGTGAGCAATGTTATTGGACTTAAAGAAGGTGTAAACAACTTCTTTACCCTCAATGCATTGATGCTAGAAGATCGTAATCTGTTCATTGCTGATACCTATGTGAATACTAATCCGACCGCAGAGCAATTAGTGGATATGACCATTATGGCTGCTGAAGAAGTTCGCCGTTTTGGTATTACGCCACGTATTGCTTTGCTCTCACATTCGAGTTTTGGTAGCGACCAGAACGATCCAAGCGCGAAAAAAATGCGTGAAGTTTATCGCTTGTTATCTGAACGCGCGCCTGAGCTCGAAGTTGAAGGTGAAATGCATGGTGATGCCGCACTTGATGAAAGTATTCGTCACTTTGCATTCCCAAATTCGCGTTTCAAAGGTTCTGCAAATCTATTGATCATGCCGAATCTGGATTCAGCGAATATTTCATTTAACTTACTGAAAGCCACTTCAGGGAACAATGTCACGATTGGGCCTATTTTACTGGGTGCAGCAAAACCTGTGCATATTTTGACACCAACCGCAACAACACGTCGTGTCTTGAATATGACAGCATTGACTGTCGCAGAAATTCAGCAAAGCGGTGGCTAATTCTTTAAACTTAAGAGATTAGAAAAGCTTAACTTTGTGACTTGAGAAAACCTCTGTTCTGTAGCATCATGAGCTTAAGAACAGAGGTTTTTTCATGCATGTTTATTTAGTAGGCGGTGCCGTACGCGATTTTTTACTTGGGCACCCCTATCACGAAAAAGATTATGTCGTGGTGGGAGCAACACCACAGCAATTGCTTGATCAGGGCTATCAGCCTGTTGGTAAAGATTTTCCTGTATTTTTACATCCACAAACCAAAGATGAATATGCCCTTGCGCGTACCGAACGTAAATCGGGTATCGGTTATCATGGTTTTCAATTTTTTACCGATCCTGACGTCACACTTGAAGATGATTTGATTCGACGTGATCTCACGATTAATGCCATTGCGATGGATGAAATTTCAGGTGAGATTTTTGATCCTTATGGTGGTCAACAAGATCTGGAACTTAAACTGCTACGTCATGTATCCGATGCTTTTTTAGAAGATCCGCTTCGCGTATTACGAGTTGCACGATTTGCAGCACGTTATTTTCAATACGGGTTTAGTATTGCTCCAGAAACATTGAATTTGATGCAACAATTAAGTCAGTCTGGTGAATTAGATGCGCTCACACCCGAACGTGTCTGGAAAGAAACCTCCAGAGCCTTGATGGAAACTCATGCCAATGTCTATTTTGAAGTTTTACATCAATGTGGCGCACTAAAAGTTTTATTTCCAGAAATCGAAGCTTTATTTGGTGTACCACAACGCCCTGAATACCATCCTGAAATTGACTGTGGCATTCATACTTTGATGGCCTTGCAACAAGCGTGTAATGCCCATTACTCACTTGATGTACGCTATGCGGTTTTAGTACATGACTTGGGTAAAGCACTTACGCCTATTGATGAACTTCCACGTCATATCATGCACGAAGAACGTGGTGTTGCACCTGTTCAAGATTTATCTGATCGATTAAAAGTTCCAACACAACTTAAACAATTGGCAGTTTCAGTCTGTAAAGAACATTTAAAATGTCATCAGGCTATGACCTTAAAACCAGGAACCCTATGGCGTTTACTGCAACGTTTGGATGTTCTAAGACGTCCTGAACGAGTTGAAGCGTTTATTCAAGCCTGTGAATGTGATGCACGCGGTCGATTAGGTTTAGAAGATCGTGCGTATCCACAAGCAGAATATATGCGTAAAGCCATGCATATTGTCCGTTCAATTAAAGCTTCAGATTTGCCTGAAGATATTCATGGCGCAGAGATTGGTGAAATGCTCATTCAATATCGAATTGATGCTTTGGCTGATCTCAAACAGCAACATGAGAATAACGTTTAGATTGCACGGTATAAAATTGCATAAAAAAACCTGAGAAAATCTCAGGTTTTTTTTTATCAATGGCTTAAATTAAGCTTCTGGCGCTGGGCTATATTGCTCAATTAAAGGTTTTAACTCACCATTTTGGAACATTTCCAGCATGATATCGCTACCACCGACCAACTCACCATTGACCCAAAGCTGTGGGAAAGTCGGCCAATTCGCAATTTGTGGCAGTGTTGCACGAATATCTGGATTTTCCAGAATATTCACATAGGCAAATGGACGACCAATTTGACTGAGTGCTTCAACCGCACGCGCAGAGAACCCACATTGTGGAAACTGCGGAGTGCCTTTCATATAAAGTAAAACCGAGTGCTTAGCAATTTGATCGCGAATCAGTGCTTCGGTGTCACGTGCTTGTTCAGTCATAGATAAATCCTCAACTATTCTGCGACTATTATACCTAAAACCAGTGTGTTTGTTAGGATAGAACATGATAATTCTATTTTAATTTCGTTTAGCCCTTTCATTCTGCGGTTGTTTTTGCTTATATAAACCCTTTCCTTTTATTCAACAGATAAGAGTTCGTCATGAATCACATTACTCTCGCCCCTGTACAACCTGATCAACCTTCACATTTGATGGCAACCTATGGCCGCCAAGCGATCAGTTTTGTACGAGGACGAGGTTCTTATCTTTATACAGAAGATGGCACAGAATATCTGGATGCTCTCACAGGTATAGCCGTTTGTGGCTTAGGTCATTCGCATCCTGTTATTGCAGAAGCGATTGCTGAACAGGCAGCCACTTTAATTCATACCAGCAACCTATTTGAAATCCCGTGGCAAACTGCTGCGGCACAAAAACTGGCCGAAGTTTCAGGCATGCAGGAAGTTTTCTTTTCCAATAGCGGCGCTGAAGCTAACGAAGGCGCAATTAAAATTGCACGCAAGTACGCCAGCCAACAAGGCATTCAAAATCCTAAAATCGTCGTTGCTGAAAAATCTTTTCATGGGCGTACATTGGCGACGCTATCTGCAACAGGTAACAGTAAAGTTCAGGAAGGCTTTTTTCCTCTAGTTGAAGGATTTATTCGTGTGCCTTTCGGAGATTTGGAAGCATTGCAGGAAGTTGCTTTGCAACATCCCGATATTGTCGCGATTTTGATTGAACCGATTCAAGGTGAAGGTGGGATCAATACTGCACCGCAGGGTTTTAGCTATCTAGAAGATGTTCGCGCTCTATGTAATCAGCATAATTGGCTCATGATGCTAGATGAAATCCAAACTGGAAATGGTCGTACAGGTCAATATTTTGCATATCAACATACCAATATTGTTCCAGATGTTTTAACGACTGCTAAAGGTTTGGGAAATGGCTTTCCTATTGGCGCTGTAATGACTCAAGCCAAAGCGGTAGGCATACTCGGGCCAGGTAGCCATGGTTCAACCTATGGTGGAACTGTGCTAGGTTCACGTGTGGTTTATACGGTGATTGATACGATTCAGAAAGAGAATGCAGTAGAAAATGCTGCAAAAGTGGGAAGCTACATTGTCGAGCAGTTACGTGGGCAACTTTCTGGTTTAAATGTCGAAGTGCGTGGTTTTGGGATGATGATTGGTGTTGAATTACCAAAAGCCTGCCCTGAAATGGTCGCTATCGCACGTGAAGAATATAAATTGATTGTCAATGTTACCGCGGGTTCTGTAGTACGTTTACTGCCCCCTCTAAATATGACTCAAGAACAAGCTGATGATTTGCTTTCACGTTTAGTTCCAGCCATTAAGCAATTTTTAGCTTAAGTTTTAAGTTAAAAGCGTCTGTTTGAAAGCCACAATCATGTTGTGGCTTTTTTATCGACATTAAAAAATAAAAAATCGAGCTATTGGCATAACTCGATTTTTTACCTGCTGTATTTACGGATATACGATGCGTTTAAGAGGCTTCCTGAAAAGTTCGTCCACCGGGTAACTGGCTAAAATACTGCTTTAACGCATCCAGACAACGATGAATCTTCATCGGCTGTTGTTCACGCTTAGACGTAATTGCATACAGTGTAAAAGCGGGTAGATTCCAATCTGGTAAGACTTCAACCAAAGAACCATTTACAAGCTCTTTTTGTACATCCAAGTACAGAATTCTGGTAAACCATGCCCTTGTTGACATAAAGATTTCGCGACAAAAACATTATTCGTTTGTAGACGAGTTTTCATGTCTATCGTTACGGACTCACCATTTGTAGCATGCTGAAATGAAAAGTGCTGGTAATTATTCATTAGATTTACAGGAATCAGATCATGATTCTTTAAATCTTCAGGACGCGAAATGGGGGCTGATTGATTCAAATAGCTCGGTGAAGCGACCAAAACCTGATCGACACGTGCCATTGGAATAATGGTTAAGTTTTGATCCTCAATTTTTGGGCTCATACGAATGGCAATATCAATGCGCCCTTCGATAAGATCAATATATCGATGATCTGCTTCAAAATTTACAGATAGTCCACGATGTGCAGACATCCAGTGAGATAAAGCTGGGACAACATGTAAGGCGCCTAATTCGGGAGTGGTTGCAATACGCAAATCTCCAACCAAATCATCTCGCAATTCATTAATACGAATCTTGCCACGTTCCGCAGCAGCTAGCATTTCCTGGCAACTGTGGAAAAAAGCTTGTCCAGCCTCAGTTAAGCTTAATTTACGGGTAGAACGGTGAAGAAGTGTTACTTCCATGTCCTGCTCTAGAGACCGAATCTGTTGACTCACTGCACTGGTGGTAATACCCAGATCACGGGCGGCACCACTAAACGAACTTTTCTCTACAACACAAGCAAACACTCCCATTGCTCGAAGTTGATCTAACATAAATTTCCCTCTAAACTTATGAGATGCAGTTATCATTATTTGATAAAGGCATCTCATTGTATTATACGGAGAAATTTAGCTTTTGCATTATTTAATTTCAACTTTCAACTAGTTCATTGGGATAATATTTGCAGGATTAATGGGTTTACCATCTAAGCGAATTTGGAACTCTAACATGACGCGATTGGTGCCAGATGAGCCCATTTCCGCAATTTTTTGTCCTGCTGTGACGTTGTCGCCACTTTTAACCAGCATTTTACTGTTATGCGCATAAGCCGTAATGTAGCCATCAATATGTTTGATCAACACTAAATTACCGTACTCTTTAAGTCCATCCGCAGCATAGACAACTTGTCCATTTGCCGCTGCATAAATTGGGTCACCTAGATTTCCACCATAGCGTAGACCTTTTACATTTGTTGCTGGATTAAATTGCTGAATCACGGGTCCAGCCGATGGTTTTACCCAACGTAAACTGGTTGAAGTTGGCGTTGCTGTAATAACGGGTGCTGTTGTTACAGGTGCAACAGCTGGAGTGACTGAACGAGATGTCGTCTGTGTGGTCGTCGATGGTGTTGTAGGCAGTGCAATCGTTTGACGTTGTATTGGTGCAGCTTGGGTAATAGGTTGCGTCGTCGTGGTACGTTTGGCTGCTGAACCTTTTAAACGTAAGGACTGGTTGACATAAATTCGATATGGTGGCGCGATATCATTTAATTGTGCAATATTGATGTAATTCAAACCATAACGCGCAGCAATTCCACTCAAGGTATCTCCTGAGCGCACCGTATAATAATCCGGTGAATTCATTACACGGGTTGAATTTGAAATTTGCGGCTTAGAAGCGCAACCTGTTATTGCAAGTGCGGAGACAACCGCCACAGACATCATTATTTTTTTTAGAAATCTATGGCTTGAAATAAACGCGATTTCACTTTCATGTCGAAGCAATGGCATCGATCTCCCTCTCTCATCAATATAAAACAACAGACATTTGCGCTAAGAGTACCAAAAAAGGACGAAGACGCACGTTCATCGTCCTAATTTTCACAAAGTTATAACATTCTGCACTGTTTAACGATGGGTTTATTTTCAAATAGATCAAGATAATGATTTTTGCAAATCTTCAAGTATTGCATAGTTAGTAGCATCCATCTGAATAGGCGTAATGCTGACATAACCATTGGCAACTGCAAAAAAATCGGACTGGGCATGGCTAGGCGTTCTTTTAGGATCTGTCACCGCTTCACCAGCGAGTCCAATCCAGTACACTTGCCGACCACGCGGATCAACATGGCTCGTAATTGGCTTAGACTGTGCACGAAGCCCCTGATATGTGATCTTTTCACCCATAAGTTCTGGCACATCTGGAATATTAATATTCAAAATATGACGAGGCGGTAACTGTGGTAAGCCTCGCGCGATAAAATCATGTACCCATTGAGCGGCAACTGCATAATCATCTGCATGTTCATAAGACCGCACATTGCTGCCTGCCAGAGACACAGCAATAGCAGGCTGCTTCATTAAACGTCCTTCAAACGCAGCACCTACTGTACCTGAATAAAGCACATCATCACCGAGATTTGCCCCGCTATTAATGCCACTCACAACCAGATCAAATTCAAAATCGAACAAACCATTCATGGAAAGATAGACACAATCCGCCGGTGTACCATTGACTGCCCAGACATCCTGCGCAATAGGAATGGGACGCAAAGGACGATCTAAGGTCAACGCACTAGAAAATCCACTTCGCTCACTTTCTGGAGCGACCACAACAACACGACCTAAGGGTTTTAAAGCTTGCGCAAGCGCCTGAATGCCGGGTGCAAAGACACCATCATCGTTGGCTATAAGAATATTCACAAAACACGATCTCGATAAATGACTGATGAGGTTATTCAATTGAAATATTCATTGAATTATATATATTTAGCGACTAAATTCATTAATAATTTTGTGAAACCATGAGAACGTCATTTATATCACGCTTTTGTTTATTTACTTTAACGGCAATCACATTTAGTCAAATGGCATTTGCAAATGAAGCATTGTCTCAGGCAGAACGTAATGCTTTAGTCAAAGAAGATATTGCAGGAACACAAGTTTTAAGTGAAGTTTGCCCTACTCTGATTGGGAAAAATGCGACATTTGAACAAAATATTCAAAAATTGATTCAAACGAATCTAAAAGCCTATTCGGGTCAAAATATGACGTTTGCAGCATTACAAAATGATGCTGAATATAAATCTCTATTGGCTGACGCACATCAAACACTCAAAGAAACTTCGACTGATGAACAAAAAACAGTATGTGAAGATGTTTTAAGTTATCAAGAATAAGTTGTCGATCTAGTCAAATTTTGGTTCTAAATAATTTAATTACTTAGAACCTTGTTCTGCATAAGTTCTACAGCAAAGATACAAATTAAAACTGCTTTTCATGCTATAAGTGATTCAAATTCTTTAAGTCTTATTTTGAGTTTGAGTTTTTATGAAAAAAAATGTGTTTAAAATAGCTGGATTATCATTTCTCCTCGCTTCTAGCGTTTTCACCAGCACTGCCTTTGCCAAAGACAAAAAAGCTGAATCTGAACAAATTGAAGTTACTCCAACTTCTGATAACGTTACCCCTCAAGAACTTGCGGCAATTTATGTCTTGTCTGAGGTGTGTCCAAGCTTGATTGGTAAGGATTTAAAGTTTAATAAAGCTTATGAAAACTTGGTCAAAGCTTATTTAAACAATGAACCAAACGCTGTTGAGGTTTTAAAGAAACGTGCTAAAAGCAAAGAATTTCAACCTGCTTTGAAAGAAGCACGTGCAGATGCCAAAAAAGCATCTGATGATGACAATCGCCAAATTTGCGATGATGTCCGTAATTATTATTCGAAATAACTGATTATTTACAATATGTATGAAATAAGCCGACTTTTAACGTAGAAGTCGGCTTGGCTTTATCCTAAAATGCTAGGCTCGTCTGCTTCACACAAGTTATCGGAACGCCTAGAATGATTCAAAAAAGCACCTTTGCTGCACTTATACTCTTACCATCATTTACCTATGCAGCAACTGTTTTATCCTCACCCCCAGAATTAAATAATAAATCTTATGTCTTAATGGATTATGAGACGGGGCAAATTCTCGCATCGAAGAATGAAAACGAACATCTTGCCCCTGCCTCAATGACCAAAATGATGACCAGTTATATCATTGAGCAAAAACTTTTAAAGGGTGAATTGACTGAAAATGAAAGCGTTCGCATGAACGAATCCGCATGGTGTCGTGGCAGCAGTGCAGAATCGTGTATGTACGTTCCTTTAAATGGTACAGCGACCGTTCTGGAAATGTTACGCGGTATTATTGTGCAATCTGGTAACGATGCTTCTGTTGCAATGGCTGAACATATTGCAGGCAACGAAGGAACGTTTGCCCACATGATGAATCAGGAAGCTAAGCGTATTGGCATGTCCAATACTCACTTTATTAACTCAACAGGGATGCCTGCTGACGGTCATTATTCTTCTGCAAAGGATATGGCACTTCTTGCACAGCATATTATCAAAGACAGTTCAAAATATTACCCGATTTATTCTGAAAAAGAATTTACCTTTAATGGAATCAAACAAGGTAACCGTAATGCGTTACTTTATACAGATCCAAGCGTTGATGGTTTAAAAACAGGTCATACCAACGAAGCTGGTTTTTGTATGACCACATCAAGTAAGCGTGGTCCTATGCGTTTAATCTCTGTGATCTTTGGCACACCAAGCATGAACGAACGTGCTTCTCAAACACGTACATTATTGGCTTGGGGTTTTTCTAACTTTGAAACCGTCAATGTTCAACCTGCAAACCAAGTTTTAGCAAAAGCTAAAGTCTGGTTTGGTAAGGAAGATGAAGTTCAAATTGGTCTAGCTGAAAACTTCAATGTTACTATGCCGAAAGGTCAAGCGGATAACATCAAAACTCAACTGGTGATTCAGCCTAAACTGAATGCGCCTTTGGCGAAAGGTCAAGTGGTAGGTAAATTGGTGGCAAGTCTTGATGGTAAAGTCATTGCTGAAAAACCACTTGTGGCTTTAAAGCCAGTAGAAGAAGCAGGTTTCTTCGCGCGTATGATCGATCATATCAAAATGTTTTTTAGTAACTTATTTTAATCATGTTTAAAAGACTTCATTCATCAGGCCCTTTTATTTCTGCCTCTGGGAGAAAAATAAAGAGAGTTTAAACAATGGTGAAAGAAGTCTAAAGTCAGTCATTTGAGCATTCAGGCACTTAGTCTGAATGCTTTTTTATTTTATAATTCCCTAATCTTTGACTTTGAAGCTCACCATGACCCAAAACATTCGACCTTATTTAGATCAATATCCACAAATTGATGAGAGTTGTTATATCGATGAAATGTCTGTGGTGGTTGGAGATGTTCAATTGGCTGAAAATGTTTCTGTCTGGCCTTTCGCGGTGATTCGTGGTGATGTTAATCATATTCGCATTGGTAAAAACAGCAATGTGCAAGATCACTCCATGCTACATGTGACACATAAGCAAACTGGCAAACCTGAAGGCTCTCCTTTAATTATTGGTGAAGATGTCACCGTTGGTCATCATGTGACTTTACATGGTTGTACAATTGGCAATCGTGTTTTGATTGGTATTAATACCGTTATTTTAGACGATGTCATTGTTGAAGATGATGTGATGATTGGTGCAGGTAGTTTGGTTCCACCGCGTAAAGTTCTAGAAAGTGGATACTTATATGTCGGAAGTCCTGTTCAGAAAGTACGGCCTTTAACCGATAAAGAAAAAGCCTTTTTACCTTATTCAGCACAGAATTATGTGAAGGTGAAAAATAATTATTTGAAGGAATTATAGTCAATGAGAACACGCCGAGATACCCCTATTTTTTTAATTTATCTCGATAATGTCGTGCCTTATTATTATTTCTATCTCATTCCATTGATGATTGCGCTGATCTTTGTGAGTTTCGATTTTAATTTTTCTGGATTACTCCACACCACTATGGTGACGAAGCTTTCAAACCAGCACAAATTTCTGAATGACTTTTTCGCAATATGTACATTGATTACACTAATTCTTTGTTTTTTTAATTATTTAGTCATTACACTCAACGCTATACAACGAAAAAATCTGAGATTGTACTATTCCAAATTTAATCCTAAGTACCGCGTTTTTTTTGGCATTTTAGGAATTATCTTTTTCTTATTTATACTGTTTTTTATGTGCTTAAGCTGGTTTTTACTTGATGATCGTATGCCAGACTTTTCAAAAAAAGGCGCATACTTCACTTATTTAAGGCAATTTTCACACCCTTATATCAGTGCAATCATCATGAGTTTACAATACCTTCTGTGTGTGTTTTTTGCACTGTACTTTCTTTTCATTCTCAATGTCCGTAAGTATTGTCGCCAATAGTAGATGCAGCCTAGCCACCACGCCCCAAATTTTGTATCATACTGCTTTTAAATCAGGGTGCTTTTTATGACCACTTGGACACCGCACGTTACCGTTGCCACAGTTGTTGAAAAAGATGGTCGCTTTCTATTTGTTGAAGAACATAGCGAAGGCGTGACCCATACCGTATTCAACCAACCTGCGGGTCATGTTGAATCTGGTGAAACCCTGATCCAAGCTGCGATACGTGAAACTCTTGAAGAAACAGGCCATACGGTTGAAATTGATGCCTTGCTTGGCATATATACTTATACACCACCGATGTTTCCAGATCGGACCTATTACCGTTTTTGCTTTTTAGCGCAAAGTGTCAATGTTGACCTAAATGCGACATTAGATACAGGTATTGTCCGCGCTGTCTGGATGAATCTGGATGAATTGCAGGAAACAGCTCGCGCACGTAGTCCGTTGGTCACCAAAGCCATTCAAGATGCTTTAAGCGGTCAACGCTTTCCTTTATCGCTCATTTATGAGCACCACTCTCCTTCTTTCACTTCAAATCTGGATGCTTAATCCTATGTCACAACGCGTCATCGTCGGGATGTCTGGTGGAGTCGATTCATCGGTTTCTGCTGCACTTTTACTTCAACAAGGATATCAGGTTGAAGGTCTTTTCATGAAAAACTGGGAAGAAGATGATGGAACGAAATACTGTACAGCACTAGAAGATTTGGCAGATGCCCAAGCGGTTGCCGATAAAATTGGTATTAAGCTCCATACGGCTAACTTTGCCATGGAATATTGGGATCGTGTGTTTGAGCATTTTCTTGCTGAATACGCTGCGGGACGTACCCCAAATCCAGATATCCTCTGTAATAAAGAAATTAAATTCCGAGCATTTTTAGATCATGCGATGACCTTAGGTGCAGACTTTATTGCCACAGGTCATTACGCACGTCGTGGTGAAAGTCTGCAAAACTCACGTGGTGAAAGTTATGCACCTTTATTACGTGGCGTCGACAATAATAAAGATCAGACCTATTTTCTGCATGCGGTTCATGGTCGAGAAATTAATAAGACCTTATTTCCTGTGGGCGAAATTGAAAAACCAGAAGTGCGTAAAATCGCGGAACAACTTGATTTAGCAACAGCCAAGAAAAAAGACTCGACTGGTATTTGTTTTATTGGTGAACGTCGCTTTAATGATTTTCTTAAACAATATTTACCTGCTCAACCCGGACAAATTGTTTTGGATAATGGTCAAGAGGTTGGTGAACATCACGGCTTAATGTACTATACGCTGGGTCAACGTGGTGGTATTGGTTTAGGTGGTTTGAAGAATGCACCTGAAGGTGCATGGTTTGTACTGCATAAAGATATTGCCAATAATCGACTGGTGATTGGTCAGGGTCACGAACATCCGCTTATGCAAAGCACACAGCTTTGGAGTGAGTCGATTGACTGGGTGGCAGGTGAGCAAGAAATTCCGACTTCGGGTTTTCGATGTACAGCCAAAACCCGTTATCGTCAACCTGATCAAGCGTGTACAATTTACCGCGATGAAAGCGTTGAAAATGGTATCCGTGTTGAGTTTGATCAACAACAACGTGCAGTAACACCGGGACAAAGCGTTGTATTTTACGACGATGAAATTTGTCTAGGTGGTGGTGTAATTTTAAGCACCAATGCACTAAAACCCGATTTTATTTAAAGTATATTTAAAGGAATCCTAGGCATGGTTGACACCCCTTTTCAACAGCCTCAAGCACTCAATGTACGTCAAAACCGTGCATTAGCGCTTGCGGGTGTCTTTCAGGCCGCGCAGCTGACACATATGACAGCGATGACAGGTCAACAAAGTATTGGTGAAAGTGGGAACTTTTATTTTGAACAACTGATTAAAGCCTGTCTAAATATACGCCCTGCTATGAATTCCAGTACCCAAACATTGGATTTTTTTCATCAGCTTGCCGATATTTCACTGGGTTTAAAAACACTGGAAAGTAGTATTACTCAACCTTTTTCAAGCTCACCGAAATCGCGTTTACCTAAACTCTCAAATGCCAAGCTGCCTATGACTTATGCCATGTCATTGTTGCAACTTGAAAAGAAAGTCTACAAAAACCCAGAATATGTTGAAATTATTGAAAAATCACAGCAAAAAATTTTAAAACAACTGTCATTTTTCGATAATAACTATTTACATCCGAGTATTATTGCCAACCTTGCGCAAACCTATGTCGAGACAGCAGGTCAGATTAATCCGCGCATTATGGTTCGCGGCAACGCTGAAGCGTTCAAAGATAGCAATCACACCAACCGTATCCGAGCCTGTCTATTTACTGGATTGCAAGTGGCGCATCTTTGGCGGCAGTTAGGTGGTAGCTCATGGAATATGATTTTTAGCAAACGTAAATTGCTTCAAGACATTCAAACACTCGCTCGTTTACAGTATCAAATGGTCGAACTTTGATGTTGCAACGAATTTTATTTTATATTT
>NZ_CP078523.1:2527136-2562553 GCF_019264745.1 Acinetobacter sp. Colony158 | reverse complement strand
TGAAGGAACCTGTATGAACGCGCTCACCGCACTCTCGCCACTTGACGGACGTTATGCAAGCAAATGTGATGCTTTACGTCCCTATCTTTCTGAGTTTGGTTTAATTCATGCTCGTGTGACTGTTGAAGTGCGTTGGTTACAAGCGCTTGCAAACCATCCAGAAATCATTGAAGTTGCAGCATTTTCAAGTGAAACCAATGCCGCTTTAGATGCCATTGTAAGCAATTTCTCTGAAGATGATGCCAATCGTATTAAAGAGATTGAACGCACTACCAATCACGATGTAAAAGCAGTTGAATACTTTTTAAAAGAAAAAATTGCGAATATTGATGAATTAAAAGATGCAGGTGAATTTATTCACTTTGCCTGTACATCTGAAGACATCAACAACTTGTCTCATGCTTTAATGCTTAAAAATGGTCGTGAAGTTTTAGTCGCTAGTATGAAACAAATTTTGAATGCGATTGCAGCTTTGGCGACGACGCATGCTGACCAACCCATGTTATCTCGCACACATGGTCAAACTGCAAGTCCAACTACGTTGGGTAAAGAGATGGCGAACGTTGCCTATCGTTTGGCTCGCCAAATCAAACAGTTCGAAAATGTTGAATTACTTGGCAAGATCAATGGCGCTGTAGGCAATTACAATGCGCACTTGTCAGCTTATCCAGAGATTGACTGGGCGGCACATGCACAAGCATTTGTTGAGTCTCTAGGTTTAGCATTTAACCCATACACTACGCAAATTGAGCCGCATGACTATATGGCGGAATTATTTGATGCACTACGTCGTTATAATACGATTTTGATCGATTTTAACCGCGATGTTTGGGGCTATATTTCTCTTGGCTATTTCAAGCAAAAATTAAAAGATGGTGAAGTGGGTTCTTCAACCATGCCACATAAAGTCAATCCAATTGATTTTGAAAACTCTGAAGGTAACTTAGGTATTGCCAATGCAGTACTCGGTCATTTAGGTGAGAAACTCCCTGTTTCGCGTTGGCAGCGTGATTTAACCGACTCTACTGTTCTTCGTAACATGGGTGTTGGTTTTGCTCAAAGCTTGATTGCCTTTGATGCTTGCTTAAAAGGGATTGGTAAACTTGAGTTAAATGCAAATCGCTTAAATGAAGATTTAAACCAAGCTCAAGAAGTTCTGGCTGAACCGATTCAAACGGTGATGCGTCGCTACAATGTTGAAAAACCATACGAAAAATTAAAAGCGCTCACGCGTGGTCAAGCAATGACCCGTGACATGATGGTGAACTTTGTCAATGGTGAGGAACTTGCTCAAGTTCCGGCTGATGAACGTGCTCGCCTTGCTGAACTGACTCCTGCAACCTATACGGGAAATGCAGCAGAACAAGCTCAACAAATCAACGATTTAATCAATAAGCTTTAATCGATATCAGTTAAAATAGAGCGGAATCATTGTAAAATGGTTCCGTTTTTTATCGCCTATTACAAACAAAAAAGAATGATTCGATATGATTGAGAAAAAATTTACCCTAAGACACTGGCTTGGCTTTCTGCTTATTTTTATTGAAATTGCGATTGCCAGCATTCATCCCCTAGAAGTTGAATCATATTTATTGCATCAAGTGGGGACTGTCTTGATGCTTATTTTATTGGTGATTAGCTTTAAAAAAATTGGCTTAGATTTTCTAAGTTTTAGTTTCTATCTGGGTTTTCTATTTATTCATATTCTGGCAGCTCATTATTTATATTCTTATGTACCTTATAACGACTGGATTAAAGCGATTTTCCATTTTGATTTAGATCATTTTTTTGGATGGCAGCGCAACATGTATGATCGTTTGGTACATTTTAGCTATGGCTTTTTGCTCTATCCATTTTTTTATCGTTGTTTTCAAGTTTGGTTTCCAACAGCCCAACCCCGTACCTTATTTTTGCTCGTCTTACAATTTGTCATGGCGTCCAGTATGGCCTATGAACTCATAGAGTGGGCCATCGCGATCGGCATGTCGCCTGAAGCGGCTGAAAAATATAATGGACAACAAGGTGATATGTGGGATGCGCATAAAGATATGCTCATGGCAACGATTGGAACCATAATCTATGGTTTGGGACAATATCTATTCAGTAAAAAGCACTCTTAATCGAGTGCTTTTAAAGATGCAGCAAAAAAATTAAAGTTTAGGATCACGCATCTGAACCAAATTACTATCCGCTTTACTCAAACTTTCCACAAATTTATTCATTACAGTTGGAATCAAATGGTCCGCCAATTGCGCAGCTTGCAGTCCAAGCTTTTCACCTAAGGTTGGACGCTTACGTGTGCTAATGACATAGACATCATGTTGTGGCAATAAGCCCAAAATGTATTCATCAGACGTTTGTAATTTATCAACCAGATTTAAATCCAAAGCATCTTGACCGTACCAATGCTCTCCTGTTGCGACTTTCTCAACATTCAGCTGTGGACGATACTTTTCTACAAAATGCTTAAATAGCGCATGTGTTTGTTGCAACTCTTCTTCAAATTTGGCTTTACCTTCAGGCGTATTTTCACCAAACATGGTCACGGTACGTTTGTATTCACCCGCTGTGTACAGTTCAAAATCGACATTATGCTGTTTCAGCAAACGATTAAAATTTGGAACCTGTGCCACAACACCAATAGAGCCTAAAATCGCAAATGGCGCTGAAATAATTTCACTCGCAATACAGGCCATCATATAACCACCACTTGCAGCCACTTTATCGACCACGATGGTGACATGAAACCCTGCATCACGCAGACGAACCAATTGTGCTGCTGCCAAGCCATAACCGTGTACCATGCCGCCTGGACTTTCTAAACGAACCACTACACGATCTTTTCCTGCTTTGGCGGTTGCTAATACCAGTGTAATTTCTTCACGTAGTTGTTCAACAGCAGATGCCTGAATATCACCTTTAAAATCGAGTACAAAGACTTTTTGGTTATTTTTCTTACGCGATCTGGATTCTTTCGCCAGTTGTTGAGTTAATTGTAATAGCTCAAATTTTGACGCAGTGGTTTGAGCTATTTTTTTACGCTGTTCATTCACTCGCGCGTTTAAATGGCTGACATGGAGTTCAGCGGGTAATTTAGGTAAATGAAATAGCATAAGCTGTTTATTCTCTACAGTTCCTGTTTATCAACAAAAGATGAGGGCTAAACCAGAAAATTTCAATATGACTTTTGAAAACAAGATGATATACAGCCATTTTTTCAATAAAAAAAGCACCCAAAGGTGCTTTTTCTAATAGAACAGAATTAACCAAAACGACCTGTAATATACGCTTCCGTCAACTGATGATCAGGTTGAGTAAAGACTTTTTCAGTAGAGTTCACTTCAATCAAGTCACCCAAATGAAAGTATGCGGTACGGTCAGAAACACGTGCTGCTTGTTGCATCGAGTGCGTTACAATTGCAATGGTGTACTGATTAGAAAGTTCAGAAATTAATTCTTCTACTTTAGCCGTTGCGATTGGATCAAGTGCTGAACATGGTTCATCCATCAGGATCACTTCTGGACTAACCGCAATGGTACGTGCAATACACAAACGTTGCTGCTGACCACCTGATAAGCCTGTTCCTGGCTGATTCAAACGATCTTTGACTTCATCCCACAAACCTGCTTTACGCAAACTATTTTCAACAATCTCTTCAAGATCGTATTTATCACGTGCCAAGCCATGTAGTTTCGGGCCATAAGCAACGTTGTCAAAAATTGATTTTGGGAATGGGTTTGGTTTTTGGAAAACCATACCAACTTGAGCACGTAGTAACACTACGTCCAAGTTTGGATCATAAATGTCGTGATTATCCAATAATACCTTACCCGTCACACGACAGCTATCAATCGTATCATTCATGCGATTTAGTGTGCGCAGAAAAGTTGATTTACCACAACCAGAAGGTCCGATAAAAGCAATCACTTCATTTTCATAAATACTGATATCAATGCCTTTAATCGCTTCGCTATCACCATAATAGACATGCACATCATTAGCACTGAGCTTGACGTTTTGCTTTGTTTCTTTTTTTGGACTCGTCTGAGTATCAAACTGTGAAACAAATGAAGTCTGACGTTTTGGTTCCGTTTCAGCACTGGTAAATTGCTTTTGATCAGAATTCACTGTTTTATCCTTTTCTAAGGCATTTGTTGTATCAATAGTATTCATCATCTCACCCTCTATTACCAACGCACTTCGAATTTTTTACGTAACCAAATTGCGAGGCTGTTTAAACCGATCATCATTGCCAAGAGCACAATAATGGCTGCTGCGGTACGTCCTTCAAAGAAGTTACGTAATTCATTACCCTGCCATAAGAAAATTTGAACAGGTAGGGCTGTTGATTGATCCAGTGGACTGGTAGGAATACTTGCGACGAAAGCACTCATACCAATTAAAAGTAATGGCGCAGTTTCACCCAAAGCCTGAGCCACACCAATGATCGCACCGGTTAAAATACCCGGCAATGCCAGTGGCAACACATGATGGAACACCACTTGCACCCGAGAAGCTCCTAAACCAAGCGCAGCTTGACGAATCGATGGTGGAACAGCTTTCAGGGCAGCACGCGTCGTAATAATAACGGTTGGAAGCGTCATCAAGCTGAGTACCAGACCACCAACCAATGGGGCAGATAAAGGTAAATGCATCCAGTTAATAAAGATCGCAGCGCCTAGCAAACCAAAGACAATCGATGGAACTGCAGCCAGATTATTAATATTGACTTCAATCACATCGGTAATCACGTTTTGTTTTGCAAACTCTTCCAGATATACCGCACTGGCAACACCAATTGGGATCGAAATAAAGATCACAATCAACATCATAAACAGCGAGCCCATAAATGCACCGGCTAAACCACTGGTTGCAGGCGAACTACGAGAGTCTGGATTGGTGAAAATATTGGTATTAAATGAATGTGTAAGTACGCCATTTTTTTCTAATTGATCGGCCAATTGACGTACTTCTGGACTCAATTGTTGTTGATCATCTGGCAGACTACGATCGATCTTACCTGTTAACCAGACATCGACATTGGCATCTGCAAGGAACTTGATATCTTCTCGCTTACCAATCAGTGATGGATCCTTAAAGACCATATCACGTAAACGATAAGATTCAGAGCTAGTGTACAAACTACTTAAATCATCACGTTTTGAAGCTAAAGATGGATCTTTGGCAATCAAACCATTTACGATTAATGCATCCCAATCGACCATACCCATTTTGGTTTGCCACTCAATATAGCGTTCCTGAAAATGGGCTGGTGTTTCCCCTGACGCCTGTACAGGTTTAGGGCCTGCATCAATGAGGGTCGGATCGAAATAAACAGGAACCGTCATACTGGTTTGCCAAAAAGCAGGTAAACCTTTTGCCAAGATACTACCAAATAACAGGGCAACAAATAACAGGCCAATCACAACCGCAGAAAAACCAAATAATCGAAATGTCGTTTCTTTGCGATGGCGTTTTGCCAAAGACTTTTGAATCGTATTCTTACGTTTTTCGCGTAATTCCGCTGCAACTTGTGGATCAAAACTATTTTGATTCAAAGGTGTAGAAGTATTTGATGTACTCATTCGTATTGCTCGCGATATTTACGCACAATATAAAGTGCAACAATGTTAAGACCTAAAGTGATTACAAACAGCGTCAAACCTAGAGCAAATGCAACCAGCGCCTGAGGACTTGCGAAATCTGTATCACCTGTTAATTGGTTGACAATCGTGACTGTCACTGTAGACACTGCTTCTAATGGATTGACATGAAGTAAAGGACTATTCCCTGCTGCCAGTACCACGATCATGGTTTCACCAATGGCGCGGGAAGCAGCCAATAAGAATGCACCAATAATGCCGGGCAATGCTGCTGGAATCACCACCTGACGAATCGTTTCAGATTTAGTCGCGCCAAGTCCAAGTGAACCATCACGTAGTGCACGTGGAACCTGAGTAATGATGTCATCCGAAAGTGAAGATACGAATGGGATAATCATAATGCCCATCACAAAACCCGCGGTGAGCGCACTGGTGGCATTGATATTAATGCCAACCAATTCACCCGCCATTTTAAAGAATGGGCCAATGATCATCAGGGCAAATACACCATACACAATGGTTGGAATACCCGCCAAAATTTCAATGGCTGGTTTTGCCCATGAACGCAACGTAGGAGAAGCGTATTCAGCCAGATAAATTGCGATCATCAAACCAATCGGCACTGAAACCAGTAAGGCAATACCACTCACCATGAGGGTGCCCCAAAGTAGCGGTAATAGACCGTAACTACCTTCTGCACTACCTGATGTACTAAAACCTGGATTCCACTCAGTACCAAAGAAGAAGTCGAGTGGGCTCACGAAAGAGAAAAATCTTAAGGCTTCACTAAACATTGACATCACAATGCCAAGTGTCGTCAGAATCGCTACGCCCGAGCAAAGTGCAAGCGTGATATTAATAATTTTTTCAACTTTATTACGTGCTCTAAAATTCTCTGCAACACGTTTTTTTGCAATCAATAAACCAACAATCGCAGCACAAAGCACTACCGCAAGTTTGGCATAGGAACCAATGGTCTGTACTTTAGCGAGTTGCGCTGCGGCGGCAAGTTCGTAAGCAGCGGGTTGATCGGTAACACCGAAACCAGAAGCAATTGCTTTAACACGATTCATCAATACTTCAATGCTGGTTTGATCCATTCCTGCCAAAGTTGCGGCTGGAACTTGATCCAAAACGACATGCTTTAAAATATTGGGTTCGACCAAATTCCAAACAATCAAAATTAAAAAAGCAGGGATACCACACCATAACGCGACCAATGCGCCATAATAGCCCGGTCGTGAATGTAATAATGCAGAGTTATTTCCCTTACCTGCTAGGCTGCGACTTTTGCTCAACCCAATTTGATAAGCTATGGCAATGAGTGCCAATAGCACGCCAATCAATAGCAGATTCATGTAATCTCCACCGTTTTCTCAATTTTCATTCTTTGAAAAAACCCAGTTAAACATCTTGCTAGACAAAAAGCTGATGAAGGTATCACACCCACATCAGCTCTCATTTTCAATCTATTATTTAACAGATTTACCTGCTTTAAAGTCTGCCAGTACTTTTGCACGTTCTGAATCAGACATTGAAATCAAGCCCGCTTTTTCAAGTTTAGAACCTTTACCTGAAGTCTTTTTGTTCAGGAAGAATTCTACATATTGCGGTAAGCCTTTAATTGATTTCACATGCTCGCCTTTCACATAGAAGAATAAAGGACGAGATACAGGGTAACTACCATTCAAAATCGTTTTTTCAGAAGGCGCTACATTGTTTACAGTTGCAACACGAAGCTTGTCACGGTTTTGGTCATAGAAGCCTAAACCAAATACACCAACTGCGCTAGGAGAGGTTTTTAAACGTGCCAGAGTTTCAGTATAGTCGCCTGCGATTTCAATCACACGACCATCCTTACGAAATGCTGAACAAGCTTTTTTCTGTTCTTCTTTGTCCATTTTTTTGAAGTAATCGTAAGCTTCACAGCCCGCTTCTACCATTTTTTCTTGGAATACTTCACGAGTACCGTGGTTAGAAGCTGGAATAACCAGTGTAATTGGCTCGTTTGGAAGTGATTTATCAATCTGATTCCAACGCGTATATGGGTTTGCGACCAATTGACCATTTGATGGTAGTTTTTCAGCAAGCGCAGCAAAAACAAAGGCTGGTTTTAATTTATAAGCCGCTTTGTTTGAGTTTGATGCAAATACAATACCGTCATAACCAATTTTGATTTCTTGTACTTGGTTTACGCCTGCTTTTTTACACGCAGCTAATTCTGTATCTTTAATTTTACGTGAAGCGTTTGCAATATCAATCGTGTTATCGCCAACACCTTGACAGAACTGTTTTAAACCACCAGATGTACCACCAGAACCGACTACTGGAGTTTTAAACTGTGGGAAAGTATTACCAAACTCTTCTGCAACAATACTTGCATAAGGTAAAACAGTGGATGAACCAGCGATCTGAATCGTATCACGGGCTGCATTCGCAGTTGTCGCGATAGCGGCCCCAGAAACTGCAAGTGCAATGGCAAGTTGACGTGGATTTAAGCGCATGCTCTTCTCTCTTTATTTAGCTTAAGTGGGTACATCACTGGGTAAGTGAGTGTGTGTACTTTCGATACATGCATTTTGATTTTAAAATATGACAATTAGGTGACAACTTGATGACGCTTTTGTGATAATTCGACCCTAAACTTTGATTTTTATAAAATTCTTTTAATTTCAATATGTAACTTCAATTTTCAATATAAGCTTTGTATTTTTATTTATCCATTAAAATGTAATATTTCATTATTCTGTCATAAAAAAGGCCACCGAAGTGACCTTTTCATAATCATAAGACTTAATCAATTGCAGGTGTATAAGTTCCTACAACGATGTCATCTTTAATACGATCACTTTCAGCAAGCACCAGTGCCAATAAGCTTTTCACATTATCCAGTGTTGCCACTGGGCTAAGTGTCGTCATTTTTAAAGACTGGACTTGCCCAACTTTAGTCACACCAATATTGGCATCGCCACGCGCAAACAATTCATCTGCAACATTTTGATTCAGACTATCGATAAATTCAGCAGGATAATCTTGAGGCACAACACGGAACAATACTGAAGCAAATTGTGGTTCAACCAGAAGCTCAAGCCCATCTGTTGCTTTAATATAATCAGCAACTTCACGAGTAAGCGTCACACCATGATCAATCATGGAACCATACAGTTCTTCACCCAATGCTTCCACTGTCATCCAGAGCTTTAAGGCATCAAAACGTCGAGTGGTTTGCAATGATTTAGAGACCAGATTTGGTACACCATGTTCTTCATCGTAAGCAGAGTTCAAATATTCTGCTTCATAATGCATAAAGCGATAATTCGCTTCATCCTTCAATAAGAATGCACCACAGCTAATGCTTTGGAAATAATGCTTATGGAAGTCTAAAGTGATCGAATCGGAGAGTTCAATACCATCTAGCATATCACGATGTGCATTTGATAAAATCAATGCACCGCCCCAAGCGGCATCAATATGCATCCATGCACCATATTTATGGGTGATTTCACGGATTTTCTTGAGTGGATCAATCGCCCCTGCATCGGTTGTACCCGCAGTAGCCACCACACATGCCACGATTTTGCCTTCCGCTTGTAAATGCGCCATGGTTTTTTCAAGCGCATCCACATCCATTTGGGCATTATCATTCACAGGAACGGTCACTACCGACTGAAAGCCCATGCCCATCATCGCCATGTTCTTTTGCACAGAGAAATGTGCATTTTCAGAACAAATCACTTTAACGTTTTTCATGGCTTCCGCAGGAATGCCATCACGTTGAACTGACCACGGTTGACCGTTTTCATTTTTCCAATTCTTGGAAATACACCAGTCACGCGCCAGTAGGACACCCATCAGATTTGACTGCGTACCACCTGAGGTAAACACGCCTGCTTGGCCAGACCCGTAACCAACCTTTTGACGTAACCAGTCAATCAATTGCACTTCCATCAAAGAACCCGCAGGGCTTTGATCCCACGAATCCATCGACTGGTTAGTCGCATTGATCAGCACTTCCGCGATCTGGCTAGTCACCATCGTTGGACAATGCAAATGTGCGAGAGAATATGGATGATGTACCTTTAAGCTTTTGTTGAGAAATAACTCAACCATACGACTTAAAGACTGGTGTAAGCCCATCCCTTCTTTTGAAGGATTAAAAGAAATCGCTGAACGCAACTCCTTAATGCTCCCACCTGTATACATTTTGTCATTTTGCAACCATGCAGCAACGGCTTTCACCGCCTCATCCATTGCTGACTGATAGTCAGCAATAGAACCAGCATCATTGCAGAGTAACGCTTTACGATGTTCTGCAAAATCAACCATGCGATTAGCCTCGAACTGCTTTAAGTGCTTCACCCATTGCTTTTTTGAAACGCGCAAGCACTTCAACACATTCATCCTGAGAGATGATCAGTGGGCAAAGTAAACGAATCACGGTACCGTTACGACCACCTTTTTCAAGCAATAGTTTATTGTTGAAACAAGCGGTTTGAATGGCAGCAGCCAATTGTGCATCAGCTGGACGTGAACCAATACGATCTACTGGTTTACGTTCATCTACGATTTCGACACCAATCATCAGGCCGCGACCACGCACGTTACCGATACATGGAAATTCCTGAGCCAATTTTTTCAATTCAGCTTGCAGGTAATCACCACGCTCTTGTGCATTTTTGGCTAGGTTTTGTTCTTTAATGGTATTTAACACCACTAAACCTGTACCCATTGCCAATTGGTTACCACGGAAAGTACCGGTATGACCCGCAGGTTGCCATGCATCAAACTTACGTTTAATACCCAATACTGCAAGCGGTAAACCACCACCCACAGCTTTTGACATGACAACAACATCAGGCTCAATACCTGCATGTTCAAAAGCAAACATTTTGCCTGAACGTGCAAAACCAGCCTGAACTTCGTCCAGAATTAAAACGATATTGTGCTTTTCAGTCACTTCACGGATTTTTTGCAACCATTTCACTGGCGCAGTCACGACACCGCCTTCACCTTGAATTGCTTCAAGAATCACGGCAGCAGGCTTGGTGACACCGCTTTCAACATCTTCAATTAAATTTTCAAAATAATAAGTTAATGCATCAACACCCGCTTCACCGCCAAGTCCTAATGGACAACGGTACTCATGCGGATATGGCATAAACTGTACGCCCGGCATTAAATTATTCACGGCATTTTTAGCACTGAGATTCCCTGTCATTGCAAGAGAACCATGCGTCATACCATGATAACCGCCAGAGAAACTAATCACTGAGCTACGCCCAGTATAAGTTTTGGCAAGTTTAATCGCTGCCTCGGTCGCATCTGCACCAGATGGACCACAGAACTGTAAGCAATATTCTTCCTGACCGCCAGGCAAGTAAGAGAGTAATGCTTCAGTAAATGCATCTTTCAAAGGAGTTGTTAAATCTAAAGTATGTAAAGGCAGACCGCTTGCTAAAGTGTCTTGAATACTTTGAATCACCGCAGGATGATTGTGGCCTAAAGCCAATGTCCCTGCCCCCGCTAGACAGTCAAGGTATTGAGTACCTTCGACATCTGTAACCCAACAGCCTTGCGCTTTGGCAATGGCTAACGGTAATTTACGCGGATAACTACGAACATTCGATTCCATCTGACTTTGGCGAGTCAAGTAGTATTCGTTAGTTGAATGGGTGGCAGGATTTACAGAATTAACGCTCATATCGAATTACCATCTCTGATATGGGTTGAAAGAAATAAGTCTGGTGACTTGCGGTCCTTTGACTCGGTGCTTGTAGGATTCTAGTTAGGCAACATTTGCTTTCTTATCACTAGGAGGGCGATGATACCCTTTTTTGTATAAAAATAAAGACCTTTTGGTCTATAATTTCATGCAGATAGATCAAAAAAAATAAATGCCTAACTCCTTGAACAATTTATAATCATACTATGTGACAAGCGAAAGAAAATACGCTTTTTTTATCTACTATTTTGCTTTTGATAAATTTAACATTTATTTTATCATCAAGAATAATTAAGCATATGATTTTTAATAGTTTAGCTGTCAATATGTAGATTCTAATTACATCTAAATTATTACAAACTCTCCACAAAAGATGTTTAAGTTCTACATCACTGATCATTAAGATAGATCGAGATAAAAACAATTTTTTATTTTATATTCTAAGGAGATGTTATGCGCCATTTATTATTAGGCAGTGTATTACTTTCTGCGAGCATGAGTCCTGCTGTATTTGCAGCAGAAAATGAGTCGCTTAACTATAATGTCGTGAACGTTCAGGCAGAAGCATCCCGTCAGGTGTCCAATGATGAAATGCATGCCACACTTTATATTGAAAAAAGTAATAAACAACCTGCTGCATTGGCTACACAAATTAATCAACTGATGAATGAAGCGATGGCAGTCTCGCGTAAATATCCACAGGTTAAAGTAGAAACAGGCGCGCAAAGCACTTATCCAGTTTATGACAATGACAGCAGTAAGTTTAAGGAATGGCGTGGACGTGCTGAAATCCGTCTGGAAAGTAAAGACTTTAAAGCTGCAAGTCAGTTGATCAGTGAATTACAACAAAACTTCCAGACCCAATCGATCAATTTCACAGTCTCGGATGAACAACGTAAAAAAGTTGAAAATGAGCTCATGGTGGAAGCATCCAAAAACTTCCAGCAACGTGCGCTAGTGATTACACAGGCATGGAATAAAAGTAGCTATAATCTGGTTAATCTCAATTTAAATACCAATAATTATTTCCCACAGCCCATCATGATGCGCGCCAGTATGGCAAAATTCGCTACGGCTGAAGCTGCCCCTGCACAGGATGTTGCAGCAGGTGAATCTAAAATTACAGTCAGTGCGAATGGTACGATTCAGTTTAAATAATTACCTAATTACGAAAAAATAGAGAGCATTAGACTCTCTATTTTTAATCATAATGACGCAAATACTATTTCTTAAACGGAAATGCATATTTCAAAATACGACCTATGACTTGCCCATACTGCTTAACCAAACTGGCATTGTTGTAGTTAATACCATATTTTTTACACACCGCTTCAACTTTGGGTGCCATTTTTCGATAACGACGTGCAGGTACATCTGGAAATAAATGATGTTCAATTTGGTGACTCAAATGTCCCGTCAAAATATGAAAAACTTCTGAACCTGTCAGGTTTGAAGAACCACGAATTTGACGCATATACCAATGTCCACGGCTTTCATTTTGTAAAACTGTTTTTGGAAAAACCTCAACGTCTTTAGTAAAGTGTCCACAAAAAATAATACTAAATGTCCAGATATTGCGAATCCCATTTGCGACAAGATTACCTGTAAATACAGGCAAAGCCGCAGGCCCTGCAATCAATGGAAAAAAGACATAGTCTTTAAATAACAACTTGCCCATTTTTTTCTGTGCAGGTTTCCAATCTGCCATAAACTGTTTCCATGTTCTGCGCTTATAGATCAGTTTTCCAATTTCCAGATTTTGAATCGCGACACCCCATTGGAATAGCAAACAAAATGGAATGCTATAGATAGGTTGCAACAAGAATCCTGGTTTCCAACGTTGTTCTGGGAATAATCGTAATAAACCATAGCCAATATCATCATCCATACCTTTAATATTGGTATAGGTATGATGTTTAAAATTATGGGTTTGACGCCAGTTATCTGCTGTTCCTACGGTATCCCATTCATAAGTTTGTCCATTAAATTTGGGATCATTCATCCAGTCGTATTGTCCATGCATCACATTGTGACCCATTTCCATATTTTCCAGAATTTTGGAAACACCCAATAGACCAGTTCCCAAAACCCATGCTGGCGGGAACCAGCCTGCAAATAAACAAGCACGTCCTAAAACGCTGGTATAACGAATTGCACTATAGACACGGCGAATGTAGGCAGCATCTTTTTCACCAATATCATCCAAGACTTCTTGCTTGATTTGATCCAACTCTTGAGCAAATTGATCTAACTCAGCTTGGGTTAATTCTCTATTTTTTGGATTTTTAAAATATTCAACTTTGACAGGCATATTCATGGGAGTTCTCTCTTTAAAGGTCGATCACAACATCAGACTTGGCTGAACTAACACAGATTTTAATGTGATTTTTTGGTTCGCTATTTTCACTGGCATTGAGCAAATCTTGAGTAGTGCCTTGCGTCTTTTGGCAGACGCACTTATGACAGATGCCCATGCGGCAGCCGTAAGTAGGCTTGATATTGGCCTGTTCAAGTCCAGCCAAAATGGATTGTCCTTTAGGAATGGCGACTGTTTTATTGGAACGACTTAAAGTGACATTGACAAAGCCTGTGTCATTGTCAGAGATTTGAGTCAAACTAAATGCTTCACTCATAAAGCATTGAGCATGACCAAACAATTCTTCCGCAGTTTTCACAAAACCTGAAGGTCCACAAGCATAGACGGTTGTATTTTCCAGATTTTCGATTGCAGCCAAATGCGTTACATTTAAACGGCCATCGTGTTGCGCATCTTGTGTACTAAAAATTTTGTACTCAAATTGTGGATATTGCACTGCAAGTTGTTCAAACTCTGAGGCAAAAGCGGCTTCATCTCGATGTTTAACCCAATATAAAAGTTTGACTTGGACTTGAGTCAATTGCTGATTGCGCTTCAGTTGTTCGATCAGGCTGTACATTGGAGTAATACCACTGCCCGCAGCCAGTAAGACCACATTTTGTTGATCATCTAGTTGCATATCGCCAAAGGGCTGACCAAGTTCTAGAATGTCACCCACTTGGCTTTGCTCGTGTAACCAAGTACTGACTTTACCATCAGCAATTTTTTTTACCGTCAAAATCAGATCGCCATTGCGCTCCGTTAAGCTATAGCTACGCTCATATAAACGGCCATCTATCTTAACTTTCACTGGATGATGCTGGCCTGCCTTGCCCAACTTCACATGACGATTGGTTTGCAAAGTTAAACTGATCGTATCTTTTGCAACTTGTTTTTTTTCTATAATTTGCGCCAAGGCACGTGATGTCGACCAAATTGGATTAACTTTTTGTAGCCAAAAATCAGCTGCATGCGGATCGAACACTGATTGTGTCAATGTACGAAAGAGTGATGGACTCTTTTGAATTGCTTGCATAGTAATGCCACTCTAGGTTGCTTTTTAATTATTATACACATGTATATAAACCTGTATATACACTTGTACTTTTATTTACATTTCCCAACGGCCTAGCTCTATGGTTATAATGATTCAATACCGACAATGTATTGAAAAATATGACCGCTTCTTCCCTTTCTTCAACGCTTGCTTCTCATTCTGACACTCCTGAATTTGATCAGAAAACACCTAGCCGTACCGTAGGTCGTAAAGCAACCATTACCAAAGAGGAATTATTTGAAGCCGCCTTAAACTTGATTGGACCAGAAAAAAGTATCACATCTTTAAGTTTAAGAGAAGTTGCACGTGAAGCTGGTATTGCCCCGAATAGTTTTTATCGCCATTTTAAAGACATTGATGAACTGGCAATTGCACTGATTGATCGTTCAGGAATTGTGTTACGTCAAATTATTCGCGAATCTCGATTACAAGCCTCTAAACAAAACAGTATCATTCGCAGTTCAGTCGAAGTATTTATTCAGCAGCTTGATACCGATGAAGGCAATTTAAGCTTATTACTGCGTGAAGGCTTTACTGGTTCCAAATCCTATAAAGAAGCCGTAGAACGTCAACTCATTTTCTTTCAACAAGAATTGCAAGAAGATTTAATTCGTCTAGAACGACTAAACCGTAGCAAACTTTTTCATCCAGACCTTGTTGCCAAAGCCATTACTCAATTGGTGTTTAATATGGGGGCAAAAGTCATTGATTTACCTCATGAACAGCGTGAAGAAGTTGCGGAACAGACGATGGTGATGATTCGTATGATTTTAGAGGGTGCGCGTCATCTAGATGAATCAAAAATACGCTAATTCTTTGACTTTACAAATAAAAGTCAAATAAAAAATTCTGATACAAAACTTGAATAATAAAAACAATTCTCAATTAGATATTGTGATAGCTTAAAAATACAACATTAAGTCAGACCAATTTTAATTGGTTAATATCATCTCAATACGGGGTTATCATGAGTAAATCAACTTCAAAAGTATTAAAAGTTTATACACGAAATAATTTAGATGCGTCAGTCAAAGAAGCTACGGTTAAAATTTTAAATCAAATTCTTGCGAATCTAATTGATCTTTCATTGCTGACTAAACAAGCGCACTGGAATATGCGTGGCAGCAATTTTATTGCCGTACATGAAATGTTGGATACCTTTAGAACTTCGCTTATCACGCACTTGGATAACGTTGCTGAACGTGCAGTTCAGATTGGTGGAACTGCATTGGGGACGACTCAAGCCGTGAGTAACACGTCACATTTGAAAGCTTATCCAGTTGAAATTCACGATGTGCAGGATCACTTAAAAGAGTTGGCCGATCGTTACGCGATTGTAGCGAATCATTTACGCGACACGATTGATGAAATTGAAGATCCAATTTCTGAGGATATTATTCATGCAGCTCTAGAGGATCTGGATCAATATTTATGGTTCCTTGAAGCCAATATCGATCAGGACAAGACGGCTTAATCTGAATCTTAAGGCTATACGCTTTTAAATCACAAAAGGACGAATCAATTCCTCCTTTTGTATTTTTAACTGATTCAAAAATTTATGGTTTTACTACGACCATTACTTGAATGGCTTCAGGGGTCACAGCTAATCCATCCAGTAAATTTAAACCTTCTTTTTGCAATTTTTGCAGACGTTCAATTTCATCTGGACGAATACTTGGATTGAACTGTTTTAAATAGCTCAAACGTTCAATTTCATATTGCCATTTTTGACCATAATGTTGTTTGGCTTGTTCAATCAAGCTCGGTAAAGACGTTTTTGCAATATCAAGTGCCTGAGTATAGCGTTGTTCAATCACTTCTCGACGCGCTTTCACGACCTGACGACAGCTATTACCATCCAGATGATGCAAATAAGGCTTCAAAATCGCTGGATCAATCTTTTCAGACAAATCCTGACCCGTTTCACTCAGCAATACACGAATCAACTGTTTTGGTAAGCTTGACGGAAGATTAAGAGCTTTAGGGGCAACCACATCTACTTTGAACCAGACTTCAATCAATACGGAGCCTTGTTTAAGTGCATTAGACTTTAATACCGCCACATTGGTACTACCAAAGGCTTGGGTATTGATCAACTCCATGACACTTTCCACAAACGGATGTTCCAATGTCAGGTATTGCGCATCTTCACGAATTTGCGCCTGATCACGATAAAAAGTCGCGGTCATGCCCTCTTCATCTAGGGTTAAACCCTGTACCTGCATTTGATCAGTCGGTTTGATAATAACCGTACCATTACTTTGCTCATCAAAGTCGATATTGGTGGATGACATAAATCGCTTCATAAACATCGGCAGCGTGGTATTGTCATCATAATCTTCAAGCGCTTCTACAATCTGTTGTGCAACGACAGGACGACAAGAATTGTACTCCAGCAAACGATCACGACCCGCTTGTAACTCAGCTTCCAATGCCTGACGCTGAACATTCACTTCTTCAAGTAAATCTTCAAAACGCTGTCCAAGATCAGCCAATAAGCATTCTTTTAGATCGACAATAAAATTTTCCTGTAACGTTTGCGCGGTTGGCGAAATGCTACCAAAAATATTCAATGCTTCGTTGTACCAACGGAACATTCGTTCTTGCGCAGTTCCAATTAAATAAGGCACATGAATCTGAATACGATTTTCCTGACCAATTCGATCCAGACGACCAATACGTTGCTCTAACACATCGGGATTTGCGGGTAGATCGAATAAAATCAAATCACTGGCGAACTGGAAATTACGACCTTCGGAACCAATTTCAGAGCAGAGCAAAATCTGCGCACCATAACTATCTTCAGCGAAATATGCAGCAGCCTGATCACGTTCCAGTAAGCTCATCCCTTCATGGAACATCGCGGTACGAATACCTGCGTGTAAACGCAATGCATTTTCCAGTGCTTCAACCACAGGTCCGCTACGCGCAATCAGTAATACTTTTTTATGTTTTAAATCTTTACGCAAAATTTCCATGAGCCATGCGACGCGTGGATCTGTTTCCATCCACGCACCATCCAGTTGACCTTCTTCGGGCCACATTTGCTCACGCAACTTACCATCCATCGACCAATCTGCGGGTGCTGGCAAAGCGGCAGGCTGACAATCACGTCCTGGGAAACCCTGAATCGCTTCACGGGTATTACGGAACAAGATACGACCCGTTCCATGACGATCCAATAATTCTTGAATGGCTTGATAACGCTGTTCAGGTTGATCATCAATACGATGACCCAATAAACCTTCAAGCGCAGCTAAATGCTCTTCTGTTAATGCTTCATGTGACATCAGTACTTCAGCAACTTTCGCAGTTTGCTGATATTGCTCTTCTTCGTCCAAAAAACGATCCAGACGACTAAAACGTTGCGGATCGAGTAAACGTAAACGGGCAAAGTGACTTTCTACACCCAATTGCTCAGGCGTTGCAGTGAGTAGCAGCACACCCGCAGTTTGCTGAGCAAATTCTTCGACCAGATCGTAACGGTCATTACCACCTTCTTCTTCGCTCCACATCAAATGATGTGCTTCATCGACCACCAGCAAGTCAAAACCTGCTTCAAGCGCCTGCTCACGCAAATCTTCATGATCAATCATCAAGTCAACGCTAGCAATAATGCATTGTTCAGTCGAAAATGGATTTAAGTCTGGATCATGTTCTTTCATCGACGCAGTACGCGTCAAATCAAATAAAGAAAAATGCAGATTGAAACGGCGACGCATTTCAATCATCCACTGATATTGCAATGAGTCTGGTACCAAAATCAGGATACGTTCGGAGCGTCCAGTTTTAAGTTGCTGATGAATAATTAAACCTGCTTCAATGGTTTTGCCCAGACCCACTTCGTCTGCAAGCAAAACACGCGGCGCAAAACGCTGACCGACTTCGTGTGCAATATAAAGTTGATGTGGAATTAAGCCAACACGCGCACCAATCAAACCGCGCAAAGGACTGGTTTGCATTTGCGCCTGCATGATCAACGCTTCTATGCGTAAATCGTACCATTCCTTATAATCGACTTGACTCGCCAGCAAGCGATCTACAGGTTTAGATAACTGAATTTGAGCGCCAATACGGGTTTCATTCAGTGCTTTGCGCTCTTGTTCACCACTTTCTAGAGTACGTACGACATTGTAGCGTAACACCCCATGACGATCTTCGATGGATTCAACCAGCCACTTGCTGCCTTCTTGATCCTGCACTTCATCATTGATATTAAAAATAATACGCGATAAAGGTGCATTGTTGCGTGCATAGACACGAGTTTCATCACTTTTTGGGAATAAAATGCTGATTGAACGTTCATCAACATCAATTAAAACACCCAAGCCGAGTTCAGTTTCCGTATCTGATAACCAACGTTGACCAATAGCAAACTGCTGCAATTTTTCCACCTTTATCTCAAATTTGCACCACACATTTTACGCTGTTCATTTGATTAAATGTCAGTCATTTTGTGTAGTCTTTAAGCACATATTTTGACACAAAGCTCATTAAAAAAAATGAGCTTTTCACGATTGTTAAAAAAGTTTTGACACTAAAACGGAACAGGACAATAAAATGTCAGTAGCTCTCCCGTTTTAGGATGATGAAAACTCAAGCTCATCGCATGTAAGCACAAGCGAGGCATAAGTTGCTGATATTTTTCATCTGCATATAAAGTATCACCCACAATCGAATGACCTAAATATTGCATATGTACACGTAATTGATGCGAACGACCTGTAATCGGAGTCAATTGTACTCGCGTTACAGGCTGACCTTGCCATTCAAGATGTTCAATGACCTTCCAGTGCGTTAATGCAGGTTTGTGATGTGCTGGATCCACAATATGCAACGGCGGACGTTCAGGATCGTAGATCACTGGAATATCAACCGAACCTTCACCTGTCAAATTGCCCGCGACCACTGCCTGATAGATTTTATCAGTTTCACGCGCCTGAAACTGCTTTGAAATATGAGTTTGCGCAGCTTTCGATAAAGCAAATACCAAAATGCCAGAAGTATCACGATCCAGACGATGAATCAGTAAAGTACGTGGCTCCTCTGCGACTAATCGCGTTAAGACACTATCATGTAAATCACCTTTTCCTGGAACACTAAGTATGCCTGCTGGTTTATGAACGACTATAAAATCGTCATCACGATGAATCAGGTGATCGCTTAGAAAATTACTCAAAATCTATTCCGGAAGTGATTTTTAAATCAGCGGGCAATAATAAAAATCTTAAGACAGAAATACAATGCAAAAACAGCATTTTTCCCAAAGTTTTTATTCGAGCTTGGTGTCAGCATTGAGTTTTCACACAATAAAGACAGTTATATTCAGTATTTATGAAATTTGCTGAAAGAAATCGTGGATTGCTGTCTGTGCGATTTCAGCATCTTCAAAAGATTTAGCACCAGAAACTCCAATCGCCCCGATCAATTGCCCTTCATAAATAATCGGCTCCCCCCCTTCAAGCATACCCGTTACACTTTCAAGCGTTAAAAAGCCCATTTGACCATTTCGTATAATGTCTTCATAAAATTTGGATGGACGGCGACTTAGGGCTGAACATTTCGCTTTTTCCAAACTTAAATGAGCCGTTAATGGTGTTGCGCCATCCATGCGTTTCATGATCAACAAAGCACCTGCTTCATCAACAATCGAAATGCTCATATTGAAACTGCGCTCAATCGATAACTCAACAGCACGATTCATTAAAATTTCAGCATCAGCCAACGTCAAATAGTGTTTAGTTTTCATGGTTATGCTCCATTAAAAAAGCCCGTCAAACGGGCTTTAGTGTCATTACTTCATCGATTGAAATGTGTCTTTTGCAGCTTGAATCGTAAATTCTATGTCCTCATCACTATGCGCAGCTGAGATGAATCCTGCTTCAAAAGCTGAAGGTGCAAAATTTACTCCACGATCCAACATACCATGAAAAAACTTTTTGAAAGCTTCAGTGTCACACGCAAGCATAGAATCGAAACTGGTAATGTCATCTTGATCGGTAAAGTACAAACCAAACATCGCCCCTGCTTGTTGAGTTTTAAATGGAATACCCGCTTCATCTGCCGCTGCTTGTAAACCTGCGAGCAATTTTTCAAGTTTTACATTCAGGTTCGTATAGAAATCTGGCTGGCGCAAATGCTTAAACATTTCAATGCCTGCGCGCATTGCCAACGGATTTCCTGACAAAGTTCCTGCCTGATATACGCCACCTAAGGGTGCGATACACTCCATAATTTCACGTTTACCGCCAAATGCACCGACAGGAAGACCTGCACCAATAATTTTACCCAAAGTAGTCAAATCTGGTTTGACGTTATAATACGCTTGCGCTCCGCCTAGAGCCACGCGAAACCCTGTCATGACTTCATCAATAATAAATACAGCGCCGTATTCATCACAGACATCACGAATCGCTTGAAGAAAACCATCGATCGGTTTTACCAGATTCATATTACCTGCCACAGGCTCTACAATCACACCAGCAATTTCATGTCCAAATTTGGCAAAACATTCTTTTAATGCAGCAATATCGTTATATGGAAGGGTTAAGGTATGTTTCGCAAAATCAGCAGGCACACCTTTAGAGGTTGGCTCACCCTCACCTTTAGTGAGTAGACCTGAACCCGCTTTAACCAGTAATGAATCCGAATGCCCGTGATAACAGCCTTCAAACTTCACGATTTTGTCACGTCCCGTATAGCCACGTGCCAAACGGATCGCGGTCATAGTCGCCTCTGTCCCTGAATTGGTCATACGTACCAATTCAATAGAAGGCATAATGTCGCAAATAATATCGGCCAAAGTAGTTTCATGCACAGTGGGCGCACCAAAGCTTAAACCATCTTCAGCTGCTTTTTGGACTGCCTGAATAATATCGGGATGCGCATGACCCAAAATCATAGGGCCCCAAGAACCGACATAATCCACATAACGCTGATCATCTTCATCCCAGAGATAAGCGCCTTTGGCTTTTTTAATAAATACCGGAGTTCCACCAACGCCATTAAAGGCACGAACAGGAGAATTGACACCGCCAGGAATATGCTTACTGGCTTGCTCAAATAATTGCACTTGTTTTGGAGATAAACTCATGAATACTCTCGATACTTGTAAATTCAGTTAAAAATCAGAATGCAGAACATTTTTCTTTGAATCAGGCTTTAATCAAAAACCGATGGATTCTTTAGATCAGGCATCTGCAAATAACGCAGCCCACGCATGAACACGCGCAGGAATCTCTGGAACTGGAAGGCCTAATATATCACTAATCACAGCACACAAGTCAGCACCGCTTTCAATCACTGCTTTGGAATTTTCAACAGTTAGACCACCTATGGCACAGATCGGAACATTGACTTTTGAACGTGCCTGTTTCAATGTTTCTAAACCAATATTGCCTGCTTCGGGTTTGGTCGTCGTTGCATAGACTGCACCGAAAGCCACATAAGTTGCACCGTCAATAATCGCTTGTTCAGCCAGCTCAATCGAGTTGGCACAGGTTCGACCAATAATCGCATTGGGTGCTAATCTGGCTTTGGCATCAGTAATTTCACCATCCGACTGACCTAAATGCACACCCAGCTTAAACTGGGCGGCCAAAATCAAATCATCATTAATGATTAAAGGTACCTGATATTTCTCACAGAGCCATTTAATCGCATCGACTTCAGCGGGTTGATTGAGTGGCGGTACTTTTTTACGACGATACTGTAAAATCGCCACTTGACCCGTAGCCAAAGCTGCTTCTAATTTTTCCAATAAGAGTTCGATCGGATCATCATTGGTAATTAAATATAAACCACGCATTACATTTATATCTCTTTATTGCTTTATTAAATGGAATATCAAAAACGATATAAGTTTCCTATACATACCCATCATTTATTTAAGCCATAAATCCAGTTTGGCTTGGTCTTCAATCTTAAATTCAACAGTTTGTAATGGAATTTCTCCACCCGTTACAGTGAACTGAATGAACTCGTCACGTCGGAATGCAAATACGGTGAACTGTCCCTGTTGTTTTGCATATTGAGCCAATAATTTTTCAGACGCCTTAAGTCCATCAATGGCAACAATCACATCCTGCGCAGACAAACCTGCTTTTGCACCCTCTCCCGCACGATTGGCTTGCTGAATCAGGACACCTTCAGGTTTATCTTGCAGTTTTAGACCAAATGGCAATGCTTTATCGTGTTTGAATTGATAGCTTAATCCAAACGATGGCAGTAACTCATTGATTGGCAGTTCTTCTGTAGTATTGATCAAGAAGCTTAAACGTTCTGTCCAATCTTGCCCTGTCAATTCCTTACAAAGATCAAAAATGGTTCGCTCATTGACCTGAATGCCCTTTTGCGTATTTTCATATAAGCGACGCAATAATGCATCCAGACTAGAGTCATAAGTGCGTAACCCGAGGTCCAGACATAAGGCGACCAAAGCACCTTTATTGTAATAACTGGTTCCTGCATTATTTGAGTTTTCATCCTGACGATAAAACTTGATCCATGCGTCAAAACTCGACTCAGACACAGATTGAATAAATCGTCCTGGATTTTGCAGATAACGATCCATCTGGGCTTTCAATAATTTCAAATAAGATGTTTGTGAAATCACGCCACTGCGTAGCAAAATTAGGTCATCGTAATACGAGGTAAAACCTTCAAAAATCCACAGTAAAGAGGTATAAGATTCTTGATGTAAATTATATTGAGCAAAATTTTCAGGACGTATAAATTTCACCAGCCACGAATGAAAATACTCATGACTACATAAACCCAAGAAACGCTGATAATCTTCAGATGGTTCTTCAGGTTCATTGGCTTTAGGCAAATCATTGCGTGGTGTAATCAAACTGGTGCTATTACAATGTTCTAATCCACCATAACTATTGCCCGTTGCCATCGTCATAAACGTATAATTTTTAAATGGCGCAGAACCAAAAATTGCAATTTCGGTTTCACAAATTTTAGTTAAATCAGACTTTAAGCGTTCAACATTGGTGTGATGCTGACCTGATACTACAAATTCATGTGCAATTGCATTTGCATCAAAACTAAATCGGGTTTGCTCTGCAAGTTCAAAAGGACTATCAATCAGTTGATCATAACTTTCTGCTTTTAAGGTAAAACGCCCTTTCACTAAACTTTTTGATGTTAAACCTGTTGCAAGCTGGAAGTGCTTCAGTTCTTCTGGCAAAAACAATTCGACTTCACAAGCGGATTGTTCCTGATCTTTTAATCCCAGACAGACACATGCAGGATTAACATATAAACGGGTCTGATCGACGTAAGCACCACGAACCGATAAATCATAAGCATAAACATCATACTCAACTGTAATCAGTTCATGATCTGTATTGAATAATTGCCATGTATTTTTCTGATCTTTTCGAATCGACAATAATCGACCCGCTTCATCGTAAGCTTTGACTGATTCAATATGTTTTGCAAATTCACGAATCAAATAACTTCCAGGAATCCACGTCGGTAGCCAGAGTTCCTGATTGGGATTGGCTAGAAAACGCATAGTGACATGGATCAGGTGTTGGCGATAATCATCAAATTCAATTTGGTAATGCAACATATTTTCAGGATATCAAATCAATCAATTTCATCTAGCTTAACATTTTTTTAACAGCGCATGAGTAGTTGTCGCATTTGTCTACAAAAGTCACTAGCCACCAAGAAAAAAAAGGCATAGCATGCAACTATTTTTAGCATTTCACACCACAGGATGGTCATGCAGGTGAACACGTGAGATTTTTCCTTTCACTTTTTACGCTTTTTAGTTTGTTTTGTACCACGCTTGCCAATGCACAACTCCTGAATATTGCACCTGAAAGTGTCGAAGCGCAGGCTTGGAGCATCATCGATGCACAATCAGGCCAGACCATTGCTGAATATAATAGCAATGCACAACGCGCTCCTGCCTCTTTAACCAAGATGATGGTAGCTTATATTGCCCTTAAAGAAATTAAGGCAGGCAAACTACGTAAAGATGAAATTTTGACTGCAACTCCTGTGGTTAAAATGGTTCAGTGGGATGAATCCCAAATGTATTTAAAAGAAGGTGAACAGATTTCTGTTGATCAACTTTTAGCAGGTTTGATTGTGATGTCAGCCAATGATGCTGCGGTAACCTTGGCCGAACGGATTTCAGGCAATGTTCCTGCATTTTTGAAACGTATGAATCAGGAAGCTCAAGCTTTGGGCATGCAGAATACACATTTCTCCAACCCTGCTGGCGTCACCATGCCAGATCATTATTCGACTTCACATGATCTGGGCTTACTCGCCAAAGCATTGGTCAATGAAGTTCCTGATTATTTAAGCTATTCAAAACTACCCAGTTTCAGTTATAACCAACGTTTTCATCGCGCAACCAATTTGGTACTAAAAAATGACCCAAGTGTGGATGGTTTAAAAACAGGCTTTACCAAAGCAGCGGGCTATAATCTTGCGCTGACGGCGAAACGTCCAACCCTAAATCCAGATTTACCAGAGCGTCGTCTGATTGTGGTGGTTTTGGGGACTAAAAGTGCAGTAAAACGAGCCGAAGTTGCGCATAAACTAATGAATCTGGCTTATGCTTATACCCGTGATGAAGAAGTTATTAAAGATAAACAGCTCATTGCTGAACTGCCAGTTGTCAAATCTACCTTGAAAATGTTTAAGGTTGAGACTCAACAACCGACCATTGTCACTACATCATTATATGATTTATCACAACCGATTGATCTCAATCAGTTTGATATGCAGACTCAACGTTTACATGTCACCTATGCCAACGGCATAATGACCACAATTGAGCCTTTACAAACCACCAAAACCCATGTCAATGTCGAGCTCAACGAGAAACAATTGACTGCGCCGCTGATGAAAGCAGTTCATCTTGCAACGGTTCAGGTTTACCAAAATAATCAATTGATTCAAAGCATCCAAATTAATGACAATGTTCAAATTCAGGAAGCCAATATTTTTGAACGATTCTTTATGTGGTTCAAAGGTCTGTTTTCGCTATTTGGTCATGATGATCGAAGTGTCAAACTCTACCCACTGAACTAAAATTATTTCGTCGATGATAAGGTAGCTTTTAAGCTACCTTTTTTGTAAAGTTAAATGGCGAGATTTACAGCATAAAAAATTCAATTTTGCATTGAAATTGAGAAAATTGCCCTTATTAATGAAAAAATGAGTGTTTAAATGTGAAAACTTGTGGTTTTTTACGATTTTTCATCTACAAAACCAGTTTTTCACTTTATCATGTGTACTTAAATTGATTGAATGGATCAAATAACATGACTGCTATTGCAAATAACCACGTGGTTTCATTCCACTACACGCTGACTAATGCAGAGGGTGAAACTCTTGACCAATCACAAGGTGAACCACTTGCCTATTTGCACGGCGCAGGTAATATTATCCCAGGTTTAGAAAATGCCTTGGCTGGTAAAACTGTAGGTGAAAAATTTACAGTCAATGTACCTGCTGCTGAAGGTTATGGCGAATATAATCCTGATCTTGTACAAGAAGTACCAGCTCAAATGTTCCAAGGTGTTGAAAACATTCAACCAGGTATGCAATTCCAAGCTCAAACTGATGATGGCGTGCAAATCGTTACTGTTAAAGCAGTTGAAGGCGATAATGTTGTCGTTGATGCAAACTTCCCACTTGCTGGTCAAGATTTAACTTTTGAAGTTGAAATCGTTGAAATTCGTGATGCAACCCAAGAAGAACTTGATCATGGTCATGTTCATGGCGCGGGTGGTCATCACCACTAATCGGTTAATTGACCGATTCAAATAAAGCAAAGTTTCGACTTTGCTTTATTTTTTAAATCATAATGCCCAATCAATATTAAAAACCATCAATTGTAAATTTAATCATCAATTTTATTTATCTTTATTCATAAACTCACAAAAGATGCCTTCTGATTTGTAATTCGCCTTGTAGTTGTTTTCATTTATTTTTATGATGAAGACTAAAGGTGCATACGTAGTTTCTATTTCAACAGAGATTGCACTTTAGATTTATAACAATGATTGATTTACATAGGAATAATACATCATGAAATATGAACACATTTTAGTTCCAGTTGACGGCTCTGACATCTCTCTCGCTGCGCTTAAACAAGCCGCTTCTATTGCAAAAGCATTTAACAGTAAAATTACAGCAATCAGCTTATTGGCCGTTGATCCATTTAGCGGTGTCGATTTTTATTATGTTTCCCCTGTAATGAAAGATTACTTTGTAGAAGCTCATGCACAAGCAGAGGAAACTCTGGCAAAAGCTGAAACTATTGGAACTGAATTAGGTATTGAGATTGAGACTCAAATTATCAAAGGTGAAGTCTCATCAGAAGGTATTTTACAAGCAGCGGAAGACTTAAAAGTTGACTTGATTGTGATGGGTTCACATGGTCGTAAAGGATTCCAAAAATTCTTCTTGGGTAGCTTTGCGCAAGATGTACTTGGAAATACAGAATTGCCTGTTTTGATTGTAAAAAAATAATCTTACAGCCACTAAAAAGCCCGTTTTTACGGGCTTTTCTAGAACCAAAACAACTTGAGTGAATATCCTCAAATATTGTTTGTTGTTAGCTAATTACAAATCGAGGTTACCATATCTGATTTATCTTGGCCGAGAATGAACTCTTATAGACCAAGCAGTATATGAATACCTTATTTTTAAGATAGCACTTATTGCTAAATCGATCAAGTTTTACTCAATTATTTTATTAGTCTCTTTGACGAAAATGGAATGCTACATCAAATTCCTTATAGGCTAACCATGTTGCAATAATACACAGTAACCCCACCCCAAGAAGAATCTTATCCATATTCAAAATTCCCAAAATCAAGAATATACAGGAGAACAGACCAAGCAAAGCACAAATTAAAAAGCCGAGATAAAAGTAGCGCATAGGAGATACCCAAAATTTAATAAGAAAAACATTTACACAAAATTACAATGTAAAAAAGTGATGATGCTCAATAAAAATCCAAATCGAGGTATACCCTTTTGCCTTTCTTTAATATTTTCATTTAAAGACACAACTTATGTAAACAAACGAAATAAACTGTGAGCTTTTGCAGCAATTCTTATTAAATATTCTAAAATTGTACTTAAACAGTAAAATAATGAATTAAAAGCATATTTTTATCTTAGAATGCCTAAGTTGGTTTGTTCCACGTTCATTATCAAAAATAAATCACTCATCTTTACGAACTGAATAAAATTGAATTGGAGAAAAACATGTTAAAAAAAATCATGATGACGACTGGTATTGTATCTGTATTAGCCATGACAGGTTGTGCCACAATGTCCAATCCATCTACCGACCGAAATCTAGCAATGCTACAAAATAAACTGTGGCTAGTGACTGAAATCAATGGCGTAGAATACAAAGTTAATCCAGCTCAGACGACTAATGTTGCTGCCCTAATGTTTGATAATAGTGCATTGAGTGGTTCTGATGGTTGTAATCGTCTAATGGGCGGATACACCGTCAAAGGTACCCAAATTGCTTTCACTCAGTTAGCAAAAACTCAAATGGCTTGTTTATCTGCAACAGATGTTCCAGAAAAATTCTCTAATGCGTTAGAGCAAACTACAAGCTATAAAGTTTCTGAGAAAAAATTAGAACTTTTAAATAAAGACGGAAAAGTTCTAGTTGAATTAAAAAGTAAATAAATAAGTAAAGCTCCCAATGATAAGTTGGGAGCTTTTAATTTAATCGTAAATATGATTTCTTTGATCATTGTTTAAATCCTCTTTATTTTTCTCCTACAAACAGAAATAAAAGAGGCTTATGAAAAAGTCTTGTGATTTAAACTATTTATCACAACATATCTTATCTAGCGAAATCCTTCGCTGACTTTAGTTTGAAGTTAAGCCGTTTGTTTCATCTTGAAAAATAAAATATTTCTGCTTCGCATATAAAAATTCACAAGAACAAATGCCAAAATCATTGCTCCAACAATATCCAAAGGGAAATGTACCCCCAAATAAATACGTGACCATCCAACCAAAGCTGCAATCAGAATAGCAATAGCCCCTAGTTTTTGGCAGCCTTGATATAAAAAAGAAAATGCCAATATGCTAATCGTTAGCATATGATGACTTGGAAAAGAATTTGTTGCTTTATGAGCAATCAGCAAATGCCCTAATTCCAATGCAAATGGTCGCGCATGATAATAAAAGTGATCAATCATAGCGGCAATACACACACCGATCAGAACCAGCAGCAAACTATGTAAATAGGCTTTTTTATAATTTGAATCCCCTTTAATCAATAAAACGGTACATAAAAGTAGATAAATACCAATCAGATCATGCGAGATAAAAATAGCCATTTTTAATAAAAATGGTGCTGGTGTGGCAGATGCATTGATCCATAAAAATACACGATGATTAACAGTGGAAAGAAACATAAGTCGGTCATAAAAGCCAAATCACTTCGTTTATTAGACTCATTTTAGATTAAGTGTTTCTTAGATTTAAACCACAATAAGCCATTGAAAAATAAATTAAAAAAAATAATTTCATTCCTAATAAATACTTAATCTTGGTTATTTATTCTTTAGGTAGATATACTTTTGGATCTGGTAAAAGTGGCTTTGCATTTAAAAAAATTTGACTGTTTAAATCTTATTTTATTTTTCTCTACTGCCCTCTTGATGCTAATTTTCATACCTGTTGCTGGGTCAGTAGATCAAATGCTCAGTCTTCCTTGGGTAGATCATTCGGGATATTACTTAAGGGAAAGCTGGTTTTTAGTTAAAGTTGGACATGAATTTTTAAAAAATCTCGTGATTTTGATTGCAATCATACATGCTGTTGTCTGGCTGAAATTATCAATTGAAAAATCAAGCTCACCGTGGCGTTCAATCAGTGGCGTTGTGGTACTGGGAATGATGATTTCGGTTGCAGTAATCGGTTTACTCAAATCCCAATCAATACATGCCTGCCCTTGGGCACTTTTACAAGTCAATCAAGAACATGTCGACTGGCTCAGACCATTAAGCTCGCGAGGTAAGTGTTTCCCAGGCGGTCATGCGTCTGCTGGATTTTCTTTACTCATTTTATATTTTGCTTATCGTCCATTTTATCCCAAGCTTGCGCGATATGGACTCGCATTCGCTTTAGTCATGGGTATAGTGATGAGTACGGTTCAAATGGTACGTGGTGCTCACTTTTTAAGTCATAACTTATGGGCACTCTGGTGGTCATGGCTCATTGATTTTATGTTGTATAAAGTATGGCAAATGCGTTGGTCTTATCAGTTAAAGACCCTCTCAATTTATAACAAGAATTAAGTAAATTAATATTAGTTATTGATTTTTAATTAAATTTTATCTAATTATTTCTTAATCTTATCAGTTTTAAATAGAGCATCTGCATCAATTAGCTGAAATTATGCGTATGGCTACTCTATTTAAGCTTAAACGAATCTCCGTCTCTCTAAGAATGTTTAATATTCTGGTCGCCAGTTGGCTGGCCAGTTTCACCAATATTGGTTTCTATGAACATCTTTGCTCTTTCAGTTCTTTTTCAGGATTTATTCAATACTCTTTTATTTTTGTGACTTTTTTAATCTTAAGCGGATTTTATTTCTTTGTCTTACAGATTTTTAGTTGGCAGCATTCAGCCAAAGCACTTGCCGTGGTCTTAATTGTATTGACAGGACTTTCATCTTATTTTGTCAATCAACTAGGTGTAAACATTAATCCTGATCAAATTCAGAATGTCATGCAAACAGATGTCGATGAAGCATTTGATTTATTATCTGTTCCCTTTTTATTGTGGATCATTCAGACCGTTGTTTTACCATTAATCGTTGTATTTTATATAAAAATCAAACCCATTCAGAGTATTAGAAGCCTTGTTCTTGATAAATCAATCAGCTTGATCATTGCTTTGTTTATTATGGGTCTTGGTTTGTTTTCATTCTATAGTCAATACGCGCCTATTTTTCGGGAAAATCGTGAATTAAAAGCCCAAATTTCTCCTTTAAATATTTTGTCGAGTAGTTGGAGTTATGCACATAAAAGTACAAAAGAACAAAATCTACCCTTAATACCTTATGGTGAAGATGCGCATCAAGTCAATCATGCGATCCAACAACCCGCTAAAATTATGGTTTTGGTGGTCGGTGAAACTGCGCGCGCGCAAAATTTTAGTTTAAATGGCTATGCCAAAGTGACGAATCCTGAACTCAGTCAGTTGGATATTGTCAATTTTAATCAGGCATCCTCATGTGGAACACAAACCTCGGTGTCTGTACCCTGCATGTTTTCTGGTATGCCTCGCAAGAATTATGACGCTGCTTTAGCCTCACACCGTGAAGGTTTACTGGATATCGCTCAAAGAGCAGGTTATCAAGTTACATGGATTGATAATAATTCTGGATGCAAAGGCACTTGTGATCGCATAAAAAATTATATCGTGCCCAAAGATGAGCCTGCTTATAAGAAATGGTGTGGAAATGGTGAATGTCATGATGGTGCTTTATTGGCAGCACTTTCTGATTATTTAAAACAACTTGATACTCAGCATTTGAAGCAAAATCAACTCATTGTATTACATCAAATGGGGAGTCATGGCCCAGCCTATTATAAGCGTTATCCTGATGAATTTAAGAAATTTCTACCTGTTTGTGAAACCAATAATATTCAAAATTGTGATCATCAGTCATTGATTAATACTTATGATAATACGATCTTATATACTGATCATATTGTGGCCAGTACGATTCGTGTATTACAACAAACAGGTGTGCCTACTGGATTAATTTATTTATCTGATCATGGTGAATCGACTGGAGAAAGCGGTTTATATTTGCATGGAACGCCTTATTTTATGGCACCTAAAGAACAAACTCATATTCCCATGCTATTTTGGACTTCACAACAATGGCCAGAACATCAAAAAATTCAGAATTGTTTAAGTAAACAAAAGGATCATGCAGTGAGTCAGGATAATTTATTTCCAACTTTATTGAGCTTTTTAAATATTCAAACCAAAGTACTCAATCGCCAACTCGATTTACTCGCACAATGTGGAGGTAGTGTTTAAAGTGATTCGTATTTTATATATCGAAGATGACTTAATGGTAGGCAAATCAACCTACCAGTTGTTTCAACACGAAAAATTTGAAATCGATTGGGCGAAAACAGGTTTAGAAGCCCTCGATTATTTGTTCGGTCAAACTTATCACATTGTACTGTTAGATCTTGGATTGCCAGAACTAGAAGGGTTGGAAGTCCTTAAACATATTCGCAAACAAGTCGATATGAATAAGATGGGGGTGATTATTATCAGTGCGCGTGACCAAAGTCGTGACAAGATTCAGGGACTCCGACTGGGGGCTGATGATTATATTGTTAAACCCTATGATTTTGATGAGTTAATTGCCAGAATTGAATCTGTTTTAAGGCGTGGAAACTACAATTCACTCGAAGAAATTCATTTTAAAGTGGGCAATGTTCAACTTTTTCCAAATACGCATCGGGTCATAAAAGGAAAAAAGAAAATCGAACTTTCAGCCAAAGAATGGGCAATTTTAGAACCCATGATGATGTATCCCAATCAGATTTTTTCCCGACAAATGCTCGAACAAAAACTTTATAACTGGGATACTGACATCAGCAGTAATACCATTGAAGTACACATTCATAATCTTAGATATAAATTAGGCAAAGATTTTATTCGTACCGTTCGTGGTCTGGGTTATTGTATAGATACACCAAAAGTTTCAGGGTAGCTGCTGAGATGCCCCCTTTTTACAATAATTACAACAGACTCAAGCAAATTTATCGTGACCTGCCACTTAGTTCGAGAATGTCATGGAGCATCTCGATTTTCAGTATTATTTTGCTGATTATCATTGGTATTGCTGCCTATCGGATCGCTCTTGAAGAATCACAGGAAGTCATTGATCGCCAAATGCAGGAAATGGCAGAATTTCTGGATAAAAATAATCTTTCAAATCGTCTTTCTAGCTTTGATCCTCACAAACAATATGATGAAACCGATGTCTTTATCGACATTATTCCTAAAAATGAACTTGAGTACATCAGTCAGCATCATAACTATATTTTGCCGTATTCAAATTCAGCACATTTCTCCAAACATAAAACCTCTCGGGGTGAATTAAAGATTTATGTATTACCACTTGCAGATAAGCAAATCCAAATTAGCCAGCTCATCAAAGTCCGCCGTCATCTGGCCGAGGAACTGGCATTTAATATGCTTATTCCTTATCTTTTTTTCATGCCATTTGCGATTTATGCAGTTTATCGACTCATACGCCATCACTTAAGATCGATTGATGAACTCAGTGTGACTTTTGCACAACGGGATTATCATGATTTATCCGAGATTCATGTTAAGGATTTACCCGTTGAACTTACCCCTGCGATCAATGAGTTAAATTATTTATTTAAAAGGATTGAAAACGCACAAAAACAACAACAACTTTTTGTTGCGAACGCTGCACATGAATTAAGAACCCCGCTTACTGCCTTGAATCTGCAAAGCTCACTGTTGATGAAAACTCAACGCAATAGCTCAACCTATCATGAAAATTTGCAAGACTTAAGACACAGCCTAGATCGAATGACCCATTTAGTTGAACAGTTAATGGCTTTGGCACATCAAGAGGTTCAACAACATGAACCTCTCGAAAAATTGAATCTTGTAGACGCAACGCGTCGTAATGTCGGTCAATTGCTTGCCAAGGCACATCATAAAAATATGGATGTACAAGTCGACATTCACAGTCCGCCGGAAGAATTAAATATATGGGCAACTCGCAATACCGTAGATAGTATTTTGATTAACTTGATTGATAATGCGATCAAATATAGCCCCGCACAAAGTCTGGTTCTGATTAAAATATACTGTGCAGAAAACGAGCATTGTCAGGTGGAAATTCATGATAGTGGTAGTGGAATTGCACCAGAGCAATATGAATATGTTATGCAGCGCTTTGTTCGACTGGTTGAAACGCAGCATCAAGCTATAGGAAGTGGACTTGGCCTCTCCATTGTGCAATCAGCCCTACAAGCCATTGATGCTACGATGCAACTTAGTAGTTCAGAGCGATTAACAGGTTTGAAAGTCGTCCTGACTTTTAAACAAAATAGAGATGCCAACACATAGTTTTATAAACAACAACTAAGTTGCACAAACATTCAAAAATTATCCCGCCTGATTCATGAGGTGATCTAACTCCATGAGTTTATGGAGTTAGATCAGCTTTCAAGGAAAGTCATGCCGTATTTGAATAATACAAATTAGATGCTAAATGAGCCCAACAACTCATTGGGCTCTTTATGGCATTACTCTTCTTCAACTTCGATAGGATCACCATCTTCTGGACGAATATGACGTTCACCATCCTCCGCTGGATCAACACTTGAACCATCTTTGGTAATTGCATTGTACAATTCATCTTCTTTTTTATCATCGATGAATTCTTCATCTTCAAAATCCAAAGGTTCATTATCATCATCGAAATTTAAAGGTTGTTCTTCGTCTATCATGAGTCTTTATCCTTAATAGAAATAGACTTCTTGCATACATCCCTTTTATTTCTCCTTATGAGGGAAAGATAAAAAGGCTTTAACACTGATCAAAGAAGTCTAATACATTAATTTTAGAGTGAGTCATTTCAAAATAAGTTTTCATGCAGAAAATGAAGCATCACTGTAAATAATATCGTGGCTCATTTTCCTTAAACTTTAAATCAAAATGGATTCGTTAAATGCGTTTGGTCATCTGCCAGAAAGTGAAGTAAATCCTGTGCAACCCGCTCCTGTTGGGTGGCTAAGACGCCATGCGGTTCTCCCTCATATTCAATCAGGGTCGCATTTGGTATCGCTTTTTTCACTGCATGCGCACTGACTTCAATCGGTACTGTTTTATCTGCGGTGCCATGAATCACCAATAATGGTACGGTGAACGCAGCAAGATCTGGTCTAAAATCAGTATAGGCAAATGCTCGAACACAATCTACTGTGGCTTTAAGACTTGCCTGCATGGCAACTTGTGTATTCCATTTAAGGAACTCATCACTAACAGCATGTTTGAGTAAGCCAACACCATAAAAGTCTTTAAAGAAATCGCTATAAAATTTTGGACGTTCCGCTAATGAACCGTACCGGGTTTGTCGGAGACTTTTTTATTTAAGTTAGGCCACCTGACCTAACGGATTAATCTTATCATAGTACATTGCTTCAAACTCAAAAGGCGATACATAACCCAGTGCACTGTGTACACGCTTTTTGTTGAACCAATCTACCCAATTTAGTGTCGCAAGTTGTACATCTGCTAAACCTTGCCAATCTGCTTTTAAATATTCAATCACCTCTGTTTTGTATAAGCCATTCACCGTTTCAGCCAAAGCATTATCGTATGAATCACCTGTCGTACCGACTGATGCTCGTAAATTTGCTGCTTCTAAACGATTGGTATAGCGAATAGAAAGATATTGAACACCTCTATCGGAATGATGAATTACATTCTTTGGCATGCCTCGATCGTGCAATGCTTGCTCCAATGCATCGAGCACCATATCTGTATTCATCCGTGTAGATACTTTCCATCCAACAATTGCTCGCGAGAACACATCAATAATAAATGCAGTGTAGACCCAGCCAGAATGAGTTTGAATA
>NZ_CP078523.1:2525556-2526350 GCF_019264745.1 Acinetobacter sp. Colony158 | reverse complement strand
CAATAACCCTTCGATCATTTCCTGAAAAACTGACCCATCGACACCATCGGGATGATCTTCAGTCTTTAATAGAAAGGGTACAACGGATGAAATCAGAGCCACTTTTTTAATATCTTGTGCCTGATAGCGACTTAAGTAACGCGCGATTTCTCCACCTCCCATTGAAAAACCAACCAACGTAACATCTGTTAATTGTTTGTCTTCAATGATGCCGCGCAAATCGTCTGCCAATGTGTCGTATTGATACCCAGACCATGTTTGTTCAGAGCGCCCAAAACCACGTCGATCATAATGAATGACACGATAGCCAGCTTCGACAATTTTCATCGCAATCCAGTCCCAGCTATCAGAGGATAAAGGCCAGCCATGAATTAAAATAACAGGGTCGCCCTGTCCCCAGTCTTTTATATAAAGTTGTGCTTTTACATCGAGTGTTTCATATTCATTTTCAGTGACTGACATGGGTATTATTCCTTTAAGATGGCATACCCTTTTGAATCTACGTGTGATCAGTTTAAATTGATAAAGCTAAAATGTTGATATTTTATACAGTACGTGAAGCTGTGTAGACTTTACGTTTTTATGCCATGAACACTTACTCTCATGAAAATCCAGAGTTCATCAATAAATTAGCCTGATGCAGTAAATATATAGGAGAAACAATCAAATGCTATGCTCATGATTCACCCACATAATTCATGCAACCTCTACATTTCGTTGCGAACTGTATTAGTTCAACAACAGTTCACCAATATTTCATATTTTTAATCATTGTTATATTTGCCCTCATTCAG
>NZ_CP078523.1:2523804-2524282 GCF_019264745.1 Acinetobacter sp. Colony158 | reverse complement strand
ACCTCATTCATCATYACAACAATSAAATCATCATGAAAACAGARCTTAKYACMCAACTCCCTTCRATYATGGCCATGTGGGAATTCTTCAATGARAAYCTACAYTTTAAATTGTCRAARTATGAATTTACYCAAGRCGGKATTAAAGTYATCTATATCGTTATGGGTACAGATCAATCCGTAGAATCACAACCTAAACGGCTTTCCTGAATTGCTAAGTACGCTTAATTAAGCCTAATACTTTGTTCTTTTGAGGATTTCAAGTTCTTCAACTCGCTCAATCTGGGCTAATACAATTTGACTGGATTTAGCATCATATTTATTAACCCAAGCATAAAGAATATGAGTTGTTGTCCCAAGGCGATCAGCAACCTCGGCAATGCTGTAACCTTTCTCAGTTATTTGTCTAACAGCCTCAATCTTGAACTTATCGATATATCATTTCCCAGTCATAAAACACCTCTTTAATTAGCTATATT
>NZ_CP078523.1:2521175-2522649 GCF_019264745.1 Acinetobacter sp. Colony158 | reverse complement strand
TACTGCCACCATATAAGGTTAAACCAAATTCAGGAGCAAGACCGACCACTGAACCAAGATTGATAATGGCTCCTGATTTCTTCTGGATAAATTGTTGAGAGATTGCATGGCTTAACCTAACCACAGCCATTATGTTCAGAGTAAGCAGTTGTTCTATATTTTTTAAATCCTGTTGACTGAATGCTCCATTCAGGCTCATCCCTGCATTATTGACCAAAATCTCAATACCAGTATCTTGCTGAAGTATCTGCTCAACCCTGCTGATATCCTGATCTTGTGTTAAATCAGCCTGAATCACTTCGACCCCAACCTGATAGGTTTGTATAAGTTGTTGGGCAAGATTGTTTAAACGCTGAAGATCACGTGCAACCAGAATCAGATGATATCCACGCTGTGCAAATCGATCTGCATATACAGCTCCAATGCCTGATGAGGCTCCTGTAATGAGTACTTTTGATGGTGTAGTCATTTGAATTGCTCTTTTTGATGTTATTTATAATCTAAAATATTTAAATTTTGATGTCAATCGTAATCAATGTATAATTTATTTAGAAATCACGTTATGCATAAGGGTTTTAACCATGAAAGTAAGCAAAATTCAGGTGCAAGAAAATCGTAAAAAAATTATTGAAAAAGCGACTCAGCTTTTTAGGAACCACGGTTATGACGGCATCGGGATTGCAGATTTGATGTCAGGTGCGGGCTTTACTCATGGCGGTTTTTATAAGCATTTCGACTCAAAAACCGATTTGGTTAGTATTACGGTCAAACATGGTGTACAGCAATTACTGCATAGTATTCATAACATTGACTTAGATCAGTTTATTCATCTTTATGTTTCTAGATCTCACAGGGATCATCGAGATCAGGGGTGTTCTTTAACTGCCTTGTCCTGTGATGCAGCTAGACAACCTGATGAAGTGAAAATAGAGTTTGAGAATGGTATAGAGCAATTAATCAGATTTGTTACTGACAATCTGCAAAAAAATCAAAAAGACAATGTTGAAGGACAACGAAAAAAAGCCATCAGTATTCTCGCTGAATCTGTAGGTGCTATTGTACTTTCAAGGGCGTGTCTGGATGATTCCAGCTTGTCTAATGAAATTCTGGACGCATGTCGAGCAAATTTATTAACCCAGAATTAATTCTTAAATTTATCCCCCATGCTCTCAAATGTAATTTTTGCGACTTAAGAGTTACATCTAATCTGTACTCATTTAGTTTAAAACAGGGAGAATCTATCTCCCTGCTCTATATTCATTTGCTTATTTGATCTAATGATCAATAAAACAACTGACCACAGCTCTGACAYTGAAAACTGCATGCTTTTTCGATGATAAGTAATTAAATCAATATCTTGATCTTTTAGTTTATTCTTCAGTTCCTCACTGATATAACCTCGATCCCCATACAGTTTTGCTTCCATAATGCTGACCAATTTCTCAACCACCTTAATGTCAGCGACATGCCAATT
>NZ_CP078523.1:2496156-2521108 GCF_019264745.1 Acinetobacter sp. Colony158 | reverse complement strand
CATCCCATTAAGCTTTTACCGCGAGACGCAATTCTGTCTCATGATTTATGACGTTGAATCCTTTAATTTTTACAAACAGGAAGAGTGGTAAAATCAATCCATAAATAGTAACTATGCTGGTCTTTCGTTAAAGCTAMATGTAAAGCATGCAKTGCCAATTGATGCATATTGATKAGATGGATCATCCSTTGGTAAMAGGGCAAGCTTTTMAATAAATATCTTTTRTCCTGTTTCRACYATGRGAAAAATGCTTTGAAATTATTGAAATGAGARCACTTGTATCAAACATCGATACAGAATAATGCAGTACTATTCAACATTAGGACTAGAATTGTGATTTTGGTGTGGTAACTCAACTGATGACTCTATTCCTCTTATTTTTGAAGTCAATTTCTTATCCGCGATTCTGGTTAACTCATGTTTTGTCGTATTCTTTTCTATGGTTACTGATCTGAGCTTTAAGATGCTTATCAGACAGATTTATAACAAATTTAGCCATAATTTTATGGTATATTTTTATTCCGAATCAACATTCCGTAAAATATACCTTTAAAAATAAAGACATCCTAAAACGATATCGGACACACATGGGGAGAGTTTAAACCTAATGATGTTTAATGTTTTTAGGATTTCATCGGACAAGGTCAAATAGAGAGATGGTGCGCTCAGCGGGACTCGAACCCACGCCACAGGCTTCGGAAACCTGTACTCTATCCAGTTGAGCTATGAGCGCATGCGAGGCACATCATAGGCAAAAAAACGCATGGGGTAAAGTAAATAAGTAAGACTAATTGCATTTATGTTTAATTAATCATCACTTTAAAATAAATTTAAGTGCCCCGTACATCTTTTGCACCCTATAAAGTGAATGACTATCGTTGCAAATTTAGTTTGATTAAATCCTATTAATACACTTGGCTTATGTTTTCAGATCGATCAAAATACCGCTATTATTTCGTATTGTGAGATTTTCATGACTGATGCATTGAAGTTACACGATTTGTCCAAGACATATCGCAATGGATTTCAGGCACTTAAAGGAATTGATTTAACCGTTCCTGAAGGCGAATTTTATGCACTCTTAGGACCAAACGGTGCAGGCAAATCAACCACCATCAGTATTATTAGTTCATTGACCAAAAAAACCTCTGGCACGGTCGAGATTTTTGGACATAATCTGGACACTCATCCTTCTCATGCCAAACAATGCCTCGGTGTCGTTCCCCAAGAATTTAACTTTGGTCAATTTGAGAAAACCTTTGATATTCTCGTCACTCAAGCGGGATATTATGGCATTCCGCAAAAACTGGCAGAACAACGTGCAGAACTTTATCTTGAAAAATTAGGACTTTGGGAAAAGCGTAATATCCAGTCACGTATGCTTTCTGGCGGGATGAAACGCCGTTTGATGATTGCCCGTGCCATGATGCATGAACCCAAATTATTGATTCTAGATGAACCTACTGCGGGGGTTGATATTGAACTTCGACGTTCCATGTGGGATTTTCTGGTCGAAATGAATAATAATGGAACGTCTATTATTTTGACGACCCATTATCTCGAAGAAGCAGAAATGCTCTGCCGTCGAATTGCTATTATTGATCGAGGCACGATCAAAGAAGATACCTCTATGAAAAACTTCCTGAATCAACTCAGTGAAGAATCTTTTATTTTTGATCTCGCTTATCCAATTGAACCCTTAGATAACATTAATATTATTGGTGTTCGATTTAACCAGATTGATCCAATGACTTTAGAAGTCACTATGGATAAAGCTCATTCGCTCAATGATCTTTTCCAGCTTTTAGAAGCTCAAGGAATCACTGTTCGAAGCATGCGTAACAAATCTAATCGCCTTGAAGAACTCTTTGTCAAAATGGTCGAAAAGAATCTTCAGGGAGCAGCATCATGAATTTCACCCAATTACAAACCGCACTCTGGACATTAGTTCGTAAAGAAATTCGTCGTTTCATGCGGATTTGGCCTCAGACCCTATTGCCACCTGCGATTACCATGAGTTTGTACTTCATTATTTTTGGTAATCTCGTCGGTTCGCGTGTGGGACAAATGGCTGGCTTTAGCTATATGCAATTTATCGTTCCTGGCTTGATTATGATGGCAATTATTACCAACAGTTATGCCAACGTCTCCTCCAGTTTTTTTAGTGCTAAATTTCAAAAAAGCATTGAAGAATTGATCATGAGTCCAGTGCCATTACATCTTATTTTATGGGGCTATGTGATTGGTGGGGTGTGTCGCGGTGTGCTCGTCGGGATTATCGTCACCATTATGAGTTTGTTTTTCACAGACCTTTATATCCATAATTGGTTCGTGACGATCTATACCGTTTTAGTGACCGCTTTTTTATTTTCGCTTGGCGGCTTTATTAATGCGGTTTATGCCAAATCCTTTGATGACATTTCGATTATCCCGACTTTCGTACTTACTCCGCTGACTTATTTGGGCGGCGTATTTTATGCGATTAGTGCTTTGGCTCCATTTTGGCAACATTTATCATTAATTAATCCAATCGTTTATATGGTCAATGCCTTTCGTTATGGAATTTTAGGGCAAAGCGATGTCAATGTGATGCTTTCCCTTGTCATCGTAACAATTTGCTGTGCCGTGTTATATGCGGTCGCTTACTATTTATTAGCTCGTGGTTCAGGAATGCGTGAATGAGTGTTGAACAATCTTTATTGGGTAAAGAAACAGAATATCCTACTGAATATCAGCCCAGTGTTTTATTTCCAATTGCCCGTGCCCTTTCGCGTGAAAATTATGCTGACTTAAAAGGCATTACTCAGGGTTTAGACTGGTGGCATGTTTTTGAATTGTCGTGGTTGAATGGCTTAGGTATCCCACAAGTTGCGATTGGCCGTATTACGCTACCCGCGACTTCAACCAATTTGATCGAGTCTAAATCGCTTAAACTTTATTTTAATAGTTTAAATTTTCATCGGCTCGATTCAAAACAGGATTTAATTGACCTTGTAGAACAAGATTTAAGCCAAGCTGCCAATGCAAAAGTGACGCTTGAATTGTTTGATGTAGATGCGCTAGAAATTACCAAACCTCAAGGCATCTGTATCGACGAGTTAATTCCTGAGCATCTGGAAAATCATCCAAATGCTGGACTTTTAAAACTAGATACAGAACAGCAAGATCATGTGGATGTCACACTATTTTCACATTTATTGCGTAGTAATTGTCCTGTGACAGGACAACCTGACTGGGGCACGGTATTTATACGTTTTCAAGGGCTTAAGCCTTGTTATCGTAGCATTTTGGCGTATATTATCTCCTACCGTCAGCACAATGGCTTTCACGAGCAATGTGTAGAACAGATGTTTGCCGATATCTGGACTCACCTGCAACCCGAAAAGCTGATGGTATATGCAACATATACACGTCGTGGAGGACTGGATATCAATCCATGTCGTGTATCGGATTTGTCATGGATGCCAAACCCTATCCGATTGGCTCGACAATAAAACGAATAATTGAGGAACTTATATGCCATTTTTTGGTTTTATCCCGTCTGAATCATTGCTTAACAATATTCAAACTGGTATTCAGAAAAAAAATTCAAGTGAACCGCTTTATCCATTACGTGATGAAGTTGCTTTACAGATTAATGATGAAATTCTGGATGCAATTTTGCTTGAGCTCGTCCGTCGTTTTCCTGAAAGTGATAAGCGTGAAACAGCCGAAAAACTGGCAGGCTATGTCAAATCAACAGTTGCTGTTCTACTTAAACAACTATTAAGTAAAGCACCGAACGATGTGGTTAAACAATCTATCGAATTTTCTGAACATAGTTTACATAAAGACCCAGAAGGTCGTTATCGAGTCGGTGAAGATCTTGATCCGACACTGGTGACCAATCTTAAAAATAGCTTTGCTGAAATCAAAGCAGGAAACGAGGTCGATCGTCGCGTATTGTCTGAGCAATACAAACAATTTGCTGATGCCACGATTCGTCATTTCATGATTGATTTCAATAAAACCCTAGATTTAGGCATGATCAAACGTAAAGGTGCCGATATTGGCGCAGCAGCGGTGACAAAGGCCGTACATATTGCCATCGATAAGCTCATTCCTCATTTGCACAAAGAGGAAATTAATGCCTTGGCAGAATATCACGACACATTATTTTTCAATTGATTGATCGTTATAATAGAATCTTCATCGAAAACTCGGCAAAAGTCGGGTTTTTTTATTGCAAAATATGGATATACATTGCCTAAAACAGCAGTTATGTTAGCATGCGCCAAGCATTGATTGACCCTGTATAAAATCGCATGTCTCCAAGTTCTCAATACAAATTTTTACGTCAAGCACCCCGTGATGGCTTAAGCACAGCTATGCAACCTTCACGCTTTCAAAAATTACATATTGACCCTTGGCTATGTACTTTTTTAATTCTCAATGCCTGTCTGGGATTGACCGTTTTATATAGCGCCTCCGCACAGGATGTTGGACTGGTCACCAAGCAAGCCATGAGTTTTGGTATCGGATTTGCCGTGATGATCACCTTGGCTCAGATCCCACCCAAAGTTTATCAAGCCTTTTCACCGTATTTTTATGCGTTTGGGGTTTTATCACTGATCTCCGTCATGGTATTTGGCGAAATTCGTATGGGTGCAAAACGTTGGATTGATATTCCAGGGTTTGGAAGTGTACAGCCCAGCGAATTTATGAAAATTGGCATGCCGATGATGATTGCGTGGTTTTTATCACGTAAACCACTGCCCCCAAGTTTTATGAATGTCATCCTCTCTTTGGTGTTAATTGGTATCCCTTTTCTACTAATCGCTGAACAGCCTGATTTGGGAACTTCTGTGCTCATTTTGGCCAGTGGTATGTTTGTACTTTTTCTCAGTGGACTATCTTGGAAAATGATTGGAGCCGCGCTGATTGGTGCTGGCATTATTATTCCAATTGCATGGGAATTTTTACTACATGACTACCAAAGACAGCGCGTACTCACTTTGCTTAATCCTGAAGCGGATGCTCTTGGTACAGGCTGGAACATTATCCAATCTAAAACAGCCATCGGTTCTGGTGGCTTTTCAGGAAAAGGCTTCCTTGAAGGCACTCAATCACATTTACACTTCTTACCTGAAGGTCATACTGACTTTATTATCGCGGCATTTTCAGAAGAGTTTGGTCTGATCGGCGTTACTATTTTAATCCTTCTTTATTTTGCCATTATTTTTAGAACTTTCCAGATCGGTATGAACTGCTTCCATAACTATGGGCGTTTGGTTGCTGGTGCATTAGGTTTGTCCTTTTTTGTTTATGTATTTGTAAATGCAGGCATGGTCAGTGGTATTTTACCTGTAGTCGGTGTGCCTTTACCTTTTATGAGCTATGGCGGAACGGCAATTATTACCTTAATGGCAACTTTTGGACTGGTGATGTCCATTCACACTCATCGTTGATGGGTCACTCTATAATTAGGAAAACTTTAAATCATGTTGAAACTGGTATTGAAAAAACCATTGAAACAATTTTGTCTTTTTAGCGGTTTTCTTGCCGCAGCAGTATGTGCTGAAGCCAATGAATTTATAAATGATCCCAATTACGCAGCATTTAAACAAAAAACCATGTCCAAATATGGTCTAAGTGCCGAACAAATTGATAGTGCGATGAATGGCGCGCGAAACTTACCTAATATTTTAACCATTATGACCCGCCCTGGTGAAAGCAAACCGTGGTATGACTATAAAGCAATGTTTCTCAGCGAAGGAACGATTCAACGCGGTGTACGCTTTAAAAATCAGTATGCAGATGTGCTCAATCGCGCTGAACAGCAATTTGGCGTCCCTCAGTCCGTTATTTTGGGCATTTTAGGGGTTGAGACGGGTTATGGTGCCAATAAAGGCTCTTTCATCACCCGAGATGCATTAGCGACACTGGCATTTGGATACCCACGTCGTGCGGAGTATTTTGGTGATGAACTGAGCTCATTGCTAGCATGGACGTATAAAGAAGGCTATCCAACCAATAGTATTGTAGGTTCTTATGCAGGTGCGATTGGCTATCCACAATTCATGCCAAGCAATATTACCAAGTACGGCGTGGATTACGATGGCAGCGGGCATATTGATTTAAGAAATTCCGCAGAAGATGCCATCGCCTCTATTGCAAATTATCTGGCTCAAAATGGCTGGCAACGTAACCGACCGATCGGATTTGCAGCACGTTATACAGGTTCTAATCCCGACAGTGTGATTGCCAAAGATCTGACCCAGCCCGTTCCCTACGGCACATTAAAAGATCAGGGCGTAACCCCACTTAATCCGATTATCAAAATCGATAATCTAGATCTGGTAAATGTCATTCAACTTCAAGAAAATTATGGGCCTATGTACTATATTACCTACCCTAATTTCCAAGTGATCACGACCTACAATCGAAGCAGAATGTATGCGACTGCCGTGTGGTTATTGGGTACTGAAGTTGCAAGCCGTTAACACTAATTTTTAAATAAAATACAAAAGTCAATAAAAAAATTTGAGCAATCGCTCACAAAAAACGCTTTTTAAATATATTGTTACAATATTGATTATTTATTAACCGTTTTTTGTGAGTTTTTGTCCTTTTTGTAACTTTTTTCTAGCAAAGACTAGACACCATGATTGAGCGCTGAATATTATCCTCCACCATAAAGCAATTGCAAAAGTGAATAATTTAGACACTTTTCGCTTTATTTTTTTAGGAATCCGCCTGAATTAAAAAGCGTTCTTTGTGTCTGTAGGAGTTTAAGTAATGCAGTTTTCGCTAAAATATGCCTTAGCGCTCACAGTCGGACTGGCAGTTACGCAGTCACAGGCTGAAATGATGCCAGCAAGCCCTCTTTCAAATGATACTGAAAGTTCAAGCCTTGCAGCACGTGTGCTAAACAAACAGTCTCAAAGTTTCAATTCACATTTTTCAAATTTGAATAGTCTTTCAATCACCGAAAGTTCTGGTGACAAAATTCGTCGTCAAACCATTGCGGCAAAAATTGAAGTTCCTGAAGATGAGCCTTCAGTGATTGAAAAATTAAATACAGTTGCATCAAACACTGTTCGTAAATTTACGCAAACAGGTGTTGCATCTTGGTATGGTCGTCAGTTTCACGGTCGTAAAACAGCCAGTGGTGATACATTCGATATGAATGAATTAACAGCAGCCCATCGTAGCTTGCCGTTAAACTGTTACATTCGAGTGACCAATAAAGACAATGGTAAAAGCGTTGTTGTGAAAGTTAACGATCGTGGTCCTTTCCATGGTAATCGTGTGCTTGATTTATCTTATGGCGCAGCAAAACGTATTGGCATTACCAGTGCAGGTACTGCTAAAGTCAGCATTGAACGTGTTGATGGTCCAAATTCTTAATCCTTAGCACTCCTATTCACTGCTTTTATAGAGCCGCTTCATGTGGCTCTTTTTTTCATTTTCTAAGATGAAAATTATCTCGACAAGCATTATTTTTTCCTCTCTCAAACGCTTAATTCTGACGTTTTTTGTACAGATTATTTTTATATTTAATTTTATTTTGCTATTTGCTCATCATTTGCGATTAGAGCCATTTAGTTTTAAAAAAGCTACCCTAGTATTGTTTTTATCAAATATTACGTTTATACGCGTTTTAAACGCGCTAATACGCCAAATATTTCGAGCAATTTTACGGTGTGTCGTATTTTTCTTTAAAATTGCATGATTTTGAACGTTCAATTGGACAAGATGACTGGTACATTCAATATGACTTTTGACGCATTTAAAATTCTGGTCTATATTCAATTTTAGAACCGTTTTTTAACATGCAGGGAGTGCATCATGAAAACAATTACCGAATGGTTTGATGAATACAGCGATAGTCATCAAAATAAAATCAACAAAACCATTCACTGGGTCTGCGTTCCTGCTATCCTTTTTTCGATTATTGGCATCATTGCCCATTTTAGTGCTTTACTCACTGCACTGTTATTAGTACTTACCTTAGTTTTTTATGCGCGACTTGATCTTGTACTGGCCATTGCAATGACGGTGTTGATTGCAATCATGGCATGGTTAATTTACATCCTTCCTGTAGGAGTTGGCTTCTATATCGGGGTATTTATCATTGCGTGGATTGGTCAGTTTTATGGCCATAAAGTTGAAGGGAAAAAACCATCTTTTTTCAAAGATTTACAATTTTTACTGATTGGACCTGTCTGGTGTATGGATGCTTATCTCGCAAAAGTATTTCCAAACTGGAAAAGTCGTCAACTACGTTTATCCAATTCATAAACTAGCCTATAAGCTTTAGGCTGATTTCGCCTAAAGCTTATAGCGTATGAAACATAAAATTTAGCGCATAAAAGAACAATAAACTAATGATTACATTATAGATAATTTTTATGCGAAAATAAGCCAATACCACACACAAAATAGCGGCATATAAATAAGCATTTGTCGGAAGCGCTCTAATTTGATTACCCTCAAAAAATACGATTGGCAAACAAATCGCAGTCAACAAACAGGGTGCTGAATATTTCAACATTTGTTCAATAAAGGTTGGTAGTCGAATATGAATATTAGGCGATAAAAAGATATAACGATTAAAAAATACGATAGCAGCTAATGCACAGATCATAAGCCATGTCATTCTTTACTCTCCTCTGCGAAGCGCTCCAGATAAACAGCAGTCACCATTCCCAGCAAACCTGAAATCAAAATTGCACCTTCTACCTGATACATCCGCAAAAGAAAACCACTCAGACAGGTCACCAAAACCGCAGCCACAACTCGGAAGTTTTTAATTAATGGAATAACCATTGCCACAAAGATCGCCACAATTGAAAAGTCCAGATGATAATTCATCAAGTTTGGAACCATATGTGCAAGCAAAATCCCAACAACACTAAACACCACCCAAAACAGGTAAAAACATAACCCCGCACCTAACATATAATCTGGATGACGTTTTTCTGGCGACAGACTCACTGCAAATAATTCATCAGTTAGTAAAAAACCAAGAGGAAGTCGCTGTTTAACGGGTAACACTGAAATGTTATTTCTAAAGGTCAACGCATAAATAAAATGCTGAGAGGTTAGAAAAAATATTGTAATGAGAATAGTCAGTGTTGATGCCCCCTCCATCACCAAACTTAAACTCACCAACTGAGCTGCCCCAGCAAAAACCAACGAAGACATCGCAAAAGCTTTAGCAAAAGACAAACCTGCATTGACAGCCATCGAACCTGCCAGAATCCCCCACGGAATAACTGCGATGGAAAGCGGCATAATTGCCATGACGCCCTGAAAAAAAGGACGCGTCCTAAAAGATGAAGAATCAGGTAAAGACATTGAATACTCATCCAAATTTTGATTTGAAGGTAAATAAATACAAATTATGGACGATTTTAAAGTTGTTGCCTTGTATAAAATTGCTATTCAGTGAGATGAGCTGAGTTTGAATATCTTAGATTGGCGATATATTGAGCAGGAGTTACACCCATCGCCTTTTTAAAATGTCGATTGAAATGACTTTGGTCAGAAAAGCCACATAGCGTTGCAACAGTCGCAATCGAATGTTCCTTTTTAAGCATTTGTCTTGCTTTATGCAATCGTACTTGTACCAACCAACCATGTGGTGGCAATCCTACGTATTTTTTAAATTGACGTAAGAAATGCCACGCGCTCAGACCTGCCAAATTCGCCAATTCAGTTAAACTATAATGATTTTCAGGAGCACTCGCCAATAACTCCTTAATCATTAATATTTTTCTCTGAGCTTCTGGTACATTGACCAAGTTACGCTGATATTGTCCATGACGCGACATAAGGTAAGTTAAAGTAGACAAATACATGCTTTCTTTCAGTAAAACATTCTCTTTTTGCTCAAGCAAATCAAAAAGCAAACACAATTGCTGGGCCAGCCCTTCATCGCGTACTACAGCTTGCGGAAACCACGGCGCTCCGTGCCGATCTACAAAAACATCTCTGCCAATTTCACTCAACATTTCAGGGGTTGGATAAATCGCACGATAACGCCAACCCGACTCCACAGCGGATGAGCCTGTATGAATTTCATCGGCATTGACTAAAATAATATCGCCTTTAGGCGCGATATGCAGCTCACCCGTCCTAAAAAAAGACTGTGCGCCATCTTCAATTACGCCAATACAATAGCCTTCATGCACATGTTTGGAAAATTGTGTCTGGTGATAATGTGCTTTTAGTAATTCTAAGCCACCTAATTCACTAACATGTAAATAGTTGGCTTGTTCTTGCTGCATATTCTGCCTCATTCTGCTCTACAGGCAACCTTAGCATGTACAGACAAACTGTCTAGAATAAAATTGCTGTAAATCACAAATCACTGCGATTTGATTTACTCGATATTTTACTATTCCCAAACATTAAACACTTATTGATAAGTTTGTCCATTATGCTTTAACCAACCATTTTCATGGGTACCACGAGGATCACGATGCGTCCAGTGAATGACTCCACCCTTTGGGTTGTATTCATATTCACCATTAAACTCAACCGTATCGCCTTTTTTTAAATGCTCAATGCGAGGCGCAAGGTCAATATTATGCGCAACTAAAACCGTTAAACCATTCGATAAACTCAGTATAAATTTTTGATGACGAGAACCCTCATGATCATCAGCCAGAACTGCTTTAACTTTACCGCTAGTCTGCACCTGAATATGACTTCGATGCTGTGTAAAGGCATCTGAAATAGCTTGCAAACCTTGTTGTGCTTGAGTTTGGTTATCTTGATTCTGACCCAGCACCACTTGATTTTGCAGTTCATGGTGGGTAGTGTCATTATTTAATCGTGAATTTGGCTTTATAACGGAATACGCATAATAACCCGCTATAAACGCAATGATAGCGATCATTAAATAGTTTTGTTTCTTGCTCATTGTTGTTCTCATCTACTTGTTATGCATCATCTAAATATAAAAAAAGCCCCAAACGGGGCTTTTCTTGGCAAAATAAAATTATTTTGCAGCGGCTTGAGCAGCAGCAACTTCTTCAGCGAAGCTCATTTCTGCTTTTTTCTCAATCCCTTCACCCACTTCGAAACGTACAAACTCAACAACATTCGTACCAGTTGCTTTTAATACATCAGCAACTTTCTTGTCATTGTCGATAACATACATTTGACGATCAAGTGCAACTTCGTTCAAATATTTTTCAACTGAACCAGATACCATTTTTTCAACGATATTTGCAGGCTTACCAGATTCAATTGCTTTTGCTTCAGCAATTTCTTTCTCTTTCGCGATAAGGTCAGCAGAAACTGCTTCAGCATTTACTGCAACTGGATTGAACGCAGCAACGTGCATTGCAATACCTTTACCAGTTTCAGCATCACCTGCATAAGATACTACAACACCAATACGAAGACCGTGTTTGTAAACTGCAAGTGCATCACCAGTGACGATTTTGGCACGGCGAACTTGAATGTTTTCACCAATTTTTTGAACAAGCGCAATACGAGCTTCTTCAACAGTTTGGCCATCAGCTAATTTTAATTCTGCAATTTTAGCAGGATCAATTTCACCTGAAGCCAAAACTGCTTGAGCAACGGCATTAGAGAAATTTGCGAAGTTTTCGTCTTTTGCAACGAAGTCAGTTTGACAGTTTACTTCAAGCAATACTGCTTTGTTACCGTCTTGAACGATTGTGATCGCGCCATCAGCTGCAATGTTACCCGCTTTTTTAGCAGCTTTTGCCTGACCAGATTTACGAAGGTTATCAATCGCAAGCTCAATGTCACCGTTCGCTTCTGTTAATGCTTTTTTGCATTCCATCATTGCAAGACCAGTACGGTCACGTAATTCTTTTACCATGCTTGCAGTAATTGCAGTCATGTTGTTCTCCTAAATCGGTAGAAAATAAATCTGTTCAACAAAAACGGCCCTAAGTAAAACCTGGGCCGTTTGCTTTTCGACGCTTTAATTTGCCACCATTACATGTCGCAAAAATGACAAGCTTGCGTCAAAACGCATTAAGCCTCAGGAGATTCTTTCGCTTCTTCGCCTTTTGCTTGTGCATTCGCTTGAGTTTGAGCGTATTCTTTACCAGCAAGAATTGCATCAGCCATTGCTGAAGCATACAAAGTTACTGCACGGATCGCATCGTCATTACCAGGAATGATGTAATCAACATTGTCTGGGTTTGAGTTCGTATCAACGATACCGATAACAGGAATACCTAAGTTTTTAGCTTCTTTAATTGCAATTGCTTCGTGATCAACGTCAATTACAAATAATGCGTCAGGTAAACCACCCATGTTCTTAACACCGCCTAAAGAACGCTCAAGTTTATCCATCTCACGAGTACGCTCTAACGCTTCACGCTTAGTCAGCTTAGCGAAAGTACCGTCTTGAGATTGAGTTTGAAGGTCTTTTAAACGATTGATAGATTGGCGAAGTGTTTTCCAGTTCGTCAACATACCACCTAACCAACGGTGATCTACATAGGGTTGACCAGCGCGTTGAGCTTGTTCACGGATGATGTTTGAAGCAGCACGTTTTGTACCAACGAACAAAACTTTGTTCTTTTTGCTTGCTAACTGGTTAGCGAAGTTCAAAGCATCATTTAACGCAGGAACAGTATGCTCAAGGTTGATGATGTGAATTTTGTTACGCGCGCCAAAAATGTATTGACGCATTTTTGGGTTCCAGAAACGAGTTTGGTGACCAAAGTGCGCGCCTGCTTGAAGAAGGTCACGCATGCTTACGTTGTATTCTGCCATTTTTCTTTACCTTAAAGTTGGGTTAGGCCTCCATATGTCCAGCATTCTCCACCTTTATAAAAGGCACCCAGAGTAACGTGACGACATATGTGCGGATTTTTCCAGTCCATCAAATTTGTTCGTAAAGGATATTCACGAAAAGCATTTGATAAAATGGGCGGCTATTTATACCATAGACACCTACAAATTACCAAAAGTTTTTAGAGATCATGAATAGTACTTATACAGCCCCTCGCCGATTAATTAAAACTCCTGATGAAATTGAAAAAATGCGCATCGCAGGCAAACTGGCGGCTGAAGTGTTGGACATGATTAAGCCGCATATTGTCCCGGGTGTAACCACGCTTGAACTCGACACCATTTGTCATGTTTATATCGTCAATATTCAACAGGCCATTCCAGCATGTTTGGGTTATGGAGCAGCGCCTGGTCGACCAGCGTTTCAGCATGTTATTTGCACCTCGGTCAACCATGTGGTTTGTCACGGCATTCCTTCTGAAAACAAAGTGTTAAAACATGGCGATATTTTAAATATTGATGTCACGGTGATTAAAGATGGTTATCACGGTGATACCAACATGATGTATGTGGTCGGTGGTGAAACTTCTATTCTGGCAAATCGCTTATGTAAAGTGGCTCAGGAAGCTATGTATCGCGGTATGGAGACTGTAAAAGCAGGTTCTTATATTGGTGATATTGGCTATGCGATTCAAAAATATGTGGAATCTGAACGTTTTAGCGTCGTACGTGAATATTGTGGACATGGTATTGGGACTGTCTTCCATGATGAACCACAAGTCTTGCACTATGGTCAAAAAGGTACGGGGATGCAACTTGAAGCAGGTATGACATTTACCATTGAGCCTATGGTCAATGCGGGTGTCTGGCAGACGAAACTTTTAGGCGATAAATGGACGGTGGTCACTAAAGATCATAAATTATCTGCACAATACGAACATACCATTTTGGTGACTGAAACTGGTCTTGAAGTTTTAACTGCACGTCCAGAAGAAGACTTATCACGTTTTCAAAAATAGTTGAATCCTCATCTTTTCTTCATAAAGGCTACATTTTGTGGCCTTTTTTGTGTATTTTTACAGTATTTATTATGCATATTTTCAAAAAACATACCCAGTATTTCATTTTCATTACATTTATTAATTTTTTTTGAACATTGTAAAAAATAAAAAAGCGTTATGGTGGGCGCATAAAAATTATCTACAAACGTAAATTGGACATGGAGTCCCCTCATGAAAAAGTCTTTGCTAGGAATAGCGACGAGTCTTATTGTACTACCCACTTTATCTTATGCCGACTCACCTTATTTTAGTTTTAAGGATGGCGATGGCTTTAAGCGTTTTTCCGCCTCAATTGGTTGGTTACATGCCATGCCACAAGGAAAAGCCAACAATGTCAATGTGAATACCAGTATTGCTGAAGGAACTACCGCCAAAGTCGGAGAGGTTTCAAAAGATGCTGTACTTGATGCTGCGGTAAAAGATTCAAATCCTCTACTTTATGGTGCTCTGCAACTTCTGCCTTTAGAAACTTTACCGAGCGGTTTATCTGGAACATCAACTATTAATGGATTGTCTAATTGGCAGGCGGATGGAACTGGTCTCGAAGCAGATGATGTTGATACTGTCGGCATGATGTTGAATTACCATTTTACCGATCATGTCTCTCTTGAGGTTAAAGCAGGTATTCCACCCAAAGTGGATATCAAAGGTAAAGGCGATATTTATGCACCCTTGTCAGGATCAGCAGATACTCCATTGGGTTCAATAGATCTTAAAAAAGATATTCACATCACTGATTTAACTCAGGGTGCTAAGGCAGCCTCAGTACGCGCCTGGCTACCTGCCGCAGAATTACATTACCAATTTGGTAAATCAGGTGTAAATAAATTCCGTCCCTATGTAGGTGTTGGGGTGATGTATGCCTATTTTAATGATGTAAAACTGAACTCAGGGATTGAATCAGATCTGGTTGCCGCAGGTCACATGATTCAAAATATTCACGATGGACAAGCTGGTGCAGCATTAGATGGTAAGACATCCTCTGCTGATCCACGAGTAAAGGTCAAAACTACCGATACTTTTGCACCAATTGCAACTTTAGGAGCAACCTATGATTTTAATGAAAATTGGTTTGCTGCGGGTTCAGTGTCTTATTCAAAAATGAATAATGAAGCCAAAATTAGCGTCACTGACAATAATACAGGTAAAGAGTTGATCAATGCGAAAACCAAAATCGATATTGACCCCATCATTACTTATGTTGGTGTCGGTTATCGTTTTTAATCTATTTTACGATTAAAGCAGCTTCGGCTGCTTTTTTTATTAGTGTAACTTTCAAATAATAGAGAGGCTGTATCGAATTTTATAGATTCGTGATCTACAATAGCGCCAAACTATTATTTCTTCGTCGATAAATATGTCCAATCCAAATACTACATTTTCTAAGACCATGATTTATATGCTCATTGGAAGTGCATGTATTTTGGCATTGTCATTAGGTGTACGACATTCTTTTGGCTTGTATTTAGTTCCCATGAGTCACCAGTTCGGCTGGAGTCACCAAGTCTTTAGTCTTGCCATCGCCATGCAAAATTTAATTTGGGGTGCAGTACAACCTTTTACTGGTGCTTTGGCAGACAAATACGGTAGCAAGAAAGTCGTTGCTTGTGGCGGGGTTCTTTATACGCTTGGCTTATTATTAATGGCTTTTAGTTCGACTGGATTATTAATCAATCTCAGCTTAGGCCTGATTTTAGGAATGGCACTTTCCGCAACCTCTTTTTCTGTTTTACTTTCTGCCGTTGGACGAGCAGCCGCTCCAGAAAAACGCAGTATGGCGATGGGAATTGCCAGTGCCGCAGGCTCTTTCGGTCAATTCATTATGCTCCCAACCACCCTATTGTTATTACAACATTTTGGCTGGTCGGCAACTTTAATTATTAGCGCCATTCTAATTGCATTGATTATACCGCTCGCATTGACACTTAATGCCCCTGCTTATCGAGCGCCTAGCTTTAATACTGTTCAACCGAATAAAACCTTTAAAGGAATTTTAACGCTTGCCAAAAACCATAGACCCTTTTGGTGGTTAGCGTTAGGATTTTTAGTCTGTGGCTTTCAAGTCGTATTTTTAGGTGTACATTTACCGGGTTATTTGATTGATCATGGGTTCGATGCCACAACAGGAACTATCTTTTTAGCTTTGGTTGGACTTTTTAATATTTTTGGAACGTATGGCGCTGGCTGGCTTGGCGATCGTTATTCAAAACCTAAATTATTAATGCTTCTGTATGGCTTACGCGGCATCGCGATTATCGCCTTTCTGTTAATTCCGCTTTCTAATATCACCGTTTATGCTTTTGGTATTGTAATGGGGCTACTCTGGTTATCCACCGTACCCTTAACCAACAGTATTGTTGCCAATATGTTTGGTGTTCAATACTTATCTATGCTGAGTGGTATTGTATTTTTCACTCATCAGGTCGGTTCATTTTTTGGTGGCTATCTGGGCGGACTCAATCACGATATGACAGGAAACTACAATGCAATCTGGATGATTTCAATTGCATTGAGTATAGTGGGTGTATGCGTACACTTTTTTGTCACTAAGGAGAGTGTGGTTGATGATTAGTCTAAATTCACTTAAATATCTGGTCGCTTTCTTTGTACTGGCTGCTCTGGTGATGGCAATTTATATGTGGTCAAAAACACCTGAACTTTTTCATTATTTCAATCAGGCATTTTGTCCTCATTAAAATCGGATATTTGTTTATCACAAACACTTAAAAATATATAAAACAAATGGATAGATCAAAAAAAATAATCCATCATAAGCTTTGCATTTTTTCTCATTTCAATATGTTGCAGGTCTTTTCTATGCTTGGATAATTCCCAAATAATTAGAGCGATATTAGATGAGCAGCCTAACGCAACTCTCACAAGCCATTCATGATGCACCACGTTGGCATCAGCCAGAATATTTTCAGCATACAGATGAAATCCAAATTGTGGCTCAGAAAGACCAAGCGTTGGGCGCAGTAGTAACAGGGCTTGATGCAAGCAAGGCTCAATCTGGTGAAACTATTTTTAAACTCAAACGTGCATTGGCCGAACATTTAATTCTTATTTTTAAAAATCAACGTTTAGATGATTTACAATTTTTGGCTTTTGCAAGTTATTTCGGTTCAATTTTCCGCCCAAGTAAAGATAACCCAGTGCTAGGCTATGACTTAGAAACAGGTGTCCCACCCGATGTTGTTCCAGTTTCCAATGCGGTTGGTCAGGGTGATTATACTGGTCACGGTGAACTTGCCCCACATGCCGATCATCAGTGGACACCACTTCCCTCGTTTGGCTCTTTACTGTATGCAATTGAACTACCTCAAGATGGTGGAAAAACTTCATGGTTCAATACCATTGCTGCTTATGATGCTTTGGATAAAGCAACCCAAGCTCATGTCGATCAATTACAACTGATTACTTATAATCCTTTTGTTCGTGCGCAAAGCAATAAAGGCTCAGGCAATTATAGCAATAGTCCTTTGTATCGTTTCAAGGATCAACCCATTTTAGGACATGCGTATCCTCACCCATTGGTACGCACCCATCCAGAGACTGGACGTAAAGCACTATGGCTCAATAGTAAAAGTGAAGTTGAATTGGTCAATTATGATGATCAGGCAGGTGCAAAATTAATTGCAGAATTACGCCAGCATCTGGAAAAACCTGAGTTTCGCTATCAACATCAGTGGGAAACTGGAGATATTGTCTTTTGGGACAATCAAGTGACGTTGCATGCTAGAGAGCCGTTCCCAGCCGATCAAAGACGCTTATTGAAAAGAATTAGCTTGGCAGGCAGTCGCCCCTTTTAATAAAAAATCTAAATTGTCATAAAACGATCAAATTTGTCTGTTTTAATAAAAAGAAAAACAAAACAAAAATAATCAGAGGTCATCGCAAAAAAGCCCGTCAAATGACGGGCTTAATTTTATCCAGACCAATATTTTCTAAATATTCGATCTTAGAACAGACGATTTAAACCATTCAACGCAGCCACACGATATGCTTCTGCCATCGTTGGATAGTTAAATGTAGTTTCCATAAAATACTTCATCGAATTATTTGGACTTTGCATGACTGCCTGCCCAATGTGAATAATTTCAGAAGCATTATTGCCAAAACAGTGAATACCCAAAATTTCCAAAGTATCGCGATGGAATAAAATTTTAAGCTCGCCCACCGTATCACCCGTGATTTGCGCACGTGCCAAATGACGGAACGATGACTGACCAACTTCATAAGGAATTTTTTCTTCAGTCAACTGTTGCTCAGTTTTACCAAAACATGAAATTTCTGGAATGGTGTAAATCCCCGTCGGAATATCGGTTACAGGTTTTACATTTTCCTCGCCACTCATATTGGCACCCGCACAGCGACCCTGGTCATACGCCGCAGAAGCTAGCGAAGGCCAGCCGACCACATCACCCGCTGCATAAATATTTTCAGCTTCAGTCTGATATTTTTCATTGACTGCGAGCTGACCGCGACTGTTCGGAGTCACACCCACGTTTTCAAGCCCCAAACCATCTGTGTTGCCTGAACGCCCATTACACCAGAGAATTGCATCAGCTTTGATTTTCTTGCCACTTTGTAAATGCAGAACCACATAATCATCATGAGTTTCCAAATGATCAATTTGTTCATTATGGCGAATTAATACACCTTGTTCACGCAAGTGATAAGACAAGGCATCTGCAATTTCATCATCCAGATAACTCAGTAGTTTTTGTTGCGTATTAATCAAATCGACTTTGTGATTTAAACCAATAAAAATAGAAGCGTATTCACAGCCAATCACCCCCGCACCATAAATAATGATTTTTTGAATAGTGAAATCCAGATCCAGAATTTTATCCGAATCAAACACACGTGGATGTTTAAAATCTAAACCTTGTGGCTGGTATGGACGGCTACCTGTTGCGATGACTAATTGATCAAATACGATCGTTTCCTTGACCCCTTCAGGATTGAAAACGATGACTGTATTTTTATCCTGAATATACGCGCGCCCATGAAACACATCGATATTATTGCGATCATAGAATCGTGTATGCGTCGCAACTTGTTGTTGGATCACACGATGTGCATTACTTAATACCTGTTTCATAGTGAACTTTTTCCATTCACCGACTTTTTGAAACATTGGATCACGTTGATAACGAATAATACTAGAAACAGTTTGACGAAGTGCTTTACTTGGAATCGTACCAACATGAGTACAGTTGCCACCCAGTTGCTCTCGAATATCCACAATTGCAACTCGCTTACCCGCTTTTGCAAGCTTCATTGCCGCGCCTTCGCCCGCAGGTCCTGAACCGAGAACTACCGCATCATATCTAACGAAATTCCCACTAATGACCTCTTTCTTACGTGGCATTTAAAGCTCCTGTGCAATCTAATTATGCTGCTATTTTATAACAAACTATAGCTAATATGCTGTGCAATAATGTATTTCTCAAGCCAATATCTTTGCATAACGACATTTTTTAAATGAATAGTGAATTTGCCCAATTTACGGCTAAGTCCGTTATAATAGTCAAATGAAATCCTCTCGAATCACAGTGGAACAGTTGACTATGTCTGAAAACCGTAAACCAGAACAGGGTGTAAAGCTACGTGGCGCAGAAAAAGTTGCCCGAATTCCTGTAAAAGTTGTCCCTACGGTTGAAGTCCCGCGTAAGCCTGACTGGATCCGCGTAAAAATGACCGCGCCTGAAGAGGTGCAACGTATCAAAACCACGCTTCGTTCGCAAAAATTACATACCGTTTGTGAAGAAGCTGCTTGTCCAAATCTACCAGAATGCTTTGGTGGTGGTACTGCCACTTTTATGATTATGGGCGATATTTGTACTCGTCGCTGTCCATTTTGTGATGTAGCACATGGTCGTCCGAATGCATTGGATGTAGACGAACCACGTCACATGGCGGAAACGATTGCGAACTTAAAACTAAAATATGCGGTGATTACCTCGGTGGATCGTGATGATTTACGTGACGGCGGTGCGCAACATTTTGTGGATTGCATTAAAGAAGCACGTGCTTTAAGTCCAAATACCTTATTAGAAATTCTGGTTCCAGACTTTCGTGGAAGACTAGATATCGCCCTGCGCATCATGACCGAATGCCCGCCAGATGTGTTTAATCATAATATTGAAACGGTACCACGTCTTTATAAAGCCATGCGTCCTGGTTCAGATTATCAGCATTCTTTAAACCTGCTCAAAATGTTTAAGGAATATTGTCCTGACATTCCAACTAAATGTGGCTTGATGGTAGGTATTGGTGAAACTGAAGAAGAAGTGATTTCTTTATTGAATGATCTACGCGAACATGATGTTGACTATGTCACCATTGGTCAATATTTACAGCCTTCTAAACAACATGCGCCAATTGACCGTTTTGTGAGTCCTGAAGAATTTGAACGCTATGCAGAGCATGGCCGCAAACTCGGCTTTAGAAATATCTGGTCGGCACCCATGGTACGTTCAAGTTACTTTGCAGATCGTCAATATCATGGTGAACCTGTACCAGCAGTTCGTCGTAAAGTGGATCCTGCCAAAAAGATTGCAGTTCAAGCGATCGAAGCTTAACCATTTAATCTAATGGATGAAGACCTTTCATAAATGAGAGGTCTTTTTTTCATCTCTGAAATTTTAAAAGGATGATGGATTGATAACGACTTTTGACATAAGACGATGCGATTGCAAAGCGATGGATTAAAAGAGCGTGCCAGCATCATTGATCTTATTGTTTAAATATAAATTTGAAATGGTATAGTAAAAACACAGTACAAGAGATCATTAAAGATGCTGTTTCATTCTATATTTCAAAAGCTGACCTCATGACCTCTGTTGTTTATTTTTGTCTGATCCCATTATTGGTACTGATTTTTACCGCGCAATTGGTTTATATGCCCTTCACTTTGCTCAGTGTATGGGGTGTTATGCTTGTCACCATGATTTGGCGTTATTCACAAGGTAAAATTGTACCCGTTTCAAAATGGATTACTGCTGCATTTGTCTTATGCTGTCTTGCTGCGATTTATATAAAATTTAAAAGTTTTTGGGGTGTAGAAGCTGGCATCGCGTTACTTAGTACTTGTTTATTTGCAAAGTGTTTGGAAAGTAAAAATATTAGAGATTCATTAATTTCCTTTAACTTTGGATTGTTTGTTAGCGCGAGTTTATTTTTACATAGTCAGTCTTTTGTAATGACATGTGCAGTACTTCTTTGCTTAATTTTTTGTTTTATTGGTTTATATCGGATTCAGACCACAAAATTTTTATCACAACACAATAAAAAAATATCCATAAAAAGCGATTTAAAACATGTGACAAAATTTTTAACCATCGCAGTTCCTTTTTTTATTGTGCTTTTTATTTTCTTCCCGCGCCTCCCCCCACTTTGGCGAGTTCCTATAGCATCTGGTCAAGCTGTCACAGGAATGAGTGATCGTATGTCTCCGGGAGATATTGCTCAATTATCACAATCTTCGGCATTAGCTTTTCGGATTCTTAGTGATCTCAAGCAACTTCCACAACGACAGGATATGTATTGGAGAGCGATGGTACTGGATGACTACGACGGTGCAACTTGGACAAATAACGCGATCAATCAAATACCTGTTCATTATGATAATGAACGCTTAAAAGCCATAGATTATCAATATTTGTCAGCTGATCCTCACCAAACATGGATCATGTCACTGGAACATTCCGTTGCAACCGAGTCCGCATATCAAAGCTATGCAGATGGGAGCATAAAAGCACTTCGAATGGTTCAAAGCAATCAGCCTATTCATCTGAGTTGGATAGGTTCAAAAGATTTTAAATATCAAAATGCTGAAACTAATCTTCAACATGCACAACAGCTTAATTTTCCACTCCAACCCAAAACTCAAATATTGGCTAAACAGCTATGGCAACAAAGTCATGCGCAACCTGAACTTTATATCAAGAATGTTTTACAGTGGTATCGACAACAAAACTTCGTTTATACCCTATCACCTGGAATTTTAAGTGGAAGTCGAACGGATCAATTTTTATTTGAAACAAAAAAAGGATTTTGTGAACATTACGCTTCAAGCTTTGTATTGCTGATGCGTTATGCAGGTCTTCCTGCTCGAGTGGTCATTGGCTATCAAGGAGGGCAAATGGCACCTGATGGTCAAAGTTGGGAAGTTCGACAGTTGGATGCTCATGCGTGGAGCGAAGTTTATATCGATGGAATCTGGCAACGTGTCGATCCAACAGCTGCCATTGCACCTCAGCGTGTAGATGAAGGCATGCAACAATACCTACAACAAAATGATCATATTTGGGGTGAGCAAACAGGTCATTTTTGGAAGCAACAGAATTTTAACTTTGTTAAAAACTTAAGGGTCTGGAGTGATTACTTAGGCTATCAATGGCAAAGTAAAGTTGTAGGTTATGATGTCGATCGTCAGAAAAGTTTTTTATCGAAATTAGGTATTTTTTCTATCTATACTTATGCACTGATCATGATAATAACTATTATCGTTTTGGTTGCGCTGTTTGCCGTGTGGCTTTGGTTTAGAAACATAAAGCAAAGGTCTAGAATTGAGCGTGACATTTTAAAGTTTCAGAAAAAGTTACCACAATCTCTCAAAAGATGCACTAGTGAAACCTTTAAACGCTGGATGTTTAGATTAGCGCAAAATGTTCAACAACAAGAGTCTTTTGATGAAATTATAAAAACATATGAAAAACTGACCTTTTCTGGGCAATCTACACCTGAAGACCATATAAAATTCAAGCAATTGCTTAAAGACTGTTCATCTGAATTAAAGCGTGTAGAAAAAACTTGTCATCCTGCTGAAAACTGAATATGATTGCTCACACTTAGGCGTATAGCTCAGTTGGTTAGAGCGCTACGTTGACATCGTAGAGGTCTCCAGTTCGAGTCTGGATATGCCTACCAAGATATACTGATTTATCAGTAGATTAAAGCCCACCTATAAAGTGGGCTTTTTTTATTGGTAGTATTTGGAATTGAAGAAATCATACTCTAACTGCTTTAGAGTTGTTTAATTAGACTTCATTTATATTTTTTAACGCCTCTATAATTGCTGAAAGCCTAAAGTCCTATTTCCATTGGTAAGCTTCATATGGCAAGCTGGCAATAGTCTCATTTTGCTCATCCAATTGAGCTTTATAGCGGAACTCATGCCAAGTTCACGGCATAAGTTAGGAGCAAGTGTTCCTGATTCAGCTTACTTTAAAATACTTATGTTTAAGCTGTCTGAATATTTAGATATTTTCAAAAAAAATTCTTTAACAGGATTATGCGATTTCCTAATTTTGAATTCAATTATTTTGCATGAGGATTACCTGTTGATCTTATATTAATAACGACTAATCAATAAAAATCTCTTTTTTCATTTTTTCATTATTCCTTAAAATCTGTAATATTGTTACTCCTTTCTTTATATAATTAGAAGCTTCTATAAAAGATTGAACGTTTAATCTAGGATCAATTGTGAAAAGCCAAGCCGTGTATATACGATCGTAAAATCATAGCACTCATGTAGTAAAAAGCTTAAATGCTTCCTGAATACGGCGATAATCTTTTCCACTCTGCACTTTTTACGAATTTTAAATGACCATTTTATTCAATTTTTGTTAAGCGCTAGCATTTTACTGTTCACAAATTATCTTAGCGACCGTCCCACGTAGAGATCGCTGAAAGAACACAAGTAGTTGCACCTTTGGTCCAATATTTTTGACCTTGGTCATTGAGACAAATGATTCCATCACCATCCTGCGACGTATTCTCTATTGGCGTAGCGACTAATGTCCATCCTGTTGCAATAGCAGGACTAGGATTAAATGTTAAACGATATAAAGCAGTCCCTTGTTGAGGTGTGACAGTTCCGCCATATACGTTAGCAACCGTTGCTCCTGCAAAAGATGAATTGCTGTTTTTATATTGCATCATGCTTTTAGCTATATTTAACATTTCCGCCTGCGCATCTGTTCTTTTAGTATGTTGTGCATACTTTTGATAACTTGGATAAGCTATCGACGCTAAGATGGCCACTATAGCGACCACCACCATGAGCTCGATTAAAGTAAACCCGCGATCTATTGAAAATTGATGATGTGCTACCATATCTCGCTCCCCACACCACATCCCGAAAAAGTGATATTTGCTTTGGTTTTATTTTTACATTGAATACCGTTGCTAGTTTTTAAAAAACTATCATTCTTATCATCAGTGCTTAATGCCTTAATTGCCCAGCCCTGCCCCAAAGATGTTGAGTTAATCAACAGAGGATTTCCCTCCGTTTGATCTACAATAGAAAGTATGTATTTCGTAGAAGAGCCATCCACTGGAAGACTAAGCTCTTGTTTATTTTTATTAAAATTTGAAATTAAAACACCACTTGCATCTTTATACAAAAAACTTGCATCAAAGCCTTTATAATTAAAGTTACGGGCTTTGTGTCGTTCTAATTGCTCAGCCAGTTTTTGAATTTCCTGTTGAGTCTGTGCAGCATAAGCTTTTCTTGTATAAACTTGATAACTTGGGAATGCAATTGCAGCAAAAATCGCGACAATTGCAACTGTTACCATCAGCTCAATTAAAGTAAAACCATAGCCGTGGTGAGAGCGTATTTTCCCAGTTTCTTTTTTCATGATATCAACTCGTTTTTGCATAACGTTCATACCATCGATTTGGAATAAATCTGATTGCTCCTCCAGCAGGAACTAAATCTTCTCCTTCTTTACAGCCTGCCCCCTCACAAGGCTTAGTCATATTTGAATCAGGATTTGGCTCTGGTACTATAATCACCCTTCCACCCTTACCATCTGGTCCAACGGTGACACTAACAATTCCAGAACCAAGATTGTAAGTATAGTCAGCATCCTCTGGGCAGACACCTGTTGGCAGACATAATCTCTTCGTAAAACTTTGTCCCTTCACTCCCGCACCACAACCCGATGTTGTACCAGCAAGGGCAGCGTCATACATGGTGACATATAAGCTATTTTGCATTGCGATTAAGGGCGTCAAACCTTTAATCACCGCAGGATTAGCGCTTGCTTTTAAGTATGTTTTTTTGAATGGATAATACCATCCTCCCCATCCCGTTTTTG
>NZ_CP078523.1:2490646-2490736 GCF_019264745.1 Acinetobacter sp. Colony158 | reverse complement strand
CACTTTTATCCTCACAGAAATATTAAATTATTTGTTATCCTTTCAAGCTATCCATTTTCCAATATTGCTCAGGAATTATGGCTAGTTTAG
>NZ_CP078523.1:2481793-2490472 GCF_019264745.1 Acinetobacter sp. Colony158 | reverse complement strand
ATACCCCTATGATGCAACAATATCTAAAAGTCAAAATGGAACATCAGCATGCTTTACTTTTTTATCGCATGGGTGACTTTTACGAACTTTTTTTTGACGATGCACGTAAGGCAGCCAAGTTATTAGGTATTACCCTGACCCATCGCGGTAAAACCAATGGTGAACCTATTCCTATGGCTGGCGTACCTTATCATGCGGCCGAAGGTTATCTAGCACGTTTGGTCAAAGCAGGACAAACGGTTGCAATTTGTGAGCAGGTGGGTGAGGTTACAGGCAAGGGACCTGTTGAGCGTAAAGTCGTTCGTATTATTACGCCAGGGACCATTACTGATGATGCATTGCTAGGCAGTTATCAATCTTCAAATTTGGTCGCGCTGTGTATTCAACAAAATAAAATTGGACTGGCTTTACTAGATTTAAGTGCCAGTATTTTTAAGGTTCAGGAACACGAGTTTAAAACTGAACAATTAGCAATTGAGCTTTCACGCTTAATGCCGAGTGAAATTGTCGTCGATGAAGATTTAGTCGATCAGAATATTTTGGAACAGATTAAAAAACAATTAGACTGCCCGATTACCAAACGCCCAAATGTTGACTTTAATCTCAACAATGCCCAAAAAACCTTATGTGATCAGTTTGCTGTTGCAACACTTTCTGGCTTTGGAATTGATCATTTCCCCCTTGCCAAAGCCTCTGCTGCGGCCTTAATTCACTACGCCAAAGAAACTCAAAAAACTGCTCTGCCACATATTCGCTCGATTCAACTTGAACAAAGTTCAGATTTTATTGCCCTTGATCCGATTACTCGCCGCAATCTGGAAATTATCGATCCACTATTTGAACATGGGACGTCTTTGTTCAATTTAATCAATGACTGCCAAACTGCTATGGGTGGTCGTTTACTCAGTCGTACCTTAATGCAACCTATCCGTGATACTGCTCTTCTGGATGCGCGACTGGACGCGACGGAGCAGTTATTAACCGGTTATCACGAATCGCCTGTGCGCTTAGTATTAAAGGAAATTGGTGATATTGAACGTGTACTAAGTCGTGTTGCATTGAGCAGTGCGCGTCCACGTGATCTAGTTCAATTACGTCATGCATGTGCTCAAATTCCATTTCTGAGACATGCATTACTGCCTGTAATTCAGGCAAAATCCTCGATCTTACTCACCGACCTCGACCAGCAATTGGGCGATTTCAAAGACCTCCATCAATTACTTTTATCTGCAATTGTAGAAAATCCGCCCGTACTACTGCGTGATGGTAATGTGATTGCCGAAGGTTATGATGGTGAACTGGATGAGCTACGCAAAATACGTGATCATGCAGGACAGTTTCTGATTGATCTGGAAATCAAAGAACGGGAACTCAGTGGTATCCCGACGTTAAAAATTGGCTATAACCGAGTCAGTGGTTATTATATCGAATTGACACGTGCGCAGGCAGAGCAAGCGCCTGAACATTATATTCGTCGCCAAACCCTAAAAAATGCCGAGCGTTATATCACACCAGAACTTAAAGGTTTTGAAGATAAAGTTCTTTCCAGTGAATCCCGCGCGCTTGCCCGCGAGAAACTACTATTTGAAAACTTGCTTGAAACGCTTAGACAAAATATTGCCAATTTGCAAATGATGAGTGCAGCGATTGCCCAGATTGATGTCTTGGCAAATTTTGCGCATCAAGCACGTTTGCAACACTGGAATCGTCCTGAGTTTAGCCCTGAGATCGGGATTAAAATTCATGCAGGGCGTCATCCAGTGGTCGAAGCATTAAGTAAAACACCCTACACTCCAAATGATACCTTTTTAGATAGTCATCATCGTATGGCGATCATCACTGGGCCGAATATGGGGGGTAAATCTACTTTTATGCGTCAAACCGCATTGATTAGCTTATTGGCATATTGTGGTAGTTATGTGCCTGCTCAATCCGCCAAACTAGGTCCGATTGATCGAATTTTTACTCGTATTGGTTCAGCAGATGATTTATCAACAGGTAAATCGACCTTTATGGTCGAAATGACTGAGACCTCGCAAATTTTGCATCATGCTACCCATCAATCTTTAGTTTTGATGGATGAAGTCGGGCGCGGTACCAGTACCTATGACGGTTTGTCCTTAGCTTGGGCCTGTGTACTTGATTTGACCAAGCGCATTAAATGTTTATGTTTATTTGCGACGCATTATTTCGAGTTGACTGAGCTTGGCAGCGAAGCAGGGATTGATAATTATCATGTGACTGCTAAAGAAATGAATGGCAACTTGATCTTGCTGCATAAAGTACAACATGGCCCTGCTAGCCAAAGTCATGGTTTACAAGTCGCAAAACTCGCGGGCATCCCTGCTGGCGTGATTAAAGAAGCGCAGAAACGCTTAAAAATACTGGAAAAACAGCAGCAGCAACATATTCAATCCGCAGTACAAAATGATTTATTTAATGCGGTTGAACATGAAATTGAAACCCCGATGGTTGAAAAGATTATTGAAGTCGAAGCTCAATCCCCTGCACTGGAAATGCTGAAACAAATTGATGTCGATAACTTGACACCTCGTCAGGCACTTGAACAGCTTTATTCATTAAAAGCGACTCTCAATTCTTGAAATAGCTTATGGAACAGATCACACATAGTGGTCTGTTCTGATCATTTATCTTATTCATTTCAATTTACATACAAGGACAAATCTTTGACAACTTTTTACCCGCTTAAAACAAGATAATGATAAAAATAAAGGTATATTCAAAATAGGAAAATAAAAATGTCACGTGGAGATAAATCAGCCTATACCGATAAACAAAAACGCCAAGCTCAACATATTGAAGAAAGTGAACGAGAACGTGGACATTCTCAAGAAGAAGCTGAACGAATTGCATGGGCAACGGTAAATAAACAAGATGGCGGTGGCCTAAAAAACTCACTTAAAACCAGTAAATAATGGTTTAATTGAGAGTTACTATCAACTACAGTGATATAAATCAGTCCTTTTCATCAATCCGAATAATAAATATCAATAAAAGGAATTGTTAGTCGCCCCCTTTTTTGCCTAAAATACAGCATTCGGAATTAGAACCATATTTTTTAGGTAGCTGTCGCCATGACCTTCGTTGTCACTGAAAACTGTATTAAATGTAAATACCAAGATTGCGTAGAAGTATGCCCAGTTGATTGTTTCTACGAAGGCCCAAATTTTTTGGTGATCAATCCTGATGAATGTATTGACTGTGCGCTATGTGAACCTGAATGCCCTGCCAATGCAATTTTCTCAGAAGATGAATTACCAGAAGGTCAGGAAGTCTTTATTGAACTTAATGCTGAACTGTCTGAAAAATGGGCAGGCAATAATATTACTCAAATTGGTGAACAACCTGCTGATCGTGAAGAATGGAACGGTAAACCAGATAAGCTTCAGTATTTAGAGAAATAATTGCAAATTAGACCAGCAAAAGCTGGTCTTTTTGTATCTGAATCACACATTTCATTGCAATTTTTCCTCATTTTATCCATCCTTTTCGATTAGAATAAGCCCAATTTAAAGTAAGCAATTGATTGTATTATGCCGAAATTTTTGAAGGGGTTGCTTGCGATAAGCCTTGCACCTATGTTCATGGTTGCTTGTACCACCTCCCCTCAAAAAACTGGAAAAGTCACACCTTCCACGGGACATCGTATTTATATTCCGCAGGAAAAAGTCATACTTGAACGTCCTGTTCCAGTGAAAACCGTTCCTGCCGCTTATCTGGCATGGTTAAGCATGGGTGATAATCGCTCTCGTGTTCAAGAATATGAACGTTTTCTTGAACGTAATAATGTCGCTAATGTTGTCCCTAATTTTGAATTATTAAAAACGGCACGGGACTGGCAAAAATGTGGCCGTTCACAATATGCAGTTCCCAATCGTGAACTCTGGAACAATGCCATCCCAACTTTACGCATTTTCAAAGCTTTAGTCGCTCAAAAAGTTCTTACCGATTTTGAGGTTACCTCGGTTTATCGGGATTTACCTTTAAACCAATGTGCAGGCGGAGCGAATTCTTCTCGACATTTATTTAATTCAGCAATCGATTTTCGCATCGGCCCTGAGTATCCACAGTCGCAAGATTACGCTTTCATTGAAAATACTAAATTTAAGTTATGTCAATTCTGGGCACAGCATGGACAAAGTCTGGATATGGGTATTGGCATCTATGCTTCAGGACAGATTCATATTGATACTCAAGGCTATCGAACTTGGGGCCCCGATCATAGTCGCAATAGTTCAATGTGTAATTATTAAAAATATTTTTATTTTGTTTGAAAGAGACCATATGAGTCTCTTTTTTAATATTAGAGAGTGAAGTTTTGATTTTCCTGTCACTTAAAATTGCACATCGAATAGAAATGGTTAAAATGCTGCTATCTCAGTATAGGTAACACCCGTTATGCAACAGATGTGGACAGACATTGATCACTATATCGATTCACATTTAATTCCCGAAGATCCAAACCTGCAATTTGCACTGGAGAATACTGCTAATCAGGGATTCCCAGATCATTTGGCCGTTGCACCTAATCAGGGTATGCTTTTACAAATGTTGATTCAGATGAATCAGTGTAAACGTGTTTTGGAGCTAGGAACATTTGCGGCCTATAGTACAGTCTGGCTAGCGCGCACTTTACCTAAGGATGGTTATTTACTTACCATTGAAGGACGAGATACTCATGCAGCACTGGCACAACAAAATATTGATCATGCCAAATTCGAAGTGTCTGTTGAACTCAAAGTCGGACATGCCGCAGATATTTTGCGTGAAATAGACCCTACGACATTTGAACCATTTGATTTTATTTTTATCGATGCAGATAAACAAAGTTATCCTGAATATTTAGAATTAACGTTGAATCTTTCACATTCGGGTACGATTCTGGTACTGGATAATGTGATCCGTGCGGGTGATATTCTGGATGAAAATAATAAAAAACCAAGTATTGAAGGTATTCGTCAGACCTTTGAAGCTTTGCAGAATCATCCTCGAATTTTATCCTGTACCGCTTTACAAACAGTAGGCAGTAAAGGTCATGATGGCTTTGCAATTGCCATTGTAAAATGATGATCAAAAAATATTCTTAATTTATTTTTTATTTAAAAACAATAGCCTATTTTTATTTACATTGCTTGTCCATATAGTTATCCACAAGATTTGCGGATAACTATGGATAAGGCATTACATTATTTCGCGACCAAGAGTGGTACCGTCGCATTACGGAAAATCGAGGTGGCAATACTACCCAAAAAGAACTGGTGGATTTTACTGTGACTAAATGCACCTAGCACGATCATCTGAATGCCATGTTCACGTTGATATTCGAGTATATTTTCTGCCACATCGCCATAACGATAAACCGTGACCACCTCGATGCCCGCATGGCTTAAAAATTCTTCTGGATCTTTTAAGACTTGAGGATGATCACCCACATAGAGCAGATGACATTGTAAAGTTCTAAGCAAATCACTCTGCGCAATCCGATGCATCATTTTGACGCAAGTTGGAGAGTATTCATAAGCAAAAATAAAACGGGTCGGCGCTTTAAAAGTTTCACCGACGGTCATGACAGTACAATTTGCACCGCGAATAAAGTTTTCAACATTACTACCAATGGGTTTGTTTTTTTCTGCTGCACGCTCCCCCACGCGGCCGATCACCACGAAATCATCTTCTTTTAAAATACTAAAACTTTGTTCAAGGAAGTCCCCCTTTTCCTGAATCTTTGAACTGCTTAAACCATATTTTTCTTCTATCATTTCAGAAATATGTTTAAGTAAATTATTGCTATAGTCTAAAGCCAGTTCACTTTGTTTCTGCTCTAGCTCAGCAAGTTCTTTGAGCAGCATAGCATTACTCTCAAAACCAATGACACCACTAATTTCACCGAGATGATAACTGGCAGGATAGTAGTCAAGAATTTGTAATAACACCAGTTCCCGCTTGGTTTGTTTAGCCACCCAAGCGGCAGCTTCTGCAATTGCATTAATACAAGGTGAAGAATCAATACATGCAATAACACGACTCATAATAGCCTCTCTTCGTTAAGGTCTGATGCCTTGGAGATTTTGTTTGTTATTTTTAACTTAGCATAATTCGGCTAAAACTACGGTAATTTTTTATATGGTTTAAATTATTTTGTATATAAAACAATTAAATGATTAAAAAACCAGCTATTTTCTATTTTTAATCCAGCGTGCAGGATTCCCTGCAACAACATGATAAGCCTCTACATCTTTCGTCACCATACTATTCATACCCACAACTGCATGTTGCCCTATCGAAATGCCATCTTTGACACCGACATGCGCGCCAAGCCAGACATCCTGACCAATTTCAATGCCTTTGGAGGTCACAGGTTGCTGATAAATTGGACGATCCAACTCCATACCATGATCAAAAGCATAGAGATGACAATACGCGGCAATTCGTACTTGATCATGCAACACAATCCCTGCACGACCGCCATCCAATATACAATGATGGTTGATCGCGACTTCGTTGCCAATGCTTAAAGGCCCATGTAAGGTACAATCGGCTGCAATAAAGGTGTTATCACCAATGCTAATTTTGCGTCCAGGTTCCGCAAAGATATGTGCCAATGGAGAAATAAAACAGTTTTTCCCAATTTCAACGGTTTCCATTTCCATCAAATAGGTTTGATATTCCATCTGCCATGCTTCTGCCCATTCACGGTGTTTGGGTTTTAATGACCAATAAAGCCATGGCATATAGTTGAGTCGGTGCTTATGTTGCTCCCGATATTTCAGCAAACGTTCATAATTCATTTTCAGGCTCCACAATTTTTAATTGTTCTCGCCCACGGGTGATATCCTGAAGTTTTAATTTTAATGGGTCAATCTGATGAATCTGTAAAGCAGCTTCTACAATGACACCTTCAACCGTGTAATTTTCAGTATATTCCATTTGCTGATGCTTCAATTCATATTGAAGAATTGGCCATTCATTAAAATAACAAGAGAAAACAACCTGTTTTTTTTCAATGAGTTCTATTTTTTCTGCGAGTGTTAGGCATTGTCCTGCGCAGCCTCCATAGGCGCGTACTAAACCACCTGTTCCGAGTTTTACGCCACCAAACCAACGATTAACCAAAACTAAAACATTGGTCAGTTCATTGCCTTCTATGGTTGCCAAGATCGGTCGACCGGCTGTGCCAGAAGGTTCACCATCATCATTAAAGCGTACCTGATGCCCTATTTTCCAAGCCCAACACTGATGAGTCGTGCTGACATCTTTATAGCTTTCTAAAAAAGCTTTAACCTGTTCTTCGTTTTCAACAGGAGTTGCAAATGCCTGAAATCGACTTTTTTTGATTTCTTCTTCAAAACAAACCAGTTGTGCGATGGTAAAAGGCATAGCAGCAAAAAAGATCAATCATAAAATTTACATTATAGCCTGAATTAAAGTTGGTAATGACAAAAATCCCCGCAATAGCGGGGATTTAAGCATTTCTTCAATTCTTTATTACTATTTACCGCTCTCTTAACGCCTCTTTAGCTTTGTTAAACGGTTTTAATAAATAATCCAGTACCGTCTTCTCACCCGTACGAATATCCACCGTCGCCACCATCCCCGGCGTGATACTAAACGACTTACCTTCTTTGTTATAAAGCTTGTCAGAATCGGTACGGATATACACCCGATAATAAAACTGATCCTGCTTCACCTCATCTCGAATCGTATCTGGCGAAATCACCGTCACCTTGCCTTTTAACCCCCCATAAATCGAGTAGTCATAGGCGGTGATTTTGACCAGCGCTTCCTGACCCGGATGAATAAAGGCAATATCTCGTGGAGAAATACGTGCTTCAATCAGCAGTTGTTCATCCAGTGGCACAATGGTCATCAACTTGCCATTTTGTGGAATCACCCCACCTTGCGTGGTCACCGCAATTTCCTTGACCACACCACGTACTGGGGCTTTAAATGTGGTGCGGTTTAAAGTGTCAGTACGACCACGTACAATCTGCATTTGTTGTTCGGTGTCGGTATTGGCTTTTGATAATTCTTCACGTGATTTGACGTAATATTGGTTACGTGCATCGTTGATTTTATTTTGCAGGTCATTGGCTTCACGTTTTAAGCGTAATACTTCTACTTCACTGGCAGCGCCTTTGGCAACTAAGGGTTCGGTCATGGTGAGTTCCTGCTGAACCAGTTGTAAAGCCAGTTTTAAACCCGAAATTGACTGTTCCAGATTTTCGCGTCTGGAGTTATACAAGGCGGTTTCTTCTTGTACCAGTTTCGGATCTTTTTTCACCTCATCGGGAAAGACCAATGGAGTACCATTTACTTCTGCACGTAATCGCGCTGCTGTCGCCTGTGCTGAAATCAGTAAGGATTGCGATTCGCCTACATTTGATTCAAAGCGGGTCGGATCCAGCTGTGCCAGCACTTGTCCTTTTTCGACGATATCACCTTCTTGTACATCTAGCTTGGTCAGGATTCCACCATCCAGTGATTGAATCACTTGTTCTTTAGAAGATGGGATGACTTTGCCTGTACCCGTAGAGACTTCTTCAAGTTGAAATAATCCTGCCCAAAGCAATAATATCAGCAAGCCGATACCGATAATCCAGATCACTAAACTGGCGCGCGGTAAAGGCGGTTCTTTATAGGACACTTTTGTCGCGCGTT
>NZ_CP078523.1:2459873-2464729 GCF_019264745.1 Acinetobacter sp. Colony158 | reverse complement strand
AAAGTTATACTGTAAAATCATCACCTAAATAGACTTTGCGAACTTGTTCATTTTCGAGAATATCCTGCGGAGAACCCTCTGCGATGACGGATCCCTCACTCACAATATAAGCATGCTCGCAAATTGCCAATGTTTCACGTACATTATGGTCCGTAATCAGAACACCAATCCCTCGTTCTTTAAGATTACGAATAATCTCTTTAATATCACCCACTGAAATAGGATCAACCCCCGCAAAAGGCTCATCCAGCAACATAAATTTTGGATCAGCCGCCAAAGCACGTGCAATTTCAGCACGGCGACGTTCTCCACCAGAAACACTCATTCCTAATGAATCCTTAATATGACCAATTTTAAAATCAGCCAATAATTCATTTAAACGTTGTTGACGCTGCTGCTTATTTAAATCCTTACGAGTTTCCAAAATTGCCATAATGTTTTCAGCAATTGTCAACTTTCTAAAAATAGAGGCTTCCTGTGGCAAATAACCAATGCCCTTTCTGGCACGTTCATGCATCGCCAAATGTGAAAGATCTTCATTATCTAAATGAATTTCCCCTTTATCCATTCGTACCAAACCAACAACCATATAAAAGCTTGTGGTTTTACCTGCACCATTTGGTCCAAGTAGCCCAACAATTTGACCGCTTTGCATCTGAAATGATACATCTTTCACGACCCAGCGTTTATTATAGTTTTTTGCCAAGTGTTTGATACAAAGGGTTTGTGGTTTTTGACGTGTTTGCTCCATTAATCACGTGCTCCCGGAAAACTTTTAGAACTTGATGGTGGAATAATCAGTTGAACACGATTTGAACTTGAACCTTGTGCTTCAATATCACCTTTATTCATACTATATTTTAAGCTATTGCCTCGAATGCTAGCTCCATCCTGAAATAAATAAGCATTGCCTGTTAAAGTAATAATGCCTGTATCTGCGTTATAAATAATTTTCTGTGCTTCACCACGCGCGACCCCTTTTTCAGCGCTAATCTGTTGCTGAAATTTGGATGGTCGACCATTGGCAGTAATGGTTTGAATTTCACGTTTGGAATTCAGTTGTGCAACAATCGAATCCGCCTGTAATTTCATAGTGCCCTGTTCGATCACCACATTTCCAGTATAGGTTGTAATGCCTGTTTTATCATTATAGGTGGCTTTGTCAGCGACCAATGAGATAGGTTGACTACGATCTGAAGGGAGCGCTAATGCAGATGCAGACATCACGGCAAAGATCGTGAAACCTGTTACTTGTTTCAGGAAAGTCGAACAAGAAATCGATTTAAGAGTTTGGTGCATACTTTCCTCGAATATTAAAAAATTCGTATTGGCTATTTTCCAGATCTGCTTTTAAACCATTGCTGACAAAAGAAGCCTGTGGTGATTGCACATCCACCTGATGTGTCGTTTCAATTTTTTTTGTTTTCGGATAGGTCGTCAGCTCATCCGTTCGAAAAACAATTTCACCTTGTTCAGCAATTCTTGTTGCAATAACATCACCTGAAAGAATAACCTTTTCGTTATCATCATAACCATTTGCAACTTTTGAAGAAAAAGTCGCATTCACTTGTCCATTCTCATACATTGATGCATGTAAATTTTCAAGTTTTGACGTTTGTTTCTGCATATCCTGTTCAAGTCGATCGACCTTTGCACGAATATACAAATGACCAAGATCGTTCGTCTGAGTCAAATTGATATCATTTGCTGTATAAGTCATATTGCGACTATCATCAGCGTCCAGTTTGTTCGCATTGCCACTGTAGTAATAATAGCCACCACTTACAGCTGCGATTGCAATCGCCACGATATATAAAACTCTAGTATCCATAAGCGGCGTAATATCACCTTTTTCTCTGGCTTAGAATATTAATGGGGTACAGTCAGATATTTTGCAAGAAGTTCTTCGTAAACTCCTTTTGCATTCAGTAACATATCACAGACTTCACGCACTGCTCCACGACCGCCCATCGCTTGAGTCACCAAATGAGCACGACGGCGTAGCTCGACATGGCCATTTGGAACAGTCACACACATTCCTGCAAGTGAAAAAGCCGATAAATCAGGCCAATCATCACCCATATATAAACAATCAGAAGGTGCTAAATTAAATTGCGCACATGCTTCACGCAACGCCACGCCTTTATCTTCACGCCCTTGAAAGATCAGATCGACGCCTAAATCAGACATCCTTTTTTCAACGATCTGACTTTTACGACCTGTAATGATAATGACTTTAAGGCCAGCTTGCTGAACCAGTTTCATCCCCAAACCATCACGAATATCAAAAGATTTGATTTCATCGCCACTATTGGTCAATGTCACAAATCCATCACTCAAGATACCGTCCACATCTAAAACCAGTGCCTGAATATGACGAGCTTGTTCAAGTAATGCATAAGATGCCATGAATTAATTTACCCCTGCCTGAATTAGGTCATGCATACTGATCACACCAATGACTTTATTTTGATCATCAACAACCACAAACTGACTAATTTTTTTAGCATTCAGTTGTTGTAATGCTTCTACTGCACGCGCTTCCTGAGAAATCGTCGCAGGATGCTCAATCATCACCGAAGACACAGGAAGTTTGACATCAAAACCTTGTTGCTTATCAATTAGACGACGTAAATCACCATCCGTAAAGATACCTAATAAATGATCTTGTTCATCAACAATGGTCGTCAAACCTAAACGTTTGTTTGAAATTTCGTAAAGGACCTGATTCATTGGGGTATCAGGAGATACTTTTGGAAGCTCCTCACCGGTATGCATTAAATGTTTTACATGTAAAAGTAAACGTTTACCTAAAGCACCTGCTGGATGCGAGCGAGCAAAGTCGTCGGCAGTAAAGCCTCGCGCTTCCAACAATGCAACCGCGAGCGCATCACCCAATACCAATGTCGCAGTGGTACTTGAGGTGGGTGCAAGCCCTAATGGACAAGCTTCGTTTGACTCACCCAAAGTTAAAGCTACATCTGCATTTTTTGGCATTGGACCTGTATCATCACGGCTAATGGTGATCAATGGTACTTCCAGATGTTTAATCAAAGGCATCAGCATCATGATCTCATCACTTTTGCCTGAATTGGAAATGGCAATCAGTACATCACCCCGTACTAACATTCCCAAGTCACCATGCCCCGCTTCACCAGGATGCATAAAAAACGAAGGTGTACCTGTGGAAGCAAAAGTGGCTGCCATTTTTCGACCAATATGACCAGATTTACCCATACCTGTCACGACTACACGACCCTGACACTGTAGAATAATTTCACAAGCCTGATCAAAACGATCGTCTATTTGGCTTGCCAATACATCTAAGGCATGTTGTTCTATCGCAATGGTTTCCAGTGCAATTTTCTTAAAATCGGTGGTACTGGTCATAAAATATGAGCTCAAACAATTCGCTACTGCCAAACCGACAATAGACTTTTTAACTAAAAAATTTGCGCTATTCTAGCACATCTCATTTCTTGTCACGTTTTTAAATGTACAAGTTTTCACTTACTTATAAAAATTATGGATAAACCTTTGTGAAATATGTGGCTTACGTTAAGATGTAACACTATTTTTGGTGAATGTTTTTAAGAGTCTTATGCAACCATTCGTTTTATATAACTCAGAGCAACGTAAAAAAGTTGAATTTGTCCCACGTGTTGATGGCCAGATAGATATCTATGTCTGCGGCATGACGGTGTATGACTACTGTCATATTGGACATGCTCGAGTCATGGTTGCTTTTGACTATATTATTCGTTTTCTGCGTAGTCAGGGCTGGAAAGTACGGTATATCCGTAATATCACCGATATTGACGATAAAATTATCAGTCGTGCCAATGAAAATGGTGAAACGATTCAGCAACTAACCGCGCGTTTTATCACTGCTATGAATGAAGATGCGGCTAGTCTCGGTTGTGCTGAACCTGATGAATCGCCAAAAGCCACCGAATACATCGACCAAATGCAAAATATGATTGGGACTTTGGTCGAAAATGGCAGCGCTTATCCTGCTGCCAATGGTGATGTTTATTATGAAGTCACTAAATTTGCTAAATATGGTCGCCTATCTGGACGTAAACTGGATGATATGCAAGCAGGAGCCAGTGAGCGTGTTGATGTCGAAGTCGAGAAAAAACATCCGTTTGACTTTGTGCTGTGGAAACATGCCAAAGCCAACGAACCGTCATGGCAATCCCCTTGGGGCAATGGTCGTCCAGGTTGGCATATTGAATGTTCAGCCATGTCAACTTGCTGCTTAGGCAATCACTTTGACATTCATGGCGGTGGATCAGACTTATTATTTCCACATCATGAAAATGAAATCGCGCAAAGCGAGGCTGCAACAGGCGAACAGTATGTGAATTATTGGATGCATGTGGGCTTTATCAATGTCGATGGCGAGAAAATGTCAAAGTCTTTGGGCAATTTCTTTACCATTCGTGATGTAATGGAAAAGTTTCATCCTGAAGTGATTCGCTACTTTATTGTGTCTTCGCACTATCGTAGTCCTGTGAACTTTTCAGATACTGCGTTAAAAGAAGCGAAAACTGCACTCAGCCGTTTTTATCATGCCTTTAAAGCTTATGAGCAGGTGTATGGTCAAACTCATTCTGAACAGTTAGATCATGAGTTTATAGAACGTTTTAACAGTGCGATGCGCGATGACTTTAATACGCCTGAAGCTATGGCAGTACTCTTTGAACTCAATCGTGAACTCAATCGAGCTGTGAAAGAACAACAAACTGAACTGGCTACTGTTTACTATGCAACTTTGCGCCATTTAACGACAATTCTGGGCTTGGTTCAGCACAATGTCGATGAATTCTTAAAATCAGATATTGGTCAAGAAG
>NZ_CP078523.1:2449596-2459855 GCF_019264745.1 Acinetobacter sp. Colony158 | reverse complement strand
ATGAAATTGAGGATTTGATTCAACAACGCAGCGATGCCAAAAAAGCCAAAGATTTTGCCAAAGCAGATGGTATTCGCCAGTCTTTACTTGAAAAAGGTGTTGCACTTGAAGACACCCGTCAAGGAACCGTTTGGCGACGTGCTGATTAAATCGACAATTAAAATGCATGGATGTTGACAGTTAAATGAAACTGTCTATAATGCATCTCACATTGCGGGAATAGCTCAGTTGGTAGAGCACAACCTTGCCAAGGTTGGGGTCGCGAGTTCGAGTCTCGTTTCCCGCTCCAAAATTTTAAAAAGCCCTTATCGAAAGATGAGGGCTTTTTATTTGTCTATACCAAAACCATGCAGACTAAAATAAAAAAACGGGCTGATCAACAGCCCGTTTTTTCACATAAAATACGATTATTTTTTCAGTTTATAGGCAATCACATAATCACCCACTGGTGTTTTCATAAAGTGATGTCCACCCGCCATGATCACAATATATTGCTCTCCATTGATGGCATAAGTCATCGGTGTTGCTTGACCACCCGCAGGCAAATTTGCAGTCCAGACGAGTTTACCTGTACGGTTGTCCAAGGCGTGTAATTTATTATCTGTTGCAGCAGCAACAAATGTTAAACCACCCGCTGTAATAATTGGACCGCCGTTATTTGGTGTACCAATATTAATTGGCAAGTAAGTTGGCAAACCAAACGGGCCATTGTGTTCAGCACTACCAAATGGGTGCTGCCAGAGCACTTTTTTGCTATGTAAATCAATAGCCGTAATCATGCCATAAGGTGGTTCGTTACAGAGGACTTGAGAAATTGGAGCGTAAAATGGTGATACATTAATTCCATAAGGGGTATCAGCCATCGCACCATTTCCTTCAGCACCGCCGCCACCTGATTTATAACTTGGATCATCAATTGACTTTAAGCCCTGCTTATTGGCTTCTGTGCGTGTAACCAATTTGTCGTACATTGGTGTCACATTCCAGTTTGCAATCATTAAACCAGAATGAGGATTTACCGCTACACTGCCCCAATCACTTCCACCATTGTAGCCAGGGAATTCAATCCATGGTTTATCGATGCTTGGGGGTGTAAATTCTCCAAGATAATTCGCCTGTTTAAATTTAATACGACACAGCATTTGATCAATTGGAGAAATTCCCCACATGGTTTTTTCCTGAAGATCAGGCAAACCTAAACGTGGAATCTCGACAGACCACGGTTGAGTTTTAGCACGTGGATCATTTGGTACAGCATGATAAGCCTTTGCATCGCTTGGTACAGGTGCTGGTCGTTCTTCAACTTTGGTTAAAGCTTTACCAGTGGCGCGATCAAGAATAAACGTCTGACCACGCTTGGTTGGCATAATCAAGGCTGGAACTTTTTTTCCTGAAGCATCTGGATAATCCACCAATGTTGGCTGAGAGCCGATATCATAATCCCATACATCTTTATGTGCAGTCTGGAAGACCCATTTTTCACGTCCGGTATTTATATCGAGCGCAACGACTGCTGAAGACACACGATTTTCATTCGCACTGCGCATCGCACTATAATAATCCGCAGCTGAGTTGCCTGTTGGAACATAAACCAATCCTAATTTTTCATCGCCAATCATGGCAGCCCATGAGTTTGGTGTACCGCGACTGTATTGCTCACCTGTTTTAGGTTCAGTGTTGTCATTTGGACGATTGACATCCCATGCCCATTTAAACTGACCTGAATCTGCGTCATAGCCACGGATTACACCAGATGGTGCCCATCGACGCTGTCCATCAAGAACCTGATGATTGACTACGATTACACCATTAATAATTGGTACAGGTGCAGTAACCGCAAGTTGACCAGGTACCCACTTACCAATACCTACAGATAAATCAGTTTGACCATGCTGACCAAAACCTTGACACGACTCACCTGTTTCAGCGTCAACCGCCAGTAAACGCATGTCTAAGGTACCAACAATAAGTTTGTTGTGACAAGCCTGTCCTTCGGGAATAGTTTTTGATTGATAAAAAGTAACGGCCTTACACGCAGCGGTATATGGAATATTTTCATATTTCACACCAGACTTGTGTTCCCAGATTTTTTTGCCTGAGGCTGCATCCAATTTAATAATATTATTGGTCGCACTACATAAATATACGGCATTACCCACTTTAATTGGCGTGGTTTCAGCAGCCCATTTATTGCTTTGACCTGCCTGAGGAACATCACCTGTCCGGTACGTCCATGCCACCTCAAGTTTATTGACATTGTCTGGAGTAACTTGGTTAAGCGGTGAATAGCGGGTCGCATTTTCATCACGACCATAATATTGCCAGTCAGTGTCAGGTTGAATTGTTGTAGCATTTGATGAATTGGTGCTAAAAGACTGCGCTGAAATTTCCTCTCCAGAAACATAAGATGAATGGGGATAAAAAGCCAGACCGCCTGCAATAACAAAGCATAGAATAATAAAGCCAGTTAAACTATATGAAATTTTCTTACTCGCTCCTGAACCAATATTTGGCATAAGTAAGCTCATAAAAAATGCAAAAACAGCCACTATCGCGAGCCGAGGCACCCAGCCCCAGTAGCGTGTACCCGCTTCCCATATTGTCCAGATCAGAGTATAGAAGAAGAACAGCCAAAAAAGTTTTACACCTAATTGATCATTTTTAAGCAAATAAACACTAGAAGCGATTAAGATCACTCCACTGATGACGTAGTACCACGAACCTCCTAAATATGCTAAATAAATACCGCCAATGAATAATGTAAGGGCAAATAACAGTAAGATCACCGAAAATATTTTTACGGGTATACTGCTGTTTTTTCTATAGATGGAAGAATGAACCATAGCTTTAAACCTTATTAATTTTATTTAGTATGGGAGTCGCTATTACATCATTTTAAAAATTAAAAACGCTCATGGTATCGTTGCTTAAATGTGTTCTGAAACTTAAAATTTTCTTAAAAAATAAAATGACTTCAGCTATAACATAAAAAATACTTTACATTCAAAAGGTTAAATAACATTTATCCAAAAATACATTCATTTAAGCCTTCTATCTTATCTGCAATGAAATAGGATGACACAGGTCATAAATATGTTTTCGCAAAGTTTAATAGCCATCTTTCATCAGTTCTTTTTATTTCTTCCTTTGGAGGAAAAATAAAGAGAGTTCAAACAATTATGAAAGAAGTCTAATCATCCATTAAAATTATGATGTGAATAAAAAACCCCATCATTCAGATAGGGCTATTCGCTATTTTAATAAGGTTAACTGGCTTGTTGATAATAAGGTGTATCGCCATTTATGGTTGCGCGATGCATAATTCGATGTGCATCTCCATAATCAAACAATGCCTTATGCTGTGTACAGCGATTGTCCCAAATCGCGACATCACCTTCTTGCCATTGCCAGCGCAAATGAAATTGTTCCTGAGTGGATTTCTCAAATAAAAACTCTAGTAATTCATCACTTTCCTGTTGGCTTAACTCATTTATTCGGGTGGTAAAACCTTCGCTCACAAATAAAATCGGTTGTCCTGTCACAGGATGTGTTCTGACGACCGGATGAACAACAGGTGGATTACGTTTAAACGTTTGTAGCAGTTTTTCACGTTCTACCTCATTTGTTGCAAATCGTTGAATTGGGAAGGATTTTCGAATATCGTGAGTTGCCGTTAATCCTCTCAGCTTATGCTGCACTTCTATATCAAGTGCCGCAAATGCAGCAACACCGCTTGACCATAGCGTATCACCGCCTGTTGCAGGAATTTTGATGGCTTGCAGTACGCAGCCTAATGGCGGAGTTTGACTAAAAGTGACATCGGTATGCCAAAGCTCGTTATCGCGCAAATCCTGTTGCCAACTATCCAAAACTAACACTTCAGGTACACCTTCAATGGAAGGATAAATCGGATGGATATGCAAAGAGCCAAAACTACGTGCCAATGCTGCCTGAGCTTGTGGCGCTAATTGCTGCTCACGAAAAAAGATCACATGATGTTTCAATAAAGCCTGTTGAATTTCAGTGGTGTGCTGTTTGTTCAAATGATTTAAATCAACACCAGTAATGATTGCGCCAATGGCTGGTTTGATTGTTTCGATAATTAAACTCATTTTATCGCCTATATTCTATAACTGCTGGCCATACCAAGGAGATAATTGCTGTTGTAGCCAACGTAAAAATAATTCAAAACTGACCGCAACCACAGCAATCACGATAATCCCTAAAATCACCGTATCAGTAATTAAAAATTGCGCAGCTGATTGCACCATAAAGCCAATGCCACGATCAGCTGCCACCAATTCTGCTGCGACCAATGTTGACCAACCCACACCTAAACCAATTCTGATCCCTGTTAAAATATGAGGTAATGCCGTGGGCAAAATCACGTTCCAAAACACTTGTGCCTGTGTTGCACCGAGTGATAAAGCAGCACGTTCACGATTCAGCTGATGACTGATCACGCCATGTGTACTACTGATAATCACGGGTGCCAAAATCGAGAAAAAAATCAGCAAAATTTTAGTAGTTTCGCCAATACCAAACCAAATGACGAGTAATGGTAAATATGCCAAAGGTGGGATAGGTCGTAATAATTCAACCAATGGATCAAGCACCGCTCGCGCATATTTATTCAGCCCCATCCATAATCCAACGGGAACACCAATTGCAATCGCAGCAAGCAACGCAAATAAAACTCTAGAAATACTGGCCGCTAAATGTTGCCAAAGTGTGGCTTTCATAAATCCCTGCTGACTGACTTCCAAAAATTTTTGCCAGACTGCTTGGGGACTCGGTAAAAATAATGCAGGTACAAGATGTAAAGCAGAAATCAAAAACCACAGCAATAACACACTAAAAACACTTAGCGCACTTAATGCCAGACGATGATGTCGAGTGAACCACACGCGAAAATTTCCGAAAGAACGCTGTGTTAGACGTGCTGTCGTATTACTCTTTGCGATCTGATTTTTGTAACTGACCGACTCAGTTCGACTATTCATGTCAACACCTCATGGCTAGGTTGTTTTCGTTGTTGCTTTTGTTCGCGTAGTCGCTCAAACAACTGTTCCCGCAAAGCGATAAATTCAGGATCAGATTTAATCGAACGAATCGACTCTCCTGCCCGATAACGCTCCGCAAAATTTAAATGCAATGTCTGCACAATTTTTCCAGGATGAGCGGTCATCAACACCAATTGCTGGCTCAGTAATAAGGCTTCTTCAATATCATGCGTAATCAGGAAAAAGCCCTTATTTTGCTGAATCCATAAATCCAAAACCAGTTGTTGCATCGTTTCACGTGTAAAGGCATCCAGCGCTGCAAAAGGTTCATCCAATAGAATAAAAGGCGCATGACTGACCAAAGCACGCGCGATACCCACACGCTGCTTCATACCGCCTGAAAGCTCCCAGATATTGCCTTTGGCAACATGAGACAGCCCCACAATGTTTAAAATCGAGGCCACTTGTTGTTCGATTTCGCTTTCCCTTAACCCTTTAAGCTCCAAAGCGAAACCAACATTTTGCTCGACATTGAGCCACGGCAATAAGGCATGATCCTGAAATACCACCGCACGGCGTGCATCAGGGCCGTTCAAAACTTCATCATCAATTTTGACTTGGCCTGTATCTACTTTTTGGAAGCCCGCCAAAATATTGAGCAATGTGGTTTTACCGCAGCCAGATTCCCCCAAAATTACATTCAAAGAGCCCGATTCGATCGAGAGATTGACATCCTGCAAAACAGGTAATGATTGCTTTGGAAACTGTAATTGCACGTGTTCAGCTTTCAAGATACTCATGGCACACTCCAATTATTGCAAAAAGGCGGTCGTGACATTTTCGGCATAACTTGCTTTAACTTGATCGACCTTGCCCTGACTTTTCAAAAAAGTCGCTGTATCGAAAATATTTTTAGCAAACTCGCCTGATAATGTTTTTTGTTGCAGTTCGAGATTGAGATAATCATTTCCTGACAATAACAATGGAATATCTTTTGGATCTGAACCTGTCAGTTTGGCAATCTTGTCGATATTTGCTTGATCTTGCACAAATGCTTGCGGATTTTGCTGATAAGCATCGATTTGTTTCAGTGTGGTTTTAACAAAAGATTTGATGAAATCTGGATTCTTTTCTGCAAAGTCTTTACGCACGACCCATAGGTCATAAGTCGGCGCACCCCATTCCCCCACTTGTTTAGAGTCAGTAAGTACCTTCCCTGTTGCTTTGGCTTTACTTAAAGCGGGTTCCCAGACATAAGTAGCGTCAATATCGCCACGTTCCCAAGCCGCGGCAATTTCTGGTGGGCGCAAATTAATAATTTTGACCTGATTTTCAGAAATTCCCCAATGTTTCAGCGCAGACAATAAACTGTAATGGGTGGTTGAAACAAAAGGCACTGCAATGGTTTTACCTATTAAATCCTGTGGCGACTGAATATTAGATTTTTGACTGACCACCAATGCCTCTGATCCACCCAATTTTGCAGTAATTAAAAATACTTCAATAGGGACATTTCGGCTTGCTGCCGCAGCCAAGGGACTTGATCCAATATTTCCAATCACCACATCGCCTGAAGCCAACGCATTGACGACATCTGAACCCGCATCAAATTTTTTCCATTGAATGTGCTGATTGCTGTCTTTTTCATAATCACCGTTTGCCTGTGCAACTTTGCTCGGATCTACACCTGTTTGGTAGGCAACAATCACCGATTGACCACCGACAGTTTGTGCAGCAGGTGTTTGATCTTGACCTTTACGATTTTGATAAATAATAAATGTAACAATCGCCACAAGGACGATTGCTGTAATCCATAAAGGTTTAGAATTTTTCTTACTCATAACATTTGATAAAAGTCGCTATTGTTATCAATGGTATGGCACTCCACTTTATAATTTAAAATAATAAAAAATGGATTACTTATGAATATTTTTAAAATATAAATTATAAAACATTGCTCGATTCAATCATTCTTCCCAAGCTTATAAAATGTCTATAAAGTGCTTGGATAAATTGATAAAAATACAGATAGCAGACAAATCATGTCGCACTACCCTAGTGCTTTCAATATTTTTTTGGCATGATGCAAAGTAGATCTCTCAAGAACAGTTATAAATGGAACAAATGCGTTGGATGGAGCTGCTTTCAGCAGTTCGTTTAGGTAGTAAAAAAAGTACAACAGAACTGGGACGAAGCCCTTTTCATAAAGATTATGATCGCATCATATTTTCACAAAGTTTTCGTCAGCTTAATCGTAAAACGCAGGTTCATCCTTTCGCACTCCAAGATGGTATCCATACTCGTTTAACCCATTCCCTTGAAGTGTCTTGCATCGGGCGGTCGCTCGGCATGATGACCGCTGAAAAAATTAAGGATGATTTACCCGCATGGATTTCACCATCCGATGTTGGGGCCATTATTCAGGCAGCATGTCTCGCCCACGATATTGGCAACCCGCCCTATGGACATGCAGGTGAATATGCGATTCGCGAATGGTTTGACGATGCTTCACATAACGATTTCCTAAAAGAACTTAGCCCTGAAGAAGAAGCTGATGTGCGCCAGTTTGAAGGCAATGCACAAGGTTTACGCTTATTAACACGTATTGATTATCATCCTGATGATGGCGGTATGCGCCTGACTCACGCCACGTTAGGTGCTTATTTAAAATATCCGTGGTTGTCTAAAACCATTGAGTCACAAGGCGACCGTCCTTCCAACCAACGTGCAAAATTTGGTTGCTATCAGACTGAAAAAGAAATTTTGGTCGAAATTGCTGATCAGCTTGGACTGATTCAATTGGGTGAATATCATTATTGTCGTCATCCTCTGACTTATTTGCTCGAAGCAGCAGATGACATGTGTTATGCGCTGATTGATCTGGAAGATGGTATTATTTTAAATATGCTGACTTATGAAGAAGTTGAGCCTATTTTTCTAAATTTAATTGCAGATTATGGGATTCCTGACGAATTGGGTCAACGTAATACCACTTGGCAACAAAAAATTGCCGCTTTGCGCGGACGAGTCATGAAACGTCTGGTTGCTGAGGTTTCCAGTGCCTTTGCCCGACATCATGTTGAAATATTATCAGGACAATTACAAGGAACACTTTTAGAATATTGCCCTGCGGATATTGGCGTGGGAATCGAAAAAGCCAAAGATTTGGCGCGTAATAAAATTTTTGAGCATCGGCAAAAGTCTGATCTAGAAATTATTGCACATAGTAGTTTGCAATCGATTCTGGATGCATTTATTCCATTGTCCGTACCGCAAAAAACTTTGAGTTTTAAAGAAAAACGACTGATGTCCATTTTGCAGCAATTTGGTGCCAATTTTCAGGACAATCACTACCAAAATATTATGCAAATATTGGATATCATTAGTAAATTCTCAGATCACCAAGCTTATGATCTCGCTCAGGTACTACAAGGTCGTCGTGCCAGTTTTATGTAATGTCGGGATGATTTCGGACATCTAATTTTTATATTATTTTAGGAAATAAGTTTTCAATGATCGGTTGTTTAATTGGTGAAGTATTTGCACTGGAAGCACCTACGGTACTCCTGAATGTCAATGGTGTTGGCTATGAAATTGATACGCCACTTTCAACATTTTGCCAACTCCAAAAAGGGCAAAAAGCAACATTATGGACGCATTTAGTGGTGCGTGAAGATGCTCAACAACTTTATGGTTTTTTAGAAGCACAGGAAAAGACCATTTTCCGTACCTTGCTGAAGGTTAATGGTGTTGGCCCTAAAATGGCACTGGGTATTTTATCGACTTTAAGCGTTGAGCTTTTGATCCAAACCATTGAACATGATGATATCAATACCTTGGTGAAAGTTCCGGGTGTGGGTAAAAAGACTGCTGAACGTTTGATGATTGAACTTCGTGACCGTTTTAAAGCACTTGCAAATCAAGGCAGTGCGACCTCAAACAATAGTATTTCGCAAATTCAGTTTGTATCTAACTCTCCTGTTGCCGAAGCCGAAGCTGCATTACAGTCATTAGGTTACAAACCGATTGAAGCACAAAAAGCAGTGGCTGCGGTGAAAGCTGATTATACTGAAGCCGCAGACTTAATTCGTGCTGCACTCAAATCAATGATGAAGTAACCAATCATGCATGACCGTTTAATTAGTGGCAAAGAAAAACCAGAAGATCAATTCGATCGTGCGATTCGCCCGACTTCTTTGGCAGACTATATTGGTCAGCCCGTGGTACGCGAGCAAATGGAAATTTTCATTGGTGCTGCGCGTGGACGGGGTGAAGCACTGGATCACACCCTGATTTTTGGTCCACCCGGACTCGGTAAAACCACACTTGCCAATATTATTGCCCGAGAAATGGGAGGCAATTTAAAATCCACTTCTGGGCCTGTGCTGGAACGGGCTGGTGATTTGGCTGCCATGCTCACCAATCTTGAAGAAGGCGATGTGTTATTTATCGATGAAATTCATCGTCTTTCTCCTGTTATTGAAGAAATTTTATATCCAGCGATGGAAGACTATCAACTGGATATTATGATTGGCGAAGGTCCAGCGGCACGTTCAATTAAACTGGACTTACCGCCGTTTACACTGGTTGCTGCAACAACACGCGCAGGCTTGCTCACCTCACCGTTGCGTGATCGTTTCGGGATTGTGCAACGTCTGGAATTTTATTCGGTTGAAGATTTAACGCATATTGTCACCCGTTCTGCCAACTTAATGGATGTACCGATTACCCAAACAGGTTCCGAAGAAATTGCGCGACGTTCGCGTGGTACACCACGTATCGCCAATCGTTTATTACGTCGTGTACGTGACTATGCTCAGGTCAAAGGCACAGGTGAAGTCACTCAGGACATGGCACAACGCGCACTGGACATGCTCAATGTCGATAAATCTGGCCTAGATACACTCGACCGACGTTACCTGAGTATGATACTAGAACGTTTTGAAGGTGGTCCCGCAGGCGTTGAAGCTCTTGCTGCTGCGATGGCCGAAGATAGCGGAACTCTGGAAGATGTCATTGAACCGTATCTGATCCAGCAAGGCTACGTGATGCGTACTGCACGTGGGCGTATTGCCACTAATCAGGCCTATGCGCAATTTGGAATCACCCCACCTGAGCAGCGATAAGCAAAACAACGTTTTGCCGCTGCRCAAGACGAGAAGCTATGCTTCGAGTAAAMGCGTTAAGAAAACTTAAAGCATCGCTTTAAGGCTTTTTAGCGGCGCAAGACGAACAACTAGGCTGTGAGTGAAAGCG
>NZ_CP078523.1:2446643-2448579 GCF_019264745.1 Acinetobacter sp. Colony158 | reverse complement strand
TATGGCTAATCTTTTTGAGTTCAAAATTCGCGTATATATTGAAGATACAGATGCTGGTGGTATCGTTTATCATGCCAATCATATCCGCTTTATGGAACGGACTCGTACAGAATGGCTACGTGCTTCTGGCATCGATCATTATTGGCATCAAAAAGATTATAATTTTGTCGTACATAAAATCGCATTGAAATACATGCGCCCGATTATGATGGACGATATGATTACTGTTACAGCGAGTGTACTTTCATGTAAAGCTTCGTCATTTGTATTGCAACAAAATATTTATCGTGGTGAAATCATGCTTGCTTCTGGCGAGGTAGAATTGGCATGTTTAAACACAGAAATGCGACCACGCCGACTCCCTGATGAAATTCGCAATCTTATTCTTCAAGAACTGGAACAAGATTAAAAAAACATACTTTGGCACATGTAACTATGGCAACACAGATCCAATCTTCTCTACATATTTCTGATCTTATTTTACAAGCAAGCCCTGTCGTTCAGGCAGTCATGCTTTTATTACTTTTGGCATCAATTTATAGCTGGTATCTGATCGCCAAGTTACATATGGGCTATAAGAAAGCAGCACAACAAGATGAACATTTTCAAAAAATGTTCTGGTCGGGTGCTGAACTCAATACGCTTTATAACAATGCACAGTTAAATTCAAAACGTCATGGTCTGGAAGATATTTTTTATCAAGGCTTAGGCGAGTTTTTTAAACTAAAAAAACGTCATGCTACTGCAAATCAGACCATTGAAGGAACTGAACGTATTTTACGTGTCGGGTTAAGCCGAGATCAAAGTATCCTTGAACAAGGGCTTGGTGCATTGGCCAGTATTGGTTCAGTGGCGCCTTATGTCGGTTTATTTGGAACCGTTTGGGGCATCATGAATGCGTTTATTGGCTTGGCTGATGTGGATCAAGTAACACTTGCTACCGTTGCGCCAGGGATTGCCGAAGCCTTGATTGCCACTGCGATCGGTTTATTTGCAGCCATTCCTGCGGTACTCGCTTTTAACCACTATACCGCCAAAGGCGAAGCGATTTATTCAGATCGTGCTCTTTTTGCTGAGGAAATGGTGGCATTATTACAACGTCAGTCTGTGGGTTCTGCACAGGAAGAAGTTTAATGGCAATTCAGCGTTCAGGACGCTTTGAGCGTATCAAAAAACCATTAAAAAGTGATATGAATGTCGTGCCGTATATCGACGTGATGCTCGTATTACTGGTGATTTTCATGGTAACAGCGCCGATGATTACCAGTGGTATCAAAGTTGATTTACCGCAAGCGACTAATACTCCGATTGAAACCAAAGAACCCGCGATTGTCACATTAGGACAAGATGGTAATATTTATCTGCAATATAAAGATCATAAAAATGAACAGGTTTCTTTATCTCAGTTAAAAGAAATTTTAGGTGATGCACAAACTCAAGCAGACGAAAGCAATCAAAAAATAACAGTATTGGTTAACGGTGAGAAAACCAGACCATATGGTGATGTGGTTTCTTTAATGTCAAGCTTGCAAGAAGCGGGTTTAACCCAAGTTGGTCTACTCACTGAGCCATTAAAGTAAGTTATGAAGAATTTTCAAAAGCCACCTTTTCAGGAAAAAGCAATTGCACTTGGTTTTACGCTTGGCGTACATGCCCTTGCGATTGTCGGCTTACTTTATTTAGGTTTAAGTAAACCGCCTGAACCACCAAAAAAAATCACAACTGTGCTAGTCAATCCTGCAGATTTGGCAATTCCTGTTCAAGAAGCAGAAACAACGAGCACCCAAGTTGCTGAGCAAATTCAAACTACACAAGAACCTGAAGTTACAGCACCTGTTATTTCGAGTAGTCCACCACCTACTCCTGCTTTAACCAACCCTGCTGAAACCATTGAAAAAGCCAAAACGGAAGCAGCAGAAAAGGCGAAACAACAAGC
>NZ_CP078523.1:2439974-2446465 GCF_019264745.1 Acinetobacter sp. Colony158 | reverse complement strand
GCGAAAGCTAAAGCYGATGCAGYAGCAAARGCAAAACAACAAGCRGATGCMAAAGCTAAAGCCGATGCAGCAGCAAAAGCRAAACAACAAGCGGATGCMAAAGCTAAAGCCGATGCAGCAGCAAAAGCRAAACAWSAAGCGGATGCCAAAGCTAAAGCAGATGCAGCAGCGAAAGCAAAACATGAAGCGGATGCCAAAGCCAAAGCTGATGCAGCAGCAAAGGCAAAACAACAGGCAGATGCAAAAGCTAAGGCCGATGCTGCGGCAAARGCGAAACAWSARGCARATGCWRAAGCYAAAGCWGATGCAGCAGCAAAGGCAAAACAACAGGCAGATGCAAAAGCTAAGGCCGATGCTGCGGCAAAAGCGAAACATGAAGCAGATGCAAAAGCTAAAGCCGATGCAGCAGCAAAAGCAAAACATGAAGCRGATGCCAAAGCTAAAGCAGAAGCGGATGCCAAACGAAAAGCTGAGGCAGATGCGGAAGCAAAAGCCTCGGCTGCAAAGCAAGCCGCTGAAGAAGCGGCTCAGAAAAAAGCTGACGCTAAAAAAATTGCATCCACAGCAAAACGTGATTTTGAGCAGAAAATCTATCGCACTTGGGATATTCCAATGGGATCATCTGGTAAAAAAGCAACTGCTCGTGTCACCTTAACCGATAGTGGTGCTGTTGCCTCCGTGATTGTAAATGCAAGCGATCCAGATATGAAAGCAAGTGTAGAAGCCGCTGTTCGTGCAGCCGCACCTTACCCGATGCCTTCTGATGCAGATGCACGTCGTGAAGCAAGAACTTTCACATCAACATTTACTGCTAAATAATATTTTGGTCATAATTACATGGTTTAAATGGATTTTGACCCTGTAATTATGCTAAATACTTTTATTCCACAAAAATGAGCCGCTCTCACAATACGACTATGGATATGAATCGCAAACATCTCTTATCAATCGCTATCATTACTGCACTGAGTTCAGCTTTTGTTCCCCAAGCATTTGCACAACTGCATCTTGAAATCGCCAAAGCACCAGAACAAGCACCTAAAATTGCGATTGTTCCCTTTGCCAATGATCAATCCATTTATCCTATTGTTGAAAATGACCTAAACCGTTCGGGTCGTTTTACCAGTGCATCAAACAATTTACCTGTTACAGGTGCCATTGATCAGATTCAGACAGATGCATGGCAAGCGGCTGGTATTCCTTATGTTGTTGTGGGAAATATCAAGCCTGCCGCCAATAATAGCTCTGAAGTGCATTATCAACTTTATGACGTACAAAAAAAGCAGTTTTTGCTGAATGAATTATTAACCGTACCTAATTCGCGTGTGCGTCAAGCTGCACACATGATCAGTGATGCCATTTATCAGGCATTAACAGGGATTCAAGGTGACTTTAGTGGCCGTATTGCCTATGTCCTACGTAACCCCGCCACACCTGAACAGCGTTATACTTTACAAATCGCAGATACTGACGGCGAGCAGCCTAAAACTGTGTTGTCTTCACGTGATCCAATCCTTTCACCTGCATGGACACCTGACGCGAAAAAAATCGCGTATGTTTCGTTTGAAACAAAACGTCCAGCGATTTATTTACAAGATTTGGCAACAGGTCAACGTGAAGTGTTGGCTCGCTTTAAAGGGCTAAACGGCGCGCCAAGTTTTTCACCTGATGGTAAGTCGATGTTGTTTACTGCATCTATGCATGGCAACCCAGAAGTCTATCAAATGAATCTGGAAACCCGTCAACTGCAACGGATGACCAATGACAGTGCGATTGATACAGAAGCTCGTTACGCGCCAGATGGAAAGTCTTTTATTTTTACTTCTGATCGCGGCGGTTCAGCACAAATTTATCGCTATAGTTTTGATGATGCTTCTGTTAACCGACTCACTTTCCGAGGTGCTTTCAATGCCCGTGGAACTTTAAGTGCAGATGGAAAAAATATTGCACTGGTACATCGCCCATCGGGTAGCAATTACAAAGTGGCCATTATGAATATTTCGACGGGTATCGTAAATATTTTGACCCCAACCAGTTTAGATGAATCGCCAAGTTTTTCACCAAATGGCCAGATGGTGGTTTATGCCACTCGCGAAGGTAATCGTGGCCTACTCTCTGTGATGTCCACAGATGGTCGATTCCGCATGAATTTACCAAGTGAACAAGGCGAAGTTCGTGAACCTGCTTGGGCACCTAAATAAATTGGTCGCCTAAATGACGATGAAGCACTTATATTTTTTAACTGAATTAGATGGAGATCACAATGAAAGCCGTTAAACTATTCGTTTTACCCGTACTCGCAACTGCTGTCATTATGACAGGCTGTGCAAGCCGTAAACCTGCTGCTGAAATTCAAGCAGGAAATAATCCAAATAGTGCTGGCACAGTCAATACATCTGGGTTGAGTGACGATGCTGCATTAAATGCACAAAACCTAACAGGTGCATCATCAAAAGGTGTGACTGCTGCAAATCGTGCTGCACTTGCAAAACGTGTGGTTCACTTTGATTATGACAGCAGTGACTTATCTTCTGAAGATTATCAAACGCTACAAGCGCATGCTCAGTTTTTAATGGCAAATGCAAATTCACGTGTCGCGCTCACTGGACATACCGATGAACGTGGTACACGTGAATACAACATGGCTTTAGGTGAACGTCGTGCTAAAGCCGTTCAAAGCTTTTTGATTACCAATGGTGTCAATCCGCAACAATTAGAAGCGGTGAGTTATGGTAAAGAAATGCCTGTAAATGCAGGGCATGATGAAGCAGCGTGGAAAGAAAACCGCCGTGTAGAAATTAACTACGAAGCTGTTCCACCCCTATTGAAATAATGATTCTTTAGATCATCAAAATCGCTTAAAGTCTCAGACTCTAAGCGATTTTTTAATTTAGGGACTTTGTTGTTCCTGCTCTGTTTTAGGCGGATGCATGGATTCAATCAAATCGTGTTTATTAAACTCTTTGTATTCAGGTTTCGCCTCATACCCTTTCCACGCTTCATCTACAGACTCTTTTGAAATTTCGTCGAGATTAATCGGTTCATTTGGGGTTGGCATCGCACCGAAGGTTTTGGTCGTCATGCCTCGTCTCCTCTCATACAGACTTTTCACATCCTTATTATTATTCAACATAACACGTTGCTGTACACTTGCAAGCATAAAATCGCAACAAATAAAGTCATATAATTTTTCTTTTAGGTCGATCTCATCTACACTATAGCCATTTCTAAACGACCCTTTTCATTTTGGAGTTTTCCTGTATGTCAAACCTGAATTTGACGCAATATTTACAACAACAATCAGGCCATTTGACACCTGAACTTGCTCAAGTGATTGAAACCATTGCCGCTACTTGTAATACCATTGATCAGGCATTACAAAAAGGTGCTTTAGCAGGCATTCTGGGGAGTGCAGAAAATGAAAACGTTCAAGGTGAAACCCAGAAAAAACTGGATGTGATCTCAAATGATTATTTAATTGATGCATTAAAAGTTCACCCACATGTCGGTGGTTTGGCATCTGAAGAACTCGATGATTTCACACCAGCTCAAGCAAACGGTAAATATTTGGTGTTATTTGATCCACTTGATGGTTCTAGCAACATTGATATCAATATGTGTGTCGGTACAATCTTTTCAATTTTACCTGCCAAAAATGCAGTCACTCAAGCGGCTGATTTCATGCAAGCTGGAACTGAACAAGTTGCAGCAGGTTATGTTTTGTATGGCCCATCTACGATGTTGGCTTTAACTGTTGGCAATGGTGTTGCATTCTTTACTTATGATCCAGAAAGTCAGCAATTTATTCTGACGGCTGATCAAGTCAAAGTCAGTGAAGAGACACAAGAATTTGCAATCAATGCTTCTAACCAGCGTCATTGGGAGCAGCCTGTAAAACGTTATATTGATGAACTTCTTGCAGGAAAAACCTCAGTTCGTGCAAAAGACTTCAATATGCGCTGGGTCGCATGTATGGTGGGTGATATTCATCGTATTTTATGTCGTGGCGGTATTTTCCTTTATCCTTATGATTTAAAGGATCCAAAGAAAGCAGGACGTTTACGTTTAATGTATGAAGCCAACCCGATGAGCATGCTGATCGAACAGGCTGGTGGTGCATCTACGACAGGCCGTGTCCGTATTTTAGAGATTCAGCCTACTGAATTGCATCAACGTGTCCCTGTGATCATTGGCTCTAAACAAGAAGTTGAGCTGGTAACCAGTTACCATTAATTATTTTTTATAGCGATGATGCTTCACCGCATCATCGTGGATTTTCTTTTATGGCTATTATTTTTCTTGAATCCAAAGACAACGCTAAAATTAAGCATTTGCGCAGTCTCATTGAGCAACAAGCCTACCGAAAAAAACAACGTCAAACGGTGCTTGAGGGAACTCATCTGTGCCTGTCATGGTTGCAGGAAAAAGGCAAACTTGTCTCACTTTTTACTACTGAAGCTGCTTTAGAGCATTCAGACATACAAGCGATTATTGAACAATATAATGGCTCTGTTTTTGTCATTAGTGAAACTTTGTACAAAGACATTAGTACATTGGGCACCAGTTTGGCTTGTCTCGCGGTGATAGATTTACCGCAAAGTAGCACAGCGCTGGATTTTCAGGCAGATACGCTTATTTTGGAAAATATTCAGGATCCAGGTAATGTAGGTACTCTTTTACGTTCCGCTGCTGCTGCCAATATCAAACAAGTTATTTGTACTAAAGGCTCTGCATCGCTTTGGTCACCTCGCGTACTCCGTGCAGGCATGGGCGCGCATTTTAGTTTACATACCTTTGAAAATATTGAACTTGAAAGCTTACTGGATCAATTTAACATCCCAGTATTTGTTACCAGTTCACATCGTTCAAATAGTTTATATGAACAAAATTTAACCAAGCCTTGCGTCTGGATTTTGGGTAACGAGGGTCAAGGTGCCTCTGATTATGCCCTCGCCCATGCACAAGCAGTCGCGATTCCACAGCCTGGCGGACAGGAATCTCTTAATGTCGCAATTGCAGGCTCAATTTGCTTTTTTGAAATGGTTCGACAACGTCTTTAAATCGTTAATTTATATTAAAGCGGCTCAATCATTTGAAAAAAATCATTTAAACTTAAATCTGTCAAAATAACATCTTATATTGTCAACCTATTCTTTCTTTTCTGCGTTATATAGTAGGTAACTGTAAAAAAGGAAGAATGGGGATCGAATGACAGGATTTTCCATTTCTATGGACTTAGCGCCAAAGCAGTCTGGATCAGAAGTTGATAGTGTTCATGTGAATACGGCTGAACATCGCCTAAAACATTTTATGAATGAAGTCACAGGACGCGCGCTAGTCATGATGGAAAGTGCAACACAGGGGCAACAAGGTATAGCGATGGATTTGGTACAGGAAGCTTTTATTTCTTTACACAAATCTTATGCCGATAAAACTCTTGATGAATGGTATCCGCTGTTCTATACGATTTTAAATAACAAATTACAGGACTGGCGACGTAAAGAAGCACGCCGATCTAATCCTTTTTCTTTTTTTAAAAAGGTGAGTCTTGATAGTGATAATGACGAAGTCATTGAGGTTGTTGATGAAACAACGCTGAATCCTTCAGATTTTTTAAGTCAAGAAGTCACCATTGAAGAAATTCAAGAAGCCATCGCAGAACTTCCGCTACGTCAGCAGCAAGCATTTATGTTACGTGCGTGGGAAGGCTTTGATACGCAAACCACTGCACAGATCATGAATTGTAGCGAAGGCAGTGTAAAAACACATTATCATCGCGCTATTCAAGGGCTTCGTACTGCTTTAGCTCATTTAAATCCATCTTTGGGAGGTTCATCAGATGAATCGAGATGATTTTACCAAGCAGGTAACGTCCAAGCTTGATGGACTTGCACGTCACCATAAGCATAAACCTCAGGTCATCGCCAACGTTTTGGATACGATTAAGCGAGAACCACGATCTTTTTATCATATCTGGAAAATGTCTGGCTTTGCTCTCGCTGCGGCGATTACAGGATTTGTCATTTTACCTGCTAGCTTTGATACGTCGGATCAACCACAAAATCAGGTGATGGCAAGTCCAAAACTTTCACCACAAATGGTGGAAGATTTGGAAATGCTGAGTGTTTTAGGTGAGGATAAAGTTCCACATGGTAGCTAAAAAAATAGCGCTGGCACTCTGTGCGCTTAGTTTTTTACAAACCAGTTTTGCTGGTTTTGAACGCTTTTGGATATTTTCAAAAAGTGCTGATACCAAAGTTAATGAAACGTGGAATACCTTATCTGAAAATGAACAACGTGCATTGATCAAACGTTATGAATCTTTAAAAGATGAGCCCAAAGATCAATCTGTTGATTTACAGCAAAGAATGGATTGGTTTACTCAATTGCCTGAGCAAGAAAAGCAAAAAATGCGTGATGCATGGCAAAAGATGAGCACTCAGGAAAGAAATGATTTGCGTAAACGTATGCAAAAAGCCCCTTTAGAGGAA
>NZ_CP078523.1:2436048-2439624 GCF_019264745.1 Acinetobacter sp. Colony158 | reverse complement strand
GCAATAACACCACAAATTCTTCACCCCCATAGCGAGCCACGAAGTCCATGTGCCGAATCGAATTTTTTATGGCTTTTGCCAGACTGGCTATGACATGATCACCCATCTGATGCCCATAAAAGTCATTATAATTTTTAAAAAAATCGATATCGATAAACAAAATTCCTAAAGAGCTATTATCCCTTCGGGTCTGTAAATAGAACACATCTAACATTTCATCGAAAGTTCGTCGGTTAGAAAGTTGGGTTAATCCATCATGCTGACTCAGATGTAAAAATTCAGAGGCATGAATGCGCTGAATATTTTCATTAATTTCAGAAAGTTTTGCATTTAAAAACAACATTCTTTCTTTAGATACCAACATTGAACTAATGGCAAAACCTAATAAACAACTCCCGATTAAAGCGCGCGTTAAAATCACCAGATGAAAATCAATATTAAAAACTGTAAGCCACGTCAACGTAATCAATGCAGATAGCATTCCGACCATTAACATATGTATAGGTTTTAGCCCACTCAGAATAAAACCCAACATATATATAAATGAGATCAATAACATCGCCTGATTTTTAAGTGCTTCACTCTGCACAGTCATCATCAGAATTGATGTTACAACAATTGCCCAAAGCACGATCGTATAGGCTGCCTGATAAAAATATGGCCTTAATGATGAAATTTTGGCAAAAGCGACATAAACCAATAAACACACCGCCCCATTGATTACACTTAAAAGGCATCGAACAAAATCTGAAATAAAATATTGTTTCTCGATGACCATATAATCACCAGGAACCGTCAATAACATAAAAATAATATAGGTGACGAGACCGCTCCAAAAAAATTGAATAGTATTTAGCCGTGTACGCTCAATATGCATATTCCAGAACTGGTTTTCCAATACCCTTGGTAAAGCCCGATTGGTCTGTTTTTCACGTACATGCGAAAGCTGTTCAACTTCTTCTTTTCTTTTATGAAGCTCGTCAAGGTTGTATTTATAATCCATTACACCCTGCAAGAAATCATCCTTATTTGAATAAAAATAATACACTTAACATGACTTTTATCAACCCGATTTCGCTTTTTATCCATAAAACTGTTTACCATTTTGAGCATATATGGATTATCATCTGTTTTATTTTTCAGTTTGAATCGCCTTGGATACTATTACTCTTCTTCAGCCCGATGACTGGCACGCTCATTTACGTGATGGTTTAGCCCTACAACGAACTGTTCCTGATTTAGCTCAACAATTTGCCCGCGCAATCTGTATGCCTAATCTGGTTCCACCAGTAAAAACTGTTGAAGAAGCACTGGCCTACCGTGAACGCATCATGGCGCATGTACCTGAAGGAATAAATTTTGATCCGCGTATGGTGTTGTATTTCACTGATCAAACATCTCCAGATGAAGTCCGTAAAATTAAAGCTTCAGCGCATGTCAATGCAATTAAGCTCTATCCTGCTGGTGCAACCACCAATTCAGACAATGGGGTCAGTGATATCCGCAAAGTCTATGCGGTGATTGAACAACTCGAAGAACATCAGGTTCCATTATTACTGCATGGGGAAGTCACTCATCATCATGTAGATATTTTTGATCGTGAAAAACGTTTTCTTGATGAAATTTTATCGCCATTATTAAAACAATTTCCAAAGCTTAAACTGGTTCTTGAACACATCACCACCAGCGAAGCTGCACATTTTGTACTTGAACATGATCGCAATGTGGCTGCAACTATTACCCCGCAGCATTTATTGTTTAATCGTAATGACATGTTGGTCGGTGGAATTAAACCGCATTTCTACTGTTTACCGATTTTAAAACGTCAAACGCACCAACAAACATTGATTGAAGTTGCAACCAGTGGTAATCCAAAGTTTTTCTTGGGTACAGATAGTGCACCGCATTCGAAAAATGCTAAAGAAAATGCATGTGGCTGTGCAGGCTGCTATAGTGCCCCCACTGCAATTGAGCTGTATGCACAAGCATTTGATCAAGTCGGTAAAATTGAACGGCTTGAGGGCTTTGCCAGTCACTTTGGTGCAGACTTTTATGGTTTACCGCGCAATACGACAACCATTACCTTGGTCAAAGAGGAACAAACCATTCCAGAACAGCTCGATTATCTGGATGGTGAAAAAATTATTCCACTGTATGCAGGTAAAACTCTTCAATGGAGGAAAGTGTGAACCAACAAATCAGCGCTCCACCCGTGATTGGGCATCGTTTTCGTGGTTTTTTGCCTGTTGTGGTCGATGTCGAAACAGCGGGCTTTAATTCACAAACAGATGCTTTACTCGAAATCGCCTGTATTCCGATTGTTTATAATGAAGCAGGTCGATTTGTACCTGGTGAGGCTTATCATGCGCATATCAATCCATTTGAAGGCGCTAATCTTGATCGAAGATCTTTAGATTTTATTGGGATTGATCCTTTTAATCCCATGCGTGTTGCCATGGCTGAAGATGAAAAAACAGCTTTACGCCGTATTTTTAAATCGCTCAATGAAGTCCGTCGTCAACAGCAATGTACCCATACGGTACTGGTTGGCCATAATGCGCATTTTGATCTTGGTTTTTTACAAGCAGCGATTGCACGTACATCAACCAAAAATCAGAATCCATTTCACAGCTTCTCGGTGTTTGATACCGTAACTTTAAGCGCTGTCATGTTTGGTCAAACAGTATTGGCAAGGGCCTGTATTCAGGCTGGAATCGAGTTTGATGGTAAAGAAGCACATTCGGCTTTGTACGATACACAAAAGACAGCTGAACTGTTTTGCTATATTTTGAACAAACTCGCCCCTTACTTACTTGACACTTTACCGGCGGATTCTTAAGATACCGCCATCCTCAACGTCCCTATCGTCTAGAGGCCTAGGACATCGCCCTTTCACGGCGGTAACCGGGGTTCGAATCCCCGTAGGGACGCCATTTTTTAAATCCTTTCTTTTTTATTGTGCCTATTGGCTATTGTTTGTCTGCCTCAAGATTGCACATTTCTAATTTTTCTCTACAATAGCGCGCTTGTCCATTTTGAACGTGACGTTGTGTATGCAACCATCTGAATCTTCAAATATCACCTCATCCAGTGATTCTGCTCCATTAAAACGAGCAATGAGTACGCGCCATTTGGTTATGCTTTCTTTAGGCGGTGCAATTGGTACAGGTCTTTTTTTAGGCTCAGGTGAAGTCATTTCTCAAACAGGCCCGATTGGAGCAATTCTTGCCTATATTTTAGGTGGATTGATTGCCTACATGGTGATGCTGTGTTTAGGCGAATTAGCTGTACATATGCCTGTTTCTGGTTCTTTTGGGGCGTATGCGGCCAAATATATTGGCCCAAGTACAGGCTATATGGTGTCGTGGCTCTACTGGCTGACATGGACAGCAACGCTCGGAACCGAATTTACCGCCGCGGCATTACTGATGCAGGAATGGTTTCCTCATATTTCGATGTGGATCTGGACACTGATCTTTGCAGCCACTATTTTCACACTCAATCTCAGTTCGACCAAAATTTTTGCTGAATCGGAGTTTTGGCTCTCGCTAGTAAAAGTCATAACCGTCATCAGTT
>NZ_CP078523.1:2413020-2436009 GCF_019264745.1 Acinetobacter sp. Colony158 | reverse complement strand
CCTTTCATGGTTATGAATCAGCTCCTCTATTTAGTAATTTAACTGCACAAGGCTGGTTTCCTCAGGGATTCATGCCGATTTTCGCTACCATGCTGATTGTGAACTTTGCTTTTTCGGGTACGGAACTGATTGGTGTTGCAGCAGGCGAAACGAAAGATCCTGCGGATAATGTACCCAAAGCGATTAATGCAGCAATTTGGCGTTTATTGATCTTCTTTGTGGGTACAATTATTGTGATCAGTGCCCTACTGCCTTTTGAACAAGCAGGTTTAGGCGGTCATAGTGTGAGTAATAGCCCGTTTGTTACGGTATTTAACTACATTGGGATTCCTTATGCGGATGATATTATTCGTTTCGTGATTATCACTGCGCTACTTTCCGCAGCCAATTCAGGTTTATATGCTGCTTCGCGGATGATGTGGTCACTCTCTTCACAGCAACATTTGCCGCGTATTTTTTCTAAACTCACAAAAAGTGGTACACCTATTGTTGCCTTAATTGTGACTATGTTCGGTGCAATTCCAGGACTATTATCTGAGCAATTTGCACCTGAAACGATTTTTAAAAATCTCTTGGGTGTAGCGGCATTTACCATGGTTGTGGTCTGGATGAGTATCTGTTTAAGTCAGTTTAATTTCAGAAGACAATGGTATAAGACAGGCCATACTGTTCAGGATTTAAAATTTGCAGCGCCACTTTTTCCAATTGTGCCGATTTTAGGGTTTTTCTTCTGCCTGATTACTTGCTTAAGTATGGCGGCGGATCCTGAAATGCTGACAGGTTTTATTTGCTGTCTAATTTTTATTGCTTTGTGCTACGTGAGCCATTTTATATTTTATCGTAATTCGAATCATTAAACGCTAATAACTTCATTTTTCTAGCAAAAGTGTAGCAAATCGCTACACTTTTTTTGTTTGTATGGCTGGTATCTCCAGACCTCTCAGTGCTACAGTCAAATCAAGCATAAGAATAATTGATACCATGACAATGAAACTAATTTTTATACACGGTGCACAACAACAGAGCTTTGATGCTCAAGGCTTACAAGATCACTGGTTAAATATTTTTAAACTCGGTTTAGATCATCTTGATGTTCAGGTTCCATTTCAAAATCTTAATCTAGCTTTCCCTTACTATGGTGATTTAATCCATCAACATCGATTGGCACAATTAGATACGCCCTTAGATGCTTTTATGCCACAAGCATGGCAAGACTGGCATTTGCCCTATTTACAAAATCCTGAACCGCAACAGATTGATCAGGATCGAAAATTAATTCCTTTATTGGCGCAACACCATGAGGAATTAAGTTTGACTTCGCGTTTATATTTGTTTTCGCATTTAGCCAAAGATCATGTATTACGTGAATTTGTGATGTTATTAAACAAATTTCCCAAATTGCATGAAAATATGTTGCATCGATATATTCTGGAAGTGTATTTATATCTCGCCAATCCAGACTTTATGAATGATGTACATCAGCGTGTGATTCAATCTTTTGACGAAGATGAAGAATACATCATTGTGGCACATTCACTCGGAACGGTGATTGCCTATAATTTACTGCAACAGCTTTCAAAGAAAGTAAAAATAAAGCGCTTCATTACTCTTGCTTCACCACTGGCTTTTCGAGTGGTGCAATCCAGACTAAATCGTCCAACAGAACAACTCGAAGCCTTGCAAGGAGATTGGCATAATTTTTATTCACATGAAGACTATTTGACCACTTTTCCACTTGATCATAGTTTTTTCAATTTTCAACCGTCGATTATCAATCAAGGAATTTCGACTTTTGCGCATAAACCTCATGAGATCGTAGGTTATTTACAGCATCCTTTAGTGGTACAAAGCATTATTGAATCGATTTGCCCAAATGAAGCCTTGAGGCTAGATCCAGAACAAGCGAGTTAAAACTCAAGTTTGACAGTGAAATTGGAAAATTCAGCACAAAGTAAATTTTACATTTTAATCGTTATATAGCACATAGCCGTGTCCTCGACAAAATGCAGCCAAAGCCAAACCTGAATGTTTAGCCATCTCAATCGCCAAACTGGTGGGGGCAGAAATACATGCGAGTAAGGCAATATTCAGTCGAGCACATTTTCGTACCAATTCATAACTGGCTCGACTGGTCATGAGTACAAAACCATTGGAAACATCCAATTGTTGCTGTGCAATATATCCAAGTAACTTATCCAGTGCATTATGTCGTCCTACATCTTCAAACAAAGTGCAAATTTCACCATTCACTACCCATGCAGCGGCGTGTGCTCCTCCAGTCAATGCTGTGATTTTTTGTTTTGCATTTAACTGTAAAACTGCTTGTGAAATATCATTGAGCCATGTCGATAAAAATTTGGTACTGACTGACGTTACATCCTGATGAAGCTGTTGCAAACTTTCGATACCACAAAGCCCACAACCAGTTCTTCCAGTCATAGCACGACGATGCTGCTTCAATGCCGCAAAAGCACGTGATGAAATCGTCATGTCCACCTGAATCCCTAACTCATTTTCTACAATGTCTAGTGTGTAGAGTTCAGCGAGATGTTGCAGAATACCTTCCGATAAACTAAAACCTTTGGCAAAAACCTCAAGATCAATCGGGGTCACCATCATCACGGCATGAGAAATCCCATTGTAGACCAGTGCTACAGGGGTTTCTTGCACGACGTCGTCTAACTGCTCCTGAACACTTCCATGACTATAACGCTGAACGATCAAAGGTTCATAACCTAATGGCGACTGTAAGGTATCATCCATCGATTTTTCCTTATCAGGAAACGGCGCTTTTGACACGCCATTCCCACATGAATAGAGCACTAACTGACTTTCGCCGTAGCAATAATTTGATCGGCTTTCTCAGGGTCAACCTCTGCCGCTAGATTGAAATGTTCAGGTGCATGTCCTGCATGCAAAATCACTGGCACACTTTTAGAAGCTGGTATCTTGGCGTATTTGTCATGGCTACTCAGCGCCACAAGTGGATTAGTTTCAGGATAGTAAGCCGCTAAACTTCCACGCGGGATGTTATAAGGCACAATCCGAAAACTATGCACAATGCGCTTTATTCCATCTGAATAGATACTTTCAATATCGACCCATTGATCAGGCTGGAAACCTGCTGCTTCAATATCCTGTTCATTCATAAATAAGACACGGCGCTGTCCATATACCCCTCGATAACGGTCATCCAGACCATACAAAGTCGTATTGTATTGATCATGCGAACGTGTGGTCATGAGTGTATAGACTTTAGCTTCAGTGTAAGCATCTGCATAACGATGTTCGTGATCTGCATAGACTTCCGAAATCGGAGTAATTAAAAATTGTGCCTTGCCACTTGGCGTATTCCAGATATGTTGATTGGCAGGGTGTTCCAAATGAAAACCGCCAGGTTGATAAACACGCTGATTAAAGTCATGAAACTCATCAAAGACTTCCGAAATCGCATCACGAATACGATCATAACTTTCGATATACCAACGCCATTTGATTTGACTCTTAGGCAAGGTTGCTTCGGCAATTCTGGCGATAATATCGGGCTCAGAGAGTAAATCTGATGAAATCGGTTCATTGCGCCCAGCGGACAAATGTACATTACTCATAGAATCTTCGACGGAAATCGACTGTGGCCCATGTTTTTGAATATCAACTTCAGTACGCCCCAAACAGGGCAACATCAAGGCATCTTGTCCACAAACCAGATGACTTCGATTCATTTTCGTGGTGATGTGTACCGTCAAATTACAGGCACGTAAGGCTTGCTGAGTATATTCAGTATCAGGTGTGGCAACCGCAAAATTCCCTCCCAAGCCAATGAAAACTTTGACCCGCCCTTCTGCCATCGCTTTAATGGTTTCAACCACACCCATGCCATTTTCTCGCGGAGATTGAATACCAAACACCCGATCAATGTTGTCCAGCATTTTAGGACTTGGCAGTTCATTGATGCCCATGGTGCGGTCACCCTGAACGTTACTATGACCACGAATCGGTGCCAAACCCGCACCAGGACGACCGATATGCCCACGCGCTAACATGAGATTGGCGAGCATATGTACATTGGCTGTACCATGACGATGTTGAGTAATCCCCATCCCCCAACAGAAAATGGCACGTTTGGATTCAAGATAAAGTTTGGCTAATGCCTCCAGATGTTCAGGGCTAAGACCCGTATGCGGATGAATGTCTGACCATGAAGTATTTTGCACTTCTGCCCGCATTTCTTCAAAACCAACCGTATTCACCGCAATAAATGAGCGATCAAATATGCTTTCCTTCGATTTGGTGATCGCCTGTTGATCCCACTCTAACAGGTGTTTAAGCATTCCAAACATAATGGCATAGTCACCGCCCACTTTCGGTTGAAAATAATAGCGGCTAATCGGTGTGCTACCATTGGTGATCATTTCCAAGGGTGCTTGTGGATCCTGAAAACGCTCCAATCCACGTTCTTTTAAGGGATTAATCGCAATAATAGTTCCACCGCGTTTCGATACTTCTCTTAAGGTCGCGAGCATTCGAGGATGATTGGTCCCCGGATTATGCCCGAAACTAAAAATTGCATCTGCCTGATCGAAATCATCTAGCGTCACGGTCCCCTTGCCTAAACCAATCGAATCTTTTAAACCGACGCTGGTGGTTTCATGGCACATGTTGGAACAATCAGGAAAATTATTGGTGCCATAACTTCGCACAAAAAGCTGATACAGGAAAGCAGCCTCATTACTGGCTCGTCCTGATGTATAAAATGCGGCTTGATTAGGATCATCCAATGCCTGTAGATGCTTGGCAATCAACTCAAAGGCCTCATCCCAGCTAATGGGAACGTATTTATCCGTTACGACATCGTAACGCATCGGATCGGTAATCCGCCCTGCATCTTCCAGAAAAAAGTCACTTTGCTCTGATAACCAGCTTACCGTATGTGTTGCAAAAAACTCAGGACTAACACGTTTACTGGTGGCTTCAAATGCAACTGCTTTCGCGCCATTCTCACAAAAATTAAAAGCATGCGCATCTTTCTTTTCTGGCCATGCGCATCCCGGACAGTCAAAACCTGTCGGCTGATTAATATTGAGCAGTGAAATAGAGCCTTTTTTGAACGTTTCCTGACGTTTTAAATTTCGGGCTACACTGAGTAAGGCTCCCCAACCTCCAGCAGGTTGATCGTAAGGTTCAATTCTTGCATAGCCATGATCGTGTTCTGGCTTTTGATTATCATGATCCATCATTTCACCTGCTGTTATTTATATTGTAAGAGACGACTAGACACATTAAATTCATCATCGAAAGCAAATCGTGGTTCTATATTTTCTGTTTCTGGATTTTCTGGTTCTGGAATGTTATATATCTGGGTTCAATGTTTGGACTTAATTTATCTTGATCTTTGAATGAATATCTACTTTTCAAACCCGTTTTTCAATGCGTTATTACATAAATCTAAACAGATCAAAATAAAAAACTCCACAAAAGTGGAGTCTCAAAAGTTTGAAATCAGAACTTAGCCTGCTTTGCGCTTTTGTACAATGAGCGAACCGACTGAGTAACCTGCACCAAATGAACAAATCACACCATATTCACCCGCATCGACCTGATTACCTGTACGATGCAAGGCAATGATCACCCCAGCCGATGAGGTATTGGCAAATTCATCCAGAATAATCGGTGTACGATCAGCTTCGGCCTCTTTACCCAAAACTAATTTTGCAACCAGTTGGTTCATATTGGCATTGGCCTGATGCAACCAGAAACGTTTAACATCATCCGCGGGGATCTGCATTTTTTCCAGTTGACCTGTAATGATTTTAGCAACCAAAGGACAAACATCTTTAAATACTTTACGGCCATCCTGACGGAACTGTTTGTCGTCACGACTGGTTTCTTCACTGCTGTTTAAGAAGCCAAAGTTATTGCGGATATTATTGGAGAACTGAGTAAACAAATGAATATCTAGAATTTCAAAACCTTCTTTGGTTTCGGTGTCTTCAATAATAGAAGCGGTGGCAACATCACCAAAAATAAAGTGACAGTCACGTGAACGATAGTCGGTATGTCCTGATGTAATCTCAACATTGACCAATAATACGCGGCGCGCACCTGATTTAATCGCATCAGCGGCTTGTTTTAGACCAAAAGTTGCGGCTGAACAGGCAACATTCATATCATACGCATAACCTTGAATGCCTAATGCTGACTGAATTTCAATGGCAACAGCAGGGTAAGCACGCTGGATATTTGAACAAGCCAAAATCACCACATCGATATCTTCAGGCCCCACGCCTGCATTTTGCATGGCTTGTTTGGCTGCAATCACGCCCCACTCTGCTTGTAATGAAATCTCATCATCACTGCGTTCACGCAAATGTGGACGTAAACGACTTGGATCTAATACACCTGATTTTTCAACCACATAACGACTTTTAACACCAGATGCTTTTTCAATAAAATCGGCACTTGAACCACGACGCTCAGGCAACTCGCCTGCGGCTATTTTATCTGCATTTTCTGTATTGTAACGTTCCACATAAGCATTAAGCGTTTCAACCAGTTCTTCGTTGCTGATTGTTTCGGTCGGATGAAATAGACCAGTTCCAGTAATACGGATGCCCATGTAAAACTCCTTGTTAAGAATGTAAGTATTCTAACCGATTCCTTGTTTTTCCCATAGTTTTTGTAGCCGAGTGGGAGAAACAGGCATCTTGGTTTTCATCGGTTGAGAAAATAAGGAAATTCGAAATTCCTCTACCATAAAGTATAGCTCTTTAATTTGAGGATTGTTTTTAAACTTAAATAGTTTATCCATCCATGGATCAACGTCTTTAATTGCAGCTTCATCACGTTGCAAATTATTCGGCAAACGTTCCAGACGCATCAACAATGCTTTTAAGTAACGTGGATATTCAAGCCAGACCTCTGAGCTACGGGTATAAACAAAATCACTGAGTTGCATCAAATCCAGTTGATCTTCAATATCATCGATACTGCGTCCGAAAATCTCGGTATCTAGCATCATGAGTTGACGGCGTATGCTTTGCCACTGAATAAAAATATCCGAAATGACTTGAAGCGCCTGTTGTCCATGCGTTAAAAACGTCTGCTTAACCTTCTGTAATAATTGCTGAAACTCAGCCTGATTGACAGGTAGTTGATCGATACTCAGTTGCAGCGTCGCATAGAGCAGCATCTGTTCAAGTTTGGCTTTGTCACCCAAAGGAGAATAAGCCAAAGCCAATGGTTTAGAGATTTGCTTTTTCAACTGTCTGACCAGATCACCCAGTTGCATATGTACTAAACCAATAATCCCTTCTCGATGCTGTCTGATTGCTTCAGCCTGATCATTAAAAGTTTGAATCACCACGCCAGATTCATCTTTTTGTTGCAATTCAGCAAACTTTTTGACTGGAACTAAAGCCTGATATTGCTTGACCACCACGCCTGTGACTTTCTGTGATGCTTCAAACACAAAGCTTTCTGGGAAGGTTTTAAACTCACCTTGCATTTGTTTGACTGGACGATGGGTTTCGGTACGGCAACGTGCTTTTAACTCAGCTAAATCGCGACCTTTTTCAATCACTCGACCTTTTTCATCAACGACTAAGATAAACGGCACCAGATATTGATCAATACGTTCAAAAGAAAAATCTTTTTCGGTGATCTGTTCACCACGTAGCGCAAACGCCAGAAACTTAAAAATATGCTCGCGTAAATGGGTTGCATCGACACTTTGCATCAGTTTTTTAGCGGTATCTGGAATCGGGACTAAATGTCGACGTTTGTCTTTGGGTAAGGCTTTGAGTAAGGCCTCGATCAAATCCAGCCGCCATCCCGGAATGCCCCACGACCATAAAGCTTCATCAACTTGGGCTAAAGCCTGCACAGGGATTTTAACAGTTGCACCATCCTGATCATGACTTGGATCAAAACGATAAGTAGTCGCTAAACGTAAATCGCCATTGTGTAAATAATCAGGAAATTGTTGCGTGGTGGGTCGATCACTTTGCCAAAGCGCATCATCTTCAACAAATAAATAGCGCGGCTGTTTGGGTTCAATCGTCGCGCGCCAATCTTCAAAACTGCTTCGACTGGCAATATCAGTAGGCACACGTTCTGCATAAAACTGATAAATCGTTTCTTCATCGACCACCAGATCACGTCGGCGTAATTTGTCCTCAACCCGTTCGACTTCTTCAAGTTTGAGTAAATTATGCTTTAAAAATGGCGGCATGATGCCCAGATGACCAGTCGTCAACGCGTCTCTGAGAAAAATTTCACGCGCTGCTGGATGATCGACTTTTTCAAAATTAATTAAACGTTTCGGTTCAATAATTAAACCGAACAAAGAAATCTGGGCATAGGCCTGCACAATTCCCGCTTTTTTCGACCAGTGTGGCTCAAAATAGTGATATTTCAACAAGTCACGCGCCGCGAGCAAAATCCATTCGGGATCAATCTTGGCCAGTGTACGCAAATACACCTGAGACGTTTCCACCATTTCAAAGGCCATCACCCACGGCGTATTGGATTTGTGCAAAGTACTGGCAGGAAAAACTTTGGCTTTTTGCTGACGCACCGCCATGTAAATATTACGTTCATCAGTTTTATTGGCCACAAAAGACAATAAACCCGTGAGTAATGCACGATGTAAATTTTCATAACTGGCTTTTTTATCGTTAAAAGACAGTTTGATACTTTGCGCTAAATCGACCAATTGCGCATGGGTTTGTTTCCATTCACGTAAACGCAACCAGCTTAAAAAATGCTGACGGGCAAATTGACGGCGTTTATTTTCCGTTGCCATATCTGGATTATTTTGCAGGGTATCCCAAAGTTTTAAATAAAACAGAAAGTCTGAATCTGCTTCACGGAACAAAGCATGCTTTTGATCCGCCTGCATTTGTTTGTCTGCGGGACGTTCACGCGGATCTTGTACCGCTAGCGCACTAACCACGACCAAAATTTCATTGAGTACACCAAAATGCGAACCACCGACAATCATCCTCGCTAAACGCGGATCGATCGGCATGCGTGACATCATTTGTCCAACTTTGGTTAACTCATGTTTGCGCTCGTTCATCGCACCAAGTTCAACCAGAAGTTTACGACCATCATTCACCAATCGATGATCAGGCGGTTCAATGAAATCAAATTCCTCAACGGTTCCCAAGCCCAGACTTTGCATTTGCAAAATCACTGACGCCAAATTCGTTCGTTTAATTTCAGGTTCGGTAAATTCAGGACGACTGAGAAAATCTTCTTCGCTATATAAACGAATACAAACCCCAGGTGCAATACGACCACAACGCCCTTTACGCTGATTGGCTGCTGCTTGGGAAATCGCCTCAATTGGTAAACGTTGAACCCGTGAACGGTAGCTATAACGGGAGATACGCGCAAAACCACTGTCAATCACATAGCGAATATTCGGTACCGTCAACGCAGTTTCAGCCACGTTGGTGGCAATAATAATGCGCCGACCTTTACCACTGGGGCTAAAAATCTTCTGTTGCTCACCCAGACCTAAACGTGCATATAACGGTAAAATTTCTGTATGACGTGGGCCGTGTTTTTGCAAGGTTTCCTGTAACTCTCGAATTTCCTGTTCGGTACTGGAAAAGATTAAAATATCGGCGTGTTCAGGATGTCCTTTTTCTTCGGCATCGGCGAAACATTCTTCCACCGCTTGCACCACCGCACGTGGCAAATTTTCTTCAAAATCATCAAACTCATCGTCATCACTACCGCCAATACTGAGTTCCGAAATCGGGCGATAACGCACTTCGACTGGAAAACTGCGCCCTTCGACTTCAAAAATTGGCGCATCATTAAAATAACGACTAAAGCGATTCACATCCAAAGTTGCTGAGGTCACGATGACTTTTAGATCTGGGCGTTTTTTTAAAATTTGTTTGAGATAGCCCATGATAAAATCGATATTCAGCGAGCGTTCATGTGCTTCATCGATAATAATCGTGTCGTATTTATTTAAGTAGCGATCATGTCCCAGCTCTGCAAGCAAAATACCATCGGTCATTAAGCGAACGATGGAATCGTTGGAACCCTGTTCATTAAACCGAACTTTAAAACCAATCGATTCACCCAGTTTTTCCCCGACTTCTTCTGCAATCCGTTGTGAGACACTTCGCGCTGCCAAACGTCTAGGCTGAGTATGGCCAATCATGCCTGTTGCACCACGACCTGCCAACATCGCAATCTGTGGCAACTGGGTGGTTTTACCCGAACCTGTTTCACCCGCCACAATGATCACTTGATGCTGTTGGATGGCGTCAATTAAACGATCTGCATATTGCGTGACGGGTAAATCCTGATTGAGTTTTATTTTGGGAAAACGAGCAATTCGCGCTTTCACCTGAGCATTTGATTTTTCGAATAATTGTTGATATTGCTCTAAATTTTTTTCTTTACCTTTGCCTAGTCGATTTAAACGATGTCGATCACGCACCATCACCCATTGATTTACATCTAAATCACGCTGCACAGATAAAATTTCCTAAATATTGATAACAAGCAATCTATTTTACGCGGTATAACCTGATAACGAAAGCCATTAGACTTCTTTCATCAGTCCCTTTTATTTCCTCCTATGAGTAAAAAATAAAGTGGGTTGCAACAATGATGAAAGAACTGGTTTATTTCTGACAAATTCATTGTTTTTTTACATTTTCACCTTGAATTTTTTCTCAATCGCCTGCATGTTCTAATGCAAATCAAATTTATAGGCGATTGTCATTTTCAGATCATAATTTTGCGCTGAAATGATGGAAACCATAATGTGGTGATGGTCATTTTACAGGATTATTAGTTTTTCCGATTCTAATCATGCAAAAATACCATTTCCTCAATAAAATAAAATTCTTTATGCTAAATCAGAATTTTAGAGTTTAAATATAAACCTCAATCATGGAGAAAATGATGAGCTTAATTAATACAGAAGTTAAACCATTCACAGCAACTGCATATCACAACGGTCAATTCGTTGAAGTTTCTGAAGCAAACTTTAAAGGCAAATGGTCTGTTGTTTTCTTCTATCCAGCTGATTTCACATTTGTTTGCCCAACTGAACTGGGTGATCTTGCAGACAACTATGCTGAATTCCAAAAATTAGGCGTAGAAATCTACTCAGTTTCTACTGACACTCATTTTACGCATAAAGCTTGGCATGATTCTTCTGAAGAAATCAAAAAAATCCAATACGTTATGGTTGGTGACCCAACTTGGGCACTTGCTAAAAACTTCGAAGTTCTGATTGAGTCTGCTGGTCTTGCTGACCGTGGTACTTTCGTAATCGATCCAGAAGGTAAAATCCAAATCGTTGAAATCAATGCAGGTGGTATTGGTCGTGATGCGCAAGAACTTCTTCGCAAAGTAAAAGCAGCTCAATACGTTCACTCTCACCCAGGTGAAGTTTGCCCTGCAAAATGGAAAGAAGGCGACGCAACTCTAGCACCTTCAATTGATCTAGTCGGTAAAATCTAATTCTTTAGATTTTAAATAGATCTGGAGCCACCCTTTTGGGTGGCTCTTTCATTTTAAGTGATTAATTTATCATGAATTAAACTTTTACAATTCTCATCTATAGGTGCAGCATCAATTACATTAATGTTCAAATGAGTAGCACGATCTTTTATCGTATGCTGCTCACCTTTAGGGGAGAATTCTATGGAAAAATTGGTTGCCGTCACTTCCTGGAAATACAATGCGGCTTCACGTTATCTAAAAATTTTTTATAACAATGGCAAAGGTGAACTGTATCACCCCGTACCAGAATTTATTTATGACAATTTACTGCGTTCACAAGATAAAACCGCTTTTGTGCAGAAATATTTAGAATTTGATTTACATTTTAGTCGACTGTCGATTTTTTAAATTACAACAATTTTTTATACGACACATTCTTTATCTTTAGGCAAGGCACGATCGTGTTTATTTAAGCTGAGTCACCTTGCCATACACGCCCATTTGATCGTTTATTTTGCCACCACCATAAACAAACCTGCGCCAAATGAAATGGTACTGGTTAAAAAATCTCCATTATGTTTAATCATATTTAAAAAAGCTTTGACCTCAGCCGCGTGGGAAATCACATTATCCACCATCAAGACTCCACCGTTTTTACGAATTAAACGCTTAAGATCATTCCAGTAATTTGGATAATAACTTCGCTCTGCATCCAATAAAATAAAATCAAAAGTGGTTTGGGCTTGTTGTAAATATTGCGCGGCATCTCCCACCCAAAACTCAATAACTGTGTCCAGTTTGAGTTCCTGCGCGTAGTTTTTTGCCTGTTGACTACGTTTTTCTTCTATTTCAAGTGTGACAATGTTTGCACCCGTTGCCTGTGCTGCTTCAGCTAACCATAAAGTTGAATAACCTGTCGATGTGCCTATTTCTAAAATAGATTTGGATTGTTGCGTCCGAATTAGCATCGAAAGAAATTGCGCGGAATCCGGCTCGATATTTCGAAAACGTTGAAGACGATCAGACTGCTTGGCATCGTGTTGTTGAAACTCATCGTATAATTCTGATAGACGCAATAAAAATTCACGATTTAGCATACACTCACCTTTAGAGTTTTTTAAACTTGATGAAGAAAATTAAAACGCGGCACTGGCTGACCATCTACATCAACCGTTTCAATAAACATGGTCAAAGGCCTGACCCAAATAGAATAATCACCATATAAACATTGATAAACGACCAACTCTTCTTCTGTTTCACTATGTCTAGCCACATGAAAAACCTGATAAAGATTACCTTTATAATGTTGATAGATTCCTGCCTGTAGTTTCATGCCGATATTCCTTAAGTATAAGGTTGATCATCTTATCTCATCTCAAGATGTCATTTATATAACAAAGTGATTTTCACTAAGTATGAATCAATAAAGCGTGATTTTTATTACAATCCAATTATTCAATAAACCGATTAAAATCATAAAAACATACTGTTTCACCTATTTAAAGTTTTATCGTAATATTCTCAACAAGTTAAAAATTTACTCCTTTGGAGCTTGATTATGTTAGATCAAAATATCAAAACTCAGTTAAAAGCCTATTTAGAACGTTTAGAAAGTCCTATCGAATTGGTCGCTGCTCTGGATGATTCAGACAAAGCTGCCAAGATCAAAGAATTGGTTACTGAAATTGCGGAACTCTCTGATCAAGTCACGGCTCGCTTTGATGGTCAAAATACACGCCGTCCAAGTTTTGGTATTGCCAAAGTCGGTGAACAACCACGTGTGTTCTTTGCGGGCTTACCGATGGGTCATGAATTTACTTCATTGATCTTAGCCTTGTTACAAACTTCAGGTTATGCACCGAAAGTCTCTGATGAGGTGCTCAACCAGATTAAAGGTTTGAATCTTAAAGCAGACTTTGATGTATTTGTGTCTTTAAGCTGTCATAACTGTCCAGATGTGGTTCAGGCACTGAATCTAATTGCGATTTATAACCCCAATACCACTGCGACCATGATTGATGGTGCCTTCTTCCAGGATGAAGTGGAACAACGCAAAATCATGGCAGTTCCGATGGTGTTCCAAGATGGCAATCATATTGGCCAAGGTCGTATGACCTTAGAAGAAATTGTGGCAAAACTGGACAGTGGGGCTGCTGAAAAAGATGCAGCGGCAATTAATGCCAAACAGGCTTTTGATGTATTAGTGGTGGGTGCGGGTCCTGCGGGTGGTACTGCGGCGATTTATGCAGCACGTAAAGGCATTCGTACAGGCATGATCGCAGAGCGTTTCGGTGGTCAGGTCATGGATACCATGGACATTGAAAACTTTACTTCTGTACAAAAAACTGTAGGTCCACAGTTTGCTGCGGATATGGAAAAACATGTACGTGAGTACGATGTGGACATTATGAATCTGCAACGTGTCAGTAAAATTGTCGGTGCCGATCAAACTGCTTCAGGTCTGGTGGAAGTTGAATTGGAAAATGGTGCCAAAGTTGAATCGAAAACCGTGATTTTATCGACAGGTGCGCGCTGGAGAAAAATGGGCGTTCCGGGTGAACAGGAATATGCGACTCGTGGTGTAGCGTATTGTCCACACTGTGATGGTCCATTGTTTAAAGGCAAAAAAGTTGCGGTGATTGGTGGTGGTAACTCGGGTGTTGAAGCGGCAATTGATTTGGCAGGTATTGTGGAGCATGTGACTTTGGTTGAATTTGATACCAAACTTCGTGCCGACCAAGTGTTACAGGACAAACTAAATAGCTTGCCGAATGCGACTGTAATCACCCATGCACTTTCAACTGAAGTCGTCGGTGATGGTGCTCAGGTGACCGCTTTGAAATATAAAGACCGTGCTACAGAGACAGAACACAGCATTGAACTATCAGGAATTTTTGTACAGATTGGTTTATTGCCAAACACAGATTTCTTGAAAGGATCAGTCGAGTTAAGTCCACGCGGTGAGATTATTATCAACGAGCGTAACGAAACCAATGTAGCAGGGGTATTTGCTGCGGGTGACTGTACCACTGTGCCGTATAAGCAGATCATTATTGCCACAGGTGAAGGGGCAAAAGCATCTCTTTCAGCGTTTGATTATATTATTCGGAATAGTTAAACAAGTGTTGTAAAAATCAGACTTGGTTTTATAGGCTTATCCACCCTCGAAAGATAAGCCTTTTTTTTTATTGCATTTTTTAACATTTTAATTACAAATTATAATCGTCATGAATTGCTTCTTATGCGTACAATTTATTCATCCAGTCATTTTGGATACCATATTAAAAGGAAAGTTAAAATGAATAAATTTATGATGATTCTTGGTCTTGCTGCGACCGTTGCCCTCGTTGGCTGTAATAAAGATAAAGCACCAGAAACAGGGGCAACGACAGGCGAACATCTTGAAAATGCAGCCACTCAGGCGAGCCATGATGTTGAGCATGCAACTTCTGACGCTGCTGCAAAAATTGATGCGGCTACAGACAATGCAGTCGCGAAAATAGATGCTGCGGCCGATCATGCAGCGGCAACAACTGAACATGCTGCGGATAAAGCAGAAGCAGCAACTCGTGATGCTGCTCACGATGCCGCTGCTTCTGTTGAAAATACAGCGAAAAATGTGAAAGAAAGCACTCACAATTAATTTATGAACAAAAAAATCCCGCTCATTAAAAGCGGGATTTTTTATGATGGGGAATTTATTTTATATAAAACATGCAATTGTAAAGCACTTTCTTCTGGAAGCTTAGGATGTTTAAATGTCGATTGAAAAGACATTCCTAAGCGTTGCATCAGTTTTTCTGAAGGCTTGTTCTGTATTGCAGTAAATGCAACTACCGCATCTAACTTCAAATGAGTAAAAGCAAAGTTCAATGCTGCCTGCGCTGCTTCAAAAGCATAACCCTTCCCCCAATAATTTTTATCCAACCGCCAACCAATTTCAACACATGGCGAAAAATCAAATAAATCTGGTTGCGAATGTAAACCGCAAAATCCAATAAAATGATGCGTCTCTTTTAATTCAATCGCCCAAAATCCCCCAACCCTGTTGTTCAATCAATTCAAATATTTTTAGTGCTAAGGCATCACTTTCAGCACGAGTCAAAGGACTGGGAAAATATTTCATCACTTGTGGATCAGAATTAAGGATAAAGAAAGGCTCTAGATCGGTTTCAAGCCTCCATGGACGTAAAATTAATCTTGGAGTTTCAATGGTTCTTGATACACCAGTATTCATTTTAGATTTCCAGCAAGTGCCAGTGTAAGATTTTGTTTGGCTTGTAATTCAAAATGATCTTGAAAAAAAGTCGTTTGATATAACGGTTGTTGCAGAAAAAAATGCGTTAACACCTGCTTACGTTTATGTTGATAAATTTCTGAATCAACCCAATCATATTCACATTGAATCTGTTGTTGATATTCTATAAACCGTTTAGATGTAGCCCCTAGAATTGCCAAATCAATATCCAATAACAGGTTTAAATCCTGATCGGAACTGGGGAAATGTTGTTTGGTCGCAATAATCCATTGCGAAATTTTAGCTAAGAGCGCGGTAGATAAATCATCTTTTAATAAATCCTGAAATAATGTTGCGCTACATGCTTCATTATCTGAAGCTTTAGGATTATAAACTGCATCATGAAACCACAGAGCCAGTTCAACTGCGCGGGCATCCTCAAGTAAATCCTGCACCTGTTCAAAGTGGAATAGACATTCACTTATATGTTGCAAAGTATGATAGGCGCGTTGGGATTCAGCATAAGCCTGCTTTAACACGTTTAGAACATTTTGACTATCATTAAAATGATAATTTTGCTCTAACCGAAGCCATGAACGATGAAGTATTTCGTTCCACATCGATCATCACTCCTGCTGTACTCTTAAGCAAGTTTCACCATTATTAAGCCTGTTCATCACGTTTAAATACCAGTTCAGATTCAGTGGAATTATCAGCATCAAAATAATAACCATCACCATTAAATGCTTTTAAGTCCTGTGCTTTTTCCAGTTTATTTTCAATGATAAAGCGTGCCATTAAACCTCTGGCTTTTTTGGCATAAAAACTAATCACTTTGTATTTACCATTTTTTTGATCGAGAAATACAGGTTTGATAATCTGCGCATCAATCAGTTTTTCATTGACCGATTTATAGTATTCATCTGAAGCAATATTCACTAGGATATCAGTTTTGGTGTGTTCCAAATCTTTAATGATCAACTGGGTAATTTGATCATCCCAGAACTCATACAAATTATGTCCGCGCGGATTGTGTAATTTGGTTCCCATTTCCAGACGATATGGCATCATCAAGTCCAATGGACGCAGTAGTCCATACAAACCCGATAACATGCGTAAATGGGTCTGAGCAAATTCGATATCTGCCTGTTTTAAACTGTATGCATCCAAGCCCGTATAAACATCACCTTTAAAGGCATAAATGGCTTGTCGTGCATTGGCAAGCGACAAATCAGCGGTCCAATCACGAAAACGATCTGCATTTAGAGTTGCTATCTTGTCACTGACACTCATTAGACTGGCAATTTGTGATGCTGATAGCTCACGGCAAACTTCAATCAATTGCTCAGACTGATTTAGTAGTCTTGGTAAAGTGTGTTTATCTGTTGGTAATGTGGTTTCATAGTCTAAAGTCTTGGCGGGAGAAATGACTGAAAGCATAAAAACCTCAATAAACCTGTAAATAAATAATAAGTAAGACTATAACACTTTCAGTCTCAAAGCGAATTTAGGATTTTGTTGACAATCATCGTTTATATAAATATCAATTGAAATAAAACACTTGATGAAGGTATCGGCTCTGGATCAAAGTAATGACCTTGATTTTGAGCCGTATTCACTCTTTTTATTTCACACTTTCCAATGCGGTTACCAACAACTTCCAGCATTTTTCGACCGTATCCACTTTCACCTGCTCTCCCGGTGCATGCGCACCTTGAATATCAGGTCCAAATGAGACCATTTGTAAATCAGGATAATGCTCAGCAATAATGCCGCACTCCAAACCAGCATGTATCACTTTTAAATGCGGTTCAATATTAAAAGCCGTCTGATAAGCCTGTTGTAGACATTTTAATGCCGCAGAATCTGGGTTAGGTGTCCAACCTGAAACCAGCGGTGTAAACTCAGATGCGATACCAGCTTTATTAAAATGTGCTGCAATCTCCTGAGAAAAACGTTCAGCTTCACGATTAACCATTGAACGCACCATAATCAAAGCTTTGGCTTGTTGTTGATTGAGTTGAACCACGCCAATATTGTTCGAGGTTTCAACTACATTGTCTAAAACATCACTCATTTTTGCCACCCCATAAGGACAAGTTGCCAAAGCACTTAACCACGAGGTTTGTTGTTGAGGATGAATCGCTTGTGTGACTGTTTGCTCTTTAAGTTCAACGTCAATTTTTAATCGATCATCAATCCCTTTTAATTTTTGTAGACATTGATTCTCATAGTTTTTGACATATTTTTGTAGCGTCTCTATTCGGCTTTCATCAATCAGAATCAAAGCTGTGGCTTCACGCGGAATTGCATTACGCGCACTACCGCCGCTAAATTCAACCAGATAAGCATCCAACTCAAATAAATACTGATGCAAAAATTTTGACAGGATGACATTGGCATTACCACGCCCTAAATGAATATCTACGCCAGAATGTCCACCTTTCAATCCAGTAACTGAGATTTCAACCGTTTTTAATCCCGATCGAGGAGCCGCGATATAGCTTAGCTTTTGATGAACCTCAACATCCTGACTACCCGCACAACCCAAGTAAAGCTCGCCCCATTCTTCGGTATCGATATTAAATAGCCACTTACTTTTAAGAACACCACTTTCAAGTAATCTCGCGCCACTCATGCCCGCTTCTTCATCTACAGTGAGTAAAACCTCAATTGGACCATGAGAAATATCATCGGATTCCAGTACCGCTAGCGCCAGAGCTACGCCAATGCCATTATCAGCACCCAATGTCGTGTCTTTGGCAACCAACCAACCATCTTCCAATATAGGTCGTATCGGGTCTTGCTCAAAATTATGAATCGTGCCCGAGTTGGCCTGCGTCACCATATCCAGATGACCCTGTAAAACCACACCTGTCACGTGTTCTTTGCCTTGGCTTGCAGCTTTACGAATCATCAGATTACCGACTTGATCCACATAGGTTTCCAAGCCTAATTGTTCAGCCCAAGCTTGCAGATGATCACGTAGTTTTTGTTCTTTTTTTGAGGGACGCGGAATTGTGCATAAGGTCTGAAAATGTTTCCAGACCAAATTTGGAGCAAGTTGGGAAAAATCGACTTGTGACATGTAAATTGAACTCTGGACAACGGCTTTAGATATTTAAAAATATACACCGCAACAACTTCCAGAGATACTGATAATTGTTGTGTTAGTTTTTCCACTCAAATGCAGTAAAGGTCTGATCTGATTTCAAACTATTTTCAACGGCCTGTGCCAACTGACGGATCACACTCTGAGTTTCTATTTTTTCAAACCAGTCTTGTTCTTCTTTGGGATAGGCCGTGATTTCACACATCAATTGCCCATCATCATTTTTTTGAGTACAGGTTACAGATAAAGGAAGCTGATGATTTTCAATATTCACTTCAACTTTTTGATGCTCATGGGCAATATGCTGGGCATCAAAGCCATACTCACCTAGTTGTTTAAATAAAAGTGCAGCCACATATTCCTGCGTAATACGGCATTCATTTAGCTCATGACCTTCATAGTGATGAGGACAATTCGCAATAAACTGTAGTTTTCTCATGTTGCGCACCCTGCATTTATAGTTATCACTGTCATTTAGCATAAAGCAATAAACAAACAGCAGCCAAGCCGAAACTCGACCGCTGTGTCACTATTATGTTAACCAGTATAGCGCAATCTAGCTGCTAAATTATTGGCTGACCTGAATGGTTAAGCCCGCACGATTTGCCAACTCGGTAAAAGTAGGAAAACTTGTCGCGACCGTTTCAGTACCCACAATTTTAATTTCTTCAGAAGTGCGTAAACCTGCCATACTAAAACTCATGGCAATACGATGATCATGATGCGACTCAATTTCACCACCTGTGAAAATTGCAGACCAATCACCTGATTTTCCTTTGCCTTGAATGATGATGCCGTCATCCGTAGGAGTACAATCGATGCCCATGATTTTTAAACCGTCTGCCATCACTTGGATACGATCAGATTCTTTAACGCGAAGCTCAGCCGCACCTGTTAAAATCGTTTGACCTTCTGCACAAGCTGCCGCAATGAATAAGGCTGGAAACTCATCAATCGCAAGTGGCACTTGGTCTTCAGGCATATGAATACCTTTTAGTGTACGTGTACCCTTAATATGAATGTCTGCAATGGGTTCACCGCCTGCGATACGTTCATTTTCCACAGTCAGGTCAGCACCCATCTGTTTTAAAATCTCAATTACACCGGTACGGGTAGGATTAATCCCAACTGCTTCAAGGATAACATCTGAACCTTCCGTAATCGCAGCACCCACCATAAAGAATGCGGCAGAGGAAATATCGGATGGGACTTGGATATCCGTCCCCGTTAATTTACCACCGCCAATGAGTGAAATTTTATTTCCTTCAGTTTTGACTTCATAGCCAAAAGCACGAAGCATACGCTCGGTATGGTCACGGGTAGGTTCAGGTTCAGTCACTGACGTTTCTCCCTCCGCCCATAGACCTGCCAATAAAATACCTGATTTGACTTGTGCAGATGCCATCGGCAAATCGTAGTGAATGCCTTTTAATGCTTGCGCACCTGTAATGCTGACAGGTGGTGTTCCTTTTTCACCCGTCGTCTGAATTTGTGCGCCCATTAAACGAAGTGGCTTCGCGATACGTTCCATCGGACGTTTAGAGAGTGATGCATCACCCGTCATCACCGAATCAAACTTTTGTGCAGAAAGCATGCCCGAAAGTAACCGCATACTGGTGCCCGAGTTCCCCATATATAACGCGCCCGCAGGAGCTTTCAGGCCCTGCATCCCTACACCATGAATGGTCACTTCACCATTTTTAGGCCCTTCAATGCTGACACCCATATTTCGAAAAGCCTGCAAAGTTGCTAATGCATCTTCGCCTTCCAGAAATCCTGTAACATGAGTGGTACCTTCCGCAATCGCACCAAACATAATGGAACGATGTGACACAGATTTGTCACCCGGAACGGTAAATTTACCTTGAAATGATTTTTTTCCCGGTAGAATACTAAATTGCTGTGTCACCTTATTTTTCTCCATGAAGGGTTTCTGAGCTAACATATGATTAAAATGTTGACGCGCAGCCTGAGCATGCCCAAGCAGCCCCATCAGTGCATGTGAGTCTTCACTTTCAATCAGTTGTCGTAATTGAGCAAGTTGCTGTTCAAAACCATCAACAGCCTTAAGTATCGCAGTTTTATTGGCAAAAAAGATGTCATGCCACATTTGAGGGTCACTGGCTGCAATCCGCGAGAAATCCCGAAAACCACCCGCCGCATAACGAAAAATGTCCAGATTGTCTTCTCGATTGGCCAGTTGCTCAACCAGATTAAACGCCATTAAGTGTGGTAAATGACTGGTATGTGCCAGCACTTCATCATGCTTTTCCACATCCATGCAAATCACTTCGGCTTTAGCCGCAGACCACAATTCAATTAATTTTTCAACCGCCCAATCTGCGCTACTTGGAAGTGGCGTTAAAATCACTTTATGATTGGCAAATAAATCGACTTTCCCTGCATGCACACCCGTATGCTCGCTTCCCGCAATCGGATGACCTGGCACAAAACCTGCGGGCAAATCTTGCCCATACACGGCTTGGGCAGCAGCGACCACATTGCCTTTGGTGCTTCCTACATCGGTTAAAATCGTATCTTCACTTAAGTAGGGCTTAATTTGCTGCAAAATCTTTTGTGTTGCGCGAACAGGCAAAGCCAGTATAACCAAGTCTGCATCTTGCACAGCATCAATCGGATTTTGATAACCGACATCAATTAAACCTAAGGCTTTGGCATCATCCAGTGTTTTTTGCGAACGGGTCGAAGCAACCACTGTTTTTGCTAAATGTTCAGTCTGTATCACTCGTGCCAGACTCGAACCAATCAGGCCGAGTCCAATAAATACGACTTTATGAAACAAAGGTTCTGGCATCATGTGTATATCTAAATCCGTAAGCAATATTTAAAAGGACAATGTCATCTCTGTATCATGAAAAAATCAAGACAGAACTACAATACAGCTGCTGGATAAGAACCAAGTACACGTAACTCTTTAACAGTTGGTCGGATATCATTCAACGCTGCTGTGACATTTTCCTGATCGATATGTCCTTCTAAATCGATAAAGAACACATAAGCCCATTTTTCAGGCAGAGCTGGACGTGTTTCAATACTGGTCAAACTGATGCCATGTTTTGCAAACGGCGCTAAAATATCCAGTAAAGCACCTGCACGATCATGCGCAGAAATCAAAAGCGAGGTTTTATCATTGCCACTTTGTGGAATTTTTTCACGACCGATGACTAAGAAACGTGTAGTATTTTCTGGGTTGTCTTCGATATTGCTATGTAAGATTTCAAGATTATAAAGTGATGCGGCAAGGTCAGAAGCAATCGCAGCCGAGTGCCATTCGTTGCGAATACGACGCGCCGCTTCTGCATTTGAGTTTAATGCCACACGTTCAACACCTGGATAGTGTGCATCTAGCCATTGGCGGCACTGCGCCAATGTTTGCTGATGAGCATAAATCTGTTTGATGCTGTCTTTGCGGGTATTTTCAGAGACTAAAAACTGGTGATGAATGCGCAGTTCAACTTCTCCAATCACATTTAATTGCGAGGTTTTGAAGCAGTCCAGTGTGTGATTCACAATCCCTTCAGATGAGTTTTCAACAGGAACCACACCATAATGCGCACTTCCAGCTTCAACTTCACGAAATACTTCATCAATGGTCGGTAATGGGCGCACGATCGCATCTTTACCAAAATGCTTAAGTACCGCAGACTGGGTAAAAGTGCCCTCTGGACCTAAAAATGCAATGCTTTGCGGTGCTTCAAGTGCCAAACAAGCCGACATGATTTCACGAAATAAACGTGCCATCGTAGTATCAGATAATGGGCCTTTATTACGCTCCATGACTCTGCGCAGAACTTGTGCCTCACGTTCTGGTCGATAAAACAACGGATTTTCTTCGGCTGCAAATTTTGCTTTAGCTACTGCTTCAGCCAGACTTGCACGACGATTAATGAGTTCCTGAATCTGTTGGTCGACAGAATCGATATCATCGCGAATTTGTTGTAAATCGAGAGAAGTTGACGAGTTCTGATCATCATGGATCATTGTAATGCAGCCTCTGCAAATGGTTTGCGACAGTATATCAAGACTTGTCATGTTTGCTATAGCATCGAGATCAGTCAAATGGATAAAATCCTGATTTTCACTTCACATCTTTGTTATTTATGTTTTAATACCTTTATTAAGAATCAATCTCATTTAA
>NZ_CP078523.1:2412676-2412826 GCF_019264745.1 Acinetobacter sp. Colony158 | reverse complement strand
CTATTTTATTCAGGTGTATATTCCCTATACGCCAGCGCCAAAATCAGGCTATCCCGTTTTGTATATGCTAGATGGCAATGCGGTATTTAATAGTGCCAGCAGCATTGCTCAGTCGCTTGGTGGTGGTTCGGATAAAATGGGACTCGATCC
>NZ_CP078523.1:2412417-2412585 GCF_019264745.1 Acinetobacter sp. Colony158 | reverse complement strand
CCGCAAAAAGATGAACGATACCAATATGGCGGTGCAGATAATTTTCTGAAATTTATTCAAAATGAATTGAAACCGCGAATTCAGCAAGGAATCCAGATAAATACCCAACAACAAACTTTATTTGGACATTCATTTGGTGGTTTATTTACGCTGAATACGTTTTTTAAA
>NZ_CP078523.1:2411713-2412226 GCF_019264745.1 Acinetobacter sp. Colony158 | reverse complement strand
CAATTTCTTTGAAGATTTTAAAACATTAAAATCAGCTCAACTTCATTATTGGCATTTTAATCATCCTACCGAACAACACATTACCAATATGTACGCCAGTCTTCCTAAAGCGATTTTATTTGCTGCATGTAACAGTACTGAGAATTGCGAAAAATTATTTGATGAAAATTAAATACTTAAAAATCAATCACTTTGATCATAAAATTACAATTAATGACGCTTTCACTACAAAGCATCAATGTTGTTTTTTTAATCAAGTCGTATTGTAATAAGTTCCTATAAAAACCTTCCTGAAAAGGGAGTATAGAGATGTCAAAAACAATTGCAGCTTTAGTGACTCATGATTTCGAAGATCTTGAATATTGCGAGACCGTTCATGCCTATCGTGCTGCGGGTCATAGCGTAATTAATATCGAACACCATGAAGGCAATATTGTGTACGGCATTCAACGCAAAACCTCAACGACCATTGATTTAGGCATTGATGATAGTGATGTTCATCATTTTGATGCT
>NZ_CP078523.1:2411397-2411646 GCF_019264745.1 Acinetobacter sp. Colony158 | reverse complement strand
GTCGATTTGCCAATCTACAAAAACCGATTTTTATTTGCTGTTATGCACCACAACTTTTAATGCATGCAGGTGTAGTGAAAGGTCGGAGAATTTGCGCGATGCAAACCATTTTGAATGATCTGGAGGATGCAGGCGCGGTGTGTCTTAATCAAGACGTAGTGAATGATAATAATTTATACATCTCCTCTCGCAGTCCTGATTTATTTCCAAAATTTGTTGATGAAACATTAAAAGTACTACGTTTATAAA
>NZ_CP078523.1:2410887-2411216 GCF_019264745.1 Acinetobacter sp. Colony158 | reverse complement strand
TCATATATCCATAACCGCCGAATAATTGAAGCAAATTATCGGCAACTTTCATCTGCATATCTGTGCTAAAACTTTTAAGTGCTGCCGCTGTTTCGACATCTAATTTTGCCTCTTGATATAAGGCAAGGTTCTGATTATAAAAAGCAGCCGTGGCTAACTCATCAATTTTCGCCTGAGCTAAAACAAAGCGCGTATTTTGAAAGTTTGCAATTGGTTGACCAAAAGCCTGACGCTCTTTGACATATTTTGTAGTGACATCAATTGCACCACGAATCGCACCTAAAGCTGTGGCTGCAATCGCAGTACGCTCACGTGGTAATTCTTGCATC
>NZ_CP078523.1:2410067-2410811 GCF_019264745.1 Acinetobacter sp. Colony158 | reverse complement strand
AGGTATCCTGAGAATGTAGCCCAATTTTATCGAGATTGGTTCCTTTCTTAAAACCATCCAGATGTGTATCTACCAGTAAAAGCGATACGCCTTTGGCTCGGGCTTGTGGATCTGTCTTGACGGCAAGTACTACCAAGTCTGCATGTTGACCATTGGAAATAAAGGTTTTAGAACCATTTAAGACATAATGATCATCTTGCAAAATGGCACTGGTTCGCATTGCCTGTAAGTCTGATCCCGCACCTGGTTCTGTCATACCAATTGCGCCGACCACTTCACCACTGACCATTTTCGGAAGCCAATGTAGTTTTTGTTCTTCTGTTGCAATATGCAAAATATAAGGTGCAGCAATCTCGGAATGACATGAAATTGCAGTGGATAACGCCCCATAGCCAGCACGGGCAGATTCTTCAACTAACATTAAAGAATAATGGGTAGGTACGCCATAACCGCCATATTGTTCAGGTACATCGACACATAAAAAACCATTTTCACCCAGTGATGACCAGACTGAACGTGGCATAATCCCTTCACGTTCCCATTGTTCATAATGTGGGGCAATATGCTCATTCATATAACGTTTAAAATTATCGCGAAATAATTCCAGATCAGCATCATAAGCTAGCATGTGTACTTCCTTTTCAATATTGTTGTTCTATCTTGAGACTTAAAGATTCTCATGATTTTTACATAAAAAATCATCCTATATTGCGCTACAGATGAAAACTTTACAGTCAGATGTTC
>NZ_CP078523.1:2409400-2409643 GCF_019264745.1 Acinetobacter sp. Colony158 | reverse complement strand
ACTAAAGTATAGTAATCAACCGAATTTGGATCTTGTGGCACTTCAACACCCAATTGACGATACAAGGTTGCATCACGTTCACGCACTACAGATTTAACCGCTTTTTTATAATCCTGACGTGAATCCATCATATTAAACAATGAAAACAGAACCATTTGAACTTGCTGAGGTGTCGAAAGACCCGCAGTATGATTCAGGGCGACATTACGACTGTCTGCGACTAATCGATCAATAAACTTGATA
>NZ_CP078523.1:2408831-2409358 GCF_019264745.1 Acinetobacter sp. Colony158 | reverse complement strand
TCTGCTTTGTCCTTTTTCGATAAAGCTGCGATTTTTTTATCCAGAATGTTTTCTTTCGCAGTCGCGATAATTCCCAAACGCCAGCCAGTAGCGCCAAAATATTTGGAGAATGAATACACTAAAATGGTATTTTCGGGGCAAATCGCAAATAAAGATTTAAAGTTATCTGCAAACGTTCCGTACACATCATCAGTTAAGATCATTAAGTCAGGACGTTTTTTGACAATATCCGCCAAAATTTCCAGACCTTCATCGCTCATTTTTACAGAAGGTGGATTACTTGGATTAACGAGAAAAAAGGCTTTAATCGAAGGATCTTCGAGTTTGCGTAATTCAGATTCTGGATATTGCCATCCCATATTTGGATCTGCATGAATCAACACTTCTTCAAGCTGATAATCATTTAACTCTGGGATTTCAAGATATGGCGTAAAAACAGGAACACCAATTGCAATTTTATCACCATAGTCAATGAGCTTATTTTCTTTTAAAGAGTTGAAAATATACGCCATTGCAGCCGTACCACC
>NZ_CP078523.1:2408310-2408610 GCF_019264745.1 Acinetobacter sp. Colony158 | reverse complement strand
CGGGTTTATCACGATTTTCCAGAACAAAATGATCAAATCGTTGTTGTAGACCGACAGGACGTGGAAATCCACCTAGGCCTTCTGGCATATAAGAAAAAGAAAACTCAGATTCTGTCGCAGAAAATAGACCTAACTGGAAAAAAGCACGGCGTGGAATTGTCGCTAAAAAATTGGGATTCCCGCGACCTGCATTCAGCATGATGCGATCTGTTTTACTCTGCGCCAGAGCAATGAGTTCATCTTTTAATTCAAATGGGCTAAGTTTTGAATACTTGGAATAATCTACTTTGGCCATGAGGA
>NZ_CP078523.1:2406532-2406611 GCF_019264745.1 Acinetobacter sp. Colony158 | reverse complement strand
GGGCTATGTTTTAATATACTTTGTAGCCATTCCATTCTTTAGACCTCTCACTTTCTTTATTATTAAGTTCAAGAGCTGT
>NZ_CP078523.1:2405924-2406110 GCF_019264745.1 Acinetobacter sp. Colony158 | reverse complement strand
CTGAATATCCTCCAGCAAATAGTTGTTCAGGATTGGTAACGGCACCGCCCGCACCTCCCATTTCTTTGGGAACACCCAATTTCACATTTAAAACACCGTCTGAAGAAACGACTTGACCATCTCGACCGCCAGTTGCTTTGGCTTGTGCACGATAAACAACTTTTTCAAGAGACATAATTGTTCCTC
>NZ_CP078523.1:2405032-2405182 GCF_019264745.1 Acinetobacter sp. Colony158 | reverse complement strand
GTTTATCCCCCGAGCTTGCAAAAGAAGTCGCCATTCAACTCACTGAAAAAGATGCGCTCGAAGCACATGCTCGTGATGAAATTGGGATCATCGAACAAACTGCCGCACGTCCAATTCAAGCGGCATTATCCTCTGCCCTGTCTTTTTCAC
>NZ_CP078523.1:2404616-2404760 GCF_019264745.1 Acinetobacter sp. Colony158 | reverse complement strand
CATTCAATTCTGGTTTGATTTTGCAAGTACATATTCCTATCTTTCGGCTATGCAAATTCGACAGTTAAAAGATCAATATCCATTTAGCCTTCACCCATTTTTGTTAGGTGGTATTTTTCACAAACAAGGACTCAATGATTCTCC
>NZ_CP078523.1:2390898-2404275 GCF_019264745.1 Acinetobacter sp. Colony158 | reverse complement strand
ATATTTTTGGTGCGCCGTCATTTATTGTGAATGGTGAGCTGTTTTGGGGAAATGATCGTTTACAGGATGCTTTAGACTGGTCGAAACGTATCGTATAGATTACAGGATTTTTTCATTCATATAGCGCCAATAACGTCTCGGCACATATTGAATATGCAATTTGATATTGTTGCGTGCCTCAATATTGACGCTTTTAAAATAATCTTTCCAAAGCTGGTCGTATAAGGCTTCGTTTTCATCTAGTTCTAAACTAAAATCCTGACTAAAGCCATTTTCAATATTTTTATCCAGTGTCGAGGCATCCAGTTCGACCTGATGAATCTGATCTAAATCATAATAAATACCGAAATGGCGTTTTTCATCATAAATCAGCCATTTTTGATCCTGATAACGTGCTTTAAAATGTTTTTCAATCAGCGGCAGCACATTAAAATCTGGACGTACCAGACTGATAAATAAGCCTTCTTGTGTTTTCTTAAATCTTACAAAAGCTTCCATACGGTGCTTTTCACGACCCACTTGTTTGGTCCATTGTGATACGCCAAGCACATCGGCATGACCATAATTTTTTTCAATTGAAAATGGATTTTGAAATACATAAATGGCGAAATTAAACAAATGCTGAAAGGCAATTAATTGTTCAGATAAAAACGTATAATGAAAACGCTTTATCCCTTCTGAAGAAAGTTTCTGAGTCAAACCCTTCCAAACACGCTGTGCTTGCTGCTCATGACTTGCAACTACAACACTTTCAGCAAACAGTGAATCCTGCACCTGATGCTCTAATGCCAATTGCACTTCAAATTGCTTAAATTGAAATGCTCTGAAAATACAGCTTAATAGTCCAGTCAGACTGCCATCGAACTGATAAATGATCATTTTAGAATTATCGTATTTACCATCGTATTAAAAACCAAAACCGAGTTGCGGTGAAATCTGTTTGGTATATTTGGACTGCCCTGATTGTAAAATTTGCTGGCGTACTTGATGCGGTTGTAAATCACGTTGAAACTGTGGAGTATCCACGCAACGAATAAAATGCTGTGCACGGCTATACGCCACCCCCATACGTTTCAACTGATCAATTCGCAAAGCCCCAAAACGACGTGCCTGTACAATTTTTTGGGCTGATTTCACCCCAATTCCCGGAATGCGCAAAATCATTTTGTAATCAGCTCGGTTTAGATCAACAGGAAATTGTTCTGGATTACGCAGCGCCCAACTCAGTTTTGGGTCGATATCCAGATCTAGATTGGGATGTTGCGGATTGACAATTTCATCGGCAGCAAAGCCATAAAAACGCATCAGCCAATCAGACTGATAGAGTCGATTTTCGCGTAGCAATGGTGGTGCTGATCCAATTGCAGGCAAAGCTTTTTCTTGTTCATTGATTGGAATGTAACCTGAATAATAAACGCGTTTCAGTTTAAATTCCTTATAATGCTGATCCGCCATCATCATCACATCATAATCAGTTTCACTGGCTGCACCCACCACCATTTGTGTGGTTTGCCCTGCTGGCACAAATTTAGGGACAGTTCGAATCAGTTTTCGTTCATCCTTAAACTGAATTAAGCGATCACGTACAATGCCTAAATCCTTTTGTACTTCAGCATGTGTTTTTTCAGGTGCAAAACGTTTTAATCCTGCTTCTGTCGGCATTTCCAGATTAATACTCATGCGGTCAGCATAGAGTCCAGCTTCAGTGATCAGTTCTGGTGAAGCACCTGGAATAGTTTTGAGATGAATATAACCATTAAAATTTTCTTCTAAACGCAGCTTCTTCACTACCTGTAACATACGCTCCATGGTATGGTCGGCGGATTTAAAAATACCGGAACTTAAAAATAAGCCCTCAATATAATTACGGCGATAAAAATTAATGGTCAGATCAACCACTTCCTGCACGGTAAATGCAGCACGTTGAATGTCATTGGAACGACGTGAAACACAATAAGCGCAGTCAAAAATACAGACATTGCTAAATAAAATTTTAAGCAATGACACACAGCGACCATCTTCAGTATAAGAGTGACAAATGCCTGAGCCGGTATTGCCCAATCCCTTATCTTTATTTTTCCGATTGCTGCCACTGGATGAGCAAGATACATCATATTTGGCAGCATCGGCTAAAATCTGTAGTTTTTCGCGGATACGATCAGACATGAACATCCACCTTATAATTCACATTCGTTTATTATAAAAAATCAACGCTGATCAGGGGATTTGTATTCATTTTAAACGACATGAGATGTCGCTTAAAATGTAACGGATAAGTCTTAATCATTCAATATCAAAATAATAAATGTGTCTCATGCTGCTGATGTTCAACAGTCATTTCGTGTTCATCTTTTAGATTGACACCCGAAAAATCCAGTTGTAGGGATTTTTTCATTAAAGCAATTAAGCGCTGTGTTGCAATCAATATGGGAAGTCCCGCTGGACGTACATTTGAAATGCAATTGCGCATCGCATCATGACAACCTAAATGGGCATCATAAGTATAATAGATCCCTAGACTATCGGGCGAACTGAGACCCGGACGCTCTCCAATCAGCATCACTAACATTTTAGCATTCAAAATCTGGGCGACTTCATCGCCTAATGCAACGCGACTGCCCTGTGCGATGATCAAAGGCGCAACTGACCATTTCAGTGCTTTAAACTCAGCTATTAGATGTTCAATCAAAATGGGCGCATTCTCATCGATGGCTCTTGCAGATAAACCATCTCCAATGACGATGACAACATCATATTTATTGGGATTTTGGGCTTGATAGTGTTGTAATTCCTGACGTGAATTTTCACTTAAACTTCGCCCCAAATCTGGACGTTTAAGATAAGTTTCTTTATCTACAGCACAACTCTGAATCAGCAGTAATTGATGATTTAAATGTGATAACTTTCTTTTAAATAATTCGATATCTAATGCCTGTAAAACAGCATCTTTGGCTTGCGCATGTGCCAGTTGGAACTCAAGTAATGGCTTGGTTGGCACACTACAACCTACACGTCCCAGTGCTATTCGTGCATCAGTAAAATTTTTAAGCTTGCTCCAGACATCTTCATGTAATGACTGTGGGTATTGAGTATCTTTCATCAAGTTCACGACAACCTCCATTTAAGACATCAGCAAACGTGAAAATTTTTCAGGCATTTGTTCTGCCCAGTGAATATGATGCTGCGATTGTTTGAAAATGCCTTGTTGCTCCAGCCATGCCGCAAACTCAGGTGCGGGCTCTAGCCCTAATAATTGACGTACATACAGCGCATCATGAAATGACGTGGTCTGATAATTCAACATCACATCATCTGAACCAGGAATTCCCATAATAAAATTAATTCCTGCATTACCTAATAAGGTCAGTAAAATATCCATATCGTCCTGATCAGCATCGGCATGATTGGTATAGCAAATATCACAGCCCATCGGCACACCCAATAATTTGCCACAAAAATGATCTTCCAAACCTGCTCGGATAATTTGCTTGCCATTGTAAAGGTATTCAGGCCCAATGAAGCCAACTACAGTATTGACCAGTAGCGGCTTATACTTTCGGGCAACGGCATAAGCACGGGCTTCAATGGTCTGCTGATCGACCCCAAAATGGGCATTACTGGATAAAGCACTGCCCTGACCTGTTTCAAAGTACATGACATTTTGCCCCAAAGTTCCACGTTTTAAACTTAATGCCGCCTCATAACCTTCCTGTAAAACAGACAGAGAAATACCAAAGGCATCATTGGCCTGTTGCGTTCCTGCAATGGACTGAAACATTAAATCAATCGGCACACCTCGATTTGCCAGTTCAATCCCCGAAGTGACATGAGTTAAAACACAAGACTGTGTTGGAATTTCATAATGCTGAATCACATGATCCAGTAATTTCAACAGCTCAGATAAATTCTGTAAATTATCGGTGGCAGGGTTAATCCCAATCACCGCATCGCCATTACCATACATTAAACCATCCAGAATACTGGCCGAGATTCCAAGCAGATCATCGGTGGGATGATTCGGTTGTAAACGAGTGGATAAATGTCCCTCCAGACCGATGGTATTTCGAAATTGGGTAATGACCTGACATTTTTTCGCAACCAAAATCAAATCTTGGTTACGCATGATCTTACTCACCGCAGCGACCATTTCAGGCGTGAGTCCAGTTGCCAATTCAGTCAGTTTTTCAGTGGTGGCATCCGCAGAAAGTAACCAATTTCGAAAATCACCTACGGTAAAATGCGAAATTGGATAAAATGCCAAAGCATCATGTTCATCAATAATTAAACGCGTGATTTCATCCTGTTCATAGGCTGTCACCGTTTCATTCAAAAAATGTTTGAGCGGTAAATCGGCTAAAGCCATTTGTGCTGCGACACGTTCCGTTGCATCCTTTGCCGCCACACCAGCCAGTTGATCTCCCGAGCGTTCAGGTGTTGCTTTTGCCAATAATGTTTTTAAGTCCTTAAACACATATCGCTGTTGGGCAACGATGATTTCAAATGACATGACAATTCCCCTAGCGCAAATCTTCTTCAGCCGATTTAATATTGGCAAATTCCTCTTCAGGCGTACCTGTCACTAAATGATGCCGACTATAAAACATAAAATATAAAATAAACGCCACATAAATCGCTGCTGCCATCAACCAGACTTTAGGATCCACTAAAAAGCCTGCCACGACTGCAATCGCCGATAAAATTAGTGCAATCGAAGCAGTCACAATGCCACCCGGAGCTTTATAAGGACGAGGCAAATTTGGACGTGAAATTTTGAGTTTGATATAAGACAACATCATCAACACATAAGAGAGCGTTGCACCAAAAACAGCCATTAAAATAAGTAAATCCCCCTCCCCAGATAACGATAATAAAAAGCCAATAATGCCAGGAATAATAATCGCCCAATGTGGAGTTTTATTTTTATTGGTCAGCGATAACTTTTTAGGTAAATAACCTGCACGAGACAATGCGAAGATTTGTCGTGAATAGGCATAAATAATTGAAAAGAAACTTGCAATGAGTCCAGCTAAACCAACAAAATTTACAAAACTGGCCAACCATGTATTTTTGCCATAAACAGCTACCAACGCATCCACCAATGGCGCACCAGAGGCTTTTAATTGATCCGCACCTGCTGCACCCGCCCCTAAAAATAAAATAAGCAAGGCAAAAGCAGCTAAAATCAACATGGAACCAATCAAACCGCGTGGTAAGGATTTTGCTGGATCTTTGGCCTCTTCTGCCGCTAAAGGCACTCCTTCAACGGCCAAGAAAAACCAGATGGCATAAGGCACTGCCGCCCAGATCCCGATATAGCCCATGGGTAAGAAATTACTTGCTCCCGCATGATCTGTGACCGCAATATTAAATAAATTGGCGCTATTAAAATGTGCAATCATCGCAATAATAAAGACAAACAATGCAACACAAGCAACGGCAGTAATGACAAACATAATTTTAAGGGCTTCACCTGCGCCTTTTAAATGAATCCCCATAAAGACCAAATAACAAACTAAATAGACGATCCATCCGCCAACGCCAAATAAGGACTGGCAATATGCACCAATAAATACAGCAATCGCAGCGGGTGCAATTGCATATTCAATCAAAATTGCCGTCCCTGTCAGATAACCACCCAATGGCCCAAAAGCTGTACGGGCAAAACTATAACCGCCTCCCGCCGTAGGTAGCATGGTTGACATCTCCGACATGGCAAGACACATACATAAATACATGATGGCGACGACCACAGTGGCAATAAACATACCTCCCCAGCCACCTTGCGCGAGACCAAAATTCCAACCCGCAAAATCCCCAGAAATGACATAAGCCACACCGAGTCCAACCAGAAGTATCCAGCCGACTGCGCCTTGTTTCAGCTGCCTTTGGGCAAAATATTCATGATGGCTTTTATGTTCATCTTGAGACGAAGCAATATCACTTGCAATAGATTTGGTTTCTGACATGAGCTTTCTCTCATTTTTCATTTTTATGAGAAGAAGCAAGCATAATTCATACCAGATATTTGAAATTTAAAAGTCTAAGGCATGTGAAGTGACAAAGTTCACCATTAAAATATGGGCTAGATCCACAAAATCAGAAGCAATTCATCAAGCTCATCATTTAATAAAAAAATACTGAACATGATTTGCTTCTTTTGAACAATTCAGGCTATGGTGAGTAAAACATCTGGATCATAAGAATATGTCAATATTACAGCAGCTTGGAATTAAACACCCGATTCTGTTAGCTCCGATGGCAGGTGTATCAACACCTGAACTAGCAGCTGAAGTCTCCAACAGCGGTGGCTTAGGTTCTTTGGGTTTGGGAGCAAATAATGTCAGTTCGGCTAGAGAACAAATACTTAAAACCCAAGCCCTTACAGATGCGCCATTTCAAGTGAATTTCTTCTGTCATCAACCTCAAATTTTAAATGAGCAGGAAGCTCAACGCTGGATCGAGTATTTAACCCCAGAATTTCAACGTTTTCATGCGCAACCACCGCAAACCTTGCAATGTATCTATCCAAGCTTTTTGGACCATGATGACTTCTTAAATCTGGTATTGGAAACCCAGCCCAAAGCAGTCAGTTTTCATTTTGGGATTCCACATCCCCATCAAATACAGGCTTTAAAACAAGCAGGAATCATTACATTGGTTTCTGCAACTAATCTGGCTGAAGCTAAAGCGATTGAGGCCGCTGGAATTGATATCATTATTGCACAAGGTATCGAGGCAGGTGGACATCGTGGAATATTCAATGCCGATCTAGATGGTGCAGTCAAAACAGCGGATCTGGTACAACTGATTACTCAGCATTGTGATACACCTGTGATTGCGGCAGGCGGGATTATGAATGGTCATCAAGCCAAAAAAATCATCAGCTTAGGTGCACAAGCCGTTCAACTCGGCACCGCTTTTGTGCAATGTAAAACTTCAAATGCCAATGCAGCTTATCGTCAGGCACTTTTAAATCAGCCCCTTACCCAAATCACATCCAGTATTTCTGGTCGACCTGCGCGCGGCATTATTAATCACTGGCATACCGAGATTGACCATCCACAACGCCCATCGGTAGCGGCTTACCCTTATGCTTATGATCTGGCTAAACAACTACATGCTATCGCAACTCAGGCAGGTGATTCTGGCTATGGTGCGTTTTGGGCAGGCAGTAATGTCGCACAAATTCGTGAGATGGAAGCACGAGATTTAATCAATCAATTGATTTTAGAAATGAGTGAATAAGCTGAGTATATCAGATTTCTTTTATAATTTTTTTTTATTTCTCGCTTCAGGAGAAAAAAAGAGGAGCTAAACAGTGATGAAATAAAAGCGATAAAAACATCTATTCAGTATCTAACAAGGATGCATGCGTTTCTACCAGCATATAGACCAAATCAAGCTCAGGGCACTCATAACCCAATCCCGTTAAGGCTGCGGTAAGTTGCCCTCGATGGTGGGTCGCATGATTAAAAATATGCATTAAAGTCGCTGCATAAGGTAAACACTTTGCTTCACCACTTGCCGTTTGATAACTGAACTGACTGTTCAATTTTTCTTGATCTAACTGCTCAAGAAAAGCGATCCAGTTTTGAGCTCTTGACTCTAATTCTATAAATAATTGCACAGGATCCTGTTCAACAATAGCATTCAGTGCCATTTTTGGAGAAATAGACTGGGCAAACCGCGCATACCAAAGTAAATGTTCACCGACCAAAAGATGATTCAATGTTCCCAAAATGCTACCAAAAAATAAACCGACATCACGATGCAGTTCATCATCAGATAATGGCTTCAAGCTATTCAATAATCGCTGCGTTGCCCAGACATTATATTCAGCTAAAAGCAGTAGACTTTCCTTACTGATTTTATAAATATCCGTCATGGCTGCTTATCCTTAATTGATCGCCAATAAATCGACCTGTTCAATCTGAACATCACTCATGATATGCCCTTGATCCAATAATTGATTAAAATAAGCTTCCACGACTTGAGCCTGTTGATGGGTCGTTTCAACTTGATACATATTTTGGCGAAACTCATTACTTGAACGTAAACCTTTGGTGTACCAAGCAATATGTTTACGTGCGATGCGACAGCCTGAATATTCGCCATAAAACTGATACAGCTCATCCAGATGCCCCAGTAACACCTGTTTCACTTCAGCGATATTGGGTGCAGCCAAATGTTCACCAGTTTGCAAATAATGGGCAATTTCCCGAAAAATCCACGGACGGCCCTGCGCTGCACGTCCAATCATAATCGCATCAGCACCCGTATAATCCAGCACAAATTTAGCCTTTTCAGGACCATCAATATCGCCATTGGCAATTACAGGAATATTTAGAAGTTGCTTTACTTCCTTAATCAAATCATAACGCGCAGTATTTAAATACATATCTTCACGAGTTCGACCATGTAAGGCCAATGCTGCAATGCCTGCTTGTTCGGCACGTTGCGCAACTCGTAGGATATTTTCATGACCATTTAAAAAACCTAGTCGAGTTTTTAAGGTCACAGGAACATCCACTGCGGCAACGACGCTATCTAAAATACGTGCCACCAGATCTTCATCCTGTAACAAGGCTGAGCCTGCCAGCTTATTGCAGACTTTTTTAGCAGGACAACCCATATTAATGTCAACGATTTGGGCACCATTTGCGACTTGATAACGTGCCGCTTCAGCCAGTTGCTCAGGGTCAGAACCTGCAATTTGTGCCGAAATAGGTGCAAGCTCACCATCAAAATTAGCACGATATAAACTTTTTTTCGTCATGCGCAGTGTTTTATCTGCGGTCATCATTTCACTAACCGCATGCCCTGCTCCAAAATATTTGCATAGCGAACGAAATGGACGGTCAGTGACTCCCGCCATTGGGGCAACGATTAAATTATTTGACAGTTGATAGGGACCAATATACATAATATTCATGCTTTTTTTGATCAACATAGTATACTGCATCTGTCTTTTTTGCTCATCTTTTTATCAAGGTGCCCTGCTTGCATGAATAGCCCAATTAAATCTGGTTTTTATTTAAAATCATTGAGCACAATTACGTTGAGTCTTGCATTAGTTGGATGCGGTGATGGTAATTGGTGGTCTCAAAAAGATGAGCCAGAATTTAAAGCAGAACAGATTAAACGTGTGATTCCGACACGCGTGAATGGTCGTGAATCTTGGGCCAATGATATTGACGACATTATGGAAAAATTAGGCATTCCAAAAACCAAAGAAAATGTATGCAGTATTGTCGCCGTGGTCGATCAAGAATCTAATTTTGTGGCTGATCCCGTGGTACCTGGCTTGGGTGCGAAAGCGGTTAAAGAAGTTAATACACGTTTAAATGAAAAATTTGAAGAAAAGCTAGGGACTACGATTGGTGGTCAAGTTGCGGGTTATTTTGAGGACGTACTCAAAAACCAACCCTCTCCAGATAATAATTATATGAGCCAAATGCGTAAAGTCCGTACAGAACGCGATCTGGATTTACTTTATCGCCAGATTTTTGACTTTATGGCGAGTCATTACCATGTCAGTGCCCTAACAGGTGCAGCAAAACTGGTGGGTCAGGATATTGGCGAAAAGATGAATCCAATTACTACGCTGGGTTCTATGCAAGTGCTAATTACCTATGCTCAGGATCATAAGCGTTCACGCATGAATACCAATGAATTACGTGACGATTTATATACACAATATGGCGGCTTATATTATGGAATACATCGTTTAATGATGTATCCTGCCGATTATAATAAATCGATTTATCGATTCGCTGATTATAATTCAGGCATGTATTCAAGTCGTAACGCGGCTTTTCAAAGTATGCTCAATGATTTAACACCGAAAGAACTGGATCTGGATGGTGATTTGTTGCTTTATAATAAAGATGGCAGTCCTCGTGCAGTCCTTAGCCAATCTGAGAAAGAATTGATTTCTGTCTTTGCGCAAAATAATGTACTGGTGACACCACGTCAAATTCGTTCAGATCTAAAAAAAGAGAAAGAGAAATCTTTTGAAGATACTCAAACCTATATTGCAGTGAAAAAACTATACAAAACAAAGACAGGCAAAGAACCTATTTATGCCATCATGCCACAAGTCATTATTTCTGGGCCTAAATTAAGCCGAGATTACAATACCAACTGGTTTGCCTCCCGCGTCAATGGAAGATATGAAACATGTATGCAACGAGCGAAAAGAATAAGACTATAAATCTCGCCCTGTTTGATTTTGACGGAACACTCTGTACGAAAGATAGTTTCACTGGCTTTATTTTTTATACTTTGTCTAAAAGACATATCATGCGTAAAGGCCTGAAAATTCTTCCATGGATTCAGGCTTATTATTTAAAACTTTATCCCGCTGATGCTATGCGCGCCAAACTTTTTAGTACGATGTTTAAAGGAAATTCAGCAAAACAACTACAACAACTGGGTCAAGAATACGCGCAAACTTTAGTGAAAAATCTGGACACTCAGCTATTTCAACGCCTATTACAACACCAAGCACAAGGCGATAAAGTGGTACTGGTTTCTGCTTCAATCGATTTGTATTTGAAACCAGTATGTGAACTCCTCAATATCGATCTGATCTGTACACAAGTCGAAATCCATAATGGATTCATTACAGGTCAATATTCTACACCCGACTGTAGTTCTGAGCAGAAAAAGATTCGGGTTCATGAGGCTTATCATCTCAATGATTACGCACATGTTTATGCGTATGGCAATAGCTATGAAGATTTACAGATGTTTAGTCTGGCAGATAGCTGCTATATGGTCGGAGAAGATCAGCAGCTACCTCAATTAGCAGATGTAAAAAAACTCGCCTAAGCGAGTTGTTTTATTTTTAAAATTTAGTAAATCGCCATGTGGTTACGATGGATCATTTCCAGTGAACGTGCTTCACCTAGCACTTGATAGACTTTGTCCGAAGCCAATCCTTTAATAATATCAGCAGATTGTGAGCTAAAGTTAACCCGTCCGACGGCAATACGTTTACCTGACTTGTCCACACACTCCACCACATCACCGCGATCAAAATGTCCTTCGACCGCTTTCACACCCACAGGTAACAAACTTCGATGACGCTCCTTAATCGCTTCCACCGCACCATCATCAATAATTAAACGACCAGCAGTTTGCAAATGTGCTGCCAACCATTGCTGATGCGCGGTCATACGGTCTTTATCGGTACTAAATAAAGTCCCGAGCATTTCGCCAGACATTAAGCGAGATAAAACACGATCGCTTTCACCGCTGGCGATCAGCGTTGGACAGCCTGATTTGGCGGCAAGACGTGCTGCACGGACTTTAGTGACCATACCGCCACGACCAAGCACTCCACCACCACCTGCCATTTCAAATAAACTGTCATCTAAAGCACGAACTTCAGTTAGGAGTTTGGCATCTGGATTACTACGAGGATCGGAATCAAACATGCCTTGTTGGTCAGTTAATATAATCAACAAATCAGCATGCACTTGCCCTGCCACCATGGCTGCTAGGGTATCGTTATCACCAAAACGAATTTCATCGGTAGATACCGTATCATTTTCATTAATGACAGGAATCACGCGCCAGTCAATCAAGTTTTGCAGAGCATCACAAGAGTTCAAGTAACGACGACGATCCGCCAGATCATCATGTGTCAAAAGCACTTGCGCAGTCTGAATATAATGCTTTTCCAATACACTTGACCAAGTATGGATCAAGCCCATTTGACCAATAGCCGCACAGGCTTGCAGGCTGGGTAGATCGGTGGGTCGGCTGGTCAGTTTCATGCGTACCATCCCTTCAGCTACAGCACCAGACGAAACCAAAATAATTTCGTGTCCAGCAGTGTGTAGATCAGCAATTTGCATTGCCCAATGCGAAATTGCATCTAAATCTAAACCTTGCCCGTTTGCTGTGAGTAGCGATGATCCGATTTTAACAACGATTCGTTTACACGCATTGAGCTGACGTTGCCCATCCACCACTTCTATCATGTTTTCCTCAAATTATTTTCCCCTTGCGAAGCAGAGACGAGTGCTTCTCAGGGAGAATTAAAGGTTTTTTAAAAAGCCAAATTGCGAACTCTAGTCACGCACATAAATACTTTCTACATCGTTATCATCATCTTCGTCATCGAAGTCATCCTCGTCTTCACCAGCCAGTAAGCCTTCTAGACGTTGTGCGCGGCGCATAGCACGATATGCTTCTTTGGCTGCGATGGTTTGTTCTCGCGTTTCAGCTTCAAGCTGCTCACGGAATGCTTTCACTTCTGCTGCGTATTCTGGATCTTCAACTTCACGTTCGCGTTGTTGTTCAATCTGATCCATGAGGTAATACACCACAGGTTTAGTGCCTTCTTCTAACAAACCAGAAGTCTTAAACACTGGTCCTGTCCATTGCAATTCATCAATGATGTGTTGACACCATTCATCACGGCTGTCTTCATCCAACTGATCCAGTTTATTTAAAACCAATACAATCGGCAGTTTTGCCAAGGTCGGAGAGAATTTTTCCAGTTCCGCCACAATCGCTCTAGCATTATGCGCAGGATCTGAACCATCAATCGGTTGCACATCCACGATATGTAATAAAATACGAGTCCGCGCCAAATGTTTCAGGAAGCGAATTCCGAGCCCTGCACCTTCTGCTGCACCTTCAATCAAACCTGGAATATCTGCCATCACAAATGAGCGATGACGATCGGCATCGACCACACCCAGATTTGGCACCATCGTGGTAAATGGATAATCCGCAACTTTTGGTTTCGCCGCACTGACTGCACGAATAAAAGTAGATTTACCCGCATTTGGCATACCGAGCAAACCAACATCTGCCAATACTTTGAGCTCTAAACGAATTTCACGAAATTCGCCTTTGACACCTGTAGTAAATTTACGCGGTGCACGGTTGGTTGATGATTTAAAATGAGTATTTCCCAAACCACCATCGCCACCATGGGCCACTAAAACACGCTGACCGTCTTTGACCAAATCGCCAATAATATCGCCTGAGTCAGTATCAACAATGGTTGTTCCCACAGGAACTTTTAAAATAACATCTTCACCGCCACGACCTGAGCAGTTCGCACCTGAACCATTTTTTCCACGTTCTGCACGGAATTTACGCGTATAACGATAGTCCACCAGTGTACTGGTATCGTCATCCGCTTGGATATACACGCTACCACCACGACCACCGTCGCCGCCATCTGGCCCACCAAACGGTACAAATTTTTCACGGCGAAAACTGGCTACGCCATTGCCACCGTCGCCAGCCTCTACGGTAATGACTGCTTCATCAACAAAGCGCATGTGCCAATCCTCTGAAATCTCTAAAAACCGCCTATTCTGCCATATTTTAATAGATTTCTCGAATAGAAAA
>NZ_CP078523.1:2378621-2390296 GCF_019264745.1 Acinetobacter sp. Colony158 | reverse complement strand
TATATTCTTCAATGGTAACTGCATCTGCATGTCCAGATTCGCCTGAGTCGTTTGTACGGAGTTATACATAATGGCATTAAAAGTCGCAATCTTACGCAGGGTCATTGGATCATTAATATTCAAAGTCGGTTTGAACTGATGTTGTATATTTAAATGTACTGGTTCATTAAACTCAAAATAGACAGGTCCACTAAATGAAATTTTAACAGGCAAGGTATAACTGCGTTTGAGCTGGAAAGGGACATCCAGTTGAATCGGAATATCTAACTTTAAAGGAAACTTGGGTAATAATTTATTTTGATAGATCAGATCTGTTGTGGTTTCAAGCGGCATCGTTTCATCAACTTTCAACATCGTAGAATAATCGATATTGACTGTGATTGGCGTTTCTACTTCAAAACTTAAATCGGCCAAATATTTACCACGTAACGGTAAATCTAACTGACGATTGATATCAATCGTCGTATCTAGTTTACCTACCGATCGAGTTTGCAGATAATTTCCGACATGGATTTTGGTCGGAAGTGATTCTGGTAAATGAATCTGAGCATGATGAGAAGAGACTGAAACAGAGGCCTGAATATTCAAATACAACCAGAATAAAACCGCGACCAACATCACGATACTAATAAAAATCAATAAAGTCCGTTTAACAGAAGCAAAAATCCACATCGATTACCGTTCCTTATGCTGCACAGCAACAGAATCCTTGTTCTGTGGCGCAGGCTGTAAATCGCCAGCCTTTTGAATCCGGATACTCGATAATGGAATTTTTAACTCACCCTGTCTGATTTTAATCGGCAAAGTATTTTGCACATCTACCGAAGCAGCTAAAGCTGTTTCAATGGGAACATTCAAATGCCCATTAATTGGAATATTGGTTTTAAGCGTCGTATCCAGTGGAATATTTAAATTTTCTTTTAATACTGTACGTACAGGCGCATCAAACTTAAGATGCACACTTTGTTCAAGCGGAACTTGTATATCAATCGGTACATCCAGTTTGATTGGAATCGTTCCTTTCAAGGGTAAAGTAATATCTTTACCCAAGACTTTGACCTGAACTTTAGTGTCAATGGGTAAATCCTGATTCACTTTTAAGGTTTCTTTTACTGGAATCGAAGTTTTAATCGGAACTTGATTATCGAAATAAACACGTGGAGTCAATGTCTGAGTTAAAGGGATATTCAGATCTTCACGAATGGGAATAGAGGCATTGACTCTCCCCGTCACATCCACATCCAAAGCATCCTGAATTTTAACTTTGGCCTGTAAAGGTTCTTGTAAATCAATATCAACAGCTTGATTTTTCAATGGGATATAAATATTAAAGTTTTTAAATACCCATATAGCAATAGCAACACCAATCAAAGCTGCCAATACAATAAATGCCAATGCACCCAACGCTTGTCTGAATTGCAACGATCTATCCTTAATCTGTTTTTTTCCTTCGTGAATAGTGTTCACATAATTTGTAAAATATTCAGCTTTGGTTTTGTATCTTATGTAAAAAAGCTCAGTCGAAACTGAGCTTTTGGAAATCTTGATCAGAAAAATGCTTAAGCATCGGTTCCAGCAGGAACTTTTGGATAGCTTACGCCACACATTTGCTCAGCGATACGTAATACCTGACAGCTATAACCGACTTCATTGTCATACCAAACATAAGCAGTTAAACGGTTACCCGAAGTAATCGTTGCCTGAGCATCAAAGACACCCGCAGTACGTGAACCAATAAAGTCACTTGAAACCACTTCAGTTGAGTTGGTATAACCAATTTGACCTTGCAGATTCGAGTTGATTGAAATCTGACGAATATATTCATTCACTTCGTCACGATCTACTTCTTTATCTAAAGTCAAATTCAAGATCGCAAGTGAAACGTTTGGTGTTGGTACACGAACCGAGTTACCTGTTAATTTACCTTTTAACTGTGGCAATGCTTTCGCAACCGCTTTCGCTGCACCAGTTTCAGTAATGACCATGTTCAAAGTTGCCGCACGACCACGACGATCCGCTTTATGATAGTTATCAATCAAGTTTTGGTCATTGGTAAATGAATGAACAGTTTCAACGTGACCATTTAACACGTGATATTTCTCATCCAATACTTTTAGGATTGGTGTAATTGCATTGGTAGTACAGCTTGCAGCAGAAATAATCTTGTCTTCATCCAAGATATCTGCGTTATTTACACCGTATACGACGTTTTTCATTTCGCCTTTACTTGGTGCCGTCAACACGACACGTGCAATACCCGCACATTTCAAGTGTTGGCTTAGACCTTCAGCATCGCGCCATTTACCCGTATTATCAATCAAAAGCGCATTGTTAATACCATACTGGGTATAATCCACTTCACTTGGACTAGATGCATAGATGACTTTGATGTAGTTACCGTTTGCGATGATCGCTTCGTTTTCTTCATCAACAGCAATGGTTCCTGCGAAAGTACCGTGAATTGAGTCACGACGTAACAAAGACGCACGTTTTGCCAAATCACCATCAGAAGATTTGCGTACTACGATTGCTTTAAGGCTTAAACCGCGACCCAAGCCAGATTGACTGATGATTAAACGCGCCAAGATACGACCGATACGACCAAAACCGTACAACACGACATCTTTAGGTTGTTCAGAAGTTGCATTACCTTTAATTGACTCAACAGCTTGAGCAACAAAAGCATCGATATCGCCGCCTTTTTCTTTATATTCAACAGCAAGCTTACCGATATCCACTTCAGCAGAACCGATATTCTCAATTTTAGCCAATGCTTCTAAAATTGGGAAAGTATTAACAACAGAAAGCTCAACATCAACAACGCGAGTACGACGATGCGTTTTTAAAATCTGAATCACAGAGCGGTTAATTAAAGAACGACCGTAAACAGAAACGACAATATTTTTTTCACGGTATAACTGACCGATTAACGCGATCATATGTTCCGCAATTTCTTCGCGGTTTTCCCAGCGACCTTGGTGTTCCGCGTGTAGGGCGATGATAGTGTCTTTGCTCACAAATACGTCCTCTAATGAATAATTTTAGGCGTGAATTTCAAAACCCCATAATTGTAAAGGAATTATCATCAAGATTGAATCAAAAGCTGTGAATGTCGATGATATTTTCAGTGATATTCACTATAAATTTATAAAATACTTATAATTTTTTATTTTAATTTTTACATTATTTTTCTAAAAGTGAGTCAAAATTTAAATTTCGTCGTATTTTTTTTGATCATATCAAATGTTACTCAAGTCTAAAGTGTTGAAATTTGATTAAAATTATCTCAAATCTCCTCGTTTAAGCGTTTTTGATAATGCGCAACATTTCGCTCAAGTGCTCGTTTATTTTTATGTTGTTGATAAAGGTGCCAACTTCCCTCTATCACTAACAATGACACCGCACACCAAATGGGAATGTAAGTGTACCATTCTTGAGGACTAATTTTTTCACCCAATGCCAAAGAGGCCAATGCCAATAAAATAGGCTCTAAATAGCTAAGCAGACCAAATAAAATCATCGGTAAAAAACGGCTTGCTAAAATATAACTCCCCAAACCCACTGCGCTTAATAAGCCTAGTCCAAGCACAACCAACCACATGAAAGATTGCTGTTGTAATATCGCCAGACTTTCCGTTCCATTTTGAATAAAGTACACAGCAATAGGTAAGATAATGACAATATCCCACCAAAAACCACCGAGATTATCCGTCCCCATTTTTTTACGCAATAAAAAATAAGCCGAGTAACCAAAAGCAACCAGTGCCGTTTCCCAAGCAATAGACCTTAAACGAAAAATTTCGTGACTAACGCCTATAACCGCAAGAATCACAGCAGCGATTTGAAATTTAGACAGTTTTTCGCCATAAAATAAGCTACCGCTCAACACCAGAGCCAACGGCAATAAAAAATATCCCAGTGAAACCTGTAAACCTCGTCCATTCATGGGTCCCCATAAAAATAACCAAAGCTGAACTGAAGTCAGTAACGAAGATAGAATCATTAATAAAAGGAAAGCTGGATTTGCAAGCACGCGTTGATAAATGCTTTTAATATGCGGCAAATCCCCCAACAACCACATCAGCAGCGTTAAAAAAGGCAAGGTTGCCAACATGCGCCAACCAAAGGTTTGTTCGCTATCCAGACCTGTTAATAACTGGGTATAAAAATACAATACACCAAAGGTCACCGATGCGATAACCGACAATATTATGCCCTTAAACATCCTGACCTCTTATATTAATACGCGAAAAATATCTAAAATATCAAACGATTAAAAAATAAAAAAACCATGCATTCGCATGGCTTAATCTTATCATCATAACCATTATTTTAGAGTATGTTGAGGGCGAATAATATCATTCAGGTCATAACCTAAAGATTTTGCATAACTCAAATACTCATTCAATACATCTTCAGACAGTTCAGGCGTTCTGGATAGTACCCATAAGTATTTACGGGAAGGTTCTCCGACCAATACAGTTTGATAATTTTCATCAAGTTTAAGAATCCAATAATCTCCCCGCGCAACAGGAACCCAACGTATTGCTTCAGGCAAAAAGCTGACTTTTAATTTGGTATTAAAAGGAGGATTTTCGACAAAAGCTTCACCAACCGATTGTTTAAGCACACCATCTTTGCTGTAACAACGATTATCAACAGTCACGTTACCATTTTCATTCAAGGTGTAAGTTGCGGTAATGTCCTTGGCACATTGTTTCTCAAAATACATTGGTTTACGTGCAATTTCGTACCAAACACCCAAGTATTTGTCTAACTCAACCCGCTCTACCGTTGGCAAGGGCTTACTTTGCGCATAAGCAACCGTTGCAACCGCTAAACCTGTTAATACAATCCCGCCCACTGCAATTTTAGTCAGTGTCCAACTGGCTTTTGGGAGATTCTGTTTTAATGACATTTGTATTCCCCTGCTCATTGTCTAATTTAATCGGCATCGATTTATTCAAGATTACTCACATTAGCTTGTTTTATATGCAAATAATGTATAAATATGTAGCAATTTACACAGAGAATGGTGTCCAGATTTATTGCAACATCTGTGCTTTTAAACGCACGATTTCATCGCGTAAGCGCGCTGCTTGCTCAAATTGCAACTCTTTCGACGCCTTGATCATTTCCTTCTCTAATTTACCAATATGCTTGGTAAAGAGTTTTGGATCAGCAAGAATATGTCGTTCGTCTGCTGAAAGCGCTTTCGCCTGATCAGAAATTTTGGCATCAATTTCATCATCATTAAAGACTTCACCCGTATCAATTTCTTTAATTTTCTGACGTACTGCACTACGCGGGGTAATCCCATGTTCCTGATTAAACTCAATTTGCTTATTACGACGACGATCTGTTTCATCGATGGCTTTTTGCATGGAATCAGTTACACGATCTGCATATAAAATTGCTTTACCTTTCAGGTTACGTGCAGCACGACCAATGGTTTGAATCAATGAACGCTCGGAACGCAAAAAGCCTTCTTTGTCTGCATCCAAAATCGCCACCAAAGACACTTCAGGCATATCCAATCCCTCACGGAGCAAGTTAATACCCACTAGCACATCATAAACGCCTGTGCGGAGTTCATGAATAATTTTGACCCGTTCAACCGTATCGATATCAGAATGCAAATAGGCGACTTTCACCCCATATTCTTTTAAATAAGAGGTCAAATCTTCTGCCATTCGTTTGGTTAATGTCGTCACCAAAACCCGTTCATCCAGATCTTTACGCAAATTAATTTCAGACAATACATCATCAACTTGTGTCAACACTGGACGAATTTCAATTTCAGGATCGACTAGACCTGTCGGACGAACCACTTGCTCCACAATCTGATCTGATCGTTCCAATTCATACTTGGCAGGTGTTGCACTGACATAAATTGTAGTCGGAACAATACGCTCCCATTCTTCAAATTTCATCGGGCGATTGTCCAGTGCACTTGGCAAACGGAAACCATAATTCACCAGATTTTCTTTACGTGAACGGTCACCCTTATACATTGCGCCAATTTGTGGAACAGTGACATGCGATTCATCAATGATCAGTAGCGCATCATCAGGTATATAATCAAATAAAGTCGGTGGTGCTTCGCCCGATGGACGACCTGATAAATGACGTGAATAGTTTTCAATACCGTTGGTATAGCCCAACTGCTGCATCATTTCCAGATCATAACGCGTCCGTTGCTCGATGCGTTGTGCTTCGATCAATTTGTCATGTTCACGGAAAAATTTAAGCTGATCCTGTAATTCAACTTTAATGGTATCGATCGCGCGGGATAAATTGTCTTTTGGCGTCACATAATGGCTTTTTGGATAAATGGTTACACGCGGCACCTGACGCAACATTTTACCTGTTAAAGGATCAAACCAGCGAATTGATTCAACTTCGTCATCAAACAACTCGATGCGAATCGCATTTTGATCGGATTCGGCAGGAAATACATCTAAAATTTCCCCCCGAATACGATAAGTACCCCGTAAAAACTCCAGTTCATTACGGGTATATTGCATTTCAACCAGACGGCGAATCAAATCATCACGATTGACACGATCACCTTCGACCACATGCAGCAACATTTTCATATAGGCTTCAGGATCACCCAAACCATAAATGGCAGATACTGATGCTACAATAATTGCATCACGACGCTCTAATAAAGCTCGTGTGGCAGAAAGTCGCATCTGATCAATATGATCATTAATCGCAGCATCTTTTTCAATAAAAGTATCTGACGAAGGCACATACGCTTCTGGTTGGTAATAATCATAATAACTGACGAAATATTCCACCGCGTTATTAGGGAAAAAAGCCTTAAACTCACCATAAAGCTGCGCCGCTAAGGTTTTATTATGCGCCATGACAATCGTGGGGCGTTGAGTCTGAGCAATGACATTAGCCATGGTATAGGTTTTACCCGACCCCGTAACCCCCAATAGCAACTGATTGCGATAGCCACTTTCAACACCATGCACCAGTTTTTCAATCGCTTGAGGCTGATCACCTGCGGGTTGGTAACTGGTGACTAATTCAAAGGGTTGCTTATCGCTCACTCGGCTGCTCTCTTCTTTTCAAAATTTCATTTCACTAAGCCCTTTATGGGGTAATTCACCCTCAATTTAAAGGCTTTTCCTGTAAATTTAATTTCTACATTTTGTACTTGACCCATCTGCGTTTCCTCTGCAACATGGAACATATCAGGATCAGAATTGAAACAACATGGCATACCATTATCACGACGAAAGCATCATCACAGAACTTCCTGAAGATACGGTTTTTGTCTTTGGCAGTAATATGGCTGGACAACATACACATGGTGCAGCACGTGTCGCTGCACAGCATTTTGGTGCAGTGAATCATATTGGTCGTGGTTGGGCAGGTCAAAGCTTTGCCATTCCCACTTTAAATGAACATTTGCAGCGGATGCCATTGTCACAAATTGAACACTATATAGATGATTTTAAAATCTATGCCCAACATCATCCCAAAATGAAATATTTCATCACCGCTTTGGGTTGTGGCATTGCAGGTTATAAGGTCTCTGAGATTGCCCCTTTATTTAAAGGCATTCACAACAATGTAATCTTGCCTGAGTCATTTAAACCCTATATTGATGAAAATGCCATTTCACAATTTCCAGATTTGACTTCGCATACTGTACAGTCCTTTATTAACGACGATGTGATTTTTTATTTTGATCATGGTAGCGACTCTTTTGAAGAAGCCTTAGATAAAACTGATTTGAGTGATGCTGAAAAATCGATTGCACTCATTGTTTTAAATGAAGATATGTACCCGCGCGACCGTTATGGCCGTGGCCGCGAAAGTGAGCTTGAAGATATTTTAAGCAAACTCAATGGCAAGATTTTTAATTTTCATGATAATCGCGAAGGTGCGATGATTTTTGTCGGGGTGATTGTGGCATTGATGGAACTTTATGATATCGATGAACAAGACTTCATTAAACTCTGGCGTGGTGATATCACCATTCAACATCCAATTAATCGAATAAAATCATAAGATATTGTATTCCCTGCTCTTTTATTCCTTTATAAAAGAGCTTTATAGATTTCTCTTATTCCGTCTTTTTTATCTCTGCCTTGCGAAGAAGAATAAATAAAATTGAATACGTGATCAAAGAAATCTTATGCTGACTCTTTCACAGCAAAACTATGGATACTTTTGCTCACCTACTTCACTTAAATTGTCTATTTTTTACACCTTACTATTTCCAAGTGTAACTGTTGGTTTTATACTCCATGAAAAATAAATAATTCATTGGAATTTCCTGAATGCAGACTTTAGATTCATCTATTTTTGACCTTGCACCGATTCCAATGTGGCTGGAGGATTATAGCGATATAAAAATCCAGTTTGATGCATGGCGCGCTCAGGGGGTCGAAGATTTACATGCATTTTTAAGCGAAGATCTTGATCGGGTACGCCAATGCGCTCATAAAATAAAAATCATCTCAGTCAATCAACAAACACTGGATTTATTTGAAGCAAATTCACAGGAACATTTATGTAGCAATCTAGATCGTATCTTTCAGGAAGATATGTTCAAATCCCATATTTATGAATTAATTGATTTATGGAATGGTAAAACTCATTTTTCGAGTGTAGCAGTCAATTACACTCTGTCTGGCAAACGTCTGGACATTCAACTACGTGGGTCAATCTTTCCTGGATACGAACAATCTTTTGAACGGTTACTCATTACCACTGAAGATGTGACCTCTTATCAAAACGCACGTAGATTAGAAGAAAAAAATCGCAGATTGGCTGAAGCAAGATTTGTATATTCACCTGCTTCACTCTGGGTTGAAGATTTCAGTCGGGTTAAAGTTCGAATTGATCAATTAAAACAGATTGGAATTGACGATTTTCGAACTTTTTTAGATGTACATCCTGAGTTTGTTAATCAATGTATTGAGGATATTTTAATACTGGATGTCAATCAGGCGACACTCGATTTATTTCAAGCCCCTGACAAACAAATCCTGCTCAAAAATATCCATAAAGTTTTTTCAAATGAGATGCTAGGCACCTTCCGCGAGCAACTGATTGAGTTATGGAAAGGTAATATTCATCATCAACGCGAAGCTGTGAATTATGCACTAGATGGCAGTATTCGTAATGTGTTGTTGCAGTTTACCGTTTTTCCGGGCTATGAAAAGGATTGGGGTCTGGTTCAAGTTGCTTTAACCGACATCACTGCACGGAAAAAAGCAGAAAATTATCTGGAATATTTGGGCAAACATGATGTACTGACCAAACTATATAATCGTTCGTTCTTTACGGAAGAACTTAATCGTCTGGAACGTAGTATCTTGCGACCTGTTTCCTGTATTTTTCTGGATATGAATGGCTTAAAAGAAGTCAATGATCAACTAGGGCATGACGTGGGCGATGGTTTATTACGTCGTGTTGGCAGTGTATTAACTCAAGCAATTCAAAATACAACCTATACAGCGTCACGTATTGGGGGAGATGAATTTGTCATACTGATGCCAGGAACAGATGAAACCGCAGTTTTGGTGATGCTACAGACCATTCAGGAACTGTTTAATATTGACAATCAATACTATTCAAGCCAGCCAATTAGTATGTCATTTGGTTCTGCGACCACACTTGAAAATGAAAGTATTGAAGCCATGCTTAAACGCGCTGATCAACAAATGTATCAGCGCAAAAAGCATTTTTATCAGGATAAAGAAGCGAGTTAAAAAAACAGGCGAAGTCTTGTTTTTATCCTTGACGTGCCTTAAAACGTGGATTGGATTTGCAAATCACATACAGCTTGCCACGACGACGAACAATTTGACAATCTGGCGAACGCTTTTTTGCACTTTTAAGAGAAGATAGAACTTGCATAATATAAGACCTATTAATAGATATGTTATAATATAACATTAATCTAAAACATCATTCTGCGTCAAGTCACAATGTTCATAGTCGTAATAAAAAAGCCTTTCATGGTTACATGAAAGGCTTTTGATTTAGCGTAAAGAAAATAGCTTAAAATTAGCGTTTTCCCATTGATCTACGCGTACCACGTGGCGGCATCCAAGTACGATCTGCATATTGTTCAGGTTTTGGGCGAACCTGATTATGCACAGCATCTTCGTCATCGCAATCTGCCGCTTGAGGCATTGGAAAAGGTAATTTCACTAAAGCCTTTTTCGCTTTGGGCTTTTGTTCACTCATGATGTTCACTTAAATTTTGGGTGACCTTTTGTTATTTTAAATGATTTTCACCTAAGATGCCGCTAAAAATAACAAAGTAAATGTCTATTCGTTTATTTGAATTACACTCGTGTCATGTTTTTTATAAATTTGTTTTGATAATAAAACACGTCTCAACAATTTTGGGCTAAGATAGTATGCTTTTATTTTTTTAATCCCATAAGAAGGAATGCTGCCGTGGACGTACGTCTGTCTGATCGTGTGAATGCCATCAAACCGTCCCCTACTCTTGCTGTTACCAACAAAGCTGCTGAACTTAAAGCAGCAGGTAAAAATGTGATTGGTTTGGGCGCAGGTGAACCAGATTTTGATACCCCGCAACACATCAAAGATGCTGCTATTGAAGCCATTAATAATGGTTTTACTAAATATACAGCGGTTGATGGTACGCCAGGCCTAAAAAAAGCAATCATTGCAAAATTTAAACGCGACAATAATCTTGATTATCAAGCGAACCAGATTTTGGTATCGTGTGGCGGTAAACAATCATTTTTTAACCTTGCATTGGCATTGTTAAATAAAGGTGACGAAGTCATTATCCCTGCACCTTACTGGGTAAGTTATCCAGATATGGTGATTATCGCTGAAGGGACACCTGTGATTGTAAAATGTGGTGAAGACCAACGTTTTAAAATTACGCCAGCACAATTAGAAGCAGCGATTACACCAAATACTCGTTTATTGGTACTAAATAGCCCTTCTAACCCAACAGGTATGATTTATACCAAAGCTGAACTTGAAGCATTGGCTGAAGTTTTACGCAAACACCCACAGGTTTATATCGCTTCTGACGATATGTATGAACCAATTCGTTGGGAAGATGAGTTCTACAATATCGCAACTGTTGCTCCAGATTTGTATGACCGCACTATTGTTTTAAATGGTGTATCTAAAGCCTATGCCATGACAGGCTGGCGTATTGGTTATGCAGCAGGTCCAGCAAAGCTCATCGGCGCGATGAAAAAAATTCAGTCTCAATCCACTTCAAACCCGACTTCGATTTCACAAGTTGCTGCTGAAGCTGCATTGAATGGCCCACAAGATGTACTTGAGCCAATGATTGAGGCATTTAAACGCCGCCATGATTTAGTTGTAAATGGCTTAAACGAAATTCATGGTATTAGCTGCTTACCAGCCGATGGCGCTTTCTATGCTTATGCCAATATTCGTCCACTCATTCGTGCCAAAGGTTTAAAATCTTGCACCGAGTTTTCTGAATGGTTACTTGAAGAAACTGGTGTTGCCGTTGTACCGGGTGATGCTTTTGGTCTGGGTGGCTTTATGCGTATCTCGTATGCGACTGCAGACGAAGTTTTAGTCGATGCTTTAGCGCGTATCAAAAAAGCAGCTGAATCTATCGATGGCATTGATGCTGCAATTGCCTCTATTGAAGCTGAGAAAAAAGCTTAATT
>NZ_CP078523.1:2370018-2373910 GCF_019264745.1 Acinetobacter sp. Colony158 | reverse complement strand
CATTAACTATAACGTTTAGGTCGTTCCAGACTTAAATAATGACAATAATAAGGCAAGGTTTGATCTAGGGTAATTTCTTTAATCTGCTGTTCTTCTGTACTCCAAGCCAGCGCAGAAGTTTTGGCAAATAAACCTTTACGCTCAATTGCAAAAAGAAATAAAGAGTTGTACCAGCATTCGCTCAATTGCGTCCATAGTCCATGATTGACATCATTTAGAACTTTTACCTGATGCTCAGTCCATTTATCCCCAAACCATAATTGTAACAAATCACCTAGATAGATTTTTTCTTCACTCACGATAGAAAAATGAATGTGAGCATCTTCAACAGGCTGATAATACAAAGCGGGATCACGCACAATATCCAGATATTGAGCTTGATAAAATTTAAATTGAGAGAAGATATCTTGAATATGAAGAATTGGCATAATACTGCCCTCCGATTTAGCCATTTAGTGCTGGCAAGTTGGGTTAAATCCACACAGTTTGAATGTCCATTCAAACACTCTTACGCTGTCAAACATAGCAATCTACAACTCAAAGCACAAGTATTTTTATGTCAGATATAGTATTTGTTCAAATAAACATCATACACACGGAAAATGAAAGAAACATGACAGATTGGACTTGACCGTATTTAAAATCCCCTTATAATCGCTTTCAGATTCTCCCATAGCTCAGTCGGTAGAGCGACGGACTGTTAATCCGCAGGTCCCTGGTTCGAGCCCAGGTGGGAGAGCCAAATACAAAAAAGCCCGCAGCATTAAAGCGGGTTTTTTTATGCCTGAAATTTATGATTTAAGTCTTCACTATTATTCTATTTTCTTGATTCCATCAATATAGCATAAAATTTAAAGTATAAAAAAAGCCCGCATTACGCGAGCTTTCTTAAATTGATATGGATTACAAGCTGTAGTACATATCAAATTCAACTGGATGAGTCGTAGTATTTAAACGACGTACATCTTCAGTTTTAAGTTCGATATAAGCATCCAACATTTCTTTCGTGAACACGCCACCTTTAAGAAGGAATTCGTGGTCATTTTGAAGTGCTTCAAGCGCCATATCTAGGCTGTGAGCCACTGTTGGGATTTTTGCTTCTTCTTCAGGAGGAAGGTCATACAAGTTTTTGTCAGCTGCTTCGCCCGGATGGATTTTGTTTTGAATACCATCAATACCCGCCATTAACAATGCTGCAAAGCCCAAGTACGGGTTCATCATTGGATCTGGGAAACGAGCTTCGATACGCTTGCCTTTCGGGCTAGACACGTAAGGAATACGGATAGACGCTGAACGGTTACGTGCAGAGTAAGCAAGCATAATTGGTGCTTCGAAGTGAGGAACCAAACGCTTATAAGAGTTTGTAGATGGGTTTGTGATTGCATTCAATGCACGAGCGTGCTTGATGACACCACCGATGAAGTAAAGTGCCATTTCTGACAAACCAGCATATTCATCACCAGCAAACAAGTTCTTGCCATCTTTAGAGATCGACATGTGAACGTGCATACCAGAACCATTATCACCTACCATTGGTTTAGGCATAAAGGTTGCTGTTTTTGCATATTGATGCGCAACGTTCCACACTGCATATTTGAATTGTTGTACTTCATCAGCTTTACGAACAAGTGTATTGAAGCTCACACCAATTTCTAACTGGCAAGATGCAACTTCATGGTGATGTACTTCTACACGACCTGGACCCATGATATCTTCAATTTTTGCACACATTTCTGCACGCATATCTTGTGAAGAATCCACTGGTGGAACTGGGAAATAACCACCTTTAACACGTGGACGGTGACCAGAGTTACCAGATTCATAGTCTTTACCAGTCGACCATGCAGCTTCTTCAGCGATCAATGTATGACGAGCGCCAGACATATCGATGTCCCATTTTACTTCGTCAAATACAAAGAATTCTGGCTCTGGACCAAAGAATGCCGTATCACCAATACCAGTTGATTTTAAATATTCTTCTGCACGACGAGCGATCGAGCGTGGGTCACGTTCATAGCCTTGACCTGTTGAAGGCTCAATAACGTCACAAGTTACAACCACTGTAGGTTCAGCAAAGAACGGGTCGATAAAACCAGTTTCTGCATCCGGACGTAAAATCATGTCAGAAGCTTCAATGCCTTTCCAACCTGCAATTGAAGAACCGTCGAACATTTTACCGTCTTCAAATGTATCTTCATCAATTGAATCTGCTGGATAAGTAACGTGTTGCTCTTTACCTTTAGTATCCGTAAAGCGAAAATCGACCCATTTAGCGCCACTTTCTTTGATGAGTTCGAGGACCTTGTTCGCCATGCTCTGTATGCTCCAATGAAGTATTATTGCACTTGTGAAGTGCGTGTTAGTCGTTGGCTGTTATAAAGCAATTCCCATACCAACTTTTTGAGACTATTCTAATTTATTGAATTCTTTAGCAGAATATTAAAAAAGACCTGTTTATCCCATTGCTATTATACTGCTTGCAATTTTAATTGCACCATATTCAAACATTTTCATTTTAGCGCAATTTAACTGTTAAATTTATGAACCATATTGGTGCGTTTTCATTTTTTTGTCTTAATGCGGTGCATAACTTTGAAATTAAAATATTCTCATTATTCTTATTTTGTTTAAAATGGACAAATTGTTTGCACTGGTAATGTTAGATGAAACCCATGACTGCCAATTTTCTTGGATTTTCTTCCATTTTGATTTGGGCGAGTATCGTGGGTGGCGTCAAACTGGTGACCGAGCAATTAACCCCTATGCTTGGTATTGCACTACTTTATAGCGTTAGTGCATTCAGTATTGTGTTATCCAACCCCAAAGCCTTAAAAATAGCCTTACCACCAAAATATTTAGTCTATTGCGGCAGCTTTTTTGTTCTTTATGAAATTTTGTTTTTAACTTCAATTGGTCTATCTCATACACGTGAAGAAGCTTTGATCTTGGCGATGATTAACTATTTATGGCCCAGTTTGACTTTATTGTTTGCTTATCTGTATCGACAGCTTTCTTTTCAACTCCCTGCATTTTTAGGCATCGCTATTTCTGTCGTAGGGTTAGGGATTGTCATTAACCCTCAACTTTTTCATTTGTCTTTATTTTTAGATACTATTTCTAAAAATCCTGTCGCCTATTTATTGGCTTTTATTGCGGCAATTTTATGGTCGTTATATTGTGTGCTGACTCGAAAATTGGCACAGGGTCATAATGGCGTTCCTTTATTTTTTTGTTTTACGGCTATCGCACTGTGGATTTTGTTTTTTATGACACATCAGTCGTGGCAAATGCCTTCTGTAAAGCTGTGGCTAGTCATCATTGTCATGGGGACTTTGATTGGGATTGCTTATAAAAACTGGAATCAAAGTTTACAGTTTGGACAGATTCAATTGTTATTGTTGGCGACTTATTTTACCCCTGTTCTATCAAGTATATTTGCCAGTGTATTGCTACGAACAGTTCCAGAATGGACGTTTTGGATTGGAACGTGTTTAGTGAGTTTCGGCGCTATTGTATGTTGGAAATTTAGTCGAAGTATTGAGACTTAAATTTTACCCGCCGATTATTTTAAGCGGAAATAATAAAAAACCCTGTCGATGGACAGGGCTTTCATTCAAAACAGCGGATAACTGTTTGATGTGTGCAGCTTAAGCAAGCTTACTGTTAAATTGCTTGCCAAGGCATTTGGTACACGGAGGTAAACGATCAGTACCAATTTCTAAATAAACGCGATGTCCGCATTGAATACAAAAATAGAAGCCTGTTCCAGGTTTTTCGCCAGCAGTAACCATTTTTGCTCTCCATAGATTTTAGAAATGGTTCATATACTATAGCGTGATAGTTTTGATTATTTATTGACCTTTCTGACGAGTGGTGGTGGCGGAAAGGAGAA
>NZ_CP078523.1:2364576-2367171 GCF_019264745.1 Acinetobacter sp. Colony158 | reverse complement strand
CTTAAATATTAAGCCACTTGACCTTCTAAAAAGTCTTGTGCAAAACGCTGTAATACACCACCCGCTTCATACACAGAAACTTCTTCTTCAGTATCTAAGCGACAAGTCACAGGCACTTCCAGAATCTCTTCCTTACCATCCGCTGTGGCACGTTCAATGACTAAAGTTAAAGTCGAACGTGGTGCAATATTACCAATCACACTATATAGCTCAGTACCATCTAACTTTAACGTTTTACGGTTCACACCTGCTTTAAACTCAAGCGGTAAAACGCCCATACCAACTAAGTTAGTACGGTGAATACGCTCAAAACCTTCGGCAACAATCGCTTCAACACCTGCAAGACGCACGCCTTTCGCTGCCCAGTCACGGCTCGAACCCTGTCCATAATCCGCACCCGCTACAATGATCAATGACTGCTTACGGTTCATGTAGGTTTCAATCGCTTCCCACATCCGCATCACTTCGCCTTCTGGCTCGACACGTGCTTTTGAACCTTGCTTAATCGTGCCGTCTGAACGAACCACCATTTCATTAAACAGTTTCGGATTGGCAAATGTCGCACGTTGTGCAGTTAAATGGTCACCACGGTGGGTTGCGTATGAGTTGAAATCTTCTTCAGGTACACCCATTTTATGTAGATATTCACCCGCAGCCGAATCCATCATAATCGCATTGGAAGGCGATAAATGGTCAGTGGTGATGTTATCCCCCAAGATCGCAAGCGGACGCATATTAGTTAAAGTGCGTGGAGCAGCTAATGCACCTTCCCAATACGGCGGACGGCGGATGTAAGTACTTTGCGGACGCCAGTCGTATAACGGACTTTCAGCTTGTTCAAATTCGCCCAAGTCAAACATTGGAATGTAGACTTTACGGAACTGTTCAGGCTTCACCGCTTCTTTGACGAGCGCATCAATTTCAGCATCTGAAGGCCAGATATCTTTCAGGTAAATTGGATTACCATCTTTGTCTGTACCTAGTGCATCTTTTTCGATATCAAAACGAATCGTGCCTGCAATTGCATAAGCGACAACCAATGGAGGAGATGCCAAGAACGCTTGTTTTGCATAGGGATGGATACGACCATCAAAGTTACGGTTACCTGAAAGCACGGCGGTGGCATATAAGTCACGGTCAATGATTTCTTGTTGAATCACAGGGTCAAGTGCGCCCGACATCCCGTTACAGGTGGTACAGGCATACGCGACGATGCCAAAACCAAGTTTCTCAAGATCTTCCAATACGCCTGCTTCTTCAAGATACAACGCAGCCGCTTTAGAACCTGGTGCAAACGAAGATTTCACCCAAGGTTTACGCACCAAACCTAATTCATTGGCTTTACGTGCTAATAGACCTGCTGCCACTGTATTACGTGGATTTGATGTATTGGTACAAGAGGTAATTGCAGCAATAATCACAGCACCATCAGGCATTAAACCTGCTGCTTCTTGTGCTTTTGCTGCATCCAAATTCCCTGCAATGCCTTTTGCCGCCAAATCAGCAGTAGAAACACGAGCATGTGGATTTGATGGTCCTGCAATATTACGAGTGACCGTTGAAAGGTCAAAACGTAATACACGTGGATATTCAGCTTTGGTCATATCAGATGCCCAAAGACCGATCTCTTTGGCATATTGCTCAACCAAAGTTACTTGTGCATCTTCACGACCTGTCAGACGTAAATAATCAATGGTGTTCTGGTCGATGTAGAACATCGCAGCAGTTGCACCGTATTCAGGTGTCATGTTGGAAATCGTAGCACGGTCGCCCACAGACATGCTGTCAGCACCTTCACCGAAGAACTCTAGATAAGCACCGACAACACGTTCTTTGCGTAAAAACTCAGTCAATGCGAGTACGATATCCGTTGCAGTAATACCAGCTTGACGCTGACCAACCAATTCCACACCAATGATGTCAGGTAGGCGCATCCACGAAGCACGACCGAGCATGACATTTTCAGCTTCCAAACCACCGACACCGACTGAAATCACACCAAGCGCATCGGTATGTGGTGTATGTGAATCTGTACCGACACAAGTATCTGGGAATGCCAAGCCATCACGGTTCTGAATCACTGGAGACATTTTCTCCAAATTGATTTGATGCATGATGCCGTTACCCGCAGGGATTACATCGACGTTCTTAAATGCGGTTTTTGTCCACTCAATAAAGTGGAAACGGTCTTCATTTCGGCGGTCTTCAACTGCACGATTTTTCTCAAAAGCGTCAGGATCAAAACCGCCATATTCCACCGCCAAAGAGTGATCGACGATCAACTGGGTTGGCACCACAGGATTGACTTTAGAAGGATCACCACCTTTTTCAGCAATCGCATCACGTAAGCCTGCAAGATCCACCAATGCTGTTTGACCCAATATGTCATGACACACCACACGTGCAGGATACCAAGGGAAATCCAAGTCCTGACGGCGTTCGATCAACTGGGTTAAATAGGCCGTTAAATTTTCTGCATCAGCTTTACGTACAAGCTGCTCTGCCAACACTTTAGATGTATATGGCAAAGTTTCATATGCGCCTGGCTGAATATCTTCAACGGCTTGACGCACGTCATAGTATTCAAGCTGGGTA
>NZ_CP078523.1:2363348-2364535 GCF_019264745.1 Acinetobacter sp. Colony158 | reverse complement strand
CATTAACCACGCTCCGCCAATGGTTTGAATTCAAGATTTTCAGGACCCGTATAGTTCGCGCTTGGACGAATAATTTTACCGTCTTGGCGTTGTTCAATCACGTGTGCTGACCAACCTGCGGTACGTGCAATCACGAATAATGGGGTAAACATTGCGGTTGGCACACCCATCAAGTGATAGCTCACCGCACTGAACCAGTCGAGGTTCGGGAACATGTTTTTCACTTCTTTCATCACCGCTTCTAAACGTTCAGCGATCAGATACATTTTGTTGTTCTCTTGCGCTTCGGCAAGATCACACGCCACTTTCTTGATCACTTCATTACGTGGGTCAGAAACAGTGTAAACAGGGTGACCAAAACCAATCACCACTTCTTTTTTCTCAACACGACTACGGATGTCTGCTTCTGCTTCATCAGCATTGTCATAACGTTGTTGAATCACGAATGCAACTTCGTTCGCCCCACCATGTTTTGGACCACGCAGCGCACCAATACCGCCAGTGATTGCTGAATACATATCTGAACCTGTACCTGCAACGACACGTGAAGTAAATGTCGATGCGTTGAACTCATGCTCTGCATACAAAATCAAAGACGTATGCATGGCTTGAATCCATTCTTCAGATGGCGCTTCATCATGCAGTAAATGCAAGAAATGTGCAGCGATTGAGTCATCGTTGGTTTCAACTTCGATACGACGACCGTTGTTGCTGAAGTGATACCAGTACAACAACATTGAGCCCAAGCTTGCCATTAATTTGTCAGCGATGTCTTTCGCGCCCGCTTCGTTATGGTCTTCATGTTCTGGGGTTAGGCAACCTAAAACTGAAACACCCGTACGCATCACATCCATTGGGTGTGCAGATGGTGGCAGTTGCTCAAGTGCGGTTTTCAATGCGGCTGGTAAGCCACGAAGTGCTTTTAATTTTGCTTTATACGCTTTAAGTTCTGCTTTGTTCGGAAGTTTACCGTGTACTAATAGGTGTGCGACTTCTTCAAATTCGCTACCGACTGCAAGGTCGAGAATGTCATAACCACGGTAGTGCAAGTCGTTGCCACTGCGGCCTACGGTACAGACTGCAGTGTTGCCTGCCACTTGTCCGCTGAGTGCAACTGATTTTTTTGGTTTGAAGCCTGTGGTTGTTTCATTACTGCTCATAAGATTGTCCTTTTTATATCCTTAGGT
>NZ_CP078523.1:2362826-2363206 GCF_019264745.1 Acinetobacter sp. Colony158 | reverse complement strand
ACTTATTTACTCTTCGCAAAAGTTCCATCAAGATATTGCTCAAACGCATGGTAGTTAATACGTTCATACAATTCTTGACGGGTTTGCATTGTTTCGACCACGTTCTTTTGCGTGCCTTCTTTACGCAAAGTCTGATACACATTTTCTGCGGCTTTGTTCATCGCGCGGAATGCTGAAAGTGGATATAAGGCAATACTGACATCGGCAGAAGCCAATTCTTCCGTAGTAAATAATGGCGTAGAACCAAACTCGGTAATATTGGCTAGAACAGGCACTTTCGTGGCATTGGCAAACTGCTTATACATGGCCAGCTCTGTAATCGCTTCTGGGAACAACATATCTGCACCCGCCTCGATATACGCCCCTGCACGGTCAATTGC
>NZ_CP078523.1:2358868-2362802 GCF_019264745.1 Acinetobacter sp. Colony158 | reverse complement strand
TGCATCGGTACGTGCCATGATCACAAAGTTTTCATCAGTACGCGCATCCACTGCTGCTTTAATACGATCCACCATTTCTTGTTGCGTAACAATCGCTTTGTTTGGACGATGTCCACAACGTTTTGCGCCCACTTGATCTTCGATATGCATCGCTGCCGCACCGAACTTAATCATCGACTTGGTGGTACGCGCGATATTAAAAGCAGAAGCACCAAAACCTGTATCGACATCGACCAATAATGGCAAATCACAGACATCGGTAATACGACGAACATCGGTTAGAACATCATCAAGGTTACTGATCCCCAAATCAGGTAAACCCAATGAACCTGCTGCAACCCCCCCACCAGACAAATAAATGGCTTTGTAGCCTGCACGTTGTGCCAATAAAGCATGGTTAGCATTAATTGCACCCACAACCTGTAGTGGATGCTCAGTGGCAACTGCTTCTCTAAACTTTTGCCCTGCGGATAATACTGACATGAATTTGTTACTCCTTGTCTTTATAACTGATCTATAACATCGGGTTAAATAAAATGTTTTTGGATATTGCGATAAGATGAAGCGATATGACGGCACATCAGAAGCTCTGCCAGTTCAGCATCGCCATCTGCGATCGCATCTAATATGCGAATGTGTTCAGATAGCGCTTTGTGTGGACGATTTGGCGTTTTGGAATATTGCACCCGATACATACGAATCAAATGATAAAGCTCATCACACAGCATTTTTTCAAGAGTTTTATTACCGCAGTTTTTGATGATGCAATAATGAAAATCATCCTGACCTTCTTGTAAGTAATAACCTTTACCTTCTTTAAAGTTTGGATCTTGCGCATGCAAGTGCAACACTTCACGCAAATTTAAAATTTGCTGTTTATCGATACTCTGTGCAGCTAAACGACAAGCCAAACCTTCTAAAGTTTCACGAATTTGATATAGCTCGAAAAGCTGTTGATGTGACAACGACACGACTCTCGCACCGACATGCGCAGTACGTTCAACCAGCTTTTGCCCTTCAAGACGATGAATCGCCTCACGTAATGGCCCACGGCTAATCCCATAAACGCGAGCAAGCTCAGGCTCAGAAATTTTAGTACCTGGGGCAATATCACCACTGACAATTGCGGTTTGAATCTTTCTAAATATCTGATCGGTGAGCGTGATTGAGTTTAGCTCTTTAATCGGTTGAGTTATTTCAGTTGTCACGACATTGTCAACAATTAATATTTAATAAGTCAAAAATAAAGGTTTAATTGGTTAAAATCAACAATATTGTCAACAATTATACTTTTGTATGATAACTATAAAAATGAAAAAACAAAGGATATAAAAATAAATATTTTAAATTTCAGTCAGTTAATTATAGATTAAACAATAAATGTATTTTTGCTTAGCCTAATACTCAAGACCATGAGAAAACATTTTCATAAGATTGTTATGCTCAAAAAGACAATTGTTTGTATCTTCTTTGGTTAAAACCATTTTAAAGACATCGTGCATGCCGAATAAAGCAGCATAAGTTTATGTTTTGATGATAAATAAATCATTTAAATGTTGTTTTCAGTTTTTATCCTTGACCTGTACATAAGATGTGCCTAGAATGCGCATCAGATTCTCCAATAGCTCAGTCGGTAGAGCGACGGACTGTTAATCCGCAGGTCCCTGGTTCGAGCCCAGGTTGGAGAGCCAAAACTAATCTCCCATAGCTCAGTCGGTAGAGCGACGGACTGTTAATCCGCAGGTCCCTGGTTCGAGCCCAGGTGGGAGAGCCAAGATTCAAAAAAAGCCTACATATTTAATGTAGGCTTTTTTTATTGTCATGGCTGGATGTCTATTTGTGAGAAGTAAATAAAACAGCGAGGATTGCCCCTGCTGCTTTAAGCGTATAGATCATTTAAGCTACATAGCGATCTGGACGATGATTAAGTGCCAATATCAAATTAAGGATGATTGCACCTAAAATAGAAATAGCCAGTAATGTCCAACTGACGAACGCAACTGATGCCAGTAAAATACTAATATCCAAACCCATTTGAACTTTGCCTGCTGGAACTCCATAACGCTCTTGAATAAATAAAACCAGCAAATTAAAACCACCCAGACTTGAACGATGTCTAAATAAAATCAGAAAACCCAAGCCCATTAACACATTGGCTAAAACCGTAGCATACAATGGAGTTAAGCCATCAACATGAATAAAATAAGGATGTAATTCTGTTAACACAGAAAGTAGCGCGACCGCCACGAAAGTTTTGATCACCATGGGCATACCTAAGCGTTTGTATGCCAAATAATAAAATGGAATATTGATCAAGAAAAAAACCAGACCAAATTTTAGTCCTGTCGCATAATGAATCAATAAAGATAAACCTGCTGTCCCACCTGTCAGTGTTCCCGCCTGCTGCATCAACATCATGCCAAATGAGATAATAAAGGTCGCAATAATCATCGCAAGACCATCTTCAATATAAGTATGTGGTCGAGTTTTGATCTCAGCATTGAGATTTAGATCAGCAGTCAGATTAGTCATGTGATTGATCCAGATTCATCATTTGATAATTTTCTTTGATACGCTCAAGAACAATAGAGGTATGACAATTACTTACCCCAATTTTTAGCGTAGTCAGTTTATTAATCAGTTGACTCATTTCATTTAAATCGCGCACCATCACTTTTAATAAATAATCAAAATTACCCGTCAGTTTATAAACTTCACGAATCATGTTCTCATGTTGTACAAAATCCAGAAACCTGTTCAAAACATCATCACTATATTGAAGTAACTTGATTTCAATCATTCCCATGATCGGCTGTAACTCAGCCTCAGGATGCAACTGGGCATAATAGCCCTGAATCATGCCATTTTGCTCAAGCGCGATACGACGACGAGAACACTGTGAAGTTGATAAACCAATGATTTCAGCCAATTCCTGATTGCTTAATCGACCATTACATTGCAGATGCTGCAAGATTTTAAAATCATATTCATCAAGTGAATCATTCATATCAGGTCTTTACCCAATTGAAATTTATTGTGTTTTCAATTAAATTCAACATCAGTTGAATGAAAACCACAATAAATGAGTTGATACTATAATTAAGCAGCAATAATAAGCGTTTGTACCGATAAAACGCAATTAAATTGCACTTAAAATAATAAAATACAATAAAAATTCAAATTTAATCGTAAAACGCAAAAATATTGTATAACACTTGCAAATTATCATAAACAGATTCGAATTAATATTAGACGTATTTTATAAGTCCGAGACAGGTATTATGGCTACAACATGGCGTTGCATTTCAAACGCTAATCTAAGAATCATGAAAGAAGTCTATTGTTTTGATTRAATAAAAAAATCTAAAAATAAAGCTAAGCAACTAGCATCTGACTATTTTTAAATCAGTTAAACTTTTTTTAATAATTTCAGCTTATTAAAGCTTGACCGAAAACCGATTGCCTTTTAGAATCCTACTCCAGATTCTCCCATAGCTCAGTCGGTAGAGCGACGGACTGTTAATCCGCAGGTCCCTGGTTCGAGCCCAGGTGGGAGAGCCAAATTTTTAACCCACTCTATTTAGAGTGGGTTTTCTTTTGAGTATAGGCAAAGTGTGTTGAGTTCATCTCAAATATTCTTTTTAAGTTTAGGCTGTATATCCAGTCTATTGCTTCTAATTACTTGCTTTAAATCATTTTTCTTTTCCAGACAACAGTTTTTTGCTCGCGCTCCTATCACACCTTTTGAATCAAAAATGTTTCATCGGTTGAAAAGTGCTTTTCCCAATCATCATGTTCTGGCCCAAGTCGCTTTTAGTGCTTTGATTACCAGTAATCACTATAAAATTAGACGTAAATTTAATCGAAAAGTCACAGATTTTGTCATTTTAAATGATGCGCTTGAAGTGATCGCGGTCATAGAACTCGACGACCC
>NZ_CP078523.1:2357329-2358776 GCF_019264745.1 Acinetobacter sp. Colony158 | reverse complement strand
ATATTCGTCAATTACATAAAGACATTTTGTAATCATTCAGATTTTAAGCTGATAAAATTCTGTTTTATTCAGCATCAGATTGGTTATATTTTTTGGCAATTTCTGCGCGTTGTTGCTGATATTGACGCTGATTTTCTGCATCGCTTTTTGCTGCCCAAAAAGCCATTCCAATAAGAAAAAATAGAAAACATAACCCCAATCCCATAAAAAATAATGCTTTACGATGATGAGCTTCTAACATTTAACTACTCTTATCTGGATAATAAACTGCATCACTATAGCAAAAATCACAATTAAATAATGTGAAAGTCCAATCTATTTTTAATTTTTTCCCATAAAAAACCTCGATAAATCGAGGTCTTTTTATACTTAAAGTATTAGAAGCGGTAACCGATACCCACGTAAGTCACGATTGGATTGATTTCAATTTCACTTTGACCTGATACAACTTTCGCACCACCTAAAGTGCTAGAGGTAATATCTAATTTAGCAGTTGTTTGAAGATGTGCATAAGATACAGAAGCTGTCGCAAACCAGTCTTTATTAAAATTATAGTCTGCTCCAATGGTTGCAATTGGAGCAACCGCATCATCAATATCAACTTTTGATACAGCTAAACCGAAATTACCACCCGCTGCTGCAATTGCTTTAGCCACTTGTGGATTAGTCAATGCTAAATATCCTGAAACTGCCTGACCACTTGGAGTACCTAGATAACTCGTCATAGAAGCATTTAGAGCAGGATTGACTGAGCCATTAAGTTTGAAATTTGAGAAATGAGCATACATGATACCTGCGCCAACAAATGGACGAAATTTACTATTTACAGTCCCAAACTGATACTTAGCCAATAATGCAGGTGTATATGCATCCACATCCCCTACTTCACCAATATTTCCAAGATTTACTGATGGACCTGCAAGTGTATTATTGCCTAGACTAATACTTTTTAGAATTGTGCCTTTTCCATCAATTTTCATTTTCGGTGGATAGCCACCCACAAATTCTAAAGATACATTATCATTTACATAGTAATCAAACAGAATTGCGCCAGTATCAGCATCGTCAATCTCAAAGCCTGCATCTGGATCAGAAGTTGAGATTTTTGAACCTAAATTTAAACTTCCTGCAACACCTTGTTTCTCACCTTGAGGCATGATGTGCATCCAGCCTGCTGAAACCCCAATAGTTTTACCGTCAGAAGTTGCTGCGTGTGTTGCAAAGCTTGTAGCAAGTAATGCTACTGGTAGGAGTGCTGTTGTTAATTTTCTCATGGGAAATCCTATCAATTTGTCGTAAATACGATAAGGTCTAAGGCGTCCAAACCTTATTGTTTGACAATTATTAGAATAAATACTTAAAAGATCAATACAGATTTATAACTTAACCAGTTCATTTCTTATAATTGCATGAATTTATTAAAATTATTTTTATCAATATCAACATA
>NZ_CP078523.1:2343002-2355945 GCF_019264745.1 Acinetobacter sp. Colony158 | reverse complement strand
AATCAACTATTAATTTTATCCAATTTTCGATCTTTTAAACTGAGTCGACCTCGAACCACATCTGAAAACATTTTCCAGTCTGAAATAAAACTATAAAGTGGCTGCTTAAAACTGGCAGGTTTATTTTTTTCAAAAACAAAATGTCCAATCCACGCACAGGCATAACCTGAAAATAATCCATAAGCAATGTACCTCGGTTGACGCTTACGAATTGCTTTACTCAAAAAATAGAGCCCTACACTACTTCCCGTAACATGTAAACGACGGCTTAAAATATTGCGATGTTCGGTGAGATAGAAGTGATAAAATTCCTGATAATTTCTAATGGGTAATTGAATATTTAGGTTGCTGTTGGAATTTTTTTGAAACTTTACTGGCGCATTCATGGTCATCATCCTGAGACTATTTATTCCTGACTTTACCTGAAAGCTCAATCTTTAAAAAGCCTGTTTTCTGGTAATATGAAATGGAGTAATAGAACATGTTAGATGTATTCTGATATACAACGATCAAAGCTAACCTCATGAAATCTTACAATTTCAAAACAGCTTTTAATGTTATGCTTAAGCAAAATTAAACCATTAAAATCTAAAGAAGTTTTAGGAGTAAGCGCATGGTCGAAATTGAACTAAAATTTCAGCTTCCTGAGAGTAAGAAAAAAAGTGTATTGCAAGCACTAAAGCCCAAAACTGCCCAAAAAATTCGTTTACAAGCCAAGTACTATGACACGACTGAACGTTTACTTGCGCAAAATCATATGGCTATTCGGTTACGTCAGGAAGGTGATCATTGGGTACAAACTTTTAAAGCTTCGGGTAAAAACCATTTGGAACGCATTGAACATGAAGTTCATTTAGGTCAATGTGATATTGAACCCGAATTAAATCTTGAGCTATTTTCTGAAAATAAAGTTGTTAAAGATTTACTTGACCAAGTATTAGGTGAACAACAGCAGTTAATGCTGCAATTTAAAACAGATGTTCAGCGTACTTTTAAAATTTTTTCCATTGATGAAACAGACATTGAAGTTTGTCTGGATGATGGCATCGTTTCCGCAGCAGAGCTATCCGAAAAAATTTGCGAAGTTGAGTTTGAGTTAAAGCAAGGTTCACCCGAACAATTGATTTTATTTACCCAAGAATGGGTGAAAAAATATCAGCTTTGGCTCGATGTGCGTAGTAAAGCTGAACGGGGTAATTTATTGTCAATTCAACAAAAAGCATCTCCTGCGGTGAAAGCCAAAAGTTTGATATTAAGTAAAAAAGATTCCCCAGATGCCGCCATACGAAAAATGGTGTCAAATACATTGCAACAGTTATTACCCAATGTCGCAGTGATTGCAGATGGGTTTGCTGATCCTGAACACATTCATCAGGCACGTATCGCGATTCGACGTATGCGTAGTATTTTTAAAAGTTTTAAATCTTGGTCAGAAGATATTGATCCTTTATGGGAGCCGCAGCTTAAGCAAATTTTTCAGGCGCTTGGGACAACTCGTGATTTAGACGTGGTTCGGGATGAAATATTGCCTGAATTATTAAAAGCAGACGCGCCTTTTCAAAATTTACCTGAAACGGCAATAATAGATGAACAGCTTCATCTACTTTTTCAAAAAACAGAAACCATGTGCTTGCTGCTACAACTTTTAGCATTTAGTTATCACGAGCAAACAAATCATAAAGAATCATCAAAACTCAAGAAAAAAATCGAGAAGTCATTGAACCAATTGCATCAGAACATCATTCATGATGCTGATCATTTTAGTCAACTTGAAGTTGAAGCAAGACATCGTACCCGTAAACGGTGTAAACGATTACGTTATTGCATTGAGTTTGTTTCAAGCTTATATGATGGAAAATCGGTAAAAAAATATCTAAAACAATTGCAAGCTGTTCAAGACAAACTTGGTTTATATAACGATTTACACGTGACTGAGCAGGTCTTTAGTCAATCTGCCGATCAACAAGCTGAATACTGGTTTGCCGTGGGTTGGAGTAAAGCGAAACAGCAGCAACTTTTACATGAGTCCGAACAAGCATTGAAGAAATTGGCAGACATTAAAGTGTTTTGGTAAGTTAATGAGATCTAAGTTTTAGACTTAGGTCTCATGTTTATATTAACGATGCTTAGCAAAGACTTTCCAGACGCCATTGTCTGCAATTGGGTCTTGATAACTATCACTACGTTGTTTTCTTGGTTTTTCACGGGCATCGACCAGTTTAAAATGCGGCTCAACCCCTAAAATAATACCATTTACATAAAATCGAGTACGGGTATAGTCACTTTGCCCATGCTGGAAAACATAAGTTCTTAAATCAATAAATTCGCGATGAGCCACTAAAGCGGCTGTGTCATCGTTTTCCAGCCATTGCTGCATAGCAAAAATTTGATCTGTGTCAAACTGTCCACATTTTTCGATTAAGCTGGCAACACCTCTAAAGGTCTTGGATTCTTTCGCCCGAGTTTTATTAATCCGAATCCGATCAACATGAAAGAAGAATAGTGGTAAATTTAAATGGCTAGGTAAATGAATTGCATCTAAGACTTCATCTTGCATAAAAGGCTGGCATAGCGCTTGTGCCCTTTCAATCAATTCTTTCCATTGAAGATAATATTGTTCAACTTCATTTTGCAAACCATAATAAATCGGTAAACCTTCGACATGCTCCAGATGTTCAGGTGGCCAACTATGCTGACGCAATACAGCGATGTCCGTTTTTAAACGTTGAATGGCGATTGCATCTTGCATAAAGCACCTGTTTTAAATTTACTTAGGCTATTTTAAGCCTAGATCAAAGGTTTAGTTTATGCAAGGCTTTCACGTATAATAGCTGCATTCGTTTGTGTTGGAAAAAGCCATGTCTCAAAAAATTGATGCCACTGATATCACTGAAGAAGAAGCTTTAAATGCAGTTTTTTTTGAGCGTGCTGATGAGTTTATTAAACTTGCCAATGAGTTTTGCCGCCCTAAGAAGGGTGAAAAACCAAATCCTGCCGAAGTTCGCGGTCAGGTCAGTGCAGCCATGTTATTTGGAACAGCGCGTTTTAATACTTGGGTTGCTGCCAATAACTTTAAAGATGGCAATGAAATGCGTGATGCCAAACAACAAGTGATGTCATATGTTTTGCAACAGTTCCAAATGATGCTTGAAGATAATTATGACGAGTATTGCGAACAGTTTGATAACTATTTACGCTTTCGTGAAAATGAAGAATTTCATACGCATAAGCATGATCATAAACACGATCACAACCATTGAGAAAAAGCCCTTACGGGCTTTTTTTATGTCTTTTATTTTAAGATTTCTTTCATCAATTCTTTTATTTCTTTGTTTGGGAGACAATAAAGACAATCTAAACAGTGATGAAAGAAGTCTATAAAATTTAGTGATCAATTTTACGATCCCAAACAATTTTTTTAACGACATTATTCACGATGGTCACTGTATAATAGGTATTATCAATCAAATAGATATAATCGACTGCGGTTAATTTTTTGCGATTTTCTTCCCACTCATAACTGCGCTGAGAAACAGGCGCTTGCTGCATTTTTTGCATTAGATTAGCGTAACTATCCCCAAGATAAACCAAGCTTCCATTTTGACTGCGAACTGTACTGGTTTCTGTACTGGCTAAAACAAGGGCTGGACTGCCCAATAATGTAATTAATGCAATGATAACGAACGATCTTGTGCTTTTATTCAACATGATTTTACCTTTATTTTGAACTTTTATATTTTCAACAAAATTAACATAGCCTTTTTTTTACTATTGAGTCAAATCCAAATCCACATTTATAAAAAAGCTGCCAAACCATCTACTCCTAAAACTTAGGCAGATGGATTGGGCAGCCCATTGAACAATTAAATTTTATGGTTTGTTTACAGTTTGACCATATTGATCAGCCATGACCTCAACAAAGTGATCGAGCTTGATGTATTTTTTAATCACAGCATCAATATCCGCCTTGCTTAACTTAGCAATATCTCGATCACGTTGTCCTCGATCCAGCATATTTTTACCACGTTCTAACTGACTATTCAGCATACGATGAATACTGCGTTCATCCTCAAGCGTAGTCACTCGTTTTTTCAAAATATCAGCCTTGGCAGATTCTAATTCTTGTTCGGTGACTCCACTTTGCAATAACTTTTGCAAGACATGATGCACCGTTTGAGAAACTTGCTCACCACGCCCTGCAGTATAGTTAGCTTCAATGGTTAATGCACCCACATTGGTGCCACTATCCAATTGCAAATCGCTACCAAAGCCATAAACCAGCGCATTTTTCTCACGAAGCTCCTGCCCTAAACGTGAAGATAATTGTGATTGACCTAAAATATTGGTAAAGACAATCAACGCTGGTGCATCGGGATGATCCACCCCCACAGGGAAAGTCAAAATACTTTGATAGTTTCCAAATTCGCGTTGTTCAGACAAGGCATGTATTTTCTGAGCAGGATAATCTGTATCTGTCGATAAAATTTTCTGATAAGGCTGTGAACTTGACCAAGAACCAAATGATTGAGCGATGAATTGCTGCATTTTTTTAGCATCAAAATCGCCTGTAATTGCAATTTGGGCATGATTCATGGCAAAGAATTGATTATAAAGCTGTTTGACTTGTGCCTGCGTCGCTTGATTAAGCTGCTTTTTTGCAAATTCAGGTTCAAAGTGGTAACGCAAATCGCCCGGTTGATAAATTTCAATAAGTCGTGCCAAATTCAAAGCAGCTACTGTCTCAGGTTCAGTATATGGACGATCCAGACTGGCCAAGCTTTGTGACTTAATCAAATCAAACTGGGTTTGCTCAAAACTTGGATGTTTCATCACCTCGACCACAAATTTAAAAAAGTCTTCAAATTTGTCTTTACGCGCTTGAATATTAATGGTCATCCCATTATCTGCACTGGTCGCTGTCGCAGCACCGCCCGCTTCAATCGATTTATCAGCAACTTGCTGTAAAGTATATTTGTCTGAACCACGCAGCAACAAATAAGAAGTTAAATCCAGCACTGTACCTTTATCAAATAGAGATTTTTCCGTACCAAAATCAAGCGTGATCGTAGCGTAAACACGATCATCTCGGGTTTGTGTTGGGAACAACGCATATTGCATACCGTTTTTAAGTTTACCGCGTTGAATTTTTTTCTCAGTATTTTGTAAATAATCTGCCGATGATTTTACATATTGACTGACTTCCTGCTTATAAATACTGACATCTTTTAAAGGTTCTTCAGCAGCTTGTTGTTGATCTAGCGTTTTGGGTTTTTCCTGCTGCTTTTTTTGTTCCAGTGCCTTTTTCTGTTCTTCTGGGGTGGGTTTAATATCCCCCGCAATACGATGTTCAGGCGTTAAAAACTGTTTTAAAGTTTGATTAACCTCATTCACATTGAGTTTCTGCACCGCATCCAGATCATTAAAATATTGCCCCCAATTACCTTTTGAGGAGACAATATAATCACTCAAACGCGAACCCAAAGCAGTCGCGTCATTCATGATCAGATCTGCCTGATTTTGCATCAGAGTTTTGACACGTTTTAACTCAATGTCGTCAAATGCTTTGCCATTTTCCACCTGAGAAATCAGGGTAGATTCGACTTTTTTCTCATCATTATTCGGCGCATAAATTGCACCTAAAAACACAAGGTTAAAATCCTGATCTAACCATGTAGTCGACTGAACTGCTGTACTGATCCCCGTTTCAACTAATCCCTGATATAAATGTCCACTCGGTTGCATGGTATAAAGTAACGGCGAAAGTGCCAATGCAGGTTGGATTTTCTGATTTTGTCCATTCATATAAATATGAAACTTAGCCAAATCACTGCCCTTTTGAACTAAAAAGTTGCGTGGATTGATTCTACTTGAATCCAGTTTTGGCACTTGTACACTGGCAGGAATCGTACGTGCAGCAATTGGGCTAAAGTTTTTATCAATATTCTTCAACACTTCTGCTTTGTCAAATTTCCCTGAAATGACCATTACAGCATTATTAGGCGCATACCATGTTCGATAAAACTTATTGACTTCATCCAGTTGAATCGATTTGAGCTCGGGTAAATCGCCAATCGGTAAACGACCTAAATATTGATTGCCATACGCCGCTTTAAACATTTGATCCATCAGCACTGAAAATGGCTGATCCATGCGGATTTCACGTTCGCGTTTGACGATTTCAATCTCAGAAGGTACAAATTTTTTCTGTAATACCAATTTATCCATTCGTTGCGATTCTAAATATAGAATTTCATTTAAGGCTTGTGGCTCGGGACGTACAATATTGGTATAACGTGTAGAATAATATTCTGTACTGGCATTGGTCATGAGTGTGTACTGATCAAGCCTACGTTGAAACTCATCCCCTTTTACATCCTGCGTGCCCTTAAATGCCAAATGCTCCAAAAGATGTGCCAGTCCTCCCTTGCCTTTTGGATCATTTAAAGAACCTGTAAAATAAATGGTGTTTACAAAGACTTTATTTTCTTTATTGTTTGGGGCAAGAACGACCCGAAAACCATTATCCAGCTTATATTCTTCGATATTCTTTTCGCTTTTGACCAATACGGTTTGTGACCAAGCAGTTGCGCTTAAACCAAGAAAACACAACGAAAGAGTAAGTTGTTTAAACCGCATTAACATAAAAATTCCAAAAATTAATTAAGTCATATGAATTATTTGAACGCCGTTATAGTATGAAAATCCACAATATTTTTATAGTGAAGTTTTGAAAACGCGGCTACTCTTCACCACGTAATTTTAAATTCTGCTGGATATATAGACCACAATTTCCAGAAAACAAATAAGCCAACAAACAGGTAATGACTGCGTACTGCGCGATATCTGCTCCAAACAACTCAATTGCCAATACGATAGACGTCAGTGGTGCTTTACTTGCACCAGCAAATAAACTCACTAATCCCAAACCTGCAAGCAATGAAATCGGTAGAGGTAAAAACTGACCTAAGGCGTTGCCAAAAGTTGTACCAACAAAAAATAGTGGCGTAATCTCCCCACCTTTAAAACCTGAACCGAGGGTGGTTGCGGTAAAAATGATTTTTCCAAGAAAATCAGTTACAGGTAAATCGATATAAAACGAGGAGATAATACTGCCAACACCTAGACCATTAAATTTTTGATGCCCCACGATAATCGTCATCAGCATAATTAAAATACCGCCCACCATTGGTCTAAATGGCATAAAGCGCACGTAATGATTGAGTTGTTTACTGACGAATAAAATAGAAGCAATAAAAATGCGAGCCACAAATCCAAATAATAATCCCGCGACAATCAGACTCGAGATGGTGGTGAAATTAAAATCTGGGAAACTCGAAACGACATAATACTGATGAGGATGACTAATATGAAATAATTCAGGAATTTGCGAGGCAACCAGTGCAGAAACAAAACAAGGAAACACCGCAGAATAACGCAATTTGCCTAATGCAGTAATTTCTAAACCATAAATTGCCCCAGCCAATGGCAGTCCAAAAATAGCGGCAAAACCTGAACCAATACTGGCAATCAGAAATATTTTTCGGTTATCTCCAGGCACTCTAAACGCTTGGGTAATATGATCGGTCAATGCACCCGATAGTTGTACCGCAGGCGCTTCGCGTCCAGCAGAACCGCCAAAAATTTGCGTCAAGATTGCTGTAAAAAAAACCAGAGGTGTCATTCGTTTGGGGATAAAAGCCCGAGGGTGATGAATTTCATCAATCAGCAAATGAGTTCCCTTCTCAATCGGCGTCCCATAATAATAAAACAAATATCCAATCAATAAGCCAATAAACGGCAAGAAATAGACCAACCACGGATAACTGATTCGAGTTTGATTGGCAAGATCAAAGCAGACAAAAATAAGACTGGATGACAAGCCTGAAATTAACCCAATCATCACAGAAGCAACCACCCAATACGCTGTGTAACGAATGATCTGTGTGTACTCAGAGGACGGGAAAACTTTCATAAATACTTGCGTCTATAGCTATTGTATTAATAGTGGAAATATATCGCTATTATGATTTGACGACATGAAAATAAGCTTAACGCGTGGCAGCAATTTATTCCACTTGAAAAAAGAATGTATTTTTATAATGCATGAACTTCGATCTCACTTTGCATATATAACACCGCATATCCCGCTATTTCAATTCGATCATTTTCTAAAAGACGACTATATAACACACCACCTCGTTTTGAAGCTTGATAAGCAATCAGCTCAGTTTTATTCAATTGATCTGCCCACAAAGGGACAATTGCGGTATGAATTGAACCTGTGACTGGATCTTCATCGATACCAATCGCAGGTGCAAAATAACGTGATACACAGTCATATTCGATACTATCCGATGCGGTGATCGCAACATCCAGTGTTGAACTTGTAATTGCAGTACGCATTTTACCCAATGTCTTGAGTTTGACTAAATCAGGTTGTTCATCCAAGACATCCTGTACGCTTTCGTACTGCACAATATAAGCTTGCGGATTGGCATATACCGCTTTAAATGGTTTTGACAATGCTTCATCTAAAATAGCAGGATACTCACTCAACTTTTCAGCACGGCGAATTGGAAAATTCATTAAGATTTTGCCACCTTCCGCTTGAGTCACGATAAAAATGCCTAAATCTTTAACATGGAATTGTAGCGTTGTTGCCTGAGTATAATTTCTAAATAGTACAAATGCACTTGCAAGGGTCGCATGACCGCAAAAAGCCACTTCATCCATCGGTGAAAACCAACGAATCGCATAGTTTTCATCATCAAGTTTTTTGACAAACGCCGTTTCAGATAGATTATTTTCAAAAGCAATCGATTGCATCAGTGCTTGATCAGGCCAAGCTTCTACCACCAAAACCGCAGCAGGATTTCCTTTGAATAATTGCTGGGTAAAAGCATCGACCTGATACATTTTCATTCTAGATTTTTCCTTGTCTTAAATTTTGAGTTTAACCATGACTCAGCTCAGAATCATCGTCACTGTTTAAAATATCTTTATTGGTCTGATGCATCAATTGACTGGTGATGGTACCTGCGGTCATTGAACCATTCACATTTAATGCGGTACGTCCCATATCAATTAACGGTTCAATCGAGATCAAAAGTGCAACCAAAGTAACAGGCAAACCCATGGCAGGCAATACAATCAATGCCGCGAACGTTGCACCGCCACCCACACCAGCGACTCCAATCGAACTTAAAGTGACAACCAAAATCAGCGTTGCAATCCATAAAGGATCAAAAGTATTAATTCCTAAAGTTGGGGCAACCATCGTTGCCAGCATCGCAGGATACAAACCTGCACAACCATTTTGACCTATGGTCGCACCAAAAGATGCTGAAAAACTGGCAATTGACTCAGGTACACCTAAACGCTGCGTTTGCGCTTCAATATTTAAAGGAATACTTGCCGCACTGGAACGACTGGTAAATGCAAAAGTTAAAACTGGCCAGACTTTTTTAAAGAAGCGGAGTGGATTAATCCCTGATAGCGATAATAAAATGCCGTGTACTGCAAACATAATCGCTAAACCCAGATAAGACGCAATCAAAAATCCACCCAGCTTTAAAATATCCGCCATATTTGAGCCTGCAACGACTTTGGTCATGAGCGCAAATACACCATAAGGGGTTAAAGTCATGACCAAACGTACGAGCTTCATAATCCAACCTTGTAAAGATTCGATTCCGCGTAATACACGTTGTCCTTTTTCTGGCTCATCTTTTAGCAGCTTTAATGCTGCCACCCCTAAGAAAGCAGCAAAGATCACTACACTAATAATGGATGTCGGATTTGCACCCGTTAAATCTGCAAAAGGATTGGTAGGAATAAATGACAACAATAACTGTGGTACATTTAAATCCGTGACTTTAGCGATATAATCACTATGCAGTGCTGATAATCGGGCTGTTTCCTGTGTGCCTTGTACCAAACCATCAGCTGTTAAGCCAAATAAATGGGTTACGCCGACACCGACAAAAGCGGCTATTGCCGTAGTAAACAACAAAATCCCAATGGTATAAAAACTAATTTTGCCCAAAGAACTGGCATTATGCAGTTTAGCCACAGCCCCTAAAATCGAGATAAAAACCAAGGGCATCACCACCATTTGCAACAGTTTGACATAGCCATTACCCACGATATTAAACCATTGCATGGATGCGCTAATTACTGGACTCGACTCACCGTACACCAGCTGTAAACCCAATCCAAATAACACACCCAGCAACAAACCTGTGAGGACTTTTTTTGACAAACTCCAGTGAGTTTTATGCGTCCGCGTCTGTAAAATAATTAATCCAATAAAAATAATAATATTGATCAGCAAGGGCCAGTTCATTCAGACACCTGAAAGTTGACAAAAATCGTTGGTAATATTGGAGCATAGATAGCTGTTACGAAACTAGCCCCTCATGATTTAATTGGTTAGACAGTAACGCCTATGTTTATAGTTTTTACTTCTAAGCATTTTATTTAAATGAATTTGTTAAAATATAACATGACTGATTTATTTAGCATCCAATACTCAACTTCTTTCATTCTTCCCTTTTAATTTGCCCTATGGGAGGAAAATAAAGGGGGGGTTAAACAATGATGAAAGAAGTCTACTATTTCAACACATGATGAAGTCCAAAAAATTAACCTCTCTAGGATGAGAGGTTATTTTCAAACTATTCATCATCCATATGCTGGATAATCGCATTTGCAAATTCAGAACAACGCAATAGTGTTGCGCCTTGCATGAGTCGTTCAAAATCATAGGTTACGGTTTTTGCAGCAATTGCAGCAGAAATCCCTTTGATAATTAAATCCGCAGCTTCTGTCCAACCCATATCACGTAACATCATTTCAGCCGAAAGAATAATCGAACCCGGATTGACTTTATCCTGACCTGCATATTTCGGCGCTGTGCCATGCGTTGCTTCATAAACCGCAACAGCTCCGCCAATATTTGCACCTGGCGCAATTCCAATCCCACCCACTTCAGCAGCTAAGGCATCGGAAATATAATCGCCATTTAGATTTAAGGTTGCAATCACAGAATAATCGCTAGGACGTAACAAAATTTGTTGCAGAAAAGCATCGGCTATCACGTCTTTAATAATAATGTCTTTGCCAGTTTTAGGATTTTTAATTTTTACCCAAGGTCCGCCATCAATGAGTTCACCACCAAAGCGCTCAATGGCGAGTTCATAGCCCCATTCTTTAAATGCACCTTCGGTATATTTCATGATGTTGCCTTTGTGTACCAAAGTCACATTTGGCTTGTCATGATCAATCGCAAACTGAATCGCTTTGCGCACGAGACGCTGTGTACCTTCTTTAGATACAGGTTTGACCCCAATACCGCAACTTTCAGGGAAACGAATTTTGGTCACGCCCATTTCTTCTTCAAGAAACTTAATTATTTTTTTAGCTTCAGGTGAGTCTGCTTTCCATTCAATCCCTGCATAGATATCTTCTGAATTTTCACGAAAGATCACCATATTGGTCTGTTCGGGATGTTGAACAGGACTCGGAACTCCTTTAAACCAGCGAACAGGTCGGATACAGACATACAAATCCAATTCCTGACGCAAAGCGACATTCAGTGAACGAATACCCCCACCCACTGGCGTCGTGAGCGGACCTTTGATAGAAACGACATATTCACGTAATGCTTCAAAAGTTTCTTCGGGCATATACGTGCCATAAATAGTATTTGCTTTCTCGCCGCAGTATACTTCCATCCATTCGATTGAACGCTTGCCACCATACGCTTTTAGCACAGCAGCATCTACCACTGCTCTCATAGCTGGTGTAATATCCACACCAATACCGTCCCCCTCAATGAAAGGAATGATTGGATGGTTTGGAACATTGAGTGATAAGTCTGCATTGACTGTGATTTTGTCACCATCCGCTGGAACCACGATCTTTTGATAACCCATTGTCTAGGTTCTCCCTTTTTAAACTGGCGAATCACGTGTGCCCCTAAGGACATACGTTAAAGTTTATTTTTTAATCGCTAATAGTCTAATCCAAAACAGGTTTTTTTGAGATTTTAAGGTTGAATAACTACATTTCTCCATTAAATAAAAACCTTTTATTAACGGTGATGACCAATAACCAAAGTAGTTTATTGATATGAAAATTGTTGTTTTTAATAAGCCTTATGATGTCTTATCCCAGTTTCGGGAGGATAGTGCGCATTTAACTGTTTCAAGTTTTATTCATGATCCTGAATTACGTATTGCAGGACGTTTGGATTTAGATTCAGAAGGTTTAATGTTTTTAACTGATCATGGTGGTTTAAATCAGTTCATTACTCATCCAAGTAATAAAAAATATAAAACTTATCTGGTTCAGGTGGATGGAGATATCACTGAAGAAGCATTGCAACAATTACGTAAAGGCGTAGAGCTGGCTGATGGTCTCACCTTACCTGCCACTGCAATTAAAGTCTCAGAGCCAGATTGGCTATGGGAACGTAACCCGCCTGTACGCTTTCGTGCCAATATTCCAACCTCTTGGGTTGAAATTTCAATTTGTGAAGGACGCAACCGTCAGGTACGTCGTATGACGGCTACTGTTGGCTTTCCTACTTTACGCTTGATTCGTACCAAAATTGGTTCGATTGATTTGGTTCGACTAGGTTTGCAACCCGGTGAACAAACTGAGATTGAACCACTACTTTATCCTGACTTTAAGGATGTGCCAGAGGATAAACCTTATCGTTCGCGCTCTTATGTTAAAAAACCGGGTGGCACTGGCGGTAAACCGATGCAGCATAAGCATAAAGATGCAGATAAAAAAGATCCGAATAAGAAAAAGTCAGGAACTAAGCGTATCTGGCAGATGGATGAAAATGAGAAGCCGCGTCGTAAGACCAATGGTACCACTCGCCCAAATACCAAAGCGCCGCGTGGTCGTAACCGTAATGGTCGTTGAGGTTTAA
>NZ_CP078523.1:2314183-2342337 GCF_019264745.1 Acinetobacter sp. Colony158 | reverse complement strand
ATAAAAAACCGATGCTTTTGCATCGGTTTTTTTCACAATACGGGTAAAATAACCCATATTATTTTGACTTAAATCGTTTCTAGCGCGGCATTCAATGTAGAACTTGGACGCATTACTGCTTCTACTTTCGCTGGATCAACCGCATAGTAACCACCGATATCAGCAGGTTTACCTTGAACTGCTGCGAGCTCTGCAACGATCTTATCTTCGTTATCAGCCAAAGCTTTCGCAAGTGGTGCAAACTTGGCTTTTAACTCAGCATCGTCATCTTGAGCAGCAAGTGCTTGAGCCCAGTACAATGCTAAATAGAAATGGCTGCCACGGTTATCAATCTCGCCAGTACGACGTGATGGAGACTTATCGTTGTCCAGTAATTGACCCGTTGCTTGATCTAAAGTTTTAGCCAGTAACTTGGCACGTTCGTTGTTTTCCTTGATACCTAACTCTTCAAGAGAAACAGCAAGCGCAAGGAACTCACCTAAAGAATCCCAACGCAAGTGATTTTCTTCAACCAACTGCTGTACGTGTTTTGGTGCTGAACCACCCGCACCAGTTTCGTACATACCACCGCCCGCCATTAACGGAACGATAGACAGCATTTTCGCAGAAGTACCCAGTTCCATAATTGGGAACAGGTCTGTTAAGTAATCACGTAAAATATTACCTGTTACAGAAATCGTATCCAAACCACGTGCCACACGTTCAAGCGTGTAACGCATTGCTCGGACTTGCGACATAATCTCGATATCAAGACCTGCTGTATCATGATCTTTTAAGTATTTTTCAACTTTTTTGATCAATTCATTTTCGTGTGGACGGTATGGGTCAAGCCAAAAAATAGCAGGCATACCCGAGTTACGCGCACGAGTAACAGCAAGTTTTACCCAATCACGAATCGGTGCATCTTTAACCTGACACATGCGCCAGATATCGCCTTCTTCAACATTTTGAGACAGTAAAACTTCACCTGTTTCAAGGTCAGTAATATTGGCAACACCCGCTTCAGGAATTTCAAAGGTTTTATCGTGAGAACCGTATTCTTCCGCTTTTTGTGCCATCAAACCTACGTTTGGCACTGTACCCATGGTACGTGGGTCGAAGTTACCATGCCATTTACAGAAATTAATCATTTCCTGATAAATACGCGCGAAAGTTGATTCTGGCATCACCGCTTTAGCATCATACTGCTTACCATCTGCACCCCACATTTTACCACCAGCACGAATCATGGCAGGCATAGAAGCATCAACAATAATATCGTTTGGTGAATGGAAGTTGGTGATGCCTTTGGCTGAGTCTACCATTGCAAGTGCAGGACGGTGTTCCTGACATGCATGTAAATCTTCAATAATTTCTTCACGTAATGAGGTCGGCAAAGTTTCGATTTTTTCGTAAAGACCTGCCATACCGTTATTGACGTTAATACCTAATTCGTCAAATAACTTACCGTGTTTTTCAAATGCATCTTTATAATAAATTTTAACGCAGTGACCAAATACGATTGGATGTGACACCTTCATCATGGTCGCTTTCACGTGTAATGAGAACAAAATGCCCGCTTCACGACAGTCTTCAAGTTGTTTCTCATAAAAGTCGCAAAGTGCTTTTTTGCTCATAAACATAGAGTCAATGATTTCACCATCAAGCAAAGCGACTTCAGGTTTAAGTACAATGCTTTGACCGCTTTTGGTGATTAATTCCATTTTCACTTTACGCGCACGGTCCAGTGTCAATGATTTTTCACCATGATAGAAGTCGCCCTCTTCCATATGTGAAACATGCGTTTGAGACCATTGCTTCCATTCGCTCATTGAATGAGGATGTTTTTTCGCGTAGTTTTTTACCGCAGCAGGTGCACGACGGTCAGAGTTACCCTCACGTAATACAGGGTTTACCGCAGAACCTAAACATTTGCTATAACGTGCCTTGATCGCTTTTTCTTCGTCTGTGGTTGGGTTTTCAGGATAATCAGGAATTGCGTAACCTTTTGACTGCAATTCTTTAATACATGCAGTTAATTGACCCACTGAAGCACTAATATTTGGTAACTTGATAATGTTGGTATCTGGATCTTGGGTAAGACGACCAAGTTCTGCAAGATTGTTAGGTACTTTCTGCTCATCTTTTAAATATTCAGAGAACTCTGCGAGTACGCGTGCAGACACAGAGATATCGCTTTTGTCGATCTCAATGCCAGCTGGCTTGGTAAAAGTCTCAATGATTGGAAGCAGTGAGTAGGTCGCTAAAAGTGGCGCCTCGTCGGTCAGTGTGTAAATGATTGTTGACTTTCCACCAGCCATATATATCTCCTGCTTTGGATTGCGTTGTGAGGAATGAGCTTGTGACCCTCTCCTACGAACCGATTTGCTTAAATAAAACCCTGAGAGTATCGACTCTCATTGCATTTCAGTCAACGTAATATCTAGTGATAACGACATTTCGCCAGAAAATAGTAAAAGTAAATCTTCTCAGCAATATTCGTCAAATTTATTATTTTTTTCGTTTAAATAAACCGTTGTACCTCAATACAGGTCTTACATGAGGTCAAATCCCTATATTTCAATGAAGATAGCCTTATTTTTTTGAGTTAATTTTACATATTTTCTATCAAAATGAGATAAATAAATCGATAAAATAAAATTCTTTGTTATTTCTATGAGAAAAACTGTGTATAAAACAACACTTTTTGCACTCAGCCTGAGCGCTTCGAGTCTCGTATTTGCTCAAAATCCATTGAGTGTGCATGTACTTAATCTTGAAAATGGTCTGCCATCTGCTGATGTCAATGTTGTTCTGGAAGCTCAACAAGGTGAAAAGTGGGTGCAAATTAATCAGGGTAAAACCGATGAAAATGGACGTATCACTGCACTTTATCCAGATGAAAAAACTTTAGCTAAAGGAACTTATCGGGTGACATTCAAAACTGGGGATTGGTTTCGCGAACATAATCAACGTTCATTTTTTCCTGAAGTGCCCGTTGTATTTGTGATTGATGGAGCTGTAGATCATTATCATATTCCGCTCTTAATCAGCCCTTATGGCTATTCAACCTATCGTGGAAATTAATGATCATTAATGTGAAATAGCTGATGATGATTTGAGTGGGTGCAATCTTTTACCTATTAAAATGGAGAGATTGTTTCCCACATCATTTATAGGCATGAGTGATCCATTTGATCTAAATCGATAAAACTGCTGAAATTTACATCTCATTGATTTAATTTTAAACGCTTAATCTTATTTTATTGTTTTTATCATTAAAATCGTTTGACACCCTCCTCAAATCACCCTACTATACGCCCACCTCTGAAACGTCCCTATCGTCTAGAGGCCTAGGACATCGCCCTTTCACGGCGGTAACCGGGGTTCGAATCCCCGTAGGGACGCCAATTTCAGATACAGCCTCATATAAGTCCCTATCGTCTAGAGGCCTAGGACATCGCCCTTTCACGGCGGTAACCGGGGTTCGAATCCCCGTAGGGACGCCAAATTCCAAAAAAGCCACTGCATAATGCGAGTGGCTTTTTTATTTCTATCAAATCGATCATGAAGAAATAGAGACTCTGACGAATCCCTATTTGCATTGAATATATTTATGCAGACTTGCGTGAATTGACCTGACCTTTAATCACAGCCTTGATATTGCCCTTCGCATAATTCAGAAATACAAGAAGTGGCGATAATTTCGGATTTGGCTTTTTGCCTTTTCCAATACTTCTAAATTGCGCCGCATACCAAATAATTTCCATAATCGCCATTTTGTCGACAAATGGTAATCCTGTTTTAATTGGTTTGACTGCATATTTGACATCCTGCCCTGCAATCAAACGATTTGCCAAGTCAGTTTCAACTGCAAATGGACGTGCAATACCAATAAAATCACAAGCACCACTTTGCAAAGCGGCATTCATGCCTGCCACTGTACGAAAACCACCCGTAACCATCAGCTTACATGTGACTTGTTGACGAATTTTTTCTGCAAAGTCTAAAAAGTAGGCTTCTCGCGCAATGGTGCTGGCTTTACGTTTTTCTGATTTTGCACCTGCCATCGCAGGGGCTTCGTAGGTTCCGCCAGAGATTTCAATTAAATCGATTCCAACGGCATCAATGGCTTTAAATACTGTAATTACATCTTCTTCCGTAATTCCGCCACGTTGAAAGTCAGCCGAGTTAAGTTTGACAGAAATGATAAAGTTTTCTGAAGTTGCTTCACGTACTGCTTTATAAATCTCAAGCAGGAAACGCATACGATTTTCAATCGAACCGCCCCATTGATCCTGACGTTTATTGGTCAATGGCGATAAAAACTGACTAATCAAATAACCATGCGCACCATGTAGCTGTACACCCTCGAAACCCGCTTTTTCACAAATACTTGCGGCTTTCGCAAAACGCTGAATAATATCCAGGATCTCATCTTCTCGAAGCTCACGAGGCGTTCCAAACATGGTGGCAAGCATAGGGCTAAATGGCACGGCAGAAGGTGCAACCGTTTCTTTATTCAATCCTTTCGGACACTGACGCCCCGGATGAGATAACTGGATTAACTGCACCATTCCGTACTGTTTGCCAATATCTGCCCATTTTTTTAGTTCAACCAGATCACGTTCACTTTCAGCGACAACAACGCCAGGCTCATTTTTAGCACGAATATCGACCATCACATTGCCTGTAATGGCACAACCCAGCCCTCCTTTCGCCCATGCTTCATAAAGCCCAAGATGTAGTTGATTCGGCTGTCCTGCATCATTTGCCAATGCTTCACTCATCGCTCCCTTAATTAAGCGATTTTTAAATGTGGTATTTCTGATTTGAATTGAATCGGCAATCTGTGTCATGTTTTTCTCTTTTAAAAAATCGGAGTTATTCTTCCAATTTGAATTAAAAATTGAAGTTAAAGTCATCCTGTATTTACAAATTGACAATACCACATGTCAATTATATGCAAAAGTTTAATATTGGCTTGCAGCAATGAGCTGACGGGTATATTCAGATTGCGGTTTTAAAAAAAGTTGCTCAGTATCTTGATATTCAATAACTTTTGCATGTCGCAATACCAAAACTTTCTGACATAAGGCGCGGACGACTTGTAAGTCATGACTAATAAATAAATAGCTCAACTGCTGTTGTTGCTGTAAGCGTCGCAATAACTGGACAATTGAACGCTGTGTCGTACGATCCAATGCCGATGTAGGCTCATCCAAGATAATCAACTTAGGCTTCAAAATTAATGCGCGTGCCAAAGCAATACGTTGCCTTTGTCCACCAGATAACTCATGAGGATAACGCTGTTTAAATTCAATCGGCAATTCCACTTTCAATAGTGCATCGTCGATCAGATCTTCCAATTCATCTGCTTTAATGTGTTTGAGAACGAGTCCCTCACCAATAATTTGTGCCACTGTCATTCGTGGATTTAAACTGCTAAATGGGTCCTGAAATACAATCTGAAAATCTGTACGTAACGGGCGAAGTTGATTTTCTTTTAAATGATTTAAATCTTTGCCCAATAAAATGATTTTCCCATCGCACTCAATCAATCGAGTTACTGCCAGTGCAAGTGTGGTTTTACCCGAACCACTTTCCCCTACAATCCCAATCGACTCTCCCTGAGACAGGGTTAAATCCATAGGTTCTAATGCAACTACATAATCCTTAATCCGATTGAGTAACCCTTGTTTAATTGGAAATTTGACCTCAAGCTGTTGCAGTTCAAGTAATGGTTGCCCAGACTGGAGTTTTAATGCATGACCGAAGTCATGATTGAGCAAATGTTGGGTATAAATGGTTTTTGGGTGATTAAAAACATCATTGACCTGCCCTTGCTCCTCGACACCACCTTTGTTCATGACAATGACTTGATCTGCATAGCGTTTGACCAGATTTAAATCGTGACTAATCAAAATCATGGCCATATTGCGTTTTTGCTGCAACGTTTTAAGCAGATTTAAAATCTGTGCCTGTAAAGTGACATCCAGTGCAGTGGTGGGTTCGTCAGCAATTAAAATCTCAGGCTCTTGCGCCAACGCCATCGCAATCATGACCCGTTGACGCTGACCACCCGATAATTCATGCGGATAACGTCTCAGTTTAGTTTCAGGCTCAGGGATTCCAACATCATGCAACAATTCCAATACGCGGGTTCGAACTTGCTGCTTTGACCATCCTTTTAGCAGCAATGTTTCACCGACGATTTTTTCCACCCGATGTAATGGATTTAATGCCGTCATTGGTTCCTGAAAAATCATGGCAATTTTTTGACCACGAATCTGTCGATACTGCGCTTGATTGAGGTGTAATAGATCTTGACCTTCAAATAAAGCTTGACCTGTTATTTTTAAATGCTGAGGTAATAAGCCTAATAACGCCAGACTACTGATGGATTTACCTGAACCACTTTCTCCCACGATTGCTAGGGTTTCACCCTGTTTCAGTTCAAAATCCAGTTGTTGAACCAATACTTGACCCGCTTCATTTTCAATATGTAAGCCACTTACTTTCAGGCAAGTCATTTGCTGCATTTCATTATTGTTGTCTTGGATCGAATGCATCACGCGTCGCCTCCCCAACATAGATAAGAAGAGATAACACCACAGCCAAACTAAAAAAACCTGAGAGTGCTAACCACGGCGCGGTTAAATTATTTTTACCTTGTAATAATAATTCACCCAGTGAAGCAGCATCAGGTGGTAAGCCATAACCCAAAAAGTCCAGTGCGGTGAGTGCCGTAATATTAGCGGTGAGCATAAAAGGAAGCTGCGATAAACTCGAACTCATGGCATTGGGTAAAATATGCCGAAACATAATAGTTCGGTCTTTTACCCCTAAAGCACGCGCGGCACGGACATAATCAAAATTTCTTGCTCGTAAAAACTCTGCCCGAACCAATCCAACCAGTGCTGGCCAGCCAAACAACAGCATAATCAAAAACAACCAATACACACTTGGGGTAAACATACTGACCAAAATCATCACCATAAACAGCATAGGTAACCCCCCCCATACTTCAAGAATACGTTGGCCAATCAGATCAATCCATCCACCATAATATCCCTGTATCGCGCCAACTATGATTCCGATCACTGCGGCAAAAAAAGTTAATGCAAAACCAAAGATTAAAGATACACGTAAGCCATAAAGAATCCGTGCCAATACATCGCGCCCCTGATCATCTGTTCCTAGCCAGTTTTGCTGGCTAGGTGGTGAAGGTACAGGCACTGCTAAATCCAAATTTGGAGTTTGATAAGAAAATGGAATTAACGGCCATACTGCCCACCCCTTATCATCAATTAATTTTTGAACTGCTGGATCTTTATAATCTGCTTCGGTTTCAAACACACCGCCAAAGGTCGTTTCAGGGTAGGATTCCATCACTGGAAAATAATAAGACTGATCGTATTTGACTAAAATCGGTTTATCATTGGCTATAAACTCTGCACCCAACGACAAAATAAAAATCAATACAAACAGAATGAAACAAGTAAAACCCAGCCGATTGTGTTTAAAACGTTTAAAACGCGCTTGCATCATTGGGGACATTATTTTGCTCCCCGTGATTCAAAGTTAATTCGTGGATCGATCACCTGATACAATACATCACTGATCAATCTCAAAACCAAACCAAGCAAGGTAAATAAAAATAAAGTACCAAAAATCACAGGATAATCACGTTGGGTAATTGCCTCAAAGCCGAGTAAGCCTACGCCATCCAGATTAAAAATAATTTCGATAAATAAATTACCCACAAAGAAAATGCCGATGAGGGCTTCGGGTAAACCTGCAATCACAATCAGCATAGCATTACGGAAAACATGACCATAAAGCACCCGATTTTCGCTTAATCCTTTTGAATGTGCTGCCAGTACATATTGTTTATTCAGTTCTTCCATAAAAGAATATTTGGTCAAATAAGTTAAGCCTGCAAAACCGCCCAACACCATCGTCAACAAAGGCAAGGTCATATGCCAAAAGTAGTCTTTAACTTGCTCAAAAAAGCTAAGTTGTTGAAAATTCTCAGAGACTAAACCCTGTAATGGGAACCAGTGAAAATATGAACCGCCTGCAAAAAATACAATTAGTAATACGCCAAATACAAAAGTCGGTACAGCATAGCCAACAGCCAGCAGGATCGATGTTGCTTTATCAAAAAATAAACCATGTTGTTTAGCTTTACGAATCCCAAGAGGAATCGATACTAAATAAATCAACAAAGTACTCCAGAGCCCAAGTGAAATGGTTACTGGCATTTTTTCATATAACAGTTGGGTAACGGGTTTATCCTTAAAAAAACTGGTGCCGAAATCTAAGGTTAAATAACCTTTTAACATCAACCAAAAACGTTCAGGCGCAGATTTATCGAAACCATATTGGGCTTTTATCTGTTCAATCATTTCAGGACTTAAACCTCTAGCTCCCTGATAAGATCGATCAGACGAGACATTGACTGTTTCACCGCCACCACTTTGATTAATCCCCTGAAAATTTTCAGCCTGATGAATTGCCTGCTCAACAGGGCCACCTGGTGCGATTTGAACCACTAAAAAATTAATCAGTAAAATCAGAAATAAGGTCGGAACAATGAGTAAAAGTCGCTTAATAATATAGGTGCCCATGTTTTGGTTCCTTTGGCGTCTTTTGATGATTTATTGTCGGCGCAAATAATTTGCAACGGCTTGCGCTTTTTTAGGATTTGACCACCAGTAATCCAGACCTACCGAAAGTGTCGGCAAGGTTTGAGGATGTTCATACATATCCCAATAGGCATACCAGTTCTCCCCCTTTCCATAGGTTAAAATTTGATAATAACCTGCACGTAACAAACGATCTAGCACTTTGGTATGGGTGATCAGTTCCTCTCGACTAGAAGATTTCACCAGTTTTTGGATCACTGCATCAATCACAGGGTCTTTAATACCTGAAAAATTATAGTTACCCACCTGATCTGCGGCAGAACTACTCCAGAATTGAAATTGTTCATTTCCCGGTGTTAAAGACTGCGGCATCGCCAAGGTGGTTAAATCAAAATCATTACGGCGCATACGCTCTAAATACTGTGGCACGTCCACCTGTCGAATCGATACTGTAATCCCGAGACGTTTAAGATTTCGCACCAATGGCATTAGGGTACGTTGTAAACCGTCCTGATGGATTAACAATTCAAACTGAATCGGCTTGCCTTGATGATCCCGTAATTGCCCTGCTTTAACGCTATAACCCGCATCAATCAATAGCTGTCTTGCGGTCAGCAAATTTTGACGATTAAAACCACTGCCGTCACTCACAGGATATTTCCAGTCTGCAAGTACACCCTGTTTCACAATCGGATTTAATTTGGATAGGTACGGCTGTAAAACTTTAAGTTCTGCTGCTGAAGGTTTCCCAGTCGCTGCCAATTCGCTATTATCAAAATGGCTTTGTAAACGCCGATATTTGCCATAAAACAGGGCTTTATTTTGCCATTCAAAATCATAGGCATAACTGACAGCACGCCGAAACTGAATATCATTGAGTGGTGCACGACGGGTATTCATCACAATACTTTGCATGGTCATCGGATTACGATGTTTAAACTCAAATTTTTTGACCATCTTGTTGTTTATTGCAGGAAAATTATAGGCAGTGACCCACTTTCTGGCAGTAAATTCTTCTTGCCATGTATATTGCCCAGACTTAAATCCTTCAAAAGCAATATCCATATTACGGTAATAAACATATTTCAGGCGATCAAAATTATAACGCCCACGATTCACGGCTAAATCTTTGCCCCAATAATCTGGATTGCGCTTGTAAGTAATGCTTCGTCCTGCATCAATGCGTTCAATCAGATATGGGCCTGAACCTAAAATCGGCTCCATGGTAATGCGGCTAAAATCTTTATTTTTCCAGTCTTGTTTGGAATAAATGGGAAGACTTGCCAAAATCATGGGCATTTCAGCATTATTTTCAGATTTAAAACTAAACTTGACCTGATATTTAGATAACACCTCGGTTTTTGCCAAATCTGCAATATACATTTGCAAACCCGGATTGGCTTTGCTTTGATAGGTATCAAAACTGAATTTGACATCTTCTGCTGTCAAAGGCTGACCATTGCTGAACTTTGCTTTCGGATTTAAATCAAAAATAACAAAATGGGTATGTTCAGGATCAAAAGTGGCAGTCTTCGCCAAAAGTGGATACATCACCGCAGGCTCATCAAGCGAAGGCGACATCAGGCTGTCAAATATAAAATTTATACCGTCTGTAGAACTGCCTTTGCCATTCATACTATTCAGGTTATCAAAAGTACCATTGCTATATTCACTCAGTATGCCACCTTTGGGCGCCTGCGGATTGGCATAAGGCATATGACTCAATCCACTATATTTGGCTTTACTATGTATAGCGATATAAGGCGTCGTCTGTACCGCAGCATTGACAGTACCGCCATAAAAAATCACTGCCAAAATAGTACTTTTGATCAGCTGACCCATCATTGGATGATGGGTGCTATGCAAGCCTCGTCCTGAAATCAAATCCATCATCCGTTACAACTTATAAGTTTGGAACTTTAATGACATCACCAATACGAAGCTGTGCATTTTGTTTCAGGTCATTTAGATCTGCCAACTCGGTAATTGCCATACCAAACTTACTGGCTAAACCAATCAGCGTATCGCCCCGTTTAACTGTGTATTCAGTAATGGTTTTTGGAATTTGCAATGATTGTCCGCGCTGTAACGATGCACGTGCATTGAGATTATTTAGATCTGCCAAATCTTTTGCACTCATGCCTAAACGACTGGCAATACTGTTAAGTGATTCACCTGACTTCACCGTATAAGATTCAGTATTTGCAGCTGTTTTGCCTTTTGATTTGCTTTTTGGGCTGTCATCTTTGGCGGTTTCAGTTTTTGGTAGATCACCTTCCAATTTTAACTTTTGCCCTACGCGTACATTAGCGTTACGACTTAGACCATTTAAAGCAGCCAAATAATTCAACTGAAGATGATAGCGGCTTGCGATACTCGCCAGCGTTTCACCTGATTTGACTGTATGCGTATCTGGTGAAGTTTCTTGTACCTCAACCTTTGCCGAAGCTGGAATGTCACCCCTTAGTTTTAATTTTTGTCCAACACGTAACCCTGCGCTACGACTTAAACCATTGAGCTCCGCAAGATCAGAAAGCTCCAGATCAAACTTATTGGCGACACTATTTAAACTATCTCCTGACTGAACGGTGTATTGCTCAGGAATGCTTGAACCCGCAGGAATTTTTAAGGTCTGTCCAACTCGGACACCGCTATTAGCTGCAATATTATTCAAACTTGCAAGTTCAGCCAGCGTCATTTTTGATTTTGCTGCAATACTGGATAAAGTATCGCCACGTTGTACCTGATAATTTTCAGTTTTAACTTGATTGGCTAATTTGCTGCTACGTGTTTCCTTTGGATCTGCTTTGTCATCATCACGCACAGTCACTTCACGCAAAGGCACATTAATTTTTTGCCCCACGTGTAAGCTACTGCTTGCGGTCAATCCTGAGGTTAAATCAGCCAACTCCTGATTTGATAAAGCATAACGATCTGCAATCAGTTTGAGATATTCACCACGCTTCACTGTATAGGATTTGGTTGCAACACGTGTCGTCTTCGCATCACTTTTCGCTTCTGTATTGCGATTTGACCCTGCATTATGTGTTGTACCGTTGTCTTTAAGAGAAAGTTTTTGCCCAACAAATAAACCGCTGGTCACAGATAAATTATTATAGTCAGCCAATTGTTTGACTGTGAGACCAAATTGATCCGCAACACCTGTCAGACTATCGTTAGCTTTTACCGTATAACTTTCAGGTTTGGACTCGGCTTTAACAGGAACTGGTCGATCAATCGCTTGCGGTTTGGCATCATACAAATACAAAGTTGCCCCAACAAACAAAGTATTGTTGGGATCAATCTGGTTCCATTTTGCGATATCACGCCAGCTCACCCCATTTTTAGCCGCAATAATGGCTAAAGTATCGCCTGGCTGAACGGTATAAGTTGAACGTTTGCCTGAAGGCTGTACCACGACAATATCAGTATCCGTTTTAATATAAGGCTTATCTTTATTATTTTGTGCCTCATAACTATCTGCATTGACAGTTGCAGCTACAGCTTTAGGGTAAGCAAAGCCTTTGGTCACTTCCTTACCTTCAGTATCGGCAACTGACTGACTGGTCTGAATCGCAGTTAATCTGATTTTGCCATCATAAGGATCCACAATTTCGGTGCCTTTAGGTGCAATCGCTTTGAGTTCTGCAACCACCTGATCTTTTTCAGCCTGTGTCGGTTGTGGTTCTAAAGCCTGAGTCACTGTTTCCTTAACTCCTTCTTGCTTCACCAATGCCACAATTTGTTCGCGCTCAGACTTGGAAATTGGTGGTTCGGCACTTAAGGCTTTCACATTACTGGCAGGCGTCACTGCAACAGGAATACGGGGTGCACTCGGAATATCCGCACTGGCCGCAAATGCAGCCAGCTCATCTGCACTACGCGGCGTGGTTTTCAAAGGTCGAGTGATTGAGGAAACAACTGTACTGCTGGTCGAAGGTCGACTGATACTACTCGCGGTCATGACGGGTGGTGTTGCACGACTTGGCGTTACAGTTTGAGTAGAACCGCGAGTGGATGTGTTGACAGTCACATTGGCATTAGGCGTAGCTACTGTATTATTGCTTGCCCAGAATCCAGAGGATGATTTTAAAGCTTTGAGCTTAGCATCCACTGATGGATTGACATCTGACGGAATCAAAATACGCATCGGACTTTCTGGGTCAATACGTTCACCACGATAACCCGGATTCAATGCATAAAGTTCAGCACGGCTTAACCCTGTCAAAGACGCAATTTGATTTAAATCAACAGGTGCATTGAGCATGACTTCACGAAAGTGAGGACGATTGGCAATCGGCGGTAAGTTTACATTATAGGCTTTAGGATTTTTAATAATTTGAGCAACTGCCAGAAAACGCGGTACATAGTTCATGGTTTCCTGTGGCAATTTGAGTGACCAATAATCCGTTGGTAAACCCGCGGCTTGGTTTCGATTGATCGCCTGCTGAATACGTCCTGGACCAGCATTATAAGCTGCCAGAGCTAATTCCCATGAGCCGAACTGATTATATAAGCTTCCTAAAAACTCATAGGCTGCACGAGTCGATTCCACGACATCACGGCGACCATCGTATTGGCTGGTTTGCTTTAAACCATAAATACGACCTGTACTTGGAATAAACTGCCACAATCCTGCTGCGGCTGCGCTACTGGTCGCTGCGGGATCGTATGAACTTTCAATTACAGGCAGTAATGCCAATTCAGTTGGAATGCCGCGACGTTCTGCCTCTTTCACCGTGTGATATAAATAACGACTGGCACGTGCGCTTAAACGATCCAGATACGGCTGACGTGAAATAAACCAGCTACGTTGTGCTTCAATACGTGGATCCCAATGATTCAAGTCCATTTTAAAACCAACGGTCATGCGCTTCCAGACATCACCGTGTTTTAAAATCTGTAAGCGATCGCCTTCAACCGCGCGCATATCTGTTGCAGAAAGCAAATCTTCAAGTGAATCCAGACTGCTGGCATCCAAGTATCCTGAACCACCAACTTGTTTTGTTGTATTTGTTTTTGCAGTCTGTGGAGTTGAGGAACAGCCAGTGGTGAGACCCAATGCTGCCAAAGCAGAAGCCAATATCGTAATTTTAAAAAGTGATGCTGCGGGAAATTGCCACACCATATTGGTCGGTTTATACATAAAATATTCCAAACAACTCGCGTAAAGTTTAATTCTTTGATATGCCATTGTAGTGAAGCATGTCGCTTAGACAAGGCAATAATTTAACGTGATTTGCGTGGAAATGTTACAAGAAATTAAAAAAAACAGAGAATCTACGGCTCGAAAAGCACGATTTGCATATACAATACGGGACGTTAAGTTCATTTTTTTAGTTTTAGGTTTGATATGATCTCACAAACAATCACGCTCTATGTTGATGGTGCCTGCAAGGGTAATCCTGGCTTAGGTGGTTGGGGTGCCTATATCATTACTCAAGATGCTGAACATAAACTTTTTGGTGGTGAAGCTGAAACCACCAACAATCGCATGGAACTGACCGCTGCCATTGAAGGTGTTTCTTTTTGTCCAAAGGACGCAAAACTCATCATCTGGACAGATTCCAATTATGTCAAACAAGGCATTACTGAATGGATTCACGGTTGGAAAAAGAAAAACTGGAAAGATGTCAAAAATCCTGAGCTTTGGCAACAACTGGATCAAGTCTGTGCTGGGCGGAACATCGAATGGAACTGGATTAAAGGACATGCAGGACATGCAGGCAATGAAATGGCAGATCAACTGGCCAATTTAGGCGTGCAGCATCCTGAAAAGCAGCATGTGGTCGTGCCTGAAGCTGAATGGATTGGACATCAACTGACTCCACTAGATGCAAAAACAAAGACTGAAGCAAAAAAAAAATCTGAAAATGACTGGCTGCTCGATGACCCATTTGGACTAGATGTTCCCGAGGATGCTTTTGATAATCATGACCTTGATAGCGAAGATTTAACCATCAATGAATATCCTATAGACTCTACAGACGATGAAGCGTTGGTAGAAATAGAAGATGAAAAGATAGTTGAGTCAGCGGATGAAAATGAACAAACAGCAACCCAATTAATTAATAACCCTATCGATCAAAGCAAAACGCATCCACATGTGGTAACAACAGCGGCCACCCTAAATATTCAAGGCCCACGCCAACTAATTTTAGATACGGAAACCACTGGTTTTTACTTTCAGGATGGTGATCGCATTATTGAAGTCGGTGCGATTGAAATGATCAATCGTAAGTTAACAGGCAGTTCTATTCATATTTATATCAATCCTGAAAAACCTGTGGGTGAATCCGAAAATATTCACGGCATCAGTGACGATTTTCTCAAAGACAAACCTAAATATGCAGAAATTGCGGACGTACTCTTTGATTATCTCAAAGGCGCAGAAATCATTGCGCATAATGCCACCTTCGATATGAACTTTTTAGATACAGAGTTCAAACGCGCTGGTTTAGTTGCGCTTTCAGAAGTGTGTACTGTTACCGATACCTTGGCACTGGCCAAGAGTAAGCATCCGGGACAAAAAAACTCATTAGATGCATTGGTCAGACGCTACGACATTCCTGCGCGTGATCGTACCTTCCATGGTGCATTACTAGATGCCGAGATTTTATCCGATGTCTATCTGTCCATGACTGGCGGACAAGTGTCATTTGATATGGATGCCCTATCACAACATGAAAATCATGGACAGCAAAATAGCAGACAGCGTGTGCAGATTGATCTGCCTGTGATTTTGCCTGAACCCGAAGAACTAGCAAGACATGAGACTTGGGTCAAACAATTTGAGGAAAAACAGGGTAAGCCTTGCTTTTTTGCCAAATAAAATTCGTAGTAAGCTTGGGTTTTAGTATTCCAAGCCTTAAAAGTTCAGTTATATTAGTTGATAAATAAAGTGCTGATGATCAGAACCGATCACCCAAGTCACCCTGAACTTAGCAATCAATAACATACGACAGCATGTGTGGGGATGCATGTGTATGTTTGGTGATCTGGGATTTAATCTGGTCTGTCAGGCAATTTGACACCAATAACATAGGAAAGGTGCAGCTTACATGTCTTATCAAAGCTCTATTCACTTCGACCCAACTGCATTATTGATAATAAAAAATGAAATTGATAATTCAATCAAACTGGTTGAAAACGCAGTGAGTACATTGGCAGAAGAACAAACGCTGCCTTTTGGTATTGATGATGCACTCAATCAATTTGAACAATGCGCTCGTATTTTAGCCATGATTGATATGCCACGCTTGGCACTCATTACAGATTACTCAGCGTCATTGATGCGCAAAATTATGTCTGAGCCGCAAAATATTCAGACTCAGGATGTGATTGCCTTAAGTGAAGGCACCACTATGCTGAAACGCTACATCGAATTTATTTGCTTACGTGAAGTCAGAGTTCCCCAATTTTTAATCGACACTCTTAATCGGCTTGAACTCGCTCTCGGTAAACCACAAACACGAGAAGGCGAACAGATTTTACCGTTACTGGATTGTTTCCAACCTAATTTTAATTTAGCAGCGACACCTGAGTTAGAAAAATCAGCTTATGTGCATCAACTTTATAAGCTAAGCTTGCGTAAACTACTTCAACATACTGCGCGATCATTGGATTTTCAGGCAATTAAAATTGTTGGCGTTTACCTTGCATCATTTGCGCGAAATACGCCTAGTCAGCAATACTGGGAATTAGTCAATATTGCACTGGGTTATCTTGATCATCTCATTTTAAATCAGGCGCGCTTACGTGTTTTTATTCAGTTAGAAACCAATATAGGACAGTTTCTTCAACACCCCGAGAATTTTACTGCAACTAGCGCAGATCTTGCCGATATTTTAAGTCTGTGCATCAGTCAGGAAGACGAGATTTCCGAACACATTCGCCAACAACTCAATATGGGTGATGAACAACTTTCGGATACTCAACTTGAAGTTTTAAGTCGTCATTTGTATGGCCCAGATTACACCACCATTCATACTGCCAGTAAGCTGATTACCGATGCCATGACTCAAATTCGTCACGACATTGAATATAACTATCAAAATATGTCGACAGAAAAAATTCAGGAGTTACAGACAAGTTTAAAAAATCTGGCCAACGTGTTTAAAGTCTTAAATCTCAATGAAGCCTATCAAGAGCTATATCGTCAGTCTGAAGCATTGAATCAACCGACAATTCTTAACGATGAAAATTATGCTCAGCAGTTGATGAAAAGTATATTGGCGGCGATGAATTCTATTGGCATTTTGGAGCGCAATTACTTATCTAGCCGTTTACAGCTTCGTGTCAACAATATGAATATTTCATTAGATCGTCTGGATGAAGCGCATCAGGTATTGCTTACAGAAAGTAAGGCCTTGATTGAAATGGTCATTCAAATGCTATTACAGTATGAGCAACAACCAGAAGCAGCATTGCTTGAACCTTTATGTGTTCATCTAAAAGAATTGTCAGGTGCAGCCTTATTTCTAGGAAGTAAGGAACAACAACTTGCATTGTTAAACACTGCGGAATTTGTGCATAGCAGAAACGAACAACAACAAACCCTGAATCTTGAACAAATTTGTCTGATTTTAAACGTGTTAGCAAGTCTGGATATGCTGATTGACAATTTAAAAAACAAACAACCTGTTTTACAGTCGATGTTTGATGTAGCATTGGAAAATAGTCAGAAATTACAAACAGCGGCGGCCTAATGTCACAACTTTCACTTGCCTATATTTTTCATAATCAACAACTGCTTGTCGATGAAAATTACCAACTTCCCAAAGTTGCAACACTGGCAAGTGATTTAAAGTTTAAAGCGGGTGATGAAGTCATTGCCCGTGATTTACTAGAGCATGAACCTATCCCAGCAGGCCTACAACTGATCCCGATTCGACAACTCATTACCTTATGGTCTGTCGATGAGTTTCAAAAAGCCAGCCGTGCAGTTCAATTGCTCGAATGGCGACGTAATCATAAATTTTGTAGTCACTGCGGCCATGAAACCCAGATTCACCCTACCGAATATGCCATGGTTTGCCCTGCCTGTCGCTATCACCAATATCCGCGTGTACAGCCTTGTGTCATTACGATTATTACCAAAGGTCAGGATGAAGTTTTACTGGCTAAAAATGCCCACAATAAAAGTAATATGTATGGACTGATTGCGGGCTTTGTTGAAGTGGGTGAAACACTTGAAGAAGCGGTACAACGTGAAACGCTGGAAGAAGTCGGTTTAAAACTTAAAAATATTCGTTACATGTCCAGTCAGCCATGGCCTTTTCCAAGTAATCTCATGATCGCATTTCAAGCTGAATATGACTCAGGCGAGATCAAGCTTCAGGAGGAAGAAATTAGCGATGCGAAATTTTTTAAGTTTGATCAACTGCCTGAAATTCCTTTTAAAGGAAGTATTGCGCATGCCATGATTATGCAAGTCATGAATCATCAAGCTTAATGAAAATCTCATAACGCTAGTCGAAGCAAGATAAATCTGGAAGCTGTATTTTAGGTTTCCAGACTCTCTTTTAGAAAACTCAAAATAGTACGTTTGGTCTTAAAATATCGACTAAATAAACTCGATAAGGTGCCAATAATGGAGATATGCCCTGTTTTTGGAATAATCGCAATATGGCTATGATTGCCATGTTGTCTCAAAATATGATCAAAATCGATCGTATTTTTTGCTGCAACAATTTGATCATTTTCCGCCATTAATAAATAATGCCGAATTTGATTAGAATCGACAAAATAATAAGGCATTACTTGTTGATACGGAATCTCCTGATCAAATGCATCCTGTGCCAAAGGATCACCCTTATAATCAAAGTGATAAGGTCCCGCAATTCCAATAATTGCCTTAATATTGTCCCGACAATGGACTAAATTGGGGTGTGGATGATACACCACTGACATGACATTAAATGCCCCAGCAGAATGCCCCATCAAAATTACATTTTCAGTTGAAATTTTCAGTTTAGTCTGATGCTGATCCAGAAAATTTAGCGCCAATGCCAAATCATCAATATAGCTTGGAAAAATATATTCAGGCGCAAGATGATAATTAATCACAGCGACATCATATCCCTCGCGAGCAAAACTTTCCCCTATAAAGCCATAATCTTTTTTATCGCCATGCTGCCAAGCGCCGCCATGAATAAATACTATCAGGGGCTGTTGCTTTAATGGTTTTTTTGCGCGATATAAATCCAGACGCTGCCGTGCTTTAAGCCCATAAGCAATATTCTTTTGCGCGATATAAGTCGATTTGGGTGTTAGAAAATTAAGCGCATAGCTTCCCAAATCATATAAGCGAAACTCATGATAGTGATGTTTGACTTGCTCAAATCGCTGTTGTAATTGTTTCAAGATCTCGTTTGGACTATTGAGCATTCACAGGCTCACCTTGATCAGGATCAATGGCAACAGGTGTTTGCACCTCTGGTTGCGCTGTTGCATTGCCCACCATCGGACTTGCAACTAGTGAACTCGCGGTGGTGCCTGCATTTGGTTGGTCAATATTATCAATCAAGGTCACAATTTTTGTCACGTTACCTACTTTTTGCAGAACGTCGTTCAAATCATTAATTTCAGCCGTATTTAAGCGCCCCATGACATACAACACACCATCTTCGGTATGCACCAACACTTTAGTGTCAGAAACCACTGGTGCACGTACCAACAAACCCCGTGTATTTGCAGTTACAGCAGAATCTTGCATGATGGTGGAGTAACTGACTTGAGGACCTACAGTAATATAATTATGTACTGTTTTTACATCACTCATTGACTTAACATTGTCTTCAGCCAATTGACGAAGATGCTCATCAGGAACCTGCCCTGTCAATAAAACATTGCTATGAAAGCTTTCAATGTTGACACGTGACTGTTTAAAACGCGGATCAAGTTTATATAAATTGATACTTGCAGTACGTTTAATAGAAGAATCAATAAACACCTGACCCAAACTACGTGCACCACTTTCTGTACCCACTGGCGCAGAACCAGTTCCACCAGAAATAAAGCTGGCACAGCCAGATAAACTCGCGACACACAACGCCGTTATTGCAATACGTTTAAACACTCAGCAAAGCTCCCTGAAAACTGTTTTGAAATCATGTTTGCATCTCGCTCAAGAGTAATGAACTCTGGTTACAAAGTAAATGCATTTTCAATCCATTGCTGATCATATCGAAGTTTAGAAAAATCTTGCTGTACTGTTTTTGCAATTTTCTGTGGAAAATCAAAACAAATTACATCAAAACGACAATAAAACTGATCATAGGCTGGATGACATATCAAAAAATATTCAGCAGTACGAATAATTTTACGTTGTTGAGTAGGACGAATCATCTCATTGGCATGTCCATAGCCACCCAATGAACGTGCTTTAACCTCAACAAAAACAAGTTCCTGACCTCGCTCTACAATTAAATCCACCTCTCCAAATCGAGAATGAAAATTTTGTGTCACCAGTCGAAAGCCCTGTTGTTGTAAAATGACCATTGCTTGCTGTTCCGCCCATTGACCGAGTGCATGTTGGTGATTGGTTGTCATGGATACGCTTCGTTATTGAAGTTGTAAAATGTTATTTTTTTGTTTTTGATAACAATGCGGAATTCGTGTCACTCGTTGCGCATTCACATCCAGATCGCCTGTACGCCCTTGTAATGTGAAATTTTGAATTTTTGGGGTTTTTAAATAAAGCTCCGCGAGCATCCATGCATCCGCTCCAAAAGCAATCAGGCGCTGATACGGCATACTGACAGGCTGCTGCAAATAAGCCTGTGCAACATCATCCCACTGATGTTCGTATAAAGCAGGAACATCACAAAATTTTAGCCCATTTGGAATCGGCTGATTTTCCTCAATAGCAGTTGGTTGCGCATACACATTATTTTTAGGTAGATGAGAAAGCTGATTCATCCATGCATCATCTCCCAAAAGTAATAATCCCTGCCCCTTTTTTAGCTTTTTAGGTATCTCTTGAACCACTTCTACAGATTGACCAAACTGTGACATAATCGACATCAGATACAACTCACTGTCCTGCTCTCGACCTGTTTGGCGCAATACAAGCAACTGTGAAACTTTGTCTTTTTGCATAATCTGTTTCAAGGCATAAGCATCGTCTTGCTTGGACAAACTAAACTGGATCACGTTAGGTGATTGCGTTTCAACTTCATTTAAAGCCAAAACTCGGACTTTGGGATTAATCGCAACAATTTGCTCTACTTCATTTTTAGCCAATGGTCCAACAATCAACTGGGTTTTCTTATTAAGATGTTTAGCCAGAATGGTTTTGATCGTTTTTTTATCAGAATTGATAAATTTAAGCGGTACTTTATCTTCAGACAGTGCATACGCACTCATAAAACCAGACTTAATACTGCTTGTGGCTCGCGCCATAGGACCCGATTCAGGTAGAATGACCAACACTTCAGCCTGCGCTTGAGATATAAAAGCTGCAAAACCGACCAGCAGCCACTTTTTTTTATTATTCAACATGGAGTAAACCTTATGAGTGCTCAGTTATTTGTTGTAGCAACCCCAATTGGGCACTTGGATGACATGACCTTTAGGGCTATTGATATTCTTAAATCAGTTTCTATTGTGGCAGCAGAAGATACCCGTCAATCTGCGCAGTTATTTAAGCATTATAATATATCAACACCCCTCACCGCATGCCATGATCACAATGAAAGTAACAAAATTGAACAACTGATCGAGACGCTTCAATCAGGTAAAAATGTCGCGCTCATTAGTGATGCAGGTACACCATTAATCAGTGATCCCGGTTTTAAATTGGTTCGTGCCGCACAGGAACATGGTATTCGAGTCACGCCTGTACCTGGTGCATGTGCTGCAATAGCAGCATTGAGTGCAGTTGGACTTCCAAGCGACCGTTTTAGTTTTGAAGGTTTTTTATCTTCTAAGTCATCACAGCGAATCAATCAACTCGAAAAACTCAAAGATGAAACTCAAACATTGATTTTCTATGAAGCGCCGCATCGTATTTTAGATTGCGTCAAAGATATGGTCGCAATTTTTGGTGAAGATCGTCCAGTGGGTTTCGCCCGTGAGATTACCAAGACCTTTGAAACCATTAAAAAAATGACCTTAAAAGAGTTAGTGACATTTATTGAAAAGGATCATCATCAACAAAAGGGTGAAATTGTGTTGGTGGTCGGTGGTAATCCCGAACACAAAGATCTCGATCAGGAAAAAATGGATCAATTGCTCACACGGTTATTGCAAGATTTATCAGTTAAAGCGGCATCTCAACTGGCAGCCGATTTAACAGGCGTAAAAAAGAAAGTGGCGTATCAACGCGCACTAGAGCTGAATCAAGATCAGACGGATTAAGTCACTTCAAAAAAACAAAGCATCACCGAAGTGATGCTTAGGGTTAATGTCTTGCTTCTTCGTCAGCAGGCACTTCAGTAATTTTTCCACCTTTGGCGAGAAAGGCCGCAATCTCATCTTCAAGTGCCTGACGTTGCTTTTGCTTTGCAGTTACGGTGAGGCTTTCAGCCTCAGCAAGATCAGCGTCACTTAAATTTCCGCCTTCTTCGCTATCACTGGCACCGCGTTCAGCCGCTTTGGCTTCATCTTCATCGACAGCTGAATCTTCAGCTTCATCATAATCATTTGTATCTGTCATTTTTGCTCCCCATCATGATCAGTAAATGTTTTATGAGACTCATCATAAATTACAAAGAAATGTAGCAATCTCTTTGGCATTCGCAAAGAGGCTTTTACCCCATATTCGTATCTTTTTTAACCATATTGGTAATAATATATAAATGATTGTTTAAAAAATATCTACTCTCTTGTCAAATTGCATAACGCGTGTTCTTTAAACTCGGCAAACCACTGGCTTGTTGCATAAAGGCATCTTTGAATAAAGGAGAATGATTGACCTGATTTAAGCCCAAATTTCGTGCAAAAATCAGTGGTCTTAATTCTGTCGTTTCTAACCATCCTATGGTAGACATACTATGCATCATGGCTAGATTTTGCCCCTTACGCTCATGTTCATAACGCGCTAAAGTCTGTTCATGCGCCCAGACACCGCGTTGCAGATCATGCAGCAAGACATCACATAGCACTGCGGCATCTAAGCAGCCAATATTCACGCCCTGTCCTGCTAAAGGATGAATCACATGAGCAGCATCCCCTATTAATGCCAGACCAGCCTTCACATAATGCTGTGCTGAACGCGCTTTAAGCGGGAATTTCGCACGGGAGCGAACCTCAACAACTTCACCTAACATATGCTGACTTTCACGGGTTAAAAGTTGCAGAAATTCAGCATCGTTTAAATCTGAATATTCCTCGGCGTAATCATCAGGCAATGTCCAGACAATTGATTGCCAATATCCATTTTCCTGCTCATTCAGACTCGCCATCGGTAAAAAGGCTAACGGCCCTGTGGGTAAAAAGATTTGTCGTGCCACGTATTGGTGTGGTTTTGTAGTTTTAATGGCACAGCTAATCGCAGCTTGACGATAGTCTAAAACATCTAATTCAATATAAGCCTGATCACGTACAAAAGAGTTTGCACCATCCGCCCCAATGACTAATTTCGTTTTTAAAACTTGACCATCTGCCAGTTCAACAGTCCAACCTTGCACCTGCTGCTCAACACGAACGACCTTTACCTGAGTACGATAGTCCTGAATCTGTTGTAACATTTTTTGTTGAATGACTAGATTGAGTAAACTGGGTTCAACCATAGAACCCAAAGCCTGATCAGGTGTCGGAAAAGCGGCTGATGCCTGACCAAATTCAATTTCACCATAGCCATTTTTATTCCAGACATGCATGCCCGTATAAGGCATCTGTCTGGGTAAATCATTCCAAACATCTACAGTTTTCAGCAAATGAATGGTCGCCTGACTCAGTGCCAATACCCGTGGATTTAGAATATTTTTTACCTGTTCAGGATCGAGCACAGGTGCAGCATCTAATACGGTCGCTTGCACACCACCTTTGGCCAATAGTAAGGCGGTCAAACCACCGACCAGACCACCACCCACGATCACTACATCAAGAATTTCACTCATGCTTTTAACCCCATCGCATAGTTGGCAACGAGTGGTTTAATCCCAGGAACAACGTCAAATGCAACCAAACCTGTATTACGCAGTAATTTTAAAACGGGATTTTGATTACTAAAACCACGAACAACTGAATCGCAAAATTTAATTACTCGCTGTTGGTCTTTTAAACGAGACTGTTCATAAGCCAGTAAATTTTCAGGATCACCGATATCATCAGATTGCGTTAAATGTTGAGTGAGAAAACGTACTAACACATCCGCATCACGTAGACACAAATTAAAACCTTGTCCAGCAACGGGATGAATCGTGTGTGCAGCATTACCCATCAATACCACACGACCCACAGCTTGTTTATGCGCCAGCACTTGTGACAAAGGATAACTAAAACGTTTACCCGTTTTTTCAAACTTTCCAGCACGATCCCCATAGGTTTGTTGCAAAGCATCGAGGAAGTGCTGATCGTTTTCTTCACCCAACCATTCAGCTTCTGTGCCTTTTTTAACAGGCCAGACCACAGAACGACGATATTCACCCGGCAATGGTAGCAAGGCTAATGGACCCAGTGCACTAAAACGCTCAAATCCGACATGTTGATGCGGTTTTGATGTTTGTACAGCGGTGACAATCGCCACTTGGTCATAATCATGAACATCAATGCCAACACCAATCGCCTGACGACAGAAAGAATCACGACCATCAGCAGCAATCAATAATTGGGTTTGGAGTTCTAGAGTTTCTTGATCGCGTAAAGCACGGATCGTGACTTGTTGCTGATCTTGTTCGAGTGAAGTGACTTCCACACCATCAATCAGTTCAATCAATGCTTGCTGACGCACTTGAGTCAACAACACTCGACCTAGCCATGCATTTTCAATCACCTGACCAAAGCTTTCGACTTTTTCCTGCTCTGCCACTAAGCGGGCTTTACCAAAACTGCCTTGCTCTGTGATATGCACTTGTAAAATTGGGGTCGCATGCTGCTGTAAAGCGTCCCACAAACCAAGCTGCTGGTAAATCATGACACTACGACGTGACAATGCGGTATTTCGAGCATCGAAACTGGAATGATACGGTGCAAGCTGATCATCTTCATAATTTGGATAACGAATTGCTTCCAACAATTGAACCGCAATATTTTGTTTGGCCAGCATTAGCGCTAGACTTAAACCGACCATTCCCCCACCGACAATAATGACTTTTTGCACGGTAAAACTCCTCAATACGTTTATCGTTATAGTTTGGCTTGTGCCATCAGTTGCTCAATTTCTTCAATTTCTTTCACTACAGCGCCCGTTAAAACCAGCGGGCCTTGCGCAGTAGCGACCACATCATCTTCAATACGAATCCCAATACCACGCCATTTTTCATCGACTGTTTCATCATCAGGTGCGATATAAAGTCCTGGCTCAACGGTCACCACCATCCCTTCTTCGTATGGGCGCCATTCATTTTCTTTTTTATAATTGCCCACATCATGCACGTCCATCCCCAGCCAATGCCCTGTGCCATGCATATAAAACTGACGAAACGCTTCATTTTCAATTAACTCATCCAGCTCACCTTTGAGCAAGCCCAAATCCAGTAAACCTTGGGTAAGAATACGCACCGCCACTTCATGCGGTTCACGATAAGAGTTGCCCACACGCACCGCATCAATGGCAGCATACTGAGCTTTTAACACCACCTCATAAAGTGCTTTTTGTTCAGGACTAAATTGACCATTCACAGGAAAAGTTCGAGTAATATCGGATGCATAACATTGATATTCACAAGCAGCATCGATCAGAACCAAATCACCATCTTTCAGTGCTTTGTCATTTTCGACATAATGCAAGATACAACCATTTGCTCCACCCCCAACAATACTATTGTACGATGGCACACAACCATGCTGTCCGAAGATATAATTCAGTTCAGCTTCTAACGCATATTCCATCATTTCAGGTTGAACTTTTTGCATGGCACGAGTATGCGCAGCAGCACTGATATCCGATGCAATTTGCATCAGTTCAATTTCTTGCTTGGATTTAATTAAACGCATTTCGTCGACGATACGATCTAATTGCAAAATTTGCGATGGCGCACCATTGCCACGACGCTGCTGAGCGTCGGCGTGTTTAATCCATTGACTCACACGTGCATCAAACTCAGCACGGTGACCAATGCGATAATAAAGTCGTTCTTTATTTAATAGTTTTTCCGCAATCTCTTCATCGAGCAGATCAATCGCATAGGCTTCATCTGCATCATAGTCTTCAATCGCGCCATCAATCCCCGCCCGATAACCATTCCAGATTTCCATCTCGCGGTTACGTTCACGGCAAAACAAACTATAGGTGTAATCATCCACCGTATCGAAAGTTTCAATGACCGCCACAGCTTCAGGTTCAGCGAAGCCTGTTAGATAGAAAAAACTGCTATCGGCACGGAATTTATAGTCCGCATCACGGTTACGATAGGCAACAGGGCTCGTTTCAATAATGGCAATACTGTTTGGCCCCATGTGTTGAGCGAGGCGGTCTCGACGAAGTTCAAAATCTGCTTGAGTCAATTTCATGAGGCTATAAGTCTTTAATTATCAAGTGGTAAATAAAATTTAAACGCTCACATCGCCCAATTAGCTTGGACGATGTGGTGTAAACATTTCAACGATGCTTTGGTTATCTTTTCGTGCAGGATCGTTTTGGCTCTTGGCATGAAAGTTTTTGAGTAATGAACTTTCTTCTACTGGAATTTTTTTACGTCCCATTGACAGGCTTACAGGAATTAAACGAACAAATTCATACAGTTCTTCGTAACTATTTTCACCCTCTTCGTCATCATCTGAATCTTCAAACTCAACGGCAGCAACATCCTGTAAATGCTCAATCAATTCCATTTCATCACTGCGAATATGACCTGATGCCAATCCAAAGCCAAGTACCACACCCGCGCTCCAGTCTGCCAAGGCCTGAACACGTTCTTGCAAAGAATGCTCATCATCAGGAAGCATAGGTAAATAATCCAGTTCATCTTCTGATAAGGCATGTGCTACATCTTCTGCTTCATCACTAAGCAGTGCAAGTGCTTCATCACTTAATTGAGGAACATTCAGTGTATTTAAAATTTGTAACCATTCATCACGACTTGGTGCTTCGGTGACACAAACGATGCCCGTTAGTAAGCCATGAAGCTCACTTGGGCTTGAAATCTCCTCAATTCCGTTAAAATTTGTGAACCATTCATTCCAACCTGAAATATCGTCTTGCATTCGCTTATCCAATCTCTATACTTCGTATATATTACCTTTGATTGCAATTCTGTGCGACTACGTTATGTTAGAACAATTACAGCGTCTACAGGCGCATATTGGCGTTTTGAAAACGCGTTTACATCACCTTGAAAGTGAAAATGAGTCACTGACTCAAAAAAAGCAACAAGATGAAGAGCAGCATCATGCTCAAATTGTGCAAAAAAATGGGATCATCACCTCCAAACAGGAAGAAGTCGATCATCTGACTGAACAACTTTCCCAGTTACAAAATCAATTTCAGCAACTCAATACCGATGCCACAGCCCTAGCTGATCGTTATAGTCGTTTGGAAAAAAGTTGTACTGATCTTAAAAATCGTTTTCAGGAAATTTTGGCAGAACGTAATGATTTACGTGTGACTAAAGAAAAATTGCAATTACAACAAAAGCATTCTCAGCAAGAATTACACGACATCCAACAAGATCGCGAACGTCTACTTCAAAAAAATGAACTCGCAAAATCTAAAGTCGAGGCGATTATTCAGCGTTTGGCTATTTTAGGTACAGAACAAGATCAACATACGCAGGAAATTCAACAATTGGCTGATCCTAGTGTTGAAAATAGTGTAGATAATCAAGAGGAGATTCAATCATGAGTGAGCAGGTAATGGTTGAATTGCGTCTAATTGAACAAACTTTTCGTTTAGCTACAACGGCCTCTGAAAAAGAAGAACTTGAACGCGCAGGACAAATGCTCAATGAGAAATTTAATGAAATGCGTCGCAATGCACCGCGTGTCGAACACAATAAATTAGTGATTATGGTGGCATTACAACTGATGCAAGATGTGCTGAGTATGAACAAATCACTTCAGGAATATGCACACTGTGAGCGTTTACTTGAAACAATATTAAACGATGTCGAACAAATTGTATAAACAATACAGTGGTATCGAGCAAAGCTTCACCATTTGAAAACTAACTTTACATAACGATTGCTGCAATGGATTGTCATCGACCAAAGATCGGTTATACTTAAACTGTCTCTGGGATGTTCGCCAGCGCGTCTGATTCCCCTGAGCCGATACTATCTTTTTAGGATAGCGTTCTGCGTATTTAGAGCGTATGCCTGCCCTGTGCAGGAAACCCAGCAAGTACGCGTCGCTTCCACCTTGAACTTAAGGGTTCAAGGGTAAAGACATTGCAGCGGCATCTTCGGAGGCATTTATTTT
>NZ_CP078523.1:2234754-2272693 GCF_019264745.1 Acinetobacter sp. Colony158 | reverse complement strand
AACCTTGAACTTAAGGGTTCAAGGGTAAAGACATTGCAGCGGCATCTTCGGAGGCATTTTTATTTTTATATAACAATAATTTAGATAAAGATCTTACCTCCAAAATTACCCATATTTTCTTCAAAAATAGACCCCTAATAGACTTCATAATTATTGTGTTGTATCGTTAGAAATTGCTTATCACTGCTATAACTAAAATGGCCAATCATATTAAATTTACAAAATCAGCAATAGATTCAATTCCACTTTGTCAGAATAAACAAGTTTTCTACCGAGATACTACGACAATAGGATTTGGTTTGTGCGTCGGCAAGACAAAAAGCTATTTTGCAGAAAAGAAGATGCCAAATAGCAAATCAAAACGCAAAGTGATAGGAAAGCACGGCGTTTATACACTTGAGCAAGCCAGAGCTGAAGCTAAGCGTCTACTTATTTTAATGGATGAAGAAGTAGATCCAGTTCAACAAAAAAAGCAGGTTCGCGTTAATTCTCTTTCTAATCAGGAACTATCTAGGTTAATTCCAACAGTTGCTGAAGTTTATATACTTTACAAGGATAGAAGACCTTTATCAAAGGACTCAATCTATTATTGGACTGTCAACACTCTCCTAGACAAATATCGTCTATTCTTTTTGCATAGGAGAGAACATTATGAGTGGACAGGGACTCATACGATAATGCTTTAGCTGAAACGGTAAACGGTTTATACAAAACAGAGGTGATTGAATATCTAAAAGCAGATTGGCAAGGTTTAGTAGATGTAGAACTTGCGACATAAAACTGGGTGGATTGGTTTAATAAAAAGCGTGTACATAGTGCTCTAGGTTATGTATCACCATTTGAGTTTGAAGCAATGTACTATGATAAGATTAACCCGTTAGGTCAGGTAGCCTAACTCAAATAAAAATATCTCCGACAAACCCAGTACGGTTCACACCGCGGATGCTGAAAAAGCCAGCCAAGTTTCGCCTGAATTGATGTATATTATCTTTCAATATTGGAGTGACAGTTGCTTTATATAACGAAAGGTGACGGTTTTTCGCTGATGAGCGCGATATTCAGATATATAAAAGAGTTCATTGGACATCATCAGGTGATTTAGCACAAAAATACGATTTAAGCATGGTGTACATCTACAGAATCTTAAAACGCATGACAGCAATTGGAAAAGCCTTTCAAATTTCATCCAACAATATCCTAAAAAATCCCACAATTATCTATTACTTATATTATTAGATATCACAGACTAATATTCTTTGATCATCATCAATAAAAAATAAATGGTAATTATTATCATTTATATTTAATATACGTATACCTTAGCAATCGTTCTATGCGAGGCTCTTAAATGAAAGAAGCCCATACATTTATTCAAGATCATAATGAATGTTTTAGTTGTCTCTATGCAGAAAACTATGCATGGTTATCACGTTGGTTATATCGACATTTAACTTCTACACTATATTTAGAAGATATTCTTCAAGATACTTTTTTAAAGTTATTCATTTCTAAACAAGCACATCAGATTCGGGAACCCAAGGCATATCTGGCTTCTACTGCCCGCTGTATTGCAATTGATAAAGCACGTAGAGAGATTATCGAAAAAAAATATCTAGAATTCTTAAAAGATAATCCCAATACCACAATACAGGAATCACCTGAACAAACCCTGATCGTCATTGAATTATTACAGAGAATTACTTTAGCGATTAGTGACTTACCTGATCGACCAAGATTATGCTTATTATTGTATTATATGGAAGGACTTAAACAGGCTGATATTGCAAAACAGCTTAATCTGACCACACGCACTGTACAGCATGATTTAGCCAAGGCTATGGTACATTGTCATCAATGGATTCAAAAAAACACCTGATTATCTCTTATGAACCAGCATTCACAACAGTCCACAGATGAAGTATCTGATATTGAATTGATGGAACAGGTAGCGATCTGGCTATTGAAACTCGAAAGTGAAGATTGTACCGAGCAGGATCGTATTGATTTCATTCATTGGCAACAGCAAAATCCAAAACATGTTGAAATACTGAAACAAATGCAGAATACCTTTGAGCAATTCTCAGGCTTAAAAAAACAGTCTAAAGCGATTCCCTATAAAGTGATTGAGCAGACCATTCAGCAATCAAAAACTAGATCTATTTTTAAATCCAATCCAATATTCATTGTTATCCTGACAACATTATTAACCAGTACTTTTTTATGGCAGATCCTACCCACTTCTTATTGGTTAGCAGACACTCGAAATAATTATAATCAATGGTCTGAACATACATTAACTGATCATTCAGATATTAAAATTAGTGGAAATTCTGCGTATAACATTTTATTTGATAAAGAAAACCGTATCATTGAATTGCTTAAAGGTAATATTCTGATCGATGTTGCAAAAGATACAAATCGTCCATTTATTATCAAAACAGAGTCTGCCCAGATTCGTGCATTAGGTACACGTTTTATTGTGCAACATAACAAGCAGACCACTGTATTGACTATGCTGCACTCAACCACAGAAGTTACAGTCAAATTAGCAAATGGACAATCACAGGTACAACAGGTTCATGCTGGAGAACAGATTATCATTGATCAGGATGGGTTGCATCCTAAGCAAAATATTTCTGTTGAATTGACAGAAAAAGCATGGAATGAACAAATGCTGATGATTAATCTGATGCCACTTGATCAATTACTCAATATTTTACAAACCTACGAAAAACAAAAACTTAAATATGATGCCGCAACCTTACATCAAATTGAAGTCACTGCCACATTACCTCTTGATGGAACTGGTTTAAAATTATTACAACGTAGTTTACCCATTACAGTCCAAACCGATATGTTTGGACGAAAAGTTATTCAAAAAAAATAAAATTCTTTTTAAATCAAAATTTAAAGAACAATATTAAAAATATTTACCTTTTTATTTCGTCTTTTTGCTTCTCATCCGTCCTACATATGAAAAATGCAAAAGTTTAGGCTTTTTATCTGTTATTTCATTCTTTGTTCGGGGGACCAAAATGAAAGAAACTCATCATCGTTCCAGTTTTATCGTGAAACCCATTGTACTCTCCATTCATCTTGCTTTAAGCTCAGGCTTGATCTTATCTAGTCCATCGGCTTTAGCTAAAAGCAATCAGAATATCCGTTATAACATTCCAGCAGGAAAGTTAAATCAGGTTTTAAATCAGTTTGCAGCTGTTTCTGGCGTTGCTATTTCCATGAATGCTACTGAACTTTCCAAAATTCAGAGTCAGGGACTAAATGGAACATACACCATTGAACAGGGCTTTATTACCTTATTAGCAAACACATCTTTAAAAGCACATAAAACAGCTGATGGTTATATTCTAAAAGATCGAGTAGTTTCCAAAGATACAGCCCCGCCTACCCTCCGCTCCACCTCCCAGCAGAATGAAGTATCTTTACCCATAATTACTGTGACTGCTGACCAGACCAATCCTTATTTGGCAAATAGTCCAAGTTCCGTCGCAACCAAAAGTGAATTAACTCCTAGGGAGACACCATTTACCATTAATCAGGTATCACAAGAACTGATTCAAGAACGTGGTGATCAGTCAATTTTTGAAACTCTAGAAAGTTTTGCAGGAATTACCAGTGCCAGTAATCCAGGTAACATCGGACAAGGTATGAATCGTAATCTGAGTGTGCGTGGTTTTGAAATGGGACAAACCCTACTCAATGGTCAACGCATGTACAGTACAACAGGAGATGCACAAAACACCGATAATTTAGAAAGAATTGAAGTATTGCGAGGACCTGCTGGATTGTATTACGGTTCTGCCGAACCTGGTGGTGTGATTAATTTAAGTTATAAAAAGCCTAAAGCAGAAGCTGCTTATCAATTCATTACCCGAACCGATAGTAAAGGATCTTACGGTGGTATGTTTGATGCTACAGGATCGCTTACATCCGATCAAAAATTACGTTATCGGGCAGTTGTTAGTTATAACCATCGTATTGATGATCAGGAACATACATGGTCAGAACCCCAAAGTGGTATGGTCGCATTAAGTTATTTACCTACTGACAATTTTGAAACTTCTTTGACCTATGAAAGACTAGAGACAAATTCTATTCCTGAACGGGAAAATAATTCGATTGATTACCGAACAGGAAAATTTTATGACATCCCGAGAGATTTTTTCTGGGGAAGTCTTGATGATCTTGCAACACAAACCACAGATAATATTTTGTGGGATATGAAATGGCAGCTTTCAGATGCCCTTAAAGTAAGTGCTAACTGGAATATTCAACAAACTACACAATTTTGGCAAATTACTCGTTCCGTTACAGGTAAAGGTGGAGCATCCGATTTAGAGGGTAATGTTGACCGTTTTGTGAATGCTCGTGATGCTAAAGGTCATAGCTATTCTGGCAATATTGATATCAGTGGCAAATTCAACCTCTGGAATTTTGAAAACCAATGGTTGGTTGGAGCTGGCTTAGGTTCAACTGATAGCAGTGCAAGTAGCGGAAGGGCTGTATCATCAGGTTCAAGAATTGGTCAAAAAGCTCATGTCGGCACAATCAACATTTATGACCCGATTTATCATGACTGGAATCACCGTGAACTGATTTATGCTGATGCCCGAACGCCTAGGGGTCAGCAAGAAGATAAAAACGTGTATTTACAAAATGTTCTCACTTTTCCTAATCAAAAAACTCGTCTGATGATAGGTGCGGGATGGACAGAATATAAAAGTACACCAGGTGTCGTAAGTACAACCGATCCAGTTAGAACTGAAAAAAAATGGACTCCTCGCATCGCAATAATGCATGACGTACTGCCAACTGCTACAGTCTATGCCAGTTATGGTGAAAATTTCACCCCAAATGACTTAGGCAAATATGATATGGCAGGTAAACAAATTACTGATGCTGTCCTTTCAAGCCAATTTGAAATCGGTTATAAGCAGGAACTTTTCAATCAACAAGCTTTGGTCAATTTGGCACTATTCAGACTGGATAAGGAAAATATCCTTTCCATGGTACAAAAAGATGGTGTGAGTTGTAATGCTGACCTAGAAACCATTCCTGATACGGCAGGTGGTTATGATCCAGTAAATTCAGATTGTCGTTATGCCTTGAATGGACTGGAACGTTCTCAAGGTGTGGAACTCAGTGCATCGGGTCAAATCAATGATTGGTGGTCAACTGATTTTTCATATGCCTACATCGACGCAAAATATAAAGAAGCAGATAATCCTATAAATGTGGGTCGCACCAAACCAAACATCCCTGAGCATAATTTTACACTTTGGAATAATTTCAAGCTCTATGACACTGACAATTTTGGTCGTGTAAATGCAGGGATTGGTGTAAAAGCATGGAGTAAAGCCCACGATGCATGGGTACAGGACAGTTCAACTGAAGAAATTCGCAGCAATATTAACCCAGGTTACACCCTTGTCGNAATATTCGGGTCAATGCGGTTGGCCCAGGCTACATCGATACTCCACTATTAGACGAGCTTCCTGCCGAACAAAAACAGGGGCTAGTTTCTTTACATCCGATTGGAAGATTAGGCAATGCCGAAGAAGTAGCTAAATTAGTTTTGTTTTTAAGTTCAGATGAAGCCACTTTTATTAATGGAAGTTATTACAATATTGACGGTGGATATACTGCCATTTAAAAAGGCTTTTTTTATTTTAAAGTTCTAAAAAATTTGACCTACAATGCCCGTTCATAATGGGCATTGTGCAGATTTATTTTGGATAAATTAAACATTTAGATGTGTACATTCCCAACCTATTAAATATTTATCAAAATTACAGGTTTTTTTACAGATTCCTATAATATTCCACCCACCACTACAATTAGAGAAAAAGGGAATTTCGAAAGTGTGGGGTTTTAGGTAAAGCGACCTATGGTTCAGCCGTTGCTACAATGCGTCTTAGCCCACCTCCAGACGCAAGGATTCGTCCCTATATTGGAGTTGCTGCATTCTGGATGATTGTGTTTAACAGCAAAGATGCCTTTGTCAAAGACTTAAAAATTAAAAATGCCATTGGACCAGTAGCTCAAATAGGCCTTGATATTTCGATCAATCCACGATGGAGTGCTGTGATTGATGTCAAAAAAGTCTGGTTTGATACCAAAGCGAAAGGTTCTTTACCTGCTATGGGAGATGCCCCTATGGGTGCTGATATTGATATTGATCCATTGGTGACTTTATTCAGTTTGGCTTACCATTTCTAAATATCTACTGTACAACATCACGAGAAAACCGAGGTAAATAGATACTTTATTTGATTTAAAGCATGTATTTACCTTCGGTATAATAGAAAACCAACAAGTATTTGAATCATGTTTATTCATCATTTAAAGCACATTCATAATTACTTGGATTTTGCCCACAACGCACCTGTTTCAACAAGTGCATCATGCTTTTGTCATAATACCCTTCTTTAGTCATCTGGATTCGTGCTTCACGCATAATCTTGACATAACCTGCTTTATCGCCCTCTGGCACATCCATCCAATATTTTGCAGGGATTTCATTTTCAATTTTATCGACAAATTCAAATGCAGGCGTAAGCTGTTTGGCGATGACTTCTCTCGCAATCGACCCCATGCCTGCTGGAAATTTATTACGATGCATAATCAATGTACCTGTAACCTGAATCAAAGGAAAACGAATAATTGCTCCAACAACTTTGCCATTTTTATCCGTCATGCCTTTATTCAATTCCATCGGCTTAAATAACAATGCTGGCCCAGCAATGATTTCAACCTCACGATTATTAAACTTTCCCCCAACACTTGTAAGATCGACTGAAACAGGTTGTGCACCTACATTTTGAACCAATTTCTTTTGGGTGGGATCAAATTGAAATACCGCGACTTTACGTCCTGCGGCTTTTGCTAGGGTATTAATATTTCGATCATTGACCATAATATAAGCAGCTCCTACTGGAACAATACCGACCACCTCATAATCTTTATTTACCATTTTTGAATCAAATTCGGGTTTTGCTAAAATCTGAATCACTGAAGCAAGTTGTTTATAAGTCTGTACTGCTCCCAAAGCATCAATACTTCCGACAAACGGATTAAACTGTTTAGCTCTTAAATTACTAATCCCTGCACCATCACATTTTTTACTTCTAAAATCTTCTGTCAAAATACGTTCATCGGTATAAACATTGAGTTTAACCATGGTTGAAGCTTTTTTCTTTAACTTAGGATAATCAATATCAATTTTGATTTGTAAATTGGAAGGTCGCGTAACATTCATATTCACACCAAAGTCTTTGGCAACCCGCGTGATCCGAGGCAATTCGCTGATATAGCTGGTTGCCTGCTGAAAAGCTTCGCTGTTTTCGCCATTTGGTGAGTAAACACATAAGATGACTTGCTTTGGAATTTGTTGCCACGTCTTTGGATCATTAAGTAATTTTTTAACTTTTTGAGTGGAATGCTCAGAAAGAGACAAGTCTAGTTTTTCAGCATGACCATATGGACTCAATAGAAATAAACATATGATCAATACAGATAATTTCATCCATAAATGATCAATTGCATGATTAAATTCAACGCTTATCAAATACTGTTTTTGTTTTAAATGATCCATCATCAAACTCCCTATTTATCATTTAAACATTAGGTGAGTGCTCCAAAAATAAAATTGACTCATCTGACATTTCCGATGGGCAGTTTCATCAATTTAAATTTTTTCTACATCATTTATCAATTTTTGTCTGAATTGGCTTTTATTTATTGGTTGCCGTATTTACTGCAAATGTTTTGTTCAGGGCTTTTAGATAGACTCAAATAAAGGATGAATAAAATTAGAGTAAATTAAAATGAAACGGACATTCTCAAATCTATGTTTAGCCCTAAGTTTAAGCTTAGGAACTACCGCGATCATCACTCATTCCAACACCGCGATAGCTGCCTCAAATATCAATATTCAAAACGTGTTACAACAAGAACGCGCTTGGGCAGGTTTACAAACTAAAAAATTAAAAGTGGGTGATATTGAGTGGGTATATAGTGAAGGAGGTCAGTCCTCCAAACCAACTATTATTTTAATTCATGGATTAGCGGGTAGTCGGGATAACTGGAATCGTGTAGCACGTTATTTAACGCCTAACTATCATGTCATCATTCCTGATTTGCCTGCACATGGCGATACGAAAGTTGCCGATGATTTTGACCTGTCTATTCCTAATTTAACTGAGAAGTTAAGACGTTTTGCTGAAGCTGGACATTTTGAAAAAGAGGCTAATATCGCAGGACACAGCATGGGTGGCGCGATTGCCCTGCTCTATACAGCACAATATCCAACTGAAACAAAATCTTTACTCTTGGTCGATAGCGCAGGTGTATTTAAAACGGCGAATACACCTTATTTAAAAAATCCTGCTTTACTCAGTGAACTGGTCGTAAAAAAAGCAGGCGATTTTGACAAACTGTTTCAACTTGCTACGGCAACACCGCCCTTTATTCCCACTGAGTTAAAGACTGAACAAGAAAAACTCATGATTTCACAGTCTAAAAGTACTCAACGCATGGTCGATCAGCTCGTTGCCATGTCCAAAGTATATACGCCTGAGACTTTTGCAATCGCGGCGAAATCTATCGATGTTCCGACCTATATTGTCTGGGGAGACAAAGATAAAATTATCAATGTTGAAGCCGCCCAAGAACTCAAAGAGTTATTAAAAAATGCTGAACCCCCATTGATTTTAAAAGATGTAGGACATATGCCCATTATGGAGGCTGATCAAATTTTGGCGCAGCAATATTTGATCTTTTTAAATAAACACAAATAGAGCTTAAACACTGCAAAATAAACAGGAGCCAAAATTTGGCTCCTGTTTTTTATAGATTTATATTGTTAAAGTTTGCGTAATCTTAAAGCATTTAATACCACAGAAAGTGAACTCAAGGACATGGCAATCGCTGCAAACATCGGAGTGAGTAGCCAACCTGTCAGTGGATAAAAAATTCCTGCTGCAATAGGTACACCCAAACCATTGTAGAGAAACGAAAACGCCAAATTCTGTTTCATATTTTTCACGCCTTGTTTAGCCAGATGTACTGCTTGGGCAACACCTTGTATGTCGCCTTTGACCAAAGTAATCTGCGCAGTTTGTTTGGCAATATCAGTGCCTGTGCCCATGGCAATCCCCACGTCGGCTTGTGCTAAAGCAGGTGCATCATTGATGCCATCTCCTGCCATCGCCACGACCTTGCCTTGTGATTGATAGCGTTTCACGATCTCCAATTTTTGTTTAGGGTCTAAATCACCATAGGCATGTTCAATGTCTAATTGTTTGGCAACCATTTGGGCATTTTTACTGTGATCACCGGTTGCCATAATCACTTCAATCCCATCTTGATGGAGTTGGTCAATGACAGCTTTCGCATTTTCTTTAATCGCATCATGAATCACAATATAAGCGATGACGGTTTTATCATTCAGCAGAAAACTAATCACATCGCCTTGTTCGCGCAGTTGATCCAATTTGGCACTGACACTTGAGTCCAGTTTTAATCCAAGTTGATCAACCAATTTCTGGCTACCCACATAATAGGTTTGCCCTTCAAATTGACCTTTTACCCCAAAACCAGTGACATCTTCAAAATCATCGACTTTTAACAATTCATCTGTTTTCACAAGTTTTGTTAAAGTTTGCGCAATCGGATGTGTTGAATATTGTTCAATTGAGGCAATATAACGTTCAACAGTTTTTTGCTCTAGAGAATCATCCAATAACTGGATTTGTTTTAGGCTCGGTTTTCCTTCTGTCAGTGTGCCTGTTTTATCAATAATCAAAACATTGACTTTGCTTAACGCCTCAATGGCTTCGGCATCTTTAAACAGTACCCCTTTTTGGGCAGCACGACCTGTGGTTGCCATCACTGACATTGGCGTTGCTAAACCCAATGCACATGGACAAGCGATAATTAAAACAGCGACAGCACACATTAAGGCTAAATCAAACTGTGCATGCCCAAACAGCATCCACGCTATAAATGTAATGACACTAATCGAGAGGACTGCCATCACAAAGTATTTAGCTGCAATATCGGCAATGCGTTGAAGTGGTGCTTTTGAACGCTGTGCTTCTGCGACAGCCTGAATCATTTTTGATAATGTGGTATTGGTTCCAACCGCAGTGGTTTGAATACGAATACTGCCCTGCTGATTGACTGTTCCCCCGATGACTTTATCTTCCACCTGTTTTTTTACAGGTACAGGTTCACCCGTCATCATGGATTCATCGACATAGGTTTTCCCGTCAATCACGATGCCATCCAGTGGAATCTGCTCACCAGAAGAAATCTGTAAAATATCATTTTCTTTAATCTGGCTGATGTCGACTTCCTCAACCACATCATCCCGAACCCGTTTGGCCGTATGTGGCTGTAAACGTAACAAGGCTCTTAAGGAATCGGCTGTTTGCGCTCGGGCTTTTAGCTCCATGATTTGTCCAAGCAAGCTCAAAGACACAATCATACAAGCCGCTTCATAATATACCGCAACGCCATGCCCTGTTTTTGCTTCCATTGGAATCAGTGATGGGAAAATGGTCGCAATCACGCTATAAATAAACGCCGCAAGTACACCAACTCCAATCAGGCTCCACATATTCAAGTGACGAGTTTTATAAGAAACCCAACATCTTTGCAAAAATGGATAACCCGCCCATAACACCACAGGAATACTCAAAACCAACTCAATCCACGGCTGGATCTGCGGTGAAATAAAAGCATGGATATGTGAGCCCATGGCTAAAACCACTACCAATAAAGTGAGAGGCAAAGTCGTCCAAAAACGTTTACTAAAATCCACCAATTCTGGATTTGGGCCTTCATCCAACGTTGGCTGCATTGGTTCCAAAGCCATCCCGCAAATCGGACAGGTTCCAGGGCCTTTTTGTACAATTTCAGGATCCATCGGACAGGTATAATCAATATCCATTGCGCCTTCCGGTACAACACGCTCATCCAATGGAATCAAATACGTTTCAGGATCGCTTTTAAATTTCTCTAAGCAGGAAGGATTACAGAAATAATATTCTTTCCCCTGATAATGTGTATGCAAAGGACTGCTGCTACTGACTTTCATTCCACACACTGGATCTATTTCAGTTTGAGAATTTTCATGATTCACATGCTGATGCTGCCCGCCACCACAACAACTTTTAGCTTGAGACTGAGTCTTTTCAGTAGATACAGCCGCTTCAATAGACTTTTCTCCACAACATGATGAGATAGCAGTCGCTTGGATCACGTCATTTTTTTGATCCAACGGTTTTGAATCTTGACCACAACCACTTGAAACGGCTTTAGGCGGTACTGGATTAGAACACCCACACCCTGATCCTGTCTCAGGACTTGTCGTTTTTTCATTTCCACAACAACTTTTCTCTGGTTTTTTCTCTGACTGTTGCATTTTTACGGTTGGATTAGAGTAATGACTGGATAACGCAGATTCAGTTTCTTTAACTAGATATTTTTCAGGATGTTGTTCAAATTTTTGCTTACAACTGGGAGAACAAAATAAATAACGAGTTCCATCCAGATCAATATGATATTGACTATCTTCGGCTACAGTCATTCCACAAACAGGATCAATAGACACGATTTTTTTCGGTGAAACCGTAGCTTTGGAACAACATGAAGTTTGCTTTGGCTCAGTCATGGTGATGTTCTCGTATTTTTATATGATTGTGTTAAGATAAATGCTGTACCTAGGTACGGAGTCAAGCTTTTTATTGAGGCAAATAAGAGGAATTAGCCATGCTAACCATTGGCAAACTGGCTAAACAGGCCAATTTAAATGTCGAAACGATTCGTTATTATCAACGTATTGGTCTCATGCGTACTCCAGAAACCATCAGCCACTATCGTTATTATAATGATCAAGATATAGAAACTTTAAGTTTTATACAAAAAGCCAAAGATGCAGGATTACAGCTCAGTGAGATTAAAGAGCTTCTGCAATTACAAATGAATGATCGCGAACAAGTTCGCCATGTGATTGAACAGCGTCTTGAGAAAATTGATCTTCGTATTCAGGAATTACAAGGCTTAAAGCAGCGTCTCAGCAGTTGGGTCGATGAGTGTAAATCGGCACAAGCCGATTGTTGTCCTATTTTGCTAGATTTAAAACAGAGGAGCAATCTGTAAACAGACCCGCCATAACTCATTTTCAAAAAAGCTGAGAAATAAAAAAACCTGAGTCCGAAAACTCAGGTTTTTTTATCTTACAATGCTCGGTGAATTATTCTTCACTCATCTCATCATTTTGAGAAGCAATATCTTCAGCTTGAGATTCAGATGCTTCCCCTTCAATCACTTGAAGAGTTTCATCATCTTCTTCCACGGCTTCAATCGAAACCACACCTACCAGTGTTTCATCATCGCTTAAACGAATCAGGCGAACACCTTGTGCATTACGACCTGTCATTGCCACTTCAGCCGCACGAGTACGTACCAAAGTACCGCCATCTGAAATCAGCATCAGTTCTTTGCTTTCATCAATTGAGACTGCACCAACTAACTCACCATTACGTTCGGAAGTCTTGATCGCAATCACCCCCTTACCGCCACGTTTCTTGGTCGGGAAGTCATTCACTGGCGTACGCTTACCATAACCATTGGCACTGGCACACAACACTTCACCCGTTTCTGGAACAACCACCAACGAGACAATACGGCTCACCACATTTGAATCTGAATCATCACTCTCATCAGAGTCATCATTCTCAACGTCTGCGTCTTCGCTATCCAGTGTTGCAGCTAACGCCACACGCATACCACGCACACCTTTGGCGGTACGCCCCATGGCACGGACATCGGTTTCAGCAAAACGAATCGCCTTGCCTTCGTTGGAGAACAACATAATTTGTTGCTTGCCATCAGTAATCGCGACACCAATCAAGGTATCTTCTTCGTTCAGTTCAATCGCACGTAAACCATTCGCACGAATATTGGCAAATTGCTCAAGTTCAACACGTTTGACTGTACCCGAAGCTGTTGCCATAAAGACGTAGTGATTTTCAAGGAATTCAGTCAAAGGTAAAATCGCAGTGATGGTTTCATTGGCATCCAGTGGCAATAAATTGACCATTGGACGACCTTTTGCACCACGCGAAGCCTGAGGAACTTCAAACACTTTCAAACGATATACTTTACCCACATTGGTAAAGCACAAGACCGTTGCATGGTTGGAAGCCACGACAAGATGCTGAATAATATCGTCATCTTTCATCGAGGTTGCAGATTTACCACGACCACCACGACGCTGAGCTTGGTAATCGGACAATGGTTGTGTTTTGGCATAACCTGTTTGAGAAACGGTCAACACCACTTGCTCTTCTGGGATCAAATCTTCACGACAGAAATCGATACGTGACTCAATAATATCTGTACGACGTGCATCGCCATATTGTTGAAGGATTTGTGCCAATTCTTCACGAATCACACCCATCAGAAGATTGAAATCATTCAAAATGGCAGTCAGTTCAGCAATCTGACCTAGAATCTCGGTATATTCAGCATGTAACTTGTCTTGCTCAAGGCCGGTTAAACGATGTAAACGAAGCTCTAAAATCGCAGCGACTTGAGTTGGGGATAAACGATAAATATCACCAGACAAACCAAATGGGCGATTTGGATCTTCGCCTTCGATTTCATCAGGACGTACTGAAATTGCACCTGCTTTTTCAAGCAAAGCAGTAACACCACCACCCGCCCATTCGCCCGCCTGTAAGCGTTCACGCGCTTCTGCTGGATTTGCAGAAGTCTTGATGGTTTCGATAATTTCATCAATATTGGCAAGGGCAACGGTGAGACCTTCCAAAATATGACCACGTTCACGTGCTTTACGCAATTCGAACATGGTACGGCGCGTCACCACTTCCTGACGATGTCGGATAAATGCCGCAATGATGTCTTTTAGATTCATCAATTTTGGTTGTCCGTTATCTAGACATACCATATTGATACTAAAAGAATTTTCAAGCTGAGTATTGAGGAACAGGTTATTGACAATGACTTCAGCGTTTTCGCCACGCTTTAAGTCAATCGCAATACGCATACCGTCTTTGTCAGATTCGTCACGTAACTCAGAAATCCCTTCGAGTTTCTTCTCTTTGACCAATTCAGCAATACGTTCAATCACACGTGCTTTGTTGACCTGATATGGAATTTCAGTGAAAACGATGGTGGTACGATTCGTTTTCTCGTCTTCTTCAAAGTGATATTTACCACGAATATGCAAACGGCCTTTACCGGTACGGTAAGCATCGACAATGCCTGATTTACCGTAAATAATGCCGCCTGTCGGAAAATCTGGTCCTGAGATATGTTCCATCAATCCTTCAATCGAAATATTCGGATTGTCTGCATAGGCCAGACAGGCGTGAATCACTTCAGTCAAATTGTGTGGCGCCATGTTGGTCGCCATACCCACTGCAATGCCCGCTGCGCCGTTGACTAATAAATTAGGCACACGTGTTGGTAAAACATCAGGAATTCGTTCTGAGCCATCATAGTTATCCACCCAGTCTACCGTATCTTTTTCAAGATCGGCCAATAACTCATGGGTGAGTTTGGTCATACGAACTTCGGTATAACGCATCGCCGCAGCGCTATCGCCATCGACCGAACCAAAGTTACCTTGGCCGTCGACCAACAGGTAACGTAGACTAAAATCCTGCGCCATACGAACAATGGTGTCGTAAACAGCCGTATCACCATGCGGGTGATATTTACCGATCACATCACCCACCACACGAGCAGACTTCTTATAAGCTTTATTATAATCGTTGCCTAACTCATGCATTGCATAAAGTACACGACGATGAACTGGTTTCAGGCCGTCTCTCACATCAGGTAATGCACGTGAAACAATTACACTCATTGCATAATCGAGATATGAGTTTTTTAACTCATCTTCAATGGCAATCGGTCGGATTTCCGATACGCTCATGCATACTCCTTTCTATGCAGCAAAGCAAAAGCCAGCCACAATTTATGTATTAATCTCGCAAAACTTAGTTCAAAAAACTGAACTAAAAGTAAAAAACATAGCTAAAAAGTATAGCATAAATCATGTGGAGATTGTGATGGATTAATACAGCTTAGCCTTTAATATTTGAGTAAATTTATGCTGAAAAAACAGACAGTTCCAAACTGTCATTAGGAATAGAATAAATCAAATACTTAGCGCACATTGTTTTAGAAAATTTGTGAAATATTTAGCAGTCAAAGACCAGAAAAAACCACATTATTTTTTATCATTCTCAATAAAAAACGCTCTTGCGCAATAAATCGCGCAAGAGCGTTTTATCAACTTAACTCAATAACGAATTAAAGTTTAGATACCAATTCTGGTACAACAGTGTTCAAATCACCCACTAACCAGTAGTCAGCAACGCTGTTGATTGGTGCTTCTTCGTCTTTGTTGATCGCAACGATCACTTTAGAGTCTTTCATACCTGCCAAGTGCTGAATCGCACCAGAGATACCGATTGCCATGTAAAGATCTGGCGCAACGATTTTACCTGTTTGACCTACTTGGAAGTCGTTTGGTACGAAACCAGCATCAACCGCAGCACGTGACGCACCTTGCGCAGCACCAAGCTTGTCCGCTAATGGGTCTAGGACTTTATGGTAGTTCTCACCAGAACCAACACCACGACCACCAGAAACAACGATACGCGCAGCAGTTAATTCTGGACGATCAAGTTTTACAATTTCTTCATTTACGAAAGAAGAAACACCAGCGTCAGCCGCTTCACCCACAGTTTCAACCGCAGCAGAACCACCTTCAGCAGCAACTGGATCAAATGCTGTACCACGTACAGTACCAATGATCACAGCTTCATCAGATTGAACCGTTGCAATTGCGTTACCTGCGTAGATTGGACGCTTAAATGTGTTTGCAGATTCAACAGAAATAATATCTGTGATCATGCTGACATCAAGCAATGCCGCAACGCGTGGTAAAATGTTTTTACCTGTTGTAGTTGAAGCTGCTAAAACGTATTTATAGCCACCTTCTTTCACAACATCAGCAATCAGTTTTGCTACATTTTCAGCCAATTGGTTGGCATAAAGTGCATTGTCTGCAAGTAATACTTTGCTGACACCAGCCACTTTAGCAGCAGCATCCGCTACGGCTTGAGCGCCTGAACCAGCAACCAATACAGCAATATCACCACCGATTTTTTGAGCTGCTGCAACAACGTTTAACGTCGCACCGTTAAGTGCTTGGTTATTGTGTTCAGCGATTACTAAAATACTCATGATTTTATCCTTCTGTATTAGATCACTTTCGCTTCATTTTTTAATTTTTCAACAAGTTCGTCTACAGACTTCACTTGTACGCCAGCTTTACGCTCAGCAGGTGGCTCAACTTTAACAGTTTTAAGTTTAGTCCCTGTAGCAACACCATAATCAGCAGGTGATTTGGTATCAAGCGGCTTTTTACGCGCTTTCATAATGTTTGGAAGTGCCGCATAACGTGGCTCGTTCAAACGTAAGTCAGTGGTAATAATCGCAGGAAGTGTAAGCTCAACAGTTTGTAAACCACCGTCAATTTCACGAGTCACTTGAACTTTTCCGCCGTCCACTTTTACTTCTGAAGCAAAAGTACCTTGACCTGCGCCAAGCAAAGCAGCCAACATTTGACCGACTTGGTTTGAGTCGTCATCAATTGCTTGTTTACCTAGAAGAATAAGTTCTGGTTTCTCTTGATCTACAACACCTTTAAGAATTTTAGCAACTTCTAAAGCGCCAATTTCATCAGTTGTTTCAACCAAGATACCACGATCCGCACCGAGCGCCATTGCAGAACGAATTTGTTCTTGCGCTTCTTTAGGTCCAACAGAAACCACTACGATTTCAGATACTGTTCCTTTTTCTTTTAGGCGAACCGCTTCTTCCACTGCGATTTCACAGAATGGGTTAATTGACATTTTAACGTTAGTAAGGTCAACCCCACTATTGTCCGGCTTAACGCGAACTTTAACGTTGGCATCAACCACACGTTTTACAGCAACAAGAGCCTTCATGTAATCCTCGGCTGTTTCAGCAAGTAAATGTTGAGAAGAGTTATATTAACGCTTCATATTGAATTTTTTAGGTGCTTTATCTTGCAATGTGTTTGGCATTTCGGTCAAGTCACAATTACACCAACCATGCGAAAAAACACTAAAAAGGCTGAAATGGTCAGTTCATTGTTTTTTTCATTGATTGTTTCCCCATGAAATTGCAGCAGTTTTTATGATTTATTAATATTTGATTTATAATATGTTTTATTTTGATTTATTTCATCAGTCTGACTGATAGGCGACTTTTTTTGCATAGCTTTTATACAAAAGTACAAATTTATTCAATACTGACTCGTCAGATCAAAAATGTCAGTCCACAATTTTTAAAAACCTAAACATGTCGAAATGTAACAATAAAACATAATAGGTCGAGTTATCGCAAAATTATTACGCTCTCGGATGGGCTTTATCGTAAGTTTGCGCTAAATGATCAAAATCAATATGCGTATAAATTTGAGTCGTACTCAAATTGGTATGCCCTAACATTTCCTGTACTGAACGTAAATCACCACTAGCACTTAGCATATGACTGGCAAAACAATGCCGTAGTAGATGCGGGTGCAAATCGACATTCACCCCTGCGCGTTGTGCCTGAATTTTAACACGGGATTCAATTTGCCGCGGGGTCAGTGCACCGCCATGTTGTGAAACAAAAATGGGGCTATCTGGCAATACACGACCCTTCCAAATCGTATAGATTTTTAACCACTCGATTAAGCTTTGTTTAGCTTTGCTACCAAATGGAATCACCCGCGTTTTATTACCTTTACCAGTTACACGTAAAAGCTGTCGTTTAAAATCAAGATCATTCATTTTCAAACTTTGCAATTCAGCCAAACGTAAACCACTGGAATACAACAATTCAAGCATGGCTTTATCACGTATCCAGAGCTGTTGATCCTTGATTTTTTCAGGTGCAGGTTGATCCATTATTTGATTGACCGTTTCGATATCAATCATTCCGGGCAAAGGACGCGCTTTACGTTTAAGTTTAAAATCCTCAGTAGGATTCATATTGAGATAATTACTTTGCTGCGCCCATTTCATAAATTGGCGAATCGCTGACAACATTCGCTGAATACTACTACTACTCAAGTTGGATTGTTCAACTTTATAAGCCAGATATTCACGTAAATCTGACGCTTCTATCTCAATCAAATCTAGCTTTTTAACTTCACAAAACATAAAAAAATCAGTTAAATCGCGTTGATAAGCATGAATCGTGTGTTCAGACTGATTTTGAATGATACGCTCTTTGAGCCACATGTCGAGGAGTTGATGATTATTAATATTCACATCATTGCTCCTAGTTTAATATTCAGTGTTGGTATCAATTTGATTTAAATATAACATAATTTCTTTCGCCACTTGTTCAGCATAGCGATTCGCGAGATCATGTTCTCCACCTTGAATGATCTTGAGCTCGGCATACTGAAAAAGATCTTTCAGATATTGCCCGACAGTAACTGGACTTACCTCATCTTGGTCACCCCAGATCAGTAAAATTTTCTGCTGAATCTGTGCCAATTGAGCTTCATAATTTATTTTAGTGGTCATGAACCAGTCAGGATAATTTAAAAATTCTTTGGCATAACTTTGTCGCCAATCTGCAACGTTAAACTGGCTCAGGTCAATCCCTCCTGAAGTCGCAATCAAGACCAAACCCTGTATCAATTCAGGCTTTTGTAAAGCTGCTGCGACTGCAAAAATGCCACCCATAGATTGAGCAACCAAGATACATGGACGATCAATTTTATTGAGAACATAGTGCTGTAATTGTTCAAAGTTATGGACATCAGAACGAGCAGGTTCATTTGCAAAAGCAGGATAAGTAATGATTTGTGTCGTCATTTCTTCGGGTAAATTTTTAATGAGAGGACACCAAAATTCGGTACTGCCTGATGCGCCGGGTAGAAAAATTAAATGTGACATAAGTTGTTTAATATAATAAGTTATTCATTTTAATAGAAAATTAAAAATAAAAAGCACCGCTTGAAATAAGGATGCTTTTATTTTTTAAACCGATACATTAACTTTGAAAATAACGTAAATCCAAACGACCTTCATAGACGGTAGACGTTGGTCCCGTCATCCAAACCACTTCACCTTCACGCCAAGCAATTTGTAACTTACCGCCTGCCAGTTCAACTTCAACTTCATTGGCGAGTAAACCACGGCGCATACCACTGACTGCTGCGGCACATGCCCCTGTTCCACACGCTAAAGTTTCGCCCACGCCACGCTCAAAAACACGTAGACGTACATGTTTTTCATCCAGAATTTGCATAAACCCAGCATTAACCCGTTGTGGGAAACGTACATGCGATTCAACTTGTGGTCCAATGGTTGCAACATCCGCAGTTAATACATCTGGCACAATGGTCACAGCATGAGGATTGCCCATATTGACCACATCAATTTTCAGGCTTTGATCATTGGCAAGCTCAAGATGATAAAGTGCTTCGAACTCTTCCGTGACAAATGGAATTTCATTCGGAGAAAATTTTGGAAAGCCCATATTGACTCGAACTAAACCATTTGGTCCAAGTTCAGGTTCAACGATGCCCGCTTTGGTTTGCACCTTGATTTTGGTTTTATTGGTCAGTTGGCGATCATGCACAAAACGCGCAAAACAACGAACGCCATTACCACATTGTTCAACTTCAGAGCCATCTGCGTTGAAAATACGATATTTAAAATCTGCACTTGGAAAATCGGGCGGTTCAACTATCAGAAGTTGATCAAAACCAATCCCAAAATGACGATCAGCCATACGCTGAATGGTAGTAGTATCCAGATACGCGCGTTGGCTGATTAAATCAACCACGACAAAATCATTACCCAAGCCATGCATTTTTGTAAATTCAAGCAACATGATTTTTTACTCCTCAGGTAATAAACGTTCTTTATCCCATAATGATTCAATCGTTTCACGCTCACGAATCAAATGAGCTTGATCTGCATTCACCATCACTTCAGCAGCACGACCACGACTATTATAGTTTGAACTCATGACAAAACCATAAGCGCCTGCACCCAGTACAGCCAAGACATCATTTTCTTTTAGTGCCAACTTACGATCTTTGCCTAGAAAGTCGCCAGTTTCACAGATCGCACCGACCACATCCCAAGCTTTTTCATCAACGTCTGTATTGCTATCCACCGATTGGATATCCATCCACGCTTCATATAAAGATGGACGAATCAAATCATTCATCGCAGCATCAATAATCGCAAAATTACGATGATTGGTCGGTTTCAGCAGATCTACTTTGGTCAGTAATACGCCTGCATTGGCACTAATACTACGCCCTGGCTCCATGTACACTTTCAAGCCCAATTTTTGCAACGCAGGTTTTAACGCATTGGCATATTCTTCAACGCTTGGTGGTGTTTCATCTTTATAACAAACACCTAAACCGCCACCGATATCAATATGTTTGAGGTCAATACCCAACTTTTTCAAATCGTCAATCATTACGATCACACGATCGAGCGCATCCACAAAAGGTTTGGTTTCAGTCAGTTGTGAACCGATATGGCAATCAATTCCTACAACATCTAAATTGGATAAAGATGTCGCGTATTGATAAGTTTCATAAACTGTATCACTTGGAATACCAAATTTATTTTCTTTTAATCCCGTAGAAATATAAGGATGGGTTTTGGCATCGACATCTGGATTGACACGTAATGAAATTGGGGCTTTTTTACCCAGTTTTGCTGCAACTTTTTGAATGCGATCCAGTTCGGCATACGATTCAACATTGAAACAGGCAATCCCCACCTGCAAGGCTTTTTCAATATCTGCTTCTGATTTGCCTAAACCAGAAAATACGATTTTGGCAGGATCACCACCCGCTGCTAATACACGGGCAAGCTCGCCCCCTGTCACAATATCAAAACCAGCCCCAAGCTTGGCTAATACATTCAACACCGCAAGGTTTGAGTTTGACTTCACCGCAAAGCAGATTTGATGATCGATAAAATCAAAAGCACGATCCATATCCAGATAATGTTTTTCAAAAGCTGCTTTTGAATAAACATATAACGGTGTACCAAACTGTTCGGCAAGCTGAAGCAGTGAACATTGCTCAGCATGCAATATCCCTTGAATGCGGGAGAAACTCATGAATGTATCCTTATCTTTGAGACGTTAAGGGGATGGTGTAGGTTCTGAAGCTGAGGATTTTTCTTTTTCCTCAGTTGCATTTTTCTGAGCTTGTTGCTCAGCATCTTTAGATGAATACAGTAAATATTTGGCACGTTTGTCATAATTTGGATCAGAAGGTAAATGTAATGCACCTGATTGACCGCATGCCGTGAGCGCAGCACCGCTCAGTAATATACTGATAGAGCAAATGACTTTAAGCATCTGAACACCGAACTTTTACAATTCGGAGCAGTATAGCGTGATCATCTCAGCAGCTAAAGTCTAAACATAAAAAAACGCCAGTTTATACTGGCGTTCTATGGATTTATTCAGACCTATTTCTTTTTAGCAAAGAAATAACCTATAGCCAAAATAATAAACCAGATTGGACTAACTTTTAATGATTCAAGTGTGGTTTCATCCAAAGCAAGGAAATAGATGGTTGCAAGGAAGAATAAGATCACCACCCAACAGGTAAACACACCACCAGGTAATTTAAAGATCGATTGCTCATGTAGTTCTGGTCTATTTTTACGGTAATTAATATAACTCCACATAATAATAATCCATACACAGATAAACAAAATCGTAGATAATGTGGTCGCCAAAGTAAAAGCCGTTACTTCATCATTTGTACCTGTTTGTACCTTATAGATGTACTGAACAAATGCACCAATAAAGATACAGATAGAAGAGAAAATCAACGCTTTTGCTGGAACTGCTGACTTAGACAACATGGCAAAGAGTTTTGGTGCTTTTTGATCTGTTGAGAGACCAAACAACATACGGCTAGTCGAGAACACGCCACTATTCATGGATGACATTACAGAAGACAGTACGACCAGATTCATGATAATCGCAGCAGAGGCGATACCTGCTTGTGAGAAGATATTCACAAATGGACTGACTTTAGGATTGATTTGATCCCACGGAGTCACACACATCACCACAAACAATGCCAATACGTAGAAAATAATAATCCTAATTGGAATCGAATTAATCGCTTTTGGTAAGTTACGTTTTGGATCCTGTGTCTCCGCAGCCGTCGTTCCGACCAGCTCTACCCCAACAAAGGCAAAAATGGCAATCTGGAAACCTGCTAAAAAGCCATCTAGTCCTTTTGGAAAAAAGCCACCATGAGTCCAAAGATTACTCACACTTGCGGTCGTACCCGAAGAGTTGGTAAAGCCTGTAAAAATCATCCACAAGCCCACAGCAATTAACACAATAATTGCTGTGATTTTTACCATGGCAAACCAAAATTCCATTTCACCGAACAATTTTACCGTAACCAGATTTAATCCAAGTACAAATAAAATGGCAACGGTACTAATCAGCAACCCACCCAATGCCGTGAAAGACTCACCGCCATTGAAGAATTCTAGATAATAAATAATCGCGGATAAATCTGCGATCCCAATGGTGACCCAACACAGCCAATACGTCCAACCAACAAAATAACCCGCCCATGGGCCGATCAAATCAGTTGATAAATCAATAAAAGATTTATATTTAAGATTGGATAACAGTAATTCGCCCAGCGCTCGCATGACGAAAAACACCATGATACCGATTAAGCCATAAATAAAGAGAATAGAAGGACCAGCCAAACTAATGGTTTTACCTGACCCCATGAATAACCCTGTACCAATCGCCCCACCAATTGCAATTAATTGGAGATGACGGTTGGATAAGCTGCGTGAGAGTTCACCTTCTCCAGAATGTGAACCAAAATTTTCATTTGACATTGTTTTTTTTAACTCTCAAATTTTGTACTTTAAAATTAGCCTAAAACCATTAAAACAAAAAAGTTTTTTTAACTTATTGTTTTATTTTTTTGATAAATAACGCCTATAAGATGTTTTTTTAGACATACTTACTCCATTTTTAAGCTGTAATTGAACTTATCCCTGAGATTGCAGTTTACGTGCCAAAGTATTTTTTGGCGATATTTTCCTGCAAAATTTGTGTTTAAAGTTCCCAATTGTTACATTTCACTGATTTATTAATTCCAAGATGCACTGAATATGAGCAAAGTTAAAACGGTTTATCGCTGTGAACAATGTGGTACAGATCATCCCAAGTGGTCAGGTCAGTGCTCAGAATGCGGTGAATGGAATAGTTTGCTTGAAGTACGTGTTGAACCCGCTTCCTCACATCGTGCTAAACCTAAATTAGGCGGTTATGCAGGTCAAACTTCCGCAGTCACCATCTTAAATCAGATCTCTGTGTCGCACGAAACACGAGTTGCAACAGGAATTGGTGAGTTTGATCGGGTACTCGGTGGTGGGCTGGTGACAGGCTCAGTGGTGCTGATTGGGGGAGATCCCGGCATTGGTAAATCAACCATTTTGCTGCAAACTGCAACTTATATGGCGAGCAGTAATAGCTCTGCACTCTATGTAACAGGTGAAGAATCCCTATCTCAGGTTGCATTACGCGCCCAAAGGCTCGACTTACCGACCGATAAACTCAAGGTTATGGCTGAAACCTGTGTAGAACGGATATGTGAAATTTTGGCTCAGGAGCGCCCTGCCGTTGCCATATTAGATTCCATTCAAACTTTATATACAGAAACTTTACAATCTGCCCCCGGTGGGGTTTCTCAAATCCGTGAATCTGCTGCTTTACTGACGCGCTTTGCCAAACATAGCGGAACAGCCCTATTTATCGTGGGTCATGTCACTAAAGAAGGTGCTTTGGCTGGTCCACGTGTGCTTGAACATATGGTGGATTGTGTTTTGTATTTTGAAGGGCAATCAGATTCACGCTACCGTATGATTCGTGCGGTAAAAAACCGTTTTGGTGCAGTCAATGAACTGGGCGTTTTTGGCATGACCGATAAAGGTTTACGTGAAGTCGCCAATCCTTCGGCTATTTTTTTAAGTCGTTATGATGAAGCCATTCCGGGTTCTATTGTGATGATTAGTCGCGAAGGTACTCGCCCACTTTTAGTCGAAGTACAAGCGCTGGTCGATGATGCGCATGGTCAACCTCGCCGCGTCGCACTGGGTCTAGAACAAAACCGATTAAACATGTTACTTGCAGTGATGCATCGTCATGGTGGCGTTCAAACTTCTGGACAAGATGTTTATGTTAATGTGGTGGGCGGCTTAAAAATTACCGAAACAGGTTCAGATTTGGCAGTCCTTTTAGCCTGTGCGTCTAGCTTACGTGGTAAAGCCTTACCACAACAATTGGCTGTATTTGGAGAGGTTGGATTATCGGGTGAAATACGCCCCGTTCCAAACGGTCAAGAACGTTTAAAAGAGGCCGCCAAACATGGATTTAAATATGTCATTTTGCCGCGTGGCAATGCTCCGCAAAAGACCGTTGATGGGGTACAAATTATTGCGGTTGCAAGGTTGCACGAAGCATTAACAGAAGCCATGCAACTAAGTGACGAGTTAAATTAAATCGTCCGATATGATTTGACATAAAAAAACATATTTTTGTTATTGAAATTCGTCAAGAAAGCCTGCATAAATACACTTGTAAATTGAATTTATATAGGAATTTTCGATGGAAGTACGACAGCGTAGTTTATTGGCAGGTGTTTTAATGGCCGCTCTGGTCGTTGCACCGCTTGCTGAAGCAAAACGTGCAGGTGGTGGCAAAAGTCATGGTATGTCACGTTCAGCCGCTCCAAGCCAGTCTTACCAACAACCTCGTCAAGTGACTCCAGCACCTCAAACTGCTCCAGTTGGAACGCCTCAACGTTCTGGCCCAGGTGTTGGTTCAATGGTTGCTGCGGGTGTGGCGGGTGCTGCTGTGGGTGCCGTTGCTGCCAATGCGCTGGCGGATGACCGTCATTCAACTTCTCCTGAGCAACAAGCCACTCAACAGGATGCAGCAGCTCAGCAGGCAAAAGCTGAGCAAGAAAAGAAAAGTGGCATCCCGGGCTGGATCTGGATTATCTTGATTGCTGCGATTGCTTTCTTTATTTTCCGTAGATTTAGCAATAAGCAAAAAGTTGCTGGCAATAATCCGTTTGCGCCAAACAATAGTGGAAATGCTGCACCATTTGGACAAAACACATCGACAAACCGCGCTAATTCTGGTGATAACACCAATATTTTTGGACAAAGTGTCGGTGGCAACGCAAATACAGCACCATCTTCTGCACCGTTTGGTAGTGCTTATACCAACAGCGGTAGTCAGCTTCCCGATGGAACAGAACCTGCAACTTTCTTACGTGTTGCACGCCAGCGTTTTAATCATATTCAATCGGTGAACTCTGCTAGCAATATTGAAGAAATTCGTCGTTATTTGACACCAGATCTTTATAGCTCGATGTATAACGACATCATGGCGAATCAAGATCAGGACGTTGCTGAGTTTAGTAACTTAAATGCAATGGTGGTCGATAGCACAACGGAAAATGGTCAGTATGTGGTCAGTGTTCGTTTCACAGGTACAGTAAGTGAAGACCTGAATAGCTTACCGCAACCCTTCTCTGAAATCTGGCACTTTGTTAAGCCAGCTGGTTCAAGTGAAGATTGGAAAGTGGCTGGGATTCAGCAAGACTAACGTTTCGCTAAAAATAAAGTAAGCCGCATCAGCGGCTTATTTTTTATCTGTGATCTTAATATTAATCATCAGATACGTTATTAAAATCACACTTTTACTACGCTATTTCTGCTGGAAAAGCAATCACCTGATCAATACGCATGTTTTCTGTTGCGATCATCAGTAAACGATCAATCCCCAAAGCAATACCCGAACAAGCAGGCATATGTGGTAAAGCCGCCAAAAGATGTTCATCAAGTGGCATTTCGGCTAAGCCTTGTTGCTTACGTTCAAGATTATCTGCTTCAAAACGCTGTCTTAATGTTTGTGCATCCAATAATTCATCATAAGCATTGGCCAGTTCTAAACCTTCAATATAAACCTCAAAACGTGCTGCAACCTGTTCACCGTCATCATCAATACGCACTTTAGCCAGTGATGCCATTTCTGGAGGAAAATCAGTTAAAAATACGGGCGTATCAAAGCCCAGACTCGGCTCAACAAAATGCGAAAATAATAAATCCATATAGGCGAGTCGATCATCGCCCAAATCTAGCGTCAGCCCGACGCGTCGCGCGGTATCTTTTAATTGCTTTAGATTGGCTTGCAATGGATTAATATCTAGACGATCCTGAAAAGCATGTTTATAACTGAGTATCATCGGGCGAATTTCATCAAAACGGTGCTTTAAACATATTTGCAATAACTCAGCCGTTTCATGCATGAGATCTTTTAAATCAAAGTCGGGGCGATACCATTCCAGCATCGTAAATTCGCTGTTGTGCTTTCGTCCATGTTCATCATCACGAAATACTTTACAAATCTGATAAATCGGGCCACTGCCACTGGCCAGCAAACGTTTCATGGCAAATTCAGGCGAGGTTTGTAAATATTGAATACGCTCTTTACCTTCAATATGGCGTAATGCACGAACGGATGCCAAATGCACATCGGTTACCCCTGCCTGAGAAATAATCGGGGTTTCGACCTCTAACACATCACGCTCTGCAAAAAATGTACGAATAGTCTGATACAGTTTGGCACGTGCTTTAAGTGCTTCAATCGAACAGGTCGGTTGATACGTTTTTAAATTTAAATCCGACTTTTGACTCATGCCACAGGCCCTCCATACGCAGCCCATTCACGGCGCAATGGATATTCTTTTCGTAATCGATCAAAAGCTTGTTGATCAACTCGCCCTTCTTTGACACAAGCACGTAAATTTTGATCGTCGCGCTGAATATCATAAATCTCTGTTAAATATCGTTGTAAAACTTGTTTTAATGATGAATCTTTAAAGTATGCTTCACAGAGAGGAAGCTCAGATTCAAATGTTTTTTCGGCTTTAAAACCAAAATGCTGACAAAAAGCCTGATACACCATTTGTGTACCACGCGCTTTACCTTCCAAACTGTAACCTGCAATATGCGGTGTCACCAAGCTAACTAAATCTAACAGTCGCTCAGAAATGACAGGTTCATGTTCAAACACATCCAGCACCACTTGACGCTGCGTTTTTTGAATATTTTCAATTAAAGCCGCTTCTTCAATCACAGGCCCGCGCGCACTATTGATTAAAATAGTTTGGTTTGAGAGACGAGCGAGTCGTTTGGCATTGATTAAATGATAAGTCGGATAATCGCCTGTTTTGGTGAGTGGAACATGGATTGAAATGGCGTTGCTACGTTGTAGTAATTCATCCAATGAAACATTTTCAATCTGATCAAGCTGCACATAAGGGTCATAGCCAATAACGTGCCAATCCAGCAATTTTGCCATGTAAGCCAAACGACGTCCGACATTGCCCAAACCAATAATACCTAAGGTAAACTGCTGTTCTTGTTGTAAAAGCTCTGGTCTTAAATGTAATAACGCTGTAATGACATATTCCGCCACCGCTTGAGCATTACATCCCGGTGCATTGCTCCACGCAATGCCTTGTTGTTGCAGTGCATTAATATCCATGTGGTCTGTACCAATAGTCGCACTGCCTACAAATTTTAATGCGCTATGATCGATTAAAGCATGATCGACTTTGGTCACAGATCGAATAATTAAAGCATCGGCATCTTTGACATCTTCATGCTGCAAATGTCGACCACCACGATGTTCAACTTTGCAAAATTCAGAAAAAAAATAGTCGGTAAATGCCAGATTTTCATCTGCAATCATCTTCATATGCTGTTCCAATCACTCACTGGCATTTATCATAACCTGTCACTCGGCACGTGACTACGCTCATCATTTATAAATCGAATTTTTTACCAGCATCCAATTTTAAATTTTTCTGCTCAATGAATTATGAAATCTATATTTGCTTATTTCTTGTTTGGTTCTAATATTAAATGCAGCATATGGGTCGCAGTGGTATGTCTGATGTGATCTGGTCGGGCATGAAAATAACGTTCTGATAGAGCATCGCCAGATAAATCTTCAAGTATTTGAAAACCCATTTGATTCACGAGATCATGCAATTCTAATGAATTAAATTGCCCCATCAATGGTTCGCGTAAGATTTTTGTGAATTGAGCAACGGCTTGAGTTCCTATTTTTTCAATCCCCCGAAGTGAATCAAAATCAATCGAATAATCCAGAACGATTTCACTTTGCTTGACTGCAAAATTGGCGATACTACTTAAAGTCTGTAAGGTGGTTTCAGGCTGTAAATAGTGTGTTGTACCCAGCCATGAATAAAAAGCAGGACGATCTTGCGCATAGTTACTACGAGCTAGAACCTCTCCCAAAGCTTCTTTTTCAAAATCGATTGCGACAAATTCGACATTGGTAGGAATATCACCCAGTTGTTTGAGCTTTTGTATTTTTAAACGCTGTGTATCGGGATGATCAACCTCAAAAATTTTTAAATCTGGATACTCTTGTGCCAAACGTAAGGCAAATGAATCTAAGCCTGCCCCAACAAGCACATATTGATCCATTCCCTTTTCAATCGCCTGTTGCAATTGATCTTCAGCATAACGCGAACGCCCCACGACCTGCGCTGTTAACAACCCTAACGTTCGATTCAATGCTGGTGAGTTAAAGATTCTATTCACCAAAGGCAAGCTTAATAACCTTTTCCACGCTTTATTGGTCATTTCAAATGCGTAGGCATCGGCAAAAATCGGATCATGCGCGAATAGATAATGATAGGCGCGTAATGCCGCAGCGGCTTCTGCGGTACGACTCGACTGTCCTTGTTTCATGTCATCTTCCTTTGAAAACTAAACCAAAATAAAAGCAGTCGATTGAAAACAATAGACTGCTTCATTTGAAAATAAACCAGAAAATTAAGCGTCTACTTTACTTTTACTTAGCTTGGTTTGGTAAGTCACTTCATAATCGCGTAGGTTCAAAGTTTTTAAACGCTGTTTTAATTTTTTTAACGACCACGGCCATGCGGCAAAGTTACGCCCATTGGCATCCAAATAATAGCTTTTACAGCCACCAGCGTTAAAGACTGTGGTTTTTAAATGCTTTTGCACCAATTCATTATGCGCATGGATGACTTGGGGTTTAACACTTAATTTGGCGATATTGTGTTTTTTGATTTTTTGCAAACCATCGACAATATAATCTAATTGCGCTTCGGCTAAGCCAATAAATGAATCGTAAACCAATACGTTTGGCCCGAGTACCAAAAACGCATTCGGTACATTTTCAATATTGGTTCCTAAATACGCTTCAGGAGAACTACTTTTCCAAAGATCATTTAAACATTCCCCTTTGTCATTATAAACACGGCGACCAATAGGAGGATGAGAGACTTCAAAGCCTGTTCCCCAAATAATCACGTCCACCTCATGACGTTCACCATTGGCAGCAATTACCGTATTGCCTTCGACTTTGACCAAACCTTGTGGAATCAAATGAGTATTCGCCGCTTGTAAAGCTGGATAGTAATTGTTGGCAAATAATAAGCGTTTACAGCCAATGGTAAAATCTGGTGTCACATTTTTGAGTAATTCAGGATCTTTTACCTGAACTTTAAGCACTTGTTTAAATACCTCACCGACAGGCTTTAATACAGAAGGATTACGTAAACCAAAGTTAATGGCATTCAGAGATTGTGCTACGGTTTTACGCCAAGTCGATTGAATCAGTGGAAATTTTTCAATTACAGATTTACCAAACTCACCCAGTTGCATATCTGGTTTTGGCACGACCCAAGGCGCAGTACGCTGAAAAACAAAGAGTTCTTTTGCTAAAGGTTGAATTTGTGGCACAAATTGAATCGCTGAAGCACCTGTCCCAATCACGGCAATACGTTTATCGGTTAAGTCATAGCCATGCTTCCACTTCGCAGAATGAAACATTTCGCCTGTAAAGGTTTCGATACCCTCTAATTTTGGAATTTGCGCTTCGGTAATGGGTCCTGTGGCAAACACCACAGTCCGAGAAAGATACTGTCCTTTATTGGTATCGAGTACCCAGACATTACGTTGATTGTCCCAAGCCGCTTTTTCAAGTTCAGTTTCAAATTCAATTTTTTCATGAACATTAAATGTGTGGCTCACTTCTTCTAAATAACTGAGAATTTCAGGTTGACGCGCAAATAGATGACTCCATTTGCTACTTGGTGCAAATGAATAAGAATATAAAGCTGATGGTACATCGCAACCGCAACCCGGATAGGTATTTTCACGCCATGTTCCGCCTACACGATCTGCTTTTTCAATAATTTTGTAATCGGTATAACCGACTTGGTCGAGTCGAATCGCTGCTGCAATTCCTGAAATACCAGCACCGACAATAAACGTGTCATAAATATGCTGGGGTAATGCTTTGCTTTCAGCCGAGTTTAATTTTTTTGCTTGAGCTGTCATTTACAATATCCTTGTACTTGAAAAATAGATCTTTTAAAACGGCATTTGACCGAATTCTTATCTAAATTTCATCGTTGGTTATTTCATTAATCTGTAGGAAGTCCCTAGAAATTTTGCATAAAGATTGGGTGCTGTACGTTTCATCAACCAAAAAAGCTTGGCATCGAACTGTGGAATGGTATAAAGCTTGTTGCGATCCAAACGATCCAGCGTCAGTTTTGCGACTTTGTCACTGGTGGTAAATGCCAGATGGGTCAGTGCATAATCCAGAATGCCTTTATGCGGGACTTTCCCATTTTTTATAATGTTGGTGGGTACTAAGGTTGGGCACAGTACATTCACCTTAATATCAAACTTTTTAAGCTCAGCAGACAATGTTTCTGATAATGCTCGAACCCCTGCTTTACTGACGTTATACACTGTCATTTCTGGCGCCGCAGTATAAGAAGCTGCTGAGGCTACATTGATAATGGCACCATATCCAAGTTGCTTAAACTTAGGCACAAATGCACGACAGCCATGAATCACGCCCCATAAATTGACATCCATACACCATTGCCAATCTTCCATCGTCATTTCATCAAACTTACCACCCAAACCGATACCAGCGTTATTAATGACCAGAGTGACTGGATTTTTCAGTAACTTCTCGGCTTGTTCAGCCAGTTCCGATACCTGTTCAGCTTTCGCTACATCACACTGCACAGAAAATGCAGTCGCGCCCAGTTGTTCAATCAGACTCACTGTTGCTTGAGCTGCCTCCAGATTGATATCTGAACACACCACAGTACCGCCACGACGGGCAAGCTCTAATGCAAAACTACGTCCAATACCGCTGCCTGCGCCTGTCACAACAGCATAAGACTGTTGGCTTGGCTTTTTATTTTTTGAGCCAAATAATTTCATGGCATATCCTTTTTCCTGTCAGCATCTTGACTGAACATCTCTTTGTTGAATAACGCAGGACTTAATGACGTACTGGTGGTGTAAATGTTTTGATCAGATAAGGCGCAATCGCCCCGCCTTCGGAGAGTAGTTTGTCTTTGTAATATTCGAGATAAGCCGATGTGTCATGGTCATTCGGATGAAAATCGGGACGTAAATAATCAAATATCTGCCCTATAGTGCTACCAAATACACCATCTTTAGGACTAAAAATGAGGCTCACACCCCGACCTGCATCTTTCCAGAACTTTCGGGTCAGCACATCTTTTGGCTTACGAAATAAAGGTACAAATAAAGTCGAAAATGGAATTAAACCTAAAATCGTCCCCAATGCGATAAAGAATCCAGCAGCGCGAAGTGAATAATTACCATTGAGCAGCTGATAAACATCATAAGCAATGTCTTTATGCTCAGATTCTTCCAGCATGTGCCACATCCACATAGCGCGGGTTTTGGCATCATCAGAATAATAAAAATTCTTTTCATGCTTCATCATGTATTCGGCAAGCACCGCGGTAAAATGTTCAATTCCCGCCATCATGGAAAGCTTAAGCGGCTGGGGAAATTTTAAGAAAATATTGTCAAAGAATTTTTCGCCCAGAAAACGATATAAAGCAACGGGATAATTAATGGCTTCGTGTGCAATCGCATCATTAAACTCATTGTGTAATTTGGAATGAATCGCTTCTTGTCCAATCAAAGAAGTTACACGCTGTTTGAGAACAGGATCTTTTACCATATCTCGGTGAAAACGAGCTGTTTCAATAACTAAGTCTTCACCATAAGTCAAAAATACAGAAAGCGTGGCGAAAAAAATCGTGGCAAACTGATTATTCATATAAAATGACATATCAATTTCCTGACCTTCAAATCCAATGGCTAAATGACGAATTGGAATGGTCTGTTTCAAAGCATAATCAGGTTGTTCAAATTTAGGCGATGATTTGAAAGCTCGGACTGATTTTTTTACTGCGGTCGTGATCATGGCGACACCTACTTAAAGCATTCAATTTGTTACAACATTCAATATTTACCAAGTTCAATGATGCAAACTGAAATATTGTTCGCACTTTACTAACCATTTCATCCTAATCTGATCTTATGTTCGGATTCAATTCGGGTCTAAATTGCTGAGCTTATCTGCAAAAATCAAAGCGATTAAAATGAATACCCCACTTAAATTTCCATAACATATTGTTTTTATTAAGAGCAAAATTATAAATTAGCAAAAAATAATCGCAATAATGAGCTTTTAAGCAAATGACATCATGCATTTATTAATCTGGATAAAATTGGATAAAATTCAGAATTTTTTGCTGTTCGGATTTATGTTTTTTAATTTGGTAAATATGGCCCGACATGATAACTTGAATAAATATTCGGATTTTAAGGATGTGATGTTGAGTACACGCAAACCGCGCCAGACTCGCGCTAAAGTCACGGTGGATACCATTATCGAAGCAGGTTTTATCTCTGTGGCTTTGCATGGCACCAGTGGTACAACGACTCGACATATTGCAGATATCGCAGGCGTGAGTGTGGGTTCACTGTATGAATATTTTAAAAACAAAGAAGAAATTTACGATGCGATGGCACATTCTTTTGTGCAGGAAATTCTGGAGATGATTCAAAATCTCACTCCGATCATTATAGATATGGAGCTAGAATCGGTCATTGAACTTATTTTCTATACCTTTCGGGACTTATTGACTCAAAATAATGAGCGCTATTTGATTTGTTTACGTTATGCCAGCGAACTGAAATATGATAAATATATCAATCAGATTGAACGTGAACTCATGAATATTGTCATGAAATACATGATGAATAATCCAAAATATCTGAAAGTCAATAATCTGGCGGTCACAGCCTATGTCAGCATCAATAGCGGAATCTTTAATATTGCCCGCCATTTAATTTTGCCAAACCCCTATATCACTTTTGATGAATTGGTGCAGGGGTTAAAAACCATGATTATGAGCTACATCAATGTAGAACTGGCAAAAAGTGAACGCTAAACGAAAGTGTCACGTTTGGCGATCGTCGACTGTGGTACTTAGGTTTTTCACCATAATTTCCAGATTATTGCGAATTAAATACGCCAAATGAATATCGACACCCTGTAACATCTGATGTTCCAGTTTTTCAACAATTTGATTACATGCTGCCAATTTTTCCAGACCTTTTCCAGTGACGGTCAATAAAATACGACGACCATGCGTTGGATCTGGTGTTTTTTCGATCCAGTCATTGATCAGCAAATCTTGTAAAATTTTATTGGCAGATTGCGGCTTAATAAAAGAACGCTCTGCTAATTGTGCATTTGAAAGATTCGGCTTCGCCGCCAAAACTGATAAAGCGGTAAATTGCGGCAAACTAATATTTAAATCTTTGAGATGTTCGGTGAGATGTTTACTAATGATTCGATCCACACGGGCAATCATATAGCTGAGTCTTGGTTCATCTTCTCGTTTTTTTTCAACTGAACTTGAGTTTGGCATCATGTTTGATCATCAAAATTTAAAGAAAGTATGAAGCCCTGCCCCATACTTTTCATTTTACTTAAGTTGTACTTTGGCTATGTGCTAACTGTACTGCCTGTTTAGGCTTTCTGACAAGCAGCAACGCAGAAATTGCAGCAATCAAAATTACAGGGATACTTGAACCAATGACGATTGTGGCACTTTGCCCTAATGATAATAAAAATCCTGCAAACAATGGCCCTGCAAATGAACCAATTCGTCCAATGGCAACCGCAGCGCCAACACCCGTACCTCGCATTTCGGTTGGATAATACATCGCAGCTAGTCCATAAAGTGCAGATTGACCACCGACAATAAACAAACCACAACCCACCGCAGAAAGTGCCAGTAAAGCGACTGTTGGAGAAATCGATAAACAGCAAAGCGCGATCAAGATTCCTGCATAAATAAATTTGATGACCGTTGCCATGCGCATTTGATCCAATAACATCCCCATCAGGATTGATCCGAAAATTCCCCCTATGTTATAGCCCATTTGTACATAGTTAGCTTCTAGTTTGGACAGTCCTTGTGCGCCCATGAGTAGCGGCAACCAGTTCAGCAAAAAATATAAAACCACGAGTGTACAAAAGAAACTGACCCAAATTTGCAAGGTCGACATGCGTCTTTCTTTGGCAAATAGCACTTCAAAAAAAGGCGTTGGTGCTTGTGTTTTTTGTTGCAAATAACTTTTTGACTCGGGTAGATACTTCATCAATAACGGAATTAACAAGATAGGCGCAATACCGCCCACATAGAAAATATGTCGCCATTCGCTATCGCCTGCTAACAACATTGCAACCACCGAAGTCAGCAATCCACCAAAAGGGATCCCGCTATACATAATACTGACTGCGGTCGCTTTTCGATTTTCAGCGACAGCTTCAGAAGCCAAAGTGATCATCATCGGTAAAGCGCCGCCCATGCCCAACCCTGTAAAAAAACGAATAAGTAAAAGCAAAGTATAATTTTCGGCATAGGCGGTGAGTAAAGACATCACACCAAAAATGAGAATACTCAGAATTAAAATTTTCTTACGTCCAATAATATCGGCCAGTCGTCCACCAATAATTGCACCAGGCAAGGTTCCAATAATAGCAGCACTAAATGCCCAAGCCATTTGAGCATTATCCAACATAAACTCCGCACGCATACGTGGCGCTGCTACACCCATTGATTGAAGATCAAAACCTTCAAAGATTGCGATGGCAAAACAGAGTAGTAAAGTCAGTTTCGCCCTTCCTGACGGATTCAATACTTTATCCATAGTCCTTTCCTTATTTAGACCATATTTCCATGACATTTTTTATTGTGTAGTGTTTAAAAAACACCGTTAAAATATCAGTTAAGCTTATAAAAAAATCAATAGTATTTTATAAATATTTTTTAATTTAAATTTTTTATTTATATTTTTCATATAATTATGAAAAAAATTAAATATTTCTCAAAAAAGACTTGAATGTAAGTTTAACTGATATTAAATTAAACCCAGAACAACACCATTGTCATTCAAGGAGAATACACATGACATATGAAAAACGCTGGGAAACCGTTGATGTACAACTTGAAAATGGTATCGCATGGGTCATTTTAAATCGTCCCGAAAAGAAAAATGCCATGAGTCCAACCCTTAACCGTGAAATGATTGATGTACTTGAAACACTCGAACTTGATCAAAATGCCAAAGTTTTAGTTTTAACAGGTGCTGGTGATTCTTGGACTGCGGGAATGGATTTAAAAGAATACTTCCGTGAAGTAGATACACAACCTGAAATTTTTCAAGAACGTATTCGCCGTGATTCATGTCGCTGGCAATGGCAATTACTCAGAATGTACTCAAAACCCACGATTGCGATGGTGAATGGCTGGTGTTTTGGTGGCGGTTTCTCTCCATTAGTGGCATGTGATCTTGCGATTGCAGCAGATGAAGCAACTTTTGGACTATCTGAAATTAACTGGGGTATTCCACCGGGCAACCTTGTGAGTAAAGCAATGGCAGATACTGTCGGACACCGTGCATCGTTATATTACATCATGACTGGTAAAACCTTTAGTGGCAAAGAAGCCGAGCAAATGGGATTAATTAATAAAAGCGTTCCATTAGCTCAACTTAAAGCGGAAGTCACTGAATTGGCAAACTGCCTGCTTGAGAAAAATCCTGTAGTATTGCGTACCGCCAAAAATGGTTTTAAACGTTGCCGTGAACTGACTTGGGATCAAAACGAAGACTATTTATATGCCAAACTGGATCAGTGTAACCACCGTGATACAGAAGGTGGTCGTGAAGAAGGACTGAAACAATTCTTGGACGAAAAATCGATTAAACCGGGTTTACAGAGCTATAAGCGTACTGGTTAACTTTTGATTTTTATTGGCTATGTAAGGACACAACCCATGCAAAATGTACAGTTACTCATCCACGGTCAATCGCTTGACGCATCTAATGGCGCAAGCTTTGAACGCATCAGCCCGATTAACGGTCAGGTTGCTAGTATTGCATCTGCCGCAACGCTTGAAGATGTTGACCGTGCCATTGAATCGGCGCAACAAGCTTTTCAGATTTGGTCAAAACTGTCTCCAACTGAACGTCGTTTACGCTTATTAAAAGCAGCAGATTTAATGGATCAACATACTGATCAATTTATTCAGATTGGGATGCAAGAAACAGGATCGACTGCGACTTGGTATGGGTTTAATGTGCATCTTGCCGCCAATATGTTGCGTGAAGCTGCTGCCATGACCACTCAGATTGATGGAAGTCTGATTCCCTCGGATGTTCCGGGTAATCTGGCGATGGGGATTCGTGTTCCATGCGGTGTTGTGGTTGGAATCGCACCGTGGAATGCACCTGTGATTTTACCCACTCGTGCTTTAGCAATGCCGCTTGCCTGTGGTAATACCGTCGTATTAAAAGCATCTGAAGCCTGCCCTGCCACGCATCGTCTAATTGGACAGATTTTAAATGAGGCTGGATTAGGTGATGGCGTGGTCAATGTCATTACCCATGCCCCAGAAGATGCGCCACAGATTGTTCAGCGTTTAATCGAACACCCTGCGGTAAAACGAATTAATTTTACGGGTTCCACCAAAGTTGGGAAAATCATTGCAGAAACTGCGGCGAAATATTTAAAACCAGTGTTGCTAGAACTTGGTGGTAAAGCACCTGTTGTCATCTTAAATGAAGCTGATCTGGATGAAGCAGTCAATGCCGTTGCATTTGGTGCCTTTTTTAATCAGGGTCAGATCTGTATGTCGACTGAACGAGTGTTAGTGCAACAGGGTATAGCCGATCAGTTTATTGAAAAACTCATTGCAAAAACCAAATCACTAAAAGCTGGCAATCCGACTGATCAGCAGAATATGTTGGGTGTGTTAGAAAGCCGTCGAGCTGCCGAGCGTATTCAACATTTACTCGAAGATGCTCAAAGTAAAGGTGCAGATTTACCTTTGGGCATTCAAGTTCAAGACACCACCATGCAACCTACACTGGTACTAAATATTCAGCCTGAAATGTTGTTATACCGTGAAGAATCTTTTGGGCCTGTATGCACAGTACAACGCTTTGAGACGCTTGAAGAAGGTATTGCACTGGCCAATGACAGTGAGTTTGGTTTGTCATCTGCTGTATTTAGCCAAAACTTTGCTCAAGCCTTTGAAGTCGCTAAACAGATTGATTCGGGGATTTGTCATATTAATGGTGCCACTGTACATGATGAAGCACAAATGCCATTTGGTGGAACCAAATCGAGCGGTTATGGACGTTTTGGTAGTAAAGCTTCCATCGCTGAATTTACCGAATTGAGATGGATCACGGTTCAAACCCAATCACGGCACTATCCGATTTAAAGGTTAATTTAACTGAAGCGGTTAAAT
>NZ_CP078523.1:2210109-2234738 GCF_019264745.1 Acinetobacter sp. Colony158 | reverse complement strand
GAATGAATAAAAAAATTGCATGACGCAAAACATGCGCAGTGATGCGCTTTCCACGGAGTGAAAGAAATGCAAATGAATGCCACTCAATCACAAGATCGTGAACGGTTTGTTCAACTTGGATCACATGATGTTCAATATCAATATCAAGGTCAGGTCCTTTATATTCAACCTACAGAGCAGTTAAAGCCCTATCCGCAAAAGCTTACAGATCGCCTGATTCATTTTGCAAAAAATAAGCCTGATCATATTTTTGCTGCAAAACGTAATGCTCAGGGTCAATGGCTCAAATTGAGTTATGCCGATACCTTGCAACGCGCTTGGCACATTGCTCAAGCATTGCATCAACGTAATTTAAGTCAGGAACGACCATTACTCATTCTGTCGGGTAATGATCTGGAACATTTAACCTTATCGATGGGTGCAATGTTGGCAGGTGTTCCATTCTCTGCCATTTCTCCTGCTTATTCTCTGATTTCTCAGGATTTCGGTAAGCTTAAACATATCTTTGAAGTACTCACTCCGGGCATGATTTATGCCAGTGATGGACAGGCGTTTAGCAAAGCGATCCAAACTTGTACAACATCCGATATCGAAGTCATTACCAATACGGGAATTGTTGGGCAGCAGCAATGTACCTCTTTTCAATCCTTGCTGGATACCCCTGTGACCAATGTTCAGGAGTTTTATCAAACACTGGATGAACACCAGATTGCCAAATTTTTGTTTACCTCTGGTTCGACTAAACTGCCTAAAGCTGTACCCACCACACATTTGATGCTGTGTGTGAATCAGCAGATGTTATTACAAACCTTTCCAGAATTTGAGCAGACCCCGCCTGTATTACTGGATTGGTTATCTTGGCATCATACTTTTGGGGGTAGCCATAATGTCGGCATCGCTCTGTATAACGGCGGTACAATTTATATCGATGATGGCAAACCCGTTGCAGGCAAGTTTGATGAGACCATTCGCAACTTAAAAGAAATCTCCCCGACAGTCTATTTAAATGTGCCAAAAGGTTGGGAAGAACTCACGGATGCTTTGGAAAAAGATGCTGAGTTACGTGATCGCTTTTTTAAAGATGTCAAAATTCTATTTTTCGCAGGTGCAGCATTGTCCGAAGCAGGCTGGAATCGTCTGGATAAAATTGCACAAGCACATTGCGGTGAAAAAATTCGGATTATGAGTGGTCTCGGTATGACTGAAACTGCGCCTTCTTGTGCCTTTACAACAGGGCCAAAAGTCATGGCAGGCTTTATTGGTTACCCTGCGCCTGGTTGTGAAATTAAACTGGTGCCACACGGTGATAAAATGGAATTTTGTGTGCGTGGTAAACACGTCATGCAGGGTTATTGGCGTTTAAAGTCCGATCAACAAAGTATCGTATTTGACGATGAAGGCTTTTTCCATACAGGTGATGCCGTGCGCTTGGTGTCCCCCAATGATCCAACACAAGGACTGATGTATGACGGACGAATTGCAGAGGACTTTAAGCTCAATACTGGTACTTTTGTTAATGTTGGAACCCTACGCAATAAAGTCCTGATTCAAGGCAATTTACTGATTCAGGATGTCTGTATTACAGGGTCTAACCTAAATGCCATTGGTTTTCTGATTTTTCCAAAATTGGATGTTTGTGCACAATATGCAGGTTTAACTTTTAAAGATCATCTTGCCGAAGAAATTTTAAAACATCCCAAAGTACAGCAATGGTTCCGCCAATTTTTATTAAATTTTAATAAAGACGCAACAGGAAGCTCTAATCGGGTGTCGATGCTGTATTTAATGACCGAACCGCCACAACTTGATGCAGGAGAAGTCACCGATAAAGGAAATCTGAATCAAAGCAACATCGCTAAGCGTCGAGCGGATTTGATTGAAGAACTTTATCAAAAGCAAACGGACAATCCCCTGATTATTCGGATTCCAGTCCTAAACCACTAATCCTTTGAAATTACATAAGAAGTTCAAATTTACTTTTGAGCTTCCTCCTTAGTTTTGCCCTAAAAAAGGTGAAATATGCAACACGATACGGAATTTGAACTATTTCGAGATAATTATCGACGTTTTCTAAAAGAACAAGTCGCTCCTTATTATGAACAATGGGAACAGGATGGCCTAATTCCACGAAAGCTTTGGAATCAACTGGGTGAAAATGGTTTTTTATGCGTCGATGTTCCAGAAGAATATGGCGGTTATGGCGCACCTATCCATTACTCACTGATGCTAGTTCAAGAAACTGCACAGGCAGGATTTACCTCTTTGGCAGTTGCCATCGGTGGGCAAAATGAATTGGTTTCACCCTATATTCAAAATATCGGTACTGAAGCACAGAAAAAATATTGGCTTCCCAAAATGGTGACAGGTGAAGTGGTCACTGCGATTGCCATGACTGAAGCCAATGCTGGTTCTGATTTACAGGCAATCCGTACACAAGCCATATTGGAAGACGACGACTATATCGTTGATGGTTCAAAAACATTTATTTCCAATGGCTTACATGCAGACTTAATTGTATTGGTGGCAAAAACCACTCCACAGGCAAGTGCTAAAGGCATGTCGTTATTTTTAATTGATGCCCATTTACAAGGCGTAAAAAAAGGACGCTCACTGAGAAAAATTGGTTTACATGCACAAGATACCGCCGAACTATTTTTTGATCAGGTCAAAGTTCCCACTTCACAACGTTTAGGCAATGAAGGACAAGGCTTTGCTTACTTAATGCAAGAATTACCGCGTGAACGTCTGAGCATTTCCATGATGGCACTTGGGTCAATTTTGGGTGCAATTGAACTGACTAAAGACTATGTCTTACAACGCAAAGCCTTTGGTCAACCCTTAAGCCAAATGCAAAATACCCGATTTGTACTTGCCAATGCGCAAATTAAAGCCAAAGCTGCACAAGCCTTTGTCGATCAATGTGCTGAGATGTATAGCCAACAGCGACTTAGCGTCAACCACGTTGCCGCACTGAAATGTTTTATCACCGATACCCAATGTGAAGTGATTGACCAATTGCTACAACTGTTTGGTGGTTACGGCTACATGCAGGAATATCCAATTTCACGTTTCTTTGTCGATGCCCGCGTGCAAAAAATTTACGGCGGAACCAACGAGATTATGAAAGAAATCGTGGCGCGTGAACTCTTGGGAAAATAATTTAAATTTTAACAACGAAGCAAGACAGAAAGAACAAACAGGTCTTGCTTAAAACAACAATGATATTTCAGGATGAAATGCCATGTCTAAATTATGGATGTACTCCACGCTTATGCTTTCTAGTTCTGTATTTGCGGGGAATTTTATCGATAACAGTAGCGTAGAGTTGACTACACGCAACTTTTATTTTGACCGCGATTATCAGGAGCTTTCCAAATATCCAGCAGCGAAGGACTGGACACAAGGCTTTATTTTCAAGGCCAATTCAGGCTATACCGAAGGAACAGTGGGCTTTGGTCTGGATATTCTCGCCACCGCTGGTTTTAAGCTGGATGCCAGCGCCAAATATGCAGGAACTGGAAATCTACCGCGAGACAGCGTCACCAATGAACCCGCATCAAGTTACGGTGAAATCGGGGTCACGGCTAAAGCTAAAATTAGTCAGACTGAACTTAAAATAGGAACGCTTAGACCGATGAATCCTGTTTTAGTCGCTTCTCCTGCCCGTTTGTTACCACAAACTTATCGTGGAATTTCACTAGAATCTAAAGATGTAAAAGATTTTGAATTACAGGCTGCTTATATTGATAAAGTGAATCAACGTGATTCGACTAATTTTGAAAATATCAGAATTTCAGCAGTGAATGGACGTTTTAAAAATGCTGAAACCGATGGATTGTACTATGCAGGCGGGTATTACAATGTCAATCCAAGTTTACGTTTAGGTTTATTCTATCTGGATGTGAATAATCTTTATGATCAATGGACAACAGGTTTTTTACACAAATGGGAGATCAACTCAACCACACGATTGAGTAGTTATTTACATTATTATCGAAGTCGTGATGAAGGCAATGCAAAAGCAGGCTTAGTCGATAATGACTTATATCATGCGCATTTTGAACTGAAGCATCAAAATCATAAATTTATTTTTGGAACGTTTCAGCATCATGGTGAAACTGCGTTTCCTTATTTAAGTGGTGGAGAAACAGGACTACTGATTGATACATGGCCAGGCGAGTTTCTCAATCCCAAAGAACAAGCTTATAGTTTCCGCTATGAATATGATTTTAAGGATTATGTTCCGGGTTTACGCTTTATGACACGCTATACCATGGGACGAAATATTTATGCGCCCAATCTGGGTGGAACCAATTTAAAAGAGCGCGAAACTGATTTTGATCTGGGCTATACCATTCAAAGCGGTTGGCTCAAAAATCTGGGACTTCGCGCACGTTATGCCATCTACGACAATAACATGTCGGCCAACGCCAATATCAAACCTGTGAATGAAACCCGTATCAATATTGATTATACGTGGAAATTTAAATAACACTGATAGGCTCTAGATCATCGGGAGCCTACTTCAATTTAGGGAAAATAAAAAATGGATATGACTGACAAACTTCCTCCTATTCACTATTTGCTAGGCGGGCATCATATTCAATGGAACGATCAAGCGCAGCAACTTGAAATTGATTATGTCGCATTAGAAAGTTTTACCAACCCTAGAGGTACAGTTGAAGGGGGTATGATTTGCGCAATGTTGGATGATGTGATGGGCTTATTTGCATTTCTGGCGAATGATCGACAACCTGCCACCACGATTAATCTGACAGTAGATTTTCTACGCCCATGTCAGGTTGGTGTCGTCCAGACCAAATGTCGCTTTGTAAAGCAAGGTAAATCTATTTTAAATATCGAAAGTGAAGCATGGCAAAACCATAAAATGCTGGCACGAAGTACAGCTAATTTTATGGTGCTTTAAGTTTCAGTTGAACCCACAAAAGAGAAAGAAAACCCGTTGCTTTCTTTCTCAAACCATTCATTACTTAGTTTTAAAAACGCTGAGAGATACTCAACTTAAAGTCACGTCCAGTGCCTGTCATATATTCTCCCAGATACATTTTGTAGTCACGATTAAACAGGTTATCAATAGAGAAATTCAACTGAGGGCCATTTTCACCGACTGGCTGCCAATCGATAAAAATACCGTGCAAAGCATAGCCTTTAGTACGAGGCAATGAAAAACCAGAAGCCCCAATTGAATGATCTGTATTTAAAATACTTCTGGTTTGCGCATCTACAAAAATTCCACGCCAGCCCATGGTCAAATCATGTTCGGGAACATTGACACCTAGCGTAGCTGTCGCCTTGCGTGGAGGTATTTGTTCAATCCATGTTTTTTGATTAAACCACGGATTAACAGGAGAATTATCACGTTGACCGCGCACATAAGAATAAGTTAAACCTGCAAAATAGGTGGGCTGATTATAAAATAGCTCTGCTTCATAAGCTTTGATGGTGTAATCAGTAATATTTCTGTAAAAACCATGATCATATTGGCCATTACACACACTGGCATTCGCACTTCCACCCTGTGCAATAATCTCGGCTTGTGCCTGACAGAAAACTGAACGATTACGGAAAATTTCGTCTGAACCGCGGTTATGATAATAGCTAAGACGAATCTGTAAATGATCATCATCTGTCAAAAGCTGATCAAAATTCATTTCATTACCAAGCCTTATCGCCAACATTTTTTCGGGACGTAAATACAGACTGGTCGCAGATACCGTAGAACTTGGGCCATCATTATAATATTGCTCATCAACGCGAGGCGCACGCCATGTTTTGCTGATATTAGCAAACCACGTGAGGTAATCTGCCTGTTTCCATGCCAGTGCTAAACGGGGTGACCAGCCTGTATAGCTTTTTTCTGAATAATCATGACCTGCTTCAGCCGTGCTATAACGTGGAGCCAGATTGCCATAACCCTGATTGATAATATTGTCATAACGTAAAGACGGCGTAATCGTAACTGCCCCAATCTGATATTGATCTTCAACAAATGCGCTATACATTTGCTGATCACCTGCGGGCATATAATTTGGTTGATAGAGTCCATAATTATATTGAGGATTATTCAGATAAGAGCGAACCAACATCAAAGAGTTTTGCTTCATCTTTTGATATTGTGCCCCGATTTTTAGCTTATGTGTACCATACGCCGTATCAATATCACTGATATTTAAAAGTTTTAGTGCTGTATTGGTATAGTTCACCCAGCTTTCATCGCCAAGATTGGCCGCTGAAAAAGAAACCCCTTCCAAACGTTTATCATGTTGTTTGGTTTTTGAATAAGAAAAATTTGCTTTGAAATTAATATAAGGATTCGCAGCAGGATTGAACTCATAACCGGCGGAATAGCTTGTATCTTTTTGGTCACGATAGACTAAACGGCGTTTCCATGCTTCGTCATAGCCATACTTTGCAATATCTGCGGCACTCGGAACAGCATCCTGATCACGCATTGCAGCAAAAGGTTCCCAGCCTGTATGGCTACTTTGCATGGCATTGAAAGAAATCTTTTGGCTTTCATCTGGACGAATATTCAGTTTTGCTAAATATGTGTCCTGTTCCTGAGCTGAATATAAAAAAGAGGTTCCATCTGGACGCTCTACATTATCGCTATCGCGTTTGGTATAGTAAAACAGCCCATCCAACAGATTATTTTCAGTTTTTCCATACACTGCACCCGTATAAGTATTTTGTTGGTTATTACTAAATCGCGAATACTTTAGAAATGCGCCGACATTTTTATCTTGTTTTAATAGATCTTGCGCATCTCTGGTTTCCAGTGTCACCTTGCCGCCAAAACCGCCATTACCAACTTCAACATTATGTGGACCTTTATCGACCGTGACCCGTTTTAAAATTTCAGGTTCAATAAAGACCGACCCTTGTCGATATTTATCAAAAGATTTGACCGAATCATCCAGTGTAATGGGAACATCTTCAACTCCTCCCATACCGAGAATATTAATGGTTTGTCCGCCGGGTCTAGGAGAGCCAGCCGAAGATACTCCTGGCATGGTGTCTAATAGTTGTGCAACATTATTGGCCTGATAACGATCAATCGCGGTCTGATTTAAAACGCTTTGCCCAAACTGAACCGTATCTGAATTTTCTGCCTGCGTAGAAAGGGTTGGCATTTGATATAATTGATGATTATCCTGATTGAAAATTGAAGATGAATTCAGTTGTCCTTTTTTTATGGTACTTGAAGTCCCCCCATTTTTTTCATCAGACTGTTCATTTTCTGGTTTCTTATCCACCAATAAGTAACCTGCCGATGATTTCATCATCTGAAAAGGCGTATTTTCAATCAATCTAGCAAATACTTGTTCAACTGTATAGTTGCCTTTTATCGCATTTACTTGGTAACGATTGGTCTTCTTTGCATCCATCAGTAATGAAACATTGGCTTGCAATGCAACGCTATTGAGTGCCTGAGTCAGAGAACCACGCTCCACTTGAAAGTACGCAGAACTATTGCTATTTGCAGCGTATATAGGGGCTGAAACGCAACTGACAGAAATTGCCAGAGAAACGGCCAACGCTATTTTTTGTAGAGAATATTGGGAAGATAAAATGTGCATTAAAACGATAGCCCCATATAAATGATAATCATTAACTAAGCCAATTAGCAAATAATTGCTATTCTTCCCTATATGACGCACCACCATCCAAAAACACGCAATTTGTCATTATTTTCTAACTTTCAAGCTGAATAATAAAAACATGACTTCCTATTTTTTGAATATTTAATTGTGGATATTGAGCTTTGATTAAGCTTAAAGTTTGTTCAATATCCTTCTGGGCATCAATCACCCCGTTGACTTTGAATGACTCAAGTACAGATGCACGATAAATAAAATAAACTTTATGCTGTCTATTTAGACGTTCTAATAAATCAGGTAAAGCCAGATTATCGGCTAAAATCTGATTGTGTTGCCATGCAAACTCAGTAGATTGAATCACAATCGGTTGAATCGGTCCAAAGCCATGCGCGTCAGCTTGTACCTTTTCACCAGCATGTACACGCTGACGTTGATTGACCTGCTTCGCACTCGCTTCGACACTTGAATGCAACATGCTAATACTGCTGTTTTCACGATTTTGATGCACAATAAATCGTGTTCCTAATGCCTTGTAATCGGCTTGCTTCGATTGCACGATGAATGGTCGATGTTTGTCTTTTGCGACATCCACATAAATCTCACCCTGAACCAATTCAACCTGACGTATCTGTGAATTAAAATGCAATTTGATGGCAGATTTAGCTCCTAGCGTAATTTTTGAACCATCTTTAAGTACAAATGACTGCATACTTCCCGTCGCAGTTTTATAATCTGCGGTGTAATAAGCATAGGGAAAATAATGGTAGGTCAAAATACTGAATAGCCCAATAAAACCAATGCCCAATATCCCACGACCAAAAGCCTTTTTGAGCTGTTGTTGACTTTGCTGAGTGTGTTTTAGCGACTGTTGCAAGGTCTGGCTATGAATACGGTGTGTTTCCTGAAGTTGTTTTAATTCGTCAGAAAAACGACTGATTTTATCGAATTGATCATGATATTCGGGATGCTGTCGTTGCCAATGCTCAAATTCGACTTGAGCTTGAGAGCGTTCAATCGGATCATCTGTGTTTAAACGAATAATCCATAAAGATAATTCTTTTTGTAATTTTTTTGGGTCAGTCATGTTCCGACTCAAGCAACTGTTCTCGCGCTTCAAGACATAGATTTAGACAATCTGCTAAATAAGTTTGCGTCGTCCTTAAAGATTTACCAATCCGTTCAGCGATTTCACTTTGATTGTAACCTTCAAAGTAATACATCAGAAAAGCTTTTCTTGCCAATACTGGGCTTTCATTTAAAGCGATTGTTAAAAAATCTAAAATTTGTACCACTTCTTCAAGTTGATTATTTGATAATTCAATCTCTTGAAGTTGTAACTCCCCTGCCAGAGTTTCCAGATAGCTTTGCTCTAATACATAACGTCGATGCTTATCAATCAGTACATTTTTGGCAACATTGACTAAATAAGCTCTTGGTTCCTGAATTCCGAGTAGTTTTTGTCGAGTTTGTAATAACTTAACAAAAGTATCTTGCACCAGATCGGCTGCATTAAAAGGATAACGAATGCGATAGCTAAGCCACTGTTGAAGCCAATCATGATGATCCAGATACATTTCATGAATGAATTGTTTCTGTGCAGTTGGAGAGAAAGATTGATCCATAGCAAAATATTGAATGAATAATATAAACAAGAATTATTATCATTTATTAATGTGATTATTGTAAACTATTTCTGAACGATATTTTCTATAAAAAAGCGGCATTTCTTATTGCGTCTTTTTCTATCCCCCTTCGTCATAGCGTATATAGACCTTTATTTACTCCGCAAATATACATCTTTATTTAGGTAACGATATGAACCAATCCGTTGGCAAAACAGACATTCAACATCATATAAGTTCAGCACTATCACTTCGCTTAAAAACTGAAACAGCAGCAGAACATGAACGTATGCATCACCTAATGGCTCAGGCAGATGTTTTTGCAAGTCGGATGCATTATGCAAAATTTACACTGGCTCAATATTATTTTCAGCGTGATGTTGAGTATTTATTTAAATATCCAGAAATCATTGATTTTATTCCTGATCTGGATGTTCGTGGTCGCTCAGACGCAGCGTTTAAAGATTTACAAGATTTAGGAGTTTCACCTACAGATCTTAATATCGCGAGTCAGGATGCCAATGCACTTGAAGCGCTAGGCTGGATTTACGTTTCTGAAGGTTCAACGCTCGGAGCTGCTTTTTTATTTAAGGAAGCCAAAACCAAGCTGGAACTTTCCGAAGAATTTGGTGCACGAAATCTGGCTGCTTATCCTGAAGGCAGAGCAAAAGTCTGGAAACGCTTTGTTCAGGCACTCGATGATGCAGGTTTAAGTCAAACTGAACAAGATCAGGTCGTACAAGGTGCAATGGATGGTTTTGCGCGCTTTGCATCGCTGTTAACCACAGTAAATACAGATCAGTAAAATGTCAGTACCCACCCATCCGTCCAAGTTGCCCTCAACCTCTGATCACCTAAATCATGATCAGATCGAGCTCACTACATCTAAAAATATACATCATGAAAGCTTATCTAAATCCAGCTTTTTAAGGATTGTATTTATAGGTCTGTCTTGCTTGAGCCTGAGTATTGGTGTGATTGGTTTGTTTGTTCCGGGTTTACCTACGGTTGAGTTTGTATTACTCGCGGCTTTTTTTGCAGGAAAAGGCTCTTCCAGATTACATCGATGGTTTTACCAGCATAAATTATTTGGTCCCATGATTCGTAACTGGCAAGATAAGCGTCAGGTTTCCAGAAAATCAAAATATATGATGGCTGTTAGTATGACACTTGCTAGCAGCATCTTGATACTTCATGTACCTCATTTCTGGTTTAACCTTGTATGTATTCTATTCATGCTGCTTGTTTTTATCTGGGTTTGGCGGCGACCTGAACCCGAGAAAATTTAAAATGCAAAACACGAGTCATAAAAAAGACCACACATCGCGGTCTTTTTTATCAGAACAAACTACTGAGCAGTATATCCGCCATCCATCACTACAGCTTGTCCTGTCACTCCACCTGCCTTGTCACTGCACAAGAAAATCGCATAATCAGCAATTTCCTCAACACTAAGAAGGCGTTTTTGCGGCACCATCGCCAAAATTACATCTTCCAACGCACTGGTTTCACTCACATTTCGCGTTTTAGCCAAATCGGCAATCTGCCCACGAACCAATGGCGTATCTACATAGCCAGGACACAAAGCATTTACTGTAATACCATCACGTGCACATTCGAGTGCAGCGACTTTAGTTAGACCAATCACACCATGCTTAGCGCTGTTGTAGCCAGCTTTTCCTGCAAAACCAATTAAGCCATTGATCGATGCCATATTAATAATACGACCAGATTTTTGTGCTTTCATAATTGGGAAAGCATGTTTAATCCCAATAAATGAACCCGTTAGCATCACAGCAATTAGCTTTTGATAAACTTCAGTTGGGAATTCCTCAATTGCAGCAACATGTTGAAACCCAGCATTATTAATTAAAATATCCAGTGTTCCGAATGTTTCTTGTGTTAGTTCAATCGCAGCTTGATAGGCTTGTTCATTGGTCACATCACAAGGCGCCGAGATAGCAGTAAAACCTTCACTTTTGAGCTGTTGTGCAGCTTCTTCACATTTTTGCGCATTCATATCTGAAATAACCACTTTTGCACCTTCCAATGCAAATTTTTTCGCTATTTCCAGACCAACTCCGCTCGCAGAACCTGTAATAAAAGCCACCTTACCATCGAGTTGTTTTGTCACTTTCTTTCTCCTGCCTCATTTATAAAATGCCTTGATTTTTTAAACCAAAACAAGTTCATAGCTTATTTTGATCAATAAATTACACAATTCCGAACCATGTAAATGCAGCTATCGCCACAAATACTGCAACTGTTTTAATGATCGTAACTGCAAAAATATCTTTATAAGATTGCTTATGTGTTAAACCTGTTACAGCGAGTAAGGTAATAACTGCGCCATTGTGTGGAAGTGTATCCATGCCACCCGATGCCATCGCCACAATACGATGCATCACTTCAGGCGGAATACCCGCAGCCAAAATAGCAGCATTGTACTGCTCTGCCATGGCACTCAAAGCGATACTCATCCCGCCTGATGCTGAACCTGTAATCCCCGCCAATACAGTTGTGGTCACCGCACCATTCACCAAAGGATTAGTAAATGCCGTTCCCAATGCATGACTTACCAAAGCAAAACCGGGTAAAGCCGCAATAATCGCACCGAAACCATATTCTGATGCCGTATTCATGACAGCCAAAAGCGAACCGCCAATACTGGCATTTACACCTTCTTTAAATTGGCTCGCCACACGACCATAATCAAATAAAATAGCCGCGATAATACCGACAATCAGTGCCAAACCGACTGCCCAAATCGCACCCGTTTTTGCAACATCAACCGTATAATTTGCCAGACCAATTGCATTAAAATCAAAACCGTTTGGGTACCATGTTTTAATTGCTGTCGATAAATATTTATTCATCACTGCAACTAACACCAAAGGAACGAAGGCTAGAATCTGACGAATAACCGAACCATTATCATGCGCATTTTCCTGTACAAGATTTACATCAGAATCAACACTATTTGCAGAATTATCTGAGACAAAACCTGCATAGCCTTCCCCTGCTTGAGCAGCCACACGTCGACGCCACTCTAGGTATAACAAACCTGTACTCAATACAAAAATCGCACCAATAATCCCTAAAAATGGAGCAGCATAAATATTGGTTCCAAAGAAAGTGGTTGGTATCACGTTTTGAATTTGTGGCGTACCCGGTAGCGCGTCCATGGTAAAGGTAAATGCACCAAGTGCAATCGTGCCAGGAATTAAGCGCTTCGGAATATTGGCTTGTTGAAATAATTGATTGGCAAATGGATAAATCGCAAATACAGCTACGAATAAACTGACACCGCTATAGGTCAAAATTGCGCCGAGGATCACCACGGTCAAGATTGCTTTTTTTGCCCCAATCAAGTTCACAATGGTTTTTGCAATTGACTCAGCAATCCCTGACATTTCAACCACTTTGCCAAAAATTGCACCGAGTAAAAATACCAGAAAATAATCCTTGATAAAGTTGACCATTTTCGGCATGAAAACGCCTGAGTAAAAAGGCAAGACATTACTTGGATTGATTAAAAAAACCGCCAATAATGCACATAAAGGTGCCATCAAGATGACTGAAAACCCGCGATAAGCGGTGTACATCAGTAAGCCTAAAGACAGCAGAATAACAAATAAATCCCACATATTCTTTCTTACTCCATTATGAAGAATATAGATTAGGTTTAACTCAAATATTGTGCCTAATATTTGATAACAGTTTGCCTAATAATAAATAAATACAATTTGTCCAAAATGAGCCATTAAATATACTTAGCAAATAAGATTTTATATTTATTTTAAAATATCAATATTTTTACGAAATACAAGAATATTATTTAAAAGACTGTTAAATAAAAATTTAAACATTGAAATATAAGATTTTTATTTAAGTAAAACGACTTATCCATTTATTTAAAAAACAAATGAATTATTTAATAAAACTCATTAATTATTAGTCTTCTTTCATAAGTCCCTTTTATTTCTTCCTATAGGAGAAAAATAAAGAGGATTTAAAAATTATGAAAGGAGTCTTTTTAATGAAAAAAATCTGATTTTAAGATTTTGATTTGGATCATTTCAGTCACATTTAAAAAAACTTTTTTTTTAATATAAAACTACGTCTGATTTAATTTTACAAAAAAACAAGTACATCAGTCGTAGAGTTAGATATAATTTTTCTTTAAAATCAAAAACTTTTGATTAGGATGGAATCTATAAATGACGCTCAAGCAACTTAAAGCTTTTTTGGCGCTGGCTCGCACTCTGAATTATGCCAATGCATCGACTGAGCTTCATTTAAGTCAGTCCGCCTTGAGTTTGAGTATCAAATCATTAGAAGAGGAATTGGGTGGAAAGTTATTTAAGCGTAATACTCGCCGTGTCGAACTCACTCAGGAAGGAAAATCTTTGATTCCTTATGCCAGAAAGTTACTGGCAAACTGGGAGGATATGGAAAATGATGTAAAACAAAGATTTAAACTTAATCGGGGTACTTTAAATATTGCTTCAATGCCTTTTGTTACCCATGCAATTTTACCCGAAGTGATTCAGACTTTTTCCAATGCCCACCCTAATTTAAGTTTTTCAATTCATGATATTCCCAATGAAAAAATTATTGAAAATGTATTGGACGGAATTTTTGAACTCGGAATTTGCTTTCAGCCAATTTTGAATGAACAGTTGGAATTTAAAGCTTTATTTGATGAAGATTTTTTAGCACTCATTCCCAAAACACATCCGCTAGCCAGTAAAAAAAGCATCACTTGGCAGGAGTTATATGCCAATCCATTTATTACCTTACAACACCCTTCAATTGTGCGTTACCTCCTTGAACAAAATGCCTCACGTTTAGGTCTGGTGCTTGATTTAAAAGTTGAGTGTCACCAGATTAGTACTTTTTCCAGTTTTGTGGCTTTAGGCATTGGAGTGAGTGCAATTCCACGTCATTTTCAACATTCGATCGATAAAGAGCATAATGTGTTACTGGAAATTGAAAATAGTCAGGTACACCAAGCGGTCGGTATTATTTATAAAAAAGACACTGAACTTTCAAATATTTCCAGCGAATTCATTCAGACACTTTCAAGTTATCCTTACGAAAAAATCCTTCAATTTTAGTAGTCATAGAAAATCAACGATCAAAAAAAGATATTCGCGCATCAAACAGATTCATTAATTTTTCTCATTAATCCTTTAAAATTTTCAACTTCCTTAAATAAATTACAGATGTTAATAATAAGAAAACATAGGGACGTTGAGTAAACACAATGAATAAAGTGTATGCAAGTGCGGAACTCGCACTACAGGATATTGTTAAGAATAATCAGACTCTTGCTGTGGGTGGTTTTGGTTTATGTGGTATTCCAGAAGCATTGATCAATGCATTAAAAGAAACCCAAGTCACTGGTTTAACCTGTATTTCCAATAATGCCGGTGTAGATGATTTTGGTTTGGGAATTTTACTTCAAACCAAACAAATCAAAAAAATGATTTCATCTTATGTCGGTGAAAATAAAGAATTTGAACGCCAATATCTTAATGGTGAGCTTGAGGTTGAACTGACGCCGCAAGGAACTTTGGCAGAAAAACTTCGCGCAGGCGGTGCAGGCATCCCAGCATTTTATACTCAAACTGGCGTTGGAACACTCATCGCTGAAGGCAAAGAACAGCGCGATTTTGATGGTAAACCTTATATTTTGGAGCCTTCTTTAACCGCTGATATTGCATTGGTCAAAGCGTATAAAGCGGACAAAGCAGGTAATTTGATTTTCCATAAAACGGCACGTAACTTTAATCCCGAATGTGCAATGGCAGGAAAAATTACCATCGCGGAAGTTGAGCAAGTCGTCGAAATTGGTGAGCTAGATCCTGATGAAATCCATATGGCAGGTATTTTTGTACAACGTATTGTACTTAATGCGCACCCAGAAAAACGAATTGAGCAAAAAACCCTAAAAGCACAGGAAGCATAATCATGGCATGGACACGTGAACAAATGGCACAACGTGCCGCCAAAGAATTACAAGACGGTTTTTACGTCAATCTTGGTATTGGCTTACCCACACTGGTCGCTAATTATATCCCAGAAAATGTTGATGTCTGGCTTCAGTCCGAAAATGGTTTATTGGGCATTGGAGAATTTCCAACCGAACAAACGGTGGATGCAGATTTAATCAATGCAGGTAAACAAACGGTTACCGCACGTGCGGGCGCTGCATTTTTTTCCAGTAGTGAATCTTTTGCCATGATCCGCGGTGGACATGTCAACATTGCGATTTTGGGCGCAATGGAAGTCTCTGAAAAAGGGGATCTTGCCAACTGGATGATTCCGGGTAAAAAGGTCAAAGGCATGGGCGGCGCGATGGATTTGGTCGTGGGTGTACAACGTGTGGTGGTACTCATGGAACATTGTGCCAAAGATGGTACGCCGAAAATTGTATCTGAATGCAGTTTGCCGCTGACAGGTCAGGCTGTAGTACATCGTGTCATTACCGACTTAGGCGTGATGGATATTACTGCTGAGGGTATCGAACTAATTGAACTTGCAGATGGTGTAACAGTTGAGCAAATTCAGGCTGCCACGGGCGTCAAACTCATTACGGCCCTAGCAACCTAAATATTCTTTTAAACGAAATACTGGCATATAGAAAGTGAATTAGAAAAAAGCGGTGATCACTTTTGGATGAATGATCACCTTTAATATCAGATGGAATTTGATCATGAATAAACAACCTGCAATTTTAGAACGGTTTGCGATTAGTATCAGTAATTGGTCAGAAAAATGGTTTCCTGACTCATATATTTTTGCATTACTTGGCGTGATTATTGTGGCTACTGCTGCACTGTTCATTGGCGCACCAGTCAAAGAAGTCGCCAGCTCTTTTGGTAATGGCTTTTGGAGCTTAATTCCATTTACCTTACAAATGACCATGCTGATTATTGTCGGCTATGTGGTGTCTGTATCACGTCCTATGAAAAAACTGATCCAGAAGATGGCCAGAATCCCACATTCGGGACGCAGTGCCATTGTGCTAGTTGCCACTGTCAGTTTGCTCATTTCACTGGTCAATTGGGCCATTAGTACTATCTTAACTGCGCTTTTGGTGATTGCACTGGCCAAACGTAAAGAACTCAATATGGATTATCGGGCGGCGGCGGCCGCAGCGATTATTGGTATGGGAGCAACATGGGCGCTGGGGATTAGTTCCTCTGCGGCTCAATTACAGGCCAATAAAGCCAGTTTGCCTGAGTCTATTTATAATCTGACCGGTGTCATTCCGTTTACGGAAACTATATTTTTGTGGCAATCGATTGTGATGACTGCCATATTGATCATTGTTTCGATTGTCATTGCCTACCTGTCTGCACCCAAAGGTCAGAATGTCAAAACCATGCAAGATTTCAATCTGAACTTTGACGAAGAAGAAAAACAGGAACTGGAGCAAACGAAATCGAAACGTCCGGGAGATTGGTTAGAAAATTCACCGATCCTGACCATTTTAGTGGTGGCTTTAGGCTTAATCTGGATGATTCTGGAGTTTTCTAAAAACAATCCAATTATTGCGATTTCTAGTCTCAATACTTATAACTTTATTTTCCTGATGCTTGGTCTGGCCTTACATGGCACACCACGCAATTTTTTAAATGCCGTCAGTAAAGCGGTTCCTGCGGTTTCAGGAGTGCTGATTCAGTTTCCACTGTATGGCAGTATTGCCTATATGATGACGCAGGCAGTGAATGCACAGGATTTATCATTATCCCATTATATTGCGCATTTTTTTGTCTCGATTGCCTCACATGATACCTTCGCAGTAGTGATGGGAATTTATTCTGCCATTTTAGGCTTTTTTGTACCATCAGGCGGTGGCAAATGGATTATCGAAGCACCTTATGTGATGCAGGCAGCCAACGATTTGAAATATCATCTGGGTTGGTCAGTACAAATTTATAATGCAGCAGAAGCATTACCCAATCTCATCAATCCATTTTTTATGTTACCGATGCTCGGTATTTTAAAACTAAAGCCTAAGGATGTGATTGGTTTTACCGTGACCCAATTGGTTGTACATTTACCTTTAGTGCTTTTTTTACTGTGGATATTAGGACAAACTTTGACTTATACCCCACCCGTATTTTAAACAATCATAATGAAGTTCAAGCTTATAAGCTGAACTGATACTACAAGGAATCATTTCATGACAAAAATTGTGATCGTCGCTGCTACACGCACACCCATGGGCAGCTTTCAAGGCAGCCTTTCTGGTTTAAGCGCACCTGATCTGGGGGCTGTTGCCATTCAAGCTGCTCTCAAACAGACGAATATTCCCGTCGATGAAATTGACGAAGTCATTATGGGGTGCGTACTTCCTGCGGGCGTTAAACAAGGCCCTGCACGTCAAGCCATGCGTAAAGCGGGCTTACCTGATCATGTCGGTGCTACTACGATCAACAAAGTCTGTGGTTCTGGTATGAAAGCTGCCATGCAGGCAAGCGATGCCATTAAAGCAGACAGTATTAAAATTGCTGTGGTGGGTGGTATGGAATCCATGAGCAATGCCCCTTATTTATTGCCGAAAGCCCGTACAGGTTATCGCATGGGGCATGGTCAAGTCATCGATCATATGTTTATGGATGGTTTGGAAGATGCGTATACAGGACGTGCAATGGGTTCCTTTGCACAGGACATGGCAGATAAGAAAAGCTATACACGAGAACAAATGGATGAATTTGCAATTCGCTCTTTGACTCGCGCACAAAAAGCAATACAGGAAGGCTATTTTGAAGCTGAGATTGTGCCTGTTACGGTCACTACTCGCCAAGGTGACATTGTGGTTGATACCGATGAAAATCCGGGCAATGCCAAAATCGATAAAATTCCCACCCTACGACCTGCATTTGCCAAAGATGGCACCATTACTGCTGCAAACTCAAGCTCCATTAGCGATGGTGCATCGGCACTGCTGATTACTTCTGAACAGGAAGCCAAGCAGCGCGGTCTAAAGGTTTTGGCTGAGATCAAAGCTTATACAACCAATTCCCAATTACCTGAAGAATTTACGATTGCTCCCGTAGGTGCGATTGAAAAATTACTCAAGAAAGTCGGCTGGTCTGCCGAAGACGTCGATTTATGGGAAATCAATGAAGCTTTCGCTATGGTAACCATGGCAGCGATTGATGCATTTAAACTCGATCCTGAAAAAGTCAATATCAATGGCGGTGCTTGTGCATTGGGTCATCCATTGGGTTCATCAGGTTCACGCATTATCGTAACTTTGATTCATGCGCTAAAACGACTGGGCAAACGCAAAGGTATTGCAGCGCTGTGTATTGGTGGAGGCGAAGCAACTGCGATTGCGATTGAAATCGTTGATTAATCAGTTGTCTAAATTTTCCAAGAAAGGCAAAAATAAACATTTTGCCTTTCTTTATGGAAAAAAGATAAAAGTTCATTTAGAACAATTGACTTCTTTCATTATCGTTTAAACCCTGTTTATTTTTTTCCATACGGAGAAATAAAAGGGACTTAAGAATGAAATCGAGTATTTACAGATACCAAATACTGTCTGTTAATTGCTGAATCTCATTAATATCATGACTGACATACAGCATCGGAATATGAATTTCCTGTTTAATTTTTTGAAAAAAAGGAATAATTTCAGCTTTATGGGCTGCATCCAAAGCGGATAAAGGCTCATCTAATAATAAAAGTTGCGGCGAATACAGCAAAGCTCGCCCCAATGCGACACGCTGCTTTTCTCCACCAGATAGTTTAGCAGGCATACGATTCAACAGATGATCAAGCTTTAATAAGTCAACAATATAATCTTCTTTAAAATATCTTTTTTCAGGTGCAATTCGCCTCAACCCGAAGCATAGATTTTTTTTGACATTCATATGCGGAAACAACTGGGCATCCTGAAATACCAATCCCACACGGCGTTGTTGAGTGCTTAAATTAATCTTTTGCGAAGCATCAAACCATGTATGCTCCTGCACTCTAATCCAGCCTGCCTTTGGTGTATGAAGACCAGCTATCGCATGTAAAATACTGGTTTTACCTGAACCCGATGCGCCAAATAAACCAATCACACGCTGATCCGACTGAAAAGTCTGATCTAGGCTAAACTTTCCAAGTTGCAACTGGATATGACAATTCAACATCGTTGTTCTAGCCTCGCTTGTTTTTTTGATAACGATGAAACCATTGCGCAAACCACAACGTAAAAAAAGCAACGCTCAAAGAAAGAATAATCAAACGCCAAACTTGATGTTCAGTATCAGGTTGTTGCATTAGACTATACATTGCCAAAGGCAAAGTTCGGGTTTCACCTGCAATATTACCGACAAAGGTAATCGTCGCACCAAACTCCCCCAAACTACGACAAAAACATAAAATTGCACCTACTAAAATCCCACTACTGGCTAATGGCAAAGTGATGCTAAAAAATGTGCCCAATCCCGATGCACCTAATGTTTTAGCCGCCATTTCCAGACGTTGATCAACCAGTTCAATCGCAAGCCGAATCGACTGTACAAATAAGGGAAAACCCATCACTGCGGCAGCCAAAACAGCGCCTTTCCAGTTAAAAGCTAAACTTAAACCCCAAGCATTCAGATACTGTCCCAATATGCCATTGTTACCAAAAACCTGTAGTAGCAGATATCCAGGAACAACAGGCGGTAAAACCAATGGCAAAAAAACCAAAGTCTCAAATAGAGATTTTCCCCAAAATTCTTTTCGTGCCAATAACCAGCCCACAAATAAAGCTGGAATTAAATTCACCAATAAACTAAAAGCAGCCACCTGACAAGATAACTTGAGAACCTCAAGCTCCTCTGCCGAAAGAGAAAAAAACATTATTTAGCTGGTAATAACACAGTAAAACCGTATTGTTTAAAAACGGTATTTGCCTGTTTTGTCTGTAAAAATTGATAAAATTTTACGGCGGATGGGTTATTTTTGATGAGGCCTAAAGGATAAATAATCGGTGCGTGGGTATTTTCAGGAAATACTCCCACAACTTTGACATCTTTACTAATGGCAGCATCAGTTGCATAGACAATACCTAATTGACATTCACCACGCGCAACAAAATTTAAAGCAGCTCTAACATCCTCTGTTTCAACTAATTTGGGCTGAAGTTTTTGCCACCATCCGAGTGAAGTAAGTGCCTGTTTTCCATATTTTCCGACTGGAACGCTTTTGGTATCTCCTGTACACCATTTCCCTTGAAAAGCTGTACTTGGATCGACATTTTTATCCATCTTAATAGTGTTGATTGTCGAATTTTTAGGTGCAATCAAAACCAGTTTGTTGCCCAATAAATTAATACGCTGATTAGACACAATCAGTTTTTTATTTTGCAGATAATTCATCCATTGTTCATCTGCCGAGATAAATACATCAGCAGGTGCGCCAGCTTCGATTTGTTTGGCTAAAGTTGAAGAACCTGCATAAGACGTTTTAACTTCAATTTTAGTTTGCTTTTCAAACGCTTTTTCTAAATCTGTAATTGCATTGGTTAAACTTGCAGCGGCATATACAGTGACATCATTGGCTGCATGGGCTTGGATAGCTAAGCCTACGCTACAACTGAATAGCATTGAAATTATTATTTTTTTTGTGTGATGAGTCGACATGATGATTGCCTTTTTTCAATATGTTTTCAGAAATATATCGATAATTATGCAAATATACAATTGAAAAGATAGAAATAAGCTCTAGTTTTCTGGTTAAAGATATAAAATAAATAACCTCTCAGTTAAGCATTGACCCAGCTCTATCACTCTAAGCAGGGATCTGGTTTGTAAAGTTTAAAAAACCAAACCCCATAAAATCACAATAAAAAAACATCGCCACCACGATATTGCTTTAATTTTGAGCTTTCACTCTTTTTTTTGATGAAATAATTTGCCAAAACACGCTTTTATTTATATGATAGCCGCCATTGGAAGCGTGGCAGAGCGGTTTAATGCACCGGTCTTGAAAACCGACGAGGGTGTGAGTCCTCCGTGAGTTCGAATCTCACCGCTTCCGCCAAATATCGAAATAACCCTTTGTTTGCTACAAAGGGTTATTTTTTTAGCTGCTATTTTAGCTTTCGCCTATTCCTCTATAAATTCTAAATTGGATTAAAGCCATTTCTATAAAATTAAACATTTTAAGTTGAGCTTTTTTTCAAACGCTATAATTTCAAATATTGGTTTTTTAAATCTGTTTTCACCAAGACGTTTGACGTTAACCATTTACTCAGAATGCAAACGTTCCTGTAGCAACCAATGTTGTAACGGCACAAAGACCAGTCGGGTTAATTCAATGAGAATAATACCTAACAAAATGCCCGCCAAACGAATCCAGCCATTATCCATGCTCAGTAAACTAAGTTGATCAGGCACCATCACGACGATATACACCAGAGAAAATTGGGTTCCTATATAGGCAAAACTCTGTCCACTATTTTCAATATGCCGCCCAATAACAATTCCAAGTGCAATTGCCAATGCAGCAAAAGCATAATTTATCGCGCTCAAAGGTAATAATATAAATGCCAATCCAGCACCCAACAAGCAGCCAAATAATCGATATAAATTTCTCATTGATATCAATTTTTTATTATTTAGATCTGGTAGCGGAATCATCAGAACCGCTAAGATCGTAATCGCGGTTTGAGTGAGTAAATCTACCGAAAAGTACTGAATTAAAAAAGGCACGACTGCAATTGCCAAAGCAGCTTGTGCGGTATGAATGAGCGTCAGTTTTCTGTAACCCTCAAACTTTGCGATTTCGACCAAGCCACTTTTATTGGCCGTTAAGGAAAATCTTGGACGAATCAGGTAGGTAAAAAAGAGACTAACCAGCATACAGGCTAAAGTACCCGCCATCACTTCAATACTTCGCGTTTTGGCAAATTGGCTCATATCGACAAAGGGATACATTAACCCATCAATAATCACCATCGCAAAAGTCAGACCAAAAAACAGCCATGCATAGCCATACCGTGTAGTCATGGCAAAATATAGCGAAAATGCAGCAAAAAAAGCCAAAACCAGACTGTTCATCCACAGGCTTTTAGAAATATAAAGTTCAATCCAACATGCCAATAAAGCGCCAACTACTGTCCCCAAAATTCTCAGCATTCCACGAATACAGGTATCGACAATGTGTGAACGCAATACCATATAACCACTAAAGGCTGCCCATCCAATATTTTCTGCGCCAAAGTAATGAGCAAATAAAATAGCAAGAAATACTGAACATAAAATTTCAATTTCATCCAGTGTACGCTTAGGCGTATGACTCTCCCAACGAAATTGTTGCAGGATTGCAGACCATAAACCTTTTGCTGATTCAAATACTTGCATAGTGATACTTATATGCCGAACTGCATTAATTGTAATGGATAGCTAAAGCTGAAGATTTGTATTCTTGTGACTGATTTCTGGATTTTATTCAATAAAAAAGAGGAGAAAATTACTTTCCCCTCTCTTGCAGGATAAATCATTTATACAGTTGATTTAATCTTCCAGAATGCGGCTATGTTTTTGTTGATCTTTCATGCGGAAGAAATACACCAGACAGATCGCACACATCACCGTTACATAGATAAAGTAGAAATTTTCGTGGCCGATGTTTTTAAACTGTAGCGCCACAAGTTCTGATGTACCACCAAAAATCGTATTGGCAATCGCATAAGGAAGTGCCACACCAAGCGCACGGATATGAGCGGGGAACATTTCAGATTTAATGACTGCACTGGTTGAGGTATAGCCAGATAAGAACATCATACCAAACAGAATCAATAAACCTGCAATCACAGGACTTGATGTGGTTGCGATAGTACTAAAAATTGGATAAGTGAATAAAACGCCACCGATACCAAAGAAAATCATGACAGCTCTACGACCAACTTTATCAGAAATAGAACCCATCACAGGTTGTGCAAGCATGAAGATAAAGATGGTGACAGCAGAAACCATCGTCGCGACTTCTTTAGAAAAGCCAGTCGTATTCACCATAAATTTTTGCATATAAGTGGTATAAGCATAGAATGAAATCGTACCACCCGCAGTTAAGAATAAAACACCTAATGCTTCTTTGGGATGATGTTTAAACAATGCAAATGCACTTGATTTGACTTCTTGTGTCGCGTTTTTGAAAGATTGAGTCTCTACCATACCACGACGGATAATAAAGACAGACAATGCTAAAATTGAACCGACAAAGAATGGAATACGCCAGCCCCACTCATACAATTGCGCTTCCGTTAATACTTGTTGCAAGATGATTAATGTTGCAAGTGCCAGAAGCTGACCAGCCATAATGGTCATATACTGGAAACTTGAGAAAAAGCCACGTCGGTTTTTTCCTGCCATTTCACTCAAATAGGTCGCGCTTGCACCATATTCTCCACCGACACTCAAGCCTTGGATCAATCGTGCAATAATCAAAATAACAGGAGCCATCACCCCAATCTGTTGATACGTTGGTGCAATCGCAATCAGGATTGAACCGATACACATCAAGGTAACAGAGAGTGTTAAACCTGCTTTACGTCCCTTACGGTCTGCAAAGATACCCATCATCCATGCGCCAATGGGACGCATCAAGAAACCAACCGCAAAAACCGCTGCTGCTTGAAGCAACTCAACGGTCTGGTTACCTGCTGGGAAGAAAGATTTTGCGAAATATAAAGTGAACATACTGTAGGCAAACCAGTCATACCATTCGACTAGATTACCCGCTGAACCGCCCAAAATAGATTTAATGCGTGTTTTCTGATCCAGATTCGCATTTAATTTTTTATCAACCGCCTGATCGATACTCATTTGGCTTCTCCTTAGCCATTTACATGTTTAGAACCAGTTAGCCCTAGCTAGTTCTACCTAAACCATCATTTTGCGTAATAGTTAACAAAGCCAGTTTGATTAAACAATGCAAAAAAAAGTCAGCTCAAAAATAAAGGCCTTTTAAAATTAAATAATTTATTGTTTTTTATTGATTTATTTTTATTAAATTTATTCATTATTCGATCATTTAAACTGATGGAACTGATCAGAATAAAATATAAGCAATAAAAAAACTCCCAGAGTCCAACTGAGAGTTTTAACTACCATATCTAACCCGAATCCTGCTTAAGCTAATGATTCCATAACTTGAATTGTTGGCTTATTCCGATGAGTTAATTGATATGCACATAACGATGCATAAATTCCGCTAAGAAATCCATGAATACTACGTGCTTTACTCGTCACTAAATTGTATTGTCCTTTCAATAAGCTGAATAACGTTTCTATCTTATTGCGTTGTTTTAAATGATATTTATCTGATAAACAGAGTTGAATAGCCTGCATGTTCTTTCTATGGTAAGTAATCAAATCAACCC
>NZ_CP078523.1:2209335-2210059 GCF_019264745.1 Acinetobacter sp. Colony158 | reverse complement strand
GCATAAAGCTTTGCGTCTAAGCCTTCAACCAATTGTTCAACCATTTTTATGTCAGCAACATGCCCATTAGATAAGCCTGAGCTAACGATCTCACCGAATTGATTCATCACGATATGTAACTTACAGCCATAAAACCATCCCATTGAACTTTTACCGCGAGATGCAATCTTGGCTAATGATTTATGACGCTGAATACGCTGATTTTTACAGACAGGCAGAGTCGTTGAATCAATCCATAAATATTGTTTGTATTCACCTTTCATCAAAGCGACATGTAAAGCATGTAGAGCTAATTGATGCATATTGATCAGGTGAATCATCCTTTGGTAACAGGGTAAGCGTTTAAATAAATGATTTTTATCCTGCTTCAACCATGAAAAGAAAGCTTTGAAATTGTTGAAATGAGAACACTTATACCAAATGGCGATAAAANGTATTTCTGAGAGACTCAGCTGGGCTGGTCGAATTCTTACAGAGCGACGACTTTGTTTGAGAAACTTCCAATAAGTTGCTTCAAATTTAAGAAAGAAATCATCAATGATGCAGAATAATTCGGTACTATTGAACATCATGAACCGTACCGGGTTTGTCGGAGACTTTTTTATTTAAGTTAGGCCACCTGACCTAACGGATTAATCTTATCATAGTACATTGCTTCAAACTCAAAAGGCGATACATAACCCAGTGCACTGTGTACACGCTTTTTGTTGAACCAATCTACCCT
>NZ_CP078523.1:2205098-2208858 GCF_019264745.1 Acinetobacter sp. Colony158 | reverse complement strand
AGGTCGGGTTGGATTTTTTTATTCTATTTTTAATTTCCTTTTGAAACCTTAACTTTGAGTCATCACTTTTCCCTGTCGAATTTCTTTCATTAATATCAACGAGAAAATAACATTTAAAAGCGCCAGTAACGCGATGCTATAAAGTACCGTATTTGCACCAAACGCATCAATCATATACCCAGCAATCAACGGCGTCATGGCTTGTGCAATGAGTGATGGACGAGCCAATTTTCCCATAAGATAGGCATATTCTTCCTTTTTGACCAAGGTCAGCGGTAAAGTGCCACGTACGATAGAACGTAAGCCATTGCCTGCGCCATAGATAATCATTGCAAGTGCAGCATATTTCGGTGAGATGCACAGCAAAATAATCCCGACCACCACTAAAACAACCGATACCAAAAGCGATTTAATCGGATGATCAAACTTAATCACCAAATCCAGCATCCGTGATGCCACCTGACTTGGCCCAATCAAAGCACTAATCGCAATGGCGCTGGCTAAAGCCAGACCATTTTCTTGCAAAATATCAATCAATTGCACTGTCATCACTGTCATGATAATTGAAGTAATCATAAAAATAATCGATATTAAGTGATAGGTTGATTTGGGCAAGCTCATCGAGTTGGTTTTATTTTTTTGCTGTAGCGCAGACGGTTCAGCGATTTTTTTAGGTTTAGGCAATGCATAGTGATAAATCGGCCAGATCACAATAATCATCAAGACTGCACCAAACACACAAGTCGCTCGCCAACCAAATAACGAGACCGCATAAGCCTGAACAGGCCAGACTATCGTAGTACAAAAGCCAGAAATGAGCGTAACACTCACTATCGCGACTTTGGCATTTAAACCAAATAGATTACCCAAGACTGCAAATAACGTGTCATACAGACCAATCGCCATCCCTAGCCCAATTACAATCCAGGCTAAAAAGAAAAAGGCCAGATGATAACTAAAGGCCAGAATGAACAACCCTAAAGCCGTGATGATCCCGCTCATGGCCAGAATTTCCTTGCCACCATGACGGGAAATTAAGCGACCAATATAAGGCAGTGCAAATGCGGAAACCAAAATACTTAAAGATAAAGCACCGTAGACCAGTTCACGTCCCCAGCCCATTTCGGACATAATTGGACGCGCCATGACTGCCAATAAAAAGAAAGATCCTCCCCATACGATAATCTGTGCGATTCCAATGAGGAGGACTGAGAAAAAAGAAGGTTTATCTTGATCAGCTAGTTTGAACACAGCCTTCAAGCGGGGTGCTAACATGTATTAATCCATAGGATTTTGCGGCAATTGAACTTAACAATCGCGGTTGCAACTTATACATTTACCTCAACCTCATGATTCAAATAATTTTGAATAAAACCTAAAACGATATCTGGCTTTTCTGCATGCAACCAATGCCCTGTTCCTTCAACAGTTTCAATGTGCGCTTGCGGAAATTGCTGTTCTATTTCGGCTTGATATTGAGGCAAAATGTACTCCGAATTTCCACCACGGATAAACAAACAAGGTTTATTCCAAGGCTGGATTGGATTCCATCCCACAAGATTTCCATAATTGGCTTTAAATGCGTCTACATTATATAGCCATTGACCTTTTACAAAGGATTTAAGTAAAAACTGCACAATCATCTCATGCGGTAGATACTTTCTCATGATTTCTGCCGCCTGAGTACGGCTTAAATTTGGATTGTGTTGTTCAATCACAGCATCAATCGCAGCAAACATGCCTTCATGGCGCTCACCTGCATAAGGCACAGGTGCGACATCCAATATGACCAATTGCTCAACGCGTTCAGGAAATAAACCGACGATTTTCATCGAGGTTTTTCCACCCATAGAATGCCCAACCAGAGAGAAACGATTGACCTGTAAATGATCGAGTGTTTCGACCACATCCTGCGCCATCAACTCATAACTCATATCTGCTGCATGTGGCGACCCACCATGATTACGCAAGTCTATTTGAATCACATGATGATTCTGATTGAGCTTTCTTGCAATCATCCCCAAATTTGACAAGCTACCAAATAAACCGTGTAACACCACAACTGGTATCTCAGTCGCGGGGTTCGGTGAAGCGTGATATTCAGCATTTAAAATCATGGTATTGAGTCCCTATTCAATCTTGGCTTATCTCTGACAAAAGATGGGTTGAAAAACCGACTTTGATCAGTTGTGTATCAATGGCATCCTAAAGCTGATGATAAATGTACTGTTCTTTCTCTGATAGGTAAAATATAATTTTAAGATTACTGTCATACTATTTTACTATTTATGATCAACTTTCGTTTGATTCGTCATTTATGGTTATTTTTAACTGTCGCAGAAGAACAACATTTCGGTCGTGCCGCAAAAAAACTTGGAATGTCACAGCCTCCTTTGACTGAGCAAATTAAGGTTCTGGAGCATTCTTTAAACTTACAATTATTTGAACGTTCACGACGGGGCACCAAACTGACACCCGCTGGACGTGCTATTCTTCCTGCGGTTAAAAAACTGGCAGATCAACTGGAAAATTTGGAAATTGCAGTTCGAGAAGCGGCGCAAGGCCAGATTGGAACCATTACAGTTGGGGCAATTAGTGCTTCGATTATTGAGGTTTTACCTAAATTTATTGAACACGCCAAATTGCATTTTCCTAATCTGACCATTCATGTCAAAGAAATTGACACAGTGGAAGCAATTCCCGCACTGGAAAATGGCGATATTGATTTGGCATTCGCCCGTCTGGAAGGGGATTTGGGAAATCATATTGCATCTCGTCCCCTAATTCGCGAACATCTTGCCGTTGCGCTCCCCGAAAAGCATCCTTTGGCAGCACACCAGGAAGTCTCTCTTTCTCAGTTGAGCCAAGAACAATTTATTATGTTTGCACGCAAAATTAGCCCTTTATCATATGATATTTTGACAGGAATGTGCCGTAAACAAGGCTTTTTCCCAAAAGTCATTCATGAAGTGCGCTCAGTTGCCTCACAAATTGCGTTTGTGGGATGTGGACAAGGCATTGCTTTGGTGCCTCAATCCATCACACGCTTTTCATATCCCAATGTGGTTATTTTACCTTTGGCAGAACATCTAGAATTTATTACTACCGCCATGGCATGGCGTAGCGACCGCGATAATCATTTGCTCGAATCACTTCTGGAAAGTTTAGATCTGGATCACAAACAGGCTGTTGACCCAGAAATACCTTTATTTAACTAATGTAGCAGGCAAAGCTTCTGGATATTGCGGAGCCTGATCACCAATGACGTCCCATGTCGCTTTCGAGTTGACATAGGCATGTGAAATCACGTTGACATTGACTGGTTCGTTGATCAATCCTGCACGTAAGCGAATGACCTCAGGTTTATCCAAACGTGCGCTATAAATTGGTGAGCCACATTGTTTACAAAATACCCGCTTTTTATTTGGTGTTGCAAAATAAGCTTGTAAAAGTTCTTCACCCTGCACAATTTCCAGATCTTTAGTTTCAATCTGTGTAATTGCAGCAAATGCACTGCCTTGGGCTTTTTGGCACTGTTTACAGTGACAGACATTAATTGGATTTAAAGGAGCCAATAGTTTTAATTGAATGCCGCCGCATAAACAAGACGCTGTAAACATCTCACCTTTTCCCTGTCAAAGTTTTATCAAAATATCGCATATTCCAAATATTACACCAATAGCAACTTGGTTTTTCTCAATTTTATTCTTATGAATCATCTACGCTAAAATGGTAATTTTTAATTTTGTTTGGCTTTTTC
>NZ_CP078523.1:2203732-2203800 GCF_019264745.1 Acinetobacter sp. Colony158 | reverse complement strand
CTCGAGTCCCGCCGAGCGCACCATTTATTTTTTTATTACATACCACTGATTTTTACTTTTAGATCTTT
>NZ_CP078523.1:2201411-2202431 GCF_019264745.1 Acinetobacter sp. Colony158 | reverse complement strand
GCACCGATATTACCGATCGGACCATTTTGTACCCCATTGAAAACCGTAGCATTACTTTGCCCAGTCGTGCCTAGAGTGACATTACTTAAACCAGCATCCAATTTGCTCGAATCACCGGTATTTCCAAATACAAAACCGCCAGTCTCCACACCAGAATAGAAGTTATTTAGAGAAAAGCCATTGGTCGTATCTGTCGCTTTTAGACTTAAATTAAACGTAATCCCTGTAGAATAAGAGTTCGCAGGAGTCTGTGTATCCGTATAATTTGATACTAATGTAATTGGACACCCAGCACTACAAATCGAACTAATCGCGCCTCCAAACTGGATCATGTGCCCCTGCGGAGCATTGCCGAGCTGAATGTTCATTTTTGGTGCATTACCAGACACAAAATTTACATCGATATTACTGCCAACACGTAGGAGTTCTTTGACATCACTATTTAAATTCGTTCCTGTGAATATGGATTTGGAACCCGTTGAACTAGAAGTTGAATTTGTTCCTGCCAAGTAAATCGAAAAAGGTGAAATCGTCAGGCCAGTGATTTGATTTGCAAAGGAAACCGCCAAATTTGCAAATGCTTTATTATTGATGCCACCATCTGTATCAGCGACGATATTTAAACTTGGAGTATTATTTGCACCATTAAAAGTAAGCGTTGTTGGGCTTGCATTTCTAGTTGCCACAACTAAACTTGCCCTATTAGCATATGAAGTTGCCTGTGCACCATAACCATTTGTATCAATCAAAGAAACTTGATTAAATTGTACTTTATTAATACCTATACCAATATTAATACCATCCTGCCCTGTAGTAGCTGACAGACTTTGGTCGTCTAGTGGCTGCATTGCAAAAGTGAAAGGTGCAAAGCAAATAAGACTTATACATCCGAGTATTTTATTTTTTTTCATTGTCCTATTCCTTAAGACAAATACAACTTGATTATTTATCATACATATTACAATAATTAAAGCACACTTAAGATTTTACCCGACTAAAGGCTGATTAGCAGAATTTTAG
>NZ_CP078523.1:2201013-2201179 GCF_019264745.1 Acinetobacter sp. Colony158 | reverse complement strand
AAAAACTTCAGCAGCAGTTTTATTCGGATTAAAGTTAAAACCTAAATTAAAACCAACGTTATTACTATTCACAACTATTTTATTATCAAATGCGACAGTACCGACAATGTTATCTAATCCCATCGTTGAACCATCTATAGGATCGACAATTTGAATCGAATTATTT
>NZ_CP078523.1:2200576-2200808 GCF_019264745.1 Acinetobacter sp. Colony158 | reverse complement strand
TCGGACAAGTCTTATATTTAGCTCCTGGTAAATAACCAGCAGCGAGTTGTGCTGACATGGCCATAAGTAGTTTAGGCATACTGACATTAATTCGACCATTTTCAAAACCCATACTCCCCGTACCATTCAGCAACATGTCAATATTACGAAGACCGACGTAATAATCGGTTGGATTGTTATTATCATTGGCATTTTGCCCACCATCAATTAAAAGAATTGAAGTAGATTTTGA
>NZ_CP078523.1:2198855-2200560 GCF_019264745.1 Acinetobacter sp. Colony158 | reverse complement strand
CCCTGCGTACTAATCGAACCACTAAAACCAATTCTTTCAGAACCACTCACTGCCGTTTTCTGAATAACACCATTATTATAAGCAACCAAGTAATCGCCGCTAGCAGATCCATTACTTAAACGCGGACTAAATGCAAAATTAGCATTTAAATTATAAATAGGTAATCCCAAACCCCATTTAGTTGTCGTAGATACTGGACTTACTACGCCATTGGCATCTGTATAAATAAATTGACCTCGACGAGACAAGGCTGAAAAATTCATACCTCGTATTGCCAACACCGTATAAGGAGTATTATTAGTTGAGAGTGTCTGGATGTAGTCATTTGTGTTGACTAATCTATTCGCATCAACTGAGTTACCTAAATATGTTGAAGTCAGTGCTGTATTGGTAGGTAATGTAATTTGATTAGCATTAACTAAATTAAAATAGATACCATCCATGCTTAAACCAGCATGATCACTATTTAGTGCGACTCCAGAAGTTGTTTCTGTACCTATCATATTTTTACGTGTCAACAATGGAGTAATATTGGCGAATCTTAATCCGTAGGTCTGATTCCCTGCTCCACCTAACTCCAAACTTGTTGCCTCAACTCCTGACAAATTGTCGCGATCACTTGTAAATTCACCATTTAGACGAAATGCAAGACCAGTATCGCCTGCAATTGAGTTACCATTTGTCACACCTAAAATAGTCGATGCAGTATCTTGAGTACCTCTTAACTGCAATACCCCATTGATCATACGACCATTTGCGCCTGCGCGTATTACTCCTTTTGCAGAGTTTGCACTTATCATTGTTCCATTACTTGCTACATTGGGTTGCAGCATAAACTCTAGATTCAATCCAGATTTACCATTTACATCTCTTTTAAAATCAACATAACCAATATCAGTGGCACCACTTCCTGCAACAGGATTTGTTCTTAAAACTAAACCCTCTGTCGGGTCAACATACATATAACCTTTGGCACCAAAATTAAAATTAAAATCATTCATTACAAGTGCATTATAAGTTGAACTATCTTGTTTTTGACTTAAACCAATATCTAGCCCTTTTATACCTAAATCTAGTGAGGAGAATCCAGTTTTACTAAACAGACCATCAGCAGTCGTCATGTGCATCGTTATCGGTGTATTTGCAGTATTTTGAATACTTAATTTTCCAAATGAAGCTGCATTCGTACAGGTACTAGTCGAATCCGATGTTTTACATAAAGTAAATTTATCTGCCTGTACAGTTCCCAAATTAGCAGCGACATCAAGATCAAGACCAGTTTTGCTGCCATTTGCCAAACTACCTGCATTCATTTTTACAGTCACATTTGACTGATTTGCATTGGCTGTTGTTATTTTCACACCAGTCAAACTTGCTCTTAAACTATCCTGAGCATTTTCTGTTGCGGAACTTCCAGTTTTATCATCCCAATAAAGCTGATCAAAACCAACTGAACCATAACTAACCTCAGCTACAATTCCATCCTGCCCATCCACTGCCCGCATATCGCTATCGTTCATTGCCTGCATGGCATAACTATTTTGCATAGAAAATAAAATGCTACAGCTAAGAGCACTTAAAATAAATTTTTTTTGATTATTCAGTTTAGCCGTCATTTTCAAACTCCCTTTTTATTTTACTTAACAGCGTGGATGAGTTGAATCACAACTAAAAATCATGACTTTACCATTTAATGCGAGATTCC
>NZ_CP078523.1:2195355-2195561 GCF_019264745.1 Acinetobacter sp. Colony158 | reverse complement strand
TAATGCAATCCCCTCACCTGTCGTTTCACTTAATTTTTCATCAGAAATTTCTTGCAGAGCAAAACAGGATTGACTTAAAAATAAGCCAATTACGCTCGCTAAAACGGTTTTTTTAAAATTTACCGTATAAGTCATTGCCGTCATCATGACCATCCTTTTATACGATGCTCCGCACCATATTTCTTTTTCTATCAATCCTTTATCTT
>NZ_CP078523.1:2195223-2195302 GCF_019264745.1 Acinetobacter sp. Colony158 | reverse complement strand
CTTAATTTCTATTATGCGTATTAATTACGCAAATGCAAAAAAAAACATGTAAAAAAAAACTTTTCCGATAAACGAAAGA
>NZ_CP078523.1:2184060-2191828 GCF_019264745.1 Acinetobacter sp. Colony158 | reverse complement strand
GGTAAAGTCACACCGACTTGACCCTGATATTTACCACCACGATCTTTATAAGACGTTTCGCACACTTCATCACTTTCAAAAAATAGCATTTGTGCCACGCCTTCCCCTGCATAAATACGCGCTGGTAGATTGGTGGTATTAGAAAATTCCAATGTCACATGACCTTCCCACTCTGGTTCTAGCGGAGTGACATTGACGATAATACCGCAACGAGCATAGGTCGATTTTCCTAAACAAATCGTCAGGACATTACGTGGAATACGAAAATATTCAACAGTACGCGCTAGCGCAAAAGAATTAGGTGGAATGATGCACACATCAGATTCAATATCGATAAAGCTTTTTTCATCGAAGTTTTTAGGGTCAACAATTGCAGAATGAACATTGGTAAACACTTTAAACTCTGGAGCACAGCGCACGTCATAACCATAGCTGGATACGCCATACGAAATCAGTTTTTCGCCTTGCGGATTAAAGCGAACCTGATTTTCTGCATACGGTTCAATCATGCCGTATTTTTCGCTCATCTCGCGAATCCAGCGATCAGACTTAATTGCCATTGTGATATCCCAATACTCAAGATTTTACTGTCCGCTACTTTAACGTAATTCATCCCCAATGAAAATCATTCAATGAAATGAAGGCATTTTTTGATGCACAATTTAGAACTTTAAAATTGCAGAATAACTTAACGGAATAGAAAAACTCACCAAAACCAAAGATGCGGTCCGTTGTAAATTACAGGCATTGAGCCAATGAATTTTATTTGAAGCCAAGACAGAACCAAGAAAAATCCAAAAAACAGCAATTGGAAGGATCAAACACAAAAAACTCAAAATATGCACAACATAAGTTTGCACATTCACCCATGCACTTTCAGGGAAAATAGCAGAAGCAAATAACAATGCCTTCGGATTTAACAAAGTCGCGCAGAATAATTCACGTGGGCGAATAGTGGGTTGATTTAAATTAATTTCAAGATCAGCGGTTCGCCATAATTTGACTGCCAAATACAAAATATAAAATGCACTGAGAAGCTTTAATATGGTGGGCAAAAGCGCAAATGTTTTGGAAACATGATCAATCATCATGCCCCATGTACTAATCGCAATCACATAGCCAATCGCTTCGGCTGGAATCAATTTAAGCGAACGACGAACCCCCATCTGGATACCAGATGAAGCCAATAGCGTATTGGTAGGGCCGGGAGTCAGAAGTAATGCAGTCACAAGACCAACAAAAAGCAATGAAATCATAAAATGACCTCACTAAGTAATCTTGCAAGACTAATCCAAACCATTTAAAGAAGCAAAACAAACTTTACAAAGCCTTTTAAAAAACAATAAGAGATTTGTAAAAAGATTGTAAAATCACATAATTAATTGGTTAGACTACATAGTCAGCATTTTTATTGCTCATTCCATATGCTTTTTTAGTAACACAACAATAATATAAGCAAATGATAAATATTCATTTATTTTATTGATTTAAAAGCAATATAAACACCTATAAGATATATGGAATTGACTTCAATCAACGAAAGGCGTAATTTATAAAGATCAACCTATAGTGTTTTCTTTTTAACCCAAGTTTAAATCCATTTTAAGCTTTCGCTAAGTTTTCACTTTCACTATGTCTGAGTACAGGCGTTTTATGATCGATCTAGTTCTTTGATTTATAAGACATACTCAGACAATACTCTCCGAACAGCAGTCTATGGCAAAGCAATTTTTTCAATCCTGGCTTCCTTCTCCACAGAAAGTCTCCAGTCTGAAATTTATGCGGATTTTTGGGCAAAGAACCTTAAATCCAGTGCTTTGGTATGTCAATCGAAAATCTATCGCAAAGGCTGTATTCATCGGTACTTTCTTCGGTTTACTGCCTATTCCATTTCATAGCATTTTCATTGTCGCAGCGATTCTATTTTTTGAAGTCAATTTACCTGTAGGCCTTGCTTTAGCATGGTTGAGTAATCCATTCACTCTCGTTCCTATTTTGTATATTGGCTTCTGGATTGGCACTCAAATTTTTCATGTGCACATGATTAATAAAGAAATGATGCTGGGTGTATTGCATCAAATTTGTAATTGGGTCAAACACTTGGGTCATGGTCATATTGATTTGAGTCTTGCCAAAATTTTAATGTCTGGCTTAATCATTGAAGCTTTCGTGGTTGCCTTAGTTTTATATCTGATTACCGAAATTTTCTGGCGTTTCAGCATTTACCGTCATTGGAAAAAACGTAAGGCAAATCAGTTAAATGCCACCCTACCCAACGTGCATAGAAAAACCACGCCTTAATCTTTTAATTGTTCACTCATATACTGTTCAGCAACTTCAAGTACAAAATCCTGACAAGCTTCACCCGTTCCTGCATCGTACTTACCGCCATTGGTAATGTTATTGGAGACCACTCGAATCCCAATAAAGGGAACACTAAACTGGCTAGCAATTTGTGCTACAGAGGCAGCTTCCATTTCTTCGACTGATGTCCCATAGTTTTGGTAAAAGAAATGAATGCGATCAAGCTCATTATTCCAGACATCTGCTGAACCGATTGTTCCCTCAACGACTTTGCCTTTTTGATAAAGATGTTGTGTACGGTGCGCCGCTGCCAGCAATTTTGAATCTGCTTCAAATTTACGAATCGCAATCGGTTCTGGATCGGTTTCATCTTCAGGCAATACATCAAAGGCTTCAACCCACTCAAGTGAGTTTGATCCCGCACCCACTGCTTTGGAAGGTGTTTTAAACGCGCCAATATTGGTTGCATACTTACCTAATATAATGTCATACACATTGAGGTTAGGATCATGTCCCCCTGAGGTTCCCTGATTAATGATCGCGATAGGTTTAAAGCGTTCAATCGCAATCGCAGTGGCAGCCGCAGAATTACTCATCCCCATGCGCGTTTTGGAAATAATCATTGGATAACCATGATAAGTCCCTTTCCAGAATTTCCATCCCCCAATCGTTTCAATTGAAACTTGATCCAGTCTAGAGGCCATGCGTTCAGATTCGACAGGTAACGCACCTTGAATGACGATAGGTTGTAATTTTAATTTTTGATCTTGATTATTTTGAGTCACTGCCGATGAATCCTCATTATTGCATGCACTAAGCATAATGCAGACTGAAAATGTTGCGATGGCCAATACTGATTTAAATTGCATATTTCACTCAAATATTCTTATTAAATAACAATTGAATTATTAGCAATTGACATGCCAGCTTTAATTTTAATGTTTATATTATTTGTATATAACAAAAGAAAAAGCCCGATTTTTGATCATTTCGGGCTTTAAAATTATTTAGAAAATTCGCTTGTCATCGCGCTGACGCTGCGGTTGTTTTTGTAGTTGCTGCCGGACGACATCTGCAATTTGAAGATAACTCTCTGCTGCATCATCCATTGCGATCACACTCGGTTTGCCACTATCGGCATTTTCACGAATTTGTACATTTAAAGGTAAGCGACCTAACAATGGAATGTGATATTGCTCTGAAAGTTTATCACCACCACCTACCCCAAAAATCTGTTCTTCATAGCCACAATTTGAACAAATATGAGTCGACATATTTTCAATCACGCCCAACACTGGAATATTGACCCGATTAAATAGTTCAATACCTTTGGTCGCATCCATCAGCGCAACATTTTGTGGCGTGGTTACAATTACTGCACCAGTCACAGGAATACGCTGTGCAAGTGTTAATTGAATATCACCCGTTCCTGGCGGCATATCAATGACCAAGATATCCAGATCAGGCCATAAGGTTTGGTTGAACAGTTGCATCAGGGCACCCGTGGCTTTTGGCCCACGCCATGCCACTGGCGTATTATGATCCCCTGTTAAATGCCCAATTGAAAGTACCGCCAAACCATACGCATCTAAGGGTACAAAATGTTCATTTTCGATCATAGGGGTCTTGCCCGCATTACCTAGCATAGTTGGAATGCTTGGCCCATAAATATCGGCATCCAACACCCCAACTTTTAATCCCTTTTGTTGTAAAGCAAGTGCCAAATTGACCGTTGTGGTTGATTTACCCACACCGCCTTTGCCAGAAGACACCAAAATCACGTTTTTAATACGTGGATGTGCAGCCACATCTCGTTGTTTAGGCGCTGCTTTCTGAATAGGCGGATTATTAGGATCTTCTGAAACTGGTGCAGATGCATCCACCACTGGCGGTAAGTTTGAGCTTTGAGCTGCGTGTTTTTCGCTATGAGATTGATTTTGCCCTAACTTGGCTGATTTCTGCTGAATGACATGTAAATTGAGTTCTTCGATTCCGCATTGCAGCAAAGCAGCCGCCAAATCATCATGAATTTGTTGTAAATGATCGGCCTCGTGTGGGTAAGTATTGATGGTCAGTTGTAAAACATGACCTTCTACATTGACCTGTGTAATACGATCTTTGATTAAGTGTTCAGATTGAGGCAGTTGATATTGTTGTAAGATACGCTGGATTTCTTCTTCTTTCACCTCTTGAGCAGGTGAAAAAACCGATTTTAATGAAGAAAGCCACGACATATATTGCACTCCAACTATGGAATTTTAAACTGAACGATGTGCTAGTTTAACAGTATTAGTTTATAGGCGCGTACTTGATTTTGCTGATATGCTTTGAACATATATTTTATAAACAAACTGCCCATATCATTATGAGCAGTTATTCAAAACATCAGCGTATTTTTAAGTCAATTGAAGACTAGGTCTTATCATTGCCTTTAAATTTATTTAGTACATCAGTTGCACTTTTTTTAAGCTCGTCAATTTTTTGACTGGCTTGAACTTTTAATTCATCAAACTTTTCAGAAGCTTCATGTTTCAGTTCATTGGCTTTGAGTTTAGCTTCATCCAGTTTTTGACTTGCTTCTGTTTTTAACTGTTCATATTTGTCTTGAGCATCTTGTTTCGACTCATCCCATTTATTTTTGGCTTCATCGATTTTTTCATCTGCTATTGCCTTATTTTCAGCGTACTGTTCAGAGGCATCTTTTTTCAAATCATCGAATGCCTTTTCACCTTTAAGTTTTGCTTCTTGAGCTTGATGTTTAGCGTCATCTAAGGCTTTTTCACCCTCAATCTTTGCTTGTTCAGCTTTATATTTGGCTTCATCACCTAATTCACTGGCTTTTGCTTTCAAATCATCAAGTTTATTTTCAGTTGTCATTATTACGCCCTCATTGTTCATTTTAAAAATGTTAGGACACGCTGGTTAAGCGCGGATCAATGTACTTGAATCTGACTTTATTTATACCTTGCTTTAAATTTTTTTTAAGTAAAAACTGCAATTTGAAACAAAGTAGATACAGGATGTAGCGAAACTTTTGTTATTCATTTTAAAGGAATAATTATCAAATCCTCTGCTGAGAATATTTGCATCGGTTGCGGTAAATCAGAATCATTGTAACTCCGCCATTGACTCATATATTTGCTGAATTTGTGCTTTCATATAAATAAGATCTGTTGAAATTTGATGCATGTATTGTGTTATCAGCTAAAATTATAATAAACAAGGCATGCAACGAAAGAAATCGTTACTCACTTACTCAGTTTCATTACGACATTTATGGCTATTTTTGGCGATAGCCTTCGGGACAACGCTTTAAACCTATGCTTTAAGTTTATTTTCCTCTGCTGTTCAAGTAAAATCATTGATCTTCTGATGAATACGAATGAGAGAATGAAATCCGTGCGTAAAATTTTAGTCACCAATGCTCTTCCTTATGCCAATGGTCCGATCCATATGGGTCATTTACTCGGTTATATCCAAGCGGATATCTGGGTTCGTGCCATGCGTGCAATGGGACATGATGTGACTTATGTCTGCGCGGATGACGCTCACGGCACAGCGATCATGCTTCGTGCTGAAGCCAATGGTATTAGTCCAGAGCAGCAAATTGCCAATGTTCAAAAAGAACATGAACGTGATTTTTCTGGTTTTGGAATTAGTTTTGATCATTATGATTCAACCCATAGCGAAACTAACAAATCACGCTCACAGGAAATTTATTTAAAAAATCGTGATGCCAATAATATTGCTATTCGCCCTGTGACACAGCTTTTTGATCCTGAAAAACAGATGTTTTTATCAGATCGATTTATTAAAGGCACATGCCCGAAATGTAAATCGCCAGATCAGTACGGCGATAGCTGTGAAGTCTGTGGTACAACCTACAATGCCACTGAACTGATCGATCCACGTTCGACTTTAAGCGGTGCAACGCCTGTCGAAAAATCGTCAGATCATTATTTCTTTAAACTGCCAAATTTTTCTGAATATTTGCAAAAATGGACACGTGACGAAGGTCGCTTACCAGTTTCAATTGCCAACAAGTTAGATGAATGGTTTGAAGCAGGTTTGGCAGACTGGGATATTTCCCGTGATGCGCCTTATTTTGGTTTTGAAATTCCAGATGCACCGAATAAATATTTTTATGTCTGGGTCGATGCGCCGATTGGCTATATGTCAAGTTTTGAAAACTATATAAAAACCAAACGTCCAGACTTAAACTTTGATGATTACTGGAAAAAAGACAGTAAAAATGAAGTCTATCACTTCATTGGTAAAGATATTGTCTATTTCCATGCATTGTTTTGGCCTGCAATGCTTGAAGGTGCAAATTACCGCACGCCAACAGGTTTATTCGTAAATGGCTTTTTGACGGTCAATGGTCAAAAGATGTCGAAATCTCGCGGAACATTTATCAAGGCCGAAACCTATTTAGAGCATTTGAATCCTGAATATTTACGTTATTACTTTGCCTCAAAACTTTCGGATAAGGTCGAAGATTCGGATTTGAATCTGGATGATTTTATTCAAAAAGTAAACTCAGACTTGGTCGGCAAAGTCGTGAATATTGCCAGTCGTTGTGCCAAATTTATCAATAAAGATTTTGGCAATACGTTATCGGCTAACTGCGCTGAGTCCGAGCTTGTACAAAGTTTTATTGACGCAGGCGATTCGATTGCCAAAGCTTACGAAGAACGTGAGTTTAGTGCCGCCATTCGTGAAATCATGGCACTTGCAGATCGTGCCAATCAATATATTGATGAGAAAAAACCGTGGGCTTTGGCGAAACAAGAAGGTCAGGAACAGCAAGTTCACGAGGTGTGTTCTGTCGGTATTAACCTATTCCGTCAATTGGCGATTTATCTTGCGCCAGTTTTGCCAACACTTGCCACTCAAGTGCAGGCATTCTTACAACTCGAAAGTTTTGATTTTGCATCGCGCAAGCAGATTTTAGCTAGCCATGAAATTGCTCAGTTTGAACCATTAATGCAACGTGTTGATCCTAAAGCGGTCACTGCCATGGTCGATGCATCTAAAGATTCTTTAGCTGCTACGACTGAAACACCTAAAGCCGAAAAGAAAAAAGACAAAATGGCTGAGAAAAAAGTTGAAGCGCCTGCTACAACGGATAGTTCTGAGATCATTAAAATTGATGATTTCTTAAAAGTGGATTTGCGTGTGGCGCAAGTGCTTGAAGCAGCAATCGTGGATGGTTCTGATAAATTGCTGCAACTCACCTTAGATGTCGGCGAAGCTGAACCGCGCAATGTGTTTAGTGGTATCCGTGAGTTTTATCAGCCAGAAGACTTAAAAGGCAAATTAGTCGTAATGGTGGCGAATCTTGCACCTCGTAAAATGCGTTTTGGTATTTCTAACGGGATGGTACTTGCTGCGGGTAATGGCGAAGGTGTTTGGGTGATTTCACCTGAATCTGGCGCTAAAGCGGGTGATAAAGTTTCTTAAT
>NZ_CP078523.1:2165566-2182679 GCF_019264745.1 Acinetobacter sp. Colony158 | reverse complement strand
GACGGCACAAACTTTATGTCGCCTACGCTGTTTAAAGACATACCGCAAAAACAAGTTCATGAGATTTTAAAGAAATACTATGCCGATCAAGACAAAGGCGTACAAACCTCTGTGAATGCCTTTTTGGTGAATACGGGTAAATCATTGGTTCTGGTCGATAGTGGTGCAGCAAGTTGTTTTGGCGCGCATTTAGGTTCAGTTTTAAGCAACTTAAAAGCTTCTGGATACAAGCCTGAACAAGTCGATAGCATTTTATTGACACATTTACATCCCGATCATGTCTGTGGCATCAGTAAAGATGGAAAAGCGAATTTTCCTAATGCCACAGTGTATGTATCACAAGATGAAGCCAATTATTGGTTAGACCCCAAACAAGCCGAGAAAATTCCACAAGCTAAACGCGCGGGCTATTTAGCTACAGTGGAAAAAATTAAAGCGGCTTTAGCACCTTATCAAGCCAAACAACGCTTTAAAACCTATAAACTGGATGATGAAATTCAGAGATTTAAAGTGATTAACACCGCGGGACATACCCCAGGACATTTTAGTTATGAACTGAAAACTAAAGATGAAGATATAATTTTTATTGGAGATATTGTGCATTCGCATACAGTTCAGTTTGACCGACCTGAAACGGCGATTGAATATGATATTGATCCGAAACAAGCCGTCCAAACCCGCTTAAAACAATTTGCCAATTTTGCCAAAAATGGTCAAACCATTGCAGCACCACATTTACCATTTCCGGGAATTGGTCATATTTATTCGGCAGATGGTAAAAGCTATCAGTGGATTCCTGTGCATTTTAAAGATTGACCCGCTCCTCTAAATTAAAATCAATCTTTTCTATTATTTCATAAGAGGAAAATCACTTTGCCCAATTGATTTTCCTCAATGAGATTTAATATCACACCGATACTTTTTCATCAAATAATTGATTCAGCTTTTCAACTAGTAATTGAGGTTGAATCGCTTGAGGTACATGCCCTGTTTGCATGCTAATGACTTTTAAATGATCAGGTTGTAACTGTTGCATCAAACGCTGCATATTGATTGATAATGACTGATCATAAAGTGCTTCTACATAAATTCGCGGCACACGACCAAAACGTTCAGGCGTTAATACTGGCTTTAAATCCCGCCCTGTTTCTGGTTGCGGTCGTAATTTTGCAATTAATTTTTCTGCAAGTTCTGCATCACAATCTTGCAAAAAGATTTTCTTCGCACCTTCAGGACTCACAATACTATAACCCTCTTGAGTAAAACTCAGATAAGGGGAAATTCCAGCAAAATCCTCATCTGGAAAATGCTGCTCGCACAATATTTTAAAATCCAGAAATGACATGTTTGAGGGCAGCATCATGCCAACTAAATAAATGAGATTTGAAATTAAATCTGGAATTTGTTCTGCCACTGCTGAAATGGTTAAGCCCCCGCCACTATGTCCGAGCAATACGACAGGTTCACCAATTTTTTGAATCGTCTGCACAACAAAATCACAGTAATTGTCCTGATTGGCAGAAAGTTGAGTGTCACTATTCCAACCATTACCAGGCAAGTCAACTGCATGTACTTGCCAGCCCGTTTGCTCCAATAATGGCTTGATCAAGTCAAATGACCAGCCTCCCTGCCAAGCACCATGCACCAATACAATATGCTTAGCCATAGGTTCTCCGATACATTTCAATATGATGCTTTTCGACTGTTGTCGGTGCAAATAAAGCAGGTTCGTTTTCAGTTTTACAGTTAGGCAGACATTGCACTTGATAATCTGGATTTCCACCAAAGAAAAAAGGAACCGAATAACGCTGTTTGCCTGATTTATTAATCACCCGATGCAAAGTCGATTTAAAACGATTATTGGTCCAACGTGCAATTAAATCTCCGAGATTAATCACATACGTTCCTTCGATCGGTGGCGCATCCATCCAGCTTTCACTGTTTTGATCCCAAACTTGCAAACCACCTTGCTGGTCTTGAAGCAATAAGGTTAATGCACCAAAATCGGTATGCGCCCCACAGCCTTTTTCATTTGGCTCGGGATTTGCAGGTTGTGGTGGATAATGCAATAAGCGTAAAGTCACCAATGAATCATGACAGAAATCATCAAAGTAATTTTCTGACAATGATAATGACAAGGCTAAACCACGCATCAGGTATTTTGCCAATACTTCGAGTTCAGCCTGATAGCGCTGCATGGTAGATTCAAATTCTGGAAACTGTGTAGGCCATTGGTTGGGCCCATGATTAAAACGTTGTGCTAACACTTCTTTACTTTCTAGCGCATATTCCCGCCCCGAATAAAAACCTTCTTTTAAATCAGCGGGCGTTCCTGCTTCTAGCGTTTGGTTTTTTAAAGGCTCATAACCCCGGTTGGCAATTGAGTTTTTCTTATGTACTTTTTCTTTTTCGTTCATGGGCAAATCAAAGAATTGTTTGCTTTGTTTAAAAACTGCCTGTTGTAATTCAGTGGCAATTCCATGATTTGAAATATAAAAAAAGCCTTTATCTTCACATGCTTGTTTCATCTGTTGCGCAACCATCTGACGCTCTTTCACATCAGAACTAAATAGACCTGATATATCAATCACAGGAATTGAAACACTCATACCTTACTCCATTGCCTAGACTTATATAAGACTTGTACCTTTTCTAGATTGAGCAATTGCTGTGCCACCGATAGTGTTCGTCACTGTTATATGTTTTTTCATATTTTAAAATTCATGTTTATTTAAATAATTAGAAGATGGCATGCATGTTGCAAATTTTACTCTTGTCATACACACAAAGTTGAAAGGGTTTGATATGAACGATGAAACTAAAACCGCATCTCCAGAACATGAACATCTTGGAATGGGTAAAAACTTAACTTATGGTTTTCAGCATGTCTTGACCATGTACGGTGGTCTAATTGCAGCACCACTGGTTGTAGGTCTTGGTATTGGGCTATCTCAGGCAGATATTGGCTTGCTCATTACTGCTTCTATTTTAGTGGCAGGACTGGCAACCTTACTGCAAACGCTGGGTTTCAAATGGTTCGGTTCTAAACTTCCCATTGTACAAGGCACTTCTTTTGCAGCCGTTGCCAGTATGATCGCGATTGGTTCAAATGGGGGCAGTTTTCAGGCCATTCTTGGTGCAATTATGGTGAGTTCGGTTTTCGGGATCATTATTGCACCATTTTTTTCCAAAATTGTACGATTCTTTCCGCCAATCGTCACAGGTTCCATTATTGCCATTATCGGAATTTCACTTTTACCAGTGGCGATTCGCTGGATGATGGGTGGCAATCCTAAAGCTGCGAACTGGGGTTCAATGGAAAATATAGGTTTGGCAGCTTTTACCTTATTTGTTTTATTGCTGCTCACCAAATTTGGTTCTCCTGCCATCAAACGTTTAGCCGTTCTACTTTCCATCTTTTGTGGTGCAATTGCTGCGTTTGCATTAGGTTTGGCTGATTTTTCTAAAGTCAGTGATGGTGCATGGGTCGCATTGCCTAATATTTTAGGCTTTGGTATGCCAGTGTTTGAATGGCCCGCGATTTTAACCATGAGTATTGTTACGATTGTGATTTTGACTGAAACTACAGCTAGTTTGCTCGCAATTGGTGAAATTGTAGATACCCAAGTTGACAATAAACGTATCGCTGATGGCTTACGTGCAGACATGCTTTCATCCGCACTTGCCCCTCTTTTTGGTGCCTTCATGCAATGTGCATTTGTACAAAATGTGGGTTTGGTTGCCATTACAGGAGTCAAAAGTCGCTTTGTAGTTGCCACTGCGGGTGGAATTTTAGTGGTACTGGGTTTACTTCCTGTGTTTGGTCGTCTCGTTGCTTCTATTCCAATGCCTGTACTGGGTGGCGCTGGTTTGGTGTTATTTGGTAGTGTTGCAGTCAGTGGTATTCGTACCTTGTCTAAAGTCGATTATCAAGTTCAATCCAATCTAATTATCGTCGCCGTTTCACTTGCAGCAGGTCTCATTCCACTGATTAGCCCTGATTTCTTCCATGCAATGCCAGATGCGGTACAAACCCTATTTCATTCTGGTATCAGTATTACCTGTATCATGGCTGTTCTGCTTAATTTGTTCTTTAATCACTTACATGTAGGAAAAAAGCCACAAGTGAGTAATTTACCTGAAGTCGCTGCAACTGCTGAAAATCACTCCTGATATTATTCGCTTCAAACCCGTACTTTGTGGAATGCCAGTCAAGTTAAAACGACTGGCATTTTTTTCGATGAGAATAGCGCCCCATAGTCATATATCCCACTATATCTATTGATATATATCAATTATCTAGCATGGTGTAAAAACCAAATCTTGGTACACGCATTGCTTTTCAAATATAAAAATATTTGAGCGAAATCTGCTATGTCACGTCTCTGGATCAAACATCCACTTGCTATTTTTACCGCCAATCAGCAGGATGCAACGAATGGCGTTGTGATTGAAAATGGTCAAATTATTGAACTGGTTGCACAAGGCCAAGCCCCTACTCAACCTGTCGATCAAACATTTGATGCCCAAGACTGTGTCGTTATTCCAGGGTTGATCAATTCCCACCATCATTTTTATCAAACATTAACTCGTGCATGGGCACCTGTGGTGAATACACCATTATTTCCATGGTTAAAAAATTTATATCCTGTCTGGGCAAAATTAACGCCTGAACAATTACATCTTGCTACCCAAGTGGCTTTAGCAGAATTGGTCATGTCTGGATGTACTTTCGCGGCCGATCATCATTATTTATTTCCACAGCAGTTAACCGATGCCATTGATATCCAAGTTCAAGCAGCACAAGAGTTAGGTATTCGTGTCATGCTGACGCGCGGTTCCATGAGCTTGGGTGAAGAATCAGGCGGTTTACCTCCACAGCAGACAGTGCAGCAGATGGATCAAATTTTGCTGGATTCAGAACGTCTTGTTGCGAAATACCATCAACGTGGTACAGGTGCCATGGTCAATATTGCGCTTGCACCATGTTCTCCTTTTTCAGTCACACCAGAGATTATGCGAGAAAGTGCAGCAATGGCGCAGCGTCTGGATGTGCGTTTGCATACTCATCTGGCAGAAACGCTAGATGAAGAAGCCTTTTGTCTACAAATGTTTGGTATGCGAACGGTAGATTATCTGGAAAGCGTTGGTTGGTTAAGTGACCGAACATGGCTGGCGCATGGCATTCATTTTAATACCGAAGAAATTCAGCGTTTAGGTCAGGCAGGTGTCAGTATTTGTCACTGTCCGCATTCTAATATGCGTCTCGCCTCTGGGATTTGCCCAACTCTTGATTTAATGCAGGCAGGTGCAACGATTGGTTTAGGAGTAGATGGTTCTGCCTCTGGAGATGCTTCAAATCTGATTTTGGAAACTCGTCAAGCCATGTATTTGCAACGTCTTAAATATGGTGCAGAACGAATTACGCCAGAATTAGCATTTGGCTGGGCGACTCAAGGTTCGGCAAAATTATTAGGCCGTGAACATGATTTGGGGGAAATCGCAGTTGGTCATCAGGCAGACTTTGCTTTATATAAACTGGATGAACTAAAATTTTCAGGAAGTCATGACCCAATTGCAGCATTGCTGCTGTGCGGGGCAGATCAAGCTGAACATGTCATGGTCGGCGGCAAGTGGATTGTTAAAGAACGTCAATTAGTCACTATCGATATTGAGAAGCTACAAGCTGAACATCGTTTAGCTGCCAAGAAATTATTAGCGGCTTAAATTTTTTTAAAGAGACGTTAAAACGTCTCTTTTGCTTTTTAAATTTGATTATTGATTTTGTTTAAGGTGAGTATCGTTTGCCAATAATGGTGCTAATTTAAAATCTTTGTCATAGACAGGCATTCCCGCGATACTCATACTTCGCGCGGATGTAGAAGATTGAATACTTTCGCTCTGAACCTTTGCCCTCATATCGCATCCCATCACAATAACACTGGAACTCACAACCAAGACATATAGAAATATCCTTTTCATACGACCACCTGATTATTTTCATTATTTTTGTCATCAGATTATCACAACCTGTTTAAATTATGAGCAAAAAAACATTTCAAATTATATCATTCAAATGTAGATATATACGTTCTGAAACGGACAGCAATGTTTTTTCATTTTATGATGATTTTATTTAGACCTATATATTGAGTTTTTATGAAGCTTGCAGAAGCATTATTGCTCAGAAGTGATTTACAGAAAAAACTCCTTTCCTTGCAGCAACGTATTCATAAAAATGTACTCGTGCAAGATGGAGATACACCCAGTGAAGATCCAGAACAACTTATAGATGAAGCTATTCTGGTGAATAAACAATTATTTCAGCTTATACAAAAAATCCATCAAACCAATGCGCAAGCACAAGCCAATAATGGAAAAGCTTTACTCGATATCCTCAATCAGCGCGATCAACTTACTGCTGAACATCGAATCATTCAGCAAGCAATAGACAATACGCAAAAAGATACGGATCGTTATAGTGTTCGTGAAATTAAATGGATTAAAGCTGTTTCTGTTTCTAAGCTACAAAAACAAGCAGATGAAATCAGTCAAAGTTTACGTTTAATCAATCTTGAAATTCAGGCATCCAACTGGCAGATAGATTTAAAGGAATAAACTGAGTATGATCAATCTGGGCATATTGGGCGAGTACACGACCTTTTTATACGGTTTGTAAGGTCTAAAATTCACAAACCGTCTGATAGAGGTAGTGCGCCTGCTTCGCCAAATCTTTACATTTTAGGCGCAGCACATTGCATATATGATCTATGACACATGACGAATGACCACCACGTACTGACAATATGCCCACCATATTATATTTTAGCTTAACGACTTGAGAAAATGAGTTTTAGACCTAATACCGTCACAATCCCACCTGTTACTCGATCAATCAAAGTTTTGGCTTTGATATAAACACGGCGCGGTTTTTCAGCGGATAAAAGTAAGGCGACAAGTGAATACCAACCTGCATCAATTACAAAACAAATCACGGGTAATGCCACATAATAATAATTTGGAATTTCTTTAGGTAATAAGGCGGTAAATACACTGGCCAAGACCACCGCAATTTTTGGATTACTCAGTTGTGTAATCAAACCATAACGATAGGCACTTTGATAAGTCATAGTTTGTTGCTGTTGGGCATCCATCTCAATCGGTGATTTAGCATGTTTTACAATCTTATAAGCCAGCCAAAGTAAATATAGCCCACCACCAATTTTTAGCATGAGATAGGCCGATGGCACAGCCAATAAGATCGCTTGTAAACCCATCACTGCCAGTAAACCAAAAAATGCCGCGCCTGTGCCAGTCCCCAAAGCGGTAAATAAACCATGCTTACGTGATTTAGCAATCGAGTTTTGCGCCACATAGATAAAGCTTGGGCCAGGACTCATTGCACCTAACATCAGCGCCATCGCAATAGAAAATAAAGGCAACAAACTTTCCACGTGGGTATCCATAGCGTCAGTGATCATAGACATGAATTTTAACGCATTACTCAGGCTTTGTAAGAACCAAATACATGACTTCGCTTTGAAATGAACCATCTGGCTGTATTTGATAATAATTTTTTACCACATCCGATGCTTTTTGCTGTAAATAACGTAATGTTGCCACAGCTTCTGCTGGGGTTTGCATTCGCTCGGCCCAACTTGCAAAATTTAACTGCAAACTTTGTTTTTGCATTTGCTCAATTTTAAAACCGGCACGCTCAGCAAATGTCATCCATTCAGCTAAAGAATAATCGCGAACATGACTTGGGTCACGAATGATCTCAATACTCTGTAAAAAGGTATCTAGTACAGGTTGTTGATTCCCTAAGATATCAACAAATATCACTTTTCCACGAGGTTTAAGCACACGATAAATTTCACTCATTGCTTGTGAAACATTCTGCCAATGATGTGCAGAATAACGACTCACAACCGCACATATACTCTGATCTGCAAAATCAAGTAGTTCTGCTGCACCTTGCTGTCCCGTGACATTATTTAACCCGCGCGCCTTCGCCTGTTCAACCACCAACTGCACCATCTCAGCAGTTAAATCATAAGCAATCAACTGCTCCACATCTGGTGCAATCTGATACGTAACATGCCCGGCACCGCAGCCTAAATCTAAAACACGTTGAAAAGCTTGTTGCTGTAAAACTTCACGTATTTGGTCAAATTCTGCTCCTTGTGCATGGACTGAGCTATTTAGATAAGCCTTTGCTTTGTCTTGATATTGTTGCTGATTCACTTCATGTTGAGTGGTCATTTTGATCTTCTCATTAGTAGTGATGTTGAGCTTAATCTGAAGAATATAAAAAATAAAATAATGAATTTTTTAATTATTAATAACTTTTAGTTATGTTTTACAATTTGATAATAATTTCTCTGGGAGATCGGACAAAAACGTCCGTAAAATATATCGATCAAATTCAGCATCTCTCCTCTATGAGTAAACATATCAAACGTGCGGCCAAAAATCGGGAAGATTTACTCGAAGCTGCGGTTGAGATGTTTAAAATTCATGGAATGAGTGTTCCGTTACAAATCATTATCGACCATGCTGGTGTGGGGCGTGCAACTTTTTATCGAAACTTTACTGATCGAAAGGCTTTAGTCTATGCCTTACTTGAGCAAGCCGTTTCTCATCTGGAACTTCGTGCGGAACAATATCGTATGTACGATGATGGTTTAATTCGATTAATTAAAAGTCATGTCCATAATTTAAATAATCTTTCGGCTCTGATGGAGTATTGGCGAGTGCTGGACCAACACGATGAAGTGCTGATTTCACTGATACAGCATCATCAACAGATTGTGCAGCCGCTCATTGATCGGGCGATTGAAAAACGAATTTGTCGTCCTGACTTTAATTTTGAAGATTACCGTAGCATTGTTTCCATGTTGTCGTCATCTTTTCGCGGGCACGATGAAACACAAAGAATTCGATTTGCCAGCCGTGCAGTCGAGTTATTACTCAATGGCATTTGTTTGAATAACGGGGTGTATCATGGCTGAGAGTCCGCGTTATCTGGAAACACCACCAGACTGGACAGATGATGAACGTCCCGTATTACCGGGTTCGCCGCCTTCAATTGAACATCCCTCTCATAAAAGATATCTATATTTTATTATCGGAACTTTTATTGCCCTCACCGCAGGGCTAAGTAATGGTTTTATTACCGCTAATTTACCTCAGTTACAGGGTGAATATGGACTAACGCCTGTTGAGAGTGCGTGGCTTCCTGCGGCTTATGTCATGGCGAATGTCAGTTCTAACCTGATTTTGTTTAAAGCCAGACAACAATATGGTTTACGCCTCTTTACTGAAATTGGTCTGCTTGCGTTTATCGCAGTGATGATCCTGCATATTTTCGTACAAAATTATCATATGGCTATTTTTGTACGTTTTATCAGTGGGATGGTTGCAGCACCACTTAGCTCTCTGGGCATGTATTACATCATGCAGGGCTTTACCAAAGAACACCGTTTAAGAGGTCTGTATATTGGCTTCGGCTTCGGTCAACTCGGTGTACCACTGGCATGGATCATTTCGCCTGCATTGGTTACGGTCAACGACTGGACGGTCTTATATACTTTTGAGTTAGGTTTGGCAGTGTGTTGCTATGCCATGGTGGTTTCCCTCAAGTTACCCCGTAGTTTACGTATTGCTGTTTTTGAACGACAAGATATTGTTACCTTTTTATTGCTGGCACCGGGTTTCGCCTGCATCTGCGCGGTTTTGACACAAGGGCCTTTGCTGTGGTGGTTTGATTCGCCTTGGCTGGCTTATGTGTTAATGACGGGTTTTGTATTACTGGTGTTTGGCTTTATTTATGAACATCATCGTAGTAACCCCCTGATTATGACCCGCTGGTTAGGTACGTTAGCTGTACTACGCTTTGTATTTGGAGCGTTGTGTCTGCGCTTTTTATTGTCAGAACAAAGTTATGCCGCGGTGAATTTTCTAAAAACCATGGGCATGGGGCCAGATCAGTTTGTTGGGCTATATAGCGTGATCTTTTTTGGGATGTTGGCAGGCGTTTTATTTAGTGCGGTCACATTTTCTCGAGAACGAACATTATTACATCTGGTTTTAGCCTCCTTTTTGATTTTGATCGCCAGTAAACTGGATGCACATTTGACCAGTGATATTCGTCCACAAAATTTCTATCACAGTCAATTTCTGATTGCCTTTGCCAATGGATTATTTATTGGCCCCCTACTTTTGGTGGGATTTGGACGCGCTTTGAAAGAAAGCCCTGCACATGTGGTGACGTTTATCGTGTTATTTTCTGCCACACAAAACTTTGGTGGCTTGATTGGTTCATCGTTTTATAATACTTATCAAAAACGTCAAACCCAAGTGTATCAAATGGACATCAGTCGTAATTTGGAACGAACTGATCCAACCATTGATCAACGTTTAAAACAATATCAGGCAAAATTTAGCCCCAACATTGCCGATCCTGTTCAGGATCAATTACAGGCAACCAAAACCTTATCGCAAACTGCAAATCGTGAGGCTCAAGTCCGAGCTTATAACGATGTGATTAATTTTAATAGTATCGTGGCGATTGTGTTATTCCTTTGGGGATTGTGCAATATTATCTGGGCGAAGTATCTTACTTATCGTGAGAAACTGACTGCCTCATCGACATCATCCTAAGTGGCGTGTTTGAGTATAATTTATGAGTGACGAGCAAAAAACCAATCCACAGAATGAACCTGATTCGAATCAAACAAATCAGTCTCAATCTGGAACGACATCTTCTGCCACGCCACAACCTGCCCCGCTCAAACCTGTTCAGCGCGTCGGGAAGTTGATTCCAACCAAAAAATCGACATTGGCAATCATGTTTATCGTGCTGTTGGTAGGCTTAGGACTCATTATGTGGGCATGGCGTATTGGGCCATTTCATACTGCCATTGAGCAAACTGACAATAGCTATGTCAAAGGTAAAACCACTGTCCTTTCGTCACAGATTAATGGTTATATCAAAGATGTACTGGTCAAAGATTTTGACTACGTCAAAAAAGGTCAAGCTTTGATGCATATTGATGCCACGACTTATGACCAAAAAGTGACGCAAGCACAGTCTGCGGTTGAACAAGCAAAAAATAGTCTGGCCAATCAAACTCAGACGATTGCTCAGCGGCAAGCCGATATTGCTGCGGCTCAAGCTAAAGTTGACCAAGCTCAGGCGCAATATGATTTATCGATGACACAATTACAGCGCTACCAACAACTCGGGGATAGCGGCGCAGCCTCTAAATCAGAACGTGATAAAGCCGCAGCAGATGTAAAAAATAATTTGGCGTTACTCAAACAAGCTCAGGCCAATGTAAATGTTGCACAGGAAGCCCTAAAAACCGCGCAAGTCGCACAAACAGGTTTAGAAGCGCAAGTCACCAATGCACAGGCACAACTGGATCAGGCAACGACCACCAAAGATTATAGTGTGATTACTGCGCCAATGGATGGACAATTGGGTGAAGTCAATCCACGTGTCGGGCAATATGTCGCAGCAGGTTCACAGTTATTGTATTTGATTCCTCAACAAACTTGGGTGATTGCCAATTTTAAAGAAACCCAGATCGCCAATATGAAAATTGGGCAAAAAATCACTTTCACCGTCGATGCCTTAGATCATCAGAAATTTACAGGTCATGTTGAGCAAATCTCCCCTGCTGCGGGTTCAGAGTTTAGTGTACTCAAAGCAGATAATGCGACAGGTAACTTTACCAAAGTGGTACAGCGAATTTCTGTACGGATTGCGATTGATCCGAATCAAAAAGGCTTAGAACGCTTACGTCCCGGTATGTCGGTGATCACTTCGGTAGATACATCATCCAAAGCTATGGACTAGCTATTTTTCTTATTGATATGACGTTTTAATTCAGGCTGTCTTCTATGTTCAACGCTATTGCACAAGCTGTGGGATATCAAACTCTCATGGATCAGCCTGACATACATCTTGATTTAAAACGTCTGGATCTCATTCATCCACATATTTCAGGCAATAAATTTTATAAACTCAAATATAACTTACAACATGCCAAACAACTGGGGCTGGATACCCTGATTACTTTTGGTGGCGCATTTTCCAATCATATTGCGGCAACAGCCTATGCCGCCCATTATTTTGGTTTTCGCAGTATTGGCATCATTCGTGGTGAAGAACTGGCTGATCAACGCTTAAATCACACTTTGGCCACTGCCTCGCAGTTTGGCATGCAACTCGAATTCATCAATCGACAGGATTATCGCAATAAAGAGCAACCTGATTTTTTGGCAGAATTACAATCTCGATTTCCAAACGCCTATATTATTCCAGAAGGTGGAACAAACTCTCTTGCCATTCAAGGTTGCAAAGAAATTTTAAGCGAACAAGATCGACAAAATTACGATGTGATTTGCTGTGCGGTGGGAACTGGCGGCACGATCACAGGATTGATTGAATCAAGTCACTTTAATCAAAATATTTTGGGTTTCTCTGCATTAAAAGGCGATTTTTTAACGCATGACGTTACCCACCTTACCGCAAAGAAAAACTGGAAGATTATAGATGAGTATTGTTGTGGCGGTTATGCCAAGACTTCCGCGCAGTTAATCGAGTTTATTCAGTTTTTCGAAAAACAATATCAAATTCCACTTGAGCCCATTTATACAGGAAAAATGCTATTTGGCATTTTTGATCTCATCGAAAAAGCATATTTTCCACCTCATACCCGAATTTTAGCGATTCATAGTGGTGGATTACAGGGCAGACAAAATCTTTTATAATGTCGCGCTTTTATAACGCTGAGTACGTTTATGTCCATGCATTACGATGTCATTGTTCTGGGTGCAGGTGCGTCTGGACTAATGCTGGCGGCTCAGGCTGCACGGCGTGGACGCAAGGTTTTAGTGGTGGAAAAAGCCAATAAAGTCGGAAAAAAAATCCTGATGTCTGGCGGAGGTAAATGTAACTTTACTAACCTCTATGTCGAGCCTGAAAATTTTATTTCACATAATCCACATTTTGTGATTTCGGCCTTATCACGTTATAGCAATTGGGATTTTATCGGCTTGGTCTGTGACTATGGCATCGCCTATGAAGAACGTAAGCATGGACAGCTTTTTACCTTAAATGGTTCAAAAGATATTTTGAATATGCTTTTAGCTGAATGCGATAAAACGAAACTGGTCAACATAAAAACGGACTGTGAAGTAAAAACAGTTAAGCAATTAGACCATCAACTTTTTGAAGTTCAAAGTACACACGCAACCTTTACTTGTGAATCTCTGGTGATTGCATCTGGTGGCCTTTCAATTCCAACACTAGGTGGTTCAGGAATTGGCTATGAGCTAGCTAAACAATTTGGTCATCAAGTTTTTTCGACTCGCGCAGGATTAGTTCCCTTTACTTTTTCCGATCAATTTAAAGAAGTAACCACACGTTTGAGTGGTAATGCACTGGATGTCACACTTTCCAATGATAAAAACAGTTTTACCGAGGCACTACTCTTTACTCATCGCGGTTTAAGTGGTCCAAGTTCACTGCAACTTTCGAATTATTGGCAAGCAGGTGAATCTTTTCAGATCAACTTTTTTCCTATGCAAGATTTAGCCGATTATTTGAAACAAAAAAAACAGCAACAACCCAAAGTCTTGTTACGCACGTTATTATCCGAACTGACCGCAAAAAGCATTGTGCTTGAGTTACAACAACTGATTTGGCCTAACTATGCAGAAACAGCCATTGGTCAACTGAGTGATACAGTCTTGGAGCAGATTGCAGCACAGCTTCATGGTTTTGTAGTAAAACCCTCCGGGACTGAAGGCTATCGTACCGCCGAAGTGACTTTGGGTGGAGTAGACACCGCTGAAATTTCATCCAAAACCATGCAAAGCCAGAAAGTTAAGGGGCTCTATTTTATTGGTGAAGTTTTAGATGTGACTGGACATTTAGGCGGTTATAACTTTCAGTGGGCATGGTCATCGGCCTATGCCGCGGCACAATATGTATAAAATACGTCAAAATTATGGTGCAGCATCGATCTGATTGGCTTCGATTGAAGGAGTTTCATCTACACCTGTTTTTTCTGTTTGTGCCACTTTATTTTGGGCAAATACAAACTTATAAGCACTGACCAAAAATCCGACAGTAATACCCGCAATCACAATCGGGGCGATAAAACGATTCGGCTGCTTTTGCATCTTTCACTCCTCTATTATTTTTATGACTCATGGATTAGATTTCTTTCATACGTCCTTTTTATTTCTTCTTTAGAGAGAAAATAAAGAAGGCGAAACAGTGATGAAAAATCTATTTTAACGATCTAAAAAAGCGACCACTCTGGATAGAGTGGCCGATTCTGGTGCAAAAATCAAAACTTATTTCGGTTGATCATCGGGTTTTGATGTTGGATCATCCTCACCTTCGCCTTTAGAACCATAAGGGTTATTTAAAGGTTTATGCGCTGGGTCTACATCAAACGTGGTTGGAACATTATGATCCGTTGCCGCCTCTGAGGGTGCAACAGGCGATGATGCTACAGGTGTTTCAACCACAACCGCTGATTGAGTTTTCGCGATTGGATTGGGTTTATTTCCCTCAGCTTTGGCTTTATCAATAAGATCGGTCAAAACACGTTCTGCAGGTTGACGACCACCCAGACCAAAAGCGAGAGCAAATGCGACTGCCACCGAACCGAGTGTGAGTCCAAAAGCCAGATTGACGATTGAATCGGCAATACCCATTGCGCGTAGACCCATCGCTAGAACCAAGCCCATAATCAAGATACGAACCAAATTACCTAACCAACGCGAGCTATTATATTCACCGCGCTGAACGACATTTGCCACGATATTGGCTAACCAGAAACCCACGACCAGAATTAAAGCACCAAGTAAAATGTTGGCACCGAAGGCAATGAAGATCGCGACCAGATGACTAATCTGATCAAAACCAAGACGATTCGCTGCTTCTGCAACCGCAAACAACATGGTAAAGAATACGATTAAGACACCAACCACATGCGAGATTTTAGTCGATCCCAAGAAACGCTGTAGGTCAAACTTTGCAGGAACATCATCGACACCTGTACCTGCCAAAATATCTTCAACCAGTTTTGCGACAAAACGGGAGACGACATAGGCAATAATCAAAATCAGACCAGCAGCAATAATATTTGGTATCGCAAACATGATCTCATTGAGCATGGCTGTTGCTGGCTGAGAAATAGACTCAATTCCAAGCGCTTCAAATGCAATAATCAATGCAGTAATAAAGATCAGCGCAAAAACCAGAGAACCTAGTACATTGGCGATATTGCTGTTTTTAAACAGTCCTATTTTCTCAGCTTGAGCTTGTAAACCCACACTATTGACCAAGCCTTCTGTAATCCCACGTACAATTTTTGCCAAAATGTAGCCAACAAAAACGATCACGCCTGCAATAAAGATGTTTGGAAGATATCCAACAACTTCAGCCACCATTGCCTGAACAGGGAGTAAAAGACCTGAGAGTCCTAAAATCGAAAGGACAATAGGTAAAAATAAAAGCAGAATTAACCAATAGATAATATCTGCAATATTTTCACTGAGTGGTCGAACACCGACTTCATTGCTCAGTTTCTCATCAAGTTGAGTCTTAGACAAAGCTTTGGATAGTCCTGCTCGCACCAAACGCGCCAAGATCCAACCCACAAAAGCCACGACAGCCGCTGCAATAAGATTCGGCACAAAAACCAATACTTGGGTGATCATGGCACTAAATGGCCCGCTGACACTATAAATATTCAGTACGTTTAAAGAAGCAATCAGCGCAATAATCAACACAAACCAAAATATAAATTTTGAAATAATTGACTCAAAGTCTGGTGCTTTACCCGTTGCGGTCGATAAATGACGATTGGTTCCAATTAGATTGAGTAATTTTTTGACACCCGCAGCGATAATCAGTGCCAAAATCCAACCAATAATAAAAACTGCAATTGCCGCGATAATGGGCTGAAACATATCCCAATAGTACATAAATCCATAATGGGCTTGCGCAGCCTCATTGTTAAAATAATCGTTCATATAGGTCATGCCCTCTTTGTTATATTAATCACGGCTTAGTCTTGATGAAGTTAAGCTGTAAAACGGTTTTAAGAATGGATATTATTTGTGATCTATCTCAATATATTTTGCGCTTATATTTTATTCAAGATGCAATATAAGAACTACTACAAAAATGAAGTAAAAGATTGCAAAAAAGCCATCTAATCACATTAGATGGCTTGTTAAAAATTAGAATTGATAACAATTTATGACTGTTGGCTATTGGTAGTTGAATTATTTGGCGTAGCAGGTTGTGCATTTGGATTTGGATGATCTGGTGGTGCATCACTTGCATCTGGTTTATGATCAGCCACCATATACACAATCAATGCCACTAAAAAAATTCCCACAATTGCCAGAATATAAACCGGCAAACGACGTTTCTTTTCGGTCTCTTCTGGTGACGAAGTATGTGGTGTTGGTTTATTAAAATCATGTGTCATCGCAATCCCCTCTTTTATTTTCCATTGTTCTTTATCATAACAAGCACTTATGTAGCATTGTGTGAAAAAGCATAGCGCTATCGTGTTCTTTGTTTCTGCGTTGTATATAAAAATAGGCTATAATAGCCCACCCATTTTTTTGCTCAGGTCTTTATGTCGTATCGTCAGCAAAGCGTCACTCTGGATTTAGACACTGACGTCACACATGAATGCTCATTACACGTCACACGTGATGAACATCTGATCGGAATTATTAGCTTTAATAAAGCTAGTTACAGTTTGAAATGGGGTGATCTGGAATATTTTAGACGTCGCACTGAAGAATTTTCAGTCATGCCTTTTCCAGATTGTATCAATGCGATGATCATTGATATTCGAAACGTGAATTCATTTCTGGACAATGAAGTTCCCATCCTACCGTGGCGTCTACTTGAAGAAGAATGTCCAATTCGTCTGGTGGTTCCACAAGAGCGTTTAGAACATTATGCGGGATTCTTTGAGCCAACGTGGTTGAGCACAGATCTGGATTCAGCCATTCAGGAATTACGTGAATTTATGGACATGTTTGTACACTAAAACCCATA
>NZ_CP078523.1:2136765-2165434 GCF_019264745.1 Acinetobacter sp. Colony158 | reverse complement strand
CACCAATAATTTTCCACGGCAATATTGCCTTCACCACGACGGTTCATGGTTAAACCACGGCGTTTTAATGCCTCTTTGGTATCTTCAACCATTTGTGGATTGCCACAAAGCATGACATGACTGGATTCAGGATTTAACGAATAACCAACCGCTTTTTCCAGTTCACCATTTTCAATTAATACTGGCAATCTTTCGTGCAAAACAGCATTTGGATCACGCGTAATCACAGGAACGAACTTAAATCCAGTATGCCCTTCACCAAAACTTGCCGCAATCTCTTGTATACGATCGACATAAGCCAATTCAGAAACGGTACGAACACTATAGACTAAATGAATTTGCTGGTAATTTTGCCATGTCGCAAAATCCTGCAACATCGAAAGAAAAGGCGCCAGCCCTGTACCTGTTGCTAATAGCCATAAATCTTGAGGTAAAGGTAGTTGATAACGCGCCAAGGTTAAAAAACCATAAGTAATTTTTTCTAAGTAAAGCTCATCACCCACTTTGAGATGTTGTAAATTTGACGTAAACGCACCATTTGGAACGACAATCGAAAAGAACTCTAGTGTTTCATCAAACGGTGATGATACGACTGAATAAGCGCGCACCACCAAATCATCACCCACTTTTAAACCAATTCTGGCAAATTGACCCGCAGTAAACTTAAAATGCGCTGGACGGGTCATGGTAAAACTAAACAAATTTGAAGCCCAACGCTGTACAGACAACACTTTTTCGACGCTAAATTTCTCAATTGACATAATTTCAACATGGCACGACAGGGTATGCTCATGTTAGCATGACAGCAGAAATTATGACTACTTTTCAAGGGTAAGGCTTGATTCATGCGCATGACATTACGTCAGTTGGCTGTCTTTGTGGCAGTCGCTCAAGAAGGAACAGTAACCAAAGCCAGCGATGCCGTCCGCCTGACTCAAAGTGCTGCCAGTATGGCATTGGCTGACCTTGAAGATGGATTAGGCGCTCCACTCTTTGACCGTTTAGGCAAACGCCTACAATTGAACGATTTAGGTCGGTTTTTATTGCCTCAAGCTTTGGAAATTTTGGGGCGTTGTGAAGCATTTGAACAAGCCGCCAAAGGTGAATTACAAAGTATCGATTTACGTCTGGGTGCGACACTCACCATTAGTGATTATTTGATCCCAGACCTCATGGCAGATTTTTTACAAATTCACCCTCAGGCACATTTGCAGTTGCAAGTCGGGAATACTCGCCAGATGATTGAGGCAGTAAATCAATTTCAGCTTGATTTAGCACTCATTGAAGGTTCGTGTCATTTACCACAATTACAATGTATCCATTGGCGGAATGATGAACTTGCTGTCTGTTGCTCGCCTGATCATCCTTTGGCAAAATTAGGTCGGCCTTTGACACCTCAAGATTTTTTAAATGTCGAATGGATTTTACGTGAAGAAGGTTCAGGAACGCGCGAAGTCTTTGATAACGCCATTTTACAGGATGTTCCTGATGCCAATATCCGTCTTACACTGGGTCATAATGAAGCAATTTTAAAGATTGTGGCAGGTGGTTTAGGAATGTCTTGTATTTCCAGACTTGCTATTGAACCTTTAATTGAAAAAGGACAGTTGGTAATTTTAGAAACGCCTTTTTGGGAGCTCACCCGTCCATTACATGTATTGGTACATCGTCAGAAATATCAGGGGCCAGGTTTAAAAGCCTTTATGAATTTCTGTGAAAATCGTGTGAATTGAGAATTTAAAATATAAATAAAAAAAACCTTTCATATGAAAGGTTTTTTTATAGGAAGCATTATTTAGAAATCAAATGTTACGCCCAGTTTATAAGTGCGACCAGCTCCAATTGTGGCAAAACCACTTTGAAATACACCATCCCAATATTTTTTATCTGTTACATTATCAACATTGGCACGGAAAGTTGTATTTACTCCGCCTAGTTTAGTTACATATTTAGCGCCTAAATCAACCAAAGTATAGTCTGGTAATTTTAATGTGTTGCCTGAATCTAAATACTGATCATCAATGTAAGTAACAAAAGTATTAACACTTAATCCTTCAATCAAAGGAATTTGATAATCTAAACCTAAGCCTGCGGTAAACTCTGGTGTACCTTCAACTGTATTCCCTTGATTTGATGCAGCTTTTTCATACTTAGTATCAATATAAGCCAAGTTCCCATAAACAATTAAGTCATCAGTTACTTTGCCAGATACACCATACTCAATTCCTTTAGATTTAGTTTCGGCACCATCTGTTGTTACTGTAGTAGTTTTACCTGCTACATAGCGTGAATCATTTGTCGACAAATTTAATGTCATAGTGCTTGGTTTTTCAATCTGATACATTGCTAAAGTATGCAACCAACGCTCACCTTGAAATTTCGCACCAATCTCATACTGTTTAGTTTCAAATGGCGCAAAAGTATTACCGTAGTTTGCATCCGCTGTAGAAGTAACCGTCGATCCTTGTACTAATGCTTCAACATAACTGGTATAGAACGATAAGCTATCTCCAAATGGCTTCACTACAAATGCAATACTTGGTGAAATCTTATCTTTGCTATAATTGCTCCATGTCTTAGTAGTCGCGTTAATTGAATCAATATCCATATCCTGATAACGTGCACCTAGGATTATTTGCAACTTGTCATTTAACATGGACATTTGATCAGTCAAGGAGTCGCCGCGTTAGGTAATGCAACATCGCCATTCCACGTTCTCAAATCAACCGCATTAGCACTGTTAGAACCTGAAAAGTTGTTATTATTATTTTCAATATGCTGATAACTTGCACCCAACATCAACTCATGTTCACGACCAAATAATTGATACGGCCCTGACGCAGAAACATCTAAACTATGTTCTTCGGGATTGAAATTATTTTGTGAGGCGGCGAGAGATGCATAATGTGCTTTATAAGTTGTTGTACCTTTGATGACATCCTGATCAGAATAATTGACTGAGGCTACACCGATCACCCCAAACAGCGACTTAATTTGCTGTTGTGTATAGTTATAGTTTGCCTGCAAATTCCAACGATTTTCAAATTCATGTTTTGCTTGTGCAAATAGATTAATAGTATCAACCCGACTATATGCCAATTTTGCATTGGCATTAAAGCTAGGGGTGTATGGATTAATACCACCGTCAATACCATACATATCAATACCATGCACACCAAGACCCGTCACTTTGTTACGACTTAGCATACCACCAACAGAAACCGTTGTTTTAGGGTCAATATCAGCATCGATAATGCCATAGAGTGTCCCTGACTGATTATCTCCCCAAGCTTTCCATGAATCACCCTGACCATACGATGCCACAGCGCGACCACGAATAGAACCAGCACTATTTAAACCACCTTGTACATCAAATTGTGATCGGTAAGTATCCCATGAGCCACCACTCAGTTTAACCTCTCCAGTTGGGACACTACTATTGGCATGTTTTCTATTAAAATTTACACTTGCGCTTGGATAACCCGCACCATTAGTCAAGCCAGTAGCACCCTTAATTACGGTCACGTTTTCAAAAACAGCGGGGTCAAAATTACTCAGAGATGATCCATTTTTGCCATCAATCGCTGGCGCTGTCATAACACCATCAACTTGATAATTTACGATTTGTTTACCGCGAGCATAATAAAATACATATTCTCCCCCATTGCCTACTGCACCTTGCGCACCAAAACGCTGTACATATACACCCGGGGTCTGATTCAATACATCTTCAACAGTTGTTAAGTTTTGATCATCGATTTGTTCTTTTGTAATTACACTCACAGACTGAGGTGTATCTTTCAGCGCCAAATCCATTTTTGTAGCAGATTTAGACTTTTTGACGGTATAACTTTGCTGATCTTGATCGCCAGCTTTGAGTTTTATCGTCGGTAAGATATCTTCAGCGTGAATAAAACTACTACCAGCCGCCATAAACATCATCACTGAAATTGTACGGGCTAATATTTTGGGTTGAGTATTAAACATTAAATGTACCCCTGTATAAAATTAGCGCAATCCTATCTAAATTGATAATAATTATCACTAACATTACTCATACTATCTCCATAATTGTAATTGTATTTTTTTATTCACCTAAGCTAGTAAATAATTATTTCCATTTAATATTTATAAAAAATTTAAGGTTATTTTAATTTTTAAAAAAACTTAAACAGTAATTTAGCTGGAATGCACATCCYTTTTTTTCAAAAAAAAAGCCACCAAATTGGCAGCTTTTTAAAGGAGTCTTTTTAATCTTTTTGGACACTACCAAAAATCTTATCTCCTGCATCACCAAGGCCAGGCACGATATAACCTTGCGCATTCAATCCATCATCAATCGATGCGGTATAAATTTCCACTTCGGGGTGCAATTCCTGCACTTTTTTAATGCCTTCAGGTGCAGCAACCAAAATCATGACACGAATATCTTTACATCCGCTGGCTTTAAGAACATCAATCGCAGCAACAAGTGAGCTACCCGTCGCTAACATTGGGTCGATAATCATCGCGATACGGTTGGCGACATCTGGAACTAATTTTTTGTAATACGTTCGCGCCTGTAAGGTTTCTTCATCACGCTCCAAACCGAGTACACTGACTTTGGCACTAGGAATCAGGTTAAGTACGCCTTCCAACATGCCGATTCCTGCTCGTAAAATCGGAACGATGGTAATTTTTTTACCTGCAATACGCTGAGTCGTGACTTTGCTCGCCCAACCATCAACCTCATGATCGACCAATTGCAAATCTTTTGTCGCTTCATAAGTCAGAAGCATTGTGACTTCTTGAGCAAGTTCACGGAAATTTTTTGTGCTGATATCCGAACGTCGCAATAAGCCAAGTTTATGACGAATCAGAGGATGACGGATTTCTTGAATGGGCACGGGAGAACACCTAAAACAACATTAAACTTGATATATTATAAATAGTTTTAGTGACGAAAATTAAAAAACCTCCACGAATGGAGGTTTTTTTTGTTAAAACACAAGCTTAATGCTGTTGTGATAACACAAAATGTAACGGTGATAAAATCTCGCCTTCTAAGGCTAGTTTAATCACTGGATCTGGATAGATACCAATAATTAAAACCAATGCAGCCGCAGCCAAGACCATGATTCCACCTACTTTTTGTCCCCAATGCTTATCCGCATCGATACGAGGAACCTCAGGCGGAGTCATATACATGACCACCATCACACGTAGGTAATAGTACAAACCAATACCACTACCCACAATAATCATGGCAGCAAGGAACCAATGCTGAGTCGTTACCGCAGCCATTACCACAAGGAACTTACCAATAAAGCCTGCGGTCAATGGAATACCTGCTAAAGACAGCATCATTACGGTTAAAGTCGCAGTTAATACAGGACGACGCCAGAATAAACCACGATAATCCGCAAGACTTTCAGCTTCATCGACATTGTTATATGGACTAGACATCAGCGCAACCGCACCGAATGCACCAATGGTAGTCAGCACATAAGTCACGACATACACTGTAACGCTACCCAAACTTGCGTAGGTCATGCTGATTAAAGCAATCAACAAATAACCAAAATGCGCAATCGATGAATAAGCCAAAATACGCTTTAAATTGACCTGACGAACTGCAAGCAAATTACCCGCTAAAATAGATAACACGGCAATGATCGTTAAAATCGTTACTAGTGAATCGACAAGGATCGCACCAGAAGTCAGCATATAACGTACAAATAGGCCAATTGTTGCCACTTTAGCCGCAGTCGCCAAAAAGGTCGCCATTGGCGCTGGCGCACCTGCATACACATCAGGTGTCCATTTATGAAATGGCGCCAGTGAAAGTTTAAAGGCAACCGCAAAAATGACCAGTGCAAGCCCTAAAATCACCATTGGTTGGCGAATCGCATTAAATAATGCTTGTACAGAATCATAGAAAGACAATGAACCTGTATAGGCATAGATATAAGCCATACCCATCAAAAGCATTGCAGAAGCAGTTGCAGAAAGTACAAGATATTTCACACCAGATTCAAGTGAACGACTACGCTGATAGGTATAAGCCAGCAAGCCATAAACTGGGATCGACATTAACTCAAGGCTAATGAAAAAAGAAGCATAATGCGCGCTTGCAACCATCAGCATTGCGCCTGATACAGAGATCAAAAGCAATAAGTAAAGTTCTTCGCGATTATCTTTATAGGTTTCAATATACGCATGCGATAAGGTACAGCATGCAAGTGAAGCCACGATAATGAGCAATTGGTAGATCAGTGTAAACGGATCGATCATAAACATTCCCATGACATTCGATGGCACAAAATGACCACCAAACATCGTAATGAGAATATAAGCTGCGGCAAGGTTTAGACCCACCACTGAAGCGGTTGCAATTAAATTATGATTACGTTTAATTGCAATCAGGATCATCACAACGACTGCGGTCAACGCCACAATCATCACGGGTGCCAAAGGCATAAGCTGAGAAAAAGACATTGTGAAGTTCATGGCTTATTGGATCTCCACATTACTAAGCTGAGTCGCTGCTTGCTGAGTCAAGTCAACCACAGGTTGTACAGGACTATAGCTATTGGCTAACCATTGCATGCTTGAGTGAGATACGTCGAGGAAGGTTTGAGGATAAAGACCCAACCAGACCAAACCAATCAGACACACCATCAAAATAACAAGCTCACGTAAATTCAAATCTTTAAGCGGTTGAACATAGTGCTGTTTTTGTTCAGGGTTTGGCTCACCAAACAATGCTTTATGAATCAAAATCAAACCATATAGCCCTGCAAAGACCAAACTCACCGCAGCGATAATCGTGAACGCAGGATATTTATTAAATGAACCCATAAGGATCAGGAATTCACCAATAAAGTTACCTAGTCCTGGAATACCCACCAAAGCAGCAACAAAGAACATCAGGAAGAATGGTAAATATTGAAGCTGTCCACGTAATCCACCCATCAGGCGTAAATCACGCGTATGTAGACGCTCATAGACTTGACCAGACATAATGAAGAGTGCAGCAGAAGATAAACCATGTGCCAGCATCATGATCATTAAACCCTGATAGGTCAGGATATTACCGGCATAAATCGCAAGAAGCACAAAGCCCATGTGCGAAATTGAGGTATACGCCAACAAACGTTTCATATCGGTTTGCTGATAGGCACACCAAGCACCGTAGAAAATACCAATCAAACCAAAAATAATCGCGATATCTGCAAATTGTGCCGAAGCCGCTGGGAAGAATGGAATCACAAAACGGAGTAAACCATACGCAGCAGTTTTAATCAAAATACCTGCCAAGTCTACTGAACCCGCAGTCGGTGCCTGAGCATGCGCATCGGGTAACCAGCCATGCAGTGGAAATACAGGTAATTTCACTGCAAAACCAATAAACATACAGATCATAAAGACATAGGCAACCGCAGGTGCTTGCTGATCAAGTGTATTGGCGACTGCAAGCAAGTAGTTGTAATCAAATCCGATCGAACCTGTCATCATGTAGCCATAGACTACAAGACCCAGAATACCAATCAGCATGATTAAACCTGCAATCTGGGTATAAAGGAAAAACTTGGTAGCCGCATAGACACGTGATTTTCCATCTGCACCACGGTGTCCCCATAGTGCGATCAGGAAGTAGATTGGAACCAGCATCATCTCCCAGAAGAAGAAGAACAAGAACAAATCAACTGCAAGGAAAACCCCGATCACGCCACCCAAAGACCATAAAAGGTTCAGATGGAAGAAACCGACATTTTTCTGGATTTCACCCCATGAACAACCGACTGCCAAAACACCCAGTAGTGCAGTCAGTCCAACCATCAAGAGTGATAAACCATCAATAGCAAGATGGATATTAATCCCTAAAGTCTGAATCCAAGGAAGATTAAACTCTGCTGACCACGTTGGAACTCGAGCACCAAGCTCATAATGAAATTGACCACTTTGCCAAAGTGCAAGCGTCAATCCCAAAGTCACGAGCATACCAATTAAGGCAATCCAGCGCGGTAAATGCTGATCGAGCTTGTCGACCAACCAGCAAACAAAACCAGCAATGAAAGGAACTAAAATCAGCGCGGGTAAAATTAAATTGTTTTCCATTTTATTTCCCCACCACCTGAATAACGATAAGGATCATCAACAGCACGACGACACCGAGCGACATACTGGAAGCGTATTCACGCACTAAACCAGTTTGACGTGAACTCGTAAATTTGTTGCCGCCTTTCACTAAGGCAGGCAATACCAGCCACATGCTATCGATTGGATCTCGACCTAAAAGTTTTGCTATAAACAAATAAGGTTTTACAAACACGATGTTATACAAGGCATCAAAACCAAATGCAGTACGACAAATATGCACTAAACCTGAACCCAAACCACTTTGAGCAAAAGATTTAACTGCCGCGTAAGCAAATACAAACAGCAAGATTCCTACGATTAAACCCGCAATCGCAATACCGCTTGCCAAATGTTCTGCGTGAGAAACCGCAGCTTCCAAACTTTCTGGAATCACAAAACTTGGAATATTAGCACTGCTTAAAAGCTTCAAAACTGGAGCTTGTAAGAAGTAACCGAAACCTGTCGATAAGAATGCAAGAATAGCCAAAGGTCCCCAGTAAGTCACACCATGAATAGCATGTGCTTCTGTTTTTTCTTCGCCAAAAAATACCACCCAGATTAAACGGAAGGTATAAATAGACGTTAAGAATGCACCTGCAACCCCGACCCAATACAAGGTATTGTAAAGTGGTAAGTTTGCAATCACAGATTGTGCATACACTGCGCCTAAGATCGCATCTTTAGAGAAGAAGCCAATGGTCACGATTGGAAGCGCAGCAAGTGCACCGCCGCCGATGACAAAACACCAGAATACAAATGGAATCTTTTTACGCAAACCACCCATCTTGAAAATATTTTGTTCATGATGACAAGCTAAAATCACTGCACCAGAAGATAAGAACAATAATGCTTTAAAGAATGCGTGAGCCAACATATGGAACAGACCAGCCTGATAGGCTTCTGCCCCCACTGCCATAAACATATAACCCAACTGACTCATCGTTGAGTAAGCCAAAATACGTTTGATGTCGGTTTGAACCAATGCTGCTAAACCTGCGACGAGCAAAGTTACAGCACCTGTAATTGAAATGAATTGCATCACTGCTGGCGCCATTTCAATCACGGTATGCATACGACTGGTCAGATAAACCCCTGCTGTCACCATCGTTGCAGCGTGGATAAGTGCTGAAACAGGCGTAGGGCCTGCCATCGCATCGGCCAACCATGTTTGTAATGGAATCTGCGCAGATTTACCTGCCGCACCCAAGAACAACATTAAAGCGGTCCAGATCGAAAGCGATGAGCTTTGTGTCATCACTGTCGCCGCATTTTCAACGATATAATGCGTATTTAACGTACCAAACTGTTGATAAAGCAGGAACAATGCGATAAGTAAGAATACGTCACCGACACGTGTTACCGTAAATGCCTTGATCGCAGCCCAGCCATTGTCTGGATTTGAATAATAAAATCCAATCAATAGATATGAGCACAGACCGACGCCTTCCCAACCCAAGAACAATAACGCCAAGTTATCGCCAAGCACCAACACCAACATGCTGGCAACAAACAGGTTGAAATATGAGAAGAAACGCGCATAGCCTTCTTCGCCGCGCATATACCATGAAGCAAAGATATGGATGAGGAAACCCACACCCGTAATCATGCCTGTCATGAGTAATGACAAACCATCAAGATATAGCGTAATACCCGGTGCAAAACCACCGACATTAAACCAAGTCCACAAATGTTGGACAAAAAATGGTTGTCCACTGCTGGTAAATGCAAGTCCGGCAATGAGAGCAAACAATGCAGAGAGTCCAACCGAGCCGACACCAATAATGGCTGCGACATTTTCAGAGAGCTTGTCGCGCCCTACCGCTAATAAAATAAAACCGATCAGCGGAAAAAGAATCGTTAAATATAAAGTACTCATCCGCGCATCTCACTAGCAGCATCCACATCCAGATGGTGGAAGCGATGGTAAAACTGAAGGACGATCGCAAGACCAATACAAGCCTCTGCCGCAGCAAGAGTCAAAATCAGGATAAACATAATCTGACCATCAGGTTGTGCCCATGCACTTCCTGCTAAAACAAATGCCAATGCCGCAGCATTCATCATGATTTCAAGGCTCATCAACATAAAGAGAAGATTGCGTCGCACCATTACACCGTAAAAACCCAGTGCAAAAAGAATGGTTGCAACAATCAAACCATGTTCTAAAGGGATATTGCCCATTGTTATAGTTCCCCTTCTGCACTTGGTTCACGTTTACCTAAGTGGAATGCTGCAACTAATGCTGCAAGCAATAACATCGCGGCAACTTCAACCAATAATAAATAATGAGTAAACAAAGCTTGACCGACTGCTTTTGGACCGATCACTTCACGACCCATGACTTGTCCCGGTACCGTGTAATCACTTGATAACATCCAGACCAAAGTCAAACCGAGCAGAAAGCTCATCAGTGCTGGAACTGCCCATGTTTCAGAGCTCAACCACTTACGTTCTTGTTCCACAGTATGCTGACCTAAATTCAGCATCATCACCACAAAGACGAACAGAACCATAATTGCACCAGCATAAACAATCACTTCAAGCGCACCAGCAAATGGCGCACCCACGATCATGAAGATACCCGCTACCGCAAGTAATGAAACAATCAGACTGAGTAAAGCATGTACAGGATTCGCATTGGTCACCACACGAATCGTAGAGACAATGGCCACGAGAGCCATCAAATAAAATGGCCACATCATGGTAATAAACTCCGTACATCGATAGGTGCACTTTCTTTTTGCGCTTGACCTTTACCTTTACCATCAATTGCCATACCCGCAACACGGTAGAAGTTATAGTCAGGATATTTACCTGGACCAGAAATCAATAGATTTTCTTTTTCATAAACCAAGTCCTGACGCACGTACTCACCTAACTCAAAGTCAGGAGTAAGCTGAATCGCGGTCGTTGGACACGCCTCTTCACACATGCCACAGAAAATACAACGAGAGAAGTTGATACGGAAAAACTCTGGATACCAGCGTCCGTCTTCTTTTTCTGCTTTTTGCAGTGAAATACAGCCGACTGGACAAGCCACTGCACACAAGTTACATGCCACGCAGCGCTCTTCACCGTCTGGATCACGAGTCAGAATAATACGGCCACGATAGCGAGGCGGTACAATTTCCTCTGCTGGGACTTCAGGATAAAGAATTGTGTCTCGTTTACGCGTAATGTGGGTAAAGACCATCCACAAGGTACGAACGATTGACCCAACTCCAGCTAGAACTTTATACATTTTGTACTCCCTGCTGTCTTAGGCCTGATTCATCAGAATCACAGCACCAGTCACGAGTAAGTTGACTAACGCCAGCGGCAAACAAATTTTCCAACCAAAGTTCATGACTTGGTCATAACGCGGACGCATTAAAGAACCACGAGCCAAAATAAACATCATCATAAAAAATGCTGTTTTAATAATGAACCAGAACACAGGTGGAACAAACGGAATTTCAAGGTTAAATGGCGCAAGCCAGCCACCAAAGAATAAGGTCACGATCAAGGCAGAAATCAGTACGATATTCACGTATTCTGCAACGAAGAACATCCCCCACTTCATGCCACCATATTCAACGTGATAACCTTCAGCCAATTCTTGTTCAGCTTCTGGTTGGTCGAATGGATGACGATGCGTGACCGCTACACCCGCGACCACAAATACCATAAAGCCAATAAACTGCGGAATGATGAACCAAACATCACGTTGCGCTTCCACGATTTCACGCAGGTTAAATGAACCTGCGATGGCAACAACGCCCATCAGGGAAATACCCAAAAACACTTCATAAGAAATGGTTTGAGCTGCAGAACGTAAACCACCCAGTAACGAGTATTTATTGTTTGATGACCAACCACCAAACAGCACCGCATAAACTGCAATACCCGCCATTGCCATAAAGAACAATAGACCAATACTCATGTCCGCAACGCCTAGCGTCGGACTGATTGGAATCACCATAAATGACAGTACCGCAGTTGCCATTGCCACTGCTGGTGCCATACGAAACGTCAGTTTATCGGCAAACTTTGGTGTCCAGTCTTCCTTGAACATAATCTTCAGCATATCTGCCACGATCTGAAACATCCCGCCCGGACCCACACGGTTAGGACCATAACGGTCTTGCCAGAGTGCCAAAAGACGACGTTCAATAAATGACATTAAAGCTGCAATCACAACCACTACCAGCATAATCACAATGGCTTGAACCACAGCATAAGCAATTGGCCAGTTCTCAGCCCAAAGCGGTGTTTGACGCATAATTTCTTGTTGCATGAATTACACTCCTACCGCGACTGATACAGGTTCGGCCAAAGACACTGTCGGTGCCAAACCAATTGGATAACCAATATAACCCGTTGGTAAATATTCAATTACCTGAACAGGTAAGCTCACTGTAGTTTCACCCGCTTGTAATGAAATACGTTCACCATCTTTGAGATTCAAACGAGTTGCATCTTGTTCACCCAAAGCAAAAGTTGCTTCAGGAATACGAGACTGCATGGCAGGTGTCTTAATGGTAAATTCACCCGATGCAAAAATGTGATGCATTGGAACCAGACGGAAACTTTCAGGATTCACCGTAATCGCTGCTGGTGCAACAAAGCTACGTGCAGGACGTTTGGGTAAACGATCAAATAAACGAATACCTGAGTCACCACCTTTTAAGTGACCACCGACTTCATCTTGGTATTTATTCCAAGATTGTGGTGAGTTCCAACCCGGCGCCCATGCAAATGGAACCAATGACGATGCTTTTTGTGGCCCTACATAACCTTCCATCGAGAAAGTTAAAGCCGAATCGACATCCACAGGTTGTTTTGGTTCATGTACAGAAATTGGTGCACGAAGTGCGGTACGACCTGAATAACGACGCGGTTCACGCGCAATTTTTAAACCATGAACACGATAGCCTGCATCTGGTGCAACGTCCTGAATCGCTTCGAGTACAGGAACATTTTTCACCACAGATTCAATCACATCATCCAGTAAAGTCCAGTTAATCGCTTTACCGTTGAGTCCTGTTTCGATGGCATGCAGCCAGCGCCAAGATTCTTTGATCGCATACTCTGGCTTGTAATAGCTTGGATCATAAACTTGGTAGAAACGTTGCGCACGACCTTCCTGACTCACCACTGTACCATCACCCTCAGCAAAACTTGCCGCTGAAAGCACGATATCTGCCTGTTTCACAGTCTCAGTTTCACTGTGATCCAACACAATTACGGTTTGCGCTTTGGCAAGAGCAGCTTTGACTTGAGGTGCAGGTAAACGACGGAATAAGTCATTTTCCACAATCACCACAGTGTCATAATCTTGTGCAAAGGCTTGTTCTAAGCTTTGACCACCAAACAATGCCAGACCCATTGAGTTCACTTCAGGAACAGTCAGTGTAAGACCAGCATTGCCTAGATTTTGTGCTACTTGCGCAGCCGCTTCCATAATCGCAGGATCTTGTAAGCTGGTACCCGAAATCACCAAAGGTTTTTTCGCAGTTTTTAAGCTGTCAGCAATGCTTTGAGCAAAGGCTTTGGCATCATCATCTAAACCATTCAGGGTTTCACCTTTCACGGCTGCCGCAATTGCAAAACCAAGACGCGCGATGTCGTTTGGTGATGCAACTACTTCACCTGTTGCTACATCCGCTAACCGAGTTTGAGTCGCTGCCAAAATATAAATCGGAGATTTCTCATCCTGACCAATACGTTGTACAGGTTCTGCTAACCAGTCTGGAGTACGACGATCTGCCGCCATTTGCTTAGCTTTGTTTTTCGCTGCTTGACGAACGGACAATGCCATACGCGGTGCAGTTTGAGTGAGGTCTTCACCTAAAATCAATACTGCATCATAGCTTTCAACTTCACGCATATTCGGGTTGTAAACACCCTCGGTTTGCATGATTGAAGCCGCAAGCTCAACCAGATTTTGCTCTTTTTGCGACAGGCCTGTTGAGTAGTTTTCTTGTCCGACTAGCTCACGTAATGCATAGTTCGATTCAAGGCTGGCACGTGGAGAACCGATTCCCAGTACTTTTTTACCTTGAAGTTTTAGGATGACTTCATCCAGTGCCTGATCAACTGAAACAGAGCTTACTTTTTCACCAACACGGAACTGTGGCTGACGCGGACGATCTGCACGGTTCACATAACCCGTACCAAAGCGACCTTTATCACATAGGAAGTATTGATTGACTTCACCGTTAAAACGGTTTTCTACACGGCGCAATTCACCATAACGCTCACCCGGAGAAATGTTACAACCTGAAGAACAGCCCTGACACACGCTTGGTGCATACTGCATATCCCATTTACGGTTATAACGTTCAGAGTGAGTTTTATCGGTAAATACACCTGTTGGACAAACTTCTGTCAGGTTACCTGAAAATTCAGACTCCAAAGTGCCAGACTCTGGACGACCAAAGTACACACGCGAAGCATTGGCATAGACACCAAAGTCAGTCCCGCCTGCGTAGTCTTTGTAGTAACGCACACAACGATAACACGCGATACAACGGTTCATTTCATGTGCAATAAACGAACCCAACTCTTGGTTATAGTGCGTACGTTTAGTAAAACGATAACGACGACGGTCATGACCTGTCATGACGGTCATATCTTGTAAATGACAGTGACCACCTTCTTCACAAACTGGACAGTCGTGCGGGTGGTTGGTCATTAAAAATTCAACCACTGACTCACGAAAATCAACCGCTTCTTTATCTTCGATTGAAATAAATGTATTGTCAGCCGCGGGTGTCATACATGACATCACTAAACGTCCACGGGTATCGTCAGCATTTGCATACTGAGTCACCGCACATTGACGACATGAACCCACAGAACCTAAGGATGGATGCCAACAAAAATATGGAATGTCGATGCCTAGGGACAAACATGCTTGTAGCAGGTTTTCTGACCCATTGACTTCATATGATTTTCCATCGACATGAATTGTAGCCATAGTCGAATTCCTTAAACTTGTTCTACGTGGCTGGCTTGGGCAACAGGACGATTGGTCACTTTTGCTTCAAACTCGCTACGGAAATATTTGAGTGCGCCCATAAGCGGCTCCATCGCACCCGGTGCGTGGGCACAGAAGGTCTTACCAATCCACAACTTTTTGGTGAGTTCAGACAAATGTTCGATATCTTCCATCTTGCCTTCACCATTTTCAAGTGCTTTCAGTGCTTTGACCGCCCAAGGTAAACCATCACGGCATGGCGTACACCAGCCACACGATTCACGCGCAAAGAACTCTTCAAGGTTACGTACCGCAGAAACCATACATTGGGTTTCATCCACCACCATCAACAAGCACGTACCCAAACGCGAACCTGCTTTCATGATGCTTTCCGAATCCATTGGAAGATCAATATGCTCAGCTGCTAAAAAGTCAGTTGAGGCACCACCCGGTAACCATGCTTTAAGTTTAAGTCCATCACGCATACCGCCCGCGTAGTCTTCAATCACTTCACGCGCAGTCGTACCAAATGGCAACTCCCAAAGTCCTGGGAATTTAACTTTACCTGAGGCACCATAAATTTTAGTACCTGGATCTTTGGATTTACCCGCAGATAAACCGATATACCACTCAGGCCCACGTAACATGATCGCGGGTAAGTTGTTATAAGTTTCGACGTTATTGACGATGGTTGGACGACCCCATGCCCCAGCAACTTGCGGGAATGGCGGTTTAGTCCGTGGATTAGCACGACGACCTTCCAGTGAGTTAATCAATGCGGTTTCTTCACCACAGATATAACGGCCAGCACCTGTATGAACAAACAACTCAAAATTCCAGCCTGTATCCAGAATATTGTCACCCAAATAACCTTTGGCACGAACTTGTTCCAAAGCTTCATTTAAGTATTGAGCCGCTTCAATATATTCACCACGAATAAAGATATAACCCTGCGTTGCCTCTAGGGTATAAGCAGCGATTAACATCCCTTCAATCAATTGGTGCGGAAGACGCTCCATCAACAAACGGTCTTTGAATGTACCCGGTTCCATTTCATCGGCATTACAGATGAGATAGCGTGGACCACCATCATTCGGTGCCATGAGCGACCATTTAATCCCTGCTGGGAAACCTGCACCACCACGGCCTTTGACCGTTGCTGCTTTAATGACTTCCAAAACTTCCGCAGGTTTCATTTCAATGGCTTTCTTAAAGCCTTGATAACCCTCTAAAGCTTCGTAATCATCGGCATTGCGGACATGTTCCTGTTTACTCAAACGCCAAGTCAGTGGATGAGTTTCTGGATTACCTTCGCCATAAATCGGTTTTGGTTCAGTATTCATACATACTTCTCCAATAACTGTTTGACCGAAGATACATCTACCAAACCATGGGTATCTTCATCAATCATAAGTGTTGGGCCTTTATCACAATTACCTAAACAGCAGATTGGTAATAAGGTAAAACGGCCATCTTGCGTGGTTTGACCATACTGAATACCCAGCTCACGTTGGAACGCTTCAGCCAAAGTTTCAGCACCCATCAAGAAGCAGGCAATCGAGTCACACAGTAAAATTACGTGACGACCCACAGGTTGGCGATAAATACGGTTATAAAATGTCGCCACACCTTCCAAATCTGCAACGCTAATCGTTAATAACTGCGCGATTGCATTCATCTGTGCATCATCTACCCAGCCATTACGGCGTTGTACGCACTTCAGTGCATCCAATGATGCCGCACGTGGATACGGATAGTGATCAATGTGATGTTCTATTTCGTGGATTTCATCCGCAGTCAAAATCCCTTCAACATTCACACGTGGCTTTTTATCAGTCAAAATCATCATAATGCGTACCCCTTAGCGATCCACGTCGGCCATAACCACATCAATGGTTGCCAGATAAATGATCAAGTCTGAAACCAGACTGCCGTTAATCACCGATGGAATTTGCTGTAGATGGGTAAAGGTCGGTGTACGAATACGAGTACGATAACTCATGGTTGATTTATCAGACGTCAAATAATAGTTCGACGCACCTTTCACCACTTCCGCCATCACAGATGCTTCACCCGCTGGCATGACAGGTCCCCATGACACACTTAAGAAGTGCGTAATCAGAGTTTCAATATCTTGCAGGGTTTTATCTTTCGGTGGTGGAACTGCCAGAGGATGATCCGCTTTATACGGACCAGATGGCATATTATCCAGACATTGTTTCACGATTTTGAGCGATTCTTCGATTTCGCGATAATGCACCATGACACGAGCATAGGCATCGCCTTCATACTCAAGTGGCACTTCAAAATCGTAATTTTCATAACCACTGTATGGACGATATTTACGTACATCAAAATCAATACCTGTAGCACGTAAACCAGTACCTGTGATACCCCAAGCCAATGCAGATTTTGCATCATATTGGGCAACATTACGGGTACGACCTTCAAATACCGAGTTTTTTAGTGCGGCGGTATGATATTCCTTCAAACGTTTTGGCATCCATTCGAGAATATCGCGAATCAGTTTTTGCCAGTTGTTTGGAAGATCATGCGCTGTTCCACCAATACGGAACCACGCAGGATGCATGCGGAAACCTGTGATCGCTTCAATCGCATCATAGATTTTTTGACGGTCGGCAAACATATAGAAGACAGGGGTCATACCACCCGCATCCTGAATCGCCGTACCGATATATAACAAGTGGTTATTGATACGGAACAATTCCGACATCATGACACGGATACATTGCGCACGTTCAGGCACTTTAATGCCCGCAAGCTGCTCAACGCCCATAACATAAGGCATGTTTTGCGCACAACCACCCAAGTAGTCGACACGGTCGGTATAAGGAATGAACGAGTGCCAAGTTTGACGCTCAGCCATCTTTTCCACACCACGATGGTGATAACCGATATCAGGCACACAGTCTTTGACTTCTTCACCATCTAACTGTAACACTACACGGAACGCACCATGTGCAGAAGGATGGTTAGGCCCCAAGTTCAGAAACATGAAATCTTCATCTGCATTTCCACGTTTTAGTCCCCAATCTTCTGGGACGAAACGCAAATGTTCCTGTTCAAAATCCTGCTTGGCTTTGTTCTGCATATAAGGCGTATATTCAGTCGCACGTGCAGAATACTCTTTACGCAGCGGATACCCTTCCCAATAAGTTGGCAACAAGATTCGACGTAGCATCGGATGCCCTTCGAAATTGATCCCGAACATATCGTAAGCTTCACGTTCGTACCAGTTGGCATTTGGCCAAATATTGGTGGCTGTTGGAATGTTAATATCATTCTCGTTCAGCGCCACTTTGATACGAATATCACTATTACGTTCTAATGATAATAAGTGATAGAACACCGTGAAATCAGATGCAGGTAAACCATCACGGTGGGTACGTAAACGCTCATCCACCGCCGATAAGTCAAACAACATCACATAAGGACGTTCTACTTTACGCAAAAACATCAGTACATCTTGTACGCGTGCGCGCTCAACCCAGACAGTCGGAAACTCTTCACAAGTCGGTTGCACGTAGAAGTTTTCACCAAACTTGGTTTGGAGTTCCTCTACAATTGCAAATGCTGGGCGTGAATCAACTGGAGTCGATTCTGGCATAGCAATGTCAGTTTCAGCCATTGGCTTGGCTTCCTATTTAATACAAATTCAGTCAATTTTTCTGATGAAACATATCCAGTCGATATATCAAAACTTCATCATGAATAATTATTTAATTTCATCCATAGAGCGTAGGTTTTTCACCGCAATACGCTCAGCATTTTTGCGATCGCGTTCTGGCATCATCTTTGGCTTATACACTGGCTTAAGATCATCACCGATTACGGCAGAAAGTGGACGGCGCTCTAATTGAATTTGGTCTTGGAGTAGCATTAATGCTTGAATCAATGCTTCAGGACGAGGCGGGCAACCTGGGACGTACACGTCAACAGGAATAATTTTATCGACGCCCTGTACAACCGAATAAATGTCGTACATACCGCCTGAATTTGCACAAGCTCCCATGGAAATGACCCATTTTGGCTCAAGCATTTGCTCATAAAGACGTTGAATAACGGGCGCCATTTTGACAAAACAGGTTCCAGCAACAATCATCAAGTCAGCTTGACGCGGTGAAGCACGAATAACCTCGGCACCAAAACGTGATAAATCATGGACACCTGTTAAGGTGGTTGCATACTCAACGTAACAGCATGAAGTCCCAAAGTTAAATGGCCAGACTGAGTTTTTACGCCCCCAGTTGACCACATTATGCATCACATCTTCCAGACGGGTCATGAAGACATTTTTATTGACTTCTTCTTCAAGCGGATCAGTGACAATTTGGCGTTCTTGCAAAGGATATTGATCAGCACTCGGATTCGCACGGGTTAATGTATATTTCATCCCGAGTTACTCCTGTTCAGATGAGGTTTGAGTCGCTGAAATAGACTTCATACGACCTGAGGATTGAGCTGGAATGTGACCTGTAGGGTCCATCACCAACTCCTCAATAGAATTGAAGCGGGTAATATCAGCAATATTCATCTGTGCAGAACCCACTTTGGCCTTAATTCCTGCTGATTTACGACGATCTGCTGGTGCCCAGTTCAATGCACCTACAGCAAATGCATAAACCAAAGCAATCAATAAATCGACAACAAAAATTACAACAGTCGTAAAACCAAGCCAACCCACTTCACGGACAGAGGTTGCCCATGCGTATAAGTAGAGTGCTTCAAGGTCAAAAACAACGAAGAAAATCGCGACCAAATAAAATTTTGCAGACAAGCGGATACGTGCCCCACCTGCGCTCACAACACCTGATTCAAATTGCTCTTGCTTCGCGCGCCCCCACGATTTACCCCCTAGGAGCAAGGGAACGGTAAGCATAAAAACGCACAGAAATGTAACACCGATCACGAAGGCAATAGTTGCCCATTCGTATGGAGTAATGGCACTCATGCGGGGATAACTCCTGGCAGGCCTATTATTTAACAAAGAATGTATGTATTGGCCTTCAAATACACCAAACATAAAATTAATCCCGCCAATTGTACCTGATTTCTAATTTCTGTTGCTAGGTGAAGTACCTTAGTCTTTAGGATGATTTTTTGGACAATTTTAGAAAATATAGGGCTTGAACGCTAAATCCACTGGTATTTATCGGTTTATCAAATCAATTCTCATATTATGATTATTTTTTTCATTTTCTTACATTTTAACCAATATTTCGGACAATTTTGTCCTAAATCATGATTACACCTTTAACCATCACTTATCATGTATTTTTTTGAATTATTTTGCTATTTTCTCAAGAAATACCCTCAACCTCAAACTTGGCTTAAAATCAGCCTACATTAAACGGTGATTTTGCTGAAAATTAAAGCTCTAAAAGACTATCTCAAGTTCAAAAGAGCATGCTATTTTGAGAAGTAGATCATGCTGAACTCGAGTGGTATTTTTTACTTCAATTCAAATTAGGATTGAAATAAAACTGATTAAACAAGCAGAATTTCTAAATGAGGAAAATATATAAAATTAGATCTATAAATCTTTGCAATTCAGTTACATGCTTTAATTAACTTTATACACATCAACCTTGAGCCAATGTGTATGCTAAAAACAAAGAATAAGGAGTAAAATCAATGAGTCTGCACTATACACATAAGCCAAACTATTTTCTTTATGCTCAATTGCTCATTCGACATATTCAAGAATATGTGCAAAAGCATCCCGATGCAGACAATGCAATTTTTGATTTACGTGATATTTATGACCTGTTTCGTCAGGATCTCGCATCAACCACAACCAATCTAGAAGGTATTCTTAACATTACGGATGAATATCGTATTGAAACCATCAATGGTGATCAAAAAATTATTAGTGGTTATAAAATCGATGCAGAAAATAACTTTCTCTTAATCGATTTTGATCAAGATGCTTTAACCAGTTTACGCGCAGGCAAAGCCCTAATTGCACCAGATGCGACCTTACAAGAATAAACTGATTCAAATCAGACAAAAAGAAAGCACTCTAATGAGTGCTTTCTTTTTGTTTTGACAGATTTTTTTGTTTAAGCTTTTGATTAAAGCGTTTTGCTGGCCAAAGCATAATAAAACGCGCACCACCCAAATCAGGACTTTCATCCACACTAATGGTTCCACCAAACCAGTACGCAATCCGACTCACAATAGATAACCCTAAACCATAGCCACCTGAAGCCCGTGTACGACTATCATCCAGACGGGCAAAAGCTTCAAAGATACGTTTCCGATCTTCTTCAGGAATACCAGAACCATCATCCTCTACACAGACAAAAGCATTTCCATCTGCGCGGATACCACCACTCAAGCGAACTTTATGATCACAATGACGTACTGCATTACCCACCAGATTTTGTACGACACGATGCAAATAACGACGTTCTGCATCTGCTATCACATAATTCGGCGGGGGTATCAGCTCAATTTCTTTTTGAGTTTTTAGCGCCTCGGTTTCAACGGCGACCTGATCCAACACATCAATCAGAGCAATTTCCTCAAAATCCAGCGAAGGTGTCCCCTGCTCTAACTTGGCATAAGTCATGATCTCATCAATTAAGGTATTTAAGGCCTCAATATCTTTATCAATCATTTCCATTTGCTGAATCCGATAATTGTAATCATCTTCTTCAGCCAGCATTTCCATCCCGAAACGGACGCGTGCCACAGGCGTTCGTAGCTCATGCGAAACTGCGCGCATCAATTCGCGCTGCGCTTCAATCAAACGCTGGATATGATCTGACATATTGTTATAGCTCGATGCCAGATTGGCCATCTCATCACTACCATCAATAGGCACTCGCAAAGATAAATCGCCAGACTTCATGCGATTTAGAGCGAATCGTACCTGTCTGATTTTTCTCTCTAGCGGTAAGATCAGTCCATAAACCCCTAAACTCAACAGAAATAAGCTAAATAGGGTAATTCCTGCCGATAACTGAAATGGCATCCAGTTAAACATAGGCACTGGACCTAAAACCAAAACCTCAGTCGGATTATTCGGCATCGGAGAAACAATGGAGATCGTGGTTCCGCGTACCGTTGCGCTGTCTTTATACAACATCACACTTTGATCCTGACGCAAACGACCAATTTGCTCAGAATCCAGTTGGATATCTTTAACATCCTGAATGGTGATTGGATAAGAAAAATGCTTTTGAATACGATTAATGTATTCTTTTTCCTGACCTGGATAATAAATCAAGTAGTCCAAAATAAAGATGGGAAGCGCTTTCATTTGGCGCTCACCAATTTTATCTACTTTGACATAGAGGAAATGTTGATTGTCTTCGGGCAAACCAATAATGACGTAAGCAATGCTATTTTCAGCATCATAACGAACAACTGATTTTTGTTCTTCAATACGTTTCTTTTCTGTTCTGGAAAGCTCAATTTTATTTGACGCCACATAATAAATTGGCAGTTCAAGTAAATCAGAGGCATCTGAAATCCAGTCCAGTTTTTGTTGTTCTCCCGGCTGTCGAGCAACACCTTCACTGATGACAAAAGAAATACCATCCGTCAGGGATTCACGATATTCCTGAGCACGTTGGTAATTGATGATCTGAACCAGCAAGTAGCCAAATAAAGCCACCAACATAACCAAGACCACCAAACCAGCATAAATGCGTAAGAAGATACTGTGTTTAAACACTCGATCAACCTTATTGGGAGATTTTTACTAACAATGGATGTTTCATATACCATTGGTTTCTTTTACAAATAAATAGCCTTTGCTACGCACAGTTTTGATACGTTTCGGGTTCTCTGGATCATCGCCAATTTTTGGACGAATGCGTGAAATACGCACATCAATCGAACGATCCTGTCCATCGTATTCAATCCCACGCAGACGCTCAAAAATATCTTCACGAGACAGGATACGGCCTGCATTTGAAGCCAATAGCCAGAGTAAGTCATATTCCGCACTGGTGAAATCAACTAGATCACCATTCAAGGTCACTGAGCGTCCACCATTATCGATGACCAAATCATCAAATTCGATGCGCTGCGCCACTTCATCTTCAACCGTTTTATCAGTACGACGTAACAAAGCACGGATGCGCGCCAATAATACACGAGGCTGTACTGGTTTAGCCACATAATCATCTGCGCCCATTTCCAGACCCAAAACCTGATCCATATCTTCAGTACGCGCAGTTAACATCAAGATCGGAGAATGGTAATGAGGACGCACTTCTCGACAAACGGTTAAACCATCTGCACCAGGTAACATCACATCGAGTACGACAAGATCAGGCTGTTCACTGATAATACGACGAATTGCACGATTACCATCTGTTTCAACCCCAACCTCTAGTCCATTACGAATCAGATATTCCTGTGTTAGACGTGCAAGACGCTCATCATCTTCAACAATCAGAATCTTAGGTAACTTTTCTTCCTGGCTCATACAATGCCCCTATTTATATATTTAAGTGTATCTGTTTAAAATCCGACAGATAGACATGCTTCATAGAAAGCAATATACACACGTTTACATTGTAAACAAGTCCTTGTTCACCAAACTGATACACGCCAGTTGTATTTTGTTGCAATTTTATTAGCTGTTGAATTTTCAGTGATTTTATTATTTTGGTTTAAAAATTACCACTTATCTTAATTCGCTAAATAGTACGTATAAATATTAAACAAATTATTTCTATAGCCGCTTTTTAAGCCTGTAAATGTCTGTTTTTTGAGTTATCCACATAGTTATCTATACGTAATTTTTTAGGACTTTGCTAAGCTATGCATCGCAGAATCAGACAGATAATGAATGAATAAAAAATTAATAAAATGTCAAGATTGATATCAGATTAAAATTCCCGTATCTTGTGTTTAAAACAAACACTAACCACTAAGTCTTGTGTTTATTCCTCAAATATCGAGCCACCTTTTTGCCCGATTGAAACGGTCCAATGAACATAACTATAGATGACAATGGAGCTATGCTGACATGAGCGTAATCACTTCAACTCCTGGCCAACTTCAGGTGATTAAACGCACTGGGGAAGTTGCTGTATTTGATGCAGAGAAAATTTCCGTTGCGATTGGTAAAGCATTTCTGGCGGTCGAAGGACAACAAGGTGCAGATTCAAGCCGTATTCACGACCGTATTACTCAACTTACAGAAATGGTCATGAATACTTTCAATCGTCGCTTACCTTCTGGCGGTACGATTCACATTGAAGAAATTCAGGATCAGGTTGAACTGGCCTTGATGCGTACAGGCGAACAAAAAGTTGCGCGTGCCTATGTCATCTATCGTGAACAACGCGCTAATGCCCGTCAACAGGCCGGTGCAAATCATCACCCGACTTTACAGATTACGGATGCTAATGGTCAGCTCCAGCCATTAGATCTCGATGCGCTATCAGCAGAAGTTGAGAAAGCGGCTGAAGGTCTGGAAGGGATTGATGTTCAAGCGATTGTCGATGAAACAGTTAAAAACTTATATAACGGCGTGAAAGCGAGCGATATTGCCACGACAATGATGATGGCAACACGTACCCGCATTGAACATGAGCCAAATTATACATATGTCACTGCGCGTTTATTGCGTAATGAACTGGTTGCCAAAGGTCTTGAATTTTTAGGTTTACCTGAAGATACGCTTGAAAGTGATGCGCTTGAAATCTTCCTGAAAAAAGGGGTTGAACTTGAGTTACTCGACCCAGAATTATTAAACTTTGATCTTGCCAAACTTGCAGCAGCAATCAAACCAGAGCGATCAAATCAGTTTACTTATTTAGGTTTACAAACACTATACGACCGTTACTTTATTCACTCAGATGGCATTCGCTACGAACTTCCACAATTGTTCTTTATGCGTGTTTCCATGGGGCTGTCCATTAATGAAGCCAATCGTGAAGAACGTGCCATCGAGTTTTATGACTTGTTGTCTAGCTTCGACTACATGGCATCGACGCCTACCCTATTTAACTCAGGCACATTGCGTCCGCAATTATCTAGCTGTTATTTAACCACCATTGGTGATGACCTCTACAACATTTATGGAGCCATGCGTGACAACGCAATGTTATCAAAATGGGCAGGCGGTTTAGGTAACGACTGGACACCTGTACGTGCCCTGAACTCTTACATCAAAGGCACCAATGGTAAATCACAAGGTGTTGTTCCTTTCCTTAAAGTCGCCAATGATACTGCGGTTGCCGTAAATCAGGGTGGTAAGCGTAAAGGTGCGGTGTGTGCGTATCTTGAAACATGGCATCTAGATATCGAAGAGTTTTTGGAATTACGTAAAAACACAGGGGATGATCGTCGTCGTACCCACGACATGAACACCGCCAATTGGGTTCCTGACCTCTTTATGCAACGTGTGTTTGAAGATGGTGAATGGACATTGTTCACTCCTTCCGAAGTTCCAGATTTGCATGATCTAACAGGTCAAGCGTTTGCTGAACGCTATGCGCATTATGAAGCGATTGCTAAAGAGCAAAACTTCCTTTACAAGAAAGTTCGCGCTCAGGACTTATGGCGTAAAATGCTGTCTATGCTGTTTGAAACAGGTCATCCGTGGATTACATTTAAAGACGTGTGTAACTTGCGTTCGCCACAGCAACATGTAGGTGTGGTTCACTCATCAAACCTATGTACTGAAATTACCCTGAATACTAATCAGGATGAAATTGCAGTCTGTAACTTAGGTTCGATCAACCTTGTACAACACGTACAAGGCGGCGCTTTAGACCGTGAAAAATTGGCACGTACCATCAAAACAGCCGTGCGTATGCTCGATAACGTCATCGACATTAACTACTATGCTGTACCACAAGCCAAAAATTCGAACCTGAAACATCGCCCTGTTGGCATGGGTATCATGGGCTTCCAAGATGCTTTATACGAAATGAATCTGGCGTATGGCTCTGATGAAGCAGTTAATTTTGCTGATGAGTCGATGGAAGTCATTAGTTACTACGCCATTCAAACTTCAAGTGATCTTGCGCTTGAACGTGGTGTTTACTCAACCTTTAAAGGTTCACTCTGGGATCAAGGTATTTTACCAATCGACTCTTTAGACCTTGTTGGTAAAACACGCCCTGAACGTATGTTTGAAGTGGATCGTACTCAACGTTTGGACTGGGATACTTTACGTACCAAAGTGCAAAAAGATGGTATGCGCAACTCAAATGTCATGGCGATTGCACCGACTGCAACGATTTCTAACATTTGTGGCGTGTCTCAATCGATTGAGCCGACATTCCAAAACCTGTATGTGAAATCTAACCTTTCTGGTGAATTCACCGTGATCAACCCTTACCTTGTTCGCGCATTGAAAGATCGTGGTCTTTGGGATAGCGTGATGGTCAATGATCTGAAACATTTTGAAGGTTCAGTACAAAAGATTTCACGTATTCCAGAAGAACTGAAAGCGATCTTTGCCACTGCATTTGAAGTTGAGCCACGCTGGATTGTGGATGCTGCCTCACGTCGTCAAAAATGGATCGATCAGGCACAGTCGCTGAACCTGTATATTGCAGGTGCCAACGGTAAGAAACTGGATATCACTTATAAAATGGCATGGTTACGTGGTCTAAAAACTACGTATTACCTCCGAGCTTTAGGTGCAACCTCGGCTGAGAAATCCACCATCAATACTGGCGCATTAAATGCAGTTAAAGCAACTACGGTTACAGCCCCTGTTGCAGCAGTGGCTCAGGAAGTAAAGTCTGAAGTGACAGCAGAAGATGGTTTCACGACGGCAGCACCAGTACCAATGGCTTGTTCAATCGACAATCCAGACTGTGAAGCTTGTCAGTAATGACGAGCATGCAAGGAAATATCAGAACAATATTTCCTTGCACAATAAAAGGTAAAGATCATGTTACATCTCAGTCATAACTACACATTAGGTCTAGCTGTACTGATTTTTGCCTTTTTATTCTTTTACGCGCCTATGGTTTACGCTTTTTTTAAGATTCGTAATCAACAGCGTAATCAAAATAAGTAGTGGGGATATAGGTTCTATTGAATAATTTTAGAACATCTATCGACAAAACTTAATTTTGCTTACACATAATAAGCGTATAGTAATGGCATCTTCGTAGAAAGGTGTCGATAAAGATATTAACAACGAAGAGAGAATTTGATTATGTCTATCCTGAGTTGGGACGATTTCGAAGATGATTCGCAAAAACCGGCTGCACCTGAACACAAGTCTGCGCCCGTCGAACCGCAAAAAGCGCCAACTGCGCCGCTGGTATCTGATGCAGAGCCATCATCGCCGCGTGTGGCAAATGTACAACCCGCTGGAACCGCTACCAGCCGATCAACAGATTCAACCGATTCGGTGGCTCGAGCATCTGAATCCTTAAAAAATCTGGATATTACAGTGGGTCTGGAAGAGCTTGAAACGGGTGCAAATCGCGTACAAGTTGATGATAAAGCCATGATCAACTGTCGTGCGGACTTAAACCAGTTAGTGCCATTTAAGTACGAATGGGCGTGGCAAAAATATCTGGATGGGTGTGCCAACCATTGGATGCCGCAAGAAGTCAACATGAACCATGATATTGCATTATGGAAGTCTGAGAATGGCTTGACTGAAGATGAACGTATTATTATTAAACGTAATCTTGGCTTTTTCTCGACTGCGGATTCTTTAGTTGCCAATAATTTGGTTCTGGCAATTTATCGTTTAATTACCAATCCTGAATGTCGTCAGTACATTTTACGTCAGGCGTTTGAAGAAGCGATTCATACGCATGCTTATCAATATTGTATTGAATCTTTGGGTATGGATGAAGGCGAAATCTTCAATATGTATCATGAGATTCCAAGTGTGGCGCGTAAAGCAGCTTGGGGGCTAAAATATACGCAATCGTTAAGTGATCCAAAGTTTGAAACAGGTACACCTGAAACTGATCAGCAATTATTACGTAATCTGATTGCATTTTATTGTGTACTTGAGGGAATTTTCTTCTACTGCGGCTTTAGTCAAATTTTGAGTATGGGTCGTCGTAATAAAATGAACGGTGTTTCTGAACAGTTCCAGTACATTTTGCGTGATGAATCCATGCATGTGAACTTTGGTATCGATATGATTAACCAAATCAAGATCGAGAATCCACATTTATGGACAGCCGAGTTCCAACAAGAAGTCATTCAAATGATTCTTGAAGGTACCTTGCTTGAAATCGAATATGCGCGTGACACGATGCCACGTGGCGTTTTAGGCATGAATGCAGCGATGATGGAAGAATATTTAAAATTCATCTGTAACCGTCGTTTGGCTCAGCTTGGTTTACCTGAACAGTATCCAGGTGTGAACAATCCATTCCAATGGATGTCTGAGATGATGGATTTGCGTAAAGAGAAGAATTTCTTCGAGACTCGTGTAACAGATTATCAGACTGGTGGGGCGTTGAGCTGGTAAGTTAAAATCTCGCCGCTGAATGACAGATAATGTGAGATTTTTGACACATATTTCGAGATTGTTACAAATTTAATCAGCTATGCTAAAGCAAAAAAATAGAGCCTAATGGCTCTATTTTTTTACTACTTAATTGGAGG
>NZ_CP078523.1:2136343-2136610 GCF_019264745.1 Acinetobacter sp. Colony158 | reverse complement strand
CTCTTGCTAAATCTCGATTAAAGGATTGTTTAGCTGGCACACGAATTCGACTATCACCATATGATCTATTATTTACAAGAATTGTATAAGCATGAACATCAAGAGCTGCTGACTCTATTAATGTAGAAAATGTTTCTAAATCTTGATTCCAACTAAGTACTGAAAGAGCATCAACCTTTCCTTGGAAACTTATTCTTGATTTGCTATTTTGCAATTCAGAACAAACCATAACTCCAAAATGAAAATTATTATGTATGTATATTGGCT
>NZ_CP078523.1:2135920-2136080 GCF_019264745.1 Acinetobacter sp. Colony158 | reverse complement strand
ATACTATCAACCCACTCTAAAGGAATAGATAATTCTGGAAAAAATACATAGTCAGGTCTAGGGTTTAGCCTCAAAATATCATTCACTAAATCAGATATTCTCTTATATCTATCTAAACTTAAATTAGGTTTATTCGCTGCTGTATGAGCCCAATCTTTTT
>NZ_CP078523.1:2115345-2115411 GCF_019264745.1 Acinetobacter sp. Colony158 | reverse complement strand
TAAATTATGAAAAGGCCCATCAAAAGATGGTTATGTGTGTCTAGAATTTTGGTGGCTATTCAAATA
>NZ_CP078523.1:2114215-2114665 GCF_019264745.1 Acinetobacter sp. Colony158 | reverse complement strand
CTGGTAATCCCCCCTAAAAATAAAAGGATGCAAAAGTAGAATTTTCTCTTAAGATCAAAGCAGGAGATTCTGCATGAAAACATCTAAATTTACTGACAGTCAGATTATGTCTATTTTGAAACAAGCGGAGTCTGGCACGCCTATTGCCACACTTTGCCGTGAATATGGTATGAGTAATGCGACTTTTTACAAATGGCGGGCTAAATATGGCGGCATGGATGCCTCATTGATTACTCGATTGAAAGAACTAGAAGCCGAAAATGCCAAGCTAAAAAAGATGTATGCTGAAGAGCGGCTCAAAGCTGAAATCATTCAGGAAGCCATGTCAAAAAAGTGGTAAAGCCATCTTGTCGTCGTCAGATGGCACAACAAGCCGTTGGTGATCATGCTGTCAGTATTCGTTTGGCCTGCCGTGCATTTAGTATCAGTGAAACCTGCTACCGTTATCAG
>NZ_CP078523.1:2113808-2113978 GCF_019264745.1 Acinetobacter sp. Colony158 | reverse complement strand
GATCAAGTATGGTCATTGGATTTTATGCATGATCAGTTAAGTGATGGACGAAGTTACCGTTTGCTTAACGTAATTGACGACTATCGACGTGAGGGTTTAGTGATTGAAGCAGGTTTTTCACTGCCTACACTGCGCGTCATTCGTACACTTAACCAGTTGCTCGAATGGCG
>NZ_CP078523.1:2113476-2113726 GCF_019264745.1 Acinetobacter sp. Colony158 | reverse complement strand
ATACGTATTGAATATATTCAACCAGGCAAGCCACAACAAAATGCTTATATCGAACGATTCAATCGTACAAAGCGTTATAGTTGGGTGAGCAAACATTTGTTCGATACATTGGAGCAAGTACAAGATTATGCAACACAGTGGTTGTGGCACTACAATCATGAACGACCACATCAAGCTAACGGAGGCAAACCACCTTTGATGGCTGCTTAACCTCTACTTTTAAATTCAGTTATTTATGGGAGGATTACCC
>NZ_CP078523.1:2085633-2113003 GCF_019264745.1 Acinetobacter sp. Colony158 | reverse complement strand
AATGATAGAGGATGTGTCGTCTGACGCCGTCACCGTCACGCGACACATCCTCTATCATTAATAAGAAATATAATACACCCAGTAAGTAATCTATGTTTCTTACTGGGGACTTTAAAAATATATTATGGACTACCACCATTCTTCTAGAAAAATATGGTCTTTTTTCAGATTTTCTAAAAAAGTTTCTAAATGAAATACTTATAACAACTTTACACGACCTTACTACAACCCTTAAACAGTAGTGGCCCACTTATAACAACTTTAAATCAAATTATTCATAAAAACTAAACCGTTCAGTCAAATATTAAATATGAAAATTCAAGTGAATTTTTGTTGATTAAATTTTAAAACATGGTTAGATTTTTCAAACTCATTGTTGATAAACAATGAATGGACAAATTTTAAGTATGCGTGGTTGAGTCAAATGAAAATTCAGGGACTGAAACAAATAAGCTTTGCTAGCTTTGTGACAGCAATAACATGTTTTAATTTAAGTCATGCGGATGATGCTTTCAGTCCTCAAAGCAAGTATTTGTTTGGTGACTGGAACGGCAAACGGACAGAGCTCGCCAGTCAGGGCGTAAATTTTGATGCTAATCTTTATGTCGATACCGACTATCTGGCAGATGGTGGCTATAAACCACGAGATGGTGCAACCTTCGCAAGTCAGCTCTGGTTAGGCAGTAGTCTGGATCTGGAAAAAATGTTGGGCTGGAATGGCGTTTCAGTTCGTGCCATTGTCACTGCTCGTCAGGGACAAAGTACCAGTGTTGATAATATTTCGTATCCAGGTGCGCCACAAATGGCCAATACACAAGCCACTTGGGGACGGGGAAATGTCGATTCCCGCTTGACTCAACTCTCTATTGAAAAGATTTTTACAGATACGGGTTGGAGTGTTCGCGTTGGTCGTATTGGTATGGGTTCATACTTTAATACGATGGGATGTGACTTCCAAAGCACCTCGTTTTGTACCGCACAAAACGGAAAATGGATGGGTAATGTTTGGTATAACGAACCCGTGGCGCAATGGGCGGGAATTGTAAAATATCGATTTACCCCTGAACTCTCTGCGCAAGTGGGCGTATTTGAGTTTAACCCGACCAATATCAAGGAAAATCAGGGTTGGAATTTAAAATCCGACCACATGGATGGTGTCACTATCCCTGTTGAACTGCATTATCAACCTAAACAAGGGATTAACCATTTACCGGGTAGCTATCGTCTAGGTGTTTTTTATAACAATGCCGATAAAACCCAAAACAAAGATGTCATTACAGGTGAGCAGAAAGACCATGCTTATGCAGGTTGGTTTACCGCAGATCAACAATTCACCTCTGTGGATGGTGGCAAACGGGGTTTATACGGATTTACCAATATTTCCTTCCATGATACCGCTGTGAATAAAATTGATAATACTCAACAAATCGGGATTCGCTATCTGGGCTTATTAGATGATCATCCCACTGATATGTTAGGCTTAGGTGTCAATCGCATTCATGTCAATGATCGTTATCGGGATGGCATCTACAACAAAAAAGCCTTAATTAATGAAGATGCTGAATACAATATTGAATTGAACTATTCGCACTATGTCACACCGTGGTTGATGTTACGCCCTGTGGTGCAATATGTCATTCAACCGGGTGCGACCGATCAAGTGGATAATGCACTGGTACTTGGTTTGACCACTAAAGTGATTTTCTAAATTTATTCTGTATTTAAAATGCTGTGACTCTAAGCTCACGGCATTTTTATTTTGAACATGCATGAATGGTCATTTTTCAACTTATCAGCAAAAAATAACATCGCCTTACTTTTTTATTGAATTCATCTCTGCCAAGATAAAAACACAATAAAACAATGCTAGAGAGGTAATGCCGATGATTTCAACAAACCTCCCCCTCACCGATATTCATCGACATCTGGATGGCAATATTCGCGCACAAACCATTTTAGATTTGGGACAGCAATATCATATTGCCCTGCCCGCTCAAACGCTCGAAGAGTTACGTCCACATGTACAAGTCATGGATAATCAACCCGATTTACTCAGTTTTTTGGCAAAGTTGGACTGGGGTGTCAAGGTTTTGGCAAGTTTGGAGGCATGCCAACGGATCGCCTATGAAAATATCGAGGATGCCAAGCAACAAGGGTTAGACTATGTCGAATTACGTTTTTCTCCTGGTTATATGGGCATGACTCATCATCTGCCTTTAGCAGGTGTGGTTGAGGCGGTGATTGACGGCGTACAACAGGGTTGCCGTGATTTAGGGATTCAGGCAAATTTGATTGGTATTATGAGTCGCACTTTTGGACAAGCCGCTTGTCAGGCTGAACTCGATGCCTTACTCACCCATAAAACCCATATCACAGCTTTGGATTTGGCAGGTGATGAACTGGGATTTCCTGGAACGCTTTTTCTGGATCAATTTAAACAGGCTCGAAATGCAGGCTGGCATATTACCGTTCATGCAGGCGAAGCCGCAGGGCCAGAAAGTATCTGGCAAGCCATACAGGAACTTGGAGCAGAGCGTATCGGGCATGGTGTCAAAGCTATTCATGATCCAAAGCTGATGGATTATCTGGCTGAACATCAGATCGGGATTGAATCGTGTATCACATCAAATGTACAAACCAGCACGGTCAGTTCAATTGAAAAACATCCCATCAAGGACTTTTTACAACATGGAATTTTGGCCACGATCAATACCGATGACCCTGCGGTAGAAGGCATTGAAATTCAGCATGAATATCAAGTTGCTGCACCACAAGCAGGTTTAACCGAAGATCAGATCCGAACTGCGCAGGAAAATGGTCTCAAAGTGGCTTTTTTATCTGAACAGGAAAAGCAATTATTAAAAAATCAGGCGTTGGCTCGTCAACACGAAGTCGCATGATTTTTGAAACCTACAAACCGTATCTTATAAATGGCTATGAAATGTAGCCATTTATTGAGATATATTCGTTGTCACTGAATTTTTCTGTTGCAAGTTAGCAATATGTGTACGATTGGTTTTCCATGAAGACTCCAATATTTCTTTTTCGATCCGATATTTAATGCGTTTTTGCTTCATAGTTGGAATCACCTCCTGATTAAATTTTTTCACGTGTGTGATCCAATCTTTACCCCGACAAACATGTTCAGGCATGACGGTTTTAAACTCGCTACGTGATGTAAATACAATGACTGAATGTAGATATTCAGGAGCAACCACATCTTCAAGAATTTGCTCCAATACTTTTAAATGCTTGAAGTTCTGATGAATTGGGTTTTGAAAACGATAACTTTTTTTATAGATTTTTTGCGTCCATTGTTTTTGATTAATACTGCCAAAAATCCAGCCTGTATAATTTTTAGTTTCTATAATAAAAACGCCATATGGACTAATCAAAATATGATCAATTTGTGTTGTTCCATTTTGCTCATCGGGAATCGTGCAGTTATTCAGCATGATATATTCTTCGCCTAAATGACGTTTCGCATGATCAATCACCATACTCTCACCCATTTTCCCCTTAAATGAAGGCGAAGATAGATAAGCAACAATCCCCATGATAACAATGAAAAAAACGATATATAAAAACATCTCATTATCCTTATTTTATAGAGGTGACAGTTTAGCTAATTCAAATAYTATGCTTGAATTCCAAACGCAGTAAAATTTCTTTTTTATCTAAACCGCCTGCAAACCCTACCAATGCTCCTCCCGATCCAATTACACGATGACAAGGTGCGATAATTGAAATCGGATTTTTACCATTGGCGGCCCCTACAGCGCGAACCGCTTTTTCATTACCAAGTTGCTGAGCAATTTGTTTATAACTGCGAGTTTCCCCATAAGGAATCGTCAGTAAGGCACGCCAGACCTTTTTCTGAAAATCCGTTCCTTCAAAATCAATTGGAATATCAAATACCTTGCGCTGACCTAAAAAATACTCGCTTAACTGCTGTTGGGTATTCAATAAAATCGGATGGGATACATCTTCAATTAATTCAGCCAGACGTACTCTTTTTGGGTTTTCATTGTCCCAAAGAATAGCCACCAAAGCCTGCTCATTCGCCACTAATTTGAGCTGTCCAACAGGCGAAGCCATATAACAATAAGATAACTGCATACCAAATAACCTTAAGCAGGTGATGACAGTTTCATGAGCACGAGACCTGAGACGATTAAAATCGCAGCCATCATACGCATTGCTCCCATCGGTTCATGCAAAATCAAAATACCCACGATAAAAGAACCAATAGCACCAATTCCAGTCCAGACTGTATAAGCCGTACCAAGCGGCAAGCTCCGCATTGAAATTGATAATAATATGACACTCAGCACCATAAATACGATGGTAATGACACTTGGCAGCAAACGGGTAAAACCGTCTGACATTTTCATCGAATATGCCCAGATGACTTCAAAAAGTCCCGCCAAAATTAAGATTGCCCAAGCCATTTTTGCTCCATAATCAGGCGTCAGGTCGTCCTGACATTGTTTCCCTCATCTGGGGGAGGTCGTTCCTCCGAAACGATGATTATAGTCAATTTAATCGGGATGACCAATTTTGATTTTGAACCGTTTATTGTTCACGCCAAATAATTTGATCCACTCGCATCAACTCACACGCCCCCGCACCGGTATCCTCACGTGATAAGGAACTTCGCCAACGCCAGCCATCGCTTGACTGAATTTCGATTAAAGCGCCTTTGAGGAAAACTAAATCATCTTTTTTTAGCTGCTGCAATTGTTTGGCAATCTCTGGCGTTGCAGGAACCAGATGCATATTGGCACTGTGTGTCGCAATATCATTCAATGAAATTGGAGGAATTGAATCAATACGCCAATGGTACCAACGATTGCCTTGTGAAATCTCAATCTGTTTATAAATACTGGGATTTGCCATTTCGCTCCATCCCACCGCAATATCCATCGGTGAAAATTGGGCTTCTCTCCCAGTGTGATAGTCTTCACGAGACAAAACCCTGAATGTTCCTTCATAAGGCTGTAATTGTTGGATATGAATGTTGTGATCTGAACTAAAGGTCTGAATATCGGGTGCTGGTTTTATCCATGTTGTCCAAGCGCCCCACGCGACCGCAATGATCAATAAAAAGTACATCCATTTACGCATTTGTGTACTCAATATTTTGATGGTTTCAGTGCAAGTCTATTTAACATCAGAATATCAAACACTCTTAAAAAAATTAAAAATATCAAAAACATAGCCATCATCAAATCAATACTTATGTTCTGTGTGAGTTGAAGTAGCACGCCAGCCATCACCAACGTGATTGCAATTGTTACATCCATATTGCGCACTAAATGACTCCAGTGCAAAGGTCGATTTTTAATATAGTCTTTAGCAATCAAATAACGCGATAAAATAGTCGCCGTCAGGATCACCAATCCTTGCAACAGCACAAATCCCGCCAAAGCAACCTGTGCATTAAAATAATCATATACAATGCCGATCATTAAAGCAGTGGCTGCAACCAGTTCAAACCACGCCAATGCCTGAATTAATCTATTTCGAAGCAAAGGCTCAATCACGATAGCATTATTGGCGACCAAATAAATCACGGCATCCATCAGGATCAACAAACTCATCGCCAAGAGACTAAACGAGGTCGCCAGAATCGCCATACACAAAGTGACCAGACACAAAACAATATAAATTGAAGATAACCACGACAGGATTTGCGTGGTTTTGATCACGGGTTTTAAGGTGGTGGTGACAGGCACAAAATTAGATAGCGTCTGTTGATAATCCGCCTGTTTCACATGGTTCTTTAAGAAACTGGTCAATACCTCTACTTCACCATCATGGAAAATGGCCATATGTTGAGTTTGATGATCCATCTCAATATATTTGACCTGATGGCATTGCACCAAAGCCTTGCGCAATTCACGTTCATGCGCCATATCCAGTTGGGGAATATAGTAATAACTCACCCATTCCGACTGAATATTGTCTTGTTCTGAAAAATCATATTCATCATCTGCAAGTAAATTGCCGTCTGTGTGTAACTCCCGTTGCGATTGAAAAAAAGCATTTGAAAGTAAAAAGCGTTGGTACTGTTGTTTTAGGCTCATTGACGCACCAGATTAGATGCAAAAAGAATGTCATCAGGTTAATTGTGATGACATTCTATACAGCTTTATTTTGACGAATCAATTAAAACTTGAAAGTAATCCCTGCACCATACAGCCAGCCCGATTCTGAACTGGTTGCGATTTGACGACTGGTTTCACGATCCCCTTTTTCATAACGATAGGCGACATCAATAAACGGCATTACTTTTTTGCTAATCTCATAACGTGTTTGAACGCCTGTTTGCAAAGAGCTTAAGCCTGTCTTTTTTGCATTATCAGATTCATCCCGAATTAAAACATCCGCTTTGAGATAAGGTTGAGTAATGAGCTTTTGCGTCAGCAAAATGTCGCGCTCAGTTTCCAGACTTAAGCTGACATGTTGATCTTGACCGACATAAACATAGGCATCGGTTTCAAAGAAATATGGGGCTAAACCATGTAGACCAAATGCTGCATCCACCGCTTCCTGACGATGTGCCTCAAAGGCTTCACTGCGATAACGCAAGCCGACTTGAGCATCCCAAAAATCAGCAATGTTTCGGCTATATAATGCCGAAATCGCATAATCAGCTTTCTCAGATTCTGACTTTTCACTGTGAGCTTTGATGAAAAGTTTATTTTGATCTGTGCCAATCCAGGTTTCCAGTTCAGTATTAAACTCGCCCTGCCCGTGTTTATCCAATCGCCATTGATTGTCCAGTTTCGTTGCCTGATAAATTTGTCCGCCATGTTCACGGCGATGATCATGATCTGAATGATCATCAACACTCACATTTGAAGGTACTTCACTATTTGTCTGCACTTTATTTTTTTCTGGCATTGGCATTTCAGTATGATCTTGACCATCCGACATCGACATATTGGACATCATCATGTCATGTCCTTCATGAGCAAAAGCCCATGAGCTCATCATAAAGCCTGTTGAGAACATCAACACAGTCATCATTTTAGTGGTGCGCATGTTGATCTCCTTGAACAGGTTGTTCAGTATTTTCAGATAAAACTTTAGGCAGTGTATATTGATCGACTTTTGCCACAATCAGTTTATTCATCATGCCCGCCGACATGTGGTACAACAAATGACAATGAATCGCCCATTCACCTAATTCATCTGCGGTCAAAAGTGCTGTCACTGTTTTACCGGGCGGCACAATGAGGGTGTGTTTATTTGGAAGATTTTGTATAGATTGACCATTTTCCAATTGTACAAACATGCCATGCAAGTGCATTGGATGTGCCATCATGCTGTCATTAATAAATTTCAGCCGAATTCGCTCTCCATATTTGACCTGTAAAGGTTCAGCCTCATTATATTTTTTGCCATTCATGGTCCAGATATAACGTTCCATATTTCCGCCCAAACGAATCACTAATTCTTTGGTCGGCTGACGCGTATCTGTTTGTGGGGTGAGTGATTGTAAATCCTGATATCGCAATGCCTTTGCACCTTGTGGAGTCGAAGCATTGGCCCAACCTTGTACGGTTTGCTTTGACTCGAATAGGGTTTGCGGATGAGAGGTCTCATGTTGCRTCATTTGCTGATGTGATATTTCTTGCGTCATCTGTTTATGTGACATCGCATCATGATCCATGTGTTCTGACATATCTGGCATCGATGACAATTTGGTTGATGAAGGTTCGGATGTATGAGACATCTTCTGCGACATTGGCATAGCAGCGTGATCTGTATGTTCTGAACTATCAGACATGTTGCCATGTCCCATGTCTTGCATTGTGAGCAATGCACGTGGTCGTGCGTCTGGAATGGTAATCTGCTGTGGTGCAGGCATCGCCACATTTTGCAGACTTGCCAATGCAAACCCACTCCGATCAATCGACTCAGCCTGTATTTGATAATGCGCGGCTTTCGGCTCAACAATCACATCATAAGTTTCTGCTGTCCCAATTCGAAATTCATCCACTGGGACAGGCTTGACAGCTTGCCCATCAGCACTGACCACGGTCATTTTCAAGTTGGGAATACGCACATCAAAAAATGACATCGCAGATGCATTGATAAAACGTAATCGAACTTTTTCACCCGAAGTAAATTCGCCAGTCCAGTTCTGTTCTGGCGTTTTACCATTGACCAAGAAAGTATAGCCTGTGACATCTGACAGATCGGTTTTCAGCATCCGCATCTGATTCCACATTTTACGATCTTGCCACGTGGCTTTCAGCCCTTGTTGTTTGACCTGTTGCAATACATCGCCCAAGGTTTCACGCTGATTTTGATAATATTCGGCAGACTTTTTCAGATTTTTCATCAATGTTTCACTCGATGAATCATGAAAATCTGACAGCATCACCACATAATCCCGTTTAGTTTGTTCCTGTGCTGTCAATGGCTTGTTATCTTTAGGATAGACAATAAAAGCGCCATATAAGCCATCCTGCTCTTGTCCCTTACTATGCGCGTGATACCAATACGTTCCGTTTTGACGGATTTTAAAACGATATTCAAATGAACCGTCAGGTTTGATGCCTTGAAAGCCATTAAACCCAGGTACGCCATCCATAATGCCGGGCAACAATAAACCATGCCAATGAATCGAAGAATCCTGATTTTTCAGGCTATTATGAACATGAATAACCGCTTCATCACCTTCTTCAAATTCAAGTTTGGGAGCAGGAAACTGACCATTAACGGTAATTCGCTGAACAGGTTTTCCCGTGATATTGACGGTTTTTTCAGCAATATCCAAATGGTATTCTTTGACCGCCGCTAGACTAAACGGCGAAATAGCCAAACACAGTCCTGTAAAAAGGACATTTTTTAATAAAATAGACATGACTAACCTCAAAATTTAAAACTGAATATTTAGTTTGAATTTGAGATTAGGCTTTGGGTGGTCTGAGAATTTCTTGCCAGAAACCAGAAAAATGCTGGCCTCTATAATCCGTATGAGAATCTGAGATGGCAGCAAAGACAGTTTGTTGCGGCAATGTTGGAATCACATGTTCAACATACGTATTTAGATTTTGACAATGTAACTGATGACAATCCTGACAGGACTGTGCGGCGTTAGAAGCATGTAAGGAAGTTGGTTGATCACAATGCAGCATACTTGTATTGGCATGTTTTAAATCATGCGACGCATGCGCTGCTTTTGTAGCTTGCATGCCCATGTGATGACAAGATGATTGATCAGAAACATGCGACATCGATTGAGCAGTCTGTTGCATCATAGAGGCATGCATATTTTTGACTGAAGCAACAGCCACACCACTCCAGCTCATGATAAAAACCATAAGCAACACAAACCACGTCTGTCTGCGCTGAGCTAGATGCAAACTGAATATCCTCAAAAATACATTGATCAGTCGATATATAAACACAGCATAACCAAGTTTATGACTTGATACAAATCTGAATCATTTTATCCCCATCCATCAAGGATAAAACTATTTTTCATTTCTGGAACGTTGATGAGTATCAGTAGATAAAAATAGGCCGATTTTGACATTTTTTATCTACATTTTATGAGGATTTATTTTGATCACTTTCTATTTTTTAATCAATAACAGTGACATGGCTCACAGATTAAAAATAAAGCAAAATAAATGACTTAAATCGCATAAAAATAAATCAGATCGAATGAGTTTTATACAGATTTTATGGATTTTTTAAACGATTGATATCGTTTTGATTATTCTATCAGCAGCTTATCCACCGCCTTATCAACATAGTTATCCAGAGAGTTATAAACAAAGTTATCCACATGAGCGGTAATTAAAGCAACGCTTTATTTCTGGCGTAAAACGAATAGTTTTGCGCTATGAGTAAAAACAATAGTCAACGCATTATTGAAAATGCAATACAGCGGGCTTTGTTGCATATCTAAGAAAAAAGAGAAATAAAATATTACGCACCATATGAATGCTTATGCGGTGCGTATAATGATGATATCGAAAAATAGGATTAAGCGTTTTGTGCACCGACTTTCGCCAATTCAACACGCATTTCATCAATGACCGTTTTATAATCTGGTTTTCCAAAAATCGCTGATCCTGCCACAAACATATCCGCACCCGCTTCCGCAATTTCACGAATATTGGCAGGACCAACCCCACCATCGACTTCTAAGCGAATCTCACGGCCACTGGCATCAATAATTTGACGTGCTTGACGGAGTTTTTCTAAAGTCATCGGAATAAATTTTTGACCGCCAAATCCAGGGTTAACACTCATTAGTAAAATCTGATCAACTTTATCCAATACATAATCTAAATAGTGTAAAGGTGTTGCAGGATTAAAGACCAAGCCCGCTTTAGCCCCTCCAGCCTTTATTAACTGTAAGGAACGATCGATATGATCGGAAGCTTCAGGATGAAACGTAATAATATCCGCGCCTGCTTCAATAAAATCGCCAATCATACGATCGACTGGCGAAACCATCAGATGCACATCAATGGGCGCCTTGATCCCATAATTTTTTAAGGCCTTACACACCCCTGCACCAAAAGTTAAATTGGGTACATAGTGGTTATCCATCACATCGAAATGCACCACATCCGCACCTGCCTCCAATACTTTTTCAACATCTTCACCTAAACGTGCAAAATCAGCAGAGAGAATAGAGGGTGCAATTAAATAAGGCTTGGACATGCGGGACCTGGCAAATAGCAAACAAAACGTGATTATAACAAAAACTGACTTTGCTGTGGATCAAACTCAAAACTCAGCATTGCGGTCAATTGCAAAAAAATAACACTCTGTTTTATTTTCTCTATCGATTTCAGCGTTAAATTTGTTAGGGTAATTCCTATTTTCTCAACCATCTTTTATAGGTAAGCGTTTATGCAAAGCTCGACCTCGATTAGTACCCCAGAAGCACGACGAATTGCAAAACGTCTGCTCAATCATTGGAAACATAAATTTGAAGTCGCGGAGTCAGAGCAGGATTATAAAATTTTTATGCCGACTGCAACTGTGACTTTGACACCGCTTGAACAACATTTAGATGTGCTGATCAGCAGTGAAAATGCAGAAGATATTCGTTTGGAAGATGTAGTCCTCGATCATTTAAACCGTATGGCACAACAAGAATTTCAGGCAGATTGGACACGGCAATAGGAGAAMAGCTGTTCTCCTATTGCTCAGACCACTTAAATGAACACTTATGATTGAGACTGATGTCTCATTTCAAAGGCTTTAACAGCTTTAATTCTCTCAGGCGTTGCTGGATGGGTTGAAAGAAATTTAAATGGTGAATTCTGATCCTGACTTTCATCTTCATCACCCAGTCTTTGTAGAAAGTTGGCAAAATGAATAACCTGAATTTGATGACGATGCATAGTTTGCAAAGCGTATTGATCTGCTTCAGCCTCAAAATTTCTTGAATAATTTGCTCCTGCCAAAGCCAACGGCATGGTGGTGAACAGATCGGAACTGTCCCCAGTAATCGCAACATATAACACGCTTAGTCCCAAACTAGATAAAGCCTGTTGCAAACTATGGCGTTTGATTAAATGTCCTTGCTCATGCGCCAAAACACCTATAATTTCCTGATCATTCTTTGCCAGTTGCACTAGCTCATCGGTCAAGATAATGGTGTGATTGGGTAATGCCAAGGCATTCGCTCCAATTTGACCGCCTCCACGAAAAACCAGTTGAGCAGGTTGTCCTTCTGCGACGTAGGCCAAATATTCTTTTTGAATCTGTTGTTGACGTGACTTTGGCAACTGACTCGGCGTTGTCCAATCGAGTACATATCGTTCAGCCTCATTGCCAAGCTGAGTTAAACTCTGTTCTGGTAACTGATACGCGACAATATGTGCAGCTTGTGGAATCCCCCATTTTACAATCCCAAATGCAAAGGCCACCATAAAAAGCACACTACACAAAATCAGCGTAGGTGAACGTTCAAGTTTCCAAATGGAATGATGCAGTGTTTTATTTCCCAGTTCAAACCAATCTGGTAATTCGTCACTAAACTCTATGCGCGCATCATCAGGCAGCTCAATCACGGGTCTTAGTTCACCCAAAGCACCAATCAAGATCATGTCCTGATACTGATATTGGCGAATGGATTCACCATCCTCCTCATAACGAACTTGTACGCTGTTATGGTCGAATGGAGAAATCTGAGCTTGGCGTGGTTTGGATACCACACCATCATAAAAAATAACAGAAGTAGATAAAGACATCATAAGCACTTATCGATGTTATAAAGAAATATCGATATCAAAAATATCGCTAATTTCTTCTGCAACGGCACTAATATCATGTTGTGCCAAATTCATCATTTCATCAGGGTCGTCATTTAAGGTTAAAGTAAGTGACTCAATCTGATATTTATAAATTCGCACCGCAGCCCACGCCGACATTAATCCCAAAGTCAGTGCTTTGGCAATCCAGTTAGTTGCAACAATCCAAGTATAACGCCACTGATTACAGTCAGTTGCAAACACACTTTGACCGATGGACACATTATTCCATGTCGTAATAAATATTCTGGCAACCACCAATGGTCCAATAAACAATAAACCAAAGATATATACAGCAATTGCCATATAAATTCCCGCCGAATTACCTGAACGTATTAATCCGAAAGCCAGCCCACCTGCAACTGCTAAAATCACCAAAAAGATTAATACTGGAAAATAAACAGCTTTCATATATTCAGACCATTTGGCATGTAATTGAAAGTTGAGCTGTCCAGCATACAAGTGATTGATACAATAACGTTTATATAAATAAATCAAATATGGAGTAAAAATACCCAGTGTAAAAATATAAATTAAAATAGATTTTAAAAACAGCACATACGCTTCTTTGGAGCTTCCTGCAAAGTAAAATCGGCTGTTGGCATATTTACTATTTCTAGCTGTAAAGCGCAAAGTAGCACGAATTAACCACGGTACCGCCAGATATAAAATCGCTATACCAATCAACGTAGCCGTCATTGAATATTGGGAAATGACTGAAATAGCCACATAAATTCCAATCGCAATCAAACGTCCAAATAAGATTTTTGTAGGAATACCCGTAAAATCAAACTTACGATGAAAAAATTCGGTATTGCCATAAAAATAGCGAAGACGGCGTACTTTTGCCCAAGGTGCATAAATACTTAAAGTAATAATGGTTAATACAATATTTACGATCCAAATACCAAAATATTCCATCGCCTGACCATGAAACTGAAAGCGATACTGTTTACCTGAATATTCTAATCCTGTTTTTTCAGGAGGTACTGGTGCAGAAGGATAATCTAATTCATCATGATTTAAAGGAAATGATTCTGAGTTTTGCATTGTTTGCCTAATATTTTATTTTTGATCGTTTGAACAAGTTTTACAGAGTAAAATGAATAAAGCCCCGATATGTTACTCATATTACAGGGCAATTTCTAGTCAGACGAGGCTATTAAATGAAAATAGTTCTTATTTGTAAATTTAACTTTTCAATTGAACCGCATGAAACTGCAAATGGTCATCCATGAAGCTCTGAATAAAATAATAGCCATGATCATAGCCCGCATGCTGCCTTAAACTCAGTTTTTGTCCCACCTTATGACAGGCTTGCTCGAATAAATCGGGATTTAACTGACTATAAAACTGATCATCTAAACCCTGATCAATCAAGATTTCAGCAAATAATGCCCCTTTTTGTTCTACTAATGCAGTGGCATCATGTTGTTTCCAGACACCACGATCATCACCCAAATAATTTGAAAAAGCTTTCTCACCCCACGGGCATTGACTTGGTGCACAGATCGGTGCAAAAGCAGAAACTGATTTAAACTTTTCAGGATATTTGAGTGCAAGTGTTAAGGCACCATGCCCGCCCATACTGTGACCAAAAATTCCGATTTGATCTTGAATCACAGGAAATTCCGCTTGCACTAAAGGATAAAGTTCTTCAAGCAAGTAATGTTCCATTTGGTAATGTTCTGCCCAAGGCGCTTGAGTCGCATTAATATAAAACCCTGCACCCAACCCCAAATCCCAATGATCCCCTTGAGCCACATCTTCACCTCGTGGCGACGTATCTGGCGTGATTAAAATCAGACCAAGTTGAGCAGCCAATCGTTGTGCATGTGCCTTAATCGCAAAGGTTTCCTCAGTACAAGTCAGACCTGCAAGATAAAATAACACCGAACATTGTTCGCCTTTCAATGCCGCTGGTGGCAAAAATACCCCAAATTTACTTGTACCTTTCAATGCGTTGGATGGGCATTGATAAATACGTTGTTCACCATCAAAGCAGCGATTTTTTTGCAACATTTGCATGTTTTTTATCCTCGTGTTTGGCAGCAGTCGTGGTTTGAGGGAGATTTTGTTGAGGAAATAAATGTTGTTCAAGTTGTGGCAACATCAATTCCATATTTTTACCCATGACCCATTGTGGTTCTGAAGGTTCAAAGCCTTGTGCAGACTCCCACTTGGCAACCGTATCCTGAGCTTGCTTAAATGCATCTTTCATCGTATGTTGATCACGCATCGCCTGATCAAACAGGGCACGACCAAAATAAGTATAATCTGCTTCATTGGTACAGCCGAACGACTGACGATCTGCCGCAGAAGCTGTGATAATCAGCGTATCAGGTGACTGAAGTGCAGGAATAAAACTTCCAGAAAAGCACGACGAAATCACAATCACTCGCCAGCGAATCCCTGATTTATCAAGAGTTTCACGCAACCATTTTGGATCAACCTGATGCAAATCCAACGGCGCATTTTCCATTTCAAATTCGTTGGGTGCACCATGCGAAGTCATGTACAAAAACAAAACATCGCTTTCTTTATTCATTTGCTGACCCATACGACGTAATGCAGCCCCAATACTTGTTTGAGAGGCTATAGGCACCTCTGTGCGGGTATCAGGGTTATTGATTAACATCATCGAACGGCCAAACGTGCCAAAACGTGTGTCGAATTGCTCCTTGATCCGCATAATTTCCGACTTGAATACATCTTGATAGCTAGCACCCGCAACACCGAGAAAATACCAGTGACTTTGTGCAAACTCACCATATTGGATCTGTTCAAGCGACTGATTGAGTAAGCGACTTTGGGCATAAAAAGCATCTTCAGTAAACGTCGGCGCAACATCTTCAACTTTCCAGATCGGCTGACTACGTACCGAACCTTGCCAAACCACCAGTGTGACTAGCGTGGCAATCATAATCAAAGCACGTTCCCACCACGGCCATTTTAGCTCACGTGCAAATACCCAAACCACAGCCAAACTTTGCCAGACAAATAACACCATAAAGAGTGTCGGTAAATAGTCATAAGTAATGTAAGGGAGGTAATCGAGCTGTCCCAGAAACTGAATAAAACTTTGCAGTAAGGCGATATTGGTATCCAGCACTAACCATAAAATGGCAGGCACCAACATCAGGCGGGCATTATTGGTTCGCTGTGAAAGAAAAATCCCGACAATAAGAGCTAAAAACGGCCAAAGCGCATAACTCACTAAACCTTGAGAATTAAACTGACCATCCTGCCCTGCGACCAACCAGCTAAATAATGTATTAGCCGCGCCACCGAGTACTCCCCAGACCAACAATTGAAAAATCGAGGGATGGACAATTTGTAAACAACGGCGTGACCCTAAAAATAACCACATCCCAGCAATTTGGTTGCTTTTGAAATCATGCCAAAAATTGATGGAGGGCTTCAGGTCAATCATAGAAAATTATTCAGGAGTGATAATGCATAATCAGTTTATGCTTGCGTGGAATTATATCAATAATGCTTTTATCTATATAACAAATATTTGGATATTATTGAAGCAATGATCACAATTCATCACAGAGCAAGCTGAAAATACGCATCAAAACGGCAAGCATCCCCCAACCACTGATGATCGGGCGTTTGTTGATTAAGAAAAATAGCATGTCGCGGACGTTTTACAATAACCCTTTTCGCCACTTGTTGTGCCAAAGGCAGTAACGCATCGCCTAAATCCATTTCACCTTGCTCTGGTAAAAGTAAATGCAAAAGTTGCATTTGTTTTTTAACCTGTGCCTGTTTTTTAATGGCCTGTTGGTGTTGATCACGCTGTGGAAACATAGGGTCAAGATAGATCACATCTACCTGTTGATGCTGCTGAATACATGACTGCAAATAATCCGCAGAATCCGTGAAAACCAAATGTATCCGATCAACAATCTGTTTTAAAAATGGATCATTCTTCGCTTGAAAATGGCTATCTTCAAGCAACGTAAATAAAATCGGATGTCGTTCAAGCAATGTCACCTTTGCACCCAAATGCGCCATCAGTAAACTATCGTGACCTAAACCTGCTGTCGCATCGATCAATTGTGGCGCTTCGCTAAGTTGACAGGCACGTGCAATCATTTCTGACTTAATGCTGGCGCGTTTTAAACGGGAAACTTCTGCTTTCCAATCGGGTTGCATTTTCATGCCATTGGCACATAACCACAAACCTTGTTCATCGACACAAAGTGCCAAATCAGGATGCTGTCTAAAAAAACGCGCATTGAGCTGTTCAACTTCACACACATCAATCTCTACCCCTCGCTGAGACAAGACTTGCTGATAGTGATGCGCAGCATTTAAATAAGAGGCAGTAGAAAATAATTGCATGATGATTAACTAAAACTCCTGATTACCATAATTTCCAGCCCGTAAAAGCAAAAAGTAAAATAATGAGCCCAGAAAAAATTCGATACCATGCAAAAATCATAAAGTCGCGTTTTGCCACATAAGCCACCAAAGCACGAATCAATAATAGCGCGGAAATAAATGAAACCAGCAGTCCTACAGCTAAAACGATCCAGTCCTGTTGTCCTTGAAATACATCATGACTTTGATATAAATCAAGCAACCCTGCACCAATAATCACAGGAATTCCAAGAAAGAAAGAGAATTCGGTGGCGGCTTTACGTGATACACCTAAAAACATCGCACCAATAATCGTCGCACCCGAACGTGAAGTCCCCGGAATCAAAGACAATACTTGAATTAAACCAATCCAGATGGCTTGCTTAAAGGTGATATTTTCAACTTCAACCGCATTGACTTTAGGTGGATTTTTTTCGATCCACATAATGATCAAACCACCCACGATCAATCCTACGGCAACGGCAATATCATTAAATAATAAATCTTTGACGGTTTGCCCAAAGGTGAGACCCACCAAGATAATCGGTATAGAAGCGATGATCAGACTAATCGCCAAATGACGCCCTTTGGCTTCACCTGTCACCATACCAATAGCTGCACCCCAAAGGCGTGACCAATACTCATAAATCACCGCGGCAATTGCGCCCATCTGGATCGCAACCACAAAAACTGCACTTTTCTCAGGTGTCCAAAAATTTAATAATTCAGAGGCTAAAATTAGGTGTCCAGTGCTCGAAATTGGAAGAAATTCTGTAATTCCTTCCACAATTCCCATAATCGCCGCTTTTAAAAGCAGTAAAAAATCCATCATTTTTTCTCGTTCGGCTTACCTTGTTCTGCAATTTTTTTCCAAGCATTGTCCCTTAAATAGACGGGTAATGCCTGCTCAGCACTAACCCAGTGCTTTTGTTTGGCATAATATCGGGCGAGTATTGCAATATCTCGGGCAGACGGGCTGATCATACTGTGTTGTTCTGAAATTGGAGAGGAAATAAGTTTAGCTCCCGATCCTACACAGCTAAACTTGGCGAAAGACGTTGCCACGTCGTAACTGAACAGTTGTTCTTCGCCTTGTAGTTGCATGATGCCATCTGTATCACAGTTAAAATTTGCCAGATACACTTCCTGCATCCGCGCATCCAAAACCGCAGTCACCTGACTGAGTTGCAATTCACGATAAGCCGCTTGTGCCAAAGCTTGCAGAGTAGAAACAGGAATCACAGGCAAATCATTAGCCCAAGCCAAAGCTTGCGTCACTGCCGCATTAATACGGACACCACTAAAGGAACCTGGTCCACGACTAAATGCAATTGCAGTTAGATCGCTATAACTGAGTTGTGTCTGTTGCAGTGCCTGCTCAATCATCGGCAAGATGGTACGTGTTTGCGCCTTCGCTTGCGTATCCAGTTGAAAAAAAAGCTCATTTGATTCATCAATCAAACAAACTGAACAATGATCATTTGCCGTTTCCAATGCCAGCACGTTCATGCAACTTCACGCCATTATCTTTTAAAAAACGTGGGCTATCATACTCTACAACACTAATTTAGGCGAGAATTTGAGTTTTGCTGATACAAAAAACTGTGCTCTAGCAATACAACGAAAAGCAATCACTAAAATGAAAACGGCTTGAGTTGCATAAATCTTTTATAATGTTCTGCATAATGTAAAGCACTCAGACGTAATTTTGCAGCACCAGTTTCGTCCAGTGTTTTAACAATTTTACCTGGAGAACCCATGACCACAGAGTTATCTGGAATCACATTACCTTCTGGAATTAATGCATTCGCACCAATAATACAATTTTTACCAATGACCGCATGATTTAACACCACAGCATTGATCCCAATCAGACTATTTTCACCAATCGTGCAACCATGCAACATGGCTTGATGTCCAACCGTGACATAATCTCCAATATGAAGCTCAATCCCTGCATCGGTATGTAATACAGCATTTTCCTGAATATTGGTAAAATGCCCTAGACGGATTGGACTATTATCTGCACGAATCACGGCGCCAAACCAGACACTGACCTGTTGCCCTAATTCCACCTGACCAATCACTGTGGCATTGTCTGCAATCCATCCGTCCCACGGTTCAATCAATGCTTTTGGTGAATGTCCTTCAAAGCTGTACATCATAATGGCAGCATCCTGTTTAGTTGGTGGTGGAATTAAAATTTGCGGGGCTGAAAATGTGGCGAATTTAGAAGAAAAGGCCAGTCTTTCTGATAATTCAACCCGTAATGAAACAATGAAATTAACATTCTTGCAGTTAATCCCCAAATGACCTCATTTTCTACTTGTAGACTTGGAAAATATAGTGATTGATGTGCATATTTCACTTCATACGGCGTTGCAGGAGCACTGAGGAGTTGCTTTAAAGATGCAAAAAAAATGCGATCAATTTCGGTCGGTTGAGCAATCAAAGCAACATTAGGAGGAATGAGTCCTACAATGGGTTTAACTAGCATCCCACTACGCGCACGTTGCATCGGTAAATCACCAATCAACTCAACATCGAAAGGATTGAGAGCCGTTTCTTCATGAGCTTCTCTTAATGCGACTACGATATTACTGGTATCACCAGCATCACGTTTCCCACCAGGAAATGAAACTTCACCCGCATGATTGGATAATTGGGTGGAACGGCGCGTCAACAAAACTTTAGGATGGTGTTCATTGGTAATCGCAATTAACACTGCAGCCTGTGCAGGCGAAGTACGTTTTGAGAACCGTAAGCGTTGCTGCAAAAGATGCGTGAGTTCCTGCTCTACCATGCTTCTCTCTCTGTTTTCTTATCTTTTCATCATAGCTGAAAAATGAGTGGCTTCGTATAGAAATGATGCGAAAGTCCAAAATTTCAGTTATGCTGAGGCATCCTTATCGTTGATGATCATTATGAGTTTTTGCACCGTTTGTGGACATGAAACTGAAGATAAAATTCCGTTAGGCGACCATCAGCTTCGTCGTGTATGTACACATTGTGGGAATATTCATTATGAAAACCCAAAACTGATTTGTGGCGCTTTGGCTATTTGGGAAAATAAAGTCTTGTTATGTCGTCGTGCCATTGAACCTCGTTATGGGTTATGGACACTGCCAGCAGGTTACATGGAGTTATTTGAAACCATGGAACAAGGTGCGGCACGTGAAACACGTGAAGAAGCTGAGGCTGAGATCGACATTGAACATTTATATTGCATGTACAACATTCCTCGCATTGGCCAAATCTATGTTCTATTTAAAGCAAACTTAAAAGAAGGTTATTTTGGTGCTGGCGAAGAAAGTATTGAATGTCGCTTATTTGAAGAACATGAGATTCCGTGGGGGGAATTGGCTTTTCCAAGTGTAGAACGCACATTAAGACATTATTTTGAAGACCGAAAAATACAAAAATTTCCAGTTCATTTGGAAACATTAGGTACACGCTTAGATCATACAGGTTAACTTTAAAATAGTTAAAAATCCTATAGATAAGTCGATATAAACAGGGGAATCATGATGATTCCCCTGTTTTAATTTTTAGAACTGATTACTTTTGTTTAATCGTATAACAGCTTGGTAGATCGATACTTAAGGTACCATTAACACGTTTGGCCAAGTCTTGCTGTGCAGGAGTTGGTGCAGGTGAGATATCTTTAATGTTGTTATAGACTTTTTGATAAGCCGCATGAATATTAATCCAGTTCGCTTCTGCATTACTAAAATTCGTAATATTCACGCCACGCGTCGTATTATGATCGGTTAATAGGTTGTGTAAGTTAATTTTTACGCCGCCTGAAGTCAATGTTTGAGAGGATTGTCCTGTATCACTTCCTGCTCGAACAGAGAGATTCTGGTTCAATCCTAAAATAATTCCTTCCAGCAATCCAAATTTTGCATTGGTTAAAATCATTCGAATAGTTAATGATTTATCGGTTTCAGCATAATTACCTGTACCCGTAGTCCCAATTCTAAACTGTTGAACGCCATTGCTGTCCACCATTGTCGCTGGATTTATGCTCGCACAAGTACCCGACATATCATTCGCACTTGCATCAGGTCGAATATCCGAACGAATATCACCATTCTCATCAATCACAATTCCCAGTTTGACATCCTTAACACTGGTATCACTAAATTTAAAATTCAAAGTTGCATACATTGGGAAAACATAATATTCGCCCGACTTCACATTATTTGGTGTCGTTAAGATTTTCTTATCGAGATAGGTAATTGGATTGGTTTTCGAGACATCAATGCTGCCATCAAACTGTTCTGGACTAAATTGCTGCGTCCACTTACCATAGCTGGCCGCATCACCCTCTTTAGAACCAGTTGCCTGTTTATAGACAGCCTCTGTTCCTGTGATGATGTAACCGTTAATTAAACGGCCTTGGGTAATTTTGAGTGGATCACCACTTTGATCCGCCATAGAAAATACAAAAGGACTACTCGCCAACTTTTTAGTTAATGGATTAATCCAGTTCGTTTGCGCCTCAGCATTCATTTTCTTTGGTGCGATTTTACTAATGAGTGTCAGACGTTTTAAGGAATCACTGATGATCGTCCCCTCACTGGTCTTATCATCAGGCTTGCCTTTCCATTGCAAACCATAACCAAATGTGTGTCCAGTACGATCCGAGAGTAAGTACATATTGGCAATAATTTCATTGCCTAATAAGCTCTTACCATGGAAACCTTCAATATATTGCTGATCGACACCACTTTCGGCAGGGAGTGGCCATGGTAAAAAGTCAGATTGGAAGCTACCCGCATTTTGCATATTCAGCATTTTCACCACAACATCGAAAGCGGTCTGATCACTGACTTCTGAAACATCGACCCATGGTTTTAATAGCGCCGCATAACTACCATCTTTAAAATTGCTCACATCAATCGACTGGCTAATATTTTTCAGATTACTTTTATAATCTTCATCTAATTCCATCGGCTGAAGATCACCAATCGCATTCTTTTCGTTCACCGCTCCCGCAGCCTGAAAAATTTTAACTAAGCCCATCGCAACTTTAATGGTTTCATCATTTGGATCTAGACTGGCAGGGGCTTTACCAACCATCGCTGTCGCTATATCGACTAAAGAAATAGGAGCATCTGATATTTTCAAAGAAGTGATCGTTTTTAAATCGACCGCACCTAATTTAATCTGCTTATCCGTTCCTTGTCCCTTGATCGAAAATGTTACAGTATCACCTAATTTACACGCACCAGAGACCGCATTAGAGCTATTTTGAGTAATAAAGTGATTCGTTGTATCGCTACTACAATCAAAGTTTAAACCTGCTACTGGATAATCAAAAACAAACTCAAGACAATCCGTAGAAGTGGTAGAACAACTGGTACTTGCAGTAACGCCGGTACTTCCTGGAGGATCAACATGAATATTGCCTCCCTCTCCACCACAACCATTTAAAGCAGCCATGAGAGCTGTTAATGTAAAAGGAATCCATATTTGCTTTTTCATAATACAATCACTTTATTACCTAACGGATCGCCGTTAATTTTATTTGTCCTTGATTTGATAAAGATTTTTCCTGAACATCTAATGCTGAAGCCAATGGGGTCAACAAAATATAAGATGTCTGATCTGGAAGTCTTATCGTTCCTTCAATTGCAGCATGTTGCAACATGGTGGCTGGAAATTCCTGATTTTTGTAGCCACTTACACCTTCAAGTATGCATCCTTTCTGATCCAGAAATACCACAAAAGGCCAGTAAAATGTTGGATTCTGTTCAGTCGTAGCATAAGAGGTCAGTTTCAGTTGTTTCAATGGTGCAGATAATTTAACCACATCATAATCAAAAGTGTCTTTGATGGGTTTTCTTGGCCATAGTCCTATTTGCTTTTCAACATTGAAGAGTTTGGCATCTTTCATCTTCTTACCTGTAAAGCATGCTGTCTCTAGACTTTCAACCACTTGCTCTTTCGGCATGCGATAATAGGTTGAAGATAAGGCCAATACTTCTTCTGCTTTTTCATTTTGATTCTTTTTCAACATCGACTGTAAAAAAGACTTACTTACCCCTTTTTCACGCTGTTCTGGCTGCATACGCACCGCACCAAGTCGGGCATCAACAATGCCTTCAGGCATCACGTAAAATCGTTTTTTACCTTCAAGATTAAACTCTTTCTCTTCTAAATATTCGCTATCAATATATTTTTCGCCATTCAACTCATCGATGTGTTGATCAGTTTCATTATGAGGTGGCTGATCAGTTGAGTTTAAATGAGTTTCGGACTTTACTTTTTGAGTTTGTGGCGTTGTTGAGGATACTTTGGCTTGAGACTGAGACTGAGCTGAATGTGAAGGCTGTGCTTGTTTTCCTTGCTTTTGCTTTGACTGAACTTGGGCAGGCGCTATATTTTTTGTTTCAGAAGATTCTTTTTGCTGAATAATTGTTTCAGGCAAAGTTTTAGTCACACTTTTTGCTGTTATAGGAACAGCTTCCTTTTGTAAATGATCTGGTTGTATAGCCTGTGGCTGAATGGTTTTTATAGACTCTGAACGAGTCGCTTGAACTGGCTTAGATTCAGCCACCTTAGACGTATCATCTGGCTCGGTGACTACTTTCCGATAAGTTGCCTTTTTAGATTCCACGGGATCACGTGGAATCACCAAAGGACGACCATCCGGCCCAATAATTGTAAAAAAATCGGCAGCATATCCCATCGGTACTGTTCCTAATGAAAACAATACCCCTGAAACATACGCCATTGATTTTTTACTTTTAAACATACTTACCATCTTGTTCTGTAGTTAATCCCTAAAATCGTAACTTGCGTATTAGTACGAACGTTTAATCCTGCATAAGGGTTCAAGATTAAATTATCAATCCCACAAGCATTTGACAACGAACTTGAGCATGCAGGAATGTTGTCACGACTGCGTAAGAAAGCTAAGGTCAAATCAATATCTGTATCTGCATCAAATCGATAACCTAATCCCAAACCAAATAATTGTGCATTATTGATTGGAATCAATGTATTACGCTTATCATCTGGTGTTGCAGAAGCGCGAGGCTCATACCCAGCACGTAGCTTCAAACGATCCGTTGCCGAGTACTCCACACCAATCCCCCAACTCCATGGAGAGGTAAATTTTAAAGGTACAGATAAAGTGCTATCCGTCACCCCACTCGAAAGCAATTTTGCAATTTTAAGCGCCGAAACTTGACGATCAAATTCAAATCTGAATTGATCCCACTGCTTATAATCCGTCCAGCCCACATCAAAATTGATTTGTAAATCTGGAAAAACTTTATACTTGATCCCTGCCTGAAAATGCGCTGGATATTTTAAATCCATCGAAACCAAACCTGATTCGCTGGCTGGAATGTAAGATGGAAATCCTAAAATAGCAGCAAAAATTTGGCCCGTCGCAGATGAGTTCAAAGCACGAATCAATTCACGCGGAGCATTGGCATTATCAATATAATATTTGCCTTTCATTCTCGTTTTACTTTCGCTTTGATAAACCATACCAAAAGCGAAATCATCCGAAGGTTCCCACATTAAGCCCAAGTTATAACTTGGCGCTAATGATTGCTCCATGGTCGCTTTGAGTTGACCAAATTTACCAAATGGATTGAGACCTTCATTGGCATTACATAGACCTAATAGTAAAAGATCGGTAATAATGTCTGAATTATCACGAAATGGCGAACAGACTACATCATCCACCATACGCAACACACCAATCAATTCATTAGGGAAGCGTAAATCTGTTTTTAAGGAAATTGCCTGATAAGACATACCCAATGAAGCGCCTAGAGACAACTCATCATTGACTTGGAATGCAAATGATGGTGATAAATAGGTAATGCGCTCAAATGCAACCTGTTGCCCCATAAAATTGCCGGGATTGCCATTTTCAGAACCATAACCTACGATCAAGGGTGCATAAATTGCGGTTGCATATGTAACTTTTGAACCCGGTGGTTTATAGGCAATACCTGCTGTAGGTGCAGCAATAGGAACACCCTCACCTAAATCCACCATCTTTTTTAAGATAGGCACATAAATACTGGCATATTCAACATCAGCGCTGACTGTTCCTTTGAAGTCTGTACATAAACTGGATGGATTTTCAGGCGCGTCATTACACACTAATGGGTCATCTGAATAACCAAATACGTTATAACCTGCTGGGGCAGATAAATCGCGTTTTACGTTAAAATTGGCGACAATGCCTTGTACATCAGTTTGTAAACCTTCAATTTTAGCCAACCCTGCTGGGTTAAAATGAATCGCACTAATCCCGGGAGGATCAGCCGTCACCGCATTTCCCAACGATAATGATCGAATATCAACTGATAAGTTTTGTCCAAGTTGTGCAAAAGTCACACTTGAAAAGCCCGTTAAAAAAATTGCAGCAGCTAACGGGCGTAGTCTTGGGTATAACATACCGACTACTCCCTTTAGTTACGAATTTTCTTGGCAAAACCAACAATATCTAATGGGAAAGATAAACCCAATGAAACATCAGGCGCATCTTCAGTTAGACCGATTCCCAACGTACCATTTACAATGGTATCTGGTGAAACACGTACACCGAGTGCAATCGAGAATGTTGCACTGGTTTGATCCGCGGGTTTATAAGTTTCGCCAGTGTTATAGGTGAACTCACTTTGAGTATTGAAACTTTGCTGATAGGACATCGTCAAAGACACGTCATAGTTAAACGAATACGCAAAACCAAAAGCAAAGCCACCACTAATCCCAGGATCAAACTCATCAATAATTCGTGTACCACGAATCTGATTTAAACCTGTTTCTTTGAAACCATAGTTGGCCGAAACCGAAGCGAATAATACGACTGGATCAATATATTTACGGGTACTTGCGCCAATCCCTGCTGAGTAATAACCCTTACCTGTTGATAAATCCTTGGTTGGATTGACTTCATATGGACTATCACCTGTTTTAGTCGAAATATTACCAAATAAAATCAGAGGTAAACGACCTGCTTTTAAAGGAAACGGTTCCCAACGCGCACCAAATGAAATATCACCTAATCCTGCCGTGGTCGTATCTTTTAAATTATCTGATTTCGCGACAAATGGAAGCGAGGTCGATAATGTCAAATTATCGCGTAGACCGTATTGCAAGGTAAAGGTATTGGTCAGGGTATGGGTTGCATCTTCATCCACTCTTAGCTGTGCAACGCTACCATCCTGAATGGCAAGGTTTAACTGACTATCTCGATAGTAGGTATAATCGATATCATAATACGTCGAAATCTCGCCTCTTTTGATCAAAGAGTACTGACGCTCATTTGAAGTAAATACTTCTTGCAGGTTACTTTCCTGTGTTGCATCGCCTTCTTGTTTCTGCAATGCCTCAGCTGCACCGTTTGACTGAACAGTTTGAGCTGTATGAGATGGAGCAACTGGAGCAGGTTCAATCGCAGGTGCATCCTCAGGTTGTACAGCTGTTGCATTTGGATCAGGTTCTGTAAATGCAGTTGCTGGCTTAGATGCTGTTGGCACATCCTGTGCCTTAACATCTGCCGCATATACACCACCCATCATAAAAATTTGAATACTGACTGCAAGTAGAGTTTTATTCATCCATTGAGCTCTCATCATCTATTTCCTACCACTTATTTTTTTTCTGACTATTTACGCTTGTAATACAAGCGCATAAAAGTATTAATGTTCTGACCATAAGTATCTGATTCTTTATTTAAATCAGGCCCTCTGCGTACAGTTGATGCTCTATCTGCAATCTTTTCCATATAAAAAGTCGGATATTGAATATCAACAAGTGCATATTTATTAACGGTTGCATCTTCCACATGACGCATATCAGCATCTTGTAGTGCCAACATATTTTGTCTTTGAGCTTCAGGAACATTAATTAAAAATAAAGTGTTATTTTCCCAAATCTCTTTGAATCTTTCCTGATCAAAGCTGATATTTCCCAAAGCAGGGTCAGCTACGTAAACGCGTCCATTTTTATAAGCTTTGTAAACGACAAAATGTTTAAATCCCGCATAGGAGATGGGAACAATTGCAGGTTGTCCCTGTTTAATCAAATCAGAGAACTCCCCCCGATATCCCCCACTCTCTAGACCTAATGCAGTCACAAAACGCTTCATATCCAATAGTGAAAAGCTTCGACGTTCTACAATACGGTTATATTCACCAAAGCGTAAAAGCCCGTTCATGGTTTGCTGCTCGGTTAAACGAGTACCCACATAACCATTTAAGAGAGTTGTTAATGCGGCCGAACCACAACTATAGTCATAGGCTTGACGGACGATGCCTCGGAATTGATCTTCAACCGCAGGTTTAATATTTACCTGTTCGCGGTGAAAACGAGTGAATGAAGGTTCACGTGAATCGAGAACTTCTGTGTAGTTGACAGTACCTGGCGGCTTTTCCTTAATATCAAAGGCTTGAGTCGCAAAGTAATAAATCAGTGCCGACCCCAATGTAATCTCTAACATAATCTAACTTTTCTACTTTTGGCATCTGATGCCCTTACGTTGCTATTATTTTTAGAGTAAGTACTCTACGTTCCTTGTCTGTTGAAGATACCTTTTTTTTTATTTTTTTGACAGAATGCGTCTTTTTTTGTAACTGATGTAAATAAAAAAACGCGCATCAATGCGCGTTTTTCTTTATGGATAAATCTAAATGAGATTAGTGACCAGTTACTGTAATTTGTGA
>NZ_CP078523.1:2085153-2085337 GCF_019264745.1 Acinetobacter sp. Colony158 | reverse complement strand
CCATAGTTGTCTTTAGATTAATCATTGCACCCTGAGGAGCTGTACCTAATTGGATATTTGCATCCATTTTACCAGTTTTAAGAGTAAGTCCATTTAAAATTTTATTATAACCAGTAGTTTCCACACCACGGGTCACAGAACCCGCTGTATAAGCCTTACTTTTCGCAACACCAATTTCACCAAT
>NZ_CP078523.1:2074954-2084927 GCF_019264745.1 Acinetobacter sp. Colony158 | reverse complement strand
TAACCATCATTATCATGAATAGCCAATTGATCAATAGTCACTTTAGAAATACCAATACCAATATTGATACCATCTTGACCTGTGGTTGAGCTAAGCGCAGCATCATCCATTGACTGCATTGCCATAGCGTTTGCACTGATCGCGATTGAAGACACCAAAGCAAGTTTAGTAAACATTTTCATTCCGTACTCTCCCAAGAGCATTTATTTTTTTTGGTTTTCACTACTCTATGTTTCTACGGTTTTTTGAATTTCCCCAGTAGAAACGTCCTATCCATGAGTAGCTGAATTTGCCTCTCTAAATTACAACTCTGTTAATTTTTGTCCAACTGCTGTTAGTCAAATTTGATGAACTACCCGATAAACGGTTCGGTAGCTTATGTCTGTTGGCGTTCTGTAGTAAAATCACGGTTTCATCTTTATTCATATTTTTAGGCTTGTCTCTGTGAAGTTTTTTTGTAATTTAAATCAAAATATTAGATCTACTTCTGAAATATTATTCAAACTTCACTCTACACATGGACTGGTTTTTCTAGAGGATCAAAATCATCCAGTCATAGCGTTTAACCCTCGGCATTATGTAGTTTATAACAACAAACAATTTAAATATTTTAAAATTAATTCAATTTATCAATATGAAGTGATGGATGAATTCACTATTGACAATTTTCTTCAATTTCATTCTGCAAATAATCCTCAAACAGCAGCAACTTTTTCAGGTGGCTATATTGGCTTCATCTCTTATGATTATGCAGCCCATCAATTTACTCCTGTCAAAGAACGTCTACAGCCCTCTTTTTATATCGGGCAGTACGATAGCTTTTTAAAGTTTCACGATGATCATTGGTATTTTTATAGTGATGCGGATGATGCTGAACAACAATGGCAGCAACTTGAAATCTTGCTCAATCAAAAGACTCAAATTGAAACTTTATCTTTACAACAAACACTACGCACACGTTGGTCACCCTCAACTTATCGTCAAGCATTTCAACGGATTCAAGATTATATTTTGGCAGGTGATTGCTATCAAATTAATTTAACTCAAGAATTTATCGCCAAAGCGCAAGGTTCACTGTTAAGCCGTGCTGAACACCTTTGGAGACTTACCGATGCACCTTACGCAGGGTATTTAAAACTGGATGATTTTGAATTGCTCAGTTGTTCTCCAGAGTTATTTATTGAATTTAATCAACAGCAACTTATTACCCGTCCAATTAAAGGTACGATGCCGCGTTTTGATGATCCTGAACTGGATGCTGCATCGAAACAAAAATTACAATATTCCGAAAAAGATCAAGCTGAAAACGTCATGATTGTGGATTTGCTTCGTAATGATTTAAGTGTTTATGCAGAAACAGGTTCGGTCAAAACCAATAAACTGTTTGAAATTGAAAGTTTTAATCAGGTTCATCACATGGTCAGTGAAATTGAAGCGACATTAAAGCCAGACGTCAATCCATTTGAAGTATTGATGTCCGCATTACCGGGTGGCTCTATCACTGGAGCACCTAAAATCCGTGCGATGCAAATTATCGAAGAACTCGAAGGGGCACCGCGTGGAGCGTATTGTGGTTCACTCGGTTATTTTAATTTTGATGGTTCTGGTCGTTGGAATATCCTGATTCGCAGCATTCAAAAGTTTCAGGATGAGCTTTCGGTTTGGGCGGGGGGTGGAATTACCATTGCGTCTGATTGCGATGCAGAATATCAGGAATGTTTTGATAAAGTGTCCGCCATGCTCGACTTACTCAATACATGGCAGATCAAAGATTAAGTTTTGACGATAAATAAACTTAAAGTAGTGTCTTTAAAGTCTCTACAAGACGTTGGTTTTGTTGATCTGTACCAATAGTAATTCGTAAGTATTGATCAATCCTTGGTTTATTAAAGTAACGTACAAGCACGCCTTGCTCACGTAATTGTATTGCTAACTCAGCAGCATCGCGCGCGGGATGTGTCACAAAAATAAAATTGGCTTTAGATGGCAACACCTTAAAACCAATTTCTTTTAATTCCTCAACCAACTTATCTCGACTTTGAATCACCTTTTGGCATTGTGCTTCAAAATAAGCCTGATCTTCAAATGATGCAACCGCCGCTGCAATCGCAAATCGATCCATCGGATATGAATTAAAACTATTTTTTACTGCTTCAAGTGCAGCAATCAAATGTGCTTGAGCAATGGCAAAGCCGACACGCAAACCTGCCAATGAACGTGATTTTGAAGTCGTTTGACACACCACTAAATTGTCATATTGATTGACTAACCCGACCGCAGTTTCAGCACCGAAATCAATATAGGCCTCATCAATCACCACCACACGATCAGGATTGGCTTGTAAAATCTGCTCAATCTGTTGCAGTGACAAAGCAATACTCGTCGGTGCATTCGGATTGGTAATAATAATGCCGCCATTGGCTTGACGATAATCATCCAACACGATTTCAAAATCATCATTCAGTGGAATTTGTTGAGTTTTCACACCAAAAAACTGACTATAGACAGGATAAAAACTATAGGTAATATCTGGATAAAGAATCGGTTGATCCTGAATAAAAAAGGCTTTGAAAATATGAGCTAAGACTTCATCCGAACCATTACCCACAAAAACTTGTTCAACGCTCACATTTTGCTGAGTGGCAATTGCTTGTTTCAATTGAGTCGCATCGGGATCTGGGTATAAACGCAAAGCATCTGCTTGGTGTGCCAATACGGCTTGCACCGCTTCCACTACTTTTGGAGAAGGTGGATACGGATTCTCATTGGTATTAAGCTTGAGTAAATTCTGGATTTTAGGCTGTTCACCCGGTGTATAGGGTTCTAATTCACGAACTTCTGGACTCCAGAAACGCATTTGTTCTGTTGTAAACGTCATTTTATATTCTCTTGTTGCCCTCTCCTAACCTCTCAAAGAGAGAGGAGTCTTCAAACCTTTCGCATCGCTCCTGACAAGTTCCCTCTCTTTTTAGGAGATGAGGAGCGATATAGTTTCGAAAAGGAGAGGTTTATATTGATGATAGCGCTAGACCACGACACCTATTTCTATTTTAAACGTCATAACGATAACGAGCAGAACGTGCATGGGCATCCAGATTTTCTTGTTGCGCCAACAAATCCGCTGTTCTGGCAAGCGTTTTAACACCCGCTTCTGAACACATAATCAGGCTTGAACGTTTTTGGAAATCATAGACACCAAGCGGTGAAGAAAACCGCGCTGTACCTGAGGTCGGCAAAACGTGATTTGGCCCTGCACAATAATCCCCAATCGCTTCTGGTGTATAGCGTCCCATAAAAATGGCACCTGCATGACGGATGTCTTGGCTCATGGCTTCGGCATCATCCAGACAAAGCTCTAAATGCTCTGGTGCAACTTGATTGATGAGTTGAATTGCTTCAGCTCGATCTTTCACCAAGACCAAAGCACCTCGATTAGCAATCGATGTGCGCGCAATATCGGCTTTAGGCAATGCAGCTAAATGTTCCTCAATCGCGTGCGCCACATCCTCTAGTAGGTCTGCATCAGGCGTAATAAAAATCGCTTGCGCAACAGTATCATGTTCAGCTTGTGACAAAACATCCATCGCTAGCCATTTGGCGTTGTTTTGGCCTTCTGCATAGACCAAAATTTCAGATGGTCCCGCAATCATATCAATACCGACCTGACCAAAAACTGCACGTTTGGCAGCCGCTACAAAGCGATTCCCCGGCCCAGTAATTTTATCCACCGCAGGAATGGTTTGGGTTCCATAAGCCAATGCTGCTACTGCTTGAGCGCCACCAATGGTAAAAATACGATTTACACCAGCCAAATAGGCAGCAGCTAATACCAATGGATTCAGCTCACCCTGCGGTGCTGGAACTACCATGATAATTTCAGGAACGCCTGCAACGTGTGCAGGAATCGCGTTCATTAATACAGAAGATGGATAAGAAGCTAAGCCACCGGGCACATAAATCCCGACCCGATCTAAAGGCGTAACTTTCTGACCTAAGGTATTTCCTAATGAATCGACATAAGTCCAGCCTTCTTGTTTTTGCGCCTGATGAAAACTACGAATACGTTCAGCAGCCAATTCGAGTGCTTCACGAATTTCAGGTTGTAGCGCATCAAACGCCGCTTTGAGCTGTTCTTGGCTCAGTTCCAGATCTGAAAATTGATGCGCTGGATGTCGATCAAACTGTTGAGTGAGCTTAAGAACATGATCATCACCATACTGACGAACATCAGCTATGATTTGATCTACAGTTTTTAAAAGTTCAGGATCATTAACAGTCTCAAACGCCAACAAATCTGCAAAGATTTGTTTGAAGTTTTGATCTTGAGTCGATAAACGTCGCATCAATTTACCTACAAGGTTTTGAGTGAAAAGAAAAACTTAGTTTACCTTGTTTCGGATGGTTTGTGGGTAATCAATCATCAATGATCTGACTTTGTTTTATCGAAAATAAAATTAAACTATATTTAATTTTCTAATCAGGTATTCACGTCAGGTTCATCCCAGTCTGCATCATATTGAATAAGCCAATTGAGTGCGGCATGACGTTCAAGAACAACCGAAGCATTTAGATTTGCAGGTGTCGGACGTTGTTTTAATCTCGCCTCAACACATGCCCAGTCATAACGATAGATAAGATCGGCCTCATCCAAAATTTGTTCGATTTCCCTAAGTTGAGTTTTTTGCATAAATGTATCAAATGAATCACAAGATGAAACAGCTTGGATTGCAAAATCACAATCAACCACTTGGTCTGGATAATTTAATTCATCTACAATTCCCAAAGCCCAAAGCAAAACCCAATAAGATTCATATTTCCACACCATATTGATCACATCTTGAGGCGCCGCTTGGTCATTGAGTATGGCACTTTCTTTAGCCGTGAGTTGGTCAGCCACTTCATATTGATTGAATAGTCCAATAAAAAAATCTTTGGTTGGTTGATCATACTTATTGATGTTAATATCACAGGCAATCTGAACGGTGAGTAAACAAGTAATTGCACGTTTCGCGATTTCCTCAGCAGAGCGAATACAAGCCTCATCAAACGATTCAATGACGGGTAAATGTTCGATATAAGGAATACCTTGTTGTCTTAATTTAGATATTGATTCTTGCTTACGTTGTTTTACACTTTTCATTATAAAATCCCATAACAAAATTATGGTTTTATTCTCTACGCTTGCTTCGTAAAGATCAAGCCATAAAAAACCGCCAAAAATTGACGGTTCAGAAATACAAGAGATTTAAGTGGCAAAATTAAGATTGGCGATCACTGACTGCTTGTTCGACTTGCGACAAGATCGGGTCCAGTAAAGTCTGTTTACGCTTAAAGCTGGCTTTATTGACAATCAAGCGTGAAGAGACTTTCATAATCTCGTCTAATGGCTCTAAACCATTGGCACGTAAAGTATTACCTGTATCGACCACATCGACAATATAATCACCCAAACCCACTAAAGGCGCGAGTTCCATCGAACCGTAGAGCTTAATCACATCCACTTGCTCACCTAAGCTTGCATAGTATTGACGGGTTAAATTGACATATTTGGTGGCGATTTTTAAGCGACCTTGTGGACGTTGCATGCCGACTTTACCAGCGGTCATCAATTTACAATTCGCTATTTTGAGATCAAGCAATTCATAAACGTGCTGTGCACCGTGTTCCATCAACACATCTTTACCCGCTACACCAATGTCGGCAGCACCGTTTTCCACATAAGTCGGCACATCAGACGCACGTAAAATTAAAATACGCACTTGCTTGTGTGTCGTTGGAAAAATTAATTTACGTGACTTTTCTGGGTCTTCAAGCAAATTTATGCCCGCTGCTTCCAGTAAAGGCAGAGTTTCTTTTAAAATTCGACCTTTACTGAGTGCCAATGTTAAACCATGATCAAAATTTCCCATGACGTTAAAGTTAGGATCATCGTTTCTCATATCATTCATTAACTGACTCGCTTAATGTTCGCGCCTAAACTTTGCAATTTCTGTTCAATATTTTCATAACCGCGATCAATATGATAAATACGATCAATCAGGGTATCACCCTCTGCAACCAATGCCGCCAAGACCAAAGAGAAAGATGCACGTAAATCGGTTGCCATCACAGGAGCGGCTTGTAAGGTTTCAACACCAGTCACCACTGCATCATTGCCTTCAACTTGAATATTAGCCCCCATACGCGCAAGCTCAGGTACATGCATAAAACGATTTTCAAAAATCGTTTCTGAGATCGTAGCAAAACCACGACCAATGACATTGACAGCCATCAACTGTGCCTGCATATCGGTTGGAAATTCTGGATGAGGAAGTGTTCTAAAACTCACGGCTTTAGGACGTTTCCCTTGCATATCCAGCTCGATCCAATCATCGCCACGAGTCACTTCTGCACCCATTTCTTCAAATTTCTCAAGGACTGACTCAAGCAAACTTGGATCTGTATGTGTGGTCTTCACCCGACCGCCTGTAATCGCAGCGGCAGCAAGATAAGAACCTGTTTCTATACGATCTGCAACGACTGCATATTCGCAGCCATGCAAACTTTCCACACCTGTAATGATGAGTGTATCGGTATCTATACCATCAATTTTAGCGCCCATTTTCACGAGCATATTGGCAAGGTCGGTAATCTCAGGTTCTCGTGCAGCATTGCGTAGTGTGGTCACACCCTCGGCTAAAACTGCTGCCATCAGGATATTTTCAGTCCCGCCGACTGTAACCATATCAAAGGTAATATCTGCACCTTTTAAACGCCCATCGACCGTGGCATGCACATAGCCATTTTCAACTTCGATGTGCGCACCTAGAGCTTCTAAAGCTTTCAGATGCTGATCGACAGGGCGCGAGCCAATTGCACAACCACCCGGCAAAGATACTTGTGCATTGCCATAACGTGCCAATAAAGGACCCAACACCAGAATAGAGGCACGCATGGTTTTCACCAATTCATATGGTGCAAACTGATTAGATAAAGTCGAAGTATCTGCCTTAACCGTATCACCTTGATATTCCATGGTAATACCTAATCCAGCAATTAACTTCACCAATGTATTGACATCTTTTAGATTTGGAACATTGGTCAAAGTAATAGGAGAATCTGCTAAAATCATAGCAGCCAGTAGGGGTAAAGCTGCATTTTTTGCACCTGAAATGCGCACTTCCCCTTCGAGCTTAGTACCACCCGAAATTAAAAATTTATCCATTAATTATTATGCTCCGAAAAGACTTGCTTTGCGCCATTCGTCTTTGGTCATTGCCCGAATTGTCACTGCATGGACGGCACCACTTGCAATATAAGAATTCAAAGGCGCATAAACAGCTTGCTGACGCGCAACACTGCGCTTACCTTCAAATTGATCATCTACAATACGCAGGTCAAATTTTCCCGCCTGACCAGTGACAGCCACTTCCGCATCTGGAAAAGCTTCTTGTAAAATTTGAGTGAGCTGCTCACTATTCATTGCTAGACCTCATATACAAGCTTAGGCGTAAAACGCATTATTTTACTATAAATCATCGATATAATTCAGTACATGATCATATTTTATAAATAAAAAAAGAGGCTAATTGTTAGCCTCTTCAGAAAATAAAAACTAAATATCAACAACGAGTTGCTGATGATTACACTGTATTTTGCGATGTTTTTGTAATTGCCGTTTTAATTTTTCACTCAGTTTTTTAATCGACATATACATATCATCGGCTGAAGCCTGAGCAAAAAGTTCTACACCAGGCAAACGTACAATCGCCTCCGCGATGTGATTCGCACTTCCTTTATGCGTTCTTTTATCGATTTGATGGTCTTTGGAAAGCTTCACCTGCATACTATTCACCTGATCCAGATGTTTGGTCAGTTGATCAAACTTGCTTTTAATGTTTTGCTCAATTGCAGGCGTTATGACTAAATGATGTCCACGAATTGTTATTTGCATAATTCTATCCCTCACCTTCTTTCAGGATATAAAGTCATAGCCAAGCCGATCTAATGACAAAACAGAATTCTGCATCACAATCATTAAACCATTTCAGCTACTCCTTTGGTGAAAAAAAAGATTCATTATTTTGCAACAATGAATCTCTAGAATAGTCATACTTTAAAAATCAGATCAAGACTTTTCGTTCAGATGACGAAGGAATATGTAACGATTCTCGATATTTCGCCACGGTACGACGAGCAACATCGATACCCTCTTCTTTTAATAATTCCGCAATCGCATTATCAGACAAAGGCTTACGGGGATTTTCTACTGAAATCATTTTTTTAATACGGGCACGAATTGCAGTTGAAGAACACTCACCGCCTGAGGTCGTACCCACATGACTTGAAAAAAAGTATTTCAATTCAAATAAACCACGTGGGGTCAGCATATATTTATTGGTGGTCACTCGTGAAACTGTAGATTCGTGCAACTCCACTTCTTCTGCCACATCACGCAATACAAGCGGTTTCATCCCTTCCGCACCAATCTCAAAGAAAGCTCGCTGATGCTCTACAATACAGGTCGCGACTTTTAATAATGTTTTATGACGCTCATCAATACTCTTAATAAAATTCTTAGCTTCCAGCATTTGATTACGTAAATAGAGATTTTCATCACTCTGATCGGCTCGACGAATCATATTTGAATAAAAAGAATTAATTCTTAGCTTAGGTAAAACATCAGGATTTAATTGCACCTGCCAGCTATTATCTTTTTTATTTACAACCACATCTGGAATTTGATAATCAGACTCCTGACTTTCAAAATCTGCACCCGGATAAGGTTTTAATGTTTTTAATAAACCAATTGCCTCTTTTAATTGACTCATATTTAAGCCTGTGGATTTCAAAAGCTTATTTAAGTCATTGGCAATTAATAACTCGTAACACTGCAATAAACTCAGTGCTTCACGACGAAATGCTGTTTGAATATCCATCATTTCTAATTGAATTTTTAAACATTCAGCCAAATTCATTGAAGCGACACCAACAGGATCAAGACGCTGGATATGTTTAAGCACCACCAGAATTTCATCGTGCTCTATTTCTTCATCATAGTCTGCTTCTATCAGCAAATGCTGTGCTGCTAATAAAATTTCTTCAATTTCAGCATCAAGAAAACCTTTATCATCCAGACAATCAATAATGCAATAAGCAATTAATTTATCAACTGTAGAAAAATGCAATAAATTAACTTGATCTAAAATATGTTCTTTTAAAGTATGATGAGCTTGGCGATTATCTTCCCGCTCTTCAAATTCTGGCGATGCTAAAGCAGTAGATTGATGCGTATAGACATCATCCCAATCGGTATCGACAGGAAGATCATTGGGTAAATGATCAGCGTTCAAATCTTGCGTTAAATCATTAGTATCACTGCTTTCTAAATGAGTTAGACTTTCTGTGCTACTTTCATCTTCTATTTTTTCAAGCAACGGATTACTATCCAGTTGAATCTGAATTTCTTGTTCAAGCTCAAGACTCGAGAGTTGCAATAAACGAATTGCTTGTTGTAATTGAGGGGTAAGCGACAAACTATTCGCAACTTTCAATCCAACAGATAGCTTCATAAATCGATACCCTAATCACGCCTGCCAAGCAAAAAATATGCCTACATGCTATTTATAGCATAAGTTTTAACGATATCCTATTCAAACTATATCATTCAATAACGTTTAATCAACCTGATGAGTCAATTTTTAATTTATATAAATTTTTCCCAATAAAAAGCACCCTCATCTGTATAAAGATGAGGGTGCCTTAGATTTAAAAGCTGGCGATGACTTACTCTCACATGGCTAACGCCACACTACCATCAGCGCGAAGAGGTTTCACTTCTGAGTTCGGGAAGGGATCAGGTGGTTCACTCTTGCTATTGTCGCCAGCAAACTGTTGTGGTGCTTTGGGGTCTTATTCACATTACTTAATAATGTATGCCTTACTTACAAACCAAAGAGTTATTAACGGATTGGAAATTGAGTCGGTATTGTAA
>NZ_CP078523.1:2073210-2074923 GCF_019264745.1 Acinetobacter sp. Colony158 | reverse complement strand
GAATTTATCTTGAATACAACAACTGTTTGGGTGTTGTATAGTCAAGCCTCACGAGCAATTAGTATTGGTCAGCTTCACATATCACTATGCTTCCACATCCAACCTATCAACGTCCTAGTCTTGAACGGCTCTTTAGGTGACATATAGTCACAGGGAAATCTTATCTTGAGGTAGGCTTCCCGCTTAGATGCTTTCAGCGGTTATCCCTTCCGAACATAGCTACCCGGCGATGCGACTGGCGTCACAACCGGTACACCAGAGGTTCGTCCACTCTGGTCCTCTCGTACTAGGAGCAGATCCTCTCAAATTTCCAGCGCCCACGGTAGATAGGGACCGAACTGTCTCACGACGTTCTAAACCCAGCTCGCGTACCTCTTTAAATGGCGAACAGCCATACCCTTGGGACCTGCTTCAGCCCCAGGATGAGATGAGCCGACATCGAGGTGCCAAACACCGCCGTCGATATGAACTCTTGGGCGGTATCAGCCTGTTATCCCCAGAGTACCTTTTATCCGTTGAGCGATGGCCCTTCCATACAGAACCACCGGATCACTAAGACCTACTTTCGTACCTGCTCGACTTGTGGGTCTCGCAGTTAAGCGCGCTTTTGCCTTTATACTCTACGCGTGATTTCCGACCACGCTGAGCGCACCTTCGTACTCCTCCGTTACTCTTTAGGAGGAGACCGCCCCAGTCAAACTACCCACCAGACATGGTCCTCGCCCCGGATTACGGGGCAGAGTTAGAACCTCAACATTACCAGGGTGGTATTTCAAGGATGGCTCCAATGCAACTGGCGTCACATCTTCATAGCCTCCCACCTATCCTACACAAGTAAGGTCAAAGTTCAATGTCAAGCTGCAGTAAAGGTTCACGGGGTCTTTCCGTCTAGCCGCGGGTACACTGCATCTTCACAGCGATTTCGATTTCACTGAGCCTCTGCTGGAGACAGCGCCGCCATCATTATGCCATTCGTGCAGGTCGGAACTTACCCGACAAGGAATTTCGCTACCTTAGGACCGTTATAGTTACGGCCGCCGTTTACTGGGGCTTCGATCAAGAGCTTCGCTTACGCTAACCCCATCAATTAACCTTCCAGCACCGGGCAGGCATCACACCCTATACGTCCACTTTCGTGTTTGCAGAGTGCTATGTTTTTAATAAACAGTTGCAGCGGCCTGGTTTCTGCGGCTGCCAAGCGCTCAGGGAGCAAGTCCCATCACCCTCAGCAGCGTACCTTCTCCCGAAGTTACGGTACCATTTTGCCTAGTTCCTTCAGCAGAGTTCTCTCAAGCGCCTTGGTCTACTCGACCTGACCACCTGTGTCGGTTTCGGGTACGATTCCTGTGTAACTGAAGCTTAGAGACTTTTCTTGGAAGTATGGTATCAGCCACTTCACTGTACAAGTACAGCTTGATATCGACTCTCAGCATAGAGCACCCCGGATTTGCCTAAGATGCATGCCTACTGTCTTCCACCTGGACTACCAACGCCAGGCTGACTTAACCTTCTCCGTCCTCTCATCGCATTACACAGAAGTATTGGAATATTAACCCATTTCCCATCGACTACGCCTTTCGGCCTCGCCTTAGGGGTCGACTCACCCAGCCCCGATTAACGTTGGACTGGAACCCTTGGTCTTTCGGCGAACGGGTTTTTCACCCGTTTTGTCGTTACTCACGTCAGCATTCGCACTTCTGATACCTCCAGCAT
>NZ_CP078523.1:2071923-2073157 GCF_019264745.1 Acinetobacter sp. Colony158 | reverse complement strand
TAAAGTTACATCCGCAGCTTCGGCACATAGTTTTAGCCCCGTTACATCTTCCGCGCAGGCCGACTCGACTAGTGAGCTATTACGCTTTCTTTAAAGGGTGGCTGCTTCTAAGCCAACCTCCTAGCTGTCTATGCCTTCCCACATCGTTTCCCACTTAACTATGATTTTGGGGCCTTAGCTGGCGGTCTGGATTGTTTTCCTCTTGACTACGGACGTTAGCACCCGCAGTCTGTCTCCCGGATAGTACTCATAGGTATTCGGAGTTTGCATCGGTTTGGTAAGTCGGGATGACCCCCTAGCCGAAACAGTGCTCTACCCCCTATGGTATTCGTCCGAGGCGCTACCTAAATAGCTTTCGGGGAGAACCAGCTATCACCAGGCTTGATTAGCCTTTCACCCCTATCCACAAGTCATCCCCTGGCTTTTCAACGACAGTGGGTTCGGTCCTCCAGTTAGTGTTACCCAACCTTCAACCTGCTCATGGATAGATCGCCTGGTTTCGGGTCTATACCCAGCAACTAAACGCCCTATTAAGACTCGATTTCTCTACGGCTCCCCTATGCGGTTAACCTTGCTACTGAATATAAGTCGCTGACCCATTATACAAAAGGTACGCAGTCACCGAACAAGTCGGCTCCCACTGCTTGTATGCATGCGGTTTCAGGATCTATTTCACTCCCCTCACAGGGGTTCTTTTCGCCTTTCCCTCACGGTACTGGTTCACTATCGGTCAGTCAGGAGTATTTAGCCTTGGAGGATGGTCCCCCCATATTCAGACAAGGTTTCACGTGCCTCGCCCTACTCGTCATCATGATGTGTGCCCTTTCGTGTACGGGACTATCACCCTCTACGGTCGCACTTCCCAGAGCGTTCCGCTAAAACACACATCACTTAATGGGCTGATCCCCGTTCGCTCGCCGCTACTAAGGGAATCTCAATTGATTTCTTTTCCTAAGGGTACTGAGATGTTTCACTTCCCCTCGTTCGCTTCAATAACCTATGTATTCAGTTATTGATACCTACCTTATAGTAGGTGGGTTCCCCCATTCAGACATCTCCGGATCAATGGATATTTGCCGCCTCCCCGGAGCTTTTCGCAGGCTATCACGTCTTTCTTCGCCTCTGACTGCCAAGGCATCCACCACATGCACTTAATTACTTGACTATACAACCCCAAACAGTCGTTAATACCTACAAGTAGTATTACCAACATTACAGTTTGAAGTACTGTGCA
>NZ_CP078523.1:2045546-2071912 GCF_019264745.1 Acinetobacter sp. Colony158 | reverse complement strand
TACAGCTTCAATCTAAATTCATATACCAAAACGCTTGATTCAGTTAATTTGCTAGTTCTCAATTAACTCTAAGATCAGAATGACTTCTTCTCTCTTTGTTATTGAGTGAACAATTTATTTCAGACTCAATTCTCAATCTGTTAATGAATTAATGTAACCTCGTCAGCTACATTAAACTGTGATTAATCACAGAGCTTAATAAATCATTATATTTATTAAGCTCTATAATTTACTCTAGCCCGTACTCTCTTAAGTACGTGGTGGAGACTAGGAGAGTCGAACTCCTGACCTCCTGCGTGCAAAGCAGGCGCTCTACCAACTAAGCTAAGTCCCCAGCTTATATCATTTACGTATCTTTAACTCTGTACTCATTAATCTATTCGTCAGAATGGTGGGTCTGACAAGACTTGAACTTGTGACCCCACGCTTATCAAGCGTGTGCTCTAACCAACTGAGCTACAGACCCTGAGAAAGTTTTAAAGCACCGCTTTAAAAGTTTCGCAAGACAAACAGCTTCGCTGTGCGTAGTGTTTGATTCTCGCTCTTTTTTTAAAAGCTTCTCTCTAAATCTTTTTCATTCAGATACCAGAAGAACAACTTGTTGTGGATTCTTACCAATCAACCAATCTTTTCGTTAAGGAGGTGATCCAGCCGCAGGTTCCCCTACGGCTACCTTGTTACGACTTCACCCCAGTCATCGGCCACACCGTGGTGAACGTCCTCTTTGCAGTTAGACTATCCACTTCTGGTGCAACAAACTCCCATGGTGTGACGGGCGGTGTGTACAAGGCCCGGGAACGTATTCACCGCGGCATTCTGATCCGCGATTACTAGCGATTCCGACTTCATGGAGTCGAGTTGCAGACTCCAATCCGGACTACGATCGGCTTTTTGAGATTAGCATCCTATCGCTAGGTAGCAACCCTTTGTACCGACCATTGTAGCACGTGTGTAGCCCTGGTCGTAAGGGCCATGATGACTTGACGTCGTCCCCGCCTTCCTCCAGTTTGTCACTGGCAGTATCCTTAAAGTTCCCACCCAAAGTGCTGGCAAATAAGGAAAAGGGTTGCGCTCGTTGCGGGACTTAACCCAACATCTCACGACACGAGCTGACGACAGCCATGCAGCACCTGTATGTAAGTTCCCGAAGGCACCAATCCATCTCTGGAAAGTTCTTACTATGTCAAGACCAGGTAAGGTTCTTCGCGTTGCATCGAATTAAACCACATGCTCCACCGCTTGTGCGGGCCCCCGTCAATTCATTTGAGTTTTAGTCTTGCGACCGTACTCCCCAGGCGGTCTACTTATCGCGTTAGCTGCGCCACTAATCCCTCAAAGAGACCAACGGCTAGTAGACATCGTTTACGGCATGGACTACCAGGGTATCTAATCCTGTTTGCTCCCCATGCTTTCGTACCTCAGCGTCAGTGTTAGGCCAGATGGCTGCCTTCGCCATCGGTATTCCTCCAGATCTCTACGCATTTCACCGCTACACCTGGAATTCTACCATCCTCTCCCACACTCTAGCTAACCAGTATCGAATGCAATTCCCAAGTTAAGCTCGGGGATTTCACATCCGACTCAATTAGCCGCCTACGCACGCTTTACGCCCAGTAAATCCGATTAACGCTCGCACCCTCTGTATTACCGCGGCTGCTGGCACAGAGTTAGCCGGTGCTTATTCTGCGAGTAACGTCCAGTAGCTGGTAGTATTAATACCAGTACCCTCCTCCTCGCTTAAAGTGCTTTACAACCATAAGGCCTTCTTCACACACGCGGCATGGCTGGATCAGGGTTCCCCCCATTGTCCAATATTCCCCACTGCTGCCTCCCGTAGGAGTCTGGGCCGTGTCTCAGTCCCAGTGTGGCGGATCATCCTCTCAGACCCGCTACAGATCGTCGCCTTGGTAGGCCTTTACCCCACCAACTAGCTAATCCGACTTAGGCTCATCTATTAGCGCAAGGTCNNNNGATCCCCTGCTTTCTCCCGTAGGACGTATGCGGTATTAGCATCCCTTTCGAAATGTTGTCCCCCACTAATAGCCAGATTCCTAAGTATTACTCACCCGTCCGCCGCTAAGATCAGTAGCAAGCTACCTCTCTCCGCTCGACTTGCATGTGTTAAGCCTGCCGCCAGCGTTCAATCTGAGCCATGATCAAACTCTTCAGTTAAAATCATTTCGCACCTTATTAAAGACAAGGTGCCAATTCTGGCTCATCAATTACTGACAAATTCTCTCAAATAAACTTCGAGTAATTTAAACCAATCAATTAATGATAATATTTCGATCAATCAATTAGTAAAAATCCACACAAGTTGTTCTTCTATTTTCTTAATGATCTTCTTCATGCTTCGTCAGCATCAAGCTAGGTCGGCTATATTACTCTCAATCTCTTAAAAGTCAACAGGCAATTTAGATATTTTTAAAACTCATTTTACTCAACCAAAATATCAATCAAATCCTTCAAGACCCAACCAACACCCTGTTTTTCAACAAGTTTTTATCCGCATCACCGCCGATGAGTGCGCATTCTACAGCATTCTCAAACCAACGCAACCCCTTTTATTTAATATTTTGAGTGTTTGATCGGTTTTTAATCTTTTTATATTTTTTATAACATTTTTTACCCAGTTTTGTTTTAATAACAGCTATGATCCTATTATTCAATAGAACCATCTTTATATAGAATGGTATAAAATCTTGCCGCAAGAGGCGACTAAGGATTCTTATGCATTACTCAAAACTCGTCTTTATTGGACTTCTTTCAACTGGCATGTCTTTTCATCTTTTTGCTCAAGAGAGTACAAATGATGTGGTGACTGATGCTACAGAAGACTCGTCTATTCCTGAATCTGATACACCTGAACACCGTGCACGATTTCAGAAGTTAAAGGAAATCAAAGACGATCTTAAAAATGTTAAGGCCAGTGATTTCAAGGTAAATGCGAATGCCGCACAGCCTGATCAAGTTAAAGATCCTTTGCAGCCACTTAATCGTCAGTTTTATGCTTTTAATGATGCTTTAGATCGAACTATTGTGCGTCCGATCGCTGTTCAATATACCCAAAAAACACCTGAACAAGTTCGTGGTTCTTATCGCCAGTTCCGTAAGAATTTAGGCGAACCGTGGAATGCTGTAAATCAGTTAATTCAGGGTCGACCTTCTCGTGCAGCAAAAACATTTGGCCGTTTTACGATTAATACTTTAACAACCTTGGGCTTAGCCGACCCAGCACGTCGTTTAGGCTTACCCGCTGAAGAAGAAAGTTTTGGGGTAACGCTTGGGTATTATGGCGTTCCATCGGGGCCATTTTTGATGTTGCCGTTCTTTGGTCCAAGTACGTTACGTGATGGTTTTGGGCTTGCTGTAGATAGTCAAGCACGTCCACAAAAATATATTATGGATGATCAAGACGGTTTATATTGGTCGACCAATATGTTGCAAGCGATTGATACCCGTGCGCAAGTTCTGGATATTGAGCAAATTCTGCAAGGCGACAAGTATGCAGTCATTCGTGATCTATACTTACAGCGTAAAAACTTCCAGATTGCAGAGAAAAAAGGCAATTCCACAGAACAAATCCAGTTTATCGATGATGAATCAGATGATTCAGGTGATCAAAATTAAGCTTTAGCTTACATAATGTATTCATTTAAGATTGTTAGAGATTGAGTTTTTCTAGCAATCTTTTGATTTCTATAGTACATCTATTATAGTAAATGTGATTATTGATAAGGTTCCATTTAATCGTCTATGTATTTTATTCAACCGACACGTTCAGTCCCTCATTTAGATAAAGCCCTTGATGAGCTACCGAGCCTACAAGTCATTCACATAGATGATCTGGAATTATATGACCCTACGATTATCGCGATTGCAGATGTTCAAGATTTTTTACAATACCAGTGGGCACTACCTACCGTAGTTATTGCGCGTGAAGATGAAGGGGCAGCTCTTGCTCAAGCTTGGCAACTTGGTGCCCTTGCAGGTTGGATTTGGGGAAAATTGCCGCAAAACCCTGTAGAGGCTTTATTGCAGATTGATGCTCAATATAAGCGTAATCAAGATAGTCGTGATCTTCCTGCTGCGGCTGAATTACAGAAAAAACTCCTGCCCAATACCCTCGATTTACTCGACTATAAAATTGAAACTTTTTTTCAGCCTTCTGCGTATTTATCAGGTGACTGGTATGATTACTGGAAGCTTAATGATAAAGAAGTATTATTTTATTTAGCCGATGTTTCTGGACATGGGGTCACCAGTAGTTTACTCACTTCATGGATGGCGGCTTTTCATGGACGTTCTAAAACGCCACGCGAGTTAATCAAAAAACTCAATGGAATGCTGTTACAGGAAAATATCGAAAAGCATATTACGATGGTTGCAGGTATTTTAAATCTACACACCCATCAAATTCGCTGGTCAAGTGCTGGTCACTACCCGCCTCCGATTATTTTTGAACCTAATCAACCGCCTAAAATTTTAAACACCAGTAGTTTTCCTCTGGGTTTAACGGATGATCTGGATATTGAAGAATTCGAATTTACCTTAAATCGTCAGACTCGGTTTATTATTTGTTCAGACGGTGCACTCGAACCTTTTGATGGTGGACTAAATGAACAGTTTGCTCAATTGGTTGATCATTTACAAAAACAGTCTTTTCAAGCCCCTGAACATGTTGCTGATGACATTGCAATCCTAAGTCTTTGTCGACTGAATTAGCAGCATAATCAATAGCATGTCTTTTTAGTATTCCTTATACGACTGTTAGATACTTGAGTATCTAAGCGCCCTATGTGATAATTTTGCAATCCTTCTCTGAAAATGGCATTTATATGTCAACAGGTCATGTTGAATATGCAAGCTTGAATGGAACGCATATTTTCAAACTTATTGGTGAAGTACGCGCCCAGTCTTGCATAAGTCTAGACAAACTTCTAAATCGAATTGAACAACAGCAAAATGTGGTTGGTGCAATTGTCGATTTAACTGAAACAACTTTTATTGATAGTACGGTTCTTGGAATATTGGCAAAGCTAGGTCTAAAACTGAAGCAGGTCCATCATATTCAGGCAGTCATGTTATCAACCAATCCTGATATTACGACTCTGGCCAATAGCATGGGGCTAGGGCAGGTTTTTGTTATCTTGAATTATTGTAAAGAACCACAAGTGTGTACGCGTGAATTATGTGAAGAAGAAATTACACATAACACCATGCTTAAAACAGTACTTGATGCACATAAAACCCTGATGCAACTAAACGAAAATAACCAAAATATGTTTGAGCCTTTAGTCAAACAACTACAAAAAGAACAAGATACAATGGATCAAGTATCTGCTAAGCAAAACGCTTAGCCTCCAGATATTTTCAGGATAAAATTGGCATATGACTTTACTCTCTGTTGCACAAATGAATTCTCAAAATGAGATCGACGATAATTTTCGTATGATCGAGTCTTTGATTCAACAGAGTAAAGCGCAACATGCAGAGTTGATCGTATTTCCTGAAAATTTTGTCTGTTTTGCTGCGGGGAAACAGCGTGAAACAGCAGCACAATTTGAACATATCCAGCAGCGTTTAGAACGACTTGCGCATCAATATCATATTTGGATTATTGCAGGAACATTGCCCTGCCCATTTCGTCCTGATGGATCGATCATTCAAGATGGACGTGTACGCACAGTCAGCTTATGTATCAGTCCTGAAGGGACTCAAGCACGTTATGACAAAATTCATTTGTTTGATGTGCAAGTGGGTGATGCTGTCGGAGGGTATCAGGAATCCAAGTTTTTTGAACCCGGTGATCAGCCCGTGGTCGCAAAAACACCGTTTGGCAATATCGGGATGATGGTCTGTTATGATCTTCGTTTTCCAGAACTGGCATTAACTCTTCGAGCGCAAGGTGCACGTATTTTAACTGCTCCAGCGGCTTTTACTTATACGACAGGTCAAATGCATTGGCAGCTTTTATTACAAGCTCGTGCAATGGATACTCAATGTGATGTATTGGGTGCAGCGCAACAAGGCTGGCATGGTGAAAAGCGCCAAACTTGGGGGCATACAGCAGCAACCAATAGTCGTGGACAGCTTTTGCAGATGATCCAAGATGAAGGCGCAGGACTCATCACAATTGAATTCGATGCCAAAGAACAGGATCAAATTCGAGCATCAATGCCACTGATACAGCATCGACGTTTAATTTATTTTTGATACATCATATTTTTTTATTACTGAAATCATTTATTTAAAGCTATAATCAAATATCGCATCTTTTTTGTATTGAAGAATTTTTATGCAACAGGATTCATCGGGTTTACAACTAGATAATCAGTTGTGCTTTATGATTTATTCTACGAATCTTGCATTTCATCAGATTTATCGAAAAGTTCTAGCATCCTTAGGGCTAACTTATCCTCAATATCTGGTGATGCTCGTATTGTGGGAAAAAGATCAGGTGACCGTTTCTGAAATAGGCGCGCGTTTATTTTTAGAATCCTCCACCTTAACTCCGCTTTTAAAAAAACTGGAATCACATCAACTGATTCAACGTCAACGCTCGTCTCAGGATGAACGACAAGTGATTATTACCTTGACTGATTCAGGGATTAATCTGCAAAAAAAAGCACTCGAAGTTCCTGAAAAAGTCATTAGCACGACATCCTGTGATTTAGATCAGCTGTTAGCACTCAAAGATCAATTACAGATTTTACGCAATAATCTTCTTATGCATAACAAATAAAATTTAAAAATATTTTGAATATCATCTTGCTAAATTATTTAAATCGCATACTATATATTTTAATACAAATTAATATTACACAATTTATTTAAGCAATACTCAGTCATCACGATAGGTTTATTCATACCCAAATAATNNNNAGCATTTGTCAGGATAAACAATGCATCTAAAGGTGAATGTACTGAGTTAAAGGAAATAAATCGTTAAATAGATTTTGATATTGAAGCCATTAGCACTGTCGTTTTAAAGGCTAGTTTTCAGGGTAGTTTTTTTGATGAGATAAGCCATCATAAAATTGACTGCTAGACAATTAGCTAAATAATAGGCTTTCAATATCACCCCCAATGCATACTCCCTCTCATGCATAGCACAAAGCACCTTAATCGGTGCTTTGTGCTTTTTAAATTTTAAAAATTTGTTCGCTATTCTTCAGCTTGATTGGTCACACGTAATACTTCTTCCAATGTGGTTTTCCCCACCAATACTTTTCTTAAACCATCATCACGAATTGAACCTGAATATTGACGAGCGTAGCGCTCTAGTTCAAATTCAGCAGCATTACCATGAATGAAACGGCGCATTTGGTCATCTACAGGGACAATTTCATAAATAGCAGTTCGCCCAGTAAAACCTAAATGTGAACAATGCTCACAACCTTGAGGCTCTGGTAGTTTTAAGTTTTCTTCAGCACTAATATGCTGAAATAATTGACGCTCAAAATCGTCTGCTTCGCGCCAAGTCGCGCAATGTGAACATAAAGTTCGGACTAGACGCTGTGCGATCACCCCAATTAATGAACTTGATAGAAGAAAAGGTTCAATTCCCATATCTTTTAGACGAGTGACGGCACCAATTGCAGTATTGGTATGCAACGTAGATAAAACCAAATGACCTGTCAATGAGGCTTGTACCGCAATTTCAGCCGTTTCAAGGTCTCGGATTTCTCCGACCATCACGACATCGGGATCTTGACGCAACATGGCTTTTAAAGCCCGGGCAAAGGTCATATCGACTTTGGTATTGACCTGAGTTTGCCCAATTCCCTCTAACTGATATTCAATCGGATCTTCAGCCGTCAGGATATTGCGAGTATTGTCATTTAAATCAGAAAGCGCCGCGTATAAAGTCGTGGTCTTACCCGAACCTGTCGGCCCTGTGACTAAAATGATGCCGTGCGGACGATGGATCAAATGCGTCAAGCGTTCGTAATCGTTTGACATAAGTCCCAAATGGGTCATGTTTAAGCGCCCTGCCTGTTTATCCAGTAAACGCATCACCACACGCTCGCCATGTGAAGAAGGCAAGGTAGAGACACGTACATCGACCTCACGCCCTGCTAAACGCAACGAAATACGACCATCCTGAGGAATACGTTTCTCTGCAATATCCAGTTTTGCCATGACTTTAATACGTGAAACTAATAAAGGCGCAAGTTCACGGCGCGGCTGTACAATTTCACGCAGTTGACCATCGACGCGCAAACGCACTGAAAGTTTTTTTTCAAAAGATTCGATATGAATATCTGACGCATTGACTCGAATCGCTTCAGACAAAAGTGCATTAATCAGTCTGACAATCGGCGCATCATCTTCCTGATCCATCAAATCTTCGGCTTCTGGCACCTGATCTGCCAAACTTAATAAATCTGGGTGGTCTTCAAGCCCCGCGGCAACTTGTTGCGATTCTCCTGTATCGCCTGCATAACTCGAACTCAGTAATGCATTAAAACTCTGATCATCGCAAATTTGATGTTGAGCTGGTTTCCCTACGATCCGTCTTGCTTCCTGCAAGGCAATCCACTCTGTATTTTGACGGCGTACAATAAAGACTTGATCCCCTTCATAACGCAACAAAACGCCATGACGTTTCGCAAAACTATATGGAATTTGTATTTGTTTAAGTATTTGCATCACAAATTTATAATGATCAAAAATAGAGTTTTGAGTGTACTCTAAGCGTACTACAGCGTGAAGTCTGTTTTTACAAACTCACCAGAGGAATTTTTTAACTTGGAACAACAGCAATACGATCATCTCGAACCCGAGCAAACTAATTTAAGGTGGTGGGGTGAACAGAAATTTGAACTCAGCGAATCTAAAGCATGGCAGTTTGGGTCATTGCTCTTTCGTTTGACACGCGGAATTAATGAATGGCGACTGGAATATTATCGTCCACAATACCAACATGACTATGAACAACAATGGCAGAGAATTGCAGATCCACATTTTGCCTTTCCACAAGGGGCAAAAATTGAACGCTATATGTTTCGCAACACCCATAATGAATTTCAACTGATGCCACGTTTGGCAGATCGTTCTGTGGTTATCAAACCCGTCGACCCCATTTATATTCCAGCAGGTGAACGTGGCACACTTTATATTAGTACGCCATTATGGATTGCAGGCTTTGTTGAAAATCAGAGAGAGCCTATTTTCGATCTTCCAGTGATTCGCCCCAAAGACACCTGGTTTGGCCCTGATCATCGTACTGGGGAAATGTGCTATGCCACAGCAGTTGATGGTCGCACCGATTTAAATCTACTTAAACCCCGCGCATTTCGAGCTGTTACTCCAGTTGAATTTCATAATACCAGTAGCCAGCAATTACGTTTTGATCGTATGAATGTTCCTGTGTCTGCTTTGCCTTTATTTTATAGTGAAAGCACCAATCGCTTATGGACATCTCAAATTAAAGTCATACACGAAGGTTCAGATCGTCCACCGCGTATTCGTCTGGAAAATCGTACGCCCCCATTGGCAGGTGAAGTCACTTATGTACATCCACCACGCTCGCCGGGTGGTGCCTTGTTTAACATGTTTGATTCATTTTTCTAAGGAGGCATTATGGCAGATTCCAATATCCCCAAAGATGTCGCTGTCAGCCTCAAAGGGATTTTTACCAATATTAATCTGGATCGACTGAGTGAAATTCTGGTCGCTGTTGTTCTATGTTTAATTGGCTTTATTTTTGCCCGCTTGGTTTCAAATACGTTTATCCGAACCGTAGGCATGCGCTTCAATGCACACCAACGAATGGTTTGGCGACGCGGGATCTTCTACTTTATTTTTATTATTTTTGTGATGGCTAGCCTGAAAGAAGCAGGCTTTAAACTCAGCGTATTTTTAGGCGCAGCCGGAATTTTAACTGTCGCTTTGGGTTTTGCTTCACAAACCTCAGCCAGTAACTTGATTAGCGGTTTGTTCCTGATTGGTGAAGGGTCATTTGAGGTCGGAGATACTATTCAAATTACCTTAATTCGTGGTCATACCATTGAAGGACAAGTGATTTCGATCGATTTGCTTTCGGTTAAATTACTGACATTGGATAATGTCTATGTACGTTTACCCAATGAACAATTGATTCGAGCTCCAGTCATGAATATGTCCAAGTATCCGATACGGCGTATTCCGATTACCCTCGCCATTAACTTTCAGGAAGACATCATGAAAGTGCGTAAGGTTCTTCTTGATGTTGCATCCAGATATCCTTTGGCATTAGATGACCCGAAACCTGAGGTGACTGTCACCGCCTTTCGTGAATCTTCAATTGAGCTGTTATTTTCAGTCTGGTGCCGTCAAGAGTTGTATTTAAAAACTCGCGATGAATTGCAAGAACGTATTCGTAATGGCTTTTTGGAAAATCAAATTGAGATTCCTGTACCGAAGATGGGTTTTGTTGATCGTCCACCAACAACGCCTTTAACGGAAGATGACATTGACTCCTATGCCAATACACAGGAACTTAAACGAGAACCAAAACTTTAGGCAACTTAACAAGGGTGGTTTGCCACCCGCTAAAATAGTGTATCTATAAGCTTTAAAATTTAACGCTCAATGCTTTCCTTATTTGATTGTGCTGGCGGCAATGGTGCCAGATAAGCAATGACCAACATGATAGCTCCAGCACCAATAAATGAAACCACACGCGTTAAGGTTCCACTCTGCGACAAATCAAGTACCACTAGCTTAATCACCACAATAGCAAGTAAGGCTGCCCCAACAAACCAAAGCTGACGGATTTGACGCTGACTCGAAAAAGTCATTAACACGAAAGCCAAAATTACCCAAAGTAAAGTTAAGCTAAGTTGTACCGTACCATTCGACCAAATTGTCCAGCCCCAAAGAGGTGTTGCCAAATACATATGTAAGGCCCGAACGACAATACTGCTAAACACCACCAAGGCAATCAGAATGTTGACCACTTTAGAAAACCATTCTAATGTTTTAAATGAAGCGGTAAAATTATGATGATAAACCATCCACAATAATCCAGATAACACGCTTAAGCACAATAAATCTACAGGATTGAAGATCGGTAAATAATAAGCCACAAAAACCTGATCACTTAAACTGACTATTAACAACCAAAACCAAGTCAGTGCCCAAACTGAAAACTGATCTAGCATAAGGTCATTTTTTCGCTTAAACAGCCAAATGCTATATAAGACAGGAATCACAGCGAAAGAAAGCAATGCAGCATCTGGCCAAAGTGCTGGACCTATTGTCGCTAAACTCAGCCAGAGTAAAGCGGCCCACCAAGCATTAAACTTCGAATCAATTTGCTGGTTTTTTTGAATGCTAATCAAGAGCAAGGCCAAAGTGGTTGCTGCAATGAAAAAGCTCATTTGCTGTAACGAAGCAATCCAATGAAAATGTGTGAATAGTCCCTGTTGAATCAGCTCTACGAAACACAAGCCGATAAAAATACTCAGAATCATCAACTGCGGAAACTGCCAATCCAAACGTGCGCGTAAATATACCACTCCAGTAAAGCCAAAATATAAAATTGCGGCGATCGCCAAATAAGGGCTTAGGCCCTGCCCGTGCCATGTAAAATACTCGACACCTGCCACTGCACCTGAATATAAAGCCAGACTCAAAAATAGACTGGCAATGACTGATGAATCCTGTCGAGAGGATGGATCTCGAAATAAAAAATATGCCGAAATGAATTGTGAAATCGCATAAATACTGGTGCTTAACACAGGAAAATGCTCATCTGACCAGACTTGATAAAATAGGACAACAGAACTGAGTACGACTAAAAATATCCCGAGATAACGACTTAATCGATACCGCTCAGAAACACCCCAAACAATTAAAGCTGTCCCTTGCACCACCCAACCAATTGCTGTCCAGTGCGCCCCTTGATATAACGGGAAAATCAGCGCAATAAATGCCACCGCTAAAATAAAAAAACTTTTGGCTAAAATTGATAATTCAGATTGTTTTTGTTTAATCCACCAGCCCAAAGCAGCATAAGTTCCTCCCAGAAGTGCTGCCCCCAGAGTCAGTGCTAGACTTGACTGTTGCACTAAAAAAGCATGTAAGGAAAATCCCAAAATCGGCACACTAAAAATCAAACCAACATCTACCAATGGTGGAAGTTGAATATTGGATTGATGGTTCAAGGAAGAATCATTTAAAGACTGATCTTTTAAAGAGCGATATTCTTTCTGAATCAGTTGGCTATAACGTACACTCAGCCAGATAAACAAGGCGATATGCAACCATAAAATAAGATCAAGCGTATGATATTGTGCGGGATTTGCATAGATAACAATGACGCTGCCCGCAAGTAATCCTGACGCGAAAAAAGCAATTTGATTGAGTATTTTCCATGGCTTGATAAAATTCATCGCGGCCACAGCCAGATTAATCATCAAATAGTAACTCAACAAAAAGACACTATCTGGATGCGATTGTGGAATCAATAAAGGTGCAAGATAAGCCATACTTAATGCAAGCATCGATAGATAAACCGCATTTTGTTTTAAGCTTAAAGCGACCGTAATAAGTAGCAAAACAGCAAAACCAACACTTGCGATGCTCAAATTTGCAATCACCGCATAATGATGCGCAAAAATTAAAGTCAGGAAAATAATTGCCAGACCTGCACCTTGCAAAGCAACTGCAAATAATGCGTTCTTTTTTCTCAAATAATAGCCAAATACAGTCAATGCACCGCCTGTAATAGCGATTCCCAATAATTTTATACTCAAACTGAGTTGCCAATGTTCGCTGGCAAAACGCAATAACAGCACCACCCCAATCATTAAAATCGCAATCGCAACTCGCAAAATTGGATTACCATGCATCAGCCAATCCAGTGCTGGTTGCCACCATGCCTGTTTTTGAGATGGTGGATCTACAGCAAGAGCATCATGAGTCGGATCATTCTCTAGCGTTGACAATATCGGTGTATCATCTTGAGATTGAAACCACACAGGTGTTTTCGATTGCTCCAAATGATTCAATTCAATTGGTTCAACATCAGAACTCAATGATGCTTGTTGTATCTTTTTATGGTTTTCAAGATTTTTTAGGCGCTCATTCATCGAACTTAACATCTGAATCAGACTAAACAACACCAATCCACTTCCAACTAAAATAGCCGAACCACTGTGCAAATAGTAACCTGCAAGACCAATTAAAGTTCCAAGATATAGAGCCCATCGCGGTAAATATAAATGATCAACAGATGCAGTTACTTGATATTGCTGTTCAAGCTGCTGGATACGGCGTTCAAAAGCTGTGAATTGTTGTACGATAAAAAATATCAAAAGTACAATAACAACGGCCACTGCATTTTTGATCTCAAAAGCAAGTGCAACCAATAAAGCGACAGCAAGAATAATGATTATCGTGGGGTAATACTTATCATTTTTATAGATATTAAAAAAACAAACTCAGTTATTTTAAAGCTATCTTACCTCATCAAAACATCTGCGTATATTTAGCCACCGTCCCTAAAGGCGAAGTTCTACATTTTGCTTCATTTTCACGTAGAATAAGACCCAATCGTTCGTAAGGAAGTATTCAATGCCACCATTTGTTTTGGTTGATGGGTCTTATTTTTTATTTCGTGCATTTCATGCACTCCCACCGTTGACGACCTCAACAGGATTACAAACCAATGCAATACGTGGTGCTATTTCTGCCATTCAAAAATTGATGCGCCGCACTCAGCCCACGCATATGGCGGTAATTTTTGATACCCCAGAACCCACATTTCGTCATGAACTTTCGCCTATTTATAAGGGCGACCGCCCAAGCATGCCCGATGAGTTGGCACAGCAAATTCCGTATTTACATGCTTTAATTAAAGCGTTAGGCATTCCTTTATACATGCTGCCGGGTGCAGAAGCCGATGATATTATTGGGACATTGGCGAAACATGCAGAAAAAGAAGGTCATCAAGTCTTAATTTCGACTGGTGATAAAGACATGGCGCAACTGGTCAACGAAAAAGTCACGCTTGAAGATAGTTTCAAAGATAAACCCATGGATATTCAAGGCGTTTTTGATAAGTTTGGCGTATGGCCGAACCAGATCATTGATTACCTTACCTTAATGGGTGATGCCTCAGATGGCATTATGGGGGTTCCCGGCATTGGTGCTAAAACAGCAGCTAAGCTTTTAACGGAATATGGCTCGATCGGTGGCATTTTAGAAAACGTCGATCAAATCAAAGGCAAAGTCGGTCAGAGCATTAAAGACAATGTCGATGGTATTGCCATTGATCATCAACTTGCGAGTATCGTCTGCGATCTGGACTTAGGTCTAACATGGGATGATTTAAAACTACGTGAGCCACATGTCGATAGCTTACGTCATCTTTATACCGAACTCGAATTTAGAAATCAGTTGCAATCTTTAGACCATCCTAATAATCCTGTTAGCAACAGCTATAAAGAAGCCAACAAAGAAATCGCTAAAGCTGAAAGTGCGCAACCTATTGAAACAGAAGATCAATCTAGCATGACCAGTGATGATGATCAGCTCGGTGTTGCCAATTATCATACGATTCTCACCCAAGACGCATGGGACAATTTATTCAAGCGTTTACAGACTGAGAAACGTTTTGCCATTGATACAGAAACCACCAGTCTGGATTATCGTGTTGCCGAAATGGTCGGTTTTTCTATCGCTTTTGATGCTCATGATGCCTATTACGTACCACTCACACATGACTACGAAGGTGCACCAGAGCAGCTTGATCGTGAGCAAGTATTGGCACAAATGAAGCCAATTCTGGAAGATGATTCAGTCCAGAAAATTGGACATCACCTTAAATACGATGCACATATTTTTGCCAATCATGGCATTGATCTTAAAGGTTGGTATTTTGATACTATGCTGGCCTCTTATGTATTGAACTCAGTCGCCACACGTCATGGTATGGATGATGTAGCGCGAGTCTACCTAAGTCACTTGACCACAACTTTTGAACAAATCGCAGGAAAAGGCGCAAAACAAAAAACCTTTAATCAGATCGACATTGAAGTGGCTGCACATTATGCTGCCGAAGATGCACATGTCACCTATCGCTTATATGAAGTGTTGGCAAAAAAACTAAAAGCCTCACCTGAGCTTGAAAATATTCTGTATCACATCGAAATGCGTGTGGCATCTATCCTCACGGGTATGGAAGAAGCTGGCATTAAACTTGATCATGCCTTTTTGGATCAACTCAGCCTCGAATTTACTGAAACTATTCAAGGTCTGGAAAATCAGGCAATTGAATTGGCAGGCGAAACCTTTAACGTCAGCTCCCCTAAACAAGTGGGTGAAATTTTATTTGATAAAATGGGGCTAAAAGGCGGCAAAAAAACCGCAACAGGTCAGCACAGTACAGGTGAAAGTATTCTTGAGAAAGTCGAGCACCCTATTGCAGAAGTAATTTTAGAACACCGTACTTTATCGAAGTTGAAAAACACCTATACCGATCGTTTGGTCGAGCAATCACACAACGAAACGCATCGAGTGCATACCAGTTATCATCAGGCATTGACTGCCACAGGTCGTTTATCTTCTTCAGATCCGAACCTACAAAATATTCCGATTCGTGGAGAAATTGGTCGTCAAATTCGCAAAGCCTTTATCGCTCCTGAAGGTCGCGTATTATTGGCTGCCGATTATTCACAAATCGAATTACGTTTAATGGCACATTTTTCTCAAGATGAAGCCCTGTTGGATGCGTTTAAACACGGTCAAGATGTACACCGCCGTACAGCAGCCGAAGTGTTGAATATTCCACTAGAAGAAGTGAACAATGATCAGCGTCGTCAAGCCAAAGCTGTTAACTTTGGCTTGCTGTATGGAATGTCCGAATTTGGTTTGATTCGTCAACTTGGCTTTACCCGTGAAGAATCACAAAACTACATTAAGCAATACTTCCATCGCTATCCGGGTATTTATGAATACATGCAACGTACCCGTCAGGTGGCGTTAGAACAAGGCTTTGTGGAAACCATTTTAGGTCGTCGTTTATATACGCCAGACATTGATGCCCGAAATATGATGGTGCGTAAAGGTGCGGAACGTGCCGCCATTAATGCGCCATTGCAAGGCAGCGCGGCGGATATCATTAAACTTGCGATGATTGAAGTGGATAAAATGCTGCCAAAGGATCAGGCCGTATTATTACTTCAAGTCCACGATGAACTCGTATTTGAAGTCGATACTGATTTGGCAGATGAACTAGCACCTAAGCTTGCTGAAACCATGCAATCGGTGGTTGAAATTTCTGTACCTTTAGTGGTTGAAGTCGGTAAAGGATTGAACTGGGAAGAAGCACATTAATCTTTAGAGAAAATCTAGATAAAACAAAGGCCGATTGATTCGGCCTTTGTTTTATCTAAGTTTTACGTATTTAAAACCACATCAATTTTACAATCCAGTCAGTAAAATTTTTGCGACTTCATTCATTAAGATTTCAGCAATATATAAAGCTAAAAATGCAATAATTGGAGAAAGGTCAATCATGCCCATATTCGGCAATAAACGACGAAATGGTGCAAGTAAAGGTTCAGCCAATTCCTGAATCACTTCAATATATGGAGAACGTGATTGAGTAAACATCACCACCCAGCTCAAAATAATCGTAGCAAAAATCAGATAACGGCAGAAACGGATCAAATCCTGAATCATGGTCACAAAAGTTAAAATCAACAAATGGATCGGGCTATTTGGCATCGCACCTGATAGATACATCAACCCAAAAATTTTGAGTAAATAAAGCACGATTAAAAGTGCCAATGCCGCTAGATTGACACGACCTTTTGCCACTGTCGGAAAAATACGACTAAAAATATCCACAATTTTAGTCGCTTTGACCGTTGATAAAACCACAGGGTTATAAGGGCTTACCCCTGTCAACTGCATTAAAAAGCGGAAGAACACCAATAAAATGGCAACATTAATTAAAATACCAAAAATAAGCGCAGAACTCGCCATACTGTTACTTTCCTACTTAATGGGTCTTGGTACTGTCACTTAGCTCATGTGCTAATTCTTGACTACGTTTTTGCGCAGCAGCAAGTGCTGTCTGGATATTTTGTGAAATCTGGGCGCGATCAAAGACTTCAAGTGCTGCTTGCGTCGTACCATTGGGAGAGGTCACATTTTTACGCAATTCCGCTGGGGTATTGGAACTGGTAATCGCCATTTGTGCTGCACCCAAAGCAGTTTGCAAAGTGAGTGCAGTCGCGACTTTTTCATCCAGTCCCATATTTTTTCCAGCGCGAATCATACTTTCCATTAAATAGAAAAAGTACGCTGGGCCTGAGCCTGAAACCGCTGTCACAGCATCAATTTGTGCTTCTGAATTTACCCAAATGGTTAAACCCGTTGCAGCCAAAATCTGACTGGCTAAATCACGGTCTTTCGTTGTCACATTTTCATTGGCATATAAACCATGGGCGCCTGTCTGAACCAAAGCAGGTGTATTCGGCATGACACGTACAACTCGATCAGTTCCAGTCAATGCAGCAATCGTCTCTATTTCTGCTCCAGCAATAATCGAAACAATTAACTTGCCTTCAAATAGACCGTGTAAAGGCTTTAAAACCGTACCTAAAACTTGTGGTTTCACCGCTAAAACGACCACATCGGCATTCTTAATGGCTTTTACATTATCATCCACTGCCTGAATTTCTTTTTCATGCAATAACTGACGAATTGCCTCGACAGGATCAGACACCATAATCCGAGTTGTTGGTAATCCACGTGCCAGCAAGCCACCAATCAGGGCTTGCGCCATATTACCACCACCAATAAATGTGATATTTGAATTTAATGTCGCATTCATGAATTATGCTCAACTCGCAAATTGTCTATCTCAGAACTTAAATATGGCAACCAGCCACCAACTTCACAATATCTTGATTGTGCTAGCCAAAACCCTTTTGGGGTAAAAACCCCTAGCATAACATTATCTATGGCTAATATTTGAATTGTATGACGTAACCACGGCAAAATTTGTGCCTCTTGTATGGCTTTTTTTAATGGCCAATGCCCAACACGTCCATATAAATGGATTTTTTCACCGCCCTGACGTGAGTGTATCGTTAAGTTTTGCTTTAATAAATCAGCAGAAAGTCCTATCTCAGCAGAAACGATTTTAAATTTCCCTGAAATTAAAGAAATGCTTTGATCAAGATCTAAACAAATCGTACCCGTTACATGAGAACAATTTTTTGACGCTAAATATAAGGCTTTAGCAATTCGATAAAGTTGTTTTTGATAACGGACATAATAGTGTCCATTCCAATGCAAAGCCGACTGGGCATCTGCTTTGGCATCGATCACTTCTTGTTGTAAACGCGCCACCATCTCAAAAGGCGGTCGATAATCTGCCTCTCCTTTCATCCACGCCGATAAAAGCTGACGCTGCCGAGACAAACTGAGTTGTTGTAATTTTTCTAGATCGATTTGATGGGTATCACCACAGTACTGCGCATCTTGGAGCAATATATCCTGTAAAATGCTATTAGCATCCTGCATTAAAATACTGGTACGGCTCAAAGCTTGCTGCATTTTGGGATAACGTTGTTGCAATAATGGCCAGACATTTTGACGACACCATGCCCGATCATACTGTGTGTCAAAATTGGTCTGATCTTGTACAAATGGCAGATTTAATTGCGCTGACCAGATTTCAATTTGTTCACGCGATAACGATAAAAAAGGTCGCCACAATTGAAAATTTTCCCGATTTTCCAATGCTTGCATGGCAGACAGACCATTGACTCCTGCACCTGACAGTAATCGCAGTAAAACAGTTTCAGCCTGATCTTGCTGATGATGGGCTAAGACTAAAATGTCATGAGATTTTAAATGTTGTTGATATGCAGAATAGCGGGCAGTACGTGCCTGATTTTCCAGATTGCCTGAGGTAACTTCAACCTTCTGAATAATAACGGGAATATTGAGTTGCTGTGCATAGTTTTGCACAAAGATGCCCCAGTCAGGGCTGGAGGTTTGTAATTGATGATCGATATATATCGCACGAACGCGCGCTGGAAAAACAAGCGACATTAAATGCAGCAATAGCATGGAATCCATGCCACCACTGCATCCAATTAAAAATGTGGTTTCAGGTGAAAACTGTTCAGCTTGATTTAAGAGGTCAGACCTAAATTTTCGCTGCCAAATTTCATTAAACGCTGGTAACGAGCTTCGCATCGTTCATCTGCATCCATCGGTAGCAATTCATCTAGCGCCTGTTTTAACACGACTTGCAGATTTTGCATAACCTGTTCTGGATGTAAATGTGCGCCTTCGCCTTCATCGACGACATATTCGACAATACCGATCTTTTGCAGTTTATCTGCGGTCAATGCCAAAGCATCACTGGCCTGCTCTGCCTTTTCTGCTGTCTTCCATAAAATAGATGCACAGCCCTCAGGTGAAATCACCGAATAGATACTATGTGACAACATAATCACACGGTCAGCAACGCCAATACCCAATGCTCCACCAGAACCACCCTCACCTAATACTGTCGCAATGACAGGCACTTTTAAATGAGATAGTTGCGCCAAGCTCGTTGCAATTGCTTCTGCCTGACCGCGTTCTTCTGCACCTACACCGGGATATGCTCCCATCGTATCGATAAAGGTAAAAACAGGCAGATTAAAACGTTCCGCCATATCTAGTAAGCGTTGCGATTTACGATAACCTTCAGGATTCGACATCCCAAAGTTATGTTTTAACTTTTCACGGGTACTACGACCACGATGCTGACCCACCACCATCACTGGGCGGCCTTCAAAACGTGCTAAACCACCTACCATTGCACCATCGTCACCAAATAGACGATCGCCATGCAGGGCATCAAATTCAGTGAAAATTTCACCGACATAATCTAGAAATTGTGGTCGATCAGGATGTCGTGCGATTTGCACTGTTTTCCACGCTTTAGACTGAGCAGCTTTACTTTTCATAAGTCGAGTATTATCCCTAAATTGGGGCGTATTGATGGCATATCGCACATGCTCAATCGCCCAACCAAGTCGAGTTAATCGATAAATTTTTCCGACTGAATATCCAACTCAATGTCCCAATGCTTAAATTGCTCTTGCTCATCATGCAGATCGGCAACCAGCAACGGCCATTGTTTTGCATCACCAGAAACACTAAGTTGCCATTGTTGACTATTTAGTACTGTCAATTCAATGGCAGGAAGCATCTGATCACTTCGGCTGTGATTGAGTAAAACAGCCAAACGTAGCAGTAGGCAAAGATAGACCAATTTGATGCCGCCGCCTTTTAAAACGTCGTGTTTAGCGTCATTACGCAATTTGCGGCGATGATAGGCAACCAACAAAGATAGATGATTTTGGTCAATTTGTGAGAAGCCTGGAATGTCCGAATGTTGCAATAAGTATGCACCATGACGATGATAACCACCGTGACTGATCGCTAAACCTATTTCATGTAAATAGGCTGCGCGGCGCAATAAATCACTGTCTTCGTTGGTTAAATCCAGTTGTTGCGCGACATCATCAAACAATTGTTGTGCGGTATTGACCACCCGCTCTGCCTGTTTTAAATCGGCATTATAGCGCCCCATTAGTGCCTGTACGCTTCGATCACGAATATCTTCATGCTTAAAACGACCAAGTAAGTCGTACATGACCCCTTCACGTAGCGCACCATCTGAATATGCGAGTTTATCGATATTTAGAACATCAAAAACTGCATATAAAATCGCCAAGCCTGCTGGCAAAACTGCTCGCCGATCGTCTTTTAAACCTTCAAAATCGATCTCGGCGCTATGCTTAAATTTGAGGAGTTTATCTTTGAGTTTTTCCAGACCGTCACGTGTGACATTTTCCTGTTCATCGCTTAAGCCCAGATTGACCATAATTTGCTTGGCCGCTTTGATAGTGCCTGAAGAACCAACAACAGTGTCCCATCCTTCAGCTTTATAGGTATTGGCAATTGCAGATAATTCTTTACGTGCCGCTGTGACAGCCTTATCAAAAATTTTAGGGCTAATATCACCTTCTGGAAAAAAAGCTTTGGTATAGGCAACACAACCCATTTGTAAAGATTCGGTTTGAATTGGCTCAAACTCTTCACCAATAATCAGCTCTGTTGAACCACCACCAATATCAATCACCAATCTGCGACCACCGTTCGCCATGGTATGCGAGACGCCCAAATAAATTAAACGAGCTTCTTCACGACCCGCAATAATTTCGATGGGTTTAGGTAATATTTCAGCTGCTTTTTGAATAAATTCATGACCATTTTTAGCCTGACGCAAAGCATTGGTCGCCACAATACGTAAACGGTTCGGCTGCACCGACCCCAAACGCCCGACAAAACGGGCCAGACACGCCAAACCGCGCTGTTGCGCGGCTTCGGTCAAATTTTTATTTTCGTCAAGGCCTGCCGCCAATTGCACTTTTTCAGACATTGAAGCGACTTTTTTGACTTCACCATGATCTACACGTGCAATGGCTAAATGGAAGCTGTTCGATCCCATGTCGATGGCAGCAAGTAATTCTTCATCAATTAAAAAATCAGCCATTGAAACTAACCCCTACAGAATTGTCGCTTAGAGTAATTCACATACATGCAATTGAAAAGCCATTTTTGCCAATCAGTTGGCTGCTTTTATATAAAAGTAATGCTGATCCAGCATTGTTTGTCACGATGATCAGCATTGCCAACATCTATTAGACAAATTAATCGAATCCTTGAATAATGTAAAACAACCCTTACATTGACTTAGAAGGCTATGTAATACTTCATGCCGATACGTTCTTATCCTTCTAAAAATTTCTTAAAAGATTTGGAGCAAGCTTATGTCTGCTAATATTGTAAATACCACTGATGCTGATTTCCAAGCAGATGTTCTAGACTCACAAACCCCTGTACTGGTTGACTTCTGGGCAGCATGGTGTGCGCCATGTAAAGCCATTGCACCTGTGCTTGAAGATTTGTCTCAAGAATACGAAGGTAAAGTAAAAATTGTAAAAGTAGATGTGACTTCTTGCGAAGAAACTGCGGTGAAGTACAACATCCGTAATATTCCTGCACTACTTTTGTTCAAAGACGGTCAAGTCGTTGCTCAACAAGTGGGTGCGGCACCTCGTTCTAAACTTGCTGCTTTCCTAGATGAAAACACCTAAGTTTTTGTCAAACGATGCGAATCCCTAATACGCTATTTCAAATAGCGTATTTTTTTTGCTGAAAAATTGACAAATGCGCTGATCTGACTTATATTTCTTGAGCAAGAAGTGCTGAAGGAAAATCACTTCACCTGCCTTCTTACAAAGCAAGACACAAAACATAAGATCGCCGCTCGGCACTAGCAATTGTTTTCATATATTTCATACCGAAACAATCAACCTGACTTCTGCGTTTGTGACTATGCAAGTGCGTATATTTCGCATTTGAAACTTGCGGCTGACTTTTGCTTCTCTTATTTGACTCCAACTTTATTTTCCTTATCAATCTGACCACTTATGAACTTAACCGAACTCAAGAAAAAACCGATTGGCGAACTCATTAAGATTGCTGAGTTTATGGGCCTTGAAGGAATGGCTCGTAACCGTAAGCAAGATATTATTTTCGCCATCTTAAAGCGCCACGCCATGAACGGTGAAGAAATCTTTGGTGATGGTGTTCTCGAAATCCTCTCTGATGGTTTTGGTTTTTTACGTTCAGCTGCAGGTTCTTACCTTGCAGGTCCAGACGACATCTATGTCAGCCCTTCGCAAATTCGTCGTTTTAATTTGCGCACAGGTGACACGATTACAGGAACCATTCGCCCACCAAAAGAAGGTGAACGTTATTTTGCACTGTTAAAAGTCAACCAAATTAACTACGATACTCCTGAAAACTCTCGTAATAAAATTCTTTTTGAAAACTTAACGCCACTTTTCCCAACCGAGCAACTGGTCATGGAGCTTGGTAACGGTACCACTGAAGATTTGACCTCGCGTGTTGTAGATCTTATTGCGCCGATTGGTAAAGGTCAGCGTTCCATCATTGTTGCCCCACCTAAAGCGGGTAAAACCATGTTATTACAAAACATCGCACAGTCGATTGTTCGTAATAATCCAGAGGTTTTCCTGATCGTTCTACTCATTGACGAACGTCCAGAAGAAGTCACTGAAATGGAACGTACCGTTCGCGGTGAAGTCGTGGCTTCCACTTTTGATGAATCTCCTGCACGTCATGTTCAAGTTGCCGAAATGGTGATTGAGAAGGCGAAACGTCTGGTTGAGCACAAAAAAGATGTCGTGATTCTACTCGACTCGATTACTCGTCTGGCGCGTGCTTATAACACGGTGATTCCATCATCAGGCAAAGTGTTAACGGGTGGTGTCGATGCGCATGCTCTTGAACGACCAAAACGTTTCTTTGGTGCAGCACGTAACATTGAGGAAGGCGGTTCACTGACCATCATTTCAACTGCATTGATCGAAACTGGCAGTAAGATGGATGATGTGATCTACGAAGAATTCAAAGGTACAGGTAACCAGGAAATTACACTAGATCGTCGTATTGCCGAAAAACGTGTCTTCCCTGCAATGAATATCAAGAAATCTGGTACGCGTCGTGAAGAGCGTTTGATGGATGAAGATAACCTACGTAAAGTCTGGATTCTACGCAAACTGCTTCATCCAATGGATGAGCTTGCTGCAATGGAATTCTTACTTGATCGTATGAAAGAAACCAAAACCAATGATGATTTCTTCGATCAGATGAAACGAAAAGCTGCGAATTAATTTCGTTGTTATTTCATATCAAGGCTGCCCATATGGCAGCCTTTTGTTTTGGTTGACATTTTTTACATAAATATACAATTGTAGGTATTTAATGTTAAACCCCGTGTTATTAAATGATAAATTTCAAGATTAAAAAGAAAAAACGTTTAGCTTTTAGAGGCTTAACAATTATTTCTCCAATATAAACTGACTTTTTGATTGTTATTTTCTGTTAATAATTCGTCTATTTTATCGCTTTTTTCTCTTAATTTTATCGTTCAGCAGTAGTATTTCATCATAGGCAATGATAGCATATTTCCAGACCAGTTAGACTGCTCCATGCGTTGTTACCTAGCTTCGTTAGGAATAATTAAAGCACAAACAGGCTAACACCGGTTTTTTTTAATCTCACAAAATTTATGAGAGTGATGCCATGTTATTCAAGAAAATCGCTATTGCTGCTGCTATCGCTACTACTTTAGCTTTCGTTGGTTGTGCAAAGAAAACTGAAGAAGCTGCTGCTGACGCTAACGCTGCTGCATCTGAAGCTACTGCTGCTGCATCTGAAGCTTCTGCTGCTGCAACTGACGCTGCTGCTGTTTCTGCTCCAGAAGCTGCTGCTGCTGCATCTGACGCTGCTGCTGCTGCTGACACAGCTGCTGCTGCTGCAACTGACGCTGCTGGCGCTGCAACTGACGCTGCTGCTTCTGCATCAGAAGCTGCTCACTAATCTAGTATCTAGATTTAGTGTCAAAAAAGAGAGCTTTTTAGCTCTCTTTTTTTATCTAGAAATAACTCACAATTAAATTAATAAATTCACGATTCACGATTCACGATTCACGATTCACATATTATTGCTTAAGATGATAATTTTCATAACCATAAGCTCCTTTCCTTTCTATTTACCAGTTCATTATTATTTTATTTTTTATAATAAAATCAAGGTATAGTGCATTCAAATCGATTTTGCAATATAGAGTCATCTAATGAAAAGTATTAGGTTCAGAGTAAATTTTATCTCGAATTTCAAACAAACAGCCTACACCTTCAAATATATAAGAACGGCAAATAAAGTGATCAAAGGTCATATGTAAATTTCTGGATTTTCTAAATCACCCAATTAGACATAAAAAATGGCAGGATTAAACCTGCCATTTTATAAAAAAGAAAAATCAAATAAACACAGCTCTGAAATAGAACAGTTTAATCCTGCTCATTTCCTACGCGCTGTCTAAATTTTTGACCCGCTCTAAAAGTCACAACACGACGTGCAGAAATCGGAATTTCTTCTCCTGTTTTAGGATTACGCCCAGGGCGCTCACGTTTATCACGTAATTCAAAGTTGCCAAAACCCGAAAGTTTCACATGCTCACCTGCGATGAGCGCTTGGCTAATCTCGTCGAAAAACAACTCAACCATTTGTTTTGCTTCACGACGATTTAAGCTCGTGAGCTCACTTAAATGATCCGCCATGTCTGCTTTAGTTAGTGCTGTCATGAGGCCCTCAATGTCGCTTGATAAGTGTTTTCTAACACTTCTATAATTTGATCCATACCAGATTTAATTTCAGCATCTTCAAGCGTACGTGAAGGATGTTGCCATAACAGTGCAAATGCTAGAGAGCGCTTGCCTTGTTCAACACCTTGACCCGTGTACACATCAAACAACCAACTAGAATCCAAAAGGTCTCCACCTGTTTGTTTAATTAACTGCTGAATATCATTCACATTTATATTATCACTGATTAACAGCGCAATATCACGTCGAACCGATGGAAAACGTGATAATTCTGTAAAATTAGATACATAAGATTGCAAAACTGCACTTTGATCTAATTCTGCTACCCAAGTTACACCTAAATCCAGATCATTTTCAAGTGATGGATGTAAACGTCCCAAATATCCGAACGATTGACCATTTACTACAATCTCAGCAGATTGCCCCGGATGCAACCAAGCGCGTTCTGAACGGACATAATCAACTTGCACTCGCCCAGCTGCCAATATCTGCTCAACTTCACCTTTAAGATCAAAGAAATCCATAGGCTGTGCTTTGGCATGCCATTGTTCAGGAATACGTGAACCCACTGCAATTAAAGCCAAAGTCGGAATTTGTTTTAAATCATGGATCGACTGAGCATTTTGATAATCAAAACGCAGACCAAGTTCAAACAGACGTACCCGATTTTGTTGGCGATTTAAATTGTATTGTACACACGGAATCAAACTCGACAGTAAAGTACTACGCATCACCGCCAAATCACTTGAAATTGGATTCGCCAATGCCAGCGGATGAACGGCTGGATTCAGTTGTTTTTCCAGTTTTAAGTCAGCAAAGCTAAAACTAATCGCTTCTTGATAACCCAGTGTGACCATCGTTTGACGTAACTGATCCTGTTCGAAACCATCCTGATAAGCGCTGAATTGCACATCAATTTGCGGTAAACGAATCTGAATATTGTCATAACCATGAATACGGGCAACTTCTTCAATCAAGTCCTGATAAATTGCCATATCATAACGATGCGATGGAGGTACAACCGACCATTCACCTTGTGATTTTACCGTGACCAAACAACCCAGACGAGTTAAAGCATCCGCAATAAATTCA
>NZ_CP078523.1:2044933-2045405 GCF_019264745.1 Acinetobacter sp. Colony158 | reverse complement strand
GCGCGATTCATTGCCAACATTGGCAATTCAAAATCGACTCCTCTCTCATAGCGCTGTGATGAATCTGTATGTAAACCGAAGCGACGCGCACGACCAGCAATTGCAAGAGGGGCAAAGAATGCACTTTCAAGGAAAATATCTTGAGTATCATCTGTCACACTAGATTCAAGTCCTCCCATGATTCCTGCAATCGCCAAGACTTTAGCATCATCGGCAATCACCATAATCTCTGGATTTAACTCAACATCCTGTTCATTCAGTAGCATTAATTTTTCTTGAGGCTGCGCTTGACGCACCTGAATACCACCTTGCAATTTCGCCAAATCAAAGGCATGCATCGGTTGACCCAATTCCATCAATACATAGTTCGTAATATCCACCAAAATACTATGGGTACGAATACCAGAACGAGCTAGAGCTTGTTCCATCCATGCTGGAGTTGCAGCTTTTACATTGACATTTTTAACAACAC
>NZ_CP078523.1:2044479-2044856 GCF_019264745.1 Acinetobacter sp. Colony158 | reverse complement strand
ATCTCAGGCTGCATAACAGGGAGTTGATTAATTACACCTATTTCACGGGCAATGCCTCGAATACTAAAACAGTCACCACGGTTTGGGGTGATACTAATATCAATGACATGATCATCTAGTTTAAGATAATCACGAACATTGATACCCACTGGTGCATCATCAGGCAACTCCAGTAAACCATCAATTTTATCTTCTAGATCAATCTCAGAAGCACCACACAGCATTCCCTGTGATTCCACACCACGCAGTTTACCTTTCTTAATTTTAAAATCACCGGGTAATACTGCACCAATGGTGGCAACTGGTGCTTTCATTCCAACACGTACATTCGGCGCACCACAAACAATTTGTAATGGCTCGCCTGAACCAATGTTTAC
>NZ_CP078523.1:2036847-2044394 GCF_019264745.1 Acinetobacter sp. Colony158 | reverse complement strand
ACAGGGCCAAGTTCATCCACTTCCAAACCAAGCATCGTCAATTGGTCAGCTAAAGTATCACTATCAATCGCTGGATTAACCCAAGTGCGTAACCAGTTTTCGCTAATTTTCATCTGTATAAAACCTTATTTAATCCTGAAAAATGTTTAAGCAAATTGGCGTAGAAAACGCACATCATTTTGATAGAACATACGCAAGTCATTAATGCCATAACGCAGCATTGCAAAACGCTCTACCCCTAAACCAAAGGCAAAGCCTTTATATTTTTCAGGATCAATCCCTGCTGCTTGTAGCACGTTTGGATGTACCATGCCACAGCCTAAAACTTCCAACCAACGACCACGCTCGTCCATGATATCCACTTCGGCACTTGGCTCTGTAAATGGGAAATAAGATGGACGAAAACGTACTTTTAAATCTTTTTCAAAGAATTCGTTGAGCAAATTAATCAATAAACCTTTTAACTCAGCAAAACTGGTATTTTCTGCAACGTACAAACCCTCAATTTGATGAAACATCGGTGAATGCGTCTGATCTGAGTCACAACGATAAACACGCCCCGGACACACAATACGAATGGGTGGTTGCGTGGTTTCCATGGTACGAATCTGCACCCCAGAAGTATGCGTACGTAATAAATGATTGGCATCAAAATAAAACGTATCGTGCATCGCTCGTGCAGGGTGATGTCCTGGAATATTTAAGGCCTCAAAGTTATGATAATCATCTTCTACTTCAGGGCCTGTTGCGATCGTAAAACCTGCTTTGGTAAAAAATTGGCAGATACGTTCTTGCACCTGAATGACAGGGTGAATACTGCCAGTCAGCTGACCTCGTCCTGGCAATGTAATATCGATGGTTTCGCTGGCCAGTTTTTGTTGTAATGCAGCTTGTTGTAACGCATTTTGGCGCTCGGTCAATGCGTTATTAATCGCCTCACGAACGGCATGAATGGCAGCACCCTGAACCTTACGTTCCTCAGGATCCATTTTGCCCAATGCTTTCGATTGTTCTGCAAGCTGGCTTTTTTTCCCTGTAAATTGAACTCGGACTTGATCGAGTGCAGCAAGGTCTTGAGCCGCTGTAATAGCAGCAAGCGCGTCGGTGGTCAGGGCTTCCAGTGACATAGTAACTCTCAAAGCAACAAAGTTATAAATAAAATAAAACTCTGCATTCTAACAGTTTTTAGACGCAATGATGAAGATCAAACGCAGGAAAATTGCTGTTCAATGCGAGTGACCTCTAGTCATACGAATTATAAAACGTATAAGATTGCATTCAGCACAGATGAGAAAACTGAACTATGGCACTTGATCAAATCTGGAAACAACAACTTACTCTAGTCACCTATGGCAATGAATATCTCAGCCATGAACTCAGTTTTAGTCGTTGGTTACAGCATTCTATTTTTTATCAGCACTATTTTCAGTTTCGTGATCTGAGTTCACAGCACCTGCTGGCACAGCATTTTCAAGTCTGGCTTGAAGGATTAAAAAAGCAGGGGGTTTACCGCATTAGTCTACATCTTTCCACATTACTCACTGATGAACAAAATCCAAATGCCAATGTTGAGCTACTGCCTTTTGCCCATTTTATTGTGAGTCATGAAAAGAATAAAAAAACCGCATGGATCTTGGGTAAAGAACTTGCCGAATGGTACTTAAATGACAATGACTTTGAAATTCCAGCTTCACAGCAATCAACTTTGCATCAGGAAACATTTTGGCGTTTTGATTTGTCCGATAAACTCTGCAAAAAAATCGAAGCTGATTTAAAAGAATCAGATTGGGATGAGATTCAAACCTTTATTGAAAATGAATTATTTCAAAGTAAATATGCGCAAGGCTTTATTGAACCGCAAAATCATGATTTACCCTATTATGGAATCGATGCCAAACTGGTACAAAAACCAGATGGATCACTTTTGCAGGACATGCAATATCTAGCGCTTATTCCAACAGATTATTCCGCCGATGTTGCGCATGAACTTTTGCATCGTACCGAAGCTTTGTCAGACTTTATTGAGCAGTTACGTCAACATCCTTATCGCGAATCTGGTGAAATGCTTACACCTGAAGATCAGATTAATCTGCGTAATTTTTCTCAGAAACTGGACGACCTGAGTGCCAAGCTGATTGTAAAGATCGCCAATCATTATAAGTCCGCACAGCGCACTCCTATCGAAATCGTATCCCCTCTCGATCCTCAAGCACAGACGCTATCGCAAAACAAAAAGCCATCTACCTCTAAAGATCATCAACATCATAAAGTAGGTTCATCGGGAGTGATCAAACTTATTATTCTGACCATTATTATTTGCGCTTGCGCATATTATTTTGGTCTATAACGATTTTGAATAAAAACCTAAAGTACGTTTACTTTAGGTTTTTAGGTTTATCTCTTAATAGCTGGGTTTTATTTTTATAATGACTTTGTGCCCACCATCATGTTGATTAACAATGTGATGAACATTTTCAATTTCACCTTCAACTTCGGCATCTGGTCCATAAAAAACTCGAATTGTTTCACCTTTTCTTGGCAAAATACTCAATTCCGTTTCAATTGCACCTTGCTCTAAACCTTCTACGCTGACTAACATGTTTTTATTCTCCTCAAGTTCTCTTGACTATAAAAGTTTCTTTACTGTAGAAAGATTCGAGGCTAAATGTCTAATCAAAGATGTTGGGGTTGTGTAATCTTCAATACAATCAATACATCATCTTATTCATCATAGTTTAAATCATCCTCATCAACGTTGATAAAATCAGGTACAGGCGTTTTCTCAAATTGTACAGCGAGAATCTTCAAATCTCCCTGTAGTTTTGCCTTAGCCACTCGATGCATACCATCCATGACTCGACCATCAGCGCTTAGAATGATTGGATAGGTTAAATCCGCCTGTTCGATAAGTTGAATATGTTCAAGAATTTGCAGTGTAGTTGGATATTCATCTGGAAACCAATACGCTTCATTTAGCTCCAAAATTTGATCTAATGAGATTTCTTTAACTTTAAAATCTTTTGACAAATCGACCAGTCGGTGTATATCCCAAATATAAGTATCATGACCAACCTGCCGAAAATGGTATTGTTTACGCATTTTATCTCTCTTTCTTTTATAATTTTTTGAAAAATCTGTCTCAACCATAAATCAACCAATAAAAAAGACCGCTAAAAAGCGGCCTTCTTTTGAATCTCTAAGCTTATGCAGCTAATGCACCTTTCGCTTTTTCAGCTAAAGCAGCAAATGCAACTGCATCATGCATAGCGATGTCAGCTAATACGCGACGGTCGATGATCACTTGAGCTTTTTTCAAGCCATCGATCATACGGCTGTAAGACAAACCGTTTTGACGAGCACCGGCATTGATACGCGCAATCCATAGAGCACGGAATTGACGTTTCTTCTGACGACGGTCACGGTAAGCGTATTGACCAGCTTTGATTACCGCTTGGAACGCTACGCGGTAAACGCGTGAACGAGCACCATAGTAACCTTTAGCGCGAGCAAGAATTTTTTTGTGACGACGATGAGCCACTACACCACGTTTTACACGAGCCATTTATAATCTCCTTAGATGTATGGGCACATACGACGAACTGAATTCATGTCAGAAACATGAACCATTACACAGCCGCGTAATTGACGAATACGTTTAGCAGATTTTTTGGTCAAGATGTGGCGCTTGAACGCTTGTTTACGCTTAAAACCGTTTGCAGTCGCTTTGAAGCGTTTAGCTGCACCACGGCGAGTTTTTAACTTAGCCATAGTAACCTCTTTTGAGCACCTGTTCGGCACGTTTGCACCATTGCAAATCGACCTGCAGGTAAGGAAGGCAGTATGATATAGCATCTTTGCTTAAAACAAAAGCAAATTCAGTTGAAATTGCATCGTATACACAGCTCTGAGTTTTAATATTTTACCCATCAAAAAACTTAGTTTTATAGCCTTGTTTTAAGAATTCGTGCTTATAATTAAAGCAAGATTCTCAAAATACGATAGTTATGAAAGCTAAGCAGGATGCTTTTGCCGCACTCCGATATCGCGATTTTTCCATTATTACGGTCAATCAATTTTGCCTGACACTTGCCATTTTGATTCAGGAAATTATTGTGGCCTATTCACTTTATAAAATTACCAAAGATCCACTCACTTTGGGTCTGATTGGTCTTGCAGAAGCGATTCCATTTATTAGTCTGTCACTCTGGGGCGGCTATATAGCAGATAAATTTAATAAACAACTGATTATGAAAATTTGTCTGTTCTTTTCATTTCCATTGCCCTTAGTGCTGTGGGGACTCTTTCACTTATATGGTTTAAATCAAATCAGTGTCCATGTCTTGGCATTAGGGATTTATGCGGTTATTTTCTGTTTTGGTGTGATTCGTGGCTTTTATAGCCCATCTGCGACATCACTTAAACCGTTTTTGATTCCACGAGAGCTTTATACCAATGGCGCAACTTGGACAACTATAGGTTGGCAAAGTGGCGTGATTTTAGGGCCAATGCTCGGTGGCTTTATGCTGGCTTTTTTAGGTCGTGAAACCAGTCTATTAAGTGTTTCCATTCTCCTATTCATTTGTTTTTGTTTAATCATGTTGCTGAAGAAAAGAAACTTTCCCGCAATTGAACATGAAAATATGTGGTCAAGTTTGGGAGAAGGCTTTCGTTTTATCTGGAAAACCAAGATTGTGCTTTGGGCAATCTCACTGGATCTGGTTTCCGTCTTATTTGGTGGCGTAGTGGCGTTACTGCCAATTTTTGCTGAAGATATTTTAAAAGTTGGTCCCGAAGGTTTAGGTTATTTAAGAGCAGCTCCTTCTATTGGTGCGCTCTTTACCATGATTGCTTTAACCCGATTTCCACCGACACATCATGCATGGCGCAATATGTTACTGGCTGTAGCTGGTTTCGGCATATTTACCATTATTTTTGCTTTTTCAAGTCACATGTGGCTGTCACTCTTTGCTTTAGCCATGACAGGCGCTTGCGACAGTATTTCTGTGGTGGTGCGTCAAACCATTTTACAAATCTTTCCACCCGAAAATATGCGCGGCCGCGTTGCCGCGGTCAATGGCATGTTTGTTTCGAGTAGTAATGAGTTAGGAGCGTTTGAATCAGGTTTGGCTGCTAAATATATGGGAACTCTTGCAGCAACCCTGTTTGGTGGCTGTATGACGCTTGCAGTAGTGATATTAAGCTGGACGAAAACCAAAGATTTATTTCATGTGGATATTAATAAAGGCACGGACCCTTAAGTTTAAGTTATGTTTTCACTCAAATAATATGATTTTTCATTAGATACCCTCAAGTCTGCATTTTTTTGTTGCGTGTATTTCCTGAACAGGGAATACTTCGCAACAATGCTTTAACCATCACAAACCATCCAAGATGAAACAATCTATTTTTTGCCTTGCACTTTTTGCAAGTGTATCCATCACCCAAGCTGATGCAAAAGAAAACTCTTCACAATTGGCACCACAAAAAAGCTCTGCCCTTCCCGCACATTTGACAACTCGGCTTGAATGGCGTGAATTTCCAAAGCTCAATTATGACAATGCAGATTTACAAGGACAGGATCGGGCGGCGATTTTACGTGTCGCGGCAGATGAAACAGGAACAGTCACTCAAGTCAAAGTTCAGGAAAGTACTGGTAATAAAAAGCTGGACGATTTGCTCGTAAAAGCAGTAGAACAAGCCAAAGTAAAACCGTTCCAACAAGATGGAAATCTTATTTCGACGATAGGTTACCAAACTTTTAATCTGGATTATAAAGACCGCGATGACTCAACTGCTGAATGTATTTATCATTTTGATTCAAAGAACTGGTTAAAACAGCAAACAGCCAAATCAGCTCCTTTTCGCTATGTTCAGCAACCTAGATTAAATGTGCCACGTGATGAACTTAAAGGCAAAGATCGCTTGGTGCGTTTTAATTTTAAAGTGAATAAACAAGGTGAAGCAACCCAAGTCAAAATTAACAAAGGCTCAGGGATTTACGCTTTAGATGCACAGGTGATGCAAGCCCTTTCAAATACTCAAGTGGATGTTCCTAAAAAACTTTGGTTCTTTAAAAAATCCAAGCTTAAAGATGAAATCCATTTTAAACTGGATAAATGTTCTGCACTCTAAAGTTTAAATTGACCAGAAACATCGCTTTCTGGTCAATGAATCAATCCGATATAAAGTAAATAAATAAACAAATAACGTCCTGCTTTCGCAAAAGTGACCACTATTACAAAACGCCAGAAATTTTCTTTCAGGACACCTGCAATTAAGGTAATGGGATCCCCAATTATTGGTACCCAACTTAGCAGTAAGGAATAAAAACCATAACGATGATAAATCTTTTGTGCTTTTTCCAATTGCTTTGCTGAAACAGGAAACCATTTTTTATGTTTCAAATGTTCAATTTGCAGACCTAACCACCAGTTGACACACGAACCCAATACATTACCCAATGTCGCCACCCACAATAAAAGCACGACTGGATGCTGTTGAAGTACGAACAGAGAAAACAATACGGCTTCTGACTGCAATGGCAACAATGTTGCAGCACCAAACGCAGACAAAAATAAAAGAAAATACGCCATCAGAGAATCTTTGACAAAAAGCCATTACTTTTTATCAAAGATTGAATGATCTTTCAGTAAAAAATCAGATGATTTGAATGGATAAAGCTTTCTGTACGGCTGGGCGCGCAGTCAAACGTTCTACATAATCCTTCACATAAGGATAGTCGTTTAAATCAATGGATTGCCACTCATGACGTAATACCCACGGTAAAATTGCCATATCTGCGATCGAGTACTCACCTGCCACAAATTTTTGTCCAATGAGCTGCGTATTAAGTACGCTATACAAGCGTTTAGTTTCAGTGACATAACGCTCGATGGCATAAGGAATTTTTTCTTTAGCAAAGCGACCAAAATGATGATTTTGACCCAGCATTGGACCCAAACCGCCCATTTGCCACATTAACCATTGCTCAACTTCAACGCGTTCTTGCTCATCTGTCGGGTAAAAAAGTCCCGTCTTACGACCCAGATATTGTAAAATTGCACCCGATTCAAAAATCGAAATTGGCTCATGATTTGGGCCATCTTGATCAATAATGGCAGGGATTTTATTGTTGGGTGATATTTTCAGAAAGTCTGGCTGAAACTGATCATTTTCTAAAATATTAATTGGAAAAATTTGATATTCCAGCTCCATTTCTTCGAGCGCGATGCTGATCTTATGTCCATTGGGGGTTCCCCAATAATATAGGTCTATCATGAAATACCTTCTTATCCTATTTTTCTATCTTTAAGTCTTTGTATACGTTTATAACATGTTTTTTAACATCTAATAAAAGTATAAAGAGTGATTTAGTTTAGCAGTGACTTTGCTTAACAACCTTAAAGAAAATCATAAAATGAGAATCTAAATCTTTATCTAGTCAGTCGATGCTGTTTATTCTGATATTCTTTTGCCTGTTCACCGACAAATTTACGTCCCTGATTTTCTCCATTGATCCATTCCTTTGCAGAAAACAGATCAAATAG
>NZ_CP078523.1:1976806-2036719 GCF_019264745.1 Acinetobacter sp. Colony158 | reverse complement strand
CAAAAAAACGCAGCGTTTCGGCTGCGTTTTTTGAAATGGATAAAAACTTACTTTTTCTTTTTCGGTCCAAGTAACATACCCATTTGACGACCTTCCATTTTCGGAGCCTGTTCAACCACACCAAAATCGGTCACGTCTGCTTCAATTTTTTGCAATTGCGCCAAACCTAACTGTTGGTGTGCCATCTCACGACCACGGAAACGTAACGTGATTTTAACTTTGTTCCCTTCTTCAAGGAACTTTAAAATCGCACGAAGCTTGACCTGATAATCACCTACATCCGTTGCTGGACGTAGTTTGATTTCTTTGACCTGTACTTGATGCTGTTTTTTCTTCGCATCTTTTTGCTTCTGCTTCAAATCAAACAAGTGCTTGTTGTAATCCATGATTTTACAAACAGGTGGTTCTGCATTAGCAACAATCTCGACTAGGTCAAGATCTGAATCTTCGGCAGCACGCAACGCTTCAGCAAGTGAAACGATCCCTTTTTGTTCTCCATCTGCGGCTACGAGGCGTACTTCTTTTGCACGGATCTCGTCATTAATCGCAGGACGGTTACTTTTTGCACCTTGTTGTTGGTTACGATCAGGCTGTTTAATCTTTCTTACTCCACAATGTACCGGCCACGTTCGGCAACGGCAGATTTCACTAAGTCAATGAATGCATCAATTGACATAGTACCTAAATTTTTTCCTGAGCGAGTACGAACATTAACAGTACCTTCTTCAACTTCACGGTCACCAAGAACCAAAAGGTACGGAATACGCTCAAGTGTACGCTCACGAATCTTAAAGCCGATTTTCTCATTTCTCAAGTCAGAAATCGCTCGAAGACCATTTTCTTTGAGTTTTGCCACTACTTGTTGGCATGCCTCAGCTTGCGAATCAGTAATATTCATGACGCAAGCTTGTACAGGTGATAACCAAGGTGGCATAAAACCCGCATAGTGTTCAATAAGTATACCAATAAAACGCTCAAAACTGCCAAGTATTGCACGATGTAACATGACAGGCTGATCACGCTCATTGTCTTCTGTCACAAACGAGGCATCCAGACGCTCTGGCAAGTTAAAGTCACATTGAATGGTACCGCATTGCCAAACACGACCCAAACAGTCTTTTAATGAAAACTCAATTTTTGGACCATAGAATGCGCCTTCACCGGGTTGTAATTCCCAATCCAGTCCAGCAGCATCTAAGGCATCTGCCAATGATTTTTCTGCCAGATCCCAAAGTGCATCTTCACCCACCCGCTTTTCAGGGCGAGTTGAAAGTTTCATTTGTACATCTTCAAAACCAAAGTCTTTATAGACATCCAAAGTTAATTGGATAAAGTCTGCAACTTCTTTTCCAATCTGTTCTTTGGTACAGAAAATATGCGCGTCATCCTGAGTAAAACCACGTACACGCATAATGCCATGCAAAGAACCAGATGGTTCATTACGATGACAGGAGCCAAACTCGGCTAAACGAATCGGCAAATCACGGTAAGATTTTAAACCCTGATTAAAGACTTGCACATGGCAAGGACAGTTCATCGGTTTAACAGCATAATTACGGTTTTCAGAATGCGTGGTAAACATGTTTTCAGCATAGTTTGCTGCATGTCCAGATTTTTCCCATAAACTAAAATCGACAATTTGCGGGGTTTTGATTTCCTGATAACCATTGTCTTGCTGAACTTTACGCATGTATTGTTCGAGGACTTGATAAATCGTCCAGCCATTGGCATGCCAAAACACCATACCCGGTGCTTCTTCTTGCATATGGAATAGATCAAGCGCCTTACCAATTTTACGATGGTCACGCTTTTCCGCTTCTTCAATACGCTTGATATACGCCGCAAGCTCTTTTTTATCAGACCACGCTGTACCATAAATACGCTGTAATTGCTCGTTTTTAGCGTCACCGCGCCAATAAGCACCTGAAATTTTAGTCAGCTTGAAGTTCTTTAGAAACTTGGTATTTGGCACGTGAGGACCACGGCACATATCCACATATTCCTGATGATAGTACAAGCCCATTTGAGTTTCTTCAGGCATATCATCAATCAAACGTAATTTATAAGTTTCACCGCGAGATTGAAATTCTTTGATCACCTCAGCACGCGGTGTCATTTTTTTAATGACATCATAGTCCTGATCGATTAATTGTTTCATACGTGCTTCAATCGCTGCCATATCCTCTAAAGTAAATGGCTTTGGACTAAAGATATCGTAATAAAAGCCCTCTTCAATCACAGGCCCAATCACCATTTGCACGTCAGGGAACAATTGCTTGACTGCATGTCCAACCAAATGCGCACAAGAGTGACGAATAATCTCGACACCTTCTGGGTCTTTCGGCGTAATAATTTGTAAGCTTGCATCTTCGGTGATTAAATCACATGCATCTACAAGGCGATCGTTGACACGACCCGCAACGGTATTTTTAGCAAGACCTGGTCCAATACTCTGAGCGACTTGCATAACAGAGACAGCTTGATCAAATGATTTTTGATCGCCATTTGGCAATGTGATAATTGGCATAAGAAAATCCTTAAGGAGTGATGCCCCGCACAATGGAGCATATCACCGCGAGATTATGATCGAGGAAGACCTCAAAAGATAAAAACGGTGGATAATATAAAATTATGGCAGAATTTTACACGGGTTAAGAGTTTGAGAAAACAGCTACACTTAAAAAAAGATAAGTTTCTCAATTTTTTGCATTCATGTCTTAGTTAATGAGGACAATTGGAGCATTTACAAGCTCAATCATATAAAAACAAATAGACGCAAAATTATTGCTCGGATTAGTTTATGAGGCGTTTATGATAAAAATAACCACAAGGTTTTTTCATCCAGCATTTAAAGCTCATAGGTTGCAACCCATATTCTAAGACTAAAGCCTAAATGATTTGATGAAATTAAACCCCTATCTTTTAGTTAACAATCATTAAAACAATGACACGGAGTCTATTGCCATGAATGCTTATGATGAGCTACCTAAAACGGCTGCCAATTTTGTAGCACTTTCACCCTTACGGTATCTAGAGCGCGCCGCTTATATTTATCCAGATCAGGCAGCCATTATTCATGGTGCACGTCAGCTCTCATGGAAACAAACCTATCAACGTTGTTGTCAATTTGCACATCAGTTAAAACAATTGGGGATTCAAAAAAACGATACAGTTTCGGTCTTACTTCCGAATATCCCTGCCATGATCGAAGCACATTTTGCTGTTCCTATGGCAGGCGCTGTACTAAATACCTTGAATACCCGACTTGATGCCAAAACCATTGCGTTTATGTTGGAACATGCAGAAAGCAAAGTACTTTTAGTCGATCCAGAATTTGCTCATGTTGCTCGGGAAGCTCTAGCGCTGATCTCACAACAAATTTATGTCATTGATGTTGCTGATCTCGAATATGAATCTGAACTTTCCAATCCGATTGGTCAAATTGAATATGAAACGTGGCTGAGTCAAGGCGATGCCAATTTTGAATGGTCACTTCCCAATGATGAATGGGATGCGATTAGTCTGAATTACACCTCTGGCACCACAGGTAATCCAAAAGGTGTGGTTTATCATCATCGCGGGGCTTATCTCAATGCAGCAAGTAATATTATTGCTTGTGGTATGACGCCTCGTGCCAGTTATTTATGGACGCTGCCATTATTTCACTGTAATGGTTGGTGTTTCGCATGGACGATTGCCGCCAATGGCGGCACCAATGTCTGTTTGCGTAAAGTAGATCCAGAGCTTGTATTTGAGCTGATTGCCAAACATAAAGTGGATTATTTCTGTGGCGCACCCATCGTATTATCCATGTTGATCAATACCCCTAAAGACAAACAGGTTCATTTTGATCATCGCGTTGAAGTCATGGTTGCTGGAGCAGCTCCACCTGCTGCGATTATTGAAGGGATGCGCCATATTGGTATCAATGTGACCCATGTTTATGGACTCACTGAAACTTATGGCCCTTCTGCGCTTTGTGCCTCTCAGGCCGGCTGGAATGATTTATCGATTCAGGAACAGGCACAGTTACATTCTCGTCAGGGTGTGCCTTATCCATTGCAAGACAGTATGCGGGTACTCGATCCTGAAACTATGCAACCTGTGCCTGCCGATGGACAAACACTGGGGGAAATTATGTTCCGTGGCAATATTGTGATGAAGGGATATCTGAAAAATCCGAAAGCAACTGAAGAAGCGTTTGCAGGCGGATGGTTTCATAGCGGCGACTTAGCCGTTTGTCAGGCCGATGGTTATGCCAAAATTACTGACCGTGCCAAAGATGTAATTATCTCAGGGGGTGAAAATATTTCATCGCTTGAAGTGGAAGAAGTGTTATATCAGCATCCAGCGGTCATGACCGCCGCAGTCGTTGCCAAACCTGACCCACGCTGGCAGGAAGTTCCGTGCGCTTTTATTGAATTAAAACAAGGCATCAGTGTCAGTACCGATGAATTAATTGCACATTGTCAGCAACAATTGGCGCGTTTTAAAGTCCCTAAAGATATTGTGATTACCGAGATTCCAAAAACCTCAACAGGTAAATTACAGAAGTTTATTTTACGTGACTGGGCCAAACAACGTGCCACAGGTGAGTTTAATTAACGTCAATAAAAATGCCAGTCAACACTTGATTTGACTGGCATTCACTATAAGTTCATCGTTTGAAACTGTCAGTAAAATCAATTATCCGATAGTAATGCTACTTGCTGTACATAGTTAAAAAGCTTTAACTTGGAGGCTGCAAGTTCTTCTTCGCTTACCGCTTGAGTGATGTCACGTTGAATACGCAATACATGCTGACGTAAGGTATGACGTTCAGAAGCATTATGCAGTTTACTAAATTCATTAATCGCAGGGTCACCTTGTTCAATCATACGATCGACCCAGCGCTGTAATTGTGCCTGTTTTTTGAGTCCTTGTTGTGGGGTCAAATAGGACAAAATAACCGTTTCATCTTCATTGCGTAACAACTTACCCACACGCTGGAATTGACGACGGCGTGCTTCAAATGAAGTAATCGTTTGAGCATCGAGCAAAGCATCAATTAAACGTTCATCTACAGGCAACTTCTGGATTTGTTTCGCAGAAAGCTCTGCCAACTGTTCACCCAGTGCTGCCATACGCTGCACAGCTTTCTTCTGTTCGGTTTTACTTGCACGCCCTTCTAAAGAATCAAAATCTTCTTCACTGTAACGCTTATTGGGACGACGTGCCACGGTTAATCTGCCTCATAAAATTTTGCTGCGAATAATGCCTTGATTTCCTCTTCTGCTTTTTCAGCATCAGCGCCGTCAATCACCAAACGCAAAGTCGTGCCCTTACCAGCACCAAGCATCAGCAAGGACATAATATTTTTGGCATCGACGAGCTTTTCGCCTTTACCAATCTGAATAGAAGATCGAAATTTCGTTGTCACTTCGATCAGTTTCCCCGACGCACGTGCATGTAGGCCAAGTTTATTAATTACATCAACAGTGGTATCAATCATGACCAGTGCTTCATTTCTCTATGTAAAACCTGAATAGACCATTTTGCCTCAAGTGCCTTTTTTAGTCTATCTACAATATAGACTGAGCGATGTTGACCGCCTGTACAACCAATCGAAATCGTCATGTAATGTCGATGCCCTTCTGCAAAAACAGGCAACCATTTATCTAAAAAATGATAGACATCATTAAACATATCATTGGTTTGTTCACTGGCTTCCAAAAATTCCTGAACAGGTTGATCTAATCCTGAAAATTTACGTAACTCCAAATCCCAATGCGGATTAGGCAAATGCCGTACATCAAACACATAGTCGGCATCTAGGGGAATACCATGTTTATAACCAAATGACTGTAAAATCAGAATTAATTTGTCTGACTGCCCCAGTTTCGAAAGTAAAGTATGCTTAAGATCATGCACACTTTTATCAGTGGTATCGATATGTACCGTTGAGCGAAATTGAATCGGCATCAACAGCTGTTTTTCTTCCTGAATACATTCATTCAGGCTTTTAAAACGACTCGCCAATGGATGCGGACGACGCGAGGAACTAAAGCGTGCAATTAACTCTTGATCCTGCGTGGTTAAATAAATCACATCGACTGAACCGTGTCGCTGTAATTGTTCAAACACCTGATCAAATTCCTGCAAGTCTGCCCGTGTACTTCGAACATCCACCCCAAGTGCTAACTGTTCCAGATTATTTTCATGATCTAGTTTAGACACAATTTCTGGCAGCAATGCCAAAGGTAGGTTATCAATACAGTAATAACCCAGATCTTCTAAAACCTGCAATGCTGAGGATTTACCCGATCCAGATTGTCCCGTGACGATAAGAATACGCTTCATGGCATGGCTGTCCTTTTATGAGTATTATGCCTTAAATTGAACCTGCAAATTATCAATCAGACGTGTTGAGCCTAATTTTGCCGCCACAAACAATACGATGTCCTGATTAAATATCTCAATTGGCTGCAAGTTTGGCTGACGTGCTTCGACATAGTCCACAACAAAGCCCGCAACTGTCAATTGCGTTTTGATACTTTGTAACACATCAGATAGTGAATGACCTGTATGCAACTCTTTTTCAGCCTGTTTCAGAGATTGGTAAATAGTCGGTGCAATTTTACGTTGATCTTCGGTCAGATAACCATTGCGTGAACTCAATGCCAAACCGTCTTCTGCACGCGCAATCGGCACTCCAATCACTTCAACAGGAATGTTTAGATCTTTTACAAACTGGCGAATCACTGCCAATTGTTGATAATCTTTTTGTCCAAAGAATGCAAAGTTTGGTTGCACAATATTGAACAGTTTCGTGACAACAACTGCAACACCGTCAAAATGACCCGGACGTGATTGACCACAGAGGTCATTGGTAATACCACCGACCGTGATATTGGTCAAACGTGGTTGCTTGCCATACATTTGATCGACAGTAGGCGCAAAAATAATGTCACAACCGACATCTGCCAATAAATGACTGTCTTGCTCTAAAGTACGCGGATAGCTTTCGAAATCTTCGCCTTCACCAAACTGGATTGGATTCACAAAGATACTAACCACAACGACATCACAGAGTTTTTTTGCTTCACGCACCAGATTCAAATGTCCTTGGTGCAAATTCCCCATGGTTGGTACAAAGCCAATACTTTTACGCGCCGCACGAGCAGCTTGTAAAGATGCCGCCAATCCATGAATGGTTGTTTCTGTTTTCATGAGTTATAACTCGACCTGAAAAGTATGTTCTGGTGCTGGGAAAGATTGATCTTGCACAGCTGCATGGTAAGCTTTAAACGCATCCACAATCGCAGTTTCACCTGATTGCTCTTTCATAAAGTTACGTACAAATCGTGCCACACGCCCGAATGTCAAACCCAGCATATCTTGTACCACCAAGACCTGACCATCGGTTTGATGACCAGCTCCAATCCCAATAACAGGAATGTTTGGAAATAATTCAGCGATTTCCTGACCCAATTGTGCAGGAACACATTCCAGTAATAAAATCGCAGCACCTGCGTCCACCACCGCAGTACAGTCTGCGATTAACTGATCTGCGGCTTCACGAGTTCTGGCTTGTAATTTATAACCACCAAACACATGCACAGATTGTGGGGTTAAACCCAAGTGTACACAAACAGGAATACCGTTTTGTGTCAATACACGGACAGATTCACTGAGCCACGCACCGCCTTCGATTTTGATCATTTGCGCGCCTGCCTGCATGACTTTTTTGGCACTTTGCAAAGCATCATTTAAGGTGGCATAGCTCATAAAGGGTAGATCAGTCATGATAAATGCATGGCTGTTTCCACGGCGTACCGCAGCAGTGTGGTAAGCCATATCATCAACAGTCACAGGCAACGTAGAGTCATGACCCTGAATTGCCATTCCCAGAGAATCACCAATCAAAATTGAATCAACCTCAGCAAGCTCCATCGCTTTGGCCATGCTCGCATCGTAGCAGGTCAGGCAGGAAAACTTGCGTCCTTCGCTTTTAAATTTTCTTAAGTCACTTAGACTAATCATCATGATGTCCTCTATCAACCAACCCGAACAGGCAAGTTATTTTTCAACCCAGTTGCGATCCGCCACAACAGTTAAAGACGGATGTTTTACCAGTTCTAAATCTTTTAGCGTTTGACCTTTTACAATGAGATCAGGATCAATATCCAACAAAGGTACAATCACAAAATCACGCTCAAGTAACCCAAGATGTGGCACAGTCAAACGCTGATTTTGAATATTTTGCTCAGCATAAATAAGTAAATCCAGATCCAATGTACGCTCACCCCAACGGCGCAGACGTACTCTACCCGCTTCTTGTTCAATACGTTGTAATTGATCCAGCAAATCCAAAGGTTCAAGCGAAGTGATTAACTGTGCCGCTGCATTATAATAATACGGTTGATCCTGCGGTCCCATCGGAGGACTTTGATAAAGTCGGGAAACCTGAACCTGACCCAAATCTTTTAAACGCTGAACTGCATATTGAAGAATCTGACGGGAATCACCTAAATTACTGCCCATCCCAATATAGGTGACAACACTCATTGAGTAGGTCCAAAAACAACCTGACTCAAATCACGCTGTACCCGTTTACGCTTCATAATTGGGTGATCAGTATTGAGGTTTGCCGTCGAAGATTCGGGACTACGAGCCACATGGTCTTTACTACGCGGTTGTTCACGGCGCGCACGACGACTACGTGCTTCTGGTACGTTGACTAAAGGTTCAATTTCAGCCGTAGTGTCTTTAGATTCATTTGCTTCAATATTTTGTTTACGGCGCGTCTTAGCACGTTGTCGATTATATTGGCTAATCGCAGTTTCTTTTTCATCACTCGACAGGGACTGATAATGATCCCACCATTGTCCCATGCCCTGCGTTGAATCATCACCCGATTTTTCACGCAACAACAAAAAGTCAAAACCTGCACGGAAACGCGCATGACTTGCAAGTGCTTCAATTTGTTGAGGTTTAGGATTAAGTAAACGTACCTGCATTTCCCAAACTTCACGAATAAAAGTTTCTGCAAAACGAGGAATAACAGTACGGGTGGCTTGGCGCTTAAGTACGTCTAAACCTGCCTGCGCACGGGCTTCAGCAGGAACAATGCCTTTCGCCAGATAAAAATCACAACGCTCTAAAAAAGGCTTCCATAACAACACCGCATAGAAAAATGCAGGGTTAATGGTTTTACCAATTTGAATACGCTGATCGGTATTTTTCGCGGCAAGTTCAATAAATTTGCTGATATCAGGCTTAATATCTGCAAATAATTGCTTCCAGATATCAAATTCGATGAGCATAGGTAAAACCCGAGCCAAATGCCCCATCGTGAATAATTTTTGCGACTCATCGTATAGACGATGCGGAGATACGTCCCGTAACAGTTGCGTCATTTCGACATCAAAGATTTTTAAGATGTCAGGACCAATATCAAAATTTAATTTGGCTGCAAAACGCAGTGTACGAAGCATTCTGACTGGATCTTCTTCAAAACGCTGTTTTGGATCACCCAATAAGCGTAAAGTTTTATTTTTTACATCAGAAATAGCATCGCAAAAATCCAGCACAATACCTTTGCGTGGTTGATAATACAGCGCATTAATTGAAAAATCACGTCGAGCAAAGTCTTGTTCGATGGTGCCCCAGTTATTATCACGCAAGATCATACCTGATGTACTGGTGACTGCCTTTTTAGGCGGCGCACGGAAAGTCGCCACTTCAATCAGTTCACGACCAGAATACACATGTGCCAGCTCAAAACGTCGTCCAATAATACGACAACGTCGTCCAAAAACTTCTTTTACCTGAGCAGGTGTAGCATTGGTGACAGCATCAAAATCTTTAGGATTAAGACCTAACATGAGATCCCTAACCCCACCACCAACGATATAGGCTTCATAGCCTGCTTTGGTCAGACTATCGATCACATCTAAGATAGAAGAAGGAAGTTGCGTTGTAGATAAACCACATTTTGACGCGCGCAAAGTTTGCAAAAGACGCTGTCTCCTACGTCTGAACGTAAATGATAAGATGCGCTAATCATATCTCTAACCCGCCTAAAGGGCAATTTGATTCTCTCAATGATTAGGCACTTAGCTCAAAAATCTTGTTAAATCCTGCGTATTAGAAACCAAGATTTGATTTATTTTTTTCAATAAATTTTGGCCCGATCCCTTTAATATTGAGCAAATCATTGACTGATCTAAATTGACCATTCTGGTTACGATAATCAACGATCGCTTGTGCTTTTTTCTCTCCAATGCCATTGAGCTGTTGCAGTTCCTGTGTAGAAGCTGTATTGAGATTAATCTTGCCTCCCAAATTCTTTGAAGAATTATTTTTAGATGATGATTGTTTTGATGTTGCCGAAGTATTTTGTAAGCTTGGCTTACCCAAATAATAGTCCGCTGTAGAAGAAGATGCTTTTAAACGCTGATCATGTGCTTGTTGCTGAGTTTTCCATGACTGATAAGATTGATCAAATTGTTGAGCATGTAATATGCTTGAGAATAAACATAAAATACTGATCTGAATCCAATAGAGTGAAAGTTGTCGTAACGTAATCATCTTGTGTAACATTGCCATTTTATAAAGACCTGATTATAAAGACCCAAGTTTTAATTGTTGTTTCGCCTGATCCCAGAGCGCATCCATTTCTTGTAGACTCATCTCTTCTAAAATTTTTTGTTGTAAAGTCGCTTGCTGCTCAATATACGCAAAACGTTGTCTAAACTTAAAAATGGTGGCCAGAAGTGCGGATTCGCTGGACAGCCCAAGTTTACGTCCAACGTTGATCAGAGAAAATAGGCAATCTCCAAATTCTTCATGTATTTCATCGGATTGTTGCGCCTGAAGTGCCTGTTCAAACTCGCCAAGCTCCTCTTTTACTTTGCCATAAGCATCTTCAATCGTCTCAAAGTCAAATCCCAGCTTTGCCGCTTTCTTTTGGAGTTCTTGTGCCTGATTGAGTGCAGGACCATGTTTGATCTCATCTAAACGTGACTTGGGTTTACCCTGTTTTTCCTGCTGCTTAATCTGTTGCCATAACTCGCTCACCTGATCAGGATCAAGTGCTGAAAACTGTTCCGCTTGAAATACGTGTGGATGACGACGAATCAGTTTTTCACAAATCGCATCGACCACGTCCTGAAAATCAAAAGCCCCCTGTTCACTATACATTTGTGCCTGAAACACCACTTGTAACAGTAAGTCGCCTAGCTCATCTCGAATCTCATCCAGATGGCCTTCGCGAACCGCAGCTTCAACTTCATAAGCTTCTTCAATCGCATATGGAGTTAGACTTAAAGGCGTTTGCTCACGATCCCACGGACACTTTTCACGTAATTCACGCATAATATTGAGTAGTTGTTGCATGTTTAACTCCTTTATAAGTCATCGAAGCGCATTCATTTCAAAAACAGATTTGTTATGATGTGGACTCAGCGTGTTGGAAATGCGCATGCTCTTTTAACAAAAACCTATTAAAACCGTTTACCCAAAACAAATGAGAAAAATATGGCTCAAAGTATCCTGATTACAGGTGCAGCTCAAGGGATTGGAGCTGAAATTGCACGCACTTTTTATCAACACGGCTATCTGGTCGGTATTTTTGATATTAATGAGATCCAGAGTCAAAAACTTGCTAAAGAATTAGGTTCTCGTGCCTTCGCCGGCTATCTGGATGTCAGTGATTACGACAACTGGCAGCGTAGTTTGCAACAGTTTGTACAATGGGCCGGTGAACTTAATATTCTGGTCAATAATGCAGGCATCCTCTACTCGGGTGCATTTGAACATACCAATATCCAAGCCCATCAGCGAACCCTTGATATTAATGTCAAAGGCGTACTCAATGGCTGCCATGCAGCTTTGCCTTATCTCAAACAAGCTCGTTCGGCTCGCATCATTAATCTGTCATCGGCTTCTGCCATTTATGGACAGGCGGATTTGAGTTCTTATTCAGCCAGTAAATTCGCAGTCCGTGGACTGACTGAAGCGTTGGATGTGGAATGGCAAAAATATGGCATTCGGGTTTTGGATGTCATGCCGCTCTTTGTACAAACCGCGATGGTTAAAAATATGGATGCAGGCAGCATTCAAAATATGGGCGTAAACTTGAGTCCCTCTGATGTTGCCGCTGAAGTATTAAAACTCGCGCAACAAAAAGATCATGTTTTTCGGGCAACGCATACACCGATCGGTGTAAAAGCCAAAGTTTTATATCAATTATCCAGCATCAGCCCGCAGTTTTTAAATCGTTTGAGTAATTTAATGATCAGTCGAAGAAAGAAATCTTCTAGATAATAACAAACCTCTCGCTAAAGACGATCCAGATAAAATAATCCGACTCGACTAGAAAGTTTGTGGCTTAGGCAGAGGCGGAATTATTTGCTATAGTGCTTTTACAGCCCCTGATCCCTCCTTTGCCATGTATTTCAATTCACGTTATCCAGACTTAAGTCCAAAGCTTTATCATCAACAAATGCCTGTACCACTGAAAGGGGCTCAAGCAGGGCATTTTAATGCTGAACTGGCGGATGATTTACAATGGTCTGAACAGGATAAACAGCAATGGGTTGAAATCTGTAGTGGACAAAAAACCTTTGCAGAATTTCCGCCACTGGCTATGGTCTATGCGGGACACCAATTTGGACAGTGGGCGGGTCAACTCGGTGATGGTCGAGGCTTATTGATCGCTCAGATTTTGAATCGTTCAGGTCAAACTATCGACTTACATTTAAAAGGTGCAGGACTGACGCCTTATTCGCGGATGGGTGATGGTCGTGCGGTGTTACGCTCAGTGATTCGTGAATATCTGGCAGGACATGCTTTAAACAGTTTAGGTATTGCGTCAAGTAATGCGGTGGGTTTTACGACATCAAGTCAGGGTGTACAACGTGAAACACTAGAACAAGGCGCAATGTTATTGCGCAGTTCCGATTGTCATATTCGTTTGGGGCATTTTGAATGGATCAATCAATATGCGCCTGAATTACTCGCAGAATTTACTCAAAAATGTATCGAATGGCATTATCCAGAGGCATTACAAACGGAACAACCGATTCTGGCTTTTGCCCAAGGCGTGATTAAAAACACGGCCAAAATGATCGCCCAATGGCAACTGGTAGGATTTGCTCATGGGGTCATGAATACCGATAATTTAAACATCACAGGCTCTACCTTAGATTTTGGCCCTTATGGCTTTATGGAACGCTTTCGTCCCAATTGGATCAATAACCACTCAGATCATCAGGGTCGTTATGCCTATCAAAACCAGCCGAGCATTGCACATTGGAATTTATGGATGTGGCTCAACAATCTCATTCCTCTAGCCAAGCCTGAAGATAAAGAAAAGTTTAAAACGCAATTAGCCGATTGTCTCGAAGATTTTGAACCGACTTTTTTAGCCACCTATAGCGCAGGTCTATGCAAAAAAATGGGGCTTCCTGATTTTCATAAAGACAGCTTTGATTGTGGTATGGCTTTTCTGCGTATTTTGCAAACTGAACAACTGGATTACACGCAAAGTTTTCTGCGCCTGCAAAACCAGCAATACAAAGCGCTTCGTGATGATTGTCTCGATATTCGTCAGTTCGATGAGTTTTTACAAAGTTACCATGCTATTCGTGAACAGCAGGATATCGAACAACTGAATGCTCAGATGCAACAGGCCAATCCAGTTTATATTTTAAGAAATCATATGGCGCAAAAAGCCATCGAACAGGCTGAGCGTAGTGATTTGAGTGAAGTCGAACGATTATTTACGTTATTGCGTCACCCCTTCACCCCACAACCTGAGCTGGAACAACCTGAAGATTTAGCACCCCTTCCTAGCGACATCCCTGAAATTATGGTGAGCTGTTCGTCCTAATCAGGGTTGAAGAATAATCACAGTTATCCCCATTTTCTGTGGATAACATTGTGATTATCCACAGGATAATTTCTCATGACGAATCAAATATAAGTCATTGAACATAATATGTAGAATAAACAACCAACTTATTTTGACTGCCAAAAGATGACTGGACATGGGGTTGTGTTGCGGTGTCAAATCGTGACATGGATGAAATTTGGCAATGAGTCAAAAATAACACAACAATCGAGATCTATCCTTGAATGAGGGACATCAATGAATGCCGAAAAAATACAAAAATTGGCTATCCAGATTGCGCTGGAACAACCTGAAACTGTGTTATCTCATCCCTTTGGCCCTCAGTGTAATGTGATCAAGGTCTTTGACAAAATGTTCTTATTAACAGGCGAACTGAAGCAACAGAAGTTTATCAATCTTAAAATTAAACCAGAACAAGCAGATGAATTAAAAGAGTTATATCCCTCAATTACATCAGGCTATCACATGAACAAAAAACACTGGATTTCGATATTTGAGGGGCAGAATATTGACGCAGATTTTATTGAAGATATGGTTAAATCTTCATACGCGCTCGTGGTCAGTAAATTGAATAAAACCCAAAAAATGCGTATCAAGCTTCTGTCGAGTAAATAAGTAAATTTTGGATGAGCAGCAATCCATCATGCTGCTCAGATTATTTTTTAATCTTCTGGATATTCAAAACGATAGCCAACCCCATAAACGGCCTGAATCCATTCATGACGATTGCCTGTATCCGCAGCCTCAGTCACCTTTCGGCGTAAGTTTTTAATATGACTATCAATGACACGATCGGCCACATCAAAACTATCTGGATTAATATGATCTAATAACTGTGCACGCGAATAAACCTGTCCGACATGTTCCAAAAACAATTCCAAAAGACGAAACTCGGTAGGCGTTAAACTTAACGATTTTTGCTGATACCAGATTCGTTGCTGCGCTTTATCAATTCGGAATAAATCATTTTGCTCCGGTTCTGCCTTACGGTCTAAACGGCGCAATACTGCCTGTACCCGCGCAACCAGTTCTTTAGGACTAAATGGCTTACACACATAATCATCTGCGCCCATATTTAAACCAAGCACACGGTCAATTTCTTCGGTACGCGCCGTCACCATAATAATCGGTAAATCGGACTGTTCCCGAACTTTACGGCAAATGGTCAGTCCATCCATTCGTGGCACCATCAAGTCCAATACCATTAAGCTAGGTTTACGTTGTAAAAAGCTATCATACGCTTCCTGACCATCATGAAACATACTGACTTCAAAACCTGCGGCTTGCAGATAGTCACGCACCAGATGAGCCAATTCAACTTCATCTTCAACCAACATTACATGTTTCATCGTCAATTATTCCTTATGTATAGACTGTGTTTTTGGAAAGGTCAAAATACAGCGTAGACCACCCAGCGGTGAATGTGCAAAGCTTAAACGGCCACCCAAAGCCTGCGCAAGCTTACATGAAAGTGCCAGCCCCAAACCTGTCCCCCCTGTACTGCGGGTACGGGAATCATCTACACGATAGAAGCGTTCGCCTAAACGTTGAAGCTGTTCATCATCAACACCCAATGGACTATCATCCACAATGACACTCCAATGCTGACTGGTTTCCTGCGTATGAATATGAATCTGGCCGCCTTGTTCAGTATAGCGAACGCTATTACTCAGCAAGTTGACCATAATTTGTTTAAAACGGTCTATATCCAATTGTAAAAGTGTACCTTGACCGTCTATAGAAACGTTAAGCCCTGCTTGTTCAAACTTCGGCCTAAAGTTATCCACTTCTTGTACCATCGCCTCCCATGGATTGACCTCGGTAAAATAACATTTTAGTTGCTGTGCATCTGCCTGTGCCAAATCACCCAAATCCTGTGTGAGTTTCTTCAGGCTCGTCACCTGACGCATCATGGCATCTAAATGTTCAGGGCTGGCTTTGCGAATCCCATCTTGCATGGCTTCAATCTGCGCCTGTAACACACTCAACGGAGTTTTTAATTCATGCGAAGTATCCGCCACCCATTGTCGACGTGACTGTTCATGTTGATCCAAAATTATCGCTAACTGGTTTAATTGTGCGGCCAGATCGCCGAGCTCATCATTCCGTTTAATCGTGACCTGATGTTGATAATTCCCCTGTGTCAATTCACGAGTGGCGTCCAATAAGCGCTGAATTGGTTTTTTAAAATAGGTCGCGAGTAATAATGCCGCCACTAAACTTGCCAGTACAGAGAAAGTATAAATTAACAGTAAAAAGCGTTTTTGATTACTAAAGAAGTTGATACTTAAGGCATCATCCTGATCCAGTACAGGTTTTAAGCCCAAATAACCGACAACCTGATTACCAACCATAATCGGTCGAAAAGACAGTTGTTCATTCGATGGCTCACCAACGACAAACTGATGATGAACATCATACAGCGAGAGGCGTGAACTTAGCCCCAATCGGTCAGGCATGGAAATAAAACGCTTTTTGCCGTCTTGCGGCATCATGCCCGCCATTTCAGAAAGACGGGGTGGTCGATGGGGATCTTTATTTTTGTCGTTGGGACGAAATAAATTTTGATTGGAACTGAGTGGAAATTTAAGCCCTTCAAATGGCTGATATTCAGAAGGTAAATTATCCTCAATAAATTTGCGTTCTTGCTCATCCAAAATTGGACGATTTTGAAACTCGATATTATGTGAAAGTTCTGGAGAAAGACTCAACAAGGTTTGTTCTTTAAACATCCGCTGTTGTAGCGCAATGTCATACTGACGGCGCAACCACCAACGAGACAAACGATCATAATCGTCTGGAGCAGCATCCCCTTCAATTTGTAAAATCTGCGCCTGAATCGCATTGCCCCAATCATGATAAACGCTATATACATTGCCCAAATTGGTAATAAGATGATCCAGCTTTTGCATCTCAACATCTGCCACATAGCGGGCAAAGTTTTTCTGCATGGTCCAATGCAAAACGCCCAGACTCAGTGTAGTAATGACCAATGTAGTCAATAATACAGTCAGAAACAGACGCAAGGCGATGGGCACACGACGAATCTTCAAAAGTAAACTCTCATTTTTCTTCTATATTCACTATTGTAGCGAACACTCACTCAAAAAACTCTCCATTGTTTCTTCATGTTTATTACTTAATCTTTAATGCATGAAATCAACATAAATGTGGGGATCAAAATGAATAAGTTATCTAAAGTTGTCATGCTTGCTGCAACAGTGGTCACGATGGGAAGTCTAGCTGCCTGTCAATCTACAACAGCTCCACAAGAACCACCCGCGCGTCATATGATGGATGATGGCCCTCAAGGCAAACATTTTATGAAACGTCATAAATTAACCCCTGAACAACGCGCTGAAATGCAACAACGTCGTGCTGAACGTCAAGCTCAGTTTGAACAAATTCAACAAGCCTGTGTGGGTAAAACAGTAGGTCAAGCTATTCAAGTCAAAGTGGGTGATAAAACCATTGATGGAACCTGTCAAATACGTTTTAAACCGAACAAAATGGACGATCGCATGGCTCCACCTGCTCCAACAGCACCAGTTAAAGCCTCATAAGCAAAATCTAATCGTTAAAAGACGCGCAAGCGTCTTTTTTTGTGGACACAACTTTTTACGTTTTTTGACTATTCCTTTCATAAAAAATTAGATAAAAGTGTTTAGACTCAATGTACTTAGGTATTTCAACAGCATTTTCTTTGACTTTACAGTCATGGATGTTCACGCGCAAATGCTTGTACATATAAATAAGTTGTTGCACGATGTAAAAGTAAAAGATGTGTCATCAGACACCATTATCGTTGATTAGGATTATAACTCTGGTTTAACCAGTATTGAGGAACCCGATATGCCACAATACAAAGCGCCGCTACGTGATATGCAATTTGTTTTGCATGAATTATTAAATGCCGAAGAACACTATGCAAAACTTCCTGCATTTCAGGAAAACGTCAGCCGTGAATTGGTGGATCAATATTTAGAAGCCGCTGCGGATTTTTGTGAAAACGAACTTTCTCCACTGAACCAAATCGGTGACCGTGAAGGTTGTACATGGAATGACGGCGTTGTCACCACACCTACAGGTTTTAAAGAAGCCTATCAAAAATATATCGAACTCGGTTTCCCTTCTCTTGCAGTGCCTGAAGAACATGGCGGTCAAGGTTTACCGGGTTCACTAGGGACGGCCATTTCTGAAATGGTCGGTGCAGCAAACTGGGCATGGGGCATGTACCCAGGTCTATCTCATGGTGCGGTACGTACTATTGAGCATCATGGTTCTGATGAGCAAAAATCAACTTATTTGCCAAAACTTGTTTCTGGTGAATGGACAGGAACCATGTGTTTAACTGAATCTCATGCGGGTTCAGACCTTGGTATCATCCGCTCTAAAGCTGAACCAAATGAAGATGGTAGTTTTGCAATCTCTGGCGAGAAAATCTTTATCTCTGCTGGCGAACACGACATGGCTGAAAACATCATTCATATCGTGCTTGCGCGCTTACCTGGTGCCCCTAAAGGTACCAAAGGTATTTCATTATTTATCGTACCAAAATTCAATGTAAATGCTGATGGTTCTTTAGGTGACCGCAATGCAGTTCGTTGTGGTTCTATTGAACATAAAATGGGTATTCATGGTAACGCGACTTGTGTCATTAACTTTGACAATGCAAAAGGTTTCTTAATCGGACCTGAAAATCGCGGTTTACATGCCATGTTTACCTTCATGAATACTGCGCGTATTGGTACAGCGGTTCAAGGTTTATCTGCATCTGAAGCATCGTTCCAAGGTGCATTAGCTTATGCCAAAGATCGTTTGGCGATGCGTGCTCTTTCTGGTCCTAAAGCACCTGAAAAAGAAGCAGATCCGATTATTGTACATCCTGCTGTACGTAACATGTTATTGACTCAAAAAGCATTTGCAGAAGGTGGTCGTGCTCTTGTTTATTTCTTGTCTCAATACGCAGACGTAGTTGAGCAAGGTACAACTGAAGAAGAACGCAAATTTGCGGACAATATTCTTTCGTTATTGACTCCAATTGCGAAAGCATTCCTGACTGAAACAGGTTCAGAGTCTGCCAAACACGGCGTACAGGTATTCGGTGGTCATGGCTTTATTTCTGAGCATGGCATGGAACAAATTGTTCGTGATACACGTATCTCTTGCCTATACGAAGGAACCACTGAAATTCAGGCACTTGATTTGTTAGGTCGTAAAGTTCTACAAACTCAAGGTGCGATGCTACGTGATTTCACCAAAATCATTCATAAATTTGTTGAGGCGAACAAAGACAATGCAGCCTTGAAAGAGTTTGTTGAACCTTTGGCTGCCCTGAACAAAGAATGGGGCGATCTCACCATGCAAATTGGTATGCGTGCGATGCAAAACCCTGATGAAGTCGGTGCAGCAGCAGTTGATTACCTATACTTCTCTGGTTATGTCACACTGGCTTATTTATGGGCACGTATGGCATTGGTTGCTCAGGAAACATTAGCGGCAGGTACAACAGATGTTGACTTCTACAACGCTAAAGTCACCACTGCACGTTTCTACTTCAAGAAAATCTTGCCACGTGTTCGTTCGCATGTCGATGTACTTTCAACAGGCTTAGAACCCCTTATGGCATTAGATGCAGAACACTTTGCGTTCTAATCTGAACCTGCCTAACATGTGTGCATGAGTGAAAACAATTGCATACTAATAAAAAAGGACTGATCAGTTTTGACAGTCCTTTTTTTATCAAATCAATGTTAAATTAATGCCAATCAAAACATACTGATGACTTACATTTTCTGTGCAATATTAGACACATAAATGTAAAAAGAACAAAGGTGAACAACGATGCCAATTTACAACGCCCCTCTTGCAGATATGCGCTTTATCTTAAATGACGTATTCAAGGCAGAACAATTCTGGCAAGCCAATGAAAATCTGGCTCACATTGATGCTGCAACTGCTGAAGCTATTTTGGAAGAAATGGCTAAATTTGCACAAAACGTAACTTTGCCCTTAAACCGTACAGGTGACGAAGAAGGCGCACGTTATGAAAACGGCAATGTCTTTACCCCTGCTGGCTTTAAAGATGCATTTCAACAGTATGCGCAAGGCGGTTGGATCGGTTTAGGTGCAGATGAAGAATGGGGCGGTCAAGGCATGCCAAAAATGCTGACTGTTCTTGCCGACGAAATGCTATTTGCTACTAATCCATCGTTTATGCTCTACCCGCTTCTTTCTGTCGGTGCAGGTATGGCACTCAACAGTTATGCATCGCAAGAGCAAAAAGAGACTTATTTACCTAAAATTTATTCAGGTGAATGGTCAGGTACTATGTGCTTAACTGAGCCACATGCAGGTACAGACTTAGGGATTATTAAAACCAAAGCTGAACCGAATGCAGATGGTACCTATAACATCACAGGTACTAAAATCTTCATCACAGGTGGTGATCACGATCTTGCTGAAAATATCATTCATTTGGTATTGGCTAAAACACCTGATGCACCCGCAGGTTCGCGTGGTATTTCGCTCTTTATCGTACCGAAATTTATGGTCAATGAAGATGGTTCAGTGGGTGAGCGCAATGCTGTTGGTCCAGGTTCGATTGAACATAAAATGGGGATAAAAGCCTCTGCTACTTGTGTCATGAATTTTGACGGTGCCAAAGGTTTCCTTGTCGGTAAGGAAAATGAAGGTCTTGCTGCTATGTTCGTCATGATGAACTATGAGCGTTTATCGATGGGGATTCAGGGTCTTGGCGCATCTGAATTTGCCTACCAAAATGCGGCTCAATATGCGACAGATCGTTTACAGGGTCGTAGTGCGGCAGGTGTACAATCTCCAAATAAACCAGCAGATAGTATCTTAGTCCATGGCGATGTCCGTCGCATGTTGCTTAATGCACGTGCCAATAATGAAGCATCACGTGCTTTTGCAGTGTATGTGGGGCAACAACTCGACATCACCAAATTTTCAACTGATGCAGAAGCCGTTAAAAAAGCCAATAACCGAGTTGCCCTGCTGACACCTATCGCGAAAGCATATCTAACAGATACCGCATTCCAAGCAACCTTAGATGCACAAATGTGTTTTGGTGGGCATGGTTATATTCGTGAATGGGGCATGGAACAATGTATTCGTGACCTGCGTATTTCACAAATTTATGAAGGTACTAATGGCGTTCAGTCACAGGATTTAATTGGTCGTAAAACCATTAAATCTGGCGGTGCATTTATTGCTGAATATATTGCCGAAATCCGCGATTTTGCCAATACGCTCAGTGCTGACCTGAACTTCATTAAAGATGCAACACTGGATGCAGCCACTGAAGTTGAAGCGGTAACTCAATTTATTTTGCAACAAGCAGCAGAAAATGTTGATTTCCCAAATGCAGCAGCCGTTGATTATTTGCATGCTGTTGGCTTACTCAGCTTTGCCTATATGTTTGCCAAGATTGCAGCCGCTGCACAGGAAAAATCAGGCGATTTCTATCAAAATAAACTTTCTCTTGCTCAGTACTTTGTTACGCGTATCCTGCCAGAACTTGAAACTCGCATCAAAAAAATTGAAGCAGGCTCTGAGTTAGTCATGGGCTTTAGTGAAGAATACTTTACCACTCAATCCTAATTGATTCTTGCAAATCAAAACGCCTGATTCATCGGGCGTTTTTTTATACTCTTAGATCTTCAAATTACGTCAATCAAAGCGTCATGTGCATGAAATTTGCTTGATATTTAATAACCATCATCTGTCATTATAAGAAGCTTAGTCATGCCCACTCCCAAGTCCCCCAAAAATCTAGAGGCTTTTCTGGATAAACTCGGTAATCGCGCCGTCGAAGCTTTTCATTATCTGGCGTTGTTTATTATTGGCTGTATGGTGGCATGGTCAGCAATTCATACCACCATCGATATTTTTACCGTTAAAAAATATGCCACGATTGACGATATTTTATTGTTATTCATCTATTTAGAACTTGGAGCAATGGTTGGAATTTATTTTAAAACCAACCACATGCCAGTGCGATTTCTCATTTATGTGGCGATAACTGCACTGACTCGCTTATTGATCTCAGATATTCAACATAACCATCAAGCCGATGTTGATCTGCTGATCGTCACAGGCTCGATCTTGATTTTGGCTATCGCGATTTTAATCGTCCGCTATGCATCATGGCATTATCCATCTGTCATTCGGGATAAACATCAGGAACGTCCATTGGCCAAAGGAGAAACCCCGCGACCAGAAGATGATGAATTGGCATAAAAAACCACTACCCTGCTCAGATAATGGTGTTTGAGAAGAATCGTCTTAATGCCCGCCAAAAAGAATCTGGGCAATAATTCCTGTAGCAACAGCGACTAACACATAGCGTCCATCGATATATGCCCAGCGGTGTTGCGGTGGAGGCGGTGGCAGTTGATAGTCATACCAGTTATTCACATAATAGCGTTCCGCTAAATATTGCGGTGGCAAACGATAACCGGGTCTGAAATCATGTACTCGGTCATATCGTGGCGGTGGTGCATAATAGTAACGATTTTCGATCACCCTAGGTGGCGGTGGTCCATAAGCTCGCCAATCGTGACGATGCCAATCTGCATGTCGATCTGGCCCGCCATGATAATGCCCCCAACCACGTCCACCCCAATCTGGAGGCGGTGGATCAGCCAGTGAAAGTGTGGATACACCAAGCATACACACACAAAGTGAAACGGAAATGATCCTTTTCATATCCAGTTGTCCGCAATAACACCAAGTCTAAAGTGTAGAAAATGCTCTGGGAGAAATCATGAATAAAAGACCCATATCTGCAATCAATTGTTATGATTTTAGTGGGTTGTAATACGCTTCATATTTCATTGTAAATTAACTTAAAAAACCTCCATAAATCCAAGTAAAGAGGACACTTCAAGCTTTGGCACAGGCTTCATCGTTAAGTCTCACTTCAGTGATGAAATCGGCTTTCTGCGTAAAATTAAAAAGGCTGAGTCCTGTACAGAACTCAGTCCTTAGAAACCGCTTAATCAAACCATCCAAATTTTGGGGGTCAGATCATTGCGATGCTGGATTTTATGATGACTCAAACAATTTATCGAACTGCATAAATACGATGGTTACTATTTGATACCAATAAATAGCGACCATCTGCTCTTACCCAATGATAGCCACGTGGCGGTGCAGATAAGCGCGAATTACGCCAATTTGACACGTGATAACGGTTGTCACGATATTGATAAGGTAAGCGATCGCCTTTTCTAAAACTCACATAACGATCACGTTCATGATGTGAGTTTGACCATTTTGGTGGTGCTTTAGGCGGAGCGTGATGATAATGACGATCGACGCCACGATATTGATTCCAGTCATTGGGTGCTGCCATCGTGGTGGCCGAAATACCCAAAGCCAGTGCAGCCAGTGTCATCTTCAATGATATTTTCATGAGTTCATCCTCTTTTGATCTGTCTCCAGATTAGGCGACAGTCAAGGAGAAAGCATGGATGAAAAGCCTGATTTTGCTAAAGATTGTAAGCTTGCTTCCTTAAAGATGAAGAATATGTAACACACCATGATTCCTCAATATCGTCGATTAACGTACAAGCTCAATACGAAAGTTATCATCTGAAATCAGTAAATAATGCCCGCCTACTGAATACCAGCGTGTTCCCCATGTTGGCTCGTCAAGCTGATGTCCAGACCAGTCATTGAGATAATATTGTTCATTACGATATTCGATAGGTAAAGTATTACCACGAACAAATACATAGCGCTCAGTTCGATACTCATACTGAGTATGAGGCTGGTAGTGATATTCAATATAACTCCCCTGATGAGGTCGCTGCGGATAATGAGGATAATGTCCATTTGATGGAGGACGATGCCCATAATAAGGCGGTGGAGGTCGATTCCATTGCGGTGGTCGTGACGGTGGTTTAGGACGTTCTACACCACGATAATTTCCCCATTGATTTTCAGCCATACTTACAGTGGAGAGACTGAGTAAGATTGCAACCATACAGGCATATACACCATAAATACGCATCGTATCGCCCTTCTTATTCTTTAAATACCCTATTATATTAGCTTAAAAACAAACAATTTCTGCATAATAAATGTAGGTTCCATTTAAAGTTGTACTGCGTGGCATGCTTCACATTTCTTTATTGAAAAAGCCGCTATACTAGAGGTTCCTTGTATGACTGGATTGAGAGCTTGTGGCTGAATTAAGTTTTGAACGCCTTTATCAATTTTTTAGTAAAATACCAAGCATTCAGGAAAGCCGAATCGATGCACATGGCGCGGATGGTAAAGATGCATGGTGGTTTAAATTTCAGATTGATGTTGAACACCCGCTGGCTTGGCAAACGGTGCAAGAGCTGGGACATGTGTTGAATTATTTATCGACCAATGAACGGTTACCCACCCAGTTTTTTCCAGTTTCTCCTCCACCCTATATGAATGGTGAACCAAAAGAATTTTTGGCGTGGGTCATTCAATGTAATCATCCAGATTTTACGCCAGATGTTGTGTGTGACTGGCTCGAAGCACGTTTACCCAATCCGGTAGAAGATGAAAGCCAATGGAAAATTTCAACCGATTTGGCAGGACTGGATGAATTATCAGCTCAAGAATTGGATGAACTAATTCCTCCAACGCATTAACAGCCGATATAAAAAATCAAAAAGAGAGCAATAATCTCTCTTTTTGATCAGCATTGGATTCGCTTTTAAGCAAAATCATTAAAAAGTAGAAAGTCCCGACCATTCCATAAAACGATAAGTCCAATATTTGAGCTTGGACTCATCTGCATATTTGGAATAATCGACACTCATTTGACGACCATTCAGATTCGACCATGCAGTATTAAAGTAACGCTCCGCATCTTGAAAAACGGCATCCTGAGTTTGTCCTTGCACCAACATATCCGTTTCCAGATTATAATTTTTCAAATTACGTGCAGTAAAATTAGCCGAGCCTAAAATCATCTCAGCCTGAGTCGGGTTAGATTTAATGATCATTTTACTGTGGCATTGTTCACCATGAGTGTCGCACCAACGCACAGGAACGCCTGCAGCATGTAACTCTGAAGCCACTTGACGATTGGGAATGCCATTTTTTTGACGTCCAAAAGCATCTTTATTCGGATCAAGTAAAACCCTTAATTTCACGCCACGTTTTTGCGCTGCTTTTAAATCATTCACAATTTGACGTTCGGACAAATAAAACATCGCCAGATCAATTTGATCGTTGGCTTTTGCGGACTGAATTAAATCCACTACCGCATGATATATTGCCGCTTCAGTCAAAACCTGAACTTGGGGCGCCTGATGACTGGCGTTTATTTCACCCATCACCATCATAGGTGATGAACCCGAAGACATTTGCGCCACACTTTGTTCAGTTTTCAACAGATCCATGGCTGTTGGGCCTGACACCAATAAAGCGACGTTGGAATGGCGTGAACTGCCATCATGAGGATTGGCTGAAGTCACCAAAGATTTCCAGCCGTCATCGGTATTCACCACCAAGGTCTTACGATGATTTGCCTTAAAATTAGCCAGTTGCAAATAACTGCGTAAAGTAATTTTTTCCTTGCCAAATGGATTTGGTAACCAGCCCTTTTCAGGATTATTACCTAGATCCTGACAACAGAGATACCAGAGTCCAGACCAAGTTGGATTCGAGGCACGTAATGGAGTGAGGTTAGTTTCGATGATATCAATGCCTGCCTGACGTAATTGTCGATAATGTTCAGGCAAGATACCGCCGTAAACCGAATTAATCGGATCAGTAATCAGCGTAATTTCAACATTCGGAGATTCGTGCCGTTTTTGAATCAAGGCTTGGGTAAGTTGCTGTGTTAATGGTCGCTGTGTCAGTTTGGATTCACCTGTTTCTGAATTAAATAAGAACATATCCAGAACAATGGTGGTTTTCGCCTGATGGATCAGATTCAAAATTTCATCAAAAATTTGATGATCCTGCTGTTGTTGACCTTGAGCATTCACATAAGTTTGATCAGAAAGAAATTTAACCTCTGCATGACGTAATTTACCCGTAAAATTTAAACCATCGGGTAAGGGTTTATAGACATGATAAATCGCGGAAGCAATATAACTCAGGGCTAATACACCTGCGATCAGTGCAACGTAACGACGCCCCGACCAATTCAGCTTTTTGTGAATTCGTTGAAAAATACGCATAACAAACAACCTAAACAATTAGGTTCAGGCTAGAGTTTATTTCCTTATTTTTCAAGACACATTTGGTTAAATTGGCTTATCTCAAGCTGCAAAAACACAAAAGGAAGATCTCACATCTTCCTTCAGGTAAAAATATTAGAGATTTAAAAATTAAAATCGATGCCCACACTAAAGTTTCGACCTATTTGTGGCACATCAGAGAGGAAAGACTCGTGTAAATAGACTTTACTATCGAGCAGATTATTGGCTTTGGCATATAACTGGTAGCCTGTTTTTGGGTTCAACTGCCCCTGATAAGCCAAGCCTAGATTTACCATATTATAACTCTTGCCTTCGGTTTCGTAGTTGGCAATATCATCCTGATGAAAGACATGATAGTACTCGGCTGTACCAGAGTATCCTTCACCAAAATCTGCCTTGATACGTGTTCCCATTCGCCCACCCGGAATACGTGGTGCATTACCATTATCATAGAGCTTGGCACGCACATAATCACCAAATAAGCCTGCATTATAGCGCGCACTCATCTGGTAGCTAATATCACCATCAACGCCATAAAAACGTGCATCTGTTTGGTCATAATGTATAGAACGAAAATCTCCCTTACGGTCGATGGTATTTGCATAGATAAAGTTATCAAACCAATTATGGTAAACAGTTAAGTTGTACTGAAGCGCGTCTTGGTCGCCATGGAAACCCAAATTGATATTATTGGATTTTTCTTGTGTTAATTCGTCATTACCAAATTCGAAACTTTTTGTGGGTCCATGTAATCCTCCATTCGAATATAATTCCTGAGCCATTGGAGAACGTTCTTGATGGGATGCATCAAGTGAAATTTTATGATTCGGTGTAAATTCCCAAGCGCTTTCACCTGCAACAGAATAGGCCGTACCATTAAAGTTTTTCTGATCTGAGTCCACACTTGTATCTTGATGATCAATACGTGTAAAGAGTTTCGTCGTGACTGGACCAAACTGTTTCGTCTGTAAGGCAAATAAACTGTAACGTTCGGTGTCTGTGGGTGCCATCAAAGCTTCTTCGCCATCGATGGTCAGTTTTTGGCGAGTAAATTGTGCGCCCATTTGACCATTCCAACCTGCCCACGGATGATTGTCTAAAACAATACGCATATCTGTACCTGTACTATGAAACAGTGTAGCTGGCGTATCGCCATCCATTTCGGCATGTTGATACGTCGTGTGGTTGGCCTGAGCAGTTAAGCGGCTAAATCCCACAAATGGATCATTCAATTGGGTTTTAACGTCATAACGTTTTTGTTTTAAATTAATCCACGATGAACTTCCATTTTCACCGTCGTCCTCATGTTCCGCAGGAATGGTCAACATCATGTTGTGGTCAGGTTCCCAGTCTGAATCGACATCTCCAGGAATACCATATTTATCATGACGTTCACTATAGGAAACTCCGGTATAACCACGATCATAAATCCATGACAAGCCTGCATGATAATCATGGGATTTAGCAAAGGTGCTATCTTCACGGCGTGAATCGCTTTGTAGATCATTCGGTAAAATATAGTTATTGGCATCGCGTTTTACAGCACCCAAATTTAAAGCAACCTGACGCCCCAAACCGATTGTGGTATCACCCGAATAAACCAAACCATCATCACCCGTGTTATAACGCGCACCTATACGCCCTTCATAGCCATTTTCTGGCATTGTTTCAGGAATTTTATGATCGATCACATTGACCAAACCACCAACAGAACCCGCACCATACATTAATGTTTCCGGGCCTCTTAAGACTTCGATCTGATCTGCCGAATTGGGATCGACCGTGACTGCATGATCAGGTGAAACCGAAGAAACATCTAATGGATCGCCCCCATTTTGAGTAATCTTGACACGTGCCCCATCCTGACCTCGAATCACAGGGCGGCTTACGCCCCCCGTGTATTGAGCTGAGTAGATACCTGCCTGACCATTTAAGGCATTGCCAATTGTAGTTGCACCCTGAACCAATTGGTCTTTCCCGATGACCGTGTCACCTGCTGCATGATTGAGATGATCTTTTGGCGTAGACTGAGCTTGCAATTCAATTGTAGGTAAATCATTGACATCGACTTCCTGTTGAGAATTTTGCGCAAAAGCATGTTGTATAGACAATGAAAGAATAGAAAGTGCAAATATATGTGTTTTTTTAAACATGATGATCATCCAGATGCTAATCACATGTTACGTTATAATATATTATATATTTTTCAAGAAAATTCAGTGCGGTATCATTATTTCCATTAGCAATATGACTTTTATGGTTTCGACAATAAATTAAGTCTAATTTAAGCAAAAGATGAATAGAACAATATAACATTTCAAAAACATGAAGCCTATATCATAGGCTCCATGTGAATATTTAAAAACCACTGCTTTAGAAACTAAAATCGATCCCCAACGTAAAGTTTCGTCCAACTTGAGGGATGTTGGATAAAAACGATGCATGGTTATACACTGTTTCATCCAGCAGGTTATTGGCTTTTAAATAAACCCGATAATCCGTTTTATTACTGACTCGTGCTGCATAGGCAACCCCTAGATTCACCATGTTATAGCCGTCTGTCTCAGTTTCATAAGCTGCGATTTTGTCTTGGTTAAACACGTGAGAGTACTCTGCCATTCCAGAAAAACCGTCTCCAAAGTCCGCATCAAAACGTGTTCCTAAACGTCCTCCAGGCATACGTGGTGCATCACCTTCAGCATCAATTTTTCCGCGAACATAATCTCCAAACAACGTCGTTTTATAACGTGGAGAAAGTTGATAAGAGATTTCACCTTCTACCCCATAAAAACGTGCTTCATCTTGTGTGTATTGCACAAGTCGGAAGTTCTCATAACGATCCAGTGTACGAGCATAGATATAGTCATCAAACCAGTTATGGAATACATGTACATGATAATTCAGCTTGTCCGTATCGTAATGAAACCCCAGTTCGATATTATTGGATTTTTCTGGGTTTAGGTTTTCATTGCCAATTTCATAAGTATTGGTGGCGAGATGTTTCCCATTGGCATAAAGCTCTTGTGCCAGTGGCATACGCTCCTGATGCGAAGCGACTAATGACAATTTATAATTCGGCGCAAATAACCAATTGGCTGCACCTGAATAAGAAAAAGTATGGTCATTGTAATCTTTTTGCGACGAATCAATATCAATTTGTTGCTGATCAAAACGTGCTGCCACTTCAAAATGTACATCTTTCCACTGCGTATGTTCTAAAGCAAATACGCTCCATTTATCCGTAGTACTCGGCCCTGCAAAGATGGATTCTTCACCGGTAATATCCAGCTTTTGACGGCCAAATTGTGTACCTAACACCCCTTCCCACATGCCAATCGGCTGATGCACCAACTCTAAACGAGCATCATAACCTGTACTTTTAAATGTCGTTGCAGCTTCACCTTCCTCAATTTCATCATGTTTATAGTCTGTATAACTGGCCTGTGCCAGTAACTTTTTAAAGCCTGCAAATGGATCATCCAGCTCTGTTCTAAAATCATAACGTTCAGATTTGAGGTCGACCCACGGGCCAGCATGATCATGTCCATCCTCATCATGATCATGACCGTCGTGATCATGATCATCATCATGGCCATCATGCCCACCACAATGTAGATGTGTACCATGCGGATGACAGCTTTCATACTCATGGCTATGACCCGGCAAACCGTATTGATCCTGACGATTGGTATAAGAAACTCCAGTAAAACCTCGATCATAGATCCATGACAAACCTACACTGACGTTCTCTGATTTGGCAAAGGTATTATCGACTCGACGCTCTCTTTCACCTTCATGAACATAATCAGGTGCAATATAATTGTTAGCATCACGCTTTAAACCTTCAACACGTAGCGCGACCTGATCACCCAAACCAACTGTAACTCCCGCAGCTGCTAACTTTTCATCGCTGCCTGTGTTATAGCGCAGTCCAATCTGCCCCTCATATCCACCTTCAGGCATTTGAGTTGGAATTTTACTATCGGTAACATTCACCAACCCACCCACTGTACCTGCACCGTACAGTAAAGTTGAGGGCCCTCGAATAATTTCAACTTGCTTCGCCAAAATTGGATCGACTGTGACGGCGTGATCGGGAGATAAAGTGGAAACATCCATCGTTTCAGAGGCATTGTCTAAAACTTTGACCCGCGCACCATCTTGCCCACGAATAACGGGACGACTTGCACCTGGTCCAAACTGATTGGAATAAACCCCAACTTGTTGACTTAAAGCTTCACCAATTGTTGCGCCACCCTGCCGCAATTGATCATTCTTAATAATATTGTCAGCAGCCGCATAATCCACAGCACTTTGCACCAGAGGATGTGCGCTAACTTCGATAGTTTCTAATTTTTGTATCCCAGTTTGTTGCTCTGCTGCGTGTGTTACGCCACAGATCGCTGCAAATAACGATACAGTCAGTGCATTCTTTTTAAAGAACATATAAAGCCTCGAATTCTTAAAATCTTAAAATCTTCTTAATTTTTGTTATAATATAACATTTCATTTGTTTTGCAATAAAAAACATTCATTCTCTAAAGCTTTACACTCAGACCCGATCTTGATCCAAAATTTATTTCTTTATATTTATGCCTTTTACTTTATCCCATGCGGTTCTTGCTCCCCCTATCGCCAAAATCACTCGATACAAATTGCCCATTGGTGCGTTGGCAATAGGCTGTATGACACCAGATTTAGTGCGATTATTTACAGATGAAAATGTCACGATAAGCCATGAATGGGCAGGCTTAATTATTCCAGATTTAGTGCTTGGACTTATTTTTTGCGTACTGTGGTATGTACTGTATCGCCCTGTGTTGTATTACTGGCTCTCTCTACAAGATGATTTAAATCTAGCTACTTTTAATCGGTTCTGTAGTTTTTGTATGGCTTGTATATTGGGAGTCATCATAGGCTGTGCAACACATATTCTCTGGGATGGACTCACGCATGACGATTTTAGAACCTTTGCATTTCAAGGCTTACTCAGTCAAGACATCTTATTTTTAGGGCGAACTTATCCTATTCATCGTTTTTTACAACTGTCTACCTCTCTCATCACTTTGCCGATTTTAGGCTGGTTGTGTTATCGCTACATGATTGAATATCGTATTCAAAAGCAACGCGCATCATATCAATCATTAAGTGTTGCGATATTTCTCTCGTTCGCTGTAGGCAGCTATTTTCTTTTTAGCTATTGGCAACAACTCGACACTCAACTCTGGCATACAGATACCTATGCCGTTACAGGCAAAGCGATTAATTATTTTTCACGTGGTTTTCTCATCAGTTTTAGTTTGAGCTGCCTCATTTTTATTCTGGTGAAATGGTTTAAGGCATTTAGCGCCCAAAAACAGAATTAAGCTTTCAATTTGCTGTGTTTTTTTGCTGTTTTACGCTCAAGTTCTTGTGAGTGCTCCTTCAAAAAGGCATAATCGCTGATTCACTGGCGGTACGCTGTTTACGTATACGCCCCTACAGCCAATATAGTTTGGATTTTAAAATATGATGCGAACTCATTACTGTGGCTCTTTAACAGAAGCCCAAATTGACCAGACCGTAACGCTTTGCGGATGGGTACACCGTCGCCGTGATCACGGTGGGGTTATTTTCCTAGACATGCGTGACCGTGATGGTTTAGTCCAAGTCGTGATCGACCCTGACACCCCAGAAGCTTTTGCAACCGCAGACAAAGCGCGTTCTGAATTTGTTCTTAAAATTACAGGTCGTGTTCGTCGTCGCTATGCAGGCACTGAAAATGCCAATATGGTCAGTGGTCAAATTGAGGTTTTGGGCAAAGAAATTGAAGTTCTTGCACAATCTGAAACACCGCCATTCCCATTGAATGATGACAATATCAATGTCTCTGAAGAACATCGTTTAAAATATCGTTTCCTTGATATCCGTCGTCCTGAAATGTTAGAGCGCTTACGTTTACGTTCTAAAGCAACGACTTTAATTCGTAACTATTTAGATGACAATGGTTTTCTAGACGTTGAAACACCAATTTTGACTCGTGCAACACCAGAAGGTGCGCGTGACTATTTAGTCCCAAGCCGTGTTCAAAATGGAAGCTTCTACGCCCTACCGCAATCACCACAATTATTTAAACAATTGTTGATGGTGGGTGGTATTGATCGTTATTACCAGATTGCCAAATGTTTCCGTGACGAAGACTTACGTGCGGATCGTCAACCAGAATTTACCCAAATCGACATTGAAACATCATTCTTAAATGATGATGACATTATGGATTTGATGGAAGGCATGACCGTTAAATTATTTAACGATTTGCTTGGGGTCAAGTTCGATAAATTTGAACGTATGACTTATAACGATGCCATGCGTGATTACGCATCTGACAAGCCAGACATGCGTATTCCACTAAAATTGGTTGACGTTGCTGACTTAATGCAAGACGTTGAATTTAAAGTTTTTGCAGGTCCAGCCAAAGATCCTAAAGGTCGTATTGTGGCTTTACGTGTACCAGGTGCAGGTTCATTGCCACGTAGTGCGATTGATGAATATACTAAATTTGTCGGTATCTACGGTGCGAAAGGTTTAGCTTATATTAAAGTCAATGAGCTAGAAAAAGGCATTGAAGGTTTACAATCTCCAATCGTGAAGTTTATTGAACCGATCGTACTTGATCTGCTTAAACGTGTCGGTGCAGAAAATGGTGACATCGTATTCTTCGGTGCGGATAAAGCCAAAGTTGTGAATGATGCGATGGGCGCGCTACGTGTTAAAATCGGTCATGACCTAAAACTTACAACATGCGAATGGGCGCCACTTTGGGTCGTTGATTTCCCAATGTTTGAAGAAACTGACGATGGTAAATGGACATCGGTTCACCATCCATTTACTTTGCCAAAATCAAGCGTTGAAGAAGTTAAGTCGAATCCTGGTGAGGCACTTTCTGTTGCATACGATATGGTGCTTAATGGTACTGAAATCGGTGGTGGTTCACTACGTATTTATACTTTAGACATGCAAAAAGCGATTTTTGAAGCTTTGGGTATTGGTGAAGAAGAAGCCGAAGAAAAATTCAGTTTCTTGTTAAATGCATTGCGTTATGGTGCTCCTCCGCACGGCGGTTTGGCTTTTGGTCTGGATCGTTTAGTCATGCTAATGACAGGTGCTTCGTCTATTCGTGATGTGATTGCATTCCCGAAAACCAAGACAGCTGAATGTCCATTGACGCAGGCACCTGCACCAGTGGAACCAAATCAGTTACGTGATTTGGGTATTCGTTTGCGTGAGCAGCCTAAGAAAGAAGATTAACTGACTGTAAAATCTTTAAAAGAAGCCAGCAATATGCTGGCTTCTTTGTACTCGCATGAGCCATGTCGCAACAATCATCATGACATGAATTGAGATTGATTCTCTATAATGGCATAATAGGTCTTTGCTCTCCCTTGGATTCATTCAATATGGCTATGCGTCCTGAAGTACGTCGTCGTACCCTTGTTCTTGTTGCATTTTCACTCATTCAATGGGGATTTGTTTTATATATTTTAAATAACCAACTGTTTAATTTAGATACCTATCAACGTATTTTATTATTCTGCGTAAGCTGCTTAGGTGGTGGTTTCCTCATTATGGCCTCATTACTTTATATGGTCATTAAAGGTAATGCGGATCAATAATTTTGGCCTAATCTTTTGATTTTCACACTGCTGATTGGAGAGCAATTTTGCCACTTCGTTCACTTAAGATATTACATATAGCCAATTTTAAACCCGAAAATAATGGAATGATGTTTTATAACACTGACGCAAAAGTTCAACATGGTCTCATGGAACTTGGTCATTATGTATATCCTTTTGATTATAAATTTATGGTGAGAAAAAGTAATATTTTCAATACGACATCTCTTTCTCATAAAAAAGTGCATAATCAACTTATTGATTTATGTAAAAATATTCATTTTGATCTTATTTTAATTGGTCATATTCATTTACCTAAAACACTATTAAAACAACTAAAAACAATTAATGATTCTAAAATCGCAATGTGGTTTGTAGATCCAATTAACGAACCACACCGGCTGGATCATTTCAAAGAAATGCAAGATGAAGTTGATCATATTTTTATCACTACTGCGGGTGAACACTTAAAACAACTTTCAGAAGTGTGTCCACATCCTCTATTTGCATTTACACCGAATCTAAGTCTGGCTTCAATTGAACACTCTCGATCTGATTGGCACAAATACGACTACGATTGTGTATTTTGTGGCTCGAATAGTAAATATCCTGAACGTGAACAGTTTATTAAAAATTTAGTTGAAGAACTTCCAAATTTGAAGTTTAAATTAGGCGCCTGTTTAGGACATCCTTCTTTATTTGGATATGAGTATCAAGCTGCCGTTCAAAACAGTTTAATGGGCATTAATTATTCCAAGTATAATAATATCTATATGTATAGTAGTGATCGTATTGCACAGCTTACAGGTATGGGCACTTTAGTATTTACGGCTAGGACACCAGGGTTAGATATTTTATTTCCAGAAGATAGTATTATTTATTTTGAAGATTTTAATGAATTACTCAAAAAAATTGATTACTATCAAAAGCATCCATTACAGGCTATTGAAATTGCAAAAAAAGGCTATGAAATTGCGCATACCCGTTTCGAGGCAAAGACGGTTTTGCAACAATGGTTAAATTTAATTTATAATCAATCTTTAGATTCGGTTTGGCAAGATGAAATTTACACTAATGGCAGCAAACTAGAAGCCTGAGTCACCCTCTATTCTTTTTATACTGGATTAAATAAAATCCAATTATTTAAACTGTGAAACCAAATGAATTATTTTAATAGTTTTATCAAAGAGTCTTTTCGTCTTTTCAGTGAACAGCCGACTTTTATTCCAGACTTAGACATTGCTTTTGCTATTGATAAAAACTACTTAAAACCTTGTGGAATTACTTTATTCTCTATAGCAAAGAACAATCAAGATTTAAAAATTAATTTCCATATTTTTACAACGTATTTTGATTCATTTGGCTATGATGAAATTATAAGCCAGTTTAAAAATACACAAATCTTTGTCTACATTCTAAATACTGAACCTTACGATAAATTACAAGTCAATGGGCATTTCACAACTGCAATCTACTACCGATTATCGATAGCAAATATTTTTAAAGATAAGTTGGACAAATTTATATATCTAGATGCTGATATTTTATGTGTTAGTAGTCTAAAACAGATTTGTTCAATTAATATTGAAAATAAAGTTCTTGCAGCAGTTCAAGATAAATGCATGAAACCAACTTATATTGAAAGCATTGGCTTAAATCCAAATGATAAATACTTTAATTCAGGCGTTCTTTTAATTAATACAAAAGAATGGAACAATTTTGATGTATTAACAAAATTTAATACGCTTATTTCAAAAAGAGATTATAAGTTCCCAGATCAAGATGTGCTTAATATCTTACTGAAGAATAAAATGATTTTTATTGATCAAAAATTCAACTATTTTACTCGAGACGATATTTCACCAGCTCTTATACATTTTGTAAGCTCTCCTAAACCTTGGAGCATCGCAGCCTCCCACGGAGAATTGTATTTAAAGTATTACTATCAATCGCCTTGGAAAGACCAACCACTTGATGCACCTAAAAATTCCAAAGAAGCAAAGAAGTTTGCTAAAATATTATGGCGAAAAGGAAAATATCTAGCTAGTATTCAATGGTATATATTATATATACAAAAAAAATTTAGCTAAATATCCTAAAATTAAAAAATGATTACTGCTATTTTATAATTTTAGGAAAAATTTAGTCTTATACATGTAAAACAATAAAGGACTTGTATATTTAAACTTTAACTTAAAAGTATTAAGGCATCTATGATCTTTTATATAAAAAATGTCTTCTTTAAACATATTGTAAAATTTTAAAAAATGATAAAAATTCTTTTTTAGCATTACCCCATATAAACACTCAATCAGCTTAAAATATACACATTCAAAACACTTGATATTTCTATATAATCGATAAAAACTAATAGCATAATAAATACTATCAAAAAATAGTTGATTTTTTTTAGCTGTTAAACTACTTTCATTCAATCTATATATCAAAAGATGATCGACTAATTCATAAATCTTCAATTCATCCCGATATAAAAACGGAAATGCCAAAACATCTTCAAAAATATAACCCTCAACAAATTCAAAATCTTTCAATAAGTCTTTTCTGAATACTCTCAACCAAGGTTGCCATTTATCCTTAATAAAATTTTTTATTTTAAACTCTTGATTAATAATGTGAGTTGACGTCTCATCAACAAAACACATATCAACAATTTCATTATTTTCCTTTTTCATATAAGCATTATAATGAATAATTGAAATATCATTATGATTAGTAATAATATCTAAAATTTTTTCTATATATTTTGGGCTAACAACATCATCAGGATCAAGAAAAGTGACGAATTGTCCAGTACAGACTCTTAGTGCATTATTTCTAGCACTGCTTACACCTGCATTAGACTGATTTAAAATCAAACAATTAATATCATGCTTATCAATAGAATCATTTAAAATCATAATAGACTGATCTTGAGTTCCATCATTAACAAAGATTAACTCAATAGATGCTTCTATTTGAGGAAATAAGCTATCCAAAAACTCCTGTATATATTTCTCTACACCATACACAGGAATAATTATAGTTAATAATTTATTCATTTTTCTTTAAATTCATACAATTAGCAAATTATCAATTTTTACTTCATATAAAAACTGATGACTTCATTGATCAGACTATTATGCTCTTTCGCAATTTGCTCAAAACAATATTTCTCTAAAGCCTCTTTTTTACCTTGCTGAGCATATTTTAAAGCTTCATCAGGATGACTAATTAAGTATTCAATTCCATCTGCTAGACTAATCGCATCATCAGCTTTAGCACACCATGCATTTACTTGATGCTTTGCTGTCTGTCGAATACCAATATCATCTGTGGTAATCAATGTCTTTCCCCATGCAAATGCATCTAAAATTCCAATTCCTTGGATCTCAGTGATTGATGGCAAAGCAATTATATCTGCTTGCTGTATTAAATTAATTTTATCGTCCCCACCAATCCAGCCAGGGAAACTCACAAGATCATCCAAACCTAACTGACTTGCCTGAGCTTTACATTGTTCAAGCATTTCGCCTTGACCCGCTAAAACTGCGCTAAATGGTATTCCTCTTTGCTTTAATAAAGCTAAAGCATCAATTAAAACATGAACACCTTTATTAGGTACCATTCGTGTCAGCATGACAATATTTACAGACTGCTTAAGTGGCTTAGGACTTGCTTCAACCTTTGGTAAATAAGTAAGATTTGAAATGACACGTTGCGGTTTCTTTTTTTCCTCGTTACTTTGTAACGCTTGAACAAGCTCTTGCACATAAGGCGTAATATGTAAAAATGCGTCTGCACGCAAGGTTCTTTTAACATTATGGCTGTGGTTGACCGCAAGTACTGGTATTTTCTTTTGCATGCCCAGCATCGCATTTTTAAATAACCAAACAGCTTTTCCACTATGCGCTACAATTAAATCTGGCTGTTGTTCCTGAATAAATTTGCGTACTTTTAACGCGGCCGCAATACTATAAAAACCTGTATTTGGAATCACATGAATTGGCCATTCACCACTATTCAAATGCGCATTTTCCTCCCCACGTAGTAAGACTATCTCATGGCCATAACTTTTTAGTGTATTAGCGATATCCAGTACAGCTTGCCAACGACCACCTGTAGCATCCCCATATACCGTATTGATGATTTTAAATTTTTTCAAGAGAAGAGCCTATCTTTCAATAATTGTGCTAATTTTTCACTAGGTTCGTATTTTAATGGTTTTAGTACATTTTCGCTATCCTGATCCATATTGGATAAATCTGAAATGGGTTGCACTGTAGCTAATTCAGTTCGTTCAATTCGTTGCAATACCCCACCAAACCGCTGATCAGGATTAAATTCAAAAGGATAATAGACCACTAAAGCTCGCATAGCACTGATCGTTTCCATCATCATCGACATCGAATCAGCCCCACAATATACCCGATCAGAAAGTCCCAAAAAAGCATGTAGAACCTGACGTGGTGCTTCACTCCACCACACCGCATCAATGATTATATCGTCATTCAAATGTTGCTTTAGTATGTTTTCAGCCTGCCCCCCTGTACGTCGTGAGGTGCTGATTAACCATCGAATATCAAATTGATGTGCAAGTTGATTCATTTGCTCTGCCAGTATTTTCCAGTCTGAATCCTGATAAATAGCACCGGCACCATTACCTCCAATAAGCATCGTCCACACTGGTTTCGTTAATACAGCATGTTCGTTGCGCCATTGTTCAGCTTGCTGAGCCAATACTTGTTGATCAATCGCCATAGGCGATACATCAAGACTTATAAAAGGTTTATCTAGATCAGGTTCCAGTACCAAAATAGCATCAAAGAGCTTTGCATTTAAATGCCGAAGTGAGCCACAAAATATACTTTTGGCATGCAAAGCTTTAGAAATCCAAATGACTGCATAAGCCGTGTTTCCGCCTGCACCAACAACAATATCTGGAGATTGTTGCGGAAGTACATCACCCCGATAAAAATAATGAAGTTTATTCAAATCAGGAAGAGTTGAATTGAGCAACCAACTTAATGGACGTCGTAAAAAACCCTGATTAAGTTTCAAATCAATCCAACAAACGTCTAACTCGAATAAATGCTGTAAAGCAAATAAAACACCTTTAGATTGATTAAAATGACCTGGCACACCATCACTGATAACCCAGACTTTTTTAGTTTGTTTAAGCGTGTCCGTCATCTAAAAGTTCCTGATATACCCTTGCCGTATGTTCAACCATGGCATTGATGGTCAAATGTTGCTGTGCAAAATGAAAAATTGGTTCAGCGTCTTTTTGTAGCTGTGAAAAATGTTGAATATGCTGCTGCAATAATTGATGAAGTGCCTGTGTATTATTAGCAGGACAAATCATAGAGGGTAATAACACCTGCGAAACCATACCAACATCTGATGAAATCACTGGTCGTTTTAACAACAGTGCTTCAGAAAGCGTATAAGGACCACCTTCGTTCCGAGAAGAAATGACCAAGAAATCTGATTGCAGCAATAAATCATTAATATCATCACGATGCCCCCAAATTTTAATACGCTGAGATAACTGTGTTTGTTCAATTTGTTGCTGTAAGACCTGTCGGTCAGGTCCATCCCCAACAATCCATAGCCCTGCATCAACTTCTTTCCAAGCCTCAATAAGTAAATCAAACCCTTTAGCTTTCACTAAACGCCCAATGGCAATCGCTTGTAGGGGATAAGTTGCAGATTTACTATTTATAATAAAATCAGGTGGCTTCACACCATTCAATACCACGCGAATCTTGGATTGAGATGAAAATTGATTGGCAACTCTTTGACTCACCGCAATAATCCGATCATAACGATTAAAAGCTTTAATATTCTTTTTTAAATTATGTAATGTGGCAACATTCGGGACATTTAACCATTTTAACATTGGTGCAATCATCGAGACTGCTTTGTTCGCTTGGACGTGTAAGACATCCGCTTGGATAGATTTAATCGTTTGATAAAGCTTCCATAATAGAATCGGGTTATTACGGCTCTTCGATAAATCAAGGGAGTAGAACTGAACATTTTCAACACGTGATCGATATTTTTCATGAGCAATCAAACTGACACGATGTTTCAGTTTTATCAATCCATTAGCAAGCTCAATCACGTGTTTCTCAAGTCCGCCTTCTTCATCGCCTGCCATCACCATACAAATATGCATAATAGCTCCTACAGCCCACGTTTCCCAAGTTTCAATCTTAGTTTCACTGCAAATAGTGAATCCTTGCCGCTGATTTTAATGCGTTGAAGCTGAAAAAAATCAGGTTGATCATTATCAATCCCTTCAACAGTAGTTACAGCATTTGTATAATTTGCCTGTCTCACCAGTTCCACATCACGTTCAGAGTAAATACCAAAAGGATAAGCAAAACTACTTACTGCTTGACCAGTGATCTGTTCAAGTTGGTGTTTGGACTCCACTAGTTCATCCAGGCATTGCTGATCTGTGAGTTTCGCGAGATTGGCATGCGTCAAAGTGTGTGAACCGATTTCAACTAAACCCCTTTTCGCTAAAAAAAGAATTTGTTCATCACTGAGTTTTGGTTCTCGTGCCAACTCACCGCTATTATGATGTGCTTTTTTATAAGTTGACCAATCTCTATCATGACGATCGACAACGACGTAAATAGTTGCCTTAGCCTGATATTTCTCAAGGATTGGAAAAGCATTTTCCAGATTATCTAGATAACCATCATCAAAGGTAATTGCAACGGTTTTTTCAGGATGTTTACCCCAGTTTTGCTGTAACTCCTGCATAGTAACAAAATGAAAACCTTGCGCTTTCATCCATGCTACCTGTTTTTCAAATTCAGCAGGTTGAACGCGTAATTTATTAAATTTCGCTCCATCAATATGTTCTCGTACCATGTGATACATCAGAATACGTGGTCGCTTCCAATCAATTGCAGGCTTCCACCACGCATATTTATAGCTGAATATAATCATTGCCAAAACAAGAACTAAAGCGAGATAAATCACATCATTGACCTGAATAGGATTTCAATAAACATGTTGCCACACGCTCTGCTTCTTTAAAAGTCTGTTGTTGCGGAAGTTGAGCAGTTTTAGTCTGTGTCCCAACAATATGATCTAGGATTAGAGCATCAATCACATGTGTAATACGGTCCTGTTTCAATCGATCCATTGCAATCACCCCAACACGGCAACCTGCCGTCAATGCTTCAAAAATCATCGAAACACTATCTTCTGTCACATAAACCGTTTCCGCCAGTTGCATTTGTTCAAAAATCCAGCCTTGTGGAGTGTGTTCTACAGGGAAAATGTCTAATTGCGACGCATAATCTTGTTTTTTTAAACGATCCAAGAAATGCTCAGGCGTTCGTCGGGAGGTCGTCAAGATCAACTGACAATGTGAATTGTGCTGAACGATCTGTTCTATTGCCGTTAAAACTTTATTTTCGTTCCATTGATGTCGTTTTGAAGTTCCCCCAAGCGCAATTAAAACCCGATTGGCTTGATGGCGATGTTCATTTTCAATTGGATTTAAAGCACCTTTGGTGACAATTACTCGATCAGATGCAGCAATACCATCATGTTCAGGAATCACGGCGTAGTCAAAACAGTGAATAGGTAAGCTGGGTTTCATCAAGATTACAGTTTTCGCTTGAGGATAAACTTTTCCCAATAACCAAACTCGAAGATGAGTATGCGAACCCACCCCAAAAATAAAATCAGGCTGTTGCGCAATACCACTCACTTGATGGCTAAATAATCCTTTAAAAATACTCAATAAAGCTAAGTTTTCTAGCTGAATTTCTTCAAAACTGGTATTGGGATTTTGCTGATGCATGGCTTGATATAAGCCTAAAGCTTGTGATCGATGTCCCGCCTTTGCATCACTCACATATACGATATGCATTTTATTTTCCCAATATCACAAGCACAAAAAAGGCGAAACATCAGTTTCGCCTTTCATCTTAACTGATTCAATTATTTAACGTAAGTTAACCAGTGTTCATATTTTGGATTTTTACCTTGAACGGCATCAAAGAATGTTTTTTGAATAATCGTCGTGATAGGGCCACGACGACCTTCACCAATTTGACGATCATCATATTCACGAATCGGCGTTACTTCCGCCGCAGTTCCAGTAAAGAACGCTTCATCTGCAATATAAAACTCGTCACGGGTAATACGACGCTCAACCACTTCATAACCCAAATCTTTGGCAATGGTAATAATCGTTTGACGAGTAATACCATCCAATGCGCCACCCGCAATATCAGGGGTATGTAACACACCATCTTTTACCAAAAATACGTTTTCGCCAGAACCTTGGCACACATAGCCTTGTGGATCCATCAACATCGCTTCATCATAGCCTGAATGCGCTACTTCCTGATGAGCAAGAATAGATAAGGTATAATTACCAGAAGCCTTAGCTTTACACATGGTCACGTTTGGATGATGGTGGGTAAACGAAGATGTTTTAACACGAATACCTTGCGCCATCGCTTCTTCACCCAGATACGCACCCCAGCCCCATGCTGCAACTGCGGCATGAATCGTGTTATTAGTCGCGGCAATTCCGAGTTTTTCAGAACCAATCCAAATAAGTGGACGCAAATAGCATGAAGCTAATTTGTTTTCACGCACCACATCAATTTGCGCTTGCTCAAGAGTCGCCTGATCAAATGGAACTTTCATTTGATAAATTTTTGCAGAGTTCAGCAAACGTTTAGTGTGGTCTTGGAGACGGAAAATTGCTGTGCCTTTAGGTGTTTCATAGGCACGGACACCTTCAAAGACACCCATACTGTAGTGTAGCGTATGAGTTAAGACGTGGATTTTCGCATCACGCCAGTCAACCAATTGTCCATCTTGCCAAATAAAACCATCACGATCAGCCAAATTCATGGCACACACTCCAAATTTTTACACAATCATTCACTCTCCAGCACCACCGTTGATACTGGATCTATTAATCTTTGCCATAACTTGCAAACGACCTCGCGGGTATCGCGCCAGTCCGCAGCACTGACTTGCATGGATTGATTTGCAAGGGCTAAGCGGTGGCTCTCGGCTCGTTCACTGAGATAAGCGTGTATCAATGCTGTGGCATCTTCACTGGATAAGCAGCCTGCTTGAGCAGCATCTTCAAGAATTCTTACATTGTCGGAAAAATGGGCGAGATCAGGATTCGCACCACTCCATGCAAGCACCATATACTGTGCCATAAATTCGATGTCAACGATACCACCTGCGTCCTGTTTTAAATGAAAAATCCCATGTTTTTTTTGTTCTGAGGAAGAACCTAAATGGTCTTTCATTTTCTGACGCATTTTTAATACTTCTTCCTGCACGTATTTTTCGTCACGTGGCTGGGTTAATATTTGTGCACGCAAGTGGGCAAATTTATTTCTTAAATCCATTTCACCTGCGATAGAACGTGCGCGCACCAATGCCTGATGCTCCCATAACCAGGCACTTTTTAACTGATACTGTTCAAATGCTTTCAGACTCGTGACCAATAGCCCAGCTTCGCCAGAAGGACGCAATCGAGTATCAATTTCATACACGCGACCATCCAGCGTTTGGGTGGTCATGAGTGATAAAAACTTTTGGGCAACGCGAACAGCAAACTCAAACCCGGTAATGGCTTTTGGTCCATCGGTTTCAGCTTGCTCATCAAAATAATGAATAAAAACCAGATCCAGATCAGAACCATATCCCAGTTCAATTCCACCGACCTTGCCATAGCCGATCACGGCAAAGCCAGTATGTTCCAGTGAACAGCGTTGCCCTTCTGCATCCAGTGGATAACCATGTCGTTTCACCACCGTCTGATAGGCCAGATTCAATGTCGCAATCACACTCACTTCTGCAATATCCGTCAATGCATCGGAGACTTTCATCAGTGGACTTTCAGCTAGAACATCACTGGCAGCAACCGTCAGTACATTGCTCTTTTTAAATAAACGCAGTACCCGCATTTGATCTTCAACTTGATCAATTTCAATCCGTAGTAATTGTTGACGTAGTGAATCTTCGAGATCTTGACGCTTTGGCAATTCAAAATCCATCGATAAAAATTCATCTAATAGAACAGGATATTGAGTCAATTCTTCACAAATCCACGGACTTACCGTTGCCATTTTGACCAATCGTTGCATAGCCCCACGGCTTTCCATCAACATGACCAGATATACGGTACGACGCATCACCGACTCAACTAAAGGCATCAAACGTGTCAGTGCAACTTGCGGTTTATCCGACTGTAAGACGGCTTCAATAAAATGCGGCCAAAAATCTTTTAAACGCTGTACCGCTTTAGACGGCAGTTTTTTCAGGGCATTACCATGCCAAAATTCATGAATCAGATTTTTGGTTGAATCATCTAGCACTGCATCTAAGCGCAGTTCAAGCTGAGTTTCGGTTTCTGCTGGTGAAGCAACTTCTTCCTGAATCAGATTTTTAAACTGATCACTGACCCGTGCACGTTTTTCATTTAAAACCGCTAAAAAAGCATTCCATGAATCATAACCAAGCGTATCAATCATACGCTGTCGCAAATCAGGCTCTACAGGCAACATCTGCGTTTGCTGATCATTTAAAGCCTGTATCGCATGTTCAACACGTCTTAAGAATAAGTAAGCATCTTCAAGTTCAATGACTGCCTGCGAATCTAGCAGACCGACTTGCCCCAAATGGTGCAAGCTCACCAGACATTGGCGATCCTGCAATTCGCGTTTGGAACCCCCATAAATGAGCTGAAAAACCTGCACAATAAATTCAATTTCACGGATCCCGCCCGCTCCTAATTTAATGTCATCGGCAATATTACGACGAGCCACTTCTCGCTCAATCATAGCTTTCATTTCACGCATGGCTTCAAAGGCGGAATAGTCAACATAACGACGAAACACAAAAGGTCGCGTCATTTCTAGTAAATGATCACCGCGTTTTCCACCACTAATAATACGTGCCTTGATCCACGCATAACGCTCCCATTCTCGCCCATGCTGAATCAGATATTTTTCTAGTGCCACATGACTAATTGCTAAAGCTGAACCATCTCCCCAAGGACGCAAGCGCATATCAACCCGAAATACAAAACCATCTGCGGTGATATGATCGAGCAAATAGATGAGTTTTTGCCCCCATAAAATACAAAACTGCTGAACATCAATCGACTTACGACCATTGGTTTCACCTTGCTCATCAAAGGCAAAAATCAGGTCAATATCACTCGACAAATTGAGTTCTTGAGCCCCCAATTTCCCCATGCCTACCACGATCAAATCTTGAATCTGACCATCATAACCAATCGGTTCGCCATGCTTGGCAAGTAAAGGAGGAAGCGCAAACTGCTTGGCTGCACAGATACAGGCATCTGCAAAATCTGAAAGTTCACGGGTAAGTGTGATCACATTAGTGAGTTGATTGGCATCTTGCCAAATCCAGCGGAACATGAGTTTGGCACGTAAGATACGCAATGTGCGCATCCACTGACTTTCGTCTTGAATGTCTTTTAATTCTTGTTCAACACGCTGAAAAATATCGTTAGTAGTGAGTGCATGATGAAATTGATCGATTGCATAATCTTGTTCTAAAGCAGTTTGATGTAAACCCAATACCTGCTCGGCATATTGACTCGCTCTTAATGTTTTTTGCAACTGCTCAATATTCATAACAAACCTGCAACTTCTATTTAACATAGTTATAACAGTTGCAGGTTCATTTAGGGAAATCTATTTATGCAACAGTAACATCGCCGCTATCTTTTTGAGCAAGCAACATTCCTGTTCCATCCGTCGAGCAAGGCAATACCACTTTGAATATCGTGCCTTCTCCCTCTTTGGAACTGACTGAAATTTTTCCAAGATTGAGGTCAATAAATCGTTTACATAACGTTAAACCCAGACCCGCACCTTTTTCCCCATCGGTTCCTCTTAAACTTGCCGTAATTCGAGGATGGAAAACGGTAGACATTTGCAACTCTGTCATGCCCAAACCATTATCTTCGATCTGAATTTCAATACCATCATTGGTAAAACTGGCACGAAGTGCCACAAAACCATAACCATCTAATCGTGTAAATTTTAAGGCATTTGAAACTAGATTTTGGATCACCGAAGTAATCATATTGATGTCGGCATATACTTTGAGATCTTCTGGAATTTCGTCAATCAGCGCAATTTTCTTTTTAATCGCCAATGTATTTAAGACCTTAATGACAATCGAGGTTGCTTGTTTGAGGTTAAAGTTAATTGGATGATAGACAAAGCGACCACCTTCTGCCATCGCCCATTCCAACAGGCTTTCTAACAGATTGTAGGTCGACTGTGACGTTTCATACAGATAGTCTGCAATATTTTGTACACTTGATTCATCTAAAGTATCGCGCTCTTTGGCTAAAACTTCAGAGAAGCCCAGCAAACCATGAAACGGCGCACGCAAATCATGTGAAATAATAGAAAAAAACTTAGTTTTACTAAAATTCAAAGCACATTGCTGTTCATATAATTCATTCAAAATCTCATGATTATATTTCAGCTCAAGATAACGCGAAAAATTCATTCCATGTTCAGCAAGCAATGAAATTTTAACTGGATCAAAGCTTTGTTCATCATTATCAAAAAATAATGCAATTCCTATCGATTCATTATTTTTTAAAATATTAACGGCAATAATACGATGATGTTCTACGCCGCCTTCATTCATATAGGCTGAAAAATCCATATAATGCGGATGTTTTTGATCAATAAAAACTCGATCTTTAAAAAATTGCGCATTATTACGTTTTTGTAATTTAAGTACCGCATGAATCTTCTGATCAGCATGATGCCAAAAATAAGTTTCTTCATGGAAACATAAAATTGCCTTTTGAGCCCCGATCAAGTTTTTACCAAATTCTAAAAACTGTTGAATCAGATTATGCTCACTTTTTAGACCAAGGAGTAGCGATAAGCGGCAAGCACTTAGCTGATCTGCTTGATCAAGCTCTAACAACTGTAAACTCATGGTCCGCCTCATGGAAATTGTGATTATTATGGTTAGAATATGGAGAATAAAAACAAAACAATAAAAAATAAAAATGAAAAAATTACACCACTTACATTTAGCAAGTTTTTACCAAAAAATCAATGATAAAAGTAAAATAATCTTAAGCTTATGATAACTCACTGCTTTTAATTGTAGGGTTATTCCAAGAATAAATACCCCATTTTTTTAATATTTAATTCGATTAAATCATTCAAAAAATATACTATACAATGCAAAGTCAGATATTTTTTTATTCCATGATTTTCAAACAATTAATTCACTCATTACAACTCAATCTAAGAAAGTTAATTCTACTTCTGGCTATTTTTAGCGTGATTAGTCTGTTTATTATTTCATTATTAGTAAGTTACTATATTCAAAAAAATCAACTCATTAACAACTCCCTTTCAGTCAATATGGAATATGCATCCAAGATTGCCAAAGGAACTAATAGTCATTTCAAAATGATGCTCAAAGAGTTGGACTATAGTGCCAAACTCTTGGGTCAATCCTTTGGCAATGAACAAGTCATGCAAGCTGAAGTCGATCGGTTGAAATTTCAGTCTGATTATTTTAATAGTGTGATTGTATCTGATCGTAATGGAAACATTCGAAGTTTTGCCCCTGAACAATTAAAACTCAATAAGAAGGTGGTAAATCACACGCTTGGCTTTGAAATGTCACTCAAAAATCAGTCAACGGTGGTCACACCGCCTTATTCATCTATTACAAAGAATTTAATTGTATTTTTATCTCAACCTATTTTTGATCAGAATCATCAATATCTAGGGTTTATTGGTGCTGCGATTTATCTCAAAAAAGACAATATTTTGAATGAACTGCTAACCATGAAATATGGTTATAAAAAGAGTTATATGTATGTCATTGATAGTAATCAGCATATCATTTTCCATCCTGATGAAAAACGGATTGGCACTTTAGACACACAAAATAGTGAACTCAGTACCATGCTGAAAGAAAAAAATGGAAAGATTCAGATCAAAGATGGTTCAGGTGAAGATAATTTGGCTGGATTTGCATCTATTCCAACTACTCAGTGGATTGTTATTTCTCAACAGCCCACGCGTGAGCTTTTAGCACAGGCATCTTCAATTATTGTAAAAATTATTGCTGGTATGCTGTTCTTTTATGTGTTTATCTTTTTTATTGTATGGCGAATTTCTTATTTAATCTCAGCACCATTGGCCCAACTTGCCAAGATGGCAAGCCATTTAAATGCGACCACAACAGAACACAAAATTAAGGAAATTGATCCTTGGTATTATGAAGTGCTCAAATTTAAATTGTCCTTATTATTAAGTTCTCAACAATTCAAACAAAAGATTTCTGAGTTAAATTTTTACGTCAATACTGACCCACTTACGGGTTTTTATAATCGTCGTGGTATGGAATTATTTTTAGATGAGTTTATTAAATCTGAAACACATTTTTTTGTGATTGCACTTGATATTGATCATTTTAAAAAAGTGAACGATGTTTATGGGCATGAAAATGGTGATCTCGTCTTAAAAATTATCGCAGAAAAAATTAAGGAGAATTCACGAGATATCGATGCATGTTGTCGTATTGGTGGCGAGGAGTTCATTATTTTAGCACCAGCGATAGATTCTTCTACTGGTCTTATTATTGCTGAACGTATTCGAGAGGCAATTGAAAATACAGTGATTCCAGAAGTCGGGAAAGTGACTATTTCCATCGGTCTTGCCTATTGGCCAAACTCTTCCAAGGATATTAAACGTGTTTTTAGAGTGGCAGATGAAAAATTATATGAAGCAAAAGCTGAAGGTCGTAATCGTGTTAAATATTAGACTGCTTTCATSATGGTTTAAACCCTCTTTATTTTTCTCYCAYAGGYAGAAATAAARGGGACTTATGAAAGAAGTCTATTCAAAATAGAGTCAATTATTAACATAGGATTGAAGCGTGAAAAATGAAACTTGTACTGACATTTTGGTACATTTTACCTGATGTCATAAGAGTTTCAATTTAGAGTAAACAAAAGCGAACTTTAATTCGCCCCTATGTATCCACATGAATGGCTTAATCCTGTGTTCCCACCATTTTTGCTCGCTGTGGATGAGTTTCAGGTCGGTATTGTAAGGGGTTGTATCAGAATACGGTTATGATGCTACGGCGTATTAAAATTAATTCGCTGGCATGGCRTTGTTCTAGATGGCATGTTGCTAGGGTAGTTTTAAGTCAAATTTATTTGATAAATAAAAAATGATGCCGCAGCATCATTTTTTTATCGAATAAGGGTTTTGTTTTTACTCATCATCCATCATCGATGCACTCATACCAACCGTATTAAAGCCAGCATCTACATACATAATTTCACCTGTGATCCCTGAAGCCCATGGTGAACACAGGAATAATGCAGCATTGCCCACTTCTTCAATGGTCACATTACGTTTTAGTGGCGAAATTTTTTCATTGGCATCTAACATCTTACGGAATGATTTAATCCCTGATGCCGCTAAAGTACGAATGGGTCCTGCTGAAATCGCATTGACACGAATACCATCCGCACCCAAACTTGATGCTAAATAACGCACACCCGCTTCAAGTGAAGCCTTTGCCATCCCCATGACATTATAATTTGGCATCACACGCTCAGAACCTTGATAAGTCAAAGTCAATAGACAGCCTTGACGCACTTGTAACAAAGGCTTTGCGGCACGTGCCATCGCCACGAAGCTATAAGCACTGATGTCATGAGCTATACGAAAACCATCACGATCAGTTACGTCGGTAAAGTCACCATCTAATGTATGTGCTGGGGCAAAACCAATTGAATGCACCACCCCATCCAGACCATCCCAGTGTTTTGCCAACTCTACAAAAGCATTGTCAATTTCAGCATCCACAGCGACATCACAAGGAAAGACTAATGATGAACCAAATTGCGCAGCAAACTCATCAACACGTTTTTTTAATTTTTCATTTGGATAGGTAAATGCTAGTTCAGCGCCTTCACGATGCAATGCTTGTGCAATACCAAAAGCAATTGATAATTTGCTTGCAATACCAGCAATCAAAAAACGTTTACCTGTTAATAATCCTTGTGCCATGGGTAACTCACTTGAAAAAATTTATATGCATAATGCCAAGCTTCTGGCATTTGTGAAATTGCATAATGCATCTTTTTTATCTTTTCATAAGAAAACTGCGTAAAAAAATCGCCCATTTCGGAGCGATTTTTTTACGAACTGGTAAAGCAATGAACTTTTTAGTCATTCGACAAAATGCCAATCAAACGCAAGAATGAAATATACATCCAGACTAAGGTTGACAATAATGCAATCCCACACACCCATTCAAACGCTTTAGGTGCATGCTGCGCAGCCGCAGATTCAATTAAATCAAAATCCAGAATCAGATTAAGCGAGGCAATCACAGCAATAAATGCCGCAAAACCTATCCCTAACCAATTACTTTCAAAGATATACGGTACACTTGATGCAAATGCTAGTCTCATCACCAGTTGCACCAAAAATACAATCGCAATTGCAATGGTTGCAGACATGACCACAGCTTTAAATTTTTCAGTAGCGCGAATAATTTGGAATTTATATAAACCAAACATCACCAATGTCGTCACAAAAGTGGCCAATAACGCCTGTAAAGGTGCACCTGGAAATTTCGCCTGAAACATAAACGAAATCCCACCTAAAAATGCGCCCTCAAATAAAGCATAGGGAATCGCCAAAGTCTGGGCAGTATTCGGTTTAAAGGTTGCAACTAGCGCAAGAATCAAACCACCGATTGCCCCTACCCACGTTGCAGCAGAGGCCAATGCAAAATTCAAGCTAAAAGCACAATAAAAAAATACAGCCAAACCTGTAATGGCAGCAACCAATGTTAAAGCAATCGATTTTTGTACTGCACCAGCAACCGTCATGGAATGTCCCACATCGCTGTAGGTTTCAACCCGAGTTAGAATAGGGTTATTACTTTGCATGCTTATCTCGTTGTTTTAATAAAATTAATCATATAAACATTGTAAGGGTGTTTTATAAAAAACCAATGTCACAAAAATTTGTTTTTGTAACAACATTTAGTCTAAAAAGATCAGATTTAGTATTAGTATCTTTATGGCTTTGTCTAAACAAGATTGTGAAACACAGAAAATTAGAAATATAAAGAGAGTTTAAAACAAGGATGAAAGAAGTCGAATAAAATAAAAAGCGGATCAACCGATATCCGAAGATGAATATTAATGATTGAAGCAATCTTCGTAACTAGATCCTTGTTATTAATCACCTAAAGCATAAAAAAACCACCCGAAGGTGGTTCTTTGATATTAAGTCAGATTAGTGACCACCACCATTCACAGCTTTAGTCATATCTTCTACCACTTTCTTGGCATCACCAAACACCATCATGGTTTTTTCGTTATAGAACAAGTCATTGTCTAAACCCGCATAACCCGTTGCCATAGAACGCTTGATCACCATAATGGTACGTGCTTTATGTGCTTCCAAAATTGGCATACCATAAATTGGAGAGCTTGGGTCATCTTTTGCAGCAGGGTTGACTACGTCATTAGCACCGATCACTAACACCACATCAGTTGCTGGAAAGTCCGAGTTAATCTCATCCATTTCCAAAATATCTTCATAAGCAACGTCAGCTTCTGCCAAAAGTACGTTCATGTGACCCGGCATACGACCTGCAACAGGGTGAATCGCAAAACGAACTTTTACACCTTGTTCTTTCAGGATTTCACACAACTCTTTCACTGCATTTTGCGCACGACCCTGAGCCATACCATAACCCGGTACAATCACCACGCTATCCGCATTTGACATCAGGAAGCCTGCATCGTCTGCTGAACCTGAGCGATAGTTACGTTGAACTTGTTCGCCTTTAGCAGCACTTGCAACCGCAGCGCCACCCATTGCACCACCAAACAATACATTGATGATACTACGGTTCATCGCTTTACACATGATGTAAGACAGAATTGCACCTGATGAACCCACCAATGAACCCGCTACAATCAACATATTATTTTCAAGCGTGAAACCAATACCCGCAGCAGCCCAGCCAGAGAATGAGTTTAACAGTGACACCACAACTGGCATATCACCGCCACCGACAGGGGCAATCCACACCCAACCAAATGCAAGTGCAAGAATGGTCATTGACCAGAATGCAGCCATGTTACCTGTCGTAAAGAAATAAATTCCACACGCCAACATTGCAATAAAAATCAAGGCCTGAACAGGTTTCACCCACGCACCTGAAATGGTTTTCGCCCATTTCTTGGCTGCCAATTTACCATAGGCAAATACAGAAGCCGTAAAGGTAATCGCACCAACGAAACAACCGACAAACAATTCGAATAAATGTACTTTACTCATGTGGGCATGTTGAACACCCGCAGCAGTTAACGCCGCTTCATTTTGTGCAAATAATGCAGTCAGTTGATTGTTGTGTAAAATTGCAGCAATCGCAATTAGAACCGCAGCCAAACCGACTAAAGAGTGCATTAAAGCAACCGTTTCAGGCATTTGGGTCATAGGAACGGTACGTGCACGGCTAATACCAACCACTGCACCCAGTACCATTGCACCCACAATCATCCAGACTACAGGATGATCAGCCACAAAAAACGTGGTCAATACAGCAATGGCCATACCGACCATACCGTAACGATTCCCTGAGATCGCTGTTTTTGGGCTAGACAAACCACGCAACGTCAAAATAAAAAGAACTGCACCAATCAGGTAGAACCAACCCGCATTGTCTCGAATAAATTCCATGTTTCAGTCCTCTTATTTCTTTTGCTTCGGCTTAAACATTTCCAGCATGCGCGCAGTCACTGCGAAACCACCAAAAATGTTAATACTGGCCAAGAACACGGCAATTGCGCCAAGCACACTCACGACATTAATAGATTGGAAATCCACATTTCCCTCAACCCCAATCATTGGCAGACCCACTGTCTGAATCATCGCACCCACGATAATGATCGAAGATAAGGCATTGGTCACTGCCATGAGTGGCGTATGCAATGCAGGTGTCACGCCCCAAACCACGTAATAACCTACGAAGATGGCAAGCACGAAAATTGTAATCGTTTCAACCATGAGAGATCTCCTTAACCACGTTTCAGCAGTACTTGACCGCCATGAGTGACCAATAGGGCTTTTTGAATTTCTTCTTCTGGATTAATCGAGAAATTCTTGTCGGCATCAAATAATGTCTCAACAAAGTTAAAAACATTACGTGCATAAAGTGCAGAAGCTTCGGTCGAAAGTGTCGATGGAATATTCGGAACACCCAAAATTTTCACACCATTTTCAGTAAATACCGTTTCACCGACTTTAGAGCCCTCTACATTTCCACCAGTTTCAACTGCCATATCCAAAATGACCGAACCCGGTTTCATTTTAGCCACGGTTTCAGCTTTGATGAGACGCGGCGCATTACGACCCGGCAACAGTGCAGTGGTAATCACGATATCGGCATTGGAAACCGCTTTATCCACGATTGCTGCTTGGTCTTTGATGTACTGTTCACCCGGTGTCCAGCCGTAACCATTTTTAGCTGCTTCATCTGCACGGGCTTGTTCTTCTGGCGACATTGGTACGTCTAACCATTTACCACCCAAAGACTCTACTTGTTCTTTGGCAGTCGGACGTAAATCAGTCGCTTCAACCACAGCACCCAGACGTTTTGCAGTTGCAATGGCCTGAAGACCTGCTACACCCACGCCCATAATCACCACACGCGCAGGTTTTACTGTACCCGCAGCAGTCATTAGCATCGGAAACATACGTTGATATTCAGCCGCAGCCAATAACACAGATTTATATCCCGCCAAGTTGGCTTGAGAAGATAAAACGTCCATATTTTGGGCACGAGATAAGGTACGCGGTAATAGCTCTAACGCAAATGCAGACACGTTTTGACTCGCGAACTGATCTAAATCAGGATTACGATATGGGTCAAACATTGCCACAACAGTGGTATTGGCTGAAAGTTTTTGAATTTCGTCGCCTTGCGGTGCGCGAACTTTCAAAATCAATTGGCTGCCCTGATAGGCATCGTCCTTAATCGTCGCACCCACTTGTTCATAGGCACTGTCGATATAAGCAGCTTTTACCCCTGCCCCCCGTTCAATGACTACGTTGTGGCCAGCGCCAATCAACTTCTTTACTGTCTCAGGTGTCGCGGCGACACGATGTTCACCCGCGACTGTTTCAGTTGGGATTCCGATCTGCATGAGCGTTCCTCAAGCTAATTTCCTTAAGTGTAAACATCGTGATAAACGATGTTTCCCCCAGAGTGTGTTCTTGTTGAATTTTTGGATTTTAAGCAAACTTTTGGAAAATGCTACCCATTATTTATTTAATAAATACCCATATTTTGAACTAATGATTCACGTTTATTTTTTACCAATATACAATTCATCGGTTTTGCCTTAAGTTTGAGGCAAACGATGCCCTCCAACATGGCTTTTAAATGAAACGTTTTTTATCTGCAACACAGGTCGGCTCTTTATTTGCCCTGTGTGCTGCATTTCTGTTTAGTACCAAAGCAATCTTTATTAAACAAACCTATGCCATTTCACCATTGGTCGATGCAACTGTACTGATGGCTTTACGTATGGGAAGCGCGTTACCGTTTTTCCTGATCATTTGCTGGTTGAATCGGCATCATAATCAGGGTCTCAACAAGAAAGATTGGCTGTTTTTAGTTTTAGCTGGGCTATTAGGCTACTACTTTGCCAGTTGGCTGGATTTTAAAGGGTTGATGTATATCAGTGCCTCTTTAGAGCGAATTATTTTATTTTTATATCCTACGCTCACTGTGCTCGCCTCAAGTCTGATCTATCGCCAAAAAATAAATGCAAAAAGTTGGTTTGCCATTTTTTTGAGTTATGGAGGGACGGTTCTGGTGATGCTGCAAGAGTACAATATTGCACCAATTCAGGGCGGTTTTTGGCTAGGTGTTAGTCTGGTTTTCGCCAGTGCTGTGGCTTTTGCGTCTTATTTGCTTATGACCCCTTCTTTAATTCAAAAATTTGGTTCGTGGAACTTTACGGGTCTCGCTTTGAGCGTCGCCTGTGCAGGAACACTACTGCATTTTTTTATAGAAACAGCTCAGCCGATCCAACTATTACAACAATTACCGCCAAGTGTGTGGTGGTACGGTCTGGGGCTTGGGTTCTTTGTCACAGTTTTACCCACTGTATTATTGATGCAAAGTATTCAACGTTTGGGCGCATCTCAATCTGCAATGATTGCATCCATTGGCCCTATTCTAACCATTCTATTAGCAGTTGCTTTTTTAGGTGAACATTTAAATACATGGCAATGGTTAGGATGTATTCTTAATATTATTGGGGTTCTGATGATTAGTTTAAGTAAGAATCGACTTAAACATTAAGTTTCTGTTTGATCCAGCCGATCCAACGCAAGCAATACCTGTTGAAAATGAGCACCCGAGGATTCTTGAGCAAGATAATCATCTGGATTACGTAATGGACATTGATCCATCGACAAGCAACCACAACCGATGCACCAGTCTAGCTGTTGCCGTAATTGTAATAACGTCAAAATCTTGTTATCCAGTTGTTCTTTCGAAAGCTTGGACATGTTTTGCCAATCCTGTTTAGAGGCAATTTGCTCCTGAGGCAATACCGAAAAAGCTTGTTTGACTTCGTCTAAACGGATGCCAACCACTTGTGCAATTTTAATAATTGCCACGCGCCTGAGCATTGCTCTGAGATAACGTCGCTGATTTCCATTGGTACGGACACTCCAGATCAATTGCTTTTCTTCATAGAAACGTAAGATTGCGACACTCACACCGCTGCGTTTTGCCAGTTCGCCAATACTTATAAATTGCTTGAGATGATTATTTTGCATGATATGCTTGACCTCAAGTTAACTTGAGCTTTGATACTAGCATGGCATCGTGAATCTAGTTGAGAAAATCAGCCATGTTCATATCACCTCACCATTTTCGTATCATCAATCCGGATACCTTGTATAATCCACAGCCATTCGGATATAGCCATATTGTTGAAATACAGCAGTTTCGACGTATCATACACATTGCGGGTCAAGGTGGTGAAAACCCAGACGGAGAACTTTCCGCAGATTTTTCCCAACAAGTCAGACAAGCTTTTGGTAATGTACAAATCGCTTTAGACTGCGTGGGTGCAAAACTTCAAGATATTGCCATGTTACGCGTCTTGATCGTTGCTCATAATGAAATAAAGCACCATATTCTGATTGAAATTATGCAGCAATTTTGGTCTGAGCAAAAATTTCCAGCCTGTACCCTCATTCCAGTTTCACAACTTGCAAAATCTGAGATGCTTTTTGAAGTTGAAGCAACCGCCTACTTAGATTAAATAAGAGAGCAAAAATGCAACATACATCTGACATCAGCCAAAACAAAGCTCTACTCTGGTTGATGGCAATTGCCTGTGGTCTGTGTGCAGGAGCAAATTATTATTGTCAGCCTTTAATTCACTCGATACAGGCTGACTTTGGCGTACCAGAAGCTCAAGCAGCACTTACCGTAACCTTTGCTCAGGTTTCTTATGCACTTGGTTTGTTGTTTATTGTTCCTTTAGGTGATGTGGTCAATAAAACCAAATTTATTCCTTTATTGATGTTTCTTGCAGGCATTGGCTTATTGCTATGTGGCTTTGCAATCAACCTGCCGATGTTATGGATTGGAACAGTTATGACCGGGCTTTTTTCGGTTGCTGCACAGGTACTGATTCCGTTAGCCACTATGGCAGTGAAACCTGAAAAAATAGGGGAAGTGGTCGGCTTTTTAATGAGTGGCTTATTGGTCGGCATTTTGCTTTCCACCAGTTTGGCAGGTTTATTATCCAATTTATTTCACTGGAAGGTCATTTATTTACTCAGCGCCGTATTCATGTTTTTCACCGCCTATTTACTTAAAGGTCGATTGCCTTATGTGATGCGTTTTCAGTTAAATTATGCGCAAATTTTCAATTCTATGCGCCATTTACTATTTGAAGAAAAGCGTTTGATCTTACGTGCGTTGGTCGGTGCTTGCGCCTTTGCTTCAATGAGTACCTTATTTTCGACTATGGCACTTTTATTATCCTCACCACCCTTTCACTTAAAAGACTTTATGATTGGTATTGTCAGTCTAATTGGTGTTTTTGGTGCATTGTCTACTTCTTATGCAGGAAAACTGGCTGATCGTGGTTATACACTTGTTCTGACTTGGGCGGGTTGTGGATTACTGCTCATCAGTTGGACATCTTTTTTCTTTGCCAAAGTCTCACTTATATTTTATGTGATCGGTTTTGGTTTGATTAACTGGGGATTAGCGCTAATTCACACCAGTAATCAGAACATTATTTTTAATCTACGCCCCGATGCAAAATCACGCTTAAATGCGATTTACATGACCTTATATTTTGCTGGTGCAGCCAGTGGCTCAGCGATTGGAATCTTTGCATGGCGACATGGCGGCTGGGTCATGACCTGTAGCGCTGGATTAGCACTCACATTACTTGCTGCATTGTTTGCACTGATTGATCGAATGTATTTCCATCAAAAAAAGCAACTTGTTTGAACTTAGGAAAACTGAACAACTGGAAAAAACTGTTTATCAGCATCAAAGTCTTGCGTATGTTCCAACATAATATGCATAAAAACAGGCAATAACGTGGTCAATATTTGGCAAGCAGCATCGATCAATTGACGAAAAACCTGACTTTGATTGACCAAACCACCTAAACTCATTTGCATCTGTAACATCGAAATACGTGCAAAAATGAAATTTAAAATTTCTGCATAGTTAGCGACATGTATGGCATTTTTCAGTTGAGTTCTTTCATTCAATCGATGCTCTTGCCATTGTGCTTCGTTCAGCTTTTGATGCTGAAATAACCAGAAATGATACGATAAATAAGGGCTATCCAAAAATATTTGCATAGTCGCATCTAATTTTGAAGTGAGATTACGCATAATCTTAGCTTCGTGATCTAAATCGACTAATCGTTTCAGGAAAGATGAGAGCTGCTGTAAACGCTGTGAATAGGTTAATTCGATATCGTTTAGATAAAGCGCATTAAGGGCGATCGAGTGATAAAGTAGTTTTGCTTCGAGTTCATGCTGTAATTGACCTGCTTGCTTTACCCAACTCAATGCACGCTGCAATCTTAAATCCAAGCCTTGAGAAAGCGATAATCTCTTTTCTTTAAAAACCTCTTCAAAAACAAACATGGCAATCCCGCTTATTGTCATTATATGTCAGTAATTTCACCTTAACTTGAAACTCCGTTTCGTTTCAATATTTTTGTCTGTTGAGTCATTTTAGATTGAACTTGTGTCATATAAGAATTGCAGATCATTTTTTACTGCGCTCATCCACTCAATATGGACTGTGTCCCCTCTTCTAGACAAAATTAAAATTAGGTAAAAGTTTAAATTTTTAAAATTAAATTTAAAATCAATAAAATAATAGATCAATTCAATAGTTTGACAACATTTCTACTTTTTGGGGCTAAAACTCGGTTCTAAATCATCTTAATGTATAAGATTGATCTCGATACTGGCATGTACAATTTCTTCATGAATGGATAAAGCCTGTTTGATAGCTTGAGGCGTTAAAAACCGATTGCTTGTTTGTAATGATAAAATACAGGCAAACTTCCCTTTACCCACTTGCCAAACATGTAAATCCATCAGCTTGATCATGCTATCAAATTGTTCAATGACTTGCTTAATTTCCTCTACAACGGGTTCTTGCATTTCAGCATCCAGAAGAATTTTTCCAGTCTGTCGAATCAAACCCCACGACCATTTTGCTACAAGTATTGCTCCGATAATTCCTAATACAGCATCCAAGAAATTCCATCCAAAATATTTACCTGCGAATAATGCAATAATGGCAAGTACTGAAGTGGCAGCATCGGCCATCACATGGATAAAAGCGGCTTTTTGGTTTAAATCCTGATGATCATGTCCATGAGAATGTTCATGTCCCGAATGATGATGTGAATGGTGATATTCTGAATGATCGTCATGTAATAACCAAGCACAGACTAAATTCACCATTAAACCCACCACGGCAATTCCGATGGCGTCGTTATAGTAAATGATTACAGGATTGAATAACCTTTCGATCGAACTAAAACCCATCACGATCGCAACGACCATCAATAATATGGCACTGCTATAACCTGCCAAAACTTCGATTTTCCAACTTCCAAAACAAAATCTGGAATCGGCTGAATAATAACGTGCCGCGCGATATGCAAGATAAGCCAGACCAAGTGCCACCATATGGGAACTCATATGCCAGCCATCTGCCAATAAGGCCATTGAGTTAAATATCATACCGCCAGAAATTTCAGCAATCATCATGACACCGGTCAGGATGGTCGCCCAGAGAATTTTCTTTTGTGCTAATGGATTGCCTTTATCAAATTGATGATGATGTTGATCTAATAAAATATTATTCGTCATTTTTTTAGGAATCCAATATACTCCCCTAGAGTATATTTAAATTATTTGAGTCCGTCTATGAGCCATCTGCATGACAACCGCAAAATCTTAAATCGTATTAAGCGTGTACAAGGACAAATGAATGCTGTACATAACGCCATGAGCAATGAAGATGTTTCATGTCTTGATGTATTACAACAAGTGGCTGCCATCCGTGGCGCGATCAATGGTTTGATGAATGAATTGGTAGAGCAACATTTAAAAAACCACGTACTACAGGAAAATCAATACAATGAACAGGAACTCGAAAAATTTTTGGAAGTATTGAAAAAGTATATCTAGAAATTTTGATCTTCAAAAAGTTAGGATTTCTAATTTCAATTAAAACTTAAGTTTTTGGAAAATTTCAAAGTACTTGTCTGACTTTCTGACTAGAAGACATTGCAATCAAAATCACTTTATAAAATATATAATCAGATCTTTACTTGAATTTCTTCAACACATACCTTAAACCATTACCCAATTTAAATTAAATATGTTTTCTACTTCTCAAAATTCGATTAAACAGATATTTTATTCCTGATGTGTTTCTTCATAATTTCCACATAATTTTATTTTTATTTGAAGATTAAAAATAG
>NZ_CP078523.1:1962097-1975859 GCF_019264745.1 Acinetobacter sp. Colony158 | reverse complement strand
TAATATTATACAAATTAATTCTTAAGACTTACTTAAGCTTTTATTTTTTATTTTTAACTCCAAAACATAGGCATTCTTTATACTAATTGTTAAAATACTACTTTTCACATGTATTAATAGAGTTATCATGGAAAGTAATAACTTGGAAGAAGTTGTTTTAAATATCTTAAAAAAAGCAAAAATGCGCGCTACTTTACCTAGAATTCATGTCGTACAGACATTAATTGAGGCAGATAAAGAAATAACCGCTTATGAAATTGAGAGAAAAGTTGCTCAAAAAAATAGTAAAAATGTTTATATATCAACCATATACTCTTCACTCAGAGCTTTAGAAATGGCAGGCGTGATACAACGCTTTAAAATAGGAGATCAACAGGCTTACTATTCAATAAAAAAACAAAATGGTTCTATTCGATTATATTGTGAAGAATGTGAAAAAACCTATTTATTAGACAATGATAATATCGAAAAGGATATCTTTGATATTTCTAAAACCAGAAATATATCCATTAAATCTTTTTCTGTTTTTATACAGATAAAATGTGAAGAATGTATGGAGAAAAAACAAAATTAATTCCTACTAATAATCATTATTATTAAGCTTAAAATATTTAAAAATATTATCTTTTTCTACAAATTTATCGAAAATAACAATGTAAATAGATTGTATCTATAATTAAGAATCATTACTATTCGCATACTGTTTATTATTGACTATTAACTATTGGGGCAACAATGGCTTTTATCAAAACGCGAAAGAAAATTGTTTCATCTGCAATTGCTTCTTCATTATCGGTGGTTGCTGTACCTACATTTGCACAAGACAATGTGACTCAACTTCCAACTATCCAAAGTGCAGCAACAGCAACACAACAAGAATCTTTAAAAGTTGATCATTCTGCAAATGCAAAATTTGTTGCTCCTTTACTTGATACGCCAAAATCTGTTGCGATTATTTCTCAACAATTGATTGAAGATACAAATGTTACAACGTTGAGCGATGCGTTACGTACTGTACCCGGGATTACTTTGGGCGCAGGTGAAGGCGGTAACCCAAACGGCGATCGTCCATTTATTCGTGGTTATAGCTCTGAAAGTTCAATGTATATCGATGGCATGCGTAACTCCACTTCACAAAACCGTGAAATGTTTGCAATCGAACAAGTTGAAGTCACCAAAGGTTCTTCATCGTCAATGGGCGGTGCAGGTTCAGTCGGTGGTAGCATCAATATGATTTCTAAAGTAGCCAAGAAAGGCGACTCTTTAGAAGGTTCTATTCAAAATGGTACAGATGATTATCATCGTATTACTCTAGATGCGAATAAAGACTTTGGTAATGGCATTGCTGCTCGTGTTGCAGTTATGGGACATGAAAATGACAAAGCTGGACAAAGTGATGGCACAGAATATAAACGTGCGGGTATTGCACCAAGTATCACGTTCGGTCTGGACAGTGCTACTCGTGCCACTTTAAGTTACTATTATTTAAGAACCGATGATACTCCTGACTCTGGTGTTCCTTATAACAATCCAAATAATTATGCTGCTGGTTCTGGAAAGCCAATTGATGTTAAACAGGGTATTTATTACGGCTGGAAAGACCGCGATTTTCAAAAACAGGAAAATCAAATTGGAACCATCAAGCTTGAACATGATTTGACTGACAGTATTACAATCAGTAATACCGCTGTTTACAACAAATCTAAGAATGACTATGTATGGACTCAACCAGATGATAGTCAGGGTAATTTTATTAATACAACGACTGGTGAATTAAAAGATACAGGTATCTGGCGTCGTGCAAACAGCCGAATTACAGATACTGATACTTTTTCTGATCAATTATCTTTAGCGGGTAAATTTAATACTGGTACATTGAAACACAGTTTCAATGTTGGCGCTGAATATAGTAAAACAGACTCAGATAAAGGTAGCTATACCATTACCGATCCAAATACAAAATCAATTACTGGCGCTGTTGCAAACGGTGCATGTAGCTTAGGTTTGGTCGCTTCTAATGGCTGGTGTACATCGACTTTCAATCCTAATTCAAGTGATCGTTTCCTCGGAACTATTACGGCTAACAAAGCCGTAACTACGACTACATCTGAAACGACCTCTATCTATTTATTGGATAATATTGAATTTAACCCACAATGGTTGTTAGACCTCGGTGTACGTTGGGACAAGTTTGATACTGAACTAAAAACCAATGCCACTGGTGCTAAATTAGAGAACAATACTGATTTCTTTAGTTATCAAGCGGGTCTAACATTCAAACCAACGGAAAATGGCGCAATCTATGCAAGTTATGCAACTTCTGCCAACCCTGTAGGTGCCGATGCTGGCGATGGTTCTGAAACAGCAGTCAATGCAAACAATCAGGATCTAGATCCAGAAAAAGCACGTACATTTGAAGTTGGAACTAAATGGGATCTGTTAAATGACAAGCTCAATTTAACTGCTGCGATCTTCCGTACAGAAAAGCAAAATACACGTATTCAAATCGATCCAACCACTTATACCAATGGCGGGGAAAGTAAGGTTGACGGTATTGAGCTAGGTCTAAACGGAAATATTACGGATAAATGGGCGGTATCAGCGGGCTATACTTACTTAGATAGTGAACAAACTGATCCAGGACCATCTTGCTCACGTACTGGTGTATGTTCTCCAAACAATCCAGCTAAAGGTAAGGATCTTCCAAACGTTCCGACCAACAGCGCAACACTGTGGACAACCTATAAAGTGTTACCGCAGTTGACTTTAGGCGCTGGTGCAATTGCCATGGATAAAGTCTACGGCAACGCTGCCAATACAAAATGGGTACCGGGTTATGTGCGTTATGATGCCATGGTTCGCTACGATGTGAACAAAAATATCAACTTACAGTTGAATGTAAATAACCTATCTGATACACGCTATTTTACCAAAGCTTATGCATCTCACTTTGCTACTGAAGCAGAAGGCCGCAGTGCTGTTGTTGCATTAAACTTTAAATACTAATTCCACATTTTAATTATGGGATTTAAGATAAAATAGCCTCATTCTGAGGCTATTTTATTTTTTATTTATGATCAATTGATCATCTGATAGGTATCACAATGATTCATCATATTCCAAATGTCTTAAGCAAAGAGCAAGTTCAATATTTTCGTGAAGAAATGAATAAAATTGAGTGGGTCGATGGAAAAGTGACCGCGGGAACACTTTCAGCCACGGTCAAACAAAATCAGCAACTTCCAGAAGACCACCCTTTAACGCATCATTTAAGTAATATTATTTTAGAGTCGCTTGGGCAACACCCTTTATTTTTATCTGCTGCGGTTCCTCTGGATATTATTCCTCCCCTCTTTAATCGCTATGAAAATAATGAAGCCTTTGGTTTTCATGTCGATAATTCGATTCGACGCATTCGAGGAACAAATGAGCGTCTAAGAACGGATTTATCCTGTACGGTTTTTTTAAGTGAACCCGAAGAATATGAAGGTGGCGATTTGGTGGTTGAAGACACTTATGGCTATCATGAAGTCAAATTACCGGCAGGCGATATGATCTTGTATCCATCGACCAGCTTGCATGAAGTGACTGCCGTGACTTCTGGCTGTCGTATTGCTTCGTTTTTTTGGGTGCAAAGTATGGTACGAGATGATGCAGAACGTTATATGTTATTTAATCTGGATCAAACCATCCAAAATTTACGGATGCAATTAGGCGATAAACATCAGGAAGTGATCAAACTTACTAACTTGTACCATAATCTGATGCGTAAATGGGCCGAGTTATAATTGCAATATTTTGATCTAAAGTGTGCTCGCCTTGCCTCTTTGTTAGAATTTAATCTTCATACAGGTGCTTCATGATAAAAATACTCTATATCGAAGATGACCTCATGATTGGTAAATCAACTTTCCGATTACTCAAACATGAAAAATTTAATGTCGATTGGGCCAAGACAGGACTCGAAGCTTTAGATTTACTTTTTAATCATGTTTACCATCTGGTCTTACTTGATCTAGGTCTACCTGAATTAGAAGGTTTGGAAGTTCTTAAACATATTCGTCAAAAATGTGATTTAAAACAATTAGGCGTCATTATTATCAGTGCACGAGATCAAAGCCGAGATAAAATTCAAGGGCTTAGACTCGGTGCAGATGATTATATTGTAAAACCTTACGATTTTGATGAGTTAGTCGCTAGGATTGAATCGGTTCTGCGTAGAGGTAAATTTTCGACGATTGAGGAAATCTGCTTTGAAGTCGGAGATACTCAAATGTTTCCCAACACGCGTAAAGTATTAAAACAAGGACATATTGTTGAGCTTTCTGCCAAAGAATGGGCAGTTCTCGAGCCTCTCATGATGTATCCTAATCAGATCTTTTCTCGTCAGACACTTGAACAAAAACTTTATGACTGGGATGTAGAACTGAATAGTAATACCATTGAAGTGCATATCCATAAACTACGGCAGAAGTTGGGTAAAGATTTGATTCGTACCGTCCGAGGATTAGGATATTGTATTGAAACTCGATAAAACAGGAGAAAGATGATTTTTAGCAAACTGCTGCATTTCTATCAAAAACAACCTCTAAGCTCTCGAATGACTTGGAGTATTTCTGTTTTAAGTATTATTTTACTGGTTTTGATTGCAGTTTCTGCGTATCGAATTGCGCTGGAAGAATCACAGGAAGTGATTGATAAACAAATGGAAGAAATGGCGGAATTTCTTGCCAGTGTCAATATTCCACCTCGACTTTCGAGCTATGATCCTTACCGTCGCTATGGCGAAAGAGATGTTTTTATTGATATTGTTGACCTCGACCAACTCCCTGTTTTAATGAAAAATCATAACTATCTGGTCGGTCATTTGGATCATTCCCAATTTATTAGAAAGAATAGCCATCGCGGCAAAATTGTAGCTTATGTTTTGCCACTTGCCGATAAGCAGATTCAGATTAGCCAGTTGGTTTTTGTACGAAAAAATTTAGCTCGTGAATTGGCATTCAATATGCTGATCCCCTATTTTATTTTTATGCCTTTTGCAATTTTAGGCGTTTACTTTATGATTCGATATCATTTAAGACCCCTTGCCGAGTTAAAGACTACCTTTTCGCAGCGAGATTATAATGATTTATCTGAGGTGCAAGTTAAGAACTTGCCCGTTGAGATTACCCCTGCCATAGATGAACTCAATTATTTATTTAAAAGAATTGAAGATGCCCAACAACAACAGCAAAAATTTATTGCCAATGCAGCACATGAACTCAGAACACCACTGACTGCCTTAAGTTTACAAACGGCCTTGCTGATTAAAACACCAAAAGACAATCCTTTTTATCAGGAAAATATTGATGATCTGGAACAAAATCTAAAAAGAATGTCACATCTGGTGCATCAACTCATGACGCTGGCGCATCAGGAAGCACTTTCGAGTGAAGCATTGTATCCTTTGAATTTACTTGAAATCATACGCCAATGTACAGGTCAATTGCTTGCCAATGCTCGTAAAAAGGACATTGATGTACAGGTCAATATCGATGATTTTAATGAAAAAATAGAAGTTCAAGCCACGCTTAGCGCATTGGAAAGTATTTTCCTCAATCTAATTGATAACGCGATTAAATATAGTCCTGAACATGGTCAGATTCTCATTAAATTATTTGAACAATCTGATGGTATTTTGGTCGAAATTCATGATAGTGGTCGTGGTATCGCACCAGAACAATATGATCATGTCATGCAGCGTTTTGTTAGACTGATGGAAACACAATCTCAGATTGTCGGCAGTGGACTTGGCTTATCCATCGTAAAATCTGCATTAGAATCGATTCAGGCCCACATCCAGCTAGATCGCTCAGAAGTATTAAATGGTTTAAAAATAAAGCTGTATTTCAACCTATAAACAGATTATGGTCTTGGTGTCACCAGACAGTTTCTGGCGTAAATTTATCCTGTTTACTTCTTATTGAAGATTAGCACTTTGCTAGCTCGATAAGCCGTACTTCAGATTAGATTTCTCCCCATCACGCCATTACGGATTCTTTTTTTCAATTCTTCCAGAGAAAATTTAGAACGGATATTGAAACTACTGGTGTTTGTTACTCACATTAAAAAACCAATTTTAATGAGCTGACTCAATCTCATAAAAATGGGTCGAACAGACCATTGAGCCACGCGAAACCACATCATGATTTTCACAAGAAAAATAGAAAATACATGTCGCTTAGAGCAATGCTCCACATAATCAAGAATTCAGTATGCTGAGAGCTTATCGTCTCCATATTATTTTAAGCAATGTGCATAGCATCTTATCAAATGTTTTAAATTTTCCAATTTTTCTAAACAATATAGATTTGCGATGGATTCGTTCTGATAAGGTGCGGATAAAAAACCAATGATGATTGCTTTTTTTGAAGTAACTTTTTGAGGCAATAAACTACAATTATTGATGACTTATATTATGAAAATCTTAATTTTTATCACTTTTTAAATCTTTTTATCAACCAACTAAAAAATAATAAATAAATTTTACATTTAAGCCTAGATTGTTATTTTTCTTTAAAATTCCTCCACAATTGTGAGCTATGCTGCGCAAAAATTAACTCCAAACGGAATAAGAATCATGAAACAAGCTCATGTTTTCTGGAAGATTTCACCGCTTAGTTTTGCTTTACTTTCGATTTGTTCATATTCATGGGGAGCGGATGCAGAACCCTCAGCAGCAGCAAGCAATAGTGCAAGTGCTCTATCTGAATCCAGTCCTGCAATACCGCCGACCCAAACCCTAAAAACCATAACTCTTAAAGCGGCGTCGGAACCAAACAGCAAAGATAATGATATCAGTGCAATTCCTAAAACCATCATTACCCGCGAAGAAATGCTGCAATATGGCGACCAATCCGTCAGTGATGCATTACGTCGCGCCGCTGGTTTTCAAATGCCTGCGCCTGGTCAAGGGCCACGTGGGAACAATCCAGCATCGGGTATGCGTTTTCGTGGTGGTGCAGGTCCTACATTTCTCATCAATGGAGAACCTGTTCAGGGCGGCCCCCGTGGTGGTATGTCTGTCATTGATACCATCACCACCGATATGATTGAGCGTATTGAAGTGGTGAAACAACCGAGTGTTGCTCAAGCTTCTGTGGCCTCTTCTGCGGTCATTAATATTATTTTAAAAGAACCATTAAACACGCTCATCAACGGCAATGTACGTGTCGGCTATGGCATCGCCAAATCCAGTCCGCAAGAAGAAGTTCGCAAGCAAGTCAGCGTACAAACCGATGGTCGTGATAACCAATGGAGCTATAGTCTTTCTGCCAATCAAATGTGGCAAGATACGACTTCAGTAACCAAAACCATTGATAATAATGGCGAACGTCAACAGCAAAGAACCACCGATCGCACCATGCAAATGTTTTCTCCACGTCTGGAATATGCGATTGATGACACTCAAAAACTGGTGGCCGATCTGTTTTATCGAAATACTAAAAGTGATGGAACACGTCAGGATCAAATTCAAAAAGATCAAAATGATAGTATTCGTTTAAATACGCGCTATGAAAGAAAAACGGACGATGGCTCGGATAAAGTTCGTATTACAGGTGAACATCAAAATGAAACTGAACTGACAGGTACTCATCAGGGTGATATTTATACCGATGAAACAGTGAACGAATACGCCATTGGTTACGATGGGGTCAGAAAGCTAGATCCAAATAAACAAATCAAATTTGGTTTTGAAGCCCGCAAAAATGAACTGGAAAGCAATGTCGCCAATACACTTGATGAAGAACGTTATGCACTTTATGGCGAGGGAAGCTGGCGTTTTACCGATCAACAAACCGTCACATTAGGTGTACGACAAGAATGGATTAATCGCAGTGGTCTGGTCGATTATAGTGATCAACATGCAAGTCCAGTTTTGGCGCATCGTTATGATTTTGATGATCACTGGTCATTACAAACCAATTTAAGCAAGGCATTTCAGGCACCTAATGCCAGCCGTTTAGCACCAACCGTGACTATCTCGACCGATAGCGATGCAGGAAGTTTGAATAATCCTGATCGAGGCGGTAATCCAGACCTAAAACCTGAACAAATTACTGCGATTGAATCAACACTCGGCTACAACACACCTGCGGGTGGTTTTAATCTCACAGCATTTAATCGTGAAATTAAAGACTATATTGAAAATGTGATTCAGCTTGAAGGTTCGCGCTATGTGCAACGTCCAATCAACCAAGACAAAGCAACTGCCTACGGTGCTGAACTGACAGGGCGCTATGCGATTAAAGAAACTGGAGCAGGACATAGCCTCATGCTGACAGGACAGGTTTCAACTATTCATGTCAGTATTGAAGATACAAATGGCAATGAACGTTTAGCCAGTGATGTTGCGCCTTATACCGCCAGTTCTGGCTTGTCATATAGCTATAAACCATGGAAACTGTCGAACAGCGTAAATATCAGCTATACCCCCAAATTCACACGCGCACTGGATAATCAACCTTATGACCGTACCACCAATCAGCGAGTCACGGTTGATCTAAGCACCACCAAAAACTTTAGTCATAACTGGGGTGCAACTTTGAGTTTAAGAAATATTCTCGGTACAGATTATAAGGAATATTTGCGTAATCAATCTGATGGCAGCTTATATCAAGCCAGAATCAATGAATCGATTCCCAATATTCTGTTGACGATCGAGAAGAAATTTTAAGATTAGACACCCGAATCAACGGTTCTTTTATCCCACATTCAAGCCTTCTTCGATTGCAAGAAGGCTTTTTTATGGCTTAAATTTTAACGACTTTTTATGCGCTTTAATGATTGATAACCTATAATTATTGATATTAATACACATCACGTTGATAACGATGCTGTTCACGAAGTTGTTCTAATTGGATTTCACTTAAAATCTGAATCAACACCTGTTCAACCTGTTGCGCCATGCCACTTAAGCTACCGCAGACATAAATGGCAGCACCATCTGCAATCCATTGTCTGAGCTGATCTGCTTTTTGTAACAGTCGATCCTGCACATAGATTTTTTGTTGTTGATCGCGTGAAAAAGCATAGTCAAGATCTGTTAAAAAACCATGCTGCTGCCAGTGTTGTAACTGCTCTGAATAAAGATGATCATATTGTTGCTGCCGCTCACCAAAAATCAACCAGTTGCGTTGTTGTTGCCAGTGTTCACGTTGATGTAAATGCGACATCAGCCCTGCGATTCCCGTTCCATTACCAATCAGGATCAGTGCTTGCTGTTGTTGAACCAGATGAAAGGATGGATTTGAACGGATCTTTGCTAAAATGTTCTCGCCCATCGCCAAAGCAGCCGTGAGCCATCCTGAGCCTAGACCCAGACCATGTTCAGCCTGTTGCTGGCGAATCACCAATTCCACATAACCCTGCTCTGGAATACTGGCAATCGAATAATCACGGCTCGGCAATGGATCGAAACGCTGCACCCAAGCTTCCACCGCTTCATCAACCAAACGTAGCGGAATATGTCTGAGATTATTGTGGCGTAATTGTTGTTTCAACTCAGGCTGATGAAGAATGTCATCTGCAATGGCGTGTGCTTTTAGAAACGACTGAATCTCAATTTCAGCATTGCCACATTGAACTTCGAAAATATCACCCGATTGCCAATGCATTGTTTCAAGAGCATGCAGTTGCAACTGAAAAATCGGCAATCCTGAACTGCCTGTATTTAAACATTTTCGTTGTTGTAATTGAAATTGCTGCCATGCCTGATGCTTAGTTTTTACATCCAGTTTAATCTCAATCAATTGTTCAATTTGAGCCTGCCATTGCTCCAAATCACGCGGATTCAGCGCGTTGACACAAATCATTTCAAAAAGCGGTTGGGCCTGTTGAGTCTTCAACCATTGATCCAAACGCTGCCCGAATGCACAAAACTGCGCATAACGACGATCACCAAAGGCCAGAACTGCGTATTGCTGTGCAGATAAATCCAGTGATTGCATAAACATTTTTTTGGCAATCGCTCGCGCAGTATCGGGCGCATCACCCTCACCACAAGTACTGACGCACCATAAGATTTTCTTGGCGGCAGTTAATTCAGAGATCGACAAATATTGCAGATCCAGAACAGCACTGAGCTGCCCCGATTGCTGCAATTGATGGGCAAATTGTTTGGCATAATGTTCTACATGACCAGACTGACTGGCATAAACCACCAGATAGCCCTCATGACTGACATTCACCTGTGCAGAAGATCGACGCTGATTGAATAATAAAATCACAATCACGCAAAGATGCACAAATAATAAAACTGAAAGTACAACCAGAATGCAAATGATCGCAGAGGTCATCAAAATGTCCTCATATTGCACACCAAACCAAGAGTATCAAGACCACCAGACTGGCTGCGGTCAGCAGCAGATGTGCCACCAAACGAGTTTTTATACTTAGAAATAAAATATAGCCCGCCAATGAAAGCAATAAAATGAGAATCGCGCTGATATCGATTAGCCAATGCCATGAAGTTCCTACATTTTTACCACGATGCAAATCATTCAGCACCGATACCAAGGTGGCTGATTTTTGGGTAATTTCAGCATCGCCTGTATCCAGAAGTACAGAAATATCGGTTGTTCCTGCGGGACTTTCCAATCGGATCATCACTTCATCATCAAACACTTCACTGCTGCGATAACGTCCCACAATACTTTGCTTTTGACGAATGTAATCCAATAACGCCATACTGGGATTTTCCTGATGCTGAATTTTTTCCAACATCTCGTGAGGAATGGATATTTGATGAGTTTGCTCTTGGGCAGAAGATTTAAACCAGTCTGGATTATTTAAAAATAAACCCGTGAGAGCAAAAAAGATTAAAACCAGAAAGGCAAAAGCAGAAAGCCAGCCATGCACATAACGTGCATGGCGGTAAAAATCACGGCGTTGGTACACGAATAAAATCCCAGTCTATATTTTTAACGATTAATTCACTTTCTGGAAATTCAGTTTTAATGCGCCAATTTCTTTTTGCGCTGGGAGATTTTGACTGGATATTTTGGCTTTTACATCCAAATCAAAAGTCTGATAAGAATGCTCGCCATGCTCTCGCGAAGTTTCGACATGCACAATATATTGACCTGCGGCAACGGCTTTACCTGCATCATCCTTACCATCCCAAGCCAATTTATACTGACCCGGTTGACGTGATGGTTTGGCGACGGCATCCAGATTTGGCATTTGACGACCATAACGACGCCACCAGACATAGTTCGAATTGATCCATTTTTCGTCTTTGCCCCAAACTGCCAGTGTTTTCACCAGTTTTTTATTGCTGTCTGTCACCCAAACGGAAACATAAGGAATACGGTAGTTTTCAACTGCAATTTTAGGAATCACCAGTTCAAGAATAGCCTGATAGCCTGCTGGCCATGACGATGATGCACCGACAGCAACATTTAATAGGTCAGCCTGTGGACGTGCCTCCACCATTTGCCCCCATCCCGTCGTCTGATAGCCATCGCCATTGCTCATGCTGATTTTAGCTTCATATCCGATTAAGGACTCTATGAGGGCCATTCCCTCTTCTGGAGGCATCGCAGCAAGTGCCGTTGCTAAAGCATCAGCATCGGCTGCACAATGACCCACTACCACGCATTGTTCGACCTGTTGCAGTGGCAATCCTGTTTTTGGATCAATTAAATGGCTTTGTCCTGCCAAATCACGATAACCTTTACCACTAAACGCAATCGCTTGACTATTTAAGTTTAAAATCTGTTCAGGTAAGGCATTGTCATATTTTGCCTGTGCGCTTTGCACACCGACTTTCCAGCCAGATTTTTGTGGCGCTTGCCCCCAAACCCGTAAATCTCCCCCAATATCAATCATCACACCTTGTAGAGAAGGTACCGCTTGACGCGCCGCGACTAAAGCACGATCAATAATATAACCTTTGGCATAAGCATCAGGCGCAATCTTGACCGATTTATCGAGTTGAATTCGATTTTGCTGTGCATCCATTTGGATAGGTTGTTGCTGTATTTGCTGAATGACGTGCTGACGGGTATTTTCATCTAATTGATGTACGCCATTATTTTTTTCCCATAAGCCAATCAACTGCCCCAAACGTGCATCAAACGCGCCGCAACTTTTACTGCGCCAATCTTCACATGCCGCAATTACTTCAAATAATTCATTTGAAACCTGTGCATCTTTTTGATGGTTCAACGCACTAATTTCACTATCTGTTCGCCAAGTCGAAAGAATCTGATCTAAGCGGGCAATTTCCTGTTGAATTGCTTGAAATGCTTGGTCTGCCTGATGAGCATTAACCCCCATCATCACTACATCCAAAGAGGTTCCCAAAACATGATCTTGGTGAAAACGATGTGAGTTAAGGTTTAATTCAGACGTAGAATCTGATGATAGCGAAGTTGCAGCAAATGCATTGATGGTCGTCAGTGGAGAAATAAGCGAAATCGCAATGACGATGGGTTTTAAACGAAACACAGATGAGGATTGTTTAAGAACATTTTTCAAAGCAAGATGCGGCATGCCCATTCTCCAGAATTTTCTGCAAAAATAATATTGAAAATGATATTTATTATCAAGTAAATTGTTAGGAAAATGTTTTATTGCGTTACGTTATTTTTCAGAGAGATTTTTATATGCGTACTTCTTGGCTCAAAGCGTTGATTTTAACATCGGCATTTCCTGTTTTAGCATCGGCTCATACCGCGAGTCCTTATATTTTACCTGATGTATTTGATACGTCTTCAGCAAATTCAGTGAGCTTTCAAAGTTCAATTACGCTTGAAAAATTCTTTGTTCCTAGTTTTAATTTTAAAACCAATTATGTGATTAGCACCCCATCAGGACAACAAAAAAATCTTGATGCTGCTGCTGCCTTGAAAAAATTTAATGTCGCAGAATTTGATCTGAATGAAGATGGAACCTATCGTATTCGCACCCAAAACGCGACAGGCAACCCAAGTAAGTATGCATTGGTCGATGGTCGTTGGTTACGTGTTCGTGCCAACCGTATGCCGATGCAAAATCCAAATCAGGCGAATAAACCTGCTGAGACTGCAAAAACTGAACAACGCCCTGCCGCTCCTGCCAATAACCAACCGCCACGATTCGTGAGTGAAGATCAACTCCCCAAAAATGCACAAGTGATCGAAGTGACCAATCATTTGATTGCTGAAAGCTTTGTGACCAAAGGTAAACCGTCTGCCATTCCAGCCGTGAATAACAAAGGCTTTGAAGTCAAACTTCTTAGCCATCCGGGTGAACTTTATGCAGGTGAGGCTTTAAAAGCTCAAGTATTGTTTGATGGTAAGCCTGTTCCCAACCTTGAAATCGATGTATTTAAAGGTGCTGATAGTTATGATTTAAACGCGCAACGTGAACAGCCACATGCCAAAACCAATAACAAAGGTGAAGTTGAAATCAAGTTTGAAAAAACAGGAATTTACCTGATTACAACCGCTTACCCAGAAGCAAATCCTGATGCCACTAAAAAACCAGCCAGCGATATTTATACCTATGGTTTAACGGTTGAAGTTGCAGAATAATAGTTTTTTATTCCTGTTTAGTTTCTCTTGATATTTCTCTTTGGGAGAAATATCAAGACCTATCAAAAAGTTAAAATGAATCATATTTAACCATAAAGATCAGACAGTTTTATCGTTTTAAACTGCCTGATTTTTTAATCACGTTTTTATTAATGTTCAATCAACACCATATTTTTTTAATCATTACAAATCAGATTTGG
>NZ_CP078523.1:1961806-1962046 GCF_019264745.1 Acinetobacter sp. Colony158 | reverse complement strand
TTTTCCTGAACGAAGTAAATACATTCAGATCAGGAACTGTATCGTGCCGGAGCTCATTTTATGCACTACTTTACTTAGGCAAATTCTGTAGCTGCATTGAGTATTAGTTCTGGTTCAGCAGATCTAGCCCAGTTTGTTGCATCAATTTTCTTATCAAAAACTTTTGTTTTTCTAATGCCATTCAAAGCTACATCGGCAATCCACTTTTTATTAGGTCGCTGATATACCGAAATACTCATC
>NZ_CP078523.1:1961607-1961731 GCF_019264745.1 Acinetobacter sp. Colony158 | reverse complement strand
TATACCGAAAAATACCGTAAAAAAACACAAACCCCAGAAACGACAAAACCCCGAAATCTTTGTATATCAAGGTTTCGGGGTTTATCTAAAATTCCGTGAAGAATCAATGGTCCCGAGGGTCGGA
>NZ_CP078523.1:1855270-1929714 GCF_019264745.1 Acinetobacter sp. Colony158 | reverse complement strand
GGTGGAAAACGGTTGGAAACATATACCAAATAATCCCGAAAAATACCGTAAAAAAATGCGAACCCCAGAAACGACAAAACCCCGAAATCTTTGTATATCAAGGTTTCGGGGTTTATCTAAAATTCCGTGAAGAATCAATGGTCCCGAGGGTCGGACTCGAACCGACACGTCATCGCTGACAGTGGATTTTGAGTCCACCGCGTCTACCAATTTCACCACCTCGGGAGAGCTGATGCTTGCTTTGTGTTGCGTATAATAGCGTGTTTTAAAAACTTGTCAACGGTAAGTCTTTGACTATTGCCTACTTTTACAGCAAACAAACTTTTATCAGGATAAAATCATCATGACTCCCTTCCAAAAGCCAAAAAGACTATACTAGGCGCAAATTTTGTAATGTCCCGTATTATGCAGCTTTCAGACTTTAACTTTGATCTTCCAGATGAATTAATCGCTCGTTATCCACTTGAATCACGCAGTGCTTCGCGTCTTCTCCATTTAGATGCACAAGGTCAATATCACGATCATATGTTTACCGAGATTGTCGATTTATTAGATGAAGGTGATTTACTGGTTTTAAACGATACCAAAGTCATGAAAGCGCGTTTAAAAGGTAAACGTGCAAGTGGTGGCGCCGTTGAAGTTTTGGTTGAACGTATGCTGGATCAAACTATTGCTCATTGTCATATAAAAGCCAGCAATACCCCAAAAGCAGGCGCAGAGCTATTTATGGGTGAAGATGGAGTCAAGGTCGTTGTACAAGGCCGTCATGAGAATTTATTTGTGGTGGAATTTTCTCAACCTATATTGTCAGTCTTAGATCGTTATGGACAACTTCCCATTCCACCCTACTTTAATCGTGAAGCGGAAGCCATTGATACAGAACGCTATCAAACCGTATTTCATGATCCCGAAAAAATTGCCAGCGTTGCGGCACCAACTGCAAGTTTGCATTTTGATGAAGATTTACTCAAAAAACTAGAACAAAAAGGCATTCAAAAAACGTTTGTCACTTTGCACGTCGGCGCAGGCACATTTATGCCTGTGCGTACAGATGATATTAAAAATCATATTATGCATAGTGAATGGTGTGATGTACCAGAAGCCACTGTCGATTTAATTCGTCAAACAAAGGCACGTGGAAATAAAGTCATTGCTGTTGGAACGACGGCAACTCGTGCATTGGAAAGCGCAGTACAGGCACATCAGGGTCAGATTGCAGCTTGGACAGGCGATACTCAAATTTTTATCTACCCTGGTTATCAATTCTGTGTGGTAGATCGCTTGATTACCAATTTTCATTTGCCTGAATCGACCTTATTGATGTTAGTTTCAGCGCTCTCAAATCGTGACAATATCCTGAAAGCCTATGCCCATGCAGTCGAATCAAAATACCGTTTCTTTAGTTATGGCGACGCCATGTTGATCGATCAAGCTCTATAAGGTAAATCATCAAGATGCCAATTAAGACTGTACAACGCGCATTACATATTCGTCGTAACAAAAATGCGCATGTATTTCGTAATATTGCACGGCTTTGGGAGATTGGCGAACAAGTCGAAACGCATCAGCAAATTTTGGATCAACTGCATCCGTGGGGAGATCATCCTACACTCCGTTTTGACAATGGTTTACCCAAGTTTCTGATGCTGCTAGGTGCGCTCAGTTTCTTTGCCATGTTTGCTTTGCCCAGCATAGGTTTGCCTTTTATTTTGGGATTTTTTAGTAGCATTGTTTTATTGTTTTTAGCTTTTATTCTTTATGAAACAGATGATGCTATTCAAGAAGTTGTTCGATATCTGGAAGAAAAGTCGATTGAAACACGCTACCATTTAAAATTTGGGCGAACTCCTGAACATTTACCTTTAGGCATGAGTTCAACCTTATTGATTAATCAACTCAAAAATAGCTTTCCCCTGTTTAATAAAGGTTCCACCTCCAATCAAATTCCGTGGTATGCCAGTGCAAATATTAGTGATGATGAGAACCATCAATATCCTGCTTTTATTTTCCAATATACCTACATCGAAGAAACGCATATTCATGATGCAGATGGAGACAAAGTTACTATTCGTCGTACAGAAAAAAATCAGTGGGGCGTTTTTATCTTTGAGACACAAATACGCGGACTTGCGGTAACTAATTTACGTCGGGACATTGGTTTCCCATACGAAGTCCGCTGGAACAGCAGTGATATCCAGATTAATCAGCAATTACAGATTTATGGGATGGATCAACTACAATTGGTCAAAACACTTAATCCTGCATTATTACTGCGCTTGTCCGATTTTTTTAAATCGCGTAAAGGTGAACTGATTTTTCATTCTCATCAAAATATGATGTGCTTTTTAGGTGAGGCAGATTTATTTGAAGTCAGTTCCAAAGCACGAGAAATTCAGGATATTTCAAGTTTGCGTGGACATTTACGCACCTTTCGATTAAAACATTATGAACAACTGTGTTCTGATCTCAGCACTTTTTTAAAATAACAATTTTGGGGAATACGATGGGTTTGTGGATTTTTCTGCTCATTATTTTAGTCATTATTATTTTTGGTATTTTCATTCGCAATAAAATTGTATTGCATTTTAATGCAACCAAACGCGCATGGGCTGATGTAGCGACTTATGAACGGCAAAAATTAAAAGTATTGGACGAACTTGCGCCAATGGTTGAACAATATGCTAGTTTTGAAAAAAGCACTTTGGAAAAAGTCACTGAGTTACGCCAAAGTATTCTTAACCTCAATGTCGATCATACAGATATTGCTCAATTGCAACGTATTGAAAACTTAAATAAAGAATTAATGCGTAGTTTGAATGTGGTAGTAGAAAACTACCCTGAACTCAAAGCCAATGAAATCTATTTACGTATGATGAATGAGATTGATGAGCAAAATGATAATGTCAGTGCGGCCATCACCATTTTTAACCGCAATGTCGAACTGTTTAATAATCATATTGAAGTATTTCCAAATAATATGATTAACACTTTAACCTTAGGCAAGAAATCGATTCGTCCATTTCGTGATCATGCTGCTGCGCAGAGTTTTGATTATCGTCCTAATTTTTAAATCCTCGTTTTGAAGAAAGTGATCATTGCTCTATCCTGAGTGATGGATCACGCTCTTCAATCTAACCGACAAAGCAATATTAGGTACAGTTGATCGTAGAATTTGGCTTTTTATCGATCTCATAACATTTAGTAGTAGAACTCCCTGCATAAATCTAGGAAAATAGCGCTCTTTATTTTAGCCATCAGCGAACTGTTTTTTCGCCTCGATTTGGAAAGTTGCATGAAGTTTGAAAAATTAGGTCAGTCGGGGCGCGCCCGTCGTGGCCGTTTGACTCTTGAACACGGCATCGTTGAAACTCCTGTATTTATGCCCGTGGGTACTTATGGTACGGTCAAAGGTATGTTGCCACGTGACATTGAAGAAATTCAGGCACAAATTATTTTGGGCAATACCTTCCACTTGTACTTGCGCCCTGGTCTTGAAGTCATCAAAGAGCATGGTGGATTGCATGATTTCATCAAATGGAATAAACCAATCTTGACCGATTCTGGTGGTTTTCAGGTGTTTAGTCTCGGCGCAATGCGTAAGATTAAAGAAGAAGGCGTGACGTTCCGTTCACCGATTGATGGCTCAAAAGTATTTTTGTCCCCTGAAATCTCTATGGAAATTCAGCAGGTGCTTAACTCGGATATCGTGATGATATTTGATGAGTGTACGCCTTATCCTGCAACCCATGAAGAAGCACAAAAGTCTTTACAACTTTCGCTACGTTGGGCAAAACGCTGTAAAACCCATCATCATGATGAACTGAAAAATACCAATGCATTATTTGGCATTATTCAGGGTGGCATGTATGAAGATTTGCGTGATGAGTCGTTGAAAGGTTTACTTGAGATTGGTTTTGATGGTTATGCGATTGGTGGTTTATCAGTCGGTGAGCCGAAAGATGAAATGATCAAGGTGCTGGATTATCTGCCAAATAAAATGCCGCATGATAAACCACGTTATCTGATGGGCGTTGGGAAGCCTGAAGATATTGTAGAAGGGATTCGTCGCGGGATTGATATGTTTGACTGCGTGATGCCCACCCGTAATGCGCGGAATGGACACTACTTTGTGACAGACGGTCTGGTGCGTATCCGTAATAGCAAGTATCGTCATGATCAAAGTCCGCTTGATCCGCATTGTGATTGTTATACCTGCAAAAACTTTACTCGTGCCTATCTGTATCATCTTGAAAAATGTGGTGAAATGCTGGCATCGATGTTGGGAACTATCCATAACTTACGTTATTACCAGCGCTTTACCCAAGATATCCGAAATGCTTTGGATCACGGGACTTTCGATGAATTTGTGACAGACTTTTATACCCGTCGTGGTTTAGAAGTTCCCGCTTGTCCTGTAGATTGATGCAACTAGATTTGCGCTCAACAAAAAGACAAGGTAAATTGCAGAACGAACTCGTATTTTGTCAGGATTTGACAATCCTTTTTTAATTTAGGTTTTAAGTTTAGGAAATCGAAATGAGCTTTTTAATTTCTTCTGCTCACGCAGCACCAGCAGCGGCACAAGGCCCAAGCATGGTCACCAACTTACTGATGATTGCAGTATTTATTGCGATCTTTTATTTCTTGATCTGGCGTCCTCAATCTAAACGTGCCAAAGAGCATCGTTCCCTCATTGAGAGTCTAGGTGTTGGTAGTGAAGTCGTTTTTGCGGGTGGTTTGATGGGCCGTATCACCAAAATCGAAGGTGATTATGCGGTGGTTGAACTGAATCGTGGTAATGAAGTTAAAATTCAACGCGCAAGTGTGATTTCAGTTCTTCCTGAAGGCACTCTAAATAACCTTTAATCATAAAAACAGTCGTGCATGTTGCACGACTTTTTCATTTTAAGAAGAAAGCGAATGCGTTACCCTGCATGGAAATATGTACTGATTGTGGTTGTACTCATCATCAGTACACTCTACGCGCTGCCAAGTTTGTATCCAGATGAACCTGCTGTTCAGATTTCAGGTGCCAAAGCCGGTACTCAAATTGATCAGAGCATTGTACAAAAAGCAGAGCAAATTTTAAAAACTGCCCATATTCCAAGCCATGACAATAGCTTCAGTGCCAATGCGGCCTTGTTGCGTTTAAGTTCATCTGAAGATCAGCTGAAAGCGCAGGATGTCTTACGTCGTGATTTAGGTGAAAACTACGTGGTGGCACTCAATCTTGCACCCACAACCCCAGAATGGTTGCAGAAGATTGGGGCGAAGCCGATGAAGCTTGGTCTTGACTTACGCGGTGGTGTCCACTTCCTGCTTGAAGTTGATATGGACAAAGCCATTGCGCAACGTATGGAAACATCGGCGAGTGATATTCGTCGTCAATTCCGTGACAACAACATCAAATTCAATAGTCTTTCACTCAATAACAATGCGATTAACGTTCAGTTTGCCAACAATACTGATCGTGATACGGCGATGGATTTCTTACGTCGTAATGGCAATGAATTCACCCAACAGGCGGTGGCAACGGATAACGGTTCAAGCTTGCGTTTGACTTATACCGATGCTCGTCGTCAGGAAATTCAGTCTTATGCGGTAAATCAGAACTTAACCACACTGCGCAATCGTATTAATGAATTGGGTGTGGCAGAAGCACTGGTACAAACTCAGGGTAATAACCGTATCGTGGTGGAATTACCGGGTGTACAGGATACTGCCGAAGCGAAACGTGTTTTAGGCCGTACAGCGAATCTGGAATTCCGTTTGGTTTCAGACCAGAACGATCAATATATTGACCGCTACACAGGAAAATATAATGGTCAGCCATTACCGCCAGGTACAGAAGTTTTTGCGTATGAATCATTGGATAGTGGTCGTCAGTTATTACTGAATCGTAATCGCATTTTGACAGGTGAACGTGTTCAAAATGCAAGTTCTGGCTTTAGTCAGGATACAGGTGGCGCAGAAGTGAACATCACACTGGACAGTGCGGGTGGTAAGCTGATGGCGGATGCAACACGTAATTCTGTCGGCAAACGTATGGCGGTATTGTTTATTGAAAATAAACAACGCATTAGCTATGTGGCTGATCCTGTGACAGGTGCGCAAACTGAAGTTCGTACGCCTTATACAGAGTCGGTAGTCATTAATGCCGCAACCATTCAAGCCGTTTTGGGTTCACAATTCCGTATTACAGGTCTTGCATCTCCACAAGAAGCTTCTGAACTTGCCTTGATGTTACGTGCAGGCGCATTGGCAGCCCCAATGTACTTTGTTGAAGAACGTGTCGTCGGCCCAAGCTTAGGTCAGGAAAATATCGACAAAGGGATATTATCGACCGAAGTCGGCTTTATTTTAGTCGCCATCTGGATGATCGTGTTCTTCCGTCTGTTTGGTTTGATTGCCAACTTTGCACTGGTGTTTAACCTTGCCATGATTTTAACCGTCATGTCGTGGATTGGCGCTTCCCTGACCTTACCAGGTATTGCAGGGATCGTGATCACCATTGGTATGGCCGTCGATGCCAACGTCCTGATCTGTGAACGAATACGAGAAGAAATGAAATGGGGTGCTTCGCCCAAACAGGCGATTGTGGCAGGTTATGATCGAGCTTATAACACCATTTTTGACTCGAACCTCACTACGTTCCTTGTTGCATTTATTCTTTTTGCCATCGGGACAGGCCCAATTAAAGGCTTTGCTGTCACCTTAATGATTGGTATCGTCTGCTCGATGTTTACTGCAATTACAGTAACTCGTGCGATTGTCCAGCTCATTTATGGCAAACGTCGTAATTTGAAAAAGTTGAGCATATAAGGAGATCGATGATGACTGATGTGACTCAACCTAAACAATACGGCCGTCCAGACAACGAACGCATTATCCCATTTATGAAGATCGCCAAACCAGCGGCAATCTTCTCGATTCTACTGACACTTGCCAGTATTTTCTTTATCGTGACCAAAGGTTTAAATCTTGGTCTTGATTTTACGGGTGGTATCTCAGCAGAAATTAATTACTCACAGCCTGTCAATCAAGCTGCGGTCAGTCAGGCTTTGGAAAAAGCAGGCTTTAAAGATGCTGTAGTGCAAACTTTAGGCAGTAATAAAGACCTGCTGGTGCGCATGCCTGTACAAGAAATTAAGGTAGATGACTTAGGTAAAGCGATTTCTCAAGCGGCTCAACTTCCAAACAATACTGCGATGGTTCACAAAGTCGATGCTGTCGGTGGACAAGTCGGAAATGAGCTTTATATCCGTTCTGCGGGTGCTGTGGCTTTGGCCCTTTTGCTCATGCTCATCTATGTCACCATTCGCTTTGAGTTCAAACTGGCACTCGGTGCGATCATGTCATTATTCCATGACATTCTGATCATCATTGGTGCGTTTGCATTGTTCCAATGGCCTTTTGATCTAACTGTTCTTGCAGCAGTATTGGCGGTGATTGGCTTCTCACTGAACGATAACATCGTCGTGTCAGACCGTATCCGTGAAAACTTCCGTAAGATTCGCGGCGCAACTCCTCGTGAAATCGTAGATATTGCTTTGACTGAAACCTTACGTCGTACTATTCATACTTCTATGACATTACTCCTTGTGGTAGTGTCAATGATGTTCTTAGGTGGCGATGGCTTAAAATGGTTCTCTGTCGCGATGTGTGTCGGGGTATTTGTCGGAACTTATTCTTCGATTTATATCGGAACAGCCTTTGCCTTATGGCGTGGTCTAAACCGTCAGGACTTCATCGTTCAGGTTAAACCTGAATTTGAAGATGATATTCCTTAAATATCTTTGAAAAAGTTAAGACGTAAAAATGCCAGTGAAATACTGGCATTTTTTATGACGATCTATTTGATCAAAGCTCTTTATTTTCTAGTTCTTTCTCTCTATCTAATTGTCTTTGACGCTCTTGCTAATTAATACCCTCAAGCTTAATCAGTAGATAAATAATGGCATAATAATATCGAGTCAATAAGGCAAAAAATAAGAACGTATAAAATGAAGATAAGTCCATCGTTCGTTTCGCAATAAAAAATTTCTCATAAAGTTCACTACCTAATGAACAAAATGCACAAATTAAAAATAAATAATAAAGACAACTGATATCCCGATCAGTGATTTTTAATTTCATATGGTTTTCCAATTTATTTTCTAAAAAGTTTTATGTATTCATGTTTATAATCTGAATATTGGGCACAATAAACTGACCGCATCCCATGCCCGAACGCCAAGCCACACTCAGCATAGCATGTCCTAAATCAAAGCATTGATACGCAAAGATACCTAAACGTTCATCAATAATTTGACCATTGTCGTGTGTTGGATGCATCTGAGTATTTAAGGTATTTAAATCCAGACGAATGCCCATACCATGCGCTTTTAGCAATGCTTCTTTGGTGGTCCAGACCTTAAACCAAAAATTTACATCTTCTCCCGAAGCTTTCCAGCATTGGTATTCTTGCGGATGAAAAGCATGTTGAGCCAGTGCTTCAAAGCGGATTTTTCGATCCAAGCTTTCTATATCCGCACCCACATCCTGAACATTTAAACTCAGTGCCAATGCATAGTCCTTCTGGCTATGCGAATGATTAAATTGTAAGGGATGATCGAGTAGATAGGGTTTACCTTGCTCCGCAATCGCATATTGTAATTGTGAAATAGGCACATGTAAAAATTTTGAAATTAATTCATCACGATACTGATAAATTTTGTTTTTTTTATAAGCTTGATACTCGGCACGATTAGCAAAATCCTGAACGGATAATTCAAGAAGATCAGCCAATGATCGAATATACACTTGAATGTTTTTCATGCTCATTGGCTCACTTCTGGATAAAACTATTTTAGACTGAGTTAAAACTTAACAATATCGCCTTTTAGGGCCACACTTGTCAGCGCCATACCTTTATAGCATTGGTAAGTCGTGCTGCTTTTCGCTTCATTGGATTTGAAATAGCTCACAATATTAGTGACTGCATTGCCGCCTTTAGCCTTTGCTGCATTTTGCAATTGAATCAAAGCTGAGCGCAGTACCCAGTCACAAGACGTTTCTGCTGATTTGGCAAAACCATTGGTCTTTTTATTGGTTACAATGCCCTGCTGTAATACTCGTCCACCCGATTTTGTCCCACTCAAATAAAATTTAACCGAACCATCTAGCGCCCCATCCGCAACCGCACGTTCAACGGCGGCTTTAAAATCAAGATCATGCACTTGATCTGCTGCCTGTACAGTTCCCATTAATCCCATACACAGTACAGCAAAGCTGAGTTGCTTCTTAAGTGACATTGTTGTATTCCTCTTATTTCAGGTTTTTAAAAATCAAGGAGGTATTAATTCCCCCAAAAGCAAAATTGTTACTCATGATAATATTGGCATTTAAAGGTCTTGCCTGCCCAGTAATATAATCCAGATCACCACAAAGTGGATCGATATGATCCAGATTTAGAGTTGGAATGAAGTGCTTCCGATGCATCATTTCGATGCTTAGCCATGCTTCAATCGCGCCACAAGCACCAAGCGTATGACCAAAATAACTTTTCAGTGAGCTAATCGGTTTTTTACCCAAAACTTGCGCGGTTGCTTGGGTTTCAGCAATATCTCCCTGATCAGTCGATGTTCCATGTGCATTAACATAATCAATCTGATCCGCCATTAGTCCTGCATCTTTTAAAGAGAGTTGCATACAACGCACCATCATGTCTTGATCGGGTCGGGTTACATGCTGACCATCGGTATTGCTGCCATAACCCAAAATTTCTGCATAAATTTTGGCACCACGGGCCTTGGCATGTTCATATTCTTCCAAAATCAGACAGCCTGCGCCTTCGCCGATCACCAACCCATCACGGTTTTGATCGAACGGACGTGGTGTATGTTCAGGCTGATCATTCATGCCACTGGTGGCCAATAACACATCAAAGACCGCAGCCCCAGCGGCGCTAAGTTCCTCTGCACCGCCAGCCAGCATCACGGTTTGTTTGCCATATTTTATGGCTTCAAAAGCCTGACCAATCGCCATAGAACCTGAAGTACAGGCACTCGATGTCGGTAAGGTTAGACCTTTTAAACCGAAATAAACGGTCATATTCACCGCACTGGTATGTGACATCATTCGGATATACGTGGTTGCATTCATTTGGCTCATGTCATTATCAATTAACATACAACCAAACTCACGTACGGCATCGACACTTCCCGCAGATGAACCAAATGCCACACCTGCATCGCCACTTTTTAAAATGGGATCATTTAATAAACCTGCATCTGTCAGCGCAATTTCAGCGCAGACCACTGACATTAAAGCTACTCGGCCCATTCCACGTGTGACTTTGCGATTAAAATGCTTTGGAACCGTAAAGTTTTCGACAGGCGCACCAAGTTTGGTGCGCAAATCTGTATATTTCTCCCAATCTGGCATATATCGAATGCCACTTTTAGCCTGAGCAAATTGGTCAAAAATAGCATCAGCCGTTTCACCAAGCGAAGTAATTCCTGACATACCTGTGACCACAACACGCTTCATTAGATCAGCCCCCCATTGACTGAAATCACTTGTCGTGTGATATAAGATGCATCATCGGAACACAAAAATTTCACGACACTGGCAACTTCGTCTACATTTCCCATACGTTGCAATGGAATCATTTTTAAAGCATGTTGCTTTACTTCTTCAGTCACCATTTCAGTTTCAATTAGACCCGGAGCGACACAGTTGACGGTAATTTTCCGCTTTGCCAACTCTAGTGATAAAGCTTTGGTCGCCCCAATTAAGCCTGCTTTTGCTGCACTATAATTGACTTGACCACGATTGCCCATCACCCCAGAAACCGAAGATAAGGTCACAATGCGCCCCCCTTTTCTCAAATGAATCATCGGCATAATTAACGGTTTAAGCACATTATAAAAACCATCCAGTGATGTTGAAATCACGTCATCCCATTCATGATCACTTAATGCTGGAAAAGCAGCATCATGAGTTAAACCCGCATTTAAGACGACACCATAAAATGCACCATGAGTTTCAACATCTTGCTCAAGCATCTGACGCACAACTTCACGCTCAGTCACGTCAAACATCAATACGTGGCTGTTTCGTCCCAAACCTTGAATTTGCTGTGCTACAGCCTGCGCTTCTTCAATACGCGAACGCGCATGAACCGTAACATCAAAACCTGCCTGTGCTAATTGCAAAGCAATCGCTTTACCAATTCCCCGACTTGAGCCAGTGACTAAAATTCGTCTATTCACACATTTTCCTTATTATCTTGATCGCCTGTCGGCTCATAAACACTTAAGAGGGCTGAGATTTTATGATTTTTATACGCAATCTCACAGGCAAATTGTCCCAAACCTTCATGTAAATATTGCTGCTCGACTCGAATGATCAAGGTACTTCCCATTTCAAAAAAAGGCACGGGCAGATTTAATTTACGAGTTCCCAATAAAAAACCAACTTTGGGAATATTGCCTTGTTGTTGCCCTTTCCATCCTGAATAGGCACTAATGGTTTGTGCCATCAGCTCGATACTCGACCATGTAGGTAAACCCTCTGCCTCACAAAATAAAAGTGCTGGACGAATGTTCAGATTGGCAACGGCAGATTGTTCAGATATCTCGACCAAATCATCGATAAATACCATCGGTTCTTGATGAGGAATATATTGAATTGCATTTTCCTGAATATTCATGGCAAAGTTCTTCCAAAAATTAAGCTGACATTACTGCCACCAAAGGCAAATGAATTACTCATGACATAATTTAAAGGTCGATCAACAACTGTTTGTGGACTAACCTTACTTTGATGAACAAAATGTTGATCTGCAAGCGCAGGATCAATTTCACCTTGTTGATGCAACGGTAACCATGTCTGATCCAGCAAAACCTGTTGGCAAATATAAGCTTCAACCGCACCCGCAGCCCCCAGACAATGTCCTGTTTTATGTTTGGTGCTACTCATCGGCACACGATCATCTGCAAAAACCTGCCGTACCGCCTTAATTTCCATCGCATCATTTTGCGGTGTGGCTGTACCATGCAAATTCAAATAAGCAATCTGACTGGCATTCAACTGAGCATTTGCCAAAGCACGTTGCATCGCTTGAGCTGCCCCCAGTCCTTCTGGATGCGGTGCAGAAATATGCCATGCATCCATCGATTCACCACCACCAAGAAACATCACTGGAGCAGAATCTTTGGTCAATAGAAACAAACTGGCGGCTTCGCCAATGTTAATCCCATCTCGTTCAAGACCGCATGGCTGACAAATATCCTCAGATAAACTTTCCAGACTATTAAAACCATTTAAAGTTAAACGACATAATGTATCAACGCCGCCCACCAAAACAGCATCAGCCAGATTTGCATTGAGTAAACGTTGCCCAGCAATAAATGCTTTGGCGCTGGATGAACATGCGGTTGAAACTGTGTAAGCTGCACCCTGCCAACCTAAATAGGCCTGTAGACCTTTGGCCAGTGCATTCATTTCCTGTTTATGATGATCAATCATCAGCTCGGTTTTGCCATGAAAATATGCTGCTAGAAGCGGTTCATTATCGCCAATACCCGAAGTCGATGTTCCCATGACAATCGCTAAACGATTAGGATGGATGTTGGCTGTTAAATCTCGCAAAGGGATTTCAATTTGTTGTAAAGCCGTCACAGCAAAACGTAAATTACGAGATGACCAAGCTTCACAGTCATTTGGTAAGTTTTCTATCAAATGTCCTGTATATGCCCCTACCCAAACTGAACGCTCAGGCAGCCATTCAGATTGTATAGATAAGCTGGTTTCTGGCAGGGTTAAACGCTGACGCAACTGTTCAGGACAATTGCCTAAAGCCGAAAGGCTACTGCTCAGTTGAATGCCAACGGCAGAAGAATGTTGTTTTTGTTGCATCATTTTATCTATTCATTGGACTGTAAAGTATTTTCAATCGGTGAAAACGTCATTTGATAAGGCACCTGTACATTTTCGAGTTCCATCTTATCTTTTGAAAGATATTGAATCTTTAAAACCAATTTTTTTTGAATATAAATTTCGCCACCTGCTGCATAGATTTGATCCTGAATAAGCTCAGGATGAATTATGGCCTGTTGTTGGGCAAAATCAGGATAGGTCGCCAGCAAAATATCCCGAATTAAAAATTCAAACGGTAATAAACGCATTTGTTCGATACGCTGTTTCACCTGAATATGCTGACCATTATATTCAACCTGAAATAATTGCTGTCCCGTTAAACTTAAAGCAATGAGCTCTAATACCTGTCCCTGTTGCTGCTGATAGAGTAGAAAACTAAAACTCTTTCCATGCCATTGCACATCTACCTGATCCTGACGCTGATACGCTTGCTGTTGCCATGTCGCATTTTCAAGACCTACAGCTTTCGGCATGAGCTGTTGACAAGCTGTACATGCCGTAAATATACAACTCAATAACAGCAAGCGAATCGATGGCATCTTAAATTTCCGATAGCTGTGCTGGAAAAGCATCTTCACGACAATATTCAGCCAGAGTAGCGAGGCGGCGTTTCGCATTTTTATACATCGGATTACGTTCGTCCCATGCATAACCTGCCAGAAGTGACGCGATCATCCGTTCAATCTCTGGATTTTTGTGTCTGGAAAATACCACATCCTGAAATTCGCCCGTATACCATGCTTCTACATAGGCACGAAAAACGTTGATTCCCTGACGAAGGGGTTGCTCATACTCTGTTAGCCAGTCGATTTGTTCACCTTTGATTGCACGTTCCACCAGTGGAACCGCCAAACTAGAAGATTTCAACGCAATGGTTACACCTGATGAAAATACTGGATCTAAAAACTCTCCTGCATTACCTAACAAGGCATAATTGGACTTCGCCAGATGTTTAACATCAGCTGAATAACCGACCAATGTTCGCACAGGTGTATCAAATTTAGCCTCTGCTAGAATTTTAGACAGGCTCTCATCGTCTGCTAAAATTCGTTTCAGTAAAACTTCATTTTGATCCTGCTCGGCATTGCCAGTCAGATAGTCATTAAAAAAATCCTGCTCGGCAACCACACCAAATGAACTTCGTCCATCTGCAAAAGGAATCAACCAAAACCATGCCCGATGATTTTTTTCATGCACAGTAATCAGGATTTTATGACGATCAAATTCAGGATTGTTAGCAATACCATCTTCAATATGGGTAAACAATGCACGGCGTACAGGAAAACTCGAAGGCGCTTCTAAATCTAAAAATTTAGGTAAGATTCGCCCAAAACCACTGGCATCCAATAAAAATTTTGCCTGTAGTTGATAGGAGTCACCCTGTTCAGGTTGAATCGTTAAAATCGGCTGCGCTGTTTCAACATCGACTGCAATGACTTCGTGCCCAAATCGAATATCTGTACCTAAAGCTTGCGCCTGCTCGGCCAATAACCGATCAAAATCGGCACGGCGAACTTGCCATGTCGTGCCAGGCCCTTCGCTAAACTTTTGAGTAAAATCATAAAAGCTACGTTGTTTTCCACGTAAAAATGCTGCACCATTTTTAAATTGAAAGGCGCATTTTTCAACATGGTCGCGTACAGTATCTAATAAACCCGCTTCTTCTAAAAAGACCATACATTGAGGCAATAAAGATTCTCCTATCGAAAAACGCGGAAAATGCTGTTTCTCAATGATGCAGACTTTAAAACCTTTTTGACGTAATAAAGCGGCTGCTGAACTGCCAGATGGTCCTGCCCCAATAATCATGACATCTGTTTGTTGTATCGTATTTTGTTGCAAATTTTGCATGGCACATTGACCTTTTTAATCTCAGCTCTTTGACTGATAACGTGAAATCACCACATGTTGCTCATCCGATGGCGTAAACAACGTGGCATAAATAAATGAAAAAATGACCCCAAAAAGTACTGTTAAACCAAAACAATGAATCGCATAAGTATGACTTAATGATAATAAACCAAAGCCGAGCAAAGTTGACATCATACATAAGAATAATGCCATTCCAACCACTTGCGGATGATCATGGCCATGTCGATAAAAAATCGCATAATCCACACCAATACCCACAATCAGAAAAGTCCCCATGATACTAAATAAATTAAGTTCAACTCCTAACCAAGCCTGTATCGCAAAAGTCGTAAGTAATGCCAGACTCACTGGCATCACCAACGGCACAATAGAGCGCCAGCCATAAATCACACCTAGACCAATCGCCAGTGCAATCAGGGCATAGACAAATAAAGACTGTGCCTGTAAACGATGTTGTTTAAATAAATCGGATAACTGCATCATCGGTTGTTGCAAAATCACGTGTTCATTTTGCAACTGTTTTAAAGCACTGACATCCTTAACTCCATTTAAAAGCACCAAACGCTCATTAGAACGAACTTGTAAAAAGGCCAATGGATGCTGCTTAAAATCCTGTAGTGACAATAAAGGTAAAGTAGCTAATTGTTGCTGCCATGCTTTTACGTCATTTACGGGTAAGCCCATATTTTGCGCGTACTGCTCTAATACAGATTCTGGAATCGACTGAAGCTGGGCAATATTTTGTTGCTGTTGTTGCTGCGTAGGAATCCATTGTCCTAAAGCTTGAAAACTTGTGAGTTGATCTTGATGTTGTAAATGCTCTAACTTTTGAATCAATACTTGTTCATTGGCTTGCATTTGTTCTGGCGTACGCCCCCGCACCACAAAATAGTCGCTGCCCTGTTGCCCCATGAAGCGTTCGCGCACATACTGATCTTCCTGCTTTAAGGATTTATCCATACTTTGCAAATTGCGAATATCATCATTGTTTTTTAAGAAAAATAAACTACTCACTCCAATGCACACAATACTCAACAAAGTGACATAGCGAATTAGTCGATGCTGCTGAAACCAGATTCTAAATTCACCAATCCACTTTAATCTTTGAATGGCAGGCTCAGCATTTAAAGCAGGTAAACGCGGCAATAATAAAATACTGGTCAACCACGCCGAAGCCAAACCCACAATGGAAAACACGGCGATTTGTTTAAAGCCCGGAAATGGCGTAAAACTCAAAAACACATAGGCCACGATGGTGGTCATCAATCCCATAAACAAGCTCGGCAATAGCGGACGTAGAACTTCAAAACCACTCAGCTTGCGGTGCTGAGATTGCATTGCCATAAAGTAAAAGGAAAAATCGACACAGACTCCGATCAGGCTCGCCCCAAACACCAAAGTCATCAGATGAATTTCACCAAATATCCAGTGAGTGGCGGCGAAAGCCACTAAACACCCTGTCGAAACAGCAATAAACTCAGTCAATAAAGGGCGTAACGAACGAAAACCGAACCAAACCAATAGCATTAGCCCCAGACTTGAACCTAAACCGATGGTCGAAATCTCCTGTTTTGCCGACTGCGTACCATAGTTGGAAAATAATAATGTTCCAGTCCAGTGACTTTTAACATTCATCTGAGCAAGGTGTTGTTCCGTCGTATCAATCCACGCTGAAGCTTGCTCTTGATAATCAATGTTATAAGGGCTTTGTTTTAATTTTAGGCTAAACAACCGTGAAATTTTGTCATGATCATGAATCGTAGCAAAACCGTTTTCCAGTTCAACATTGTCATGTTGTACCTGTTGACTCACTCCAAGCAAATAACGGCTAAATAGCATGAATGGATCTTGTTTTAAGCTCTCTGCGCTAATCGGCAAACCCGGTGTAAACAATTGCATCAGGCTTTTTTCAGTTAAACTTGTATAATCTTTTTGATCAAGTAACTGTTGATCTTCTGCACTCAATAAGCCTGCACGATGCTGATATAAAATTCGCCCGAGTTGTTCCGTATCCACTTGTGGCTGTAACGGTTCAAACAACGAACTTTGGCTCACAGCACGTTGTAAATCATCCGTTGCTTGTTGTAATTGTTGACTATCTTGAGCATCAATCACGACAAAAATATTACTATTTAACTGTTCACTGACATAGTGCTGTGTTGAAGCTAAATCTGCATCCTGATTCAGTTTAGGTAATAACGCAAAAATGTTGGTCTGAATATGAATCTCTTTTTTGAGCCATGCCACGCCCATGATCAAACTGATCACCACGAGTATGACCAGCCAAACCACGCTACATTTATTTTGCCAATTGGAAAAGTGCTTGTTCATCAGTCGTGAGTGCCGCTGGTTGTGAATGTTGCTGACTAAAATGAATCGTGGTTATATTACGACCTTGCTCTGCAATCACAATTTGATTGACATATTGTTGTCCCTGTACATCGACCTGTACAAATAACTTTTTAAATAAGCTACTTTTAGGACGCAAACTGATTGACCAACCTTGGGTGGTGATACTGGTTTTATTGACGGTAAAATGTTGATCTAAAAGTGCTGAATTGCCCGACATCAATTGCAAAAATAAAGTCGCCACTGAACCATACGGCGACTTACCAACATCTAGCTGACTCATGGTTTTTGCTGTTTTCTGAACCAGTTTTTTAGGTGTTACCACAAGGTCTGCTTGGACTGGACGCTGTAACTGCCACAACACACCATTACTTTTAGCAAAAACCACATCACCGTTGGAAACAAAAGTTTTTTGGAGAGATACCAGTTTTTTTTGCTGTTCAAATTTGGCTCGTACCAGCGTGGTTTGTGAAAGCTGTTTAAAAATCTGTTCAGCTTGTGGCGAAGCTGCCTGCACAGTAACCGAAAGACTTAAAACCCAAAATACGAAAGTTGTGAGTAGAACAAAATTAAATCTTTTTTTATGTTCATTTAGAATAGCAGCCATCATGGTTTTTGCTCCTGCGCGGGTTGAAACTCAGACCATGCATTCAGACAATCAAATAATACTTGCGGAGACTGAAAACACATTTCCCGTGTTTGAATTTCAACGGCGACCTGCGTGGTATAACCTTTGGTCAGTCGTTTTCCAGTCGCTTCATCAAAAATTACATAATCAATTTTTAAACGATTTTCCCACTCTTTTAAAATCGCACGTATCCGAATTTTTTGCTCAAACTGAATACCTTGTACATAGCGTACATGGCTTTCAATCACAGGCCACGCATAACCTGAAGCCTGCATTTGCATATAGTTATAATGAAACTGATCCAAAAGCTTACAGCGCGCGATTTCAAAATATTTCAGATAATGTCCATGCCAAACCACATTCATAATATCGACATCATGAAAAGGAACCTCAATAACGACTTCAGCTTGCATAAGCTTGCTCCTGTTGCAGCATCCAATCCGTATTAGACAGTTCAAAGTTGGCAAAACGATCCATTATTTGTTGTAATTCAGTTTGTAATGGTCGGTCTTCCACCACCAATGCAAAACTGTGTAAGGTCCAGTCCATAAATGCTCGCAGCACTGGCGAAAGCTGTTGGTTTAAGCCTTTTAGATGAATGGCCTGCACACTGGCACAACATAAGGCAGCGACCACTTGTTCAGTTAATACAATCACACGTTCGGCATCTCGTGCCGCAATTGTGCCCATGCTGACTTTATCCTGATTGTGACATTCCGTTGAACGCGAAAAAATGGAGGCCGATAAGGTTTGTTTCAATGCTTCGGCTGTCCATGCCGATACCCCAATTTGTACCGCTTTAAAACCATGATTTAAAGGTAAGCGGTCTGCTGTTGCACCTGTTAAATTACGCGGTAAGCCATGATTCATTTTATGATCGACCAATTGCGCTAATTGCCGATCCAATAAATCGGCAATATTGGCAATCATGATTTTTAAACTATCCATCGCTTGGGCAATATGTCCACCATAAAAATGCCCACCATGCAAAACACGCAAGTTAATCGGATCAATCAAAGGATTGTCATTACTCGAATTCAATTCATTTTCAATAAATTGACGTAACCAAACTTTAGAATCTTCAAAAACGCCAATGATATGTGGCGCACAACGAAGAGAATAACGATCCTGCAAACGCGGACTTTGATGGGCGGTTTGCACTTCGCTTTCTAGCCAGTCACGTAATTGTGCTGCAACTTTTTGCTGTCCTGCATGTGGTTTTTGGGCAAACAGCACTTCATCAAAATGTGTTGGATTGCCTTCTAATGCCAAAACATTTAAAGCAGTAATCAATGTTGCAGCATGGGCAACTTGCTCAGCACGTTTATAATTTAAACATGCCATTGCTGTCATGACGGCTGTTCCATTCATCAAAGCCAGTCCCTCTTTAGGACGCAAAATCAAAGGTTCAATACCTTTTGCTTTATACACCTGTTGGACAGGTACAATTTGACCTTGGTAATAGACCTCTCGCTCACCGACCAATACCCCCGCAATATAAGAAAGCGGGGTTAAATCACCACTCGCACCCACAGAACCTTCGGATGGAATCACAGGAATTACATTTTGATTGAGTAACCAGACTAGACGCTCTAGTAACGCCAGTGAAACCCCAGAATAACCTCTTGCCAAAGAACATAATCGCGTAACGACTACAGCGCGCGCAGTCACCAATTCCAAATTTTTACCTAAGCCACAGCCATGAAAACGAGAAAGATGTAAAGGCAGTTCATTCACCTGATGCGCAGGCACTTCAACTAAACAAGAATCTCCATAACCCGTTGTAACCCCGTAAATAACACCTTCCTGCTCTAATAATTCATCCAGAAAGTCAGCGCCTTTTTGAATAAAATCACGCCACGTTTGTTGTTGTGGTAATGAAACCTGACAATACCCATGTGCAACACGCACCACATCTTCAATAGTTAATGGCTCTATCCCTACGGTAATGAATTGTTCTATGCCCGTATTTAATATACTGTTATTCAATTTACTTCGTCCAAAAATGATAAAAATTAAACCATTGATACGGTGCGCGTAAGCAATGCTGCTCAAGCAAAGCCACATATTGTCGGGTCACGGTTTGCATGGCTTGCATACGGGTCTTTCGTGGTAAATCGATGACATCTGCAATTTTATGAATATGCACTTCAAAATGTTGCTGCTGTCGATAACAAAACACCGCCAAAACAGGCACTTTGAGTAAACTTGCCAGTATCCACGCACCCTGTGGCCATAGTGCATCTTTACCAAGAAACTCAATTTGTTGAACACGACTAGACTGCACAGGCGCACGATCTGCCGCGACAATCACCCATTCACCTTGTTGCATTTTTTCTTCTAATAAAATGGCTGTTTCTAGTCCCAATTCATCGACAGAAATCAGATTCACGTCCGCCTGATCATTGAGTTTTTTCAGAAAAGCATTAAATTGTGTGGCGTGTTTTTGATAGACCAATACATTAATTTTCTGCGGATGCTCAGATTTAACAGCACGTAACAGTTCAATATTGCCAAAATGCGATACGACTAATAATGCACCTTTCTGGTAAGCCTGCTGAAAATGCTGATGACCGAACAACTGTAACTGTTGTTCAGGGATATTTCCGAGCCAGCCTTCCATTTTATCTAAAATACTGATTCCGAACTGGATAAAATGCTGATAGCTATTTGCCCAAGACGGTAAAGCCGAAAATGGAGAATGACCACCTGCGAATACATGTAATTGACGCAAATAATCAAGTGATGCCTGCCGTGCAGAAACCGCAAACAGCCAATACCACAGAATAATAAAGTACAATACGACCTTACATAACCAACGCCCACCCAAACGATAAAAATAGAGCACTAACGTGAGTAGCCCCAGTCCACCTCGCTCTTTACGATCGCTCCAGTTCGAAGATTGGCGCTGCATGTTTAGCCTTGTATTTTTTGTTTAATGAGTTTGGGTAAACGCCATAACATACCAGCAAATAACCGCGCATGTGCCTGACTCATTCCCAAATTATCGCGCCAGACATGAAAATGAGAAATCCCATGTTCAGGATAAATCACAGGCGTTGGGACATTTATAAATTTGGCATTTTCCCACTTTAGACGGACTAAAATTTCACTGTCGAAGCCCATACGTGGTTGGAACTTTGCTTGTTTTAAAATTTTTAATGTTGGTGCTAAAGGATAGATCCGAAAACCACACATACTGTCTTTAATATCAAAAGACAAACTATTAATCCAAACCCAGACATGCGTGACATATCGCCCATACAAGCGTTTTTTGGGGACGGATAAATCAAATACAGGTTGACCAATCACAACTGCATCAGGATGCTGCTGCGATAACTGCAAAAACTTATCGATATCTGTCCATTGATGTTGACCATCCGCATCTATCTGCAAAGCATGGCTAAGTCCCATTTGCCCTGCATAGTTCAATCCAGTAATGACTGCCTGACCTTTGCCCTGATTATGATCATGCTCAATTAAATGAAGCTGCGCATAAGCCTTATCCAATGCCCTCAATCGCATGGTACATTCATCATGACTACCATCATTCACCACAATCACAGGTAAATTATACTGACTTAGAGCTGCCATTAATTCATCAAGATAATGCGGATGATTAAACACAGGAATAACAAAACCATAACTTTGCATCATAGTGTTTCCTCATCCGAATCTTTCAATGCAAATAACAAACGGCCTGATGCCAAAGTTTGCTGTACATCAGATAGCTCAAAACTCACTTTATGCTGTTTGCGCGTCAGTTTTAACTCAATAATATGATAAGGCTGGATTAAATGTTGAAATTTAAGTTGTTCATAACCATTGCACCAGTGTAAATCCCCCCAGATTTGTCTGGCACATGTCTGAATAAATCCAATTTGCCCCACACCAGGATAGATCGGCTGATTTGGAAAATGCCCTTTAAAACACAGCAGTTCGGGCGTAAATTCCAGTTTCAGTTGATAGCATTCACTTGCTTGTAACTGCGACAAAACCACAGGTTGCAGCATTGGCTCAAACAAACTTTTTAAATAATGTTTATCCAATTTTGACTGCGTGTTTTGGGGTAGTTCTGTCAAAAATCGCCATAAACGTGGAATCGCGATATTTTCCAAGCCACTACGTAATTGTTGTTTTATTTCAGATACAAATGCGTGTTTACCTATGAATTGTAACTTTTGACGTGCAGCATCGTGCAAAACCACAATACACGCCAAAAACTGACGCTGTTCCTGCTCGATCAATAAAGCATGACATTGCTTTACCGCTGCTAAGGTTTGAATCGTTTGTTCAATCGCATCCAAACTCAGACGTTTTTCTTCCAGCTTGATCAAACGGTCGGCACGACCCAATAATTTAAATCCAGTTTTTGGGTTATTGGCATTTTCCCATTCTGCCAGATCCCCAGTTTCAATCCAGTCAGAACAAAAGGCGTGTTCCGTTTGTACATTTAAAAGCTGTTGCTGGATGTCAATATTCACATCTGCAAAGGCTTGCCATGCACTTTCATCTTCAGTTCGATAGGCAATTCCACCCGTCTCTGAACTTCCTAAAATCTCAGTAATCGTATAATTGAGTAAGAGTCGAACACCTTTTTCCAATTTTCCGCCAGAAGAAAATACCGCCTGACTATCTACGAGTTTTAGATCTAACGTCCAACGTTTGAGTAAAGCTGGACTAGAAATCACATAGTTTTGCAGTCTAAATTCAGCAAACTGCTTTTGGATCGCAATCACATCTTCTGGGAAAGCCAATTGCGGGATATAAAAACTTCGTCCCGTAAATAATGGCCAGAGCAGTTTAAACAATAAACCATAAATATGCTGATGACTGACCGTCGCCAATGCAATGACTTGTTCAGTTAAGCAAAATGTCTGATCGAGTCCCTGCACTTCCTTAAACAATTGCGCTAAAGTGCGTTCAATCCGTTTCGGTTCACCGGTTGAACCAGAAGTGTAAAAATCGATCTGCGCTTGATCAAGAAAAGTTTGACTCAAATCAAGTACGAAATTCGAGTTCACGTCAGTAAAAGTTTGGCGTGATAAAAAATAAATATGTTGTGAAGCTAAATTTTGTTCAAGCTGTGCGACCCGATGTGGAGGCAACACAATCCTTTTCTTTGCTTGAAGTGCTGCAAACAATAACACCAGAAACTCATAGCTGTCTTGATGCCAAAGCGCCCATATGCATTCAGGTCGCAAAGAAAATAATTGCGCCTGCTGTGACACATCTTGCCAAAATTCAGCAAAAGAAATTTGCTGTTGGTCAAAGGTAATCGCTAAAGTCTGTTGTGACTGAATAAATGGATTAAAGGAATTGTTCATCATTATTGTTCAAACGCTGATGGCGTTTTCTTAAAATAAATTCACCAAGTAAAAGAATGCCCATGAGGACATAAGAAATAAAGCCGTTATATAACACCCAAATCTGGGTCGGTGCATAAACAATCGTACACCAAGCCATAACAGCATTGAATATAAAAAAACCACACCAGACTATGGTGACTTTTCGCGTCCATTGTACTCCCGACTCAGGTAAATCGGGCTGCATGATGCGTGCGAAACGCTCAATCATGGAAGGTGGTCGCCATAAGGTCGATACAAATATACCCAAAGCTCCCAGACTCATCAGAACTGGATAAAATTTAAGCCATGCATGATCATTCAACATCACGCTTAAACCACCACATAAAATGGCAAACATAGAAAGTGGCCATAATAATGCATTGGATTTAAACACAAGGCGTGACATCCCCACTATCACCAACAATATACTGACGGCAAAAAAATGACCGTTGGATAAACTCCAACCCACAATAAAAGGATACGCGATGAAAAAAATCGCTGTTATCCATTTCAAAAAGTGATTCATTAAGCGGTCATATTCTGAATAACAGTCACAACATCGTGTACTGTTCTGACATTTTTAAAGTCTTCAGGTTTGACCTGCTTCCCTGTCAATTCTTTAATTTTGACGATTAGATCCACTGCATCAATACTATCAACATCCAGATCCGAATATAGATGGGATTCTAATTGGATTGTTTCAGGCTCAATTTCAAATAAATCCTGCATCCATTCACGTAAGGTCGAAAGAATGTGTTCCTGACTTAACATAGCTACCTCTTATACTTCTTGTTGAGCTTCAACCAAAGTCACTAGACTTTGAATTGAGCGAAAATGCTGTTTGGTTTCATCCGATTCAGCATTTAAATGAATGTTGTAACGTTTTTTGAGGGCAAGCCCTAACTCCAAAGCGTCTATTGAATCTAGCCCTAGTCCTTCTCCAAATAATGGTGCCTGATCATCAATATCCTGAACGGTGATGTCTTCAAGTGCTAAAACATCAATAATCATTTGTTTTAATTCGTTGGCCAAATTGCTCATTTAGATAACTCTTGCTTAAAAAATTGCTGTAAATACTGATTGAGGGCACGGACATTTTTAGGACTGACCGTCAAATCAGAAAGTACCTCTGAAATATGGATGGCATCCAAAATTTTAATCTCAATATGAAAGGGCTTCGCAGGAATGTGATACCACTTTTCATTTTTGGTTAACGTCGTGGGTGTGCAACGAATCAACACAGGTCGAATCGGTACATCGGCACGAATTGCAATATTGGCAGCACCACGCTGAAACTCATTAATCTGTTCATCTTTTTGTGTCCTCGTTCCCTCAGGAAAAATGATGAGCGATGGCGCATTATCTTGCTGTAAGCTTGTCACGCAATCATGGATAAATTGATTAGATCCTGCATTTAAAACGTAACCTGCGCTGCGCACAGGACCTCGTGTAAATGGATTTGACCAGAGCGACTGCTTTACTACGCAATTGGCTTGTTGCATGAGTCCAATGAGGATCACCACATCGATCAAAGTCGGATGATTGGCAATCACTAATTCTTGTCGGCTTTGCTGTAATTTTTCCAGACCTTCCACCGAATAAGTCATGATGCCCAACTTGACCATCATTTCGGTAAAGCCTTTAAAACTGGTACGAATCACCTGTTGAGCACGTTGTCGACGAGTCGCCTGATCCTGTGCAGTTAAATTTACCAAAGGTGCAACCACAGTCGCGATTGCCACGCCCCCAATACCAAAACTGGCAAAACTAAAACCGGTTGCTGCAACACGCCAAATATAATTGATCTTATTGTTTAATAATGCCCGATTTAACATTTTTGCCATCCTAGCCATGCTGTTTGATGCTGATCTTGCCAGAAGGAATAAAAACTGAGCGCATCAATATCCTGAGTCTGCTCAACTGCGTTCAATTCGACATTGGCATGTTCCAAGCTCAGTAAAGTCGATAGTGCAAATGGCTCAAAAGGTTGTCGATCCTGATAAATTTCAGGTAATGGCGCGTCATAATAAACCACTAAAACGGTTTTAATCTGAGGCTGAGTTTTTAAAATCGCATAGGCTTCGATGATTGCTTCTGACCAGCCGCAACTTAAACTGGTCGAAATGGTCTCGTCTTTACACAAAATAGAATAAAGACCCGCAATGGCATTATGAACCGAAGTTGAAAACTGTGTAGGTGATGGCGTTTGATGGGTCAATACATCTTGTAAAATACCCAATGTTTTGGCTTCATCGCCATACTGAGAAGCCCATACAATATAGTCAGCAGATTGCTGCGCCAGAGTTTGCATGGCGGCATTTATCGCCAATTTTGCCAAAGGCGAAAGTCGTCTGCGCTGCATTGCAGGCAAAGACTCTAATGCCGTACAGTCATGTTGTGTACAACACAGTCGAAGCGCAGAAAGATGAAATCTGATCATGCTGAATGCGAGCCCATGGCAAAGGTGTTAGAAATTGGTGCAAAATTATAGCACCAGTCTTCAAATTAACAAAAAATTACATTTTAACTGAAATAACAACAAGATGCAGTGTCTATAAATGCAAAAACCCCGAAATGGGATCGGGGTTTTTTATTAAAGACAATTTAACGCTTAAATTTTTTCTCAGCTTTCTTAAATTTTTGAATATAACGACGTTTACGCGCAGCGACGCGTTCATCGATTTGCGACTTACGTCCTTCAAATGGATTTTCTGAGGTCTTAAAGTCAATTCGTACAGGCGTACCTTCAAGCTTATAAACTTTACGAAACACATTTTCCAGATAACGACGATAATCCGCTGGGGTTTTATCGACTTTATTACCATGAATGACAATCGTCGGAGGATTTTGTCCACCCATATGCGCATAACGCATTTTAATACGCTTACCGCTAATCATCGGCGGTTGATGCGCATCTGTTGCATCATTTAAAATTTGAGTTAATTTCGCAGGTGAAACTTTTAAATGCGAAGAATCATAAGCACGGTGAATCGATGGATATAACTCACCTACGCCTGTACCATGCAAGGCAGAAATCAGATGTACTTTTGCCCACGGAATAAAATCAAAACGACGATCAACATCCAGTTTACATTGCTTGCGATCATACTCAGTCATGTTGTCCCATTTATTAATGGCAACCACCATGGCACGACCCGCTTCAAGCGCATAGCCAATCAGATGTAGATCTTGCTCAACCACACCTTCACGAGCATCCAAAACCACAACAATCACATGCGCATCTTTAATCGCCTGAAGTGTCTTTACGATTGAAAATTTTTCAATCATTTCATCCACTTTACCTTTACGACGCACCCCTGCGGTATCGATCAAGGTATATTGGCGACCATCACGCTCATAGGGGATATAAATCGAATCACGTGTCGTTCCAGGCTCATCAAATGCCACAACACGTTCTTCGCCTAACAAACGGTTGACGAGTGTTGATTTACCGACATTTGGACGACCAATAATCGCGAGTCTTAGTCCTGTATTTTTGTCATGTTCTTCTTGATTTTCATCTTCAGGAACATCTTCAAGCACATCTTCAAGCATCTGTGCCACACCGCGACCATGGCTCGCTGCAACATGAATCGGTTCACCAAAGCCTAGCTTATAAAACTCGACTACGGCTGCTTCAGCGTGTACACCATCCACTTTATTGGCAACTAAATAAATTTTCTTACCCAGACTGCGTATTTCACGGGCAATTTGTTCATCTGAAGCAAGTAAGCCTGCACGAGCGTCCACCACAAAAATAATAATGTCAGCTTCATTGATGGCAGTTTTTGACTGTTCCGCCATGTAAGCATCGATCCCCGCTTCGCTTTCGCCGATACCGCCTGTATCTACCACAATAAAGGATTTATTTTGGTAAACGGCATCACCATATTTACGGTCACGCGTAAGCCCCGCAAAATCGGCAACAAGTGCATCACGACTCTTGGTAATCTGGTTAAATAGCGTTGATTTTCCGACGTTGGGACGACCAATGAGCGCAATAACGGGTTTCATAAAGTAACCTACATTCAAGATCAGCCATTTGGCATGAACAAGGAAATAATAAGGAAGATTTTAGGTCATAGACCTGAATAAAAAACAACGGGGCTTTGAATATTATATACTCAAACACCCCGACGAATTTGAAGCAAAGAATTCGCGAATGACTAGTTTAACACAAGCCCGTCTAAAATTAACGGTTTTGCCAAACAGTAAATTCACCTTTGCGTGTGGAAACATAAAGCTGATTATCCACTACACGTAAAGTTCGCACTTCACCACTGGTTTTGGAACGACCCACAAGTTGTCCATTGTTTGGATCAATCAGGTGCAAATAACCATCTAAATCACCGACCACCAGATCAGAACCTAATACCACTGGGTTACTCAACTGACGATGCATCAAAGCATCACTTTCCCACGCTTTTTCGCCTGTGGTCAGGTTATATGCCACAAGCTTACCATCAGTTTGTGCTACAAATACTTTGTCGTTACTGACCTCAGCACGTTTATTGCTGCTGGCGTCTTCACTCCAAACCACTTGCTGTGCAGCGACATCAATTACAGTGATTTGTCCCTGATAACTGGTGGTGACCAAAAACTGCCCCACGACTACTGGATCACCATCAATATCAATCAGACGTTGTACATCTGAGCGACCTTCACTGACTGCAACACGACGCTGGAAGCGTGGTACACCACTGATCACATCAATGCCGTACACATAAGCATTAGCAGATGCCACGATCACGGTATGATCGTCCAGCATCACTGGGGAAGGCTGTCCACGCAAGCTAAATTGTACATTTGGCATTTTATACGCCCAAAGCTGCTGTCCAGTCTGTAAATCGTGCGCAAAGACTGTACCGTCATTGGCAATGGTCACTGCACGTCCATCTTTGATTAAAGATGGACTCAGCAAAGCACCACTTAATTGTGCCTGCCATTTTTTTTGACCTGTACTTTCATCCAGTGCAAACAACTCACCTTTGGCACTACCCACTAAGACCACGCCTTCTTTGGCTTCGACACCTGAAGTCAATCCGTGTTTATTCACACGAGTTTCCCATAGACGCTGTTTACCACGATAGGCAGCAACTTCACCTTTTGGATCGACAATAAAATTCACACCATTATCAGAGTCAAGCTGTAAACGTAGTGGATCGGCTTTGTCTGTTGAAGAAACGCTTTGTGAAAAAACGGGAACCAGTGTTTTGGCCTGTGCTAATTTTGGCAAAGGATTTGGTTTCGGTTCTTCTACTTTAAGTTTATTCGTGGAGCAACCAACTAAAGCTGCTGCAACCAAAGCAAGCGCAAACGGGAGTGTAAATTTTCTATCCATTAAGACTTATCCACCTGTGTGTCTATAATCGGGCGTTCAATCTCAGGATCATCTACTAAAACGCCAACACTTTCGAGTTTAATTTGTAAAATTTGGCGCTCTTGCTTACGCTTTGCCAAATCATCCCACGCACTTTGATAGGCTTTTTTCGCAGAAGCAATATCTTTCTTCGCGACATAAATGTCACCACGCGCTTCTTCAGCCGTGGCCTTAAATGCAGGATCTGTGACCAATGCCAATGTTTTTAAGGCATCGTCATATTTATTTTGTGCAAGTTGGGCATATGCCAAACGAAGTTTAACCAGTTGCAATAGACCATCATCATTAAGTTTTGAGTTTTCAACTTTCTTCAATGACTTTTCTGCTGCGGCATAATCGGCTTTGTCATACGCCACTTTTGCCAACATCAGTTCAGTTTGAATGGCTTGTACTGAATCTGGCGCATCTTTGGTAATTTTATCTGCTGAGGCATATAAGTTACTAAGTGCATCTGGATTTGATTCAGCGCCTTGTGCCTGATCCATAAGTTGTTGCACTTTTGCAGTACGCACCTGATTTTCAGCCAGTGTTTTTTTCTGCCAATATTGCCATCCAAAAAAGGCGATGAGCGCAATCAAAATACCGCTAATGATGGCAGAGCCATATTTTTTACCGAACGACTTTAGATTATCCAGTTGTTCTTCTTCAGTTAACGCACTCATCTACGTTCCTTTCCCTTCAGCTTTTTCGCTTATTTTGCCAATTTTTCAGTTAAAAATGAAACCAGTTGCTCGATCGCGACAGTGGATTGTTCAGCAGTTGCCAACTCTTTTATGGTCAACTCACCCGCATTCCATTCACGCTCACCCAAAATCATGGCATAGACAGCGCCAGACTGATCGGCTTTTTTCATCTGGCTTTTCATGCTGCCCTGTGAACCAGTTTTGATACGCAGTGAACTATTGCTTGTTTCAAGCTGATCACGTAATTGTTCTGCCAAAATCAGTGCACGACCCTGATAAGCAGGTTCAGCCACTAAAAACACATCACAATCACGGACAACCTGCGCTTGTTCAATCTGCTCAAGAAGCAGCAATAAACGCTCCATTCCCATCGCAAAACCAACAGCAGGAACAGATTGATCCGCTTTCCCTTTCAACTGCCCCACTAAACCATCATAGCGTCCACCTGCACAAACGGTGCCCTGTGAACCCAATGCTGTAGTCGTCCACTCAAAAACAGTTTTGTTGTAATAATCCAGACCACGTACCAGCTTTTGGTTGATCACAAAAGAAATACCTGCATCCGTTAAATACTGTTGCAGTTGCTTAAAATGATTCATGCTGTCTTCTTGAATGAAGTCATGCAATTTCGGCGCATTTTCTAAAATTTTCTGGGTCGATTCAATTTTTGAATCTAAAATTCGCAGAGGATTTGTGGTTAAACGGCGCTGTGAATCTTCATCCAAAGCATCTATATGCTGAGTCAAAAACTCAACCAAAGCTGCACGATATTCTGCCCGTTCGTCTATTTCGCCTAAAGTATTCAGTTCAAGCTGGACTTTATCCGCCATTCCTAGACGTTTCCATAAACGCGCAGTCAGTAAAATCACTTCAGCATCAATATCAGGGGTTGCCACACCAAAGGTTTCCACACCAAACTGATGGAATTGACGATAACGCCCTTTTTGTGGTTTTTCATAACGGAACATCGGCCCAAGATACCAGACACGTGGTGTAGCCCCACGTAATAAATTATGCTCTAGCAACGCACGAACACAACCAGCCGTACCTTCAGGACGTAAAGTTAATGAGTCTGGCGGCGTTCCCTTGTCAAAAAAGGTATACATTTCTTTTTCAACAATATCCGTCGCATCACCAATCGCACGTTTAAATAAACCTGTTTGCTCAACAATTGGTAACCGAATTTGTTGATAGCCATAAGTATCCATTAACGATGCCAGATGTTGTTCTAAACGTCTCCATGCAGCGGTTTGGCTCGGAAGAATATCGTTAAAACCCTTGATTGCAACAATTGAACTCATGACTTACTCAAAACTTGTACGAATAATTTCTTTAGATTTTGCTTCTTCAATCGCTTTTACACGATCACGCACCATTGATTCGATTTCCTCAACCAGTTGATCGGTATCAATTAAATGGCTTTTTTCACCATTACGATAGACCAATGAACGAGGAGATGCTCCAACAACTCCAATATCAGCTTCTTTAGCCTCACCAGGCCCATTGACCTTACAGCCAATCACGGAAACATCCATGGGTGTACGTATATCTTCCAGACGTTCTTCTAGCATCTGCATGACTTTAATCACGTTAAATTCCTGACGTGAACAGCTTGGGCAAGCAATAAAGTTAATGCCGTTAGAACGTAATCCCAATGATTTTAAAATATCAAAGCCGATTTTAATTTCGTCTTCGGGTTCTGCTGCCAGTGAAATACGCATGGTATCGCCAATGCCTTCCATCAGCAAACCACCCAATGCAATCGCTGACTTCACTGTACCTGTACGGTAAATCCCTGCCTCAGTCACCCCTAGATGTAATGGGTTATCAATCTGTTGGGATAATAAACGATAGGCATCCATGGTCAAAAATACGTTAGATGCTTTAACGCTGACTTTAAATTCGTGAAAATCCAGTCGATCTAAAATATCAATATGACGTAGTGCAGATTCAAGCAAGGCTTGACCAGTCGGTTCGCCATATTTTTTCTGCAAATCTTTTTCTAAAGAACCCGCATTGACCCCAATACGAATCGAAATACCATGGTGACGCGCTGCTGCTACGACTTCACGTACTTTTTGATCTGAACCAATATTCCCCGGATTAATCCTTAGACAATCTGCACCATAGTCTGCCACAGCCAGTGCAATTCTATGATCGAAGTGAATGTCGGCAACCAAAGGAACCGTAACGCGCTTACGAATTGCTCCAAAAGCCTCCGCCGCTTCCATCGATGGAACAGACACGCGCATGATATCCGCGCCTGCATCAGCGCAACGTTGAATTTGCGCAACTGTCGCATCGACATCACAGGTTTCAGTATTGGTCATGCTTTGCACGCTAATCGGGGCATCACCACCGACATAGACTGAACCCACACGAATTTTTCGTGTTGGGCGACGCTTGATTGGATTTTCGATCATGGTTTCACTCTCATTTAATCTTCATTAACGAGATAAACGGAAATCTGCTTTTCCATTTACCGTATATGGAGACAATGAAATCGGTTCTTGGTTTAGACTTAATGACACAGCAGTTGCATCATCCAGACGAATTTGAAACGGTGATTGGCCATTTAAAGTTAAAGTTGATGCCTGACGACCGGTTGCCAACACTTTACCCGTCGAATCAACAATATGTATCGAAGTTGGACGATTAAAATTAAGCACCAACTCATCTCCAGAAGTTGCTGCTCCATTATTTAATGGCAAGACTTCAACATTCGAATTTTGCGGTGCGACCGTATTCGTTTTCTTGGCAGACCAATTTTGCAGCATCGTCACAATGACGCCAATTACAATCAGGGCTAAAATCAGAATCAGACTACGTTTTAACCACTTTCTATTGCGATCACTTTTTGAACCTGGGAGTTTCCCCATGATTTTAATCGGCGAATTGGTTAAAGCATGATTCGGTAATAAACCGGTATCGTTCGCATAAATTTCATCGAAGCGCTGAATAATCGCAGTTGCATCCGTCTTTAAGTATTTCGCATAAGAGCGATAATAGCCTTTGATAAATGCAGGCTCTGGCAGGCTTTTATAGTCATCTTGCTCTAAAGCAGTTAAGGTTTTAAGTGGCATATTTAAATCAGATGCCACATCATTTAACTCAAGCTTCTGCGCAAGACGAATCTGACGTAAGTACTCACCTGGACGTTGAACATTTCCTAATGCTGAAGTAGGTGAACTTGAGCCAGTTGGCTGCTGTGAATTAGGATTTATTTCCATACGGCCTCAGTACTATACTGTAATTGCAAATAACGTTTATATTCTGAACTATCTGGGAATAAAGCACGCAGTTGATTGATCAATGCCTGCATTCCCATTCGATCACCATTGGCTCGTGCAACACGAATCCCCACCCAAAGCGCACGTGCACCCTGATTGGTTTGCCCCACTGTACGCACATATTGTTCATACATTTGAGTCGCCGCTGGCATTTGCTGTTGCAAATAAAAAATCTCTGACAACTCTAACATAGATACATAAGAGTCGCGGTTTGCCTGTAAAGCTTGTTTGAATGACTTTTCAGCATTCACACGATCGCCAAGCAATACGTAGATACGCCCCAGATTTTCAAGGGCACGATAACGCTGATCATACCCAAGTGTTGCCCCTGCAATCGTAAATTGTTCAATCGCGTCATTATAACGTTTCAATTGGTATAAGTACGTACCATAATTATTACGAGCTTGTGCATTGGTAGGTTCTTCCGAGATTGCACGTTTAAAATACGTGTCTGCTTTCTCGAGATTTGTTGCACTACCTTCTTGTTGTAAGAGTACACCCATCATCATATTGGCCATGGAGTCACGCGAATTCACTTCCAAAGCTTGATCCAATGCGCGTTTAGCAGCATCCAGATCACCAGACTTGATATATTCAGCTGCAAGTTGTGTACGAACCTGCACCGCTTTTTTAGGGTCTTTGGTTGTTTTTTGAGATTGGCATCCCGTTAACAGCAACGCCATTAAACATGCTGAAATCCAGACTGTGGAACGTGAAGTGAATCTACTCAACAACTCTACCCCCAATATATTATCCCTGTGAACGAATAATCTCTTGTCGCTCTGCGACTTTCTTTTTCCATTGTTCAGCACGACGGGTACGATCCGCGACCTGTCCTACCAGTTGACCACATGCCGCATCAATATCATCGCCACGTGTCTGTCGAATCGTACACACAAATCCAGCATCAGACAAAGTTTTTTGAAAGGCAATAATCCGATTTCGGCTAGAACGACCATATGGCGCATGCGGAAATGGATTAAATGGAATCAAATTTATTTTACTTGGTAAATTTTTTAATAGTTTAATCATTTGTTGTGCATGTTCTGGGTGATCATTGACACCATCGAGCATCACATATTCAATCGTGACATGTTTACGCGTACTTTCATTACCACCTTTGGCCAGATAACGCTGACAAGCAGCAATCAATTGCTCAAGTGGATATTTTTTATTGATTGGAACTAACTCATTACGCAACTCGTCATTAGGTGCATGCAAGGAAATTGCCAGTGCGACATCAATATCCTGTGCCAGTTGATCAATCTTGGGAACCACGCCTGAGGTAGATAACGTTACACGGCGCTTGGACATCCCATAAGCAAAGTCATCTAGCATCAATTGCATCGAACTCAGGACTGCATCGTAATTTAACAATGGCTCACCCATGCCCATCATCACGACATTTGTGACAGAACGACTACGTTCCGCTACAGGCACATCTTCCATATAAGACTGATTGGCGACCCAAAGTTGTCCAATAATTTCATCAGGATTTAAATCACGTTGGAAACCCTGCTTACCCGTAGAACAAAATGAACAATCCAGTGCACAACCCACTTGTGATGAAATACACAGTGTTTTACGTGACCCAGTCTTGTCTTCAGCAGGAATCAATACGGTTTCAACTAACGAACCTGCACCATCACCCACACGGAACACCCATTTACGGGTTCCATCTTTAGAGTAGTGACGATGTACGACTTCAGGTGCTGTAATTTCACAGACCTGTTCAAGTTTGGTGCGCAATTTACCTGAAATATTGGTCATTTCAGCAAAATCAGTGACAAAATACTGATGAATCCACTTCATCACTTGCCCTGCACGAAACTTTTTCTCTCCTAATTGTTCAAAAAATCCTTCTAGTTCTGCGCGAGACATACCCAATAGATTAACTTTGGCACGGACAGCATTTTGCACCGCATCAGCAGGCTGTGCATGTTCTGTTGGTGCTGGGAGATCTATTACAGAAGCCATGAGATTACCTAAACCATAGAAGTGACGAAGAAATATTGCCTAATATTTCAGCAAATTTATTCAGAGAAAAATAAAAAACCAGATAAGTATAATACCACTTATCTGGTTTGGATGCTCTCGATTAACGAGTGCGTGGGAAGATCTCTTCAGCAGCGAAGAAATACGCAATTTCACGCTCAGCAGATGCTACAGAGTCAGAACCATGTGCAGCATTTTCATCGATGCTGGTTGCGAAGTCAGCGCGGATTGTACCTGGTGCCGCTTCTTTCGGATTCGTTGCGCCCAAAATTTCACGGTGTGCAAGAACTGCATTTTCGCCTTCAAGTGCAGAAACAACCACTGGACCAGAAGTCATAAATGCCACTAGGTCAGCAAAGAAACCGCGCTCTTTGTGCTCTGCATAGAAGCCTTCAGCTTCTGCTTGAGACAAATGCTTATATTTGATCGCAACTGGTTTTAAACCCGCTTTTTCAAAACGTGCAATGATTTCGCCAATGTGGTTTTTACCAACAGCATCTGGTTTGATGATTGATAAAGTACGTTCGATTGCCATGAGTGGCTCCTCGCTTAAAATTTTAAACGTAAAAAATTGGGCGCATTATACCGAGGTCAACGGTAATAATCAGCCTTGATTGTGTAAAAGTTATCAATTTCCGATGATTTTTTAGCGAACTTCGTCAATCCATGCCATTTGAATGGCTTCCAACAACCCTTCAGTCGATTTTGCAGGATCATCAGAGAAATCTGGCAAAGCACAAATCCATGCGTGTAAATCAGTAAAACGGATCCATTGTGGATCTACATCTGGGTGTGCGTCACTCAGTTCAATTGCGATATCAATAGTATCCGTCCAGCGTAAGCCCATGGTCTGTCCTGTTGCATCAATCAAATAAAGGCTACTTTAGCAAATTTCAGGCAAAGCGAACATGTGAACTGTTGGATTTATTAAAGGACAATGCACATGCAAACTTATAAATGAATATTCATCAAAGGTGCTGCAAAAATAATTCCGCAACCAACCACAGTCCCAATCACAGCCCCCACAATCACATCACTTGGATAATGTAATCCCAATACCATGCGAGACAAAGCCACCAAAATGGTAAATGGCAACATGATGACGATCAAAATTGGCTGGATATAGCCTAATGCAATACTCGCCATAACCGCATGTAAGGTATGACCTGATGGAAAACTAAAATGATCCAGTGGGCGTTCACCCAGTACAATGACCTGATGCACCTGATAAGGGCGCGGGCGTGTGGTTTTATGTTTTAGAAATTTATAAATTCCAGTTCCTACAGAACCACCTAACAATAAGTAAATGATTTGTAGACCATAAAACAACCCTTGAGATAGCCAAACCATAAACAGCATGACGTACCAAAATAGACCATCACCCAGCCGACTGATGATTTTAAAGAAATGCGCAATTCGCTGTGAATGCGAAAAATGATTCAGGTACAAACAACCTTTTAAATCTAAATCTAGTATTCTAATTTTAGCGTTTTTAAAATTCATGGTGACACTCCTCTCACTTAAACGGAGATTTATACTCGGTAGAACTCTTTGACCACCTGATATAAGGCTTGTTCCATTTGATATACAGGTTGTTGCCAACCGCTTTGTTTAACATGCTTAAGTGCATGTATTCCCATCTGTTTTAACTGTGATCTTGCAGGCAATTGATATAAAGTTTGAATAAATGTATTGACTTGACCCAAGGGACTCAGCCAACCACTTACCCCATGTTCTACATACTGACTGGCACAGGCATAATCATAAGCCACTACAGGCAACCCACTTGCCATTGCCTCAAGGACCACGTTACCAAAAGTTTCTACCTGACTCGCAAACACAAAGACATCAGCACTTGCATAAGCAGTTGCAAGATTCTTGCCAGTTAAACTTCCTGTAAAAACAACCTCACAATTCTCTGCCATCTGTTCCAGACGTGTGCGATCTGGTCCGTCCCCCACAATCACCAGTTTAAATTTTAGATGCTGCATCCGTTGCATGGCTGCATAACTTTGAATTAATAGCTGGATTTCTTTTTCGGGAGATAAACGTCCGACATACAACATGACGGTCGTGTCATCGCCAGCATGCCAACTTTCTCTTAATTTCTGACAACGATACTGCGGAGAAAATCTTTCAGTATCCACACCCCGCCCTACGATACTTAAAGGACAGGTAATCCCGAAACCACGCAAGGCTTTTTCAGTATCCTTACTCGGCACACAGGTCATATCCGTGCTGTTATGAAACCAGCGTAAATAGCCCTGAATCGGTTTGAGCAAAAAGGCCAGATCAAAAAATCGACTAAAATCCTGAAAAGGCGAATGAAACCCGCTAGACACAGGAATATTTCGAGCCTTTGCTGCTTGCAGTGCCGTCAGACCCAGCGGTCCCTCTGTCACGATATGCACCACATCTGGTGAAAATCCAGCTAAAGCCTTACTTACCTTCAAATATTGAGGCCAGCCAAACTGCAAACCAGGATACTTGGGTAAAGTTTGTGCGATCACCAGACACTCTTTATTGGGTGAAAATTCTTCGCATTTCAGACTTTGCTGTGGTCGTACTAGTAAAATTTTGTGTCCCTGCTGCTGTAAACCCTTACACAGTTGCAATAAAGACAAAGCCACGCCATTAATTTCGGGTGGCCATGTCTCAGTGACAATGGCAATTTTGAGTTTGGGACGTACCAATTTATCCAGTTCATGCCAATTTTGTTGAATTTGCGCATGTCTGTTTTTAAAATAGAATTTAAAACTGTCTGGGAAATTTTCTTGTTTTAGCAGCGTTGTAGCGAATGAACCTTGCATACAACTATCCATTTGATTTATTTTCATAGCTCAAATATTAGACAATCGTTTTTACATTTTGATGATATCCAGATGACAGTTTTTTGACACAAAAAAAGCATATCGAAATATGCTTTTTTGCTCACTCAAAATCAATCAATGCTTTTGTAATTTGGCATAATCTAATAATACATTCGCCGCTTCATTCACAAAGGTTTCTTCCTCTGGTAACGGCGGACGTGCATTGATCTTCATTTTGGCACGAGATTCGCTCAATGCATCCAGTGATGCCTGATAACTTTCCCAATTACTAAAAGGTTTTAATCCTGTCGCTGCACGACGCTGATTTTCAGCATCAAGTGTTTGTTTTTCCAGTCTTAAAATTTCCGCCTTACGCTGATCAATATCTAACACAATACGTTTTTGATCTTTGGTTTCATCCGCGATCGCACGGCGCGCCTCAAGATATTTAAATTGAGGATCAACCGCAACACGGGCTTTAGATTCCTGAGACAGCTTTTCTACGTAAGGCTGGATTGAACCTTCACGCTTAAATGGAGCCGTTGGAATGGTATCCCACTTCAATGCATTTTTAGCTTTACGTTCACCAAACTCCTCATCATAAATATCCACGAGCTTGATGTCTGGAATAACGCCTTTATTTTGAGTACTTCCACCTGTAATACGATAGAACTTACGTTGCGTTAAAGTCGCCTGACCATGTGCCAAGGTATCAAGTTGAACTTGGGCTGTCCCCTTACCTGTGGTGGTACTTCCAATCACGATCCCGCGCTCATAATCCTGAATGGCAGCCGAGTAGATTTCGCTGGCAGAAGCTGAAGCCAGATTTACTAAAATTGCCAATGGGCCTGCGTAAGTTTGTGCACCGCCATCGTTATCTTCAAACACACTCACGTTGCCATTACCATCACGAATTTGCACGACTGGCCCAGATTTGATGACCTGTCCGAGCATACGTGCCACTTCTTCAAGTGAACCGCCTGGGTTATTGCGCAAATCAATCAAAATACCATCTACTTTTTTAGCAGAAAGAGATTTTAAAGCATTGTTGGTATCTTCAGACACTGAACGATATTCAGTTCCCGCACGGCGCGCACGATAGTTTAAGTAGAACGAAGGAATTTCAATCACACCAAAGGTATGCTTTTTGCCATCACGCATAATATCAACGGTACGTGAACGAACACCTGCATCTTCTTCCTGAATCACATCACGCACCAAACTTACAGTTCGCGCCTGACTCATGGAGGCACCCGGCCCGAGTAACTTGATCGTGACTTTAGTTCCGCGTTTACCACGAATCAACCCGACAATCTCAGCACTCGACCAGCCGACCACATCGACCATTTTGTCGCCATCCTGAGCAACCCCAACAATGCGATCGCCAGATTTGACCTGACCTGACTTACTTGCTGGGCCACCTTCTACAATGGTTTCGATTTTAATATAGTCTTCATTACCGCGTTCAGGACGGATCGAAACTCCAATTCCTTCTAGCTGTAAAGTAGTTTGGCGATTCAACTCCATCGCATCAATCGGCGGATAATAATTACTGTGCGGATCATAAGTTGCCATCATGGCGTTTAAGGTTTTGTCTAACACATCATCACTCTTCACGCGACTAATACGCTCAAGCTGACGGGTATAACGTTTTGTGAGTGTTTGAACAGGTGTTAAATCTTCTGGACTGGTTAAATCCTGACCATTCGCCAGCTCTGGATTGTCTTTCAAGGCTTTTTGTTTAGCCAGATCTTCTTCTTTGCTAATGGTGAGGTTAATCAGCTGCGACACCAACATTTTACGCCAGTAATCTTGCTGTTCAGCGGTATTTTTAAAATAGGCTGCTTTCTCACGATCAGTATCAATGAAAACATTCGGCTGATGCAAATTTTGTGGCTTTTTCAGTTCAGATAACATGTACTCATAAAAGGCACGTAGGCGTTTACGATATTGATCATGTATCGCATATGGACCTGTCAAATTGCCCGCTTTCAGCGCCGCACCAAAAGTCGAGCCATATTTTGTTTTATAGTCCTGTACTTCAGACGCCAAGAATAATGAATGATCAGGATCCAGACTATCCAGATACATATCTAGGATACGATTAGAGGTATTGGCATCCAGACGCATATTTAAATAATGCTGACGGTCGACCAATGTCGCTAACTGGCGAGAAACCAGTGCTTGTTCCTGAGTCGGTTGAATAGTTTGAGAGATGGCCGCAGGTGCAGTATCAGTTGCCGCAATTGCTTCGTTTATCGCATGTGTGAAGAACAATCCACCAGTCGCGACTGCAACTGCACAAGCTATCGTTTGAAGTTTCATAAATTTTTAATACTTCCTTGGATTTTCCAATATTACCCGCTGTGCCATCGACCCCGAATGTCACAGATTCAACATCTTAACCAACTTAATTTGTGTATGTCGTGTAGTTTTATCATATTCTATGCTGGCAGAATGTAGCAAATCATTGCAAAATTCCGCTATTGTTTTATCCAAAAATTAGACGAGCAACCTTTATGATCGGCGCTTTGATGCTAGACATTGCTGGCACAGAACTTACACAAGAAGATATTGAACTCTTACGCGCTCCGCAAGTCGGTGGCGTGATTTTATTTGCACGAAATATTGAATCGCCACAACAAGTGCGTGCATTAACAGATCACATGCGCCAAATCCGTCCAGAGATATTAATTGCTGTCGATCAGGAAGGTGGGCGTGTCCAGCGTTTAAAAACAGGATTTACCTTATTACCTGCAATGGGGCGTTTTGGTGAGTTATATCAACACCAACCAGAACAAGCGATTCAATTGGCTGAGCAATGTGGCTGGCTCATGGCAACTGAGGTTTTAGCGGTTGGTATTGATTTTAGCTTTGCACCCGTTTTGGATATCAATGACCTAAGTGATGTGATTGGTGATCGTGGTTTTGCCAAAAATCCGCAGGATATTGTGCCATTAGCATCAGCCTTTATGAAAGGTATGCAACAAGCAGGTATGGCGAATACGGGCAAACATTTCCCTGGTCATGGCTCCGTGCAGGCAGACTCGCATGTTGCCGCAGCGATTGACCATCGTAGTTACGATGAAATCTATCAAAAAGACATGCAAACATTTATCCAATTGATGCCACAACTGGATGCACTCATGCCTGCCCATGTGATTTATGAACAGGTCGATCCTAATCCTGCTGGGTTTTCACCATTTTGGGTTCAGGAAATTTTGCGTAAGCAGTTAAGTTTTGATGGCGTGTTATTTTCAGATGACCTGAGCATGCAAGCAGCTTGTGTTGCTGGTGGAGCTGATGCACGTTTACAGGCGGCACTTTCCGCAGGCTGTGACATGGGATTGGTATGCAATGACCGCTCATCGGCTTGTTTGGCACTCGATTCGATTGAACATCTAGCTTTACCACATCAGCAACGCTTGGAACGTATGCGAGGCAAGATTCCTGAATTAAAGATTGGCAATACGCTTAAATTAGGAGATGTCTGGCAATCTCATAAAACACAGATCGAAAAATTCAAAGATAGCTTTTAAGGCATTGAAGGTTATAATAAAGTCGCTTTTACATCATGAATATACGGGTATATTCATGATGTCTAAAATTATGCATGGATGATAAATAAAATAACAGGCTCAGGAATATGACCCAACCACTTTCAAAACATCGACATATCTCTTTTACCGCTCATTACACAGGTTACATCTGGTATCAAATGGGGATCTCACATCAGGTCTTTGCCACCAAAAAGGGCAAGTCTTTAGCTGCACTGGTTCACCCATTGGAAAGTTGGGCAGAGAAATATGTCGGTGGCAGTATGCGAAGTACTCTCAAACAACGACACACCTTACTGGATGATCAGCTTACGACGCTCATTGAGCATCATCCTCAGTTACAGGTTTTGGAAATCGCCAGTGGTCTTTCACCGCGAGGTTGGTGGTTTAGACAACATTATCCAGAGATCACTTACCGTGAACTAGATTTACCAGACATGGCACAAACCAAACAAGCTGCATTGCAACAGATTGAAGCCAATGCACCCGAAATGCTGTCTGTTGATTTATTTACCGCAGAATTTAAACAAGCATTTGACTTATTTGACCCCTCGTTTCCTCTGGTGGTGATCAGTGAAGGGCTGATTAATTATTTTGATAAACCTTTGTTAGCTCAATTAATTCAGTCGATTGCTGAATATGGTCAGCCATTTAAAGAATTACATTATCTCACCGACTTGTACCCAGAACCAGTCAAAAACAAGTTGGCAAATATTATCTGGAGTAGCAGCAAACTTCTCAAATGGATGTCACGCAGCGCCTTTAGCTTTCATTTTACTACCCCAGCCGATGTTGAAACTTTTTTTATGGAAAATGGTTTTGATCAGGTAAAAGTGACACAACCAAAAGATTATTTTGATTCAGACACCGTACAACAGCAGAATAAACAGGAACACTTAGGCGATCTAGTTTGGACGATTCATGCTATCAATAAGAAACACTCTTAGAATCGATAGATAAAGCAAAGTTTACACAATAAAAAACAGCATCAAAGATGCTGTTTTTTATCCCCAAATAACGCGGCAAGATACGGCTTCTCAGATATCTTTAATCGCGTTACACCACCTCAGCGTACTGAAGTTGATGTTCTTTTTGTCGCGCCACATAGCGCAGCAAACGATCTGCAACCGCAAAACTACCGTGTTTAAAGATCGCTCTTACCCCTGCTGTATCGACCTGAAAAATCAGACATTCGATACTAAACATACCTTCTTCATCTTCTAAATGAAGAGCCAAATCTCGTGGATAACTTTCGACACGATTCGCTTCATTCGGCTGATTCAGTTGTAAAAGTACACCAAAGAAACTTAAATCACTAATCATTACTTTGAACTGCTCAGGCAAATAACGATGGGTCAGTTGCGTATGTGGTTGCATGACTTCAATGCGCTCTTCACCACGACGATCCATATGTTTGATTTGTTCACGGGTCATCGGAATAATGCCATCCAAACCCTGAATCGATTCACCATTTAAATAGGTTGCAAACAAATGCATGGTTTCTTTACGGCGTTGAAGCTGCGGCACATGATCCGCATTGGCGATCAAGGCAAACTGCATATCAGGACATTGCAAAGCAAAATTTGCATTTTCAAAAGGCAAGGTGAAACTATCATACTGCCCAGCGGCAACCAGCGTTTTGCACTGTGGAATCGGCACATCTTTTAAACGCAATAGCCGATTACAGTTGATCTCATAACGCAAACGCTCAGTTTTGGTAAATTCAGCCATTTGACGGAAGAACAAACGCTTAGCTGTAGGTGACATGCGAGTCTTGTCAAGTTTGGCATGATTTACCAGATACAAAATCACGGCTTGACCAAATTCTTCCATCCGATCTTCTTGCATCAACTTCAGTGACTCTTCCAAGATCATGCGCCAGCTTTTACGGGTCTTTTGCATCACTCCCATTAGGACCATACGGTCAACCAGTTCAGGACGTTGGTGCGCAAATGAAGAAGCAACCACTGAGCCTAATGACATGCCCATCATAGAGACTTTGGAAATACCGACGATATCCAGCCATATACCAAGCATTCTGGATAAATCCGATAATTCAAGCATTCCCGCAGAAACACCTGTATCACGGTTGGTAATCTGCTGATTCGCACCCATTGAAGGTAAATCAATTAAAATGACAGGTCCGCAGGCAAACAGTTGTTCAACACAATATTTATAAGAGTTGAAATTTTGAAATGCCCCGCCCACAATTACTATGGGAGTCTGATGAATTGTACGCACATCAGCCATGGCCATGAATTCGACTTTCCAGCCATCAATCCATGTTTCACGAGCAGATTGCTTAAAAATATCTTTATGATAAAGATCAAAAAAACCAAAAGGTGAACCCGCTTGGTGAAGATCCGCGTCCATCTGGATAATGGAATTCATTTCCTGCCTCCTGCCTGCGTTGTTTTTTATCTATGCAGGCTCCGTTCCATGCGACACAATGGCTATGCATCCTTACTCAATTTTTTTGTATAACGTCAATAGCCTTATTGTTTCATTCTATACAGATGTGACTTTTTTAAGCAACCCTTTCTATAACCACTCATCTAGTTTCGATCTTTTTCAAGTTTCAAAATATTTAAAGTCGCGTAACAATTTCACAGTTTTCTACTAAATCACGCACTAGCTCATCTTTACCGCATTATGATGACTATACCAATCTGGTCATAGCCTGTTACTATGCAATGTACCTTTATGGATTTTTAACCGATCAAAGACTGCTATGCACGATTCAATTGAACACTATATGCAAACAGTAGGTCAAAATGCGCGTCAGGCTTCCCGCTTGTTGGCCAGCGCATCGACCTTAACGAAAAACAATGCGCTTTCAGCCATTTTCACTGCGCTAGAAGATCGTCAACCGCAAATTTTAGCGGCGAATGCGATTGACATGCAAAAAGCGCACGAAAACAACCTGGATAGTGCTCTACTTGATCGTTTAGAACTTAACCCCTCACGCTTTAAAGGCATGTTACAAGGCTTAAAAGATGTGATTGCGCTTAAAGATCCAATCGGTGAAATTACTGATATGTCATATCGCCCTACAGGTATTCAACTCGGTAAGATGCGTGTGCCTTTAGGCGTTGTCGGCATGATTTATGAATCACGGCCAAATGTCACACTTGAAGCAGCATCCTTAGCGCTAAAATCTGGCAATGCCATTATTTTACGTGGCGGTTCAGAAGCGCTTGAGTCCAATAAAGCCATCGCCGAAGCCATTCAGTATGGGCTTAAAAAAGTGGGCTTACCTGAGCATGCCGTCCAAGTGATTGCAACCTCTGATCGTGCCGCAGTTGGTCAACTGATTACCATGAGCGAATATGTCGATGTGATTATTCCACGTGGCGGTAAAGGTCTGATAGAACGAATTACCCTTGAAGCACGTATTCCTGTTATTAAACATTTAGATGGCAATTGTCATGTTTTTGTAGAAGCTGAAGCTGATCTACATAAAGCTCTCCCAATTGCGCTTAATGCGAAGACTCATCGTTATGGTGTTTGTAATGCCATGGAAACGTTGTTGGTCGATGAAAATATCGCAGAAGAGTTTTTACCGCGTATTGCTGAACTGTATGCTGAAAAACATGTCGAGCTTCGAGGTTGTGACCAAACTCGCCGCATCCTCGGTGAAAGCGTCAAAGTCGCCACTGAAGAAGACTGGTATACCGAATATCTAGCGCCCATCCTTGCGATTAAAGTGGTATCGGGTATTGAGGAAGCGATTCAACATATTAACCAATATGGTTCTCACCATACCGATGCAATCATTACTGAAAACTATTCATTAGTTCGCAAGTTTTTGGCTGAAGTAGATTCAAGCTCTGTGATGATTAATGCTTCTACACGCTTTGCCGATGGTTTTGAATATGGTTTAGGCGCCGAAATTGGCATCTCGACCGATAAAATCCATGCGCGCGGTCCAGTGGGTTTAGAAGGCTTGACCTCACAAAAATGGATCGTATTTGGTGACGGTCAAATTCGTCAATAAAATAATATGTCTTCTGGTTTTGTCGTTCAGTCGACAGAGCCAGAAAATGATTCAGCATTGAATCATGAAGTTATTTTTTAAAAATAGAAACATTTTTATTAAATAAATTGCAACATGATCAAACTATAAAAAATAGCGGTTCAACGTTATATTGGGTTTAAAAGAAAATTCGTTTAGGTTGGTTATTCGTTGGTTTTAACCCATGAATGCTAACGATAAATTAAAGATTGTTCGATAGTGCTTAAGTCTAATCGGCTAAAGTCTAGCTTGGACAGAAAAACGACACATGTTACAACATGTCATATTGATATTCGGACTGACAAAATCAGATTTGAAAATCAATATATTAAGGAAACAATTTAAAATATTTTGGGTGCAATACCGTGTCTACATCCGTTTTAGTGATTAACTGTGGTTCTTCCTCTATCAAATATGCTTTGGTTTCAGATCGTCGTGAAAACCGTATTTACGGTTTGGCTGAAAATCTAGGCACAGCAGAAGCTCGTATTAAAGGGATTACCGTCGGCGGTGAGCCCCTTGAATTATCCATTCCACACGCTGACCATGAAAAAGCACTTGAAACATTGTTGGCACGCTTAGCCAACTATAAGCCGCAGGCAATAGGACATCGTGTGGTCCATGGTGGAACATTAACCAAAGCGGAATTACTCACCCCAGAAATTATTGAACGTATTGTTGCTGCAACGCCATTAGCACCCTTACATAACCCTGCACATTTGGTTGGTATTGATGCCACTATGCGTTTGTTTCCCGAATTACCCCAAGTGGCTGTATTCGATACCGCATTTCATCAAACAATGCCTGAACATGCTTATCGCTATGCCTTGCCGAAATTCTTTTACACGGAACACTATGTCCGCCGCTATGGCTTTCATGGTACAAGCCATGCGTATGTATCTGATCGCGCCAGTGAACTGGCTGGACAATTCCGACAAGGCGGCTGGTTAAGTGCACATTTAGGCAATGGTAGCTCGACCTGTGCCATCTGGAATGGTGAAAGTATTGATACCTCGATGGGTTTAACCCCACTTGAAGGGATCGTGATGGGAACCCGTAGTGGTGATGTCGATCCAAGTATTCATAGTTTTATTGCCAACAACTTAGGTTGGGATATCGACAAGATTGATAAAATGCTCAACAAAGAAAGTGGGTTGTTAGGTTTATCTGATAATTTATCTAATGACATGCGCACATTGATCGAAGCCTCAGAAAATGGCAACGAAGATGCAAGACTTGCCATTGAAGTATTCAGTTACCGTTTAGCCAAGTCATTAGCTGGTTTAAGCTGCGGTTTACCCAAAATCGATGGTCTGATTTTTACAGGTGGGATTGGGGAAAACTCAGCCTATATCCGCGAAAAAACCATGATATATCTACCTCATTTTGGTTTTAAACTAGATAAAGATCAAAACAATACACTACAACGTGGTACAGAGGGCCGGATTGATGTAGGTCAAGGACCACAAATCTGGGTGATTCCTACAGATGAAGAAGGACGTATTGCCAAAGAAACTGAGCAAGTGGTGCAACAGGCAAAAAAGCTTGACGTTGTGATTGGTTAATCGTGCAGAGCTTATTGAGAGATCAGTCCTCTCAATAAGCCAAATACAAATGTTAAAAATATAATTTTATTTAAGGTCATTATGAATACAATTTTAATGATTCCAACCGCTGAAGGTGTTGGTTTAACCTCAGCCTGTTTGGGGATGGTGTATGCGTTGGATTGCAACGGCATTAAGGCTGGGTTTTTAAAACCATTTTCTCAGGAAAATCAGAATCAGTTTGATCGCACTACATCTCTCTTTCATCATTTATTTCAACGTGATACTGTCCAGTCAATTTCTCACGAAAAGCTGCTGCAATATATTTCAGCAGGTGAAATGGATGATTTACTTGAAGAAGCCGTTAGCCTGCATCGTACCATTGCGGCTCAGCAGGATGTAATTATTGTTGAAGGTTTACTGCCCAACGGACAAGATCATTTTGCCAGTGAATTGAATGCAGCGCTTGCACAAGCACTCGATGCCAAAGTGATTTTGGTCAGTACCGCAGATATTCAAAATCCACGAAAAACCGCGGAAAGAATCGAATCACATTTACGTCAGTTTGGTGGCGTCAATTCAAATCGCACCGCTGGCGTACTCTTTATGCGTACACGCGGTTTGCCTGAAGAATCAGCTCAAATTCCACTTACCATCGACCCTTCGCTGCGCCTGAGTGCTGAAATTGAAAAATTTAGTCTGGAACTACAAAAATATAATCGTCATTTAGGTACCAAAGAACTGCCGATTATCGGCATGGTGCCTTTTAGCAATACCTTAAGTGTGCCACGTACATTAGATATTGCTTCGGTGATTGATGGTGAGTGGGTTCATTTGGGTGAAGCCAAGCAACGACGCATTTTGCATTCCAGTTTAATTGCTTCAAGCATTGAATATGAACTCAATAAATTTGTCGCCGGCGAACTGATTATCAGTGCTTCCGAACGTACAGATGTTCTTTTGGCAAGTAGTCTGGCAACCAGTAATGGGATTCCTTTGGCAGGTCTGGTGCTGACCGAACGTACAGCGCCAGCCACCCAAATTCTGGATTTTTGCCAACATGCGATTAAACGCGGCTTACCTATTTTACATACCCAACTCAACACACTGGAAACCGCACAACGTCTGGCAGATTTTGGTAATGAAATTCCAGTTGATGATACTGAACGTGCCGAACAAGTCACTCGTTTCGTTTCGAGCCATATCGATACCGAATGGCTCAAAACTCAAGTCAATGGTAACCTCAGACCTCGCTTATCCCCTTCTGCCTTTCGTCATGAATTGGTACAAAAATCGATTGCGGCTAAAAAGCGAATTGTACTCCCCGAAGGCGATGAGCCGCGTACCGTACAGGCCGCTGCCATTTGTCAGTCACGTGGATTGGCACATTGTATCCTACTCGCGAAGCCAGAATCTGTGGTGGATGTGGCTAAAGCGCGTGGCATTGAGCTTCCAGATGATCTGGAGATTATTGATCCAGATACCATTCGAGACCAATATGTCACACCAATGGTCGAATTACGCAAAGGCAAACTAAACGAATTACAAGCCAAAGAGCAACTTCAAGATACGGTGGTTCTTGGCACGATGATGCTGGCATTAGATCAAGTCGATGGTTTGGTTTCAGGTGCCATTCACACCACAGCCAATACTGTTCGTCCTGCATTTCAGTTGATTAAAACTGCGCCCGAATATTCACTGGTTTCATCCATTTTCTTTATGTTGTTACCCGATGAAGTCTATGTGTATGGTGACTGCGCGATTAATCCTGATCCCGATGCGCAACAATTGGCTGAAATTGCGATTCAGTCTGCGGACTCGGCGAAAGCTTTTGGTATTGAACCACGTATTGCCATGATCAGTTACTCAACAGGCACTTCTGGAACAGGCGCAGATGTTGAGAAAGTAGCTGAAGCGACTCAAATTGCAAAACAACGTCGTCCAGATTTATTGATTGATGGGCCATTACAATATGATGCCGCATCGGTCGAAAGTGTCGGACGTCAAAAAGCACCAGATTCTCAAGTTGCAGGTCGAGCCAATGTCTTTATTTTCCCTGATTTAAATACAGGAAATACCACTTATAAAGCAGTTCAACGCTCTGCCAATGTAGTCAGTGTTGGCCCGATGTTACAGGGTCTAAATAAACCAGTGAATGATTTGTCACGTGGTGCGTTGGTCGATGATATTGTGTTTACCATTGCACTCACCGCCATTCAGGCTGAACAACAGGGTGAAGCAAAAAGCAGCTACAAAAGCATCTTAATTGATAACCCTATAAAAAAAGTCCCTTGACATTTCAGGGACTTTTTTTATGAAAACCAAATTATGATTTTAGTTTAATTGATCTTTATTCACTGGCATCATAAGAGAACTGGATACCTGCTGTACCGCCAGTTTCAATGAATAATTTGATAAAATCAGGCACTGTTTCTTTACGTTGCCAGTCACGTTGTAATTCACAGAATAATTGCGCCACACTAATTAATTTACCGCCCGCCTGTTCAATACGGCGTAATGCAGCCTCGTGAGCAGCCAATGAGGTTCCACCTACTGCATCAGCAACCACATAGACTTCGTAGCCTTCCTGTAGCGCATCGAGTGCTGGAAAGGTTAAACAAGCTTCTGTCCAAAGCGCAGTCATAATCAGTTTTTTGCGACCCGTAGCCTTAACAGCTTCTTTAAACTCGACATCTTCCCAAGAGTTAATAGAAGTACGGTCATAAGTTGGATAATCTGCCAACACTTTACGTAACTGAGGAATCGGTGGTTTGTTTAAACCTGTTTTGACATTTACCGTTGAATGAATAATCGGTAAGCCATAAACAATCGCAGCTTTGGCACTGCCGACAATATTATTGATTAAAAGTTGACGATCCATCGAAGCAATCGAGTTAACTTGTACTGGTTGATAATCGATACAAATAAAAGCTGAATTTTGAGGTGTTAATAGATGATCTTGCTTTGGATCACGAATGGCTTAACTGGTCATTTTTTATTCCTTTTTGATCTTTGTGATAGAAATCATTCTCATCTTATGCCGACAACCCTGTAAAGAATATGACTATTTTTAGGACATAGTTTTTCATTTTGTAATGTAGATAAAACTATATTTTTATGGATGCAATATTCGCCTACATGGTCATTAATTCATCATGGAATATATTTCATTTTTTTGCCAGCCAAACGGTATGCCCTGTGCATTCAGCATCTTCTGCAACCATTTTAACTACATCAAAACCATATTGAGCCAATAATGCGCGGTATTCTTCGGCATCCAAACTGGCATGGTACAAAGGCTCTCCAAACATCTCTCCAATCGCCTCACCATGACTCGGACCACTGGTAAACATCAGGGCGGCTCCGTGCTTTGCATGCGCTGAAAACTGTGCAAACATTTCACGTTGATCATCTGGAGTGAGATGGAAAAAACTATCCCATGCCAAAATGCCATCAAACTGTTGATCAAAACGAAAATGTCGCATATCGGCATTGATCCATGTCTGTTCAGGAAAAGATTCCCGCGCCATTTCCAACATCACCTCTGAGCGATCTACCCCTGTCACCTGACAGCCATTTTCGATGAGATACGCTGCAATCGGTTGACCTGAACCACAACCTAAATCCAATACGTTTGCATCAGTGGATGGTAATAATGCCAAAAAACGATCTAGCCAAGCTTTTTCATAGAGATAATCACCGCGAAGCTCTGTCCAGTCGCGTCCATATTTTTGATAAATTTGAATGATTTTTTGGGCTAAACGCTCATTATTCATTTATTTTCACTCTTTTTTCATCATTTTGATGGGTATTTTAATCTGATTTTAAAAGCTTAGACCTTCGACCAAAATCTCGGCAAAACCGCCCACAGCAGTGTCATTTTGTCATATAATCTTTGCCGCTAGCTAACTGCCCGCTCAAGAGATTTTTGATATGACCACAATTATCAAACAAGATGACTTGATCACTTCGGTCAAGGATGCCCTTCAATTCATTTCTTACTATCACCCGCAAGACTTTATTCAAGCCATGAGTCGTGCCTATGATCGTGAAGAAAACCAAGCTGCTAAAGACGCGATTGCACAAATCCTGATTAACTCGCGTATGTGCGCAGAGGGTCATCGCCCAATCTGTCAGGATACGGGGATCGTCAACGTTTTCCTTGAAGTGGGCTTAGACGTTAAATTTGATCTTAGCATGAGCTTGGATGATGCCATTAATGAAGGTGTACGTCAGGGTTATTTAGAGAACTCTAATGTACTTCGTGCTTCTGTTTTAGCTGATCCTGCTTTTGGTCGTAAAAATACCAAAGACAACACCCCTGCGGTGATCCACTATAAACTCGTTCCGGGTAATAAAGTAGATATTACGGTTGCAGCCAAAGGTGGCGGTTCAGAAAATAAATCGAAACTTGCGATGTTAAATCCATCTGATTCGATTGTGGATTGGGTACTGAAAACTGTTCCAACCATGGGTGCAGGCTGGTGTCCACCGGGCATGCTCGGGATCGGGATTGGCGGTACTGCTGAAAAAGCCATGATGCTTGCCAAAGAAGCATTGATGGAAGAAATCAACATGGACGAATTGCTTCGTCGCGGCCCTCAAAGCAAAATGGAAGAACTTCGTATCGAGATCTTTGAGAAAGTCAATGCACTCGGAATTGGCGCGCAAGGTCTTGGTGGTTTAACCACAGTACTGGATATTAAAATCAAGGATTATCCTTGCCATGCTGCGAGCAAACCTGTCGGTATGATTCCAAATTGTGCGGCGACTCGTCATGCACATTTCCAACTAGATGGTTCTGGTGTTGCTCATATTCAGGCACCAAAACTTGAAGATTATCCTGCTGTAACATGGGATTCATCTAAATCTAAACGTGTGAATTTAGATACCATTACTCAGGAAGAAATGAACTCATGGCAGCCGGGTGATACCTTATTGCTGAGTGGTACCATGTATACAGGTCGTGATGCAGCACATAAACGTATGGTCGATATGATCGACAACGGCGAAGAATTACCTGTTGATCTTAAAGGTAAATTTATCTATTACGTGGGTCCAGTTGATCCAGTAGGCGATGAAGTGGTTGGCCCTGCTGGTCCGACAACCGCAACCCGTATGGATAAGTTCACCCGTAAAGTACTTGAACACACTGGCCTGTTCGGCATGATTGGTAAAGCAGATCGTGGTCCAACGGCGATTGAAGCCATTAAGGACAATAAAGCGACTTACCTCATGGCAGTCGGTGGTGCAGCTTATCTGGTGTCTAAAGCGGTGCGTGAAGCTGAAGTGGTTGCCTTTGCTGACTTAGGTATGGAAGCGATCTACAAATTTGTGGTTGAAGACATGCCTGTTTCAGTGGCTGTTGATGTGAATGGTACATCCATTCATGCGATTGCGCCTAAAATCTGGCAAGCCAAGATTGGTAAAATTCCAGTTACTGATGCTGCGGCAGTTTAAATACTTATCTAAGATATAAAGAAAGCACCTTTCGGGGTGCTTTTTTTGTCAGTAAATTTTATCCAATCTATACAAAATCATTAACGTATCGTTTTATTTTCTAATTGATTAGTTCTTAATAAAAAAGTATTCACGATAATATTTCAGCTCGGCGATCGAATCACGAATATCATCCATCGCTAAATGCGAAGCATTCTTTTTCAAGCCGCTCATGATTTCTGGACGCCAGCGTTTAGCCAGTTCTTTCACACTCGACACGTCCAAATTACGGTAATGAAAAAATTGTTCGAGTTCAGGCATCAAACGATGCAAGAAACGGCGATCCTGACAGATCGAATTACCACACATGGGCGAGCTTTTTGGGCTGACCCATTTTTTTAAAAATTCAAGCGTTTGCTGCTCTGCATCCTGAGCGGTTAATTTGCTACGACGCACACGTTCAATCAAGCCGGACTGTCCATGTTGACGTGTATTCCATTCATCCATAGCATTTAAAATACGATCTGGCTGATGCACCGCCAAAACTGGACCTTCTGCCAAAATATTTAAATGATCATCTGTAATAATCGTTGCAACTTCAATAATCTGGTCATTGTCTGTATCTAAACCAGTCATTTCGAGGTCAATCCAGATTAACCGTGTATCTAATGTGCTGCTCATGAATATGGAATCTTAAAGGCTTGAAAAACATCAATAGTAGCAAATTAATTACATCTTGGCTGTAATTCCATAGCCAGTTCATGCTATTTTTGCCACCTCAAACAGTGGGTTTTAGGAATGAATGGCTCTAATTCGTAAACGGCGTTTAACTGAACAACAGCAACGCCGCATAGACAAACAGCATAAGGCACGCCAAGAGGAAATCGAGACTTCTCATGATCTGGAAGGCTTGGTTGTGCAGCACTATGGTCGCCAACTTGAAGTACAGGCTTTATCAGTACCCGAGCCTCATCCTGAAAAACCCGTAGTTGCTGAGGGTGAACCAGAACCTTTTTGGAAACCCATAGAAATCGGCAGTGTCTGGCGTTGTCATACGCGCACCAATCTTGAACTCTTGGTCACAGGTGATCGAGTCAAATGGCAGGCCGATCCCAATACAGGTTTAGGCATTATTACTGCCATTCATCCACGCCAATCCTTACTCACTCGTCCTGATCGCTACCATAAAGTCAAACCTGTGGCGGCCAATATCAGTCTGATTGTGATTGTCTTTGCGCCATTGCCAGAACCTGCACCGAGTCTGATTGATCGATATTTAGTCGCCTGTGCAGACGCCAATATCCCTGCGCTGTTGGTACTCAATAAATCTGATTTACTACAAGACCATGATCCAATTTTGACCTTGCTCGATGAATATAAGGCGCTGGGTTATGAAAGTCTGATTTGTCAGGCCAAAGGTGATTTATCAGCGTTACGTGAACGACTCGATGGTGAAACCGTGGCATTTGTTGGGCAGTCTGGTGTGGGTAAAAGTTCACTCATCAATGCCATCGTGCCAGATGCAGAACAAAAAACCAATATCATTTCAGAGAACTCGGCATTGGGACAACACACCACCACGTCCACTCGGTTGATCAGTTTTGGTCAAAATGGTGCGTTGATTGATTCTCCTGGGATACGTGAATTTGGGCTTTGGCATTTAAATGCCGATAAAATTCGTGAAGGCTTCCCAGAAATTGCAGCGCACTTGGGACATTGCCAATTCCGTAATTGTACGCATACGCATGAAAAACAGTGCGCACTCAAAAATGCGGTTGTCGCGGGTGAAATTTTACCGCGCAGACTTGAAAGTTATTTGCGTTTAAATGAAGAAATTCAGGATGCGCAACAAAAAAGTTAATTTTCTATCAAAATTACCCTTGAACTGGTGATTTTGATCACCATGTATATGAGCTATACTCTACGTCAATTTTAAGCTGAATTAGGTGACTTGTGGAACGCTGGTTAGAGTTTATGGGGAATCACCCCTTTTTGTTTGGAATCTTGGCTGTTTTAATTGTGCTGTTCTTTGTCTTTGAAGGGCAACGTAATGGTCGTAAGATTTCCCCACAATCACTTGGTATTTTAGTTAAAGCGAAAAATGCTCAACTGATTGATCTACGTGATGCGGGTGATTTTCGTGAAGGTCATATCAGCGGTAGTCGTAACATTCCATACAGCCAACTGACTAGCCATATTGATGAGTTAAAATCAAGTGATCGCCCATTGGTGTTCATTTGTAATTTAGGTCAGGTTGCAGGTAGTGCCCTGCAAAAAGTTGGTCATGCTGACAGTTATCGTCTTGATGGCGGAATTAGTAACTGGAAAGCACAAAACCTGCCACTGGTGAAAAGCAAAACCAAAGCTTAAGGAGAACTTTATGTCTGCAAATATCACGATTTACTCGACCACAATGTGTCCGTATTGTGTGCGTGCAAAACAGCTTCTTGAGCGTAAAGGCGTTGAGTATAAAGAAATTAATTTATCCAATGAAGCACCAGAAGTACGTGTTGAATTGATGCAACGCACCAATCATCGCACTGTGCCTCAAATTTTTATTAATGATCAGTTTATTGGTGGTTTTGACCAGCTTTATGCTTTAGAGCGTGATGGTAAACTCGACCCGTTACTGGCCTAAACTCGCTTAAATTGTAAAGGAAAAAAGAATGAGTGAAGAACAACAAACTCAACCACAACTCGCTTTAGAACGTCTTTATACCAAAGACATTTCATTTGAAGTTCCTGGGGCGCAAGTTTTTACTAAACAATGGCAACCAGAGTTGAATATCAACCTCTCATCTGCTGCTGAAAAAGTTGATCCAACACATTTTGAAGTGTCATTAAAAGTAGTGGTTCAAGCCAATAATGATGGCGAGACAGCGTTTATTGTAGATGTCACTCAAGCAGGTATTTTCCTGATTGAAAATATTGAAGAAGAACGCCTTCCATACATTCTAGGTGCTTACTGCCCGAACATTCTGTTCCCGTTTTTGCGTGAAGCAGTCAATGATATGGTGACAAAAGGCAGTTTCCCTCAATTACTGTTGACTCCTATCAACTTTGATGCTGAATTTGAAGCCAATATGCAACGTGCTCAGGCAACCGTTGCTGAAGGTCAGGCCTAATCGCCCAAATAAAAAAACCACCGTTTGGTGGTTTTTTTATGTCTAATATTCGGTCAGGCTTTATTTAAATTTTTTATGATTTTCATTGCGAATATTAAGCAGGTTTTTGCCTTCTACTTTCGCCTGAGCCAATTGATTGGCTTTGACCAATCCAGACGTCTTATCAATTTCAGCGACCAATTGATCAAGTCCAGCCCGATAGGCTTTAACATCAGCGCTATGATCTGGCTGATTTTTTAATTTATTGGGTTTCGATGCTTTAGAATCAAGCGCAGCCATTCGCATTTTTGTCAGTGCAGAACTGGCATCGTTGGCATTAGTCGATTTATTAAAATCTGCATAAGCAGTTGCAATTGTTACCATGTTGTCATGTAAAGTGGCTGCCGTCGCAAGGTGGCTCAATCCAAAACAACTTAGAAACAATGCACTGAACCATACTGTCTTCATCGGTGCATTCCCTGTTTAGTCAATCATTTGACTGCTCAAACATAACCAAGTTTCAAAAAAAGAAAAAGCGCCTTTTGTTGGAGCTTTGTCTCAAATTTAGCTGTATAAACACAGGCGGTTTAAATTTTGCGTTTTAAAGCATCTGCAATAGCTTCGACCAATTGCTGCGAAATTTCCTGTTTAGAAGCTTTTTCCAGCTCACGTTTCTTCATATGATAACTTTGTGCAAAAAACACCGTCATGGCATTTTCATCTGAAGCAAAACCAATATCTTTACGTGAGACATCGTTACAAGCGATCATATCCAGTTTTTTCGCCACCAGTTTGCCTGCTGCATATTCTTCAACATTTTGTGTTTCTGCGGCAAAACCCACCATAAATGGGCGCTGTTCTTGCTGTGCAATCGTGGCAACAATATCTGGATTTTTAATCAGAGAAACTGCTAACTCATCGCCTGCTTTTTTAATTTTTTGATCTGCCACTTGAGCAACGCGGTAATCTGCCACTGCTGCCGTTGCGATAAAAATATCACAGCCTTCATCTAGCGTTTGCATACTCGCATCCAGCATTTGCACAGCTGAAGCAACATTGACACGTTGCACACCATTTGGTGTATCCAGTGTTACAGGACCTGCAATTAAGGTCACTTTAGCGCCTGCTGCATAGCAAGCCGCCGCAAGCGAAAAGCCCATTTTCCCCGTACTATGATTGGATATATAACGCACAGGATCAATCGCTTCGCGTGTAGGCCCTGCGGTCACCACCACATGCTTACCCGCCAATAATCCAAATTTTTCTGCTATGGCACGTTGGGCTTTATGAAAATATTCGCGCACCTGATAAGCCAATTGCTCAGGTTCAGGCATACGCCCTAGACCAACATCTCCACAGGCCTGCGAACCTGCATCAGGCATAATCACATGAATGCCATCTTCCACCAATGTTTGTAAATTACGCTGTGTGGCTTTTGCTGCCCACATTTGCTGATTCATGGCAGGCGCGACCCAAATAGGCGCTTTAGTCGCCAAATACAAGGTGCTGAGTAAATCGTCTGCTAAACCGTGCGCAAATTTTGCCAAAGTATCGCAGCTTGCTGGCGCAACCAAAACCAAGTCTGCCCAACGCGCCAACTCGATATGCCCCATGCCCGCTTCTGCTTCAGGATCTAGTAATTCGGTATGTACAGGATTACCTGAAAGTGCCTGAAAAGTTAAGGGGGTAATAAATGCTTGTGCGCCGTGGGTCATCACCACACGCACATTAAATCCATAATCTTTTAGCCGACGAACGATAATCGCACTTTTGTAGGCTGCTATGCCGCCAGTAACCGCTAGGATGATGTTTTTATGAGGAATAACACTTAAATCAAAGCTCACAAACAGCTTACCTTTATGTTGCAGTGGCGCTCACAATAGCATTAAATACGCGCATACCCAAGTGATTGGCTATGAAATCAGAATTAAAATAATGGCAATAAGTGATATTTATAATGAATCATTCTATTAAACAATCGATCAAAGCGTGGCCACAACAAGAACGCCCACGTGAACGCCTGCTAGAACAAGGCGCAAGCAGTTTATCAGATGCAGAATTACTGGCGATTTTCTTACGTTCAGGCTCCAGACAGCACTCTGCGGTTGAACTGGCTAGACTCCTGATTCAGCATTTTGGGGGACTTAATCCTGTATTTGACGCTTCACAGGAAGAGCTGTGTCAGTTTCATGGAATGGGCGCGACCAAATATTCACAATTAATGGCAGTCAAGGAGTTAGGCAGGCGTTATTTGAATAATCATTTTCATCAAGATCATTTAAATCTGGATTCATCTCAACTGGTACTCGATTATTTACGTTATGAGTTACAAGGTGAAACGCAGGAAGTATTTGCTGTCCTGTGTCTGGACAGTCAGTTACGCAAGTTACATTTCAAGAAACTGTTTTTTGGCTCTACCAATTTTTGCAGTGTTTCAATCAAACAAACCTTGCGTTATGCCATTCAACAACATGCTAGTTTTATCGTGATTGCACATAACCATCCCTTTGGTGAAGTACAGCCTTCGGTCGAAGATATTGAAATGACCCAACAGTTAAAACAGGCTTGTGAATGTGTCGAGATCAAGTTGATTGATCATATTATTGTGGCTAAACAGGCAACTTTTTCATTTGCTGAACAGCGACTGCTCAATTTATAAAATCATGTGGCAATTGTATTGACAAAGTCTGACCAACTGGTAAAGATCATAAAAAAATCCTTGCCCGTTGAATCATGATTGTACGCGACCAAACCGATCTCATAAAGTTACTGTTTTCTTGGCGCGGAACGATTTTACCCAAAATTTTACCTGCTCTCGGCGTGGTGATGCTGCTCTCTGCGATTGTCGGTGGGCTTGAATATACTCAGATTTATCATTTCCCAGAACTTCCCCTTGTCGGTTTTACCCTCATTGGCGTCGTACTTTCCATTTTTTTAGGCTTTAAAAATAGTGCCTGTTATGATCGCTGGTGGGAAGGCCGTAAACTCTGGGGAGCTTTGATCGCCAATGCGCGTCATTTTGATCGGGACTGTCGTATTTTGCCACAAGGTCGTCGTGAAAAAGTCATACAACATGTGATTGTTTTTGCCAATACACTTCGCGATCGCCTGCGTCATCAAACCGCCCATCCGACTGAGCTGACAGAAACCACAGGAATGAGTCAACAAGCCCTGACGCAGCTCTATCAACAACATAATGCGCCACAATACACTTTAAGCCTGATTCAATGGGAGTTAATGCAATCGCTCAAAGAAGGTGAGATCAGTGACATTATTTACACGCAGTTAAATCGCTATGTCACCGAACTCAGTCTAGTACAGACCGGTTGCGACCGTATTGCCAACACTCCTATTCCTTTTGCTTACTCGGTTTTGCTGAATCGTACCGTATTCTTTTTCTGTTTTATGTTGCCTTTTAGCGTGGGGCCTATTCTGGGTTTAGGGACGCCATTACTGGTCGGGATTTTAACCTATACTTTTTTAGGGCTGGATGCTTTAAGTTCTGAAATTGAAGAACCCTTTGGCACACAAAGTAATGACCTTCCACTCGACTCGATGGTGCGGCTCATCGAAATTGAGTTATTAGGAACTTTAGGCAGACCAACCCCACCGCCTATTCAAGCACAAGATCATAATTTGTTATAACCTCTAGCCTCTTCTTATAATCTCGCGCATAGATCTTATAGAAAATGCTTCAGATCAGTGACGAATAAATTGAGAGTCAACAATTGGTTTAAAGCGCTCTGTAAATTGTCCATTCCAGTACGGATAATAAGGATAAGCTGGATAAATCGCACTTGCTTGATTCAATTTTTCAACATGTTCATGGGATAAATAAATATCTTTGGCCTTTAGATTATCTTGAAGTTGTGTTTCATTTCGAGCGCCAATCAGCACACTCGCCACAGTGGGTCTTTGTAATAACCACTGCAAAGAAATTTGAGGAATGGTATAGCCTGTTTGTTCCGAAATTTCTTTCAAAGCATCAATCACTTGGTATAAATGATCTTCGTTGACAGGAGGAGCAAATTGGGCAGTATCATGCAAGCGACTTTCAGCAGGGATCGGATGTTGTCGATCAAATTTCCCTGTCAAACGCCCCCAGCCTAATGGACTCCAGACCACAGCAGCAATTTGTTGATCATCATTTAAAGGCATTAACTCCCATTCATAATCCCGACCGATCAATGAGTAGTAAACCTGATTGACCACAAACTTTTCATAACCATAATGATCGGCAATCGCTTGTGCCTTCATTAATTGCCAACCTGAAAAATTTGAAACGCCGATATAACGTACTTTTCCACTTCGAACCAATTCATCCAGTGTTTTCATCAGTTGATGCAATGAAGTAAAGCTATCAAACTGATGGAGTTGCAACACATCAATATAATCTGTACCCAAGCGCTTTAAAGACTGCTCTACGGCATATTGCAAATAGTTGCGGCTAAAACCTGCCGCATTTAACGCATCTGAGCTTCGAATACCGATTTTGGTAGAAATAATCGTGTCTTTTCTATCTAAGGCTAAAGCCTTGCCCAACATTGTCTCAGACTCGCCATCGGAATAGACATCAGCAGTATCAAAAAAATTAATTCCAGCATCCAGACACATTTGGATCATACGATTAGCTTCGGTTTGACTCGGTTGTCCCCAAGCAGAAAAAAGTTGACCTTTGCCGCCTAAAGTCCCTGCACCAAAACCAAACTCAGAGACTTTTAAACCTGAGTTTCCTAAAAAATGATAATTCATTACTCACTCCAGCCTCGTGTTTTATCTTGTTAAATTCACAATAGCGCAATGACATTTTCAAAAAAACCACGATAATGAGAAAATACTTTTCTGATTTTATTGATCATGAATACAGAAGATTTTCAATTTTTTATTCGGGTTGCAGATCTTGGCTCCATCAGTAAAGCTGCACAAGAAGCCAATATTTCGGTATCTGTTGCCAGCCAAAGGATTCAGCGATTAGAAAACAATCTACAGTTACGTTTATTTCACCGAAGCACAAGAAAATTAAACCTGACGGAAGAAGGAAAAATACTCATTGAGCACGGTCGCCCTTGGATTTCTGATTTTTTAAATGTACAACAGTCGTTAAAAGTCAAAGACCATACTCTCAATGGAACACTCAGAATTACAACATCTTCAACCTTTGGAACGAAAATTTTAACGGCTATTATTGCTGAGTTTTCTCTTTTGCATCCTGAGCTAAAAATTTATCTGGATTTAAATGACCAAAATATTGATCTCATCAAATATGGTATGGATTTGGCGATTAGAATTGGTCAGTTGAGAGATTCGAGCTTAATTGCAAAACCATTAACTTTAAATAAACGCTTATTGTGTGCATCTCCAGATTATCTGCAAAAATATGGTTGTCCTCAGACCCCATCTGAATTGACATTGCACCGATGTCTGTTACAACAGCATGAAAATGGTTTAACGGATCATTGGCAGTTGCTTGATGAAAATGCTGAATATCAAACTATCCGTGTCAATGGATATTTTACAACGAACTCTGGTGGAGCAATCAGACAGGCATCCTTATCTGGATTAGGCATATCCAATCATTCGATCTGGCATATCGCTGATGATTTAGCCTCAGGTAGACTTGTTCAGATCCTTCACAATTATCCCGTCGAATCTACTTCGATTTATGCTGTATGGCCAAATCGAAAACTTGTTCCACCCAAAATCCAATTCTTCTTAGAATACTTAAGCCATTACTTTCAATATCAATATCCGTGGTATGACGATAAAACCAATTAAACTTTTATCTAAACACATTCCAAATCCCCTGTTGATCCGCTTTAGGCACAGGTGTATGCCCAAGTTTGATCCACGGCATATTATCGCCATGAAAATCACTGCCAATTGAAACTTTTAATTCCAACAGTTCGATCATTCGATCGACCATTTGACGAGTAGATAAGGGCTCACCACTCGGTGGTAATTCCACCGCATCGCCTTTGAGTTGTGCAAACAGTTCAATCAAATAACGGACATTGGTCGCCGATAAATCATAGCGCGTCGGATGCGCCAATATTGCATAACCTTCACTCTGATGAATGATCTGAATGGTCTCTTGCAGACTCAAACCATCAAATTTTACAAAAGCGCGTTTACCTTCTTTTAAAAACCGATCAAAAGCCTGCTGCGGACGTGAAACAATACCCTTGTTCACGAGGGTTTTGGCAATATGCGTTCGCGTGATTCGATCTGCTTCTCCATCGACCAAAGTCAGCACATCTTCATAAATATCCTGTCCGATACAACTTTTAAGTAAATGGCAAATTTGTTTGGCACGTTCTGCACGAATCTTTTTTTGTATCGTAAGTGCATCTTGTAAAGGTTCTGGCTGTTGCATATCTAAGGCGACAATATGCACCCCATAGCTCTTTTTCGTGGCTGGGCGTGACCATTGACTGGAGATTTCAACACCAGAAATGATATGAATATCATACTGTTGAGCAGTTTTTCTAACAAACTCTACACCATCCATCGTATCGTGATCAGTCAAGGCCAGTGTATGAATACCACATTCAACTGCCGATTTGACCAATGCATCTGGTGACAAAGTTCCATCAGAAATATTGCTATGTGTATGTAAATCTATGCCTTGCATCTTTATACTATGCCACTTCGTTGATCCAGTTTAGATACTCTAACATGAAAGCACTTTTAGACTTTGTGCCCCTCATTATTTTCTTTTATTTATACAAAACCGTTGATCCCAAAGATACGCATCATCCCTTATTACAATTGATTGGATCAGCAGGTGGTGTCGATAACAATAATATTCTCGTCGCGACAACGGGTCTGATTATTTCCATGTTGGTTATTTATGGTGGTTTGTTCATTACCCAAAAGTTCCGTCTGGAAAAACAGCAATGGATTGTGCTGTTTATGACCGTCATTTTTGGCGGTATTACCTTGATGCTCAGTGATGATTTCTATATCCGTTTAAAAGCAGTGATTTTAAATCTGATTTTTGCAGGGGCATTTTTACTTTCACCGATGTTCAGTAAAGATAAGAAACCACTGATCCAACGTTTATTTGGCCCGATTTTTGAACTGAGTGAACAAGGCTGGAAAAACTTAAACTTTGCCTGGGCGGCCATGTTTGTGGTGATGTCGCTGTTACATTGCTTTTTTGCCTTTATTTTTATGCATGGCAAATATTGGGGTGAATTTACAGCTTTTGGTGACATGATCGTCATGTTTTCCTTTATCATTATTCAGTTTGTTGTATTGCGTAAATACTTTAAATCACCTGATGCTTAAATTGCTTTAAAATCAAACTCTGAGATTGACCTATGCCATTATTTGTAGTCACCTGTACCGACAATGACGGAACTGTAGAAAAACGTTTAGCTGTTCGCCCTCAACATCTTGAACGATTACAAAAACTGGATGATGAAGGTCGTCTGATTGTGGCAGGTGCAATGCCTAAAGATCCGACCAATCCACAAGCGGGTTTTTATGGCAGTACCATTATTGTAGACTTTGACAGCCGCGAAGCACTGGATACATGGCTCAAAGATGAGCCTTTCCTGCTTGAAGGGATCTATGCAAACATTGAAGTTAAACCATTCAATAAAGCATTTCCGAAAGAGTAAAATTATGTCAACCATTTCCAAAGTGCTTATTGGTTTATCACTATTATGTTCGACGGCATGGGCTGTTGAAGCTGTACCCAACGCAGCAGCTCCAACATCAGTGGCAGCAAGCGCCACGACAACYRCAACTGCAAAACCAGCGCCTGCCAATAGCGCTGTTGTGGCTGACCCAAATGCAGAAACCAAACCGTTAACAGCCGAACAAATTGCAAAAGCCAAAGCTGATCAGGACAATAAAATCAAGGCATTGGTTAAAGATCAGGCAGGACGACTCAAACAACTGGAACAAGCCAATCTGGATGCTTTAACTCAGAATCAAGAGTTACAACTCAAAAATGATAATTTGTTGGTTCAAGTTCAAGTCTTACAAAGTGAACGCAGTGCGCAAATGTTTTTGTACGGCGGTGCAGTCATGGGCGTAGGTGTATTTCTGGGCTTTCTGATTGCCAGTTATATTCACACCAAACGTCGTCGTCAGTGGTAAAATTCATCCTTTAAAACGATTTTAAAGGTTTTTCAGTGACAAGCTCTGGTATTGAAACGGCTGAACTGGATTGGGAATCTGTCGATGGCATTGATATTCCCATTTCCAGACAGTTTGGCGATGTTTATTTCTCTAAAGCCAATGGCTTACTTGAAACCCGACATGTCTTTTTAAATGGCAACGATCTCAGTTCACGATTAGCTCAATTACAGCCCTTTCAGTATTTCTGTGTCGGTGAAACAGGGTTTGGTACAGGCTTAAATATTTTAACATTGTGGCAACTCTGGCAACAGGTACGTCCAGCTAATCAGAGCCATTTACACGCCATCAGCGTTGAAAAATATCCTTTAAGCAAAACCGATTTGATTCGTGCATTGAATGCTTGGCCTGAACTCAAACCTCTTGCCGACCAACTTATTGCACAGTATCCACTTCCAATCGCAGGCTGTCATCGTTTAAGTTTTCCTGAAGAACGATTTAGTCTGGATCTATGGCTAGGTGATGCACATGATGTTTTCCCTATGATTGAAAAAACCAAAGCGGTTGATGCATGGTTTCTGGATGGCTTTGCACCCTCATGTAATCCAGAGCTTTGGGAAGAACAGGTGCTCAATCACATCGTCAGGCTTTCTGATATTGGGACAACTTTTGCATCGTTTAGTGTGGCAGGTGTACTCAAGCGCGGCCTTAAAAAACATGGCATTGCCATTTCCAGACCCAAAGGGTTTGGTCATAAACGTGAAATGCTCAAAGCAATCTGGCAACAGACTGAAGAAAAAACTGAATCATCTGCTATAGATCAGCCTACACAAGTCTTTAAACCTCAAAATATTGCGGTTATTGGGGCGGGAATCGCAGGTTTAAATGTGGCATGGGCATTGGCTCAACGTGGACACCACATCACCATCTATGAGCAGAAGCAACCCCTCTCAGGTGGATCAGGCAATCCGTTGGCCTTGCTTAATCCAAAACTCTGTCCGATTGAACAAGCGCATGAGCATTTAATGACCCTGACATGGCAATATGCTTTAAATTTTTATCCAAAATTTGAAGCTTTTCGTGCCATTCAAGTCAACCAAATGGCACAAAAAAATCCACAAGACTTACTCGATCTTGCAGAACAATATCCAGTTGGATTATTACAAACGCAAACGCCTGAACAGAGTCAAATTGCCACGACCTTGTCCAGTTTAAAGCTGACGCAGGCTGGCGCGGTTTCTCCGCATCAGCTTCGTGATCAAATCCTGAAACACCGCAATATTGACCTGAAAATTGGCAAAGTCACACAATTGATCGAAATCGGGTCGATAGTTCAACTCATACAAGATCAACATGTTTTAGCGGAGTCAGATCAAGTCGTCGTGTGTTGCGCTAAAGCCAGTTCAGACTTATTTGAACAGTACCCTGACCTAAAGCCGATTCGTGGTCAGGTCAGTTGGCTAAACAATAGCGAACACCCTTTAGCTCAAGACCAAGCGTATAGCTATGGCGGTTATTGTATGCAACTGGATGCTCAACATTTGATTTTAGGTGCATCGTTTTACCCAAATCGGGAGGATGAAGATGTTCTCCTAGAAGACCATGTGCATAACTTTCATTTAATCCGCAGCGTCTATCCAACTTATGCACAACACTTGCCAGATCCTGCCGTTTGGCAAGGACGCGCCTCTATCCGAGCGCAAACGGCTGATTATTTCCCATTACTCGGACAAGTTCAGGAAAACTCGCGTATCTTTACCTTTGCAGGTTTAGGTTCTAAAGGGTTTTTATTTGCGCCATTGTGTAGTGAAATATTGGCAGCCTTGATGTTGTATGAAGCCTGTCCCGTGCCAGCATCATTATTACAAAAATTAAATCCGCGCCGTTTCTTCAAAAAAGTTAAAACCAAGAAACCTTATTTTAATGCTTGATCCATTTTACCCAGTAAACCGTGTAACTCTTTTTGATGATTCTTGCTTGAAAAACAAAAGGCGCTTAAAGCGCCTTTTGTTTAAATAACTTAGCGATTAAGCAGGAATATCACGTTGTGAAACTGAACGAATCGCTTCTTTTAACGCATCATATCCATGAATCGCAGGGAATTGAGGAAATTCAGCAATCACATTATCTGGCGCATCAAACAAGAAACCATGATCCGCTTCGCCTAACATGGTGGTATCGTTATACGAATCACCTGCTGCAATTACACGAAAATTCAGACCATGCAAAGCTTTCACAGCTTCACGTTTTTGATCTGGTTGGCGCAGTTTATAAGCCGTGATCATACCTTTATCATCTGTTTCCAATTTATGACAGAAAATCGTAGGCCAACCTAGTTGTTGCATCAAAGGATGTGCAAATTCATAGAAGGTATCGGAAAGAATGATCAATTGAAAATGAGTACGTACCCATTCCACAAACTCTTTCGCCCCAGGCAATGGCCCCATATCCGCAATCACCGCCTGAATGTCGTTTAAACCTAAACCATGTTGTTTTAAAATATTTAAGCGCTGTGTCATGAGCACATCGTAGTCTGGAATATCACGCGTAGTGGCTTCAAGCTCTTTGATGCCTGTTTTTTTTGCAAAATTAATCCAGATTTCAGGAACCAAAACACCTTCCAAGTCTAAACAAACGATTTCCATGCTCACTCCAGCGGATTTTAAAAATGGCATTAGTTTAACATGTAGACTTTTCTGCACACACAATCTTTTAAACTCAAATTGAGCGATTATTCAGGTTGACGCTTCAAATTAGATTATAATAATCTGCAAAATCAGTTGATATCTAATAAGGCACACTGGAATGAGTTTAGATTTAGAACGTATCAATGCAGAATTAGGCAATGATGCTGAAAAGTTGATTGAATGGGCGCTGAGCCTGAATGAAAAAGCCATTGTGACGACGAATTTCCGTCCGTTTGAAGCCGTGATTTTGCATATGCTGACCCGTGTTAAACCAGACATCCAAGTCGTGTGGATGGATAATGGCTACAACACCGAAACCACCTATAAATATGTGGATGAAATTACGCAATTACTCAATCTCAATCTACTCACCTATCTACCGAAACGCTCTCGCGCCCATCGTGAAGCTTTGGAAGGCCCAGTACCTGCACTAGATGATCCAAAGCATGAAGCTTTCACCGCAGAAGTCAAACTAGAACCATTTGAACGTGCTTTACGCGAAACTGCACCGAAAGTCTGGTTTACGGCTTTACGTGCCACCGATACCGCAGTTCGTGCGGAAATGGACGCAGTCAGTATCAATCCAGATGGACTGATTAAGGTTGCACCATTACTCAAATGGACATCGAAAGACCTGTGGGAATATATGCAAAAACATAATCTTCCTGATAATGAAGATTATTTTGACCCGACCAAGGGTGAAGAACATCGTGAATGTGGCTTACACTTAAGTCATTAATGGCTTAGTTTTGAAAAGGTAGCTTATGAAAATGGCTACCTTTTTTATTGATCAAATGATTCAATCAAACAATGGCTTTCAAAGGTCATGTTTATCTCTTTTTTAAAGGAGATAATGAAAGAAAACCTTAACAGCGATGAATCAATGCCCCATAGAGACTTCATTTTCAAATGGACGAATAAGTCTATTTATAAACAACAAGTATTGAGTAAAATCAATGCTTCTGTGTTATCTCAACATTCATCACATTTTATTGGCTTTATGTACATTTTTGCTTATATACTAGTCATACACTTCTAATAGACACGTGTTCTATAATTCTAAAAACGTAGCTCATCAAGGGTTATTGATATAATTGCAGTGAGGCAATCCAAGCTATGCGCCCATTACACCCAATTGACTTTATATTCTTATCCTTAGAAAAAAGACAACAGCCTATGCATGTAGGCGGTCTGTTTTTATTTGAAATTCCAGAAAATGCCCCAGATACATTTATGCAAGATCTGGTCAACGATATTCGCAAATCTAAAACCATTCCTGTCCCGCCATTTAACAATCGACTGAGCGGCCTCTTTTGGGATGAAGATGAAGAGTTCGATCTGGACCATCACTTTCGACATGTCTCCTTACCCCACCCGGGACGTATTCGCGAGTTACTGATTTATATTTCTCAGGAACATAGCACCCTCATTGATCGGGCAAAACCACTCTGGACATGCAATATTATCGAAGGGATTGAAGGCAACCGTTTTGCCATGTACTTCAAAATTCATCATGCCATGGTGGATGGCGTTGCAGGGATGCATTTGATTGAAAAATCACTATCAGATGATCCAACAGAAAAAAGTATCGTTCCCCCTTGGTGTGTCGAAGGCAAACGCGCAAAACGTTTAAAAGAGTCCAAGCCGGGACGAATCAAAAAAGTGTTAATGGGCTTGAAAGATCAACTGCAAGCTACACCACGCGTGATGCAGGAACTTTCTCAAACACTGTTAAAAGACTTTGGGCGTAATCCTGATTATGTTTCAAGCTTTCAGGCACCGAGTTCAATATTGAATCAACGTGTCAGTTCTTCACGCCGTTTTGCGGCACAGTCATTTGAACTAGATCGCTTTCGTCATATTGCCAAAGCACTCGATGTCACCATCAATGATATCGTTTTGGCGGTGTGTTCTGGTGCATTACGCGAGTATCTAATTAGCCATCAAAGCTTGCCAAATAAACCATTAATTGCGATGGTGCCAGCTTCGTTACGCAGTGATGACTCTGACGTCAGTAATCGAATTACCATGATTCTGGCAAATCTGGCGACCCATAAAGATGATCCTTTAGAACGCTTACAAACGATTCGTCGTAGCGTACAAAATGCCAAACAGCGCTTTAAACGCATGACCAGTGATCAGATTTTAAACTATAGTGCTGTGGTCTATGGTCCTGCTGGACTGAATATCTTATCTGGCATGATGCCAAAACATCAGGCATTTAATCTGGTCATTTCCAATGTTCCTGGCCCACGTGAGCCACTTTACTGGAATGGCGCTAAACTAGATGCACTTTACCCTGCTTCTATTGTCCTTGATGGACAAGCGCTAAACATCACCATGACCAGTTATCTGGATAAACTTGAAGTGGGTTTAACCGCTTGCCGTAATGCGTTGCCACGTATGCAAAATTTATTGACACATCTGGAAGATGAAATTCTTCGTTTTGAACAACTAATTGCAGAAAAAGAAAGTATGCAACAACGTCAAACTCAAGTCAGTGCAGTCAGTTAAGCCATCACAAGAATAAAATAAGGGGCTTGATATGCCCCTTATTTTTTAATGGTACGACATTGTTTGAGTAATTGATGACACACTGAGCGGATCATCGCGGTGGTAATTTGTACTTCTTTACCTTGATCGTCCACCATATAACATGTATTCACAACATTGCTGCTGTCCATGACATGTTTTAAACCTTGACCAAGTAATCTTTCACTTACATTCATGCTAGAGAACCTCGACTTGCTAAGACGTCTAAAAAGGGAGAATTTGTCTTTGGCTACTGGATATGTCTAGTATTTAAAATTCGCAGGCGAAAGTAAAATTTCAGTTGTAACAAGGATTAAGCGAAATCCTGTTACAATTTCAGCTTAAAATGATGTCATATTGCTCTTGCGTGTATAAATTTTCGACCTGAAATTTTATGACACGATTCACAAAATGCTCCAAATCCGCGACAGCAGTAGCTTCCGCAGTCAATAAGCGATCGATCACCGCAGGATGCGCAACGACAGTAAAGCCACTCTTGGATTCAAATGCTCGGGTATATCTTAAAATTTCTCGAAATATCTCGTAACACACTGTTTCTGCTGTCTTCACATAACCCCGCCCCTGACAAGTCGGGCAGGACTCACACAGCAAATGCTCCAAAGATTCGCGCGTACGCTTGCGCGTCATTTCTACCAAACCAAGCTCAGACACTTGTGTAATTTTGGTTTTGGCATGGTCACGTTCCAGCATTTTTTCGAGCTGACGCATCACTTCTTCACGATGCAAGGCCTCTTGCATATCGATGAAATCAATGATAATAATACCGCCCAGATTACGAAGTCGTAACTGACGTGCAATGACCTGTGTCGCTTCCATATTGGTTTTAAAAACCGTGTCTTCGAGACTACGACCGCCTACATAAGAGCCGGTATTAACATCAATGGTGGTCATCGCTTCGGTTTGATCGATCATCAAATAACCGCCAGACTTTAAGGCAACCCGAGTCTGTAAAGCCTTTTGAATATCTTCTTCGACATTATATAAATCGAATAATGGACGCTCGCCGGGATAATGAATCAATCGATCTTTGATATTGGGGACAAATTCATCGATAAATTCCACCAGTTTTGCATGAATTTCACGTGAATCTACATATACCTTTGAGGTTTCTTCATTGGCTAAGTCTCGGATTACCCGCTGTGGTAAAGGTAATTCTTCAAAAATTAGATTTGGAACGACACCACCTTTTTGCTTACGTTGAATAAACTCCCATAGCTTCGCCAAATAACACATATCCTGCGCAATCGATGCTTCATCAATCCCATCAGCCGCCGTTCGAACAATCACACTCCCCGGCAAATTGTGTTCTTTTTGAATACGCTCAATCATGCTACGCAGACGATCTCGTTCTTCTTCCGATTCAATCCGCTGTGACACCCCAATATGATTACCATAAGGCATCAGAACCAGATAGCGTGAAGGAATGGAGAGATCAGTACTTAAACGCGCGCCTTTAGTACCAAGCATATCTTTCATCACTTGCACAGTGAGAATTTGCCCCGGATGTAAAAGCTCAAAAACATTTGGCATTGGCTGCGAACGTGGCCAAACCATGTCATTGATATGTAGAAATGCAGTTCGGGATAATCCAATATCGACAAAAGCCGCCTGCATACCCGGCAATACACGAACCACTTTTCCTGTATAGATATTGCCGACCAAGCCACGTTTGACTGTCCGCTCAACAAATAATTCGTTGACTGTTCCGTTTTGGATTAATGCCACCCGACACTCCATAGGCGTGACATTAATCAGTAGTTCTTCTGACATACTCAAACTCAAAATGTTATAAAAATTCTTGTTCCAGAGTTAAAGAAGATCAAGCGTCCAATCTAATCGATTAATTAAAGCCGCCGTTTTCCCCTATAAACTTAACTCTTTTTAATAACTGTATTGTCTCGAATAAAGGCAAGCCCACTACATTGCTATAACTGCCTTCAATTCGAGGAATAAATTGGGCAGCTGCTCCCTGTATGGCATATGCGCCTGCTTTACCCACAGGTTCCCCTGTTGCCCAATAATTTTCCATATCTGCTTGAGTTAAATGCTGAAATTCAACTCGAGTCTGTACAACTTGACTCAAAAAATCACTTGCAGTGGCTACACAAATTCCAGAAAAAACATCGTGCTGACGACCGGACAATGCGGTCCAGATTTCAAAAGCATGCGCTTTAGATTCTGGCTTTCCAATGATCTTACCATCAAGTCCCAAACTTGTATCCGCTGCTAATATCACTGCATCTGGACACTGGCTAAAAATGACTTGAGCTTTTTCTCGTGCCAGACGTTCAACATAACTCGAAACGGATTCATTGTCCTGTATAGATTCATCAATATCTGGACGAACAATATCAAAGTTCAAACCAAGTTGTCTAAGCAGCTCTTGTCGTCTGGCCGAGCTTGACGCCAAAATTAAATGCGCCATTTATGTAAACAATAATAAATGATCGGCCAACATAAAATACTGGTCATCAACGGTTGCCAATGGCGAGCAATGGAAAAATGGAAGCCTCCCATGATTTGCGCCATCCACATAAAAACCAAATGCGCAATCAAGGCTAAAATCACAATCGTCCATAAGTTCATAAACGTTAAAATCCGTCTTTCACGAGTGAAATAACGCACAATAAACGTGATCAGAACAAAACTCAGCGCATTGAGTCCTAATGGCGAATCGATTAATAAATCGGTAAATAATCCAGTGGCAAAGGCGAACCAGACGCCACACCACGTTGGCTGACACAGCACCCAGAACAGCATGACCATCAACATCACCAATGGTCGCCAGCCCGAAACATCATAGGACAATGGATAAATCATTAAAATCGAACTGATGACTATTGAAATAATAATAATGATCAGAGGATCTTTACGCTTTTCATATTTTAACTTAGCGATTGGCATACGGTTGCTCCATCGCTAGGGATTCAGAAAATAACACCACAACATGATGTCCACTGGCCAACTGCGCCGCAGGAGTCACATCAATTTCAGAGAACTCACCCGAATTATGTCGACGGACCAACGAGACTGTTCCCACCAGATAACCTGCGGGGAAATGTTCGCCCAATCCCGAACTATAGACTTTATCCCCAATCTGTACATTGGCACTTGTGGGAACATATTCCATTTTTAAACGTCCAAGATCGCCAGTTCCAGACACGATGGCGCGCATCCCAGTCCGTTCCAGACGCACAGAAAGTGAATGTTCTTTATCTGAAAGCAGCATGATACGTGAACTATGTGGATAGACATTAATGACCTGCCCCATAATCCCCTTATCATCCAAAACTGTTTGACCGACTTTAATCTGATTGGTCTCGCCGCGGTTGATAATAATGATATGACGCAATGGATCTGCATCTGTCCCGATCACTTCTGCAATTTCCATACGCCCATCAATAATTAAAGGCGTATCCAATAACCCTCGCAAACGGGTATTTTCCGCAGAGAGTTCAGATAATTTTTGTAGGCGCACCTGTGCCTGAAGCAACTCAGCCTGCATCGCTGTATTTTCACGACGTAACTGGGTTTCAGACTTGGTTTGTTGGTTGAGCCATTCTCGCGACAGTACAGGATAGCTGGCTAGTGCATAAATCGGGTTATATGCAGCATAGGTCACATCCCTCGCAGGCTTGATAACATGAGGCATACGCCAGTTAATAAACAGCAACACCAGACATGTAATAACCGCGATGACAAACGAGCGAAAAGATGGCGGTTGTCTTGAAAAAAGATTCGGTTGCACCGCCTCGTCCTTAAAAAGTATTAACCAACAAAGAGCATGTCATGATTTGGGTTATCAAAGAACTCCAGTACTTTACCGCCACCACGTGTCACACAAGTCAGAGGATCTTCTGCAACGACCACAGGTAAGCCTGTTTCCTGAGCAAGTAACTTATCCAGATTACGCAATAAAGCACCGCCGCCTGTTAAGACAATTCCGCGCTCTGCGATATCAGAAGAGAGTTCAGGTGGCGTTTGTTCAAGTGCTGATTTCACCGCACTGACAATGCTTTGAAGTGGATCAGAAATCGCTTGCATGACTTCATCAGAAGTCACGGTAATTGAGCGAGGTACACCTTCTGCCAAATTACGACCACGAACTTCTATTTCCAAGGTCTGACCATCTGAAACAGCCATGCCCACTTCTTTTTTGATAATTTCAGCCGTCGTTTCACCAATCACACAGCCATGCGCCTTACGCACATAATGAATAATCTGTTCATCGAACACATCACCACCAATACGTAGTGAATCGGCATATACACAGCCTTGTAGTGAGATAATCGCAATCTCGGTGGTACCGCCACCCACATCAACCACCATCGAACCACACGCTTGTTCAACTGGCATACCTGCACCAATCGCAGCGGCCATCGGCTCTTCAATTAAACGCACATCACGCGCACCTGCATTAAATACAGCCTCACGGATGGCACGGCGTTCAACTAAAGTTGATTTGCATGGCACACACACCACCACACGTGGTGCGGGTGGAAATAAGCGTTTTTCATGTACTTTACCAATAAATTGGTTCAACATGGTTTCGGTGACTTCGAAATCAGCAATCACACCGTCTTTCATTGGACGAATCGCGGAAATATTGGCTGGTGTACGACCTAACATTTGTTTAGCATCGAGACCTACCGCAGCTACAATTTTCTGCGAACCACTGTGACGAATCGCCACAACAGTCGGCTCATTTAATATAATACCTCGGCCTGGTGCATAAATCAGTGTATTTGCTGTACCTAAATCAATGGCTAGATCTGGCGAAAACAAGCCAATTAGTCGTTTTAGAATCACGGGTCGTTCTCAGTTAAACTTTATATGGACGCAAGTTGGCAACTTTAACTAAATGTGATGCTTTGAACAAGTCAATCGCTTATTATAAGCCACATTATTTGCAAATTTTTAATACTGACTTAGGTGATGTTATGTCTACATCGGATGCTCAGCATTCAGATTTAAATGCACAAACCGTATCTCAAATCGCCAATCTTGCTCGATTGTCGCTTAATGATACGCAATCTAGCGACTATGCTCAAAGTCTAAATAAAATTTTAGACATGATGGACAGCCTAAAAAGCATTGATACTGAGGGTGTTGAACCTCTGAAAAGTCCGTTTGACAACCCGCAGCCCTTGCGTGCCGATGTGGTCACTGAAAGCAATCATCGCGATGAATATCAAGCAGTTGCACCTGAAACGCAGGACGGACTTTATCTGGTTCCACGCGTCATTGAATAGTTAAAAACAGATAAATTCTTTGTGATTTATCTCCCTAAATTTTAGAATTTGACGATATAGAATTTTTACTTATGACAGATTTACATCGCTTATCTATTCGTGAACTTTCCGAAGGCTTAAGCCAGACGAAATTTTCCTCACGCGAATTGACTCAACATTATCTGGATCGTATTGCCAAGCTTGACACAAAGATTCAAAGTTATGTGACTGTTACACCTGAACAAGCACTGGCTGAAGCCGATGCCGCGGATGCCGCATTCAAAGCAGGTCATGCCACCGTATTAACAGGCATTCCGTTAGCACATAAAGATATTTTCTGTACCCAAGGCATTAAAACCACTGCGGGTTCAAAAATGCTGGATAACTTTATCTCTCCTTATGATGCTACTGTGGTTGCCAAAGCCAAAGCAGCAGGTCTGGTCACTTTGGGTAAAGTGAATATGGATGAGTTTGCCATGGGCTCAACCTCAGAAAGCTCCTATTTCGGTGCGACCAAAAACCCGTGGGCGGTGGATCGAGTTCCTGGTGGTTCGTCTGGCGGTTCAGCAGCAGCAGTGGCGGCTGATCTTGCACCTTTTGCTACAGGGACAGATACAGGCGGGTCGATTCGTCAACCTGCTTCATTCTGCGGCTTAACGGGCTTAAAACCGACTTATGGTCGTGTCTCTCGCTTCGGTATGATCGCCTATGCATCTTCACTGGATCAAGGCGGGCCAATGGCACGTTCGGCTGAAGATTGTGCCTATTTGATGAATGTGATTGCAGGACATGATGCCAAAGATTCCACATCGGTCGATAAAGAAGTCGATGATTACGTTGCGAATCTAAATGCAACCTCGTTGAAAGGCTTGCGTATTGGGATTCCAAAACAATACTTCAATGTGGCAGGTTTAGATGCTGACGTTAAAGCACGTGTTGAAGAATCA
>NZ_CP078523.1:1853128-1855255 GCF_019264745.1 Acinetobacter sp. Colony158 | reverse complement strand
GACATGGGGGCGATCTTGGTTGAGATTGATCTCAGCATGACTGAAAGCTATGTGCCAACTTATTACTTGATTGCCCCTGCTGAAGCATCTTCGAACCTGTCACGTTATGATGGCGTGCGTTATGGTTATCGCTGTGAAAATCCAGTCGACTTGATGGATTTATACAAGCGTTCACGCTCTGAAGGTTTTGGTGCTGAAGTACAACGTCGTATCCTGATTGGAACTTATGCCCTCTCTGCGGGTTATTACGATGCGTATTATGTGAAGGCACAAAAAGTACGTCGTTTGATCCAACAAGACTTCTTAAAAGCATTTGAAACTGTTGATGTGATTGCAGCACCATCTGCACCAACGACTGCCTATAAGATTGGAGCTGATTTAACCCCTGTTGAAATGTATTTGGGCGATATTTATACCCTTGCAGTGAACTTGGCAGGTTTACCCGCGATCAACGCACCTGTGGGTTTAGACAATAACAACTTGCCAGTGGGCTTACAATTGATTGGAAATTATTGGTCAGAATCACAATTGCTCTCAATTGTGCATCAATACCAACAAGATACAAACTTCCACACTCAACGTGCGGCAATTGCTGAGGAGACTGCATAATGGCTGAAGCTCAAAAGTTAAAGCTGATTGACGGTTGGGAAGTCGTAATTGGAATTGAGATTCACACGCAGTTGGCAACCCAATCTAAAATTTTCTCAGGTTCATCGACTGAATTTGGTCAAGACCCGAATACTCAAGCGAGTTTGGTTGATTTGGCTATGCCGGGTGTCTTGCCTGTCTTAAATGCCGAAGTGGTAAATTTGGCCATTCGTTTTGGTTTGGGCATCGATGCTTATATCGATCAAGCATCGGTGTTTGCACGTAAAAACTACTTTTACCCAGACTCTCCTAAAGGCTATCAGATTAGCCAGATGGATAATCCAATTGTCGGTTTGGGTCATATCGACATTCAGCTTGAAGATGGTGAAGTTAAGCGTATTGGCGTGACACGTGCGCATCTTGAAGAAGATGCAGGCAAGTCAATACATGACCAATTTGAAGGTCAGTCGGGAATTGATTTAAACCGTGCAGGTACACCATTACTCGAAATTGTATCTGAACCCGATATGCGTTCGGTCGAAGAAGCCGTTGCCTATATCAAATCGATTCATACTTTGGTGCGTTGGTTAGGTATTTCGGATGGCAACATGGCAGAAGGCTCGTTCCGTGCGGACTGTAATGTGTCATTGCGTCGTCCGGGTGATGCATTTGGTACTCGTTGTGAGTTAAAAAACCTCAACTCATTTCGTTTCATTGAGCAAGCGATCAATGTTGAAATTGAACGCCAAATGGAAATTTTGGAATACGGCGGTTCGATTGATCAGGAAACCCGTTTGTTTGATCCGAACAAAATGGAAACCCGCTCAATGCGTTCTAAAGAAGAAGCGAACGACTATCGCTACTTCCCAGACCCAGACTTGTTGCCTGTGATCATTGCAGATGAACAAATTGAAGCCATTAAGGCCACCATGCCAGAATTACCTGCTGCACGTCGTGAACGCTTTATCGCAGATTTTGCTGTGACTGAATATGATGCGCATGTTCTCACGCTTTCACGCGAAATAGCAGATTTCTATGAAGCTGTGGTTGCAGCATCTGGCGGTGCTGCACAAGGTAAGATTGCGGCAAACTGGGTGATGGGTGAATTCTCAGGCGCTTTAAACAAAGCGGGTTTAGAATTAGCGGATTCCCCTGTTTCTGCTGAACAGCTTGGCGGTATGATTGCGCGTATTGTGGATAACACCATTAACGGTAAAATTGCGAAGCAAGTGTTTGGCTTTATGTGGGAAGCAGAAGGTAAATCTGCGGATGACATTATTAGCGAGAAAGGCCTGAAGCAAGAAACCGATACAGGTGCGATTGAAGCGATTATCAAAGACGTGCTTGCAGCCAATGAAAAAATGGTTGAGGAATACAAGTCTGGTAAGGAAAAAGCCTTTAACGGTCTAGTCGGTCAAGTCATGAAAGCTGCAAAAGGTAAAGCCAACCCTGCTCAAGTGAATGAATTGATGAAGAAATTGATTGGTTAAGCTAATCTAGTTTCAAAAGAAAACCCGCTTTAGAGCGGGTTTTCTTTAA
>NZ_CP078523.1:1850053-1850312 GCF_019264745.1 Acinetobacter sp. Colony158 | reverse complement strand
ACCCGAATCCTGCTTAAGCTAATGATTCCATAACTTGAATTGTTGGCTTATTCCGATGAGTTAATTGATATGCACATAACGATGCATAAATTCCGCTAAGAAATCCATGAATACTACGTGCTTTACTCGTCACTAAATTGTATTGTCCTTTCAATAAGCTGAATAACGTTTCTATCTTATTGCGTTGTTTTAAATGATATTTATCTGATAAACAGAGTTGAATAGCCTGCATGTTCTTTCTATGGTAAGTAATCAAATC
>NZ_CP078523.1:1849329-1850026 GCF_019264745.1 Acinetobacter sp. Colony158 | reverse complement strand
TAAATTTTGACTGATATAGCCACGATCCGCATAAAGCTTTGCGTCTAGGCCTTCAACCAATTGTTCAACCATTTTTATGTCAGCAACATGCCCATTAGATAAGCCTGAGCTAACGATCTCACCGAATTGATTCATCACGATATGTAACTTACAGCCATAAAACCATCCCATTGAACTTTTACCGCGAGATGCAATCTTGGCTAATGATTTATGACGCTGAATACGCTGATTTTTACAGACAGGCAGAGTCGTTGAATCAATCCATAAATATTGTTTGTATTCACCTTTCATCAAAGCGACATGTAAAGCATGTAGAGCTAATTGATGCATATTGATCAGGTGAATCATCCTTTGGTAACAGGGTAAGCGTTTAAATAAATGATTTTTATCCTGCTTCAACCATGAAAAGAAAGCTTTGAAATTGTTGAAATGAGAACACTTATACCAAATGGCGATAAAATGTATTTCTGAGAGACTCAGCTGGGCTGGTCGAATTCTTACAGAGCGACGACTTTGTTTGAGAAACTTCCAATAAGTTGCTTCAAATTTAAGAAAGAAATCATCAATGATGCAGAATAATTCGGTACTATTGAACATCAGGGCTAGAGCTTTAGGTTTGGTGTGGTAACTCAACTGATGGCTCTAGTCCCCTTATTTTTCAAGTCAATTGCTTATCCGCGATTCGGGTTATCTAAAT
>NZ_CP078523.1:1849080-1849324 GCF_019264745.1 Acinetobacter sp. Colony158 | reverse complement strand
TAAATTAACCCGAATCCTGCTTAAGCTAATGATTCCATAACTTGAATTGTTGGCTTATTCCGATGAGTTAATTGATATGCACATAACGATGCATAAATTCCGCTAAGAAATCCATGAATACTACGTGCTTTACTCGTCACTAAATTGTATTGTCCTTTCAATAAGCTGAATAACGTTTCTATCTTATTGCGTTGTTTTAAATGATATTTATCTGATGAACAGAGTTGAATAGCCTGCATGTTCT
>NZ_CP078523.1:1847908-1849054 GCF_019264745.1 Acinetobacter sp. Colony158 | reverse complement strand
CCTTGATCTTTTAACCTGCTTTTTAAATTTTGACTGATATAGCCACGANNNGCATAAAGCTTTGCGTCTAGGCCTTCAACCAATTGTTCAACCATTTTTATGTCAGCAACATGCCCATTAGATAAGCCTGAGCTAACGATCTCACCGAATTGATTCATCACGATATGTAACTTACAGCCATAAAACCATCCCATTGAACTTTTACCGCGAGATGCAATCTTGGCTAATGATTTATGACGCTGAATACGCTGATTTTTACAGACAGGCAGAGTCGTTGAATCAATCCATAAATATTGTTTGTATTCACCTTTCATCAAAGCGACATGTAAAGCATGTAGAGCTAATTGATGCATATTGATCAGGTGAATCATCCTTTGGTAACAGGGTAAGCGTTTAAATAAATGATTTTTATCCTGCTTCAACCATGAAAAGAAAGCTTTGAAATTGTTGAAATGAGAACACTTATACCAAATGGCGATAAAATGTATTTCTGAGAGACTCAGCTGGGCTGGTCGAATTCTTACAGAGCGACGACTTTGTTTGAGAAACTTCCAATAAGTTGCTTCAAATTTAAGAAAGAAATCATCAATGATGCAGAATAATTCGGTACTATTGAACATCATGAACCGTACCGGGTTTGTCGGAGACTTTTTTATTTAAGTTAGGCCACCTGACCTAACGGATTAATCTTATCATAGTACATTGCTTCAAACTCAAAAGGCGATACATAACCCAGTGCACTGTGTACACGCTTTTTGTTGAACCAATCTACCCAATTTAATGTCGCAAGTTGTACATCCGCTAAACCTTGCCAATCTGCTTTTAAATATTCAATCACCTCTGTTTTGTATAAGCCATTCACCGTTTCAGCCAAAGCATTATCGTATGAATCACCTGTCGTACCGACTGATGCTCGTAAATTTGCTGCTTCTAAACGATTGGTATAGCGAATAGAAAGATATTGAACACCTCTATCGGAATGATGAATTACATTCTTTGGCATGCCTCGATCGTGCAATGCTTGCTCCAATGCATCGAGCACCATATCTGTATTCATCCGTGTAGATACTTTCCATCCAACAATTGCTCGCGAGAACACATCAATAATAAATGCAGTGTAGACCCAGCCTGAATGAGTTTGAATAT
>NZ_CP078523.1:1847025-1847125 GCF_019264745.1 Acinetobacter sp. Colony158 | reverse complement strand
CATCAGGGCTAGAGCTTTAGGTTTGGTGTGGTAACTCAACTGATGGCTCTAGTCCCCTTATTTTTCAAGTCAATTGCTTATCCGCGATTCGGGTTAAATC
>NZ_CP078523.1:1841492-1846954 GCF_019264745.1 Acinetobacter sp. Colony158 | reverse complement strand
GCCCTAACTGCTGAAAACTCTGTCCAACCGCTTGTAATCCTTCAGTCTGAATCACCGCTTTGGTCTGTGCCGAACATTGTTCAACAATGATTCGCTGTAAAACTTGAGCAAGTTTCTGATCAAGTTGATCTTTTTGTGTAGGTGTAATATTACTAAACGCTTTTAAATCTGGATGTACCGATAATGCTGCATAGGTCCATTGCAATACGGTAGTCTTATCTGTAGCAGTCGTCGATTTGACCAGACAATCACTCAATTGATCGACAGCGGGGCCAGCACTCGCGATTTGAGTTCCACCCAAACTACTTAACAGAACAAGTGAAGTTCCAAGAATAGAATATTTACGGCGAATCACAGCATATAGGCGAGACATTCATCTAACTCCAATCAACAATTCCCTATTTCTATCATAGTTAGATTCCTTGCATCTGTAACTTGGCTGTAAATAAGTGCTTATTCTTGCCCTGCATAATTCCAATTTTCTGGAATATTTGGCTGTTGCGGAGCCTGTTTTAAATCAATATTTAGACTACGACTGCCTTTATAAGATTTTTCACCCGAATCAGACACAGGAGATACATCTAGATGGTAATGATAGCGGAACTGCCACAGCATCGGTTTAAGTGGGCGAATATCCAGACTTAAACCATCTTCATCATGACATCGATCTTTCGCCTGTTCATAGTCCTGCTCTGAAAAACAGGCTCGAACCATACGATTAAAACTAAAGGGATAATCTGTTATAAAGCGTTGTGTTTTTCCCTGCTCAAACAATTCATAAAAACTAGCGCGCTCAATGCTCGCACCTCCACCTGAATACATCTCTGAAAAGGGTGCAATCACCGCAACGGCATAACGCGTTGGTGTCATTGGAAAAAGTTTAGGGAAAATAAAGGCTTGATTGTCAGCATTTGTATCTTCTACAGCAAGCGGAAGTTGCCATTGACCACCAAGCTTCAAACCTGATGGAGATATTTGAAAGACGGCAATACGATCATTTTTAAGCAACCACAACTTGTGATCGGGTGCTTTAAGACTGCGTAATTGTTCCGTCTGATCACAAAGTAGTTTTAGTTGTGTACAAATTTGCGTTTGTTCAATTGTATTTAACTGATTTTTCTTAAACTCAAGAATATTGAATGGAGCTGCTGAGGCTGTAATCGTGATAGCCATTAGCAATATTGCCCAAATACATTGTCTGGAAGTTTTATTATTATGATTCATATTTTATACACTCTTTTGGTTCACATTTTCTTGACTCATAATTTAAGTAAAGTTCGATCATCTTATGTTCATGACTTTATTTAGCAACTTTAGCAATGCAAAATAACTTAATAACATTCGACTAAAGAGACAAGAGGAATAACTTAAAGCATCAAGGCGGTTATGCTATGGTTGATACACGCTTGAGATCAATTTTTATGCTTTTTTTCTTGGCAATAAACACAACAAAAGAGGATTAACGCATGTCCAAACAAATTTTAATGCTCGTCGGCGATTATGCTGAAGATTATGAAACGATGGTCCCTTTTCAATTTCTGACCGGCTTAGGATATATCGTACATGCAGTTTGTCCTGAAAAGAAGGCGGGTGATCATATTGCAACCGCAATTCATGATTTTGAGGGTGATCAAACCTATAGTGAGAAACGTGGACATAATTTTGCCATTAATTATGATTTTAATGCCGTTAATACACAAGATTATGTTGGGCTTGTGATCCCCGGTGGACGCGCGCCAGAATATTTACGCATGAATGAACGTGTGGTCGCCATTGTCCGTGAATTTGACAGCGCACAAAAACCAATCGCCGCAGTTTGTCATGGGGCTCAGTTATTGGCCGCAGCAGATGTAATTCGTGGTCGTTTATGTTCGGCTTATCCTGCATGTGCAGCCGAAGTAAAATTGGCGGGTGGTCAGTATGCAGATATTGCAGTCACAGAAGCCATCACCGATGGACATTTCGTCACCGCCCCTGCTTGGCCTGCACATCCTGCATGGCTTTCTCAGTTTGTCAAAGTACTTGGAGCTCAAATTACGCTGTAGAACGGCGATGAGTATTATTTAATATGGCTTTTTCGTTTGAGTTTGACATATGGCAATACAACAAGCTCAAACGAAATATATTAATTCTCTGAAAACTATTGAATCTGTTTCAGCATATTTTGGGCACCTGCATGATTTTGATGAGTCGCTAGATTTTGTAAAATCCCCACTGCCCGAGCTTTAGGATTGCTAAAACGGCTCTTATAAGCTGATACATGGGTTAGGCATTTTGCAACCAATACGCCAGATTCAGCATATACATTGCTTCCATTGGTATTATACAACTTGCCATAGCTATAGGCTTTTTCAGCATTATTGCAGGCAACAATCTGGTTTTGTCCCTTGCTCAAATCTTTACGTGCGGCGACATAGTATTTTAATTGTTGTGATTGAGGTGTTTCAGTCACTTTTTCTGGCATCTTGATCGGAGCGATGGGTACAGGCTTCGTCTCTTTTTTTGCATCTGATTCTTTTTTAAGATCAGCTTCTTTTTTTGTTTCAATCTCTTTGTCAGACTGATGCTTCATATTTTTGGTCGAAGACGGATTACTTACTCCTTTTTTAGGTGAGATAGCAGAAACAGGATTGGCTTTACTATAAAAAGTTTTAGTTTCTTCAAGCGTCATTATTCGAGTTTGTAAACTCACGACACTGGTTGCATTTTGATCTAGATTTTTACGTTGTGCAGTCGGTTCAATCGAAACAATCCAGCTTTTTTCAGCCCCATAATCACATTGATAGGCTCCTATTCCCTGCTTCACATTTGGATGAGATGCCAATATTTTTTTAGTTGAATGATCTTTAATTAAACTCAGATTGCTATGACGCAGCACAGAAAATTTCCCACCATTGGCATGACAATATTGACTTAAATATTTCCGTGGATAAAGTGATTCTGGTTCAATATTGGGTTGTTGTTGTCCCCAGTCATAGATATATTCACGTGAAATGCCTGTTGCACCATTCAATTGTTTTTGGTCGATCAAATCCTGAGGAGATGCAAAAAGCTGCATTGAATCAGCATGATTTTTAGGTGTAGATGCACATCCGTGCAACAACAATACATTCAACCCAATCCATAGCCATAATTTAGATTTCACGTTACTTTTTCTCAGTCCTTTTTTTTTATCGCTAAAATATAGCAAAAAATATAATCAAATAAATCTAATGATTTGATTTTTATTAAAATATAAGTGAAACCAAACTTGATGACGTATTCAAAAATAGGACTAAAATGCCAACTTTTTTCTCTTCATCTCGTAAACAATGAAATATGTATCACTCAGGATATATGAGGTTTTTATAGAAATGTTTGATCGTGTAGTAAGTTTTTCGCTTTAATGCGACTTGTAATGCTCGATCGTTTGAATCCTACATAACAGATGAGTTACTTAAGCCCTGTCATAAGCTCTATCAAATTACTGGCTAATTTCATCCTTTAACTTAAACCTTATTACTTACCATACGAAGCTTGAAGTAAGGATAAAATATGCTGAACCCGAATATTCATCTGGTCTGCACGGTAGATAGCATAGATCGGCGCAATACATGGTTTTTTGGCTTCAAGTAATTTATAAATAATCTGCTTATTCCAGAAATCTTGAATCGATGCAGGCACAATTGATAAACCAATCCCTGCCGCAATCAAGTTTAAACTGGAAGTCAAACGAGGCGCTTCCTGTACCACGTGAGGACTAAATCCAGCTTGATAACAACTTGCCATAATATTATCAAATAAATCCTGCCCGCCTAAACGCCGATAAAGAACAAACTCGTAAGGTTCCAAGTCAGATAACTGAATCACGCCATCAGTTTGAGCTAAACAATGATTATTGGGTAAAGCCACCATTAAGGGCTCGTTCAACACATGTTGACTACGCAATTTTCGCTGCCTTGGCGCAGGTTTACGTAAAAATACGATATCCAGTTTTTCATTAATGACCGCATCAATTAAGGCACTGCTACTTTCTTCTTCCAGATAAATAGAGACTTGAGGAAATTGATCACGAAATGCTCTTAACACCGTAGGCAAAAAGGGATGCAATCCAACAGAATGAGTGAAGCCCACATTCAATTGTCCCTCTTTGCCCTGAGCAATATTTTGAACGCGTCTGGGGATCGACTGTGCATGAGCCAAAATGGTAATCGCCTCTTGATAAAGCACTTTACCTGCTTCTGTTGCCTCCACCCCACGTGGCAATCTTTTTAAGAGCTGGGTATCGAGTTCCTGTTCCAAACTTTGTATCAATCTGGTCAAAGGAGGCTGCTGCATATGCAGCCTAACCGCAGCTTTAGATATATTACTTTCTTCAACCACAGCAACAAAAGCATTCAGTTTATGTATATCAATCATAGCGATACTTTTTGAGTATGTTTTATGCCAAAAATAGCATTGGTAAATATATCATAATCGGCTCATGCTATGCCTATCAGCTTAGACGATAAAAGGTGACGCAGTGAAGATTCAAGCCATGCCAATAGCGAGTGAACAATCGATAACTCCTGATTGCAAGGCTTTATTTAGCGGATTTATGAAGTTGGGTTTGATGGGTTTTGGCGGCGTGTTACCGCTGGCACATCGTATGATTGTAGAGCAACAAAAATGGCTAGATGAAAGCCAATTTACCAACTTACTGGGCATTTGCCAGTTATTACCCGGTGGCAATATCATTAATATGTCAGTGGCAATTGGCATGCAGTTTCAAGGCATTAAAGGTGCCATCAGTTCGGTATTAGGACTGATTTTTGCTCCAACTGTAATCGTCTTAATGATCTATCAGGTATATGAACATTTTCAATACTTAACGGTAGTAAGACATCTTATTCAAGGATTAGCCGCTGCGGCAGCAGGACTTTTGTTCGCCACAGGCTTCAAAATGCTTCGTCCTATATTAAAAAGCAAGCTCACCCTTCTGACGATCACGCTGACATTTATCTTTATGCTGTTATTTAAGCTACCACTGGCGTTGACCCTAGTTATTTTACTCACCATTAACTTTTTGATTCTGAGAGTAAAAAAATCATGATCTTGGTACTCATAACTCTAGCCTTAGTATTTACTCAACTGTCTGTTTTGGCCTTTGGAGGTGGCAACGCCATTCTTCCCGAAATGCAGCATCAGGTGGTAAATATTCATCACTGGATGAGCGCTGAACAGTTTAGCTCATTGTTTGCAATGGCACAGGCTGCACCAGGGCCAAATATGATGATTGTTCCTCTGATTGGCTGGCATGTCGCAGGGCCTGCTGGATTGTTGGTAACTTCTATCGCTAAATTTGGCCCGTCATCGATGATTACCGTCTACGCACTCAAATTTTGGCAACGTTTTAAGAATCATCCGTTTAGAAGCCGCTTTGAGCAAGCACTTAAACCCATTACCGTAGGCTTGGTGCTTGTCAGCGCATGGATGATTGCACA
>NZ_CP078523.1:1833848-1841451 GCF_019264745.1 Acinetobacter sp. Colony158 | reverse complement strand
TGACTACACTTTTAGGTTTATTTAAAAAAATTCATCCGCTTTGGGTCATGTTGCTTGGTGCAGGTTTGGGTATTGTGCTGCTCTAAATCGGAACAGACATAAAAAACCCGCTGCTTGCGGGTTTAAACTTATTTATCTAAGATTGATTCAAAGGCTTTTAAACGCTTATGAATGGAGAGTAATTCAATAATCGTTTTCCAAGAATTAATCAAATATTGAAATGAGTCACGGACTTTACCGAATACTCCGCCTATTTGATTAATCAGACCTAAAGTCAGTTTTCCTGCGGCAATCGACGGAAATAAAACCACCAGATTGTAAAGAATATCCAGTTGTCCATACCATGTAGCAGTTAAATTAAAATAAGCATAATGAAAATAAAGTCGAAAATAGTTTTTGCGTACCCGACTAAATAATTCTTTTAAAGTCGCAGGTTGTGCACGATCCGCATGATCTTCCCCATAGACCAATTCTTTACGATATGCTGCTTCAACTTTTTGATTATTAAATTGTAAGCCAGGTAATTTAATCCCCACCACCATCAATAAGATAGTTCCAAATAATGACCATACAATCGCAGCCCAAACCAATGAATGATTGAGCTCACCCACGATCGGAACAACCGGAACATATTTTGAAAGTTGAAAAAGTAGTGGAAGAAACGCGATTAAAGTCATCATCGCTTTGATCAGCTCTACCCCCAAATCTTCCATGATAGTAGCAAAACGCATGGTATCTTCCTGCACACGCTGTGATGCCCCTTCCACATGCCTTAATTTGTCCCAATTTGCCGTATAATAATCATTCATTGCCGTCCGCCAGCGAAAAACATAATGGCTGGTAAAAAAGGCATTAATCACCGCAAGCGTTACTCCAACCATGGCAATATAAAGAAAAACCATCGTTTCTTTATATAAATCCATTATGTTTCCACCGCCATTGGTCAGCATGCTTTGAATCAAATCCCAAAAAGGCACATACCAAGCATTTACCGCAACACTGACCTGTACCCCAAACCAGATATTGAATAAAATAAAAGCGGAACCCCAAACTGACCATCGTTGCCACGGATTATCTGAAACTTTCTTCCAAAACAAAGCAAATATGGCTGTCGCCACAAAAAACCAAAGATAAAACCATAAAAAAGCAGGCGACCAAAAACGGCTTACACCGACAGGAAGTTCAGCATCGGCATATCCTTTTGGAAAACCCAAAAATTCGCCCCACTCTTTGCCGCCTGAATACCAAAGCACAATATTAATAATAAACCAGAAGATGAGTGATAAAAAAAACCACTTGGGTTTTGGAAAAAATGACTTGAACATGAAGTTGCGATATTCCTTTTTCTGCGCACTATCGTTGGGATAGAAATTAAGATGTAAATCTTAAATTCCGCCTAAATAACTGTCTGTTCTTTGTTATTTATGTACAGCTCTATATAGCGCTTTTTGTATGGACGATACAAGTCCCATACATTGATAGTTGCTTTCATTTTTTATACTTCAGCCAAGCTCAGCTTTCTTAAATGCCGATATCCGTTTTTTGTTTTTTTAAAGTTACTTTAATAGATGATTTAAATTGACTTAAAGATATAAAGAAATAGGTAATTTCAAGAGATTCATTGCGTGAAAGCGAACGTATTAACTATGTCATTTTCACCAGTGAGCAAAATAAACATATCTGATCCAAGTTTATTAAAATCAACCCGACAACATCATATCTATTTAAAAAATATAGATATAAATTTTAAATAGAATTTTTGATAGGCGTTTTGTTTGTCAGATATGTCTCATAAATGGACTAAGTTTGATATACAATATATAAAATATATGCACTTCAAACGGGAGTAAATTTTTATGGATCTAAAAGCTATCGAACTTATCGAAACGATTACTTTACATAAAGAAAATTTTACACCTAAAGTTTTCGAAAAAGGAACCGTGCTTAAAGTCATGATGCCAACACCAACCTCTTTATTGGTTTCTGATGATGAAGGCTTTTCGTTTACGATTGCTTTAGATCAGGAAGGCAAAACTTGGCACCCATTATAATGGTGTTCTTTATATCGTTTTGATGTTTGGTGCTGTATTGACTGATCTAAGATCACGGAGATGTAATTTTTGGGTTAAAGGGAAAACACGGATGGTTTACTTCAACACTCATGACTTTGTAAGTCATAACCTTTGCCTATAAACTTTTGGTCTATAGCGTCCTAAGCCGAATCGAGACCTTTTGGGTGAGTACACACTTACGTGATACATTTCGGTGCATGCTACTCTTTTCGATCCCCTGTGGAACTTTTGTTCCTAACCTTGCTAAATAGTCTAGAGAGAATCCGGAGAGATTGTTTTCCGAATTTCTAGCTTTATTAAACGTAATTGAAAATTTATCGCAAATTAATTAGTTTTCTTAGAAAAAATTCTCTTTATATTTCCACTTTCAGATTTTTAACATCTCCTTTCTCCTCAATAGCGAAATTTTTTAATTTTACATCTGGCTCTTTATACTATTAATCATTTATTAGGTTTTATCTAAGGTGGAATAATCGTTTGAGCAAACTTATGCAGGGTATCAACTTTGCCTTGATCAAATGCTTCAGGCTTAATGTAATAAAGCTGATTTTTTTTAAGAAATGGCGCAAAATAGACCCCACTTTTGGGAATAAATGATGGGTTGAAGATTCGCTTATGAGCAATTTAGCTTTCGCTTCATTTTCACTACATGGTGTTGATGCACAAAAATTTTTGCAGGGTCAAGTTACGATTAATGTCGAAGCTTTATCTGAAAATACGACCCGTTATACTGCAATTTGTGATTTAAAAGGTCGCATCCATTTTGGCTTATGGTTAAACAAACAGTCTTCCGAAAGCTTTCAAATTGTCACCACGCAGGATCAGAGCGAGGAATTTGCCAAACATATTCGTAAATACGGCGCTTTTTCTAAAATGAAACTAGAGGATACGGGTCCTGTATTTCCATCACTGGTTGAGAAAAGCAGTGAATTTTCAAGTACAGAATCAGATATTACCGCTTGGCAATTACATGCCATCGAAGCCGGTCAGGCATGGATTGCTCAAAGCACTGAGCATGAGTTTCAGCCGCAGGAATTACGCTTACATCAACGTGAAGGCGTTCATTACGATAAAGGGTGCTATCTAGGTCAGGAAATTATCGCGCGATTGTGGTTTAAAGCTAAACCAAAACATTGGTTACATTTGGTACTTGGCAATGGTGAAGTGCCTGCACCCGCAACAAAATTAAGTAACGACGTTGAAGTGGTCAATAGTATTGCGGTTGAAGGTGGTTATAAAGCCTTGGTCGTAGCCAAACCTGCTGCGCTTGAAGAATTGAGCTTAACCATTTTGGATTTACCCGAATATTTAAGTGGTGATGTGGCAAGACCGCAATAACTTGCGATGAATGCTCTATTTATTTGTAGTAGAAATCAATGGCGTAGCCCAACAGCAGAACGTGTATTTTCAAAACACATGAATACGCGTTCTGCTGGAACGAGTAAGCAAGCCAAACGGGTGGTTTCAGCACGAGATATCGTATGGGCAGATCATATTTTTGTGATGGAATATCACCATAAACAAAGATTGGTTGAACAATTCAATAAGAATCTGAGAAATAAAAAAATTACCGTCTTAGAAATCCCAGATGAATATCATTTTATGCATCCAGACTTGGTTGAATTGTTAAGCCAAGCCATGCAGCCTTATTTATAACTAAACACATTTCTTCACTATTGTTTTTCATCATTTTTTGGCATGATCAAATGGCTTTTTATTGTGGAATGCAACATGAAATTTTTATTCAGCGCATTGACGCTAAGCTTATTTAGTATCTCCCTCAGCCATGCCAATATTGCCACTGTGCAACAAAATTTAAAGAAGAATTTTCCAGATATTCCAGTGCAATCGGTACAAACCACGCCTTTAAAAGACATTTATGAAGTCTATATGGGCGGGCAAATTGTCTATACCGATGATGATGCCAATTACTTTTTTATTGGCAATCTCATTGACAATAAAAACCAAAAGAATTTAACCGAAGATAGTTTACAAAAACTTGAAAAAATTGATGTTTCCACACTACCTCTCGATCAAGCCATTAAACATGTCAAAGGCAATGGTCAACGTGTTCTATACCTCTTTAGCGACCCTGATTGTCCTTATTGCCAACGTTTAGAAAAGCAAATGGCATCGGTCGATAATGTCACGATTTATTTGTTTTTATATCCACTCAAAGGTTTACATCCGAATGCAGAAAATATGGCCACGCAAATCTGGTGTGCCAAAGACCAATATGCTGCTTGGGAAGATTATCTCTTAAATAAAAAACAGCCGACAAAATCTGCAAGTTGCCAAACACCAATTCAGAAAAATCTGGAACTCGGTAAACGCTTAAAAATTAGCGGAACTCCCACCATGTTCCTCAAAAATGGCAACAGAATTACAGGTGCGGTGGAGGCCGATGAATTAAATCAGCTTTTAGATAAAACCAAATAAATTTTAGGGAAGTTTAAAATCTTTGATCTTCCCAAATTTAATCTATGATTAAGCAATCGACTGTAAAAAATGACACATTCATTCTCAATTTTTATATTTACATTCCACGCAAAACTTTTATGATGATGATTCACAATGTAATACCCATATTGTGCATCAATGGAATGATGTAAGTATGACAACAGGATTTTTAAAATGAAAAAACTTCTTCTCGTCGGTCTTATTGCTTTATCTTCAACCACCTTTGCAGCAGAAACAGCCCCTCAAACCAGTACAGCCAATAACCCTTTTGCCAAAGCTGAACAGTTATATAAAGACAAAAATTATAATGCGGCTTATCAGGAAATGGATCGTTTAGCCAAAACAGGCAATGCGCAAGCGATTTACAATCAGGGATTTATGAGTGAATTGGGACAAGGTACTGCTCAGGATTCAAAAAAAGCGCTTGCTGCTTATCAGGAAGCCTCCAATAAAGGTTATCCAGTCGCGACATATCGCCTTGCTCAAATTTATATGGCGGGTGAGTTAGGTGTCACGAAGGATGAGAAAAAGGGGCGTGAATATCTGGAAAAAGCCTCGAATGCAGGTTTGGATGAAGCAACCGTAGAACTTGCCGTATTATTATTTGCTGAAAATAAAGATGCTTCGAATAAACTGGCACTACAAAAGCTTCAGCCATTAATCAATAAAAATAATTATCGTGCCATACACTTAAAAGCGATATATGACATCAGTAATGGTTTTAAGACCAAGAATGAGGCCGCAGTTAAAGTGGGTTTAGCCAGTATCGAAAGTCTAGCCAAGAAAGGCTATATTCCTGCGCTGATGGCCGTTGGAAACTTGATGACTAACGGCAATATTGTGCCGCAAAATTTGCCAGAAGCACGCAAAATTTTTGCTGCTCTAGCTCAGGATAATGTTCCTCAAGCCAAAGAATCACTGGCTACGGTAGATAAGCTGATTGCGGAAAAAGCGAAAGCACCTGCCACCAAAGCAAAAAGTTAAGTGAAACAACAAATCATTTTGCCTCTATCATCGAGGCAAAATGATTTACCACCACAACATGATCAAGCTGCTAATCCCAACAAAGCCTAAAATCGTACTTAACATCAAAGGGGTTAAAGCACGTTCATTTAAACCATAAGCCTGCCCAAAAATTCCAAAGGCAATCGGCATTGGTAATGCAGCTAAAATGGTTCCCGCATATAACATTTCTTGGCTCACATCTGGCAACATCCGCAGTAAGCAATAGATCATTAAAGGCATCAGGATAACTTTAAAAGCCACTAACAAGCCACTTTGCAGATTCAAAGCACTCATACCCATTCCAACCAAACTTCCACCAATCACAAATAATGCTAAAGGCGATGCCGTTTTCCCTAACAAAGCTAAAGATTGATCGACTAAAGTAGGCAAGCGGATATCTAACAAGATACAACTCATCCCCAAAATAATGGTAATAATCACAGGATTTTTTAGCAAATTTTGTGCGGTTTTTTGCAATAGCGCCCATACTTTTTGTTGTTCTTGCTGCCCTGCTTCTGCTAATGCCAGAACCAAAGCCAAGATCAATAAATTTTCCAGAATCAATGTCAATGAAATATAAATCGCAGCATGTGATCCCATCAGTAAACTTAATACCGCCGTTCCAATAAAGCCCGTATTGGACATAGAAGCGCCCATTGCCAGAACAGCCGTTGGAGTCAGACTATATGAAAAGCAATAACGATAACAATAAAACGCCAATGCAAAGATAATTAAAGAACCGCCACCATAGGCGATAAAATAAGACGGATGCCAAATATCATTTAAACTTTTATTAGATAAGGCATACAGTAAAAATGCGGGTAAGGCTATTTTGATAATAAAAGCACTCAATGCCTTGATCTGATCAGGTGTAATCAGTCGAATTGAAACACTCAAGTAACCTGCCAACAATAATAGAAAAATTGGTACGATGACCTGTACAACCACATTGGCATCCTTTTTATCAAAATAAAAAGACGCAACCAAGTGCGCCTTTTGCTAAAAAAATTAATGGTTAAATGGTTTAAATAATTGCTTTAAGCCATGCGGTTGGCAACGCAAATATTGTGGTGAAATCTCAATTTCAGCACCTAATGCAGCGGCTGCATGCCACGGCCAGCGTGGATCGTACTGAATAGCTCTTGCCAGTGCAATCGCATCGGCCTGATCGTTTTGTAAAATCGCTTCAGCTTGTTCTGGCTCTGTGATCAAACCCACTGCAATTACAGGAATTGAAACTTTGGATTTAATCTGCTCGGCAAAAGGTACCTGATAATTCGCACCAATTTTAATGTCCTGAAGCTCATGCAAACCGCCACTAGACACGTGGATATAAGCTGCGCCTAATTGTTGTAGAGCCAACGATAATCCAATACTCGACTCGATATCCCAACTTGCTGTTGGCTGCATCCAGTCTGTTGCAGAAATACGCACACCAACTGGAAAGTTTTGAGGCACAGCAGTTTTAATCGCTTGCAGCACTTCTAAAGTCATCCGAATACGATTTTCAAATGAACCGCCATATTCATCCGTACGCTGATTCGACAACGGCGATAAAAACTGATGTAACAAATAACCATGTGCCGCATGAACTTCGATGAGTTGAAAACCAGCGTCCACAGCACGAACTGCCGCAGCAGCAAAGTCTGCCTGAATCTGTTTGATCTCATCAATACTTAATGAATGCGGGAGCATGTCATGAGCACCAAACGCAATTTCACTCGGTGCCACCGTTTGCCAGCCATGTACATGATCTGGAGCGATTTGTCCTTTACCTAACCATGGTTTATCTGTGGATGCTTTACGACCCGCATGAGCAAGCTGTATCGCAAATGGCATTGGCGAAAGTTGCTGAATATTATCCAAAAGCGCTTTGATTTTATCTCGTTGAGTATCATTCCAAAGACCAACATCGGCATAACTGATGCGTCCTTGGGCTTGAACCGCAGAGGCTTCAATAATACATAGGCCTGCACCAGATAGCGCATAATTGGCCCATTGCTGTTCATGCCAATAGGTAATTTCACCGTCATCAGTTGCAGAATATTGGCACATCGGTGCAATGA
>NZ_CP078523.1:1833425-1833810 GCF_019264745.1 Acinetobacter sp. Colony158 | reverse complement strand
CTTTCAAATAATTTTGCCACTTGTCACCTCTTCTCTCTTAATTTTGATCAAAATTGTTTACTTACTCGTAATCCTGCACTCCAGTTACGTCCATCCGCAGGTTCAAAGAAACGTCCTTTACCGTCATTTACAATGACAGATCCGACATAGTCTTTGTCCAATAAATTATCGACACGGCTGAAAATATTGACTTTCCAGTCCTGTAACTGCCATGCATAACCCGCATACGCTGCTAGCACTATATAGCTTGGTGCTGTGTCTGTATTTTGGTCATCGACATAGATTTTATCGTTATATTGGGCATCGACCCCACCATAAAAACCAGTTTGCGGTTTCCATGACAATGCGAGATAGGCCTGATTTTTGGCAATCCCTGGAATTTTAT
>NZ_CP078523.1:1833157-1833380 GCF_019264745.1 Acinetobacter sp. Colony158 | reverse complement strand
CATCAAATTTTGCATCCAGATAGGCATAACTTGCAGTCGCAATCAGATCACGCCAAAGCTGTTTATTCCATGAAAATTCAACACCTTCACGTAAGGTCTGATCTGCATTACGAAAAGTAGAACGTCCATACTCGCTACCCGCTGAAACAATGTCATCTTTGGTTTTGGTCTGAAAAACAGCCAAAGTAAAATCACCTAGCAGATTTTGTGACTTTAAGCCCGC
>NZ_CP078523.1:1832607-1833092 GCF_019264745.1 Acinetobacter sp. Colony158 | reverse complement strand
AAGCCATTTCGGTAAAGGTTGGTGTTTCAAAGCCTTTGGCGTAACTCACATAAGCCAAAAGTTCAGGCATGATTTGCCAGCTTAAAGCGGCCGAAGGTAAAACTTTGGAATAATCAGTCTTGCCACTGTCATCTGGATTGCTTGCAGTGATGTAATTATCATCTGATTTATAATGAACATTGCTATAACGCACGCCTGTATCTAAACGCCAAGTCGGTAAAAACTGCCATGAGGCTTGTAAATAAGGATCAATATTCCACAAAGTATTGTCTTCATCACGGCGCAAAGTACCTTTAACCCCATAACTCGGCTGATTGTTGATTAAGGTAAAATTTTCATAACCTTGACGATCCTCATCCATCGCATCTAAGGCCACTCCTGCACTCACGGTGATATTGGGAAGAAGTTCTTTGCCAGTCCAGCGTAGATCTGCGCCATAATAATTCCGTTCAAAATCAATCACACCACCTGCATGACGTGGATTG
>NZ_CP078523.1:1797806-1832594 GCF_019264745.1 Acinetobacter sp. Colony158 | reverse complement strand
TAGGAATAGATTGATACTGTGTCACCTCACGATGACCAAAGTAAGCCATCGCATACAATTCGTTTTTATCATTTAATGGCTTTAACCAAGTCAATCCTGTTTGCGTCTGTTCAATGTCTTTACGCACATCGTAGCTATTATTGGCATCATTGACTTGTTTTGGATTGGCTTTCCATTGGTCACGTGTCAGTCCTTGCGGGTCATCAGCATTAATTTTTAAATAATTGGTAATCCAGTTAATTTTAGACCCATCTTCAAGATTCCACGTGAGTTTGGCATTATTCAAAACCTTATTGGCAGCGCTATGATCACGATAACCATCGGTATCGAAGTATGATGAACTAATCACATAGCTCGGTTGATTGGCTTGTTTTGCACCGCCCTGCAACACAATTCCTGCACGATTTTTATCATGACTTCCCCCCGAATAACTCAGTTCAACAGAATCTTTGCCTTGACCTTCTTTAGTGGTGGTCAACAAAGTACCGCCCGATGAATTACCATATATTGACGAAAAAGGCCCTGTTAAAACCTCAATATGATCCAAACTGCTCAAATCGATATTGGACGTTTGCCCCTGACCATCTGGCATCGTGGCAGGAATACCGTCCACATATAAACGAATACCACGCACACCAAAAGTTGAACGCGCACCAAAACCACGCATGGAAAGTTGTAAATCCTGTGCATAATTCTCACGATTATGCAGTTGCAAGCTTGGAATGCCTTTGACCACTTCTGTCAAATTAACCTGTGAACTTTGATCCTGCTTGGGTGCATCAATGCGAAAAACCGAAGCAGGAGTTTGCAAATAAGTAGTGTCTGTACGAGTTGCTTCTACTTTAATGGTCGGCAATGCAACTGGTTCTGGCACTTCTGCCCAAGCAGCACCACTCATACTGAACCCAGAAAGTAAAAACATGGAAGAATATAATGTATTGAATTGCATGAAGCGCATTCAGTTATCCTTTAATATCAACAATTAGCCCAAAAATATTTGTTATATCATTTAGTTTGTAAATTTTAACATATCGACAAAAAACGATTTTAGCCAATCATTCCAATTTTCAGTATATTAGTTTGGTTATTTCTTGGAGTACTTTGTAGGTTTAACGGCTTAAACTTGGATGATCTTTCCAGCAATAGCGTTCTAGCCAGTCTTTTGCTTCCTCAGCATAATCAACCCCGATTCTTTTTTTCCGTACAATCTCTGGCTGAATTTTTTTATTTTCAATCCACAAACCAGTTTCTACCCCCAACATTTTGCCTTTAAATCGCTCTGTAATACCTAATTGTTTGGTCAATTTTCCAGGGCCTGACAAGCGCTTAAAGTCAGGTTTAGAAACTGAATCTTCAAAAAAAGCGGCTCTGAGCATCACGCCTTCAGGTTCATGTTCTGTCTGCGTGATCAAATTCAGCATGTGATACATCCCATAAATCAGATAAACATAAATATGCCCGCCAGCGCTATACATCACCTCGGTTCGGGCAGTACGTCGTCCATCGTAGTTATGACTGGCTTTATCGCGAATTCCCAAATACGCTTCTGTTTCACTGATGGTACAACGTAGAATTTCACCATTGTCCTGACGTACACAAAGCTGACAGCCGATCAATTGCTCGGCCACTGTCGATGTATCACGTTGAAACCATGTGAATGGTAAAATTTCTGACATCACGCTACCATAAGTAAAGAAAGGGAAATGACACGATATTGACAGATAAAGTGCCTTCTTAAATTTGTCATTGTGCTGATTACCCCCATATTAACATCGTCATGATTTTATCGAGCTGTCAATGCCAGAATTACCTGAAGTTGAAACCACTAAAACCAGTTTATTGCCTTTACTGCAACAGCGCGTCCAAATCGTTGAAGTCAGAGAGTCCAGATTACGTTGGCCAATTCCAGAGGATATTTCTCGCCTGAATGGACAGCGTTTAATTGGTTTACAAAGACGCTCTAAATATATTCTGGCTGAATTTGAACAAGATCAAATGCTGTGGCATTTAGGCATGTCGGGCAGTTTTCGTCTGGCTACAGCTCAGGATGAGTTACGTAAACATGATCATTTGATGATTGGTTTTGAAGATGGTACCCAGTTACGTTATCACGATCCGCGTCGTTTTGGCTGTATTTTATGGCTCAATGAAGAATCTCAAAACAAACTACTGAATCCACTTGGCCCAGAGCCGCTCGGTGACGAGTTTAATGCAGATTATCTTTATCAAAAGCTTAAAAACAAACAAGTCGGCATAAAAATTGCAATGATGGATAATCACGTAGTGGTCGGCGTAGGTAATATTTACGCCACTGAAAGTCTGTTTAACTTAGGCATTCACCCTGCACAGCCAGCCTCTAGTTTAAGTAAAAAGCAGATTGTTCAACTTGTGGATGAAATCAAACGTATTTTGAAATCTGCGATTGATTTAGGGGGATCAACCTTGCGGGATTTCACCAATGCTGTCGGTGAAAATGGCTATTTTCAACAAACTTTACTGGCTTATGGTCGTGCAGGTGAAATGTGTGTTCAGTGTGAAACGCCACTGGAAAATCTTAAACTCGGACAACGTGCCAGTGTATTTTGTCCCCAATGCCAACCTTTAAAACGTATCAAAGTTTAATATTTGTCCTCAACAGATTCAGGAGGCTTGCCCATGCAAACTGCCATTGTTCGTCATATTCTAGTTAAAGACAAAGATCTTGCGGAACAACTTAAAAAGAAAATTTTGTCGGGCGCTGATTTTTCAAAAATCGCCAAACAATATTCCACCTGTAATTCTGCCAAACGTGGCGGTGAACTTGGCGAAGTGAAAAAAGGTCAACTTGTTCCCGTTATTGATAAACTCGTATTTACTGCGGCTGAACGAATTTTACACGGTCCAATCAAAAGCCAATTTGGTTTTCATTTGCTTGAAGTCAAATTTAGAACTGAATTTGCATAAATTGCAGTCGTGAATAAAAGGACGCAAGTCTTAAAAACTTAAGTCCTTTCACTTTCTAGTTGCATTAGCTTTGCATGAGGATTCATTTGATAAGTCCAACTTTCGATCATTTCACCTGTTTCAAACTCCACCATCACCTTGACTCGCTGATATTGAAAACCTTCAAACTCATCAAGCATGGGCCAATGTTCAGCCAGTTTATCGGTACTAAACACTAAACCAGACACTTTAGGTGCATTTTCATCCAATACCAAGGCAGGCAAACCCTGATCGGGTCCCCAGTCTAAAGTATGCACCACGCCATTCACTGAAGCCTTTTGCCATTCTCCGCCAATATTTCCCAGAATATGTGCGTTTTCACGATCTGGACATAAAGTTCCATAAGCAAAAAGTCGGTTCATGTTTGAGTAAATCCTATGATTGGCAGGTATTTTCAGTCGCCATATTTTAAGGACTCTGACAAAAACCTCAAGTCGCTTAAGTGTCAAATTCAGATGAGAAATATCAATCAAAATGCATAAAAAAACGGCATTTAAAAATGCCGTTTTGAGAAAGCCTACAATATTATGATTGTGGATGTTGCTTTAGTTCATCGCGAATTTCACGAAGCAATTGAATTTCTTCAGGAGTTTCTGGTGCTGGTGCTTCCGCTTCATCCTTACGACGCATACGATTAATCAATTTCACCATTAGAAACACGACCCATGCCAAAATCAGGAAGTTAATTAAAATGGTCAGGAAGTTACCATAAGTCAATACGTTTACGCCTGCTTTTTGCAGAGCATCCAATGATTGTAAATTATTCGGATTGGCACCAAGTACAATATACTTTTGCGAAAAATCAACACCACCACCTGTAATCACAGTAATCAACGGCATAATAATGTCTTTGACCAATGAATCTACAATTTTACCGAAAGCACCACCGATGATGACACCGACAGCCAAATCAATCATATTGCCTTTAACAGCAAATTCTTTAAATTCTTGAATAATACTCATCTCAATTTTCTCCACTCGGGAACCGCTATTCCCTTGTTTTTGTTCTAATCACGGCTTAACAATAGTGTTAATGGATGATCGGCTCATGTTTGCTAATTTAATATTTTTCTCAAAAAAAGAAAGCTATTTCACACTTTAACAACATTTTATATGAATAAAAATATGAACTTAAAGGTCTACAGCGATAAAGATCATCTAATAAAAAAACCGCTAAACGAATTTAGCGGTTTACTTACTGATCTTAGATCAAAATCAAATTATTTATCGCGGTTACGTTTACGTTCATTTTCAGTCAAATAACGCTTACGGATACGAATTGACTTAGGTGTTACTTCAACTAACTCATCATCTTCAATGAATTCAAGTGCTTGTTCAAGCGTGTATTCAATTGCAGGAGTTAAAGTTAACGCATCGTCAGTACCAGAGGCACGAACGTTGGTGAGCTGTTTTGCTTTAGTTGGGTTAACCACCATGTCGTCTGAACGTGAGTTGATGCCAACGATCATCCCTTCATACACTTCTAACTGTGGTTTAGCAAACAAACGACCACGGTCTTGCAAGCTGAACAATGCATAGCCCAAGCAAGTCCCTTGAACCATTGAGATCAATACACCGTTTTGACGTTTCGCCACAGTACCTTGTTTCACAGGGCCATAATGCGAAAAGCTTGAAGTCATAATCCCTGTACCAGAAGTCATGGTTAAGAATTCTGAACGGAAACCAATCAGACCACGTGAAGGAACAGTCGCTTCAATACGGATACGGCCTTTACCGTCGACTTCCATATTGGTCATTTCACCTTTACGGTGACCCATTTGTTCCATCACCGCACCTTGATGTTGTTCTTCAACATCAAAAGTCACGTTTTCGTATGGCTCTTGTTTTTCACCATCCACTTCTTTGATGATCACTTGTGGACGTGAAACGCCCATTTCAAAGCCTTCACGACGCATGTTTTCAATCAAAACAGAAAGGTGAAGTTCACCACGGCCAGAAACTTTGAAACGGTCTGGACTGTCTGTATCTTCTACACGAAGTGCTACGTTATGGATCAATTCGCGATCAAGACGTTCACGGATATTACGTGAAGTGACAAATTTACCTTCTTTACCTGCAAACGGTGAGTTGTTGACTTGGAATGTCATCGATACCGTTGGTTCATCTACAGATAATGGAGGTAATGCTTCAACATTTTTCGGATCACAAATAGTGTCAGAAATGTTTAATGCATCGATACCTGTAATACATACGATGTCGCCTGCAGATGCTTCTTCAACATCAATACGCTCTAAACCGTGGTAACCCATGATTTTTAAGATACGACCATTACGTGTCTTACCTTCTTTATCAATCACAGTCACAGGAGTATTGGTTTTAACTGAACCACGTTGAATACGACCAACACCGATCACGCCAACGAAGCTGTTATAGTCAAGCGATGAAATTTGCATCTGGAAAGGACCATCAGCATCAACTGCTGGTGGCTCAACGATATCAACAATCGTTTCAAACAACGGAGTCATGTCTTCAGCCAATTCTTCTGGCGCTGGACCTGCAACACCACGTAAACCTGAAGCATAAACGATTGGGAAATCTAACTGTTCGTCAGTTGCACCCAAGTTATCAAATAAATCAAATACTTGATCGATCACCCAGTCTGGACGTGCGCTTGGCTTGTCGACTTTGTTAATGATCACGATTGGCTTCAAACCACGCGCAAACGCTTTTTGCGTTACGAAACGAGTTTGCGGCATTGGGCCTTCTTGAGCATCAACCAATAGTAATACGCAGTCCACCATAGACAATACACGTTCTACTTCACCACCAAAGTCGGCGTGTCCCGGGGTATCTACGATATTGATACGGTAAGTAATATCAGTACGTTTATCTAACCAAGTGATCGAAGTATTCTTTGCAAGAATAGTAATACCACGTTCGCTTTCAAGCGCATTCGAGTCCATGACACGCTCAATCTCGCCTGCACGATCACCCAAAGCACCTGATTGTTGTAGAAGTTTATCGACAAGCGTGGTTTTACCATGGTCGACGTGTGCAATAATTGCAATATTGCGGAGATTTTTGATATCTGACATGAAAATTCGATAAGCCTAAAACTTGAGGGCAAATTATACAGAAAAATCCTACATAAAAGTAGTGACAGTTTATTGACATGCCCGTGTTTTTTTCATGTCTTCGTCGTTTTTTCTTGGGTAAAGGCAATTATCTCGATTAGAATAGCGCCACTTTGAAGCTTAAGATTTAATCTCTCATGTCTGATTTACAAGACGCTGCGCCAAAATCAGGTGAAAAACTTGATCTGATTTATGGGTTAAATGACCGTCCTGCCCCTTTTGTTGCATTTCTTGCTGCACTACAACATCTTTTAGCAATTATTGTACCTATTGTTACGCCAGGACTTTTGATTTGTCTGGCACTGGGGGTTTCCCACGAAGAAACCAACATGATTTTGTCCATGTCATTGGTCATTTCAGGGATTGCGACTTTTTTACAATGCAAGAAGGTCGGACCTTTTGGTGCTGGCTTGCTGATCGTCCAAGGGACAAGTTTTAACTTTATTGGCCCGATTATTGGTATTGGTAGTGCAATGGTCGCCGCAGGAACGCCTGTCAATCAAGTGATGGCAGCAATTTTTGGGGTGGTGATTGCAGGATCATTCATTGAAATGGGCGTATCCCGTATTCTGCCGTGGGTGAAAAAGCTGATCACGCCACTGGTCACAGGAATCGTAGTACTGATGATTGGTTTAACCTTGATTAAAGAAGGTCTCATCAGTATGGGCGGTGGTTATCAGGCCATGCAAAATCAAACCTTTGCCAGCCAAGATAATTTGATCATGTCTTGTACAGTGCTTGCGATTATCATCCTACTCAATCGTATTCAGGTCATCTGGATTAAAAGTTCTGCCATTTTGATTGCGCTGATTGTGGGTTATGTTCTGGCAGGCTTCATGGGACATCTGGATTTTTCAGGTTTACACGAAACACCTATCATACAGATTCCAACGCCAATGCACTTTGGTTTAAGCTTTTCTTGGAGCTTATTCATCCCTATGGCGTTTATTTATCTGGTGACGTCTTTGGAAGCGATTGGTGATATTACTGCAACCAGTAAACTCTCCAATGAACCTGTCAATGGTCCAAAATGGATGGAACGGATTAAAGGTGGCGTACTGGTGAATGGTGCAAACTCTTTACTTGCAGGTTTATTTAATACTTTTCCAAGTTCGGTGTTTGCACAGAATAATGGTGTGATCCAACTCACAGGAGTGGCCAGTCGCTATGTCGGTATCTGGATTGCGATTTTATTGATCCTACTTGGATTGTTTCCAATGGTTTCTGGCGTAATTCAAGCGGTACCGCAAGCGGTATTAGGCGGTGCAGTGATGGTCATGTTTGGCGCTGTAGCTGCATCAGGGATTAATATTTTATCCAGTATTCATCTGGATCGTCGTGCACTGTTGATTATTGCGATTTCATTGGCTTTAGGACTCGGTGTTGCACAAGTTCCGCAAATCCTTGAGCATTTACCTGAACTGTTTAAAAATATCTTTAGTTCAGGCGTCGCCACAGGTGGTATTGCTGCTTTAATCTTAAATATCGTATTGCCTGAACATCAACATCCTGAAGATCAAGATCAGAGAAATCAAGATTAAATCGGGCAATTAAGAAGAATTTGCCCAGTTTGACTGGGCTTTCTTATTCATGAGAGTTAAATATGATGGATCCACGTAGTGAAGTCGTACTGCGCCAACAACAGTTTTTATCAGGCAAGGTATTGCTCATCAATGCACCTGCGGATGAACTTGCCCGCGAATTGCCCAACGATTTAAATATTTCGATCTGGACATGGAACTTTGCTGATCATCAATATTTCGAGCAGCAGCAGTTTGCTACGCATTTTTCAGTTGAATTTCCACAGAAAGATATCGATCAAGTCATCATCTTTGTACCAAAATCGAAAGAGTTACTCAGCTATATTTTGCATGTTGTCGCGAGTCATCTTAAGCAAGGTCAATCCATCTTTTTGGTGGGTGAAAAAAAAGGTGGTGTAGAACGTGCGGCTAAACAATTACAAGTCTTAGGTAAAAATCTTAAACTCGATAGCGCACGTCACTGTCAGCTTTGGCAATGTATTTTGCACAAAACTGAAACCTTAAAACCACTAGAAAATTGGGTAAAAACCTACAGCATTGAAGTCAATCAAACTCAACTTCATATTTGTGCACTCCCTGGGGTATTTAGCCAAAATCATTTGGATGTCGGCACAGGCATTCTTTTACCTTATCTAAATAATATAAAATCGGGTAAACTTGCCGACTTTGGCTGTGGTGCAGGTGTCATTAGTGCGTATCTGGCAAAATTAAATTGTAACAACGAAATTTATGCGCTGGATGTCGATGCATTTGCACTACGTTCTACTGAAATGACATTTCATCGGAATGGACTTCATTTAGAACAGCTTCATATTCAAGCCGTTACTGGGATTCATGATGCACCACTTGAACTAGACGCAATTGTCAGCAATCCGCCTTTTCATCAAGGAATTCATACGGATTATGCTGCAAGTGAGGGTCTATGCAAACAAGCCAAACGACATTTAACTGTCAATGGTGAATTATGGATAGTGGCAAATCGTTTTTTAAATTATCCACTTTTGATTGAGCAACAATTTGGTCGCTGCAATACCCTTGCCGATCAACAAGGATTCAAAGTGCTTTATGCCCATGTGTCCCAATGACTAAGGAATTTTCATGAGTGAAAAGATTCAACCTGAAAAGCTTCAGCGTAAGCTCGGTGCTCGTCATTTAAATATGATCGCCATTGGCGGTTCGATTGGTACTGGTTTATTTCTGGCTTCAGGTTCAACCATCGCCAATGCAGGGCCGGGTGGCGCATTATTGGCCTATGCACTGATTGGCGTCATGATTTATTTTCTAATGACCAGTTTGGGTGAGCTCGCCACCCACAATCCCACTTCAGGCGCTTTTTTTACCTATGGTAGTCGCTATGTCGAGGATAGCTTTGGCTTTGCTTTGGGCTGGAACTATTGGTACAACTGGGCCATTACCGTGGCTTTTGAACTGGTTGCGGTTCAGTTGATTATGAAATTCTGGTTTCCAGATTTACCCGGCTTTTACTGGAGTGCGATTTTTCTGGTCGTCATTTTTGCCATCAATGCCATGACCGTCAAAGGTTTTGGTGAAAGTGAATTCTGGTTTTCAATGGTCAAGGTCGTTGCGATTGTCGCCTTTATCATTATTGGTTTCTCCATGATCATCAAAATCATGATGACACCGGGAGTAGCGACTTTTGGTAACTGGACCTATAAAGACGCGCCTTTTGTTGGTGGATTACAAGCCATGATTGGTGTGGCTATGATCGCAGGGTTCTCTTTTCAGGGCACTGAAATGGTCGGCGTTGCCGCAGGTGAATCTAAGGATCCAAAGAAAACAATTCCTCTCGCAATTAAGCAGATTTTCTGGCGGATTCTACTGTTTTATATCGTGTGTATTTTTATCATTGGAACACTGATTTCCTATGATGATCCGCGCCTGTTACAAGCAGCTTCTAGTGGTGATATTGCACTTTCGCCATTTACTTTGCTCTATGAAAAAGTCGGTTTTGCCTTTGCTGCAAGTTTGATGAATGCCGTGATTTTAACCGCGATTTTATCGGCAGGAAATTCAGGCATGTATTCTTCAACCCGTATGCTGTTCGACATGGCACGTGAAGGTCGTGCGCCCAAATGGTTCTCAAAACTGGATAAACGTGGCGTACCAATGCATGCACTTTATGCCACGACAGCCGTTGCTGCACTGTGCTTCCTGACTACTTTTATTGGGGAACAGGCTGTTTTTAACTGGCTGCTCAATATGTCAGGCATGTGTGGCTTTATTGTCTGGCTCGGGATTGCGATTTCACACTATCGCTTCCGTAAAGGCTATCTGGCTCAGGGTCATAGACTTGAAGATCTGGCATATCGAGCCAAATTCTTTCCATTTGCCCCGTGGTTTGCCTTTATTTTGTGTTCGATCATTATTTTGGGACAAAACTATCAAGCGATTTTAGGTGGAAAAATTGACTGGATGGGTTTACTTTCCACCTATATCAGTATTCCCCTGTTTTTGGTGATCTGGCTGGGTTATAAATGGAAACATAAAACCAAATTGGTGTCTTATCAAGAGATGAATATCCAACCCGATCAAGATTAATGCGTGTTTTAGCTTACAGTAGCATCATTCAATTTCTTCAGTTTTGAAAAGCTTGACTTTTCAAAACAAAGGATTATGATTGCGACCAAGATTCAACCATTGGCGCAGTCAGCATCAAAACTGCCAATTTATAGGAGTAACAACATGCCAGCTTTACAGGATAAACATTACTAATCATTGGCACGTTGTCATCTCACGGACAAGGGTCAAAGATCACTTGTCCGAATGCACAAGATCTAGCATTCGCTAGGTTTTTTTATGCCTGTTCGGACAGCTATTAAAATAATGATACGGACAGCTTATTATGAGCATACAAAAAATTTTAAATGCAGATGCCGCTTATGGGGTTCCTGTAAAGATCTTTACGAACGATATCGATCAAGACAGTATTGAACAACTCACTAAAATGGCGCAATTGCAATTTATTCATTCCCACATAGCAGTCATGCCAGATGTGCATGTCGGGAAAGGAGCCACCGTTGGCAGTGTCATTCCGACCAAACATGCGATTATACCCGCTGCGGTCGGCGTAGATATTGGCTGTGGAATGAATGCGATACGTTTAAACCTTAAAAGCAGTCAACTTCCAGACAATCTTTCAAGCTTACGTCATGCGATTGAAAGAAAAGTTCCTGTAGGTTTTGATTTACACAAACAAGTGAAAGCCAAAGCTTCAACGCTCACCCCGCTGGATAAACGGCTCCAACCGATTATCAGCAAACATCCTGGTTTGGTTCGAATGCTGCGAAAGTTTGATATGACTTGGCAAAAACAACTCGGGACTTTAGGTGGCGGCAACCACTTTATTGAACTTTGTCTGGATGAAAATCAGGACGTCTGGATCATGTTACATTCAGGGAGTCGTGGTTTAGGCAATGTCATTGGTACTTATTTTATCGAACTGGCAAAAAAAGAAGCCCAACACCGCTTTGGTCATGTTCCTGACAAAGACTTGAGCTACTTTGCCGAAGGCTCGACAAGCTTTGACGATTATGTTGAAGCGGTTGAGTGGGCGCAGGCGTATGCCTATGAAAACCGTCGTGAGATGATGCGGTTAATTTTAGAGGCGATTCGCCCACTATTACCTTCATTTCAGTTGACCAAAGAAGCGATTAATTGCCACCATAATTATGTCAGTCAGGAACAACATGATGGCGAAAATTTATTAATTACACGAAAGGGTGCCATCCGAGCTGGTAAAGATGAGCTTGGAATCATTCCAGGTTCGATGGGTGCGCGTTCTTATATTGTACGTGGCAAAGGTCATCCCGACTCCTTTTGCTCTTGCTCACATGGTGCAGGACGTAAAATGAGCCGTAACAAAGCCAAGCATCTGTTTAATCAACAAGACTTGATTCAGCAAACGCAAGGCATTGAATGCCGTAAAGATGCTGGTGTGATTGACGAAATTCCCTCAGCGTATAAAGACATTGATCAAGTCATGGCTCAGCAGTCAGATTTGATAGAAGTCGTACATACGCTTAAACAAGTCCTTTGTATTAAAGGATAATTTAACTCGGAGCTTAACCATGAAACTAGGCAAACGATCCAAAGTCAAAGTGAGAAATCAGGTGGCTTTATCGCCTTTGTTACATAAAGGCGGAATGCATGAAACTGAAAAACCCAAAGCACAACATCGACGTGAACGTCAGCAAACCAAACAATTGCTAAAGTCTAAAAGATGGTGTGAATAATTTTAATCTAGCGATCTATAAGGAGCAGCGCATGAAAAACTGTAGATATTTTTGTGAATATTTCAATCTAAGTCACCACGATAAAACAAACCCCAGTGATTTCAACTGGGGTTTGCCATTTTAGGTAGTTAAGTTTATAAAACACCTAAACTTTTTTGAATATTTTCCAGATGCGGAACATGGAAATGCTGATCGGCAATTTTAACTCGCTTAAATACCATTGGATCAGATGTTGTTTCCTCTTCATCGACCACTTCTGAAATACGCAAACGAATCGTCTGCGGCATGCTGTCACAGATTAAGGCAAAACGTTGCGCAACATCATCCCCTTCTATGACCAAAGCGACCCCTTGAGTAATATTAGGATGATTAACTGAATAAATAGGCAATTTCAAATCATGCCATTCTATCGACTCAGCATCAACCTTGGTATCAAGCGCCGACAATACAATGTTTTGCGGTAATAGCATCGGCACCTGATCACGACATTCAATGATATAAGCATCAATAAATCCAGTCGAGACACTAATTAAGTGTTGAAGCTCCTGCTGATCAATCTGCGCGGTTACTTTTTTATCAATCGCCATCAGTAACTCCCTGAAGCTGTTTCAAGTAATGCTTCAATATTCTCAAGCAATTCTGATTCTTGGAACGGTTTACCCATGTAATGCGTTACGCCAAGTGACAATGCACGTTCACGATGTTTTTCACCAGTACGTGATGTGATCATGATAATTGGCATATCCTGATGTAACTCATGATGGCGTACCAGATTAGTCACCTCAAAACCATCCATGCGAGGCATTTCAATATCCAGCAACATCAAATCAGGTTTGACATTTTCAAGCTGTTCCATGGCGTCGACACCATCTTTGGCCGTCACCACATCAAAGCCCTGACGTTCCAGTAGCCGCGAAGTAACTTTACGGACAGTCACCGAGTCATCTACGATCATGATCAGACGACGTTCATCGGTATGACGTGTTTTTTCTCTGCCTTCAACAACTTGTTTATTACGTTGTGTCGATTGGATCTGACGTGCAATGTTTTGTCCATCCAGAATGAGACAAACATGACCATCACCTAAAATTGTCGCCCCAGCAACAGCGCCAATACTTGCGAACTGTCGTCCGATTGGTTTCACTACAATTTGTGCACGCGAACCGACCAATTGATCGACCAATAACGCAATGGTCTGACCATGCGCGCCTTTAACCAATAACACAGGTAATGAATGTGCAATACCAGATAATTTTGGAATAGGCTGATTGCTGACAAACTCCGCCAGATAACGTAAACGATATGGAGTATTATCGATATTAAAATAATCATCCTGACCATGGAAATAGCGTTCAAGAGTTGCAGGCGCAATACGCACAATTCGGTCAATCTGAGCCAAAGGCAAGGCAAATTGCTGATCACCGACTTTCACCATGAGTGCATCACTCACTGCCACAGTCGTTGGTACACGAATAGTAAAAGTGGTACCAGAGCCGAATGTTGAATCGACACTAACATGACCACCAAGCGCCTTAATACTACTTTGCACCACATCCAGACCAACACCACGTCCTGAAATTTGGGTCACTGAGGTCGCTGTACTAAACCCAGGATGGAAAATGTACTGCAAAATTTCCTGTGCTTCGAGTTTTTGATCCTCAGTCATCAAACCATTTTCTAAAGCTTTGGCTTTGATTTTATTAACATCAATACCTTTACCATCATCGCTAAAGCTCACCAGAACATCTGTTCCTTGGCGGCTAATATTTAGCTCAATACGCCCTATTTCAGGTTTACCCAGTTTTAAACGCTCTTCACGATCTTCTACCCCATGATCGACTGCATTTCGCAGCATGTGTTCAAGTGGCGTGACCAAGCGTTCCAAGATATTTCGATCCAGTTCGCCTTCGGTATTATTGACCACCAATTCAGCTGGACGGTTCAAACTACTTGCAGTCTGACGCACAATACGCTGTAAGCGAGGTAAAAGTCGTGAGAACGGAACTAATCGGGTACGCATCAGACTTTCCTGAATTTCAGCCTGAATACGTGATTGTTGTAATAACAAACCTTCTGTATCACGAATTTTGTCGGATAATGTGGTTTTGAAGTCAACCAAATCCGATGCAGATTCAGCAAGTGATTTTGACAGTTGATTCAATGATGAATATTGATCCATTTCTAATGGGTCAAAGTCGATATAACGTAAGTTTTCTGCCCCATGCTTGGCGATAATCTGACTTTCTAATTCGCCTTCCATTCGGCGTAACTGATCTGCCAAACGTTGAATCGCCAATTCCATTTCGACCAGTGTATTGCCTAACTGTCCCAAATCCATTTGGATACGCGAACGGTTAATGGCATTTTCACCAGACAAGTTAATCATTTTTTCGATCAGATCCGCAGAAACACGGATCATCTCATTTGAATCATCAGCCTGTACGGTGTTGTCCCATTCACCCAGCATAGATGGCGGTTCTGTACCATCTCCCTGTACAAACTCCATCACTTGTTCTTGCGAGAATAGATCCGCGCGAGCCAGTTTAGTTGGAATTTGCGCATTGGTATCGACAAATTGAAGACGTTCTAAGGTATGCTTTAAACCATCATAGTTATTATATGAACGTTCAAAAATAGCTGCCTTTAACCATGTAAATGCCGTCAGCAAGAGATGGTCATAAGCATTGGAACTAAAGGCTTTTACTGCAAATTGCTCAAAGGCATTTTCAAGATGTGAGGCAATTACTGCAACAGGCTCTAATTCTGCCATTCGTGCACCACCTTTTAAGCTATGCACTGTACGTTGCAATTGAAGCAAAATACTTCGGTTAGTCCGTTCATCAAACCAGCGATTGAGAAGTTGCTGTCCAGCATCAAGCAACTCTGCCGCTTCTTCATAGAAAGTCGCTTCCACCAAAGATTGAACATCATCAGGATCTGTATCTTGATACGGTTTGGTATTATCGATATCAACATTGGTATTTGAAATCGATGCTTGACTTTCTAGCGCATCATTCGCAGCGGAAGTCGAATCCTGTAATTGTTCCTCAGCAACAACTGCATCAGACTCCACGCCTGATGTTGGTTCACCAAGAGCAACTGATTCAAGATGATCTGCCGTTAATTCATGCTCAACAACTTCAGTTGGTGGCTCAGCAACAACTTGCGCCAAGGTACTATCAACAGAAGTAGTCCGCGTTGCACTCTCAGGCTGTTGCTGTGGTACCCCTTGTAGAACCTGCTCAATATTTCCAAGCAACTCAATCACTTCTGTCGCTGGATAATCTACTGCTTCATCACGCAACGTTTGAATCCGATCAGCAATATCATCTTGTACCAGACGAATAATCTGTATCATATTTTCAGAAGAATGTATTTGCCCATGAATCAAGCGTTGATAAATGGTTTCTAACTCATGCGCAATCAGTCCCATATGGGTTGCCTGAACCATATTTGCGCCACCTTTTAAGGTGTGTAAATAGCGCATCAAATTATTCAAGGCAGACGTATTACTTTGTTGCTGCGACCAAGTGTTTAAGTCTGCGTCAATACCGACCAACAGCTCATCAGCTTCTTCTAAAAAGATATCGAGAAGGTCTGCATCGAAATTACGATTGGCTTGCTCTGAATCTAGGTGCTGATGATCTTGTTGAATACGTGCAGAAATTGACGATAAATCAAATGTTGAAACATTTGGCTCTGATACCGCAACAGGCTCAATGGAAACAGTCTCAGGTTCAGCACTTACTTTATCAGCACTTAGCTCAGATGATACTTTCTTATCCGTAATCGCTGTTTCAATATCTTGTTGAACAAAGTCTTGCAACTCATGAATCACATTGAGTTGCTCTTGTCCCAAGCTTACTCGCTGCCCTGCTGCCAAGGTATCAAATAAATGAATGACTTGCTGGTGTGCCTGTCCAAAAATATCAAAGGCATAATCCAGATGCAGTAATTCAGGTTTTTCAAGTAATTGTTCATAAGCAGGCTTTAATTGCAAGACATAATCATGAACGCCTTGAGCTGCTCGATTATGCGTATGCTCAATTAAAGAACTTGCCTCGGTAATCAATGCTTGAATATAGACAGGGAATTCCAGTTTGACGCGTTTTTCAAACTCATAGTCTGCATTCAGTAGATTTTCAATATCTAATTGCAATAGTGAAGTGACAACACCTTGTGGATGCTGTGCTTCATGTGCGATTTCTTCGATATTAAAGCCATAGTTTTCCCATGCTTGATTAAATTTTTGATCAATTTTGTCAAGCTGTTGTTGAGAGCCCTTTTGGTGCAGTGTATGTAGATAATCTCGAACAAATTCAGCGTAGTGGGTTAAGAGCGCTGTTTCATTTGAAGTCGACTCAAGCTCATCTTGCATCAAGGTTTTAAACAGCGTTTCTACCTTGCTGCTGGCTTCAAATACTTGCTGAATATGCGCCATCGATGAACTACCGCGCAAAGTATGCAAAGCGCGAATCAATTGATTATAACTTTGATCTGATGGCTCATCTTGCTGTAAAAAAGTATCAATTGTTTGTAGATGTTCTTCTGCTTCTTCAAGGAAAATCGCCATGGTTTCTTCAATCAGACTATCATCTGATGAAGCAACTGCGTCCACACAGGTGTCAGCTATGGCAGCAGGCTCTACTTCAACTGGCTGTTCAGCTTCAATGATCTGTTGTTGCTGAATTTCGAGCCCTGTAATTCCAGATTCTGTATTTAACTGTTCAGCTAAATCGAGTAATTCTTCTAAAGCAGGCTCGACGTCTTGTTGGTGTTGTAACTGCTGTCCCAACAAAACCAATGGACGAATATCGATAGAGTGTGGCTGGGTATTTTTAAAATCATGATAAAATTTAAAACGATAAACATTAAATACCACTTGCACAAAACGTTGTAAATCTGCACTTAATGGCAAAGTTTTGGCAATAATTCGATTGAGTGCTTCTTCAACTGTCCACGCCAGTTCACTGGAAGATTTCGCCCCCACCATTCGACCAGACCCTTTTAGAGTATGAAAATGGCGACGAACGTCCGCTAAAACCTGCTGCTCATCAGAATCAGCCACCCACTGCGGAATAAGTTGACCCAATTCTTGAAAAATTTCTTCTAATTCTTCAATAAAAATTTCAAGAATTTCTTCATCCTGATCAAGAAAACTGTCTTCAGGTAAGCTTATTTTTTCAACAAGATGTTTTAATATTTCTTTCATAACGAAGGCTTCTTTCGTTTATCCACCCTTGATGGTGAAACTTGATCTACCACCATCACGCAAGTGACTTCCTTCTCAAGAAGCCATCTTGACGATGCATTTTTTAATTTGGGACATCCCGAAGTCTGCCCCAAAAGTCACTTCACGCTTATTCAGGTAACTTAAAGTCAGATACAGACTCACGCAATGACTCTGCCATATTGGCCAGTTCAGAAACCGAACGTGCCGTATCAAAAGTTGCAGTCGTGGTTTGTGAGGTAATTTCCTGTACGACGTTCATGGTATTGGCAATATGACTCGCCGATGCAGACTGAAGTTTTGCAGCATTGGAAATGTTTGCAATCAATTTAGCCAAGTTGTTAGATACGCTTTGAATTTCATCAAGCGCAACCCCCGCATCTTTCGCCAAATTCGCCCCACGAACCACCTCAGAAGTGGTCTGTTCCATAGAAATTACAGCTTCATTGGTATCGGTCTGAATGGTTTTAACCAAGCCTTCAATCTGCTTGGTTGCAGATGCAGAACGTTCTGCAAGACGCTGAACCTCATCGGCAACTACCGCAAAACCACGGCCCGCTTCCCCTGCCATCGATGCCTGAATTGCAGCATTCAATGCGAGAATGTTAGTTTGGTCGGCAATATCATTAATGAGCGAGACGATGTTCCCAATTTCTTGCGAAGACTCACCCAAACGTTTAATACGTTTCGATGTTTCCTGAATCTGTTCACGAATCGTATCCATACCCACAATCGAACGGTTTACAACGTCAGCACCATTGGATGCAATTTGTACCGAACGTTCCGCAACCTCTGCTGACTCAGCAGCGTTCGCAGATACCTGATCGATTGACACCGCCATTTCGTTAATCGCAGCAGATGCACCTGCAATTTCTTGTGCCTGATGCTCAGAGGCTTCCGCTAACTGATTGGTAATGGTCTGCGTATTTTGTGTATAACGCGCCACTTCCTGAGACGTATCCGTAATACGTGATACCAGATCACGTAATTGATCAATTGCGAAGTTGATCGAGTCAGCAATTGCACCAGTAAAATCTTCTGATACCGTTGCATACGAACGTAAATCACCATCAGCCAAATCGGCAATTTCATCAAGTAAACGTAAAATCGCATTTTGGTTACGGTCATATTCATCCTGTAAACGCGTTACACGATTTTTTTCCAACAAATTACGAATCGCCAATAAACGAGCAACGGATAAGATAAAACCTGTAAGGAATAGGAGTAATAAAACTGCTGGAATAACACTTGACCAGCCAGAATCTGCTTTATCTGAAAGATTATTCAAAGATTTCAACATATCATCAGATTGAGAGAAAATCTGTGAAGACGCTTGGCGGACTTTTACAATCTGGTTGGCATTTTTAAATACCGTTGATGCTGCTGTTTTTAAAACTTCATCATACTCAGATTTAATACTATCGACAGATTCACGTAAACTTGGATCGCTAATACGTTCAACACCCAAGTCAGCACTACCATTTAACTGTGCATTTAAATAAGCACCAAAGGTTTCAATATCGGCACTAAAGTCATCTGCTGATGCACGGGCATTTTCTGTGCCCACCAATACAGAACTGATAGAACGTAAAATACGCTCTGCAATAAATACTTGGTTCTTGGCAATCACCACCTGACTACTTGGCATATTCAGACGAGCCATCTGATCTACCATCAGGTTATATTCTGCCTGAATCCCTGGAATCGACTCACCAATCGCGATATTGGTGTCATAAAGTTGATTGATCAGCTTTTGTTGAGACGTAATCAAATCTACATTGGTCGATACATTCTTCCAGAGTTGATCGACCTTTTTAAATTCCTCAGAAGATGCACCATAGATGTCCTGTACATTTTCCAGATTTTGCGCAAACTGTTCCTGCGATTTTTTCAGGCTCGCAATTGCCTCAGGTGAACCCGATGCAGTTGACTCTGTCGCTTGTCGTGGAATAGTTTGAGACAATAAGCGCAGTTGCCCCAGACTACGAGTTAATTCATTATTCCGCGGTACGCTATAAAATAAGTAAATCAACGTTATCGTTGATAGAAAAAGAAAAATAATCGCTGAATAAATGATCGGTCTCGTTTTTTTACTATCACCGAACATTTGTGAAATCAGCTCAATTTGAGCTTGAATCTTGGCAAAAAATGCAGAACCGTTTTTCTTACTCGCACTTTCAGCTGTGTTTTTCTTTTTTAGTTTAAAGCCCATACAGCTTCTCCCCTGAATACGCGTGATTTACTTAATTGCGTACGAATTTAATTTATAAATTTTGCTGAAGCATTCATATATTGTGGATTTTTCAGCAGCTGACTAAATAAAAAGACATGCCAACGTTGGTTATGCTGATAGAAATAACCTTGACAATAATCTTTTAATTTTTGATCCAGCTCATCACTTTTAGAAAAAAAGCTGTGCTTATTAAAGTGCTGAATACCCAAAACCTGATCTACAACTAAACCGACATAGTGGTCATTATGACTAATACATAACACTTTTTGGCTAGGCGAAAATGGAGCACGTTGCCCAGAGACAAAATGTGTTAAATCAGAAACTGAGAGTAGTCTTCCCCGAATATTCGCCAGCCCGCGCACCCAAGCTTGGGCATTTGGAACTGGGGTATATTTAGGAGGGTAAATGACTTCCATCACCTCCCCCAGAGGCGCAACAAAATATTGCCCCATCATCTCAAAGGCTATACCTGACCACCGGTTGACTTCATTTTGGTTAGAAGCGTAGCTTCGATTGCCACGTTTTGCCAATCGAAGCAATTCGATAAATCCATTAGCAGCCATGATGACTATTCCAGATTAAGGTGTTGTTTAATCACGTCTATAAGTTGGCTTTCTTCAATCGGTTTGGTCAGATAGTCACGTGCACCCTGACGTTTTCCCCAGACACGATCTGTTGCCTGATCTTTAGTACTTACGATTACCACTGGAATATGCTTGGTATTTTCACCACGACTAATTTCACGAGTCGCCTGAAAACCGTTGACCCCTGGCATTACGACATCCATCAACACCAAATCAGGCTGTTCAGCCTGTGCCATGGTCACCCCATCAGCGCCATTAGATGCTTCAATCACCTCAAAACCGTGTTTTGTTAATATTTCTCTAAAACGAAATGTTTCGGTTGGTGAATCATCTACAATTAAAATACGTGCCATTTTATGTCCCCAACACTTTTCTTTAATTTATGTATTTACGTGATTTCGAATAGCGTTTAATAATTCATCTTTACTAAAAGGCTTGGTCAAATATTCATCTGAACCGACAATACGACCTTTGGCCTGATCAAATAAACCATCTTTACTCGATAGCATAATCACCGGAATATTTTGATAACTCTGTGAATTTTTGATCAATGCACAGGTCTGATAACCATCTAAACGCGGCATCATGATATCTACAAAAACGATATCAGGATTCGCTTCAGCTATTTTTGAGAGCGCCTCAAAGCCATCTACAGCAGTAATCACCTCACATCCTTCGCGTTGTAGTAACGTTTCGGCGGTTCGGCGAATGGTTTTTGAATCATCAATTACCATGACTTTAAGATTTTGAAATTTGTCTTCCATTTAATGATCCTTTCCCCATTTATTCATTACTAACAATAACTGAAACTGATTATAGCCGATGATTGGGGCTTTCATTGTTTTTACAGATTATGACCTTTTTTAACATATTATTACTTGCGTTTTCAATGAAGGTTTTCTCAAGCTAAAACACATTTTTTCTAAATACCACCAAACCAATCACATTTTAAAAGGACTTATGATTTTTTTTTGAGTTATTCCTATTTTTAATTGGATAAATTACAACTAATATAACCTTATTAATATTTAAAAATAAGTAATTTAGTCAAGTTTATTTGGGGAAAGTCATGAATAGTCGAGTGACTCGTCGAAAGCTTCTGGAAGTATCCAAACAGATGACTCGTCATTTCATTATTGTATGTGGTCTATTGTTATGGATGCCTTTGCTTTATGCGGCCAATCCACAACCACATGCTGTATGGTATCGATATTACGATCAAAAAGGTATTGCCAATATTAGTAGTTCTGTAACACCTGCACATATCCGTTATGGTTATGAGGCTTTGGATAGCAATATGCAGGTGATTCGTCGTAATCGACCTTATAATGCAGAAGCCGATTTACGTCAGTCCACTCAACGTGAGGCACAAGCGCGGCAGCGTGAGCAAGATTTAAAACTTAAACGTGCTTATGGCAATGTTGCTATTGCGACCGAAAAACAAAATCAGGCTTTGTCTGGGATCAAGAAGCAAATCAAATCACAACAAGATCAATTGAGACAATTGCAAAGCGATCGTATTTTGTTTAAACGTCAGGAAATGGAATACCTACGCAAGGGCGAGAGTAGTATCCCGCAACGTCTAAAAGATCAGCTCAATCAAAACGACCAGAATATGACCAGTCTTAAAAAAAATATCGCTAGTTTGCAAAATAACTACCGAACAACACAGGAACATTATTCCAACATTATTGAACGCTTAAAAACGCTGGAATAATCGTTATAATCCTGACACTAAATAAAACCATGAATGTCATTAACTTGAGGATGATTAGGCATGCACAAAGTGTCAGGCACTGCATTTTATATTACTGTACTGTGTTTAAGCTCTAGCTTTGTTCTCTCTGCCTGTCATCGTTCTAGCACAGAATCGTCACAAGCCAATCAAACTGAGAACATTGAGATGATCCAGCAAGATCTGGTTCAGGTCTCAACAGGTGCGCTGGAACGTAAAACTGCGTTCACGGGCACGATTCGTGCTATTCAACAAAGCTCCATTCAGTCACAAGTTTCCGCAACAGCCACGCAGGTCAATGCCGATGTCGGACAGCAGGTGACAAAAAATCAGGTTTTAGTGCGTTTAAATAATCAGGATAATGCTGCTCGTTTAGCACAAGCGCAGGCTAATCTGGCATCTGCTCAGGCTCAAGCTGAACTATCACGCAATCTGATGCAACGTAAAAAAAGACTTTTGGATCAGGGTTTTATTTCACGAGTTGAATATGAACAAAGTCAAGTTGACTATAAAGCCCAACTTGAAACAGTAAACGCTCAAAAAGCCAATTTAGACATTGCGCATAAAGCTGATCTGGATGGCATTATTCGCAGTCCGCTGACTGGTGTAATAACCAAACGAGAGGTTGAGCCTGGTCAAACCGTTTCAGCAGGACAAACTTTATTTGAAATTGTGAATCCTGAACAATTGGAAATTCAGGCCAAATTACCGCTTGAACAACAATCTGCTCTGCGTATTGGCCAAAAAATGCAATACACGATTCAGGGTAATTCAACACAATTCAATGCCATTCTGACTCGTATTTCACCTGTAGCAGATCAAGTCAGCCGTCAAATCGAGTTCTTTGCTCGACCGATTGAAAGCATTAACTCACTCAGTATTGGTGCTTTTGTCGAAGGTGTTATTTTAAATCAAGATCAAGTGCAGGGACAGATTATCCCATTGGACAGTATCCAAAGTCTGGATCACTCACCTTATGTGTGGGCCGTTCGTCAACAAAAACTGCGTAAAATCAATATTCAGGTTGTGGAAAAACGTTTTGCCGAAAACAAAGCGGTCGTTACAGGTTTGCAAAATCATGATGCTGTCAGCCGAATTCAATTTGATAATGCCGATGAAAATAAATCAGTGGTATTTTCTAGCCCAGATCAACCCGCAGTAAACAACAAATAAAAGAACGATTTTTTAGGACTCAATAGCGATGTGGTTTACCCGAATTAGTGTCAAATATCCTGTGTTTACCATCATGATGATGTTCTGTCTGATGGTATTGGGATTGGCATCATGGCAACGTATGGGGGTAGAAGAATTTCCTGATGTCGACTTTCCATTTGTCGTGGTCTATACCAATTATCCGGGTGCGTCCCCTGAAGCGGTTGAATCCGAGATTACAAAAAAACTTGAAGATCAGATCAATACAATTTCAGGTTTAAAACAGATTACTTCGCAGTCCAGTGAAGGACTGTCGATGATTATTGCCGAATTTAATCTGGATGTCCCTTCCAGTGTCGCTGCGCAAGACGTTCGCGATAAAATTGCTGTCGTTAAATCCAACTTTCGTGATGAAATCGAAGACCCTGTGGTTGAACGCTATGACCCCGCCAGTAACGCGATTATGTCAGTGGTGTTTGAATCAGGTTCGATGTCTTTGCGTGATTTTAGTTCTTATCTGGATCAGCGAATTTTACCGCAACTTAGAACGGTTCCCGGCGTAGGCACAGTCAATCTACTGGGAGATGCACAGCGTCAGATCCGTATCGAAATCAATCCCCAACAACTACAAAGCTATGGCATTGGGATTGATCAGGTCATTAACACTTTAAAAAATGAAAATGTTGAAATTCCAGGCGGAACACTCAAACAACCAGACTCTGAGCTCGTGATCGAGATCCAATCCAAAGTGATCTATCCACATGGCTTTGGTGATTTGGTTGTTGCCAATAAAAATGGTACGCCGATCTATTTAAAACAAATCGCCAAAGTTGAAGATACTCAAGCTGACCTAGAAACAGGGGCTTATTTAAATGGTAAGGCTGCTGTTGCAGTTGATATTTTGCGGAGTTCCGATGCCAATGTGATTCAGGTCGTGGATAACACCTATAAAGTGCTGGAGAAAATTAAAACTCAACTTCCTCAAGGCGCCAGTTTAAATGTCGTGGTCGATAGCTCCAAAGGGATTCGCGCCTCGATTAAAGATGTCGCGCGTACCATTATTGAAGGTGCATTACTGGCTGTGCTGATTGTTTTACTATTTTTAGGCTCTTTCCGCTCCACCATCATTACCGGTTTAACTCTCCCGATTGCCCTACTTGGAACCCTCACTTTTATCTGGGCATTTGGTTTTAGCATTAACATGATGACATTACTAGCGTTGTCATTATGTATTGGTTTACTCATTGACGATGCCATCGTGGTACGTGAAAACATTGTTCGCCATAGTGAAATGGGTAAAGATCATGTGACTGCCGCTTTAGATGGAACCAAAGAAATTGGGCTGGCAGTTTTAGCGACCACACTGACCATTGTCGCGGTGTTTTTACCTGTGGCTTTTATGGGGGGCATTATTGGGCGTTTTTTCTATCAATTTGGGGTGACGGTCAGTACGGCTGTTCTCATCTCGATGTTTGTTAGTTTTACCCTTGACCCGATGCTATCGGCCCATTGGCAAGAGAAAAAAACCAATAAGCCACCCAGTCGGATGAAACGTTTTTTCCAATGGATTTCTCAAAAGCTCGACAATTTAAGTCATGTCTATGAGCATTTGCTCAAACTTGCCTTACGATTTCGTTTTATCACGATTTTAATTGCAATTGCATCGTTAATTGGGGCATTAGGCTTATCCAAACTTATTGGAACCGAATTTGTACCCACACCCGATAAAGGCGAGATTCGCATTAAATTTGAAACCCCTGTGGATGCCTCCTTGCAATATACTCAGGCTAAACTGAATCAGGTCAATCAAATCATTCGTCAGCACCATCAGGTCAAATCGACTTATGGCGTGGTCAACGGCATTACAGATCGGGGGAAAAACCATGCCAGCTTGAGGGTCACGGTAACTCCTAGAAATGAACGTAGCCAGACGCTGACCGAATTAAATAATGAATTTCGTGAACGTTTAAAACGGGTCGCTGGAATCACGGTTACCTCTGTCGCATCGGCAGATGAAACCGTATCTGGTGGACAAAAACCCATTATGATCTCCATCAAAGGCCCTGATTTAGATGAGCTACAACATATTTCAGATCGTTTTATGGCTGAAATGGGAAAAATAAAAGGTGTAGTCGATCTTGAAAGCTCACTCAAAGAACCAAAACCTACTTTGTCAATTCAGATTCATCGAGTATTGGCCAGTGATCTTGGGCTTTCTGTCAATCAAATCGCCAATACAATTCGACCATTGATCGCAGGAGATGATGTCACCACATGGCAAGACGAACGTGGTGAAACCTACGATGTCAATTTGCGTCTAGCCGAACATAGCCGTGCCTTACCAAACGATTTGGAAAATCTTTATCTCACCTCGTCTAAAACCGATGCCAATGGACAACCGATTTTGGTGCCTTTTGCAACCGTCGCAAAGTTTGAGCAGACCTTAGGCGCATCGCAGATTAATCGACGTGATCTGGCACGTGAAGTGTTGGTGGAAGCCAATACCTCTGGTCGTCCTGCGGGTGATATTGGCAAGGACATTGATCAATTACAGAAGAACTTTAAACTGCCTGCTGGATATAGTTTTGATACTCAAGGTGCCAATGCCGATATGGCTGAATCGGCGGGTTATGCACTCACAGCAATCACGCTCTCGATTGTATTTATTTATATTGTTTTAGGATCACAATTTAATAGCTTTATCCACCCTGCCGCGATTATGGCATCCTTGCCTTTGTCTTTAATTGGAGTATTTCTGGCGTTATTTTTATTTCAAAGTACCATGAATTTGTTTTCGATTATTGGCATTATCATGCTGATGGGACTGGTCACTAAAAATGCCATTCTGTTAATTGATTTTATTAAAAAGGCCATGGATCGTGGCGAAACCCGTTACGATGCGATAATTCAGGCAGGTAAAACCCGTTTGCGCCCTATTTTGATGACCACCAGTGCGATGGTGATGGGCATGATTCCATTGGCTTTAGGCTTGGGTGAAGGCGGCGAACAAAGTGCGCCGATGGCACACGCGGTGATTGGTGGCGTGATCACGTCTACCCTACTGACTTTAGTGGTGGTGCCTGTGATTTTCACCTATTTGGACGATTTGAAAAATTTCTTGTTGCGCCAAACCCGTAAATTAATGTCATAATCTGGGCTTTGTTGAATGAGGTGAAATATTCATCTCATTTTTTATCGTATAATCTTGTGTTTTTATCGTGCTCTATTTCAGAGCCCACTTTTAGGACAGTTTCCATGCGCGCAAGCCGCTTTTTATTTGCAACGTTAAGAGAAACCCCAAATGATGCAGAAGTGATTTCGCATCAGCTCATGTTACGAGCCGGGATGATTCGTAAATTGGCTTCAGGTTTATATACTTGGCTGCCGATGGGTGTACGTGTGTTAAATAAAGTTGAAGCGATTGTACGCGAAGAAATGGATCGCTCTGGCGCACTAGAAGTGTTTATGCCCGTAACTCAGCCCGCAAGTCTATGGGAAGAATCGGGCCGTTATGTGCAATATGGCCCAGAGCTGTTACGTTTTAAAGATCGTCATGATAATCCGTTCGTACTTGGCCCAACCCATGAAGAAGTGATTACCGATCTGGCACGTAATGAACTAAAAAGTTATAAGCAGTTACCTGTTAATTTCTATCAGATCCAAACCAAGTTCCGTGATGAAATCCGTCCACGTTTTGGGGTGATGCGCTCACGTGAATTTATTATGAAAGATGCCTACTCTTTCCATGTTGATCAAGCATCTTTACAAGAAACTTATGACAATATGTATGACACCTATTGCCGTATTTTCACACGTTTGGGACTTAATTTCCGTCCTGTACAAGCCGACACAGGTTCAATTGGTGGTTCAGGTTCGCACGAGTTTCATGTTCTGGCAGACAGTGGTGAAGACGATATCGTATTTTCGACTGAATCCGATTACGCCGCCAACGTTGAAAAAGCTGAAGCCGTTTTAGTCGGTGAACGTGCTGCGCCAACACAAGCCTTGACGATTGTAGACACGCCAAATCAGAAAACCATTGCTGATGTCTGCGCATTTTTAAAGGCAGATGCTAAACAGTCGGTTAAAGCCTTACTGGTACAAGGCAATGCTGATGAAAAAGGCAGCATCCCTGTGATTGCGCTATTCCTACGTGGCGATCATGAGCTGAATGAGATTAAGGCAGAGCACCATCCTTTAATTGCAGCACCTTTAACTTTTGCCACTGAAACGCAACTCCAAGAGCTCGGCTTAGCTGCGGGTTATGTGGGCCCTCAAGGCTTAGCTGAAAAAGGTGTGACTGTGATTGTCGATCGCGCTGCATCCGCATTATCTGACTTTATTGCAGGCGCAAATGAAGCTGACAAACATGCTACAGGTGTGAACTGGCAACGTGATGCACAGTTCAGCGAAGTTTATGATCTGCGTAATGTGGTCGATGGTGATCCATCTCCAGACGGCAAAGGTGTACTGCAAATCAAACGGGGGATCGAAGTTGGACATATTTTCCAACTTGGACAAAAGTATTCTGAAGCGCTGAATTGTACCGTTTTGGGTGACGATGGAAAACCACTTACCGTCACTATGGGCTGTTATGGTATTGGCGTGACACGTGTTGTCGCATCTGCGATTGAACAAAACTATGATGACAAAGGCATTATCTGGCCTTCTGCGATTGCACCGTTTGAAATTGCCATTGTGCCAATGAATGCGCACAAATCACCAAAAACACTGGAAGCCGCAGAAGCGTTGTACGCTGAGTTACAAGCGCAAGGCTATGATGTTCTTTTGGATGATCGTAATGAACGCCCGGGCGTTAAATTCTCGGATCTTGAATTGACAGGTATTCCGCATCGTATTGTGATTGGTGAAAAAGGTTTGGACGCTGGAACCTTTGAATATAAAGGCCGTACTGATGCTGAATCAGTCAATTTAAGCAAAGAAGAATTACTGGCGAAGTTACAAGCTTAATCTTCATAAGGTAGAAATAAACCGTACGCTGAAATATCAGAGTACGGTTTTTATCATCTCAAAATAGCTCAAAAAAAAGCCAAACCGAAGTTTAGCTTTTCTATCAAATCACACCGAGTGCATTATGCGCCAGTTTGATATTCCGCTTGAGCTACCGCTGTTGAAGCTTGATACGGATGTTTAAAATCATTTAAACCCGCCGCCGCTTCGTGAATATCCTTACCTTCTTTTACCACAAAGCTATCAAAGCCAGAACGCTTTAAATAATTCAGGACATCTTTGAAAATATCCCCTACCGCACGCAATTCGCCTTGATAACCTTGACGGCGTAACAGCGCAGCAAAGGAATAACCACGACCGTCATTAAAACCGGCAAACTCGATAAAAATGGTATCAAAATCATTGAGCGGAAACTCATGTGTTTCAGGAGAATCATCTACGGTGATATACAGCGCTTTTTTGCCCTGAATATTTCCCAGTTGATCGAGCTGTGCGGTGGTCAGCACCACATCACCCTGAGGAACGCTCCCCTCTTCAGTGATCAGTTGATAAGTATTGTCAGCAATCGTGCCATCTTTAAGCAGCACCGGTAAGGCTGGATTAAGCATATGCACGCTCCTTAAATGGTTGAATACCGACACGACGATAGGTATCAATAAAACGTTCTTCGTCTGTACGCAAATCAAGATAAGTATTCAAAATTTCTTCGATCACATCAGGAATAACATCCGCAGCAAATGATGGCCCTAAAATGTCACCAATTGAAGCATCATGATCTGAGTTTCCACCTAATGTGATTTGATAGAATTCAGCACCCTTTTTATCGACACCCAAAATCCCAATATTCCCCACATGATGATGACCGCAGGCATTCATACAACCCGAGATATTTAAATCCAGTTGACCCAGATTATAAATGGTATCTAAATCTTCAAAACGGCGCGTGATTGCTTCTGAAATTGGAATCGACTTGGCATTGGCCAATGAACAGAAATCACCGCCCGGACAGCAGATAATATCGGTGAGAAAACCAATATGCGCACGCGCCATATCATTCTGCTCAAGCGTTTGCCACAATTCAAACAAGTCTTTTTGTGGCACATCGGCCAAAGAAATGTTTTGTTCATGTGTGGTGCGCAGTTCACCAAAGGTGTATTTGTCAGCCAAATCGGCAATCAAATTCATCTCTGCCGTGGTCATATCACCCGGCGCAACCCCTGCACGTTTTAGATTAATGGTAACAATACGATAACCTTTAACCTTATGGGCATTGGTATTGACATTAAACCATTGTTTAAATTTAGGATGCTCAGCAAATAAGGCACTGAAATCCTGATCTTCAAAGTTTTGATAGTCAAATGGTGTGAATACCTCATCCAGTTTTTTCAAGGTTTCTGGCTGGATTTTTAGAGGCTCACGCGTATGTGCAAATTCTGCTTCAACTTTTTCAGCAAACACTTCTGGAGTTAAAGCTTTCACCAAAATCTTGATGCGTGCTTTATATTTATTATCACGGCGACCATGCAAGTTATACACACGCAATACCGCTTCCAAATACGCAATTAGATCTTCACGTGGTAAAAATTCACGAATAAAGCTGCCGATGACTGGGGTACGACCTAAACCACCACCGACTTTGATTTTATAACCAACTTCGCCTGCTTCATTTTTGACGATATAGACACCAATATCATGAAACGAGGTTGCCGCGCGGTCTTTTTCTTCTAATGCAGACACTGCAATTTTGAATTTACGTGGCAAGAATGCAAACTCAGGATGGAAAGTACTCCACTGACGGATCAATTCACAAGTCGGACGTGGATCAGCAATTTCTCCCGCGACCACACCTGCATATTGGTCAGTAGTGGTGTTACGAATACAGTTCCCACTGGTTTGAATGGCATGCATTTGTACAGTAGCCAGTTCAGCCAGAATATCAGGCACGTCTTCTAGCGCAGGCCAGTTCAACTGAATATTTTGACGTGTTGAAACGTGTGCGTAACCACGGTCATATTCCGTCGAAATCTCGGCAATTTTACGTAATTGTTTTGAGTTCATTAAGCCATACGGCACAGCAATACGAAGCATTGGCGCGTAACGTTGTACATAAAGACCGTTTTGCAGACGCAATGGACGGTATTCATCTTCAGTAAGCTTTCCAGCAAGATAGCGTTCTGTTTGATCGCGGAACTGAGCAACACGTTCATTGACCAGTTGTTGATCGAAATCAGTATATAAATACATGGCGTATGGCTAGTAGATTCATGGTAAAGGCGGATAGCATAACGAGCTTTGATTCATCAACAAAATGCTTTTTTTGGATATTTAATAACGATTTTATTGATAAGACGTTTTATTGCGGCTTTTATATGAAAAAGCCCAGAGTTAATCTGAGCTTTTCCATTTATTTAACCATGTTGATCGTTATTTGGCATCAGGTAAAGCATAGGCCACTAGATAGTCGCCCATCTTGGTGCCAAATGAACCATGACCACCCGCCATAATCACCACATATTGTTTACCATTGATCTCATAAGTCATGGGTGTTGCCTGTCCGCCTGCTGGCAAACGTGCTTCCCAGAGTTTCTTACCATTACTCACATTAAATGCACGTAAATAGTTATCCTGAGTTGCGCCCACAAACATGACATTTCCTGCTGTGGAAATCGAACCACCTAGACCCGGCACACCAATTTTAACTGCTGGTAACTGGAACAGATTTGGCAAGCTGTCACGAATCGTTCCAATCCGTTTTTTCCATACCACTTGATGCGTGTTTAAATCCACACCCGCCACATAGCCCCATGCAGGTTGCTTACACGGCAAACCAATTGGAGAAAGGAACGCACTAATTTCAACACCATATGGAACACCATACATTGGTTGAACACCTTGCTCAGTTCCCGCACCTTTGGCTGTTTCCGCACGGCTTGGATCCTCTGGGATTAGACGACTCACAAATGGCAAGCCAATTGGATTCATGACCGCAACCTGACGGTCAGGATTCACTGAAATACCGCCCCATTCAAACACGCCAAGATTCCCCGGGAAAACCAACGTGCCATTTTCAGATGGTGGTGTATAAATACCATCATAATTCAACCGTTTAAATTGAATACGGCAGACCAGTTGATCAAACATGGTACCACCCCACATATCTTTATCTGTGAGCTTGTTTTGTGGTGCTAAATCTAGATCAGAGAAAGGCTGTGTGGCCGAATAATGTTCGCCTTTGGTTTGAGGTCCACGTTTTACGGTTTGTGGTACAGGACGTTCAGTAATTGGCACAATCGCCTTACCATCACGGCGATCCAGTACAAAGACATTCCCTGTTTTGGTGGTGACATAGACCGCAGGCACCATTTGACCTGATTTATCTTTTACATCAGCCAATGTTGGTTGTGATGGTACGTCCATATCCCACAAATCATGATGTGTGGTTTGGAAATGCCAAATTAATTTTCCAGTCGAAGCATTTATGGCCAATATAGAGTTGGCATAACGCTCTTTCAGCGCAGTACGATCACCGCCCCAGATATCAGGCGTACCTACACCTGTTGGCACAAAAACCACATCTGCTTTGGCATCATAAGCAAGCGGTGCCCATGCGTTTGGAGAGTTATGAACAAAAGTCTGACCCGGCGCAGGAATTGCATTTGGATCTTCTGCACCTGTATCAAATACCCAAAGCAGTTTGCCTGTATTGACATCATAACCACGAATTACGCCAGACGGCTCTTTGCTTGAGTAGTTATCAGTGACAGAACCTGCAATCACAATTGTTGTTCCTGTGACAACTGGTGGAGAAGTTGGGTTATACCCCCCTGGGTAGGCATAAGGCATATCTTTTTGAAGATCAACCTGACCATTCGTACCGAAGTCAGAACATGCTTTACCCGTATCTGCATTGACAGCAACCAAACGACCATCATTGACAGGTAAAATGATCTTACGTGGACATTCAGTTGAACTCGATGTTTTGTTTTGCAAACTGGTCGCAAAACCATCCGTATTGGCTGCATCAAAATAAGAAACGCCACGACAGGTTAAATGCTGATAAGTTTTATCTGCTTTCAATTTTGGATCAAAGCGCCATTTTTCTTTACCTGTTGCAGGATCTAAAGCAATCAACCATTGATGTGTGGTACACATATACATGTCATTGCCAATTTTAATTGGAGTAACCTGATTGGTCGTTTCTCCAGAGTCATTGCCACTTTTTAAATCGCCAGTACGAAATGTCCAAGCCACTTTTAAATCTTTGACATTTTGTTCATTAATTTGATTGAGTGGTGAATAACGAACACCTGCTTGAGTACGCCCATAAGCTGGCCAGTCTTGTTCAGCCACACCATCCACTTTTTGAGCAGTTGCAGGTTGTTGATTTTGAATAACCCCATTAATTTCCTGTGGATCATTAAAAATCGAATACACCATTACCGCAATGGCAATGACCAGTGTTGAAGACAATACAATCTTGCTTGGCGCAACATTGACCATACCGCGGGTAATGGCTGGAATCAGCAACCATAAACCGAATAACCCTAAAATATCTAAACGTGGTGCAAGTGCCCAGAAGTCTGTTCCGACTTCCCATATCGCCCAGATAGTTGTACCCAGCATGAGTGCTGCATAGAGCCAGATTGCTGAAACAGAACGCTTGCCAAGCAAAATTGCAAAGGCAATAAACAATAGTCCTATTACTACATAATAGAAAGACCCACCTAAAAAGGTAAGCCAGAGACCTCCAGCGAGCAGGACCAACCCAAATACCATGGCAATAATCACGGTAAAGGTTCTGAGCCCTGAGTGTGAAGATGGTTGAGTCATAATACCACCCTATTCATTTGTGTTTTTTATATAGAAATTAAAAAGCTGTTTGCAATTTAATGCCGCCAACCCATGTGTTATCGCCATTTTTATAGGCACCTACATGGCGTACGTATTGAATATTTGGACGAATCGTCAGCCAGTTATTCGCATGAATACCGTAATAAAGCTCAGTATTATATTCTTCATCCTGATCGGTATCTAAATCACCGTTCACCTCAATACGCGCAAAACCAATCGCGACATCATCTTGTGGACGTTGCTCAAATGGCCCTTTATAAACGAGGCCGATATTTTGCATATTTTTAACCGTATTGGTATCCGAATCATGCAGCGTGAGGTTAATAAAACCGCTAAGACCGCGATCTGATTGATCATTCACTCGAGTAAGCTGTTGTTTGGCAACCAACCAGCCACCTTGTTTATGTGAAGTTTGTTGTGGATGATTAATTTCTGCGGCATCCGCAGTACTGTAATAATAGCCCAGACGGTATTCTCCATTGAGTGCTTGTGTACCCAATTTCGGAGACCAAACCACCTCAACAGGAATAATCGCGCCATGTGAACCGTCGGTACTCAAGTTAAAACCTTTACCGCGCTCCAGATTTTCTGGGTTGTATTCATATACCCCAATTTGAGTATATAAATCGGGCTGCCAATTGTATTTAACGCGTAATGCCCACTGACTTACTGGCCAGTTATACCATTGATCACCAACCCAGTTACCCACTTGCGAACCACATAAAGCAAGGTTTTGAAAATCGCAGTCGAAACTATTAAAGTCTTCGCCCTCACCAAAACGACCGACTTTAATATCCAACGCCTGATCAAAAAATTTCTTTTTAATCCAGAGGTCGGTTAAACGCCAAGTTTGTCCACGTCCCCAGATTTCCTGCGTTGAACTTAAATGTCCATCTAAAGCCGACGAAGTTTGAGACAGTGAATGCCCATTACGTTCAGTTATGGTGATTTGTGCTTCAGTATCCTCCCAACCTGCGATTTTGCCGAGATCAAGATGCGCACCCAACGAAAACTGATCGGCATATTCTGTACCGTGATTCGAGGTTTTTTTTGAATCCAGAACATTTGCCAATTCGCCCGTATAACCAAAACTAAAGTCATATCCTTGTTGCTGTAACTCAGTACGTTTTCCATTCCAATCACCAAACATCCACGGACTTGATGAATCAAATGCGGATGCAGCGTGCGAGGTTTGAGCAAAAATACTGAGCGATAAAACAGATAAACAAGAAACAACTAAAGATGAATTAATTGTCATGTTTACGTAACCTTTTTATATATTTATGCGATAAAGATTACGATAATTCAAAGCATAACAATTTATTCAAAATGTTAATTGTTTGATTAAAATCACTTTTATTGTAGCTATTCGTTTAATTTGTCACCATTTCCCATCCCCTAAGCCCTGCCCAATAAAATCATAGCGTGGTTGTGATCTTGAAAATTTAATCGGGCAAGCCAACTGAGGTTCAGTTTGATCAGTTTGTTCAGATAACGGCACATCGACCACCCAACCTCGCTCAACAGCAAGAGGGGTATGCAATGCTTCTTCTAAACTTAAAACAGGTTCAACACAGACATCTAACCCAGCAAATACATGATGCCAATGCGCATAATCTTGGGTTTTAAATTGATCTGCCAATGCTTGTTTAACCAATTGTCGATCTTCTGGATGAAATGAAGCACCTTTTTCTAATAAAATTGGTAAATCTAGTGCCGCCGCAAGTCCTGTCATAAATTGTGGTTCAAGACTGCCTACCGAAACATAGCGTCCATCTTTGGTGAGATAATAATCATAAAAACTACCGCCATTTAAAGTACTCTGTTCAGGCTGCTGTGCGACATCTGCCGCAAGACTCGCCGAAGCCGCCATACTATTGAGTCCGACCACACAATCCGTCATGGAAATATCAATATATTGCCCTTGTCCACTTTGACTTCGCTCTACCACAGCTGCCAAAATGCCGATCACCGCATGTAACGAACCGCCTGCCACATCGGCAATCTGAATGCCCAAAGGCGGTGGCCCACTCTGTAACCGCCCACTATGCCCCATAATGCCTGACAGTGCTAAATAGTTAATGTCATGACCAGCCCGATCTTTATAACTACTCGTTTGTCCATAACCTGTAATGGAGCAATAGATCAAACGGGGGTTGAT
>NZ_CP078523.1:1778558-1797781 GCF_019264745.1 Acinetobacter sp. Colony158 | reverse complement strand
CCAAGACGTTGCATCACACTAGGGCGAAACTGTTCAACCACGATATCAAATTCTGAAATACGAGATTTAATCAATTCAATACTGGCAGGATCTTTCAAGTCTAGTGCAATCGATTGTTTGTTACGGTTGAGATAGCTATGCGATGTGGCTTGACCATTGGCATAAGGCGGCATAATTCGAACCAGATCGGGACGGGTTGGTGATTCGATATGAATCACTTCTGCCCCCATATCCGCCAGATACATCGTGGCAAAAGGCCCCGGTAACAATGTTGAAAAATCCAGTATTTTCAGTCCGTTTAATGCCGTTGTCATGGTTGTTTTCATCCTAAAACTATTGTCTTTTTAGTCATCTTAGGGATATAAAAGAATCAAAACAATGTCATGTTCAGCCATTTACCTTGATCATTTCGGCAATTTAACATGTAAAAAGTGATTTGCTGTTGTTGTAAATCGCCAATTGAACATTTTTTAGAGTCATTTAGGTCAATCAAAAGTGAACATAAAAGAGACTGAAGGATTTAACATGAGTCGCGATACCATTAGTATCCATTTCGTGAATGCGGCTTTGACTGGTGTTAAACGCCTAGGCATGGATGTCGAAACCCTGCTTTCGCATGTGGGAATTGAAGCAGAATTATTACGTCAACCCAAAGCGCGTATTTCGCCAGAACAGTATACTCGTTTTATCAAAATGCTCTGGATGGTCACTCAGGATGAGCATGTTGGCTTTGATGTTCAACCACGCCGTTTAGGCACTTTTGCCATTATGTGTCAGTTGATTATTCATGCAAAGACATTAGGCGAAGCGCTCGATTTATCTTCTCAATTTTATAAACTTTTTGGTGACGAGTGGTCGGTCACTTTAGAGCGCGATAAACATGAAGCGCGTCTGGTACCGATGATTCCTAAAAGTCTGGATCCTGATCATTTTATTACCGAAAGTATGCTGATGATTTGGCATGGTTTGGCTTCGTGGTTGATTGAACGTCGTTTGCCACTTGAACGGGTTCATTTTGGTTATCCTCGTCCTGCACATGCCGATGAATACGATGCATTATTTTTTGCCCCTGTCATGCAATTTGACATGCCACGCACCGAAATTACGTTTGCGGCAGATTATCTGGATTTACCGATTCGCCAAAATGAGAAAACACTAGAAGAATTTTTAAAAGCTGCACCTGCACAGCTTTTGGTCAAATTTAAAAATACCAATTCTCTGACTTCACGCATCCGTGATGTCCTTAAAAGTCAGATTGGTGAAGAAATGCCAACGCTCAATGATGTGGCATCTATGCTTTATCTTTCTCCGCAAACACTGCGCCGCCGTCTGGCTGCGGAAGGTAAAAGTTATCAAGGTGTCAAAGATGCTTTGCGTCGAGATGCCGCCATTCACTTGTTGCTAAATCCAGATTTGACCCTTGAAGATGTTGCGCAACAGGTTGGATTTAGTGAAACCAGCACCTTCCACCGTGCCTTTAAAAAATGGACTGGGGTTACGCCAGGTTTATATCGTCAATTACACGGTTATCATTAATGTTTAAGTTTGTAGTTTGTAGATAGACAGTCTAAAGATTAGGCTGTCTATTAGCGAAAAGCCACTGCTCTATTCCTTTTGGATAGACAGGATATTGTTCTGAAACAAGCTGCTGTAGCGTCATCCATTGCGCAATGTAAGTTGAACCATCGGATTCATAGCCGTTTATTTTAGTCTGGCTATATAATGTGGGATCAACAAATTCTGCTTCATACACAAAAACAACTTCGTGCCCTTGCTGACCATCCAAACTAAATAAATTTTCCAATACGCCTAGAAGTTTTGGATGGGTAATTTGTTGATTAATTTCTTCAAGTACCTCTCTTTCTATTGCTTGTAAGGAGGTTTCTCCAAATTCAATACCACCGCCTATCGGTCTTAGATAATGCTCATTTTTGCTGGGATCATACCCAAAAGAAAGCAAAGATTTATTCTCATATCGGAAAATACACAGGGCTTTTGCTTTAATACTAGTCATTACATTACCCCTAGCCGATTTAAGAATTCTTTTGTCTGCTGAGGCGAAGTGAGTCGAATAAATTGGATATGTTGATAATCAGGGTTTTTCATTAAGTTTAAATATTTTTTTCGATTTTTAGGATAGGATTTGATTAACCAAACAAAAATTGATTGTTTAGACAGAATCAATTTTAAATTTTCCCGATTATTTGAATGTTTCCACAATGGTTTTTGATTCACTAAACCTTTTAATGTTCGTCGAGTAAGACGATACAGATTCACCCAAAATGGATAATCCAGCCAAATTACCATATCTGCTTGTTGCATAATCATTGGAATGGTGCGTGTATAAAGGCCATCTAATACCCATCCTGTATCAGCATTCTCGGTTGCTATTTTCAGCTTTAAAAACAAAGCCTCATTTGAAGATTCCTGCCAGTCATCCAACCAAAGTAAATCATCCAATTCGATATAAACAAGATTTAATTGCTTAGAAAGTTGTTTGGCGAGTGTGCTTTTCCCTGACCCTGTTGTGCCAATAATATTAATAAATTTCATATAAATAGATTGTTTTTTATGGCTGCATAGTTTACTCATCAAGCGATGCTTGATCAAGTTTCTATATCAGACAAAGCATTGGCAAAAATCATCATCCACCAGATGACCTTATCGTCATTGTGTTGGGTCTAAAATCCATTACACTCAAAAGCATAAAAATATTTAAGGTTATAAAAGGAAGAATGATGAGCGAGGCTTATATCATCGATGCCATCCGCACGCCACGCGGGAAAGGAAAAAAAGATGGCTCACTCTACGAAGTCAAACCCATTACTTTGGTCACGACCTTGCTTCATGAGCTACAACAGCGTCATCAATTTGATACCTCAAAAGTTGATGATATTGTTTTGGGCTGCGTGACCCCTATAGGCGATCAGGGCGGTGATATTGCAAAAACCGCAGCAATTGCCGCAGGCTGGAATGATGATGTGGCTGGCGTTCAGATTAATCGTTTTTGCGCCTCAGGCTTAGAAGCAGTAAATTTAGCCGCTCAAAAAGTGCGTTCAGGCTGGGAAGATTTGGTCGTTGCAGGTGGTGTGGAATCCATGTCACGCATCCCGATGGGATCTGATGGCGGTCCATGGGCGCTTGATCCTGAAACCAATTTAAAATCCTCTTTTGTACCGCAAGGTGTTGGTGCTGACCTGATTGCGACTTTAGATGGTTATAGCCGTGCAGATGTGGATGCATTTGCAGTCGGTTCACAACAAAAAGCGGCGGCGGCTCAAGCCAATGGTTACTTTGATCAATCAGTTGTCCCTGTCAAAGATCATTCAGGTGTCATGATTTTAGAAAAAGATGAATTTATTAGAGGTTCTACCACGGTTGAAGGCTTAGCAAAACTTAATGCCAGCTTTGAAATGATGGGACAAATGGGTTTCGATGCAGTTGCTTTACAGAAATATCCAGAGGCTCAAAAAATTAATCACGTTCACCATGCAGGCAATTCATCAGGGATTGTTGATGGTGCTGCTGTGGTGTTATTGGCTTCTGAAAAAGCAGTCAAAGAACAAAGCTTAAAACCACGTGCCAAAGTGCTTGCAACAGCATTGGTCGGTACAGACCCAACCATCATGCTCACAGGTCCTGCGCCTGCTGCACGTAAAGCATTGGAAAAAGCAGACTTAACCATTGATGACATCGACCTATTTGAAGTCAATGAGGCTTTTGCTGCCGTAGTAATGCGTTTTATCAATGAACTGAACGTTCCAGCCGAGAAAGTCAATGTGAATGGTGGTGCGATTGCGATGGGTCATCCATTGGGTGCAACAGGTGCCATGATTTTAGGTACATTGCTAGATGAGTTGGAGCGTCAGGGCAAGAAACGTGGTCTGGCAACCTTATGTGTCGGCGGTGGGATGGGGATTGCCACCATCATTGAGTTGGTATAAAAACTGGCTGGATTGATCTTGCCACGTTGGAAACACTTTCAAAAATGATCATTTACACATCGTAAACTGCGCTTTTTTCAAATATTTCCGCCTCGCAAGCTCTGCTTCGCCAGCGTTTTAAAAAAATAAATTTAGGACAAAGATGTATGAGCGCAATTCAATACGAAAAAAACGCTGACAATATTGTAATTCTTACCCTTGATTCATCGGGTCAATCTGCGAATACCATGAATGCAGAATTTCGTGATTCACTAGATGAAGTCAGCCAAAAGCTCAAAGCTGAAACTGATCTCAAAGGTGTTATTTTCCGTTCTGCCAAAAAAACCTTCTTTGCAGGCGGTGATTTGGACGAACTGATTCAGGTTCAACCTGAACATGCCACTGAGTTTTTCAAGATGGTTGATAAACTTAAAGGTGACCTACGCACGATTGAGACATTAGGCGTTCCTGTTGTAGCTGCGCTGAATGGTACTGCATTAGGCGGTGGTTGGGAAATTGCTTTAGGTTGCCATTACCGCATTGCAATCAACGACCCTAAAACCAAGTTTGGTTTACCTGAAGTCACTTTAGGTCTACTACCAGGTGGTGGTGGTATCGTGCGTATGGTCCGTCTGCTCGGTTTACAAAATGCATTTCCATTCTTAATGGAAGGTAAGCAATTTGGCGTGGATAAGGCAAAATCGCTTGGTTTGGTGCATGACACCGCTGAGAATGAACAAGAGCTTTTAGATAAAGCCATTGCATGGATCAAAGCCAATCCAAAGTCACAACAACCATTCGATGTCAAAGGCTACAAGATTCCTGGTGGCAGTCCAAGTACTCCCGCGGTGGCTCAGGTATTGGCGATTGCTCCTGCGATGCTACGTGATAAAACCAAAGGCTGTTACCCTGCGCCTGAAGCCATTATGGCGGCAGCAGTAGAAGGCGCACAGGTGGATGTGGATACCGCTTTGCGTATCGAATCACGTTATTTCACCCAACTCGCCATCGGTCAGATTTCCAAGAATATGATTGGTACATTCTGGCATGGTCTCAATGCAATCAAGTCTGGTGCAAGCCGTCCTGCTGAAGTTGCAAAATGGCAAGCAACCAAAGTGGGTGTTTTAGGTGCAGGCATGATGGGTGCAGGTATTGCCTATTCAACAGCAATCAAGGGCATTCCTGTTGTCCTTAAAGATGTATCCATGGAAAATGCTGAAAAAGGCAAAGCTTATTCGCAAAAGTTACTCGATAAACGTGTTTCACAAGGCCGCATGACCGCTGAAAAACGTGATCAAATCCTGTCTTTAATTACCGCAACGGCCGATGCAACTGATCTGCAAGGCTGTGATCTAATCATTGAAGCGGTATTTGAAAATCAAGAACTCAAAGCGAAGGTGACTCAAGAAGCTGAACAGTATTTAGCTGATGGCGGTATTTTTGCATCCAATACCTCAACTTTGCCAATCACAGGTTTAGCAACAGCCAGTAAAGATGCCAAAAACTTCATTGGATTACATTTTTTTAGTCCAGTCGATAAAATGCAATTGGTCGAAATCATTAAAGGTAAACAAACCTCTGCTGAAACACTGGCTAAAGCTTACGACTTTGTGCAACAAATTGCCAAGACGCCAATCGTGGTGAATGACAGTCGTGGTTTCTTTACCAGTCGTGTGTTTGGTACGTTCGTTCAGGAAGGTATGCGTTTACTTGCTGAAGGTGTCCATCCAGCTAAGATTGAAATGGCAGCATTGAAAGCAGGTATGCCCGTTGGCCCATTGGCGATTCAAGATGAAGTCTCTTTGACCTTGTCTGAACATGTTGCCAGTGAAACACGCAAAGCATTACAAGCAGAAGGTAAATATCTGCCAAAAACCCATGTGGATGAGGTGGTACATACCATGATTCATGAACTCAACCGTAAAGGTAAAGCGGCAGGTGCAGGTTTTTATGACTATCCTGAAAATAGCAAAAAACATTTATGGGATGGACTCAGCCGCTGGACAAAAGAGAATGATATTTCGGAACAGGAGATGATTGATCGCTTCTTATTTGTTCAAGCATTGGATACTTTGCGCTGTTATGAAGAAGGCGTCTTAGAATCTGTTGTTGATGCCAATGTCGGTTCAATTTTTGGCATTGGTTTTGCCCCGTGGACAGGTGGCGCGATTCAATTCCTCAATCAAAACGGAGTTGAAAAGTCACTACAACGTGCTGAACAACTCGCTGCAAAATATGGAGAACGCTTCACTCCTCCGCAATTATTGAGAGACCAAGCACAAAAGAGGGACATCATTCGCTAAACATACGCATGCTCATCACAACGCACACCAAATTTAAATCTGGTGTGCGTTTTTATATCATTGTATTGAATAGACTTTATATTTAAATTCTCTCTTTTTTTCAATTTTATGCTATAACAACCACTTATTTTTCTTTGTTTATTTTGACGGTTGGACTCATTTATGAGTAAATCATCTTCTGGCAATGATGCTGAATCAACAGCTTTAGGTTGGAAATTTATTATCATTGTGGCGGCGATTACCACGATATTTTTCACTTTTTTATACTTGGCCATGTCCAGCGAACCTGACTATATGCCCAATCAGGAAGCGAAAAAAGGTCATTACCAACTCAAAACGACATCGCAACCCGCATCTGAAAATCAGCAAAATGATGAAGCGCCAACTCAACAGTCCACGCCTACGGATGCACATTCGCAACATCAAGCGCAACATTAACACTGGAAAATATCATGTCAGCAATACAACGTCAGGCACTTATCGTTGAAGGCGGTGGTATGCGCGGTGCTTTTACTGCGGGCGTACTCGATGCCTTTTTAGAACAGCAATTTAATCCGTTTGATCTGTATGTCGGTGTGTCTTCGGGTTCTACCAATCTTGCCAATTATCTGGCAGGTCAAAAAGGTCGTACACTTAATTTTTATATTGATCATTCTTTACGTCCAGAATTTATCAGTTATAAACGCTTCTTGAAAGGCGGTGATTTACTTGATTTAGAATGGATGTGGCAAGTTGGCGAAACTGAACACCCGCTTGATCAACAAAAATTATTTGCACAAAATCCTGATTTTTATATGGTATTGACTCATGCGCTCAGTGGTCGTGCAGAATATTTACGAGCAGGTCAAGACAATCTACTGGATGCTTTACGTGCATCGAGCACTATTCCTGTATTGACTCGTCATCCTGTCCAAATTATGGGTGAGCCTTATTTTGACGGCGGTGTCGCAGATGCCTTACCTGTACAGTGGGCAGCGCAACAAGCTGATGTGAGCAAGCTGATGGTGATTCGCACACGTCCGCAGCATTATTTTAAAGCCAGTAGTAAAGGCGATCAATTTTTAGCAAAATATATCGTCAGGAATAATCAAGGCTTTGCATTGAGTCTAAAAGAACGCTGCCATCGTTATAATGATTCTGTCAATTTTCTGCGTCAGCCCCTTTCAACTCAGCAACCACAACACATTCTTGAAGTTTGCATTCCCGATAAAAAAGGATTGGCAAATCGTCTTTGTAAAGATCGCAACAAGTTGCAATATACCTATCAAGTCGGTCTGGAAACAGGATTTGCGGCGATTGAGCAATGGAAAACCCTGCCCTAAACAGTTAAAAGATCAGGTTTCTGCCTGATCTTTCCAAAACACTAGACGATTTGAAAAGGGATCACGAATCGATAATTCTAAATTTCCCCACGGCACGGTTTCGATCTGTGGTTTGGCAAATCGGGCATTTTGATCTAAGAGTTGTTGAACAAATTGTTCTAATTCCACTAAATGCAACCGTACCAATGCACCTGGGCTACAATCCCCATAATGTTCCGTTAAATGTAAGCAATATTGATCTTTAGAAATTTGCATATAAAGCGGAAAGTTCTCTTCAAACTGATGCGTCCAATCTAGTTGGAAACCCAAAAAATCAAGATAAAAAACTTTGGCCTTTTCCACATCAAAAATGCGTAACACAGGAATGATATTTTGGTTTTGATTCATTTTTTTCTCAATTTAGTTTGTATTTTGAAGTGTTTCTTTATCTTTGGATTTACGTTGCTGTAAATACCGTAATCTTTTGGCGACAARSCCTACCGCCTATTCAAAAACATTTAAACTTTAGACTTCTTTCGTAAATTCCCTTTATTTCTCCCTATGGGAGAAAAACAAACAGGGTTTAAGCAATGATGAAAGAAGTCTTTTTAACACCTCAACGACAGTTCTCATAGTCATTGAAAACGACTGGTTTTTAGGTTCTTATCAAATCTTATTTTGCACGAAATGCTACCAAAACCTGAATGTTAAGGGTTAATCATCTAAAGATAAAAACATTTCAATATGAGGAATACCACAATCATCATAAATATCACCGCGTTGACAAAAACCTAATCGCGCATAAAAACCCGTTGCATATACCTGTGCAGAGAGCTTTAAATCAGGCAAGTTTTGCTGTTTGGCATAATCAATGATGGCTTGCATCAGCTTATATCCAATATTAAAGCCCCGATAAGCCTTTAGAACGGCCACTCGCCCAATACTCCGATCTTCTAACAACCGCGCTGTCGCGATCGGTTGAGCTTCATGATACACGACGAAATGCTGCGAGATTGCATCATGAGCGTCCCATTCTTCCGCCTCGGGAATGTGTTGTTCTTCAACAAACACCAAGGTCCGAATCAGTTTGGCATCAGGTTGCAAGCTATTCCAATCACCTATTTGAATATCTAGTTGCAGATCCAGCGTAGTTTTATCCATCATTTAACATTTACATCCTACATTCTCAATTGCGATCTGGTCATTTAAGAGCAATTCCAGTGTTTGTTTTTCAATCCCATACATCTGTTTTAATGCCTGAATCTGCCCCAGAATTTGTGCATCAGGTTGATCGATATCTTTACGCTTTGTGGCCAAAATCATTTTATTTTTACTGGTATGCTCCAGTGATACAAATTCAAAAACCTTAACTTCATAACCATAGGCTTTGAGCAATAAGGCACGTAAAGTATCGGTCAGCATTTCAGCTTGTTGCCCTGCATGAATACCAAACTGTAACATCGGTTTTAACACTGATGGACTGTGCAACTGTGGTCTTAATTCTTTATGACAACACGGCGCGCACATGATCATCGAAGCATTTAAACGAATGCCTGTATGAATCGCAAAATCTGTTGCAATATCACAGGCATGTAAAGCAATCATGACATCAAGCTGCTCGGTCTGATAAGTTCTGACATCCCCTTCAAAAAAATCAAGATGATGAAAACCTGCTTTGGTTGCAACATCCTCACAAAACTCGACCAGATTAGAACGTAACTCAACGCCTGTGACGACAGGCTGAGTCGCTGTTTGCTGCTGTAAATAATCATACAAGGCAAAGGTCAGATAGCCCTTGCCTGAACCAAAATCGACAATATTAATCTGATCTTTTTTTATCTCAATTTGCTCGTAAGCATGTGAAAAAATTTCAATAAATTTATTAATCTGTTTCCATTTACGCGCCATCGCAGGAATAATTTTTCCATTGGCCTCTGTAATTCCTAAATACTGTAAAAATGGACTGGCCTGATCAACATAGCGTTCTTTTTCACGATTATGTTGCTGAGTCGGTTTCGAATGCTCCAGACTCGGTTTCGTATGTTGTTGAATATTCAGTAGTGCTTTTTTCTTATTTTTTTTCAATTGAGCTTCAACATTGTGCGCAAACAAATTGGCTTGCTTGCATAAATGTACAAGTTCTTGAATGACCCCAGATGATTCAGCTAAATCATAATTCTTAGTCACGTCTTTAGTTTTATAATGATACAGCGCACTTAATTTCGTTTGTTGCTGTAACTCAACCATTCGGAATGTAATTTTCTCAAGCTCTGTCTCTGTACCTTGATATTGACTCAAAATCAGTCGTTCAAACTGCTGACTTTGAATCATTTGTTGTATCAATTCTAGGAACTGCTGCTCTTGAGGAGAATGAGTTACCAAAGCGGACATAGTAAAAACCTTATTTATTTGCCGCTCTAGTTTAAAACGTCTTACTTTAAAAACAAAATTGAATTACTATACACTTGTACTTTTAATAAAATGATCTAAAAATGTCTCAGTTTCCTGTACTTGATTATGATCCTCTGGAGGAACAGCTCAATGCATGGAGCCATACGGCTGGTGCTGTACTGGCAATCATGGCTTCGTTTTTTTTATTGATCAAGGCACATGACCTCAGCACAGGTCAATGGGTGGGTTTATGGGCGTATTGTTTCAGCCTAATTTTAGTCTTTAGTAGTTCTGCGCTGTATCATTTTGCCAAAACCAAAGAAAAACGACATTGGTATAAAAAACTGGATCATACCGCGATTTATTATCTCATCGCAGGGACATACACCCCTTTTTTAAGTATTGCTATTCCAACGGCCAAAGCACACTATCTCTTGATTGCACTCTGGGTGATCGCCTTCATTGGGACACTTTTCAAATTAATTTTCATTCATCGGTTTCAAAAAATTTCCCTGATTGCCTATTTGCTGATGGGTTGGACAGCTGTGTTACTTATTGATGATATGCAAAGATATTTGAGTAAAGACGCACTGATTTTTTTAGTGACTGGCGGGTTAGCTTATACGATCGGAGCATTGTTTTATGCGCTAAAAAAGGTAAGATATACCCATGCAATCTGGCATATTTTTGTATTGATGGGCGCGGGATTACAATTCCTTTCGATCTATTGGTACGTCATCTAGTCTATTTTGAATACTATGTTCAGCGACCCTGATTGGTATTGAATATTTAGATTCGATTTCTTTCATCAGTCCTTTTTTATTCTCCTTGAGGGAGAAAAATAAAGAGCATTTAACTAAATAGTTATATAGTTATGAAAGAAATCTACTACTCGTTATTTTTTTAAGAAATTACGCCTTTTTTAAAAAGATTACGCTTTTAAAAACAAATTTTTTTATTTTTACGAAGTGTAAGGTTCCTTTATGGCGTCATCCTCTACCTCTGCAACCACAGCACCTGCTGTTGCCAGTAACTCAAAATTCCGTGTCTTAACTGCGAGTCTCGTTGGAACAACGATCGAGTTTTTTGACTTTTATATTTATGCCACAGCGGCAGTCCTGATTTTTCCACATCTGTTTTTCCCTGCAAGTAGTGGCAGTGCTGCCATGCTACAGTCTTTAGCTACTTTTGCGATTGCCTTTATTGCGCGCCCGATTGGTGCTGCACTCTTTGGACATTTAGGTGATCGTATTGGCCGCAAAGCAACTCTTGTTGCTGCCTTACTGACAATGGGAATTTCAACCGTGTGTATCGGCTTATTACCTACTTACGCTCAAATTGGCATTGTTGCGCCATTATTGCTTGCATTATGTCGTTTGGGTCAGGGCTTAGGATTAGGCGGTGAATGGAGTGGCGCTGTACTTCTCGCAACTGAAAATGCGCCAGAAGGTAAACGTGCATGGTATGGCATGTTCCCGCAACTCGGTGCACCGATTGGTTTTATTTTAGCGGCGGGTTCATTTTTAACGCTTGGCGCATTAATGCCAGATGAAGCATTTATGCAGTGGGGATGGCGTATTCCATTTATTGCCAGTGCAATCCTCGTGTTAGTTGGCCTATATATCCGTTTAAAATTGCATGAAACTCCTGCTTTTCAGAAAGTATTAGATAAGCAGAAAGAAGTGAATATTCCATTTACCGAAGTGGTCACCAAGCACACCAAACAACTGGTACTGGGAACGATTGGTGCGGTATGTACCTTTGTTGTGTTCTATTTAACTACTGTATTTGCTTTGAACTGGGGAACCACCCATCTTGGTTATGCACGTGGACAATTTCTGGAAATGCAATTATTCGCGACTTTATGTTTTGCCGCATTTATTCCCCTTTCCGCTATTTTTGCTGAAAAATTTGGTCGCAAAGCAACATCGATTGGGGTTTGTATCGCCGCTGCTATTTTTGGTTTGTTCTTTTCTGATCTGCTTGCATCAGGCAATACTTTGGTGGTGTTCCTGTTTTTGTGTATTGGTTTGTCGATTATGGGACTCACTTATGGTCCAATTGGAACTGTACTTTCAGAACTATTTCCAACGTCAGTGCGTTATACAGGTTCAGCGTTGACTTTTAACCTTGCAGGTATTTTAGGCGCATCTTTTGCACCCTTGATTGCCACCAAGTTAGCTGAAACTTATGGTTTACAAGCAGTCGGTTATTATTTGACAGCAGCGTCTATTTTATCATTGATTGCGTTTTTGCTGATCCGTGAAACTAAAAACGAAGATGTGAATAATCAGATTTAAACCAATTTGATGAAAAAACCAGCGCTTGCTGGTTTTTTTAATTTAACGCATTGAAGAAAAATTTCTTAAATCAATTCAATAATATCAATCGTGGGTGGCACCCGAAATCGAAAAGGCACACCGACCATGCCTGTACCTACAGTGACAAAAACATCCGCATGCTCATGTTCATAAAAACCCTTTTTATGTCCTAAAATTGAGACTTTTTTCATGATGTAATTGGTAATCCACGGCAATTCAACTTGCCCTCCGTGCGTATGTCCAGAGAGCATTAAAGGGCGTGAAGGAAGTTCGGGCACCATATCGACCGTATCTGGGTTATGCGATAAAATCAGCCACGGCTTATCTTGCGGTAATTCTGGCATAAACCGCATATCGGTTTTACCCGCCCATAAGTCCCCGATTCCGATCAGACGGAACTCATCAAACTCAACAATTTTTCCTTCAATATCGATCACATCATTGACATCTAAAGCATGTTTCAGCAATTCCTGAATCGGCGGGCCGGGATATTGTTCATCATGATTACCGGGTACAGAATAAACAGGAGCTTGTATCTGGCGTAATACTTGTAATTCTTCAACGAGTTTATGTTCTGGCTCGTAGGTCCAATCCCCAGCCACCACCACAATATCGGGTTGTGCCTGATTCAGCTTTTCGACAATAATGCGTAATTGACGCTCATGACCAGAATATAAACCGACATGTAGATCTGCAATCAAAGCCACTTTGACCGATTTTGCAAAAGGTTGATTCGGATTTAAACGGTACTGATGCTGACGAACATGTACCAAATGCGGCTCGATAAAACGTGCATAAATCAGAAAAACACTTAATAAAAAAATGAAAACACTCTGATGCAATGAAAAGTAACCAGACCATCCCGCATAAAGCGTAAAAATAACCAGAGGAAACAGTAAATAAGATAAATAAAACACCAGCAAATGCACAAAGGCTTTAAAAGGGTGAATGGTTTCGGTACAGGCCTGACTACGCCAAGCTTGTGAAACCGCCCAAATTGCGAGAACAACAAAAATCAGATAGAAATAAAAAATAATCGAATTAAAATCCCACATAGCTATTCTCAAATGATCTTAAATAGCATCTTAAACACTGAAAGACTCATCAGGATGAGTGATTTTGTTTCAGTTATTTATCTTTGGCTAATCAAGAATTATACTCTAGGCCACATTATTGATGCATACACTATGGCAAAAACATTCCGCTTAACTACACAATACCCTAATTTTACTGCAAAAAAGCAAATAAGTAGGCACTTTTTGCTTGGCGTCAGTTGTATGCTGGTATTGAGTTTAAGCGGATGCAATACGCTGCCCAAACCTGGTCATGAGATCATCCAGTTAGCAAGCCAAGTCGATACATCACACACCACGCTTGCCAAAGTCGTAGAACCTCTACGTCAGCAAAATCAAGGGCTGACAGGTTATCACCTGCTTTATGATCCACTTGAAGCGCTTACAGCACGTCTAAAGTTGATTGATAAAGCCGAAAAAAGTCTGGATCTACAATACTATATCTGGGACAACGACCGCGTTGGCGCTTTAGCCTTACATGCCATTATTCGGGCTGCGGATCGTGGCGTCAAAGTACGTTTATTGATAGATGATAACAATGCCAAACAAATGGAAGCGGTTTTACTGGCATTGTCACAGCATCAAAATATAGAAGTCAAACTGTTTAATCCCTATCGCTTCCGTAAGTTTCGTGCCATCGATATGGTACTCGACTTAAAGCGCATTAATCGTCGCATGCATAATAAAAGCTTTATCGCCGATGATCAGATTGCGCTGATTGGGGGGCGCAACATGACCAATCAATACTATAACAGCAGTGATAATTATCAATTTTCCGATGTCGATGTCATGTTGGTTGGCTCGGCTGTAGATGATATTGTTCATTCTTTTGATGATTACTGGAATGATAAATATGCCTACTCTGTGATTAATATCGTCAATGCTAAAACGCATTATTTACGCTATCCAGAACTAAAACGTCAGCTTGATGAACATTACGAACTGGCAAATGTACAAAACTATCTGAACTTGGCTGCACGATCACATGCCTTTGACCAATGGTTTAATAGTAATATCCAGTTTGATTGGGTTCAGGCGAAAGTGGTTAAAGACTCACCTGATAAAATTCGTGGCAAAGCCAAAAAGGAACAGCATTTAAACTTTCAACTGATTAAAAATCTGCAAAAACCAGAAGAAAATGTTGATTTAGTTTCTGCCTATTTCGTACCTGAAAAACAGGGCGCCAAACATTTAAGTGAATTGGCACAAAATGGCGTACAGGTTCGGGTATTAACCAATTCTTTTAAAGCCAATGACGTTTCGATCGTACATGCCTTTTATGGCAAATATCGTAAGGAACTATTGGAAAATGGCGTCCAGCTTTATGAGTTTTTGCCCACGCTGGATGAAGAGGAGTTGAATAAAGATACTCGCGAATTAGCCAAAGAAGCTAAAATTAGTCTAAAAGGTCTGAGCAATTCAAGCCTACATGCCAAAATGATGACACTCGATCAAAAACAAGTGTTTATCGGTTCTTTTAATTTTGATCCGCGTTCAGCCTATTTAAATACCGAAATCGGCGTCATTTTAAATAGTCCGAGTTTAGCGAAAAGTATTCACCAAACCATGGATCAACAATTGACTCATTATGCGTATAAACTGGTGCTGGATGCCAATCATAATATCAATTGGTATCGCCAAATGCCGAATAGCACTAAAATTTATAAAAAAGAACCTCGTATGAAATGGTGGCAACGAGCAGGCGTCAAAATGTTATCATGGCTTCCAATTGAAGGATTTATGTGATGTTAAATCACTTATAAACCCTCCAAGTTTGCACTGCTTGATCAATGATTTAACACTTTCGCATGCAGCTCTTTTAAACCTTGTCCCATTTTTTGCTGAACTTCGGCGGTTAAACTGCTCACCGTATGACCTTGTACCTCAATTTCAGGCAAAGTTAGTAAATGCGCGGTGACTTTCGGCATTTCCAAAACTTGTTGTACATGTTCTGCAAAAGTCATTTCGCCAATAAATGGTGCCACCGTATCTAACTCACCTTGTTGATTCACATAACAAATCAAACAGACTTGTACTGGACGCTGTGCTTCTATTGCAGCTCCCAAAATACGACCATGCACTCGTTTAATACTTTTTCCATCTGTCGTTGTGGCTTCTGGAAAGAATAAAACGGGAATGTCTTTCCTTAAAAAATCTGCGATTTGTTCACGAATCCGAATCGAATCGCCTGAACCGCGTTTAATGAATAAGGTGCCACCGCCCTTCGCGAGCTGCCCGAGGACTGGCCATTTTTCAATTTCAGCTTTCGCCAAAAAGAAGACTCTCGCACCAGAGCCTAATACTGCAACATCCAGCCAAGAAATATGATTACTCACCCACAATGATGGATTCCGTGGAATTGTGCCGTGTACTTCAACCTCAATATTAAAAACTTTGCACAATTGACGACAAAAGTACTGAACATAACGGGTATTCTTTGGATTATTTGGATTTTTATAGAGTCGATGACGATAGACTAAATAAAAGCCTTCACCAATCACTCCCAGACCTGTGGCCAATTTTTTACTATATAAAAAAACTTTTTCTACTGGAGTTAAGTTCTTTGAAGTCGCTGATTTCGTTTGAGCCATAAAAATATCATTTTTGTTTAAATTGCAATTTCGCCCTATTTTATACTGAACTTGATGGGCTTGTATTGATGATAAAAACCGAACATGAACATTTAAAAATTCAATTTTTATTTATTATTGCGATTGATTATTATTTAACTATCGAAATTAAAGATCAAAGGAGCCATGTTATGCATACTACTCCCGTGAAACAACATCAATATTCTACAGGTTCAATGACCACCATGTTACGTCAGATTCTGGGTTGGTCAGTTTTATATGCAGGGGCCATGATTCTCACTGCCCAAGCATTTAACAGTTTAATCTAGTCCTTTTGGCTATAAAACTAGATTCAAATGCCTGCTCGGGTTATCTTAGCAGGACATTTTAGTTAAACGAATTTGGTGATCTGTGGAAGACGGTTTGGGACAAGTACAACAAAGGGAACGCGTCATTCTGGTCAGTGTAGCTGTCAATATGCTTGATGATCTGGATGTTGAAGAGTTTCGTCTACTTGCCCAATCCGCAGGCGCGACAATACTTGAACATCTGACTGTTCAGCGCAATAAGCCCGATCCCAAGTTTTTTGTTGGCTCAGGTAAAGCTGAAGAAATTGCTCAACTCGTAGAAAGTTTAGAGGCTGAACTCGTGATCTTTGATCATTCACTTTCTCCTGCACAAGAGCGCAATCTGGAAAAAATCATGAAGTGTCGCGTCATTGACCGCACAGGATTAATTCTGGATATCTTTGCACAACGTGCCCGCACACATGAAGGTAAATTACAAGTCGAACTGGCACAACTGAAATACTTATCGACACGTTTGATTCGTGGCTGGGCAGCAGGCTTTGAGCAACAAAAAGGCGGAATTGGACTCAAAGGTCCAGGTGAAACACAACTCGAAACTGATCGCCGCTTGATCAAAGTGCGTATTAGTCAATTAAAAGATAAACTGGTCAAAGTCCAACACACCCGTATGCAGGGTCGTGCAGCAAGACAAAAAGCGGCCATTCCGACGGTATCTTTGGTCGGTTATACCAACGCGGGCAAATCAACCCTGTTCAACATCTTAGCCAATAGTGATGTTTATGCTGCCGACCAGTTGTTTGCCACGCTTGATCCAACATTGCGGCGTTTAGACTGGGATGGTATTGGCACCGTTGTCCTTGCCGATACGGTCGGTTTCGTTCGTGACCTGCAACACGACTTGGTAGAGTCATTTAAAGCCACCTTGGAAGAAACCCTTGAAGCGACACTTTTACTGCATGTGATTGATAGTCATAGCCCTGATATGCATGAACAAATTGAAGCGGTAGAAGGTGTACTCAAAGAAATTAGCGCAGATGCACCCGTTTTGAGGGTATATAACAAAATTGATTTAAGTGGTGATGAACCCAAAATTATATATGCTGAACCGCATTTACCTGATCGAGTTTATGTATCTGCACATTCAGGACAAGGATTAGACCTCCTCAAACAAGCCGTACAAGAATGCTTAATGGGGCAATTACAAAATTTTGAACTCATCCTAAAACCTGCGTATGGCAAATTGCGGACTCAACTTTATGCACTAAATGTCATCCAAAGCGAACATTATGATGATGAGGGAAATCTACATTTAAAGGTTTCGATTGCTCCACATAAACTTGAGCAACTGATTCGACAAGCGCATTTACCACTTCAAGATATTCTGGGTGAAAATGCCAATCTATTCAAACGACCACTCGAAGAATTTGAAATCAAATCCTAGATCGGTTAAAACGTGAATATTCAAATGATAAATAGATGAGCAACATGGACAGGTTAAAACAAATCGACTGGTTGGCATGGCTGGCCACCATTGCGCTAATTATTGTATTTCGAGAGGGCGCTGTGCTGATTATGGGCGCATTTCATCATCCCGAATTAGGCAACTTGGTCGGACTAATTAGCCTTTTGATTGTATTGTTTATCTGGCGGAAATTTAAAAAGGTTCCAAATCGTCTGGTCGATACCAACAATAAAATCATGAAAGAAAGTGGATTTGCTTTTTTACCCATTTGTGCAGGTTCATTGATGATGCTAGTACATATGGGCAAAGAAATTCCCTTGTTCTTATTGGTACTGGTCATCAGCACCCTGATTCCACTCTGGATTTACGCCAAAATGGCAAAACGTTGGCTTTAGGGAGATAAGACATGTTAACCGTTATTTATGGTTTTTTAATCACGCTGGTGGCTTATCTCTGTGCTAAACCCTTGAACAAACGTTTACCTCAAGTACCACTTTTGGTGTTTGGTATGTGTATTGTCGTCGCTATTTTGGCTGTTATCGGTATGCCCTATGAGCAATACATGAGCCATGTGAATAATTTATTTAGTCATTTATTGGGCTATGTCACGGTCGCGCTTGCGATTCCATTAGCAGCTATGCGCTACGATGATCTACCGCTTAAATCCATGATTGGTATTCTAATTTTTGCCAGCACCAGCGCAGTTGCTCTACCGATGGGACTTGCATACTTACTTCACATGTCCGAACCCATCATTTTAGCTTTTGCCACACGTGCGGTTACCACTCCAATTGCTTTAAATATCGCGACCTTATTACATGCTCCATTGACTCTAGTGACATTAATTGTGATTTTATCAGGGGTGATTGGTGCGGCATTTTCTCCGCTTATTTTGCGTCATATTAATGATGAACGCGCATCGGGTCTGGCTTTGGGTTTAGCTGCACATGCCATTGGAACTGCGCAAGCATGGCAACGGGGTGCGGTAGCTGGTCGTTATGCAGCGTTTGGCATGGCCATTAATGGTGTATTCACAGCAATCTGGTTGCCAACTTTTATACTTTTTCTGCAAAATCTGTGACTTGTCAAACAAAAATAGGCATTGAATAGCAGCCAAATTCCACCTAAGATTGGAGTAGTTGTCATTTATGACATAAAAAGTTATCTGGTTACGCAAAAAAGGAATTTAAAAGATGCGAAAGCTAAAATTAGCAGCAGCGGTATTATTGTCGGGGTTGAGCAGTCTGGTTTTTGCACAAGACATTTCTGGTATCTGGCAAAATATTGATGATAAAACAGGTTCATCCAAAGCCCTGATTGAAATTCGCAAAGACTCAAATGGGGCTTATATTGGTAAAATTATTAAGGTTACACCGCGTCCGGGTTATACGCCTAAAGAAACTTGCGTCAACTGCCCACCGCCCTATACCAATAAACCAATTTTAGGTCTGGATGTTTTAACTGGCCTTCAGCACGATAAAGATTTAGATTATAAAGGCGGTAAAATCATTGATCCTTTAAGTGGCAAGATTTACAGCATGAAAGCCAAATTAAGCCCAAATGGCAAACGC
>NZ_CP078523.1:1778058-1778537 GCF_019264745.1 Acinetobacter sp. Colony158 | reverse complement strand
GGTGTTTCAGCATTAGGGCGTACCCAAATCTGGATCCGTCAGGAATAAAGATCGCGTCATTGCAATCATAAAAAAGTCACCAAACGGTGACTTTTTTATTTTTAGTTCATGAGTGGATTATCCACCTGAAAAAGCTGTTTGTCTTCCAACCGATAAGCGATCAATTGATTACCCCATACCGCGCCACCATCGACATTCTGGATTTGAGAATTCACTCTTCGTCCTTGTAGCGCTGCCCAATGGCCAAATACAATTTGATGTGTCTGTGCAGCTAAACTATCAAACTCAAACCACGGACGAAAGCCTTCAGGCATTGGGGCGGTCAATTCATCTTTAAAACTAAATTCCAAACGACCTTCAGCATTGGTTAAGCGCATACGAGTCAAATAATTGGTAATGGCACGTAATCGCGACATGCCTGTCAAACCATCTGACCACAACGTGGGTTCTTCGCCGTACATTTCCGCCAAAAAAGCATC
>NZ_CP078523.1:1769805-1778023 GCF_019264745.1 Acinetobacter sp. Colony158 | reverse complement strand
GTACTTCTTGAGCCAATTGCGCGGTTTTTTCAGCCGTCCAGATACAAGGAATGCCAGCATGGGTCAAAATCGTTTGATCATTTGGAAATAAACACAACGGCTGACGACGTAACCAATCAATCAGTTCATCTCCATCAATCGCATCGAAAACTTGCTGCGTGTTATCCTTCACTTTGATTTTTTTAAAGCCACGCGCAGTCGCAATTAAAGTTAAATCATGATTTCCCAACACGGTATAAGCTGCACCACGTTCTGCTAATTTTTTAACAAAGCGTAAAGTGCCGACCGAGTTTTCTCCACGTGCCACTAAGTCCCCTGCGAACCAAATCACGTCTTGATCAGGATCGAAGCGGATTTCTTTGAGTAAGGCTTTTAATGCTTCAAAGCAGCCTTGTACGTCACCAATCACATAGTTATAGCGTTTAGACATCTTAATTACCCAAGCATACGATCAGATAACGCCACAAATTGCGCTAGCGTTAAAGTTTCAGGGCGTGCCATTGGGTCAACACCCGCTTGTACAAAACCATCCTCATCCAACATTCCTTTTAAACTGTTTCTTAAAGTTTTACGACGCTGGGTAAATACATGTGCAACCAACCGCGATAAGGCTTTTTCATCCTTCGCTACAATCGGCTTTTCAAGATAAGGAACCAAGCGAAAGACCGCACTGGTCACTTTCGGCGGCGGATTAAATGCGCCAGCAGGCACTTCAAACAAAAATGTCGGCTGACAATAATATTGAATCATCACCGACAAACGACCATATTCTTTGGTATTGGGTGCGGCTGTAATTCGCTCGACCACTTCTTTTTGCAGCATAAAGTGCATGTCTTTGACTTTGTCGCCAAATTCCAAAAGATGAAAAAGTAATGGGGTCGAAATGTTATAGGGTAAATTTCCCACAACACGCAGTGGACGACCCTCTTGCGCTAATTGGCTAAAATCGTACTTGAGTGCATCTGCTTCAATAATAGTTAAACGCTCTGGATGCGGTACGCGCTCAGGTAAACCCGCTGCCAAATCTCGATCCAGTTCAACCACTGTCAGCGCATCACACTCCCCGATCAGTGGCGAAGTCAAGGCGGCCAGACCAGGGCCAATTTCGACAATATTATCACCAGGACGCGGATTGACTGAGCGCACGATTTTGGCAATCACACGCTGATCATGCAAAAAGTTTTGACCAAAACGCTTACGAGCTTTATGCCCTTCTTCTTTCGGGTTTAGGGCATTAATTTGATACATAAAAACATTCCAACATAAATCAGTTATTGACGCGCCAAATCTAGCGCCAGATCGACCGCAACCTGCAAACTTGAACTTTTGGCTAAACCTGTAGCCGCAAGCGAAAGTGCCGTGCCATGATCGACCGAAGTGCGAATAAACGGTAAACCCAAGGTAATATTGATGGCTTCACCAAAGCCCTGTGATTTTAACACAGGTAAGCCCTGATCGTGATACATCGCCAAAACTGCATCTGCTTCTTTTAAATGTTCAGGGGTAAATAAAGTGTCCGCAGGCAGACATAAACTCATGTTGACACCTTTGTGACGATAGCTTTCAAGCACAGGATTAATCACCTCGATTTCTTCCCGACCCAAGTAACCATCTTCGCCTGCATGAGGATTCAATCCACAGACTAAAATTCGTGGCTGTGCAATCTTAAATTTGCTTTTTAAATCATTCAGCAAAATATCAATCACCTGATGTAAGCGTTCAGCTGTAATCGCATCCGCAACAGCACGTAAGGGTAAGTGCGTAGTGGCTAAAGCCACTCGAAGAGTTTTAGTTGCTAGCATCATCACCACACGGGCAACGCCTGCAAACTCCTGATAAAACTCAGTATGTCCGCTAAAAGCAATTCCTGCATCATTGATCACCGATTTTTGTACAGGTGCAGTTGCTACTCCTACACTTTTCCCCGTCATGGCATATTCAGCAGAACGCTTTAATTGCTCAATCACATAAGCTGCATTTTGGAAATTTAACTCCCCTGCAATAACGGGAACATGTAAAGCAACATGTTCGATATAAAGCTGACCTTTTTCACAAGAGTTGGGTTGTCCATGATACTCAATCAGTTCAACCTCAATTCCCAATTGCTGGGCACGTTGACGCATTAAATCCTGATCGACCAGAACCACAAGCGGTCGTTCATCCAAACGTTCAGCAAGGCTTAAACAAATGTCTGGACCAATCCCCGCAGGTTCACCACTGGTAATATATAAAGGACGTGTCATCAAATCGCACTCGTATCAATTTTCATCGATTGCAGTATATTCAATTTTAACGTTTCGTCGGGTAAAATAATGTGGTTTAAAATCGATTATTTCTTGTGAAAGCTGATGGATTCGTTTAGAATCTCGTCTCCTTTTGTTTGGGCAGATTCCACCGTCCAAACCAACTATAATAGGTAGTAGTAATGAAAACTCTCAGCGCTAAGCCTGCTGAAGTACAACACGACTGGTACGTTGTTGATGCTTCTGGCAAAACTTTAGGTCGTCTTGCGACTGAAATCGCTCGTCGTTTACGCGGTAAGCACAAGACTTCTTATACACCTCACGTTGACACCGGTGACTACATCGTTGTGATCAATGCTGAACAAGTTCAAGTGACTGGTAACAAAGCACTTGATAAAAAATACTATCGCCACACTGAATTCCCAGGCGGTTTAAAAGAAACTAATTTCGAAAAATTAGTTGCTCACAAACCTGAAGAAATCTTCCAACGCGCTGTGAAAGGCATGTTGCCAAAAGGTCCTCTTGGTTATGCAATGATCAAGAAGATGAAAGTGTATGCTGGTAGCGAGCATCCTCATACTGCTCAACAGCCACAAGTTTTGGACATCTAAGGGATAAAGCACATGGCAACTAATTATGGTACAGGTCGCCGTAAGACCGCAACTGCACGTGTTTTCTTATCAGCTGGTACTGGTAAACTCGTGATTAACAACCGTACTTTAGAGCAATATTTCGGTCGTGAAACTGCTCAAATGGTTGTTCGTCAACCACTTGAGTTGTTAGAAGCAACTGAAAAGTACGACCTTTACATCACTGTTAAAGGTGGTGGTATCGGTGGTCAAGCTGGTGCTATCCGTCACGGTATTACTCGTGCCTTGATCGCATCTGACGAAACTTTAAAACCAGTTCTTCGTCAAGCGGGCTTCGTTACTCGTGATGCACGTGAAGTTGAACGTAAAAAACTTGGTTTACGTAAAGCACGTAAACGTCCTCAATTCTCTAAACGTTAATACGTTTTTCGAGTTGGACAAAACCCCAGATATTCTGGGGTTTTTCTTTATCTAAAATTTTTTACTTATTGCCCTTTACAATACTCGCTAGGTGCCAAGCGAATGTTCCAAACTTATTTAACGGGGTATTATCTTTTTAGATGTATTTTTAGTATCCTACACCATCCAGTTTTTTAGTTTTTTGAGATATGTCTGTCGAAAATGCATCGCTTCAAGGAATTACGCTTTATAGTCATGCAGATGATTTTCGCTCACACTGGATACGATTTTTACTCGCAGAAAAACAAATCAAACATCACTTAATTTTAGTAGATCATGAAGATGAAGACCTTGCGAGCTTAAATCCCTACAATCAACTGCCGATGCTACTAGAAAATGATTTAAAACTATTTTCGACTGCAATTATTTCAGAATATATCGACGATCGTTATCGACAAAATAAGCTGTATGCCGATGCGCCAAGTACTCGGGCAGAACAACGCCAATATATCTGGCGTTTTGAGCAGGACTGGTTTAAGCAAGCTGATATCATGCTCAAACATGCGGATACTCTGGATCTTACACAAAAAGCCAAAACTCAAAAAGAATTTAAAGATACTTTAATTTCACTTGCTCCATTGTTTCAGCATTTTCCATACTTTATGTCGGAAAACTTTGGAATTTTGGACTGCATGATTGCTCCCATGTTTCTCAGGCTGCAAAGTATGGGAATTGAATTATCGCCTCAACAATCTCGTCCTTTATTACTCTATTGTAATCGTGTGTTTAGTCGTCCTGCTTTTGTTAAATCCATGACACAGCAGGAAAAAACGCGCTATAGTGCCTTAGTAAATCGTTAAGTGAGTTTATCATGTCAAATCAGGAAATAAATTTAAGCCCTACCCGCCCATATATGGCACGTGCAATTTATGAATGGATTTGTGATAACCAACTCACGCCTTATTTATTGGTTGATGCGACTCAGCCGTATACTTCCGTTCCAGAACAATTTGTTAAAGATGGACAGATTGTTTTGAATATTGCCCCTCATGCAGTTCATCAATTTCAAATGAGTAACGATGCGGTTAGCTTCTCTGCCCGTTTTGGCGGTGTTGCTCGTGATATTTATGTCCCTATTTCTGCTTTATTGGGAATTTATGCACGTGAAAATGGACAAGGATTATTCTTCGACCCTGACGAATATGCCAATGTGCAAACGACAGAAGATACTTTAAAATCAAATACTCAAGACCAAGTTGAATCTGAAACACCTAAGAAAAAACCAAGTTTACGATTATTAGATTAAATTTACGGAGTATCCGATGGCTTTTGATTTAGTACATTATTTTGCTGAGCAGACTGAAATTCAAAAGCCTCAGCTATTTTCACAATATTCACGTGAAAAGCGTAGCCATTATATTTTTGAACTCAATGCCTTGGTTTTGGGAAAATTGATTCAACTCTGGCGTGAAGATGAAAATAAACTTTACCAAGAAATTCATAAAATTGATCCCTTGTACCTACAAGAGATTGCTCGTCATCTTGTTACCTCCTCAAACAATCAATTAGAATTAGCCCCTAAAGAGCAAGAACAGGCATTGATGGAGATTTTGGAACTACAATTTTCTGAGATTAAACAACTCGATGATACAGGAAATTTTGGTCCCACTGGGTTAAAAGAACTATTGGCAGGTCAAATTGAGCATTTATCTGGACAGGCTGATGATTGGGTTTGGTCAACAAATCAACTCACAGAACTCATTGGGACTAAACCTCAAGTTTCAGAAGAGCTATCATTAGATGAAACCATGAAGGAGTTTAATCAAATGGTCCATACTGCACAACAACCCACCGAAACAAATCACCATAACACGATTGAAATTCAGGAATTATCTATTCCTGCATGGTCTAAAATTGTGGCGCCAATAGTGGCTTTGGCAATTTTGGTTTTTTTATATTGCCAATATTCAAACTTAATTCATTAAGACAGATTAAAAAGAGTGTTTAAAAAATAAGAGAGTATATACTCTCTTATTTTTTATTTACCTTATAGTTAACAAATAATGTCACTTCATCACATTTATTATTTTTAAAAAATATAATTTGTTACACTTGTAATTTTAGCTTTTTTGATCAAATTTAATGCGATAAAAATCACGTTTAAATGATCAATATGCATTTAAAAATACATTTTTCTCAATTTAACTTGGCTATTCTAATCAATTAAAAGACTCATCATTACAGGTTCTAGTATATGTACTATTGATTTAGCCAAGGCACTTTTGAATAATAAAAAACTCCTACTATTTCACTCTGAATAAAAATCAGGAGTAGTAGAAATTATAAATAATCATATCTTAATAAATAGGTAAAAATATGGCGAAATTATCACTTGATGGATTAACCAGTATTGATGGTTTCAATGCTGCGGCATTAGTTGATACTGAAAGCGGTTTAGCGCTAGCGACTCAAGGTGGGGGTAATATTGATTTAGAACTTGCAGCAGCAGGCAACACTGAAGTTGTCCGTGCTAAGCGACGCGTTGCAAATGCACTCAAGCTCAATGATGAAATTGAAGATATATTAATCACACTAGGTAAGCAATATCATCTTATTCGCCCTTTAGAGAGCAATAGCAATATCTTCTTATATCTAGTTTTGGATCGCTCAAAATCTAATTTAGCGATGGCCCGCCATGAACTAAAAACGTTTGAGAAAGAACTCGATTTTGCTTAATGATCATTAGCCCTTTAATCAATCAAATGACTTAAGGGGCTATTAATTTTGTACTGTCCAACGTTGAGATACAAAAAGATATTATGAATGGACACTGCATTAATATTGCAATTTCTGGCTTAGGATTAAAAAGTTCAGATGAATTAAAAATAGAATTAAGAAATGCTATTCCAGACCAATATGGTATTAACTGGATAAATGCGGCCGATCCTAATATTGATTTACTTCTCATTAATGAATCTTTTTTTGAAACTGACAGCATTCAAAAAATTTTAAAAAGTAAAAAATTTCCATTTTTAAAAATCGTAAAAAACCATAATTTATCGGGTGATATCAATAATAATACTTTGTATTTACCTTTTAATCATAAAATTGAACCACTCAAACAGTGGATACATTTAAGATTATTAAATTATTTATCAGATGATGAAGGATTTAAGACAAACCTAACTGAGCAAAGCACTTCAATATTAAAACCGTCAACTTTTAAACATATGCTCAATCCTCAAAATGCGCGTTTACATTTATTTGATGATCATGGAACATTGGCAATCATTGATACACGAAGTCAAATTGCTTGGTTAGAGCCGACTCGAACCACCACCCGGACTAATCATAGCTTCCAATATGATTTTGCAATGACCGCTGATTTTGTCAAAGTTTCACGCAAGTCTGAATATCTGTTAGAAAATTGGTTATGGAACCTCGTTTGGAATTCTCACGAACTACACACTTTGGCAGATGATATCCAATTTTATCAATTAGATTACTGGCCACAGCCTTTCAGCACAAAAAATCAAAAAAATATATTACGACTGAGTGTATGCTTTATTCAAGGCGCTGAACTCACTGAAATCGCAAAACAGCTTAGCCTACCACTTCATACCGTGAAACAATTTATAGCGGCTTGTATTGCATCTGATAATGGAAATGAAATTGCGGCAACACAAAGTAAATTTTCACAACATTTGAGTACTCAAAATGATGAAAACCAAAGTTTTTTAAACAAATTTTTCGGTAAATTGCGCCGCCGCTTTGGAATATAAGGAAGATATATGATCTTACAGCAATATAAAATTGTTTTTGCAGGGAGCATGGGAGCAGGTAAAACCGAAGCTATAAAATCACTGTCGGAAATTCCTGTATTGGCTACAGAAGCTTTCAACACTGATCAAGCAGCACATGAAAAACAACAAACAACCGTAGGTATTGATTATGGCGAGATTACACTCGAAGATGGCGTAAAAATTGGGCTATACGGAACACCAGGTCAAACCCGTTTTGATTTCATCTGGAGTGTTATTTGTGAGGGCGCGATTGGAGTCATTTTACTCATTGATCACTCAGTTGAAGCACCTTTAGAAGAACTCGAAGCTTATTTAGAAAGCTTCAAGTCCCAAAGCAATAATATTGCTATTGGCATTACCCATGTCGATCAAAACAAAGAAACACCACTTTCTATCTATCGTGACTGGCTAAAACAAAACCAATATTCTTATCCACTATTTTTTATTGATGCACGTAAAACTGATCACATATTATTGATAGTCGAATCACTTATCGCATCATTAGAAGTCAATTACAACCTAACAAGCTGAAACTAAATTTGAGGTAATAGCCATGTTTGCTTTAAAAGAACAACGAAGAATTGCCCCTCCTGAGCTTATTCAATACGCAAAGAATGAAGTTCAAGATATTATTAATAACGTGCGCGGAATCGATTTTATTATGCTTTGCTCCACTGATGGCTTTGAACTCACAACGATCACTAAAAAAAATCATTACAATGCAAGCAAACTAGCCGCTGTTAGTAGCTCTATTTTAGCAATGGTGAGTGCTTTTCTTAAAGAAATACAGCTCATTGGGTGTCAAAGTATTACTTTAGATGCAGAAAATGGTAAAGCTGTCTTAACCTCAGTACCTTCAGCTCAACATCCAATGATTATCGTGACGCTGAGTAGTAAAGACGTACTCCTTGGACAACTCCTTTTTAGCTTAAAAAAAGCAAGTCAAAATATTATTAAGCAAGAAGGTTAATTAATTTTCTATTTATTGCATCTATTTTATTGATAAAAAAAAGCACCCTCATCTGTATAAAGATGAGGGTGCCTTAGATTTAAAAGCTGGCGATGACTTACTCTCACATGGCTAACGCCACACTACCATCAGCGCGAAGAGGTTTCACTTCTGAGTTCGGGAAGGGATCAGGTGGTTCACTCTTGCTATTGTCGCCAGCAAACTGTTGTGGTG
>NZ_CP078523.1:1766437-1769688 GCF_019264745.1 Acinetobacter sp. Colony158 | reverse complement strand
GTATCGAATTTATCTTGAATACAACAACTGTTTGGGTGTTGTATAGTCAAGCCTCACGAGCAATTAGTATTGGTCAGCTTCACATATCACTATGCTTCCACATCCAACCTATCAACGTCCTAGTCTTGAACGGCTCTTTAGAGGAATAAATTCCTAGGGAAATCTTATCTTGAGGTAGGCTTCCCGCTTAGATGCTTTCAGCGGTTATCCCTTCCGAACATAGCTACCCGGCGATGCGACTGGCGTCACAACCGGTACACCAGAGGTTCGTCCACTCTGGTCCTCTCGTACTAGGAGCAGATCCTCTCAAATTTCCAGCGCCCACGGTAGATAGGGACCGAACTGTCTCACGACGTTCTAAACCCAGCTCGCGTACCTCTTTAAATGGCGAACAGCCATACCCTTGGGACCTGCTTCAGCCCCAGGATGAGATGAGCCGACATCGAGGTGCCAAACACCGCCGTCGATATGAACTCTTGGGCGGTATCAGCCTGTTATCCCCAGAGTACCTTTTATCCGTTGAGCGATGGCCCTTCCATACAGAACCACCGGATCACTAAGACCTACTTTCGTACCTGCTCGACTTGTGGGTCTCGCAGTTAAGCGCGCTTTTGCCTTTATACTCTACGCGTGATTTCCGACCACGCTGAGCGCACCTTCGTACTCCTCCGTTACTCTTTAGGAGGAGACCGCCCCAGTCAAACTACCCACCAGACATGGTCCTCGCCCCGGATTACGGGGCAGAGTTAGAACCTCAACATTACCAGGGTGGTATTTCAAGGATGGCTCCAATGTAACTGGCGTCACATCTTCATAGCCTCCCACCTATCCTACACAAGTAAGGTCAAAGTTCAATGTCAAGCTGCAGTAAAGGTTCACGGGGTCTTTCCGTCTAGCCGCGGGTACACTGCATCTTCACAGCGATTTCGATTTCACTGAGCCTCTGCTGGAGACAGCGCCGCCATCATTATGCCATTCGTGCAGGTCGGAACTTACCCGACAAGGAATTTCGCTACCTTAGGACCGTTATAGTTACGGCCGCCGTTTACTGGGGCTTCGATCAAGAGCTTCGCTTACGCTAACCCCATCAATTAACCTTCCAGCACCGGGCAGGCATCACACCCTATACGTCCACTTTCGTGTTTGCAGAGTGCTATGTTTTTAATAAACAGTTGCAGCGGCCTGGTTTCTGCGGCTGCCAAGCGCTCAGGGAGCAAGTCCCATCACCCTCAGCAGCGTACCTTCTCCCGAAGTTACGGTACCATTTTGCCTAGTTCCTTCAGCAGAGTTCTCTCAAGCGCCTTGGTCTACTCGACCTGACCACCTGTGTCGGTTTCGGGTACGATTCCTGTGTAACTGAAGCTTAGAGACTTTTCTTGGAAGTATGGTATCAGCCACTTCACTGTACAAGTACAGCTTGATATCGACTCTCAGCATAGAGCACCCCGGATTTGCCTAAGATGCATGCCTACTGTCTTCCACCTGGACTACCAACGCCAGGCTGACTTAACCTTCTCCGTCCTCTCATCGCATTACACAGAAGTATGGGAATATTAACCCATTTCCCATCGACTACGCCTTTCGGCCTCGCCTTAGGGGTCGACTCACCCAGCCCCGATTAACGTTGGACTGGAACCCTTGGTCTTTCGGCGAACGGGTTTTTCACCCGTTTTGTCGTTACTCACGTCAGCATTCGCACTTCTGATACCTCCAGCATACTTCTCAATACACCTTCTTCGGCTTACAGAACGCTCCCCTACCACGTAACTCTAAAGTTACATCCGCAGCTTCGGCACATAGTTTTAGCCCCGTTACATCTTCCGCGCAGGCCGACTCGACTAGTGAGCTATTACGCTTTCTTTAAAGGGTGGCTGCTTCTAAGCCAACCTCCTAGCTGTCTATGCCTTCCCACATCGTTTCCCACTTAACTATGATTTTGGGGCCTTAGCTGGCGGTCTGGATTGTTTTCCTCTTGACTACGGACGTTAGCACCCGCAGTCTGTCTCCCGGATAGTACTCATAGGTATTCGGAGTTTGCATCGGTTTGGTAAGTCGGGATGACCCCCTAGCCGAAACAGTGCTCTACCCCCTATGGTATTCGTCCGAGGCGCTACCTAAATAGCTTTCGGGGAGAACCAGCTATCACCAGGCTTGATTAGCCTTTCACCCCTATCCACAAGTCATCCCCTGGCTTTTCAACGACAGTGGGTTCGGTCCTCCAGTTAGTGTTACCCAACCTTCAACCTGCTCATGGATAGATCGCCTGGTTTCGGGTCTACACCCAGCAACTATACGCCCTATTAAGACTCGATTTCTCTACGGCTCCCCTATGCGGTTAACCTTGCTACTGAATGTAAGTCGCTGACCCATTATACAAAAGGTACGCAGTCACCGAACAAGTCGGCTCCCACTGCTTGTATGCATGCGGTTTCAGGATCTATTTCACTCCCCTCACAGGGGTTCTTTTCGCCTTTCCCTCACGGTACTGGTTCACTATCGGTCAGTCAGGAGTATTTAGCCTTGGAGGATGGTCCCCCCATATTCAGACAAGGTTTCACGTGCCTCGCCCTACTCGTCATCATGATGTGTGCCCTTTCGTGTACGGGACTATCACCCTCTACGGTCGCACTTCCCAGAGCGTTCCGCTAAAACACACATCACTTAATGGGCTGATCCCCGTTCGCTCGCCGCTACTAAGGGAATCTCAATTGATTTCTTTTCCTAAGGGTACTGAGATGTTTCACTTCCCCTCGTTCGCTTCAATAACCTATGTATTCAGTTATTGATACCTACCTTATAGTAGGTGGGTTCCCCCATTCAGACATCTCCGGATCAATGGATATTTGCCGCCTCCCCGGAGCTTTTCGCAGGCTATCACGTCTTTCTTCGCCTCTGACTGCCAAGGCATCCACCACATGCACTTAATTACTTGACTATACAACCCCAAACAGTCGTTAATACCTACAAGTAGTATTACCAACATTACAGTTTGAAGTACTGTGCATTTAAGCACCGTACAGCTTCAATCTAAATTCATATACCAAAACGCTTGATTCAGTTAATTTGCTAGTTCTCAATTAACTCTAAGATCAGAATGACTTCTTCTCTCTTTGTTATTGAGTGAACAATTTATTTCAGACTCAATTCTCAATCTGTTAATGAATTAATGTAACCTCGTCAGCTACATTAAACTGTGATTAATCACAGAGCTTAATAAATCATTATATTTACTAAGCTCTATAATCTTCTTT
>NZ_CP078523.1:1764169-1764499 GCF_019264745.1 Acinetobacter sp. Colony158 | reverse complement strand
CCGCTCGACTTGCATGTGTTAAGCCTGCCGCCAGCGTTCAATCTGAGCCATGATCAAACTCTTCAGTTAAAATCATTTCGCGTCTTAGTTAAGACAAGACGCCAATTCTGGCTCATCAATTACTGACAAATTCTCCCAAATAAACTTCGAGTAATTTAAACCAATCAATCAATGATAATATTTCGATCAATCAATTAGTAAAAATCCACACAAGTTGTTCTTCTATATTCTTAATGATCTTCTTCATGCTTCGTCAGCATCAAGCTAGGTCGGCTATATTACTCTCAATCTCTTAAAAGTCAACAGGCAATTTAGATATTTTTAAAACTC
>NZ_CP078523.1:1736021-1764139 GCF_019264745.1 Acinetobacter sp. Colony158 | reverse complement strand
CCTCAAGACCCAACCAACACCCTGTTTTTCAACAAGTTTTTATCCGCATCACCGCCGATGAGTGCGCATTCTACAGCATTCCTCAACCAACGCAACCCCTTTTTTTAAAGATCTCACTCCATCGTCTATGTTTTGATCATATTCGACGGGTTTGATTACTTCTTAAGCAAACAAGGCTGAGCTTGAAGGAATTCATCCGCAAGAATTTGTGTTTGGTTTTTTTCTTGCCAATTTAAAGGTCGAATATCAATATATTCGCAGTACGCGCTTTCACCTTCAAAATCCTGATCGTATAAACGCGCATGATAACGAAAGCTTCCAGCAAAACCCGCCCCTACTCCAAATTTATAATCCCCTCGACTTTGTGCTTTGATTTCAAAAATGGGCTTTCCATTTTCCTCTACATACCAAGAAAATTCTCGAGGAAGGTACATTTGACGATGATTTGGCGTGGTAATCTTTGGGTAAACACGATGAACATGAAAGTAGACTTTTTTATCAATAAAGAGGTTTTCTCCATTGATGCCACGCAAATAAAATCTGGAATAAATGATCTGATTCCATTGATTGCGCACCTGACTCAAAATCACTTGTGTGTTTTCATTTAGATTGATCAGTTGGTGCGTATAAAATGCCAATGGGAGATAGGGAATATTTGCAGCACGGGCATAATCAAAACTTCCCATACCACTAATTTCATAATGTTGATTTTGATATTTTAAATACCCCTCGCAATGACACAATACTGACCAATGTTCAAATAAATTCCATTTCAATGGAACAAAGTGAGTAATGTTTTCTGTTGTTTGAATTTTGAGATTCAACTCTAATTCTCGATCCTGACGTTGAATTTCAAAATGTGGAAAATTTCCTTTGAACTGGTCAATTTGATCAAATTGGTAATGGTATGAATGGATTTGACACTGCTGGTTAAGCCGATAACTTTTTAAATGTCCTACCTGATGTGGACTCAATGCCATCATTACGCTGGCTATATTGGAAGCTTTATCTTTGATAATACTTGGATTATGAAACAATGGAATTTTGGGTTGACCCAGCAAATTAATAAAATTAAAAAAGTGAAGCGGTGCTGGTAGATTGGGTAAGATCAAACCGTGATAAACCAGTCTAAAGTGTCCTTTCGGCGGATGATAAGCCAGTAAAGCGGTTTGGCTGAGTTTGAGGTTCAGGCGTGTAGACTGTTCTAGCGAACTCATCAACATTTGCATACTGAACCTCACCCATAAGCATTATGTCTTTATAGTAGGACTTTGTTTACGTGCGAACAAGGTGGTCACAAAACCTGAAATTGCATAAATAATGGATACGATTAAAATCCCCATTGGAATATTGTAAGTAATTGCTGCAAAAATCAGCACAACGGGCAACATCACCACAAATGGCACACGTTTACGATCCATTTGTTTAAAAGAATAATATTTAATATTTGAGATCATTAAGATCGCAACAATGACCATGTAGATTGCATAAGCGATTTGTACTTTAATATCACGAATATCGAAGACAAACGGATAATCTCGACTGACCCAAATCAGGGTAATCACCAATATTGCAGCCAATGGACTGGCGATACCGATAAAATAGCGTTTATCCACCACACCAATTTGCACATTAAATCTCGCCAAACGAAACGCAGCACAAGCGGTATAAATAAAGCAACATGCCAAGCCAATACGACCTAGATCATGCAAGCTCCAGCTATACATCAAAATAGCAGGCGCAACACCAAACGCTAATAAATCGGATAATGAATCGTATTGCTCACCAAACGCACTTTGCGCACCAATTGCTCGTGCAACACGTCCATCGAGTCCATCAAGTAAGGCTGCAAGAAAAATCGCATAAATAGCTTGTAAAAACTCACCATTCATACTCGCAGTAATCGAATAAAAACCTGAAAGCAACGCAGCAGTCGTGATCAGATTTGGCCATAAATAGATCCCACGGCGTTTAACTTTTTGGCCTTCCTGAGTCTGTTCCTCTTCAACCACTTCAAAGGTAATACCATCAAAAGGATGGTCATTCTGAGTTGATTCATGGTTAGGCTTTTGTATGTTTGTCATTGTTGTTGATCTCAAATATGCTTTGAATGATAAGTTTTACTCACCTACAAGCCAGCGAACTGCGGCATGACCGCCATTTTCCTGCATACGCAAATGTGGAAATAACCATTGTAAGGCCTGATCGGCATCTTCTGAAAATTGCCAAGGTGGATTAATCACCAATAAACCACAACCATTTAAACCTACTGGCGTATCATCGGGCCAAACACAAATCTCACAGATGAGCTGACGGCGAATGCCGGTTTTCATCATTTTCTTTTCAAAACGTTCAATCATGGCGCGATCCTTAATCGGATACCAAACAGCAAACACGCCTGTTGGCCATTTTTTATAGGCATTTTGCAAAAGCTCAACCAATTGTGGAAAGTCCTTACGCTCCAACTCATAAGGCGGATCGATCATGACCAAACCACGTTTTTCTTTTGGCGGAATCACACCAAGTAAACCCTCGTAAGCATCACGCTCATGCAAACCCATGCGTTTATCGCGAATATTTTGACGAAGTTGTTGGAAGACATCGCGTTGCATTTCAAAAACAGTGGCTTTATCTATCTCACGCATCGCTTGCAGGGCAAACCACGGCGATCCAGGATAAGTTCCCTTACCTTGTTCAGCGCGGATATTTTCAACCAGTTTGAGATATTGTTGTACGCCCTCAGGAGCCTGACGTTTTTCCATATCTCCCAGTTGAACCAGTCGATGAATACCCGTTAAAAACTCACCTGATTTTTGTGCAGGTGCCAGAGATAAATCATATTTTCCCGCACCAGCATGCGTATCAATATAACGATAAGGCTTATCTTTCGCGTTTAAACGTGTTAACAATTGAAGCAAGAGTACATGCTTCATGACATCAGCAAAGTTGCCCGCATGGAAATGGTGACGGTAATTCATTTTTTACATTAATTCCTCAGATTAACGTGTATTTTAACATGAAAAAAAGCAGTTACGTGTGCATGAGTTGTTTTAGAATAGCGAAAGCTCACGCTGGATAGGTTTTCTTTGGTGGGTTTATTTGATGATTGAGAGGCAAAATGCAGCAAATTTCTGAATCGATTCAGCATGACATCGAACAAATTCTGGATGATTTAGACCAGCATGGCTTTGCTATCGTCAACCAAACACATTCAGCGCCATTTACCAGTCAACTGCTAGATGAATGTCTATTCAATTTAAATCAGTTTCGCGAAGCTGCCATTCAAAATGGTATCGTCAGTAAAATTCGTAGTGACCATATTCTCTGGATTGATGAAAAATTAAAGATTGCGCAACAGCATATCGACTTGCTCCAAAATTTTTCACAGGCATTTAATCGTGCTTTTTTTCTTGGGATTCAATCTATTGAAGCGCATTTTGCTTGTTATAATGCGGGCGAGTTTTATGCCTTACATCGCGATAATCCTCAACAAAAAAATGATCGAATGATTTCAGCCGTTTATTATTTGCATCCAGAATGGCAACCCGATTGGGGTGGACAACTGCGCTTACAAGATAAAAATGAACAATGGCATATCATTGAGCCTGAACCTAATCGTCTAGTCATCTTTCAAAGCGATTTATTACACGAAGTATTGAGTTCCAAGCGGCAGAGACTTTCCATTACAGCATGGCTACGCAGTGGCAACTCCATTTGGTCTTCTAAATAATGATCTGGATAAATAGTGATCTGGAAATATGCCATCAAAGCTGCAACACTGCGTTTCACCCGTGTACACTTTTAAAATCGCCGAATAGCCTCATATAATGACGATAAACCCAGAGGATGAACCACATGCTAGATACAAGCAAAATGATTGTTGAGCGCATCGGAGAAACTGATCAACACTACCTTGCGGGCAATACACCTGAACTTGCACTGGAACGTGGGGATTTACGTTTACAATTGGTTGAGATCAGCCGCAACCGTCAGGAACGTGTGCATTTTTTACATGAAGCGATTGCGATTTTAGAGACATCTCGCGTTGAATTTGATGAAATGCCTATGTCACTTTATATTGACTTGTCTTTACAATTGGCCAAAGCCTATATGATGTATTATGAGCTGAATCGTGAAGCAAAATTTGCCACCATCACTCAGCAAATTTTAAAACCTTTGGCGCATTTACAACATGGTGATGTGTTGTTCTTTTTGGCTTATGCGTCTGCGGTTAAAGCCGAGTATGCATTGGCGCGCCATTGGTTAGAAAAATATAGCCAGTGCACTGAGTTTGATCTGGAGTTAATGCAGCATCATTCAGCTTTTACTCAATTGCATCAACACGATTGGTTTAAAACGCTAATCCGTTCAAAAACACATTAAACTGAATCATGGATCCTAAAGCTTAGGCTTTAGGATTACTATCGATATGTAACTGTTGATTGAGTTCATCAATGACAATCGCCCAATCATCATCTTTATCAATGTGGCTTTGTAAAAACTGACGCTGTCCTTCGCTCCAGAATTCTGCATCATGCAGCTCTACATCTGCCGAAAGTTGATGTTCTTTAATGAATTGATCCATCGCACTTTCACTGGCATCCAATCCAAGCTGCTCAAATAATAATTCTAAAGTGGGTTGTTGTTCGAACATTGTTATTCTCCATGAATCAACTGACCTAAGTTAAGCTCCACGTTAACCACAATACGCTGTTTTGTCATCTATATCCGTTTAATCTTCTTGTTATTTTTTGTTTTAAATCATCATTATGCAAAAAACAAGATCATAAAAAAAGCACCCCTTTAAGGAATGCTTTTTGACGATTAGAAATCGTTTTTAATTATTTTAACATGTCTGCAATTGCAGCACGTTCTTCTTCAAGTTCTTGAAGTGTTTTGTCCATACGTTCACGGCTGAATGCGTCAATTTCAAGACCTTCAACACGTTTGTATTCGCCATTTTCACAAGTAACAGGCACACCATAAATAACGCCTTCTGGAATACCATAAGAACCGTCAGAAGGAATACCCATCGTTACCCACTCACCGTTTGTACCCAAAGCCCAATCACGCATATGGTCGATTGCAGCATTTGCAGCAGAAGCAGCAGAAGACAAACCACGCGCTTCGATGATCGCAGCACCACGTTTACCAACAGTTGGAAGGAATACGTTCGCATTCCAGTCAGCATCATTGATTTTGTCTTTTAAGTTTACGCCATTTGCAGTTGCAAAACGGTAGTCCGCATACATGGTTGGAGAATGGTTACCCCAAACTGTAAGGTTTTTAATATCAGCAACCGCAACGCCTGCTTTTTGCGCAATTTGAGTCAAAGCACGGTTGTGATCAAGACGTAGCATTGCAGTAAAGTTTTTCGCTGGAAGATCTGGAGCAGATTTCATTGCGATGTAAGCATTGGTGTTTGCAGGGTTACCCACAACCAATACTTTCACGTCACGGCTTGCCACTTCGTTAAGTGCTTGACCTTGACCGATGAAGATTTCACCGTTCACTTTCAACAAGTCAGCACGTTCCATACCAGGACCACGTGGACGAGAACCCACCAACAATGCGTAGTCTGCATCTTTAAATGCAACTTTAGGATCATCAGTACCGATCATGCCAGCCAACAATGGGAAAGCACAGTCGTCAAGTTCCATCATTACGCCTTTAAGCGCTTGTTGAGCTTTCTCAACTGGAATTTCAAGCAATTGCAAAATCACTGGTTGATCTTTGCCTAACATTTCACCGCTTGCGATACGGAATAACAAGCTATAACCAATTTGACCTGCAGCGCCAGTAACGGCAACACGAACGGGTTGCTTCATGTAATTATCTCCAATTGAGGATCGTTAAGATGATTAAACAGATAGCCCATTTAATCTAATAATCATAAACGGCAAAGATTGTACTCCAAACCCACAAGAGATGCATTTAAAAGAGAATGAATTTCAACAAAAGTCTGATAGAAAATACAAATCAATTGCGACCAAGTGATTAATAACTACCTTTAATTGTGAACTCATTTGGACAATTGGACACCACATGACTAGAACATTGTTTATAGGTTCCATTGACCTGATAACAAACCTGAACTTCTGTCAAAATCTGTTCTGAACGTGAAGATTCACAACTCAATCGAATACCATTGGCAGGTAAAGAAGGATTTAAGCGAACAAACTGTTGTTGTAGATTATTTTTCTGAATTTCCTTATTGATTCCACTGGTTAAATCCGCAGGAATTTTCAAACGCTCTGCATAATTAATAATCATCCGAAAATACTGACTGGCCGACATAGGAATACATCCACCAATACTACGCCACAATTGTGCGCGGGCATTTTCATCAGGCATGACACGTGCCACAACTTTGGCTTGTAAAGGTGATAATGTAGGAGCAGAAGTGGTTTCACAACTCGAATGACTGGTTTCAGGCAGCAAGCCTGTAATGGTTAGGGAATATCCTTCCAGACATTTACGCTGTTTTTGCCGCGAAGAATCTAGCGCACATACCGCAGGTGTCATTTGAATTTGCATGACATAGCCTTGTAAGCGTGGTGATTCGGCATATAAATTCGGAGCAAATAAAACAACATTTACCCATAATACGCATCCCGTCAACCATGAAAGACAATGGTATGTAAAACTTTTCTTTTTCATCGAACTAAAAACTTAACCGTTATCATAAGAAGCCCCATCCTGTTTTAAGGTGTGCTACGAACAGGAATGGGAAGCATGCGTTGTTCTATCGATTGAGGCCCCCGCCCCAACAGAACACCATAATGTGCAGCATTGGTCATAACATGCTTTACATAATCTCGTGTTTCAAGTAACGGAATACTCTCCGTATATTGATCGGCTGACAAAGCTTGAAAATCAGGCTGCCAGCGGCGAGCACGATTTGGCCCAGCGTTATATCCTGCGGTTGCCAGCACGGGATTACCACTTAACTGCCCCTGAATCATGGATAAATAAAATGTTCCATAACGCACATTGGTGTTCATATCAGTCAAAGCAGCAGGATTGTAAGTCTCACCCATTTGTCGGGCAATCAGTTTTGCTGTATCAGGCATAATTTGCATGAGTCCACCTGCCCCGACATGCGAACGTGCAGAGGTTACAAAGCGACTTTCCTGACGCATTAAACCATAAGCCCACGCAGGATCAATTCCTGCATTTTGACTATGATTCACCACCGTGACTTGATGAGGCATCACATAACGATAGGCATAATTATGTTTATTGACCGTACGGTCTGCCGCGTAAATTGCACGATCATACCAACCCATTTCACTGGCACGTTGCGCAGCAGCCAGCAACAAACCATCATCTTGTTTCAAGTACGCCTGACGTACTGCCCAGTTCCATTCACGATTGACATAGTTATCAGGCGCATTGACATTGCGCAAAGTAAAAGCACGTCGAAAATGAATATCTTGACTCAATCGTTGTAAATCATTATTGGTCGCTTGGGTGTAAGCTGGAATATCATTGTATTTTTTCCCCAAATGATCCCGCGCCAACAAATTATGATAGTCATCACCTGACTGAGCCAATTTTTGATAAATCTGCTGCGCTTGTTGTTTTGCCTGCCGATCATTGCGCTGTTCTAAAGCACGCGCTAACCAATATTGCCAGCGATCTTCTTGTTTTTGACTGACCGACATGCCATCAATGGCACGAATCACACTTTCCCATGAACCAAAACGGATGGCTTGGCGCGCATACACTTCCGCTTCTTCTGGACTGAAGGGATAGCCATAACTTAAATCAAAACTATTTAAAACTTCACGATTAAAGTTATTTTTCATGACTGTGGTACCGCCGATGTACCCCACCGTGCGATATAAATATTTTTGAACATCGGGCGGTGTGCCTTCTGCAAGCCGCTTTACATTGCCCAATGCTGAAGTTAAATCACTATCTGCCAAACGACCTAAAGCAAAAATTAGATATGCATAATCGGTCTGGGAAGTTTTAGGCGCAGACCATAAATAATTCAGTGGATTGGATTGAATCTGATTCAACTGCGCAAGAGATAAACTCATGCCTAAAGTCTGCGCAGTGGACAGAGCCAGTCCAGATTGACCTGCTCGTAACTGCCCCCACAAACGTTGTTGTTTGTCCTGCGCAGACATCAGTGGGCTGGATTGCATCATGCGTCCCAATCCGTTACAGGACTCTGGTTGGGTATTGGTGGTGAGCCAGACATCTTTATATTCAGCAAATACCAGTGGATCACCTGAACTGGCGCGAACTTGTGCCACAGCACAGCTTTCAGCACGATCTGGATTGGTTACATACGGCAATACAGGTTGAGCAGTTGCCAAATCCCCTTGTTTAACTTTTTCTTCGACATAATCTGCCGATAATTTTTCAGCCATCGCAGAGTTAGGATAACGCTTGGCAAAATTAATAATGGTGGTGGCAGGCTGCAATCCTAAATCAGTGTTAAGTTTCCAATATTCTGGATAATAACCTAGCACATCATTTTGCATGGAAAATTGGTATTGATCGAGCGCAGTTAAATCGCCTGCATTGGCGGCACGTAATGCATCGTTAAATTGTTCCTCAGCAGCAAAAGCCACAGATACTGAAAGTGATGTTAAGACACTGATCGCACTGGTATAAATCCATTTATTTTTAAAGAAAACTGCCACTGAAAATTTACTCTTTTTTTTCCATGCCATAGACGCTTTTTTAAACCCCAATCACTTCTGCGCTCTGCTAGTGTAATTACTCTTGACGCCCGCTACTGTTGTGTTATGTAAACTGCTGATTCAGCAACAGTAATATTCACATTTTTTTAATTGAAAAATCAACTATATTAGCGAATCACTTACTTATCACAGTCTGCAAAACATCTTGATTTAAAGCTCAATGTTTAGCCACTTTATTTATTTCGCGATCTTTGTCGCAAATACTGCTACAATTGCGCGCTTTCGTCGGATCAAATCCCGATAGACCGGTTTACTTTATTTAGGAGCCTACATGACGGTTCAAACTTTCATTCCTAATGGTGCCAAAGCTGCCTCAGAAAACACTGTCACCCAGCCAGCGCACACCCAAGATGTTTCAATCAAGAAATTGTATATTGAAACTCAAGGGTGTCAGATGAATGAGTATGACAGTCATCGTATGGCAGATCTTTTAGGCGACTCTCATGGCTATGTCCTGACTACAGATCCGAAAGAAGCCGATATTCTACTGATGAATACCTGCTCGATCCGTGAAAAAGCTCAGGAAAAAGTATTTAGTGAGTTAGGGCGCTGGCGCAAGCTTAAAGAACATAATCCTGACCTGATTATTGGGGTTGGGGGCTGTGTTGCGTCTCAGGAAGGCGACAACATTCAAAAACGTGCGCCCTATGTCGATATGGTCTTTGGTCCACAGACTTTGCATCGCTTGCCACAGATGCTGGATCAACATCAGGATCAGGTCGAAAAACCCAAAAAAGATAAAATCAAACTGGTAGACATTTCTTTTCCAGATATCGAAAAGTTTGACTTTTTACCTGAACCACGTGTCGAAGGCTTTAAAGCGTTTGTTTCGATTATGGAAGGTTGTTCAAAATACTGCTCGTTCTGCGTCGTGCCTTATACGCGTGGCGAAGAAGTGTCACGTCCTTTGGATGATGTATTGGCTGAAATCGCAGGATTGGCTGAAAAAGGGGTTCGTGAAATTTCATTACTCGGCCAAAACGTCAACGGTTACCGTGGTGAAACTTTCGAAGGTGGAATTTGTACCTTCCCTGAATTGTTACGACTCGTTTCAGAAATTCCGGGCATCGGACGTTTGCGTTATACCACTTCGCATCCACTTGAGTTCTCTGATGACCTGATTCAATGCTACCGAGACTTACCACAAATGGTGTCTCATTTGCATTTGCCTGTACAAAGTGGCTCAAATGCCGTGTTACAAGCGATGAAGCGTAACCACACCATTGATGTGTATATCGAGAAGATTGCAAAACTCCGTAAAATCCGCCCAGACATGCATTTATCCAGCGATTTTATTATTGGCTTCCCGGGTGAAACCGATGAGCATTTTGAAGAAACTTATCAATTTATCAAGGATTTGGATTTCGATCATTCTTATAGTTTTGTCTACTCAAAACGCCCGGGTACACCCGCGGCTGAACTAGAAGATACGACATCCGAAACAGTCAAGAAAGAGCGTTTAGGCAAAGTTCAACACTGGATCAAGCAGTCTAGTATCCGTAAAACTGATGCCATGTTGGGTACAGTACAACGAGTATTGATTGAAAATGTTTCCGAGAAAAATCCAGATCTTTTAGTCGGGACTGCGGACAATACACGACTGGTTACATTTATCGGAGATCCTTCATGGGTGGGACGCTTCGCAGAGATTGAGATTACCGAGATCAAAACTTTGAATTTAGTTTATGGTGAACTCTTGAATCTTGAGCCTGACGTGGCGTAATGTAAGGGTATTAGAACAAGGCTAGAAAAAGGATAACTCTTTGACTGCAGCGATTCGACGTACCGTTACTTTTCCCGGCGTTTCAATGACCCGTTTAAAAAGCATGTTAGGTGCATACAACGGTCACTTGAAGCAGATTGAACAGCGTTTAGATGTACAAATAACTCATCGTGGTGACGCGTTCTACATCGATGGTGACATTGATGCAGTCGAACGAGCAGAATCACTGCTCCAGCGTCTTTACGATGAATCAGAAATTTCCAGCCAGATTAGTGCCGATATCTTACACCTGATGATTCAGGGCAGTCAGACTGATCGAGAGCTTATGGATGATTCCGAACAGGAACATACAGGTCTAGATAATGTCTGGCTACAAACTCCCAAAGGTCGTATTAACCCTCGTGGTACCAACCAAAAGCGTTATGTGCAGCGTATTTTACAAAGTGACATTTCGTTTGGAATCGGGCCAGCAGGAACAGGTAAAACCTATCTTGCCGTTGCTGCGGCTGTCGACATGCTGGAACGCAATGAAATCCAGCGTATCCTCCTTGTTCGACCTGCTGTTGAAGCAGGTGAAAAACTCGGCTTCTTGCCAGGTGACTTAGCTCAAAAAATCGATCCATATTTGCGTCCTCTTTATGATGCCTTATATGAAATGTTGGGTTTTGAAAAAGTAGCCAAACTGATTGAACGTCAGGTGATCGAAGTCGCACCACTTGCTTATATGCGTGGTCGCACACTGAATCATTCTTTCGTGATTTTGGATGAAGCGCAAAATACCACGCCTGAACAGATGAAGATGTTTCTCACCCGTTTAGGCTTTGGTTCACGTGCTGTCATCACGGGCGATATAACGCAAGTCGATTTACCACGCGGACAGCAATCTGGTTTAGCGCATGCTTTACGTGTACTAGAACCGATTAAAGAAATTCACATTACCCGTTTTCATTCACGTGATGTGGTACGTCATCAACTGGTTCAGAAAATTGTTGAAGCTTATGAAGGCTGGGACTCTGAACAAAATCGCTTAAGTGCAGAAGCACGTGCTGAACGCAAAGCACGACAAGAAGCCTTGATGAATGAACATGATGCCGCGGCGGATGCCCAGCATCAGGAAGTTTAATATATTCATCAAGTTGTCTATTAACTTACAAAATCAGGGGATTGCCATGCACTCCCCTATTTTTATGAAGGATCAGGTTTGAAGCTTAATCTTAGTTTACAACAAGAATTTAAATCTTCTGATTTAGTCTTGAAGCGTGTTCAACTTAAAAAAGCCATTGAAGTGACATTACGTCATGTGGATATTGACAGTGATTGTGAAATTGGGATTGCCTGCGTCGATCATGAAGAGAGTCATCGTCTAAATCTGGAATATCGCGGTAAAGATAAATCGACCAATGTACTGTCTTTTCCAAGTGATATTCCTGAAGAAGTTTTACCTTTACTGGATGCCCGTCCTTTGGGTGACTTGGTCATTTGTATTCCTGTTGTGCTACAAGAAGCCATTGAGCAAGATAAAACAGCACACGATCATTTTATGCATATGTTGGTACATGGTACTCTGCATTTACTGGGTTATGACCATGAACTGAGTGATGAAGACGCAGAAGAAATGGAAGCGCTAGAAATCGAAATTTTAGCGAAGTTGGGATTGGAAAATCCATACTTGGAGCGGTAGCTTTCAGTATTTCAATGAATACGTCTAATGCACTTCAAACTCAGCCTGTGCTGGGTTAAATCTCCATGTCCGGATAATCCGTAATTCGGAAATATCCTTCATTCCTGTATCAAAACGACCAAACGGTGCGCCACGGCGTACCGATGCTTTAGCAGCTTCATCCAGTATTGGGTGTCCAGAACTCTCGATTAAACGAATCGCACGAATGCCGCCTTGTGCATTCAGCACCACCATGAGTCGAACTTCACCTGCTAAATTTTGTTGTTTGGCTTCATCTGGATAATAACGGTTGCCATAAAGTTCCACTTTTTCACGAAATTTATTTAAATAGGCTGCTGATGCATCTTGCTTGGCTTGAATACCATCTACGGTTTTAATCCGTTGCTGTCGGCTAAAATTCTGCTGACGCTGTAAATATTGCGCCTCAATGCTCGCGACCATGGCTGCTTTAGCTTGAAACTGGCTTTGTAAATCATCCTGTGCTTTTTTTCGCTGGTTTTCTTCCGCTTGTTTTTGCCAGCTTAATACCGTCATCAGCACTTTTTCTTCAAATTTTAGCTCACGTTGTTGCTGAATATGGTCAAGGGTTTGTGTTGGTGACTCACCTGAACTCTGATCAGGCATGGCTTTGGGCATATCACTCGACATACGGTGAGAATCATGAAATTTTCCAGATCCTTTTTGATTTGCCTGTGCTAAAAAGTCGGTATGCTCAACCTGATCAGTACTTGGACGAATCGATACTGCAATTTCTTTGGTCGCAGTATCCGATGGCGCAGGCATGGCGAAATGAATCAGCAAAACGAAAATATGCAGCACGATTGCAATCGCAATTGCAGCCAATAAAATAGAATCCTGCCACCAGTGTCGAATCACTGGAAAATAACCTACATTTTTTTTAAACATTGTGTTCAACTAACAAAATGTTGCATCCCCACCTGTGAAAACAGGATAAAATAAAACCATTATTCATTTTTAAATAAAAGCGTGACACACTTCAAAGCCAATAACAATAAGGTTTGAAGTTTTAAAAATGTAGCAATTAATTTTGCTAAACTGCAACAAATAAACTCATTTTTTTCATGTTTTAGATTAGATTGTAATTTTGCAATCGACCAAAACAGCTATTTTTTGGACAGCCTTTATGCCAACATTACTGTCATCGATTTCTAAACATTTGCGTCGAGCTTATGAAAAAGCCGAAGAATTTATCGAAGAAGAACGCGAAATTCCAGTTTCACAAGTATTCTTAAATGCCACCTTTAAACGCTATGTAACGGATAATCTCAGTTTTCTGGATGATTTACATGCCGATGTCTACGAGGGTTGGCTACGTTTGTATGCCACGTTACATTTTAAAGGATTGAGTACCACACTTTCGGTCGATTTAAAGTTGATCCAAATGGAGCTCAATAAAGACACCCAACTTCTGGTCTTTGAACAAATTAGCGACACACAGGTTGTTGAAGCCAAATTTAAAAATACCTTACAGAAAATCGCCTTTAATAGTTATGTTTTTTTCTATCACAAAATATTGCGCAAAGATCCGCTCGGCCCGATTCTTGAGCGTTTCGAGGTAGTCAAAGTCAAAGATGAGCTTTTATTTTTAGATTTAAATCGCTGGCTAGGCAAAAACCGTAGTGTGATCGATGCACTTTCCAAAGTTCATGTTAATCATGCACAACTCAGAGAAGCAGAGCTGGTGGTACTGGGCAATGTCAACTTTATGGCACTCTTTAATAAAGGACTGAGTAAATCAAGAGATCAAGAGGATGCTGCTGAAGAAGAGTTAGAACTTGCAGAAACCACGGTCACTCCGATACGACAAAAAAATGAATAAGCTCAGAAACAAAACACGCATAAAGACATTAAATATCAACATAATGAAACAATGCATACGGAAATACTGCGTTTTTCTTCATCACGAAATGTAATACTATCTGGAATGATTGAAGACTTTTTCACTATTTCATTTATGACATCAGGAACTTTCTTATGGCACTTCATGTAACGAAAACCATGACTTTGGCAGCTAGTCTGACCACAGCGCTGTTATTTACAGGCTTTTCCAGTCATGCACTCGCCATGAGTCCTTTTAAGGCAAGTTATCAATTTTCCTATAATGGGAAAAATATGGGTTCAGGAACACGAACCTTGAGCCAACAAGGCAATAACTGGACTTATGATTTTTCTGCGAAAGCAGGTGTGATTGCTTCTGCCAGTGAAATTAGTAAATTTAGCTTTAACAATGGGCAAATTAGTTCACAGCAATTTAGCCGTAGCAGTAAGATTTTGGTGCATAACAACACCATGAATATCAATTTCAACCCATCCAGCAAAACCATTAACACTCAAAAAGATGATAAAAAACGGTCATTTGCTTGGAAAGCAGGGGTACTTGATGAACTCAATGCTGAATTACAAATTCGCGAAGATTTAAAGGGAAATGGTATAAAAGCCACCTACCCAATTGCGGATGCCAAAGGTATTGATACGCGCCGTTTTGTGAAACAAGGGACTGAAAATATCAAAACCCCTTATGGTACATTCAATACCATTAAAGTCATTATTCAGTATGACAATAAACCAGGTCGTAATACCACATTTTGGTTAGCCCCTAAACTAGATTACTTACCTGTGAAAGTCAGTCATGTCGATGAGAAAACTTCTTATGGGCTGCTCTTAACAGGTTATTCTGGTAAAACTAACTAAGAATTGTCGATTTTGGCTTGCATTTTTTTGGATGCTTTTTAAAATACGCTTTTGCTGAAAAGGCATCCGCCCTAGAGGATTCTCCCGTGCATGCACTAGAACAGAAAATCTTAACAGAAGGTATCGTTCTATCTGATCAAGTTTTGAAAGTCGACGCTTTCTTAAATCACCAAATTGACCCTGTACTGATGCAGAAAATTGGTAAAGAGTTTGCTGCTCGTTTCAAAGATGCAGGCATCACCAAGATTATTACCATTGAAGCATCTGGTATTGCGCCTGCGATTATGACAGGTCTTGAACTGGGTGTTCCTGTGATTTTTGCACGCAAATATCAATCATTGACTCTGAAAGATGACTTGTACCGTGCCAAGGTATTTTCATTTACCAAACAAACTGAAAGTACCATTGCCATTTCCAATAAACATATTAACTCAAGCGATAAAGCTTTAGTGATTGATGACTTTTTGGCAAATGGTCAAGCTGCTTTAGGTTTGATTGATTTGATTCATCAAGCGCAGGCTGAAATTGTAGGCGTTGGAATTGTAATTGAAAAATCATTCCAGTCTGGTCGCGATTTACTGATCGAAAAAGGTTATCGCGTTGAATCTCTAGCACGAGTTCAATCACTAACCGACGGTAAAGTGACTTTTGTCAAAGAATAATTCGAGCAGAATTCCTTGAATGATCTAAAAGAGCGCTACGGCGCTTTTTTTATATCTGTCAGATTTTAAACAACGTCATTTAACGCTCATCTCGCATTTTTCTGCTATTTTCATCATTTCATTTACAACTGCGCTAAACTATTGGGCTATGATTCGGCTAGAATGATTTGAAGAAAAATAGGAAATTGAATTACATGGGTAAAACGCCAAAAGAAACGGAAACAAAAGTAGTCTGCCCTAAATGTGGTTCGACCGATCTTGAACAACGCAATCATGAACAAGTTTTACAAAAAGCTGGTGGTGTACTTTTAACCTCAGCAGGCGCAGCTGCTGGAACAGTAGGTGGTGCGGCCTCTGGTGCATCGATTGGTGCGGCTATTGGCACCGTCGCAGGTCCTTTAGGGGTGATTGTAGGAGGAACAGTCGGAACCTTTGTCGGTGCGATTAGCGTTGGAATTACGGGTGGGTTTTTAGGCAATCGTTTTGGGAAAAAAGCGGGCGTAATGATCGATAAAAATATTTTTCAAGATTATAAATGCCTAAAATGTGGTTATCGTTTTAAGCAGTAGATTTCTTTCGGAAGTGCTTTTTATTTCTCTGTTGCGCAGAAAAAAAAGAACAGTCCAACCGTTTTGAAAGAAATCTAGCCATTTGTCGATTTAAAGTTTGTCCATTTGAAATGGCTCATTTTAAAAATCGATACATCGCGATTGGAATATGATTTAACACATCACTATAATCTGGATTTCAAGATAATTTTAGCGCAACCTCAGCCAAACGCTTGCCCATTGCTTCACACAATATTTTTTCATCCTGACTTAGTTCCTGATCATGTCTTGGGCCACTGACATGACTTGCGCCATAAGGGGTGCCACCTGTTTTCGTATTAGACAGTGCCGCAATCGAATTGGGCAAACCCAAAATTAACATACCGTGATGAAATAAAGGCGGAAGCATGGTCAACAGAGTACTTTCCTGACCACCATGCATAGAACCCGATGCAGTAAATACACACGCAGGCTTGCCATGTAATGCTCCATTTAGCCAAAGGCTGGTGGTTTGATCCCAAAAATACTTCATTTCACTGGCCATATTGCCAAAACGAGTGGGTGAACCCAGTGCCAGACCTGAACAATGTGCCAAATCATCTAAAGTACAATAGAGATCGCCTTCTGCCGGCACACTTGGCTGTGCCTCTGTAACGACCGTAGCCAGTTGTGGTACGGTTCGAATTTTTGCTGGCATACCTACGGCTTCTATGCCATTGGCAATGAGATGTGCCATCTGTTTGGTTGAACCATACTTACTGTAATAAAGGACAAGAATATAAGACTGCATAATTTTAAAATGAGGTATTAAAAACAAAACTATACGATATTTATGGTCTTTTTTGGTTAAGCTTTACGTGGAAAACCTAAAAAGATCAAAAAAATGAGACTTTATTTTTATGCTGAATTTTTTAAAAAAGTTACCTTTTTACGATAAAACATGGTTTCAGTTTATCCTGTTTGTACTGCGTCGTTTTGAAGCAGATCGTTGTCGTGAACATGCAGGGGCGCTGACTTACACCACGTTATTTGCAGTGGTCCCAATGTTGACGGTTTTCTTAGTGATTATCTCATCGATTAAAGCCTTAGAACCTGCTAGACAACAGTTACAGCAACTGATTTATAGTAATTTTTTGCCCAAAAGTACCATTGCCTTTGATCGAATCTTAAATTCATTTACCGAGAAATCCAGTAATTTGACTGTCATCGGGGTGTTATTTCTGTTTGTTACGACCGTGATGATGCTTAGTACCATTGAAACCGCATTTAACCGTATTTGGCGGGTGCGTGAAACTCGTGGTGGCATCGTCGGTTTTATGCGTTATTGGACCATTATTTCACTTGGGCCTATTTTATTAGGAAGTGCCTTCGTCATTTCTTCTGCTGTCGCATCCATGAATATTCTGAGTAATAATTTTGCAGGTTATGAACTCAATGGTGCATTTGTGCTATGGCTAATTTCTTTTGGATTGACGATTATTGGATTTTTCTTTTTATATTGGACGATTCCAAATCGGACGATTCCCATTTATTCGGCCATCATTGCGGCTTGTTTTAGTGCCACACTCTTTGAATTACTCAAAAACATTTTTAGTTTTGCGATGTCTAATTTTACCAGTTATGAACTGGTGTATGGTGCTTTTGCTGCGATCCCCATCTTCTTATTGTGGATTTTTCTTTCATGGAATATTGTGCTTCTTGGCGTTGAAGTCAGTTATGCACTGACCGCCTTTCATTCACAAAAAATTCAGACTCGACACCCTGTGCTCATGCTATTGGATGTACTTGAACTTTTTTATAAAAAACAAAAATTAGGCGAGAGTGTGACGGACCTTGAAGCACTGGATATTATGGGACGTGGTGAAATTGGACGCTGGCCAGGCTATGTGGAAATGCTAGAAAAGCAGAACTTGATCAAACGTACCGATAAAGATGAATATGTTTTAGTCAGAAATTTATCACAAGTCGATTTCTGGTCATTTTATACCGCTTTACCTTTTTCATTACCGCGTCGTCAGGATGTTGGAAATATTCATCCTGATGATGAATGGATGCAGAAACTTGGTCCTGCATTGATTGAATCGGATGATTATCTGGCTGCCAAACTGGCTATTCCACTTTCAACTATTTTTGAAGAGAAATAATAATTTGAAGATATCGTTTGATTTAAAACGGTATCTTCATATTTAGATTTTAAGCCTCTTCGATTGTATCCAACCTGGCAGACTGACCACAATCACACCCAGCAACACCAAAGCCGTTCCAATCAAGAAATTTAGTTCCAGTTTTTCATTGAGCAGGTAAACACCAAATCCCATCCCAAAAATCGGGGTAAGAAATGAAAACACTCCTAAACGTGACGCCAAATACGTTCTTAATAGCCAGAACCACGCCAGAAAACTCGCAAAAGAAACGACAAATGTATGAAAAATCAGACTCCCCACTGCCAATGGAGTAAAGTAAATCTCAGTTTGCCCTGTAATCCATGCCACAATCATCAATACAATGAAACCACCCAACATTTGATAAAACATGGTTTGGGTAGCAGGTGCTTGGGAAAGTGACGTCAGACGTATCGAAATGGTCGTTGCAGCCCATGCGATTGCAGCCATAAGTGCTAAACCGTCGCCCCACAAAATCGACTGTGTATCAATCCCCTGCACGGTCTGTGGTCGAATGAAAGTAAGGATGACTCCCAAAAAAGCAATGCCAATTCCTGACCATTGTAAAATGCTTAAACGTTCAGCGGGAAGTTTCCAGTGCAAACCCAATGCAACAAAAATGGGGGCTGTATAAAGTAATACTACGGTATGCGAAGCATAGGTATGCCGAATGGCTTCAGCGAGTAAAAAGAACTCAAGCGCAAAGAAAAAAGCCACCAATAGCCCTGAGCGCAAATAAACGGGTGCCAAAAGTTGGATATTTTTTTCTCTATACAAAAGTGGTAAGACTAAAACTGCGGCTAGCCCTGAACGTAATGCGATTTGCATGATGGGTGAAATATCGGGAGCAGCCATTTTTAAAATGACTTGCTGTAAGCCCCATATCATGCAGAGCACGACCATGAGACCAGATGCACGTGCATCTAACGCCTTCCGATCATCCACCGTCTATTCCTTTATTCAATCAATGAAAATGGACTATAGCCCTGACCTATTTAAATGATATAGTTCAAATCAGACAACTTATCACCCAATACAGGCAACTCAACTCAAATACCGCTATGAAAAAAACAGCGCATCTCATCAAAAATTTTTTGGAAATCCCAGCCTGTAATGATATTCCCGCACCACTCTGGTATCAGGTGAGAGAGGCGCCTGCCGAAACCATTTATCCGCAACATGAACACGCATGGGGAGAGTTTATTTACGCATATCATGGTGTTTTGGAGGTAAATGTCGATTCAATTCATTATTTAACCCCGCCGCCTTATGGTTTGTGGCTACCACCGCATTTAAAACATAGCGGACTAAATCGGACAAAAGTGACACATTGTACGGTGTATATTTATGAATCTTTATGTCAGCACATGCCAAAACATGCAGGAATTCTTCTTAGTTCTGCACTGGTTCCTGCGATTATGGAACATCTTAAAAATAATGAAGTGGCACAGACAAGCCCAGATGAACATTTACGGTTATTGTATGTGTTATTAGATCAACTTCAACGTGCTCAAATTGTAGGAAGTTATCTACCAACCACGTCACATCCATTGTTACAGCCTTTACTTGACCATTTAAAACAAAATCCGTCTGATCATCGTTCGTTGGCAGAATTGGCACAACTGGTTAATACCAGTGAGCGAACGTTGGCACGCTATAGTCAAAGTGAACTTGGCATGTCATTACATGAATGGAGACAGCGCTTACGAGTTATGCAGGCACTCCCCTTACTTGAACAAGGTCATACGGTAGAAAGTATTGCATTAGATTTAGGTTATGCCAGTGCGACAGCTTTTATTAATCTATTTAAACGCTGGATGGGCCTTACTCCTGATCAATTTAGAAAAACATTTTCGGCAGGGTAAATGCATTCAATCATTTTTCAGTAAAGACTGAATAAGGCTAGAAAAATTAATTGCAGCTTGGGCATGCGTATTTCGTCGATAAGCAAGAGAGAAACCCACTACGGGTTTAGGTTCAGCCACTTGTAAATACTGTACGCCTTTAATGCCTAATTGCATGGCGGAGGCTGGCACTAATGACACCCCCAAGTTTGCGGCCACCAGTGAAACAATCGATACAATTTGTGGGGCACTTTGTCCAATTTTGGGTTCAAGTCCATGACTACGGCATGCATCCAGTACAGCATCATGCAAACCTGCACTGACTGAGTGTGCAGCCATAATAAAATTTTCATCTTTTAACAATTTAAGCTGGATGTCCTGTTGCTGATCCATCACATGTTCTAAAGGCATCACTACCACTAGCGGCTCGTACATTAAAGTCTGAATATGAATATCTATAGGCACATGGTGGGGTGGACGAATTAAAGCAATATCAAGTTGATCATTCAGTAATCGATCAATTAAAACCAAAGAATTTCCTTCTTCTAAACGAAGTTGGACTTTAGGGTATTGCTGCTGAAACAAACGAATACTATGAGGTAAGACTGGATTAAGCATGGCAGTTCCAGTGAAACCCAGACGTAATTGCCCTAGTTCACCGTTCGCCATTTGTTGAGCCAAACTCACAGCATCATCCACTCGCTGTTGAATCGGCTGTACCGCATTCAAAAAAACCTGCCCTGCTGCGGTCAATTCTGCACCATGCGACGAACGATAAAATAACTCTGTTCCAATCTCATCTTCCAGATTTTTGATTTGCATGCTTAAGGGCGGCTGACTAATCCCCAAACGCTGCGCTGCACGAGTAAAACTTTTTTCTTCTGCAACCACCAAAAAATAACGAATATGACGCAGTTCCATATATAAAACATATAGTGATTGATATTTATATATATTAGACAAATAATACTCAGATTGCTATTCTCACCTTGTTGGCAGCTAGGCAAGCACTGCCAACACACTCTCTTCTTTTTAAAAAACTTTGGTTTATTTCATGACGATTCCTTCAACAGTAAGCGAGTCTGAACGCGGTATTGATTCACCTCAAATTATTCATAAGGCCAATACTGAACATTGGATTAGCCGTGGCACATCTGCTTACCTGAAGGCAGGACTTGCACTGTTTTTACTCGGTTTTGCAAGTTTTTCCATGATTTACTGCGTACAACCATTGTTACCTGAATTTACCCATACATTTCATATTAGCCCTGGTACCAGTGCGCTTGCCTTGTCACTGACCACTGGATTACTGGCAGTTTCCATTTTACTGTCCAGTGCTTTTTCTCAGGCTTTAGGTCGCAAAGGGCTGATGTTCGTTTCGATGGGTTTAGCCGCACTACTGAATATTTTGTGTGGCTTTGCACCCAATTGGCATATTTTACTCATTGCCCGTGCGGTACAAGGTTTTGTGATCGGAGGCGTTCCCGCCGTTGCAATGGCATGGATTGCCGAGGAAATTCATCCCGCTCATTTGGGTAAAACCATGGGGCTATATATTGCAGGAACTGCGTTTGGCGGCATGATGGGTCGTGTTGGAATGGGTTTACTGACACAATATTTCTCATGGCGTGTTGCGTTGGGGGTATTAGGTGGAATCTGCCTGATCTGCGCTTTAGGATTTTTATGGTTACTGCCTAAATCTCAAAATTTTATTGCACAAAAAGGGATACAGCTTCAGTTTCATTTATCTGCTTGGAAAAATCATTTAAAAAATCCTCGACTGGTTCGTATTTATGCGATCGGTTTTCTCATTACCAGTATTTTTGTCACCTTATTTAACTATGTCACTTTTCGCTTGGCTGCTACACCTTATCAACTCAGTCAAACCCAGATCAGTCTCATCTTTTTGTCTTATAGTTTAGGGATGATTTCCTCATCGCTTGCAGGTTCTCTGGTAGACAAATTTGGCAGAAAAATGGCAATGTTGATGGGATTTGGTTTTATGTTAGCGGGAATTCTGCTCACCCTGAACGCTGGTTTATTTGCGATTATTATTGGAATTGCAGCCATTACCACGGGGTATTTTATTGCACATGCCATTGCCAGCAGCAATGTGGGACTTGAAGCAAAACAGGCCAAAGGGCATGCAACTGCACTGTATTTGTTATTTTATTATTTGGGTTCAAGCATCATTGGTTCTGTAGGAGGATGGTTCTGGCAATACGGCGGTTGGCATGCTGTTGTATCTCTGACACTGGCACTGGTTGCTGTGGCCATTTTTATCGTGATGACCGCGCCAAAACCTTTGCAAGTATCATCAAATCAATGATTTGAAAAAAATGGAGATCAGATTATGCGAATTTCTCATCTTGATCATTTAGTGCTGACGGTTGCAGAGATTGAAGCGACCTGTAACTTTTATCAACACGTATTAAATTTTGAAGTGATTGAGTTTGGGGAAAATCGTAAAGCGCTTAAGTTTGGTTCTCAAAAAATCAATCTACACCAAGCAGGGCATGAATTTGAACCGAAAGCCGCTTTCCCAACCCAAGGTTCTGCCGATCTTTGCTTTATCAGCGAAACACCGATAGAACACATCATTCAACAGCTAGAACAGCTGCATATTAATATTGAACAAGGTCCAATCCAGCGTACAGGTGCAATGGGTGCTATTTTATCGGTCTATATTCGCGACCCAGATCACAACCTGATTGAGATTTCAAATTATCTGTAAGTAATAAAAAGCCTGCTGAATATTGCAGGCTTTCTTCATCACAGCAAAATTAGGCTTTAACAAAGGTTTCCCAAACAAATTGTTGCGTTTTACCATTGAGCACCATTTTGAGCTGATCACCACGTTCCAGCGGCCCTACGCCTGCGGGTGTTCCAGTCATGACGACATCCCCTGCTTCTATCGTGAATGCCTGACTCATATCGCACAGATATTCGCCAATACTCAATAGTAAATAGGCTGTATCACCCTGTTGGCGAACTGCATCATTAATATAAAAACGATAGGTTACATGTTTCCAGTCTTCGATTTCACTGACATCGACCCAATCGGCCAATACGCACGCACCATCAAAAGCTTTAGCTCGCTCCCACGGCTGACCTTTATTTTTTAGCTCAGTTTGTAAATCCCGCAACGTCAAATCCAGACCAATCGTGACCGCACCAATCGCGGCTAAGGCTTTTGCTGGATCAGTTTCATTCTTGAGCGGCTGATCGATTCGCAAGGTCAATTCACATTCAAAATGACAACTTCCATTCACTGGATTCCATTCAATTCCATCCTGCAAACCAATCAAGCTACTTGGTGGCTTAATAAATAACACTGGACGATCGGGAATGGCATTACCGAGTTCTTTGGCATGCTCGGCATAACTTCTACCCACACAAATAATTTTTGATGGTCGTGCATTCATAAGACTTCCCTTTACATGGCGTTACGTGTCGATTATTTTTTAAAGGTGTTTTCAAACTGAATGTGTTGTGTACTGTCGCTAAAGGCACGTTTTGGCACAATCACCACGGTACGATTTTTCAGTTCAATCATATAGGTCAATTTACCTTTGGCAAAATTGACCACTTCACTATACGCGAATTGTTGCTTACGACCATTCGCATAAAGCTCCATACGATCCTGATACAAGTCGATGCCCTGTTCACTTTTACCAAACTGATATTTGACAAACTGACGTTTAAACATCATCGGTAAAAACCAGTAACGCATCAAAATTTGCATCACCAGAAAAAATGCACCGAGTGCCACGTAATAACGTCCAACACCAGAAAATCCGAGATAAAAACCCCAAATGATAATCGCAATACTAATCACGGGCGTAATAAAGCGAGTCAATTGTTTTTTTCCAAACGTCGCAAGTGCGAAGCCGTCTTGAGATTCTTCTAAATTGAGTTGATAACGCAATGAAATAGCGGGTTTCAGTTCTGACATAAAATGTTCAACATAAGCGATGAATTACCCTCAAAATACTACACCAGTTCGACTATTTTATTTAGCGCTTGATCACATTTGATTAAGAATTTAACCCCCCTGACATTGATCAGTATTTACATAAAATGGCTTTTTTTTGAAGCTAAAACGTTTTAAACACTTAAGACTCAATCAAAACAACGATAAGTTTCGAGGATGCTATGCAACGCTTTGCCTATGGATGCGGCATTTTTTTTAGTCTTCTGAGTTATAGCAGTATTAGTTCTGCCCAATTTGTCACGTGGAATGAAAACATTCCGAGTAGTCTGGCATTATTTCAACAGAACCCCCAACAACTGGCGGATTTGGCTCAAAACAATATTTTAATTTATGCACAACCTTATACCAAAACCAATGTACCTACCCAAAAGAAAAACCCGCAACCGACCGTCCAGTTTGTCAGTGCAGCCATTATTGTGCCTGTCAGCACACAGGAGGTTGCTAAAGTATTAACCGATTACAATCATTATGTGGGTCTGTTCCCCACTTTAAAATCTGCGAAAATTGAAGAAAAAAGCGGTAATACCACGCGGGTAAAATATAAAATTCAAATTCCAACCCCAATTCCAGTGCTTAATTTTAACGAAGATATTTCCATGCAACATCAAATAGGGAATAACAGTATTGCCAGTTTGATTACCGATGCACCTGTACCCTATGGCTTAGGAAAATTTGAATGGTTTAGTTTAGGCCCACAAAAAACGCTGATTACCTTGACGCAATGGGGTGACCTGAATCAGATTAATGGTTTTTTACTTCGCAAGATTTTGTCTGCTGTGCCTGATGCAAAACTCGGTATCCCGATTGGCAGTAATGCTTTTATACTTGAGTCTTTACAACGTAAATGGACAAAAACTCAGACCACGGCACTTGATGCGAATCAATTACCGCCGTTACAACTTACGAGCAATCAAATTAGAAAAATAAGTGAAATAAGCCGAAGTACGGGATATCCAGTGTCTTTTATTCAACCTGCGTCCTCGATACCTTATCCTCAAGGACGTGAAACAATGCGCTTCACCACAACATATCAGTATTACGCAAAAGCACCACAGCAACTGCAAAACTGGCTCAATCCTGTGTCTTTTCAAAGTTTATTTCCTAGACAAATCAAAAAAGTGGAATTGAGTTCTCCCGCCCCCCAATTACAGGACGCTAATTTTCGGGTTTCGGTAGGATTAGGGGTTATTAATATTCCATTTGATTTTAAAATGCGTTTTAACCATATCGACTCCAATCAATCACAATATAATGCCATTGGTGGTGATTTACGCTTTGTTAAAGGAGGGATGCAATTACTGCCACAGAATAATGGCACACTACTTAAAATGACCAGTGCCGCCAAAATTGATGAAAAAGCGCCGTTTTTATTACGCGCAATGCGTAGTTTGCCTTATCACGATATGTTGCCCGCAGCCGGTGGCAATGCTGTCTTTAGTCTAAAAATTAAAGAGAAAATGAAATAATTTTGTAAAAAATACCATTTATGATAAGCACAAAAAAACCACTTAAAAAGTGGTTTAATTTAACTCATATTGAGTTCAAGTTGGTGCGCTCAGAGAGATTCGAACTCCCGACCCCTTAGTTCGTAGCCAAGTGCTCTATCCAGCTGAGCTATGAGCGCGTACTTGATGGAGCGCATTATACGCATTTTTTCTACATTGATAAGTCTTTTTTCACAAAACTGTCACCAAACGTTTAGTTATTAGGCATTGTTTTAAAATTTATACTGATTAAAGATTATCCTATCATTCTGAGTTCATGATTTATGCTTGGAAGATGAGTTTGATCGATAGGCAAACAAATCGTAAATACGGTTCCTTCGCCCTTTTGTGTTGTCACTTGTACATTTCCACGATTTTTTTCAATGAACTGTAAACACAGCAAAAGTCCTAAACCTGATCCTTTTTCGCCATCCGTACCTTTTTCACTGCGAATCTGCTTTCTCTGGTTAAAGTTTTGAAAAGATTCATCTGACATACCAACACCTGTATCACGGACGGTAATTTTGACTTGTCCATTTTGGGTTAAGGCGGATATATAAATTTGACCACCATTCGGTGTAAATTTGAGGGCATTGGAAATAAGATTCTGAAATACCGAAAGCATCATGTTTAAATCGACAAAACAATATAAATCCTTTTCGATATTACATTCGATCTGAATACTTTTTTTCTGTGCAACTGCCTGAAGAATTTCACAAACATCTGACATCAGTTCTGCCATATTGACAGATTGCGGGTTATAAACAATTGCGCCACCTTCCGACATCGCCCACTGCAATAAATTTTCAAGAAGCTTAAATGTCGCTTGAGCTGTACTGCGCAAATAACCTGCAATATCACGTATGCCCTGTTCATCCAGTGTTTCGATCTCTGTCTCTAATACATCAGAGAAGCCTAAGATGCCATGAAATGGTGCGCGTAAGTCATGAGCAATAATGGAAAAAAACTTATCTTTACTTGCATTTAAGTATTCTAATTCTTTATTTTTTTGCTGTATCTCAAAATTGGATTTACGCAGCTCAAACTGTTGGACGACTTGTGCTGCTAAAACAGCAAGCGCCTGACACTGATCAGAAGTTAATTGACGTGGTTTAGAATCAAGAACACACAAAGTACCCAGATTAAAACCATCATAGGTTTTTAATGGCGCGCCTGCATAAAAACGAATCCCGAGATCACTTTTTACTGTTGGATTATCATGGAATCTTTCATCAAGCAAAGTATCTTCTATAATAAAGATGTCCTGCTGCAAAATCGCATGGCTACAAATACTGTATTTTCGCTCAACTTCTCCACGCGGTACGCCATAAGAGGATTTAAACCAACTGCGGCTTTCATCGATCAAACTAATAATAGAAACTGGTGCCTCACAAATTTTTGACGCCAACAAAACAAGATCATCTAGACATTGTTCAGCCATGGTATCCAAAATCTGATACTCATTTAAGGCATGCATCCGTCCCAATTCATTTTCAGGCAGTTTTGCTTCAATCATTTTAAGTCTCAGTTATGATCTAGTTCGGTTTTAAAAAAAGCTTAAAACAACTACTATAGTTTGTAACAACCCACCTATAATTATGTATTATTATTGATAATACAACGATTTATACAGCTATCCTATGTATGAAATGCGTAATTAAGATAAATGGTGTATCCTTTTTCCGTATAAATATATCTACGTTTGAACAATTCTATATTTAATGCATTGAAGTTAAGCGTGTAAGTTTTTATCTTTTTAACGCGTTATGATGCGCTTTTACGATGCTTGATATAAACGACCAGAAATAGAAACAGAGTGTCCTTCTGGATCTTTCACATTTGCAAATTGATAACCATCCCGTATTTCATGCATTCATAGCTTGATATCTGGTTTTAACTATTTCATCTTGTTGCGACAAGACCAAATCATTTCTGAGCAAGTAAATTCTCACAATCCTTCAAAGATTTTCGAGCTTGTTGTTGCTCAGCTAATTTTAAATCCTGAAACTGAGAAAAGACCTGATGCGCAAACCGTGCTTTAAAAGTTGGCTTATGCAATGCATAATCTGGATAAGAATGTTTTTGCACTTTTTCCATTTCAGTGAAAATCTGATCTTTTTCTGTTAAATCATCTTTTTGAATCACCAAGCAGAATAATGCGCGATAATCTTCATATTGGGCTGGCGAAGGCTGCCAAATTTTATACGCAATCAAACTCAGAACGGAAATGGACAAGACGATTAAGATAGGTTTAATCAATGACATGAAATAAATAACAGATCAATTTTATCGATATTATAAAACAAAAAAACCGCAATTAAGCGGTTGATTGTTCAAGTTGGTGCGCTCAGAGAGATTCGAACTCCCGACCCCTTAGTTCGTAGCCAAGTGCTCTATCCAGCTGAGCTATGAGCGCATTACTTGTGTGCCTATAATAAAGGCTTCGTTAATTTCGAATACTTGTTAAATTGGTGCGCTCAGAGAGATTCGAACTCCCGACCCCTTAGTTCGTAGCCAAGTGCTCTATCCAGCTGAGCTATGAGCGCATCGTAAGTATTCGTTGGCGGTGAGAGAGGGATTCGAACCCT
>NZ_CP078523.1:1698458-1698527 GCF_019264745.1 Acinetobacter sp. Colony158 | reverse complement strand
GCGCTCAGAGAGATTCGAACTCCCGACCCCTTAGTTCGTAGCCAAGTGCTCTATCCAGCTGAGCTATGA
>NZ_CP078523.1:1688684-1698396 GCF_019264745.1 Acinetobacter sp. Colony158 | reverse complement strand
CGCTCAGAGAGATTCGAACTCCCGACCCCTTAGTTCGTAGCCAAGTGCTCTATCCAGCTGAGCTATGAGCGCATTAAGTAAAGTGGCGGTGAGAGAGGGATTCGAACCCTCGGTACAGTTACCCGTACGCATCCTTAGCAGGGATGTGGTTTAAGCCACTCACCCATCTCACCGTAACGAGCCGCCATAATACAAACTTAGCCTGTGAACTGCAAGTCATCACATCTAATTTTTCTTAGTTTTTTATCCAATCAACTATTTTTTAAACAAAATTGCGCGCTAATGAATTAATGAGTGTTTACAGCTTGTTAATATAATGACTATCTTTGCGCTATACCTATGCAAAACTAAATCACATAGACTTGTCATGATGATCATGCAGAATGTTCCTGCATAAGCTATGCTAAACTTATCTTCAAATATGAAGCCAAAAGACATTATGAAAAACTGGGTTGACCCTGAAGCGAAAGCGGAATCTGAACGTTACGATAATCCGATCCCGAGTCGTACGCTTATCTTAAATACACTCGAACAAGTCGACACGCCCCTTTCGCATGCCGAATTGGTCGATCATTTTGAAATCAAAGATCAAAAAAGTATCGATGCTTTAAGTCATCGTTTGAGCGCGATGGTTCGCGACGGTCAAATTGCCAAAGATGGTTTTAAGTTTCAGCTCCTTGGCGATCAACCGACTTTTGATGCAACAGTTTATATTAATAATAAAGGGTTAGGTTCTGCACATATTGATGGGCAAAATGATCTGTTACTGCCTGAGCGCGAGTTACGTTTAGTATTTAATGGCGATCGGGTTAAAGTTCGTCAGACCTCTGTTGACCGTAAAGGCAAAGGCTGGGGTTTTATTACTGAAGTCACACAACATCGTGTCAAACAGCTCATTGGTAAAGTAGCAGAACATGAAGGTGAATTTCATATTCAACCTGCTGCACCCAATGCGCATCAGCCGATTCCTTTAGAAAAACAATTGATTGAACATGCCCATGCCAAAGTGGGCGATTATTTGCGGATTGAAATTGACGATTATCCAACCCGCGAAGAATTTGCCACGGGTCATGTGATTCAATCGATGGCAGATAAAGCCGACACTGAGATTATTATTCCTCAGACTATTTTAGAATATGGTCTACCTTATGAGTTTCCAAAAGAAGTCGTTGAGGAAGCAGAAAGTTTTAAAGAACCATCGAAAAAAGATATTGAAGGTCGTATCGACTTACGTGATTTGCCATTAGTGACCATTGACGGCGAAGATGCCCGCGATTTTGATGATGCGGTCTATGCTGAAAAACGCGCAGGGGGTGGTTATCGCGTGGTCGTAGCAATTGCGGATGTCAGTCATTATGTCCGTTTGGGCAAACCGCTTGATGATGAAGCGCAAGAACGTGGAACTTCGGTGTATTTCCCTCATTTTGTGTTGCCGATGTTGCCTGAAGCTTTATCCAATGGACTATGTTCGTTAAATCCGCATGTCGATCGTCTGTGTATGGTCTGTGATTTAAAACTCTCCCGCGCGGGTCGCGTGATGAGCTATGAGTTTTATCCATCAGTGATGCATTCTCAAGCACGTCTGACCTATACACAGGTCGGTCAATATTTTGAAGGTAAAACGGATGCAATTCCTGCCGATAAATCGATTCAAAAATCACTAAATACCTTGTTTCAACTTTATCAAACGCTGAAAGAGCTACGCGCCAAACGTCATGCGATGGAGTTTGAAACTGTTGAAACCTATATGACTTTTGACGAGTTGGGTGGAATTAAGGAAATTTTACCGCGTACTCGAAATGAAGCGCATAAATTGATTGAAGAATGTATGTTGCTTGCCAATGTCGCAGCAGCCGAATATGCCTTAGAACATGATATTCCGATGCTGTATCGCGTTCATGAGGCACCTGAATTTTCACGCATTCAGAAAGTCAAAGATTTTGTTAAGTTACTAGGTTTGCCGTTCCCTGATCAGCCAACACAGGCAGATTATCAACGTGTGATTGAAGCCACCAAAGATCGAATTGATGCACCAAGTATCCATGCAGTGTTATTACGCTCGATGATGCAAGCCTATTACGGCGCTAAAAATGCAGGTCACTATGGTTTGGCGTATGAAGCCTATACGCATTTTACTTCGCCAATTCGCCGTTATCCTGATTTACTGTTACATCGTTCAATCAAGGCGCATTTACAGCAAAAACCGTATCCTCTTTCTGGTGCAGCACTGGATGATGCAGGTGAACAGTTTTCCAAAACTGAACGTCGTGCCGATGAAGCGTCTCGTAGCGTAACATCTTGGCTGAAATGTCACTATATGCAACAGCATTTAGGTGAAGAGTTTATTGGCATTATTAGTGCGGTAACTGAGTTCGGTTTATTTGTCACCTTAAAAGATTTATATGTAGACGGTATGATTCATGTCAGTCATTTGGGTGACGATTTCTTCCTTTACGATCAAGCGAGCCAAAGTTTAGTCGGGCAAAATCGTGGTCAAATCTTTGGTCTAGGTGATGAAGTCAAAATCAAAGTCGCTGCGGTAAATCTGGAAGAACGCAAAATTGATTTTGAGCTAATTCAGCAAATTACACATGCAGGTCGAATCATTCGGAGTCGTGCGCCACGAACTAGCAAGGCTCAAACCACTGAACAAGTGTTTAATGCGCAAGGTGAGAGCGTTGACTCAAAACAACCGTCTGCTCGCAAGAAAGAGAAATCGAAAAGTAAACCAAGTTCGTATGGTAAGAAGTCAACTAAAAAAGCTGTTGCTCCCGTAGCAGTGAAGGCTGAAAAACCCAAGAAAAAAACCAAGCCCAAACGTAAAAAGTCCAATGCCAAAAGTAAATCGGACAGTTAGATAGAACGGCGAGTTAATAGAACCAAGGAAGGTCACTATGGGAAAAGTCATAAGCGGTATGTGTATATCTGTGGATGGTTTCGTTGCTGGTCTGCATATGACCGAAGATAAACCTTTTGGTGAATTACCCAATATTCACCAAAGTTTATGTAAATGGTTATTTGGTCAAGCAGATCAAAATAAAAATGAAATCGCCAGCCTCACGTCTGCGGGCGCGTTTATTATGGGTCGTAATATGTTTGGCCCAACTGGGCCAGAATATAGTACGTGGCAAGGCTGGTGGGGTGAAGAACCGCCCTATCATGCGCCTGTTTTTGTTCTGACGCATACAGCACGTGACAGCCTGAGTTTACAAGGTGGAACAACTTTTTATTTTGTCACTGATGGAATATTGAGCGCACTTGAACAAGCAAAAAAATTGGCGGGCGATAAAGATGTTGCAATTGCAGGCGGCGCGCATACCGTTAATCAATATCTTAGAGCAGGGCTGATTGATGAGTTGTGGTTACATATCGTTCCCGTCATTGTCGGTCAGGGTCAACGTTTGTTTGAAGAAATGCCAGAGATCAATTTAGAAATATTAGAACAAAGAGGAACAGATCTGGTCACCCATATCAAATATCGCATCCTCAAATAGCATTGGTTTTATGGGCGTTACTCAGAATGATTTTTGGTCAAAATTATTAAAGCCAAATCATCACTGTGAGAAATCCGCTTAATAAATCTTTAGCCCAACTTGATTTCCTTGCGTTAAACCCTTACATCTAGTCATAAGTTTAAAAAATTATGGCGAATACAATGACATTACAGCAAGCAACGCTTCCCGTTCCTCAATTTGATCACATCCAGCTAGACAGCCTAAAACAAGAGATCGAAAAAAATATTCATCAAGGTCAGCAGTTTTTAGACACTTTACAAAATGTTCCAACTGATTTTGCTGCGCAAGTACATGTGTTGGAACAAATGGATGAACTTGAAAATAATATGAGCGAATCATGGGGCGTTTTGTCACATATAAATGCCGTGATGAGCAATGCGCAAACCCGCGAAGTATTTCAATCATTATTGCCTGCTCTAAGTGAATATTATACGCAGCTTGGGCAACATACGACGCTCTATCAAACGTATCAGCAGATCCATGATAGCGCTGAATTTTCTAGTTTAAGTGCCGCACAACAAAGTGCTATCCGTTTAGCCTTACGTGATTTTAAACTTTCAGGTGTTGCGCTTGAAGGTGAAGCCAAAAAACGTTACGCAGAAATCTCAGCACGTTTATCGCAGCTTTCTTCTGATTTTTCCAATCATGTGCTCGATGCAACTCAGGCCTATTTTAAACCTTTAAATGAAGCTCAACTTAAAGGCTTATCACAAAGCAGTATCGAGCTGCTTAAACAATATGGTCAGCAGCGTGAACTGGATCAACCTGTGGCAACGCTTGATATGCCTGCTTACTTAGCCATTATGACCTATGCCGAAGACCGTGATTTACGCGAAGCGTTATATAAAGCTTATACCACCCGCGCTTCAGATCAATCCGATCATAAAGAGTTTGATAATACTGCGGTCATGGAAGAAATCCTAAAACTACGTCAGGAAATGGCTGTATTACTCGGTTTTCATAATTTTGCAGAATATTCACTGGCGAGCAAAATGGCGCCTGATGTACAAACGGTACATAAATTTTTGGTTGATCTGGCTGAACATGCAAGCGCGCCTGCTCAACAGGAAGTAGCGGAACTGAAAACCATTGCACAACAAGATGGTATTGAACAATTACAACCTTGGGACAGTGGTTATTATTCAGAAAAACTTAAACAGCAGCAATTTAATTTGTCACAGGAAACCCTGAAACCGTATTTCCCAGCACCTAAAATTATTCAAGGGTTATTTCAGATCGTAAATCGCTTATATGACGTTCAGATTGTTGAGCGTCAAGCACCCGTTTGGCATCCTGACGTCCATTATTATGAACTTGAAGACCAAGGCAAAGTCATTGCAGGATTCTATTTTGACCTCTATGCACGTAACGGTAAACGGGGTGGCGCGTGGATGAGTGGTTTCCGTTCGCGTATGCAAACGACACAGGGTTTACAAAAACCGATTTGCTATATGGTCTGTAACTTTACTCCACCTGTGGGCAATCAACCTGCTTTACTCACCCATGATGAGGTCAATACACTGTTTCATGAGTTTGGACATGGCTTACATCATATGTTGACTGAGGTCGATAATATTTCAGTCGCAGGCACACACGGCGTAGCATGGGATGCTGTAGAGCTTCCAAGCCAGTTTATGGAGTTTTGGACATGGGACAAAGAAAGTCTGGATGTCCTCAGTGAACATATTGAAACCAAGCAAGCCTTGCCTGAAGAATTACTCAGTGCATTGTTAAATGCTCGCTTTTTTCAGTCTGGAATGCAGACCCTTAGACAGATTGAATTTGCTTTATTCGATTTGACCATTCATTCCAAAAATCCTGCTTTGAACAGCACACAAATCCAGTCCGTTTTAGATGGAATTCGCAGTCAATTTTCGGTATTGCCAACTGCATCATATAACCGTTTTCAACACAGTTTTAGTCATATTTTTGCAGGCGGTTATGCGGCAGGATATTACTCTTATAAATGGGCTGAAGTGCTTGCCAGTGATGCCTTTGACCGATTTGAAGCAGAAGGTATTTTCAACACAAAGACAGGACACGAGTTCCGCGAAGCGATTCTTGCGGTGGGCGGCAAAGATACGGCTTTAGAAGCATTTGTTAACTTCCGAGGTCGTGAACCCAAAATTGATGCATTATTACGTCATCAGGGTTGGACGAGCGGCCCTAAAACGGCTTAAACTAAATATTAAAATGTTCGTAAGTGGTTGGGAAGTGACAAAATGAAACGTCGGTTTATTGCAGGTGCTAAATGTCCAAAATGCGGTGCCACAGATCGGATTGTCATGCTCACCACAAACGACGACGAATGGATTGAATGTATCGAGTGCGACTATAGTGAAAATCGTCCTACTCATGTTGAAGAACCCGATATTCCCGCAGTTGCAGATGAAGTCGGAGTGATACAGTTCAAACCACGTCGTTCAAAATAAAAGGTTTAAGCAATGACGTTAGAACAACGCCATAACTCTCGTTTGTTATGGATTATTATTGGGGGCATCAGCATCGTTGTGTTGTTATTTTTAGCTGCACAATGGTTTTTTGCTGAGAATCGAAATGAATCAGAAAAAACTCAAACACCAACCACCGAAACGCAAACAAAGTTATCCAATTCAACACAACCATCGACAAAAACTGCCGATGTATCTGCTGCAAGCGAGCCTGCACCAAGTACTTTAGTGGATGACTCTATCCTAAAAACACCCGTGCCAGAGCATCCTTCCCTTGCAAAAGAGGAAATCGCCAAACTTGATGATATTCAAGCACAACTTAAAGATCAGAAATCAACGCTCCAAGCCCAACATCAGGATGCCGATACGTTGATTAAACTGAAAGAGGAACAAATTAAGTTACTTGAAGCACAATTGGCCGAGCAAAAATAAAGTCCATACTTTAAAACTTGGGTTTGTGCATCACAGACCCAACTTTTGGTATCAATAAAGAATCTGTATTAAAGTGCCAAAGAATACGCGCTATAACTTATATAGAAAATGCTTAAATCAAATTATTCGACTTTAGCCTGTTTACTTATTTACGCCTTAAGGAAAGCAGCCTGTTGATTCGCGATCCAAAATATCTCTGGTAATAAATCACTGAATAAAGTCTAGTTTGATGATGCGATTGATTTCAATCGTAAAAAATAAAGCACCCAAAGGTGCTTTATTTTATCTTTGCAGATTAATGATACCAACCGAACATCTTAAAGATATAAGGTGCAAAGGTCACAATCATTAACGCTGGAAATAGCACCATAATCGGCAATAACCAACGCTCATAGCGATAATAGAAACTGGTATATTTTTCCTTGGCTTCACGATCTGCTGCTGCGACCTCTTCATCACCAACTGACAACCTCGTCAACAAATGATTCAGTGCAACTGGTGGTGTGACATAACCCAACTCAAAGGCAACCAGTACAATCATCCAGAAGTGAATCGGGTGAATACCATTTTCGTAGGCAACTGGAGCAATAGTTGCGGCCACCAAAATCACCGCACCAAATGGATCGGTACACATTCCAATCAAAGCCAATAGCATCGCAATAAAGAACAATGAAATATAAATGCTACCTAAATGAGTCGGTAAATATTCCACGATTTCGGTACGTTCAATCAGACCACCAACACTCGCAGAAAGCGCCATCAAGATAATCAATGCGCCGATATGCCCGACTGTCTCTGCTGTGGCAAAGTGCATAGAGCTGAAAAAACCACGACGATATTGGTCACTTTGCGCGCCATGCTCACGTAAGTAAGGAGAATCCTGCTCATGTTGCTTAACTAAAGATTCATGCGCCTCTACTTGAGGGATGTATTCTGGCTCTTTACGCAACTTGTCAAACAGGATAATCGCAATCAATACCAGTGGTAAAATCACAGGCGCAGTGAATTCGTTCATACTGGTGTCTAGACCATACTTATAGAACGCCAAAACTATCACTGTGATCACGATATAAGGAATTACAGGCATGAAAGCACGTAACATGCCTGGAATCGCAACTTTAGGTGAATTCACACGGAATTTGGTTTCAGCCAGCAGTAACGACACGCCTAAGAAAATAAATGCCGTCAACCAGAATACATAGAAGCCATGATCAAACAACTCGTCAGACGTGACATGACGGCTATCCAGCATTGCAATCAGAACCACCAGTAGACATGGGCGGATCACTACACCCAATGAACCCGACATGGCAGAGACAGCCAATGCATATTGACGACGTGCGCCTGAGTTCCAGACCTCTTTATAGATAATCGCACCTGCTGCGATCACGAAAATCCCTGAAGCGCCTGTATAAGCTGTCGGAATTGCTGCTGCCAAGAGAATGAGCCAAGTCAAAGTTTCAGGCGCAAGATTCCACGGACGTAAAATGTTCAGGAACAAGTCCATCACACGCGTCTGAGTTAACAACATACCCGCCCAGATAAATAACGCCAAATTCAAGAAGATCCCTGAGAATTCGACCAGAATACTCAAATAAATCCCTTGCCCCATTGGGTAATCCATAAAGAAGGTAAATGCAATACCTGTCAAAATGGACATAAAAGCATATAAAGGGATACTGAGTAAGGCTAAGCCAAAGTTTCCACCCGGCAATGCCGTTTTTGGAATTCTGAAGAGTTGGTACACACTAATTAAGGTCAAGATCCCAAATAAGCCCATCCATAACCATGCAATGACCAATGTTTCAGTGGTCAATGTCACACCTGAATTGATCAGGGAACGATATTGGCTCACAGTAGATGCGGTTAATAGTGCATTCCCCAGCACCATCGCCACTGAATAAACACGGAAATCAACACGCGTTTTTGGACTACGCAGACCAATATGATGAATTTTCAAGCTGGCTGTAATGGCAGCAAAAAATACCATAATCAGTAGGAAAATCGTACGATTCTCTGTACCAAATTTAAAAATACCAAAGAAAGTGGTTTCCATGGTGCGATAAGCACGAAGCGATGGATGCGATTCAATATGCTTCATCGCTTTATCGTAAAACTGATACTTTTCTTCACACAGTTGTTGTGCCGCCAATAATGAAGCACGGACGTCTGATTCAGATGCAGCACCAAAAAAGTCAGCAAACTCATCATGTTTATTGGCTTGCATCTGTTGCTGAACTTGCGCATCAATATTGGGATGGCGCTCACAGTCTGGTTTTTGTGGTTCAGCACGTAAAAAAGAATATTGCATCCCACTTGCAGGATCACCATATAAACGCTCACCCATACGCAACATCTGACCATGGATCATTTCACCTGTTCCAATAATCAGTGTTAGCAATAACATAATGAGGATGACGTATGTTGAAATCCATTCGTTCCAGATATAACTCAGGAGACCCAAGCCAGATCTATTTTCTTGATTTTCTTGCATGTCTTTTCCAATTTTTTTTGCAGCATCACCCAAACCAGCGATAGTTTTAAGTGATCTCTCCTTGGCAACGGGTTGTTCCATCCCCCATTGCAGTCCTTTTCCATTGTTTAAATTTGCAACATACCTTTCCATTAAAGAATGGCTTGATCGCAACTTTTAGCGGTTTATTTTGTCAACTTTCTCGTATTTCAGTTTTTGTTTGAGTAAATAGGCACTTCCTGCCAGTATTCCACCGAGAGCACCTAACCAATGTGCCTCAACCAATACAGGACTGCCAATGAGTTGTGCAGTACGGCTATTACCCCACGTATTTTCCCAGATAATTTTAATGACAATCAGCGCTAGAACTAAAAGAGCGAAATTACGTTCTTTAGGATATTTTAAATACACGATCGCAACAGCAACATACATACCATGCAACACACCAGATAAGCCTGCATAAGCTTCAATATGAGGCATAAACCAGTAAAATATGACACTAATAAATGGCGATAACACCATCAATAATAAGGTCATATGTCGTGTTCTGGCATGAGGAAAAATAAAAGGCAAACAGGCAAACGCCAACATATTCAGTAGAAAATGTATCCAACCGACATGCACCCAATGCGCCGTCCATAAACGCCAGAATTCTGTTAATAAAGCAGGTCGCCAGTAAATAAACCAATCTGAAAAAACCTGTAAACATGCTGAAATGGAAATACATACCGCGACAAAAATCACTTTTTTAATGAGATCTTCATCTTTCATGATTTGCCCTCCATTCACATGTGCAAAAAGGGATCAGGTGTTTTCCAACAGCCTCATCCCCTCCACTATCA
>NZ_CP078523.1:1664124-1688581 GCF_019264745.1 Acinetobacter sp. Colony158 | reverse complement strand
TACCTGCACCGCCATCATTAAATAAATCTTCTAGCTCTGAAGATGTTTTACCACTTTCATCCCAGAAAGTGGTCATCCCATCATCGCCAGTACGCACACCTGTATGCTCAGTCCAGTAACGATCCGAAATACCACGAATCATCACCCCTGCCATTGCATCAAATAGTCTGAAATTCGGATTGACAGGTTTATCATCACCACGTGACTCAGCGTATGATCTAAGCGCATCACGAATTTTATTATCATCGCCACTGGCTTGCGCTGCAACCGCATATAAGGCATGAGGTAAGCGAACGCCTTTTTGCTCACCAATTTGCATGGATTGTTTTAAAGTCACATAAGGATCAGGTTTTCCTTCATCAGCCCCTGGCAATAAAGTCCAAATGACAGCGCGTGTTGCATTTGGCACACCCCAAAACTTGGTGTTGTCCAAACAAGCCATACTCCGTTCAACAATGCCTGCAATATCTTTAGGTACATTGACATCACCGCCAGAATTGATGTCATTGGTTACAGCCTGCAAACCACTTAACAATCCAAGCATATAAGTCAGTTGATCCTTGTCGCTACGCATTTTTGGACAAGATTCACCTAAATGATATTTATATTTACTTTCCCAACGCTGTGCAAATAATTGGTAAGCATTATATTGACGCTGTGCAGCAATTGCAGCCCAACGTTTTTGTTCAATGCGTGCATCTTGGGCTTCCGTTACCTGCCCCGCTTTAGAAGCACGCAAATAACGTAATTCACCTTCTAATGCCTGATTCTCTGCACACATTCCTGCACCAGCGTACAATAATACTGCCATATTGGTCGGGTCGGCACCCATATCTTTCGTCGCCATAATCGCTGGCGTTAATGCATTCCCAGAATTACAGATCATATCCACATCACCCATTGCCAAAATAGGTGGAACAATATGATTTTCACTAAAATTCAAGGCAACATTGGCACCTGATTTAATCACATAGGAACATCCAGACAATACAGATGAGGCAAGAACAGCAACGGCCAAACCCTGACCTATTTTGAATACTTTTGGCATTTTCTATCCCTCGAAATCATTTTATTTTTCCTTTGCGTTGTACCTTATCAGATGCACAAGGCGAATAAAAGAGCAATTACTCTAATATTAATCACGTAATATGACATAAAAAAATAATGAAAAGATTGGCTTTTTTCTTGTGTTTATACAAATTTTAGGCAAAAAAAAGTAGCATTGCGACGGTTCAGCACATGCTACTTGTTAACTGAGAATGGGTTGTACTCTTATTTATTGATGGTGTTCAATATAATCCCTGAGTAAAGTTCCTGCTCGTCCTATAACCACTGCCAAAACAAAAGCAATGACTGGAAACAACCACGTTGGAATATCGATCATTTCTGACCTCCTTCACACTTTACGTTGGTATTTGTACTTTAACTGAAGTCTTTGAGACACAACTTTAAAATTGTTAGACAATGCCTATTTAGGCTGTTTTTTCAATGATTTGATCAGACAATATGCACCTAAATTTTATTTAAATAACTTAAAACTCTGATTTTAATCTATTTTAATTTTCTTCTATTTTTTAAATTGTTTAACAATTAAACCAGTTTTGCCATGACTTTGAGCTGCTTCCATTGATTTAAACTTACTTGATCACGCCAAATGACCTGCGAATTGCGATTTTGCTTAAAATACAAAACTATATAAATGTGGTGATCTATCACGCGATAAAGCTGCACATGTTCAATTTTGCTGTGATTGTGCCATTGAATTGACCAAAGATCTTGATCGAGATAAGCCAAAGAGCGCATTTTCGAACGTCTCAAGAACGCAAGATAAGCAATCATTGCCAAAAATATCGCAATTAAAAATATATAAAATGGAAAAAGCTGAAACCAAATGATTCCGATCATTAGCAACATTCCCAACTGAAACAACAGGGCAAGCAAGCTGCGTTTCAGTTGAAATTGATGATTAACCATGCACGTAATGCTTGAGTTTCAAAATAAAAGTTTTGAGCTCTGGCTTCGGTGGCTCTGATACTTCCATAAACCAATCCAGTAAATCTGGATCTTCCTGATCAACCAATTCAGCAAAAAGTGCTTTTTCTGCGGGTTCAGCGCTCAGGTAATGATTACGGACATAAGGATCAAAATAGACATCAATTTCTTTCAGGCCGCGTCGCGCACGATAAATCACCTTGCGCTCTTCGAGCGTAAGTTCTTCAGACATTAGATTCCCCAAGTCGATAAAAAACCCCGCTAGTTTAACCGATCAGCATAGGTTTGTGGGTAATTGATTGAGCCGAATGACTAAATCCATCATTCGCACTTCACTTTTGAGCATTCATCCTATTGTTTGCCTGAGTCAGATGATTTTTACTTTCTGCTGAGAAAACAAACTGCAAGGATACAATAACAATGTAATCAGCTGCGATTCGTCCCATTCCTAATATGCTGGAGCGCAATCTTTTTAATCAAGAGCATGAAGCCTTCCGTGAAACTGTACGTAAATTTTACGAAAAAGAAGTAGTTCCCAATATTGAAAAATATGAAAAACAACAACATGTTGATCGTGATTTATGGAACAAGGCAGGCGATTTGGGATTGTTATGTACCACCATGCCTGAACAATATGGTGGTTCTGGAGTAGATCGTCTTTACAGTATGATTTTGATTGAAGAACAGGCCTATGCCATGGACTCCAGTACAGGATTTTCATTACATTCTGATATTGTTGCCAATTACATTAATAATTTTGGTCATGAACAACAGAAACAGAAGTGGCTGCCAAAAATGGCAAGTGGAGAAGTCGTCACTGCGATTGCCATGACCGAACCTGGAACAGGTTCAGACTTGCAAGCTGTACGTACTTCTGCTGTTTTAGATGGCGATGAATATGTCATCAATGGCTCTAAAATTTTTATCACCAATGGCTATTTATGCGATATGGCTATTGTGGTGTGTAAAACAGGCAATAATGAAAAGGGTTCAGCCAATTTATCCTTAATCATTGTTGAAGCCGATCGCGTTGGTTTTAGTAAAGGCAAACCGCTGAATAAAATTGGTATGAAAGGTCAGGATACCTGCGAATTATTCTTTGATAATGTTCGCGTCCCTAAAGAAAACTTGCTAGGTATGGAAGGTATGGGCTTCATGATGCTCATGAAAGAATTGGCATGGGAGCGTATGTTAGTCGCGATTATCTGTCAGGCAGGTGCTGAAGCTGCTTTTGCTCATACAGTTCAATACACCAAAGATCGTAAAGCTTTTAGTAAACCAATTGGATCATTTCAAAATACACGGTTCAAACTCGCTGAACTCCGTACTGAAATCGACTTTTGTAGAACGTATTTAGATCGCTGTATGCAATTACAACTCGAAGAACGATTAGGGATAGATGCAGCCGCAGCAGCCAAATATAAAATTTCAGACATGTTCTCCAAAGTCGTGGATGATTGTTTACAACTTCATGGTGGCTATGGCTATATGCTGGAATATCCAATTGCTCGCGCCTATATCGACAACCGAGCAAATCGCATCTATGCAGGAACCAATGAAATTATGAAAGAATTGATTTCGCGGACACTCTGATCGTTAACCCATCTTTGCTAATGCAATGAAAAAGGAGCTTATCTAAGCTCCTTTTCTAATTTACATATCGAGATTATGAAGCTAATTTTGGCTTGGATTTTCGTTCAACGCTTGTCTCTACTTTATGAAACTTTAAAACGCCATCATCAAAACGCGCATTTTTAAGTGCCTTACGATCTGCCAAATAATTATTAGTCACCTTCCACGGTGCATGCTTACCTTGTTTTGGCATCACACTGGCGGCACGGGCGATATAACCCGATGACAGACTTCCCATCACGGTATCATCCATTAATTCGGTTTGATCACCTTCTGGAATGACTTCATCATAGCCATTTTTATCCATATAATTCAGCAAACGACAAATATAGTCTGCGGCGACATCCACTTTGAGTGTCCATGACGCATTAATATAACCGATGATCATCGCCATATTCGGAACATCACTGACCATGACACCCTGATACAGCATCGATTTTGAAGTATCCAGAGGCTGTCCATCGATCGTCCCTTTGATACCACCCAAAATCTGGATTTCTAAACCCGTTGCTGAAACAATAATATCGGCTTCAAGATGTTTACCTGATTTTAGCTGAATACCTGTTTCAGTAAATTTCTCAATCTGATCGGTTTCAACGCTAGCCTTACCAGAACGCAAAATCTTAAATAAATCACCATCAGGTACGACACACAAACGCTGATCCCAAGGATTATAGCTCGGCGTAAAGTGCTTCATATCCACTTTGCCCTTAAGCTGCATTTCAATTGATTTTAAAAGCAGTTTACGCACTAACTGTGGTTGCTTCTGAGATAAGGCATAAATACCACGTTGCATACCGATATTGCGCGCGCGTGTCAATTTATAAGCGACATCTTCTGGTAGGAGCTTACGCATTTTGTCATAAACAAAATCGATTGAAGGAATAGACGCAATATAAGTTGGCGAGCGCTGTAACATCGTGACATGCCCTGCTCCTCCTTTTGCCATTGCTGGCACCAACGTAATCGCAGTCGCGCCACTACCAATAATCACCACCTTCTTGCCTGTATAGTCCAGATTTTCAGGCCAATGCTGTGGATGAATAAATTGACCTTTGAAAATATCCTTATTTGGAAAATCAGGTTCAAAGCCATGATCATAATTATAATAACCCGTACAACCAACGACAAAATTCGCAATCCATGTTTGCTTTTTCTGATTGGCATCTTCAATTTCGACAAACCATTTTTTCTTGGCTGTATCATAATTGGCTGTAAGTACGCGATGCTTAAAATGAATTTTTTTCTTTAAATCAAATTCATCAACCACTTCGCCTAGATATCCCTTAATTGCGGGGCCAGCCGCGAGTACATTTGCACTACGCCATGGTTTAAAATTAAAACCGAAAGTCGACATATCAGAGTCAGAGCGAATGCCAGGATAACGAAATAGATCCCAAGTTCCACCAATACTGTCACGACGTTCAATAATTTCAAATTGACGTTGTGGAGAATTCTTAGCAAGATGTGCCGCAATTCCAATCCCAGAAATACCTGCACCTACAATTAATACATCAACGATCTTTTCCATGTTGTTTTTATAACCTTGAGAACTGTTCCATTTTATTAAAGCACAAATTTGACAATGTGCAATGTCAAGTTTGGGTCATTTGTCGCTTTTTCTTATCACTTGAGGACAATTTTTTAAAAGGCAAAAAAAAGATCGGTAAAAACCGATCTTTTTTTTGAATAAGTATCTTATTCTGCTGAAGTGTTTACTTCACGATCTACAAGCTCAACATAAGCCATTGGTGCAGCATCACCTGCACGGAAGCCCGCTTTAAGCACACGTAGATAACCGCCGTTACGTTCTTTGTAACGAGGGCCAAGTACGGTAAATAATTTACCTACAGTTGCAGCTGAACGAGTACGAGCAAACGCCAAACGACGGTTTGCTACTGTATCGTTTTTTGCTAGAGTGATTAAAGGCTCAGCAACACGACGTAATTCTTTTGCTTTAGGCACAGTTGTTTTAATCAACTCGTGTTCAAACAAAGAATTCGCCAAGTTTTGGAACATCGCTTTACGATGGCTGCTTGTACGGCCTAATTTCACACCACTATTACGATGACGCATGGTGATAGTCCTACTTAATTAACGGCTACGATAGGCAAAACGATCGTCCATGCGTAAACTAGCAGGTGGCCAGTTTTCTAAACGCATGCCGAGTTGCAAGCCTTTCGAAGCTAAAACATCTTTAATCTCAGTCAACGATTTTTTACCTAAGTTAGGAGTTTTTAACAACTCAACTTCAGTACGTTGAACAAGATCACCAATGTAGTAAATATTTTCTGCTTTCAAACAGTTAGCAGAACGAACAGTAAGCTCTAGATCATCTACTGGACGAAGCAAGATTGGGTCAACTTCTTCACGAGGTTCTTGAACCACTGGTGCCTGATCTTTCTGAAGATCAACAAAAATTGCAATTTGTTGTTGCAAGATTGTTGCCGCTTTACGGATCGCTTCTTCAGGATCAACAGTACCATTGGTTTCAAGATCAATGACCAGTTTATCAAGGTCAGTACGTTGTTCAACACGCGCATTTTCAACGGTGTAAGAAACACGTTTGATTGGGCTATAAGAAGCATCTAACTGTAGACGACCTACAGGACGTGTTTCACCTTCAGGGAAACGCGAGTCAGAAGTTTCATAACCACGACCTTGAGAAACTTTCAGGCGCATTTTAATTGAACCTGAAGCACTCAATGTGCCGATCAAATGCTCTGGGTTAACCACTTCAACATTATGCGGTAAACGAAGATCCGCAGCAGTAATATCGCCAGGACCTTGTTTTTCCAATGTCAAATATGCTTCATTTTGATCGAACAGCTTAATAGACAATCCTTTTAGGTTCAGCAAGAGCTCGACGATGTCCTGCTGCAAGCCTTCTAAAGTACTGTACTCGTGCTCGACGCCTTCTATTTCCACTTCAACCACAGCAGCGCCAGGCAAAGAAGACAATAGAATGCGACGTAAAGCATTACCTAGAGTATGGCCAAAACCACGCTCTAAAGGTTCCAGAATCACTTTTGCCGAGGTCCCGCTCACCGCTTCGACCTTGATCGCTTGCGGAGTTAGAAACTCGTTTGCAGTACGCGTCATTTATTGCTACCTCAAGGATTATTTAGAATACAATTCTACAATCAAGCTTTCGTTGATTTCAGCAGGTAGATCAGAACGATCTGGTGCAGCTTTGAACGTACCTTCAAACTTAGAATGATCAACTTCCATCCAAGCAGGAATACCACGTTGAGCAGCTAATTCAATTGCGTTTTTGATACGTAATTGTTGTTTAGCACCTTCATGTACTGCAATCACATCACCCGCTTTTACTTGAATAGACGCAATGTTAACACGACGGCCATTTAAAGTAATAGAACGGTGAGATACGAGCTGACGAGCTTCTGCACGTGTAGAACCAAAACCCATGCGATAAACTACGTTATCAAGGCGGCTTTCAAGCAATTTCAACAAGTTTTCACCTGTTGCACCTTTTACACGAGCAGCTTCTTTATAGTAATTACTAAATTGACGCTCTAACACACCGTACATACGACGTACTTTTTGTTTTTCACGTAATTGTAGTGAATACTCAGATTGTTTACCGCGAGCTTGGCCATGTTGACCAGGCGCTTTAGCATGTTTTTTAGTTTTGACGTCAAACGGTTTAACGCCAGATTTTAATTGCAGGTCTGTCCCTTCGCGGCGAGAGAGTTTGCATTTTGGACCAATATAACGAGCCATGAATGTTTCTCCTTACACGCGACGTTTTTTAGGTGGACGGCAACCGTTGTGAGGGATTGGAGTCACATCGGTAATGCTGTTGATCTTATAACCCACTGCGCCTAATGCACGAACCGCAGACTCACGACCTGGACCAGGACCTTTTACAAGGACGTCTAGGTTTTTCAAACCGTAATCCAAAGCTGCTTTACCAGCAACTTCAGCAGCTACCTGAGCAGCAAACGGAGTTGATTTACGTGAACCACGGAAGCCTTGTCCACCTGAGGTGGCCCAAGCCAATGCATTACCTTGACGATCGGTAATCGTAACAATGGTGTTATTAAAAGACGCGTGAATGTGTGCAACACCTTCAGAGACGGTACGAGTGACCTTCTTGCGTGTGCGAGTATCTTTAGCCATCTTTTAGCTTCCAGAAATCTTACTTTTTAATCGGTTTGCGCGGACCTTTACGGGTACGTGCGTTAGTTTTGGTGCGTTGTCCACGGACAGGCAAGCTGCGACGATGACGAAGACCACGATAGCAGCCTAAATCCATTAAACGTTTAATGTTCATGGAAATTTCACGACGTAAATCACCTTCGGTCGGAACCTTGGCAACTTCTGCGCGAATCGCATCAAGCTGAGCATCATCCAACTCACGAATTTTTGTTGTTGGTGCAATACCTACAGTAGCTAAGATGTTCTTAGATGTGTGGCGACCAATACCAAAAATATACGTAAGTGAGATAACAGCATGCTTGTTATCCGGAATGTTTACACCGGCAATACGAGCCATTCACTTTTCTCCAAAAAGGCAGTAGATAAATCAACCGCCCCACAAAAAAACTTTGAGGGGCGGATATTAACCTAATTCGCCTACTGAAATCAACAGGTCTTGATCAGATTAACCTTGACGCTGCTTATGACGAGGTTCTGCGCTGCAAATCACGCGAATAACCCCATTACGACGGATAACTTTACAGCTACCACAAATTTTCTTTACAGAAGCTTGTACTTTCATGATGAAACCTCTAAGTGCGCTTATCCCTTAGGATGAGCAGTCGTTTTTCTCATTAACGTTTGATTGTCATATTGATGTGAAGTCAGGTGCGCTTGAAGTTGCGCCATAAAATCCATCACCACTACAACAACAATTAACAACGATGTACCACCGAGGTGAAATGGAATTCCAAATGAACTTTGCAGAATCATTGGCATTAAACACACTACAGTAATATAAATCGCGCCGATAAAAGTCAAACGATTCAAAATATGATCTAAATAACGAGCCGTTTGCTCCCCTGGGCGTATACCAGGTACATATGCACCGCTACGTTTTAAATTTTCTGAAACTTCTTTGGGACTGAACACCAGTGCTGTATAGAAATAACAGAAGAAAATAATTAACGCACCGAAAAGCATGAGATATAACGGCTGTCCAGGCGATAACACGAGTGCCAAATCTTGCAAAGCACGTTTCACAATTCCTGCATTTGGATCAGCACTTCCAAGCCATTGACCTAAACTCGCTGGAAATAATAACAGTGAGCTGGCAAAAATTGCTGGAATAACACCTGCCATATTAATTTTTAATGGCAAATGTGTTTGCTGTGCAGTAAACACACGACGACCTTGCTGTTTTTGAGCATAGTTGACTGGAATTCGACGCTGCGCTTTCTCAATGAAAACAATTGCAGCAAGAACCGCAAGTGATAACAAAGCAAATACAGCCATTCCAATTAAACTGCCTTGACCATTTTGTACAGAAGTAAAGCCCTGAATCACCTGATTTGGCAATCCCGCAACAATCCCTGCAAAAATAATCATGGAAATACCATTACCAATACCACGTTCGGTAATTTGCTCTCCAAGCCACATCAAAAACATAGTTCCAGCGACCAATGAAGTCACTGCTGGAACATAAAATGCCAGACCTGAAGTCAAAGTAATCCCCTGACTGATCAAGCCTGCACACATCCCTACCCCCTGCACCAAAGCAAGGAATAAGGTGCCATAACGTGTGTATTGATTGATTTTACGTTTGCCTTGCTCGCCTTCTTTTTTCAAAGCTTCTAGCGATGGAACAACCGTTGACATCAACTGCACGATAATCGATGCAGAGATGTACGGCATAATCCCTAGAGCCAGAATTGACATACGTTCTAATGCACCGCCAGAGAACATGTTAAATAAACCCAAGAAGGTTCCTTCATTGGCTTTAAAAAAACGGGCTAGCGCTACATTATCAATACCCGGTAACGGAATATGCGCTCCTAGTCGAAAGACCAACAATGCACCAACCAAGAACATTAATCGGCGAATAATTTCACGATATTTCACATGAAATGGTTGTCCTTTCATCATGTTGACATGACCTGAAGAACTAGGAGACATAGCCACTCGGTATTACTCCTCGACTTTACCGCCAGCCGCTTCAATCGCAGCTTTAGCGCCTTTAGTCAAAGCAACACCTTGCACTGTAAACGCGCGAGTTACTTCACCAGAAAGAACAACACGTGCACGAGTCTGATCACGACGAACGACGTTCGCAGCTTTCAAAGTTTCAAGTGAAACAATATCACCTTCAACTTTTGCAAGTTCAGACAAGCGTACTTCCGCAGTTTTCAATGCGATTTGGCTAGTGAAACCGAATTTAGGCAAACGACGATAAATCGCTGTTTGACCACCTTCAAAGCCTGGACGAACGCCACCACTTTTACGTGATTTTTGGCCTTTAACACCACGGCCACCAGTTTTACCAACGCCAGAACCGATACCACGACCCAAGCGACGATGTTCACGCTTTGCACCTTCAGCAGGTGAAAGCTCATTTAAACGCAGAGTCATGGCTTATTCCTCTACACTAACCATATAGTAGACTTTGTTGATCATACCGCGGTTAGAAGGCGTATCTTGCACTTCTACAGTATGACCAATACGACGCAGACCTAAACCTTGTAGGCAAAGTTTGTGATTTTTCAAACGATGCGAAGCAGATTTAGTCTGGGTAACTTTAATCGTTTTCATGATTGATTACCCTTGAATTTGTTCTACTGAAAGACCACGTTTTGCAGCAACTTTCTCAGGAGAAGTCATATCACGCAAACCTTTAAAAGTTGCGTTTACAACGTTCGCCGCATTCGTAGAACCATAACATTTAGCAAGTACGTTATGTACACCAGCAGCTTCCAAAACGGCACGCATAGCACCACCAGCAATTACGCCAGTACCTTCAGAAGCAGGTTGCATGTATACACGGCTTGCACCATGACGAGCATTCACAGGGTGTTGCAATGTAGTACCAGCAAGGTCTACAGTAATCATGTTGCGACGTGCAGCTTCAAGCGCTTTAGAAATAGCAGCTGGAACTTCACGTGCTTTACCACGACCAAAACCTACACGACCATTCCCATCGCCCACAACTGTTAATGCTGTGAAAGAGAAGATACGACCACCCTTAACAACTTTGGCTACACGGTCAACGGCAACCAGCTTTTCAACAAGACCTTCGTTTTGTTCAACTTTAGCCATGATTAGAACTCCAAGCCGTTTTCACGAGCAGCATCAGCCAAGGCTTTGATACGACCATGATATTTAAAACCAGAACGGTCAAATGCAACTTTCGTTACACCAGCAGCTTTCGCACGTTCTGCGATTAAAGCACCTACTTTAGTAGCTGCGTCTACGTTACCAGTTGAACCGCTACGTAAAGAGGCATCCAAAGTAGAAGCTTGCGCTAATACTTTGCCACCATCTGCGGAAATCACTTGAGCATAGATGTGACGCGGAGTGCGGTTTACACACAAACGAGTCGCACCCAATGCACGAATGTGCAAGCGTGTGCTTTTCGCACGACGCAAACGGGATTGTTTCTTTTCGTTCATAAGAACCTCGCGCCTTATTTCTTCTTAGCTTCTTTACGAAGAACAACTTCGTTCGAGTAACGAACACCTTTACCTTTATAAGGCTCTGGTGGACGATAACCACGGATTTCAGAAGCAACTTGACCAAGTAACTGCTTGTCTGCTGACTTCAAAACAATTTCAGTCGCAGTTGGAGTTTCAGCAGTTACGCCTTCAGGAAGGTTGTAATCGATTGGGTGAGAAAAACCAAGGTTAAGGTTCACAACTGTACCTTTTACCGCAGCTTTATAACCAACACCAATAAGTTGCAACTTACGTTCGAAGCCTTCGCTTACGCCTTTTACAAGGTTGTTAAGCACAGCGCGAGCAGTACCAGCTTGCATCCAAGCGTCTTTCGACTCTTTTGCAGGAGCTAGTTGAAGTTTACCTTCTTCCTGTTTTAGCTCGACCAGCGCATGCAGGTTGAAAGACAATGTACCTTTAGTGCCTTTCACTTCGACCTGCCGGCCGTTCTGAGTAACTGTTACACCGTTAGGGACAGTTACTGGGGCTTTAGCCACACGAGACATGAGGAATCACCTATTAAGAAACAAAAGCAATAACTTCACCACCAACGCCTGCAGCACGTGCAGCGCGATCAGTCATGATGCCTTTGCTTGTAGAAACAATTGCAATACCTAAACCTTGCTTAACGCTTGGAAGTTTATCTTTACCGCGATATTGGCGTAGACCTGGACGGCTTACACGTTTCACAGTTTCGATAACTGGTTTGCCTTCAAAATATTTTAACGTAATAGTCAAAGTAGCTTTTGCTTCTTCTTGAGCAACTTCTACGTTTGAAATATAACCTTCTTGTTGAAGAACGTTGGCAATTGCAACTTTCAACTTAGAAGACGGCATAGAAACAGTTTGTTTCTTTGCCATTTGTGCGTTACGAACACGTGTTAGCATGTCGGCAACGGTATCTTGCATACTCATTTAGTTGCTCCTTACCAGCTTGCCTTAACAACGCCAGGTACATCACCCTGCATTACTGTATCACGTAATTTGTTACGGCTTAGACCGAACTTACGGAAGTAACCATGAGGACGACCTGTCAAACCACAACGGTTACGAAGACGTACTGGAGATGCGTTACGTGGCAATGCCTGTAACTTTAATGTCGCTTGGAAACGCTCTTCATCGCTTGCATTTACGTTGGCAATAATCGCTTTTAATTCAGCGCGTTTTGCAGCGTATTTAGCAACGGTTTGTTCGCGTTTCAACTCGCGATTAATCATACTTTTCTTAGCCATATCGACCTCTTATTTGAACGGGAAGCCGAATGCACGCATAAGCGCACGGCCTTCGTCATCGGTGCGAGCAGTAGTAGTGATAGTAATATCCATACCACGAATACGATCAATCTTATCAAAATCGATTTCAGGGAAAACGATTTGCTCTTTCAAGCCCATTGAGTAGTTACCACGACCGTCGAAAGATTTCGCTGAGAAACCACGGAAGTCACGGATACGAGGGATTGCGATTGAGATCAAACGGTCCAAGAATTCGTACATTTGTTCGCCACGTAAAGTCACTTTACAACCAATTGGCCAACCATCACGGATTTTGAAACCTGCGATTGATTTACGTGCAAGCGTAACTACTGGTTTTTGACCAGCAATTAAAGTCATGTCAGCAACAGCACCATCTAACAATTTCTTGTCAGTTGCAGCTGCGCCTACACCCATGTTTAGGGTGATTTTTGTAATGCGAGGAATCTCCATTACATTCTTAATGCTAAGTTCCTGTTGTAACTTAGCTTTAAGTTCTTCATTGTAACGTGTTTTAAGTCTGGCCATTGCCGTGTCAACCTATTACTTTGCTGTCGCCACTGATTCACCATTTGACTTATAAACGCGAGTTTTCACGCCATTTTCGTCAATTTGGTAACCAACACGATCAGCCTTTTGGGTTGTAGCATTTAAAATTGCCACGTTTGAGATATGAAGCGAAGCTTCTTGAGTAACGATGCCGCCTTCAGCGCCAGTTACACGGTTCGGCTTTTGATGCTTCTTCACTAAGTTAAGGCCTTCAACCTTAACGCGGTCTTCAGAAACAGACAGAACAGTACCCTGTTTGCCTTTTTCTTTACCTGCGATCACGATAACCGTATCGCCTTTTTTAATCTTAGCCATGATTGCCTCTTATAGAACTTCAGGAGCCAATGAAATGATTTTCATGAACTGTTCAGTACGAAGTTCACGAGTCACTGGTCCGAAAATACGAGTGGCAATCGGAGCTTTATTGTTGTTTAACAATACAGCTGCATTGTCATCAAAACGGATCACAGAACCGTCTGGACGACGAATACCAAACTTAGTACGTACCACAACAGCATTCATCACGTCGCCCTTTTTAACACGGCCACGTGGAATTGCTTCTTTAACAGTAACTTTAATAATGTCGCCAACAGAAGCATAACGACGATGTGAACCACCTAGTACTTTAATACATTGTACGCGGCGAGCACCACTATTGTCTGCTACGTCGAGCATACTTTCGGTTTGAATCATTGCCCTACTCCAAAACCGAGCAACACCGGTCGCAATTTCGAAAGGCTCAAAGAGTACTCGAAATTGACCGATGATGCAACAAGAACGTAATTACTCAGCAGCTACTTCAACCACTTCCACTAAAGTCCAAGCTTTAGTTTTAGAAATTGGGCGGCTTTCTTTGATGGTCACTAGGTCGCCTAATTTAGCAACATTGTTCTCATCATGAGCGTGTAGTTTAGTTGAACGGCGGATTGATTTGCCATACAACGGGTGTTGAACGCGGCGTTCAATAAGAACAACAATAGACTTGTCCATTTTGTCGCTTACGACTTTGCCGGTTAACGTGCGGACTGTTTTTTCACTCATTGTCCGTTCCCCTGTTTTTCGGTAAGGAGTGTCTTGATACGAGCGATAGTTTTACGAGCAATTTGCACTTCGTGCGATTTACCCAATTGACCAGTCGCTTTCGCCATACGAAGACGGAATTGGTTAAGCTGTTGCTCATCAAGCAACGCTTTCAACTCTTCTACCGATTTTTCACGTAGATCTTTAGTTTTCATTACATTACCGTCCGAGTCACGATAGTGGTTTTAAACGGAAGTTTAGCAGCAGCAAGCTTAAATGCTTCAGTTGCTAATTCATCGTTCACACCTTCAATTTCGTACAGGATCTTACCTGGCTTGATCTCGCAAACCCAGTATTCCACATTACCTTTACCGTTACCCATACGTACTTCTAATGGTTTTTCGGTAATTGGCTTGTCTGGGAATACGCGGATGAAGATTTTACCACCACGCTTAATACGACGGCTAATAGTACGACGCGCAGCTTCGATCTGACGCGCAGTCATACGACCACGTTCAGTCGCTTTAATCGCAATCGAACCAAATGATACTGTACTACCACGATGCGCTAGACCAGTGTTACGGCCTTTGTGCATCTTACGGAATTTGGTACGTTTAGGTTGCAACATGGATTATTCTCCCTTGTCAGCAGCACGGTCATTACGACGTCCACGACGCTGTTCTTGACCTTCACCACGACCACGACCGCGTTTAGCTGGACGCTCTTCAGCAGGAGCAGGGTTCATGACTTGTTTCATGCCACCTAAGATCTCACCACGGAAAATCCAGACTTTAACACCAATCGTACCGTAAGTTGTTTCTGCACGCATAGTTGCATAATCGATGTCCGCACGAAGTGTATGCAAAGGTACACGACCTTCACGATACCACTCAGTACGTGCAATCTCTGCACCACCTAAACGGCCTGAAACTTCAACTTTGATACCTTTAGCACCAGCACGCATAGTGTTTTGAACCGCACGCTTCATAGCACGACGGAACATCACACGCTTTTCCAATTGAGAAGCAATTGCTTCAGCAACTAAACGCGCATCTAAGTCTGGGCGATCGATTTCGTTGATGCTTACTTGCGCAGGAACACCCATAATATTGGTAAGTTCGCGCTGTAATTTTTCAATGTCTTCGCCTTTTTTACCGATTACGATACCAGGACGAGCAGTGCTAATGGTTACTTTAGCAGCACCTGTTGGACGTTCGATAAGAATATTGCTCACCATCGCGCTCTTAAGTTTTTTAGTTAAAAACTCACGAACTTGAAGATCTTTAAGCAAGTATTCAGCGTATTGTTTCGGATTCGCATACCAGTTAGCGTTATGACGTTTCACAACACCTAGGCGGATACCGATTGGATGAACCTTCTGACCCATATCAAACCCCTACCTTAACGGTGATGTGACAAGTACGCTTAGTAATACGATCTGCACGGCCTTTAGCACGTGGCATAATACGTTTCAGGCTAATGCCTTCATCAACGTAAATCGTAGAAACTTTAAGGTCGTCTACATCTAAACTGTTATTGTGTTCAGCATTTGCAATTGCAGATTCCAAAGCTTTTTTCACTAAAACAGCAGCTTTTTTGTTGCTGAAGTTTAGGATATTAAGCGCGTGAGCAACAGATTTGCCACGGATTAGGTCTGCAACCAAACGTGCCTTTTGTGCCGAGATAGCGGCACCGCGTAATTTAGCAGTTACTTCCATCATGACACCTATTAACGTTTAGATTTCTTGTCAACACCGTGACCACGATAGGTACGAGTTGGCGCGAATTCACCGAGTTTATGACCAACCATGTGTTCAGTAATGATTACTGGAACGTGGTTACGACCATTATGAACAGAAATTGTTAAACCAACAAAATCCGGAAGAATCATTGAGCGACGAGACCAAGTTTTGATCGGCTTACGGTTGTTAGCAGCTACAGCAGCTTCAACCTTAGCGAACAAATGCGCGTCGACGAATGGACCTTTTTTTAATGAACGAGGCATTAGTCAGATTCCTTTACTTGACGCGACGGTCGCGGATAATCATCTTAGTCGTACGCTTATTGGTACGAGTCTTGTACCCTTTCGCTTTTTGACCCCATGGGCTTACAGGTTGGATACCTTTGTTACGCCCTTCACCACCACCGTGTGGATGGTCAACTGGGTTCATCGCCATACCACGAACGGTAGGACGAACACCACGCCAGCGCGCTGCACCAGCTTTACCCAATGAACGTAGGTTGCTTTCTTGGTTAGAAACTTCACCAATAACAGCACGGCATTCAACATGTACTTTACGCATCTCGCCTGAACGCAGACGAATGATTGCGTAAGAACCATCACGACCCAACAACTGAACTGATGTACCAGCAGAACGTGCAATTTGAGCACCTTTACCGATTTTAAGTTCAACGTTATGTAGTGTAGAACCGATAGGCATATTACGAAGTGGTAAGCAGTTACCTGGACGAATTGGAGCATCGTTACCAGATTGAACTTTATCACCCGCACGCAAACCTTTAGGCGCAATGATGTAACGACGTTCACCATCAGCATATTTCAACAAAGCAATATGCGCTGTACGGTTAGGATCGTACTCAATGCGTTCTACAGTTGCAGGAACGCCATCTTTGTTACGTTTAAAGTCAACGATACGGTAGTTTTGCTTGTGTCCACCACCAACGTGACGAGTCGTAATGTGACCGTTGTTATTACGACCACCAGTACGTTTTTTAGCTTCAACCAACGGTGCATAAGGCGCGCCTTTGTGAAGATGGCTATGCACCACTTTCTCTACAAAGCGACGTCCTGGAGACGTTGGCTTACATTTTTGAATCGGCATAATTTTCGTCCTTATTCCGCTGCGCTTTCAGCGGTATCGCCCAAGTCAGCCATTTCAACATCTTGGCCAGCTTTCAGGGTGACGTATGCTTTTTTAACATCAGAACGACGTCCTAATGTTTTACCAAAGCGCTTAGTCTTACCTTTAGTAATAGTTGTGTTAACTTTAACAACTTCTACACCAAATAGTTGTTCTACTGCTTTTTTAACTTCAAGCTTAGTTGCATTAATATCAACTTTAAACACTTGAACACCAGCAGTATCACCTAAAACTTGTGCCTTTTCTGAGAAGACCGGTCCTTTTAGGACTTGATAGATACGTTCGTTGTTCATCCGAGTTCTACCTCAATTTTCTTAGCAGCAGCTACAGACATGACAACTTTATCAAACGCGATCAAGCTAACAGGATCGATTGCAGCAGCATCTACCACATCAACGTGTGGAAGGTTACGTGCAGCAAGATATAAGTTCTCATCTACAGCATCAGTCACGATAAGTGCACGAGCTGCATTCAAGTCGTTAAGTTTTGCAAGCAATTCTTTAGTTTTAGGAGCAGCAACAGCAAACTCTTCAACCAATACAAGACGATCCTGACGAACAAGTTCAGCAAGGATACATTGCATTGCACCGCGGTACATTTTGCGGTTTACTTTTTGAGACCAGTCTTGTGGACGTGCAGCAAAAGTTTTACCACCGCCAACCCAGATTGGGCTACGAATAGAACCAGCACGAGCGCGGCCAGTACCTTTTTGACGGAATGGCTTTTTACCACCACCAGATACTTCAGCACGTGATTTTTGAGCACGCGTACCTTGACGGCCACCAGCTAAATAAGCTGTAACCACTTGGTGTACAAGCGCTTCATTAAATTCACGTCCGAAAGCAACTTCAGACAACTCAACAGCAGAGCCGGAAACAGTTTTTAAATTCACGTTATTTCCCCTCAGGCCTTGATCGTAGGACGAACGATAACGTCGCCACCAGTAGCACCAGGAATCGCACCTTTAACAACAAGAACTGAACGTTCTGCGTCAACGGATACAATTTCAAGACCTTGTACTGTTACGCGTTCATCACCTAAGTGACCGGCCATTTTTTTGCCTTTGAACACGCGTCCAGGAGTTTGGTTTTGACCTGTAGAACCTAAAACACGGTGAGAAACTGAGTTACCGTGAGTCGCGTCTTGGGTACGGAAGTTCCAACGCTTAACACCACCTTGGAAACCTTTACCTTTTGATTGACCAGTAACGTCAACAATTTGACCCACTGTGAACAAATCAACACCAATACTGCCGCCAACTTCACGACCTTCAAGCTCAGCTTCAGTCACGCGAAACTCTTTAACCAAACGACCAGCAGCCACACCCGCTTTCGCAAAGTGACCTTTCTGTGCATTGGTTACGCGAGATTCACGACGTTCACCAGTAGTAACTTGAACCGCTTGATAACCATCAGTTTCAAGCGTTTTAATTTGAGTGATACGGTTAGGATCAACCTCAATCACTGTAACAGGCACAGAGACGCCGGCATCTGTAAAGATACGGGTCATACCGCACTTGCGGCCGACTAAACCAATAGCCATGTGTGTAACCTCTAAAAAAGCAGCTTAATTAATGCCAGGCACTAATTAACCCGAAAGCCTTAACCCAATGCGATCTGAACATCAACACCCGCTGCAAGATCCAATTTCATCAATGCATCAACAGTTTTATCTGTTGGTTGAACGATATCGATCAAACGTTTGTAGGTGCGGATTTCGTACTGATCACGCGCATCTTTGTTTACGTGCGGTGAAGTAAGAACGTTGAAGCGTTCGATGCGAGTAGGCATCGGGATTGGACCACACACTTGTGCGCCAGTACGCTTAGCGGTTTCTACGATCTCTTGAGAAGATTGATCAATCAGACGATGATCAAAAGACTTAAGACGGATACGGATTCTCTGGTTAGACATACCAGTAAACTCCAAGCCAAAATATATAAAGAATCACCTTTGACGCACCTCACCCATTGGTAAGTGTCAAAGGCAGTGAAAATCACTAAGGTCACGATCGATGCCGCGACTGTCATGCATTTACTACGTTCTTTGCAGTAAATGACCTCACAATTTGAGGGTCGCTCATTATAACGACTGTTTAAGTCTTATGCAATTCTATTTGTTGCTGAATCGTTAAATATCCGAGTTTTATTTTAAATCATTTGCATTTTATTTTGATTACGATGCGTTCACTACATATTCAATCGCCTGATTGAGCAATTGATTTCCTTCTATAAATTTTGATTGTTTTGATTGTTTGAGTTGATTGGCTGGCTGTACATATTCTCCATGAAAAATGGCCACTTCATCATCATTTTCCAAAAATAACTCCAGTGTTTGTGGGGTGATTTCTGGGTGAAACTGAAAACCTAAAACATTTTGCCCAATCTGATACATCTGATTACGACAGACGTCATTTTCAGCTAAATGAATCGCGCCTTTGGGAATCTCAAAAGTTTCACTGTGCCACTGCATCACATGCAAAGAAGAGGGTAAAGGAAAACACTGCGTTGCCGATTGTGGTACTCGATGTACGGTCGTCCAGCCTAACTCCTGAAATGGATTACGGCTCACGGCAGCACCTAAAGCATTGGCAATCAGTTGTCCACCCAGACACAATCCTATCGCCGGTTTACCCGCGGCTAAATAACGACGAATCCAGCGTTTTTCAATTTTCAACCAAGGAAAATTGGCTTCATCATTAACACTCATGGTTCCGCCCATAATGATCAGTAAATCGACATCGTCAATACGAGGGAGCGCCTCTATTTCAAGCGGTAAATCAGGGGGGAGTGCGAAAAATTCAGTCGCGGTAATTTTTGACTGATGTGTTTTCAAAAAATCATAACAACTCCCGAACCCTTCACCAGCAATATGCTGAAAATAATGCACTTTTAAATGCGACTTCATGCACTTAGAACCTATATTGTTGTTGGTATTAGCTAAGTCATAGCAAAAATGAAGCCAACTTTTGTCAATGCAGTTTTATGTAAAGAAATACTCACAAAACTCGACCAAAACTAGCAGAAAGGATTTATATTTTTTAATCTAGAGCTAAATGACCTAAATGATATACACCATGACAGATAATAAAACCATTCAAACCCAGCTTATTCACGCCCCACGAAAGGCTCCTCAATATATTGCGAGCATTCAACCTCCCCTGTTTCGTGCATCGACGATTATATTTCCATCGACAGCGCACCTTTTTGATCGGCATTGGACAGATGCTTATGATTATAGTTATGGCACCCATGGCACACCGACCACTTATACCTTAGCTGATCAATTGGCACAGCTTGAAGGGGGGACACATTGCTTACTCGCACCGAGTGGACTATCTGCCATTAATCTGGTTAATTCAACCTTTTTAAATCAAGGCGATGAAGTTTGGGTTCCAGATAATGTGTATGGGCCAAACATGGAACATCTCAAAAATCTACAACAACGTTATGGCATCATCGTCAAAGTCTATAATCCAATTGATGCCAACTCATTTACGCCTTCTGCACACACTAAACTGATCTGGCTCGAAGCGGCAGGTTCAGTCACTTTAGAATTTCCTGATCTTAAAAATCTGGTTAAAAAAGCCAGACAAGCCAATGTGTTGATTGCATTGGATAATACATGGGGCGCAGGGCTCGCCTTTAACGCTTTCGATTTTTCAGATGAACACTTATCCGTTGACATCACCGTCCATGCACTCACCAAGTATCCAAGCGGTGGTGGTGATATCTTAATGGGCAGCGTAATTACTCGGGATCAAAAACTTTATCATCAGCTCTTTAAGATGCATGCCACTCAGGGAATCTGTGTGTCGGGAGATGATACCGCACAAGTTATACGTAGCCTGCCGCATATACGCTTACGTTATCAACAACAAGCCAAAACCACACAAGACCTATTAGCGTGGCTCAAACAGCAGCCTGAGTTTGCACAAGCTCTACATCCCGCCGACGCGAACAGTCCTGGACACGCCTTTTGGCAAGAAATCTGTATAGATCAACAAAGCGCAGGTTTGGTCAGTGTGATCTTTCAAGCCAACTATGACATCAGCGCCGTCCGCCGCTTTTGTGATGCCTTAACATTATTTAAATTAGGTTTTAGTTGGGGCGGCCCCGTAAGTCTGGTGATGCTTTATGATTTAAAACAGATGCGAGTATTGCCAAATACACATCTACAACAGGGTTTATTGGTTCGCTTTTGTATAGGACTAGAATCTGCCCAAGATTTAATACAAGATATCCAAAATGCACTCCAACAAATTGAAAAGTGATAAGAATAGGAATAAGTATGGGCACACCAATTGTGATTGCAAAAAAAACGACTGATATTCATCAGGATATTGTTTTACATTCCGAATTTGCGAACCGTCACGGTCTGATTGCAGGTGCAACAGGAACAGGTAAAACTGTGACACTCAAAGTCATGGCTGAAAATTTTTCTCGGATTGGTGTGCCTGTTTTTTTAGCAGATGCCAAAGGTGACGTCTCGAGTATTGCCAAAGCGGGAAGTGATAATCCAAAATTTGATGAACGGATTAAATCACTTGGTTTAGACACTATTGCGTTTGCTGCTTCTCCCACTATTTTTTGGGATTTATTTGCTGAACAAGGTCATCCAATTCGTACCACTGTCTCTGAAATCGGGCCATTGCTTTTGGCTCAAATGCTGAATTTAAATGATACACAGGAAGGTGTACTTTCTGCGGTGTTTCGTATTGCAGATGATCAAGGGTTATTGCTCATCGATTTTAAAGACTTAAAGGCCATGCTGAGTTATGTCAGTGACAATGCAACTGACTTAAAAGCAGATTATGGAAATTTATCACCTGCAAGTTTAGGCGCAATTCAGCGAAATTTGCTGGCATTGGGTGACCAAGGTGGTGAACAGTTTTTTGGTGAGCCAAGTTTAAATATTCTGGATTTTATTCAGACCGATAGCAATGGTCATGGTTATATCAACCTGCTCGCCGCAGATAAACTGATGAATACGCCAAAACTCTATGCGACCTTTTTGCTGTGGATGCTTTCAGAGTTATTTGAACAATTACCTGAGGTTGGAGATCTGGATAAACCGAAACTGGTATTTTTCTTTGATGAAGCACACTTACTTTTTGATAATTCTAGCCCCGCCTTACAACAAAAAATTGAACAAGTGGTACGCTTGATTCGTTCCAAAGGTGTGGGCATTTATTTTATTAGCCAAAACCCACTCGACATACCAGAAACGGTTTTAGGGCAACTCGGAAATCGAGTTCAACATGCTTTACGTGCGTTTACACCAAAAGATCAAAAAGCAGTAAAAACAGCAGCGGATACCTTTCGTGCCAATCCTGAATTTAAAGTGGATCAAGCCATTACTGAACTTGCCGTTGGCGAAGCATTAATTAGTTTTCTGGATGAACAAGGCACGCCACAGATCGTGGAACGTGGCTGGATCATGCCTCCCTATTCTGCATTTAGCCCTTTAAGCGCTGATGAACGTAAAGCATTAATGTCGCAAAGTATTGTCGCGGGAATCTATGAACGCGCTGTAGATCGAGATAGTGCTTATGAAATGTTACAGCGCAAAGTGAGCGAAAGTGCGGCGCAACAACAAGCCCAGCTCGAAGCCGCGCAACAAGCCAAACAACAAGAAACAGATGCCAAGCAACAGGCAAAAGAACAAGAGCGTTTAGCACGTGAACAACAAAAAGTAGATGAAAAAGCACAACGCGAGCGTGACAAACTCACTCAAGATGTACTTGGAACCTTTGCAAAAAGCGCAGCACGTAGTTTAGGCGGACCAACAGGACAAAGACTGGTTCGCGGCTTGCTCGGCTCGTTGTTTGGAAAACGCTAAATAACTTTCAAAAATACACTGATTTTACAAAACCAATCTCTTGTAAAATCAGTGTTTAATTTTTTTGCGAAAAACCAATCAATTTGACCAATACGATCTATTTAATCCCTTAAAAAAATTATGACTTTTAATTAAAGATGCATTGCAAATGTATTTTATAAGATGTATTTTAAATATATCTTATATAGCCAGATAAAAAGGTCTAGCCATGACTCCACAACAAATCGAACTTGTAAAATCAACTGTACCTGTCTTACGTGAACACGGCGTCGCACTGACCAGCTATTTTTATAAGCGTATGCTTGGCAATCATCCTGAACTCAAAAATGTGTTTAATCTGGACCACCAAACAACAGGACGTCAACCACGCGCCTTAGCCGCAGCAGTTTTGGCTTATGCAGAAAATATCGAAACCCCTGAAAAACTAGCCAAAGCAGTGGAACATATTGCAACCAAACACGTCAGTCTGGATATTCAACCCGCGCAATACTCGATTGTGGGGGAAAACTTATTACATTCGATTAGTGAAGTGCTTGATGTCCCATTTGAATCAGATTTAATCGAAGCGTGGAAACAAGCCTATTTGCAACTAGCTGATATTTTGATTGGGGCTGAGCAACAAAAATATGATCAGTTGGCTTCGCAAAGTGGAGGATGGTCAGGTTGGCGTAATTTCAAAATTGTGTCGATCCAAGATCACGCAGAAGGTAAATTTTTTAACATTCGTGCAGCCGATCAACAAACGATTCCAACGGCACAAGCAGGTGAATATATTTCGGTCAAAGTCCATGTTCCCGAAAAAGGAATTGATCAACCTCAACAGTTTAGTTTTAGTTCAACTCAGGATACAGCTCAATATGGTTTCTTAGTCAAATCACAGGCTGAACATAGTGAATACGATGTTGCCAATATTCTGTTAAGTCATTATCAAGTCGGAGATGAGCTCGCTGTTTCTGCTCCTCTCAAAGGTTAAACTGAATATAACCCGAATCGCGGATAAGCAATTGACTTGAAAAATAAGGGGACTAGAGCCATCAGTTGAGTTACCACACCAAACCTAAAGCTCTAGCCCTGATGTTCAATAGTACCGAATTATTCTGCATCATTGATGATTTCTTTCTTAAATTTGAAGCAACTTATTGGAAGTTTCTCAAACAAAGTCGTCGCTCTGTAAGAATTCGACCAGCCCAGCTGAGTCTCTCAGAAATACATTTTATCGCCATTTGGTATAAGTGTTCTCATTTCAACAATTTCAAAGCTTTCTTTTCATGGTTGAAGCAGGATAAAAATCATTTATTTAAACGCTTACCCTGTTACCAAAGGATGATTCACCTGATCAATATGCATCAATTAGCTCTACATGCTTTACATGTCGCTTTGATGAAAGGTGAATACAAACAATATTTATGGATTGATTCAACGACTCTGCCTGTCTGTAAAAATCAGCGTATTCAGCGTCATAAATCATTAGCCAAGATTGCATCTCGCGGTAAAAGTTCAATGGGATGGTTTTATGGCTGTAAGTTACATATCGTGATGAATCAATTCGGTGAGATCGTTAGCTCAGGCTTATCTAATGGGCATGTTGCTGACATAAAAATGGTTGAACAATTGGTTGAAGGCTTAGACGCAAAGCTTTATGC
>NZ_CP078523.1:1643249-1664048 GCF_019264745.1 Acinetobacter sp. Colony158 | reverse complement strand
AAGAACATGCAGGCTATTCAACTCTGTTCATCAGATAAATATCATTTAAAACAACGCAATAAGATAGAAACGTTATTCAGCTTATTGAAAGGACAATACAATTTAGTGACGAGTAAAGCACGTAGTATTCATGGATTTCTTAGCGGAATTTATGCATCGTTATGTGCATATCAATTAACTCATCGGAATAAGCCAACAATTCAAGTTATGGAATCATTAGCTTAAGCAGGATTCGGGTTGAATATAAGATTAAACTGAATATAAAACTGTGATTTGCAGGTGTTTGGACTCGGGAGTTTCCTTCGGGAAACTTTCAGGCTAATATGATCTTTATAAATTTCTGGTATTTAGCTGAACATGCAACTCAATAAATTTACCGACTATGCCTTGCGTATACTTATGTACGTTTCACGCCCAAGTGAAATGCCGTATACCATCGCAGAAATCGCACGGGATTTGCATGTTTCTCAAAATCATTTGGTCAAAATTGTACATTTCATGGCTAAACAAGAGTGGATCATTACCACGCGCGGCAAAGGCGGTGGACTTCGTTTAAATCCCAAAGCGCTCGATCTGACATTGGGTAAAATCGTACGGATCTTACAAGGTGATCATCAGATTGTAGAATGCAATACTCCGCCTTGTGTATTACGCTCGCACTGCGGCTTAAAAGGAATTTTAGATGATGCACTGGAAAGCTTTTATCAAACACTCGATCAATACACTTTAGCCGATGTTTTGGCTGCTCCGCCTTCTACCTCCAGTCATTCAGCCATCGCTTTTATCTCGATCTCCTGATCATTTTGATCCAAATGCTGTTAAAATTCGCGTGAAAGGCTCGCATCCTTTATAATGCGTTTTAAATATATTTTGATTGTAAAAGTTAAGCTCTATGCATCGCTATGCGAAATCCAAAGACACCAAAGCCAAACTCGCACCTAAACAAAAAATTAGTTATGAGAAAAAAGCTGATCCTGCAATTACTGAATACTCAGTAAAGGCACTCAATTGGCTACGCAAAGCTGAATTTTTAATGAGTGCGCCCAAACTGGCACTTTGTGTAGAAGATACAGGTTATGAAATTGCCTTTGCAGGACGTTCCAATGCAGGCAAGTCCAGTGCCATTAATACCTTAACCAATCAAAAACAACTGGCACGTGCGTCTAAAAAGCCAGGACGTACCCAGATGATTAACTTTTTTAGTCTAGGGAATCCTGATCAGCGTCTGGTGGATTTGCCAGGTTATGGTTATGCTGCTGTCCCTGAAGATATGAAACAGGTTTGGCAGAAAGAACTTGAAAACTATCTGATTCATCGTCAAAGCTTACAGGGTTTAGTGCTATTGATGGATATTCGTCATCCACTCCAGCATTTCGATACCATGATGCTGGAATGGGCGCATTCACGTAAATTGTTTGTGCATATTTTACTGACCAAAGCGGATAAAATGAATCGTGGTCCCGCTCATCAAGCCCTACTCGAAGTTAAACAAAATCTAAAAAAGATGAAGCTGAATTTTTCAATTCAACTATTTTCATCACTCAATAAACAAGGACTTGAAGAGCTTGCCAGTGTGATGGCAGGTCGCTTAAATTATACGCTAGAACAAGAACCTGAATTTGATTTAAGTCAAATTCCAGAAGCGACAATTGATGATGAAGATGAAGCAGATTTAGTATTAAAAGAAGAATAAACTACCGCTTTTCTGATCATTTCATCACGTAATGACAATTGAATGTCCCGTATTGCAAAGCAAAATACAGGGGCATTTTTTATACTCAAAAAAACCAGCAAAAGTTCGATAAGAACAAATAAAGGTAAGGACATGAGTATTTTTTCATTTTTTAAACACAAGCTTCCAGGATCTTCGATTCACTATCGCATTCAACCACGAAAGGTAAAATTCGACTGGAAAGAAACTCCAGTGGACTGGATTCCCAATCAACCTTTTGCCAGTTATTTCATCAATGAAATTAATAATATCTTACCTGCGGGTGAGTTCTGGTTCTGTCGTCTTTATAATAAAGTCTTGCCGCAAATTACCGATGAAAAACTCAAACAAGATGTCCAGGCTTTTATTCGGCAAGAAGCCATGCATGCCAATGCGCATACCTCTGCCAATAAAGAATATTTGTCGGCACGTAATATCGATATCCAGCGTAATCTGGATATCATGAACTTTTTATTTAGCAAGTTATTGGCTGATAAACCTCTAGACTATGAAGTGCCTAAAGCGTTACAACATCAGTGGGATTTATTTCGTTTAGGTGTGATTGCCACAGTAGAACACATGACGTGTGTATTGGGTAAATACGCGCTTTACAACAAAAAATGGGAAGAACTCGGCGCTGACCCTGAAATGGTCGATTTAGTCAAATGGCATGGCGCAGAAGAAATTGAACATCGGACAGTTGCATTTGATTTATATCGTCATTTAGGTGGTGGTTATATTGCCCGTTATTATTTAAGTGTCGCGGTAATTGCGGGGGTATTAGGTTTATGGGTCGATGGTGCCGCACATATCATGAAACAAGACCCACGTTTCGCAGATAAAAATCCAAGTCTGTGGCATCCTTGGATCTGGTTAGAATGGCTTAAACAAGGGCGCAAGGATAACCAAGTGCTTCCTAGCCCAATCTGGTTGGTTGCACAACAGATCGATTATTTAATGCCATGGTACGATCCAGTCAAAGAAGGAAGTACCGAAGATGCTGTCCAATATTTAGACCAATCTCCAGCAGCGAAACGAGCGTTATTAACTGCTGCTTGAGTGAAGCTACTTGAGTGAAATAAGCGGTAAAAAGCAGAAGTTCTCTTCTGCTTTTTATCATTCTCGCGATGCAATGTCTTGCAATCGAGCATCTTAATCGCACTGCATTTTAAGATGATTCAATGGAATCTGATTTGGCATAACGATCTACCACGACGCTAATCATCATATCTCCCTGCACATTGACCACAGTTCGTACCGTATCTAAAATTCGATCGATTGGCAGTAAAATCGCAATCGCTTCGGCAGGAAGCCCAACAGACTGTAGCACCATGATCATGGTGACCATTCCTGCACTAGGAATTCCGGGCGCACCCAATGATGCAATCATGGCAGTTAAACAAACAATCAATTGCTGAGTCAGGGTTAAATCCATTCCCACCAAATTGGCAATAAATAATGCGGCAGCGGCTTCATAGAGCGCGGTACCGTCCATATTTAACTGCGTTCCTAAAGGGATAACAAAACCTGCTGTTTGTGGGCGAACCTTGAGATTTTCTTGGGCGCACTTCATGCTCAATGGCATCGTGGCTGAACTGGAACTGGTGGCAAAAGCAGTAATGAGGGCTAAGCGTGTACCTTTAAAAAAAGTGATTGGATTCATTTTCCCAAAAATCCACAGTAATAAAGGCAACACCACTGCACCATGAAAAATCGTCGTTCCTGTTACGACTAAGGCGAACTCAGCCAGACTGTTCAGGATTTTGACATCTTCCGTTGCAACCAGTTTAGCGAGTAAGGCTAAAATTCCTAATGGAGCCAATTTCATGACCCAGCCGACCAACATCATCATGATGTCAAAAAACTGTAAGCTTAGAACCCGTACAGACTGAAAACGATCTCCGCCTTTAATTAAAGCCGCCCCGATGAACAAAGCGAACACCACGACTGCCAGAACATTGCCATCGCTAAAAGCTTTAAAGGGATTAATTAGCGTATTTTGAATAAAATTCGTAAAAAAGGTGGATGGCGATAATGTATCTGGAGATTGATGATTACTCATGGCTTCACTAAAAATTCCGATATCCATGCCCTTGCCCACTCCAAATAAATGGGCACAGCCAATACCGAGAATTAAAGCCAATGTAGTCGTAGTTAAACAACATAATGCTGTGATTTTCCAGACTCGACCAAACTGCCCACTGGCTTGCAAATTTGAAACTCCCACCACTATTGAGGAAAAAATCAGTGGGATTAAAAGCATTTTCAACAGCCCGATAAATATGCTACTGATAATACCGAGTCCATAGAGACTATGTTGAAAAAAAGCGGTGTCTGGATATAGATTTAATAAAAACCCAAATGCGATACCGATGATTGCAGCAACTAAAATCTGTGTATTTAAGCTCATACCATTTGAAATAGAATGTCATTGTTTTGGATTACTATGACACGCAAGATGTTTAGAATCGAATAATTTTTTAGCATATCTGACAATTTAAAAATAAAAAGCCGCATCCATGCAGCTTTAGTGAAACATTTGATGTGGTTTTATTGGTTATTGGCTATTTCACGCAGGCGTATAAGCCCCTCTTGTGTGGTACTACAGACCAGTTGTCCATTTTGCCACATGCGTCCAAAATTTAATCCGCGTGAATTTGCAGTGACGGTGGCTTCCATGTCATACAGCATCCATTCATCCGCACGGACTGGACGATGAAAATAAATGGCATGATCGATACTGGCACATTGCAAACTCGGTGAAATATAGCTTAAACCATGCGGTTTTAAGGAAGTCGTCATTAAGCTGAAATCAGAATAAAATGCAACGATCGCTTGATGTAAAGACTGCTCATCCAACTCGTGAGGAATAGAGTCATGGGTTCGGATATAGTGTGCGTTAATCGGTGCTTGTGGTTGAGGTTGAAATGGATTGACTGGATCAATCGGGCGAATTTCAACATGTCGATCACGCATAAAACTGGCACGCACATTTTCAGGCAGGAAATTAACTAATCCTTCTTTGAGTTCATTTTCTGATTTGAGGTCTTCTGGCGCTGGATAGTTAGGTTCTTCTGGTTGATAATTCAAACCTTCTTCAAGATAAGCAAACGATATCATTGCCGAAAAGATGGTACGACCATGCTGAATAGCGCGAACTTGGCGACTGGAAAAGCTTCGACCATCGCGTAAAGGATCGACTTCATAAATAATCGGTGCATTGACATCACCGCCATAGAGAAAATAAGCATGTAGCGAATGTGCAGGACGATCTGTGGTATAGGACGCAGCACGTAACGCTTGTCCCAGAACTTGTCCACCAAATACACGTTTTCCGACCAGATTACGGCTTTGTCCACGGTATAAATGATCTTCAAGCTTTTCAAGAGATAAAAGCTCGACAAGTTCCTGGGTTAATGCATTCATAAGATACCTTTAAAGTGTCGGCAATTTAAAAACAAGACAACTGTAAACTATAAAACATATATACGGTATTTTTCCACAAATTCAGAGTATAACCATCAAGATTAGTTGACTGTCATGTCACACTTTAGCATTGTTATTCGTATTAAAAATACGTTTTTTAACGATAAACACTAGCGCAATCCATATGATTTATCAGAAAATAGCCCATTGTTTTTCACATCAATTCACTAAGGCAGTTTTCGTTCTTTAGGACGGAGTATTGTTGTTTGAGTAGGAGTTCTTATGGCCAAGAGTGGCTTGGGTCAGATGTATCGACGCCTGTCGAGTAAGTTACTTGACCTCGTGGTAACACCGCATGTTCTTGGGGAAGTCCCTTCTGAATCTACCGATCAGCAGACTTCAGAACATCCTGCACAGAAAAAAGTCGTCTGCTATGTATTACAAAATTACTCTCGCAGCAATGCTTTAGTTCTTGATGGTGAAACACGTCGCTTGCATTTAAAGCCTGCACTAGATCCACTGGTGATGGATGATCACAAAGAAAAAGCATCGGTTTTATTTTTACAGCATCACGATGAAAAGAATTTACTCAATCCACCACCGCATGCCTTTCCTCCGCGATTACTGCGTTTAATTGAGTTTTTAGACAAGCATCCTGACTACGATATTGAACTGGTTCCTGTCACGGTGCTATGGGGACGCTCTCCTGATAAAGAGGATTCATGGTTTAAGTTGTTATTTACCGATACATGGGCAACCCCAGGTAAAGTCAAACAATTGATGAATATCGGTCTGCATGGTCGTCAAACTTATGTTGAGTTTCATGAACCGCAGTCGTTACGCCAACTGGTCAACTATGCCAGTGCGCATTATCCGAATCTGTCTCCTGCCACGTATATCGTGAGCACTCTGAATGACTATTTAGATAGTCAGCGTGAAGTGGTTCTGGGGCCTGACTTGTCTGACCGCCGTAATGTGATGGAATCCCTGATCAAATCACGTGATGTGCAGGATGCGATTCGTCGGGAAAGTATTCGCGGTAAAGTCAGCATGCTTGAAGCTGAACGCCGTGCGATTGGCTATTTAAATGAAATTGTCTCAGATTATTCATATTCAGCCATCCGTTTTGCTGATATGGCCCTGACTCGATTATGGACACAACTTTATGATGGTGTCGAAGTTCATAACTTTAGTACCGTACGTGAACTGGCCAAAGACTACGAAATTATCTACACACCATGTCACCGCAGTCATATCGATTATTTATTATTGTCTTATGTGATTTATCGTCGTGGTTTAATGGTGCCGTATATTGCAGCGGGAGATAATCTAAATCTGCCATTTGTCGGTCAGCTTTTACGTGGCGGCGGTGCATTTTTTATTCGACGCTCCTTCCGTGGCAATGCACTTTATACGTCTGTATTTAAAGAATACCTATATAGTATTTTGTCGCGTAATACCCCGCTTGAATATTTTATTGAAGGGGGTCGCTCGCGTACTGGTCGCTTACTTCCGCCCAAAACAGGCATGCTGGCCATGACCATACACAGTCATTTAAGGGGTCGTGCCAAGCCGATTGTTTTTGTTCCAACATATATTGGTTATGAACGCTTAATGGAAGGTTCAACCTATGTAGGAGAAATGCAAGGCAAACCCAAAGAAGCAGAATCCATCTTCGGGATTATTCAAACTTTACGCAAAATTGAACGTATTTTTGGCAAGGTCCACGTTAACTTCGGTGAACCTGTGTTTCTGGACGATTTGCTAAAAGCACATGGTGCAGATCAGATCAAAATTGAGAAAAACGATGATCCGATTCCACCACAAGTTTCAGAGGTCATTAACAGTTCAGCACATGCGATTGTTGAAAATATTAACCGCGCTGTAGTGATCAATCCTGTTTCGTTGCTTTCTTTAATTTTATTGGCAACCCCTAAACACACATTGGACGAAGAGTTGTGTATTAAACAACTCGATGCTTATCGTAATCTTGTTACCACACTTCCTTATGATGAGCGCACACAAGTTACACCGCTGTCTGGTAAAGAAATTATTGCTTACGGCTTGAAACTGAAATTGATTAAACGTGTTCAGCATGTATTAGGCGACATTATTGCAATCGAAGATTATCAAGCGGTGTTGTTGACCTACTTCCGCAATAATATTTTACATGCTTTTGTGCTGCCCTCTTTAATTGCAGCGCTAGTTGAACACAATGGTAGAATTAGCCAGAAAAATCTGATCAATGTCATTAAAACACTCTATCCGTTTTTACAGGCAGAGTTATTCCTGAAATGGAAACCTGAGCAACTTGAACAACAAATTAGTCAATATGCCGATGCTCTGGTCAATGCCAAACTGATTGAACGCGACAGTGAAGGCGACTTGATTAGTCCTGCACCAAATTCAGAAGATCATAATCAATTGGTGATCTTAGCAGCTCCAGTCAAACAAAGTCTGGAACGTTACTACATGACCTTGGCATTAATTGCACAACGTGGTTCTGGAAATATTTCGGTGAAACAAGTCGAGGACTTGAGTCATTTGCTAGGGCAACGCCTGTCGGTTCTCTATGAATTCAACTCACCTGAATTTTTTGATAAATCATTGTTCCAGAGCTTTATCAAAGTTCTGACCCAGCAAGGATATATCTGCACCAATGAACAAGGGGCAATCGCGTTTGAACGCAACTTTAGCAATATGGCGGAAGGTGCCAAATTGGTACTGGATGAAGCAACCTTACAAATGTTGCAACATATCACCACCTTTAATGACGATGAGCTTAAAGCTGCACTGGATGCAGTCGCTTCACAACAAGCAAAACGTCGTTCAAAACGTAAAAAAGCTTAAATGATCCTGTCATCTAAAATTTGATCTCAACATGGCAACTTCGGTTGCCATATTTGATTTACCAGATCTGACACTCAAAATATTGCGGTTCATCTTTACAGCGTAATTTTTTGATCAGTTTGACAAAGCGCGGATCGTAAAAAAAGTTCTGGGAATATTGATTGCGTACTTTAGCAATAACCACATTATAAGCTTGTTTCTCAGTGGCAGAGACATCCATCCAATAATACGCGGGTAATCGATTTTCCCAGCGTATCACTTGTCCCACCAATACCCTTGCCTGTCCTGCAAACCAATGCCGCATATTCACACCAAAATCTGATGGGTATTCAGCAGCGCGAATTACAATATTTAAGCCCGCATAAACCACTGGAAAATTGATGACTCGGGTCGATTCACCAAACTCTTTTCTCAGATTATAAGCAAGTAAAGCATAAACAGGGACTGGTAAAATATCCACTTGATTATTTTTAAAGGCCTTGATTGCATTATCAAAACTCAAGGCAACAGGCTGTGCACGTACACTACGCACCAAAGCCGTTTGGGGCGGGACTTCAGCCAAAACACCAATCCGTTTATTTTTTAGGTCTGTCACTTTATAAAGCGTTGGCGTTTTGAGCATCATATAGGTCATTCCCACAGGAATAAACCCGACCACCTCATACTCTCCTTGTTGCATGACAGAACGTAATGCAGGTTGGTTCAACAACTGAATAAAATGCTGCGCGGTTATATTATTTGTGATAAATCCCACACCAGCCGTACTTCCCATAAATGCATTATAGTTTCGAGTATTAAAGTTAGTTGCGACCAGACCTGAACATTTTTTCTGATTAAATTGTGCAATAGCCTCTGTTTCATGCTGATAAATTTTAAGTTGCAAATTGACCTGATCACGCTGTGCATAAAGCACAATCTCTTTTAAACGCCGGGTAATATCCCCTTGCGTACCGACTGGATCATATACACACCATGTCTTTTCAACCGCTGCCACCTGTTGCACTACGATGAGCAGAAGCAAGCTTCCAAATGCCTGTTTAAACATCTTCCACCAATCTTGTATTTATCGGTTTAATTTAATTGTAGATGTTGCCGCATTCTTGAGTTTAATTAAATTATTGGCTTTGCCTATGTTGTTGCAGGCAGATTGTATAGTCATTAAAGCAAACTGGATGCTGTAATTGAAATCCCGTTTTGAGCATCCGTGTTGCATATAAGCGTTTTCCTGAAATTTCCTGACTGCTCAATTGTAGCTTTGGCAAATCGAGTTGTTGCTGGAACCACAAGATAATTTCATGTAAAGCTAAAGGGTGGTTATTGGTCACGATATAAGACGAATCAACATTTTTTAATGTCGATAAATACGCTAAAAATCTTGCCAGATCATCAATATGAATGCGGTTGCTATAATGAATCTTTGGGTAACTAATGGTGTTTTCAGCCATTTTTATTAAACGCGCAACCGATTGACCATAGATCCCAGAAGGGCGAATTATCACGGTCTGTTTCGGATATGCTGCCCGCCATTTTAATTCCATGTCACGCAAGATTTGTCCTTGCTCATCTACAGGTTGAATGGGCGATTCATCATCGACTTGCTCGCCCTGCTGTTCGCCATAAACCCGTGTTGATGACAGCACCATAATCCTTTGTACAGGATGCGATTTTAATGCATAAACGATTGGTTCAACTGAATCCAGATAGGTGTGACGATAGGCCTCTACACTACTTTCTGAAGGCGCCAAAGCCACATAGACCAAATCAATTGGTGCAAGATTGTCCAGATTAAGGTCATGCACATCTTGAATGAGGTGATTCGCGTACACATCTGTTTTCGGGCTACGGCTAATTGTGGTAATTTGATGTCGCTGTTGATTCGAGTTCTGTTCAAATAGAGATTGGGCAACGCGTTGAGATGTTTTACCATAACCAATAAATAAAATATGCATGCATGATCCTGATGTAAAGGGTCCTGACTTGGAGAGATATGACTTCAGTCCAGCAGTTACAGGGTGTCGGTGGTGCTGCCGCTGCACTTTTGGAAAAACTTAATATTTTCACCACCGATGATCTTCTGTTTCACCTGCCGCGTGACTATGAAGATCGTAGCACGGTCATTCCCATGAACCAACTGGTGGTGGGACGCAGCTATTTGCTTGAAGGTGAAGTCAAAGCTCTGGACTTTCCACCTGGAAAACGTAAATCGCTGGCCGCTTTACTGCAAGATGACTCAGGTAAAGTTACCTTACGCTTTTATCATATTTATAAAAATCTGACTGATAAGTTAAAAGCAGGTCATCGTTTACGTGTTTTTGGAGAAGTTAGAGTCGGCGCGCGCGGTTTGGAGATGTATCATCCTGAAATACAACTGGTCACTGATCATAGCGCTTTACCTAAAACTCAGCTCACTGCAATTTATCCCAGTACAGAAGGACTGACTCAGCCCAAACTACGTGAATATGTCAAACAGGCACTCAGACAATACAGCGATCATTTACCAGAATTATTGCCTGAACAATACACCAATGGTTATGCGCTGAAACAAGCTTTACAATATATCCATGAACCCCCTGTCGATGCCAATATGCAGCAATTGGCACAAGGTTCACATCCCGCACAGCAACGACTGATTTTTGAAGAACTGGTCGCACATCAGGTCAGTTTACTCACTCGACGTGCCTATATTCGACAAATTGCTTCTCCCATTTTTAGCCCAAGCAAGACACTTGCCAAAGCCTTACTCGCCCAATTACCCTTTGAAATGACACAGGCCCAAAAACGAGTGTCCAAAGAAATTGTCACCGATCTCAAGCAAAACAAACCAATGCTACGCTTGGTACAAGGTGATGTCGGCGCAGGCAAAACCTTGGTTGCCGCTGTCGCTGCTTGTCATACATTAGAAGCAGGATGGCAAGTTGCGCTAATGGCACCGACTGAAATTTTGGCCGAGCAACATTATCTAAATTTTAAACGCTGGTTTGAACCACTAGGAATACAAGTCGCGTGGCTGTCTGGAAAACAAAAAGGGAAGGCTCGTACACAGGCTGAACTAACTATTAAAACTGGCGAAGCACAATTGGTAGTGGGTACTCATGCGTTATTTCAGGATACTGTTGAATTCGCCAAATTAGGTTTGGTGATTATTGATGAACAACATCGATTTGGGGTCGATCAACGTTTGGCACTTCGTAATAAAGGGAATGATCAACTTACGCCACATCAGTTGGTGATGACAGCCACCCCGATTCCCCGTACATTGGCAATGAGTGCCTATGGTGATCTGGATACCTCCATCATTGATGAACTCCCGCCGGGACGTACCCCAATTCAAACCGTCACTATTCCACTCGATCGGCGCGAACACGTGCTGCAACGAATCGCCAGTAATTGCCGTGAGGGCAAACAGGCTTACTGGGTGTGTACACTGGTCGAACAGTCGGAAACCCTAGATGCTCAAGCCGCCGAAGCCACCTATCAGGAAATGAAAGAACGCTTTCCCGAACTGAATATCGGACTGGTTCACGGCAAAATGAAAGCTGATGAAAAACAAAGTGTCATGCAAGCCTTTAAGGACAATCAGTTGCAATTATTGATTGCGACGACCGTGATTGAAGTTGGCGTAGATGTTCCCAATGCCTCGATTATGATCATTGAAAATGCCGAGCGTTTAGGTCTTTCCCAGCTTCATCAATTACGTGGTCGGGTTGGACGCGGTGCAACCGCCAGTTTTTGTGCCTTACTCTATAAAACACCTTTATCGCAAAATGGACATGAACGATTATCCATTTTAAGAGAAAGTAACGATGGTTTTGTGATTGCGGAAAAAGATCTGGAAATCCGCGGTCCTGGAGAATTATTAGGAACCAAACAAACAGGTGATATGGGCTTTCGCGTGGCACGTCTGGAGCGTGATGATCATTTGCTGACACAGGCACATTATGTTGCCGAGCAAGTTTTAAAAAACTATCCAAAACAAGCCGATGCATTACTTAAACGTTGGCTACCCGAGGCACCTCGCTATGCCTATGTTTGATGATATTAAAGCCTCCATGCAACAGCTTGGGCAAAAACTTTTACCCTGCCGTCTGTGTGAATCCAGTCCGCGTTTAACGCATTATCTGCTGTGTAAAAGTTGCTGGCAGCAATTGCCTTGGCTCAAGCAAACCATCCATCGGCATGAATTACAGATCATGGCGGCCTGTTACTATAATTATCCGATCGATCGTATTTTACAGCAGTTTAAATACGAGCAAAAATTACATCACCAGCCCTTACTCGATCAACTCCTTGCCCAGATGAAATATCCTAAAGTTCAGGCGATTGTCCCTATGCCGATCTCAGACGCACGTTTGATCGAACGCGGTTACAATCAATCTTTGCTCTTGGCACAACAACTGGCAAAGAAACTCAATCTTCCCGTCTGGCAACCGATTCATCGACTTGAACAACATTCTCAAAAAGGACTGAATCGAATAGAGCGGATTCAAGGCATAGAACAGCAGTTTGTGCTGTTAGAGAAACCCAAAATTCGCTACCGAAAAGTCTTGATCATTGATGATGTCGTCACGACTGGCAGCTCAATTTATGCCTTGCATCAAGCGTTACAACAATTAGGATGCCAGCAGATTTACACATATTGTATTGCAGCAGCAAATCAAAACGCCAAAACTTCAAAATCGCTAAATCTTTAAATACTTTCGACACCAAGGCATCACCACTTCACGTGTTAATGGTGCAAGTGCTGTAACTTGATCATCTAGCGTAACCCATTTCATTTCGGCAATCTCGGCTGCAATCTGCGGCGTCTGCTTTAATTGCGCCAAGTAAACATAACTTACCAATTGATGATCGGGCTCATTGGCCGTTGCTGTTTCAAAACATCCAATAAACTGATCAATCTGAATATCACAGCCAATTTCCTCTTTAATTTCTCTTGCAATCGCGTGTTCAGGCGGCTCATTTGCCTCTAACTTACCGCCCACCTGCATAAATACATGAGTATTTTTCTTACGCACAACCAAGAGCTCACCTGCCTCATTTAAGATAATCGCCGCGGCAACGGTAATTCTCTTGGCTGTGTTTTTTTTCACATCAACTTTTTCCACAGCGCTGTCTCAATGTTAAGGATGAACTTGCGTTTGTGCACCCCACTTCGGCGCGGCAGGTTGATAATGCTCAAAGGCATTTAAAATCACATCAATCTGATCTGATGCAATTAACTTCTCGACAAAACGTGACTGAGTAAAGCCTCGCTCTACAGTTCCTTGAATCATTTTGAGTAAATCATCATAAAAACCCTGAATATTTAAAAAAGCACAGGGTTTTTGATGAATGCCCAACTGTGACCACGTCCATTGTTCAAAAATTTCTTCCAGTGTGCCTGCTCCGCCTGGCAAAGCAATAAAACCATCCGAAAGTTCAGCCATTTTGGTTTTACGCTCGTGCATATTTTTTACGATATGCAATTCAGTTAGATTGGGATGGGCCAATTCACGATCAACCAAAGCGGTAGGAATGACTCCAATCACACGGCCGCCTGCCTGCAAGGCACTATCTGCAACCACTCCCATCAGTCCTGAACGACCACCGCCATACACCAGTGTTTTGCCCTGTCTGGCAATGGTTTCACCTGTCAACTGAGCGGCTTGTAAAAATAAAGGATCATTCCCAACGGCTGAACCACAAAAAATACAAATTGAATTCATAAAACTTTTAACCATGTTTTTAAGCTGTCATGCTTACAATATAAGCTTTAGCAAGATTTTTTCAGAAAAAATGACAACAATGAGTGTTTTTAAGTGAATCCTTGTCTAAAATACACCCATCAAATTTATCCATACTGCGCAAGGGAGAAAAGACATTATGCTTGAAGCCTTTTACGCCACAGAGCGCGGTAGCCTTGAAGATGCAACCATTAATGGTGGTTTTGATCTACATCAGGATCTGGTCTGGATCGATTTAATTGCACCCTCTCAAGAAGAGCAACAATGGGTCATTGATGCCTATGACCGAAATCTACCCACCCTCAAGTCACTTGAAGACATTTCATCCTCTGCCCGATTTTACCGCGATGATGATGGCATTTTACATATCAGTACCTATTTTTTAACGAAAAATAAAAATTATCAGGTCGATGGCGATAATGAAGACACCAGTCATATCTTAGCAACGGTGCAAACGGTCGCATTTATTTTACATAAAGATCGACTATTTACCATGCGTGGTGAAAAGCTGGTGGCGTTTCGTGCATTTCGTGCCCGTGCACGACGTAACGACTATGACATGGATTATAAAGATCCGACTTGGATCTTACTCGGTTTACTCGAAGCTAAACTGGATGAGCTTGCGGATATTCTCGAAGATATCCACAAGGACTTGGAAAAATATTCTACAGAAGTGCTGAATAACCATCATCGTGAAAAGATTTTAGATTTGGATGACATGATTACCCGTCTGGCACAACAAGAAGACGTACTGGGTAAAGCGCAACTGTGTCTGATTGATTTACGTCGTGTCCTGACCTTTTTATCTCGTCCACGTGCTTTGGGCAGTCATATTTATGATGCGGACATTCGCGAGTTGAGTGAAGATGTTCGCTCACTGGTCGAACATGATGCTTTTTTATTCCAAAAAGTTCGTTTCTTACTTGATACTACATCTGGGTTCATTAATACCGAGCAGAACGATACCATTCGTCGATTCTCGATTTTACCGAGTATGCTTGCGCCACCGATGTTGATTGCCAGTATTTATGGGATGAATACAACGGAGTTACCCTTTGCCCATGGTGCTTTGAGTTTTCTAATTGTTGCAGCAATTCTGATGGTTTCATTCGTCGGGCCAATGATGTACTTCCGCTGGAAGAAATGGGTTTAAAATTATCGATATAAAAAAAGCACCAAGATTCGGTGCTTTTTTTATTGAAATTTAATTAGCTGTGCAGCAGGGTTAAATCATCCTGTAAATGACAAGACTGGATAATTTTGAGCATTTTTTCTGGTACATCCTGAAAATGTAACCCTTGTGCATTTGGTGTTTTTCTTAGCCATTGCACCAAAACCGCCAATGCCAAAGTACTGCCATGCTGTAATTGGCTTAAATTCACCACCAAAGGAAAGTGTTGATGTTGTTGAATCAAACGCAGACCATCCTGATAAACCGTCTGCGCATTGTCAAAATCAATCTTTCCTGATAGCACCAAGTGCTGATCGACGATTTCAATCACAATAAACCTTCAATTATTTTTTGTTTACAGCCGCATCAGCATCTGGCTTAAAGTTGGCAATGGCTTTGTCCAAATTACCACCATTACGCTGTACCGTTGCAGCAAACTGGTTACGGAATTGCAAACCTAAATCAATACCAGACACATTGATATTACGAATTTTCCACTGACTGCCAGCATCGGTAAGCTGGAAAGAAACAGGAATCTTGTCGCCTTTGTTACTAAAATCAATCGTCACCACAGGGTTACGACTACCCGTTTCTTTATAAGGGCGTATGGTATAGCTTTGATTACTATATTTTGCAAACGCAGTACCATAGTTTTCAATCAAAGTTTCACGGAAATTCTTTTCAAACTGCGCACGTTGCGCCGCGGTACTGTTTTGATTGGTCGCATAAGTTCCCATCACAATGCGGGTAAAGGCTTGCGAATCAATATATGGATCAAGATTTTGACGTACAATTGCTTTTACAGCAGTCGGATTGTTTTGCAGCTTGGCATGATCTGCCTGTAAACGCGAAATAAAATTATCGGCAACACGTTTAATAAATGCTGGTGGCGCTTCTGCTGGCGCAGCAAATGCAGTACCCGCAAGAAGAGTGGATAATACACTTGCAGTAAGGGTTTGTTTGAACAACGTCTTCACAAGAATCGCTCCTTAAAATTACTCAGTAAAAGAAGGTTCGGCACTATTGGATGCAGCCGCCTGTGGCTGTGACGCCGAGTCTTCTGCCGAGCCACCCGATGATGATTTATTGGCACCACCAGTAATAAACTTACTAATCAGATCTTCAAGATCCATTGTACCTTGAGTATTGGTAATATTTTCACCACGTTTTAAATAGTTAAATCCACCACCTGGTACAATTTTAAGATACTTTTCACCTAATAAACCGTTGGTTGCTATCATTATATAAGCATCTTCATCGATATTAGTGATGGATTTCATGTTGGCAATCAGTTTCTGTTCCATTTCTTTTTGTTGCGCAGCATTCGCTTGCGTATAATCAGAACTGTAACGTAACTCATCCAAAGCATTTTGTTGAACTGCCTTGAGCTGTTCTGCATTGAATGAGGTCAATTTTCCATCCAGATCAAAATCAACAGTCGCCAAACGAGTTACAGGATCAAGCGTAATCGATTCAACCCGTCCGACAGTTACGCCACTCATGGTGACTTTAGCACGTGATTTAAGACCATTCACATTATCAAAACGCGCCGTCATGTGATAACTGTCATTTAAATTAGTTCCAACCAGACCACTGACTTTCATCGCCAAAAAGAACAAGGCCACGCCAAAGATAATGACAAAAATCCCTACGGCCAGCTCACTAGTACGTGATTTCATTAAACACCTCCGAACATGACCGCAGTCAACACAAAGTCAAAACCTAAAACACACAGCGATGAATACACCACTGTACGAGTGGTTGATGTCGCAATACCTTCTGAAGTCGGCTCACAGGCATAGCCCTGATAAACCGCAATCCATGTACAAATCAGAGCAAATACAATACTTTTAATCACGGTTCCATTAAAAATGTCATGCATAAACTGAATCGAGCTTTGCATGCCACTCCAAAATGAACCATCATCCGCGCCCAAAAAATCGACGCCGACGACTTTACCGCCAAAAATACCAATCGCAGCAAATATAATTGAGAGCATCGGTAAACTCACAATCCCAGCCCATAATCTAGGTGAAACCACACGTTTTAATGGATCGACTCCAATCATTTCCATACTGGAAAGTTGCTCTGTGGCTTTCATCAGACCAATTTCAGCAGTTAGCGCAGAGCCTGCACGCCCTGCAAATAATAACGCTGCTACAACAGGTGCAAGCTCACGCAATAAGGTCAGTGCAATTGCGGTGCCTAGCATGGCCTCACTACCAAAAGTCACCAAAATGTTATACATCTGCAAGCCAAGAACAGCCCCAATAAATAACCCAGATACAGCGATGATGAGTAAGGACATGACGCCAACACGGTACATTTGGTAGATAAATCGACCAAAACCACCCGCAGACGGCAAAGAAAAGATAATTTGTAGCAACATAACCGTTGCGTCACCAATTCCACGTACCCGCTCAATCACGAGTCGACCTAACCAGGCAATCGCATTCATGGATGTACCTCGTTACTTAAATATGCTTGATGGCTAAATTGATATTCAACGGGTCCTTCGGCAGAGCCTGTCAAAAACTGTTTTACAAAAGATGAAGCTGAAGCCTGTAATTGTTCAGGTGTCCCCTCACCCTGAATTTTACCTTCGGCAATCACATAAATATAATCTGAAATTTCAAGTGTTTCAGCAACATCATGAGACACAATTATCGTGGTTAGATCTAATGCTTCACGGAGTGAACGGATCAATCGCGTCAACACTCCTTTTACAATCGGATCCTGACCCGCAAAAGGTTCATCATACATGATCAAATCTGGATCAAGGGCAATGGCTCGTGCTAGAGCCACACGACGATTCATCCCGCCTGACAGTTCTGTTGGCATCAAGTGTTCTGCACCGCGCAAACCGACGGATTCTAATTTAAGTCCGACTAATTCAGCGATTAAATGTTCTGGTAAATGGGTATGCGCACGGATTGGAAATGCCACGTTTTCATAGACAGACATATCGGTAAAGAGTGCGCCACTTTGAAACAGCATACCCATACGTGCCCGTGCAGCAAATAACTCTTGACGAGACATGCTGGCAATATCCTTACCATCAAGCAGAACCTCACCACGATCTGGGGTTAATTGTCCCCCAATTAAACGTAATAGTGTTGTTTTTCCTGTGCCTGATGGTCCCATGATGCCTGTAATTTGTCCACGTCGAATGGTTAAATCAACATTGTCATAGATGACGCGCTCCCCTCGATTAAAACTCAGATTTTTCACTTCAATCAGTGGCTGAGCTGTCGAAAGTATCGAATTATTCATAGCAGTATATGTTCCTGCATATTTTAAGCTCATATAATATAGCACTGAACGTTTATGAAATTCTTGTTATTTAACAATGAAACGACCAATTACTTGATGAGCTGAATACTGTTATTTTGATGATCTTGCATTGCAAGTGCTTGCGGCGAAATATCATGGTGAACGTAGATACTATAAGAAAAATATAAAGCATTCCCAATTACTAGCGCTGCGCCAAGTTTGCGCAAATTGAAATGACGTAATCGGGACAAGAATTTTACATTAAGATCCTTTTTTTCTTTCATTTTTACAATAAAAACCTGATACAGTTCTCATATTATATATTTTTTGATAGTTTTATTACAAGAAAAAGCCGATGCATAAAAGCATCGGCTTTAAAATAACTTCAGAAATTAAATCTTAACGATCATTTTTACGTGAACGGTCACGACCAAAGTTTTCTTCGTTTACACCACGACGCGGACGGTCATCACCGAAACGTTTTGGACGGTCTTCACCACCAAAAGTACGTTTAGGACGATCTTCACCGCCAAAACTACGCTTTGGACGATCTTCACCAAATGAGCGTTGTGGACGGTCACCAAAACCACCTTCGCGACGTGCTGGACGATCACCAAAATCACGTTTTGGACGATCACCGAAACCACCCTCACGACGTGGTTTGTAATCTACGCGATTACCACGGTTGTCATCATTTGATTCGAAACGCGGTTTATCATTAAAACCACCTTCACGACGTGGACGGTCAGAATTGAACTCGCGACGCGGACGATCTTCACCACCGAAGCTACGTTTTGGACGGTCTTCAAAACCACCTTCACGACGTGGACGGTCAGAATTGAAYTCRCGACGCGGACGATCTTCACCACCGAAGCTACGTTTTGGACGGTCTTCAAAACCGCCTTCACGACGTGGACGATCAGAATTAAACTCGCGACGTGGACGATCTTCACCGCCGAATGCAGGACGTTCACCACGTGGTTTATCATCGAAGCTACGACGCGGACGATCATCACGACCACCTTCACGGCGTTTAAAGTTGCTTTCGCCTTCAAAACGACGACCGCCACCAAAACCACCGCGACCGCCTTCACGACCACCACCACCGTTACCACCGCGACCACGACCACCGCCATCACGACCTGAACGCGCAGGAGGTGGAGATGGCTCTAAGCCTTCGATTTCAGAAACGCTCAAACGCGCTTCTAAATAATCTTCAAGGGCACGAATTTTACCGCGCTCACGATAAGTTGCTAACGTAATCGCCTGACCTGTACGACCTGCACGACCTGTACGACCGATACGATGCACATAATCTTCGTGTTTCATTGGCAAGCCAAAGTTAATCACGTGAGAAATAGTCGGTACGTCTAAACCACGCGCAGCAACGTCAGTCGCAACCAAGATTTTAGCTTTACCTTCACGAATGCTACGCAAACGGCGGTTACGCACGGTTTGTGGCATCGCACCATGAAGTGCAACCACTGAATGACCTGCTTCAGCAAGTTCTTCAGCCAGCATGTCTGTGTCTTCTTGTGTACTTGCAAACACCACAGCCTGATCTAGATTTTCATCACTTAACCAGTGAGTCAGCAATTTTTTCTTATGCTCAAAGCCATCTGTCCAGTGTAAAGTCTGGGTAATGTCAGTATTGGTTGAATGGCCTGTCTCAATCGCAATACGCATTGGATCTTGCATCATGCATTCTGCAAGACGAATGATACGATCAGCAAATGTTGCAGAAAACATCAATGTTTGTTTACGGTTTGCAGCTAATTCGCTAATCGCTTCCAAATCTTCAGAGAAACCAAGATCAAGCATACGATCCGCTTCATCGACAATCAAAGCATCTACTTTATCTAATTTAATTTGACGACGATTGACCAAGTCCAACAAACGACCCGGAGTTGCAACAACAACTTGTGCGCCTTTTAATTGTTGAATTTGTTTTGCAAATGGCATACCACCCATAATCGCAGCGATACGAACACCTTTCATGTGACGTACAAATGCAATCGCATCTTGACTGACTTGTTGAGCCAATTCACGTGTTGGTGAAATCACTAAAATATTCGGTTGAGTTACTGCTTTCATGCGTTCTTTAAACGGAACAAAAGTGTCCTGACCAGCAAGCGCATGTAATGTTGGTAATAAAAATGCTGCTGTTTTACCAGAACCAGTTTGGCTTGATACTAAAAGGTCTTTACCTTCAATAGCAGCTGGAATCGCTTGTTCTTGCACAGGGGTTGGTGAAGTGAAACCAAGGTCCTGTAGTGCTTGTTGTAAAGATTCGTGTAGAGAGAAATCGGCAAAAGTTTTGCTCATAGAGAGTTTCACCCTGATGGGTGCTCCATTTTAATAAATACAAATATGGACATCGACAAAAGGCGGCACGGCATCTTAGGCTGAATAGTTTATATTCAACAGCAATCCGAATAACGACGATGTAGACTATACGCACGCATGATTACGGCCGGAACCTGAAGAATCGCTGAGCGATTTGGGCGCAATGAATGGTCCTCTCTATGGACGGCGTGCGCATACAATGAATAGAACAGAATGTTCAGGTAATGAACGGAAATTTAAGTGCGTGGCGAGAGTATAACAGAAAGTTTTTAAAAGTCACCTTTTTTAATAGGTTTTTA
>NZ_CP078523.1:1614916-1642675 GCF_019264745.1 Acinetobacter sp. Colony158 | reverse complement strand
CTAGACCAAGCAAATAAATCATTATGACTTTATTTATGTTTCTCTTATTATAAAAAAAAGCCCTCAAATTTTCATGAGAGCTTTTTTAATGCATCGATTCAGCTTACTTCGCCATTTCGCCCCATGCAGGTACAACCGTTTGCATCAATGGCTTTAACATTTTTAATGAAGATGCCAGAACCTGACCATTTTCCATTGAATCATTGCCACCACGGGCATCGACCACAACACCGCCTGCTTCTTTGACAATCAATTCACCCGCAGCTATATCCCACGGTTTTAGACCTACTTCAAAGAAGCCATCAAAACGACCCGCAGCAACATAAGCCAAATCTAACGCAGCAGAACCTGCACGACGAATATGCGCTCCCGCTTGAGTCACTGCTAGCAATGAAGCAAAATGTTGCTCGGCATAAGATACCACTTCGCCATTACGCATTGCACGATACGGATGACCCACTGCTAAGAAAGCATTTTCTAGATTGTCACGGACATTGACACGGATACGGCGCTGATTCATCACAGCACCACGACCACGACTCGCTGAAAATAATTCATCGCGAACTGGATCGTAAATCACACCGTGTTGGGTAATGCCTTTATGTTGCACAGCAATAGATATACAAAAATGTGGAAAACCGTTGATAAAGTTTTGTGTGCCATCTAATGGGTCAATCACCCAACACCAGTCAGCATCATGACCTTTGCCTTCTTGTAGGCCAAACTCTTCACCTAGAAAGCTGTGGTTCTTATAACTTTTACGTAAAGTATCAATGGTCAGTTGTTCTAAATAACGGTCAACACGTGTTACTGGACCTTCAATGCCTTTTTCTTCAACTTGTAGATCGAGCTTATGACGATTTTGATGTGCTTTTAAAAGCTCTTGACCAACTAATTGAGCTGCACGCGCAGCCATGACCACCATAGGTTCCATTGAACACCCACTACAAGTTTGAAGATTTTGACAAAGAATAATGCATGAAAGCGCGCAGATTCTATCAAATTAGCGCGCTTTTGGGTAAAAAATGTTAGGATTTTTTTAACTGAAGAATTTAAGCTGTCTGTACAAGCTTTAACCACACTTTTTCTATGGCTTTCTGGATGCCTTCCGCATCTAGCCCACAGTTCTGTAACATCTGTGCATGTGTGGCTTGAGCCAGAAAACTATCAGCTAAGCCTAAGTTCAGTATTGGTTTCAAGATTTGTGCCTTGGCCAAAAACTCATTTACGGCACTGCCTGCACCTGCCATAACCGCATGCTCTTCAACTGTCACAAATAAACTGGTTTTTTCTGCGAAATCACGAATGATTTGTTCATCCAATGGTTTTACAAAGCGCATATTGATGACACGTACCCCAATATCATGCAATTTGCTGAGTTGAACAGCCGCTTCAATAGCTGCCGTCACACGACTACCAAAGGCTAGAATGCTAATTTGTTCATCATATTCAGCATGATATTCAGCCACAATTTCAGCTTTGCCTATTTCGAGCGCGGTCAATGTTTGCTGAATTTCTACACCAACTCCATTACCACGTGGGTAACGCACAGCAGCAGGCCCATGATGTAAGTACGCAGTATGTAGCATTTGGCGACATTCATTTTCATCTTTAGGTGCCATAATCACAATGTTTGGCACGGTACGCATATAGGCATAATCATAGGCACCTGCATGCGTTGGACCATCTTCACCCACTAAACCCGCACGATCAATACCAAAAGTCACATCCAGATTCTGTAAGGCAACATCGTGAATCAGTTGATCATAACCGCGTTGCAAAAAGGTCGAGTAAATTGCCACAACAGGTTTTAAGCCTTCACACGCCATGCCCGCAGCCAAGGTGACTGCATGTTGCTCAGCGATCGCTACATCAAAGAAACGTTCAGGATATTGCTTGGCAAATTTCACCATGCCTGATCCTTCACACATCGCAGGGGTAATCGCTAAAAGTCGATCATCCTGCTCCGCTTGATCACATAACCATTGCCCAAAGACATCAGAATATTTTGGAGGTAATTTTTTTGCTGGCGCAGTCGCGACTGGTGCAATTTTGGTAATGGCGTGATAGGTGATCGGATCAGCTTCGGCAGGCTTAAATCCTTTGCCTTTTTTAGTATAGACATGAACCAGACGAGGTCCTTTACGTTTTTTCAGCGCATTGAATACATTGACCAGTTGTTCGACATCATGTCCATCAAAAGGACCAAAATAATCAAAACCAATGGCTTTAAATAAGTTATCTGCGGCATCAGTAGCAGACTGATGTAATCGTGAATTATATGTCCATTGTGGATGGGGCTGTACATAAGCCTCACCCTCGTCATTGATATTGACTGAATGGCCATGTTCCCAAATGGCTGCCAAATGTTTGGCAAAACCACCTGTGCTACAGGAGATGGACATGTCGTTGTCATTTAAAACCACAATTAGATCTGCATCATGTGCCACTGCATCATTCATGGCTTCAAAAGCCATACCTGCGGTCATGGCGCCATCACCCACGATACACACCACTTCGCATGGATTTTGCTGATAACGGCGCGCAAGTGACATACCCAATCCTGCCGAAATTGCAGTCGAAGAATGCCCAACACCAAAAGTATCAAATACAGATTCTTCCCGCGCAGGAAATGCAGCCAGACCATGCTGCGCACGAATCGTGGTCAATTGTTCACGACGCCCCGTCAATGCTTTGTGCGGATAAGCCTGATGACCCACATCCCAGATCAAACGATCATGCGGGGTATTAAAACTATAATGAAGCGCAACTGTCAGCTCGATCACACCTAAATTTGCGCCAAAGTGCCCGCCACTTTGTCCTGCCGCATATAAAATAAACTGACGCAACTCATCAGCCACTTGAGTCAATTGGCCTTGCTCGAGCTGACGTAATTGTTGTGGATGATCAACTTCATCTAACAATGGCGTAACAGGGCGTTGAGTTGGTATTTCGGTATACAACATATGTGGCAAAGCCTTTTTAAGCCTGGCAAATCCTAAGCTGGGTAAATGGGATTCGATATGATGAATGACATCATAATCTTATCGAATTTAAAGTCACCTTCAATCAGCCACATTTCTAACAAGGTCGCAGGGAAATTTTCCCTGCGGCGTGGTTGGCTAGATTATCCAGAATAATCTTACTGTTTATCAACTATTATCGTGTGCATTATACAAAAAAGAAATTATTATGCATAAATTCAGCAGTTCAATTCTACCAATATATGACCAGTACGCTATACTTTAGCCGTTTTCCTGATGAGATATGTAATTAGTGGCTATCGAATTTGTCGCAACGTCAAAACTCCCGACCAAGTTTGGTGACTTCAATATTTCGGTGTTTCAAGATCCTGAAACGGGTGAAGAGCATGTCGCATTATCCAAAGGTTTAGAAAGTGCGCCGAATGAACCTGTGCTGGTGCGTATTCACTCTGAGTGTCTCACGGGCGATGCTTTTGCCTCCCTCAAATGTGATTGCGGCCCGCAGTTGCAGGCGACACAACAGCTCATTAATGATACGGGTAAAGGCGTTATTTTATATTTGCGTCAGGAAGGCCGTGGTATTGGATTGACCAATAAAATCCGTGCTTATGCCTTACAAGATCAGGGACACGACACAGTCGATGCCAATCTTTTATTAAATCTTCCTGCGGATGCACGTCACTATGATATGTGTACCATTATGCTGGATCATTTGCAGGTCAAAGCAGTTAAATTAATCACCAACAATCCTCTCAAATTAAAAGCTTTGACTGATTTGGGGATCAATGTAGTTGAGCGTGTTCCACTCACGGTTGGACGTAACCCATTTAATGAACATTATTTAAAGACCAAACGCGAACGTATGGATCATTTATATAAAAAAGATGATTTCTAATTTCACGTTATTCTCGCATTTACATTGCAAGGGATTTTATTCATTGACTGAATAAAATCCTTTTTTTACTTATTCTCACGCTTTCTTTATGCTTCATCTAAAGAAAATAAGATCATTTGAGGTCATCATGCAGCATCCAACTTCGGCTGATATTCTACGAGTACGTGAATTTTTACTCGACCTACAGGCACGGATTTGTGCTGCATTAGAACAACAAGAACAACGCGGCGGCGGTTCTGCACAATTTATGATTGATGACTGGCAACGTGCAGAAGGTGGCGGCGGACGCTCTCGTGTTTTGCAAGACGGAGAAGTGATCGAAAAAGGCGGCGTGATGTTTTCACATATTGATATTCGCCAACTCCCCTCTTCTGCGACACAGCGTCATCCCAATATCGCAGGTGCCAAAGCGCAAGCATTAGGCGTGTCATTGGTGATTCATCCTAAAAACCCCAATATTCCCACTTCTCATGCCAATGTGCGTTTATTCGTGGCTGAACCCGAAGGTCAGGAACCGATCTGGTGGTTTGGCGGTGGTTTTGATTTAACGCCGTTTTATCCAGACAATCAAGACATCAAACATTGGCATCAAACTGCTTTTGATTTGTGTCAGCCTTTTGGCGAACATGTTTATGCTGAACATAAAAAATGGTGTGATGATTATTTTTATTTGAAACATCGTGATGAACAACGTGGGATCGGTGGTTTATTTTTTGATGACTTAAATCAGTGGGATTTTGACACTTGTTTTGACTATATCAAAGCCGTTGGCAATGGTTATCTCGATGCTATTCTTCCAATTTTTGAGAAACATCGCGAACAACCTTATACCGAAGCACAGCGAGAATTTCAGTTATATCGACGTGGTCGCTATGTCGAATACAATCTGGTGTATGACCGTGGTACGTTATTTGGTCTACAAACAGGCGGACGAATTGAATCAATTCTAGTCAGTCTTCCTAATCTTGCCGCTTGGTCTTATCGTCCAGAATGGGATGAACACTCGATTGAGAAACAACTCACTGATTATTATCTAAAACCTCATGATTGGTTAGCAGAACTGTAATATTCACTTGCAAATGAGAGTATTTATTATTAAATCGTCTCTTGAATGTTTGCTGTGATGCGTTATGCTGCTAGTACATGAAAGTTCATGTCATTACATGATTGAAAAAAGCCCCCACACAGTAAAGCAGCAACTGTTTGTCATCTTGATTTCATATTGTTTTGATCTAATTTGAAAAAAATGAAAGGGTCATATTATGTCTAACATTTTAGAAAAGCATCGTATGCTGGTTTTATATGCCTTGATTGCTACTGTAGTGATTTCTTCTGGTATTACCATCGAATATGAAAATGTTTATTCAGACAGTATTTCGATTTCTGTGACTGTGCTTGCTGGTATAGGCTTATTTTTGGCTGCTGTGATTTTCTTCATTGAAGAAATTGAATCCATTTGTAATCCATAATATTCCGATACGATCAAAACTTCGATATAAACCCCTGCAAAATTTCACACATCATGTTGTTGTAAATCACAGTCTCCAAACACCCTAAATTTAAAGCATCCACAAACATAAAAGCCGCCTGATTCAGACGACTTTCATCTATGTTTAAATTTTAAATATTATTTAAATCAAGAACCTGCCAACTTAAACTCAATCCGGCGGTTACGAAATTTACCTTGTTCAGTTTCGTTATCTGCCACTGGATGTTCAGAACCATAACCTACTGCTTTTAAGCTTGAACTACTTACGCCTTTTCCAGTTAAATAATCCACAACTGCTTGCGCACGTTTTTGTGAAAGCGCTTTATTGGTCTCAGCATTCCCCGTTGAGTCGGTATAACCTTCTACATTTAAGGAAAGATTCGGCACTTTTTGCAATAACGTCGCAGCCTGATCCAACACGGCTTTATTGGCATCTGGAATATCAGCAGAACCACTAGCAAAATTAATAATTTGCATATTTAATGCGTGAACGATCTGTTCAGGCGTTGAAGATTCATTGAGCCCAGACAACGCCTGCGTACTGGCATCAATACTATTATTCACAGACTGTTCAACATTTAAAGGAGCAGCTGAAACGACATTTAATTCAGGCGCTAATGCTTTAATTTTTTCAATCAGATCTTTTAGAGCATTTGCATCTGGTGCATTCACCGTGAGTTGATCCCCCACCCATGCAATACTTGCGTTTGGAACAGCTTTAACCAAGTTTAAAATACTTTCTAGTTTATCTTGTGCAGGTAACTGTGCGGCATAAGCTGAATCTGTGGCGATATTACATTGGGTGCCTGCACCAAAGACTTTAGCCAATGCCGCTTGCAGCATAGAACCCAGACCATTATCACCTACATTGGACTGACAACCTAAAACCTGATTTCCTGTTCCAGAAGTCAAACTTAGGGATGCAGGAGACGTAGCAGCCACTGTTGGCGCGACTTCAGAACTTGCTGTAGGTTCTGCAACACTATTTGGTGCAGGTGTCTGTTTTTGGCAAGAACGCCAGAACAATAAAAGTAATAAGGCAAGAATAATTAAAGCTAACCACGGCAGGAACTTTTTAAAGCCGCCTCCCGATGAATCTGCGGGTGGTGTTTTGAATGACTGGCTAGCCGATGCTGTATGAAATAAGCTGCCCAAACCCAAACCTGATAAAATAGGTGCTGACCATGCTGGCAGCTGACTGGTTATTTGAGGTAGATAAGAACCGATATATGAAACAATATTTTCCTCACCCACCTCCTCTTTCAATGCTCTGGCACTGAGAGGAATCGCGTGATTGAAAAGAGATTCGATCGTTGCGGGCTGTAAACTATGATGTTTAGAAAATGCATCCAGAATTTCATTTAAAACGCCTTGATGATTTCCCAACAACTCCTGTAGCGGTGCCTGACTGCCATGTAATATGCTATTTAATCGGTCAGGAAATTTATGAAATAACGCCAGCATAATCGGGTAAAACTGTTTAAGTAATGAGGCCTTTTTATCGATATCGATTTCGAGTTGACTATGGTCGACCACCAACGGTGTCACTCTCTCCGCCAGAAGCTCTAGCGGGTTGAAGTTTGATGTCATTATTGTTCTCCATTTTTGTTGTGTCACAACTTAAATTATTAAGCGATATTATTTATAAGAAGAAATATCCAATAGCGTTTACATTTTGATCAGATCAAAAAAATTAGGCAATTACTCGCAACATAAACACATCATAAAGCTACAAATGCATGCACAAAGGCCTTCTAACAATCTTGCTGAAACCTCATTTATTTTGCCGTCATTTTTAGCGTATAGTGATGCCATTTTTTGATAGTGATGGAGCTTCGCAATGACAGGACAATTTGCGGTAATTGGCAATCCGATTGAGCAATCACGCTCTCCAGAGTTACATTATGCTTTTGCTGAAAAATTAGGGATTACATTGAGTTATCAAAAGCGTCTGGCGCCTTTGGATGGTTTTGAAAAAAGTGTCACTGAGTTCTTTACACAGGGCGGTTCAGGAATGAATGTGACTGTACCTTTTAAAGAGCAAGCCTATGCAATGTGTGACGTTCTTACAGAGCGTGCGCAGATTGCCAAAGCAGTCAATACATTATGGAAAAAAGACGGGCAGTTATTTGGCGACAATACTGATGGACAAGGTCTGGTCGATGCCATTTTAGCGTTAAATTGGTCACTCAAAAATACTCGTATTTTAATTCTGGGTGCGGGTGGCGCAACGCGAGGCGTGATTTATCCATTGGTTAAAGCAGGTGCAAAACAGATCACCATTGCCAACCGCACACTCACCCGTGCAGAACAATTAATCAGTGATCTTGAATCTTCTGTTCCAGAGGCTCAACTGAATATGATGCAGCTTTCTAAACTCTCAGGTGAATATAATTTGGTTATCAATGCGACATCCGCCAGTCTCAGTGGAGAGGCATTAGTGTTACCGTCAGAGCTTAAATTTGATCATGCTTATGAAATGGCTTATGGCAAAACATCCACCTTTATTGATCAAGCCAAAGCTCGTGGTGTGCCAACGGCTGAAGGTTTTGGTATGCTCGTTGGTCAGGCTGTAGAAGCTTTTGCCATTTGGCATGGTGTTAAACCAGAAATTAAAGAATTCCTGTAAATACGTGATTAAATCAACATATAAATAGGCTACGTCCATCTTGGAACGTAGCTTGCTATTTCAAAAATATGGTTCTTATTCAGTCAACATCTGACGATAGAGCTGTTCGAATAATTGATAATCAATATATTCCAAATGCTGTTGAGTCAATCCCTGTAAAGATTGTTCAGTCAGTTTATGTTGATGCGCATCTACAAAGGCCTGCCCTAAGATTTTAGAGGTCTGAATCAACAGTGGACGCGTTGATAAATCAACACCCTCCTGTTTTTCAAAAAGGGCCTGATACTGAACTGCAAACAGTTGTTGCGGTTTTTTATAGCTTTTCTTGAGTTGCTGCCACTGCTGCCGTTCTCCTGACTGCGTCATTGCCTGAGTTACAATCTCATCCACCATAGCACCCAGCTCTTGATCAAATTGCTCATCCACCTCTAAATGATGCTTTTGCTGTAAGGCCTGAATTTGTTTGAGTGCCTGTCCTTGCGGGTTATAAATATCGTCATCGGAGAACCAATACGCATAAACCCGCGCAATATCTTTTAAATCTTGTGCGGAAAAATGTTTCACATATTCAGGCTCATTTGCACTCAAATGAGCAATAAAAATGGCGTTAAATGTTTTTTCATAAGAATGCGTTTGCTCATAAACCTGAGCCGCCAATTGCTGAAGCTGTTCATCCCATGACCATGAAGCATTTGTAGTGGAATCTGTTTCATTCTCTAATGACTGGGTTAGACCACCCACGACTTTTTCAAGAAAAGAACCCTTACTCACTTCACTCAGTGATTTTGCCTGTTTAAGCTGTTGACGAGAAATGGGCGTGCCTTTCCCATAATTACTGACCTGCATCTCCATATTAAAATGCATACGTCGATTGGTTTGAGGCAATAAAAGACTCAGATCATAATCAGCACTGACCAAACGCCCTTGTGCATCTAAGCCCACATTCATCGTCAAAGGTGTGCGCGCTTTGACAGCGGGCAAAGTTTTATCAATTTCAGACTGATGTTTAAGCCAAAGTGCTTTAAATGCTTGATCATCAATGAATTGATTTTGATCATAAGCTGCAAACGTGCTTTCTAATTTCTTTTGTTGAATCTGCTGATCGTTGTTACTGCTTTGAGCGGTGCCGAACAGATCGATTCCATAATATTCTTGACAATAATGGATATCACCGTAGAACATAGATTTTTGAGATCGTTGCAAATCCGTACATTGCGCTTCAGTTAAAAGCATCGAATCCTGACTTTGGCTAAGGTCATGATCTTCAGCATCAGGTAATAACACATCAGTATTTGCTTGAATTTCATCCTCCGTTTGATCGGACTGCTCAGCAAGATCGGACTCTGTAACCCCCAATTTTTCAGTCACCATCGCGTACAGTTTTCGACTGGCATCATGCGCCTCAAGCTCAGGAGACTGATTTGCAGAAGTTTCGGAAGCTTTTGTTGCCAATGCCGCTGCTTTGTTATCTGCCCATTGCTCAAATGAGTTTTCTTTAAAGCCTAATACTGACTGAGTTAAATATTGTGCATTGACTTTATTATAAAGATCAGTTTGCAACATCACTTCTTCTAAGGTACTGTTTATACTTATTTTTCTAACAATTCCTGCTGATCTATCCTGATCACTTAACGGCAAGGTCTGGAACTGTTCAGGTTGAGCCAATACATAAGACACCGCACCTGAAGCTTTGAGATATTCCACCAATTTTTTCAAATCAACTTGTTTAAAAATATTTTGATATTTGGAGAAATCGATATAAGCAAGATTGCTCTGATTTTCGCGATTAACCAAATACGGCATAAATGCAAAATAGTTGGTATAAAATTTATAATCTTTAAAATCCAAAATCATTGGCAATTTCGCCTGTACCAATAATGTTGGCTTTTCATAACGTGCGGTTAAATTGAACGATCCCATTCGTTCACGATAATGTACCGACCCATCGTAACTAAACTGCACATCGTTGAGGATATTGATCCCAATATCCATCATTTTATCTAAATTACCCAAAGACCCCTGATTATTTGCACGTAGGCTTTGTTGCGCAATTGCACCATATAACTGTTGTTTTTGTTGTGCAGAGAGGCGAACTCCTTGTTCAAGCAAAGAGCGATCAATCTTTTGTTGTAGCTTTTGATCAAGTTTTTGCTCAGATGCAGCATTCTTTACGGTATTGTTTTGCGGCTTTGGCTGAATGTTGACTTTAAATTGACCAGAATAATCATAACTTGGGGTTTCATAGATTGCATTTAAACCAGAAATGATACGCTCACGATCGGTTTGATTCACCGAATTGGTTTTAATGACATGTTGAGTGCACCCCGAAAGACTTAAACCAAGTACACAATATGTTAAATATTTTAAACGCACTTTCACGCTTTACACCTTTAATATAGTTATAGTTACTAGCCTAATATGATTATTTTTAAATCAGAACCATACACTCGGACTTTATCAGAAAATCATCAAAAAGCCTTTGTCCAAATCTACAAAATTCGCTTTTCTGACATTTTTTTCATAACCGAGTATCAATGTATTTTTAAAGATGAGTAGGAATAATCCCTAGCATCGATACAGATAATCCAGAACTATTTCTAAATTTAGGATTAAAGACTATGCCAGCGTATAAAGCCCCGCTCCGTGACATTCGCTTCTTAATGAATGAAGTATTTGATTATGCTTCTCACTATAAAACGTTATCTAACGGTGAAAATGCCGATGCAGATACAGTAGATATGATTTTAGAAGGCGCAGCCGACTACTGTGAAAATGTACTTTCGCCGCTTAATCAAAGTGGTGATGAAGAAGGTTGTCATTTTGACAATGGTGAAGTGAAAACACCAAAAGGCTTTAAAGAAGCTTACGACCAGTTCGTACAAGGCGGCTGGCAAGGTCTGTCTTATCCAGAAGAATTTGGTGGTCAAGGCTTACCAATGTCATTGAACCTGATCAAATCTGAAATGATGGGAACGGCGAACTGGTCATTTACCATGTATCCAGGTCTGAGCATGGGCTGTATGAATACCATCATGCAATTTGGTACAGATGAACAAAAAGCGACTTACATGCCAAAGCTGGTTGAAGGGACTTGGTCTGGCACCATGTGTTTAACTGAACCACAATGTGGTACAGATTTGGGACAAGTTAAAGCTAAAGCAGAACCACAGGCAGACGGCACATACAAAATCTCTGGCACTAAAATCTTTATTTCTGCGGGTGAGCATGACTTAACAGATAATATCATTCATATCGTATTGGCTCGTCTTCCAGATGCACCTGCGGGTACACGTGGTATTTCATTGTTCATCGTGCCTAAATTCCTCCCTACTGCGGATGGCGGTGTAGGTGAGCGTAACGGTGTTGTTTGTGGATCAATTGAACACAAAATGGGAATTAAAGCTTCTGCAACGGCAGTGCTTAATTTTGACGGTGCAACAGGTTACCTGATTGGTGAAGTGAATAAAGGTCTGCATGCGATGTTTACCTTTATGAATACAGCCCGTATTGGAACAGCGGTTCAGGGTATCGCGCATGCTGAATTGTCTTTCCAAGGTGCGTTACCATATGCCAAAGATCGTATGTCGATGCGTGCCCTTTCTGGTAAAAAAGATCCAGATAAAGTTGCTGATGCAATTATTCATCATGCCGATGTCCGTCGTATGTTGCTGACTCAAAAAGCCATCGCGGAAGGTGGTCGTTCAATGATTTATCATGCAGCACAACTTGCAGATAAAATGACCGACGCATTAATTACAGGTGACCAAGCTAAATTTGAAGACTATGACGACAAACTGGGCTTCTTTACCCCGATTCTAAAAGGTTTCTTGACTGAGCTTGGTTTGGAAGCTGCGAATCATGGTATGCAAGTATACGGTGGTCACGGTTATATTCGCGAATGGGGCATGGAGCAAATTGCTCGTGATGCACGTATCTCAACACTTTATGAAGGTACTACTGGTGTCCAAGCACTCGATTTGATTGGTCGTAAAGTACTGTTATCGTCTAAAGGTAAAGTCGTTCGTGACTATACTGCTGAAATTTTAAAATTCTGTGGCCGTCATGCACGTAACAAATACTTGCGTCGCTTTGCATGGGATCTCACCAAAATCTGTGCGCAATGGAATACTTTAACTGTCCGCATCATGCTCGCTGCACGTAAAGACCGTGACATCGTTTCATCTGCTTCAGTAGATTATTTAATGTTCTCAGGTTATGCCATGATGGCTTATTTCTGGGCACAACAAGCCGTGATTGCATCTGAGAAACTAGAAGCAGGTGACGGTAAAGAAACACCTGAATTCTATAAAGCCAAAATTAAAGTTGCAGATTTCTACTTTGATCGTTTGTTGCCACGTGCACAAGGTCATGCTGAATCAATGGTTACACCATCTCGTGCATTAACATCATTAGCACCAGAGCATTTTAGTTTTGACTACTAAGTCTCGTTAAAACTCCAGTGATCAAAAAGGATGCCTTTGAGGCATCCTTTTTTTTACTTTTACTTTCTATTTCCATCTAATCAGTAAGCTTAGTCAGGATACGGCTTTTCTGAGGTAAAACGAAATTCTCACCCAAATTTCTACGGTTTTCGCCATTATTTGTATTTTTAATTTTATCCAGATCGGTTTTTATACGTTCAGAGTCGATAATTTTAAAATAAAGGTTTCCTCCACCAAAAACACTGACACTAATTTCTTTCTGAGCACTATCGATTGTCCACGCATCTGGCTGAGATATTTTAGTGTTTTGTCTTTCATCGATCACGATCCGCCCTGTACTAATTCTTTGGCGGTAAGCCGTTCCATCCTGCAATAAGCTGATCACATAATCAATCTGTCCTTCAGGCTCTTTGCAAAGCGCAACTGGATCAGAACAAGGAATGTGTACATGATAACGTCCAGTATATTTCAATGCCTCTGGAGACAATGACGTAGACTTTTTCTAATTCGGCGGTGTTTCAACTGGCAATGTTGCCTGACCAGCGACATCCACCAATTTACTGCCCTGATCTTCGTCATCATGAGCGGAATCTTCTGCAACGGATGACGCTGCCATAGGATCGCTTGATGCAATATCAGGCTGAGCATGATGTTGATCACATGCTGATAATCCGAGACTGAATAACAACACCAATAGCAACCGTGTTTGCATCAACGTAAACCTTACCGAAGCGTTTTTTGAATAAGACATAGATGAGTATCTTTAGCGTTTTCCTCTATTTTCAGGGAAATAACGCCATATCATAAATTTAAGATCATGATTATGTTCTGGATCTCACACTGAGAGATTGATCTTATTTAAAAAATTCAAATTCTGCGTGAAATTGGTGCAAGTTTATCTATTTCAGCTTTTAGTCAGTGATTTTGCTTACATAAAATAACGATTTTTTAGCTTATATACCTTTAAAGCGTTGAGATCTTCCCCATTTTATAAATTACATACCCAAAACATAAATTGGAGATGTATTTATTTTTATCTGAGGAGATATTCTGAATGGCCAATACTGGTTTATATCGTTCTAACCGACAACATTTGATCGCCGGTGTCATGGGCGGTATTGCTGAACGTTTTGGTTGGAATGCAAATTTATTACGGCTTATTTTCGTCATCATTTCGGTCATGAGTGCTGCTTTCCCTGGCATATTGGTGTATCTGATTTTATGGTTGGTTATGCCCAAACAAACTGAACGTCTGCCATATCAGCAAAGCTATCAGCAGCCCATTCGAACAGTACATGAAGAACAACGGATGAGACGTTAAACCCAACATCATTTGACCTTGTTATTCTGGTCGCTACGATTGTGATCCCCCTAAAATGCAATCGTAGCTTTTTTTTGGCTAAAAATGCTCAATCAACCTGATGATGCTTGAATATGCACTAACTGCTGTTGTAATGCGGCAATCATATCGGCACGGCTAATAATTCCAATCAATTTTTGATCCTGAACCACAGGAATATAGTTAAACGATTTTTCCACAAAATAAGGCACCAAATCCTGAATAGGTTGTAACGGCATCACCGTTACCACTTTGCGATTCATAATTTGTTTGACCAGATGCTCCCATGAAGCTCTCGGATCTGCCGCGCGTTTAAACCATTCCACCACATCATATAAAGCCAATGTCCCCACAATATGATTATCCTTGTGAATAACAGGTAAGCTCATGAGATTATTGTATTTAAATTTATCTAGTGCTTTATGAATATCATCATTTTCATCGAGTGTAATAAGGTCTTTACTCATAATATCCTGACATCGATAGACATTGACTTGGCGTTGGTGGGCTAGCTCCTGCGCTTCCAAGATGATTTTTTCCAGATCGTATTGGCTAATATCGAGCAACTCTGTGTGTTCATGCAGTGCACGTTGAATATCTTGTGGCTGAATACTGACCTTTTGTGTCGGTGTCGGGTCTTTAGAACGTGAATTAAGATGTTTTGGATAAGGATAATGTCGGCCAATCAATCGATTAAAACACAAGGCAAATGCCAGCAATAATACTGAATTCAGTAACACTGGGTATATCACAAAGTTAAAACCTAAACGGTGAACAGCCTCTCCGCCTAACACCGCGGTGATTGCAACTGCGCCACTGGGAGGATGCAATGAGTCGCTAGTCATCATCAGAAAAATAGTGAGACCTACTGCCAAGCTAAATGCGCTCGTTAAATCTGGAATCCACGTGGAACACGCGACTCCCACAGTAGCAGCAATAGTATTCCCGATCAGCATATTCCACGGCTGCGCCAAAGGACTTGATGGGACAGCAAATAACAAAACAGAGGATGCCCCCATCGGCGCGATATACCATGGATTTATGCCACCCAAGACATACCAGCTAATGAGTGAAGAAATGGCTAAACCACATAATGCGCCGATGCTACAAAAAAGTCGTTCTTTTAAAGGAAGAATCTTGAAATTTGGTTTTAAGGCTGAAAGCCAATCTTGCTGTATATCTCTCACCGCTCACCTAGGTTTTGATCTTGCCTGAGTTACAAAAGTATAAGCGGATTTTTCTTAAAAATGTATTTGTATTATATCTTAAGAGAATCAGAAAATTTGCTCATCATTTTAATTGATGTATTCCTGTAGTTGTTCTACCCGATGTTGATATTCAAGCATTGGACAAAATCCATACATTGGAGAACCTATATAATCCCCTGCATTTTGACATTCCTGATCGACATATTGTTTCCAAAGCTGCTGTGACTTCATAATCTTGTTATATCGCTCAGGACTTCCAGTTGTTTTGATCTGATCTAGCAATTGTACAATCTGCTTTTCATAAAGACCTCTGGCGTATCCACTACAGACGTCTACCACTGCGTTATTAATACTCGGCAAATGCTGCTCCTGTATTGTCTCATCCACGCATTGGCTATATAAATCTGGCTCAACAGAATTCTGCGCATTTGCAGTTTCTACCAAGAAAATTAGGCTCAGTGAAAGTAAGCTATTTTTGAGCTTTGTCATGTTTCCCTCCTTTTAACGTGCATGTTGTTTGAAAAAATTCCAAACCACTTGAGTCGCATCAAATCCTTCATCTGCCTGATCGGCAGTTGGCCAGACATGTTGCCCCTGATCAATATCATAAAGTACAACATCAGATTTGCAGTTTAGGTTTTTTTCAATCCTAAAATGGACTGTTTGCTCTATAAAGCCTTTTGTTTGACATTGATTAACCGTCTTCCAGTAATTCATCGCATAAGCAACCGATTGAAACGGTTGTTGCTGTGCTTTGGCCACAAATCGAGTTGGGCTTATTCCTCCCTGAAAAGGTACTACCGAATCTTTTTCACCATGAATCATTAAAATAGGCACTGCATCTTTTGCTGTTGCTTCATCTTCAAATAAGGCACCTGACACGATGGCGACAGCAGCCAATTGTCGCCCCATGTGGATGGCTAATTGATGTGTCAACATTCCTCCATTTGAAAAACCCACTACATAAATTCGATGGGAGTCAAGCAGCACATACTGCGATGCATCTTTTAGAACCGCCTGAATAAATTTAATATCATTTACATGCTTTTGCATGGCTTGACCACAACAACCGTATGCATTCCATGTTCCCATTTTGCTATTTTCACCTATGCCTTGTGGCACAACTAAAATAAAGTTTTGTTGTTGTGCAATGGCTTGCCAGCGTTTCAGCATTTGATTAGCATTGCCTCCTCCGCCATGTAATGCAATCACCACTGGGCGAGCAGATTGCCTTGCAGAAGGCGGGATATATAATTGATAGCTGCGCTGCATAGCATCAACTTGAAGATATCGTGATGATAGCGAATTATTCTCAGTTATTCTTTGTTCAAATTTTTGCTTTATCTTTTGTGCAAGCGGCCGCTCTGCCAACCATGCCGCTTGAGCTGAATGGGTATGCATGATCAGGGCAATGACACCGAATATCGCGCACCATCGTTTAGATATTTTTCTGAGATAGGCCATATCGATTAACCTTTGTGTTTATTTTTAGCTCTAATCTACGCCTAAATTCAGCAGAAAAGATGAAGTGTAATCTCTGCTATTTTTTATTCGCAAGAACTCGACAGAACCTTTGCCACTCCCCTTTAAAATCCTTATACTTGAACGCAATTTTTCTTTGATTTTATTAGTGGATGCACCATGAGTCGCGCCATATCGCATATTGATACCTTTCAGGGCTTAATTCTTGCCCTACAAAACTATTGGGCCGAACAAGGCTGCGTCGTTCTACAACCCTACGACATGGAAATGGGTGCAGGTACATTCCATACCGCGACCTTCTTACGTGCGCTTGGCCCTGAAACATGGAATGCCGCTTATGTGCAACCTTCGCGTCGTCCTAAAGATGGACGCTATGGTGAGAACCCAAACCGCTTACAACATTATTATCAATTTCAAGTGGTACTTAAGCCAAACCCAGACAATATCCAACAGCTTTATTTAGACTCACTTAAAGCGATTGGGATTGACACTCTGACCCACGATATTCGCTTTGTAGAGGATAACTGGGAATCTCCAACGCTTGGTGCATGGGGCTTAGGTTGGGAAGTTTGGCTCAATGGTATGGAAGTGACTCAGTTTACTTACTTCCAACAGGTCGGTGGTGTTGAGTGTTATCCTGTCACAGGTGAAATTACCTATGGTTTAGAACGTCTGGCGATGTACCTACAAGGGGTCGATTCAGTTTATGACTTGGTCTGGACTAAAGGTCAATTTGGCACCGTGACCTATGGCGATGTTTTCCACCAAAATGAAGTGGAACAATCGACCTATAACTTTGAATATGCCCCTGTCGAGAAATTATTTGAATTATTTGATTTTTATGAATCAGAAGCCGTTCGTTTAATTGACGCAAAACTGTCTTTGCCTGCTTATGAACAAGTAGTGAAAGCATCGCATACCTTTAACTTATTGGATGCGCGTGGCGCAATTTCAGTCACCGAGCGTCAACGTTATATTTTGCGTGTAAGAACTTTAGCGCGCGCAATTGCGCAAAGTTATGTTCAGGCGCGTGCCGAACTTGGCTTTCCAATGGCAGAGCCACATTTACGTGATGAAGTTTTAGCCCAACTCAAAGCACAAGCAGACAGTGATGCAGCCAAAGCGCAAAAAGCGGAGAACAAATAATGAGTCAACATACGGTCTTATTTGAACTTGGCTGTGAAGAGCTTCCACCAAAAAGTTTAAAAACATTACGCGATGCACTACAAGCAGAAACCATCAAAGGTTTAACCGATGCGGGCTTGAACTTTGCAAGCGTTGAAGCCTATGCTGCACCACGTCGCTTGGCTTTAAAAATTGTGAATGTTGATGGCGCTCAGGCAGATACACAAAAACGTTTTGATGGCCCTGCTCTGCAAGCCGCCTATGACAGCGAAGGCAAACCGACCAAAGCCCTTGAAGGCTTTATGCGCGGTCAAGGCATTGAGGCGGATCAAGTATCGACCTTTCAGGCTGGTAAAGTTGAAAAAGTTTGTTATTACAAAGACATCAAAGGTCAAAGCCTAGATGAATTATTGCCAAACATTCTACAAACGGCGTTAGACAATTTACCGATTGCTAAACGCATGCGTTCTGCTGCAAGTCGTACCGAATTTGTCCGTCCAGTCAAATGGGTGGTGTTGCTTAAAGATGATCAAGTCATTCCAGCTACAATTCAGGATCATTCAGCCAGCAATGTGACCTATGGTCATCGTTTCCATGCGCCTGAAGCGATCACTTTGGCGCATGCTAATGATTATTTGACTGCACTTGAAAACGCCTATGTCGTGGCAGATTTTGCCAAACGTCAAACCACCATTCAGCAGCAAGTGAAACAATTGGCAGATGAAGTCAATGCCACTGCCATTGTGCCTGACGACTTACTCGATGAAGTCACTGCATTGGTGGAATGGCCAGTTGCGTTACGTGCAAGTTTTGAAGAACGCTTTCTTGCTGTACCACAAGAAGCTTTGATTACCACGATGCAGGATAACCAGAAATATTTCTGTCTGGTCAATAGTGAAGGTAAGCTGCAACCCTACTTCATTACCATTTCCAATATTGAATCGAAAGACCCAAATCAAATTATTGAAGGAAATGAGAAAGTTGTACGTCCACGTTTGAGCGATGCAGAATTCTTCTTCTTGCAAGATCAAAAACAACCGCTTGCCAGCCGTAAAGACAAATTGGCCAATATGGTGTTTCAGGCAGAACTTGGAACACTGTGGGATAAATCGCAACGTATTGCCAAATTAGCCAGCCAGATTGCTACGTTGACTCAAGGTGATCGCGCTGCCGCAGAACAGGCTGGTCTTTTGGCAAAATGCGATTTGACCTCTGAGCTAGTTGGTGAATTTCCCGAATTACAAGGCACTGCGGGAACGTATTATGCACGTTTGGAAGGTTTACCAAGCGAAGTTGCAGATGCGATTGCCGAGCAGTATTTACCACGTTTTTCAGGTGATGTTTTACCACAAACTCAAACAGGTACTGCGCTTGCACTGGCAGATCGTTTAGATACCTTAGTCGGTATTTTTGGCATTGGTCAAGCCCCGACAGGTTCAAAAGATCCGTTCAGCTTACGTCGTGCTGCGATTGGTGTATTGCGTCTATTGATTGAAAAAGAGTTAGATTTGCCACTAGTTGAACTGACCAAAATCGCTTCTGAAAACTATCATGGTAAATTACGTGAACCTGTCAAAGCGCAACATGAAGCATTGAACTTTATTGAAGCGCGCTATCGTGCCATGTATGAAGATCAGGGCGTTGCCATTGATGTGATTCAATCTGTTCAAGCGTTGTCTCCAAAATCTCCGCTTGATTTTGATCATCGTGTTAAAGCGGTGAATCATTTTAAAACTTTGCCAGAAGCACAAGCATTGGCGGCTGCCAATAAACGTGTTGCCAACATTTTGGCTAAAGAAGGTCAGATTGTCGGTGATGTGGATGCTTCGCTGTTAGTTGAAGATGCTGAAAAAGCGTTATTTGCTGCACTACAAAATGTGACGCCAGTGGTACAACCTTTGCTTGAAGCACATAACTATACTGATGCCTTGTCACAATTGGCGTCTTTACGTGAGCCGATTGATGCATTCTTTGACAATGTCATGGTGATGGCAGAAGATCAAAAACTCAAAGCCAACCGTTTGCGCTTATTGGCGCAATTACGTGGTTTATTTACTGCAATTGCGGATGTGAGTATGTTGCAAAGTTAATAATCCTTGTTTTTTAATATAAACCTCGCTATAAATTAGCGGGGTTTTTTCATAGATTAAAAACTTATGGTTATATTTATTAAGTAATTTCGATTTATCAATGAAGCGTGTTGACATAAGACAACAATCTAATAAAATATTCAAAAGGTCTTTTCTTCATAATGAGTAAGCATCCTAATAAACATATTGAAGAAGCCATTCAATATGCTATGGAAAATGGTTGGTATGTAGTCGAGTCAGGGAAATCCGCTCACTCATTTTGTAGATTGAAATGTGTTTATGGATATTCAGAACATCAAATGAGTATTTGGAGTACACCTAAAAGTCCAGAGAACCATGCGAAGCAAATCAGACGTAAAGCTGATCAATGTAAAGGTAATGATGAGAGGATTAAAGAATGACTATTTACCATTTTACGGTCATAGTACGAGATGCTTTTGATAGTTTAGATAATCTTGAAGATCAATTCTTTGAGGCTGGTTGCGATGATGCACTACTGTGTAGTTATAACGATACAATCTATTTAGAGTTTGATCGTGAAGCTATCGACGCAGAGAAAGCGATTACATCTGCTTTAGCAGACATTCGAAAGCTTGGCTTTAATGACCTGATTGTTGAAGAACATGGTTTCGCCACATTAGCTGAAATGGCTGAACGTGCAAACCTAACACGCCAAGCTCTATCACTATATGCCTTAGGTAAACGAGGTAAAGGCCAATTCCCAAGACCAATGTACGGAGTTACTACACCGAAGTCTGCATTATACTCTTGGCCTGAAGTAGCAACTTGGTTACATCAACAAGGTACATTGAATGATGCAACATTCGAAGTAGCAACAACAAGAATTTAAAATAATAATAAAGCAATGCACACTCTAGGAAAAGCTAGAGTTTAGACGCGTTCATTTAAAAGGCATTTACACAGAATTTTTTACAGCGTCATTTTTCATTTATAACTATTTATCTTTTCCAATTCATCCATCCAATACTACCCACAATCATCATGCCGCCGATCAACACATAAATCGACGGCCTTTCACCCAAAAACAAGATAGCAATCGTCATCGCCACCAAAGGCGTACAATACAGAAAATTTGAAGCCTGCATTAACGGCATTTGCTTGAGTACATAGCCCCAAAGCACATATGCCAAAGCGCTCGGGAAAAGTCCCAATAACAACACTGCAAGATTTGCCTGCCAATTTGCCTGTTGAATTTGCGCAAGCACATCAGGACTATAAAACAATAAAGGCAAGCTGCCGAACCAGACCACATAACACATCATACTGATCGAGTCATACGCGAGATCAAACTTTTTATAAAGAACAAAATAAATCGCCCAACACATTGCTGCAAGTAAAATCAATAAGCTATGTGCATTTGGCAACACTAAACCCCGATCGCCACTGACCACCAAAATTGCCCCAGCTAATCCCATCACAATACAGATGCTCTGTTTCAGCGAAATTTTATCTTTAAATACCAACGCTGAAATAATGAGGGTAAACAATGGAATCGACTGACTTAAAATACTTGAAGCTGTTGCCGTGACATATTGTTGTCCAGTATTGATCAAAACATGATGCAAAGTCACAGAAAACAATCCCAATATGAAGAACAAGGGAAGATCACGTATTTTGGGAATCACAATTCCCTTCTGGAATGCAATCACAGCTAAAACAGCCGAAGCAATCACAAAGCGTAATAACGCAATATGTTCAGGTGAATAGGATAATAAAGCGCTATGCACCCCTACAGGCGAATAGCCCCAACAGATCACCACCAAAGCAATAGAGAAATAAAGTTTGAGTTGGCGATGGTTTAAAAATGAAATGGCGAAGTGATGCATCGAAGATTACCAGATAAGGTCTTTGTTGCATCATAAAGCGATAGATGATTAAGTAAAATTAACTTATATTGAGCTTATCATTCATTTTTATTCAAGTATAAAATATGGATATCCAACAACTTAAAATGTTTCAAAGCATCGTGGAATGCGGCAGTATGGTTCAAGCTGCGGCCAAATTGCATTGTGTTCCGTCTAATATTACGATCCGCATAAAACAGCTAGAAGCAGAACTAAAAGCACCCTTATTTCTACGTGAAGGAAAAACCCTTAAACTCACTGCTTCTGGTGAGATTTTTCTGGAATATAGTCAAAAATTTTTGGCGTTATGCGATGAAGCCAAGCGTAGTATTCATCCTGATGCAGCTCCATCTGGGCCATTAAGAATTGGTGCAATTGAATCTTCAGCCACGACTCGCCTGCCGCGTTTATTGGCTCAGTATCATCAACTGTATCCCGATGTTTCCGTTCAAATTAAGACAGGAACATGGAAACAACTTTTACAGGATGTCGCTCAACATAAACTGGATGGTGCCATTGTCGCGGGACAGATAAATTTCCCATTGCTCCATCAACTTGAAATTTATCATGAAAATATGGTACTGATTGCGCCAACATCCATGGGCGAAATTCGTTGTCAGGAAGATTTGATCGATAAAGAAATTTTTATGTGGACTGAAGGTTGTCCTTATCGTGCAGCACTGGAAGCATGGCTTAAATTAAAACGCTTATCCTTACCCATAACAGGTATTGCAAGTTACGCCACCATTATTGGTTGCGTCAGTGCGGGTTCTGGCGTTTCTTTAGTTCCTAAAAGTTTGTATGAACAATATCGAGGTCTCAGCAGTATTCGCGGTTTTGATTTTGCGCATTTTTCCTCAATTCAAAATCAATTTTTCTGGCATCAAAATGTTCAACATCATAAAGCCAGAGATGCATTTATTGCGCTATTAAAAACAGAATTTTCAAATAAAAAAATAGCTTAATTTTTTCATTCACTACTCTCGCTGAATGAACAAATATGGTTATACTGATAGCCAATAACAACACATGTAAGCACTTGAATGATGAAACTTAAAACTCTTTTTTTAGCAACTGCTACTTGTTTAACCCTTACAGCCTGTTCAACGACTCCTCCTGTTCCAGAAACCACTGTAGGTGTGATTGAAGAAGTCAGCAATATTAAAGCCTTTCCTGATACTCAAAATAATAAGGCAAAATTGATCAAGCTGGGTGATCATTGCAACATTGAATTTACAGGTATTATGGATGCAGGTCGTGCGCGTGAGAACTGGGTATTTAAAGGCAATACCTTAATCTCTGCGGGAACGGTGATCGTGGCTAAAGATGGCACCAGTTCAGCCAAATCTTTTGATCTATACGACAAACAGGTTCAAGCCAACTTCCTTTCACTACGTGACAATTTCAAAAAAGAAAACGTCGCAGCTTGTGAATAAGACTTACTGTTCTGCCCTTAATGCAAATTAGGGGCAAACTATTTCATTATATTTATCTCCTTCACTGTATATCGCTTGTAGCAAGCTGTATCAGTTTGATCTTTTTTATTCTTAAATTCAGTTCATGCGCTAAGATAACCCACATTCTAGAATCAAGAAAAAGGATGGCTAAAAATGCTTAAGCATGCCCTTTATGCTGCAACGCTCAGTTTGGTTACTTTTTTACCTATTGCAGCAAATGCAAATGAAAGCGTGACATCTACATCAGATCAACCCAAAACCATGCCTTATGGGGATAATCCCAATATCTTTCGAGTACTGACCTATAAAACTGGGCAAAGCATTAGTCGTTTAGGAAATTCGATTCAGCGCGGCGCAGATAAGTCTTCCGCTAAGATCAGTGAAAAATGGCAGGAAAGCAAAGCTTATGGCTCTGAACAGTCACAAGTGGCACAGCAAAAGGCCAATGAGGCAAAGACCTACACTGAACAAAAATGGCAACAAACCAAAGATGCTGTGGTCGGTACCAATGGCGGTACTGTTCCGATTGAACAAGGCAGCTTAAGTCAGTCCTCAGCAGAACCAGCGACTGCTAGAGTGGCAATTGCTGCTCCTGCAAGTTCAGTCAGCCCATCTACGACCAATCCAGTAACATCGGCTGCGCCACTTCCAGAAAGTGCGAATCCTTAAATCTTTTGAAGACCTAAGCCTCAAGCATTCACCTGACGAATCATTTGACCAGAAATAAATCCTTGCGCATTTTCAGCCAATTGCTCCACCATACGTTGTCTGGATTGCACACTGCCCCATGCAGAGTGTGGGGTAATAATTAAATTCGGAAGATTGGCATCCAGTAGCACATTACCCTCTCTAGGTGGCTCAACAGTCAGCACATCGGTGGCTGCACCCGCGATCTTTCCTTGCTTTAAGGTATCAACCAAATCGGCTTCATGTACAATGCCACCCCGCGCACAATTGATTAAAAAGGCTGAACTTTTCATCAGCTCGAATGCATTGGCATTAATCAAATTTTGAGTCTCGGGCGTTAATGGACAATGTAAGCTTAAAAAATCCACTTGCGGTAACAATTCATTCAGTTCTAAACCATTTTCATGCTTTGGTCGGTTGGGTAAATTGGCAATTAAAATCTGCATGCCAAAGGCTTGAGCCAAACGAGCAACTTCCTGTCCCAACTCGCCATAACCCATAATGCCTAAGGTCTTTCCAGAAAGTTCTAGTATTGGATAATCCAAAAAGCAGAATTGTGAAGATTGCTGCCAACGCCCTTGTGTAACCGCACGATCATAACGAATCAGTGAAGTAGCCAATGCCAACATCAGCGTCAGAGTATGCTGGGCAACGGATGCCGTGCCATAGCCTTGACAATTACACACCACGATCCCTTGTGCTTTGGCCGCTTTCAGGTCGACATTATTGGTCCCTGTGGCAGAAATGAGGATCAATTTTAACTGTGGAAGCTGTTGAATGGTCTCGGCATCTATAACAACTTTATTGCTAATGGCCACTTCAACATGGCTCAGTCGCTCGATCACCTGTTCAGGCGCAGTACTTTCATATAACTGAAGCTCATTAAAACAAGCCCGTAAAGAGCTAAAATCCAGATCATTCATGTCCAGAGAACCATAATCCAAAAATGCAGCAGCTAAACTCATCATGTACTCTTGTGTAAATTGGCTATTTAAAATAAAAAACTTATCACGAAAATTCTATCTTGTTCGCGCCAGATACAAAACTTATGATGAAGCTGAAATGGCAAGGGATGCAGCGGATTTTTCCTCAGCTTGAAAATTTTAACTTTGAGTCAAATTCATTGATTCTTCTGTCTCCATAATTTCTCCTCAACTTTATTCACGCAGTTAACTGCTTGTAATTTTTTGAACTAAGTCACACAAATCAAAAATTGTTACTTATGATAGCAACGTCGATCACTCAATCATCAGGCTGAGTGGATTCACAAAAGGAAAGAAAAATGAAAATGATGAAAACCGCGATTTTAACTGCAAGTATTTTAGCTTCGGCAAGCATCTTTGCTGGCAATGCTTCTGTCAATGTTGGTGCAAATGCTCAAGTCGAATCAGATGGCATGCTTAGTCGCATTGGCCACGGGGTAACACAGGGCGTCAGCAATACCGCACATGCGGTTCATTCAACAGCAGTTAAAGCAACTGATGCCACAATTGATGCGGGAAGCCATGTGGCGCATAAAACTCATGATGTTGCAGTGAGTGCTAAAGATAAAACCGTCAATGCCGCAGAGAAAGTAGGTGATAAAAGCCAACAAGCTTGGCAGGATACCAAACGTGGAACCAAGAAAGCCGTAAATAAAACGGAAAAATTCACTGCTGAGGAAAAAGCCAAAGCTGAATCTCGTTGGAATGCAAGCAAGAACACTGCAAATAGTGGCATAAGCGCAAATACAAATGCAGGGGTAAAAGTAGGTTCAGTCAACGCTAATGCGGGTGTTGCCACCAATGCGTCTACCCACAATTTAGGCGTTCAGGGTCAAGCTGGGATTGAAAGACAGCCAACGGCGCCACAAAATTCTGCGACAAACTAAATCGGTAAGCGCAAGATTATTGTAGGATGGAATAACACAAAACATGAAAAGGGGATGACCTAGGTGAATACTAGTCATCCCCTTTTCCTATCGGGACATTGGCTTTAAATATGTTCTTAAATCGTTTTAAACTTTTCTGTATCCTGAATAGAATTTTCAGTGAAAGTACATATTCCATGTTCATCGCTATTAAGACTTAACTGCTTATAACTCAACACAAAATAATCATCATATTTTTTAATGAGGATCGGACTCATATCGGTTGTCAATGCATCTTCGTCCTTAAACAATTTCATGACTCGTCGATCATTCATCGCCACAATATAACGTTCGGCATTGATTACAATTTTAACAATCCCACTACTTTTGGCATGAATACCAATCAGGTATTTATTATTGAGTTGCACAGCATCTGCCAAATAGCTTTCGAGCTTATGGCTGATCAGATTAAATACTAAATGATGTCCAAAATTATCCTGTAATTGATCATTGGCTTCTTGCTGTGACATCGGCAAATTAACCTTGATGCCTAGTTTTTGTAAATCCTGTTCTGTGACCTGACGTCGACTTAACATGACACGGGTAATCAGTTGTTTTAAGTTGGCATCAAAATATTGATCATCCAGATGAAGCTCATTATTTCTCAAAATTCGCCCCAGTGCGGCACTGTGTCGCGACATCAAATTTGCAATGACGGTACGATAATAAAACTTGCTATTTTTCTTTACAGTGCGCATTTGCTGGTAAAAATAGCCTTGATCGTATGAGTGACGAATAAAATCATTGAGCAAACTAGAACTTGCCAACACTGCAAGTGCTTCATGTCCAGTAAAGGGAAGTTTTAAGGTCAGTAAATTTGGAATCACTTTTTTGATTTTTAAATAATGTTCACGATCTTCTTTATAGTAAGGATCATAGACTACGATATATTCAGCCTGAGCTAAGAGATCGGTCGCTTGAATTTGCATATCGCGATTTAAATTGACATCAAAAAACTCTGCGTAACGGCGATCTTCAACTTGTTGAGGATCAATACTAAATTGGGGAACAAAAGCAATCACGCGATTCATTTTCAGCAATTTAGAATATTTAATCGCAGCATAGCCTCCCATCGAACCACCATATCCCACAATATGTTCAAATTGGTTCAGTATGGGCTGTACACTTTCCATCATCTGTTGCATGGACGCTTGCGGAAACCATGATTTGAGCTTGGGCATAATACCCAAGACGTTGTAATCATATTTAATTAAGGATTTTTCAGCATTAATGGTCAAACCTTTGGCACGACTAATTAAATCTCCAAATGAAATCACCAGTTCGCTAGATGTTCCTTTTAGAAAAATAACCCGTATATGTTCGTCTTCAAAAATAATTTGCTTGTCCATTAGGCTACCAAAAATAATGACTGGCTCAGTTCCAAACGCCATGCTCTACAGAACAACGCGGAACTTGTTATTTTATAAAGACTGAGATAAGAAAACAGGGCAAAAGCTACCACAATGTTGCAATCTTGTTGAAACTTCCTATATACATATACGTCAAAAAAGTTATCATCAAAATTTAAAAAGTTATCCACAACTCATTCAGATTGCATATTATTTCAGCAATTTTATTTTGCATTCAAGGCAATTAGTCATCATACCTTAAGCCTAAAATGTCTAAAAATGATCATCAATACTGTTGAAATATTAAGCCTCAACCGAATTCAATCAAACACTTTGCCTTTACGCCAATAGCCCATAAAATTCAGGCAGTTTTTATCAATGCCGCAATTCTGAATTAAAAAACGGCGTATCGCCAAAACAGCCGCAGACTCAGCCGCAACCCATGCATAAAAAGTTTGCTGTGCTTGCTGTTCATTTTTAGTCAGCCACAATATTTGCTCATCGACATTAATATCTTCTAATTCAACTTGTTGCTGCTGTGTTGGTTTAAATAATTGCTGAACCGTTTCAATCAAATGATGTCCAGCCGACTGTCCCTGAACACGATGAAACCATTGTACTTTTATATTCGGATGTGGCGTGAATGCGATCCGATCTAATTCAGACGGCATTTCAATACACACATTGACCTGTGCCTGTGTATTTTGCTGAATAAGTTGATCGATAATTCCAGACACCGCAGGAAGTGCAGTTTCATCTGCCATGAGTAAAATCTGGCTCGCATGTTGTGGAGGCTGCCATTCAAAACC
>NZ_CP078523.1:1609840-1614858 GCF_019264745.1 Acinetobacter sp. Colony158 | reverse complement strand
TTTGCCTGTTCCGCCCACGAAGATGCAGGCCCAGTCGCGCCATGCATGGCAAAATCGATATCCACTTGTTTCTGTTTTTGTCGTAAATGTCGAATGGTATAAGTACGCATAGGTGGGCGAACCTGTTCAGGCAACTGTCGATAGTGCTGATACCATTCAGTATGGTTTTCAATCCATTGTGTTTGTTCAGGATTGTCTATAATGGGGAAAAATAACTTTACCCGCTGATCAGGTGCATAACTGAGCACCTGATCCAGTTGATCTCCTTGAAAGGTAAATCGGGTCATGGTTGGAGATAATTTTTGAATTTGAGCCAATTGCATATTCACAATCAAATAAGGCTGTGCCTGATTCATGATCACACCCTCATATAGGAAAAGTCATTTCAATATAACATCAAAAGATAATGATTATCAATTTCATTATCGCACTTGTATTCACATTTCCATCAAGAAGATATGATCTGAATCCGATCACCAACCTTTAAAATTCCTCATATACAGCAGGGTTTTGATTGGCTAAACGACCATCTGCGCGGGTCAATTGGTTGATCTGCTGCATCTGCTCATCACTCAGGCTAAAGTTAAAAATTTCCTGATTCGCCAATTGGTTTTTATCGCTACTGGCCTTAGGGATCGAAATTACACCCAGTTGATGCTGCCATCTTAAAATCACTTGCTGCATCGAATAATTCAGCTCTTGAGCAATCTGCTGCAATACGTCATTTTTAATGACCTCACTGCCCCGCCCTAAAGGACTCCACGCCATCGTCAAAATCTGTTTGGATTGATCATATTGATGCTGCGCTGACTGATTAAAATAGGGATGTAGCTCGACCTGATTGATCACAGGCAATACGCCTGTTTCACGCTGCAATGTATCAATATGCTCAGGCAAAAAATTACTGACGCCAATGGATTTGATCAGACCCTGCTTTTGTGCCTCAATCAGCGCTTGCCATGCCTCAACGTATAATCCCTGTTTGGGATTTGGCCAGTGAATCAGATAGAGATCCAGATAATCCAGTTGCATACGATATAAAGATTCTTCAATGGTTTCCATTGCCTGCTTATATGGATGACGACGGCCTGGTAACTTAGAGCTTATAAAGACATCTTTACGCTCTAATCCAGATTGCCGAAATGCTTCACCCACAGCGCCTTCATTTTCGTAGTTAAACGCCGAATCCAACAGACGATAACCGTTATTTAAGGCACGCAACATGACGTCAACTCCTGCTTTACCTTTTAAGGTATAGGTACCAAAGCCAAGTGCAGGAATCTGATGTCCATCATGAAGTTTTAAAGAAGGAATTTTAATCTGCTGAGTCATTTTTTCACTCTTTTAGGTATGCATTGTATTAAAGTTTTAACATGTAAAACCGTACAGCTCTGCTATATCCACATGTAAAAATGTTATAAAACTCATCGAATTGTATGAAAAATGCTATTTTCTAAACGCGTCGTATAGATGCGGGGTTCATAATAGCAAGAGATTATTTGCATTAAAAAAWAACTATTTTGGGTCAACGCTTATGAAACCGATTCATCATGCTGCACAGCAAGGATTTAGTCAGGCTGCCGAACTCTACCAACAGGTTCGACCTGATTATCCAAATGAAATTGTGAACTGGCTAAAGCAGGAGTTACAATTAGATCAAAGCTCGTGTATCGTAGATTTAGGGGCTGGTACAGGTAAATTCATCCCTTATCTTGAGCAAGTGACCTCAGATATTATTGCGGTTGAACCCGTTCAGGCTATGCGTGAACAGTTAAGCCTTGCACACCCTGAAATTAAAGCACTCGACGCCTATAGCACTGAAATTCCATTACCCCCTCAAAGCGTCGATGCGGTGCTATGTGCGCAGTCATTTCATTGGTTTGCCAATATCGAAACCCTCAATGAAATCTATCAACTCCTCAAAATTGATGGGCATTTGGGGTTAATCTGGAATCAACGTGATATTGAAGTCAACTGGGTCAAAGCACTGGCAGATATATTGCAACCGTTAGAACAGGATACCCCTCGTTATCACAGTGGCGACTGGAAAAAAGTATTTGAGCATCAATTTTTATTTCGACTCGAAAGTGTCAAAGTTTATTCTCAAGTTCAAAAAGGGACCGTGGAGCAAGTGGTGAGTCAACGCTTGCTGTCCACCAGTTTTATTGCTGCGATGACTGAAAAACAACAGCTCGAACTGAAACAACAATTTGAACAAGTCGTCTATGAATTCACGGGTAAACAACCACAGGATGAAATTGAATTCCCTTATATCACCTACGCTTACCACTTTAAAAAAATCTAATGCTGATCCAAACTCAATAAGGAAAACATCATGAGCATCCAAAACAATAAGCCCTTGCAGATATTGGCTTTGGTTTTAGGCAGTACATTGCTACTCAGTGCATGTAATAAAAATGATCAAAGCAAAACAGCACCATCAACTGAACAACAGACCCATGAGCATCAAGCAAATGTAGATCAGTTAAAAACGCCACCGATCAAAGAGTTTCCTGCGACAGAACAAGATACTCATGACATAGCGTTGTTAGATGAGTTTGATGAAAAATTCACTGCAATGACGGATGATATGGATAATGAACTGGCAAAGATGCAACAGGATGGAAGCTTAACCCCTGAATTTGAACGTAACCGTAAACTTGATCATATTCAGTCGGCACTGACCATGCTAAAAGATTTAGATTTAAAAACAGCACAAGGACGGTATATTCAGGGATTGTTATATCAATACTGGGAAAATCAGGGTAAGTTAATCAATGAACAAACCAGTTCTGCCAATGCTCAGAACCAGAAAAAAGCCGCAATCAATGTGCAAGATCTGAGTGATTATTTACATGCCCAAGAACAATTAAAACATTGGAAAGACCAACAAAAGCCAGCATAGAAACCATATAGAAATAAAAGCAGCGACATTATTCAAAAGAACTGTGTCGCTGCAAATCATTTTTTAAGGTTTGGGCAGGTGATTAAATTTTTTGACGCTCAATCCATTGAATCGAATGCACTCGAAATACTTCACAGGCTCCATCACCCACACCGCCGGGAGCAAGTGATGATGTCCACACCAGATTATTATCCTTGACTTCAACCAGTTCACCTTTTAGACGAACCAAATCACCACGTTTGACTTGGGTAATCTGTTTAGCAATATCTGGGTTAGCAGGAATAATATGCATATTCGACACCAGTTTCATGGCCTGATCTGGCGGCACAGGAAGTGTTTGCATACTCCAGTTTAGATAGCGATCGTACTGATTAATTTTAATTTGTGAGGCAATTTCGGGATGTGCAAATAAACCATAACTGACAGCAAAATCGATCGGAGAGAATTTTGCCTGCTCATCATTACGATATTGTTTATAACCCAAAATACGAAAATCACCATTAAAAGGTTTTAACACCGACACCGATTGTCCTTTAACCGCAGGAGCCAAACCTCGCGCAATGTTGTAGTCACTGGAAGTCGAGGCACTCACCTGCCCAATACTCAATGCCACAATCAATCCGATACCTATCTGCTTGAGCATATCAACTCCTCCACTAAAACATCACAATATTCATTTTGATCTTTTTATCATAGGCTTAAATTTAATAAAAAATTGCAAAATTGGGTAACAATAAAGACAGATTTAGTCTCTTTTTGTGGCGAAAAGACACGCCGAATTCTCATCTTCAGATGCAAATAGACCAGAATAAATAGCATTAGATCGCAGAGAAATTATTGATCCGCCTAATCGTCAAAATCAATTCTAAGTGTTTCGAAACGGACTCGACCTTCTTGCACCGCTTGCGCAATCGCTTGCTGACCTTTAGTGAGTCGTGCGCCTCCACTTTTAATATCCATCAGAATCACTTCGATATCTTCAGCTCGACCTTCACCATCACGAAAGTCGGTATAACCATCAAATACCACATAATCCACAGGATCACCTAGAAATTTGGCATCACTCGGCAAATAACGAAATTCTGGCATAATCGGAGCAAGCTGTTCCGCCATTTTTCCTTTTAAGACTGCACGACTGGTATTTACACTACGCTTTTGTGCCTGCGCCAAAGCCTGCTGATGTTCAAGTTCTAGTTCGCTAATATATTGTTCATATTCTGCCCGAATACGTCCGTTTCGTGTATTTGAAAGAATCAAGGTGGTGATGATGACACCAATACATGCTCCTATTAACATTGCCATCCAGATGGACATGAATTTACCTACTCTAAATTTGGTTCATACTTTAAGGTCTAAATATTTTAACGTTTAAACACTTTAAATAAGCTGAAGACTTTTGTCATGTGTAACCTTTCAATGCTAAAAAGATGCTAATCTAATCCAGTAAATCAAGAATATATCTCGGGCATGAAAACGATACTTATAGCAAATCAAAAAGGCGGATGCGGTAAAACCATTACAGCAATTACACTGGCTTCGGCACTGGCGCAAAAAGGATATAAAGTTGCGCTAGCCGATGCAGATAATCAAAAATCAGCGCTGCAATGGCTCAAACAGCGACCAAAAACCGCAGCAATGATTCAGAGTTTGGACTGGCGTCATGAAAAATCCATTGGAGATGCGCCTAAAAATATCGATTATCTGATTATTGATGCGCCAGGTGCCTTATCTGGTGAACAGGCTGAACAACTGATTAGTGAAGCTCATGCGATTGTCACGCCGCTTCAACCTTCTTTTTTTGATATTGACAGTACCAAGCGTTTTTTAAAACATTTACAGGATATTAAACGAATTCGCAAAGGCAAGGTCGGAATTCATTTAGTAGCCAATCGTATGAAAGCCAATACTTCAAGTAGTAAAGATATTCAGCAGTTTTTTGAAAAAATCGAACAACAACCTGTAGCTGCGATTTCTGAACGAAGTGCTTATGGTCAATTGGCCATGCAGGGTTTGAGTATTTTTGATCGATCTCAAAAGAATTTTTTATTATTACAGACGCAATGGCAACCGCTGCTCGATACTTTAATTGAAGATCCTGCTGAATGGTTTTAAG
>NZ_CP078523.1:1608580-1609807 GCF_019264745.1 Acinetobacter sp. Colony158 | reverse complement strand
TTTGCGTTCATTTTAACAACGCAATGCAACTCAAGATTTATTTTCTGATTATTTGTTTTCAGTTAAGATAATTTGCCCAATATTTAACAGATAGAGAGTTCAGTGCAACAATACGCGCCAACCCTACAACGAGCTTTACTGTTCGGATTACTGATTATCCTGCTTTTTTTAGGATTTAATATCCTGAAATATTTTATTGTTCCTGTGGTTTGGGCGGCGATTATTGCGTATATGACTTGGCCAATTTATCTGTGGGTACAGCGTTTGTGTGGAGTGCATCGCCCAAATCTGAATGCCTCAGTCATGATTTTACTGATTATTTTGGTGATTGGTGTACCGCTGACTTTTGGCGTATTTATGCTGCAACACGAAGGCCGCAATCTCTTTTTTGAACTACAAAAACAAATTTTTTCAGGTCATTTAGATGTTCCAGATTTTATTCGTGAGCTGCCGATTATTGGAAAGGAAGTTTCACGGATCCTCAATGACATCAATAATGATCCTAATAGTATTACCCAAAATGTAGCCGCGTGGATTCAGGGTCATATGGGCTATGGCCGTTTTGTATTAAGTGAAATTAGCCGAAATCTGGTTAAATTGGGTTTTGCGCTTTTATCACTCTATTTCTTTTACCGTGATGGGCCGATCATTTTAAGTCAGGTCAGTAAAGCCATGGAAATGGTCATCGGGCCACGTGTTCATCATTATCTGGACACCATTTCTGAAACCACTCGCGCAGTTGTTTACGGTGTTGGTTTAACAGCAGTGGCTCAGGCAATTTTAGCAGGACTCAGTTATTTTATAGCAGGTGTCCCAAATCCAATGGTTTTGACCATTGTTACCTTTTTATTGGCCTTGATTCCTTTTGGAACGCCTGTGGCATATACCTCTGTCGCACTTTGGTTGTTTTCTCAAGATCATATGATGGGTGCGATTGGTGTGATGCTATGGGGTGTTTGTATCGTCAGTACTTCTGATAATGTGATTCGTCCTTTGGTGATTTCAGGCGCAACTAAGATTCCGTTTTTACTCATTATGTTTGGCGTATTGGGCGGTTTAGCCAGTTTTGGATTGGTCGGATTATTTATCGGCCCTGTGATTTTGGCAATTTTGCTTGCGATCTGGCGTGAATGGTTACATGAAAATATTGAACCTGAACCAATGCCGAAAACCACCATGATTTATGATGATCTGGATGATCCTAAAGTTTAGTGATTGAATATTTTA
>NZ_CP078523.1:1602728-1607140 GCF_019264745.1 Acinetobacter sp. Colony158 | reverse complement strand
TATAGCTTTCTATAACCTCACCTATCTGTCCTTATCAAAATTACCACCAAGCTTAAATTTCTTATTGATACTCCAACACTTATACCCAAACTGTTACAGGGTATGGACATAAAACGAACGCAACTTACATGCCAGATAGGCATGATAGCAGTCACTGTAATTCAAACTTAAGTTAAATTTTTGACAAAAAATAAAGAGGCGAACAATGAAAATTGCTTTAATTGGTGCAACAGGTATGGCAGGTTCACGTATTTTGGAAGAACTGGTTTCACGTGGTCACTATGTCAAAGCCATTGCGCGAGACACACATAAAGTTGCAGACACGGAACGTGTGATGGCAGTTAATGTCGATTTAAATGATCATGAGGCTTTAGTAGATGCATTAAAAGGGCAAGATGCGGTGATTAGTGCCGTTCGTTTTCAGGGCTTAGATGCTCATGCATTGATTGAAGCGGTACGTGACTCCAAAGTAAAACGTTATTTGATCGTTGGTGGTGCGGGAAGTTTACATGTGCCTCATCAAAATATTCGTGTTTTGGATACGCCTGATTTTCCTGATGCTTATAAACCTGAAGCCGAAGCAGCCGCAATATTTCTCGATAAACTCAAAGAAATCGATGATCTTGACTGGACGTTTATTTCGCCTTCTGCTGAATTTGGTCCGGGTAAACGTACAGGTGAATTTCGATTGGGTAAAGATGAGCTTTTGATCGGCGAAGAAGGCAGTAAAATCTCGGCTGAAGATTTTGCGGTGGCGCTAGCTGATGAGCTTGAACAAAACAATCATATCCAGCAACGTTTTACCGTGGGTTATTAAGGTCGTAAATCATTTTTGCAAAGGAAGCGAATCATTCGCTTCCTTTTTGTTGAATCAGGATTGACAGGCTTTTAAAAAAAGCCCAACCTCAATAAAAATATCAATGAAATCCTCCCAATTCATGAATGGCCTCACCCGTTTCTTCAAACATTATAATTTTAATGCGACACTGGTTTATTGCTTTCAAATTTTTATTGTTCTGACAGGAACAACGCTTGGCTTGCGTTGGCTTGGACATGATGAGTTGATCGTTCCAGTTACACTCGGTGCGATTGCGACAGCATTGACCGACTTTGATGATCGCTTAAGCATTCGACTTCGAAATTTATTTTATGTGGCTGTATTGTTTTTTGCGGTCAGCAGTATTTTAGAGTTTTTAGTACCTTATAAATTTCTACTGATTGTATATTTATCACTTTCGAGTGGTTTTTTAATTTTATTAGGTTCACTTGGTCAGCGCTACGCTACCATTTCGTTTGGTACCATTTTAATTTCAATCTACAGTTTATTTGGTTTAGGTGAATATCAGCACTGGTATCAACAACCCGTCTATTTTGTGTACGGCGTGATTTGGTACGGCATAACCTCAATTGTCTTTTTTCTGATTAAACCAACGCTGCCTGTTCAGGATAATCTTTCGCAAGTCTTTAGCCATTTGTCTGATGTGTTGATGACCAAAGCCCGACTCTTTGACCCTGATAACAAAGACAATGTTGAGCCACTATTATTTGAACTCTCAAACGAAAATGCGCAAGTGGTTCAATATCTTAATACCACAAAAGCCTCATTACTGACTCGATTGAAAGCCTCACGGGTTAATAAAAACAGCATCTACTGGCTGCATTTATATTTTGTCGCGCAAGATATTCACGAGAAAGTGAGTGCCAATTATTTACATTATGAACAGATCCCACACAATTTTAGCCGCAGTGATCTGATCTTTCGCTTTCAGAAGAATATTCGGCTTTTGGCGCTTTCCTGCCAGCAATTATCTGAATGTATTTTGCGAAATGAAGCATTTACGCCAATTCATGATCCCACACATGCTTTAGAAAATCTGGAACTTTCACTACAGGACTGGATACAGGATCATCCATATAATACTGAAGTCAAAAATCTAAAATTAATCGTTAAAAACTTAAAAGATTTACATGACCAACTCAGTCATTTACAGGATGTGCAATTTACCTATGCCTATCGTTTTGAACAGCATGTCGATAATCTAAACTTATTGGATGATGATATTCACGGCATCAAAGATTTATGGCTTAAATTCAAACAGCATCTTACTCCAAAATCTGCGCTATTTCGCCATGCAACACGCATCGCCTTTGTCTTTGCCGCAGGTTCACTGGTATCACTTTTACCCTTTGCGCAAAATGGTTACTGGATTGTTCTGACCAGTTTATTTGTGTGTCAGGTGACTTATTTCGCGACCAAAAGTCGTTTAAAACTACGAACATTAGGTACTTTACTCGGAGTCATTTTAGGTCTGCCAATTCTTTATTTTGTGCCAAGTGTCGAAGGTCAATTGATCATCACCGTGATTTGTGGCGTATATTTTTTCTATCTCCGTCAAAAGAAATATGCGCTTGCGACTTCAATGGCAACCTTAATGGTGTTGCTGATTTTTAACCTTAAAGGCTTTGGTTATAGCATTATTGCGCCACGTATTTTGGATACCCTCATTGGCTGTGGCATTGCATGGTTTGCCGTGAGCTTTATCTGGCCAGACTGGAACTTTCGTAATATTTCCAACAACATTAAAAAAACCAGTCAAGCAAGTATCAATTACCTAAATGCTGTGCTGAACCAATATCAGTTTGGCTGTACCAATAGTGTTGAATATCGTACCGCAAGGCGTTTGGCACATAATGCACAAACTGAACTTTCCAGTATGATTTCCAGCCTGAGCGCGGAACCGCAACCGAATCAGGCGTTAATTCATTCTGCTTTTCGCTATCTGGTGTATAGCCATAGTCAGCTTAGTTATATATCTGCGCTCGGAAGCCATCGTCAAAAGATTAATGATCAGCAAGTCATGGACTTATTAAAATGGTGTACCGATACACTACAACAGACGTTACTCGAACAAAAACCACTTCCTGCGCAAGATATTGAGCAAAAGTTATTGGAAATTCGACAACTTTCTGAACAAAACTCGACATCGGATTACTTCATGTTAATTTTAAAACAAATGAGTTTATTGCTCGAAACCTTGCCTGAATTACTGATGCTGCAAAACAAACTATTATCAATGGAAATTAAATAGACTCTGTTGTTGTTCAGCTTTCAACCGATCTAGGCTACACTCGGTCTTTGTTTATATTTTTTGAGCGAATGATGAACGTCAAAACTTTACGCATTGTTGGATTTTTAGAAGGTTGGTCTTTTTTATTGCTCCTATTTATTGCCATGCCAATGAAATATATTTGGGATAATCCACTGTGGGTCAAATATGTGGGTATGGGGCATGGTTTACTGTTTATTTTATTTATCGTCGTTTTATTGATGGTATGCCAACGGATGAAATGGTCGATTCATATGTTTATTTTAGGTTTGATCGCATCGATTTTACCGTTTGGCCCTTTTGTATTTGATCATAAATTAAAACAATCAAACCAAAACTAAGTTGCTTAGAAAAAAATAATTTCGCGATAAAAAGAGCGAACCCGTAGATTCGCTCTTTGCTTAAAACTGCCCTTCCTGCCTACGTTGCTGCATCAGTTTAAGCAAAACTTGCTTGGGTTTTAAAAACCAAATCGCAATCAAAACAAAAGAGGCGAGACTAAATGCCATAATATGAAAATGGACATAGAGTTCGCGCACCAGTTCAATAATTCCAAAGAAGCTTAACATCAGTAACATCGACACTGCTGCTGCAACTGTACCTTTACTAATTTCAGATGACATCAAAGCAAAGCGATACATCACCGAAAAACTAATGCCTTCGCCAAAACTAATCAAGGTCATGCCGATTAATAAACATGGCACCAGATAGTGTTGCCAGATTGCCCCGATCACTAAGATAACAGTGCCTAATAGCATTATAGGTAAGCCTGTGAGAATCGTGGTTCCCAAAGGATAACGATCCATAATCTTAATCAGCACAATATTGCCCAAAATCAGCCCGATAAAAACGGGGAACTGTGCTAAGCCATATTGCACACTACTAAACTTGAGTTCTTCCACCAACATCACAGGGGACAATGCAATCCATAGCATTAAAGGCAAACTTACCAAAGGCAATGCCAGAGTAAGACCTAAAAACTTTTTATCGCTATAGATTTTTTTAAAATCATCAAACAAATAAATGAATGGCTGCCGCGTCACACTTTGCTGCTGACTTGGCATTTTGGCTTTTAATCCAAACCAACTGATCAATGCCAACAAAGCGATTGCAACGAAGCCCCAGTGCCATGACACATAATCAATCAGAAAAGCACCTAAAACAGGCCCAAGTAATGGTGCAAGTAAGGAAATATTGGCCATTAACGCCATAACTTTAATGGCATCACGTTCGGCAAAAGTTTCCTGAATCGCGGCATAACCGACCGCAGCAATCACTGTCAATCCGATCCCTTGTAAGAAGCGC
>NZ_CP078523.1:1600984-1602675 GCF_019264745.1 Acinetobacter sp. Colony158 | reverse complement strand
GCCGAAAAATAACACACCCGTTAATAAAACCTTTTTTCGGCCTAGACGATCTGAAAGTGGACCGAGTAACCAAGCCACACTTGCACCGCCCAATAAATAAAAAGACATCGAAGAAGGCGCCCATGTCGAACTGACACCAAAATCCTGTGTAATGGCCAGCATCGCTGGCTGAATTAAATCATTGCCAATATAAACCGCAAGTTCAAACAGAACCAAAGCCAGCGGAAACATTAAGGTCTGACGATTTAATGTTGTCGTGTGCATATTTTGCATTGTGATCTACTTATTCAAGATGTCTGTTTGCAAGCTGAACATTATTTTCTAATCAATATGCGCCAGCCCAATGACAAACATTGAGTTTTAGAGAATTGAATTTTTGATATGCTGACTATTCAGCAATAAAACACTGTATTCACAAAGTGTCTGAATTTTGAGGAGAAAATAACAACGTGAGATTGAGGTCAAATGACATGACCAAGATTTATAGAAAAATCTGGCGCAAACATAGCATTTTTTATTTTCAGCGTCGATATTAAAATGTTAAATAAAGCGCAAGATTGTTATTTCTTTCAATTWTTTTTAAAATTTAACCACAAATTATGCATGTTGTGACTGTGAGTAAACGCGAAGTTATCCACAGTTTGAGTTAAAAAATAAACAGCATGCAACTTCCTATAAACAATTATTGATTTTTAAGCAATAATATTTTGCAGATTCATGCATTTTTTAGAATCAATAAACACTCTATATTGACTATCATGAATTTTAAAAATCAGGTTCTCTCGTGAGTCATATCTTAATCATCAACGGTGCTAAAGCATTTGCACATTCCAATGGACAATTGAATGATACCTTAACCGATTTTGCGCAACGTCATTTAATCCAGTTAGGTCATGACGTCAAAGTAACGCGGACGGACAGTGACTATGATATTCAAGCTGAGATAGATAAATATGTCTGGTCAGATGTGGTGATTTATCAAATGCCAGGTTGGTGGATGGGCGCGCCGTGGACGATGAAAAAATATATCGATGACGTATTCACCATTGGTCATGGTGTACTGTATGCCAGCGATGGACGTAGTCGTTCCGATGTCACTAAAAAATATGGTTCAGGTGGTTTAATTCAGGGCAAAAAATACATGCTGTCGTTAACATGGAATGCCCCAATCGAAGCATTTACCGATCCTGATCAGTTTTTTCACGGCGTCGGTGTAGATGGCGTGTATTTACCTTTTCATAAGGCAAACCAATTTTTGGGAATGGACTCACTTCCCACTTTTATCGTCAATGATGTGATTAAGATGCCAGACGTGCCGAGCTATCTCGACGCTTACCAAGCCCATTTAGATCAAGTTTTTACAGTTGAATATGAATAAGGAAAATACAATGTTGACGATTATTGCCGAAATTCGTACGCACGCAGGTATTGAACAGCGTCAAGCGGTATTAGACGCCTTTCAAAAAATCACCCCTACGGTGTTGGCAGAAGATGGTTGTTATGATTACGAGACTTTGATTGATCACTTACCTACACTTGAAATGCAAACCCAAGATCAAAACTTAATTGTGATGCTGGAAAAATGGCAAAGCACCGCACATCTTGAAACGCATATGCAAACTGCACATATGCAGCGACATTTTGAATTGATCAAAGATCATGTGGTGGAAGTGAAAGTGCGTATTTTGGAA
>NZ_CP078523.1:1587767-1600161 GCF_019264745.1 Acinetobacter sp. Colony158 | reverse complement strand
AAAAAAAGCATATCTTCCGATATGCTTTTACCTAAAATTTCTTATTTATTCAAGCAATAAAGCCTAAAACACTAAGAACATAACTTGCTCTGAAAACCTCGAGTATTCTTGCCTCTGGCACATTGATAACTTTGCTGTTTATTTTGCAACTGCCACTTTTTATCATCCAACTTAAATAAATATTCAGTTTTAATCGCAGACACCGAATCATCCATTAAACCCGTTTGAATGACTGTAATTCTGGAAACAGTAGGAGATTCAACTTGATTAAACACTTGCTGAATCGAGGTATTTTGATGTTCTTTACTAATTTCAGGTTGTGCTTTAAGCACTTGCTGCATCGGACTTTCGCCACTGCCAAATGACATCAACTTGGTCGTTGTGGCACAACCCGTCATCAGCCCCAAACATAATCCAGAAATCGCAATTAAACGTAACATCTTTTTCACACATCTAAAAAACAAAAGGCGTAGCTTTATGATGCTACGCCAATCTCAATTACACTGTAGAAACTATGTAGCTTCTACAGTTTGTCGTTTTATAAATCAAACAATTTACCCGGATTCATAATACCGTTCGGATCAAATGCCAGTTTCAAGGCTTTCATATAACCAATTTCTTCAGGTGAACGCGAATATTCCAAATACGGTTTTTTGGTCATCCCTACGCCATGTTCAGCCGAAATTGAACCATCATATTTTTTCACGGTATCGAATACATATTTATTCACCACCTGACATTTAGCAAAGAACTCATCCTTGCTTAAATTCTCAGGTTTTAAAATATTTAAATGTAAATTCCCATCACCGATATGACCAAACCAACAGATTTCAAAGTCTGGATAATTGTCCTGCACAATGTCATCAATTTCTTTAATAAATGCAGGCACATGCGTGATCAAAACTGAAATGTCATTTTTATACGGAATAAACGGCGCAATCGACTCAGAAATGTCTTCACGTAAACGCCACAAGCTTTCAACTTGATCCAGACTTTGGCTCATCACCCCATCAAGCACCCAACCCTGTTCCATACAATGTTCAAAAATCTGCATGGCTTTATCCATAATCGGCTCATACGGCGCTTCAAATTCAAGTAACACGTAAAATGGACATTGCGTTTCAAAAGGACGTTGGACATGACCACGATCCAACACTTTTTGCATCGCCAGTTCACCAAAGAACTCAAAAGCCGTCAGGTCAATTTCCTTTTGGAATGCATGTAATACAGGCATCACTGCATCAAAATCAGGCACACCTAGCACCAACACCTGTAGATTTTGTGGTTGACGTTCCAGTTTAATTTCAGCTTCAGTGACTAAACCTAATGTGCCTTCCCCACCAATAAATAAATGTTGCAAGGCATAACCTGTGGCATTTTTAATCATGCCTTTATTTAAACGTAAAATGTCACCTTTACCTGTCACCACGGTCAGACCCAGTACCCAGTTACGGGTCATGCCGTATTTGATAACTTTAATCCCGCCCGCATTGGTACCAATATTGCCACCAATCTGGCTCGAACCAGCAGATGCAAAATCAACAGGATAATACATGCCTTGTTCTTCAGCGTAATTCTGCAATTGCTCAGTCACCACCCCTGCTTGCACACGTACCATACGATCTGCTGGGAAGAATTCCAGAATCTGGTTCATCTTGTCCATACTGATGACAATTTCACCATTGGTCGCAACTGCACCTGCCGATAAACCTGTGCGACCACCTGATGGTGTAATCGCCACATGAAATTGATTGGCAAGTTTGACGATCGCTTGAACCTGCTCAGTACTTGATGGAAAAACGATGACTGATGGGTTTGGATCAAAATGCTTGGTATGATCGCGTCCCCAATTTTCAAGACTATCCGCATCGGTTTTAATTCGGTTTTCACCGACGATCGCAGTTAATTGGGTAAGTAACTCAGGTGTTAAAGCGACTGGAGCATTCATCGTTTACAGGCCTAGCAAGAAATAAACAGGTGGGTTTAAGAAATTTGAAAATTGTACTGCAATCACATACACAAGTTTCAGCATGACTCACAAATTTCTAAAAGCGTTTGGTGTTTTACCAAATATTCATCTTATTTTACATGTAAGCAGGCGCTGGATAAAGCATCGCTTAAACATACAGTCACTACAAAATGTGTTGAATAGCTTATTTAGAAGTATTCAATTTTTTAATCTGCCAACCACAACTTGAATCAGATTGTCAATAAATTGAAATTTATTCAGCTCATGATTCCATATCGTTGCGTGATAACGCATAAACAACTGGCAGGACTTGTGATATAATTTCGCGACTAAATTTGGCCTTTGTAGCGGAGCCGTAATGAGCCAACATCTATCACTACCTAAAGATAAAATTCGTTTCTTGTTGTTAGAAGGTGTTCACCAAAACGCCATCGATACTCTCAATGCAGCGGGTTATACCAACATCGATTATCATAAAACTGCGCTGGAAGGCGACGCTCTGAAAGAAGCCGTCAAAGATGCGCACTTTATTGGGATTCGTTCGCGTACTCAACTCACTGAAGAAGTATTTGAAGCTGCGAATAAATTGATCGCGGTCGGCTGTTTTTGTATCGGAACCAATCAGGTTGATTTAAAAGCCGCGATGTCACGTGGTATCCCAGTTTTCAACGCACCGTATTCAAATACGCGCTCCGTTGCTGAACTGGTTCTTGCTGAAACAATTTTATTGTTGCGTCGTGTGCCAGAGAAATCAACAGATACCCATGCAGGTGGATGGAATAAATCTGCGGTTGGTTCTTTTGAAACACGTGGTAAGACTTTAGGTATTGTCGGTTACGGTTCGATTGGTTCTCAGCTTTCTGTATTGGCAGAAAGTCTCGGTATGAAAGTGATCTATTTTGATGCCGTGACCAAACTCCCATTAGGTAATGCACGTCAAGTAGGTTCACTGGATGAATTACTTGCAACGGCTGATGTGGTGACTTTACACGTTCCAGATGTACCGTCTACACGCAACTTCTTCAAAAAAGAACAGTTTGCTAAAATGAAAGAAGGTTCAATCTTCTTGAATGCGGCACGTGGTACCTGTGTGGTAATTGAAGACTTGGCAGATGCATTGAAATCTGGTCATCTTGCAGGTGCAGCGGTCGATGTATTCCCGAAAGAACCTAAAGCCAATGGTGAAGAATTTATTTCTCCATTACGTAACATTCCAAACGTGATCCTCACCCCACATGTGGGCGGTTCAACTATGGAAGCGCAGGCCAATATTGGTCTTGAAGTGGCTGAAAAGTTTGTCGCGTATTCTGATAAAGGTATGACGCTTTCTGCGGTGAATTTCCCAGAAATCGCATTGCCATTGACTGAAGGTAAACATCGTCTGTTGCATATTCACAAGAATATTCCAGGCGTATTGTCTAAAATCAATAATCTATTTGCAGATCAAGGTATTAACATTTCTGGTCAAAGTTTAATGACCAAAGGTGATATTGGCTATCTGGTCATGGATGTTGATGCATCTGCATCTCAGGAAGCTCTGGATATGTTGAGCGAAGTCGAAGGTACGATTCGCGTTCGTATCTTGTTCTAATAAAATTTTTGCTAAAAAGCCACAGCAATGTCTGTGGCTTTTTTATCTCAACATGAATTATCATGCTTTAAAATATACCGTTTGTTCAAAATGTCTTTATCTAGTCCGAAGTCGCAGTTACAAGCTTTAATTTTTCTGCTTGTGGCGATGATTTGTGTGCAAAGTAGCGGCTCTCTCGCCAAAGTCTTATTTCAGAGTTACCCCGTTCTAACGGTTTCTGCGATGCGACTGTGTTTTGGCGCGCTGATTTTAGCGGTGATTTTTCAGGCATGGAAAATTGAATGGCAAAAGGTTCGCTGGAAAGCAATTATCAGTTATGGTCTGGCGCTGGCGGGAATGAATGCATTATTTTATTTATCGCTGCAACGTTTACCTTTGGGCATCGCAGTGGCATTTGAATTTGTTGGGCCACTAAGTATTGCTCTTTACTATGCTAGACAAAAATACGATTTGATCTGGGTGTGCTGTGCCATTGTAGGCTTACTCTTACTGTTTCCATTTCATCAGGCCAGCCATCATCTGGATCTGATTGGAATAGCTTATGCCTTAGCGGCAGGTGCTTGTTGGGCATTGTATATTATTGCAGGTCAGAAGCCTTCAGGCATTTCAGGCAATCACACGGTATTTCTAGGCATGACAATTGGTGCATTGCTATTAATTCCGATTGCATTTCTAACAGGCTCTATGGCGCACGTCTTTGAACTCCCCGATATTTTTTATTTTATTGCACTTGCAATCTTAGCCAGTGCCTTGCCTTTTTCACTGGAAATGCTGGCATTGAGACGACTCACTGCTCTAAGCTTTGGTACACTCATGAGCATGGAACCTGCGGTTGCTGCATTTTCTGGTTTCATCTTTTTGGGCGAAAAATTAATATGGAGTCAATGGCTCGCTTTAGCAACGATTATTACCGCTTCAGTGGGTTGCACAGTGACAACGCAACGCGCTAAACGTGCAGACCATGTAGCGCCATGAAAGACTCATCTCAGTTTCTTATAATAGATGTTATTGCATACAAGATTTATCGTTTCAGTTATTTATATCTTTTGAGTCCTCACCATGCCTAATACTCCATTGATTGCTGTCCTAGCCATGATGTTGTCAATGATGTGTTATCAAATTAGCGCATCTTTTGCCAAGCAATTGATTGCGGTATTAGATCCCTTAAGTGTGACCATTTTAAGGCTCTGCTTTGCTTCAGTTTTAGTCTTTTTCATGTTTCGATCTTGGAAAATCTTAAGCAAGCTTTCGACTTTAAAATGGCGTGACTTACTCGGTTATAGTGGCGCTTTAGGTCTCATGAATGTGTTGTTTTATATGTCTCTTGGCAAATTGCCTCAAGGAATTGCGGTTGGATTAGAGTTTATTGGCCCACTAGGACTCGCCTTAATTTCGATTCAGCAACGCCGCGATTATATCTGGGTTATCTGTGCCATCTTAGGGATTGCCCTGATGGTACCGTGGCAACAAGCGGCTCAGGCAAACTTCTCCTTAACTGGTGCAGCGTTTGCACTTGGGGCAGGTTTATGCTGGGCATTTTATATCTACTTTGGACATAAAGTGGTACGCCAAAATATCGGGATGCATGCCTTGACCATTGCCATTAGTCTTTCAGCGATGGTGTTATTGCCCATTGGTTTAGTTCATCAACCTGAACATCTTCTCGATTCTGAGTTTTGGCCAAAGGCATTGTTGATTGCCATTCTCGCCACCGCTATTCCGTATGCACTAGATTTATTTGCCCTAAAAAGACTGACTAAACTCAGCTACGGCACATTATCAAGCCTTTCTCCTGCTTTGGCCGCACTCGCAGGTTTAATCTTATTGCATGAAAACATTACGTTATTACAATGGATTGCCCTCGGTTTTATTATGCTTGCCTCAATTGGAGTTACGCTACGCGCATCGCGTCAAGACATTGATCACTCTACTACGTAACTCGTAACTCGTAACTCGTAACTCGTAACTCGACTTTAAAATACGCTAAAGAATTGAGCATTTAATATCAGACAAGTTCATGCTTCTTATATTTGGCGTATTCTTTTAAATATTGCTGACCCAGTTTTTCTTTTTGTTTATCATCCAGAATTTTACCAGCCTGCTGGAAGAATTTATGTTCTTCTTCTTTTAGATGGTGATGTACCACGTCACTTAACTGTTTAGCAATCGCCAACCAACTTGGACTGCTCATATCAGTGTCTTCAAGCTGTTCAACAAGCTCATCCATTTCATGATGTTCTGATAAGGCATGACGGCTAATATCCAAACCAATATCATTAAACATTAACGGAATATAAAGATAGCGGTCTTCTGCAACAGAATGCGCCCACAGTTCATTTTTTAAGGCCTGAAACAATTGTTCACGTTGTTCCGTGTGTCCATGCGTCTGTATTAATTGTTCAGAAATAGCACGTTGATTATCATGACTTTCCCGTAATGCTTCAAAAATATTCATCTATTTATCATCCCTATTCTGGCTATTATCATGTGGCTAAATAAGAAAAAGGCAGCCAATTGGCTACCTTTAGTTTACTTTTTCAATCCATGAAAAAAAGTTCATTGATGTCAAAATCTGTTTCAGAACGTTGTTTGATCGACTATCCTGTTACAAACATTTGATAACCAATGCGACAGATCAAAATCGAAACCAAAATCAAAAAAATAATTCGTACAAAGCCACTGCCATATTTCAGCGCAACACGTACACCGACTATAGAACCAATCACATTGGCAACCGCCATCATAAGACCAATCTGAAAAATCACATGACCCGTTGGGGCAAGAAAACTCAAAGCCGCAATATTGGTCATGAAGTTGCCAATTTTTGATAATGCTGAAGCATGTAAGAAATCAACATTCAAAAAGCGGATAAAGAAAAAAATAAAAAAACTACCAGTGCCTGGACCAAAAATTCCGTCATAAAATCCAATCAGCAAGCTCCCAATTGCAGCAAGCATAAGTACTCTAGGCGTGATACTTAATGCAACGTGAACTTGCCCAAAATTCTTTTTGACTAAGGTGTAGACCGCAATCACGATCAACATCACAAAGACAAATGGACGTAACACCGACTGAGGAATCAAGGACAAACAAGCTGCCCCTAGAAAAGAACTGATCAAGGCACATACGGCAATCACCGCCAGTAATTTCCACTGTAATTTAACCTTGCGCACAAAGGTATAGGCCGCAGAAGCTGTGCCGAAAACTGAAGAGAGCTTATTGGTTCCAATCACGGTGGCAGGTGACATTTGCGGAAAGGTACTCATCAGAGCAGGAATCTGAATCAAGCCACCACCACCCACTGCCGCATCAATTGCACCTGCACAAAACGCAAAAAAGATTAAGCTGAGTATGACTTCGATTTCCATGGGGAACTATGCCTATAAATTTAAAAGACGCTTCGGCACCAATCTTTTTTTATCGGTAATTTCAGCCAGACCCAAACAATGATCTTGATCAAATACTAGAACTTCAGGCGCAGGTGGGTGTTCGATATTACTTTCCTGACCATTACAAAAATATTTGTGACGGCCTTCAGGAATTTGAACTTTCGGTAAATATTCGACGGGTGCGTAGGCCGGCAATAATAACATATCGCGCTGTGTTTCATTCAGTTGTTCTAAATATTCAATGCTATATTCAGGGATGAGTTGAAAATGTCCCGTCTGGATTCGATGCAAATGGGTGAGATGACCACCACAACCGAGCGCCTCACCAATATCCTCACCTAATACCCGAATATAAGTTCCTTTAGAACAAGTCACATCCAAGGTTAAACTTTCTGCATCGAAATCAATCAGTTTTAAATCATAGATTGTTACAGGACGAGCGGCTCGCTCCACCTCAATGCCTTGTCTGGCTAATTCATATAAAGGACGTCCATCACGTTTTAAGGCAGAGTACATCGGAGGGATTTGCTGAATATCTCCACGAAACTGATCCAGTACTTGTTCAATACTTTCACGGGTCAAAGCAGGGATATTTCTGGTCTGAAGAATCTCCCCTTCTACATCGCCTGTCGAAGTGGTTTGTCCAAGCTTAACTACAGTTTGATAACGTTTGGTTGAGTCTAATAAATAATGTGAAAACTTGGTTGCCTCTCCCAGACAAATAGGCAATAGACCCGTTGCCAAGGGATCAAGCGCTCCCGTATGACCTGCTTTTTGCGCCCGAAATAACCAGCGAACTTTTTGCAATGCGGCATTTGAACTTAGCCCTAAAGGCTTATTCAACAGAAAAACACCACTGAGGTGGCGACGAGGAATTTTTTCAGATTTAGCCGTCATGTATGTCCAGTGCAAGGCAGTCAATGCTGCCGCCATGTTATCAAATCCACTTATCCATTTTTACAGTATTTTATGTTTAGTGTGATATTTTTATGCATGGATTCTTTAAATCTACTAAAACAAAAAATGAAATAGGGATGGATCTCTAGATGCAAGGATTTCGCAATCATAAAGTTTGGATCGCCATTGGTTTTATTGTTCTTTTGGTGATCGGTTTAGTATTTTGGCTTAAGCCCCAGTCTGCCAATGGTTCGATATCTAGTCATGATAATTCAAAGCAAAATACTCTCACACAGACGACTTTAGTTGCTCCATCCCCTGTATCAAATTTAGCTTCATCGAGATTGAATAGCCCAAGTCAGGCAGATACCCAAATTAACTGCCAGCTTAAGTTGGATCAACAAAATAGTTTAATCGTGAATGAACAAACTAAAGATTGTTTTGAATATTTTATTACTCAATATGGTGAAAAAAGCATTGCTCAAATTGATGAGGATTTTAGAAAGTATTTACAGCAAAATTATCAAGAACCCGCTTTATCACAAATTCTGGATCTCTGGAGTCGTTATTTAAAGTATCGACAGCAGCTTGGCGAAATTAGCCCACCGAATTTAAAACAAGATGATCCTGCTTATTATCGTGCCATTTTCAGCAATATTAAAAATCTACGCCAACAATTTTTTTCTGTGAATGAAATTTTAGGATTATTTGGCAGCGAGGATACTTATCATGAATACACTTTAAACCGTATGGCAATATTGGATGACAAGAATCTATCTGAAAGTGAAAAAGCTAAACGCTTAAAAGCCCTGTTCGATCAACTTCCTCAAGATTGGCAAGAAAATCTACAACAAACCACCAAATTAGAAGAATTGCGGCATTTGACTCAAGCCATTCAAGATCGTCATGGTTCAGCGAGTGAATTACGACAAATGCGTTTGAATCTAGTGGGGGCTGAAGCCACTCAACGCTTAGAAAGCCTTGATCAAAATCGCGATGTCTGGAAAAGTCGTGTGAATCAATATCTGAATAATCGCGATACTATTTTAAATAGCGGGATGTCTGATACCGCCAAACAACAGGCGATTGATCAATTACGCCAGCAAACATTTAGCAACCCGCAAGAACAGCTTCGATTACAAACATTTGAATCTGTTCATGACCAAGGTGGAACACTACCATTTGCTCAGTAACAGCATAATCAATCACAGGAGGATCATTTTTTTAGGGATTTGCTGGAGAGGATCACCAGCATAAAACGAAAACAAAAAGAGGATAAAGATCAAATGCGATCAAGAATATTCATAACAGGACTGATCAGTTGTCTTGCAATCCAGAGTAGTTTCGCTGCGGAAGGATTACAAAGTGCAGAAACAAAAAATGTCATTTCAGACTATGCCAAAACCAAATATCCATTAGTTTTTGTACACGGTATGTTTGGATTTAACCGTTTGGGTTCAGCAGAGTTTGGGCTCGATTACTGGTATCAGGTATTACCCGATTTAGCCAAAAATGGTGCAACTGCCTATGCTACGCAGGTATCCCCGCTTGAGTCGACTGAAGTACGTGGCGAACAATTGTTACAACAAGTCGAAGAAGTTGTGGCAATCACTGGCAAAAACAAGGTCAATCTGATTGGACATAGTCATGGTGGCCCAACTGCGCGTTATGTTGCTGGGGTTAGACCAGATTTGGTTTCATCTGTTACCAGTGTAGCAGGTGTCAATTTTGGCTCTCCTGTTGCCGATCTGATTCAGAATCTACCATTACTCAATACTGCATTGGCAGCAGCTGTAGATGCTTTGGTTTCACCGATTATTAGCTACGCGCAACTTCGTTCTAATTTACCCAGTGATTTTAAAGCATCGATTCATAGCTTATCGGCTCAGGGAGCAGCAGAGTTTAATGCCAAGTTTCCATTGGGTTTACCCACAAAAGCCTGTCAGGATGGACCTGCAAATGCCAATGGCATAGCGTTTTACTCATGGACAGGTGCAGCACAAACCACTAATCCTTTAGATCCTGATACTTTATTAACCTCTATGGGTTATGTGGCGTTTAGTGGTCAGAAGAACGATGGCCTAGTGAGCCAATGTAGTAGCCGACTTGGCAAAACCATTCGAGATGACTATTTCCATAATCATTTTGATGAGGTGAATCAGGTACTCGGCTTACGCAGCGTGTTCTCAGCAGACCCTGTGGCGCTTTATCGTCAGCATGCGAACCGACTTAAATTACAAGGTCTATAAAACGCATATAAAAAATGCGCCTTATCGGCGCATTTTTTTGCTTGAAAACGAGGTTAAAATTAACCTTGTTTACGTGCTGGCAATTTTTCACGAATACGTGCAGCTTTACCAGACAATTCACGAAGATAGTAAAGTTTCGCACGGCGAACATCACCACGACGTTTCACTTCAATTTTAGCAACAACTGGTGAGTGAGTTTGGAAAACACGCTCAACACCAACACCGCTAGAAATTTTACGAACAGTGAACGCAGAGTTTAGGCCACGGTTTTTCTTCGCAATCACAACACCTTCAAATGCTTGAAGACGCTCACGATCACCCTCTTTTACTTTAACTTGAACGATGACTGTGTCACCTGGAGCAAAAGCAGGAATGTCTGATTTTAACTGTGAATTTTCAATTGCTTGAACTAAAGGATGTTTACCACTCATTGTGGAATCTCCAATATGTGCGGGAGAGAAGAGGTCTCTTACACCGCTGGGGACAGAGGCTAAAGCGCATATCAACCCGTTTAACTTTCCCTTTATCATTCATACTGAACGTATAAAAATAAAGAGCCTATAAAAGATGTTTCATCTTCATGATTCATCTAAATCGTTGAGCCATTTTTTTTGCTGCTTGGTCAATATCACTTGTTCAACCAACTCAGGTCGACGTTCAAGTGTACGTTGATAACGCTGCAAAAACCGCCATTTTTCAATATTGGCGTGATGTCCTGATTTAAGTACCTCAGGCACATCCAACCCTTCAAAATGGTCAGGCTTGGTATATTGTGGGCAGTCAAGTAAACCATCCACAAAAGAATCCTGTATATGCGATTGCTCATCGGACATGACATCGGGCAGACGCCGAATAATACTATCCAAAAGCACCATCGCGGGCAGTTCACCACCTGACAAAACGTAATCCCCAATTGACCATTCCTGATCAACATAGCGCTGGATTAAACGCTCATCGACACCTTCATAACGGCCACAAAGTACAATTAAGCCATCATATTCAATAAACTGTTGTACTGCGGGTTCATTTAAGGTTTGACCTTGTGGTGACATATATACCACAGGGACGTGAACATATCCTGCTTGGCTCGCAAGCTGTTTGGCATGGTCAATCGCTTGCGCCAAAGGCTCAGCCATCATCACCATACCTGGGCCACCACCAAATGGACGTTCATCCACTCGTTTGTAGTTACCCTGTGCAAAATCACGTGGATTGATACAAGTTACCTGTATCATGTCACGCTTGGCTGCACGACCACTAATCCCGTAGGCAGTAATCGCGTCGAACATTTCAGGAAACAGTGTAATGACTGCAAAAAACATCGCAGACTCCTCTATTTTCCTACTGCGTTCGCACTAAACCACTTATGTGCAATTTAGTAATCTACGCCCCAATTGACGTAAATACGATTTGCTTCAAGATCCACACGTTGTACCACATCTTTATGCCATGGAATCATGCGTTCTTCAGCATCAATACTGTCAGCCGTGGCGCGAACCACCATGACATCATTGGCACCTGTTTCAAAAAGCTCATGAATCTGTCCGAGATTGACTTCCTGCTCATCATCATTCAGTCCTAACACCGTAAGACCTTTGAGATCAGACCAGTAATACTCATCTACATCTGCTTTTGGTAATTGTGATTTGGCAATCCAGATATTAGCGCCGATCAGACTGTCAGCAGTAGTGCGATCACTCACACCTTTTAAGCTCACCACCAGACCTTTGCCATGCGGTTTCCAACGCTTTACATCTATCGTTTGCCAACCTGCTTTGGTCTCGATGTACCAAGGCAGATAGTCAAACATATTGCTCATGGGCTCTGTATTAGAATACACCCAGAGCCATCCATTTAAACCATAGGCTGAACGCAACTGTCCAATCTGAATACGATCTTCGGGAACATTCAATACTGGTGTCATGGATGATCTACTACTAATTAAGCAGCAGTTGCCGCTTTTTTAGCTTGAGCAGCTAAAGAAGCAACACGTTCAGACGGTTGAGCACCTTGAGAAACCCAGTGAGCAAAACGGTCTGCATCTAAACGAAGTTTTTCCGCTTGACCTTGAGCAGTCGGGTTAAAGAAACCAATACGTTCGATGAAACGACCATCACGTGCATTGCGGCTATCAGTCACAACGATTTGATAGAATGGACGTTTTTTTGCACCACCGCGCGCTAAACGAATAACAACCATGATAAAAGCCTTATAATTCTTACGGATTATCCCTGTAATCGACCACCGATCACACTTCAAACCCCTTTCATAGAGGGCGATATTCTACGTGATTTTTGAT
>NZ_CP078523.1:1570499-1580019 GCF_019264745.1 Acinetobacter sp. Colony158 | reverse complement strand
CAAAAGAAGGCGCAGCTATCATCGCAATCACCGCCAACACAGCAATAGTGACCATTAACTCAATGAGCGTAAATCCTAAACTTCTACGCATTGTTTACCCCTGTTTATTATGACCGCCTTCTTTATTATTTTAGATTATCGGTTTTTTTTACAGAACCAATACAATCAAGATTAAGGGCATAAAAAAACGGATGAGTAACACTCATCCGTTCTCAAAAAACCTTTTTGTTTAAAATTAAGCCTGTGTCACTTGTATTCTTAACTCTTTCGGCAAGCTAAAGGTAATATTTTCCTCACGCCCATCTAACTCTTTGGGGGCATCTGCACCCCAATCCTGTAACCGCTGGATCACTTGTTTAATTAAAATTTCAGGCGCAGAAGCACCTGCCGTAACGCCAATTTTATCCGTCTTTTTAAACCAAGCCTGTTCAAGCTGATCAGCATTATCGACTAAATATGCCGATTTTCCCATACGCTCTGCCAGTTCACGAAGTCGATTGGAGTTGGACGAATTTGGAGAACCGACCACAAGCACAACATCACACTGCACAGCTAAATCACGCACCGCGTCCTGACGGTTTTGCGTAGCATAACAAATGTCATCTTTACGTGGTCCCTGAATATGAGGGAAGCGTGAACGCAAAGCATCAATGACTTTAGCCGTATCATCAATCGACAACGTGGTTTGAGTTACGAAAGCCAACTTCTCAGGATGTCTCACCGCTAGCTCAGCAACGTCCTGCTCATCTTCAACCAGATAAATATCTCCGCCACTTTTTTTATCATATTGTCCCATGGTGCCTTCGACTTCTGGATGACCTTCATGACCAATCAAAATCGCTTCTGTTCCTTCACGGGCATACTTGGTCACTTCAATATGAACTTTGGTTACCAATGGACAAGTGGCATCAAAAACTTTTAAGCCGCGTTGTTCTGCTTCAAGCTGAACTGCTTTAGAAACGCCATGCGCGCTAAAAATCACAATCGAATCATCTGGAACCTGATCCAGTTCATCAACAAAAATTGCACCACGCTGACGTAAGTCATCCACCACAAATTTATTATGAACCACTTCGTGGCGCACATAAATCGGGGGGCTGAAACATTCCAGAGCGCGATTGACGATCGCAATCGCACGGTCTACACCAGCACAAAAACCTCGTGGATTTGCCAATACGATTTGCATATGATCCTCAACAGATGAATAAAATAGACAATATTTTAAATTTTTAAGAAAGATAAGCGCCTAAACTTTCCCTACAACTCTTTAGTTTAAGCCTTCGGTACACTACAATAGCGAAGATATTTTATCATATCAGGAAAAATATCATGTCGGGTTTATTGTTTGTCGTTTCTGCTGCTTCAGGAACGGGCAAAACATCTTTAGTCAAAGCCCTACTGGAACGTGTAACCAATTTACACGTCTCTGTTTCACATACCACCCGTGGACAGCGATCAGGCGAACTCGACGGTGTACATTATCATTTTACCACAAAAGATGCTTTTCTAAGCCATGTCGAACAGAACGGTTTTATTGAATATGCTGAGGTTTTTGGTAACTATTATGGGACTTCGCAAGCCACTGTAGAACAGCAACTTGCAAAAGGTCATGATGTTTTACTTGAAATTGACTGGCAGGGTGCACAACAAGTTCGTCGACTTTTTCCTGATTCCCGACAAATTTTTATTCTTCCCCCAAGCCAATTTGATTTACGTCAACGTTTATCTAACCGCGGCACAGATTCAGTTGAAGTCATTGAGCATCGTTTAGGCTGCGCCGTTGAAGACATGCAACAATATGTCAATTTTGATTATGTCATTATCAATGATGACTTTAATAAAGCTTTACATGATTTAGAGTCGATTATTACTGCGAACCGTTTGACACTTGCCCAACAGGTCTATCGTCATCAGTCGTTGATCGAACAACTCATCACGCCAAATAGCGAATAGACTTGAGTCTGCGCTCAATACATTTTATACTTTGCAGTCTAGTTGTATTCATCACCCGAGAACTTATATGGCACGCGTAACCGTTGAAGATTGTTTAGACCATGTAGACAACCGCTTTGAGCTTGTACTAGTGGCAAGCAAACGCGCGCGTCAGCTTGCTCGTCAGGGCATTGAACCTACTGTAGAATGGGATAATGACAAACCAACTGTCGTTGCATTACGTGAAATTGCAGCAGGTCACGTGACCAAAGATATTTTAAAACAACGCGATCAAGACTATCAAACGTCTAGCCTTGATTTAGCGTTGTCTGCAAACAGCTTAAATTTGGAAGGTTTTTCTTTCCAATAAGCGTTTCAATATAAAAAAGGGTGCATTATTGCACTCTTTTTTTATGCCCAAAAAAAATTAAAAGATTTGCCATTCAACCTTACAATTTATTTTTCAGATTCATCTATTTGTCATCATTTTTTCTTTATTCTTTTATTCAACCCATCCCTTTTGCTCAAAAATAAAACACTTGCATCCTAAAATTGGTGAAAAAAATGCATCTCGCCTCTCAAAAATGATGCATCTACATAAAAGATTTGATACAACTGTAAGATTCGATTGATTCTGCCGATCTCCCCAATTGAAATTTACCCGCGAATATTTGTGTGAACGAATTGACAAAATTTGCGATATGCATTTCATTAAGAGATAGATAGATTCTCATTATTCACTGTAAATAAAGGTGCTCTATGCCAGGCGAAGAGGTCAGCCAAGCCAAGCAACAGCTCAAACTTATTATCGATGCCTATTTAAAAGCTGAGGATGTCGAGCGTGTGCTTGCTGCCTGTGATTTTGCCGATCTGGCACACTCAGGAATCACCCGTAAAAGTGGTGAGCCTTATGTGCTGCATCCTATCGCGGTGTGTTGTATTTTGGCGCATATGCGTCTGGATGCAGAAACCTTGATGGCTGCGTTATTGCACGATGTCATTGAGGATACAGAATATACCAAAGATGATGTGGCAGAGCGTTTTGGACGGACTGTTTCAGATTTGGTGGATGGTGTAACCAAACTGACCCATTCCAGTGATAAGCAATTTAATAAAGCGGCTTCTTTCCGTAAAATTTTACAAGCGACCTTGCAAGACCCGCGTGTCATTATTATTAAGCTTGCAGATCGCTACCATAATATGACCACGCTAGATGCCTTGCGTCCAGATAAACGCGCTCGTATCGCGCAGGAAACGCTGGATATTTTCGTTCCGATGGCGCGTATTGTCGGCATGAATGAAATGGCGGATAACCTTGAACTATTGTGTTATCAAAATCTTGATCTGGATATGTACAATAATGTTCAGACCGCTTTACTCGAAAGTAAACCCAAACGCTGTGAATATCAGACCCAATGGGAAAAGCATTTAGCAGATTTACTCCTTGCTTATCAAATCAATGGTCGAATTAAAAAGAAAAATAATAATATTGAATTACTGCGCCACTTTGTCAAAAATGAAATTGATTTGCACGAACTTACGCACAGCCATGCTTTTGAAATCATCTTACAGAGTATTGCAGACTGTGATCGTTTAGTTGAAGCACTCCGTGAAAACTTTGAAGTGTTGCATTATGAAGATCATATTCGTCGCCCATTGCCAGGCGGTAATCAATCTTTATTGATGAAACTAAAAGGTGAAAATACCACGCTTTCTTTAACGATTCAGACGGAATTGATGCGTAAAGCGGCGCGTTTCGGGGTGGTACTCGGTGAAAATGCACCGCAGGCCTGCCGTTCAGCCATTCAGGCGTCTATGCAGAATTTAAATACCCTGATTGATGATGCTTGTGCTAAAACCACATTCAATGATTTACTCGATTATCTGCATCAAGAAAAAATCTGGGTCTATACCCCACATGGACATTTGCATGAATTGCCTCAAGGTGCAACGGTGGTAGATTTTGCCTATGCCGCCAGTCTCTTTTTGGGCAACCATGCGGTAGGTGCTAAAGTCGATGGTGAAATTCGTCCGCTTTCTACGCCATTGACCAGTGGTCAGGTGGTTGATGTCATTACCGATGTGTTAGCCACACCTAATCCAGATTGGCTCAGTTTTATTAATACGCAAAAAGCGCGTCGAGCCCTGCAAAATATTTTGCGGGATCAGGATATTGAAGAACAGCGCCTGGTTGGACAACAAGCTTTAAATCGAGCATTAAAACTGTTTAATCGATCCATCAATGATTTATCTGAATCGGACTGGATGGATGTGTTGCAATGGCGTCATGTTGAAAATAAAGATACATTATTTGAACAAATTGCAGTGGGTGACCTTTTACCGCAACTGGTCGCCAATCATTTATATGTACAGCAGGACACAGCGCAAGCTGAAACGCATGAATCTGATCGATTAATTCAGGGAACTGAAGGGATTGATGTTAAATATGCACATTGCTGTAATCCAGTGTTAGGCGATCCAATTCAGGGTCATCTGTCTCGACGTGGTCTGATTGTGCATCGCGCTCGATGTCATAATTTATTGCATGAACAACATTTGCATCCAGAAAATATCATGCCTTTACAGTGGCAATCAGATGATCTGGAGGATGTCAGTTTTAATGCCTATTTATGCGTAGAGCTGGCAATGGATGACGAGCAAGTCTCCGAATTGATTTATCTATGCCGTAAATCGCACATTGGGGTCGAACAAGTGTATCCAACCACTGACTGTACTTATGTCAATATTGTGGTTAATAATCGTAAACAAATTGCACAAATTATCCGTGATCTGCGTATGCAATTTAACTTCCCTCGCATTTCCCGTCTGGCACTGCCACCCGCTATTATGGAAAGCTCTCAGGCAAGCTAATCATTTTTGAAAAAACAAGACTGAATAAATTCCTGATAATTCATGAATCGGTCTTTTGCCTAACAGCCGCATGGATTATGATGGTCAGAATATCAGATTTAGGAGAAATCAATGACCCGTCAAGTGATCCATACGGAAAATGCACCTGCTGCGATTGGAACTTATTCTCAAGCAATATTAGTGGGTAATACACTGTATTTATCAGGTCAAATTGGTTTAGACCCATATAGTATGGAACTTGTTGAAGGTATTGAGGCTCAAATTCGCCGCGTATTTGATAATTTAAAAGCGGTCTGTGAAGCGGCAGGCGGAACACTAGCAGATATCGCGAAACTTAATATTTTTATGACTGATTTATCTCATTTTCAGCTCGTCAATCAAATTATGGGTGAGTATTTTGCTCAGCCTTATCCTGCACGCGCTGCGTTGGGTGTCGCAAGTTTACCCAAAGGTGCTTTGGTTGAAATGGACGGAATTGTAATTATTCATCAATAATTTATGCGTTTTTTAATGATTTCAGCTTTCAGCATTTTAATTCTATAGAGCACATCACGTTATTAAGAAGTCCGAGCCATGCTCGGATTTTCCATTTGTTTCTTAGCTTTTTATTCAAAATGACAATATTAAAAATCGTATTTTCAAATGAATTTCATTGACAAACGATAATAATTATCAATAATATCAGTTATCCCATTTATTAATGCGAATAAGTCTGATGTACGTGTGTTTATGTCGCGGTATTACCGATCAAGATATTAAAGATGCTGTTGCAAACGGTGCTGAAAGCTATCGAGAAATTCGTGATTTACTAGATTTAGGCACGTGCTGTGGTCGTTGCGCACCAGAAGCTCGTACGATTATTAGTGATGAATTGGCTGAAATTGCTGCGCGTATTTCAGTTGCAGCCTAGATGGCGATAAATTTATTTTGAACATAATTATAACAATATTATCATGATCCCCAGATCATACTCTCCTCCCCGCTTGTGACTCTAAGCGGGTTTTATTTTATCTATATTTTATATTTAGTTGTTTTTGATTGCGATTTTCATTTGCTGTTCCATAAATTACTCGCTTGAAGCTCAAATCTTCATTAAAATGATCTGAAAAAGATGGCCTTGAACCTTAGTCGGGGCAAAATTTGTTTTGGGAGTCCGCGCAATGAAAGGCAATCGTGAAGTCATCAATCAACTGAATCAAGTGCTTTATCATCATCTCACTGCGATTAATCAGTATTTTTTACACTCTCGTATGTGTAATGACTGGGGAATCGAAAAACTAGGTTCAAGTGAATATAAAGAATCAATTCGCCAGATGAAACATGCCGATAAAATTATTGAGCGTATTTTATTTTTAGAAGGTCTACCAAATCTGCAACATCTGGGCAAACTTTATATCGGTCAACATACCGCAGAAGTTTTAAAGTGTGATGTACGTAAAGTCAAAGAGAACATTGAAGTCGAAAAGAAAACCATTGAAGTGTGTGAATTGGCTCAGGATTACGTCTCTCGTGATTTAGTTCGTGAAATTCTGGAAAAAGAAGAAGAATATTGGGACTGGACAGAAACGCAAATTGACTTGATTGACGATGTTGGTATCGAAAACTATATCCAAAGTCAGGTTTAATTCTGTTTTAATCATTTGTTTTCTCAAAAAATCCAAGCAAAGGCAGATCCAGCTGATCTGCCTTTATTTATTGGCGAGGTGAAGCTACATCCTGCTGTAATGTTTGTGCATTTTGACTTTTAATTTTTTCAATTTTTGCATTTATGCGCAAAACATCCTGATAAAGCTGATTGAATTGTTTAACCTGTGCAGCGTCATAAAATGAGATCTTGCCGTCTTGTTTCTGCCAGCGATGATTTTTTAATAACTCAAACATTTGCTCTGCTTTGCTATAAATCTGTTGTTCCAGATTAAACAACGCATATTCTTTTCGTTGATCTTGTTTTTGGTTAATTTTGACCAATAGCGTTGCTTTCATCTCAGGATGAATGGATAAACTGCGTGCCTGATTTAAAAAATGCTGTTGAGATTCACTATTATCCTGCAAATAATTCGTTTCTATCATTTTTACATCTGCCAGCATTTGTGTGGTTTCCACATAATTATGCTGACGATCCTGATCAAGTCGATCTACATCCAGAAACTGATCCCATTTGGCGGCTTTTAGCTCACGTAAATACAGATTTCTCGCTTCGGCATTTTGCATCCAGTAATTGAGCAAAAACTCTGACATGATTTTATAATCACCATATAGCCGTTTATCATGGACATCCAGATGAATAGGCTGTTCCCAGTTTTGTGCTTGATCATAAAGCTGCTGCATTTTTTCAGCCATGACCACATCGAACATTTCTCGGTTATACACATCATCACGTTGGTATTGTGAATTTTTATAAAACCAAAAGACACAACCAACCAGTAGGATTAATAGCACAAAGCCTATGGTTAAACGGCGTACTGACATATACACCTCCTTGATTTATTTGCTTGTTGTTATGTTTTATCGTGATGTCTGAATTCAATCTCAAATTTCATGCTCTTAAAGATCACTCAATTGCACAAAATGTAATGCTGTATTGCAATTTTTGTACTTTAAACGCGATCCACTCGCCTCTATTATAAAGTTATTAAATAAAATTGAGTATCCATCATGCGCGTAGATATCTGGTCAGATGTGGTGTGCCCCTTTTGTTATATTGGTAAGAAACGTCTTGAGCACGTTGCAGAGCAGGCAGGTATCGAGTTAGAGATTCATTGGCATAGTTTTGAGTTGGATCCGAATGCTCCCGCCAAACATGATATGTCAAATACAGAGCGTCTAGCGATTAAATATGGTCGTAGTTTTGAAGAAATGCAAGAAATGGAACGTAATATTGCCGAAATGGCAGCCGGTGAAGGAATCGATTTCCAATGGCAGCAAGCCAAATCTGGTAATAGTTTTAATGCACATCGTATCATCCATTTAGCACAAAGTAAGGGCTTAGGAAGTCAAGCGGAGGAAGCATTTTTCCATGCATATATGACGGAAGGTCTTGCTATTGGTGAAAGTGAAGTTGTAGAGGAAATTGCCTCCAGAATTGGCTTGGATCATGCCGAAGTCGAGTTTGTACTTGATAGCGATGAGTTGGCTGATTTTGTCCGTCATGATGAAAAAATTGCGCATGAACAGCTCAATATTAGTGGTGTGCCTTTTTTCGTGTTCGATCAAAAGTTAGCTCTGTCAGGCGCACAGCCACGTGAGGTTTTTCTACAGGCTTTACAGCAAGCGCAGGATCAGCCTCAATCATCCATCGCCGCTACGACGGCAGCAAGTTGTCATGATGACAGTTGCGAAATTCCGCAAAAATAAATCTCGGTGTTAAACTGGGTTCGTCGAGGCTTATTTTGCAATGCTGCGTTGCATAAATAGACTAGGTTCACTGATTGAGAACTTTTAAAATGAGATGCATCAACTGCGCTGTAATTTTAATTTCTCGTCATGCTCATCCAACCCAATCAATGGATGAACAGCATTGAGTTTATCCCCCTCATTCAGGGGGATTTTTTATAGCCTTTTTCATATAGCAAGATCAATCTCATAAATCCTACGTTTGGCCATGCACTGAATGCCAGGTACAAGCGGACGCACATTGGTAATTTCCCAAGCCCAATATCCTTCTTTCCAATAGTTTGCACAGGCCATTTCAATTTCATCTTTACGCCATGCATGTACAGCAACAATATCAATGATTGCCATCGCTGTCCCGATCTGTTCATCACCGTCTTTATGCAGAAACTGCGTATTTTGTACGATCACTAAATCACGTAGCGGCAAATGTTCGGGTCGCCATGAACGAATTTCCAGTTTTTTCTGTCCTGAGATAATTCGCTCACAAGCGGGCGCTACGATAGAGAGTGCTTTTAATTTTTTCACAGTATTGCTCTGGATTTATTTTTGAGTATTGTAAAAGTTTCACGAATGGATGAAATACAAAAAATTGCTTTAGACACTTTATGGAAAAGTTCTTTCACCCAAAGTATGTGGCTTGCAACGAAACTGTCAAGGTTGTTACTAAACTTGATTTCTTATTAACAGCTCTGCCACAAATTCAGGCTGAATCTTGTGTTTAGATAAATTCAATGACTCGTTCGACTCAATTCAGGTCATGGATATCTCAACCTAAATAAGAGGAAATGAAAATGGCAACTGATCAAAATCCTAATGTATTAGATACAGCCAACACTTCGACAGCAAATGAGCAGGAATCAGCAAAAAAATCACGTTTCTCTCCAACTGTAAAAGGTGTGGTAATAGGTGCGGTAGCAGGCAGCATTCTTCCTGTTTTTGGAACCTTTAGTGGTGCGTTGATTGGAGGTATAGCTGGTAAGATTTATTCTCGTCGCTGCCAACATACTCATGCTTCAGCCTAAATAAAAAAAGGATTTGAATCACTTTAATCACTTATTCTTATCTTAATATCTTGAAGACTCTCCCTTTGTGGAGAGTTTTTATTTGGTCTATATAATTTTTTTGGTTCAATTAAAATTTTGGCACTTGAGCTTTATTGATTCTAAATGGTGTAATCCATGATTAAAGCTTATCTAGCGCTTGGCCTTGCGATTATATTTGATGTCATTGCAACATCTTCGTTGCCACATACCAAAGGCTTTACCCATGCACTTTATACCTTAATCATGGTGATTTGCTATGTCTGTGCATTCTATTTATTAAC
>NZ_CP078523.1:1570322-1570398 GCF_019264745.1 Acinetobacter sp. Colony158 | reverse complement strand
ACCGAATTATTCTGCATCATTGATGATTTCTTTCTTAAATTTGAAGCAACTTATTGGAAGTTTCTCAAACAAAGTC
>NZ_CP078523.1:1526630-1569578 GCF_019264745.1 Acinetobacter sp. Colony158 | reverse complement strand
ATAAGCCAAAAATTCAAATTATGGAATCATTGGCTTAAACAGGATTTGGGTTATTTATTAAGTATTGTCGTTAAGACCTTAGCTGTAGGCATCAGCTATGCTATTTGGGCAGGTACAGGAATTGTAATGGTAGCGGCCATCAATTTTATTGTACTCAAACAAAAATTGGACTTCCCAGCGTTATTGGGTATGTTGTTGATTATTGCAGGGGTAATCATCATCAATTTATTTTCAAAATCCATTAATCATTAAGATATTTGTATAAAATTCAAATTATTTATATACAAAAAAATAACGTATCTTCTTAAAATTACTTAGTTTTGTTGCTAGGACTTGATTTTATGACGTAAATCAACAAGAGTTATCACATAAATGAGATAATAAACAATGTACAGCCATTATGATGAAAGCTAATTATTTTAACTTGGGTTCTCGCGTTTTATATTTCTTAGTGTGTTTGGGGGGAATAACTTCGCTTTCCGCCAATACAGAAACAAAAGATGTGAGTTTCGATCAATCTTCCGAGCAAGATCAGCCCTTGGTTTTACCAAATGATCCCAATACGCCACGAACCTCTGTCGCCTATGCAGTCAAATTACACCAATTAAATCAATCACAAGATAAAAATCTATTAGATTTAATTCCTGCATGGATTGATTCAACACCGACCATTTTACCTCCTGAGTCAGATACGCCCAATGTTCCTCCTGTATCTGAAACTCAAGATCTAACGTGGTTTGATCGTAAGCAGCATGATATTAGCCGTTGGGCAGACCGTACCTCTGGCAAAATCGATCATTGGTTTGGTGATGTAGATCCCAAAAAACCAGCCGATGCCACCTTGAGGATCATGCTAGATAATTATTGGGATAAATATAATGGCTATGAGATTAAGCCACGTATTCGAGGAAAAATTAAACTTCCAACACTCGAACGGCGTTTTAGCGTCGTGTTTGGTGATGACTCACTCGATGATGAGTTTGATAATAATGTCGCCAATACCAATATCGATCCAAACGGGGATAAAAAACGCTTAGATTCTCGTCAAACCCGTGACAATAATGGTTCATTGGCACTACGATGGTCTGATTTCTCCAAAAAATTACCGTTTGAAACTGATGCCGATCTGGGGATTCGTTCTGGGGACGACATTTATGTCCGCTTAAAAGCCAAACGCGCGTGGCCGCTACGCAACGATTTTTCGTTTTACGCGGAACAAATTTATCGTTATGGCATCGATAGTAAAAACTATTTAAGAACCAATCTAGAATTAACGCATGCGCGTCCTAATGAGGCTTTTCTCTCTAACCAATTCAGCCTAACTTATGCTGATGATCAGGATGATGATCTGTGGTGGGATAACCGTTTATTTAGACAGCATCAATTCTTTGCCAATAATCGTTTTAATTACGGCTTGTATACAGGTGGTTATTACAATAATAGCGACTTACGCTTAAATAGCTGGGGACCTTTTATGTCTTGGCGTCAACAACTCTGGCGTGAATGGTTTTATGTACAAGGCGATCTCAATTATTTTAATGATCATCGTGAAGATCGCAGTCACTATGTGAGTACTTTTGTCCGTTTAGAGGCTTTATTTTAAATAAGTAGCCATCCTTTTGCGCTTGCCATGTAGTATTTTGGCAAGCGTTTGATCAAGCTCATCGAAACTTAAATAAAAAATTAAGATTAATTTTATATTCTATTCCACATTCATTATTCTTATTATTTTTTTCATGAAGCGATACCTTATCGTTCATTTTCAGCTTGCGATTATTTTAAGCCTATGTAGTATTTATGCGGTATGGGTATTAAGCCATTCCACTTTTAAACCCTATTCTTTTCAGTCTTATACAGTGCATCTAAATCGGCAGCACTTATCAAAATTAACATGTACAGAAGCACAGATAAATTCAGAACAAGAAAGCATTCTTTCCAACGAACAACTGAGTCAGGAATTATTGGCTGTTTTTGATAACGATTCTTTATGGGCAAGGACTTTGCAGCAACAACCCCAACCTGTTAAAAAATTTGGAAAACCGCATAAAACTAAAAGTAAAAAAAATAAAGTAGCTAATCCTGATCCCATTAGTGCCAGTATCAGTACCATCACCAGCTTGCTGCCTTTTTCTAACGATATTAATCTGGGTTCAAATTCAGACAGTGATGTGTATGTCCAGTTTTTAGCAAAGAAACAATGGGTGTTAAGACATGACATCAGCATTGATACTCAACAGTTGTTTCGCTATGGTTCTACCAGTAAAAATTATTCTGAGACAACTTTGAATCTGAATCAAAAATTACAAGACAATACTCTTTTTTCCAATCAATTCAGCCTCAATAAAAGTCAGGATGAAGAATACTATTGGGCAAATCGAACTTTCCAACAATATCAATTTTTAAAAAATCACCGTTTAATTTATGGAATTTATAGTAGCGGTGTGTATGATCAAACTAAAAAAGACTGGGAATTACAGCTATGGGGGCCTTATTTATCATGGCGGAGACCCTTATGGCGTGACTGGATTTTTATTGATAACCAGATTTCTTACTATCATGACATGACCACAACCGATAAAGAACTTCAGCATATCTTTAGTACGACGATTCAATTAGAAGCAAATTTTTAACTTGTCGAACAAATCAGCAAAATTGTGGATAAGTCTGACTTTACCCACATGCACCAACAAGGTATAAAAAACCCTGACCGTAGTCAGGGCTATTTTACAGATGATTTATTTTAACAATAAGCTATTGATCCGTTTTACATAAGCAGCAGGATCTTCTGGTAAACCACCTTCAGCAATGACCGCCTGATCAAAAATCACATTGGCCAGATCATCAAACTGCGCTGAACCTTCCAGTTTTTTCACCAATGGATGTTCAGGGTTAATTTCAAGAATCGGCTTCATCTCAGGCACTTCCTGACCCGCTTGTTTCAACATACGAATCAATTGCGGCGATAATTCACCTTCCGAAGTGACCAAACACGCAGGAGAGTCGACCAGACGTGTAGTTACACGCACTTCTTTGGTTTTATCCTTGAGTGATTCACCCAGTTTTTCCACTACGGGTTTGAATTGTTCCGCTGCTTGTTCGAGTGCTTTTTTCTCTTCTGCATCTTGTAAATCACCCAGATCGACAGCCCCTTTTGAAACATTCTGCAAAGGCGTACCATCAAACTCCTGTACAAAATTCATCGCCCATTCATCGACACGTTCAGACATCAGTAAAACTTCAATGCCTTTTTTCTTAAATAATTCCAGTTGTGGAGAGTTTTTAGCGGCATTGAGACTATCTGCGGTCACGTAATAAATCGCTTTTTGCCCTTCTTTCATACGTGCTTTATAATCAGTCAGTGAGGTGTTGACATCATCGTTATTTGAAGTTGCATAACGTAGAAGTTTTAAAATACGTTCGCGATTGCCAAAGTCTTCGCCTAAACCTTCTTTAAGAACTGCACCAAATTCGGTGTAAAAAGTTTTGAATTTTTCCTGATCTTTTTCATCTTCTGATTTTGCCAGACCATCAAGCAGGGTTAATACGCGACGGGCATTACCTTCACGAATGGTTTTAACATCGCGACTTTCCTGTAACAGCTCACGACTTACATTCAGCGGTAAATCGGCACTGTCGACCACACCTTGTACAAAACGTAAATAATTTGGAATCAGATGATCCGCATCATCCATAATGAAGACACGTTTCACATACAGCTTAATGCCTGCCTTAGCTTCACGGGTAAAAATATCATGCGGTGCTTTAGCTGGAATATAAAGAAGCTGGGTATATTCTGTGCTACCTTCAACCCGATTGTGTGCCCAAGCCAACGGTGCATCAAAATCATGACTCAAGTTTTTATAGAACTCGATATATTGTTCTTCTGAAATTTCATTTTTATTTCGTGTCCAAAGCGCACTGGCTGAGTTAATGGTTTCCCATTCTTCAGTTTTGACCATTTTGCCATTGGCTGCTTGTTCTTCACTTTCCGCCACCTCATCCTCTTGCCAGACTTCTTTTTGCATTTGAATTGGCAAACTGATGTGATCTGAATATTTATTGATAATTTGCTTAACTTTATAACTTTCTAAATATTCAAGTGCATCATCACGCAAATGTAAAATAATATCTGTGCCACGTGAATCCTTGTGGATTTGCTCAACTTCAAATTCACCAGTACCGCCACTCACCCAGCGTACGCCTTCATCCGCAGACAACCCCGCACGACGCGATTCAACGGTGATTTTATCTGCAACAATAAATCCAGAGTAAAAGCCGACACCAAACTGACCGATTAACTGTGCATCTGACTTTTGATCACCAGTTAATTTAGACATAAAATCTTTAGTGCCTGATTTGGCAATGGTACCCAGATTATCAATCGCTTCCTGCTGATTGAGACCAATACCATTGTCTGAAATAGTAATGGTTTTATGCTCTTTATCCAGAGTTACGCGTACATGTAAATCTGGATCATTTTCATAATATTCTGGATGATTAATCCCTTCAAAACGCAATTTGTCGCAAGCATCTGATGCATTTGAAATCAGCTCGCGTAGAAAAATTTCTGGATTAGAATATAGTGAATGGGTCACTAAATGTAAAAGTTGGGCGACTTCTGCCTGAAAGCTATAATTCTGTGACGTTTTTTGTTCGCTCATCACTCACTCCTAAAATACCATTCATGTTAGCGAATTCTTTGATGTTGTATGTATTGGAGTGAGTCACGACTTTTTCAATAGCAAAAGTGAAGATTTTTATCTGGTTTAAAAAGGACCTTGCGTTAAAATACGATTTTGCACGATGTCATCCAGATGCTTTTGACGCTCGGTATAACGCTGTGTGATACAACTTACATTTGCACGACAGCTATCCCGCTGTTTTAACCATTGATATTGCGCACCTTTCTCGGCATCACGTCCGCCCATTGGCAAGGCGTGAACAACAATATTATAAGTTGTTGCCATTTTTACATCGGCATCATTTAAACTGCGGTTTTGACAAATGGTTTTTTCTGTACTGGTTTTGGCTTTATCGCAGGAGAAACTTGCAGCATGGGCGAGACTTAAACCATTTATACAAAATAAACTACTGAGCAGAACTATTCGTAATTTTTTCATTGAAACGCTCGTGTTGGATTTATTATTTTAACTTTAACAATTATGTTCATTTGAATAAGTAAATTTTTGCCATTTTCTGTACAACATCAGTCACAACCATAAAAAAAGCCTCACAGTTTCCTGTCAGGCTTATCATGCCGATGATCATATTATTGTTGTTCTCTATATCATTATTATTAAGTGCATTATCAGTTAAAAACTCCCTTCCCCACGAGGGAGTTTTTAAAGGCTATATCTTCCTTAGAATCTATAGCTATAACCTAGTGTATAAATCACTGGGTCGATATCTAAATCAAACGTACCTAAGTTGTCGACTAAACGAACTTCTGGGCTCAAATCTGCATAACGTACATCGAAGTAAACACCCCAATTTTTTGCATCAGCAGGTTGGAAAGTGAAGCCAACTTGTCCCGCAAAACCGTAATCATTTTTGACTTTATCTGCTACACCTGATTCATCCCATGGAATGAAAGCAGTTGCACCCACACCAATATATGGTGTAAAGCGTGTCGCGTTTTTAAAGTTATATTTTGCTGTGATGGTTGGTGGTAAATGCTTTACTCTTGCAACCTTATTACCATCCAATAACACGTCATGGTTAATCGGTGTTGCAAGAAGTAATTCAGCAGAGAATGGTGAGTCACCAAAGAAATATTCAACAGATGGTGTAAAAGCAAACTCATCATCCGCTTCAACTTTGCCTAATGCAGTTTGAGTATCACTGGTTGGCGCAATATAACTTGCCCCGACTTTAACCTGCCAATCACCTGCAAAAACAGAAGAAGACAAACCTAATAATGCAATAACAGCAGCTTGTTTCAACATTTTTATTACCTCTTAATATCTTGATAACATCATAATATTATATATATATTAAACGCAATACAGATTATAAACACATTTTAAACATTATTTATAAAGCAATGATATTCTTATTTATTTATTTTAATCAGAGTGTTTTAGTATGTTTTTAAAATGCCAAATTAAACACAAATAAACCCGATTAAATTAATACACTTTAAAACCGATCAAAATAATAAGGTTTTGTGATTATTAGAATATTTCCATAAGAGCTTTTTATTTCCACCTACGGGATAAAAATAAAAAAATTCAACCAATAACCAAAGAAGTCTATTGTTTTAAAATATTTAATCACAAGCTTATATTTATTTTTAATCTTCCCTTTTGTTAATTTAATTAATTTAAATAAATTTGTAAGTTTATTTCGATCAATGTCTTGTCCAGCCCAAATTTTTCATTTTTTATATAAATAAAGTGAACATTGAATGTAGCTCCGATACAATACGCGCAAGAATTGGAGTAATCGATGTCACAGAATTCTTCTTTAAAGCGTGGACTCAATACACGCCACATCCGTTTTTTAGCTTTAGGCTCTGCCATTGGGACAGGTCTATTCTATGGATCAGCTTCTGCTATTAAACTCGCAGGTCCCGCAGTCTTGATGGCCTATGTCATCGCGGGTATTGCCATTTATATCGTGATGCGCGCGCTTGGCGAAATGGCCGTACACAACCCAGTTTCAGACTCATTTAGTCGTTATGCCTCCGATTATGTGAGCCCTTTGGCTGGTTTCACCACAGGTTGGACCTATGTTTTTGAGATGGTGATTGTTGCCATAGCAGATGTCACCGCTTTTGGCATCTATATGGGATTTTGGTTTCCTGATGTGCCACGCTGGACATGGATTTTATCGCTCATCTTCTTTTTGGGTGCAATTAATCTGATTCATGTCAAATTTTACGGTGAGCTTGAATTCTGGCTATCGATTATTAAAGTGAGCGCCATTGTTGCCATGATCTGTGGTGGCTTTGGCATTATGTTTTATGGTTTGCATGTTCCCAATACTAGCTTTAATCCTGGTATTTCTAATCTATGGGAACATGGCGGCTTTATGCCAAATGGAGTAATGGGTGTCATCGCCTGTTTCTCAGTGGTCGTGTTCGCTTTTGGTGGAATTGAAATCATCGGCATTACCGCAGGTGAAACAGAAAATCCGAAAACGGCCATTCCACGTGCCATTAATGCTGTTCCGATCCGAATTATCCTGTTCTATGTTTTGACTATTTTTGTCTTAATGTCGATTTTTCCATGGAATCAGATCGGGACTCAAGGCAGTCCATTTGTACAAATTTTTGAGAGTTTAGGCATTAAATCTGCCGCTGCCGTATTGAATGTCGTGGTAATTACAGCAGCTATTTCAGCGATTAATAGTGATGTATTTGGCGCAGGTCGTATGATGTACGGTATGGCACTCAAAGGACAAGCACCTGAAGTGTTCCGTAAAACGTCTAAATTCGGTGTGCCGTGGATGACCGTGGTGGTCATGGCTGGCGTATTGTTAATTGGCGTGGTTCTAAATTACCTAATTCCTAAAAATGTATTTGAAATTATTGCTTCGATCGCGACTTTTGCGACGGTCTATGTTTGGCTGATGATTTTATTATCGCATTTTGGCATGCGCAGAAAATTATCGAGTGATGAAATTAAAAAGCTTGATTTCCCGATGATTGGTTGGCCTGTAGCACCTGCACTTGCTACCGCATTTATGATCTTTGTGATTGCGGTGATTGGCTATTTCCCTGATACGCGCCCTGCCCTGTATGTCGGCATTTTCTGGTTACTTTTATTAGCTGTTGCTTACAAGATTTGGGTCAAACCAAAAATCTAATCAATGTTAACTGGTATAAAAAACCACCTTTCATGGCAATCTAAAGGTGGTTTTTTATTGCGACCATTGAATTAAACTGACTGTTGAGACCAAGCAAACTGACGAATATAGTCTGCCATTTTTTGTGGTTCACTCAACATTGCCCAATGATTGGCATCCAGTTCAACATATTCAAATTGCTCCACCCATTTTGGCATTCCTTTTAAAATATAATCAGGGCTGACAAAAGCATCACGCATGAGTACCACAGCCTGAACTGGGCATTGTGCATAGCGCTGACGTGGTCGAGTCAAACTTGGAATAAAATTCGCTCGATAAAGATTAACCCCATATTTTCCATCACTCGCAATATGAAAATTCAATGGTAAATCTTGCTTCCTTTCCAAACCATTTAAGATTTTTCCCCATTTTTCGGGAGTGAAATAATGCCAGACGGTAGGTGCAATGAAGGGCAGATGAAATGCGCCGATATACCATGATTTTGATAATTTCTTCAAAAAATTGGCTGGATGAGTTTTAACTTCATCACGTAGCAACCAAGCAGCATGGTCCAAACAAGGGCCTGAAATCGTGGTATAAGACAAAATACGATCTTTAAACTTAGGTTCAGTCACCGATTCCCAGCTTTGGATCGACCCCCAATCATGCGCAGCCAAATGAAATGGTCGATCTAACAACAATTGATTGACAACTGCTTCCAGATCCAGAGAAAGGCGTTCAAGCCGATAATCCCGAATATGCTTAGGAATGCTGGATTGACCAGCGCCACGAACATCATAGGTGATTATATAAAAATCATCGATCAGCTCATGAATAATCGGCTCCCAGACTTCCTGATTATCAGGATAACCATGAACCAGTACCAAGGCTGGTTTTTGCTGATCGCCCCATGTTTTAGCACATAAGGTCTGCTGATCGGAAGTTTGGACAGTGTGAATCTGAGGATGCATGCCATTTCCTTTTTTGTTTTTGATTGACCATTTCTTTAATCGGATTAGGCATTGCTATCAATGCCAGAATGATGTTAGTTATTTAGTATGAAGATAGCCTATAGAAAATCAATTGACCCTCATGAATATTTTAAAGCAACTTCAAACCATACCCGCTGTCTCAAAGTTTATTATTAATCGCTATTCACCTTATCGTGGTGCGGGGATTAGCATTGACAAAATTGATCTGAAAAATTATTACATCCGAGTCAAAATGCCCCTCACCCGAAAAAACCAAAATATTGTCGGGACTCATTTTGGGGGGAGCTTATACTCGATGGTGGATCCTTTTTATATGTTGATCCTCATGCATCATCTGGGCTCAAAATATATCGTTTGGGATAAGTCTGCCAATATCAACTTTTTATCACCTGGACGAAGTACCGTGTATGCAGATATTCGCCTAGATGCGATGGAACTTGAGCATATCCGTGAACTAGCAGAAAATTATGCACCAGTGCTAAGAAACTATACCGTTAATCTTTTTGATGAATCTGGTGTCAGAATCGCAGAGATTCAAAAAACACTTTATATTCGTCGTAAAAAGCCAAAACCATTTGAAAAGTATCATTGATCTTATTTTTATTTGAAATTTAAAGAGTTTTGATAAAATCAAAGATTCTATATTTGTCTAAATTCCTATCAAAAAAGACAGCTTCGTGCTGTCTTTTTTGTCATCGATAAAACATTATTTTTTCTCTTGAATGGCCGCACCCGCACCGCCACCAATGGCTCCACCAATCGCAGCACCACCATCGCCACCAAATATCGCCTTGCCGACGACAGATCCAATACCCGCTCCAACGGCACTACTGGTTGTTGAGCTACTATTACCACCTTTGGCATTAGCACCTACGCCACCACCTAAAGCACCGCCAGCAGCAGCACCAACGCCACCACCCACATGGTTACCCACGCCACCACCAACAGCACCACCTAAAGCAGCAGCGCCAATACGTTGATTCGATGGACTCATATCCTGACAACCAGCGAGAATTGCGGTCGACATGACAGCGATCGCCATTAAACTCATTGTTTTTTTCATGCTTAGCTCCTCGTTTAATACCTATCAGAATAAGCATTTTTGGAGAATTTCTTAATAAGATCATGTAACAAAATGCCCCATCCATGCAGTGATTTTGTAATCAAAAAAATTGGACAAATTCATCTATTTTTTTGCATAAAAAAAGACACCCGTAGGTGCCTTTCTTTTTCAATCAATCTTTAAAATTGATCAGAGTTTAATGCCTGACTGAAAGCTTGATCAACATCACTAAAGTCGTTGTGCAATTCATACTCAGCCGCTTCAGCTTCCTGACGACGACGTTCGAGATGATACGCTAGACCCGTACCTGCTGGGATCAAACGACCCACAACTACGTTTTCTTTCAAGCCACGTAAATCATCTTCTTTACCTGTTACAGCCGCTTCAGTTAACACACGAGTGGTTTCCTGGAACGATGCAGCAGAGATGAATGAGTCAGTCGAAAGCGATGCTTTGGTAATCCCCATCAATTGACGTTCAAACTTCGCAGGGAACTTGTTCTGAGCCAAGACTGCTTGGTTTTCTTGAACGACACGGATGTAGTCCACTTGCTCACCTTTGATGAAGCTGGTATCACCACCATCAGTGATATCAACTTTACGCAACATTTGACGTACGATGACTTCAATGTGCTTATCGTTGATTTTTACACCTTGTAGACGATAAACGTCCTGAACTTCGTTCACGATGTAGTTGGTCAATGCCACTTCACCTTTCAAACGCAAGATGTCATGTGGATTTTGTGGACCATCAGAAATGGTTTCACCACGGTTCACATGCTCGCCTTCGAACACGTTGATTTGACGCCATTTCGGAATCAATTCTTCGTAGATTTCAGAACCATCATCAGGCGTGATCACTAAACGGTTTTTACCTTTGGTCTCTTTACCAAAGCTCACGATACCTGATATTTCTGCCAAGATCGCATGCTCTTTTGGCTTACGTGCTTCGAACAAGTCAGCAACACGCGGTAGACCACCGGTAATATCACGAGTACGTGAAGTTTCTTGCGGTACACGACCAATAACATCACCCACACCAATGGTTTCACCATCACGTACGGTTACGATGGTATTTTGTGGCAAGAAGTAGAACTGCTCGCCGCCATCAGTTGTATCCAAGACGATTGCAGGACGTAAATCTTTACCAGACGCAGGACGTGCTGTCACAGGCAAGATTTCAACCGTAGTCATACCCGTCGCATCATCAGTTTTAGACGTTGCAGTGACACCATCCGCAATTTGACTGAATCGCGCTTTACCTGCCACTTCTGTTACAAGTGGATGTGTATGCGGATCCCAAGTTGCGACAATACCGCCTGCTTCAACAAACTCACCGTCTTTCAACAGAATGCTTGCACCATAAGGCAGTTTATAACGCTCGCGCTCACGACCTAACTCATCGGCAATACCAATTTCGCCTGAACGCGAAACAGAAACCAAGTGACCTTTGGCATGTTGTACCGTTTTCACATTATGGAAACGTACAGTACCTTTGTTACGCACTTGTACACTGTTTGCAGCAGAAGTTCGGCTTGCCGCACCACCCACGTGGAAGGTACGCATGGTTAACTGTGTACCTGGTTCACCAATCGATTGAGCTGCCATAACACCAACAGACTCACCTGGGTTAACCTGATGACCACGAGCCAAATCACGACCATAACATTTTGCACAAACACCAAATGACGATTCACATGCGATGACTGAACGAACTTTCACTTCATCGACACCCGCTTCTTCAAGCTGAGCTGCAATTTTCTCGTCAATCAAAGTGCCACGTGGCAATACCACTTCATTGTCCGATGCACGACGTACATCTTCTGCTGTTACACGACCCAATACGCGATCACGTAATGGCTCAATCACATCCCCACCCTGAATGAATGGAGTCATGACTAAACCGCCCGCAGTACCGCAGTCTGGCTCAGTAATTACCAAGTCTTGTGCCACGTCAACCAAACGACGAGTCAAGTAACCTGAGTTCGCAGTTTTCAATGCTGTATCGGCCAAACCTTTACGCGCACCGTGCGTTGAAATAAAGTACTGAAGAACCGTTAGACCTTCACGGAAGTTCGCTTTAATTGGCGTTTCAATGATCGAACCATCTGGTTTTGCCATCAAACCACGCATACCCGCCAACTGGCGAATCTGAGCCGCACTACCACGCGCACCAGAGTCAGACATCATGTAGATGCTGTTGAACGATTTTTGTTTCTCGTCTTCACCCTGTTTGTTCTTCACATTGGTAAATGACAAGTTATCCATCATCGCTTTAGCGACTTGATCGTTAGTACGCGCCCAAATATCGACCACTTTGTTATAACGCTCACCCGCGGTCACAAAGCCTTGTTCAAACTGTTGTTCAATTTCACGAACTTCAGTTTCTGCTTTGTCAATAATGACTTGCTTTTGTGGCGGAATGACCATGTCTTCCATACCCACCGATACACCTGAGCGAGTCGCTTGACGGAAGCCCAAATACATCAATTGGTCAGCAAAGATGACGGTGTCTTTTAGACCTAATTTACGGTAGCAAGAGTTGATCAGTTTTGAGATGTTTTTCTTGGTCATCTCAAGGTTGATCATGTCAAAGCTTAAGCCTTCTGGAACGATTTCCCAAAGTAAGCAACGACCTGGTGTGGTATCCACAATAATGGTTTGCTTTTCGCGCTGACCATTTTCATCAATCACAGTCTGATGCACACGCACTTTAACACGCGCATGGATCGCAACTTTATTGGTGGCCAAAGCACGGTTTACTTCGTGCGTATCGGCAAAAACCATACCTTCGCCTTTGGCATTGACTGCATCACGCGTGATATAGTAAAGGCCCAAGACCACGTCCTGAGAAGGAACGATAATTGGCTCACCATTGGCTGGTGACAAGATGTTGTTGGTTGACATCATCAAAGCACGTGCTTCAAGCTGTGCTTCCAAGGTCAATGGAACGTGTACTGCCATTTGGTCACCGTCAAAGTCGGCGTTAAATGCAGTACAGACCAATGGATGCAAACGAATCGCTTTACCTTCGATCAAAATCGGTTCAAAGGCTTGTAGACCTAAACGGTGAAGTGTCGGTGCACGGTTCAACATCACTGGATGTTGACGAATCACATTCGCTAGAACGTCCCAAACTTCAGGAGTCTCGCGCTCAACCATTTTCTTGGCAGCTTTAATGGTAGTTGCCTGACCAGATGCCTGCAATTTCGCGAAAATAAATGGCTTGAATAGTTCAAGTGCCATCTTCTTCGGAAGACCACATTGATGCAAGCGTAAAGTAGGACCAACGGTAATGACCGAACGACCAGAATAGTCAACACGTTTACCCAACAAGTTCTGACGGAAACGACCTTGTTTACCTTTGATCATATCTGCCAAAGATTTCAATGGACGTTTGTTTGAACCTGTAATCGCACGACCACGACGACCATTATCAAGTAGTGCATCAACAGATTCTTGTAACATACGTTTTTCGTTACGTACGATGATATCTGGCGCTGCAAGGTCAAGAAGACGCTTCAAACGGTTGTTACGGTTAATTACACGACGGTAAAGATCGTTCAAGTCAGACGTCGCAAAACGACCACCTTCAAGTGGTACAAGTGGACGCAAGTCTGGTGGAAGTACTGGCAGTACATTCATCACCATCCATTCTGGCTTGTTGTTTGACTCTTTAAACGCTTCCATCAACTTCAGACGCTTAGACGCTTTTTTCAGTTTCGTCTCTGAGGTTGTTTGTGGAATTTCTTCACGAAGACGTGCGATTTCAGCTTCAAGATCGATGTCTTTCAACAAATCTTGAACCGCTTCCGCACCCATTTTCGCGGTAAATTCATCACCGTGTTCTTCAAGTGCGTTGTAATACTCTTCATCACTAAGCAACTGGTATTTTTCGAATGGAGTCATACCAGGATCAGTTACAACATAAGATTCGAAATACAACACACGTTCGATATCACGAAGTGTCATATCTAGTAATAAACCAATACGGCTTGGTAATGATTTCAAGAACCAGATATGCGCCACTGGCGAAGCAAGCTCGATGTGACCCATACGTTCACGACGAACTTTTGCAGTTGTGACTTCAACGCCACATTTTTCACAAATGACGCCTTTGTATTTCATACGCTTGTATTTACCACACAAGCATTCGTAATCTTTGACTGGACCAAAGATTTTGGCACAGAACAAACCATCACGTTCTGGTTTAAACGTACGGTAGTTGATTGTCTCAGGCTTTTTCACTTCACCGTGAGACCATGACTTAATCATTTCTGGTGACGCAAGACCAATACGGATACGGTCGAATTCAACGGGTGCATGACCGTCAGAATCCGTTTTCTTACGCATGATATCGAGCAAGTCTTTCAATTTTTTTCTCCGTGTGTCAGAGAGCTAGGCTCATCCGACTGGGTCACAAATATTGTTTTTACTGAAATTTGAAAATCTCCCCTAACCCCTCTTTGAAAAGAGGGGCCCCCTTTAACAAAGGGGAATCGAGGGGGATTTAGTCACCATTTTTCAGTTCAATGTTGATACCTAAAGAACGGATCTCTTTGGTCAATACGTTGAATGATTCAGGCATACCCGGATCCATATAATGGTTACCATCTACAATGTTCTTATAGATGCGTGTACGACCTTCAACGTCATCCGACTTCACAGTGAGCATTTCCTGAAGGGTATATGCTGCGCCATAAGCTTCAAGTGCCCAGACTTCCATCTCACCGAAACGCTGACCACCAAATTGAGCTTTACCACCCAATGGTTGTTGCGTTACCAGAGAATATGAACCTGTTGAACGCGCATGCATCTTGTCATCCACCAAGTGGTTCAGTTTCAACATGTACATATAACCTACGGTTACAGGACGGTCAAACTGTTCACCTGTACGTCCATCAAACAAAATCTGTTGACCAGTACGTGGCAATTCAGCCAACTCAAGTAACTCTTTAATTTGACTTTCTTCAGCACCATCAAATACAGGAGTTGCTAGTGGTACACCTTTACGCAAGTTGCCAGCCAATACCAAGACTTCATCATCAGTCAGACTGTTTAGATCTTCTTGCTCACCACCGACCTTGTTATAAATCTTATCAAGGAAGATACGAAGTTCGGCAATGGTACGCTGTTGTTGCAACATCTTATCGATTTGCTCACCCAGACCTTTGGCTGCCAATCCCAGATGTGTCTCCAGAATCTGACCCACGTTCATACGTGACGGTACACCTAACGGGTTCAACACGATATCAACAGGTACACCATTGGCATCATGTGGCATGTCTTCTACAGGCAAGATGTTAGAAACAACACCTTTGTTCCCGTGACGACCCGCCATTTTATCACCTGGCTGGATACGACGTTTAACTGCAAGGTAGACTTTAACGACTTTCAAGACACCCGTCGTTAACTCATCACCCGTCGCTAATTTGCGTTTTTTCTCAGCAAATTTCTCATCAATTTCAGCACTCTTCTCTTTCAAGAATACTTGAATTTGACTTAAACGCTCAGCGATGCCTTCATCACTTGGTTGAATTTCAAGTAAATCGACCAGCTCAAGACCAGACAATAAATCTTCAGTCAGTTTGTCACCACGTTTAGTCGTGCCACCACCATTAGAATCCTGACCTTTTAATAAGCGCACAATACGTTCACGTGCTGCTTCTTCAAAGATTTTGTATTCTTCTTTCAAATCTTTACGGTACGAATCCAATTGCGCTTTTTCAATCGCAAGTGCACGATCATCTTTCTCAAGACCATCACGTGTGAAGACTTGTACATCGATCACAGTACCTTTCGTACCAGACGGAACACGTAAAGATGAATCTTTCACGTCAGCCGCTTTTTCACCGAAGATCGCGCGAAGCAATTTTTCTTCTGGCGTAAGTTGAGTTTCACCTTTAGGCGTTACTTTACCTACCAGAATATCACCCGCGGTCACTTCCGCACCGATATACACAATACCAGATTCATCTAGCTTGGATAGAGCAGCTTCACCTACATTCGGAATATCGGCAGTAATTTCTTCTGCACCTAACTTGGTATCACGCGCAACACATGATAATTCCTGAATGTGAATTGAAGTTAAACGATCTTCCTGCAAAACTCGCTCAGATAACAAGATCGAGTCTTCGTAGTTATAACCATTCCACGTCATGAACGCGACGCGCATGTTTTGACCCAATGCCAACTCACCGCCATCGGTAGAAGGACCATCAGCCAATACATCACCACGACCAACTTTATCGCCCAGATTCACAAGAACTTTCTGGTTAATACAAGTATTTTGGTTAGAACGGGTGTATTTGATCAGGTTATAAATATCAACACCTGCTTCACCCGCGATCATTTCATTTTCATGAACACGAATGACCACACGTGATGCATCAACAAACTCAATCACACCACCACGTTTTGCAATTACACATACGCCTGAGTCACGTGCAACGGTCGCTTCCATACCCGTACCCACAAGCGGTTTATCCGCAAGTAAGGTTGGCACTGCCTGACGTTGCATGTTCGAACCCATTAAGGCACGGTTCGCATCATCGTGTTCTAGGAATGGAATCAATGATGCTGCTACAGAAACAACTTGCTGCGCAGAAACATCCATATGCGTCACTTTTTCAGGAGGCATACGTACAAATTCGCCCTGATGACGGACTGAAACCATTTCTTCAACGAGGTTACCCTCTGCATCAACACCAGAGTCGGCCTGTGCAATCACAGTACCTACTTCTTCAATCGCAGAAAGATATTCAACATCGTCAGTTACACGACCATCGACTACTTTACGATAAGGCGTTTCCAAGAAACCGAAATCGTTGGCTTTTGCATAGACAGATAGCGAGTTGATCAAACCAATGTTTGGACCTTCAGGCGTTTCAATCGGACACACACGACCATAGTGAGTTTGATGTACGTCACGTACCTCAAAGCCTGCACGTTCACGTGTCAAACCACCTGGCCCAAGCGCTGATACACGACGTTTGTGTGTAATTTCAGACAATGGATTGTTTTGATCCATAAACTGAGACAATTGGCTTGAACCAAAGAACTCTTTGATTGCAGCAGCAACAGGTTTCGCATTGATCAAGTCTTGTGGAGACAAGTTATCGGTTTCAGCTTGGCTTAAACGCTCTTTAACCGCACGTTCAACACGCACCAGACCCACGCGGAACTGGTTCTCAGTCATTTCACCAACTGAACGGACACGACGGTTACCCAAGTGATCGATATCGTCGACTTCACCTTTACCGTTACGAATCTCAACCAATGTACGGAGTACATCAGTGATATCCTCATTAGAGAGAATACCTTCAACTTCACGTGACTTTTGATCTGTACCGACTTCGTAAGGACGACCCAAACGACGGTTAAACTTCATACGACCGACAGGTGACAAATCATAACGTTCAGAAGAGAAGAACAAGTTATTAAACAAGTTTTCAGCCGCTTCTTTCGTTGGTGGCTCGCCTGGACGCATTACTTTGTAGATTTCAACCAGTGCTTCTTCACGACCTGATGTAGTATCAGCACGTAAAGTATCCGCAATAAACGGACCATGATCGATATCGTTGGTATACAGGATATTAAACTGCTTCACGCCGCCTTCAGCTAGCTTGACCATGACTTCATGGCTGAGCAAAGTGTTGGCAGGAATGATATCACCATCTTTTAGTGTAATATCTTCAGCAGTGATACGCTCATACAGATACTCATCAGGCACTGAAAGCTTGCTTAGACCAGACGCTTCCATTTGACGAACATGACGCGCATTAATACGTTTGCCTTGTTCTACAATGACTTTACCGTCATTATCAGTAATATCAAACTGCGCCATTTCACCGCGTAAACGTTCAGGCACAAGATCAATTTGGTAGCTGCCCATGTCCAGATACACAGGTACTTTTTCATAGAACAAATCAAGGATTTGCTCATTGTTATAACCCAGTGCACGTAGAATAACCGTAGCCAATAGCTTACGACGACGGTCAATACGCACGTAAACCAAATCTTTGGCATCAAATTCAAAGTCTAACCATGAACCACGGTAAGGAATAATACGTGCTGAATACAGCACTTTACCGCTTGAATGAGTTTTACCTTTATCATGATCAAAGAACACACCTGGTGAACGGTGTAACTGAGATACGATGACACGCTCAGTACCGTTAATCACAAATGTTCCGTTCTCAGTCATAAGTGGCATTTCACCCATATACACTTCTTGTTCGCGAACATCTTTAATTGATTTCGTTTCACGATCTTTAATGATCAAACGAATTTTTACGCGCATTGGTGCCGCATAAGTTGATCCGCGAAGAATACACTCGCGTACATCAAACTCTGGTTTACCAAGACTATACTCAACAAATTCTAAAGCAGCATTGCCAGAATAACTTTCTATAGGAAAAACTGAACGAAATGCGGCTTGGAGACCGATATCTTCGCGGTTTTTCGGTGATTTGCCATCTTGTAAAAACGTTCTGTACGAATCGACCTGAATCGAAAGCAAGTACGGAGCGTCCATGACGCTAGGCAATTTACCAAAATTCTTACGGATCCGTTTCTTTTCGGTATATGAGTATGCCATCTGGAGTCCTCGGAAAGTAAACCAGGCTCGCCTGCAGAACGAGCTTGGATGGAATGACGCAGGCCGATATGGCCACCACTTTTACAAATGCTGCAATTTTTAAGTGGTATTAAAACGCTTAACAATATTTTTAAACCAGAAAAATATTGGTAAGCGTTTGAATTTATTTCATTTGTTCTTTAAATCGAGCGTTTTTATATCAAACAAACAAAAATCGAGCCGATTATTGTAACGCAAAAAGGCTGATGACCCAAGAGCCATCAGCCATTTTATGGGGCCGATTATCAAAAAATCGACCCCTTGATGCATTACTTAAGTGTAACTGTAGCACCAGCTTCTTCAAGTTTCTTCTTAAGCTCTTCGCCTTCTTCTTTAGAAACGCCTTCTTTAAGAACTTGTGGAGCACCTTCAACAAGATCTTTCGCTTCTTTAAGACCAAGACCAGTCGCTTCACGAACTGCTTTAATTACAGCAACTTTGTTCGCGCCGAAAGAAGTCAATTCAACATTGAATTCAGTTTGTTCTTCAGCAGCAGCAGCGCCAGCACCTGGAGCAGCAGCAACAGCTACAGCAGCAGCAGATACATTGAATTTCTCTTCAAAAGCAGAGATTAATTCAACAAGTTCAAGAACAGTTTTTTCAGCAACTGCGTTTAAGATTTCTTCGTTAGTTAAAGCCATGAGAATAACTCCAAATGGATATTGAATAAGGTAAAAGTGTGATTAAGCTGCTTCTGACTCGTTTTTCTCTTTGAGTGCTGTAAGTAAGCGACCCAATTTCGAAACAGGAGCTTGAAGAACAGAGGCAAGCATAGTAAGTGCTTTCTCTTGGTTTGGAAGGTTTGCAATAACGCTAACTTCAGCACCTTGATAAACTTTGCCGTCAAATGCAGCAGCTTTTAATTCAAATGCTTTGTTCGTTTTTGCAAATTCTTCAAACAAGCGTGCAGCTGCACCCATGTCGTCTTCAGAAGTTGAAAAACCAAGAATTGTTGGGCCTACAAGGTTGTCATTCAAGATATCAAATTGAGTACCTTCAAATGAACGTTTAGCCAAAGTATTACGCACGATACGTGTAGTAACACCTAACTTACGTGCTTCAACACGAAGTTGAGTAAGTTTTTCGACAGTTAAACCTTGATAATCAGCAACAACAGCAGAGAACGCTTTAGAAGCAACTTCGTTGACTTCTGCGACGATCTGTTTTTTGCCTTCGATAAGAAGAGCCATTGTAAAACCTCCTAAGGTGACTTATGCATCTGAGCTAGATGCACTCCCAATTCGTAAACCTTTCGGCTTACACGCGGAGGAGGAACAAATCACACCACCGCGTCTACTCAGGCAATCAATTAAGGCCAAAGTCGAAACTCCAACCACCTGAGGTCTTTGACGCTGGCAAATTAATATTTACCAATTCAAAGTCCGCTTGATGACATATTTGAATCCTCAAAGATTCATCAAATACGTATATTCACCAAGACCTTTAAAAATCTTTTAACTAAAATTAGTTAGAAACGTTATTTACATCAACAGTCAAACCAGGGCCCATTGTTGAGCTCAAAGTGATCTTTTTGATATAAACACCTTTAGAAGTTGCAGGTTTTAACTTTTTCAAGTCAGCAACTAAAGTTTCAACGTTTTGACGGATCGCTTCAGCGGTAAAACCCACTTGACCGATCGCAGCATGGATAATACCTGCTTTGTCTACACGGTAACGCGCCTGACCTGCTTTCGCATTTTTAACTGCACCAGCAACATCTGGAGTAACCGTACCCACTTTCGGGTTTGGCATTAAGCCACGTGGACCAAGAATCGTACCCAACTTACCTACAACGCGCATTGCATCTGGAGCCGCGATCACAACATCAAAATCAAGATTACCTTGTTGAATGCTTTCAGCAAGATCATCAAAACCTACGATATCAGCACCTTCAGCCTTAGCAGCTTCAGCAGCAGCACCCTGAGCAAATACTGCAACACGTACAGTCTTACCAGTACCCGCTGGAAGTGTAGTCGCGCCACGAACAACCTGATCAGATTTACGTGGATCTACACCCAGATTAACTGCAACATCCAAAGACTCTTTGAATTTAGCAGCAGGTAGGTCGTTAAGAACTTGTACCGCTTCTTCCAAAGTATAAACTTTGTTAGTATCGACAGCAGCAGCAATGGCTTTTTGACGTTTAGTTAACTTTGCCATGTCTTATAGCTCCACTTCCAAGCCCATAGAACGTGCAGAACCAGCGATGGTACGAACACGTGCGTCTAAATCAGCACCAGTTAAATCTGGTTCTTTCGTAGTCGCAATTTCTTCTAATTGAGCACGAGTCAACTTACCAACTTTAGTTTTGTTTGGTACAGAAGAACCCTTTTGAATACCAGCAGCTTTCTTAAGAAGAATAGATGCAGGTGGAGTTTTCATGATGAAAGTGAACGACTTATCGTTGTACACAGTGATCACGACAGGAATAGGCAAACCTACTTCAAGTTTTTGTGTCGCAGCATTGAATTCTTTACAGAACGCCATGATGTTAACACCACGTTGACCCAAAGCAGGACCAATTGGTGGAGATGGATTTGCTTTACCAGCTGGAACTTGCAGCTTGATATAGCCGTCAATCTTCTTAGCCATTATAGATTACCTCTGGGTACAAACGCCGCTAGGCTCCCCAACATTTACTTCACAACATACAGGATGCTGTAATAACAAATGCCCGATCAGATCGGGCGCTTTCCAACCAATTCAGATTAATTCGCTTTTTCGACTTGACGAAATTCGAGTTCAACCTGAGTTGGACGGTTAAATACATTAATCGTCAACGTTAAACGAGACTTCTCGTACTGAACTTCCTCCACGACTCCTTTAAAGTCTGTGAACGGACCATCAGTCACCAATAATTCTTCGCCTGGCTCAAACATTGTCTTAGGACGAGGTGCTTCACCAGTATTGCGCACACGTGCAAGAATCGCATCAGCTTCTTTTTGTGAAATCGGAGCAGGCTTTTCTGCTGTTCCACCTATAAAGCCTAGAACTTTTGGACACTCTTTAACAATGTGCCAAGTTTCATCGTTCATTTCCATTTCGACCAACACATAGCCTGGAAAGAACTTACGTTCTGATTTACGCTTCTTACCATCCTTCATTTCCACCACTTCTTCGGTAGGAACAAGGACTTCACCAAAGCTATCGGCAACAGCGCTACGTGCAATACGATCATTCAAAGAACGCATTACCTGTTTTTCATAACCAGAATAGGCATGAATAATGTACCAACGTTTCATAGCTCTTTTATCCGATAATTAACTTAATTAACCAACCCAGTCCATAGTCAAAACACCACAATACAATTGCAGTAATAATAACCACTAACAAAACCTGCCAAGATGTGGTCACGGTTTCTTGTTTTGTTGGCCAAGTTACTCGACGCAGCTCAAGTCGCGCATCTTTAAGTAAACGAACAAAGCCTTTACCCTGATGGGTGGCGTATAATAAACCTAAAGCAACAACGATACAAGCGATAATTACACCAACACGCACCCAAACACTATTTGCAGGTGGCCAATACGCAGGTAGATATTGATTCACCATGGCTGCACCAACTAAAAGTACCAGTGCAATCACCCACAGTACAATATCCAACGGCGAACCAGAAGTGACAACTTCGGCAGAATTATTTCTTTGAGGGATTGGCGCGTCGCTTAATGCGTCACGCGATTTATCATTCGACATTTTTTTACTCGTCGTTGAACTCGCGACTTATTATATGACACTTAAGTCAGCATCAAGCTTGTCATAACGTGGCAGGCCAGGAGGGACTCGAACCCCCAACATTCGGTTTTGGAGACCGACGCTCTACCAATTGAACTACTGACCTAGGACACACAAGCCGAGAGTCTAGACTCTCGGCTAAAAAATTGCAACCGTATAAAGTGATTATGCAGTTACTTTCGCAACAACACCAGCACCTACAGTACGACCACCTTCACGAATCGCAAAACGTAGACCTGGGTCCATTGCGATCGGGTGGATCAATTCTACTGACATTTCTACGTTGTCACCTGGCATAACCATTTCCACGCCTTCTTTCAACTGGATTGCACCAGTTACGTCAGTGGTACGGAAATAGAACTGTGGACGGTAACCATTTAGGAATGGAGTATGACGACCACCTTCTTCTTTAGAAAGTACGTATACTTCTGCGTCAAATTTAGTGTGTGGCTTGATCGCACCTGGCTTAGTCAATACTTGACCACGTTGTACGTCTTCACGCTTAGTACCACGTAACAACACACCACAGTTCTCGCCTGCACGACCTTCGTCAAGCAGTTTACGGAACATTTCAACGCCAGTCACTGTCGTAGTTTGAGTATCACGGATACCCACGATTTCAACTGACTCACCAACTTTAACAATACCTGATTCTACACGGCCAGTTACTACTGTACCACGACCAGAAATTGAGAATACGTCTTCGATTGGCATCAAGAATGCTTTGTCGATTGCACGCTCTGGCTCTGGGATATAAGAGTCAAGTGCAGCAACGAGGTCAAGAACTGATTTCTCGCCGTATTCGCCAGCGTCGCCTTCCAACGCTTTAAGCGCAGAACCACGGATTACTGGAGTGTCATCACCTGGGAAGTCATAAGTAGAAAGAAGTTCACGAACTTCCATTTCTACTAGCTCAAGAAGCTCTTCGTCGTCTACTAGGTCGCATTTGTTTAAGAATACGATGATGTAAGGTACACCCACCTGACGAGAAAGAAGAATGTGTTCACGAGTTTGTGGCATTGGACCATCAGTCGCAGCACATACAAGGATCGCACCATCCATCTGAGCAGCACCAGTGATCATGTTTTTAACATAATCGGCGTGACCTGGGCAGTCTACGTGCGCGTAGTGACGAATTGGAGAATCGTATTCTACGTGTGAAGTATTAATGGTAATACCACGTGCTTTTTCTTCAGGAGCTGAGTCGATTTGTGAGTAATCTTTCGCTTCACCGCCGTAAGTTTTCGCACAGATTGTTGCGATTGCAGCAGTAAGAGTTGTTTTACCATGGTCAACGTGACCAATTGTGCCCACGTTTACGTGTGGTTTATTACGTTCAAACTTGGCTTTAGCCATGATGATCATCCTCATTTAAGTCGAAAGCAAGCTACAAGAGGCTACAAAAGGCACCGAAGCTACACAGCACATCGACATTAGTCTAAAAAAACAGACGCCCAATACTTTAAAAGCAGACTAATAAGCCTGCTTTTGAAATTTTTGTGAATTTTCATTCACCAAACTGTATCTGGAGCTCTTATCGAGATTTGAACTCGAGACCTCTCCCTTACCAAGGGAGTGCTCTACCACTGAGCTATAAGAGCGATAATCCTTCGATGGAGCGGGAGACGAGGATCGAACTCGCGACATGCAGCTTGGAAGGCTGCCACTCTACCAACTGAGTTACTCCCGCACAGCGTTGGTACATTTACCACTTCAATCGAAGTTAATGGTGGTGAGAGAAGGATTCGAACCTTCGAAGCTTACGCGACAGAGTTACAGTCTGTTCCCTTTGACCGCTCGGGAATCTCACCAATATCACACTTAACTTTCAGTGTTAGTTCTTTACTTCACTTACGCTACACTTTAAAATGGTGCCGGCACACGGATTCGAACTGTGGACCTACTGATTACAAGTCAGTTGCTCTACCAACTGAGCTATGCCGGCGTTTCTTAGTGTTTCGTACGTTTCGTATCGGAACGGTGTGCAGTTTAGCAAAACTCAGAAACGATGCAAGCGGTTTTTTCAAAAAAACCGCTAAAAACTCATAAAATCAATCCGTTTGACGATAATTCAACCGCTTTGATCACTGCGCGAGCTTTTATTTGGGTTTCATTCCATTCTGACTCAGGATTTGAGTCCGCAACCAACCCCGCTCCTGCCTGTACATAGACTTTATTATGACGAATAACGCAGGTACGGATCGCAATCGACATGTCCATTTCACCATGCCAACCCAAATAACCCACTGCCCCACCAAAAATTCCGCGCTTTACTGGCTCTACTTCGTCAATAATTTCCATCGCACGAATTTTTGGCGCGCCAGATAAGGTTCCCGCAGGGAAAGTGGCTTTGAAGACATCCAAAGCATCTATGTCATCACGTACTTCACCCTGTACATTCGAGACAATATGCATCACATGTGAATAACGTTCGATCACCATACGGTCAGTCACTTGAACTTTGCCTATTTTAGAGACACGCCCAACATCATTACGACCCAAGTCAATCAGCATCAAATGTTCAGCAATTTCTTTTTCATCGTTCAATAGTTCTTGCTCTAAAGCCAAATCTTCTTCTTTGGTTTTACCGCGAGGCCGTGTGCCTGCCAGTGGGCGCACAGTCGCAATACCCTCTTCAAGTCTGGACAAGATTTCAGGTGAAGACCCGACAATATGAAAAGGTTGATCATCGGTCAATGTTCTGCCCTGAACCAAAAACAAGTAAGGCGATGGATTTAAATGACGTAAGGCACGATACACCTGTAAAGCATCACCATCAAAATCTGAGACCATGCGATGCCCCGGTACTACCTGCATCACATCCCCAGCTCGGATATATTCTTTGACGGTTTCAACAGAGGCCAAAAAGTTGTCTTTACCTGTTAAAGATTCAAAATGGGGTGCGGTGTGCGCTTTGGCTTGCAAACTGACAGGAGTTGCCAATAATCTTTCTAAAGAATCCAGTTGATTTTGCGCGGATTGGTAAGCTTCTTCATCCTGTGTGTCGGCATGAACGATTAAGAAAAGTGTATCTTTTAAATTATCAAAAATAATGACTGTTTTAGATAACATCATCCAAATATCAGGCAAACCGACTGGATCTGCTTCAGGCACATTATTTAACCGTGGTTCGATATAACGTACCGCATCGTAACCAAAATATCCTACCAGACCACCTGTAAATTGCGGTAATGCTGGAATCAAAGCATGTGGAGGAACTTTAAACTGGCTTTGATAGTCACGAATATATTGAAAAGGGTCAGCGCATTGCTGCGTTTCGATTTGACCTTGTGCATTTTTAATAGTGAGCTGTCCTGCATTGCAGGAAAAAACGGTTGATTCACCTAAACCAATAATGGAGTAACGCGCCCAGTTTTCGCCCCCCTCAACCGATTCAAATAAATACGCTTGGGTATGATCTTTGAGTCGTGCAAAAACAGAAAGTGGGGTTTCAGTATCTGCCAAACGCTGGCGATAAACGGGAATAGTGTTATAGCCCGCCGCTTTTAACTGTTCAAACTGTGCAAGTGTTGTCATGAATTTCTCTCAATGGTTTCTAGTTAAGCACGATAATGTTGATAAAAGACGCGATTATCGCCATCGAAAAACCTGAACCAAACTCATTCCACACTCCTTATTCACTCTTTGATAAAAGACTTGATTTAAACCAATAATTGATCCAAACGATCGACCACTTGTTGCGGATCACTATCGTAAATACTCTCTCCATGATTATAGCCATAGCTGACTACAATACAATCGATACCTGCACGTCGAGCCGCTTCGATATCATTTTTCGAATCCCCCACCATTAAGGTTTGTGGCTGCGTAGTATTAAAGACTTGCATACTATGCAATAACGGCAACGGATCTGGTTTACGTAATGCCAAGCTGTCTCCGCCCACGACCAGAGGAAAATAATGATCGATCTGTAATTTCTGTAATAGCTCTTTGGCTAAATGCTCGGGTTTATTGGTGACACATGCCATCTCTATATGACGATTTTTACACGTTTCTAAAAAAGTCTGTACACCATCAAATAGACGGCTATAAACACACAACTCCTGCTCATAAACTTCCAAATATTTTTTTAAGAGTTGTTGATGTTTCTCAGGTTCAATTTGACCAAATAAAAACTGTAAAACGGCATCGCAGAGTTTGCCTGTACCCTGTCCCACCCATTGTCGAACCTGTACTTCCGTCACCGCCGCCCAACCGAGCTGCTCTAAACTTAAATTCATAGAGTGATACATATCCGAGGCGGTATCGACTAGGGTTCCATCCAGATCAAATAAAATGAGTTTACGCTGTTCAAGTTGTAACAATGACATCACATATCCTGCTTTCAATTTTTTAAATATTCAATAAATAAAGGCATGCCGATGCATGCCCTCAATCTCAAAGGCAAGGCCTGCTTATTTGAAAAATAGCCAAGCCAGTACTGCAAGAATAATAATCACAACCACCGTCATGAGCCCAACAGATGCATTTTTTTGCTGCTCTTTTTCCTGCTCAACTCGAGATACAGGCTGCTCAATTGGCTTTGGTGCAGGTTCGACTTGGGTCTTAACCTCTGCACCTTCTGGAATCGGTGCAGGTTTCGGCACACCAACCGACTGCGGCATACCTTCACGACTAACGGATGTTTCTGCGGCACGTTCAGTCAGGCTAGGCATCCCTGCATCATTCATTTGTTGCGCTGGGGTTTTGAGTACTTGTTGTTCTGATGTCTCTGCCACAGGCTCTACTTCAATTTCTGGCAAATCCTGATTTTGCTGTGCTGGTGCTAAAACCGAAAATTTGAGTCCTGCAAATTGAACAATATCACCTTCGTGCAGTTGTACTTCCTGCTCAATGCGCAAGTCATTGACAAAGGTACCATTTGAAGAGTTTAAATCTTGCACCCAAAGCTGATCATCTTTTAACAGAAGTGCTGCATGTTTACGTGAAACCTCAGCGGCTTGTAAAACCAGATCTGCATCCTGACCACGTCCAACCAGTAAATCGTGATCGACACTTATTTCCTGCCCCGTAAACTCACCCGTAATCGCCTGTAACTTCCAAGTCATAACTAAACTCTCTAATTTTGATTTGATCACATCATAACATGCTCAAAATACGATTTCGTGCCGATCCTGTTAAGATGCCGGTCGTACTGTAGTGGTGGTCACGGTATTTTTAGTTCGTTCAACCTCTTTTGCAGGTAAAGTAATAGATTGTCGCTGCACAGCAGGCTCAACGGCAACTGGCGTGGCAATAACCTGATTTTGCCCCGAAGATGGAACTTGCTGATAATTTGGATTCTGCGCTTGTGCAAGCACTTGCGGAGTTGAAGGTTGATAAATATTTTCAACATTCTCAGGAAGCTTGGCGAAATTACCCTCCTTATCCATCGCTAACTGAAGGCTATAAAGTCGATTGTAGCGTTGCTGCGAAATACGACGTACATCATCCGCATCTCCCACAATGGTTGGATGAATAAATACCAGCAAATTACGCTTTTCATTACTGCGTGCATCCGAACGGAATAAGCGACCTACATAAGGAATACTGCTTAAACCCGGAATGCCTTGACGCGAAAGCAAGGTGTTATCTGATATCAAACCACCCAATACCACGGTTTGCCCATGTTCAGCCAACACCGACGTTTTGATCGCACGTTTACTAGTTATTAAATCAGTCGCTTCACCTTTATCCTGAACCGCAGACACTTCCTGTTCCACTTCCAGACGCACCGTGCCATTATCACCAATATGCGGTACAACTTTAAGCGTGATCCCCACATCCTTACGTTCAACAGTAGTATAAGGATTAATACCAGTACTGTTCGTTGTTACCGAACCTGTAACAAAAGGAACGTTTTGCCCCACCACAATATAAGCTTCTTCATTGTCCATGGTAACAATGGACGGAGTAGATAACAGATTAGACTTGGTATTGGTTTTAAGTGCCTGAATGAGCGCACCATAGGCTTTACGCGAATCAAAATTCCCTAGCCCAATCGTAGCTCCATTGCCTTTATTGGTGCCACCCGCAATGGCCGCAGCAGCGCCCGCTGTACCACCACTGGCATAACCTGCCGCAATGGAAGCCAGACTCGCGCCTACATTGCCAAAGCTAATTAGCCCGACCCCACTACTTAAATCACCCAGTGCCCATTGAATACCCAATTGATCTGAATCATCACCCGATACTTCAATAATGGCAGCTTCAATCAATACTTGTTCACGACGAATATCCAGTTGTTGAATAGAGGATTCAATTTCGCGCATCAACTGTGGCTCTGCTTTGACCACCAATGCATTTTGCGAGCTGTCTGCAATAATGCTGACACCGTTATTGCTAAAACTGGTAATTGAGTTTTGATTTTGGTTGGAACTTGAGCCACTGTTTAAGTTAATCGATGGCGTTGAAATCGAGCTACTACCTGAGCTCGAACCATTATTCTGATTGTTAATTAGGCCATTAATAGCATTATTATTGTTATTCGAGCTTGAGCTAGCAGCACTATTACGACCAGTACTGTTCGAGCCTGAAACCGATTGCCCTGTCACCAAGCCTTGTAGAATTTCTGCGAGATTCTTGGCACTGGCATATTTGAGACGAAAAACCTTTAGACCACCCAAACGGTCAGCCGAAGGGACATCCAGTGTTTCAATCAAATTACGAATACGTTTACGACTGCCTGTATCTCCCTTGACCAAAATTCGATTGGTTCGAGTATCCGCAATAATCCGCACACGAGAACCATTGAGATCTTTTGATGCACCCGTTGAACTCATCGATTCCAGCAGACCTATGATTTCTTCTGCCTGACTATTTTGTAGGGCAACCGCTTCGACATCATTTTGCCCAGTACCATCCAGATTACGAATAATGGTTTCAAGCTGAGCAATATTGGCTGCGCGATCTGAAACAATAAGTGCATTGGTTCCTGGCACGGCAGCCAGATTGGCAAATTGCGGCATCAATGGGCGTAATGCAGGGATCAGATCATTTGGGTTGGTATTTTCCACCCAGATCACGCGAGTGACCACTTGATCGCCTCGTGCATTATTGCGCGCATCATAAGGCACACCTGAGTTTTTGACATTGCTATCTGGAACCAGTTTCACGGTATTACCAGAAGGAACAGCGACCACGCCATTGACGTTTAAAACCCCTAAAAATAGGTCATAAACTTCATTTTTATTTAAAGGCTTATTGGAAATAACCGTCACGTTACCGCGAACACGCGGATCGACCGCAAAGTTTTTCCCTGTAATATCCGCCACTTCATTAATAAATGCAGTTAAATCAGCATCGCGTAAGTTAATCTTCCATGTTTGTGCAAAGGCACTTGTACTAATAGCTGCCATCACTGGAGCGGCTGCCAGTAAAGTCCAAAGTGGACGATGATGATTCAATAAAGCCATAGCCTGCTCTTTTTCCTAACTCGTTATGATGATCAACATCACTTAAAAACTTTGTTGTATGGTCATCACTTGATCACCACGCTTTATTTCTATTTTGACCTGTCCTTCGCGCTTCACTTGTTCTAGCAGTTGTACGTCATTTTGTCCTTGACCCACTGCCTGTCCATTGACTGAAAGAATGCGATCCCCAGGTCTTAACCCTAACGTATTTCGTAGTGCTGAAGGGGTATGATCGGTCACCTCATAGCCTGATCCATTGGCAGCACTAACCCCCATATTTTGCAAATATTGATCCCGATTTTGCTGCATTTGTTGAATCGCTTGCCCAATCATGGCATTAGGCCCTTGCGTAGCTGCGGGAGCTGTCGTTGTCGTGGGCGTAGTTTGTGTGGGTGGTACAATGGGTTGATACAGCCCATTTTCGAGTCCTTTGAAGCGAACTTCCTGAACAGCCCCATTGCTTTGACGCAAAATCACATGATCCCAATACACTTCCGACAGCTGATAAGCACTATTATCAATTATATCGCCCACACGATAACGCTCGGCTTTATCATTCACTTTAATCACAGCAGAAGAAAACCGATTTGGATAACCAATCATCACGCCTTGCAATTCAAAGCTCTGATTATTGTTAGTTGCCGTTGCAGTCGGCTCACTGAATAATGAAAAACTGGTGATATTTGGAATCTGTGCCTGCATAGAACCGAGTTCGACACGATCAAACTGCATGGCTTGTGGCGGCGCAACCACCCACCAAAATAACGAAGCCAATTTCCAGCAGAGCCATAAAATCAAAAGAACGAGCACTAAGGCCGATAATTTATCGAATTTGTGCCACGGCATCTGTTGCATACGTTCAAACATTGCTTTCATTACAATCCACCTGAGAACAATGGTTGACGGGTACTAATAACAAAAGTATCCAAACCAGCTTTACCTTCATACGAAGGCACATTTAACAGTAATCGTTGCGTGAGTTGAGCATCGAGCATGAGATTTTGATCAAAAGCGAGGTTTGCCATTTTTTGATTGCGTTGATCACGAATATCAATTTGTAAACGTCCATCTGCATCTTGTAATTGTCCTTGTAATGATGGCATATCCATACGCTCTTGACGCTGCCCATACGTATAAGTTAACGCACCGCCCCCCCAATGTAATTGTCCTTCGCTTTGAGTAAATCCATGATCTTTTTGATAATTAAATTTTACATCGCTAAGTTGAATGCTATTGGCTGGCCATTGCCAGTTTACAACCGACTTTAAAGTTTCTGGCGCAATCTGACCACTGAGTTGACGAACAATAATTTTTTTACCAAAACCATAACCCAAAACACCATTCAACTGGGTATTACCGCTATGGACTTCAACATCGGCAGCGACCCGTAATAACATTAAATCGAGTGGGCGCGTGTTCCAGTGTAAAGAGCCACGTAAATTACCACGATGCCAATCAGCCTGCCCTTGCCAAATGTTGCCACTGACATTGCTGAGGGTTTGATTATTTTTAGAAAATTTTGAAATTAACCAATTCGCAGGAATTTGTAAAACCACAAAGACTAAAAATGCAATAACGGCAAATATCCACCATGTCACTTGCTTCGATTTTTTTTTCATTCAGCCATTACCACTTATGCAAACTGCCTTTCCCTGTTGAGATTTTTCTCTTTTAGACATTATGCATACTTTTTCAACATCGCCAATTCAACTCTATAAAAAAACCAAGCATTCTTGCTTGGTTTTTCTCACTTTAAACTGATTGAGTGACAAAAAGATGAAAACTAGATCAAGAAGTCTTCAAGTTTTGCACCTTTTTCAAGTTCAGCAACAAGCCAGCGAGGTTGTTTACCACGACCTGTCCAAGTTTCTTCTGGATTATTTTTATTACGGTAGCGCGGCTCAACGGCTTTACGCGTAGTTTTTTTACGCTTTTGCTCACCATACTCAAGTAATTCTTCAACCGTAAAGCCCACTGCCTCAGCAACTGCTAAAATTTGATTATAAGCATCTTCAATTGCCTGATCTTTTTTTGATGCAATTAATGCCTCAGCTTCTTCTTGCAACCGTTTTAACTCATCAACCGAAAGTTCACTAATATCTGGTTTCATTAAAAACCTACTCCAATATACAAATACAAAATGTGATTCAGACAAAAAACTTAAAATTAATTATTTAAATTAAATTCAAACCAATCATATTTTAGTTTAAGTGCCTTAATCAAGTATTAACGCGAAATTTTAAACAACACACTACAAATACCATTATATTCTTTTGATACCTTAGCAATTTCATTATAAGTATAAGCTTAATTAAAACACGTAAAGATTAAAAAAGTAGGCGTAGTTTAATAAATAACATAATTAAAACTCTATTGCCTCAGTTTAATTAGTTTTTCCTGTGATGAAAGAGCAGACATATTGTTCTGTTTAATCCCTGATATCCAGTAGGTGATTATGTAGGCAACCACATTCGCTCAAATCTATTAAAACAATTGAGGTACTATGTCCATAAAAAAAGGATATTGCCTCTTATGGATATCCTTCATATTTCTAGATTTTTCAACAAAACCTAAACAAGCAATATAATTTTTTCCGAAGAATCAAATCCGCTTGGCTCGACATTAATAATCGAAGTCTCATTACATCTTGATTTTTATCTCATTTAAAACTTAAAAACAGATTAAGTATTCAGTTGATGACCTACTTGTTGCTCTAGCATGATGATTTTCTGTTTTACATGCTCTGGAATGGCTTGTTTAGCAAGCTGGATAGGATCAACCACCACCATGACTGCCTCTCCCGTTGCGACTACTTTTTCCAGCGTTGTACTCCATAATAGATAACTCATTCTAAATGCACTATTACGAATCTCCTCAACTCGCGCACCTATTTTCAAGGTATCAGGATAAAATACTGGACTTAAATATTTGCACTGATTTGATGCAACCACGGTATATATCTTTTCATCAAAAATATTTAAAGCATCTAAATAACGAATTCGTGCACTTTCAATATATCGATAATATAAAACATTATTGACATGACCAAAGGCATCCATATCGCCCCATGCCACCGCTTGTTCGTGAATTACAGGGTATTGTGCAAGTTCATTCATCATCTAACTCATATTTTAAACTGTAGAAAATTAGCATCATTTTCAAAGACTAAATTTAATTGTTGAATCTGACTTTCATTCAATTGCGACTTGACCCGCAAATAACTCATCAGAACATCATTTGGATACAACGCTAATAATCTTTCGGCTTCCGTTGACCGCTGTGTTGCCATATAGACATGCCATTTTGCAAAGGTCAGTATAGGCATACTCAAATAACGCTGTTCAAATTGATCTATTTTGGCTTCAATATCCTGATAATCTGGATTTTGCTTTAACAACTGTTGCTGAAACCATAAATAAAATACATCGCGATCAAATTGTTCATTTAACAAATGTAGGGCCAACATTTCATGTGGCAAGCTCATATCGGGTAAACGCGCAAGTAATTTAAGCCATAACAGCTTACTGCTATAAGGCCGCGTCTTAATTTCCTGCTCTAAGTCCAGATAACGTTGTTGAAGTGCTTGCAAATCGTCCAGAGAAGCCTGTTCAAACTGAGTTAAAAGTTGTTGTAACCACAGATCACGACTTTGTGGATCTAAATGTCCGTACTTGTGCGAGCGCAAATACACCCAAGGCTGCTGTAATGCCAACTGTCCCCACAATGCAGTAATACGATGTTGATAGGCTTGTTCAACCTGTTTCAACCACGGAGATAATTGATGCTGTTGTAAAAACTCCAAATGGGTAAGAGCCTGTTCAGTTTCATCTTGCGCCAGAAGGAGTTCTATTCGTTGCAATTCAGCCAATTCAAATGCCATCGGCGAGGTATCATTGAGCGCATGCAAAGCTTGATCATATTGTCCATTTTGAAATAACAGCTTGGCCTCAACAATTCCCTTGAGTAAACCCGATTTTTCAAATACCTGATTGACAAAACTTTGCTGATCTTTTGCTGCTTCCAACAACAAAATGACCCCTAATTGTTCATATGGGTGCAAATGCGAAAAATTAAAAACCGTTTCCAGTTTACGCTGTTCACGATGTAAATATCGTCGGACAGCCATCCAGATGAATTGCGCGAATAGACTCAATGCGCCCATCAACAACAATAATATCCAGACATTGGTTTGTAGTTGCCAGTCACGCCAATAAATATAGACATAACCCGCCCCATAGCCATAACTCAACACACTGAGTAAGGCCAATACACACAAAGCGATTACGGCATAAGTCTGGAGTAATACGCGCATAGTTGCTCCTTAGCCCAATAATTCGAGTGTAATGAGTTTCGGTACAGGAAGCGCAGGAAGTTGTTTCAGTTTTTCCAGTCGAAGTTTTAAATCTTGGCTAGATTGATCTGGAAGCTGTGCCAATTGCTGTATCGCCATGCTTAACACATGCTGATATTCAGTTAAATGTCCATCGTTAATCGCCTGACGAGCCAATAACAAACGTAGTTGTACTTCTTTTAAAATAATCCGTCGATTAATCAATTCTGCGGGAGCGCGATCGACACGCTGCAACTGAAACCAACCTTGCCAAAAATGCTGTTGCTGCTGTCTTTTCAGTTCTACATGGGTATTTTCTTGTGCCATTTGCAAATCTTGATCGATCAACTGAATCAGATCATCAAAGCTTTGTTGCTGCTGATTTTTGGAAATCACAAATTGCTGAATGGCTTGTTTATCTTTAGTAATACTTTCATGCAAGCTGCGTTCTAAGGCAGGAGCAAGGGTATAGCTGGCCAAGGACTGATTAAGCTGGTTGAGTTTATCAACTGCATAAATATATTGATGCTGTTGTAAAGCAAACTGCACGAGTTCTAATTGTTGTTTAACCAATATCACTGGATTTAAGGCGGTATGAATAGCGGCAGATGCCGCTGGTTCACTTGCAGTAGAAGACTGATCAGCAGGATTCGTAAATTGACGTTGTAACGCAACCAAATGATCATTCAGGTTGGCATTATTTTGTTCCATCTGAGTGATATTTTGCTGAAGAAGATCAAAACGCTGAGAAAGCAGATACGAGTCATAACTTAACTTCGCTAGCCACAGCAAAGCCAAAATCAAGATCAACCCAATAAATTTCCTCATAAACGTCCTTCATTTTGCTTTAATTGCGCTAACACGGTTTCAGGTTTTAAGTCATCCACACGGCAAACCGAATAATACGCATTTCGCTGATGTTGATATGTCTTTAATATGTGAAATAAACGTTCGCCCAATACCATATAACAACACTGATGACAGTGTGATGGCAAGGCTTTGAGTAATTCTAACCAATTGAGCCAACTTGCTTCACTACTGATTAAAACCCATACTTTTTGCTGCTCTGCGGATATTCTGGATGTTAGCTGAGCAAGATGCTCCGTCGCTTCCACAGGGCAACGTCTGCTGTATAACACAAAATTTAAGACTTCAACCCCTTGTGCCTGCAAATGTTGCATCATAAATTGACGACCGCCCTCACCTCGCCAGAATGCGATTCGTTTTAGCTCGGTATTGGATCTAAACATCTCAAGCTGTAACATGCCCTCTGATGTTTCAATGGCAGGCACTTCAGCATAAATTTGAGATTGCGCAAGATAATCTGCGGTACGTTGTCCAACTGCAACCCATTGAATATGCTTAAGCTGCTCAATTTCAACGCCTGAAAGATGTAAATAACGCAAGCCAATTTCAGCCGCAGTCGGACTCACCACCACAATCACTTGCGTCTTGGTAAGCTGTTGATAAAGTCCAGATAACTCATCCGAATAAGGAGATTCAATCAACTCCAACAAAGGATAATCAATGACCTCATATCCTTCAGTTGTTAAAGACTGATTGAGTTTTTCAGCGCGAATTTTAGGACGAGTATTGATAAATAACATGGCAATATAATCCAAGTACTCTCAATTAATGCAATGCACTCAACAACTCTCCTGCACCCTGTTGCAAAAGTTGTTGCGCCAAACGGATACCTAACTGCTCGGCGTGTTCAGTATGATCCGATTGCTGTGCGCAAAGTAAAGTTTGTCCATCCACACTGCCTACACGACCTTCAATCGAAATTTGATTCCCATCTAAAGTCGCATACCCTGCGATTGGGACTTGGCAGCCCCCTTCTAAATACGCATTAAAAGCACGTTCTGCCCGAACACAATGCCAAGTTTGCTCATGTAATAAAGGTTGAATTAAGTCCAGAACAGTCTGATCATTTGTACGGCACTCCAGCCCCAATGCGCCTTGCCCCACCGCTGGCAGGCTAATTTCAGCCGCAAGAGCATGGCGAATACGACTTTCTAACCCTAAACGTTTCAGTCCAGCACTAGCCAGAATAATCGCATCATATTGACCCTCATCCAGTTTGGACAAGCGTGTGCCGACATTGCCACGTAAATCAATAATGGTTAAGTCTGGACGTTGTTTTAAAATTTGACATTTACGACGCAAACTTGATGTACCAACTCGCGCACCTTGAGGTAAATCCTCAAAATGAACAAAGTGATTGGATACAAAAGCATCAAAAGGATCTTCACGCTCACAAATCACAGGCAAGCACAAACCTTCAGGCAAATGCATTGGTACATCTTTCATGGAGTGAACCGCCAGATCAGCACGGCCATCGAGTAATGCCGCTTCTAATTCTTTGACAAATAAACCTTTACCGCCAATCTTTGCTAACGGAGTATCCAAGATTTTATCGCCTTGCGTCACAAATTTGACCAGCTCCACCTCTAGGTCAGGATAAAGTTCCTGTAATCGAGCACGAATATGTTCTGCTTGCCATAAAGCAAGCGGGCTTTGTCGAGTCGCAATTTTCAAGGTCTGCATAAATCTTGGATCAGTTAAAAACAAACTCTAAACTTAACCCGATCTTTTAAAATTGCAAGTAAAATCTAAGTTAAACAAATCTACAAGCGCTTAAAGTTGCGGTCTTTTTAGAGTTTTTGCATACGTTCGCGTAATTGGGGCAAGTGGCGACGGCTGACAGAAAGACGCTCGCTCACCTCACGACAACGGACTTGATATTGACCCGAAGTGACCAGTTCAAGGCCTTCCAGATAATCAACCGAAACCAATGCATTACGATGAATACGAATAAAACGCTCGGAAAATTCCTGTTCAAGTTCTTTTAAGGTTTCATCGATGAGGACACTGCCATTTTTGTGGCGTACCGTGACATATTTTTGATCTGCCAGAAAATAATAAATATTTTCAATCGGAATCAGTTCTACACCACGATAAGTTTTGGCTGTAATTTGATGTCGTTGTATTTTCACGTCGTCCATATCTTCTTTTTGTTTTATTGTGCTCAATTGAGCTTGAGTTAACTTGGTTAAGTGATCTAAAACCTGTTGCAAATCTTGCTGAGAAATGGGTTTGAGCAAATAACCTTTAGCCTGAGATTTAAAGGCCTCCAGTGCATGATCATCATAAGCCGTACAAAAGACAATTGCAGGCATAGGGTCAAAATGACTGATTTGCTCTGCACAAAACAAGCCATCCATTTCTGGCATTTGAATATCGAGCAAGACCACATCTGGTTCATATTGTTCGACCAGATCTAAAGCATCTTGCCCATGAGTAGCCGTCGCAACCACTTGATGCCCCAATTGCGTAACCAAGCGTGACAATCGTTCAACAGCAAGAGGTTCATCATCACAGATTAAGATCCTCATTCTTTCTCCTTGTCGCGTTAACTGGTTTAATTCATTTTTAATCGGTTAACCCTGACTTATTATTGTTTGTCTGATATCGGTAACTCACCACCGTGGTATATAACCCACGTGCGCTATAGGTTTGAAACTTGACCGTATTTCCATAATACGCCCGAAGACGCTGTTTCACATTGTCTATAGCAATACCGTGTCCTTCTCTGCTTTTTATTGTATCGTGACTGTATGGATTGGTAATGACTATACTGACTTGATTTTGCAATATTTCAACCAATACACCAATTTGACATGCTCCACCGATTTTCTCAACTCCATGAAAAATACTATTTTCAAGCAAAGGCTGCAAGGTCAACAATGGAATTTGTATGGTTTTAAGTTGTTGAACACTATACGGAATTTTCCACTCTACATGAAATCGATCACCTAATCGAATTTGTTCGATAAATAAATATTGTCGACAAAGTTCAATTTCATCATTCAAACTAACCAATTTAAGTTGCTGCAAACTGGCACGAAACAGTTTAGACAAACTGATCAGCATGTTTTCTGCTTTATCTGGATCCAGACTGATTAAGCTGACCACACTATTTAAACTATTGAACAGAAAATGTGGATGAATACGCGCTTGCATAGCTTGTATGCGGGCATTCAGTTCACTGTATTGTTGATTTAACCATTGATCACGCACATACATATAACGCAGGCAAAATGCACCGAGCAAAATGCCATAACTTAAATGCATGTCCACACCTGCCAATAACAAGTCGCGATTAAACTGATGTAAGTTAAAATAACTCCCCCAGTGTTGCAGCAGATTGGCAATGCACGTGGTTAAGACCACAATGACTTGCAATAAAATAAAGCCAATCAGTAACGCAGTCACTTGATTAATACGATTAAAAAAACCTTGAAACCGATCCAGAATCGCTGAAAAAGACAACACCACCCAATTGATAAAAAAAACGTATTGTAATAATCGCAAGCCTTGTAAAGCCTGCCATGAACCCGCCTCAGCTAGCGCCAGCACCATGGCCAGTACATTACTGGCGACCATTAACTCCAATAAATGTTGCCATTGACCGATTTTGCTAAAAAAAAAGGAGCTGCCCGATAGGTGATTGTGTCGAGCTAAATCCATTGAATTCTGGGCATCGGCAAGCCTTGAGGAATTTGTTATACTCTTTTTTATTTTTCGCTTTTTTTTATCGAGCCGACATGACCACATCTTCAAATTCCCCTCATTCATCTGCCCAGAACCAGACCTCTGGTATGTGGGGCGGTCGCTTTAGTGAAGCGACAGATGCGTTTGTTGCTGAATTTACCGCATCTGTACAATTTGACCAACGTTTTTATAAGCAGGATATTGCAGGTTCAATTGCACATGCCACGATGTTGGCCAAAGTCGGAGTACTCACCGAGGCTGAACGTGACGACATTATTCAGGGTTTAACTGCGATTCAATCTGAAATTGAAGCAGGTCAATTTGAGTGGCGTATCGACTTAGAAGATGTGCACATGAACATTGAGTCTCGTCTGACTCAACGCATTGGAATTACAGGTAAAAAACTCCATACGGGTCGTAGCCGTAACGATCAGGTCGCAACAGATATTCGTTTATATCTGCGCGATGAAATTGACGATATTTTATCGATTTTACAGCGCTTACAAAAAGGCTTACTTGGACTCGCAGCAAAAAATACTCATACCATCATGCCCGGTTTCACTCATTTGCAAACCGCGCAGCCTGTGACTTTTGGTCATCATTTATTGGCTTGGTTTGAAATGTTGATTCGCGATACAGAGCGTTTACAGGATTGCCGTAAACGGGTTAATCGCATGCCATTAGGGTCTGCTGCACTGGCAGGAACCACCTACCCGATTGATCGTGCTTATACTGCTGAACTTTTAGGTTTTGAAGCTGTGTCTGAAAATTCACTGGATGCCGTTTCTGATCGTGATTTTGCCATTGAATTTAATGCTGCGGCAGCCTTAATCATGATGCATTTGTCGCGTATGTCTGAAGAATTGATTTTATGGACGTCTGCTCAATTTAAATTTGTGAATATTCCAGATCGCTTCTGTACAGGTTCATCAATTATGCCGCAGAAGAAAAATCCAGATGTACCAGAGTTAATTCGTGGCAAATCAGGTCGTGTATTTGGCGATTTGATCAGCCTATTAACGCTGATGAAAGGTCAACCATTGGCCTATAACAAAGACAATCAGGAAGACAAAGAACCGCTTTTTGATGCAATTGATACCGTCCGTGGTTCACTCATGGCATTTGCAGACATGATTCCTGCACTGGTTCCCAATATCGAAATTATGCGTGAAGCTGCATTACGTGGTTTTTCAACTGCCACTGATCTTGCAGATTATCTGGTGAAAAAAGGCGTGGCGTTCCGTGATGCCCATGAAATTGTGGGTAAAGCTGTGGCTCTAGGCGTACAGGAAGATAAAGATTTATCTGAACTGAGCCTTGAACAACTTCAGCAATTCTCAGATTTAATTAGTGCCGATGTATTTGATAAAGCATTAACGCTAGAAGCCTCTGTGAATGCACGTGACCATATTGGGGGAACTTCTCCAAAACAGGTGACTGCTGCAATTGCACGTGCCGAAAAACGTCTTGAACAACTTTACGCTTAAGGAAATCTCATGAGCCGCCAAGTATTTTGTATTAAATATCAAAAAGAAATGGAAGGTTTGGACTTCGCACCTTTTCCGGGAGCTAAAGGTCAGGAGCTATTTGAGCATGTTTCCAAGCAAGCTTGGCAAGAATGGTTACAACACCAAACTACCTTGATTAATGAAAAACGCTTAAATGTGTTTGAGCCAGAAGCTAAAAAGTTCCTGGAAGAGCAACGTGAAAAGTTTTTCAACAATGATGAAAGCGTAGAAAAAGCCGAAGGTTGGAAGCCTGAAGAAAATTAAAGCATCGCTTTAATTTTCTGYAAGACAAGGACGAAGTCCGCGTAGGCAAGCATATGGGAATTGAACCCTTGCGCAAGACGAAGAGCTATGCTCGTAAGGAGAAATATTAAAGCATCGCTTTAATTTTCTGTAAGACAAGGACGAAGTCCGCGTAGGCAAGCATATGGGAATTGAACCCTTGCGCAAGACGAAGAGCTATGCTCGTAGGGATATGGAAAAAATTAAAGCATCGCTTTAGTTTCCCTTAAGATAAGAATAATGAAGTCCGCATACTTGTAAAAGTAGTCCCGTGACTACTTTTACGTTTCTTACACAGCGACATATAACATTACATAGCCTCACAAGACTCTGCATGATTCTTTCAATTTTTCTTAATATACTTATCCCATAGCAAGGCAATAAGCATCCCCCAATGCAGCCTTACGATGTTTTCTTCCCAGATTTCTCCCCCCAAGAAATCTGGGATTTTTTTATGCGTTTTGCTTAGGTAATTTATCCATTTTATTTCTAGCGCAATTTGTTCTTGCCAGTGAATTAAAACAATCATCAGTATAAAGCAGATGAATCTTAAAAATATTTGATGTAAAGCATCACCGAAAGAATGTCGGATAGCATCTCGGCATACAGTTCAATAAAAAAAGACCTTGAATGATTTCAAGGTCTTTTTTAGGTAAAATCTTTAGAGTATTTTATCCACGATGAACTTTTTCTTCAATTTCTTCAATTCGGGTATGACGAACATCCAGACCTTTCGCAATATAAATCACTTGTTCCGCAATATTACGGGCATGATCACCAATACGTTCTAGTGAGCGTAATACCCACATCACATTAATCACACGGGAAATATGACGTGGATCTTCGATCATATACGTCATCAAGGTTCGTGTTGCAGACTGATATTCACGATCGATATCGGCATCTGCGAGTAATACTTGCAATGCCTGCTCTGCATCCAAACGTGCAAAAGCATCCAGCGCATCATGTATCATGACGCGAACCTGATTACCAATATGTCGTGTTTCCATATAACCGCGCGGTGATCCACCCTCTTCACATAGATTTTGGGCAATTCGGGCAATTTTAGCAGCTTCATCACCAATACGCTCCAAATCGGTATTGGCTTTACTCATGGCAATCACCATACGCAAGTCAATCGCAGCAGGATGACGACGTGCCAAGATCAAGGTAAGACCCTCATCGATATCACGTTCATATTGATTCACCGTATTGTCTTTAAACTGCACATCAAGTGCCATATTGACATCGGTATCCAAGAGAGCATGGATTGCATTGGCTACCTGTTGTTCGACCAAGCCACCCATGGTCATAAATTTAGTGTTGACGTCTTGCAAGTCTTCATTGAATTGCGAAGAAATATGATGACTTAACACAGGATTACTTGGACTCAAGGGAGCCTCCCACACAAATTGGGTCAACGAACAATATAGACTGTGATTAAAACATATCCATCATGAAAGTTTTATGACAAAAACTATTTTTTAGCCGTTTTATTGCGTTTTGTAGACCAACCAACGATTCAACTCGACCAAATCATTTTCATTTAATTGCCCCACGGATGCCTTTAATTTGAGTACATTTAGGATATAGTCGTATTGTGCATTCAAATAATCCTGTCTGGCATTAAAGGCATTACGCTGTGCCAAAAGTACATCTACCATGGTTTTCAAACCTTCGTTATAACTGGCTTTTGATGAACGAGAGACTAGCTCGGCAGAATCCATCGCTGCTTTTCGTGCTTGTAATTTGGCTTGATCAGTCTGCACTTGCATAAACGCTTGTTTAACGTCAACTGACGCATTACGTTTAGCTGAATCGAGCTGAAATTGTGCTTTATTTAGCTCCATTTGTGCTTTTTTAATTGAGGTGCGAGTACGCCCCCCATTAAAGATATTCCAGTTCATTTCTACTCCAATTTGGTCAAACTTACCATCATTGGAAATCAGGGTTTCAGGTGTTTGTTTAGTATAACCATAACTCGCAACGGCATCGATCTGTGGATAAATCGCAGCTTTTTCCACACGGCGAGCATCATCGGCATATTGTTGTTGTAATCTTGCCTGTTGAATGGATAAATTATGCGTCTGGGCCAAGGTTAGCCAAGCATTCATTTGTTCTGGATAAGGTTTTTGAAACTGAAAATCATCGGACAATACTGCCAGTTTTTCATTTTGATATGAGCCAATAAACTGACTGAGTTTCTCTTGGGCCATCATTAGCTGGACTTGCCCACCAATCCGATTGGCTCGTGCATTTTGATATTGTGCATCTGCTTCACTCACGTCACTACGTGCCACCAAACCTTCTTTCAGTTTGGCACTCATCATATTGAGTTGTTCAAGCAAAGCTTTTTCTTCCTGCAAATATGCAGCCGTTAAAGATTGTTGCCGCAAAACATCAAAATAAGCCTGTGCAACGTTTAAGACATGTTCCTGTTTTTGTAATTTTAAAGTGACCTCACTCAGTAAAACCGAAGTCTTGACCTGTTTATAGCCTTCCCAAGCATCAACACGGAATAAAGGTTGACGTGCATTTAAAGCAATTTGTTTTTGGGTTGAGGTATTACTGATTAAAGCGTTAGAAAATTCTTCCGAGCCTTCTATGCCGCCTAAGTCTCCAAAATCGCCGCGTTTAGTGGTTTGAT
>NZ_CP078523.1:1526175-1526568 GCF_019264745.1 Acinetobacter sp. Colony158 | reverse complement strand
AGATTGAGTTTATCTGCTTCAAATTGATAGACATTGGTCTGCCATGCAGGATCATTTTTTTTGGCACGATCATACGCCTGCACCAAATCCAGTGCAAAACTCGAAATGGAAACACTACATAAGCTGGTCATGAGCAGTATTTTTTTTATGATCATGAAACGTATATCAATCCTGAAAAAGTTGCCCACTAAGACTAAGAAAAATCAATTAAAAATACAATCAGCAGGATGTGGGGAATTGTAGTCAATCCATGTTAGTATTTAAGCATGCTTGACGGAGCGCGAGTAATCACTCGCTGAGATTGGGTAAATCTACACTTTGATTAGATTTGATCCCAAGTACCGTTGAACCTGATCAGGTTAAGACCTGCGTAGGAATCAAGCTATCTAAAAA
>NZ_CP078523.1:1525853-1526136 GCF_019264745.1 Acinetobacter sp. Colony158 | reverse complement strand
CCGTTTTTTGGTTGCTTGATTCGTAATTGTTCTGCCAAAGGATTAAAGCGATGAACCAATTAACGAATCTTTCCCCTGCTGATGAGCCAACACAATATGCACAGGCTACAGCGCAACACGAACAAGATGCCAAAGATTTAACCCGCATTTTACCCGCTTCACGTAAAGTCTATATTCAGGGCTCTCGACCTGATATCCAAGTGCCTTTTCGTGAAATTGCCCTTACCGATACTCCAACAGGTTTAGGCGGTGAACATAATCCACCTGTTATGGTCTATGACAC
>NZ_CP078523.1:1521436-1525825 GCF_019264745.1 Acinetobacter sp. Colony158 | reverse complement strand
CAGATTGATCTGAATCAGGGTTTACCCCTTGTCCGTCAAACATGGATTGAAGAGCGTGATGATACCGATGTTCTGTCAGGTTTGACTTCAACATTTGGACAAGAGCGTCTAAAGGATATTCGTACCGCCGAAATACGCTTTGCTCATATTCAAAATCCGCGCCGTGCCAAAACAGGTAAAAATGTCACCCAGATGCATTATGCAAAACAAGGCATTATTACTCCTGAAATGGAATATATCGCGATTCGTGAAAATCAGCGTCAGTGTGAAGGTGTCGATATGCGCCAACATGCAGGACAAAACTTCGGGGCAAAAAATCTTACCGAAATTACCCCAGAGTTTGTCCGTCAGGAAGTGGCTGAAGGACGCGCGATTATTCCTGCCAATATTAACCATCCAGAATGTGAACCGATGATTATCGGACGTAATTTTCTGGTCAAGATCAATGCCAATATCGGTAACTCGGCACTGGGTTCATCCATTGATGAAGAAGTCGCAAAAATGACTTGGGCAACCCGTTGGGGTGCAGATACCATCATGGATTTATCGACAGGTAAAAATATTCATGAAACCCGTGAATGGATTATCCGCAATTCACCTGTACCAATCGGAACAGTGCCAATCTACCAAGCCTTAGAAAAAGTCAATGGTGTCGCAGAAGATCTGAATTGGGAAATTTTTAAGGATACCTTGATTGAACAAGCTGAACAGGGCGTGGATTATTTCACCATTCATGCTGGCGTTCTATTACGCTATGTTCCAATGACTGCAAATCGTTTGACAGGCATCGTCTCCCGTGGTGGTTCAATTATGGCACAGTGGTGTCTGGCACATCATCAGGAAAACTTCCTGTATACACATTTTGATGAAATCTGTGAAATCATGAAAGCCTATGACGTATCCTTTAGTCTAGGCGATGGCTTGCGTCCAGGTTGTATTCAGGATGCCAATGACGAAGCTCAATTTTCAGAATTAAAAACGCTGGGTGAATTGACTCATCGCGCATGGGAACATGATGTACAAGTCATGATTGAAGGCCCGGGACATGTACCAATGCATATGGTCAAGGAAAATATGGATTTACAGCTTGAAGTCTGCAAAGAAGCGCCATTTTACACCCTTGGCCCTTTGACGACTGACATTGCACCGGGCTATGACCATATTACTTCTGCAATTGGTGCAGCCATGATTGGTTGGTATGGGACAGCGATGTTGTGCTATGTCACACCAAAAGAACATCTCGGCTTGCCAAATAAGAAAGATGTTAAAGATGGCATTATTACTTATAAAATTGCAGCGCATGCAGCGGATTTAGCCAAAGGTCATCCGGGTGCGCAAGCGCGTGATAATGCAATCTCTAAAGCACGTTTTGAGTTCCGTTGGGAAGATCAGTTTAATCTGGCACTTGATCCAGATACGGCGCGTAGCATGCACGATGAAACCATGCCCAAAGAAGCACATAAGTCAGCACATTTCTGTTCGATGTGCGGCCCTAAGTTTTGCTCTATGAAAATCACCCAGAATGTGCGTGATTATGCTCAAAACTTAAGCCATGCGGCATCCTCGACATCTGAAGATTCAGAAGTTGAAGCAGGTCTCAAAGCCATGAAAACCGCTTATCACGAAAATGGTCAAAAACTATACCAGAAAGTTTAAAGGAACCAAAAAAGCGTTTGTGTTTAATTTGATCTCGGTTAGGATGAAATACTTGTATTTCATCCTAATTTTGACCTATGGACATCGTTGAACACGCTACTTTTTCTCAGCAAGATGTAAAGATTCATTCACGTGAATATGTGTTCCGTGGATTTGTACAGGTTGAAAAAGTCAGCCTGCAACACCGCATGTTTAATCAAAATGATTTTATTCCTCAAATTCAAAGAGAACTCATCCAGCGCAAGACAGCCGCAGGCGTTCTGCTTTATAATGATGCACAACAACGATTTGCCTTGATTGAGCAATTTCGCGTCGGTGCAATCGATGATCCAGATTCTCCATGGCAACTTGAAATCATTGCTGGGGTTTTGGATGGTGATGAATCCCCTGAAAGCTGCATTCGCCGTGAAAGTCTGGAAGAGTCTGGTTGTCAGATTGATGAACTTGAGCATTTATTTAGCTTCTATCCATCGGCTGGCGCATGTTCTGAAGTGTTTCACCTTTATGCTGCTGAGACTGACTTACCAGAGCATGGTGGTGTACATGGTCTTGCAGATGAGGGCGAAAATATTCAATTGCATATTTTTGACTATCACCAGTTGCAGCCGCTTTTTGCTCATGGTCGTCTCAAAAATGCGCCTGTGATTATGGCGTTACAATGGTTAAATCAAAAAATTAAAATGACAAAAAATACTAAGGGGTAATCCGTGAGTTTTCAGGTTGTGCCAACTTCAGCTCAAGAATATGTCCTGATTCAAATCACGGACACGCATTTGCTCGAACAACCTGAGCACGAGTTTGTGGGTATGAATCCTGAACAAAGTTTTCATGAAGTGATGACTCACATTCAACAACATTATCCGCAAGCTGATGCCATTATTCATACAGGTGATTTGGCACAAGCACCAAGACCTAAAACGTATCAACGTTATCTGCATTTTATGCAGCAGTTGGGGATTCCTTTTTTCCATACCCCAGGAAATCATGACGATGAAAAATACTTTCCTTTTCATCAAGAAAATCCTCAACAGCCTGTTTTAATCGAATTAGGCGACTGGCGTATTATTTTATTGAATACTGCGGTCAGCAACCGGGTCGATGGTTTGGTTTCTACATCTCAACTTGAACAATTGACTGATTTGCTGGAACAACATCAAGCTCATCCCACTATTTTAGCTTGCCATCATCATCCCTTTGAGATGCATTCCAAATGGATCGATCAACACAAACTTAAAAATAGTCAGGCTGTATTTAATTTACTGGAACGCTTTAAGCAAGTGAAAGCGATTTTGTATGGTCATGTGCATCAAAATTCGAGCAATTTCTGGCAACATATTGAATGCTTATCTACCCCATCGACCAGTGTGCAATTTAAGCCGTGTAGCGAGCAATTTGCGCTTGATGCAGTTGCACCCGGTTATCGTGTCCTGAAACTTAAAACAAACGGAACGTTTGAAACTGTTGTGCAACGTCTGGAGCACATCAACCACCTTATAAATACAGAAATATCAGGCTATTAACTTTCTATTTTTTTCGTTTTGGATTATGTTCGTCACTCCGTAGAAAAGCTTTGCAACGAAAAGCCGTCTCAGATGACTATCATCTTGCAAAAAAAATCTATATGATGACGACCCCGATCGAAAATACGCCGACGGGATGGAATAAAAAACACTTGCATACCACCATATTTTTTGCGTATAGATAGTACGTGTATGATGAGGAATGCCCTATATGGCGAATGACAACCAAAACCAGGTCTTGGACGAAAACACCGATGTTTTAGACGGTGATAAAACCGCAGCAAAACGTCCGCGTAAAGCAAAGCCAAAGGCTGCTGAAGGGGGCACCACTGCAAGTTTATTTGGTATTGAACCTTATCAACCAAAGAAAAACGAAGAATACATGTCGGATGGGCAACTTGAGCACTTCCGTAAAATTCTTCAGGCATGGAAAGCAGAATTGATGTCTGAAGTAGATCGTACCCTCAACACCATGCAGGACGAATCTACAGCGCTACCAGACGTCAATGACCGCGCGACACAAGAAGAAGAGTTCGCAATTGAACTGCGTACCCGTGACCGTGAACGTAAACTGATTCGTAAGATCGAGCAATCGCTAGAAGACATCAAATCAGGCGATTATGGCTACTGTGAAACGTGTGGTATTGAAATTGGTCTGCGTCGTCTTGAAGCACGTCCAACCGCGACTCAATGTATCGACTGCAAAACACTTGCTGAAATCAAAGAGAAGCAAAATAACGGCTAACCATGACCGTGAATGACAACACAGCCGAGCCATGCTCGGCTTTTGTGCCACAGCGAAACAGCGTCGATACTCATGTTTCGCGTAGCCACTACATTGGTCGCTTTGCGCCCTCTCCAACAGGTCCTCTACATTTTGGTTCACTGATTACCGCCGTCGTCAGTTATTGTGATGCCAAATCACAACAGGGAAGCTGGCTGGTTCGGATCGAAGATACTGATATCCCACGCATCTATCCTGATAGTGAAACACATATTCTAAACAGCATTGCTGCTTTTGGTTTTGAAGCAGATGGCGAGATTATTTTTCAGCGTCAACGTTTGCCAATCTACGAACAAGTCATTGAACAACTCAAACAGCAACATTTGGTTTATGCCTGCCAATGTACCCGAAAAATGCTGGGTTCAAATGCCATTTATCAGGGAACTTGTCGCGATCTAGATCTGAATTTTGAAGATCAAGCGATTCGGG
>NZ_CP078523.1:1465237-1521418 GCF_019264745.1 Acinetobacter sp. Colony158 | reverse complement strand
ACATCTGTTTTGAAGATCGTTTACAAGGTCGACATTGCAGTAACCTCCAACACGATTTAGGTGATTTTGTACTAAAACGCCGTGATGGCATTATTAATTATCAACTGGCTGTGGTCGTGGATGATTATTTGCAAGGTATTACCCACGTCGTTCGCGGTGCAGATTTACTCGATAATACCGAGCGTCAAATCTGGTTAGGTCAGCTACTCGGTTATCCACGTTTAAGCTATATGCATTTGCCATTGGCCATGAACGCCAATGGTCAAAAGCTTTCCAAACAAAATCTGGCACAAGCACTCGATCCAAAACAGGCATCCTTATTATTAGCACAAGCAATCGAAGCATTACACCAATCACCTGTTGAGTTAGATATCCCTTCAAATATGCTAAAACAAGCAGTGACTCAATGGAATATTGACCAGATTCCGCATCAGACCGAACTGAGCGGCACCTTCCTTTAACCCATAAAAAAACCCAGATTTGATCTGGGTTGATTGGTCTTGCTGTTCAATCATTAGAAATTGGATTCTTCTCGGTTTGGGTTAACTTGCTGAGTAGAAGAGTCAATTTTAAGCACCAAACTGATCATGGCGGCACACATCATCAGCGACGTTCCTCCATAACTAATAAAAGGTAGCGTTAAACCTTTGGTCGGCATTAAGCCCATATTCATGCCTGCATTCACCAGAATCTGAAGCAGGAAAATAATACTGATGCCGTATGCTAGATAACCTGCACGCAGAAAATTGTGTTTTAAAGCACGATGCCCAATTTTGATACAACAAGCCAACATTCCAAAAGACAAAACCATGACCAGCGAAATACCCACAAAACCAAATTCTTCGCCTAATACCGCCAGCATAAAGTCTGTATGCGCTTCAGGTAAATATGAAAGTTTTTGAACACTATGCCCCAGACCTGTTCCAAACCATTCACCACGCCCAAAAGCCATCAAGGCATTGGATAACTGATAACCCGTTCCTAAGGGATCTGCCCATGGATTGGTGAAAGAAAGTGCACGTGCCATTCGATATGGCTCAAATACGATCAGGAAACCAATTCCCATCAATACCGCACCGAGCATAATGGCAAACTGAGTAGGCGGCGCTCCTGCCAAAAAGAAGATCCCCACCATCATCAGGACGATGACCACGGTCGCGCCCAAATCAGGCTCTGCAATAATCAAACCGACAGTAATCGCCATAATTCCACTCAAGCGCACTAGGCCTTTCCAATGGGTACGGACTTCTTTGGCGCGGCGTACCACATAATCAGCGGTAAAAATTGCCATCATCACTTTCGCCACTTCCGTCGGCTGCAAAGTAAAACCTGCCAATCGAATCCAGCGCTTGGAGCCATTCACTTCTGTACCGATCACCAATACCGCCAGTAGCAGTACAATCGTAAACAACCACAATGGAAAGGTATTCCTAAACCAGAGATTGAGTGGAACCTTGTAGACCAAATAAGCAATGACTGCTGCACTGGCAATCGAGATTGCATGACGAACCACGTAATGAAATGGATTTTCATGCATATATTCAGCATAAGGCATGGAAGCAGAAGCCACCATAACCGAGCCGATACACAACAAACATACCACACAGAAAATCAGCAAATTTCTAGCAGTCATTTCCGCAGGAAATTTGGGGATCCAGCGATCATAGAGCTGATTAAGTTTGGTTATGGTTGTCTGAGCAAAGCCAGCCATCGCATCTTCCTTATTTTTTGTTCTGATTAAACCAGTGTATTTACACAAGCGACAAACTGATACCCACGGTCTGGATAGCCTGTAAACATATCAAAACTTGCACATGCAGGCGATAATAATACAACATCATGTTCAGTTGTTTTCGCTTGAGCCAATTCGACCGCTTGCTTCAAACTTTGTGCCTGAATCAATTCTGTACTACCCTGTAAGGCAGTTTGCAGTATTGGCGCATCTTCACCGATCAGGATCGCTGCTTTGACATATTTAGCCACCGAAGCTTTAAGTAAGCTGAAATCCTGACTTTTGCCCTGCCCACCTAAAATCACCACCACTTTGCCTTGTTGCGGTTCAATCGCGGCACCCAAACCATCAATCGCAGCAAGTGTCGCACCGACATTGGTTCCTTTGGAGTCATTATAATAACGTACGCCATGCACGGTTTTGACATATTCACAGCGATGCTCCAAGCCTTTAAATTGCTTTAAGGTCTCTAGCATCGAATCTCGTGGTAAGCCAATCGCTTCCCCTAGAGCCAGACAGGCCAGTGCATTGGCAACATTATGCGTTCCCTGAATATACAGTTCGGAGCTTTTGATCAAACGTTCACGACCTCGTGCTAACCACAACGTACCATTATCTTCACGTAAAATGCCGTATTGATTAAGATCAGGCGCATTTAAGCCAAAACTTTGCATCGGCGTTTGATCAGGCACTAAAGGTCGAGTCAGACTGTCATCGCGGTTATAAACAACTTTTTTGACGCCCTGAAAAATACGATGTTTGGCTTTATGGTAACCGAACATATCACCATGACGGTCTAAATGATCTTCACTCATATTCAACACAACTGCCACAGCCGCATTCAAGTTCGACGTGGTTTCCAGTTGAAAACTGGATAATTCCAGTACAATTAATTCAGGCTGGTCTTTGAGTAAATCAAGCGCAGGACGCCCCAGATTCCCCCCTACTGCAACCTTACGCCCTGCATCCTGTGCCATTTGTCCTATCAGGGTGGTGACGGTACTTTTTGCATTTGAACCCGTAATTGCAATAATCGGCACATCTGTAGCGCGACGTAATAATTGAATATCACTAACCACTGGAATGCCTTTCGCAATGGCCTGTTGAATTTCAGGAAGCTGCGGCGCAAGCCCTGGACTTAAAATAATTTCTTCGGCTTGTAGGAGCAATTCCAGATCCAGTTGACCAAAACTGGTTTTGACTTCAGCAGGAATCTGATCATGACCGGGTGGCGTTTCACGTGAGTCAGTTACCGCAACCCGATAACCTTGTTCATGTAGAAAATTCACAGCAGACACCCCTGAAATACCAAGTCCTGCTACGACTTTTAATCCACCCCGTTGTATTAGCATGTTTGCTCCGCATATCGATGCCAGAATTGAATGCAAAATGTTAGCATTTCTAAGTTTTGAATACTTTTTCAGTTTTCATTTTATTCATCGTTTTTTGTGTCAGCGCGTAAAAAAAGCCATCAAGTTGATGGCTTTTTGCACAATATCTTCATTCAATCGTTAATGCCATTTTACGGGTTTAACTTCATTATTCTTAATCATCGGCTTTTCATCACTCGAACAACCACAGCCGCCTGCACAACCTACTGACATTTTAGGTTTTAGCCACTTGGCCAGCACATGCCAACCGCGCTGTTCACAAAAGACCGACAACGCAGAAAATGTTGCACTGGATGTTTTCGGAAAGACCTTTTTAAATACCACCAAGGCACTCCAAATCACCAACACCGCAATAATCAAATATTCAATCATTTCAGCCTCCGTTGAGCGCAGAACATACGCCTTAAATAAAAAACCGTGATGCAATTTGATAGGTCAGGAATGACATCAGATAAGCCAAACCAAATAAATAACCCGTCATAATCGCCACAAATTTCCACGAACCTGTTTCACGACGCACCGTCGCCAAAGTTGCCAGACAGTGAGGCGCATAGATAAACCACACCAATAATGACAGGCCTGTTGCCAGTGACCATCCTGTATCTGGCGCACTAATTAACTGACTGAGACTTTGCGCAACCGCATCATCGCCACCCGTCGCTGAAAGTGCGTAGACGGTTCCCAGTGCCGCAACCACGACTTCACGTGCCGCCATCGCAGGAATCAACGCAATACAGATTTGCCAACTAAAACCAAGAGGCGCAAACAAAGGCTGAATCAAGTGCCCTAGCATGCCTGCGAAACTGTAATCAATCGCAGGCAAGGTCGCACCTTCTGGCGGTTGTGGAAATGTACATAAGAACCACAACAACACTGATAACGCGAAGATAATGCCACCCACACGCTTCAAGAAAATCTTGGCACGATCCAATAAACCAATTCCCACACTTTTCAGGTTTGGAAAACGATAACTAGGCAATTCCATCAACAAAGCGTGCTGTGATTTATCCTTTTGAAAGAATTTCATCACAAATGAAACCAGTAGTGCGCTTAAAATTCCCGCCATGTATAGACCAAACAGCACCAATCCTTGCAGATTAAAAATACCCCAGACCGTTTGATTTGGAATAAATGCACCAATCAGCAAAGCATAGACAGGTAAGCGAGCCGAACAGGTCATCAGTGGTGCAACCATGATCGTGGTAAAACGATCACGCGGGTCACTGATACTCCGCGTTGCCATAATGCCAGGAATCGCACAGGCAAAACTGGACAATAGCGGAATAAACGCCCGACCACTCAAGCCAGCTTTAAACATCAGTTTATCGAGTAAAAAAGCCGCACGTGGTAAATAACCCGATTCTTCCAGAACCAAAATAAAAAAGAACAAAATCAAAATCTGGGGCAGAAACACAGCCACTGCGCCTGCGCCTGCAATAATCCCATCGACGACTAGACTGTGCAGCAAAGGTTGAGTAATAAAACCACCGACTACTTCACCCAACCAACCAAAAAAGGCTTCAATGCCATCCATAAACGGCGCTGCCCAAGCAAATACCGCCTGAAACACCACAAACATCAAGATCGCAAGACTAAGCAGACCTAAAACAGGATGCAAAAAGATTTTATCTAGAAAGTCAGAACGCTTATCTTCCTGATCAACATAATGTACGACATCGTTCAGAATGGTTTCAATTTTCTGGTGATGAGTACCTTTGAGACCACTGAGTTCAGTATGCGGCACACTAAACTTATTTTGGTCTAGCGCAGTTTTAAGGGTTTCAACCCCTGCATTTCGCACAGCCACAGTTTCAACGACTGGAACACCCAAACGCTCGGAAAGTTTTTGAGCATTGACTTGAATTCCACGGCGACGCGCTTCATCCATCATGTTCAGTACAACCAGAACAGGACGACCCAGCTCCAAAACTTCAAGCACCAAGCCCAAATGCAGCTTCAAGTTGGTCGCATCGACCACACATAAAAATGCATCCTGTTGCTCTTCACCTTCAATTTTACCCAAACAAACATCACGGGTAATGGCTTCATCAGGACTGGTGGCAGTCAAACTATAGGTACCCGGCAAATCCAATACCCGTACTGTTCTTTTTGAAGGTAATTCAAAAAAACCAATTTTGCGTTCAACTGTCACACCCGCATAGTTCGCTACTTTTTGACGAGTTCCAGTCAATTGGTTAAACAGAGAAGTTTTACCGCAGTTTGGATTTCCAACAAGGGCGACACGAAGCACTTCACTCATGCTGGAACTCCATCGTTCTGGCTAATTTCAATCTTTTCAGCTTCAATTTTACGCAGCGCAAAGCGCGTAAAACCTAACTGGACAAGAATCGGATCTCCTCCAAATACACCTTTGGTGATGACTTCAACTTTCTCACCCGGAACAAAACCAAGTGTTTCCAAGCGACTTGCGACAAGGTCTTGCTGATCTGCATTGCCATCTACGGTACGATTGACCTTGGTGATGATGGCAGTTTGCTTAACTTTTAACTCTGATAAACGCACCGCATCTGATCCTGAACTCTTTTATATAGTATAACGTCAAATGAGAATAATTAACAAATAAGGAAGAATTACAATTCTCATCCCGAACAGAGACTCGACAGCGCGTGACTTTTCACCTAAAGTGCTGATCATGCAAGAGATAAAAAGATGACCATCAGCAAAAAACCTCGTATTCCTGCGGCTGTAAATATCCCTGAACAATTTAGTTTTTTACAGGGTTTTCGTGATTATCTGGTCGCTCAGAGCGTCAGCCCACATACGCGCAATGCGTATTTAAGTGATTTAATCCAGTGCGGTAGTTTATCTGCTGTTAATTTGACCAATTGGTCAAGTCATGATGTCTCGGAGGTCATGATTGAACTGACCAAACTCGGTAAAAGCCCGCGTTCCATTGCACGCTGTCTGTCCGCATTACGTCAATTTTATAAATTTTTACGTGAGCAGAAATTACGTACAGACAATCCGATGGCCAATCATAAAAGTCCTAAACTGGGACGCGCCTTACCTAAAGACTTATCCGAACAGGATGTCGAAGCGCTGATACAAACACCAGACACCGAAACTGCGTTAGGACTTCGTGACCGCGCTATGCTAGAGGTTTTATATGCCTGTGGGTTACGTGTCACGGAACTCTTAAATCTACGACTGGATTTAATTAATTTAAAACAGGGTTATTTACGCATTACAGGCAAAGGCAATAAAGAACGACTTGTTCCCATGGGACAATTTGCAACACAGTGGGTCGAGCATTATCTGGCGCAATCTCGCCCTCATTTATATAAAAGCAGCACGGACTATTTATTTCTTACGCAACATGGCGGCATTATGAGCCGACAAAATTTTTGGTATGCCATTAAGCGTTATGCCTTACAGGCCAATATTCAAGCTGATTTATCGCCACATACCTTGCGTCATGCCTTTGCCACGCATTTGCTTAATCATGGCGCTGACTTACGTGTAGTACAAATGCTGTTGGGGCATAATGATTTATCGACAACTCAAATCTACACTCATGTCGCGCAGGTTCGTATGCAACAACTTCACGCTCAGCATCATCCACGTGGTTAAAATAAAATGATTAATTAACCCTCAAAATAATGTGACCAATTCTACAAATTTAGCTATTATTTTTTACAGTTGATGTGCAATAAACCACATGGCTGTTTGTTTTTTTTGCTATTCTTAGCCCTTTCCGATTTAGAATTTTGATAAAAGGGTCGTCTATGTTGTTTACCCGATCTCGTCTTTTTTTAGCATGTACAGTGGCAACAGCTCTTGCCCTTTCAGCTTGCTCTAAAGAAAACTCAGCACAAAAACAAGATACTTTAACAGCCAGTGCGCCCGCAACAGGTGAAGCCTCAACGCTCAGTGAACGTAATGCCCAGCAACGTTTAATCAGCACGCTACAACAACAATTTAAAAAAGCCAATATTCAGGCTAAAGTCATTGATATCAAACCGACCGAAGTTCCCAATTTATATTGGGTGAATCTGGAAGGTATGAGTTCTGTGTATGCCACCAGTGACGGCAAATATATTATTCAAGGGGAAGTTATCCGTTTAGGTGACAAAGAACTGACCAATGTCGGTGATGCACTGCAATCTTCAGAAAATAAAAAATTATTTGCAGCACTCAAAACTGAAGATTTAATTGTTTACCCAGCTACAAATGGTAAAGCCAAACATGTGATTTACGTGTTTACCGATTCAAGCTGCCCGTATTGCCATAAATTACATGAACATCTCAGTGAGATCACCAGCAAAGGGATTGAAGTTCGCTATATCGCGTGGCCTCGTGGTGAACAATTTATGCCAACCATGCAAGCGATCTGGTGTAGTGAAGACCGTAAAGCTGCATTTGATCAATCTATTCAAGGCTTACCGGTACAAGCTCCACAATGTAAAAACCCTGTGCATGAACAATATCAACTGGGTCTAAATATTGGGGTCAATGGAACGCCTGCGATTTACAACAGTGATGGACAATATCTGGGTGGATATCTCACACCAGATGAGTTGGTAAAACGACTGGAAAAATAAATATTCACAACAATCCCCATCACTTATAAAAATTTGACACTGGGCGAAGATAAAACACACTTCGCCCTAGAGTCTGGCGCTTTTTTTAGCTATGATCTAGCCTTGTTTATTTTTTAATGCATGTATGGAGTGTGACGTGAAACCAGTTCGTCTGGCAATACTCGGTCTTGGAACCGTGGGTGGTGGAGCCCTTAAACTATTACAAGAAAACGCCGCTGAAATTAAACGTCGCACCGGCCGTGAAATTCAAATTACCCATGTTGGCACTCGCCGTCCTCGTCCCGATCTTGAACTCGAAGGCATTCAGCAAAGTGCAGATTTAATGGAAATCGTACGTCAACCCAACGTTGATGTAGTTGTTGAAGTCATGGGCGGTATCCATCCTGCATATGAAGTGATTATGGAAGCCATCAAGCATGGCAAACAGGTCGTGACTGCCAATAAAGCCCTGCTTGCAGAACATGGCAATGAACTCTTTAAAGCTGCTGAAGATAATGCAGTTCAGATCGCCTATGAAGCAGCCGTTGCAGGCGGTATCCCGATTATCAAAGTTATTCGTGAAGGTTTGGCTGCCAACCGTATTGAATGGCTTGCAGGCATTATTAACGGTACAGGCAACTTTATCCTGACTGAAATGCGCGATAAAGGTCGTGCCTTTACCGACGTGCTCGCAGAAGCTCAACAACTCGGTTATGCCGAAGCTGATCCAACTTTTGACGTTGAAGGGATTGATGCTGCACATAAGCTTACGATTCTGGCGTCTTGTGCATTTGGTATTCCGCTACAGTTTGACAAAGTCTATACCGAAGGGATTAGTAAAATTACCGCGCAGGATGTCAAATACGCAGAAGATCTTGGCTTCCGGATTAAACACCTCGGTATTGCGCGCCGTGCAGAACATGGTATTGAACTACGTGTCCACCCAACCCTAATTCCAGAAGAACAACTGATTGCAAATGTCAATGGAGTCAAAAATGCGGTGCTCGTACAAGCTCATGCAGTTGGCCCAACATTATATTATGGCGCAGGCGCAGGCGCAGGCCCAACCGCTTCTGCTGTAGTTGCGGATATTGTGGATATTGTACGCGATATTTCTTATACCGAAGATGGTGCTGGAACGATTCCTCAACTGGCTTTTGAAGCTTTGACAGATTTACCTATCCTCAAACGCGAAGAAATGACCACTGGATATTATCTACGTGTCGATGCCGAAGACCAGACAGGCGTACTTGCAGATATCACGACGATTCTCAGTCGTGCTGGCATCAGCATTGATGCCATCATGCAACAATCTCGTTTAAAAGATTTAATCCCGATCGTGATCTTAACTGACCCCGTCGTTGAGTCAAAAATGGATGACGCGATTGCCAAAATTCAGGCTTTGCCTGCAATTCATGGCGAAATCGTACGAATTCGTTTAGAATCGCTGGATAGTTAAACAGGTGGAGAGGGTCACTCCCCTCTCACCAGCTCTACCTCACATTTGGAACATCATCTCATGTCTAATGCCAATCGTTATACCGGTCTTGTTGATCGTTATCGTGACCGTTTGCCAGTTTCAGCAACGACCCGTGCTATTTCTTTAGGAGAGGGAAATACCCCACTGATTAAACTAGAGAACATTCCACGTCTGATTGGTAAAGATGTTGAAATCTATGTGAAATATGAAGGTTTAAACCCAACAGGTTCATTCAAAGACCGTGGTATGACTATGGCTGTCACCAAAGCGGTTGAAGAAGGCTCTAAAGCGATTATCTGTGCATCTACAGGTAACACTTCTGCGGCGGCAGCGGCGTATGCTGCACGTGCAGGCATCAAAGCATTTGTCTTAATTCCAGAAGGCAAAATCGCAATGGGTAAAATGGCACAAGCCATGATGTATGGTGCAATCACCATGCAAATCCGTGGTAACTTTGACGATGGTATGCGTCTGGTGAAAGAAGTGGCTGATCAGGCTCCTGTCACCATTGTTAACTCAATTAACCCTTATCGCTTACAAGGTCAAAAAACCATTGCCTATGAAATCGTAGAAGCATTGGGTCGTGCGCCTGATTATCACTGCTTACCAGTGGGTAACGCAGGTAATATCACGGCACACTGGATGGGTTATACCGAAGCAGTGGCGAATCAGCCTGCGGATCAATTTGAACAAGTCATCTATGATGCTGCAACAGATCAGTTCACAGGTCCTAAACCAGAAGGCTTACCAACCATGGTGGGTTATCAGGCTTCGGGCGCAGCTCCTTTCTTACGTGGCGCACCTGTAGAACAACCTGAAACGGTCGCAACAGCGATTCGTATTGGTAATCCACAAAGCTGGAATCATGCTAAAGCTGTGGTTCGTGATTCTAAAGGCTGGTTTGATGAACTTCAGGATAGCGAAATTCTTGAAGCACAACGCTTACTGTCTATGTATGAAGGTGTGTTTGTAGAACCTGCTTCTGCGGCATCGATTGGTGGAGCGATTCGTGACATCAAAGCGGGTAAAATTGCAGAAGGTTCTGTGATCGTTTGTACAGTGACAGGCAACGGCTTAAAAGACCCTGATACTGCAATCAAACAATGTGCAGATGCCGTCATGCTATCGATTGATGCCACCATGACTCAAGTGAAAGACTCTATTTTGTCCAATATGTAAGTTTAGATTTGACATGAAAAAACCAGTTGCTTGCAACTGGTTTTTTTATAATGGACATATTGATCGTAAATTTAAAATGACATCAAATTTTTTTAAAATCTGCTAAAGACGTTTTGGTTGTTGAGATAACCAAGTCAATAAATTAGTTGCATCATTGGTACGTGCCTGCGAGCTTGAAGCTCCTAATAACACCACCACTGCTGGTCGCGAATTCACAGTGGTATGCATCACCACACAACGCCCTGCTTCATTAATATAACCTGTTTTAGAAAGATTGATATTCCAGCCACCATTACGCACTAATGCGTTAGTGTTGTTAGACTTCAGTACGCGATAGCCCAGATTAAAGTCATAGGTCGGGGTCGTTGAAAACTGACGAATCAAACCGTATTGAGATGCTGCACTGGCTAAAATCCCCAGATCACGTGCAGAAGCCACATTGTGAGGATCTAGACCTGTAGACTCGACATAATGCGTTGAGGTCATACCTAACTGACGTGCTTTAGCATTCATCGCCGCCACAAAGGCACTACGTCCACCAGGATAAGTTCTCGCTAAAGCCGCTGCCGCAGGGTTTTCAGACTTCATTAAAGCAAACAGCAATACTTCGGCACGATTCATAGTATCGCCCGCACGTAGCGTTGAGCTAGAGTTTTTGCCGCCTGCACCCGCAAAATCGATTTGCTGTAAGGTGATTTCTTCAGACATATCGAGACGTGCATCCGACGTCACAACAGCCGTCATTAGTTTAGTCAGAGATGCTATAGGAAAGACTGTATTGGTATTTTTGCTATACAGTACTTCACCCGTCTGAGCATCCATCACCAATGCTGCACGGGCATTGACAGAAGGCTGAGAGCCATAGCCACTCGTGTCACGAATCACGACTTTCGGGTTGGATGAAATTGAAACATTCGTATTCGCGGCTGGTGCAGCGCCATTACTGCGCACCGTTGTACTAATACTAGTTGAACCTTGTGGACTTGCTTCGAGCTCGCCATCATCATTTAAAAGCTGACTGGCTTGATCTGAAGACCAATTTAATGACGCAGATCCGTTCCCCGATGAAGGATTAACAATAATCTCCGCATAACTTGCCGAGCTTAGTGCAAACAAAACAGACATGCTCAAGACATGCATTAATGACTTTTTAGAATTTTTCACGATCAATTACTCAACTCAGGGTACACACAGATTTGCTTATTACCTACATTATGCCTTACATTTGAAGGCACGACATGCAAATAATGACGGCAGCAGTGTGTACAACTATTCTCTCAAACTTGTGTGAATAGGATTGCTAATTTTGTCATTACATTGCAAGTAAATTTTGCTTTATGTAACAAAAAAACATCTTTTTTAGTCCAAGGAGGCCAGCGTGATCACAGTTTTGGTGGTTGATGATCATGAATTAGTACGTACAGGGATCTGTCGTATGCTTGAAGATCAAACTGGTGTTGAGGTGATTGGACAGGCAGAATCTGGCGAAGAAGCGATTGCCATAGTGCGTCAACAACACCCTCAAGTGGTATTACTCGATGTGAATATGCCCGGCATTGGCGGGGTCGAGACTACACGTCGCTTGTTGCAAACCGCACCTGAAACCAAAGTTATCGCGGTGAGTGGACTGGCAGAAGAACCCTATCCCTCATTGCTCTTAAAGGCAGGTGCCAAAGGCTATATTACTAAAGGCGCTCCGATTACCGAGATGGTCAGAGCGATTAATAAAGTCATGCAAGGCGGTAAATATTTCAGTGCTGATATTGCTGAACAACTAGCCAGTTCTTATCTATCAGATACTCAGCAATCGCCTTTTGATGCACTTTCAGAACGTGAAATGCAAGTTGCGATGATGGTCGTCAATTGTATCAGCGCTCAGGAAATTGCTGATAAGCTTTTTGTGAGTGTGAAAACAGTCAATACTTACCGTTATCGTATTTTTGAAAAACTGGATCTTGATAGTGATGTCAAACTCACTCATCTTGCTATTCGTTACGGACTCATCAAACCTTAAGTATTCGAGTTAGATACAATCATGCAGGCGCAATCTTCTACGCCACTTTCTTATACGATTTACCGTTTAGGTTTGTGGTACACCCTTTACCGCCTGCTTATTGTCACAGGTTTAATCATTATTTTTCAGCTCATTTCTGAGCAGTTAAATGCCGACTATAATCAACCTGTATTGTATTTTTATACGCTTATCGCTTATTGCGTAGCCAGTCTGATTCAGTTTTTATTGTTTAAGTTTTATCCACGACAGATTGATCGTCAACTGATTATAGTGTTTGTGGTTGATGTCATTGCATTGGGATTGCTGACATTTTCTCTGGGCGCACCAAATTTAAATATTAGTTTGCTGTATGTTATTACGGTGTTTTCTGCCGCGATTTTACTGCCCAGAAAAGTCTCTTTGGTGATCACGCTTCTTGCTGTTATTTCACTGATCTATCAACAGTTTTTTTCAAGTTTTTTTGATTATAATAATTTAAGCACCATTGGAAATAGTGCTTTACTGGCTTTTTTGTTTTTTGTCATGTATGGCATTGGTCAAGTTGCTGTAAAACATTTTAAAATTCTGGAAAATATTAGCTTTCGTCAATCCCAAGCGCTATATCAACTTCAAAATATTAATCGTTATATTTTAGAACAAATTGATGATGGCTATCTGGTATTAGATGAAAACTACCATGTGGTGCTCAGCAATCCAGCCGCCTGTACGCTGTTGGGCATTCCGCCATTATTTGCGCATGAACAACTTCCGTTGGCCAAAACCCAGCCCGATTTATTTGAGCTTTTAAGATTTGATCCCTTAGAAGACGGCGAACAATTTATTTTTGAATCACAACTGTCTACTTATAACGTGCATATCAAGGTACAACGCTTGATCGTGCCACATCAGGCTTTAATTTTATTGCGCTTGCAGGATGTGCAGCAGCTCAATCAACAGGTTCAACAGCTTAAACTTGCCGCTTTAGGACAACTTTCCGCCAGTATTGCCCACGAAATTCGTAACCCATTGGCAGCGATTGTACAGGCCAATGAACTGTATATTGGCAGCGAATCTGAACAGCAACATTTACTGCAAAAAATGATCAGTAAACAATCAAAACGTATCAATGATATTATTGAAGATACATTGCGTATGGCGCGCAATGACACCACGCATCCGATGCTGATTGAGTTAGATAGCTTTTTGTCTCATTTACTGACTGAAGATTTATCCGATGTTCAACATCAAATCCGCTTGGAGATGACCGAGAAGGTAATCGTTCAATTTGATCCAAAACAGTTAACCCAAGTTTTAATCAACCTGATTCGCAATGCATTACGCCATAATGATCCAGATGTTGATCAGATTGTATTATCCGTACGTATGGTTCAAGCTGAAGTATTCATTGATGTGATTGATTTTGGCAATGGCATCGAAAAACGTGATATATCGCAACTATTTAAGCCATTTTTTAGTACCGAAATCAAGGGAACTGGTTTAGGATTATATTTGTCCCATAGTCTGTGTGAAGCCAATCACGCCAAGCTCAGTTATGTGGAACAACAAAAAGGAGCATGTTTTAGAATTCAATGCTCAACAAAAGATAAATAATATTAGGTTTCATGGGGTTATAGTGAATAAACAACCGCTGGTTTTACTGGTTGATGATGAAGAAGATCTCTGTGCGTTAATGCAAATGACGCTAGCGCGTATGGGGATAGCAACACATTGTGCTTATCGTATTGCGCAGGCGAAAGAACTTCTGCAAAACAATAATTATGATGCCTGTTTGACTGATTTAAATCTGCCTGATGGCAATGGGCTAGATCTAGTGCATTATGTTACACAGCATTGGAGTCACTTGCCGATCGCAGTATTAACCGCCTATGGCAACATGGATATTGCAATTGCAGCACTTAAAGCAGGTGCTTTTGATTTTGTCAGTAAACCTGTCAACCAAATCCATTTAGAACAATTATTACAAAAAGCTTTTAATCGACCACAAAAACAGGTCATCAATGATGAAGATAGTCTGGAAAACAGACTGCTCATTGGCCGTTCTGCACCGATCCAGCAACTACGCACCACTCTTAAGAAAATTGCACGCTCACAAGCACCCGTCTTTGTCACAGGAGAATCTGGCACAGGCAAGGAAGTGATCGCCAATCTGGTGCACCGTTTAAGTAATCGCAGCGAAGGCCCATTTATTGCCATTAACTGTGGCGCAATTCCCAGTGAACTTTTAGAGAGTGAGCTATTTGGTCACAAAAAAGGAAGTTTTAGCGGTGCAACTCAAGACAAACAAGGTCTGATCTTATCGGCACATGGCGGTAGTTTATTTCTGGATGAAATTGCTGAATTACCGTTGAATATGCAGGTTAAACTGTTACGGGCTGTACAAGAGAAAAAAGTTCGTCCAGTGGGTTCTGAACACGAAATTGATGTGGATTTCCGCGTGATTAGTGCCAGTCATCAGGATCTTGAAACATTGGTACAACAAGGCAAATTCCGTCAGGATTTATTTTTCCGCATTCATGTGATGGACCTTGAACTCCCTCCATTACGTGAACGTGGACAGGACATTTTACTCCTCGCCCATCATTTTATTCAAAAAGTGTGTGCTGAATGGGAAATTCCAGTCAAAATTCTGTCTGAACGCGCTCAGACTTTTTTATTAGAACAATATTTCCCCGGTAATGTTCGTGAATTACGTAATATGATGGAACGTGCCATTACTTTAAGTGATGACCATCAAATTGATTTACCTCACTTACAAACCGCACCTTTTCGTTATAGCCAAGCAACGGCACCGATTCAACATCATTCTGATTATCTTTCTAGCGCAAATTCAAATCACTCAGTTCCTACGACATTGGCAAACAACAAACTGCCACACGAAGGGTTAGAACAATATTTAGAAAACGTTGAAAAAGAGATTCTCTTAAATGCACTCAATTTGACGCATTGGAATCGTACTTTGGCGGCCAAAAAACTAGGCATGACTTTTCGATCTTTGCGCTATCGCCTGAAAAAATTTGGTTTAGATACTGAAGAGATTTAAATTATTTTTGTTGATGATTATTTTTGCTTGAGCAAAACCTCAGCGACATTATCCAGATAATTTTCATCACGCATTTCATTTGGTAAAGGATACAGAATATTCGGCTGTATGCCTTTACCATCAATCATTGAGCCATTTGGCGTGTAATAATGCGACACCGTCATCTGTAAAGCTGCACCATCTGGCAAGGGAAACAGTTTTTGCACAACACCTTTACCATAGCTCTTTTCACCAATCACCCAAGCACGTTTATGGTCTTTCATGGCAGCAGTAAATACTTCAGCCGCTGATGCCGAACGATGATTAATGAGGATTCCTAATTTTACTTTTTGAAATTCGCTGCTGGGTAGCGCCTGAAATTGTTGATTGCCTTCCGAACGACTTTTGGTCGAAACAATAACTCCCTGATTTAAAAATAAATCGGCTGTTTCAACGGCTGCTGAAAGCAAACCACCAGGATTATTACGCAAATCGATCAGTACTGCTTTCAGTTTGGATATATCGTATTCTTCTAATAATCGTTTAATTTCATTGGCAGTATCTTGCTGAAAAACTTTAACTTTTAAAACCAGAACCTGATTGTGTAAGAGTACTGGCTGAATATCAGCTTCCATTTTTTTATTACGCACCAAGGTTTGAGGCGTATTCATCAATGAAGTTTGAATTTGTAAGGTCGAACCAATTGATCCATATAAAAGTGCATGCACTTGTTCATGATTAAGATTTTGAATGATTTGGTCATCAATCTTAATCACTTTTTGACCATTTCTTAAACCTAATTTATAAGAATCTGAGCCTTCTTTTAGATCCCGAATCTGCCATTGTTTGGTGTGTTGTTCAAATACAAGCGCAAAATCAACCGATGCCAAATCGCCTTCGGTATATTGCATTAATTGTTTATAATCTTCCGCAGATAAATAGCGTGAATAACGATCCAGCCCACCCACTAAGCCTTTTATTGCTTGCTGAAATAAAACCTCATCAGGTTTGACATCGACATAGTTATCTTTGACGATGCCATAAATTTGAACAAATTGCTGAATAGAATCGACTGGAATTTCTACATAATGCTGTTCGGTATCTTCATCAAAGTCCAGCCCACTTGCTGCCTCAATTGGCGCTGCAAATGATGTTGAGACTGCGCTGCAACACATTAAAATGCCTGCAAAGATTGCACCCAATTTCATGTGTTGCGTCATTCAGTCACCTTTTATTCGTGGGTCAGGGTCAATAAGTTACGTCCCTGCATATCAGCAGGTACCGGAATATGCATCAAATGCAGTAGGGTTGGTGCTACATCAGCTAGAATCCCGCCCTCAGCAATCACAGCCTGAGTTGGTCCAACATAAATAAATGGAACTGCTTCAGTGGTATGTTGAGTATGCACCTGACCACTATGGTAATCCTGCATTTGTTCTACATTACCATGATCTGCTGTAATCAACATGTGACCGTGGTTTGCCATGACCGCTTCATAGACACGACCTAAACAGCGATCTACCGCTTCCACCGCTTTCACCGCGGCATCAAAAACGCCAGTATGCCCCACCATATCGCCATTGGCATAATTCACGACCAATAAATCATATTCACCTGAATTAATTGCATTCACTAATTCATCTGTGACTTCATTCGCACTCATTTCAGGCTTTAAATCATAAGTCGCGACATTTGGAGATGGGATCAAAATGCGTTTTTCACCCGGATATTCATCTTCACGCCCGCCACTAAAGAAAAACGTTACATGGGCATACTTTTCAGTTTCAGCAATGCGCAATTGGGTTTTGCCTAAATCAGACAAGTATTCGCCAATTGAGTTTTTCAAATCTTCTGGCATATACGCTACAGGCGCATCGATCGTCGCTTGATAACGGGTTAGCATCACAAATTTAGATAATACAGGAACAACTTTACGCTCAAATCCTGCGAAATCTTTTTCAACAAAGGCTCGTGTTAACTCACGCGCACGGTCTGCGCGGAAGTTCATAAATACGATGCTATCACCATCTTCAACTTTGGCAAGCTCGCCAATCCGAGTGGCTTTGACAAACTCGTCACTCTCACCTGCCGCATAGGCTTGTTCTAAACCTTCAACAGCGCTATTCACGACACGAACGGCTTCACCTTCAGTGAGTAAACGATACGCTTGCTCAACCCGATCCCAGCGATTGTCGCGATCCATTGCAAAATAACGACCAATCAGAGTGGCTATACGACCTTGATCTGGATATTGCGCAAAGACCTGATCTAGCTTTTCTAAAGATGGCTGCGCGCTTTTTGGCGGTGTATCACGTCCATCCAAAAAGGCATGTAAATAGACTTGAGCACCACGTTTTAGCGCCAACTCACACATGGCAACAATATGATCCTGATGCGAATGCACGCCACCTTCAGACAACAAACCGATAATATGCACTGCACCATTTGCGGCTTTGGCTTTTTCAACCGCATCGACCAGCACTTCATGTTCAAAAAATGCGCCATCGCGTATTTCTTTGGTAATACGGGTAAAGTCCTGATATAGAATACGACCTGCACCCAGATTCATATGTCCGACTTCCGAGTTACCCATTTGGCCGTCAGGTAAACCGACATCCTCACCAGAACCAGAAATTAAACCATGCGGATGCTTTTGTTTCATCATCGTAAGATTAGGGGTTTTTGCTGCCAAGAAAGCATTGTCTTCGACCGCTTCACGATGACCCACACCATCCATAATCACAAGAACGTGAGGGATTTTGCCAGCAGTTGCATCCGTCATGATTGATACTCTTTTTTGTCTACAATTTCGTCGCACTATCTTACCGAATTTTAGTCCAAGACTCTATGCACAGATGATAACTTTACTCATTTAGCATGATTGATTCAGACGATCTGGTAGTCATTTGAACATTAACGCGCCCGATATAACAAATAACTGCCCGCCCCAAACATGAACAGAATTGGAATAAAAATAAACCATGCTGGAGATGGCGAATACACCAAACTGGCATAGCCTAAAAAGTCCTGTAAATAGAAAATACTTAAACCTACAAACAAGGCAATCACCAAACGAAAACCCATTGATTGTTGGCGTAATGGTCCAAAAATAAAAGAACAGGCAATCAGCGTCAGGGCAATCAATGAAAAAGGCGAGCCTACTTTTTTCCAAAATGCGAGCTGATAGGTTTTAGGAATCTGGCTATATTCATGCATATAGCGCATGAAACCGACCAACTCGCTTGGCGCCAATTCTTCGGGATCAAGTGTCACCATATGTACAAACTTAGGCTGCAAGGCTAAAGATAAATCTTTCGTTGGAATCTTCTGAAAGCTGGCATCACCATTGGCCAAAATATTAAGCTGGTGATTATTTTTTAAAACCCACTCACCGTCACGAATAAACTGACCTGTTTTCGCGTTGATGACTGTATCTAAGCGATAGTCGTCATCAAAAGACGCGACCTGAATGCCATTGAGATTGCCTTTGGAATTGGCATAATCGATATAGTAAAAATGATTACCTTCTTTGGTCCAATAACCTCGCACTTCACCTAAAGCAGCGACAGTGCTTTGAGTTTTGACACCCTTTGCCTGTTCAGTGGTATATGGAATCACCCATTCACTAATACAAAATGACAAAATGACCAACAAAAATGCAGGACGCATCACCCAACCGACAATTCGCCAGAGACTGACGCCTGAACCGCGCATCACGATCAATTCACTGTTAGATGCCATAGAACCCAAGCCCAGCACGGCTCCAATCAAAGCCGCAATCGGGATCAGCTTGATGACATTATGGGGGGAATCCCACATCACATATTTAAAGGCATCCCACGCACCATACCCTTCTTTGAGTGAACCTAATTCGCCAATATAAGAAAACAAGATAAATAAGAACACCAGCACCAGAAGCGTTCCTAACATCATCAATGTGGTTGTTTTGGTCACGTATCTGGACAATATCTTTTGAGCTAACATTATGATGATCTCACTTGTTTGATCTTACGTTTGATCTTCGGTGCAAGGCTTTGTTTTCTGGCAAAGAGCAAGGCAGCAACAAAATAATTCATTAATATCGCAGGATAAACCCAGATCCCAAATTCACCACGGCTAATCCGAGTTTGAGCCGCAATCAGCAACACGATCATACTGGCAAAAATCATCAATGCAGGAAACAGTTTCAGATAACGTCCCTGACGCGGAGTAACTTCTGATAAAGCCACCGCCAGTGCCAACGCAACAAACATTGAAAATGGTGCAAAAATACGCCATCCCAACTGACTGGCAATCACAGGATCATTTCGATTTTCCCAAAGTTTTGACATCTGTAAAGCCGAAACATCATTAGAATCATAAGTGGCTTCTTTATTATTTTCGATGCGAAAGCGCCAAGTCTGAAACTCGGCCTGTACATATTTGGCAGTGTCAGGATAAATCTCGTAACGCCGTCCTTGAGTCAGATCGACGACACTGGCCGTCTGATCGGCCATTTCGACACGCGTCGCTTCTTTAGCGACAACCAACTGATCAGGTTTGCCTACTTTTTCCGCTTTAATATAAACAAAGATATCCTTTAAGTTTTTTCGATCTTCAGATAATGAACCTGCATAAATGGTATAGGGTCCAGAAGAGATAAATTCCTTAGGACGTACCAAATCGAAACCTGTTCGCAACGCTTGGGTCGATGACAACTCATTAAACTGGCGTAATCCCCACGGTGATACCCACATCATGAGTACCATTTCAACGATCACAAAGACCAAGGTCATCGGCAGCAATAAACGCGCAAGTTTGTGTTTACTGACTCCACTACTATTGAGTACCGCCATTTCATGTTCGACATATAAGCGACCAAACACCAACATCAACCCAATAAAGAAACTGAGCGGCAGTAATAAGATTAAAAACTCAGGTAAGCGATAACCAATGATACTGAACAGGACACTGACATCCAGACGTCCCTGTGCGGCAACACCAAAATATTTGATCAGTCTTGCGCCTAGCACGATCAGCGTCAAAATACTGACCACCACCAGACTGGTTGACACGACTTGCTTGACGAGATAACGCCGAATAATCAAAGTGAATACTTCCAAAATGGACAAACGCAATACAGCATAGTTTACCCGAATGTTAAAAATATAAAACCTATCCTACGCTTGCCAATTGAAACTGATGTCAGGAAAGTGTTTCAATGGTAGGCATCAATGAACATATTTAAATAGGCATCCAGACCGCATATGAAATATACGATTAATTCCGCATTGCCACAAAACTCATCTGCTGAATCGTTGCTGATTCTGGTCGATAACAACAAGCTTGAAAGCATTGAAAAAACATATCAAATCAATGAATTAAAAAAATTATTTGAACAAGTACATTATAAAGCCAGTTTCAATGAAAGCTTGCCTCTTATCGGAAAATTAGCAACCATTCCTAATGTCACTTTATTGGGTTTAGGCGATACTGCCGATATTAAAGCCGCAAAAATAGCGAAACTGGCACAGAGCATCATTAAAGCCACACAAACCAAATTCAAACAAATTCATATCGATCTTTCAGCACTTCCTGCTGATTTGCATTATCTCTTTGCTTTAAGCCTGTCACAAGCGGCTTATGGTTTTGATGAGTTTAAATCGAAAAAGAATGAGTTTGTTCTCGAAACCATCAACTTGATCAGCACCAATAGCAGTTTAAATTCCGACCAGTTGCAACTGATTGAAGCCTTACAATCTGGCCAAGCCCTTGCGCGTGATTTGGGTAATCGGCCAGGCAATATTTGCTTCCCAGAATATCTGGCAGATCAAGCCAAAGCCCTTGCCAATGAGTTTCCAGATTTGCTCAAAGTCACGGTACTGGATGAACAGCAAATGGCGGACTTGGGCATGAATGCCTTTCTTGCAGTCAGCAAAGGTTCTGCGCGTCCGGGACGTGTGATCACTCTCGAATACAATGCCAAACTCGATCAAGCGCCAGTAGTTTTAGTTGGTAAAGGCGTGACCTTTGATACAGGCGGGATTTCGATCAAACCTGCACAAACCATGGATGAGATGAAATTTGACATGTGTGGTGCTGCGTCAGTATTAGGTACGATTCGAAGCTTATGCGAAGCACGTTTACCGATTCATGTCGTCGGCGCGATTGCTGCGGCAGAAAATATGCCGTCTGCACAAGCAACTCGCCCGGGCGATATTGTCACCACCATGAGTGGACAAACTGTAGAAATCTTAAATACCGATGCCGAAGGTCGTTTGGTGCTGTGCGATACGCTCACCTATATTCAGCGTTTTAACCCAGCACTGGTCATTGATATAGCAACGTTAACAGGTGCTTGTGTGGTGGCATTGGGCAAAGTGTTAAGTGGTTTATTCTCTCCTGATGATGAGCTTGCCAATGAACTCTTACAGGCAGGCGAACAGTCCTTTGATCGCGTTTGGCGTATGCCTGTGAGTGATGACTATCAGGAATTACTCGATTCACCATTTGCCGATATCGCCAATATTGGCGGGCCTTATGGGGGTGCAATTACCGCAGCCTGCTTCCTACAGCGTTTTACCCGAGACTACCGTTGGGCACATCTGGATGTCGCAGGCACAGCTTGGCTATCTGGTCCAAACAAAGGCGCAACGGGTCGCCCTGTACCACTTTTAGTCCAGTTCTTGGCAAATCGCGTTAAAGCGCATGGCTAATATCAGCTTTTATTTATTTGAAACCAGTCAGGAACGGCAAGTCGACAGTGCTTGCCGTTTATGCCGTAAGTTATTGAAAAAACATCCTAAGATTTGGTGGTATTGTCCAGATCAAACTTTACAGGGTGAATTAGATGAGGCTTTGTGGTCATTTGATCCGCAAAGCTTTATTGCACATGGGATTGATCAAGTTCATGCACCTGTTTGTATTTCCGCGCAATTACCCGATCAATCTGACTGGTTTGTGTTTAATTTTAACAATCAGGCACTTGAACAAATTGAGCAGTTTGGTCACATTATTGAGATTATTGAAAATAATGAAACTGCCAAACAGCTTGGGCGAGAAAAATTTAAATTTTATCGTCGCTTAGGGGTCGAACCCCGCACCTTTAAACTGTAAAAGTCCATTAAAATGTAAGGAGATGGCGAGTGGCACTCAATGTCGGTCAGGATTTTAAAAAACGTTGGTTAAACGCGCCAGAAACGGTTCGTCAAACCTATCAGGATGATCTTGCCCGAATTTGTGATTTATTACTGCCACAGACGGTTATTGAAACATGGACAACGCAAGATCAAAAATCACAACAGATCTCTTTGGATAAAATTGATCAAGCCTATGCTGATTTAAAAGCAGAATTGATTGAACAAGCGCGTATTCGTAAACAGCAAGCACTCGAACAATCGCTTGCAGAAAAACGCGAACAACAAGCTCAATATGCAGCCTCATTACAAGCGGATGAAGCACATAAGTTTCAACAACAAACTCATGAGTTAATGGCTTTACATCGACATATTCAGCAAGAGACTGAAACTCAGACTGCTCGTTATCATCAAAACCCAGATCAAGTCGCGATTGATTATTCTCATGCTCGCCATCAGATATCGGATGATCAAATTCCGTCTGAACTGGAAAGCTTACGTTTACGGCTGGAACTTGAAGCAGATAGCTTGATTGAGCAGGCAGTGACCGTATTTAGAGCCAAACTGCATACCGCAGCGCAAGAAGAAATCGAATACATCCTAAAAAACTCAAATTTTTAGAATCTATATTGAATTCAATTCTTTATTTTTTCCAGATTGTCATCAAACTGACACATCCTTGTCACATGATAGTCATATCGCGGTTGCGATTAACTTTATAATACTGTTAAACATTTGACCCATTTCTGGAAAAATTCATGAACATACTTAGCAATATCTCCGCACAGATTGCCCAGTTAACCACAGGCGAGACTTGGACTTTATCTGCTCAGGATTTATACATGAGTCGCGACGATTTCAGCTCTCTTTCCATTTTCCTGAAACAGGAATCGCAAAATGGTACATTTTCCGTCGCGGTACCAGAAACTCTTAAATCGTGGTTAGGTTCAACGTCATTAACTGTCACCAAACACTAATAAAAATGCCCAGTTTAAAAACTGGGCACATTCTAATTTTCAACAACGTTTTATTTTAAGAAACCATTTTCAGCCAAAAAAGCCATACTAATATCAGCAGATTGTTGACCTTGCTCTGCGGCTTTATCACCTAGTAGAAGACGCTCAATATAACGCGCCAATACATCCACTTCTAAGTTTACTTTTGCTCCAGTTTTCCATGTAGAAATATTGGTGCGTTCAGCCGTATGCGGAATCAGATTCAAACTTAAAATATTGCCCCGTAAATGATTAATGGTCAGGCTAATGCCATCCACGGTGATTGAACCTTTTTCTGCCAAATATTTGGCAATTTCAACAGGAGCGGTGACTTCATAATAAATCGAACGGGCATCTTCGCGCACCAATGTAATTTCACCCACCGCATCGACATGGCCGCTAACAATATGCCCACCAAAGCGTGTGGTCGGTAGCATCGCCTTTTCCACATTGACAGGCTGACCGACTCGCCATTGTCCAAGTGTCGTCCGATTAAGGCTTTCACGTGATACATCTGCGGCATACCAGTCACTACCCCACTCGATTACAGTTAGACAGATCCCATTGGTCGCAATCGAATCTCCCAAATGCACATCGGACATATCCAGATCAGTTTGAATGCGTAAGCGCACATCACCACCTACATTTTGCAGGCTTTCAACTTTGCCTAAACTTTCAATAATGCCTGTAAACATGCTGCTGCTCCAAATATTGATTCTGCATAAATGTGTTGCTTACCAAAGTGCAAGCTGGGTATTTGGCCCAGACGTATCAACACCACCCAATTCAGCAAAGTGATAAAGTTGACCTAAAAGCTGACGCAGCGGTGGCCCTGATTTGGCATGCGTATCGGTAATCACGATAAACTCAAGTACCCGAGCACGTTCAGACTGACGTTGCTTACTGACTCGATAACGTGGCACATCTTGTGTTAATAAGGTCACTTTGCCGCGTTTCAAATTGGCCGTGAGTAAATCTTTCGGATCGATATTCCCATCAGTCGAATAGCTGGTCAAAATATAACGTGCGTTAATTGTCGCCAGTAATTTTTCATAAGCATCTTTGGCATGTCTGGATGAGTTATAGGGACTTGGACGTTCTTTACGCCATGCCCGATCAATCCCGCTCTTGTAGCCCTTCGTATCGGGTGGAGGCAAATCCACTTGATCCCACAGGGTTAAGGCATTCAAAACATGGTAATTACTACTGTAGGCGTGTTGATTGTAAGGTGGATCCAGATAAGCGACATCCACTTCAAAACCACTCATTTGATTGGAGAGATGCTGTGCATCGACACACCACATTTCAGCCGCAGGACGTTTAGCATCACCAATTTCACAAAAACGGCTTGGGGTCAGCCAAAGCAAAGATTCAATCCGTTCTAATGCGGTCTGGGTTTTACCACCCCAGCCTTGATGAAAGCTTTTAAATACACCACTGGTATTACTGACAAAACTGGCAGAATAGAGTAAAGGTGCCAACAGTGCACTCATTTCTACATCATTAATCGCACCCTGCGCTTGCCATGTCGCAATCTGCTGACGAATCGCATCAATCCGCATGCCATTACGACGTTTAAAAAATAAACGGTCGCGACTCGGATCATACACATCATCATTACGTGGACACAGATTATGCGTTACCCAGCCTTTGACTTCAGGCAAACGGTTCAAATAATCAATGGCTTTTTGATAACCACCTAACTCTTTAAATGCAGGCGCATCGACACAGGCCAATATCGCATGATTTAAAGCATGGCTATAAGGTTCCCAATCATTGGCAATCACACGATAACCGTTTTGTCGTGCCAGACGCGATACGACACCACTGCCTGCAAAAAAATCGGCAAAAATCGGGGGATTCTTCTTTTTACTGTTCAGCGTTCCCGTAATTTCCAGTGCTTCTAAAATCAGATGCAATAATCTGCGTTTGTTGCCTAAATATGGCACCAACTGGTGAAATAGATATTCATCTGTGGTTCGTGCCGCATGACGGCGTTTATGATAAACCGAAGCCTCTGAATTCATACTGTCTCTTGAATCGGGATAAGTCTTAAGCGGATGTCCTGACCAATTTGCGTCACATCAAACAGCTTAAATCGAAGTTGCTCTGACATTTTGTGCAAATCAGCGCTAAACATGGCACGTGCCGATTGCCCCAATAATGTGGGAGCAATATAGCTGATCATTTCATCGACCAGTTTTTCCTGTAAAAATGCCGTCGCTAAAGTCGTTCCTGCCTCCACCATCACATCATACAAATGATATTCTTTGGACAAGGTCGCAAGAAGTTCGCGTAGGGATTGAACAGGCAATTGTAGCACACCTAAATCTGCAAGTTCCTGACGAAATGGCCCCATCACCATTAAGCTTTCAGGTGCATGTAGAATTTTAGCCGTTAAGGGTAAACGCCCCTGCCGATCCAAGATTAAACGTTTGGGTTGAGCAATGGCAGAGATATCCTCGACATCCGCAAGTACTCGTACATTGAGCTGGCAATCATCTGCAAGTACAGTTTGTATGCCCGTGATCACTACAGCTGAACGTGCCCGCCAATATTGTACATCCAGACGCGCATCTACACCTGTAATCCATTTGGATTCACCTGATGCCATTGCGGTTCGCCCATCTAAACTCGAAGCGACTTTCAGGCGGACATAGGGCAAACCTCCCGCCATGACTTTTAAAAAACCACGATTAAGTTCAATGGCATCCTGCTCAAGCACTCCCACCTGTGTGGTAATCCCTGCATTGTTTAATATTTTTTGACCTTTGCCAGCGACTAAGGGATTTGGATCGAGTGTTGCAATCACCACGCGGGTGACTTTGGCACGGACTAGCGCTTCAGCACACGGTGGCGTTCGACCAAAATGTGCACAAGGTTCTAGGGTCACATAAGCGGTTGCACCTTCAGCACGATCACCCGCTTCACGTAAGGCAAAGACTTCGGCATGTGAACCACCAACAGGTGCCGTCGCGCCACGACCAATGATCTGATCATCTTTGACAATGACGCAACCTACAGCAGGATTTGGACGGGTTCGATACAAGGCAGTTTTCGCCTCAGCCAATGCTTGCGCCATCCAATAATGATCTTGTTGATCTAAGTGACTTACTTTAGTCATGTTCGTGTTCACGTTGCTGCATTTGTTCAATTTGACGACGGAATGCTTCGACATCCTGAAAGTCCTGATAGACAGAAGCGAAACGGACATACGCGACATGATCCAGTGCAAACAATGCCTGCATCACAACCTCGCCAATCTTACGAGACTTAACATCACGCTCACCCAAACGTCTGATTTGCAATTGAATATCACTCAAAACCGTTTCAATTTGCTCTTGGGTAACAGGACGTTTTTGCAGAGCATGCATCAGTGAACGGCGTAATTTAGCCTCGTCAAAAGGCTCGTTTTTGCCGTTTGATTTAATCACACGAGGCATCACGACTTCATAACTTTCAAAAGTTGTAAAGCGTTCACCACAATGGAGACATTCACGTCTGCGACGAATTTGACAGCCTTCAGCAGCAAGACGTGAATCGATGACTTTACTGTCTGCGGCGTTGCAGAAAGGACAATGCATAGCAGCTCAAAATGAATTCATTCTTAGAGCTAGTGTAGCAAAGATTGGACAAAGACTAAATCATCTCTCTATAAACAAAAAAACAGCCACGAGGGCTGTTTTTAATTTAATTCTAATTACTCGATACGTTCGCCATGTTGGCTTAAATCCAGACCCATACGTTCATCATCAGCCGACACACGGATACCAATGATTAGATCGATCACTTTTAGAATAATAAAGGTCATTACACCACTATAAATGATGGTCGCAAGAACACCTTCAAGCTGTACCCATAACTGACCAGCAAAGGTTGGAGCAAGAGTAACACCCGCTGCTTTAATAATTTCATCGCTATAGAATACGCCAGTTAAAATTGCACCGACGATACCACCAACTGCATGTAAACCAAATGCATCCAAGGCATCATCCGCTTTTAACATGCGTTTCAATGCAGTAATCCCCCAGAAGCAGACTACACCACCGATCAGACCCATGATCAACGCACCACCTACACCGACAAAACCAGCCGCAGGAGTAATCACAACCAGACCAGCAACCGCACCAGATGCACCACCTAATACAGAGGCTTTACCACGAATGATTCGTTCTACCACAAGCCATGAGAAAGCAGCAGCGGCAGCAGCAACTTGAGTCACCAGGATTGCCATACTTGCACGTGCGCCTGCACCTAATGCACTACCACCATTAAAGCCGAACCAACCTACCCAGATCAAACTTGCACCGATCACAGTCAGTGTCAAATTGTGCGGAGCCATAGATTCTTTGCCTAAGCCAATACGCTTACCGAGCATATAAGCAGCCACCAAACCGGCCACACCTGAGTTAATATGAACCACCGTACCACCAGCAAAGTCTAAAGCGCCTGCTTTAAATAACCAGCCATCCGTTGCCCATACCCAGTGAGTAATTGGGGTATAAACCACCAGAACCCAAACTGCAATAAACAACATAAATGCTGAATACTTCATACGATCTGCGATTGAACCACTAATAATGGCAACCGTAATAATCGCAAAAGTCATCTGGAAAATTACAAACAGTGTTTCTGGAATCGTACCGCTTAAAGCATCGAAAGCCACACCATTTAACATGGCTTTGGACAAGTCACCAAAATAAGCCCCTGTTCCAGAGAAAGCCAGTGAATAACCTGCAATCACCCAGATTAAGCTCACAAGAATGGCAGCTGAAAGACTGAACATCATGGTGCTTAGTACGTTTTTCTTACGCACCATACCGCCGTAGAACAATGCCAAGCCAGGAATGGTCATGAGTAAAACCAATGCTGTCGAGATCAGGATCCAAGAGGTATCGCCTGTATCAAGTTTTGGCGTCGCAGCAGCTGGAGCCACGGGTTCTGCTGGAGCAACGACAGTGGCGGTTGCAGCAGGAGCTTCTGTTGTCACAACAGTGGTCGTTTGTTCTGTTGGTGTAGGTGTTGATGCAGCTTCTTCAGCCCACGCAGCCGAACCACCTAAAAGCGCACTGGATAAACCAAGTGCCAAGAGCATTTTTTTCATTTGTATCCCCCAACCTAAAATTTTGTGAGTTATGCCGTATTCAGCAAACTTTGTGCCAACACTTAAACAGCGTCTGGACCAGTTTCGCCTGTACGAATACGGATCACTTGTTCCAGATTTGTCACAAAGATTTTTCCGTCACCAATTTTTCCTGTGCTAGCAACACGTGTAATTGATTCGATGACCGCATCGACCATTTCATCGCTAATCGCAATTTCAATTTTGACTTTAGGAAGAAAGTCAACGACATACTCTGCACCACGATACAGTTCAGTATGACCTTTTTGACGACCAAAACCTTTCACTTCAGTGACAGTAATCCCCTGAACACCAATTTCAGAAAGTGCTTCACGCACATCGTCCAATTTAAATGGTTTTACAATAGCAGTTACGAGCTTCATGTTTGTTTTCCTTCGGCTTATTTCACCAGTAAGGTTTTATGTTCAATTTTCATGCCAATATTTCTTAGGTTGAGGGAATCAGAAATGATCAGCGTGATTTTGTCTTTATAACCTATTTGCGCTACAAGATGTAGCATCTCCCTTTAATTTAAACATTTTTCTACTTTGTTTTGCAGTTTAGCTATAAAAATAGGTTGATTAATCGGAGAGCACTAGGGTCAATATAAAAGCAGTGGTAAACTGCACGCGGATCATATTATTTACGCGGATATCTCATGATTGAAACACTATTACAGGCGATACTTGAACAAGTCGACCAACCAAAAAAAGACCTTGAAAATAATTTAAGAGCTTTGCTCAATGAAGCTGTAGAGAAACTGGATTTAGTTTCAAAACAAGAAATTGACCGTCAACGTATTGCACTTCAACACGCCAATCAGCGCCTTAGCCAATTACAGGAACAAATGAATATTTTAGAGAGCATCATTCAAAACAAAAAATAAGCACCAACTCAGTGCATAAACATTTGAAAACGATTAAAAATAAAGCACCATAATGGAACAATATCAAAATGTCTTTTGCAAAGATTTTAACTCGCGGGGTATTAGGGTTACATGCTCCTTTAATTGAGGTCGAAGTTCATTTAAGTCAGGGGCTTCCCTCACTCACGATCGTTGGGCTAGCAGAAGCAGCGGTACGTGAAAGTAAGGATCGAGTACGCTCTGCGATTATTAACAGTGGTTTTCAGTTTCCAACCAAACGCCTGACCATTAATCTGGCACCAGCGGATCTGCCGAAAGATGGATCCCGTCTTGATCTCGCCATTGCTTTAGGGATTCTGATTGCCTCTGGACAATTGCCTGAAGCCTGTACAGATGGATTTGAATTTATTGGAGAATTGGCTTTGGATGGGCATTTAAGACCCGTCACCAGCGCTCTAAGCATAGCGATGGCGTGTCAACAAGCGCAACGTCAGCTTTTTATTCCTAAGGCGAATCTTGAACAGGTGGAACAGCTTTCTGAATTTCAACTTTATTCAGCCAACCACTTAAAACAGGTCTGTGAACATTTTCTGGGAGTACAGCCTATTCCTGCTCATATCACTCAAAATAACAATCATACTCAAGCTTATAAATATGATCTGATTGATGTAAAAGGACAATTACGGCCACGTCGTGCACTTGAAATTGCCGCAGCTGGAGGACACTCTTTATTATTTAAGGGGCCACCGGGTACTGGTAAAACTTTGTTAGCTTCGCGTCTACCTAGCATTTTGCCGCCGTTATCAACACAGGAAAATCTTGAAGTCGCCAGTATCTACTCGATTGCCAATAATCAGCATCATTTTGGTTTACGTCCTTTTCGAGCACCGCATCACACGGCTTCTGCGATTGCATTGGTAGGTGGAGGCTCACATCCTAAACCCGGAGAAATTACACTGGCTCATTTAGGCGTTTTATTTTTAGATGAGTTACCAGAATTTGATCGCAAAGTGCTTGAAGTATTACGACAACCACTTGAATCTAAAGAAATCGTGATTTCACGTGCATCTCGACAAATTACCTTTCCTGCTAATTTTCAGTTGATTGCAGCAATGAATCCATGTCCATGTGGCTATGCATTTAATCAGGATAGTCGCTGCCAGTGTTCGCCTGAATCAATTCAACGTTATCAAAATCGAATTTCAGGACCTTTGCTGGATCGAATCGATTTACATATTGATGTTCCTCCATTACAAGCCAATGAATTGCAAAATAATGTACCTGTAGAAGATTCTATGACTGTACGTAAACGTGTGATGAGTGCTTATGACTCTCAAATTCAGCGTCAACAAAAAGCAAATTTTGCACTTTCACCCCAAGAATTAGAACAATATGCGGTACTGGATGCGCATGCTGAAAAAATGATGGAAGTTGCGCAACAACGTATGAATTTATCGGCGCGCTCTTATCATCGTATTTTACGTGTTGCACGTACTATTGCAGATTTATCACACAGTCCTAATATTGAAATTACACATTTATCAGAAGCGTTGTCATATCGACAAAAGATTTGATTTACATAAAAAAATGCCTCAACAACGAGGCATTTTTTTGATTTAGATCAATTAAAAAGTTTTAGATAAGGTGAGTACTGCACCTAAATCATATGGTTTTTTACCTGCATCGGTCATACCCGATGTACTAATGTCAGTGCCTACACCAGCAAGTTCAGCCGTAACGCCTAAAATGCTGTATTGCACACCAAATTTATAATCTAGATAGCTATCATCTTCGCCCGGCCCACCTGCAACCACACTTAAAGAATCTTTATCTTTCAACTTGTTATATCCAATAGATGCAATACCAGTAAATCCTGTATCTGCAATTGGAGCACTATAACCTAAATTAAAATACCAGAAATCATCAGTACGCCCCCAGTAATCAGGTGAATAGTTAACGCCTACTGTAACGCTATCGCCTTTTAACAGAGCTTCTGGGAAAATTAACTTCGCATAAACTTCTGTGAAATTCAAACCCGATTTACCATTGTATGGATTGACGGCATTGGTTTTTGAACCAACATAACCATAATAGGTTACGCCCACGTCATAGGTCGCGCTATAGTTTGGATTAAATGCAATTTTGTTAGAATAACCTAAAGTTGCATCAGTCTCAGCAGATACCCCATGTATATTAAAGTCTACACTCGAACCCCATAGTGCCAGATAGGCACCTGATTCATGATTCAAGGTAAAGCCGCCCTGAATTGCTGGATTATTTGAACTTTGAGTCACACCACGGAAACGATAGTCTGTAGTTGCAGCCACACTACCCGCAACAGAAAAACCTGCGACAGATGGTTTATCTTCAGCCATTGCAGCCGTTGAACCTGCGACCAATACGCCTAATGCAACCGCTTTACATGCAAATTTTTTCATTCTGATCTCCCCCATGATCGGATCACTCCGACGGATATTGTGTTTTAAATTGCATCGATTTAGATTTAGCAAATGCTATGCCAACTTTTAGACAGCTCATCTCTTTTATTAAATTAACGCTGCAAAAAGAGCGAAAATTTTGAAGTTCAAGCTATCGACTTTAACCCCTCCAAAATTTGCTTTAAGCACTGCTACAATCGAGATGTAGTGTGAAAAATTAGACTGTAAAATTTCCATTCGTTTTAATACGACTGTCATCATTTTTGTATAAAGGCTTTAATAACGTTAAAACATGTCATTCATGATGAATCAAGTTCAGCCAACTATGTAACAAAAAATGTGAGATAGCGCAGTTTTGGGTCTTTTTCCAACTTTGCATAATAATTGTGCATTTTTTAAGTGCATCTTTGTTTTGTTTAAATAAACTAAAAAATTCCAAAAAATTGATCAAATAAAGTTAACTAAAAACCTGCTATTTCTAAATTGCATATATACATTAGTAAAATAATTTAATGAAAATGATATCTTTTCTATAGATTATCTATACAATTTGTTCATTTTCTGAGTCCTGCTTAGAAACCCATTTAGATTTATTTTTGAGGTATTCAATGCTAAAAGCACAAAAGCTTACTTTAGCAGTTTTGGTTAACGCTGCCCTTATTTCCTCAGCGTATGCAAGTGAACAAAGTGAAGCAAAAGGTTTTGTTGAAGGTGCTAGCGCATCGGTTCTATTACGCAACGGTTTTATTCAACGCGATAAAAAAGATGGCGTTCATGATACTAATTCATGGCTTCAATCGGTCATGCTAAATCTTGAGTCTGGCTTTACCCAAGGCCCGGTCGGTTTTGCAGCGGGTGTCGTGGGTGATTTTTCTTTTAAATTAGGCGATAACTATCATGCAGGTAACAGCATGATTGCGCTAAAAAATGATGGGCAAAAAGATGCCAATGGCCGTGTAGATCCATACGACCAATGGACACGCGGTGGTGGTTATGTCAAAGCCCGCGCATCAAACACAACCTTAACCTATGGTACACAGATTCTTGATTTACCTGTCCTTGCCAGTATGACGACACGTAACGTGCCTGAATATTTTGAAGGGACACTGATCACCAGCCACGAAATTAAAAACTTGGAAGTGGTTGCGGGTAAATTTACAAAAAACCAATTACCTGAACATATTGCATCTGACCAAAACCATTTGGATCGTGCTTATGTCTGGGGCGCAAAATACCAGTTTAATGATCAGTTAAAAGCTGCTTATTATGGTGCTGATCTGAAAGACAAACTTGAACGTCATTATGCCAATGTCAATTATAAGCAAACCCTTGCCAATAAAGATTCATTGACTTATGACTTCAGTGGCTACCACACCAAGTTTGAGCCAGGTACAACCTACTCTGCGACTGGTCCAGCCAATGAAGACAAGAAAAATAATATCTGGGCAGTATCTGCAACGTATAATACTGGCCCACATACAGCTATGTTGGCGTATCAACAAAATACAGGCAATGTTGGCTATGACTATGGTCAAAATGGCGATGGTGGTCAAAGTATTTATCTGCCAAACTCATACCTGTCTGACTTTATTGGTAATCATGAAAAGTCGGTACAACTGCAATACACTTATGACTTTGCGGATTTAGCTGTTCCAGGTCTGTCATGGACAACCGCTTACGTTTATGGCTGGGACATCCGTGTAAATAACTTGACTGATGATGCCAAAGAGCGCGAGTTCTTCAATCAGGTGTCTTATAAAGTCCAAACGGGCCCTGCCAAAGATTTAAATATCCGTGTACGTAATTCAATTTATCGTGCCAGTGATGAATATCAAACCAATGCCTATATTGGTGATACCAACGAATGGCGTATCTTTGTTGATTTCCCGATTAAATTCTTCTAATCAGTTAAAACCAATCTGATACAAAAAACCCTACATTGAAATGTAGGGTTTTTAGTTTTATCGCTCAGAATAAAACTTATTTTTTAGCCGCTTCGATCGCTTTGATCACTTCTGCTTTAGCGACATCAGCACCTTCCCAACCACTGATTTTTACCCATTTGCCAGGTTCTAAATCTTTGTAATGAGCAAAGAAATGTTCAACTTGGTTAATCAAAAGCTGTGGAAGATCCGTATATTCTTTGACATCTTTATACAATGGCGACAATTTTTCATGTGGAACAGCAATCAATTTTGCATCGATTCCGCCATCATCTTCCATGTTCAATTTACCCACTGGACGGCAACGAATCACAGAACCCGCTGCAACTGGATAAGGTGTCACGACTAAGACATCTAATGGATCACCATCTTCTGACAATGTATTTGGCACATAACCATAGTTCGCTGGGTAGAACATTGCTGTACCCATAAAACGATCTACAAATAATGCATCTGAATCTTTATCAATTTCATATTTGATTGGCGCAGCATTGGCTGGAATTTCAATGATAACGTAAATATCATTAGGTGCATCTTTGCCCGCAGGGATATTGTTGTAGCTCATAGCAACACTCTTTTAACGGTTAAACCAGATTTAAATCGCGACGATTATAACGGTTTTCTGAGTCAAACTGCGTCGTTTATACAATTTGGCAAAGGATTTTTTCATATTCCTGACCAATTTTAAAACCATCTCTAAACGCCTAGATATTTATGATTTTATAGCAAGCGAATAATCAAAAGTAACAGTGAAATAGGACATAACATCGACAATAACCAGATAATTGAGCGCAAGGTTGCCCAATTAATCAAATAGCAAATCCCGTAAAGGATGCGTAAAATCAGATAAGCAATTCCGAAGGTCATGATAATACTTTGCGGTAAAACCATATACTCCGCCATGAGTATCGCCGCAATAAATAACGGTAAACTTTCAAAACTATTTTGCTGTGCAGCATTGGCACGTGCAGCAATGCCGGTGCTTTTTGCAAGAAATTCACGCGGATTTTGATTATCTTTCGCCTTAAACCCCGCATTAAACTTGGCAATTATGGTAAATACATAAGGCAATAAACATGCTGCCAAAATTAGATAAATAATGCCGTTAATGCCCTGCATAATCTCATTCTCAAGATGTATTTATGGAAAATGCCTTATCATAGCATGGTGTTTTGTATGGAAATTCGCTTAAATAGTGTGTTTTTATAAATAAGATGATCAAGCGAGACCCTACATGAGCAATTCTGATCAGGATCACATGTTCAACATACTGGACAAACAGCGCAAAAACCAATTAAAGGTTGATCGCATCTTGAAGATTGTTCTGCCGCTGACTGCTTTTTTACTCAGTGTGATTTGTGCCAATCTTAACTGGCAATCGACCTTAGGGACGTTTGTGATTTTAACCCTTGCTTTTTTAGCAGTGGGGATCCAACGTCAAAACCTATGGATCTGGTTATTGGTTTTGGTGGTATATTGTGGACTAGATAATTATCTCAGTTTTGGTCAATTTAACTTAATTGCGCTGCGCTTACAGCTGGGTTCAATGCTGCTGTTTACATTGATTATTGGGATTGGGCGACCTTATATCGATCGCTGGTTCATGAAATCCTCAGTTTAATTTTACTCATAAAAAAACGCCTGAACATTCAGGCGTTTTTTTTAATGCTCAGATCAGGCACTTTTACGCAAATCTTTACGCAGGATTTTACCTACATTCGATTTTGGCAATTCATCCATAAACTCCACATAACGCGGACGTTTATAACCTGTTAGATTTTCTTTAGCAAAGCTCAAAACTTCTTCAGTCGTAAGTGAAGGATCTTTTTTCACCACAAATAGTTTTGGTACTTCACCAGATTTTTCATCAGGCACACCAATTGCGGCGACTTCCAAAACTTTTGGATGTTTTGCGACAACTTCTTCAATTTCGCTAGGATAAACGTTAAAGCCAGACACCAAAATCATATCTTTTTTACGGTCTACAATTTTAACATAACCACGGCTGTCCATGATACCAATATCACCCGTACGGAAGAAACCATCAACAGTCATGACTTTTGCGGTTTCATCTGGACGATTCCAATAGCCTTTCATGACTTGTGGACCACGAATCGAGATTTCACCTTGTTCACCCAAAGCAACTTCATTGCCATCATCATCTAAAATCGCAACTTCAGTTAATGGTAATGGAATACCAATCGTACCGCTGAATTCTTCTGATGCAGGTGGATTCGCTGTTGCCACTGGAGAAGTTTCAGACAAGCCATAACCTTCAATGATGTTAGTGCCTGTAATTTTTTTCCAAGCTTCAGCCGTTGACGGAAGTACCGCCATACCACCACCCATCGCCATTTTCAATTTGCTGTGATCCAACTGTTTGAATTCTTCATTATGAACCAATGCATTGAACAAAGTATTAACCGCAGGGAAGAATGAAGGCTGATATTTACGTAATTCTTTAATCACGGCTGGCAAATCACGTGGGTTAGGAATCAGAACATTGGCCTGTCCTTTGTACATGCCATACATGGCACACACCATAAATGCAAAAATGTGATAAAGCGGCAATGCACAAAAAATACGATCATTTTTATCGCCATCTTTGTCACCAAATTTACTTTGGAAGATACCGTCGCATTGCAGCATATTTGCAACAAGATTACGATGGGTCAGCTCAGCGCCTTTAGAGACACCCGTTGTTCCACCTGTATATTGGAGGACAGCCGTATCACTTAAAGTTAAACTTGGACGCTTATAACTGTTTGGACTGATTTTATTCAATGCTGTATTGAATTTGATATGTCCTGGAATATTCCAGTCAGGAATTTGTTTACGTACTTTGCGCAGTACAAAATTAACCAAAGTCCCTTTCAATGTACCCAGCATATCGCCAACTGAAGCGACGACCACATGCTTAACAGGTGTTTTACCAATAATACTTTGATAAACGCTCGCAAAGTTTTCCACAATGACCAGCACTTCTGTACCCGAATCATTCAACTGATGTTCAAGCTCACGTGCTGTATACAATGGATTGACATTAACCAACACCAAACCTGCACGGAATATACCTAAAGCCACCACAGGATATTGCAATACGTTTGGCATCATCACCGCGACACGCGAACCTTTTGCCAAACCCAAACTTTGTAAATAGGCAGCAAATTTACGGCTTGCTTCTTCCAATTCACTGAAAGTTAGGACTTTATCCATAAAGATAAAGGCATCACGTGAACCAAACTTTTGAAAATTACGTTCAAATACATCATTTAATGAAGTATTTTCTGGGGGTAATTCTACTGTTTCTGGAATCCCTGTTCTGTGGTACTCAGCAAACCATATTTTTTCCATAACGCCATTATCTCCAATCAGTAATCCTTAAATCACAACTGTTTATCAACGTGTAAGCTTTTTTTAGCTGATCTGCGCCTACACATTGCATTCATTTCCGCGAATATGGGCTATATATAGCCTAAATATCGCAGCAGATGCCAGAACTATCTCTGAATCAACAGTCTATTTGCTTTTTGATATCCTCGTGGTAAGAGTTGCCCCTTCGTCGCACGTTTACCAGCATACTTGAGGAGATCATCACCTTTTAATTTTAATTGTTGCTGTCCTGCAACCACCTGAATTATTTCATTTAAATTCATAGCTGTCATGGACAAAATCTGTTCTTTGCTATCAAGTTGTATCAACTTGTTACCCTTGCCTTTATTGAGTATTGGCAATTCTGACATTTCAACAATCAATAAACGTCCTGCGGAGCTAAGAATTGCAACATGGGTTGCATCCTGCACAGGAATGAGTGGTAAAGCATGTGCTTGTTCAGAGACGCTCAAGAACGCTTTACCTGCTTTGGCACTGGTATCCAGTTGTTTGACCTGACTCTTAAAGCCGTAACCTGCGCTACTCGCCGCAATCAACTCCTGTTCATCATCGCCAATATAAACCTGTATAAACGACACACCATTGGCTGGCGACAACTTGGAGCTTAAAGGTTCACCCGAGCCTCTAGCAGAAGGTAAATTCGCAATTGGTAATGCATAGCTTCTCCCCGTTTCATCCAGAATATAAGCGCGCTGATTTGATTTACCAACGGCATGACTTAAGTATTGATCACCTGCTCGATAGTTCAGATTTTCTGCATCCACGTCTGCGCCTTTGGCACAGCGAATCCAGCCCGCTTCAGATAAAACCACGGTCACGGTTTCAGCAGGCATGAGATCCTGCTCACGAATTTGTACCGCATCTTCACGTTGAACAATTGGAGAACGGCGATCATCACCAAACTTTTTCGCATCTTCTTTGAGTTCTTTAATAATCAGATTTTTCAGCGACTCTGGATTATCCAATTGTTCACGAATCACAGCGGCTCTGGCTTCAAGTTCTTCTTGTTCACGGCGAATTTCCATTTCTTCAAGTTTAGCCAAATGTCTTAGCTTTAACTCTAAAATCGCTTCTGCCTGTATTTCATCAATGCCAAAGTGTGCCATTAACTCTTGTTTAGGCTGATCTTCTTCACGGATAATGCGAATGACGGTATCAATATCCAGATAAGCAATCAATAAACCTGCCAAGATATGTAAGCGTTTTTCAATTTTATTAAGATGATATTGTAAGCGGCGAGTGACGGTTGCCTTACGGATGTCAATCCATTCCAGCAAAATACGACGAATCGATTTGACTTGCGGACGACCATCTGCGCCAATCATATTTAAATTGACACGATAACTGGATTCAAGATCCGTGGTCGCAAACAAATGACTCATCACCGCTTCTGCATCGACCCGATTGGAACGCAATACAATCACTAAACGGGTTGGATTAGTATGATCCGACTCATCACGAATATCACTCACCAAAGGCAGTTTTTTGGCCTGCATTTGATCGGCAATCTGGGTAATCACTTTGGAACCTGACACTTGATAAGGCAAATCGGTAATGACGATTTCACCCTTTTCAATGTGGTAAATGGCTCTTACTCGATAACTGCCCCGACCTGTTGTCTGTATCTTGAGCAATTCATCGCGCGGGGTAATAATCTCAGCTTTAGTCGGTAAATCTGGTGCTGGAATATATTCAGCCAGTTTTTCATCCGATGTTTCAGGGTTACGAATCAGGGCAATGGTGCCTTTGACCACCTCTCGCAAATTATGCGGTGGAATATCCGTTGCCATGCCGACTGCAATGCCCGTCGTGCCATTTAATAAAATATTAGGAACACGCGCAGGCAAATTGACAGGCTCTTTCATGGAACCATCAAAGTTATCCTGCCAGTCACAGGTGCCTTGCCCAAGTTCACTTAATAATAATTCGCTAAACGCTGAAAGCTTAGCTTCGGTATAACGCATGGCAGCAAACGATTTTGGATCATCAGGGGAACCCCAGTTACCTTGCCCCTCAATCAAAGGATAACGATAACTAAACGGTTGTGCCATGAGTACCATCGCTTCATAGCAAGCAGAGTCACCATGCGGATGATATTTACCGAGTACATCACCGACTGTACGTGCAGATTTTTTCGGTTTACCACTATGTTTTAGCCCCAGCTCACTCATGGCAAAGACAATACGTCGCTGCACAGGTTTTAAACCATCACTAATATGTGGCAAGGCACGATCCATGATCACGTACATGGCGTAATTCAGATAGGCTTGTTCAGTAAATTCAGCAACGGAACGGTTTTCTGTCGCATGGTGCGCAAGGCTGGACATATTCGGAAATGATCCTAATCAATTTTTCTATTCATGGATATGCTAAGTGGCAGTGCTTGAGGATACAAGACCCTGTAATCATGCACTGCGTCAAATCATGTCTTATGGACTAAAACTATCCATTTTATGCAGTATGTTCAACCTCTTTTTATTGTTATAAGCCAATCGACTCTAATGTTTTTCCTTGAGTTTCTTCACCGAGAATAAGCACTACTGCTGCCACAGCCAACAAAACCACAGTAAACATCATAAAAACGTGATGAAAACCATTTTGTGCCACCATCATCTGTGTGACCACCAAAGGTGCTGCGATTCCACCTATACGCCCAATCGCGGATGCCCAACCAGAACCAAAAGCACGAATATTGGCGGGATATTGCTCTGGCGTATACGTATAAAGTACGCCCCACGCGCCGAGGTTGAAAAAGGACATTAAGCAACCCCAGAACATAATCATATTGACGCTCTGCGCCTGACCAAAAAAGTAGGCTGAAATCGCACAACCACCAATAAAGCCTGCAAGAGTTATCTTACGCCCCAAACGTTCTACCAACCATGCCGCTGCGATATAACCAGGAAGCTGCGCCAAAATCATAAATAAAACATATTCAAATGACTGAACGATGCTATAACCTTGTTTCACCAACAAACTTGGTAGCCACGTAAAAATCCCGTAATAAGAATAAACGATACCAAACCAGATCAACCATAACATCAAGGTGCGTCGTGCAAACGGTGACGACCATAATTGGATAAAAGAAACTTTGCGCTGCTGTGCAACAGGTTTTACTTCAATTTTTTCAACCACAGCAATCCCAGCTTGTTGCTCAAGCTGTTGCACCAGTTCATGGGCTTCATCAATGCGCCCACGGTTGATCAAATAAGGAATCGATTCGGGTACTTTTTTTATAATCACAAAGACATATAGTGCAGGTAAACCACCGAGCAAAAATGCCATATGCCAACCGAATTTTGGAATGACAAAATAAGAAATCAGTGCAGCCACCAGCCAACCTAATCCCCAAAAACTTTCCAACAAGACGATAAAACGACCACGTACCTGTGCAGGTACATATTCACTGACCAGTGTTACAGCAACAGGGAGTTGTCCACCCAAACCAAGCCCAACGATAAAACGGCAAATCAATAATGACGTCAGGTTGGGCGCAAAGGCACAGGCGGCGGTCGCAAGGCTATACAGCATCAACGTGCAGGCAAAAATGGTCTTGCGTCCAAAACGATCTGCCAATCCACCTGAAAATACGGCTCCGATCGCCATGCCAACAAATCCGATACTCACGATCCAACCGCTTTCCGCAGGGCTCAGCGCCCAATCTTTCACCAATGTCGTCATAATAAAAGCAATGATGCCCGTATCCATCGCATCAAACATCCATCCCAATCCCACCACGCAAAGCAAGGTATAGTGGAACTTGCCAATAGGTAAGTTTTGTACACGAGAGACTAAATCCATAGACTGAGCAACCTTGAATCTTGAGCTTAATTTTTATTGATCGGTAGAATAATAGGTTTTTTTCATCATTAGGTAGATCCTCTTTTTTCATGAAGAAATAAAAAAGAGACTGATAAAAAAATCTAATATAAACGTATTTTTACATCAAAGTTCAAATTATATTTTTAATTTTCAGCATTTAAGTTAAATGTTATGTTTCGGTTTAAGTCAGCGATCATTTCTAAGCTATTTTCAATTATTTTAGCGCTGCTTTGGTTAAATTTAACACCTTTAAATCTTTCAACAAGGGCTGACCGACATTGGCATGAATCGGATAATCCTCGACTTGCATCGTGAGCTGATAACCACGCCTTTGATAAAAAGCCAACAATTCTTTCCGTGCTGAAAGTACAGACATCTTAAAGCAATGAACTGAATATTTTTCGATTAAATAGTATTCCACAGCCTGAAGTAATTGTTTACCGATCTTTTGATTTAAACATTCACATATATAAGCTATTTTCTGACATATGATACGCGAAAACGTCATCTGCAACTGTCCGAGCCAAGAACCATCTAAAAAAATCCGTTTCTGCGATACATTGGATAGAAAATGCTATATGGCGAGTTTTGCAGATGACAATGGTTTTGCCTACTTTTGCCAAAACAAAAGTAGGCAAAACCGAAGGTTAAATTGTTGCCTAAAGATAAAAAAGCTTTGTTGAATCTTATATTTATTAATGTCGATCTGTAGAAGACGCAGAATCACTGTCATCATCCTGATAAATAAATTTCGGCATTTCCAGACCGAAATAAATCGCAATACAACGTAATGCAAAGCCAAAAACCAGTGTGAAAATCACCGTGAGCTCAAGTGACATGCCAATTTCAAGACAGACCCAATAACAGATCACCGCGACAAAAGAAATACTGGCATACAATTCACGGCGAAACACCAAAGGTACATCATTACACAAGATATCGCGCAAAATACCGCCAGACACTCCCGTCAATACCCCTGCAACTGCCGAGACAATAAAACCATGTCCCATTTGCAATGCAATCTGACAACCAATAATGGTAAATCCAATCAGCCCTAATGCATCGAGTAATAAAAAGATATTGCGTAAATGGCGCATCCATTTGGCGATTAAAATGGTGATAAACGCTGCCGCACAAGTCAACATCAGATACTCAGGATGCTTGACCCAAGTCAGCGGATAATGTCCCAACAGTACATCACGTACTGAACCACCGCCAAGTGCCGTCACACAGGCAATCAACATCACCCCAAACCAATCCATACTGCGCCGACCAGCAGATAACGCACCTGTCATCGCTTCAGCCGTGATTGCAATAATATAAATAATGGTGAGTAACATTGCCCTTCATCCACGTCGGGGAAAAGATGGCAGATATTCTACGGTAAACTTATAAGAATTGTGCACAACACTGTTTAAATTTTTTAGCTGAACCACAAATACACGGTTGTTTCATGGTGATGTGCTGATCTGTAGTCGGATCAAGGAAATACCATTGCTCTTTATATTGAACAAAATATGAAAGTTCATGATGAATCTGCTGTTGTGTCCCATCATGATAATGTGCCTTAAACTCAACGGATGCATGGGTTTTGTCTAACTTTGGCTGATGCTGTATCACTTCCAGTTTGAGCCATTGATTTTGACGGCTCCAATCGGCAATAGCGGCTCGATCCAGACTAGCCTGTTGACCGAGTGCTGTCGTTTCGATCAAATAATCAATCTGTTGCTGTGCAAAAGCACTGTAGCGTGAGCGCATAAGCTGTTCAGCCGACTGTGCCACTGCTTGTTTTAAGTGCAAAGGCTCACAACAGTTTGCATAATCACCCTGACCACAAGGGCATTGAATTGCTGAACTCATAGCGCTCTCGATTATAAAAAATTCAGTATGAAAAATAGCCCACTTAAGGGCTATTTCAATAATCACTACTTAACAATACCTAGCTGAAACATCAATCATTTTTCTGCGACGATGTTTCATCTACAATCACATGGACTTTCTCAATTTTATGTCCATCCATGGTGACCACTTCAAAAATATAGCCATCCGCATGAACCTTTTGACCATTTTCAGGCAAACGCCCCAAGTGAAATAGGATATAGCCAGATAGAGTCGAATATTCTTCGGTTTCATTGACCAGATCACGATTCAGCAATAATGAGACATGACGAATGTCGGTTGAGCCTTCCAGCATAAGCGAACCATCTTCCAGACTTTCAGCAATGGCTTCAAGTTCATCTTCATCTGGGAACTCACCTGCAATTGCTTCGAGTACATCGATTGGGGTCACAATACCTTCAATCGAACCATATTCGTTAAGCACAATCGCCATTTGTAGTGGCGCTTGACGTAATTGCTCCATCACCATCAATACCTGCGCATTTTCATGCACAATCACAGGTTCACGTAAATGGTGACTAAAATTAATGGCCCCTGTTTCGATATATTCGTTTAAGACTTTATGGGTAAGCGCAATGCCTTCGATATTATCCAGTTCACCTCTGGCCACAATCAAACGCGAATGAGTCATAGATAACAAGCGCTGTTTTAAGGCTTCGGGTTCTTCTTCCAGATCAATCCATTCCAGTTCAGGCCGCGGGGTCATCACAGATTTAGCAGGTCGCTCCGAAAGCCCTAACACGCCCTGTACCATCACACTGTGGTAAGCGCCATTCTCTTCATCAAACATCTCATCGGCAAAGGCTTGGGTCGCCAGTACATCTTCTTTTTCGTTTTGCGAATTGTCACTACTGCCTGCGCTATTTTTACCACCCAGCATTTTTAAAACCGCAGAGGCTGTCCGATAACGCAAGTCAGTCGTGGTGACTGCTTTTTCCTGATTATGACGCATGGCTTGATTCGCCATTTCGATCAACACGGCAAAACCAATGGCGGCGTATAAATAACCTTTTGGAATATGGAAACCAAAACCTTCCACTACTAGCGAGAAACCGATCATCATCAAAAATGCCAGACACAGAATAACCACGGTCGGGTGTTTATTGACAAATTCCATCAGTGGCTTGGAAGCCCACAGCATGATTCCGACCGCGATAATGACTGCAATCATCATCACGGAAAGATGTTTGACCATCCCTACCGCAGTAATCACACTATCCAGTGAGAATACCGCATCCAACACTACAATCTGTACGATCACCATCCAGAAAGTGGCATGTACTGGATTTTCTTCTTTCTGAAATTGTTTACCTTCCAAACGTTCATGCAATTCCATGGTGCCTTTAAATAATAAAAACACACCACCGAACAGTAGAATCAGGTCACGCCCAGAAAAAGGATGATCAAAAATATAAAATAAAGGACTGGTTAAGGTCACCACCCAAGCAATTGAGGCCAATAAAATCAGACGCATGCCAAGCGCCAGAATCAAACCGACAATACGTGCGGTATTACGCTGCTCAGGAGGTAATTTTTCAGCCAAAATGGCAATAAACACCAGATTATCGATACCCAGAACAATTTCCAGAATCACCAGTGTGGCAAGACCCACCCACGCAGAAGGATCAGACATCCATTCAAAAATCATAGACAAGTCTCCGACTGCGATGTGAGATTGTTCTTATTCTGAGGCAGCGCGATATTTTTCTCGCTAAAAATAAGGCTAAAATTTTGTTGTATAGACAAAGAAAAAACGAAGTGACGACAACCACTACCCATGGGCATAAATTTGTTGTTAAACAGGTTTTCAGTATAGGCAAGATTTTTTAAAAATTCATCTTTTTTTAAATCATCATTAGATGTCCGTCACCAACCCGATACAAAGCCTTGCAAAGTTTATGCACCACACGCATAAAGTTGTCATATTTCTTGCTTAATGTAGTGAAGTAGAAATGAACGTGATAAGGTAAAACGAAAACGAGATGAATAGCGTAGTAGAAATGACAGCAGATCTGAATGTAACTGTAAAAACAACTCAACCTTTAATTGCTTTATATTGTGGATCACGTAGCGGAAACAAACCGATTTATCGAGAAAAAGCCATTGAGCTGGCGCAGGGTATTGCTGAACAGGGCTTTGGCATTGTGTATGGCGGTGCCAGTATTGGGCTCATGGGACAAGTCGCCGATACAGTACTGGAACATCATGGTGAAGTGGTCGGTGTCATTCCAGAGTTTATGCTGGATTATGAAGTAGCACATGCGCAATTAACCGAATTGCATGTAGTACACACCATGCATGAACGTAAGTCCATGATGGCCGATCGTGCTAGCGCTTTTGTTGCACTCCCAGGTGGTTTAGGCACGTTTGAAGAAATTCTGGAAATTGCCACGTGGGGCCAATTGAACCAGCATCAAAAACCCATGATTTTATATAACGTGAATGGTTTCTATAATGCCTTGATCGCTCAACTTGACCATGCCGTTCAGGAAGGTTTTTTACCTCCTCAACATCGTGCCAAGCTGATCGTCTGTCACTGTATCGAAGAAATTTACACTACCATTAAAAACTTAAACCAACCAAGTCGTTTTGTAGTTTAAGGTTGCTCATTTGATCGAAATGATACATGCGGATTTTTAAAAATCCGCATGTTATTTAAAAGAACCCAATAAAAATAAAAACCTAATGCTTCAACAGCAGTCCAACAACCTTTTATCTGATTTTATGCTACTTTTAGGCAAAGCCCTCTGGATTTGTCTTCACGTCAATGAATGCTGCACCTACGTATCAAAAATTACAGCCTGAATTTCGATTATTGGTATTTCTGGTTTCCATCGGTTTTTTTATGCAGGCGCTGGATACCACCATCGTCAACACGGCTATTCCTTCAATGGCGCACCATCTCAATGAAGATCCGCTACGAATGCATGCTGTGGTGGTTGCCTATGTATTAACCGTTGCAGCGTGTATTCCTTTGAGTGGCTGGCTGGCAGATCGTTTTGGTGTAAGAAATACTTATTTTGCTGCAATTATTATCTTTACGATGGCATCGCTCGGCTGTGGGCTTTCGCAAACACTCAATCAATTAATTTTATTTCGAATCCTGCAAGGGGTTGGAGGTGCATTATTGCTGCCCGTCGGGCGACTGGCCATGCTGAAACTGATTCCACGTACCCAGTTTTTGGCGGCGATGAGTTTAATGAGTCTTGCTGGACTGATTGGCCCACTCATTGGTCCTACACTCGGCGGTTGGTTAGTGGAGGTTGCCACATGGCACTGGGTGTTCCTAATCAATATCCCAATGGGCATCTTAGGTATTCTGGTCACTTTCAAAGCCATGCCCAATGCCACTGAACCTACAGTCAAAGCATTTGATTTCAGTGGTTTTGTCTTGTTAGTGTTCGCAATGGTCGGCCTCTCTTTAGGCATTGAGCATTTGGCCAGCCGTGAATATTCCAAATGGTTCAGTATTGGTTTACTAAGTACAGGATTCATTGCGGCTTTAATTTACGCCCATCATGCACATACCCATCAAAATGCGCTGTTTCGTAGTGATTTATTTAAAAACAAAATTTATGCGATTGGCGTATTAGGCAATTTTTTTGCGCGTTTTGGTGGCAATGCCGTGCCTTTTATTTTGCCTTTGATGCTACAGGTCGCTTTTGGCTTTGAACCTTTTTATACAGGTTTACTCATGATCCCTTTGGTGCTTGGGTCTTTATTTTCAAAGCCTATTATTCGCCCCATTATTCAAAAATTTGGCTATCGTCATGTATTGCTTACCAATACTATTTTGGTCGGTGCCTGTATTGCCAGTTTTGCCCTGATGACAGCAGAGACACCTATCTGGCTACGTGCCATTCATTTCTTTATTTTTGGCACTTTAAATTCCATCCAATTTGTATCGATGAACACCTTAACCCTAAAGGACTTATCTCAGCATGATGCCAGTAGTGGTAATAGTTTTTTATCGATGATCATGATGTTGTCGATGAGTATCGGGGTGGCACTGGCAGGTACATTGATTAACTTTTTTACTCAATCTTTTGGAACTCAGCATCTCACCACAGCATTCCATGCGTCTCTGATTTGTTTGGGATGTATCAATATTATTACTGCGCTGGTGTTCTCACGTATTCCATCTAACACGTCCGTTTAAATAGATTGCATTTTCATCATGGTATATCTTTTGAGTTCAAGCTAAGATGTAAATTCAATGATTAATCTTATTGCTATGCCAAAAACGATCAGCTCTCGAACATCTGCATATATCCCCTATTTGGGTGGAGGACTGGCCGCTGTTGTCATGGCAGCCTTGCTATATGTCGGGGTGTTTTATCATCGTCAGGCATCTGCGCAGGATTATCCAGTACAAGGGTTTGATTTATCGCATCATCAGGGGGATATTCAATGGTCAAAAATTTCTCCTGAAAAATTTCAGTTTGTGTATTTAAAGGCAACTGAAGGTGGTGACTTTAAGGATTCTAAATTTCAGGAAAATTGGCTTAAAGCGCGGGAACGTGGCTTTCATGTCGGTGCGTATCATTTTTATCGCCTCTGTCGGGATGGACAAATTCAGGCGCAAAATTTTATTGAAACTGTGCCAAAAAAACTCGATGCACTTCCTCCTGTCATTGATCTGGAATATGACAGTAACTGTATTAATACCTATACCAAAGAGCAGTTACTCGAAGAAATCAAAGTGATGCATGATCTTTTAAAAAAGCATTATGCTAAACAACCGATTTTTTATGTTTCAAAAAGCTTCTATCACATTGTATTGCTTGGAAGTTTTAAAGATACACCGCTCTGGATTCGTGATTATCAGGAAAAACCGCAACTGAAAGATCAACGCGACTGGATGTTTTGGCAACACACCAATCAGGGGAAGATTCAAGGCATTACCAAACCAGTAGATTTAAATGTGTTCTCAGGCTCGCAGCGCCAATGGCAATATTTTATCGAGCAAAATAAACAAGCGCCAAAACCATGAGTATGCGTAAAATCATTCATATCGATATGGATGCGTTCTATGCCTCAGTCGAGTTACGGGAACGCCCAGAGCTAAAGCATTTGCCTGTGGTGATTTCATCACACCATCCACGAGCGGTGATTGCAGCAGCCTCATATCCTGCACGTGAATTTGGTTTACGTTCGGCTATGTCAATGGGACAAGCCCGTAAACTTTGTCCTGATGTCATCGTGATTGAGCCTAATTTTGAAAAATATCGCGCTGTTTCAGCACAAATTCATCAGATCTTTCAGCAATATACAGCAATCATTGAACCGTTATCTTTAGATGAAGCTTATCTGGATGTCACTGAAAATTTTAAAAATCTACCCAGCGCCACCGATGTTGCGATTCAAATTCGTCAAGATATTTTGAAAGTCACAGGACTTACGGCTTCGGCGGGTGTCGCCCCAAATAAGTTTTTAGCCAAAATTGCCTCTGACTGGAATAAACCTGATGGTTTATGTGTGATTAAACCAAGTCAGGTGCAGGCTTTTATTCAGGACTTACCCTTAAAAAAAATTCCGGGAGTTGGTCGGGTCACACAGGAAAAATTACAACAGCTTCAGCTTGAAACATTGGGCGATTTGCAACAAATTGAGGAAAATGTACTGATCCACCATTTTGGTAAATATGGAAAACAATTGTTTCTCTATGCGCAAGGCATTGATCATCGGACAGTGCAGGCTGAACGGGAACGTCAGCAAATATCCAAAGAAACCACTTTTGATGGCGATTTATATCTGAATGAATGTCTGGCCTATTGGCCTCCACTGGCTGAAAAAGTCTGGAATAATCTACAACACAAACAACTGACTGCACGTGGTGTCAGTATTAAACTTAAACTCAAAAACTTTCAAATCTATCAGCACAGTAAAAGCTTTAAACGCCCCATTCAGTCATTTGCAGAACTTTTGGATATTTTACAGGTTCTGCTTTATGAAATGCATTTACCTGCCGAATTTCAATACCGTCTGATCGGTATGGGCGTCTATCAACTCGCCCCTCAAGCTGATGAAAATCAATTATCACTTTGGTGATCTGCCGTTTTTTTATTCAAATGTGCAAAAAATCAACCTTTATCCCTTTCACTTCTGTTTTATTTTAGAGTAATCTAGCCTCGCAAATGCATTTACCCATGTATCTGCGGTTATGCTAAAACCTTACCTTTATTTTTAGCATGCTGTCCTGTAGTGAGCGCGACGAAAAAATCCGAATATTACAGGGCAACTGGTTTTAAAAAACATGGGATTCCTCTTGCATGCCCGCATCTTATTCTCCTCCCTCGCAAGCGCAACGCGCTCGTAAAGCCGCATTTAGTAGTTTCATTGGTGCTGTGGTCGATTGGTACGATTTTCTTCTTTACGGTATTGTTGCTGCACTGGTTTTTAATCATCAATTTTTTCCCAACGTCAGTCCTGCAATTGGCACATTGGCTGCATTTGCGACTTTTGGTGTCGGTTTCTTATTTCGTCCACTCGGTGGAATCGTTTTTGGTCATTATGGTGACCGTCTAGGTCGTAAAAAAATGCTGTTTCTCACAGTGTTTTTGATGGGTACTGCAACCGTTTTGATCGGTTTACTGCCTAACTTTGCAAGTATTGGCTGGTGGGCGCCTGTATTGCTGGTTTTACTTCGTGCTATTCAAGGATTTGCTGTTGGCGGTGAATGGGGTGGAGCTGCGCTCATGGCTGTTGAAAGCGCGCCCAAAGGCCGTAAGGCTTTATATAGCAGCGGTGTACAGATCGGTTATGGGGTTGGGCTCATGCTAGCTACAGGCAGTGTCTCATTGGTCATCTATCTGTTTGGTCAAGATGCTTTTGCAGACTGGGCATGGCGTATTCCTTTTCTAGCCAGCATAATTCTGGTTTTATTTGCGTTATGGGTACGAGGTGGGCAAGAAGAGTCACAAGAATTTGTAGAAAATGTCGTCAAAGCGAAACAACAGCCTGTGAAAATTCCATTGTTTGAAGCGGTGCGTCAAAACCCCAAAGGCTTTTTTTATATTATCGCTTTGCGTTTGGCTGAACTACTGACCATGTATCTGGTCACCACCTTTGCCTTAAACTATTCCACTAAAAATTTAGGCATGTCCTCCAGTTTATTTTTAAATATTGGTCTGATGGTCGGCGCGATTAGCTGTTTTACCATTCCCTTCTTTGCCCATATTTCTGATCGATTTGGTCGTCGTCGTATGTGCGTGATGGGTGGGTTAATCGGAGCAGCGTGTGCATTTCCATTTTTCTTTGCCTTGGAAAGTGGCTCAACACTCTGGATTGTACTCTTTGCAATTTTGTTGGCCAACCTTTCTCACGATATGGTGGTCAGTGTACATCAGCCTATTTTTACAGAATTATTTGGTACAGCTTATCGCTATAGCGGTGCAGGTGTCGGTTATCAGGTGGCCAGTATTGTCGGTGGAGGTTTCACGCCTTTTATTGCCGCAGCACTGGTAACACTGGCACATGGACAATGGCACTATGTTGCTGTTTATTTAACAGTAGGTTGTTTACTCACGACTTTGGTTGCAGCCCGAATGAAAGCCCACGTACAATCAGACGTATCTTCTGAATATATACAGGCAAAATAAATGAGCGTTCAACGTTTACATGTGAGCAAACGTTTTTCTGAAATTGCAATTTCAGGCAATCTTGTGCATCTAGCGGGTCAACTTGCGGAAGATTTGAGTTTGGATGTTCGAGGTCAAACCCAACAAACACTTGACTTGATCGATCAATTTCTGGCAGATGCAGGCACAGATAAAAGTCATATCCTATCTGTAATGATCTTTCTGAAAGACATCGAAAATGACTACGCAGGCATGAACGAGATCTGGGATGCATGGTGCGCAGATATCCAAGCGCTTCCACGTACCTGTGTCGAAGCAAAAATGTATCGCCCAGATGTTCTAGTTGAAATGACCGTGGTTGCCGTTAAACCTTAAGATTGCTGACGGTATCAAGCTTAAAATTGCGCTGTTGAACAGGCAATGTAGTCAGCGAATGAGGTTGTGAATAGCGTGTGAGCAGTTCACATTCAAATTGCTCACGCAGCTCATTTAATTCTGGCACAGTGTCATAACGAATGACCCGATAGCCTGCTAATTCCAATAATCGGTCCTGATAATAATCAGCATGAATGCGTCTGGCATGGCTTAAATCAGCAAAAGCCACTATTGCAAAGACCTGATAATTTTTATCTAATAACACAAAGTCAGCCACCATAGATTGATACTTACTCCGCGTTCTTAAAAACTTTGTCGTGAGTAAGGCATCAAATGAAACTCGCGCCAATACCGTGAACTCTGGAAATATTTGTTTTAAACGTGAAAAAAATAGTTGTTCATGACTGCTCATCACAGCGCGACGTTTTAAGGCACTGTCATAAATTTGTTCACGCTTAAGCCCTTTATAGGCCATCACTGAAATCAGCAATAATATGCTAATTGCTAAAAAATAATACATGAGAATCAATCCTTTAATATTTTTTATAGTTCGGTTTCAAGACCGATTTGTTCTACTTCACCTGTTTGTTTTTCATCTTACAGGTTTCCATTTCCTCTAAATTAAAAGTTTATATTCTTTTAATCAAGTTAGACCAAAGCCTAGAACACCATTCCATGGTTCCTATCATCATAATAAATTAAACTCGAGATGCAAGTGTTGTATATCGGATATTCTCTATATCAAAGGATGTCATATCCTAGATATCCTGATGTATTCATTTTATTTTTTCTTAAATGACCCGACATCAATCTGATGAGTAAAGTTTTGTATATGTCTGCTTGGATTATCATCTAAACCGAATTAAACGCGGCCTTATAAAATAATATGGATCATAAAAGTCTATCTCATATAACATTAAAAACTCTATGAATAAAAAAAAAGCACTTCAGATCATGAAGTGCTTTTTTCAAAATGGATAAATTTAAGCGCGCGTCTTATTTTTTGATTTTGATCTAGATTTGGATGCATCAAAAGGCTTTTTTTGACCTGTTTCACGCGGAGGTAAACCTGTGTGCTGTGTCAAAATTTGACCTTTTTGTGGACGTTTCGCTGACTGATGTGATTGTGGCTGTGATTGAGCGCTACGTTTAACCGAATCGCCCGCATTACTTGAATTCTTCTTACGTGCAGATTTATATTCACCTTCTGCCGTGCCTTGCGGTTGGTAGGTCGGAATCAAATGCTGTTTGGAGTTACCAATTAAATCAGCACGTCCCATTTCCTTTAAAGCTTCACGTAATAAAGGCCAGTTGTTTGGATCATGATAACGTAAAAAAGCTTTATGCAAACGACGACGTTTCTCACCTTTGACAATATCTACATTTTCAGTATAACGCGCCACTTTGGACAGCGGGTTTTTTCCTGAATAATACATAGTTGTCGCGGTGGCCATCGGTGACGGATAAAAGGTTTGTACCTGATCGGCACGGAAACCATTTTTCTTGAGCCAAACAGCCAGATTCATCATGTCATAATCGGTCGTACCCGGATGCGCTGCGATGAAATAAGGGATCAAATATTGCTCTTTACCGACTTCCTTACTAAACCGTTCAAACATTTGTTTAAAGCGATCATAGGTTCCAATCCCCGGTTTCATCATTTTTGAAAGCGGGCCTTGCTCAGTATGTTCAGGCGCAATTTTTAAATAACCACCGACATGATGCTGCACCAATTCTTTGACATATTCTGGATTCAATACAGCCAAGTCATAACGTAAACCAGAGCCAATCAGGATCTTTTTGACCCCTTTAATAGCGCGCGCTTTACGATAAAGCTGTACCAAAGGTGTGTGGTCAGTATGTAGATTTTGACAGACACCCGGATACACACAAGAAGGTTTACGGCAATTCTTCTCAATTTCTGGATCTTTACAGGCCAAGCGATACATGTTGGCGGTTGGACCACCTAAATCAGAAATAATGCCTGTAAATTGCGGCGCAGTATCTCGAATTTTTTCAATTTCACGCAAAATCGAGTCTTCTGAACGATTTTGAATAATCCGCCCTTCATGCTCTGTGATCGAACAGAAGGTACAACCGCCAAAACAGCCGCGCATAATATTGACTGAAAACTTGATCATATCAAAGGCAGGGAAACGCGCATCCCCATAAGCTGGATGTGGCAATCGCGCATACGGTAGATCAAACACATAATCCATTTCCTCTGTGGTTAGAGGAATTGGAGGTGGATTAATCCAAACATCACGTTCACCATGACGCTGTACCAGAGCCCGCGCATTTCCTGGATTGGTTTCAAGATGAAGAATACGGTTGGCATGTGCATAGAGGACTTGATCATTTGCAACTTCTTCAAATGACGGCAAACGAATCACCGCTAATTCACGCTGTGGTAATTTATGCTTAATGGCTTTGGATGGTGCAGGTTTTAATTGCACGATTTGTGTATTTTCATCCAGTTGATCGCCTTCTCTTACCACTGGATTAGCCACAAATTCCTTTTGGAAATTTTGATATTGCGCTAAAGAGTTGCCTTTTTCTTTTTCAACTTCGCAACCATCAATATCCTCAGTCATCACATAAGGATTAATAATGGGATCAACCCGACCAATACTATCCACATCATTACTGGCAATTTCGACAAATTGCGCTTTGGATGCTTTATTGTGTTTATTGATAATAAAAGCCGTACCACGGACATCAGTAATCTCGTGAACTTTTTCACCTTTGGCCAAACGATACATCACCTCGATAATGGCACGTTCACCATTGCCATACATCAATAAATCAGCCTTCGAATCCATCAAAATTGAACGACGGACTTTGTCTGACCAATAATCATAATGCGCAATACGACGCAAGCTGCCTTCAATTCCCCCCAGTAAAACAGGCACATCAGGAAAAGCTTCACGGCAACGCTGGCAATAAACAGTTGCCGCACGGTCGGGACGCTTATTCGCTTCATTGTTTGGAGAATAAGCATCATCCGAACGAATTTTACGATCTGCGGTATAACGATTAATCATCGAATCCATATTGCCTGCGGTCACCCCCCAAGCAATAGTAGGTTTTCCTAACACCCGAAAGCTCTCGACATTGGTCCAGTCAGGCTGTGCAATAATCCCAACACGATAACCTTGCGCTTCCAATACACGACCGATGATGCCAGAAACAAAAGATGGATGATCAATATAAGCATCACCACACACTAAAATAAAATCGCAAGCATCCCAACCCAGCTGATCCATTTCTTCACGTGACATCGGCAAAAATGGCGCAGGTTCAAAACACGACGCCCAATATTTGTCGTAATCAAACAGCGCTTTTGGCGCGGTCTGCATAGTATAGGCAGTAGACATAGCTTGCGATTCTCGGCTTGCTGAAAAGGAGGGGTGACATCAAAGATGAAAGCCGATCATTTTAACATGAATTTCATTCAGTTTAGAGAATTATAAAAATTGAATAAACAAGGAGATAACAATTAATTTGCTTATTTTTTAAACTAAAACCTAATTTACATAAGCTCGCGATCAGTAGCGATTCTATTTAACCCGAATCGCGGATAAGTAATTGACTTGAAAAATAAGGGGACTAGAGCCATCAGTTAAGTTACCACACCAAACCTAAAGCTCTAGCCCTGATGTTTAATAGTACCGAATTATTCTGCATCATTGATGATTTCTTTCTTAAATTTGAAGCAACTTACTGGAAGTTTCTCAAACAAAGTCGTCGCTCTGTAAGAATTCGACCAGCCCAGCTGAGTCTCTCAGAAATACATTTTATCGCTATTTGGTATAAGTGTTCTCATTTCAACAATTTCAAAGCTTTCTTTTCATGGTTGAAGCAGGATAAAAATCATTTATTTAAACGCTTACCCTGTTACCAAAGGATGATTCACCTGATCAATATGCATCAATTAGCTTTACATGCTTTACATGTCGCTTTGATGAAAGGTGAATACAAACAATATTTATGGATTGATTCAACGACTCTGCCTGTCTGTAAAAATCAGCGTATTCAGCGTCATAAATCATTAGCCAAGATTGCATCTCGCGGTAAAAGTTCAATGGGATGGTTTTATGGCTGTAAGTTACATATCGTGATGAATCAATTCGGTGAGATCGTTAGCTCAGGCTTATCTAATGGGCATGTTGCTGACATAAAAATGGTTGAACAATTGGTTGAAGGCCTAGACGCAAAGCTTTATGCAGATCGTGGCTATATCAGTCAAAATTTAAAAAGCAGGTTAAAAAATCAAGGTGTTGATTTGATTACTTACCATAGAAAGAACATGCAGGCTATTCAACTCTGTTTATCAGATAAATATCATTTAAAACAACGCAATAAGATAGAGACGTTATTCAGCTTATTGAAAGGACAATACAATTTAGTGACGAGTAAAGCACGTAGTATTCATGGATTTCTTAGTGGAATTTATGCATCGTTATGTGCATATCAATTAACTCATCGGAATAAGCCAACAATTCAAGTTATGGAATCATTAGCTTAAGCAGGATTCGGGTTATTTACAGAGTTAAAGTTGCTAGATGATTCAAGACTAAACAACTCCTTTTCTATACGGGAAATCAGATGTTGTTTAACCAAATGATGAATACGCTGTTTTGGATAACAACGACTTAATTCGATATGTCCAACCTGAATACTTCGATCAAAAATAATATTTTCAATACTCTGATGATCCCTTGAAGATTGAATTAAATTATCTCGATAGCAACGATCAGCCCCCAAAGGATCACTTAATGAAAAGAAATTTAGACTTTTCAATACATTCTCGGGAATTTGGCGTGGATTATACCCCCATTGTTTGGGTAATAATCGTCCTTTACCCCCTGCTGCAATGGTAACCAGTAAATCCACGGGATATTGTAGACGTTTAAGTGCCTGAGCCACTTTGACCGCCTGAAAACCGCCTTGACTATATCCAATTAAAACTATTTTTTGTTTTTTACTCTGATTTAAGTCAATAATTTGTTTGGTAATTTTTTTAGCTGACGGTAAATGTCCATATAATTCTACATTCGGATAACCCAATTCAGCTAAATAATGCAACCAATGACGTTGCATGTGTTCACGTGCCATAAACCCATGAAATAAAAAAATCTTTAAATTTTGTTTAGACATTTTTTGAATCAACCAGAGCAATAAAATATAACTTAATCTATTTACTGATGATTCACTATGCCCTAAATGACAGGCCGAACTGAGTAAAATGATAATCATCGATAAGGCCAAGTTGGTG
>NZ_CP078523.1:1461637-1465183 GCF_019264745.1 Acinetobacter sp. Colony158 | reverse complement strand
AAAGCACCCTCATCTGTATAAAGATGAGGGTGCCTTAGATTTAAAAGCTGGCGATGACTTACTCTCACATGGCTAACGCCACACTACCATCAGCGCGAAGAGGTTTCACTTCTGAGTTCGGGAAGGGATCAGGTGGTTCACTCTTGCTATTGTCGCCAGCAAACTGTTGTGGTGCTTTGGGGTCTTATTCACATTACTTAATAATGTATGCCTTACTTACGAACCAAAGAGTTATTAACGGATTGGAAATTGAGTCGGTATTGTAACTAGTTTATTGACTAAATCAAGTTTTCGTATCGAATTTATCTTGAATACAACAACTGTTTGGGTGTTGTATAGTCAAGCCTCACGAGCAATTAGTATTGGTCAGCTTCACATATCACTATGCTTCCACATCCAACCTATCAACGTCCTAGTCTTGAACGGCTCTTTAGGTGACATATAGTCACAGGGAAATCTTATCTTGAGGTAGGCTTCCCGCTTAGATGCTTTCAGCGGTTATCCCTTCCGAACATAGCTACCCGGCGATGCGACTGGCGTCACAACCGGTACACCAGAGGTTCGTCCACTCTGGTCCTCTCGTACTAGGAGCAGATCCTCTCAAATTTCCAGCGCCCACGGTAGATAGGGACCGAACTGTCTCACGACGTTCTAAACCCAGCTCGCGTACCTCTTTAAATGGCGAACAGCCATACCCTTGGGACCTGCTTCAGCCCCAGGATGAGATGAGCCGACATCGAGGTGCCAAACACCGCCGTCGATATGAACTCTTGGGCGGTATCAGCCTGTTATCCCCAGAGTACCTTTTATCCGTTGAGCGATGGCCCTTCCATACAGAACCACCGGATCACTAAGACCTACTTTCGTACCTGCTCGACTTGTGGGTCTCGCAGTTAAGCGCGCTTTTGCCTTTATACTCTACGCGTGATTTCCGACCACGCTGAGCGCACCTTCGTACTCCTCCGTTACTCTTTAGGAGGAGACCGCCCCAGTCAAACTACCCACCAGACATGGTCCTCGCCCCGGATTACGGGGCAGAGTTAGAACCTCAACATTACCAGGGTGGTATTTCAAGGATGGCTCCAATGCAACTGGCGTCACATCTTCATAGCCTCCCACCTATCCTACACAAGTAAGGTCAAAGTTCAATGTCAAGCTGCAGTAAAGGTTCACGGGGTCTTTCCGTCTAGCCGCGGGTACACTGCATCTTCACAGCGATTTCGATTTCACTGAGCCTCTGCTGGAGACAGCGCCGCCATCATTATGCCATTCGTGCAGGTCGGAACTTACCCGACAAGGAATTTCGCTACCTTAGGACCGTTATAGTTACGGCCGCCGTTTACTGGGGCTTCGATCAAGAGCTTCGCTTACGCTAACCCCATCAATTAACCTTCCAGCACCGGGCAGGCATCACACCCTATACGTCCACTTTCGTGTTTGCAGAGTGCTATGTTTTTAATAAACAGTTGCAGCGGCCTGGTTTCTGCGGCTGCCAAGCGCTCAGGGAGCAAGTCCCATCACCCTCAGCAGCGTACCTTCTCCCGAAGTTACGGTACCATTTTGCCTAGTTCCTTCAGCAGAGTTCTCTCAAGCGCCTTGGTCTACTCGACCTGACCACCTGTGTCGGTTTCGGGTACGATTCCTGTGTAACTGAAGCTTAGAGACTTTTCTTGGAAGTATGGTATCAGCCACTTCACTGTACAAGTACAGCTTGATATCGACTCTCAGCATAGAGCACCCCGGATTTGCCTAAGATGCATGCCTACTGTCTTCCACCTGGACTACCAACGCCAGGCTGACTTAACCTTCTCCGTCCTCTCATCGCATTACACAGAAGTATGGGAATATTAACCCATTTCCCATCGACTACGCCTTTCGGCCTCGCCTTAGGGGTCGACTCACCCAGCCCCGATTAACGTTGGACTGGAACCCTTGGTCTTTCGGCGAACGGGTTTTTCACCCGTTTTGTCGTTACTCACGTCAGCATTCGCACTTCTGATACCTCCAGCATACTTCTCAATACACCTTCTTCGGCTTACAGAACGCTCCCCTACCACGTAACTCTAAAGTTACATCCGCAGCTTCGGCACATAGTTTTAGCCCCGTTACATCTTCCGCGCAGGCCGACTCGACTAGTGAGCTATTACGCTTTCTTTAAAGGGTGGCTGCTTCTAAGCCAACCTCCTAGCTGTCTATGCCTTCCCACATCGTTTCCCACTTAACTATGATTTTGGGGCCTTAGCTGGCGGTCTGGATTGTTTTCCTCTTGACTACGGACGTTAGCACCCGCAGTCTGTCTCCCGGATAGTACTCATAGGTATTCGGAGTTTGCATCGGTTTGGTAAGTCGGGATGACCCCCTAGCCGAAACAGTGCTCTACCCCCTATGGTATTCGTCCGAGGCGCTACCTAAATAGCTTTCGGGGAGAACCAGCTATCACCAGGCTTGATTAGCCTTTCACCCCTATCCACAAGTCATCCCCTGGCTTTTCAACGACAGTGGGTTCGGTCCTCCAGTTAGTGTTACCCAACCTTCAACCTGCTCATGGATAGATCGCCTGGTTTCGGGTCTACACCCAGCAACTATACGCCCTATTAAGACTCGATTTCTCTACGGCTCCCCTATGCGGTTAACCTTGCTACTGAATGTAAGTCGCTGACCCATTATACAAAAGGTACGCAGTCACCGAACAAGTCGGCTCCCACTGCTTGTATGCATGCGGTTTCAGGATCTATTTCACTCCCCTCACAGGGGTTCTTTTCGCCTTTCCCTCACGGTACTGGTTCACTATCGGTCAGTCAGGAGTATTTAGCCTTGGAGGATGGTCCCCCCATATTCAGACAAGGTTTCACGTGCCTCGCCCTACTCGTCATCATGATGTGTGCCCTTTCGTGTACGGGACTATCACCCTCTACGGTCGCACTTCCCAGAGCGTTCCGCTAAAACACACATCACTTAATGGGCTGATCCCCGTTCGCTCGCCGCTACTAAGGGAATCTCAATTGATTTCTTTTCCTAAGGGTACTGAGATGTTTCACTTCCCCTCGTTCGCTTCAATAACCTATGTATTCAGTTATTGATACCTACCTTATAGTAGGTGGGTTCCCCCATTCAGACATCTCCGGATCAATGGATATTTGCCGCCTCCCCGGAGCTTTTCGCAGGCTATCACGTCTTTCTTCGCCTCTGACTGCCAAGGCATCCACCACATGCACTTAATTACTTGACTATACAACCCCAAACAGTCGTTAATACCTACAAGTAGTATTACCAACATTACAGTTTGAAGTACTGTGCATTTAAGCACCGTACAGCTTCAATCTAAATTCATATACCAAAACGCTTGATTCAGTTAATTTGCTAGTTCTCAATTAACTCTAAGATCAGAATGACTTCTTCTCTCTTTGTTATTGAGTGAACAATTTATTTCAGACTCAATTCTCAATCTGTTAATGAATTAATGTAACCTCGTCAGCTACATTAAACTGTGATTAATCACAGAGCTTAATAAATCATTATATTTACTAAGCTCTATAATCTTCTTTT
>NZ_CP078523.1:1461464-1461564 GCF_019264745.1 Acinetobacter sp. Colony158 | reverse complement strand
TTTTCTGTTCTTGAAATTTGGTGGAGACTAGGAGAGTCGAACTCCTGACCTCCTGCGTGCAAAGCAGGCGCTCTACCAACTAAGCTAAGTCCCCAGCTTA
>NZ_CP078523.1:1431965-1461377 GCF_019264745.1 Acinetobacter sp. Colony158 | reverse complement strand
GTGGTGGGTCTGACAAGACTTGAACTTGTGACCCCACGCTTATCAAGCGTGTGCTCTAACCAACTGAGCTACAGACCCTGAGAAAGTTTTAAAGCACCGCTTTAAAAGTTTCGCAAGACAAACAGCTTCGCTGTGCGTAGTGTTTGATTCTCGCTCTTTTTTAAAAGCTTCTCTCTAAATCTTTTTCATTCAGATACCAGAAGAACAACTTGTTGTGGATTCTTACCAATCAATCAATCTTTTCGTTAAGGAGGTGATCCAGCCGCAGGTTCCCCTACGGCTACCTTGTTACGACTTCACCCCAGTCATCGGCCACACCGTGGTGAACGTCCTCTTTGCAGTTAGACTATCCACTTCTGGTGCAACAAACTCCCATGGTGTGACGGGCGGTGTGTACAAGGCCCGGGAACGTATTCACCGCGGCATTCTGATCCGCGATTACTAGCGATTCCGACTTCATGGAGTCGAGTTGCAGACTCCAATCCGGACTACGATCGGCTTTTTGAGATTAGCATCCTATCGCTAGGTAGCAACCCTTTGTACCGACCATTGTAGCACGTGTGTAGCCCTGGTCGTAAGGGCCATGATGACTTGACGTCGTCCCCGCCTTCCTCCAGTTTGTCACTGGCAGTATCCTTAAAGTTCCCACCCAAAGTGCTGGCAAATAAGGAAAAGGGTTGCGCTCGTTGCGGGACTTAACCCAACATCTCACGACACGAGCTGACGACAGCCATGCAGCACCTGTATGTAAGCTCCCGAAGGCACCAATCCATCTCTGGAAAGTTCTTACTATGTCAAGACCAGGTAAGGTTCTTCGCGTTGCATCGAATTAAACCACATGCTCCACCGCTTGTGCGGGCCCCCGTCAATTCATTTGAGTTTTAGTCTTGCGACCGTACTCCCCAGGCGGTCTACTTATCGCGTTAGCTGCGCCACTAATCCCTCAAAGAGACCAACGGCTAGTAGACATCGTTTACGGCATGGACTACCAGGGTATCTAATCCTGTTTGCTCCCCATGCTTTCGTACCTCAGCGTCAGTGTTAGGCCAGATGGCTGCCTTCGCCATCGGTATTCCTCCAGATCTCTACGCATTTCACCGCTACACCTGGAATTCTACCATCCTCTCCCACACTCTAGCTAACCAGTATCGAATGCAATTCCCAAGTTAAGCTCGGGGATTTCACATCCGACTCAATTAGCCGCCTACGCACGCTTTACGCCCAGTAAATCCGATTAACGCTCGCACCCTCTGTATTACCGCGGCTGCTGGCACAGAGTTAGCCGGTGCTTATTCTGCGAGTAACGTCCAGTACCTGGTAGTATTAATACCAGTACCCTCCTCCTCGCTTAAAGTGCTTTACAACCATAAGGCCTTCTTCACACACGCGGCATGGCTGGATCAGGGTTCCCCCCATTGTCCAATATTCCCCACTGCTGCCTCCCGTAGGAGTCTGGGCCGTGTCTCAGTCCCAGTGTGGCGGATCATCCTCTCAGACCCGCTACAGATCGTCGCCTTGGTAGGCCTTTACCCCACCAACTAGCTAATCCGACTTAGGCTCATCTATTAGCGCAAGGTCNNNNGATCCCCTGCTTTCTCCCGTAGGACGTATGCGGTATTAGCATCCCTTTCGAAATGTTGTCCCCCACTAATAGCCAGATTCCTAAGTATTACTCACCCGTCCGCCGCTAAGATCAGTAGCAAGCTACCTCTCTCCGCTCGACTTGCATGTGTTAAGCCTGCCGCCAGCGTTCAATCTGAGCCATGATCAAACTCTTCAGTTAAAATCATTTTGCGTCTTAGTTAAGACAAGACGCCAATTCTGGCTCATCAATTACTGACAAATTCTCTCAAATAAACTTCGAGTAATTTAAACCAATTAATYAATGATAATATTTCRATCAATCAATTAGTAAAAATCCACACAAGTTGTTCTTCTATATTCTTAATGATCTTCTTCATGCTTCGTCAGCATCAAGCTAGGTCGGCTATATTACTCTCAATCTCTTAAAAGTCAACAGGCAATTTAGATATTTCTAAAACTCATTCTACTCAACCAAAATATCAATCAAATCCTTCAAGACCCAACCAACACCCTGTTTTTCAACAAGTTTTTATCCGCATCACCGCCGATGAGTGCGCATTCTACAGCATTATCAGTTCTTCGCAAGCCTTATTCTGGTTTTTAATTTTCAAGTGCTTATCTTTTAAACCAAATTACATATAAGCCAATGATTTTAATTGTTTAATTTATTTTAGTTTTTTAAGTAAGCTAAAATCATTTTCGATAGTTCATTCTTAAGTTGCTGTTCTTCAATCAAAAAATCATTATTACTGACGTAGCGCATCATAGTAAATAAAGTGCTATTAATAATCACAAAGGATTTATGTTTTAGGGTTTCAAAGTCCCACTCTCGATAAAAACGATTAAATACATACAAACCAACTTCAAAAAAATGCTGTTCTAAAACCTGAGCGGCTTTTGAATGGTTATAGCCATGCCAATGTTTAAGCACTTCAATAAAAAACCCCTGATCGGCTTTCATCATATCAAAACCAAATTGAACACTCAGTGGAATAATCTCTTCAATCGTGAGCTGTTCTTGCGTCACCACAAGTTGTTTAAGCGCCAGCCCTAATGTTTCACTTTTGCGCAACAGTAATTCCTGAACGATTTGTTCTTTATTTTCAAAATATTGATAAATTGATCCGACACTAATTCCTGAACGCTCTGCAATTTTAGGTGTCGTGAGTTGCAACAGACCATGTTCAGCAATACATAATTGGGCTGCATGTAAAACAGTATCAACCAAATAAATGGCGCGTTGTTGTTGTGGCTGCTTTCTCATGGGATGTTCTTTTCAAGATGCGAATTGAATACGAATAATTATTCGTATTAGAGTTTGATTAAACAATAATCAGGCACCAACTTCAAATGCAAAATACAACCCCCTCAAGATTGTCTTCTTTTGAACGCATGTCCGAGCAGAGCTGGTTGAGTCGTGTTTTATCACGCATCAATAAACGTCCGATTCAACCCAGCTTTGAGGAATACACCGCACTGGGTCAGGCCTTGCAGTCGGGCGATCATGAGATGGATCAGCTCATACTCTGGATAATGAAAAATCCACGTTTACATCGTCAGCTCTTTGAAACAGCCTTGTTTCAGGGCATTGAGCAACTGCCAGAGTCGATCCAAGAACTTGAGCATTTCTTCGCACATGTCACCCAAGCGCCTGTTTGGCTGGAACAAGATAAGATCGATGCTGCATTAGCTTTTACACATAAGCTAGGTATTAATAATGGTTTTATTCTTCGGGACTTATCGCTTATGGCGGGATATTTATATCCTGGATTTAATCAACCTTTGATGCTAACGGGTGCCTTAAAAAAACAGGCAGGAACACGTTTAGCTGAAACGACCAAGTGGTGGGTTGATATTACTGAACCTAATAGTTTACAACGTTTTAATGCAGGTTTTACCTCAACCATTTATGTACGGTTTATTCATGCATTAGTCCGTCATCAGTTAGGTAAATCAGAACGTTGGGATGCCAGTACTTGGGGCTTACCGATTAATCAGTTTGATCTGGCCATGACCAATATTGCTTTTAGTGGCGTGGTATTACTCGGAATTCGTGCGCTGGGAATTTTACCCAATCAACAAGAAGTCGAAAATTTTCTGCATTTTTGGAAATATATTGGTTGGCTGATGGGCGTCGATGAAAAATGGCTGGTGGATCAGGAAAGTCAGGGTTGGCGATTGTTGTATTGGATGCAGTTTGCCCATCCTCAATCTGATGATTCCAGTTTTGCACTTGGACAGAGTTTATCGAAAGAGCCTTTTGAACGGCGTTATCGTTATCTTCGCCCCTTACAACAAAAAATAGCTTATCGACAGCATCTGCAAGTGACTCAGTTTTTTATTGGTCGAAAGCGTATGCAAAAGTTAGGCTTAGAACATGGTTCAGCGGCTTGGTTTGCTTATTATCTGATGATTCGCAATTTGGTGTTATACACAGGGGCTAAATTTGTGCCCAAACTGGATCAAACTTTGCGAGCAAAAGGACGAAATATTCAAAAACTGGGACTCGCTTTATATCAAAGTGAATCGGAACAATTGGCCAGTATGCATCAATAAGACAAGAGGGAGTTTAAACTCCCTCTTGTCTTTTAACGAACGCTTTTAATGTGAAGATGATGGGTCATGTTGATGATCCATCGGCATATCTTTCATATCCATCGGCATAGCATCATTTTTTTCAGACTCAGACTGCATCTGATGCTGCATTTGCATCTGCTTTTGTTTGTGCATTGGCATATAGTCAGGCTCATTATTCATTGCCAAATAAAATACCCACATAAACAAAAAGGCTAAAATAATCGCGATGATCAGGAGTTTCCAACCCCAAATCGATTTTTCGGGTGACAGTTTTTCACGCATGGACATTCTCCATAAAATTGAAACGATGTTTATATCCAGAAAATCAGAATTTCATACTGACACGCGCCCAGTAGTTACGACCAATGTTATTAAACTGTTCATTGGCAGCATAACCGAACAAGGCAGCACCCGATTTATTCAAGTGTTCGCTATAAGCTTTATCGAATAGGTTATCAATCCCGACTGAGAAGTCGAGTGCTTCACTGTACTTGTATGTTGCATTCATGGCTAGCGTCGAAAAGGCTTTGCTTTTCCCCATATCATAGCCCACGATGTTACCGTCGTTTAGGCTAATCCGATTCTGTTCAGCTACTGCACGCCATAACAGACCTAAGCTGTATTTTTCCTGTACATAACGTAGATTCAAACGCCCTTCCAACGGTGCAATTTGGGGCAAAGGTTTATTGTCCGTGGTATTTTCACCCCATGCATACATTGCAGAAAGATCAGCCTGAAGATGCTCATTAAATTGATAACCCACACCTGCTTCTGCACCTGCAATCGTCGCATCAACATTATTTGCCAATGGATACATTTGGCTTGCGTTTGGCGCATTATACCTGACCAGAATAAAATCATTGATCAACCCCGCATACGCTGAAGCCCATGTGTTCCAAGCACCATGTTGCTGCTCAAACCCGATATCCAATTGAGCAGTTTTCTCGGTCTTTAAGTTATTTAAATTATTAACCATTAAATAAGAAGACTGACCCATCATATTGGTTGAACCGTTTCCATGATCCGTCGCGGTGCTATACAGCTCCCAATAATCTGGACTACGTTCAACATAACCTATTCCGGCATAGGTTTTAAAACCATGCTCAGGCAAGGTGCTTTCGATACGAATAAAACCACTTGGATTGGTATCGGTTCGTTCCTGATCATTTTCAGCACTGTCCGCTTTGACATGGTCAAAACGTGCACCAGCAACCAGTTTATTGTTTGGATTTAAACGATAGGTCCATTCGCTAAACGCACCATAAGATTCAAAGCGTAAATCTCCATCTAACGGTGGAATTGGATTTGCATCGCGCATGTACATATTGCCCGCATGCTTATTTTCCTGACGATCAACACCAGAAATCACACTAAAATTATCCCACTCTGTAGTGATCGCTGCTCGTGTATTAAGTGTACGGCGCGTAACTTCCATGGCCATAGGCATCATGGGTGGGGTACGCATTTTATAATTATCCATGATGTGATCGTTGTAGCTATAATCCACTTGAGCTTCAACTTTTTTAATCACATCGGTTAGGTTTTTTTGTTCTGCGTGTAATCCTAAACTTTCACGCTGAAACTGTGTTCCGTCCATCGTACGTCCAGCATATGCCGCTTCGCCATCGCCTTTTCCACCTTTCAGTTCAATCCATGAATCTTGTGTCGGTTTCCAACCTAGAGCTAAATCGGCATTCCAACGTTCCCAATTAGAATGAACTTTGTCACCATTGCCATCGTGATAATCATTGGCTACTGAACGATTGGCGTTAATACGCGCATATTTAGTTTCATCGCCAATCGCCGCTTCCACATTATGATCGAGTCGCCCATAAGATCCCATCAAGACACTGGCCTGTCCACGATAAGGTTGATTGGCCGTTAAATTTTCTGGTTCCCGATCAAAAATCACGGTTGCCGCAGAACCTGTATTGGCATATTGAACCGTTTGTGGCCCTTTGATCACAGTAATTCGATCATAACTTTCTGGATTAATATAGGAAGTGGGCGCATCCATACGCGCTGGACAAGCACCCAGATTTTCTGTGCCATCGGTCAAAATTTTGATGCGCGAACCAAACATGCCGCGAAAGGTGACATCACCATTAGTTCCACCATTTTTAATCGCATTAAAGCCCATAATGCTTTGTAAATAATCGGCACCATCGGTTGCAGGTACAGGCTGGATCGGCTGTTTAGGATCCGCTTGAACAATCAAACCATTTGATAGGCGATTATCCTGAGCCGTCACCACGATGGGTACCATTTTCTTGGTTTGAATATCATCTTCTGCAAACACGCCACTTGAGCTTAGGGCGATCAAAACCGCAGCCGAAAGCGGCTGTAATAAAAATTGAGTTTGAGTCATGTCTGTTTATCTCAAAACATAAATACGGAGTGGCCTAAACTGCGCAAAAACAGCTTAAGCAGATGTAAGCTTTAAAACCTAGAAAGCTAAAGGTATCTAGTTATGCGAAAACAGGCGGGGCTCGGCCCTGAGGTAGTAAAAAAAGTCGCTGAAGCGCGAAGTAAATATGCCGAAACGTTTGTTGATATGCCAATAAGCGAATCTGAATCCGGACTAAAACTTCTTTAACTTCGAGTTCAGGAGGTAACACTAGATTGCCATAGACCGTACAATACTGACATTGATGATTCAGATCATGATGGTCATGACCCTGTACAGGCTTGGATGGTGCAGACATATCATGATGCATATGCTGCATCGCTGAAAGCGAGGAATGATCAGAAGAAGATGATGCAGTTAACCTTAACGCTTGGGTAATAGTTTCACAGACCGGAGCAATTTGATATTGCTTCGGTAATAGCGGTTGTAAAAATACCGCGACCTGTAAAAATACTGCGGTAAAACCCAGCAGCAACCCTGTGCGTAACAGCAAAACGTTCATCTCAACATTTTTTCGTCGGCAAGTATAACAAAGCCCAATCAAAATTGGGCTTTTAGTACAACAGCTTTTGCCAAAATTAGCGTTTTACTGCCACTTTTTCACGTTGACGCACCACTTTTTCAACTTTTTCACGCGCTCGTTGACGTTTTAGTGGCGATAAATAATCCACAAATAACTTGCCATTTAAGTGATCCATTTCATGTTGGATACAAACAGCGAGAAGTTCGTCAGCCTCCAACTCAAATGCTTGACCATCAAGGTTAATTGCCTCTATTTTGACACGTGACGGACGCTCAACTTTATCGTATATTTGAGGCACTGAGAGACAGCCTTCTTCGTACGGCTGAGTTTCTTCGGTGAGTGGGGTAACTTTGGGGTTAATAAATACCATGGGTTGGTCTTTATTTTCAGACAAATCCATGACAATCAGTTGAATATGACGATCTACTTGTGTCGCAGCCAAACCAATACCTGGTGCTTCATACATAGTTTCAAACATATCAGCTGCAAGTTGACGAATTTCATCGGTCACTTCTTCAACTGGCTTAGCAATGGTGCGCAGGCGGGGATCTGGGAAACTTAAAATAGGTAATAAGGCCATATGGTTATCCTCACTTATGCCATTGATCGAAAAACCAATGAAGAAAAAGCTTCATCAAAAAAATGTGTGTATTGTGCTGATTATAACGCAACTACACACATAATTTTTAGGAATTATGATAATGAAAAAGGTTTTGCACGGCATTCGATCATTTAATGCCTTGGGGTTGAAAAAACATTGTATCGCTGTGGCGATTTGCGCTGGACTCGGGATGACGGGACTCAGTGCAACCTACGCAGCAAGTCCAAACGTGAATCCACCTTCACTCAGAGCAAGCGCACCAAATGTTTATGTCGTTAAAAAAGGCGATACATTGTGGGATATTTCAGGAAAATTTCTGGATAAACCTTGGCGCTGGCCTGAAATCTGGGCAAGCAATAAACACGTTAAGAACCCGCACTGGATTTATCCCGGTGATCGCTTGTTGTTATGTACGCTAGATGGACGTCCACTGGTAGGCCGTGACGAAGGTGATGGTTGTGAAGGTATTATCCGTCGTTATTCGGGACGAACCACGCTACAGCCTCAAGTTCGTATTGAACAACTCAGTAATACGATTCCTGTGATTCCACTGGACAATATCAAACAATGGTTAGATCGTACCACCATTGTCGCGAGTGACAGTATCGAAAATACACCTTATATTTTAGGGACAGCAGATCAGCGTGTACTGGCAGGTAAAGGGCAAAATGTTTATGTACGCGGTCAGGGCCTAACTTCGGGTCAACGCTATGCGGTCTATCGTAAAGGCGAACCTTATGTGCTGACAGATGCAAATGGCAAAAAACACACCGTGGGCTTGGAATTACTGCAAGTCGCTTCAGGTATTGTGACTCAAGTCGACCATGATATTGCCACCATGGAACTGACCGATAGCTACAATGCTGAAGTTCGTCGTGGTGATCTGGTCATGTTTGAACAAGAAGCCATGTTACCAACTTTGTTCTATCCAACAGAAGCCAATCAGGTGACTCAAGGTGGACAGATCATTCGGGTAATGGGTTCAATCGGTTCTGCTGCTAAAAATAGTGTAGTCACCATTGATCGTGGTCGTCTGGATGGTGTGCAATCAGGTCATGTTTTTGCAATTTATCAACAAGGTGAAACGGTTCAGGACCCTAAAACCAAAGAAAGAATCAAATTACCAAATCAGAAAGTCGGAACCTTGATGGTATTTAGAACTTTTGACCAACTAAGCTATGCCTATGTGTTAGAAAGTTCCCTACCGATTAAAGTGGGTGCTGAGATTTTGCCTCCCCGTCTTGACGATTAAAAACCCATCTTATGCTAAACAATTTGAATCCTCATCACTACCACACCATTGCGGTGTGGTATCTGGTGCAACATTCTCTTTCTGCATTTCAAAAAATCAAACATCATTTTGGTGATTGTGAACAAGCCATGTTGCCCCAACATTTGGCGCAGTGGTCACAGTTGGGCTTACATGCCAGTCATCTGAAACGTGTTCAAGAATATCAAAGCGATGCTGGTCAACAGGATTTTGCTAGACTGATTAATTTGGTAAAACAGTACACCGATTTTATTGTTACACCCGATGATACACTATACCCATCGCAACTGCTTCCTTATGAAGATCGCCCACCGATTATTTTTGGGCAGGGTAAAGTTGATGCCTTACTACAACCACAAATTGCAATTGTAGGTAGCCGCAAACCTAGTCCACATGGTCGACAGGTCGCTTATGATTTTGCTTTTTATTTAAGTGAAAAAGGCTTCTTTGTTAGTAGCGGTCTGGCACATGGGATTGATGAAGCAGCACATCAGGGTGGTTTACAGCATCAGCGTAGTATCGCGGTCATGGGTACGGGTCTGGATACGACTTATCCGACAGCCAATCAAGATTTACGCCAACAAATAGCACAACAAGGTGCAGTCATTAGTGAATTTTTACCGCAAACCTTGCCCTTACAACGTCATTTTCCACGGCGTAACCGAATCGTGAGTGGCTTAAGTCTGGGAGTACTGGTGGTTGAAGCCAAACAGCAAAGCGGCTCATTAATCACCGCCAATGAAGCAGCCAAACAAGGCAAACTCATTTTTGCGATTCCAGGGCATATTTATAGCGAATTTCATCAAGGTTGCCATCAACTGATTCGGGAAGGTGCAATTTTGGTTGATCATCCTGAACAGATCATTGAAGATTTAGCGCTGCCAACACAATGGCAAATCAATCAGCAAGTGCAACCTGACTCAACTGAGCAAACTCATCATATCCCAGAGCATTTAATTGGCTTATATCAACAACTGGATTGGATCGGACAAAGTATCGATCAACTCGCTCAAAACTTTACTGGATCAACTGCCGAATTAACTGGTCAATTGATGGAACTTGAACTCTCGGGACTATGTATGCAACAGGCTGGTTTATATCAACGTTGCCGACCAAACTATTAACGTTCACAATAGCGACTGTTTTTATCCAAGCAGGACATCATCATGCTGACCACCTCCGTTGTAGAAGCAGCACAAAGCTTAAAACAGGGCAATGTGCTTGCCTATCCTACTGAGGCCGTATGGGGATTAGGTTGCGATCCTTTTAATGAACAAGCCTTTCATAAAATTCTCAGCCTAAAACAACGCCCGATTGAAAAAGGGGTTATTTTACTGGCAGGTCATATCGATCAAGTTCGACCTTTACTTCTGAATCTTGATTCAAAACGACAACATCAGGTGATTCAAAGCTGGACCGATCGCAGCGTGACTGAACGTGCGACCACGTGGCTACTTCCGGTCAATGCAGCACAAATTCCCAAGTGGATTACCGGACAGCACAGCCAAGTCGCGGTAAGAGTTACGACACATGCCTTATGTGTGGCGCTGTGTCATGCATTTAACGGTTTTATTGTCTCCACCAGTGCCAATCCCGCGGGATTAGAACCTGCACGTTCTTTGCAGGATGCGAGTCAATATTTCGACTCAAAAGTTGATTATCTCAATGGTGATTTAGGCTTGAGTCAAGAACCGAGTCGTATTATCGACGCTCAGACAGGGCAGGTCATACGCGCTTAGAGTCACCCTAAGTATTGATCGTTAATTTGTCTAAGTTAAGTTTGCTTATTCAATGCTGAAACATTGATCTTTGAAAATAAAAAAAGCTCAACCATGTAGATGGTTGAGCATAAAAAGGATGTTTTTCAATCACATCCAGAGGGTAAACTAAATCTGGTTGCAATGACTGATTAGAATTTAAGTCATATTTTGCAATGAATGTATTATGGATGATTCCTTTATCTTATACAAATATATTATTTATCTTATAAAAACCTATAAATAATGAGCATTATTATTCAATTATACTTAATAATTAAAATTATCACTCTATTTTCATTCATTTTTTTAAAATTTTGAATTTATTGTCATATTTTAAATTTATTTAAAAATCATATAGAAACAACAATCCAACGGCTCTTTAAGCAAATTATTTTAAAAGATTTAACGCTGATGAATAGATCTCTGAGTACGTGATCTATTCATCATTAGGGTTCTTGTTTTTAAAAACCTTAAGGAATAAATGACTTACCTAAAGAGGCAGGCAAATTCATTTGCAGTAATTTTTTATCCCGCGAAATGACCACCAACACTAAAATAGTTGCCAAATAAGGTAAGGATGCCAACAGTTCAACAGGTAGGTCTAAACCCAAAGCCTGTGCATGGAACTGTAAAATCGTAACACCGCCGAATAAATATGCACCAATCATCAACCGTGCTGGCTTCCAAACTGCAAATACCACTAAGGCAATCGCAATCCAGCCACGACCTGCCACCATATTTTCCACCCACAGTGGCGTATAGACGGTCGATAAAAATGCACCGCCAATTCCCGCCATTGCACCGCCAAACAGAACTGCACCGTAACGAATCAATAACACGGGATAACCCATGGCATGTGCCGATTCAGGGGATTCTCCAACAGCTTTAAGCAATAAACCCAGCTTAGTTTTTGCCAAAATCCACCAGATCACAAAAAACGTTAAAATCGACAAATACACGACATAGTTTTGATGGAACAAAATCGGGCCAATAAAAGGAATCTCGGAGAGCACTGGAATATCTAGCGCTTTTAAGCCTTCTAGGCTGTTACTCACGAAATGTTGTCCCACAAATGCCGATAAACCTACACCAAAAATGGTCAGTGCGAGACCACAGGCTGCCTGATTGGCTGCTAGAGATAATGCCAAAATTGCAAAAATTAAGGCGGCTACCATCCCTGCAATTGCACCTGCGATTAAACCCGCGGCAGGCCCTAATCCCGTGCTTGCACAAAAAGCAAAACCTGCAATTGCGCCAATCAGCATCATTCCCTCAACGCCTAGATTGATCACACCTGTACGTTCTACCACTAATTCTCCCATCCCTGCAAAGATCAGTGGTGTACCTGCGGCCAGCGTTCCGGCCAGAATTGGAACTAAATCAATCATGCCTGACTCCTAAGCTGTTTCAGTTGATACAAGAGAAGCTGTATTTTTTTTCATGGTTTTAGACTTGCCAAAACGATAGCGATTTTCGATAAAAGCATCGGCTGCCAGTAAGAAAAACAACAACATGCCCTGAAATAATCCTGTAATTGCGGCAGGGAGTTGTAGATTGAGCTGGGCTGTTTCCCCGCCGATGTAAAGCAGAGCCATCAAGAAGCCTGACAGTACAATTCCAATCGGATTTAATCGGCCTAAGTACGCGACAATGATTGCTGCATAGCCATAGCCTGGAGAAATATTAGGATTAAGCTGTCCGACAGGCCCCGCGACTTCACCCACTCCTGCAATACCGGCCATAAAACCTGAAATCATCAAGCTAAACCAAATCGCCTGTTTGGCAGAAAAACCTGCGTAACGTGCCGCATCAGGCGCTTGTCCACCCACTTCGAGCTTATACGCCAGAAAACTGCGTTTACTAAACAACCAAAATGCCAAGACTGCAAAAATGGTGACCACGATCAAGGCATTGATCCGTGTGCCTTCAAATAAAATTGGAAACAAGGTTCCATCATCGAACATTACCGATTGTGGAAAATTCATACCTGCTGGATCTTTCCACGGCCCATTAATTAGGTACAGTAAAATGAAGGTCGCGATATAATTCAGCATTAACGTGGTCAGCGTTTCCTGTGCATTAAAATGGGTTTTTAATAAAGCAGGAATGGCTCCCCACAACGCACCACCGATCGCCCCTGCAATCACCATACATGGCAATACCCAAAATCCTGAAACTCCCTGACAGGCAATGGCCAGTCCACCCCCAAAGATCGCCCCCATAATCAACTGACCTTCGGCACCAATATTGAAAATACGAGCTTTAAATCCAACAGATAAACCTAATGCAATTAAAATTAAGGGACTGGCTTTAATTATCAATTCACTCCAGCCATACCAACTGGATAATGGCTCGATAAAAAACACCTGAAACGCTTCAAGTGGATTTTTCCCTAGAGCCATAAACAGCAAGCCACCAATAGTGAAAGTCGCGACCAGCGCAATGATAGGTGAAAGCCACTTCATTAATGTCGATGGATGATCACGTGGTTCGAGTAAATGCATATATAATCCCCGTTCAAATGAAATGGTCTAAGCTGTTGCGCTTAAAACACTTGAGCTTTCAGCTTGCCGATTTAATCCTGACATCATCAAACCAATGGCTTCTGCATTGGTTTCGCTGACAGGTTGAGCTTGGCTCAGGCGACCTGCCGCCAGAACAGCAATTCGATCACTGATCTCAAATAATTCTTCCAGTTCTTCAGAAATCACGATGATGGCAACCCCTTGACGGGATAAATCAATCAAAGTCTGCCGGATAAAAGCTGCGGCTCCGACATCAACACCCCAAGTCGGTTGTGCCACCACCATGACCTTTGGCTGTTGTAAAATTTCACGTCCTACAATGAATTTTTGTAGGTTACCTCCCGATAAGGAACGAGCAGCAGCTTCAGTGCCAGAAGCTTTTACTGCAAATTTTTGAATACAGTCCTGTGCAAACTGACGTGCTTTTTCATAACTGACCAGTCCATAACGAACAAAACCTTGTCGAAATGCGGTCAACAATGCATTTTGAGTTAAACTCATGGCAGGCACTGCGCCACGTCCCAGACGTTCTTCGGGGACAAAGCCAAAACCCAATGCACGGCGTTGTCCTGCATTTAAATTCCCAATCGCACGACCTTCTAACAGGACACAATCTTTGGCTGTGGTGATTTCACCAGACAAAGCGGTCAAAAGTTCAGCCTGACCGTTTCCAGAAATCCCTGCAATCCCTAAAATTTCACCTGTTTTTACACTGAGCTGAATATTCTCAAGGGATGTCCCAAAAATATCGGGTGCCTGTACATTGAGCTGTTTGACTTCAAATATGGGCAGACTTTCACCTGTATAAACTGGATGTTCGTAAGCAGGAAGATCACGACCTATCATCATTTTGGCCAAACTAGCGGTACTTTCTTGTTTTGGAATGGCCGTGCCTGTAACCTTTCCACCACGTAAAATAGTGGCACAGTCACAGAGCGTTTTTATCTCATTGAGTTTATGACTGATATATAAAATTGATACGCCTTCGCTGGCCAGACGGCGTAGGGTTTCAAATAAGGTCAACACTGCTTGAGGCGTCAGCACTGAAGTCGGTTCATCTAAAATGAGCAATGATGGGTTTTGTAATAGGCAACGAACAATTTCAACCCGTTGTCGTTCCCCGACCGATAAACTATAAACGGTTCTTTTTGGATCGATAGGCAATCCATATTTTTCAGACACCTCAATCACGCGTTTGGATAAGGCGTTTAGATCAAATTTTTCATCCAAGCCCAATGCAATATTTTCCACAACGGTCAGGGTTTCAAATAACGAGAAATGCTGATAGACCATCCCAATACCCAAACGTCGGGCTGCGGCAGGACTTTCGATACTCACCGAACGACCATTCCAGACAATTTCTCCTTCATCGGCTTTGACAGCACCATAAATAATCTTCATCAGGGTGCTTTTACCTGCGCCATTTTCTCCAAGCACTGCATGGATTTCACCTGGTGCGACATGTAAGCTAATTTGATCATTGGCGACTAAGCTGCCATAGCGCTTGGTAATATTGATCAGTTCCAGACGATTTTGCTGCATAATAGGCGTTGACTTGTTGCTCGTCGTATTGAAGACAGGATCAACAGAGACTGTATCGGAAGGTAGTGCCATCATGTCATCTCTTTGGTTCAGGTGATTGAAATGAAGCAAGGGACATGCCATGCTAAAATCACATTGCTTTGGTAGATATAGATCATTTAAAAAATAAAATAATGATCAGCTTCAGGCTTACCTCAAGACCAGAACCCCTGATGGGCTTGTGCTGCTTCTTCACTTAAACACGGTCCAATCACTTGTATAGCTCGTTGTCCACTGGCAAAGACCTGTCGGCAAGGTAAAGACAAGGTTGGATTTTCTGGATGATTACCCGTGATTTCGAGTAATTGACCCTCACTCATGCCATAAACCACGCGACCAATGCCCGTCCAATAAATAGCACCTGAACACATCGCGCAGGGTTCTGCATTGGTATATAACGTGCAACCTCGAAGCTGTTCTAAGGGTAACAGTCGCGCAGCCTGTCCTGCGGCTACAGTTTCTGCATGGCGAGTCGGATCACCTGTGGGTGGTAATGAGTTATTGCCTGCCTGTGTCACGATTTCCCCTTGTGCATTCACGACAATTGCAGCAAAGGGATGTAAGCCTTGTTGTTTGGTTTGTTCTGCCAGTTCAAAGGTTTTTCTTAAAAAAAACAGGTCTTGAGCTGTGGCCTGATCATGTGTTGTCATTTCGCTGTCCCTTGGGATTCAATGGCGTTTGAGCATGAGCATGGAGCGTAAACAAGCTAAGGTCTTGTTGCTTACGCTCAACCTGCATCCTCAATACATTTTAGAAGTGGTAGTCCACACGAACCATTGGAGTACTGGCTGTTGCGCCTTTTCCTGCAAAACCATCGGTATCATTGCCGAATTTATTTTTCCAGTACTCATAACCTGCACCAGCACGCAACTTACTGCCTTTAAGACCTATCACTGAACTTAGGTCATACATCACCCGTGCATCGATATGGGTTTCAGCTTTGGTATCGCCACCCGATTCATTTTTTCCTTTAGAGTCAATCCAGAGTGCATAACCTTCAAAAGATAATGGTGTTTTTGCAATCGGAATGCCCCAAGTGAATTGAGCTGCTGCATGTGTATCGTAAGTATAGCGACCAGAAGAATAGCCAAAACGTGGTGTATCTGAGGAAGGATCATTACTTTCAAATAATGCCAAGATGCTAAAATCTAGAAAGCCAGGCACATCAAATTGAATCGTTGGTCCAACCACCCACATCCGCTTTTTAGAACTATAACTATCATTTTTGGTATTCCAGTCCAACCCTGCTGTTAAACCTGCGCCACGAATGTAGCCTGGTACAGATAAGTTGGTTTTGGTGATTGCACCTAAATCCAGATAGCGACGGATAACCACATAAGCTTCCTGAGTGCCTTTATTGTTGGATTGCGTGCTATTTGGCTCATCATTAGACTGAAGCAAGTCGACATTAAAGAAATTTGAACCATATTTATCGCCACTGGCATGGGTCAGGTTAAAAATTTGTTTGGTAATATCAGTACGGCTGCCATCTGCATCATTTTTATACGGTTCAGCAAATTGAGTGCCGTAGCGCCAACCAATCGAAGTATCACTCCATGTTGCGGCCTGTGCAGATTGCATGACACCTACTCCCCCTAGAATAGTCGCCATAGCAGTCATTAACGTTTTAAGTGCATTACCTTGTTGTAATACTTTCATTACACATTTCCCCTTATCACCTTGTTAAGATCAAAGCGCACAATATTCGTTTCAAGATACTGATTGATTGCTTTGTTAAAATCACGTTTGCCCCAATGCAAAACGATCTGACTTAGAGATAAAGGCAAATTTCCTACCAAAGATTGGCATATTAAAAATGTACAATGTTGCTTATGTTAAAATAGATATAAACCCGCAATTCAGTCTTTTTTTTAATCGAATTTCATGAAAATACAGAGCATTAAAAGCACAGGGCAATAGCTGCACGACCTCCCTGTGCTTGAACGTAAGTGATTGAGAGAATGAAACTGCGAAGAATTAATTGACCACATGACTATCATTTCTCAGCACCGAAATCACCAAATCACGGAACCAACGAAATTCAGGAGAGCGGTGCTGGCGTTCATGCCAAAGTAGATAATAAGAAATTTTAGGAAACTGAATCGGTGCTGTCGAAATCGTCAACGGCAATAATGCACTATAATGGCGAGAAAATGAGCGCGGTGCAGAAAAAATCGCGTCAAGTTGTAGCAACATGTACGGAATCATCCCAAAATACGGAATAAATGCCACAATATTACGTTTCAGTCGTTCTTTAGATAAATGTAAATCGATGACACCACGCTGGCCAACCGTATAAGGCGTGGGTGCAATATGATCAGCATTTAAATAATCATCCATGGATAAAGGTTTGTTGGCGAGTGGGTGTAACTTACGCATCAGGCAAACGACTTCATCTTCAAACAGTGGCGCAAGCCGTAAATATTCTGGGGGTTGTGGCCAATTGCCAATCACCGCATCATACATGCCACTTTCCAGTGCATGGGCATAATCCACATTGTGTCCCATCGAATGCATAATCACCGTACAATGCGGAGCTTCCACATGAATCCTACGCAGGATTTCACCAATCGCGATCGGATTTAAATAATCGGATGCCGCCAGATTAAACACTTGGCGCGATTGCGCAGGATCAAAATTGACTTGCTGAGTCGCGATCAGTTCGAGTTGGCTAAGTACCTGACTCACAGGCTCAAGTAGAGATAATCCGCGCTCAGTTGGTGTCATGCCATTTCGACTACGCACCAAGAGCTGATCGCCCGTAATTTCCCTGAGTTTTTTTAAAGCAGTACTAATGGCAGGTTGTGATTGATTCAGTCGTTTGGCTGCATTAGATACACTTTTTTCAGTCAAGAGCACATATAACACTTGCAATAAATGTGCATCCAACGCTTCCCATTTGTTTGTAGGATGAATCACCAAGCTGTCCTTATTTTACTAAAACGAAGTTTATAGGCAAAATTTATACCATCTCTGGTATGCAATAGAACAGCACTATTCACAATGATGAAAATAAAAACAGTTTTTTTATGAATTATTTCAATTGACAGCCAATAAACCCGCCATGGGAATAAAGTGGCTTTGATGACGAATACGATTGATCCAGCGACGAATATGCAAAAATGGCACTAAGCTCAGTCCAGCATCCCATGCCAGCGCGACTTGTGGAAAGACCATCAAATCAGCAATCGTGGGTTGTGAGCCCAATAAATAGCCCTGCCCAATAACGGTTTGCTCACATAAGTGATCATCTAATTCGCGTAATTGTTGTGTTGCCTGTTGGATCAGCTGTTCCTCATTAGATAAAAATTGATCGACCGACAAATTCGCCTGACGTAAGATTCCTAAACTGAGTTTAAGTGTTTCATTAAAATCAGACCAACCCTGTATTTGTGATGACAAATTTTCAGGCATCCATTGCGATTGAGTTTGTGTTATTTCAAGCAGTTGTTTAAAAATAGGCATCAACCCAGAACGGTTTGACGTGGAATCGAACAAAACTGGACATTCAAATTTGCGCTCCAGTTGCTCGACATCTGCATAGATGGATTGATAAGGGAGCTGTAAAAACTCAAGTAGCAAACGAACGCTGTAACAATCCGTGGATAATGGATCATCTGCGAGTTGAAAAGCCGTTTGTGATTGATTTAAGTTCATGCCACATGCCCCCTGTGGGTGTTTTGATGTACACCATAACTCCAGTTTTTCGCGATCAACCATTTACGATAGGCGGTCGCCAGTGCATCGGCTTTAGTTGGAATTTCCAATTTTTCAAGTGGAAGTTTCAAAGGCAGATGATTTTCCAGAATCGGTTTATCCTGTGTAAAAATTTTCTGCTGAAACAATACCATATCGGTCATGCTACTGGTCTGATCATCCAGAATCATGAGTAAATGCGCCCGAATATGAGTTTCACTCAAGGGTTGAATAAACAGACACACCACATCGGCAGGAATAATTCCCTCAGCCGCAGTATTCACTTTATATAAAATCGCATTTAAGGGGGAAGCAACACGATAAACATATTCAGTTTCCTGTGGCTGAGGAGAACTCGGTGCAGCAAGCGGTTGAGTAAAAAAACATTCCGTTGCCCAAATTTCATCGACCTCTTCACGCCATTCAACTTGATAAGGTTTGACGGCGGTTTCTGGTTCAGCGCCCAATATCCCTGTATGTACGTAAGGAAAATGTGCCATATCCAGAAAATTTTCAATACCACGCAATGGCGAAGTCCGCACACCATAAGCGCCACAGGGTACACGGCGGGCGGCGGCAACATCATATTCTTGTAGCTGAAATAGTGGTTTTTTCTCAGTACCAATACACAACCAGACAAAGCCATAAGCCGCTTGTACTGCAATATCTGATGGAGCAATATCGAGTGCATCAAATCGAATCTGATACACTTTTTCAGCATGGATAATATCTTGCTGGATCGTCAAATTATGACCATCCAGACGAGTTTTGATCTGTTGCTGCTGAACAAACTCCTGTTCAGATGCCACCACAATCCACTCGCCAACCAAGCTTGGTGCAAGTGATGGAAGATGCTGATTAGACATAACTCAATTGCTCCAACTCCAAATCCTGTCGCATCTGATTTAACAGAGGATGACGCTGGGTTGCATGTTCTTCTTGTAATAACATGGCATGTATCGTCACCACATTGGACTGAGTAGGTGTTAAATAAATGCGTAGCGCGGAATCTTTAGCATGACCTTGCCACACTAACCGATTGTGACTAACGCAGTCACTTATCCCCAGTTCAGATAGATAATCCTGTACCTGAGGCAATGTCGTCGACAGTGTTACCGAACCTGCATAAACGAACGGCACCTCCTCCAAAGGAAGATCAGCACAATAATCAGCATCACCGCCATACCAAATCATGCCTGACTTTTCAGTGACAGCATAAGACTTGGCACATAAACTTTTCGGCGCACGTTGATCAGGTTGAGCAGGTATTCGCTGACAATGCCCATCTTCAGCCGCAAACTGCCAACCATGATAGGCACACACGAGACTTTCGCCTTGTACTTGTCCCAGACTTAAACGCACACTGCGATGCGGACAACGATTTTCCCAAATTTGGACATGACCCTGCATAGAGCGCCATACGGCAACATCTTTATCCTCTACCAGAAATTGTTCCACTTCACCCGCTTCGATCAACATCGAAGGAACTAAAGGGATCCATTGTCCTGTGATCATGTCCATCTTCCTCAGAAAAACCATTGACTTAAATTTTACAATTTATTTTGGCAATACGCCCTGAACACCTTGTACATAGAAGTTCATCTTATCCAGTTGTGCTTCGGTATAAATACTGCCTGCTTTCACAAACTCTTTGCCAGCTTGTGTATACAGTGGACCTGCAAATGGATTCAGTTTACCTGCCTTAATGGCATCACGACGAGCCAAAACCATTTTTTTAGCGTCAGCCGAAACTGCTTTTCCAATATTTTCCACATTGACCGTGCCTTCTTTGACACCATAATAAATCGGCGCATTGGTCCATTTGTTCGCAGCAACATCTTTCAGCACTTTTTCATAAATCGGATCCCAATGCAGTACCGCCGCAGCTAATTGCGCATCGCCACCAAATTTACCCATATCCGAATTCCAACCGAGACCCCAAACCCCTTTTTGCTTGGCCGCCTGTACCACTGCTGGCGAATCGGTATTTTGTAATAACACATCGCACCCTTGTGAAATCAAGGCTAAAGCAGCATCACGTTCTTTACCCGGATCAAACCAAGAACTGACCCAGACCACTTGGGTGGTAATTTTTGGATTGACACTACGCGCACCAATAGTAAACGCATTAATATTGCGCACCACTTCTGGAATTGGATACGAACCTACAAAACCAATTTTACCAGTCTTGCTCTTACTTCCCGCCAATACACCAAGCAAATACGCACCCTGATAAGTACGAATATTATAGTTGCCCATATTTTTGCCAGATTTATAACCTGTGGCATGCATAAACACCGTATTTGGATAAGTACGTGAGACTTTCTCCATTGCATTCATATAACCAAATGACGTGCCAAAAATGACCTTATTGCCTTGTTGCGCGAGGTTACGAAAAACACGTTCTGCATCACCTGTTTCAGGCACATTGGCCACAAAAGTGGTTTTCACCACCCCTTTAAAATCTTGTTCGGTACGAATACGCGATTGATCATGTGCGTAAGTCCAACCATGATCCCCCGGTGGGCCTATGTAGACAAAAGCAGCTTTGAGCGGATCAGCGGCATGTGCAGTCGTTACGACTGTGGCTGTCGTCGATAAAGCGCCGATAGTGAGTAAACCGCTACTGGCTGCACAAAATGCAGTCTTTTTGAATTTCGAAAATAATTTGGAAAATAAACCCTGTTGGCTTTGATCATGAAGCTGATTTGGATTTTTGTTCATTTCAACAGACATCGCACTACCCCATTTTTGTTATGGTATAAAGACACCAGAAAATAAACTTACGCTGAACCAAAGATTTATTTTCCAGAACACATCAAGCTAAAATGCAACCTTTGCGCCAACATGAGCTGTGTTGTTTTTAATTGATCATTTTTAAATAAAGGTTATATAAAAACTAAAATAGAGCCAATGAATCGATCAAATCAAAATTTAAATAAAACAAAAATAATCAATAGGTTATACAATGCACACATTACAATATGACTTTAGCTTATTGCTTGATAAACGTTTAAGAATCGCCATTGTTTTCATAGCGTAGAGATTCTGCACAAGTGTGGAACATCCCTGTCCACCCCACTGTTTAAAAGCCATATATCTAGTTTGGAATGATCTTTTTGGTTTTTATTGATGTTTTCTTTTGCGCCAAAATGATGCCTAACAAGATCATCATTCCACCCAGTGTATGATAGATCGTCCAGTGTTCTGACAACCATAGACTGGCAATAATTGCTGTAAATACAGGCATCAGATTCATAAAAATACTGGTTCGATTGGGTCCAATTTGCTGAACAGCCACCATCCACAATAATGGTGCAATCAGTGATGGAAAAATGCCCGCATAAAAAACACATGGTCCATTTTGGAGATTAATCGGATCTAGTCCCAACCACACAATAAAGGGCAGGTGATAAATCAGGGCAAAACCGATTTGCACATATAGACTGATCAATAACGGAATCTGTAACTGCCATTTCTTTAAAAACACCCCATAAAAGGCATAGAAAAACACCGCAACAACCATGATGGCATCGCCCCAATGCCCACCACTTTGCAATAAGTTGGCAAGATGTCCCTGACTCATGACATACATGAGACCGAAAAAAGAAATCAAACTCCCAATCACGGCGAATTTGTTGGGGATATCCTTTAAAATAAACATCGAGACAAAAATGGTAAACACTGGAATAAAGGCATTGATAATCCCCATATTGGTCGCAGTGGTATAATGTGCAGCACTATAAGCCAGTCCTTGATATAGCACCATCCCAAAGGCACTTAACACCGCCAGTTGACCCAAATGCCGCCGTACCAGCATCCGTTGTTTCCAGACTTGAGGCAGGATAAAAGGTGTCAATACTAAAAATGCCACCAGCCAGCGATAAAAACTAATGCTCACTGGAGAAATATAATCGGCCACATAGCGAGTCACTGTAATGTTCAGCGACCAAATTAATACAGCCAGCATGGGCAGTAACAATGCCCACCAATGAACTTTTGCAACATCTTTCATGAATTTTTCAAACTAAATGAGAATAAATCTATTTTATCCTTGTCGAGATAAATTGAAATATCGCAAATCAGACATTTGTATCGCAGTTAAGACATCACTTATTGATCAAAATCGGGTTATTGATCAAATAAGTCCCATGCTTTCATGGCATGTTCCACCACATGATTTAATTCATCAATTTCTGCGCCATCCCGTGCCTGCACCGTTAAACCTTGAATCACAGTACAATAAAAATCAGTCATCGTTGCAATAGGCGCATGTTTAGATAAATCACCCTCCAGAACACCTTGTTGTAAGCGTTCACATAGTTTTTGTTTGGTCGCTAAACGTTTTTCAAGTAGGTTATATTGTATATCCTGCGCTTGTTCCGAGCCATTCATGGCAGCAGTAATTAACATACAACCTTTGGGCTTATTGGGTTGAGCCAAACGCTTGACGTTGTCATATAGATACAGTTCAAATGCAACCTTGGCGGTTTTAGCTTCTAAAAAAATGCGGAGGATCGGACAAGCTTCATGAGCCAGATAATAATCAATACATTGATAGAACAGCCCGGCTTTGTCACCAAAACTACTGTATAGACTCGGTGCCGTCAGTTCCAACGCTTGAGTAAGATCACTGATTGAGGTGGCTTCATAACCATGCTCCCAAAACAACAACATGGCTTTTTCCAAAGCCTGTTGCTCATTAAAGCACTTTGGTCGACCGCGTTTTTTCTTTGCTAACGCAATCGGCTCATCCAAAACCAGTGTTTTATCTAATTTTGTCATAAAGCTCACAGCTATTTTTATAACAATCATTATTAAATTAATTGACGCTGATATTTTTTTCAACTATTTTATTTTCATAGTGATCACTATGAAAATAAATTGACGCATTTCTATTCCTACAATAAGGTTGAAATTCAATGGATAGCTCAACACCCATTCCGCCCAGTCCCGCCCCACAAGGTAGCTGGCTGGCGATATTGGCAGTTTCGATTGCCGCATTTGCTTTGGTCACCAGTGAATTTTTACCGATTGGTGTCCTCAATAGCGTGGCCAGCGATTTAAATATTTCAACCGGTACGGCTGGGCTGATTATTACCCTTCCAGGTGTAATGGCTGCTTTTGCTGCGCCTTTACTACCTGTGGCGATGAAACAACTCGATCGTCGTTATGTGCTGATTTTACTCACCTTCATAATGGTCATTGCAAATACGATTACTGCATTTTCTGACAATTTTACCCTGCTGTTACTCAGTCGATTAGTTCTAGGGATTTCAATTGGAGGTTTCTGGGCGACTGCAATTGCCCTGAGTGGCAAACTGGCACCCAAAAGTTTACCCATTGCCAAAGCCACAGCCGTCGTCATGGCAGGTGTGACACTAGCCACCGTGCTAGGTGTTCCAATTGGCACATGGTTAAGTGAGTTTTATGGTTGGCGCAGTGCCTTTGCGATCACGGCAGTCATTGGTTTTATCGTGCTCGTACTTCAAGTTGTATTTTTACCGCCATTACGCCCTGATGCTGCCATTCATTTACGTGACTTGCCTGCTTTACTTCGTATTCCGAAAGCTCGTAGTGGCATGTTAATTGTACTGCTGATTGGGCTGGCACATTTTTGTGCTTATAGTTATTTGGCACCATTTTTTAAACATATTGCAGGCTTTGATGGCACGACCATTGGTATGTTGTTATTACTGTATGGCATCGCGGGTGTTTTCGGTAATGCGTTTGCAGGTTATAGCGGTAATTTAAATATTCGTTATACCTTAGCATTTGTGGGAATCTGTTTTGCCATTGTATTCTTTGGATTTCCGGTGTTTGCCATTCATGAAACAGGCGCATTTATCTTAACTGCTTTATGGGGTTTTGCATTTGGCGCATTTCCAACCTCAGCCAATATCTGGATGTTTGTGCATGCACCACAAGCCGTCGAAAAAGGAATGCCGTTATTTGTTGGCTTATTTCAGGTGATGATTGCCAGTGGATCATTACTTGGTGGTTTTGTGGTTGATCATTTTAATGAAAATATTTTAATTTATGGTGTACTCAGTTTTATTCTTTTAGCTTTGCTGTCTATTTTCACGTTAGCTAAAGGTTTAAATAATCCGAAAATCAGCTGTGAAAATGAAGCATGAATGATGTAATTTCCCCAACACAGAATGCCTTACAAAATCTGGCTCAACAATTGGAAATTCACGAATTCTTTTTCCATCCGCATGACAGTGTGTGCCCGCATTCTTCACTGTGGGGAGATTTCAACTTCAGTTTAAATGGTGTGCTTGAAATTCAGGTGGGTGAACGTACCTTCTTGGCACCGCCTAATTATGGTTTGTGGTTACCGCCACAAACCAGTCATTTTTGTGTTGCAGTCGATCAACCGACGCATTTTATTTGTATCAGAGTCCATCCTGATCTTTGTTCACAGTTTCATGCCAGTCCTAAAACCCTCGAAATCCGACCTTTTTTTCATGCCTTGGTAAAAGAGTTATTACATGATCAGTACTCTCCAGATTCGATAGAATATCTGCGCTTATTACAGGTCTTGTTCGATCAAATGCTGGCAGCAGATTGTTATGACCATTATTTACCACAGACAAATCATCCCATCTTAGCGCCTATTCTGGATCAGCTAGGACAAGCCCAGTTGTTTAATTCTAGTTTGCAGCAGATTTTACAAAGCTTTCAAATTAGTGAGCGTCATGCACTACGTTTGAGCCAGCAGGAATTACAATTATCTTTATCAGAATGGCGTAATCGCGCCAAAATTGTGTATGCGATTGGTCAAATTCAGCAAGGGACGGCGATTAAACGGATTGCATTGGATTTAGGTTATCAACATAGCTCCAGTTTTATTGAATTTTTTAAACGCTATACAGGTCAAACTCCCCTTCAAATGAAATAAACAGAGTGCATTGTGGATAACTTTACGGTTATACACAGAAATCCCGAGTAAAACACTTGCCTTTCTGCATAAATCTCCTTAAAACAAGATATCTCTTTTATGTATGCAACTTTAAGGACTTATATGAGCAATTCAGTCTACGACATTCCAGTCAACACGATCTCAGGGGAAGAAGCCACTTTAAATCAGTATCAAGGCAAAGTGCTATTGATTGTTAATGTTGCCTCTAAATGCGGTCTTACTCCCCAATACGAAGGACTGGAAAAGCTATACCAATCACAAAAAGAGCATGGTTTAGAAATTCTAGGTTTTCCAGCCAATAATTTTTTGGAACAAGAGCCTGGTACAAATGATGAAATTCAACAGTTCTGCTCGTTGACTTATGATGTACATTTTCCGATATTTTCCAAAATTTCTGTCGTAGGTGAAGATAAGCATCCGCTTTATCAAACTTTAATCACTGCACAGCCTGAACGTATTGGTGAAGGACCGTGGTGGCAAGATTTAGTCGAATATGGTCTAACCCCAAATCCAAAGCCTGAAGTTCTCTGGAATTTTGAGAAGTTTTTAATCAATAAAAAAGGTGAAGTGGTGGCACGTTTTGCACCCGATATCACTGCGGATGACTCTCGTTTAGTCGATGCCATTCAGGCAGAGTTAGCAAAATAAAATTTTGCTACAAAGATGACAAATCCTATGTTTTGTCATCTTTATTTTTAGAATAAATAAAGTTTATTTAAAAGCAAAACTCATCACAAAATAATGAAAAATAAAATCTTTAATCACATTGAAATATTATATTTCTCATTGATTTGTCGTAGAAATAGATTAATTTATATTCAGATAATGACCTCTTAAAACAAAAACTGGAATGGCTAAAATGAAACAAATACTACGCTGTTTACCATTCGCCCTGATCGGACTATTGGCGCATACAACCCATGCTGCAAGTCCAACTCAGGTAACTTATCTAATTAAATTTAATACGCCTGTGACCGATCGTTTATTAAACTCGATCAATTTTAACCAACAATTTCAGGGAAAAATTAAATTCATTTATCAACATGCTTTTCAAGGCGTTGCTGTTCAAATTCCACAAAATGTAGAACAGGAATTTGTTCGTATTTTAAAATTAAATCCCACAGTCAGCCTGATCGAAAAAGATCAAGTGTTTAAAAGCAATGCCACGACTCAAGCCAATGCGACTTGGGGATTAGATCGCAGTGATCAGCGTAACCTTCCCTTAAATTCGACCTACAATGCCGATGGTAATGCTCAGGATGTACCCGTCTATGTGGTTGATACTGGGGTGCTGGCTTCTCATCAGGATTTTGCTGGTCGAGTGAAGGCGGGTTATACGGCAGTATCTGATGGTAATGGCACCACGGACTGTAATGGTCACGGTACACATGTTGCAGGAACGATTGCAGGTACAAAATATGGTATTGCCAAATCTGCTTCTATCATCCCTGTTCGGGTACTGGACTGTAATGGTTCTGGAACAACATCAACAGTCATTGCAGGATTAGATTGGGTTGCCTCTCAAAACCCAAGGAATGCGGTGGTTAATTTGTCACTCGGTGGTGGAACTTCAACTGCACTTGATGATGCAATTAATCGGGTTGTGAATAAAGATATTGTCGTGGTGGTCGCAGCTGGCAATAACAATGCCGATGCGTGTAACTATTCTCCATCACGAGTCCCAGCGGCGATTACTGTAGGCGCAACCACCAATCAGGATCAACGCGCCAATTATTCTAACTACGGAAAATGTCTGGATGTCTTTGCGCCTGGCAGTAATATTACTTCGGATTGGTATTCTAGTAATACAGCGACAGCAACGGCCAGCGGCACCTCGATGGCAAGTCCACATGTGGCGGGATTGGCCGCTATTTTACGAGCAATATATACAGGTGAAAACGTATCACAAATTACCAATCGTATTCTCAATAAAGCGACAACGAATAAGGTAACAGATAGCCAGACAGACTCACCTAATCGCTTGCTTTACACCCGTTTATAACCTTTCTTATTTCTTGAATACAAACCTTGATAGATGAAGGTTTGTATTCAGGGTATTTTTGCTTTTGTTATAATTTTGCAAATCTCAATTCTCCCTCCATGTTTTCATCATATTCTAAGAAATTAAATACTGATTTTTTTAATTATGACATTTTTTTCTGGTCGATCTCTGCTGATCTCCGCTCTTATCGTAACCACTATGGCTTCATTACAAGGTTGTGATCAGCCTCCCACAAATAATGCGCAGGAAACGACAGCATCAGATCATGAGGCGACCGCCCAAATCACTGATCAAACGACTACAGACAGCCCATCTTCCGATTTTAAAAGTGGTAATTTCTTTTATATCGCTCGTGATGTCGCAGATCTGCAACTACGTGCAGGTGATTACATTCAACAACTAAAACAAACTCAAACAGAACTACAGCAAGCCATTCAAGACAAAGATAGTCGTCAATTACAACAAACCGCTATGACCTTGCAGCAGCAACTCCAAGGCTTTGATCAGGCATTAAACAGTTTAAATTTAAAAAGTCAGGAAATTGAAGATGTTCGTAAAAAAATACTGGAGAGCAACCAACAGGTATTAAAAAGTCCGTTTTTAAATGGACAAGTCAACTGGGATCAGGTCAATTTTAAACAGATCGAACAGCAAATGAATAATGTTCAAAGCGAAATGTTAAAGTTGGCAAGCATGATGATTCCGCAATCAGATTCCGCTCAATCTGAAACATCTCAAGAAGCTTCTGATACTGACTCATGAAATGATAAAACCCACTCTTAAAGGAATGGGTTTTGATTCGATTCAGTGGTGAAACACTTTATTTTTTAAAATCAATCACAATACGGCCATCGATTTTACCCTGTTCCATCCGATCAAAAATATCATTGATATTTTCTAGCGGCTCCACACTGATGTGTGCTTTGACCTTACCACGTGCCGCGATATCCAGTGCTTCTTTCAAATCTAGTCGTGTACCGACAATCGAACCACGCACCGTAATACCATCCAATACCATATCAAAAATCGATAGGTCAAACTTGCCTGGTGGTAGACCATTCAAGACCATGGTGCCACCACGACGAATAATCGAAACCGCTTGTTCAAATGCCTTTGGTGAAACCGCCGTAACCAATACGCCATGACAGCCTTCACCAGTGGCTTTTAATACTTCTTCTTTTACATCTACCTTAAGTGCATTGATTCCAACATCAGCCCCTAATTCTTTGGCTAATGCTAGTTTACTGTCATCGACATCGATGGCAACCACATTAAAACCCATGGTCTTTGCATATTGCACCGCCACATGACCCAAGCCACCAATACCTGAAATCGCCACCCAATCCCCTGTTTTGGCTTCAGTCATTTTCAGGCCTTTGTAAACGGTCACGCCTGCACATAAGATTGGCGCGATTTCGAGTAAATCCACACCATCTGGAATCACACCGACATATTCACCATCCGCCAGACAATATTCGGCAAAACTTCCATTGACCGAATACCCTGAATTTTGCTGTTCCTTACATAAGGTTTCCCAACCTGCGTAACAATGTTCGCAATGTCCACAAGCTGAATATAACCATGGGATACCGACTTTATCACCCACTTTCAGGTGAGTAATTCCTTCACCAATCTCTACAACTTCACCCACGCCTTCATGACCTGGAATAAACGGTAGACTCGGTTTAATTGGCCAATCACCATGCATGGCATGTAAATCAGTATGGCAAACCCCAGTCGCAATCATCTTGACCAGAACCTTGCCTGCGCTGACTTTTGGAATGTCTACATCCTTGATTTGTAGCGGTTGATTAAACTCGGTGACCACCGCAGCTTTCATTGTGCTTCCCATTTTATTATCTCCGTCTTATGTCATATTAAGAATTTGTTCATTATTATAAGAACCATTCTCAACTATAAAGCAGAATAAAATGACTAAGGTTGGAGTTTGGTAGGTTATT
>NZ_CP078523.1:1419602-1430845 GCF_019264745.1 Acinetobacter sp. Colony158 | reverse complement strand
AATGATATCCCAACAAGACACAACCGAACTTAGATCAATCGCAATACTCAAAAATAACTGTTCCTCTTGCCGATACAGTTCCCAAAAATGTGGTTCAATTTCAATTAATTCCATGTTGATCTGATGATCTCTTATTCCTTTTAAACCTTATAGCATAAAAAAAGCCACCTTTCGGTGGCTTTTTAAAAACGGGCAACTTACATTGCACGGTTTTTAATTTTACGGATGGTTTCAAGCTGACCCGCAATCTCAGAAAGAGATGCCAGTGCAGCCGCAGAGTCCAAATCACTCTTTTGATTGGCAAGCAATTGTTCAGCCTGTTTACGGGCTTCTAAAATTGCTGCTTCATCCAAGTTGTCGGCACGAATTGCAGTATCTGCAAGAATCGTCACGACATGCGGTTGAACTTCTAGCACACCACCTGATACATAGACAATTTCTTCTGTACCATTTTCCAACTGAACACGAATCGGGCCCGGCTGGAGCAAAGTCACTAGTGGTGCATGTCCAGGTAAAATACCCAGCTCACCACCCGCACCTTTTGCGATCAGCATGGTCACTGTTCCAGAGTAAATTGACTCTTTAACACTGACTACGTCACATTGCATCGTCGCCATGAGAATCTCCTAAATTAGGGTTGCTAATTAAAGTTTCTCAGCTTTAGCAATCACTTCGTCAATACCACCCACCATGTAGAACGCTTGTTCTGGGATGTGATCGTATTCACCAGCAAGAAGACCTTTAAAGCCACGAATCGTTTCTTTAAGCGGTACTAATTTACCAGGAGCACCAGTAAATACTTCAGCTACGTGGAACGGTTGAGAGAAGAAACGCTGGATTTTACGCGCACGGTAAACCACCAATTTATCTTCTTCTGCTAACTCATCCATACCCAAGATCGCGATGATGTCTTTAAGCTCTTTATAACGTTGCAATACGTTCTGTACAGAACGTGCAATTTCATAATGCTCAGCACCAACAACTAAAGGGTCTAGCTGACGTGAAGTTGAATCCAGTGGATCGATCGCTGGGTAAATACCACTTGACGCGATGTCACGGCTCAATACAACTGTTGCGTCCAAGTGAGCAAACGTGGTTGCTGGAGATGGATCCGTCAAGTCATCCGCAGGTACATAAACCGCCTGAATCGATGTGATCGAACCAGATTTAGTTGATGTAATACGTTCTTGAAGAACACCCATTTCTTCTGCAAGTGTAGGCTGATAACCTACCGCAGATGGCATACGACCTAACAATGCGGATACTTCAGTACCTGCAAGTGTATAACGGTAGATGTTGTCAACGAACAAAAGAACGTCACGACCTTTACCATTTTCGTCTTTTTCATCACGGAAATATTCCGCCATGGTCAAGCCAGTCAACGCTACACGTAGACGGTTACCAGGTGGCTCGTTCATCTGACCGTAGACCATCGCTACTTTGTCAAGAACGTTAGAGTCTTTCATTTCGTGATAGAAGTCGTTACCTTCACGAGTACGCTCACCAACACCAGCAAACACAGATAAACCTGAGTGAGCTTTGGCGATGTTGTTGATCAACTCCATCATGTTAACGGTTTTACCAACACCCGCACCACCGAACAGACCAACTTTACCACCTTTTGCAAACGGGCAAAGTAAGTCGATGACTTTAATCCCTGTTTCCAAAAGATCAGTAGACGCTGCTTGTTCAGCATAAGAAGGCGCTTGACGGTGAATCGGTAAACGCGCTTCAGTTGCAACAGGACCTGCTTCATCAATCGGGCGACCAAGTACGTCCATGATACGACCCAAAGTCGCAGGACCTACTGGTACAGAGATTGGCGCATGGGTATTTGTTACATTCAAACCGCGTTTAAGACCTTCAGTTGATCCCATCGCAATTGTACGAACAACACCATCACCAAGTTGTTGCTGAACTTCCAAAGTCGTTTCAGTTCCGTCAACTTGGAGAGCGTCATAGATCTTAGGAACGCTGTTGCGCTCAAACTCGACGTCGATAACCGCGCCGATGATCTGAATGATATGACCGCTACTCATTGCTGTCTCCTCAATTCAAACTAATAATGTTAAACGGCAGCGGCACCACCAACGATCTCAGAAATCTCCTGAGTAATCGCGGCTTGACGCAGCTTGTTATAAATAAGTTGTAGGCTCTTGATCAGTTCGCCCGCATTATCAGTTGCTGCTTTCATTGCAACCATACGTGCAGACTGCTCACACGCGATATTTTCAATCACGCCCTGATACACCATCGACTCGATATAGCGAACCAATAAACCATTCAGCAGTTCTTCCGCTTCAGGTTCATAGATATAGTCCCAACCGTAAGTACGGTTTAAACTTTCGCTTTCTTCAGCCGCAGCCAAAGGCACCAGTTGTTCTACTTTCTGGTTTTGAGTCATGGCATTAACAAAGCCGTTTGATACCAGATAAATACGATCTAACTCGCCTTTATCAAACGCATCCAACATCACCTGTACGGAGCCAGTTAACTGTTCCAGACTTGGAGTATCACCAATATTGGTGGTTGCACCAAGTACTTTTCCGCCGTAGTTTTTAAAAAACGAAACCGCTTTTTGACCAATCAAAGCAAATTGAACTTCAATTGACTGCTCTTGTTGTTGCTGAACGTGTTTAACCACTTTTTTGAACAGGTTAATGTTCAAACCACCAGCAAGACCACGATCTGAAGACACAATGATATAGCCAACGCGTTTTACAGGGCGTTCAACCATATAACGGTGTTTGTATTCAGGATTCGCTTGTACCAAATGAGCAATTACACGGTGCATATTTTCGGCATACGGACGGCCCTGAGCCATGCGCTCTTGCGCACGACGCATTTTTGAAGCAGCGACCATCTGCATCGCACGCGTAATTTTCTGCGTGGATTTGATACTGGCTACTTTGGCGCGAATTTCTTTTAAATTTGCCATACGCTTAACCTAGTCGTCGAAGGCTTTTAACAGCCTTCGAAGGGTTGATTCCGTGAACCAAACTTAAGCTAAAAAATTAGTAAGTTTGAGTCGCTTTGAAGTTCTCGATACCGGCTTTGATTTCAGCTTCGATGTCTTTGTTATAATCACCAGTGTCATCAATTTTTTGCATCAATGCCGCGTGTTCTGAACGGAAGTACGCGATTAATGCAGCATCAAAGTCTACGATTTTCTTCACTTCAACGTCAGCCATATAGCCTTCGTTAGACGCGTAAACAGAAACAGCTTGGTCAGCAATTGAGTAAGGAGCATATTGTTTTTGCTTCATTAACTCAGTTACACGTTGACCATGCTCAAGTTGTTTACGCGTTGCTTCATCAAGGTCAGAAGCAAACTGAGCAAACGCAGCCAATTCACGGTATTGCGCTAGAGCAGTACGGATACCACCAGACAATTTTTTGATGATCTTGGTTTGAGCTGAACCACCAACGCGAGATACCGAAATACCTGCGTTCACAGCAGGACGAATACCTGCGTTAAATAATGATGTCTCAAGGAAGATCTGACCGTCTGTAATCGAAATTACGTTGGTTGGTACGAATGCAGATACGTCACCCGCTTGAGTTTCAATGATCGGTAACGCAGTTAAAGAACCAGTTTGACCAGTTACTGCACCGTTCGTGAATTTCTCAACATAGTCAGCAGAAACGCGCGAAGCACGCTCAAGAAGACGTGAGTGAAGATAGAATACGTCACCTGGATACGCTTCACGACCTGGCGGACGACGAAGAAGCAATGAAATTTGACGGTAAGCAACAGCTTGCTTAGACAAATCATCATAAATGATCAGCGCATCTTCACCGCGGTCACGGAAATATTCACCCATGGTACAGCCAGAGTACGGAGCCAAATACTGCATTGCAGCAGGATCAGCAGCCGCAGCAGCGACAACAGTGGTATATGCCATAGCACCAGTTTCTTCTAGCTTGCGTACCACGTTAGCGATGGTCGATTGTTTTTGACCAATTGCAACGTAGACACATTTAATGCCAGAGTTTTTCTGAGCGATGATCGCATCAATCGCCATTGCTGTTTTACCCGTCTGACGGTCACCAATGATCAACTCACGCTGACCACGACCAACAGGAATCATGGTATCTACTGATTTATAACCAGTTTGAACAGGTTGGTCGACTGATTGACGCCAAATAACACCTGGTGCTACTTTTTCGACTTTATCAGTCAATTTAGCATCAATAGGGCCTTTACCGTCAATTGGGTTACCCAAAGCATCGACCACACGGCCAAGAAGCTCAGGACCAACTGGAACTTCTAATACACGACCTGTACAACGAGCTTTTTGACCTTCTTGCAGGCTTAGGTAGTTACCTAAAACAACGGCACCCACTGAATCCTGTTCTAGGTTCAGTGCCATACCAAATAAGCCGCCGTCGAATTCGATCATTTCACCGTACATTGCATCAGCAAGGCCGTGAATGCGCACGATACCGTCGGATACCATCACAATGGTACCTTCGTTTTTAGCGGTCGCGCTGGTGTCCAGATCTCCGATACGCTGTTTAATGAGCGCACTGATCTCGGATGGATTCAGTTGTTGCATTGCGCTATTCCTCAATCTTTTTTAAGTTCAGTCTTTTTGCGGTTAAGCAAGAAGACGAGTCCGCATTTTTTCAAGCTTGTTAAGCGCAGAGTCATCTATCACTTGATCGCCTGCACGAATAACCACACCTGCAATAAGCGCAGGGTTAACTTCTACTGACACAACCACAGAACTATTAAAACGCTTTTCCAAAGCATGGGTTAATAACTGCTCTTGTACAGAAGTTAAAGGAAATGCCGATTCAATCACGACATCTACTGTGTTGCTATTCTGTGATTTAAGCTGTTCGTACTCTACTGCAATCTCAGGTAACAGAATCAAACGATCATTTTCAGCAAGCAATGTCAAAAAGTTCGACACTGCCTGAGTTTGTTCTTCACCTAAAACTTTAGAAAAAAGTCCGACTTGCTCCACAGGAGTAAGCTCAGGGCGATTTAAATAAGCGGAAAATGCTTCGTCTTGCACCGTAGCACTGAGCACTTGTAACGCATTCGACCAATTGTCAGTTGCACCTTGCTCAGAAGCGTAAGCAAATGCTGCTTTGGCGTACGGGCGTGCCAACGTCAAGAGTTCAGCCATACTTCCCTCGCTTAAAGTTTAGCAGCCAGCTGAGTCAGCATGGCATTATGAGCTTCTGCGTCAACTTGTTGGTTCAGAATTTTCTCTGCACCATCAACTGCCAAGGCAGCGACTTGTTGACGTAATTCTTCGCGAGCAGAATTGATGTCTTGGTCAACTGCTTCTTTCGCTTGTTGACGAATACGCTCACCTTCAGCCGCAGCTTGGGTACGTGCTTCTTCGACCAATTGTGCTGCACGACGGTTCGCTTGTTCGATCAATTGAGCCGCTTGTGCTTTTGCTGCATCTAGCTCAGCTTTCACTTGTGATTGTGCATCAGCAAGATCCGCTTTCGCTTTTTCAGCAGCGTTTAAGCCATCAGCGATTTTACGCTGACGCTCACTAATCGCATTGATTAGTGGTGGCCAAACAAACTTCATGCAGAATGCGACAAAAATCGCAAATGCAATCGCTTGGCCAATCAATGTGAGGTTAATATTCATTGCAATTCCTCAATATGTGGATTTAGGAATTAAGCTGATTAACCTACAAACGGATTAGCGAAGATGAAGAACAAGCCAATACCGACACCGATCATAGGCACAGCATCAAGAAGACCTGCGATTAAGAACATACGAGTTTGAAGTTGCGGAGCAAGTTCAGGTTGACGAGCAACAGCTTCTAAAAAGCGACCACCCAAAAGACCAAAACCAATCGCTGTACCTAAAGCACCGAAAGCGATCAAGATAGCAGATGCAATTGCAACTAGACCTAAAGTGAGTTCCATGAAAAATTCCTCAGAGGTTAGGTTATTACCAAATTAAATAAAAATTAAACCTAACCGTTAACCTAACAGTTAGGCAAATACCATTAATGTTTTTCGCTTGCCATGCTCAAGTACACGATGGTCAGCATCATAAAGATAAATGCTTGCAAGGTGATTACAAGAATGTGGAAGATCGCCCAAGGCACAGACAACGCCCATTGAATCCAGAAAGGAAGTAACGCGATCAGGATGAAGATTAACTCACCTGCGTACATGTTACCAAACAGTCGGAGTGCCAATGAAATTGGTCGTGCAAGGAAAGTAACCAATTCCAGAATTAAGTTCACTGGAATTAGCAACGCTTTTGCAATTGGGTTACTTGGGTTAAATGGGTTTAAAGCCAACTCACCAACGAAACCGCCGATGCCTTTCTCACGAATGCTATAGAACAAAATCAACACAAAAACAGACAACGACATACCAAGGGTAATGTTCGGATCTGTTGTTGGAACGATTTTGAAATAAACATGATGAGGGTCCATACCAAATACGTGCGCACCCACTTGTTGAGCCAGATAAGGAATCCAGTCAACAGGAATTAAGTCCATGGCATTCATGAGAAAAATCCACACGAAAATGGTTAATGCCAGTGGTGCAATAAGACGTGATTTACCATGGAAGGTATCGCGAACGCTGGAATCAACGAACTCGATAATCATTTCGATTGCAGATTGAAATTTTGATGGCACCCCTGCATTTGCAGCTTTAGCGGCACACCAAAAAATCAAACAAAAAATGACACCCAGTCCGATCGACCAACCCATTGAATCCAAGTGAATAGCAGAAAACCCCATCTGTTGAGCTTCACCCGCATTCTCAGCCAATTTCCAAGTCCCATCTGGCATTTTGCCATAGGTTAAATTGGTCAAGTGATGCTTGATGTACTCGGTCGAAGTAAGGGCATGTTCTTCAGCAGCCATAAATCACACCTGGTCAATGTCAATTACTAAATAAGGAAACGAATATCGCGCGCTGCCTGATATCTCGTAGTCCTCAAAAAATCTTCAATTTTGGATGTGTCTAGACTCGTTTCTGTAGACGTGAAACCCAAAATGGAGCGACCCACGACATGGTCTGAACGAGAATAAAACCACAAAACAATGCCGCTGGAGACAGCGGTTTAACATTGCTTAAAATCAAAATAAAACCCACGATCACGATTCCGAACTTCCCTAGCATGCCTCGATACATGTTCGATAGAACCTGTCTCGATGCTCTAGCCCCTGCCGTTCGAAATGACTGCCAGCTAAAATATAGGTTGGCAAGCCAGCAGACCAAGGCTCCTAAAGCGGCACTCATTGCGGCCACACCATCGTGGATAAGCCATGCCATAATCGCAGCTAAAGGAATCATTAATGCTTGTAAGAAGACCAGAGCTTTCGCTAATCGTCGGTCAATCAAGCGACTAGTTCGGCTCATTGTTTATCCACTTACAGCATGAATGCTTGACAAATTACGCTGATGATCGTTTTTAATCGCAGGCATTATAGAGTTACACCCCTGAACATGCAATCTTTTACCGACCTAAGTCGTGTTTTTTTAGATGATTTGTTTACACTCAAATCATCTGGATGTCAGGCATTTTGAGCTTATTTGCTTGCATTTAAGACACATTTTGTGGTTTGACTGGCGAGTTTCTTCCATGCATCAACAAAATCCTGGTCTTCATTCATGCTTTCATCGACACGCTGGAATACGATTGGATTCAAGATTCGGTATTGATTTTGATTGGCATTTCCTTCAGCCAAAAGACACATACTCGGTTTGGGGCGGTTATCACTTAAATATTTGAGCTGCGAAGCAGTCGCTGCAATATGTGGGTCATCTGTCAATGCACCTGCAAATTTTAAATTCAGCGCGCGTTCCAGATATTGATAGGCATCATGATACGACCAATAAGGTTGTACTGTTTTACGCTCATAGCCCTGACTTGCAACTAACATTTCTTGAGCAAAGCGTCGTGCATTTTCCCAGTATTTGGCTTTACTTTCAGGATGTTGTTGTGAGCGCAGCGCAGCGATAAAAAAACCAATACGCACAGCATTATTGGGATCTAACCAGACATGAGTGTCAATGGTATTGTCTAACGGAACGTTACGGGTACTTCGACGCGGTAAAATCGTCACAATTTGCGAATCCAAAATTGAAATCGCTTTAGGATTATTTTGTAGCAGACTCGCCAATGGTGCTTCGTGGGCTTTGCCTAGCCATATTACCAAGGATGCATCTTGAATGGCTTTGCGATGTGCTGGGGTCAGTTGAATATCATGTCCAGATTGATTTGCCAGCAATAACTGAGGCTCTTCTATCCCTTGTGTAATTTCTTTGGCGATCAAATAAATCGGATGAGTTGCAATCACCAGCGGCGCTTGTGACCATGACAGCGTCGTTATAATAGAAAATAGCCAGAACACCGCAAAACGAAACATAACAAAATCGAACCTAGATAAACAACTCATGTTATAATATAACAAATTTTGAAAAACACCTACGCTTATTCGATAGCAGCCTGACTTCATGCTACTATTCAATAAAATAATGAGGTTTGTCTATGAGTGCTTGTTCACACGAACATCATAATGCCTTACATGGTGTACATGATCACCTGAATGTTGCCACACGTCTAGCTGAAGCGGAAAGCCTTTGCGCCTCGACAGGAGCACGTCTGACGCCTTTGCGTAAAGAAGTTCTGGCTTTAATTCTAAACGCTTCTGGTCCGATGGGGGCATACGACTTATTGGCAAAAATCAAAAGTGGATCTGATCGTCCAGCAGCGCCACCTACGGTTTATCGTACCCTTGATTTTTTATTGGAAAAAGGACTGATTCATCGTCTGACTTCGATCAACGCCTATATTCCTTGCTGCCATCCTCGTGAAGGGCATCAAGCTGCTTTTTTGATTTGTAATGAATGTCATGTGGTGAAGGAAGCTTCTTCTGAAGGCTTGCTGCAACAATTACATCAATTGGCAGGTTCAGATCATTTTAATGCTCAACATACCATTATCGAGATTTCTGGAAAATGCCAACAGTGCAGCAAGCTGTCACACTGATGCCTGAACTGATTCGACTAGATCGCGTATCAGTTCATTTGGATGATCGGGATATTCTAAAAAATGTCGACTTTTCATTACATCAAAATGAAATTGTCACCTTGATTGGCCCCAATGGCGCAGGCAAATCGACACTCATCAAAGTATTGCTCGGGATTACCCACCCCTCACAAGGCAAAGTAGTGAGCAGTCAAAAAAATAAAATGGCCTATGTACCACAAAAGTTCAATCCCTCACACAGTTTGCCATTAAGAGTCAAAGACTTACTTGATTTGGAAAAATGTGACCGTGAATTACGCAATGAGATTGTTCGTGATACTGGTATTTCCAAATTACAGGATTCCAAAGTACAACAACTGTCTGGTGGTGAGAAACAGCGTGTACTTTTAGCACGTGCTTTATTGCGCCAGCCCGATATTTTGGTGCTGGATGAACCGATGCAGGGGCTGGATATCCAATCCGAAGCCGAACTTTATGAATATGTACGAAGCCTGCCTGAACGTTATGGTTGTGCTGTACTTATGGTTTCACATGATTTGCAATGGGTGATGCAAGGGACTCAACGGGTTGTGTGTTTAAATAAACACATCTGCTGTAGTGGTTTACCTGAGAGTGTTCAGCAACACCCAGAATATCTGGCCATTTTTGGTGGACAACGTGTCCCATATCAGCACCATCACGATCACTGTGCGCATGGTGATCATGTTGAGACATGTACACATATCGACCATCCTCATATTCACCCTGAACCGGAAGCTTAAGCAATGCTGGAATGGTTACAACTTTTGCTTCCTGCCTGGACGATGGGAAGTTTACTGGTTTTTTTGACAGCACCCTTAGGCTGCTTAATGCTCTGGCGCAGAATGTCCTTTTTTGCAGATACGATGGCGCATGGAACATTACTTGGCGTCGCGGTCGCAGGAATTCTACAGCTCCCGCTTTGGCTTGGTGTCGCGATGCTCGCATTATTATTGGTTGGGATACTTTGGGTATTACATGACCCACGCCTGCCCAATGATGCATTACTAGCACTGTGTTCAGCGACTTTACTCTGTTCAGGTTTATTACTGATCCAACAAATTCCTAGTTTACGACCTGAGTTATTGAGCTATCTCTTTGGTGATTTGCTTGCAATTGGCTGGGAAGATTTACCTATCTTTGTCATCATTATTGGCTTGGCGCTTGCTGTGCTTTACCGCTACTGGAAAGCACAAATCCAGATTGCAATTGACCCTGATATCGCGATGAGCGAAGGGATCAATGCAAAATGGCAACGTTTGATTTTTATGTTGCTGCTAGCATTGTTTACCGTTTTGGCCCTACGTGCGGTAGGTTCATTATTAATGGGGGCTTTGCTGGTCATCCCTGCTCTAACTGCCAGACTATTAGCAAACTCACCCAAACAGATGGTTATTTGGGCTTTTATTTGCGCCCAGATTGGTGTGACTGTGGGACTCTGGTCTAGTGCAGTGATTAATATTTCGACAGGCTTAAGTATTGTGCTGTGCATGGCATTATTATTTGCGATCATTTTTGTGATACAAAAATTGAAAGCGATACGCGGTCAAAGTATAAAACTTTAGACTCATTGATGAATCGAACTGAGCAGCAATGCAGCGACCGCAAACATGATGGCAAAGCTGCGATTTAAATATTTTTGCTGTTTTGGTGAGCGAAGTAGGCGCAGTACTTTAGCAGCGAGTCCTGTATAACCTGCCATCACAATTAAATCGATAGTGATCATTGTGAATGCCATAATTGTGTATTGTGGCCACTGTGGACGGTTCGAATCTAAAAATTGAGGTAATACTGCCAGTAAAAATACAATGGCTTTGGGATTACTCATATTCACCACAAGACCATTTAACATCAGACTTCGGCGTGATTGATATATAGTTTCCTGCTTAATTTCAATATGTTGTATCGGTGCTGTCCATTGCTTATAAGCCAAATATAGTAAATAAATTACGCCAAACCATTTAACCACTAGAAATGCCCAAGAGGTCGTCGCAAAAAGTACGCCAACCCCCGCCGCAACAATCATAATTTGTAAGGCCAGAGCGAGCTGTAAACCGATCGCATTCGAGTAACCATGTCGAAAACCGTAGTTTAGACCACTCGACATAGAGGCTATCGCACCTGCACCCGGTGATATGCTAATCGCCCAGCATGCGAGCATGAATCCCAGCCAGATTTGAAAGGACATCGATGAAAACCGCTAAAAATAATGTGAATAGTATAGTTTTTT
>NZ_CP078523.1:1411133-1411220 GCF_019264745.1 Acinetobacter sp. Colony158 | reverse complement strand
ATGTTGAATAGCACCGAATTATTCTGTGTAATTGATGATTTCTTTCTCAAATTTGAAGCAACCTATTGGAAATTTCTTAAGCAAAGC
>NZ_CP078523.1:1391546-1407165 GCF_019264745.1 Acinetobacter sp. Colony158 | reverse complement strand
TTTAGCGCCACTCACAAACAAATGCTGACCAGCCTTACTCTCAAACTTCCCACCTGTGGTTGAAAACACACCATCGGCATTAATTTTGAGTTGCGACCCACCCGCTGTTAGTACAATCTCTTTAGGACTGGTGATTTCAATCTTATCTTCAGTAGAAATCAGTTTAATCACCTTCTTGGCAATTGCTTCAATCGCATCGTCCTGCGCCTGCAACTCCAATTTCCCTTTTGCGGCATACGCTCTAAAGCCCTTTTGTGCAGCAAACAAACTGATCTTATCCTGCGCATGTCCAATAATATTCTTCTGTGCGCTCAAATTAATTGAACCACTGGCACTCTCAGCAATATCCTGAGAGGCCTGTAAGATAATATTTTCAGGCGTAGTTAATGCAATTCCATTCGGTGATGCCAACAACATCAATGCCTGTCTAAAAATCTTACCTTGTTCTTGTTGCTTGGCATCGGAACTACTTTCCAGACCTTGAGTATAACCTTCCATAAAGCCTTGTAATGAGCTCAATGCTTTAGAGGGGGTAATTTCTAGCTTGCTACCCTTGCTAAAAGTCCCACAACTACTCATCAATTCAAAGTCTTTAATATCGACATTGGCTAAAACTTTTCCAACTTCTTTAATACTCTCAAACGGGTTCTGCTGAATCCGATCTTTAATGCTGGCAAGCTTACCTTTGACAATATCAGCACCATGTTCTTCTACGTTTTCAATGAATTCTTTTAGGTTTTCTACCGCATCTTTGGCATCACTAAAGAACGCATTGAACTCGTCTACTGCACCTTTCGCATCTCCACCAAGCGCACCAATATCCTCAATGAAACCACCGCAATCTTTAAGGGCATGGATAGGATCATTATTCATGCCTTCTTTAAATAGACTTAAAGTGTTATCCAGTGCTTGACCTGTAGTTTTAAGCTCTAATGATTGAATAAATTTTGGTAAGCGATTAATCACATTCAACGCATCAGTCTGCTGCTTTGCAGCAATTTCACTGAGCATTTTCATATTGTCATAGCCCTGTGACAATAATGATTGTGCTTGAGCAGCTTCCAAATGATCAGCAATCGCCTGTTCCTGGGCATAAGTACTAATCAGCATTCCCTTACCTGCACGCACAGCACCATATTGATCGGTTCTCAGTTCAAAACCTTCACCACGCCCTTGACTGATTTCTTGTTGTTTAGGGTGACTTAAATTACCCAGATTTAATTGACTAGCAGCATGACTACTATGTAACTGGGTGCTAATCTGTCCAGTAGTATCATCAAAACGAAGCTGGTTAAAGCCTGAGCCTGCGACCTCTTGCGAACGAATACCACTCAAATTTCGGGTCGCGGGTAATTGTCCTTTTACATCAAATTTTGTGGGTGAACGTTGCGCTTCATGGATTCGACCCGTTACAAATGGTCGATCAACATCACCATCAAAAAAGTCGATAACAACGAGTTCTCCTACACGGGGTAAAAACCTTGCCCCATAACCTTCTCCTGCCCATGGCGTCAGCACGTCGACCCAAGCGGAGTCTGCGTCATTCTCATTGGCACCCGCACCTCCATCATGAGCATGGTCCTGATCTCGGGTAAAGAGAAAGCGAACTTTGATTCGCCCCCATTCATCGACATAAATCTCTTCATTTTCTGGTCCAACCACGCGCGCACGTTGTGGATAAACCAATGGTCGATGTTGTAAGGGTTGATATTCAGGGACGACTTTAATCTGACGGCGTATTAGCGTCAGCTCATTGCCTTGGCGTTCATCCTTTTGCAATGAGGAAGATGCCATTCCGGACATTAAGCGTTCAAATTGTTGTTGAATATCTTTTGGTAAATTATTTTGGTTATAAAAGCGTTTTTCATAAATCAAAAATTGTCGATCACTTCCAGTGTGTTGGTCAATTTCTGGATGTCCTGTGAGTTCAAACCAGTAGCCTACTTGCGTATCCCGTACCGTCGTTTGAGCTTTAAAATATTTAGCTTGTATTTCCTGATAAGCACTTAAATTTTGATTCAGCCGCTCAATCTGCTCCGAACCAGAAGGTGTAGCATGATCTGCGCCTGTAAGATCAGAAGTCCACGCTGCCCCCACTGACCAAGCCTGTTCGAGACTTAAGCTTTCATTGTTATACTGATCACTGTATAGATGTGCGCTTAAAACAGAACCACTGCCATCATCCTGAGTCAGACCATCCGCTTGCCAACGTTGTACATAAGCCGCTGTTGATTGTAACTGGCGATGGGCAATCAAACTGGTCATACTGTCAAAATATTCTGTTGCATGACTACGGTGAAAGCGAATAACGCCGCGATTCATTGCGGTAAAATGTTGTTGATTGTCAATCAAACGCAGTTTCTGAGGTTCAATCTCTTGCAGCGTATTTGCAACGATATTGTTTTGTTCATCGATCAGCCAATTAATCCCCTCACTACGCCATAAACGGGTTAGAAAGTCATGATCCGTCTCATTATTTTGCATAGTAAAGGGACGAATATCATAGTTTTGACCAAGCCCACTCAAATCAAGCGTCAAACTTGCAGCAAATAAGCTGCTTTTAGCTTGCCACTCTTTAAATAAAATTTCCGTAATTTCGGGTACACTTTTATTCATAAACACACGGCTATTTCGTCGTTTATGCCAAAGTGCGGTCGGGTCTTGTACAGTAAGTGTATAAAGGGTCAATGCACCATCACTCTGACCTTGACTGGCTTGCGTAATGATCCCTGAAGTTCGTGAAAATTGCCCCAGATCATTGATCTGGTCGACTGCGACCTGACAGCCAATAAATTGTTTTAGTGCAATGTGTGCATTATTTGACAAACATGTGAGCTGAAGATTTAAGCCATCATTGAGCGCATGATGTCCGTCAATACGCTGTAAAAAAACCTGAGTATTGAGTAAGGCGTGACTAAATTGCACATGGATGGCGCGTTTTAAAGTGCCAAAACCCGCCTGTTCCAAAATACTATAAATATTATTTAACATCATCTTTCTTCATTTTTAGTTTTATTGATATCAATCGCGCGTAAGTTTAAAAAATACAGACCGTATCGTCTAGTTTTTTTTATTTTTATTCCATAAAAAAAGAGCCGAAGCTCTTTTTTGTGAATGTAGCAACTTTAATCACTAACCTTCATTAAAAAGGTACGCGCTTATAGGTACGATATTCAGGTTGCCAAAACTCTTTTTCGATATTGCTTTGAATTTGCTCATCGGTTAATGGCACTGCAACACCATCTGCTATCGCTGCTTGTGCAACTTTTAATGCAATCACACGCGAGACATTTTGAATGTCTGCAATCGGTGGAAGTAAATCGGCCTCGGCATTTTTCAATAATGGAGAACAATCTGCCAATGCATTACTAGAGGCCATTAGCATATTTTCTGTCACGCGCTTAGCACCCGAAGCAATCACGCCCAAGCCAATCCCTGGAAAAATATAGGAATTATTACACTGCGCAATATGATACAACCGCCCTTGATAATTGACTGGAGTAAAAGGACTGCCTGTGGCAATTAATGCACGACCATTGGTCCACTGAATAATATCAGCAGGCACAGCTTCTACCCGTGAAGTTGGATTGGACAATGGCATCACAATCGGACGCTCACAGTTTGCATTAAGTGCTTCGATTACTTCCTGAGTAAATAATCCCGGTTGACCTGAAACCCCAATCAAAACGGTAGGTTTGGCATTCTTTACCACATCCAGTAAAGAAATCACATCTTCAACCTTGGCCCAATCGGAGATGACATCCGCCTTTTGTGCAAGTTTGCGCTGAAAATCCAGTAAATTTGGCTGGTTCTCTGTAATGAGACCAAAACGATCGACCATAAAGACTCGAGCACGAGCCTCTGCATCGCTTAAACCCTCAGCCACCATTTGGGCAATAATTTGCTCCGCGATGCCGCATCCTGCCGAACCTGCGCCCAAAAAAGTGACAATCTGATCTTTGAGTTGTTTGCCCGCAGCACGACTTGCTGCAATTAAACTTCCCACTGATACCGCAGCTGTACCTTGAATATCATCATTAAAACAGCAGAATTTATCACGGTATTTGGTCAATAAAGGCATCGCATTTTTTTGTGCGAAATCTTCAAACTGAATCAAGGCATGTGGCCAACGACGGCGAATTCCAGTTAAGACCTGATCGATAAAATCATAATATTCTTCGCCAGTAATTCGCGGTTCACGCCAACCCATGTATAAAGGATCACTGAGTAATTGTTGATTATTGGTTCCAACATCAATCGTGATCGGTAAAGTATAAGCAGGACTAATCCCCCCACATGCGGTATAGAGTGATAGCTTTCCGATTGGAATCCCCATCCCGCCAATACCCTGATCACCCAGTCCCAAAATACGTTCGCCGTCGGTAATCACAATCACTTTAACGTTACGACGATTAATATTTTGCAAAATATCATCAATGTGTTCACGGTCTGGATAAGACACAAATACCCCACGATGACGACGATAGATATCAGAAAAACGCTGACAGGCCTCACCTACTGTTGGCGTATAAATAATCGGCATCATTTCTTCTAAATGATCTTCGATTAAACGATAAAACAGGGTTTCATTAGTATCCTGAATATTTCGTAAATAAATGTGCTTATTGATCGCATCATTAAAAGCTGTGAACTGTTGGTAAGAGCGCTGGCTTTGTTCTTCGATGGTTTCAATCACATGCGGCAGTAAACCATGTAAATTGAATTGGCCACGTTCTTGTTGGGAAAAAGCCGAACCTTTATTGAGTAGCGGGAGTTCCAGAAGGGTAAAGCCAGCATAGGGAATATAAAGTGGATGTTTTTTTGCGGTGTTTTCAGCGGTCATTGCCTATCTCATTGTTCAGCTCAAATGCTAAACGGTTATTCATTCAAATCATCGGTTCGATATAGCTTACGCGCTTTTTTAGCAAAATAGGTATTTCCAAAATTGATAGTCGAATAGATCACATTTTATGTTCAAATAGAATCTGGAGGGAGGTTTATGGCGCTTTTACATATCGTAGCGGATGAGATAAATTCTTCTGGATATACTGAACATATTCTGAGCTTTTGATTCTATTGATTATAAATATGTTTATTGTAAAACCATCCTTTTTACCAATGTCTGGATTGGGATTGATCCTTCTATTAATAACCGGCTGTCAAAGTGTTTCAAAAACAACCAATAAAGTTGGTTCATGGTTAGGCGTCAAGCCACCTGTTCCCGAAGTCGATGCCAAAGGCATGGTTGATCTTAGTCAAACCACCCTGAATCAACTGGAACAATTCAATGCAAACATGCCCAAAAATCAATGGGTTTATATGAAAAATAAAACACAGGACGTCTATATCCTACAAAATAAATCTGATGATCAATCTATTTTATCATTTCGTTTGAACTGTCAATTGAGCGCTCAGAAACCAACCTTTTATTTATACAATGCCAAAGGTGAGCAAATCTTGAGCGCATACGATGATAAACTTGGACAAATTCAATTTCTTCTCGATAATAAAAACTATTTAAATCCTTTTAATCTGTATTCCACTCAAAAACTTGAGATCTTTAAAAAAGAGCTCGCGACAGCCAAGACCATCAAAATTTATCATGCAGAACACTTATATCGCTTTGAAAATCAACATGCTGAGTTACTCAGCAAACCTGTTTCTTGTCAGCAATAATCCAAAATAAAAGATTGGATTACATAGCTTTCAGCATTCATTAAAATTAAATCGGTGGTGAAATCAAACAGCCTCACCTAAAGCGGACAAAATTTGCTATATTGAGCGTTTTTCCGCGAACATTCGTTTTAGATAGATATGAATACCGCCATACAAGCAGCTCTTGATCATGCCGTGCAATCTCTTCAACAAGCAGGGATTCTTCCTTCGGATTGGACTAACAACAGTGTGTTAACCCGAACCAAAGACCGAAGTCATGGTGACTTTGCTTCCAACATTGCGATGGTTGGAGCAAAAGCTGCGGGTATGAAACCACGTGATTTGGCTGAAAAAGTATTGGCACATCTGCCAGAAGTCGCAGACATTACTAAAGCTGAAATTGCAGGTCCAGGGTTTATCAACTTTTTCTTAAATGCAGATCAGCGTTACGCTGTACTCGACCAAATTCAGGCACAAAAAGATCAATTTGGCCGTAGTCAGGCCAATGGTGCACAAAAAATTCAGGTGGAATTTGTTTCTGCCAATCCAACCTCGAGCTTACATGTGGGACATGGTCGCGGTGCCGCTTATGGTATGACTGTAGCGAACTTACTAGAAGCGACGGGTGCCAAAGTTGAACGTGAATATTATGTCAATGATGCAGGTCGTCAAATGGATATTTTGGCGACTTCGACTTATTTACGTTATTTGGAATTACTTGGACAAGATCTTGTTTTTCCTAAGAATGCCTATCAAGGTGATTACGTCAAGGAAATTGCACAAAGCATTATCGACAAAGATGCCGATGCATATGTTCGTGTGGTAACCGATGTTTATCAAGATGTGCCAGAAGATGTGCAATATGCCGCTGAACTGGATGCCGAAGGCAATAAAGTGGTTCTCTCTGGTGATAAAGAAAAACATATTGATGGGCTGATTGCCAATTCACAGCAGTTACTCGGCGAAGGATATCGTGTTTTTCATCAGGCCGCGCTAAAAGCCATTTTAGATGACATTAAAGATGATCTTGCCGATTTTGGTGTGACTTTTGATCGCTGGTTCAGTGAAGCATCACTGGCGGATAAAATTGAAGAAGCCTTACAAACCCTAGATCAACGTGGTTTTCTCTATGAAAAAGACGGTAATATCTGGTTTAAATCGACTGAATTTGGGGATGAAAAAGACCGTGTAGTGAAACGCCGCAATGGGCAAACCACATATTTTGCATCTGACATCGCCTATCATTTAGATAAATTACAACGTGGCTATACCCATATCGTGGATATCTGGGGGTCAGATCACCACGGTTATATCGCACGGGTAAAAGCAGCAATTGATGCAATGGGTTATGACTCTGCCAAACTTACCGTACTTTTAGTTCAGTTTGTAAGTTTATGGCGTGGTGGTGAAATGGTACAAATGTCCTCGCGTTCAGGTCAGTTTGTGACTTTACGTGAACTCCGTGAAGAAGTCGGTAATGATGCAGCCCGTTTTTACTATGTGATGCGTAAATCTGAGCAACATATTGACTTCGACTTGGATCTTGCAGTATCACAAAGCAAGGACAATGCGGTGTATTACATTCAATATGCGCATGCGCGAATCTGTCGTATGCTAGAAAAAGCAGCGACCAGCGCAGTGAATTTTGATGCTGTTCAGGCACGTCAATATGCGTCACGTCTGGAACTGGACGCTGAAACAGAAATTCTATCGAAACTGGCTGCCTATCCAGATATTATTGTACGTGCGGCAAATGCTTACGAACCGCATCAAATTGGTAATTATTTGAAAGAGTTAGCAGCATTATTCCACGGCTGGTACAATGAGCATAAAGTGTTAAATGATGATGCAGAACTCACTCAAGCGCGTCTTTTGTTGTCCGTCAATGTACAACAAGTGTTGCGTAATGGTTTGGAATTACTTGGTGTATCTGCGCCAGAATCAATGTAAATCATCTATTGTTTGACTTGTAAGCTCAGACCAATTCCTGTTTTTGGTCTGACGACCTAATTTGAAGAGGATTTCACGTGTTTGGAAAAACGCAGCGCGGTGTATCTGAGCGACCAAATAAACCCAAAAAATCACTGATTCCAAAGTGGTTAGGTACATTGGTGGCTATTTTAGCTCTGATGTGCATCGCCGTGGTGTTGATGCTTTGGAAACCGTGGAAGCCTGTTTCAACTAAAAATGAAGTAACTTCGCCGCATTATCAGGAAGAAGAAACCAATCATGACTATCGTTTCTACGATCTGTTACCACAGCAACAAGTTACGCCGATTCCTGAGCAAGCAGTACCCGAGACTAAGCCGCAGCAACCTGTGGTGATTGTAGAAGCGCCAAGTGAAGCCAGCGCGCCTGTGAGCAATGATCCTGCTGCCGCGGTTGCCGCTGAAGAAAATCCACCACAGCCACATCAAGCATCCTTTATCTTACAAGTGCGTAGCTATCCTGACCCTGACAGCGCTGATGCACGTCGCGCAGAAATCATTTTAAATGGTTTGTCTGCCGATGTGGTCAAAAGTGTCGAAAATGGCAAAATATGGTATCGCGTGGTTTCTGGGCCGTATGATTCGCAAGATGCAGCTGTTGCTGCACAGCAAACCTTGCAACACAGCGGGATCGATTCCATCGTGGTAAAACGTTAAAGCATTGTTATGGTAAAAAAGAACGCTTTGTGCGTTCTTTTTTTAATTTTTTCAAATAATTACCAACCCCAGCATGTTCCCGTAATTGGTTTACCGCATTCACGATAATGTACCGCATACCAAACACTGCCACCCGATCGTGGCGTGCCATCTTTTTTGACTTCATCTCGATTCAATTCATCAAAAGTACTAATGGCATTGGCGGTCACAGAGCCTTTATCTGCATTTTTTTGCAGGTTTAAACTACCCAGACTTTTTGCGGTCTGATTCTGATAAATGACCGTGTCTGGTGCTGTTGTACCGATCAATAAAGCATAGTTGGCAATTGCTGCGGTATAACCTGTGGCACTACCCGACAAAGTTAAATCCTTTTTGATGCTGGTGCTTGCCAGCACATCTGCCCCGCCATATATTTTCGCATCAAGATGATAAAAACTTAAAGGTTGTACCATCCCTGTTTTAACCTGAGCTTCTAACCAGTCTTGCCATAAGAACTCCAGAAAGTCGGTGGCATTCTCAGGTTTGCTATAGCCAATATCTCGGACAAAATACATCAACGAACGGTACTGATTTTCTTCCATACCCGTTGGATTGGTTGCTGATTTAAGCCCCAAATTTTTTGGTAATTGCTGATATGTAATGCTTTGGTTTTGTCCATTACGCAACCATGCACGACCATTGGCGACCATTTTTGTCCAAAACTCATCTGCTGTTTTGAGAGAGCTATAATTATCAACCACACGCACCCAAACTTTCAGCGTTTCACCGCCATCGGGTAATTCACGTAACTGGGTCATGGTATGATGCCCATCAGTCAGATACAAACGACCATCGTAGCCAACCACGACCGTTTTCAAATCAGCAGTTTCTGTTGCTGGTTGTTCGGCACAACCAAAGCTATCGAGTTGTTTTAAATTTGCTCCTTTGAGTTGCTCCATGCTGCTAAAGTCATCGCGGCTTTTGGCACCAATTGCTTCACAGTAATCACTGAATTTTTTGCCTATGGTTTTATTGAGATAAGAAAGTTGATTGATTGGATCCGCTTGCCAAGTCTGACGATTCCAATCGCCTTGCCAACGGCCTAATTTATAATAAATCTGGTCATAGCCCACTGCGCCTTGAGTCGGAATCAGATCAGCAATCTGAACCTGAAGAATATCGCCAGCTTTGGCATTTAAAAAGCGTTGATCGCGCTGATCTTGCGGCTGAGTCGACGGCGTGTTCTGGCTTTGATCATCATTTGAATCATTGCACGCTGTTAATGCGAAAACCGCACAAATCCCCAGAGACAATATTGTCATATTTTTAGTCATCAATTTCATAAAACATCAATCATCTAAAGCTTGTTTGAAAAGATGCATATTGACGAGAAAATATTCAAAATAAATGACAAATTTCATTTTGATTGATGTTTTAAAATATAACAAGCATTGCCATGCTGCATCAGTTTGTCAGCAGGCAATATGGTTGGCTATCAAAACCGCCTTTATTCAATTCCTTTTTGCTTGGCACGTTGAAAAGCAGGACGAGATTGAATTCGAGTAAGAAAAGCCTGAATATTCGGATATTGGCCTGTGGTACGGGTTAAAATAGCTTCAAGTGGAAAACTCATCTGAATGTCAGCAAAGCTAAACTGACCAGCAAAATAATCATGTTGCGATAAATATTCCTCTAAAAAAGCAATATGATCTTTTAAACGTGGACGAATAAAGCCAGCTTTAATGCCATCGGTAATTTTATTGGCAATCGGACGAATGATAAAAGGTACATTTTTACCAACATTGTTCATGACCAACTGAAATACCAATAATGGCATCAGTGAACCTTCGGCATAATGCATCCAATATAAATATTGAAAAGCATCTTCATCATTTTGTGGCTTAAACTGATTTTGCAAATCGTATTTACTTTGTAGATATTCCAAAATCACCGCAGACTCTGCAATCGCGCGATCATCATCCTGTAAAATGGGTGCCTTACCCAAAGGGTGAATCTGTTTCAGTTCAGGTGGTGCGGCAAAGGTCGGCAAACGTTTGTAATATTGAATTTGATAGTCTTGTTGTAGCTCTTCTAAAGCCCATAAAATCCGAAAAGAACGCGATTGTTCCAGATGATGTAAAGTCAGCATATTGTTCTCTATTTCTCGCCAAAATTTTAAATTGATTAATCGCATTCAGCCCATGAGCATTGCATGGGCTGAATTGTAAAATCATGAGATTGCAACAGAATTAAGCTAAGGTGGTTTTGATTTCCACACTGCGTAATAAGGTCTTGGTTACTGGTGTTTTACTACAGACATTTAACACTTTTTCCTGCATTTCTTCAGATAATGGATTTTTAAAATTCACACGACGTTCGATCCATTCCTGTTGTTCCTTATTCATAAAAAAATCAACTTCGACGCTAAACTCACCAAAATCCATTTCTTTATGCTGTGCATACATACGCAAGGTAATCATAGTACATGACGCCAGACTTGCTGTTAGAAAGTCATAAGGTGCTGGCCCCGTATCATGACCACCAAAAGATTCAGGTTTATCGGTAATAAAATGGTGTTTACCGCTGGTGACTTCACCTTTCCACGGTGCTGGATCTGTTTTAACAACGCTACGTGCAATCACACTCATTTGGATGCTCTCATTTGATCAGGGAAAGTGGGGGCTTCAAGACGTGAGCCATCATAATCTGGAATTTCGCCGAAGCGTGCATCATGATTGACCCATTGCTCACGTGCTTCGCGTAGTCCTTCCGTGGTGCGACCGACAAGATTCCACCACAGTAAAATTGGAGTTTCAAAAGGTTCACCACCAATCAGTAATACACGATGTCCTTTTGGAATATCAATTTCAATATGTTCAACCCCAGGCTCTAACACCACCAGATTGTCCTGATTCAACTCATGTCCATTCACCCAAGCGTGACCTTCTAATGCTAAAAAGCCATATTCAAATTTTGGATTGAGTGGAATACGAGTCTTCGCATCTGCCTGAGCGGTCATATCGATACCGACCAATGGCGTATGCACCGCCACAGGAGAGCTTTGCCCCATAAACTCACCAACCAAAACCGTGAATTCAACCTGATCCTGTTGTGTTGTTGGTAATACAGGATAGTGATCAAACTGTGGAGGCATATTGAGTTTGTCATCAGGCAAGGCAATCCAGAGCTGTGCCGCATGCATTTTAGTTTCAGTATCTGGCGCCACTTCAGTATGGGAGATACCATATCCAGCAGTCATCAGATTAACCTGATACGGGCGAATTAATTGCTTGGTGCCTAAACTATCGGTGTGCATCATGGTGCCTTCAATCATCCAAGTAAAGGTTTGCAAACCTGTATGCGGATGAGGCCCAACATCCAATCCATCACCTTGTGGAAAAGTTACGGGACCTGCATGATCCAGAAAACACCATGCACCGATCATGCGTTTTTGCCGACTGGGTAAAGCACGTTTAATCACGGTTCCTTTACCAATTTCTGCGCTGCGAATTTGAAAGTCCTGAATAAATTGATTGATGTAACTTTCACAATCCTGTGAATCTGAGATTTCCGTATAATTGGTATTGGTCATTATCTTTGTCCTGATGTGTGCTTAAATCATATGAATGGCTAGCCAAACTGAGCGCTGCGCTTGCTGATCAAAATGCTATTCACCACTTGGATACGCTTAAAATTCAGAATAACGTGTCTCATAGCATTGTTGTTTTATCATTGCGTAAACAGCGCGTTCTAAACAAACTGCTTGTTAGCTTTCATAAATGACTTATCTTACTGATTATGTTTATATTACCAAACTTAATTCAAGATTCTATGCACAACTTTAAGACAGTGTAGTGCTATTTTTAAGACAATCCTTGTCAAAGCCGTACTCAAAGATTATTTGGACTGCGGAATCTGACTTTTCATGTGTTTCATAAAATCTCGGAAATGCGGTGCAAACTCTGCAAACAAAGGATGATTACGCTGCTCTAACATCACTTCACTAAATAGTTTGAGCCCAACCGCAAAGGATTGTGTGGTTTGCTCGTCAAAGAATGCTGCGCTTTTTAATTTTTCTACAATCTGAAAAATATCATCATGATTGCGTGTATAAAACTCAAGTTTTTCAACATAAGTTGATACCTCACCTTTTGCATCTTTGAGATGCTGAATAGTGACAAAGTATTGATGTTGCTTCATAGATCAATTCCAATTCTATTTTAAAATTAAGTACTTTCCCGAATTTCAAGTTGCATCACCTCTACTTGAAATTGTTGAAAAACCGCTTGTAAGGACTGTAAAAACTTGCGTTTGTTTCGCCTGCGTTAAGGCCGCACACTGGATCTGGAGGAGCTGTTTTTTGCTACGCTCAGGTAGGTTAAATTTCGTTTCTGCACGATGAAATTGATAACTTGCAATTAAACCCGCATCCACCAAATCGCTGACGACGCGATAAATTGTTGCCAAACTGAGTTGTTGGTGCTGCGCATGTAATTTTTGATAGATCTGTTTGATGCTTAAGTCATCAGATTGTTGTTCAAGTAACTTTAGGACTGAAACTCGTGAATGAGTAACTCTTAAACCCACCTGTTTGAGTCGATATTGTGCGTCTAACATCTTAAAATCCTCCGTCATAAACGCCCGATTTCAACGGCTGCCTGATCGATCTTTTCCGCAATCTGATGAATCTGTTGTGGATTTAAATCTGCAACATTGAGTTTTAATCGCAAGGCCGTTTTCAGATTTTCCATCGCACGGTGTATATCAATCAGTTGATCATTGCCATGAATCTCGCGTCGAAGACGTAGCTTTTCCAGCAAAGCATTCAGCATGTCTTGCTGTTGGGTTAAATACACTTTTCCTTCTTCAGTAACTTGATATTGCTTACGCTCAGCATCGAGCAGTGCAATAAAATTCATGTCTTCAAGTGTCGTTAATGTCGGATAGATCGTACCCGCACTCGGGCTATAGTCTCCTCCGACTAAATCACTAATTTCTTTAATGATTTCGTAGCCATGTTTGGGGCTTTGCTGAATCAGATATAAAACCAAAAGTTTCATTCGACCTGCTTCAAATAGACGTCCGCGACGACCTCTACCGTGAGTATGATGCTCACGCTCATGGGAAGCCCGCTCTGAATGTCTAGTATCTCGTTCAGATTGATTTCTCATATTATTTTTCTCGGATTAGGTAATTTACAACTATTAAGATATATCTTAATATATCTTTTAACAAGCCAAAATATAGCTTAAGTTTTTATAATATTGATATTGAATAGATTATTTATTTTTAGGATCAGATTTTAAAAAACTTAAGTAATAAAAAAGAGCGATTACTCGCTCTTATTACTGACAATAGAGATCAAGTATGTTTGTAAAGTAAATAAATTGTTTCAAATACAATCGTTCTACATTTTATAAAATGCTAATAAAATTTTTAACAATTTGAAAAGATTAAGTTTTTACTTATTTCTGAATTTTGTATGATTAATTTCTTAGGGTTTAATAAACGTAATATAAGGAACTATAAAATATAGATGAAAGCTCTAATTACAGTTGGGTGTATGACTGATCATGGCGGAATGATTATTTTAGGTGACTTTTCTTTTTTAGTAGAAGGGAAAGCTGTCCATTTAGATGGTATGACTCACTATTGTCCTAGGTGTAAGGTTCAATCACGTGCAATTGCTTCAAATCAAGGTTTTATGATTGTTGGTGGAAAAAGTATTGTTGCTGTAAGTGATACCTCAACTTGCGGATCAAAATACTTAAAAATCTCTGATCTTGCTGTTATGAATAATGGGATTAGTAATTCAAAAATTGTATCTAATAATACTAATAGTTTTGTGTCAGAACCTAAGCCAAAGTATGGACAAAGATTCTTATTACAAGACCAAATAACAAATGAACCATTAGCCAATGTATGTTACGAGATTCATCAAAATGGTGAAATTATTCATGGAACAACTGATAAAGATGGCTATACAAAGTTAATTACATCAAATGAAATTGAAAACATAGAATTAAGAATAATTTCAAAGGAACATTCCCATGACGAATAATATTATAGCGACATTTCAAGACACACTAAAAAAATTAAATGATGACATGAAGGAAATGAAATCCTATGGTGCAACTGTCATAAAAATAGGGACAAAGCGTCAGTTAACATCAGGTGAAATTAGAATGTCTCAATTAGTATTTAAAAATTCTATTGATTATTCCAAAGTGTGGATTCATGTAGGAGGTCTTATACATACAGCTACTGGTAATGCAATGACTCCTGCTGGTGAAATCTATATGTCGTCAAAAGACTATATGGAGAATCAAGATTTCAGTTTATCTCGGCCTAACATTAAGCATTGGTTTATTCATGAAATGACTCATGTTTGGCAATATCAAAATGGTGCTAAAACTAGTTGGTAAGGGTTAAAACAAGGGTGTAATGGAGGATACACGACAGAGGTTCAATCTGTAGACTCAGCTAATGAATTGAAAGCATATGACACTGATTTATTAGGGAGAGATGCGAATAAAAAGTTTCAAGATTTTAATTTTGAGCAACAAGGAAGAATCATTGAATTTTACTATGATAGCAATTTTCTAAAAAATGAGGAACCTCATCGAAAGCATTTACAAATAAGTTTAAAACTTCATAGTCGAGTTATGGCAATTCTTATCGATTTCATTAAAAATCCAAATAATTCTTCTTTGTTACCACATCATTAACTATGAAACAAAAATTTCTCATCTTATTACTTTTTCCTCTATCGATAACAACACAAGCATCACCAGAAAAAAAGTTATATGCAACGGTAAAAAACAATAGTGTTTGTATATTTACAAATGATGCGAAGACACAACCTTATAACAATCAAATTTATTTATATCTTGGTCATATTATTCAAGGTCAGAAATTCAGAAGCTCCTATAGTAATATTTATAAAAATATAAAAATGCCAATTTATGAAAATGAATGTATTACAATAGATCAGTCAAATTTTAAGAGAAATATACCCTATGATATTGTTCTAGATATGAGTGAAACCTATTCGATACGTACTTGTATTACAGAAATATCGGGGAAAATTTCCCTAAAGAAAGTTGTAGATGGTTATACATGCCAGATACAAAATAAAGATATCAAAAAAGAAGATAATCTATTCAATAAAATTCTAAATTGGTTTAATAAATAATATTCCTAAAATTAACATAATACGTCTTATGCGAAATTAATTTAAAATATTTAATAAAAATCAGATATTTAAAAAATTTAATTTATCGAAAAACAGCAAAAAGCCGACTTTTGTAAGTCGGCTTTTTTTTGATCTATTTTAGAAC
>NZ_CP078523.1:1384660-1391446 GCF_019264745.1 Acinetobacter sp. Colony158 | reverse complement strand
ATTTACTCCCATTCAATCGTCGCTGGTGGTTTAGATGAAACATCATAAACCACACGGGAAACATCTTTGATTTCATTCATGATACGCGTCGAGATTTTATCAACCAATTCATACGGCAAATGTGCAAAACGTGCGGTCATAAAGTCAACCGTTTCCACTGCACGAAGTGCAATCACCCATGCATAACGGCGACCATCACCCACCACACCCACAGATTTTACAGGTTGGAATACCGCAAATGCTTGTGCTGTTTTGTCGTACCAACCACTAGCACGAAGTTCCTGCATAAAGATATCATCTGCCAGACGTAAAATATCGGCGTATTCTTTTTTCACTTCACCCAAAATACGCACGCCCAAACCTGGGCCTGGGAATGGATGACGATAAATCATGCTGTGTGGCAAGCCAAGCGTCGTACCTAGCTTACGCACTTCGTCTTTAAACAAGTCACGTAATGGCTCGACCAAATCAAACGCTAAATCTTCTGGTAAACCACCCACGTTGTGGTGGGATTTGATCACATGCGCTTTGCCTTGTTTACTTGCAGCAGATTCAATCACGTCAGGATAAATCGTACCTTGTGCCAAGAATTTCACGCCATCAAGTTTACGCGCTTCTTCTGCAAAGACTTCGATAAATTCACGACCAATAATTTTACGTTTTTTCTCTGGATCAACTTCACCTGCAAGTGCAGTTAAGAAACGTTCTTCGGCATCCGCACGAATGACACGGATTCCCATGTTATCTGCAAACATTTGCATCACTTGGTCGCCTTCGTTTAAACGAAGCAAACCATTGTCTACAAATACGCAAGTCAATTGATCACCAATCGCTTTATGTAAAAGTGCAGCCACAACAGATGAATCTACACCACCAGATAAACCGAGTAATACTTTTTCATCTCCAATTTGCTGACGTAATTGTTCTACGCGCAAATCGATAATGTGCTCTGGCGTCCAAAGACCACCACAACCACAGATTTTATGCACAAAGTTAGACAGTAATTCTGCACCTTTGGCGGTATGCGTGACTTCCGGATGGAACTGAACTCCATAGAAACGGCGAGTTTCATCGGATGCTGCTGCGAATGGACAACTTGGCGTACTAGCCGTAGTCTGAAAACCTTCTGGTAAACGTCCTACTTTATCACCATGACTCATCCAGACATGGAGTTGATCTTCACGATCCTGCAAATTGCCAATCAATTGATCACGTTGTTGAATGTCGACTTCGGCATAACCAAACTCATGCACCTTGCCCGGCTCAACTTTTCCACCTAATTGCTCAGACATGGTTTGGAAACCATAACAAATCCCTAAGACAGGTACACCAAGCTCAAATACTACTTGTGGTGCGCGTGGGCTACCTTCTTCATGCACGCTTTCAGGCCCACCAGACAAAATGATACCGTTCGGATTAAAAGCACGAATGTCTTGTTCAGACATATCAAAAGCATACATTTCAGAATATACACCCGCTTCACGTACACGACGTGCAATCAGCTGGCTGTATTGAGAGCCGAAATCCAGAATTAAGATACGGTCATCAGTAATGTGAGTATTGGTTGTCATGATTACGCAACTATGCAAGGCAACGAGAGAAGCGCAATATTCTAGCATTTTTCATGATGCCACGCACGTTCTTTCCATAGCCAAAAAACCTAATAAAAACAGTATTAAAAAAGGCACTACATGAGTGCCTTCTATTTAGTGCTGAATTTTTTCGATTTTCACGACTTCAATGTCTGTAGGTTTATAGCGATGAGTATCTACCTCACCCACAACACGGACATGATGACCGACTGTTAAGCCTGCTGCACGCCAAAGATCATCATCAATTTCCAGACTAATTGTGCCAGAACGATCTTTAAATTCATAATGATCACTTTTAATATGTTTGGTAATTTGACCTGTCAATGTTACGCCCGTTTCATCTTTGATTTTTGCTACTTGCTGAACAGTCACCATATTTTTTGCAGCTTCCTGAATAATCACATGATCATCCTTGCCAGCAAATGCACTAGAAGATAAAACGACTGTCGCGGCGATAGAAGCAGTCAGGATAAACTTTTTCATTATTCTCTCTTGATATTAAATATATTCAGTTTTATCTAAGCAGAAAGTGAAAAAGATGTCGGCTAGAGTTTTGTAATATAAGGTAAAAGTTAATTTACCCTATAAGTCTGAATAATTTATTTTTCAATCGCTGCATCTAGACTGAATTTACCCGCACCATGTAACATCAAGAAAAATAAACCGCCCGCCATACTTAAGTTTTTCATAAAATTAATGGCTTGAGATTGATCTGTACCTTCATGAAAAATAAGCGCGGTCAAAATACTAAAAACACCAAGTCCCAAAGCTGCTAAACGAGCCTGAAAACCAAAAAGCAAAGCTAGTCCGCCACCAAATTCAACCAAAATTGTTAAAGGTAATAGTCCACCTGGCACCCCCATCGATTCCATATAACCCACAGTTGCCGAATAAGCGGTAATTTTTCCCCAACCTGCAACTATAAAAATATAGGCCATCAGGATTCGTGCGACCAATGAGATAACAGCATCTGCACCAGATTGAGTGACGATGTTTTTTACGACTACATTTGGATTAAACATAAATAAGCCCTTTAGATTGATTTCAAAGTATGTTGTTTTGATGAGATGATCTTAATCTGCTTTATTTTTGCAATAAATATTCATTTTTCAGACATATCGTTCTGAATAAAAGACAATAAAAGATGTAACTTTTTACTGAATCATACTGACTTTCACATAAGGCACTGCTAGGATTTGATCACAATTTTGCGCTGTAGCCTGTCATGGAACTTTTTGATTTTATTTTGCACGTTGATGATCACCTTCTTGAGTTTATTCGCAATTATGGCGTATGGATATATGCAATTTTGTTTCTGATTATTTTTGTGGAAACGGGTCTGGTGGTCATGCCTTTTTTACCGGGCGATAGTTTACTGTTTGCAGCAGGGGCATTGGCAGCATCTACGGGCGCAATGGACCCTTGGATTCTGGGTATTCTTTTATTCATTGCAGCAGTATTGGGGGATACCCTAAATTATCATATTGGTCGTTTCATCGGCCCGCGTGTTTTTGAAATGAATTCACGTTTTATTAATAAAGCACACCTAAGCAAAACCCATGAGTTTTTTGAACGTCATGGCGGTAAAACCATCATTTTTGCTCGATTTATTCCTTTTGCCCGTACCTTTGCGCCTTTTGTCGCAGGTGCAGGCAGCATGAACTATAAGTTTTTTCTGACCTATAATGTGATTGGAGCGCTGTGTTGGGTAGCTTCTTTTATTACATTGGGCTATTTATTTGGCAATATGCCGATGGTTAAAGATAATTTTACCCACTTAATTTTTGGCATTATTATTTTGAGTGTCTTACCGGGAATTTTTGCTTTTATTCGTCAGAAACTCAGCAATAAGCGTCAAGTTTTAAATTCTAAAAAGTAAGTTTAAAAGAATCGAAAAATCACGGGTAACATACATAATAACAGCAACATTGCCGATCCTTTATATAAACGGTCGGCTTGTAATCCCTTAATATTGCCTGCCAGTAATGCCCGACCAAACACCATCCAGAACCATGACACTGGAAATAGAATTAAGCTAAATACGCCTAGTACTAAAATGGCATGTTCCAAAGAATCCCATGTCTCTGGCGGAAAAATTCCTGCGGCAAACAATAACGCTTTAGGGTTTTTTAAGGTCGAGAAAAATATCTGTTTAGGGCGAATCGTTTTGTGACTTTGGCTATGTTTTTGTAAATGTGAGCTTTTCCACAAGTTAAATGCCAACCAAATGACATACAAAGCACTAATCACATGCAAAAGCGGAGTCAGTGCAGGCCAGATCGGTTGCCCAAGATGAATTAACAATGCCCAAATCGCAATACCATACAGATAACCCAACCATTCTGCTGGAATAAAAGAAGCCGTTTTTGTAATACCCTGATGATGTGCAGCACTGGCAAACAACGCATTGGTTGGACCAGGAATAAGTAGCACGGCTAGCATCGCCAATACAAAAAACCAGCTTTCAATCATAAAGTATCCATCGCGATTAAGGTGGGCACACCTTATATGAAATTGAATTTAACTGACAAGTTTTATTGACGTTTAAGCCTGAGCATAGATGATGAAATATCGATGCAAAGAAAACTAACAATATGATTTAAAAAGACATATCACGAAACATTTTGACAAACACTTATTCAGTCCTGATTCAAAAAATGTGAAACAGGACTCGTTTTTAGGATTTTAACTAGCTTTTTTCTTGACCACAATAGGACAATTTTTAAATTGTGCTGCCTGAACAATCGCTTCTTGCTGACCTAATACGCGAGAAAGTTCCGTATTTTTGGTGTTTGAAGATTGTCCCATGTTGACTGAAACGCTTGGGCCGAAGCCCCAACCACCACGTCCCCAGCCACCGCCAAGTCCAACGCCTACACCCACACCTGTCCGTTTCGGTGTCTGCACACCATTTTCAATATAGAGTTGAATACGATTATATTCACTTTGTAATTGCTGACAATTCAACGACTGGTATTGCGTTGGAGAGACATAGGTCGGTTTAACTGTGGTCGCACAAGCACCCAGCAATAGTGTTAATACGCTTAGAGGAAGGAAATATAAGCCTTTCATCGCTTTTCTCAAATTAATTGGGTTCAATTTCTGAGAACAGTGTCTGATACGCTTGTGTCAGCTTGTGTTCTGGCGATAGATGAACCAAGGGTAAATTTTTCTGATGTGATTCTTTCATTAAAATTGAAGGCGGTAACATGCTGTTTAATACAGGTAAGCCTTCATCTTTTAATTGTTGTACCACTTCTCTTGGCAATTTTGCCTGTGCCTGAAATTGATTGACCACAATCCCTTCAATTTCCAGACCATTATTATGATCATCTTGGGTTTCGATCACATTTTCAATCAAAGTTTGTAACGCACGTTTGGAAAAAACATCGCAATCAAATGGAATCAACACCCGATCAGCGGCAATGAGCGCCGACAAAGTAAAGAAATTAAAAGCAGGTGGCGTATCGATATAAATCCGATCATATTGGCTGCTGAGTTGTTGCAAAGAATCGCGTAATTTATAAATTTTATGCTTGGATTCAAGCGCATGCTCTAATGCACCCAGTGTTGGACTGGCTGGAATCACGTCCAGCTTTGGAAAAGCAGTATGATGCACAAAACTTTCCAAGCCTTTGGCGCGTGATTTTAAAATTGAACCAATGGCATTACCAATCAACCCTTTTGGCTGGTTGTTACCTAAGACATCATCAAAAAAGTTTTCGATGTTCGGCTCTAGGGCATTTTTATCTGCGGAGTAAGTCGCCTGTTCACCTAATAGGTATTGGCTTGAATTGGCTTGTGGATCCAAATCAATCACCAGTGTTCTTAAGTTTTGCTGTGCGCTAATTGCAGCCAAATTTACCGTGATACTTGATTTACCCACACCGCCTTTTTGGTTAAAAACCACCCGTGTAAACATGCTTCCCTCATCACTATTTTTTCAAACTTGTTTAGAGTTTAACCTAGCCAATCGATATAAATGCAAAGAATGTCAAACAATTAACCAAAAACTGGCTTGATCATGACTAAACCCAAAATAGCAACAAATGCCACACAGCCAATGACCAGACCTGCTTTGCGCTGTACCACTAAAATAGACTGATCCTTTTTAAATGCTTTACTGAAAGACGAAAGCATTACCACAAACAGAATAATTTTGGCATAAAACCACGGCTGCATTTGAAAATGATTCAGCGATAACAAAACAAGTCCCGTAATGACAACAAGCGTAAATCCTGAATGTTGCAGGGCAATCCAGAGTTTATTGGTCACAGGAGACTCAGACTGATCAGGCGTAGTCATCCATAAAGGCATAGAACGAATCAGCACGGCTATTGCTGCAAGTGCCAATGCAACCAGATGAATGACAAGGACGAATAAATGTATATCCATTTTTATCTATCAATTTGTTTAATTTTTAGGTGCATGCGCACATTCAGGACTATCGGGTACTTGGCCTTGCCATTCATCTGGCGTATAGGCATGAATCGCCAATGCATGAATTTTACCAGGATTCATCAAGTCTGTTGCGACTGCATAGACTTTTTGGTGACGTTGCACCAGTCGAAGTCCCTGAAAAATTGGACTTACGATAGCGACTTTAAAATGACTTTCTTTACCCGGAAAGTAACCACCGTGACCCGCAGACTCATTGGTTACTTCAAGCTGCGTGGGTTGCAATGTATTTAAACGTTCAATCAGTTGTTGTTCGAGCGTCATGATCAGTTACCTACTTACATAGAAAGATGGATGGAAGTATAACGTGCCTAAGATTAAAACACTGAAAAACACATAAAAAGTGAGTCAAATAGAATAACTCAGACGATTAGAACGCGAATATGATTTTATTTTATGCAATCAGCAGCATTATTTGCATAAAGTGGTTGACCCTTGATTTGCTTAATGTATTATAAGCGGCACGCGGGAATAGCTCAGTTGGTAGAGCACAACCTTGCCAAGGTTGGGGTCGCGAGTTCGAGTCTCGTTTCCCGCTCCAGATTGTTTTTAGTGAAAGTTTTTTATAAAACTGCTCAAATATTTGCGGGAATAGCTCAGTTGGTAGAGCACAACCTTGCCAAGGTTGGGGTCGCGAGTTCGAGTCTCGTTTCCCGCTCCAGATTTTGAAAAGCCTCTATCGAAAGATAGGGGCTTTTTCTTTTTGATTTATATAGTTTTTTTCTTATTATTAAAG
>NZ_CP078523.1:1382178-1384621 GCF_019264745.1 Acinetobacter sp. Colony158 | reverse complement strand
TTAAAAAACTTTGTGACCAAAATGTGACCAAATTATGCCCACGATATAAAAATGAGCTCAATTAACCTTAAATGATTTGAAATTATGTACAAAAAACACTCTAAAAAATGAAGTATTTAAGATCAATTTTTCTTTCTCAATCGTAATTTGTGACCAAAAAACTATTCAACAACATGATTTTCATTCATATTTTTAAAAACTAATAAATCTCACACCTCTCCGTTAAGAGCAAAACAAATCTTATCAATAGTTTCAAAATCTATTCGAACAGATTCATCATTATAAAGTTTATGTAATGTTGATTTATTAATTCCAGTACTTCTTACTAGATCAGCAACCTTCATCTTTCGCTATATGAGAAAGTGACTTACGGAAAAAATCAAACAAGTCTTAAAGCATACGGATCAATCAAATCATGACACCTTTACGTATGATACTCGATGACGCAGTTGAGCGATACGAATTTGAATCACCTTACAAAAATATCAATAATTTAAAAGAGAGCAAAGTCGAAGTTCATCCTTTCTCTTTAGAACAGGTGCAACTGATCTTAAAAACAGCACGGCATGATTTTAAACCCTATTATACTATTCGTTTTTTCACGGGTATGCGTACGAGTGAAATAGATGGTTTACGTTGGGAGAATGTCAATCTACAACGACGTGAGATTTATGTTCGGGAATCCATGCGCAAGAACAGCATTCAGCTGAAATACTGAAGCATCTTTTACAGCAAAGACTTTTAAATTCAGGGTTAAAGAAACGATACATCCACTGTGGTTTTAAGAACTTTAGCATCACGAAAGTAGCCCAAGAAGATGCAGTGAATCAATCGCTGCCAATGCTTCGCTCAAAAACTCATTTCTGGTGAATCCTGTAATCTTGCCTTATTAGGCTCTTCAGGTACTGGCAAAACGCATCTTAATGCTTCGATTATCCAAAATATATTACACAGCAGTTTTCGCTCAGTGAGGTATTTTACCAGTGCTGAGATTGCACAAAAGATGATGGATTCATGGTCAGATCATAGCTCTAGCGAAGATGAAATTATTCGGCAATTAACGAGTTTTGATTTATTGGTCATTGATGAATATGGACTACACGATCGCCATGAGAAACGTCTGGAAATGGTACATAAAGTTTTATACAGTCGTTATGATCAGATGAAATCGACCTTACTTATTTCAAACTTCTCTCTTGCTCAATTTGAGAGATTTAGGAACCAGACTTTGGTCTAGACTGCATGAAAATGGTTTGATGATTGTGCCGTGCTATTGGGATGATTATCGAAAACGTTAAAAAGATCACTCATAAATAGAAAGTGTCCGCTATCATAACTGTTAAGCGGACTTTCTATTTTGGGCTTACAATGCTAACTTTTTATAAGCCGTATTATGTTAATTTTAGATATTCTCCACTTAACACTTAGCCAATATTAGCTAAGTGTAGTAGTTTCTGAACATAATCAACTGCGCTTTGATCAACATCCTCAGAAGTTGGATTACTTTCTGTACCGTAAAATGCATAGATTGGTTGGTAATCAGCCTCGACATATAAAGCGGTTAACTCAAAAGGATAAAGTACTTGATTTAACTGTAACTGATATCGTCCTGTATCCGAGTAATCTTTTGATTTAATACCAGCAGAAACAGCAAGCATAATTTTTTTATTTTTCAGCTTATCACCTGTTGAACCATAAGCCCAACCATATGTAAAAACTTCATCTAACCACTGTTTAAACAATGGTGGACAGTTAAACCAATAAATAGGAAATTGGAATATCAAATTTTCATGCTCTTCAATAAGGGACTGTTCCTTAGCAACATCAATTACCCCATTTGAATAAGCCTTATAAATTTCATGAACTGTAAATTCATCAGGGTGTTTTCTTAGCTCTTCCGCCCACCGTTGATTTACAACAGATTCATTGATTTGAGGATGTGCGACTATTACTAACGTCTTCTTCATCGTTGAAGTACTCTATTTAGTTTTAAAATTGATGAAACAATTATATATTTTCGCTTTACTAAATATAAGTACGGTACTTAATGTTATATACTATACAAAATGATAGTACAGGAATTTAAAATGAGTGAATGTGTTCCATCAAATACATCCCTAACAAATACAGGGTTTGGATATACTCTTTCTCTGATTAATGGAAAGTATAAAATGATCATTATGTACTGGCTTTATGAATATAAAGCAGTAATGCGATTTAACGAGCTACAACGCTCTATAGGTAACATTTCATTCAGAACTCTTAGCAATACGCTTAAAGAAATGGAGAGAGATCACCTTATTATTCGTAAGGAATATCCTCAAATACCTCCAAAAGTAGAATATAGCCTTTCCGAACGAGGATTATCTTTAATCCCTTTATTGGATATGATGTGTGAATGGGGAGAACGCAATAAAAATCTTTAAAATTAACTTATTTAAGA
>NZ_CP078523.1:1379383-1380870 GCF_019264745.1 Acinetobacter sp. Colony158 | reverse complement strand
CTTTGTAACTCCAAAATAGAAATGTCCGGTTTCTCCAAARTARAAATGTCCGCTTTTAGAATATGCACTTTTGCAATTTCGTTAGCGGACGGTTTGATATGTTGGTGTCTATGTCGGATAAAGAACTTAAACGATTGTCGGTCTTGCAGGAAATCTGCGATCAACGCATAACTCAATCCCAGGCTGCTCAGCTACTTCATATTTCAGAACGTCAGATCAGACGCTTACTGCAGAAATACAAAGCTCAAGGTCCCGCTGCATTAGCCCATGCCGTTCGTGGCCAAATCAGCAATTCCAAACTTCCTGAAGAACTTAGACTCAAGTGCCTCAATATTGTTTCTGACCAACTCCATGGTTTCGGACCCACTTTAGCGCATGAAAAGCTCACCACCGTACATGGATTCGATCTTTCAGTAGAAACCCTGCGTTCCTGGATGATTGCAGCTGACTTATGGATTCCTCGATCCAAGCGCCTGAAACGCCCGTATCAGCCTCGTTACAACCGGGATTGCTTAGGTGAACTGATCCAAATTGATGGCTCATATCATGACTAGTTTGAAGGACGCGCTGCTAAATGCTGTCTGCTGGTGTTTATCGATGATGCTACAGGAAAATTGCAGCATTTACGCTTCTGTGAATCAGAATCAGCCTTTGGTTATATGATTTCAACACGCTTGTATGTTGAGCAGCATGGTAAGCCGTTGGCATTTTACAGCGACAAACATTCAGTCTTCAGGGTGAATCAAAGCAGCAAGAAAGACACCAAGATTACCCAGTTTGGACGCGTACTCAGTACCCTGAATATCGATATCATCTTCGCCAATTCACCACAGGCCAAAGGCCGTGTGGAACGTGCCAACAGAACCCTTCAGGACCGTCTGATCAAGAAGATGCGTCTGGAAGGTATCAGCTCGATTGAGCAAGCTAATGCCTGGCTACCCTGCTTCATTGAGCAGTTCAATCAGAAGTTCGCCAAGATGGCTTTTAATCCTAAGGATCTACATCGGCCTATCACTGAAACAGCCGAAGAATTAGATGATATTTTTACTTGGCGTGAACCCCGCAGAGTCACGAATAGCCTGACGATTACTTATGATAAATGCGTATATCTCCTGGAAAACACCGAAGAAAATCAAAGGTTGATCGGTAAGTATCTTGAGTTCCTGGAATACCCGGATGGCACTGTAGCCCTCATGCATGATGGCCGAAAGATCAATTACAGCCTCTTCGATAAATTAAGTCAGCTGAATCAGCGAGAGATTGTTGAGAATAAACGGTTGGGTGCTGTTCTGAATCATATCCAACAACAGCATGAAGAACTGGAACAACAAAACAAACGCAATCGTTCTCAAAAGATGCCAAGCAGACGTGCACAGAAAATAGCAATCAAAGAACGAAATCTAAATCCTGTGCTTGACTTGGAATTGTCCATATAGGACATTTCTATTTGGTTATTAGGTAGGACATTTCTACTTAGGAATAACACG
>NZ_CP078523.1:1363703-1379303 GCF_019264745.1 Acinetobacter sp. Colony158 | reverse complement strand
TTTCATGTTCCACGCCTATTCTTTGATCAAAGTTCCACAAAGTTGCTTAGCTTGAGTAAATATTCAATTTTGTATTTGTTTAAGTTGTCGAGCAAAAGCTAAAAGCTCAATCTTTTTATCTTCATCTAGACTATAGAATATTTAATTCAATTCTGCTAAGTCATCTGTGGGTGCATAAAAAAAGATAATGGGACTTCCAATATCTTTGCTATCTGCGAAGCCAGCAGAACGTCAGGAGTATACTTACCTCTTTCGTATTGATTCATTCGGGCACTACTAGTCGATGATTCATCGCTACCCACTAAAATACCAAGCTTTTCCTGAGATAGCCTTTTAACTTTACGTGCAAAACCTAATCGTGTTGCAAATATATTTGAAATATTCAATTCCATCAGGGTGTGTTGACATTTCATGATCAAATACTGACCGATAAAGGTAGCCATCAAAATATGCAAGCTAGAGCAACTGAACTTTCATAATTTCTTTTGAGCTTATCATACCGAATGGCTATTCCTCTAAATTGCTTTAATCTACAAAACGTGTTTTCAACTAAATGCCTGATCTTATATAAATACCACTCCATATGATCGTTATTTGACTGACTATTCGATTTTTTAGGTATATTCGCTTTAGTGCCTGTCTGTCTAATCTGTTCTCTTAATGGTTCTGAGTCATAGCCCTTATCTGCACATACCATGTCTGTTTCGGTTAAGTCTAATTTCGATATTAACTCTGGCGCAATTTTAACATCATGCGTGGTTCCATCAATAATCATAAAATCAATAGGGCGACCATGCGCATCAAAAATTAAGTGTATTTTTGAGGAGTTTCCTCCCACACTTTTAGAAATGGCTTGATTCGCGATACCCGCGGAATGTTGATGAGCACGAACATGAGAGCCATCAATAAAAATCCACTCCTTCTCTGAATGAGATGCCAATAACTTAAATAATATAAGAAACTTCCCACTGTTTGACCAACGATTAAAGCGTTTAAAAATTGAATTAGATTGGCCAAAAGCAAAAGGAATATCTCACCAAGGACAGCCTGTTCTCATTCTATAWAGAATMGCTTCAATAAAATTWCKTARAKTTGGGTTGTGATGAATRGATAAATTACGCAAAATAGCTTTCAACTTTTGCCAGTGTTGATCTGTYARCATGGTACGAGGCATAGCGAATAGTAAAATTGGSTTTGGCGATTTAATTTTACTACTTCGCTTTTTTTTTATACTAAACGTATCAACACCCCCTAATTAACAATGAAAAAATATGCAGCCTATCCAACTCTGTGAATCAGATGAATATCACTTAAAACAGCGCAATAAAATAGAAAAAAACTATTAATAAAATTAAAACTATCAATTTTACAGATTATAAATCTAAATTCATAATTAACACATATTCCGAAGTTAATCTTAAAGCAGAGATAGAGCAACTTCCTCAAGGATGTTTCTCCTAACTAACATCCTTTTCAGCCCAACCACTCTCTTATCGGTTGGTTTTTTTTTATCTTCAGTTTTATTATCCAAATATCTTTTTATAGTAATGTTCATTTATCAAAGATCAAGCAAAAAAAAAGCCCAACCTTGGGGAAAGCTGGGCATATAAAAAGTAAAACTTTTAAAACAATTCGTTTGAGAAACCAAAATCCGACTAAACCAGTCAACATTTCTTGATGCAATTATCTAAAAAAATTTGATCGATGTAAAGCGCATTTATATAAATTACTATGTTTTTTTCCTGATTTTTACCATTCTTTACAGAGCGGCATCACACTTCTTCATCTTGATGATTAATGTTTTAACAATTTTATCTTTTTAAACCAAACAAACATCATTCGATTTAATTTTTTAGTGTGATAAATTTCACATTAATATGCATAAACATAATAAATTTGGCATGATATTCAATTGAAAGAAAAATATTTAAAAGTTTTTATCAATTAAAATTAAATTAATAATTTAATTTTACAATCAAAAAAAACGCTTCTTTTTACGCTTACTTACATTTTTTGGGTAGCAATCAAGCTTCTAGCTAATTGTAAAAATAGTAATTTTTTCAGGTTGACAGGATTTATTTTAAATGATCACTTTTTATTCAGATACTTAGCTGGCCCGAGAGCCTTGACTCTGCCTGTTTTTAATATCATTGACTTCATAAATTGTTACAATACAATGACCGCAGCTTAATTTTCTTGTTAACGCTGGAAACTACTATGAAAAAACTCGGTTTAGCCACTGCTTTACTTTTAGCCATGACCGGTGCTCACGCATATCAAGTTGAAGTTCAAGGTCAATCAGAATTTGTAGATACGACTGCGAATGATAAAAACTTTACAGGTGACCTTAACGGTACATTCTATTTAAAGGATGTTGATGCATCTAAAGGCCCTTTAGCTGAAGCCGCATTTTTGAACCAGGCTTCTAGCGTTTCGCTTGGTTATAGCTATCAGCAATATGATGTGAAAGATGGTATTAATTACCACATTGGCACTTATGGTGCAAAAGGTGAAGCTTATCTTCCAACACCTTATGTTCCTGTTTATGCAAGTGCATCTTATAACCATACCGATGCTGATGGTAAAAATGAGATCTCTCGTGATGACCACGGTGACCGTTACTCACTTGAAGTTGGTGCAATGTTGCTTCCTAACTTCTTAATGGCTGTCGGTTATACCAGCGTGGCTGATCAATTCTCTTTAGATACTTTTGGTATCATGAACAATGGTATTTACTCGGCAGTCAATCAAACTGCTGCGATTCAAGACGATCAAGATGCTGTGACTGCACGTGCGAAGTATGTGGGTCCAATCGACGGTACGAATATGGCAGTCGGTTTTGAAGTTGCTGGTGCGTTTGGTCAGGAAAATCAATATGGTTTAAAATCTGATCTTTACTTAACACCAAAACTCAGTGTTGGCGCAACATTTATTGGTAATGATGGCGAAGCAAACATTAAAGGTGATGATTTAGGTCGCTTTAGACAAGCTTGGGGAGCGAATGTAAATTACTTCATTACTCCAGCTGTTGCGGTGGGTGCATCTTACCTGAAAGCAGATGTTCAAGGTTCAGATCTTGATACGCAAACGATCGGTTTGAACGCTAAAGTTCGTTTCTAATAGATTCTAACTTTACAAAAAAAGAGAGGACTCAAATTGAGTCCTCTTTTTTTGCGTTAGGTGGTTCGCACAACATTTAAGAAATATAAATGGCGTTCATATTGATCAATAATGTCCTGAATCAAATCTTCTTGTGTCCAGTCCATCACATCATAATTCTGACCACCCTCTCGTAGAAACACCTCTGCCTGAAAATATTCTTCATTTTCGGTAGCTTGATCTTTCACCATGAAGCTTGGTGGCACTGTTTCACGTGAAACCACATTATAAATAAAGTTAATTTCATCATGGTGATCCACTTTCAACACCAAACCATTTTCAGTGTTTTCTATTTTTGCTGTCAAATGTCGACGACGGAATTCTTTTTGAATACTTTCAAAGGCCCTATTCACTGTCGTCTGAATATATTCATCCACTTCCTGCTTGGAATGCGGATAATGCATAATCAAGCCTAAACGCTGTTGCCAACTACGCGGATTTTGAATCGCGCGCGGCGTAGTACGCGCCTCTTGGATTGACTGCATTTTGGTACTGTCAATCCTCAGTGCTTTAATTAAACCCCAACAAATCAATAACATGATCACCGTGAAAGGCAAAGCACTCATGATGGTTGCCGATTGCAAGGCGGTTAAACCACCTGCCAGCAATAAAATAATGGCCAAGGCTGCCATGACCACAATCCAGAACAGACGTTGCCATACAGGTGAATCATCGGATTTTGCAGTCAGATAATCGACCACCAGTGCACCAGAGTCTGCGGATGTCACAAAAAATAAAATCACCAGAATCGTGGCCAGTAAACTCATTACACCAGATAGAGGCAATGTGCCCAAAAACTCGAATAATGCAACCGATGAATCGCCTTGTATCGCGCTAAGTAAACCTATATTTCCATCATGTAAGACACTATAAAGCCCCGCATTGCCCATAAATCCCATCCAGATCAGGGTGAATCCAGTCGGAATAAATAAGACGCCAATGATAAACTCACGAATGGTGCGACCTTTGGACACTCGAGCAATAAACATTCCCACAAATGGTGACCATGAAATCCACCATGCCCAATACATAATCGTCCAGCCACCAATCCAGCCTGTAGGTTGATAGGCATAAAGATTAAAAGTCATATCAAACAGGTTAGAAACATATTGTCCTGCATTTTGGATAGTCGTTTGCAGCAGATAAATGGTTGAGCTAGCAAAAAATACGAACAGCAATAAAATGACAGCCAATGCCAAATTAAGTTCAGCAAGACGTTTAATCCCTTTATCGAGTCCTAATCCGACAGACAGACTCGCCATGGCACTGACCACAACAATCAGGATAATTTGTGAAGTCGCGGAGGTTTGCAAACCAAATAAATAGTTCAGACCCGAACCAATTTGAGTGACACCAAATCCGAGCGTGGTCGCCACCCCAAAAATAGTTCCAATCGTTGCAAAGGTATCGACCGCATCGCCTGCTGGCCCATAAATTTTCTTACCAATCAAGGGATAGAGTGAGGAACGAATTTTTAGAGGAAGATTATGTCGATAGGCAAAGTAGGCCAGTGACAAGGCTACTATGGCGTAGATCCCCCATGCATGTAAGCCCCAGTGGAAAAAGGTAACACGCATCGCTTGCTGTGCAGCAAGAATGGTTTCAGGCTCTCCTGTCGGGGGCGTGACATAATGCATAATCGGTTCTGCCACACCAAAAAACATAAGCCCAATCCCCATCCCCGCAGTAAATAACATGGCGAACCATGAACTATTACTGTATTCGGGTTGACTATGATCAGGACCGAGTTTGATTTTACCACTTGGAGAACATGCAATAATAATCAGCAAAATCAAAAAGAAAGCAACTGACAAGACATAAAACCAGCTAAACGACTCAGTAATCCAGTCTTTCAACTGCTGAGTCAATAATTCAAAGGAATTGGGTGCAATAATGACAATTGCGAGAAAGATCGCGATAATTGCGAGTGTACTGAAAAACACATTTGGATTGATATTACTCATCCAAGATGACGTTTTGGAAGGCATAGATCCCCCAGATTATTTTTTAATAAAAACGTGATCTCTCGATCACAGAAGACAACACAAAAAAGTGGCAAGAATATATAAGAGGATATTGATCTTAAAAAGTAAGAGCCGCTATCTCTCTCACCCTTTGTATTTTATGGAGATTTTTCATTAGAAACGTTGTAGAGCTGTAACAAAACTTTATTGATCGTTATAAATTCAATCTTTTGGACTGTGTCGCGTGTACTGCAATGCAACTAAACGGGTAACAATCACTGCCAAATACATAACCCCTCCAAACATCTGGATAATCGCAATGACTCGGGCTGCTGCACCTGAAGGCACAATATCGGAAAGACCTGTAGCGGATTGCAGACTAAAGCTTAAAAAAAGGATGTCTAACCAGCTTTTTAAGCCAATATGTTCAGGCTTAATAAAACTGTTAGGATCGATCAACTGACAAATATTGTAGAGAAAAGCAAAGCCCCATGCCAATAAAGTAAACACTGCTCCAGCCGCAAACATTTCATCTTTGGTCAAATAACGATCGGCAAACATATAACGTAATAAACCATAAGCCGCATAAAAATAAGCCAGACTCTCAAAAATATGAGCTGTAATTTGTATGGCTGGTTCGCGATAACCTAGCAGAATTAGAATTGAAAAAAGTAATGCACCACTCACAAAGAATAAGCCCAGCGCAGTAAAAGCAGGTGATTGGCGTATGACTTTGGCAATAAGCAATAATGCCAATGCACCCAATACCCAGCTGATGGCACGATAAGAAATATGACTATCATGGCTAATAGATGAAAGAATTAAAATAAAAAACTGAACGATCAATAACCATGCTGAAGGTAATAAGCGAAAGCCTTTCCAAAAATCTCTGAATGCCTGCATGTCATATCCTATATTTTTTGTTCTTTTATCAAAAAATTTGTTTTAAGGTTTTTCTATCTTCTCTTGCCCTATCACCAAGAGTAAAGATCATCTATGTAAAAATGTTTCACAGAAAATGATCAAAACACTGTAACTTGTTACAGTCGACTATCGCATAATATTTTTAAATAATTCAATAAGGTTATAACAAATGAAACGCGCTTCAGTTTTTCTCAGTTTGAGTCTGGTTTTAGTATTGACCGCTTGTGGTAAAACCAATCCAATGCTGGAACAGCATCCTGACTATATTGGGAACTGGCAAAGTAATACCGACAGCTTAAAAATTGAAAAAAATGGTCAAGTAACCTATAAACACAATGAACATCAGGATCAGAAAACCTCAGATCGTGAAGTCAGCCTGACAGAGCACTCCGATATCAAAGCCAGTATTACCCAATTTGATGAGCATAGTTTTGAAATTGGACAAGGTGATCTGGGTAAAAGTTTTAGTGTTGAGCATGCGCCCTATCAAGAAAATGGCCAATGGAAAATGCAAGTGAATGGTCAGATCTATACTAAAAAATAAGTCACAACAAAAATAATGTCGCTCAATTGATCATTGATAAATTTGATCGCATAAAAGCAAAAGTCCTCGTTCTAACGATGACTTTTTGCTTGAAGAATTTTAAAGTTTAATGATCTGAAGCACCAGAGATGCCGACACCTGTCATTGAGCGAACATATTGTGCATCAAATGCTTTACGTTCTGCTTTGGCACGTGCTGAATGATCTGTGATTGAGAAGAACCAGCAACAGAAGAATGACAGTGGCATTGCAAAGATTGCAGGGCCATTAAATGGATTGATTGGTGTATCAGAAATCTTCAAGGTATCTACCCACACAGCTTTAGAGAGAATAATCAGAACAACCGCAGTTAATAAACCGACGACTCCACCAATAACCGCACCACGTGTTGTTAAACCTTTCCAGAACATCGACAAAACCAGAATTGGGAAGTTGGCACAACATGCAACCGAGAAAGCCAATCCCACCATGAATGCGACGTTTTGCTTTTCAAACAAAATCCCTAAAATCATCGCAAAGATCGCAAGACCCATGGTTGCAATTTTAGACATGCGTAATTCAGACTCAGGTGTTGTTTGACCTTTTCTAAAGACGTTGGCATACAAGTCATGTGAAATTGCAGATGCACCTGAAAGAGTTAAACCTGCTACAACCGCGAGAATCGTTGCGAAAGCCACTGCTGAAATAAAGCCCATGAACAAGTCGCCGCCTAATGCATCACTTAAATGCACTGCTGCCATGTTGTTACCACCAACGAGCTCTAATTTACCTGTTACCGCAGCTTTTGCCACATCAAGGAACTGTGGATTGTTTGAGACAAACAGGATTGCACCAAAACCAATAATAAAGGTCAGCAAATAGAAATAACCAATAAAACCTGTTGCCACAACCACTGATTTACGTGCTTCTTTCGCATCTTTTACGGTAAAGAAACGCATCAAAATATGTGGCAGACCTGCTGTACCAAACATTAAAGCCAAGCCTAGTGAAAGCGCATCAATCGGATTGGATGCCAAGCTACCTGGCCCCATGATTTTGCTCGCCTCTTCAAAGCTGATATGACGCACATTTGAATAGACATCAATCGCTTGGGTAAACATATTACTGAAGCTAAAACCAACCGCTTTCATGACCATGAAGGCCATAAAAGTTGCACCTGAAAGTAATAATACTGCTTTGATGATCTGTACCCATGTTGTCGCTAACATACCACCGAAAATTACGTAGGCCATCATCAGTAAGCCCACAATAACCACAGCAATATTATAGTTCAAACCGAATAATAGTTTGATTAACTGTCCCGCACCGACCATTTGTGCAATCAGATAGAATGCAACCACGACCAATGAACTAAATGCAGCCAAAGTACGTACTGGCTTTTCTTCCAGACGGAACGACACTACATCTGACAGGTTATATTTACCTAAATTACGTAAGCGTTCTGCAATCAGGAATAAAACGATTGGCCAACCCACCATGAAACCCAGTGAATAAAGTAAGCCGTCAAAACCAGAGCTAAACACCATCGCGGAAATACCAAGAAACGATGCTGCCGACATATAGTCACCCGCAATCGCCAGACCATTTTGGAATCCTGAAATTCCGCCGCCCGCAGTATAGAAATCTTTGGTATTTGTGGTTTGCTTGGCTGCCCATTTGGTAATGAACAGGGTTGCACCCACAAAGATCACAAACATGATAATGGCATGCCAGTTCGTTGCTTGCTGCTGTGCTTGACCTAGATCAGGACTTGCCATGGCAGCTGTGGACAACATCGCACTTGCTGCTATTGCGGCCTGTGTCTTGAATGAATTCCATTTCATCATTAGTGTAATCCTTTCTCGTGAGTAATCGCCTCAACTTCTTTTAATGCATCTTCATTCAGTTGATCGAGGGTATTATTGGCAATGTAGGAATACACTGCACACAATACAAAGGACAATACGATAATGCCTAAACCTAAAGGAATTCCCCAAGTTGTCACACCACCACTAAATGAACTCATTAAAAATTCTTTGTTGTAACCGACCAGTAGCATGAAGCCGACATAAACAAACAGCATGATTGCTGTCAATGTCCAACTGAGTCTCGCTTTCTTGCTTACCATTTCTTTAAATTTTGGATTTTGTAGAATTCGCTCTACCTGAACGTCATCCATAAACTACTCCTTTTACAGCGACCGTCGATGGGCGCTTTTTAATCCTTTTTCTTTACGCTACTAAATTAACAAGCTTGTATGAGGTTCGTAACTTAGACTTTGGTCGCTAAATTTTGTACAACATGACAAGCTTTGTGACGGCTTAAGGTATGATAGTCCAAGCGTTGAACAGTTTAGGTGCTATGAACAGCTGGCTTATTATTGGGGTATTGGCCCTTTATATTTTAGTCTTATTCCTGTGTGCTTTTTTTGGTGAAAAGCATGCCAGTCGTTTGAGTACACGCGGACGAATGTTGCTGTTCAGCTTAACCTTAGGCGTTTACTGTTCCTCATGGACATTTTATGGTGCGACAGGTGCTGCTGTTCGTGAAGGCATCATTTTCCTGCCGATTTATTTAGGGCCACTGCTATTTATTTGGTTCGGCTACGATATTTGGCGCCGTCTGGGACGAGTCCGCCGCCACCATGCAATTTCTTCGATTGCCGATTTTATTGCTGCACGTTATGGCAAAAGCGGGACATTGGCTTCGCTTGTCACAATCCTTGCCGTGATTGCCATCATTCCCTATCTGGCCTTGCAACTACGTGCTATTGCCCTCAGTGCTTCGGTGGTACTTGATCAGGGGCCGCATTTAAATACCACCACCAACAGTGTTCTGTTAATGACTGGCGTTCTGGCCATACTGGCTATGATGTTTGGGACGCGCCAGATTGCCAATACCGAACAACATGGTGGTTTAATGCTGGCGGTAGCATTTGAATCATTCGTTAAACTTTCTGCGCTGATCTGTGTCGCATTGTTTTTTATTTTTGAAACGCCGAATAACCTGCGGCAAATCAGTCATGACGTGGCCAAAACTTTTCATGAAGTGCAATTATTTGGTGTTCCAGAAACTTTCTGGATTCAGACTTTACTTGCAGGTCTGGCGATTATTTGCTTGCCACGCCAGTTTCATGTCGCGGTGGTCGAGCTGCGTGATGAAAAACATATTCGTGGCGCTCGGCGTTGGTTTGCGGTGTATCTGATTTTAACCACGCTTGCCATTATTCCCATCGCCAGTTGGGCGCTACATGCGGCACCTCAGTTTTTAACCATTCCAGATGTCGCGGTGCTGTCCTTGCCGCTCAGTTATAATCAGGAATGGCTCACCCTACTGGCTTTCTTGGGTGGTTTTTCTGCTTCTACAGGGATGTTGCTCGTGTCTTCGGTAGCACTGTCGATTATGCTAAGTAATGACTTGATCATGCCTGCATTATGGCGCTTTAATCTGATTTCGCGCCACGATACCCGTTTGCCTCAAATGCTAAAATTTACCCGCCGCATCTGTATTTTAGCGGTGATGTTACTGGGTTTTTTATTCTTTCATTTCTTTAATGATATCGATCAACTTTCTGTTTTTGGCCTATTGGCCTTTAGTGCCGTTGCACAGTTTGCTCCAGCCTTGATTGGAGGATTGTACTGGCGTGGTGGTAGCCGTCAGGGCGTTTATGCAGGCTTAATTGTTGGCTTCTTGATGTGGATGTACACGCTGCTAATGCCTACCATTTTAAGAAGTTTACCTGATCAATATCAGGATTTTTCCTATCACTTTCTTCACTCAGGTCCGTTTGGTATTAGCTGGTTAAGACCAGAAGCACTCTTAGGTTTTGAATCTTTTGCACCCTTGACGCATGGAGTGATATGGGCGCTTGGTCTAAATATTATTTTATATGTCTGGATTTCCCGTATTTATCGTCCAAGTGTGGCAGAACAAATTCAGGCAGAAAGTTTCTTTTATTATGAAACCAAGCCTTTACCTGCACAACATACCTCGACAGATATGAGTTATTTGCATCATGATGCCGCGCGACTGCGGGTAGGTGATCTGATTACACTGGCCAAGCGTATTACGGGTGATCGCCCAACCCAACATGCATTTGCACAATTTAGTAGTCAAAACAATGTCCTCTTAAATGAACACAGTTTTGCCAATGGTATGTGGTGGCGTTTTACTGAACAATATCTGGCGGGAACCATTGGCGCTGCCTCTGCACGAACTTTGCTCACCACGGCCATGGTCAATAATGGTCTGGCTTTGGGACAAGTCGCCAATATTCTGGATCAGGCATCACAATGGCAACGCTTTAACCAAAACTTGTTGATGACTATGATTGATCACATGACACAAGGCGTGAGTGTCGTTGATGAAAATATGTGTCTGGTCGCATGGAATAACCAATACTTAAAGCTGTTTGATTATCCTAAAGATTTAGTCTATGTCGGCTGCCCGATTGCCGATCTGATTCGTTATAACGCCGAACGGGGTGAATGCGGGCCGGGTTCCGTCGAAGAACATGTCCGCAAGCGTATTCACTGGATGCAAGTGGGAAGCGCTCATGAATTTGAACGTATTCGCAAAGATGGTCGTGTCATTCAGATGCGCGGCAACCCGATTGAAGGGGGTGGTTTTGTCACCACTTTTGCTGATATTACCGCGTTCCGTGAAAATGAGGCGGTGCTAGAAGCACGCGTCATGGATCGAACTCAACAGCTCGCGGATGCTTTAACTGAACAGCAATTGGCACGTGAACAGGCAGACAAAGCCAATATGTCGAAAAGCCGATTTATTGCCGCTGCCAGTCATGATTTGCTCCAACCGATGCATGCGGCTCGCCTGTTTAGTACCGTACTTGAACAAAGTGTGCATAGTGAACAAGAACGTCAAACCCTGCAACAACTTGACCGCGCTCTTTATGGGGCTGAAAGCATGCTATCAGCCCTGCTAGATATTGCCCGACTAGAAGGCGGTTCATTACAGCCGAAACGACAGGCTTATCCTTTGCATGATTTACTGAGTGATTTATCGCTGCAATTTAAATCAATTGCTGCGCAGCGCAATATTCAGCTCAAAGTCCATGATGCCCAATTCTGGATTGATACCGATCCACAGTGGATTCGACGCATTATTCAAAATTTTGTGAGTAATGCCTTGCGCTATACCGCCTCTGGGCGTGTGGTGGTGGGCGTATTGCGTTCAGCTAGAAAACCTCAACATATCCGCATCGGGGTATGGGACACAGGTCCGGGTATTGCGGAAGAACAGCGGATTAAACTGTTTCAGGAATTTGAGCGTTGTGGTCATACCTCGCCATGGGGCGAACAAGGTTTAGGTCTGGGTCTGGCGATTGTGCAACGGATGACCAGCCTGCTGGATTATCCTGTAGAGGTTTACTCTGAGCTTGGAAAAGGTTCCACTTTCATGATTGAAGTCCCTACCGTTCCAGCACCCCAAAAGACGGTTGCCGCTCTGCAACAGAATACGGCTATTCTGGCCACAGGTTATCGGGTGCTGTGCTTGGATAATGACGAAACCATTTTGGATGGTATGGCCGCTTTATTGTCGAAATGGGGCTACGATGTATTTAAGGCAACTGAACCAGAACAAGCCTTGACTATTATTCAGACTGAAAATATTCAGGTCTGGTTGATCGATCAACATTTAAATCGAGATCAACTTGGAATGGACTTTATTTTGGCACATCGCCCTGTCTCTGTACCTGTGGCACTGATTACCGCCGATTCAGATCCTGAATTACCTCAGCGATTAAAGGAAATGAATATTGTACTGCTGAAAAAACCACTAAAACCCGCAGGATTACGCGCATGGTTATCAGGTCTAAAAATTAGTTCAGACACATAAACGTTGAGTCGAGCTTTTGCATTTCAGAATATTACCGTGACCTTTCAAGATGAAAATTGGCGTTTTATTTTGACAAATAGGCAAAAGTGCTCAGAAAATGAGCCTTTTACTATTCCCCAATTGACCAAAGTTTCCAATTCACAATCCACTATGGCAAAGTCTCACCAATTTGTAATAAAACATGCGTATAGTTAGTTACAATTACATAATACATCGTTTTTTATCAATATTTAACAATTAAAATCCAGTATAGAACTTTAGTCTAATACCCCTTGCTTTCTGAATACCGCATAACAAGAAAAGTAAAAAGTCGATTCCATGATGCGCGTGAGCTTCACTATTTTGGCTCATCCAAAAACAGCATGGAAATTCGCAGAATTATTTTCAAGGACAAAAATCATGAATATTTCAGAGGAAGTTCCTCACGGTCAACATCAATCACTTCAGTTCTATCGTGAATACAGCGCCAATGCCTTACTCCCAGACATCGACTGGCAAGCGTTATTTCCTCATAGCAAAATTAATCCAACCCATGTGCAAGCCCTAGAAAGTATATATCGCAGTGCAGTGCCTCTGGCATTGAATGTCTTCAATGAACTTCACTTTGATGTATTTGCTCCTGCTGCCTATCATCCACAAGGTTTGGGTTTATTTGACAAACTTGCACAGCAAGAAAGTACACTGCTTGCAAGCCTTGAAGCGGAAACTGCGACTCTGGATCATGCGACACGCCACCAAATCTGGAGCATGTTACTCCGCGGTGGTGCAGTTTTAGTCTTTAAGGCATGGTTAGGTCGTGTTAAAAATAACAATGATCAGCTCGATACCACTCAATTTGATGAGCTTTCTGATTTACTGTTCATTAAAACTCCTCCACAGCAACTCGCACAACGTTTAGCTGTCGAAGCCAATGCCGATTTGGATCATATCTTTTTAATGTATGGCGATGATATTTTCCTTGATCGTTTTAACAGTCTGGAAACAGCGGCTTTATTTGTTGATTTGGGCGTTTATGACGCGGCTTTTTTGAGTTTGCGTGATGATCGTGTTGCAGATTATCTCAAACAAAAAGGTTATGTGACTCAAGAACAAATTGATGATTTGCAATGTGCGCTCAATCCGCTGTATTGCGACAACGTGACCTTAAAACAAGATTGTCTCGCATAAAATCATGCAGTGATCTAAACCAGTTAGACTAAACGGGTTTAGATCATGTTATACATCTGCACCTGTCGTGTCATGGTCATCCTCGTACAGACACCTCTTAACGTAATGCACCAATATAATGATGCGGTACCTCTTCCTGCTGAAGTTCGGCTTGTAATTCTGGACTTGTGCTTCTCAATCCAGCAAGGTTGCTTTCGATTTTTGGACTAGTTTTTAGACTTTGAGTGGTAGCACCATTTAAAATCTTGTCTAATTTCTCCGCCAAATTTTTAAGCTCACGATCATCCACCGATGCAGCCAAGTGCATGATTTCTTGGGCGTAGTCGTTATTTTTTGCCATATAGACGGCATCCACCACTCGTCCAGTTTCACGGCGCAACCTGACATAAAGCTGAGTTGCCAAGCTAAATAATTCATTATTGACCAATGGATCATCTGTATAGATTGTTTTCATGTTCTCACTCCTGATTGATTTAAACCCCAACGTCCTGTGCGATTTTTCGCAGGACATGGTTATGGCTCGCACTGCCTGATTAAGGAATGTGTTCTCCATGTTGAGCCAGATCCAATCCAAGTTGTTCTTGTTCTTCATTCACTCGAAGCCCGATCATCTTATCGAGAATAAATAAAATAATGAATGAAATCAGTGCACTGTAAATAAAGGTTACGATTGCACCAAGTGCCTGTACGCCGACATGTGCTTCTACGCCTGATAAAGTTTTTTGCGCAAATACACCCGTGAGAATGGCTCCTACAATGCCTCCTACACCATGAATCCCGAAAACATCTAAAGAATCATCGGCTTTGAGTAATCGTTTTAGACCTGTGGCTCCACAGTAACAGCACACACCTGCCAAAACACCGATCATCAGTGCACCGCTAACGCCAACAAAACCAGAAGCTGGCGTAATCGCCACCAGTCCTGCGACAGCGCCAGAACATGCCCCTAATAAAGTGACTTTTTGACGTGCTAAATATTCAACCAAACACCATGTCAAAGCCCCTGCTGCGGTCGCAATTTGAGTCACTAACATCGCCATACCTGCACGACCATCGGCTGCGCCAGCTGAACCTGCGTTAAACCCAAACCAGCCGACCCAAAGCAATGAAGCGCCAATAAAGGTGTACATCAAATTATTTGGAATAAAAGGTTCGCGACCATAACCACGACGCTTGCCTAACATATAGGCACAGACTAGCCCTGCGGCACCTGCATTAATATGCACCACCGTGCCGCCTGCGAAATCCAGAGCACCTAGTTGAGCCAACCATCCACTTGGTTCCCAGACCCAATGGGCAACTGGCACGTAGACCAATAAAATCCAGAACACCATAAACAAGATCATGGCTGAAAAACGCATTCGTTCAGCAAACGCCCCTGTAATCAACGCAGGTGTAATGATGGCAAAGGTCAACTGGAACATAATCCAGACGCTTTCTGGAATGCTGGGCGCAATATGACTCACCGAAAGCTTTTGTTGTACTAAATTGAAGTCAACTCCATTCAACATGATCCGATCCAGTCCACCAATAAACGGTGAATAAGGCGTAAACGCCAGACTATAACCAATGACCACCCATAAAATAGTAGAAATGCTTACAATCGTTAAACTTTGCAAAGAGGTTGCCAATACATTCTTTTTACGCACCATTCCTGCATAAAACAAAGCAATGCCTGGAATGGTCATCAATAAAACCAGTGCAGTTGAGGTGAGCATCCACGCTGTATTTCCTGCGCTAATTGTACTCATATCGGTCATATATGGTGCAGTTTCTGCCCAGCTCTGCTGGGTCATAAAAACCATGCTTAATAGTGCAATCGCTGCATATTTCAATTGATTATTCTTCACATGCATCCCCTAAGGCCATTTATATCTGCCTTTTTTGTAATTACTATTTAAATGCTAACTAGACTGGATTTAGCAAAAAACGCGCCAATGATTTCTGTTTATTTCTTTTTTTAATTGAATTAGTTAATTTAATAATGATAAATGTGATGAATTTA
>NZ_CP078523.1:1360633-1363603 GCF_019264745.1 Acinetobacter sp. Colony158 | reverse complement strand
TAAAATAAATACTTATTCACGTGCTTTATTTTCTTTTTTCTTCAATATTTAAAGCATTAATGGCCAGAACTGCCTGAGTACGATTTTGCACGCCTAACTTTCTGAAAATTGCGGTGACATGGGCTTTAATGGTCGCTTCTGAAACATCCAGTTCATAGGCAATTTGTTTGTTCAATAAGCCTTCAGCCACCATCATCAAGACACGGAACTGCTGTGGTGTGAGTGACTGAATACGCTCTGCCAATTCAGTTTCATCGGCAGCGCGCGGGTCAAAACTCACATTATTCGGTAAGTTTGGCGGTAACCAGATTTCACCTTCCAAGACCTGACGAATCGCTTCACCAATATGGCTCGGATGAGCTGACTTTGGAATATAACCCATTGCCCCATGTGCGATGGCACGTTGAATAATCGAGGCTTCTTCATGTGCAGAAACCACAATAATCGGAATGGAAGGATACTGCGCCCGCACATGAACCAGCGCTGAAAAGCCAGACGCTCCTGGCAGGTTTAAGTCCAGCAACACCAAATCAGGTTCAGAACCACTTTCCAGACGCTCATAAAACTCATTGACGGCAGCAGTCTCATGAATCTGTGCCTGAGGAAAACTATATCGCACAGCTTGAATGAGAGCATGACGAAACAGCGGATGATCATCAACGATTAATATATTCATAAGCGAAATGAGAAATCTTTGGCACGGTCAGATTAATTCTAACCATACTCTGGCTATTAAGGATATGTCATATTATCCCAATTTTTGTCCAAATGTCGGATCAGTCGTTCATTTTGATCAATTTTTTCCATTTTTACGGTCAAGAAAAAGTTCAGCAATTTTTGATATAATCCCAGTTTGAAATAATATAAATATATGATTTTATATTATATTTATAATATTCAAATAGTTATACCTATAAAAATCAAGATTATCGTCATGCGAGCGATATATCTAAAAAAAAGATAAGTTTTGGTCATTTCCTTATTTTACCTAGACCGCTCAATAGGAATTAATAAAGACAGTTTTATTAATGTGATTGAGTTTATTCATGTCTAGTTCTCATGCTTCGTTAAATCCTTTAAATATTGTTGCGGTTTCTGGTGGTTTAAATACCCCTTCTAAAACAGAAGCACTGGTTCAGGAAATTTTAAATGAACTGGGTGAAGCCACCCCGATCAATGTCCATTTTATTAAATTTAGTGAAATTGGACATTTATTAGGGGGTGCGATTTATCGCAATCAATTACCACAACGGGTACAGGATGATTTAGCCAAAGTTGAAGCTGCGGACGCACTCATTGTGGGTACTCCCGTTTATCGTGCTTCATTTACGGGTTTATTTAAGCATTTTTTTGATTTTGTTGAACAAACTGCGTTGGTGGATGTTCCTGTGCTTTTGGCAGCATCAGGCGGTAGTGATCGCCATGCATTAGTACTAGAACATCAATTGCGTCCCTTGTTTAGCTTCTTTCAGGCTCAGACTTTACCCATTGGTGTCTATGCAACAGATCGCGACTTCACCCCTGAGTACACCATTAAAAGTGAATTATTGCGCGATCGCATTACGTTAGCAGTCGCTCGTGCTTTACCTATTTTGGAATGGGCACCTGCCAAAGGTCAGCGCGCTGAAGTGATCAAATCCAAAACTGAGCAAGCCAATCAAAATCTGGGCATTAATAAACAAATTGAACAGGATGAAGTGCTTCCTTCAGCAGCAGTTCCAAGTCTGGATGCGGCTGAATCACGCCTACATCATAAAATTAATAAGAATTTAAAAACCAACGTCGCTTAAGACGACGAAACACACTCAGAGGGTTTGACCATGTCAGAATTTTCTTCCCAGCCGATTCAATTTGCTTATTGGGTTCCCAATGTCAGTGGTGGACTTGTGGTCAGTAATATTGAACAACGTACAGACTGGAGCTATGACTATAATGTGCGTTTGGCTCAGGCAGCCGAGGCCAATGGCTTCGATTACGCCCTGACTCAGATCCGCTTTACCGCAGGTTATGGGGCAGAAAATCAACATGAGTCGGTCAGTTTTAGTCATGCCCTCTTGGCCAAAACTGAAAAGCTTAAAGTGATTGCTGCGATCTTACCCGGCCCATGGAAACCCGTTTTGGCGGCCAAACAACTGGCAACCATTGATTATCTGACTAATGGACGTATTGCCATTAATGTGGTGAGTGGTTGGTTTAAGGGGGAGTTTGATGCGATTGGAGAAGAATGGCCTGAACATGACCAACGTTATGTGCGTTCTGAAGAATTTATCCGCAGCATCAAGGGTATCTGGACAACGGATAACTTTAGTTTTGATGGTAAATATTACCAATTTAAAGATTATACCCTCAAACCAAAGCCGATTCAGAAACCGAGCATTGAAGTCTTTCAGGGTGGTAGTTCACGTGCTGCCCGCGATATGGCGTCACGGGTTTCAGACTGGTATTTCACCAACGGCAATACGGTTGAGGAAATTCAAAAACAAGTGGATGATATTCGTGCCAAGGCCAAAACAAATAATCATCAGGTTAAAATTGGGGTCAATGCCTTTATCATCGCCCGTGATACTGAAGCAGAAGCACAAGCCGTATTACAGGAAATTATTGATCAAGCCAACATCGAAGCAGTCAATGCCTTTGATGACGCAACCCGTCAGGCAGGCGCAGCCAGTCCTGAAGGTGAAGGTAACTGGGCAAAATCCACTTTTGAAGATCTGGTGCAATATAACGATGGCTTCAAAACCAATCTGATTGGCACACCTGAGCAAATCGCCGAGCGGATCGTGGCACTCAAAAATGTTGGTGTTGATTTGATTTTATCTGGCTTTTTACATTTTATTGAAGAAGTAGAATATTTTGGTGAAAAGGTTCTGCCTTTGGTTCGTGAATTAGAGTTACAACAACGGGTACAAACGACTGCGAAGTCCGCTTGAGTCAAATAAGCTTGAATAAAAACAATAAGAAATACTCTGT
>NZ_CP078523.1:1346773-1360540 GCF_019264745.1 Acinetobacter sp. Colony158 | reverse complement strand
TTAAGAATAAAAACTCGGCTCAGGGACTTTTCCAGTTAACACCCACTCGCCCACTTCCTGATATTTGTAGTCGATCGGATCATGTAAGGTTTGAGTGCGCACATTGCGCCAGAAGCGATCCAAATTGAGTTGTGCAGTTGTGGCACGTGCGCCCATCACCTGAAAAATATTCTGGGTAATGAAAAGACTGCTTTGCGTCGCAGCAATTTTAGCTGTGGCAATTGCAACAGATACTTCGCCACGTTGCGGTGCCGTTAATTGTTCTCCCTGCTGCCATGCGTGTTGTAACAGTTTGACTGCTTTTTCGGTCAACAAACGGACACTTTCAAGCTGAACATAAAATTCGGCAAAATGCTTTTGAATATAGGGATCTTGGATTGCGGTTTCAGCACTTGATTTAAACCATGCTTTTTGTGACTGAACGGCTTGTCTGGCTGTTTCAAATGCCCCTTCGGCCACACCCAAAAATAAATGCACAAATATTAATTGAGCAATCAATGGTCTTAAACTGGCATAAGGCGTACTTAAAGGGCCAGGATTTAACAATAATTCATCTTTAAAAATTCTCACTTGTTCAAAATGCGTTGTACCACTATCGGTTTGACGTTGTCCCATATTATTCCAGTCACCAAGAAAATGAATTCCCTCTCGTTGGCTTGGAATCACTCCGATGCGTAATTGATCGTTTAAATAACCTGAACAGAGCAAAAAGTCAGAGTCCATTGAACCAGAACAAAAGCTTTTATCTCCATGAAACAGATATTCATCTTCACTCAGTTGCTCGATTTGTACACGCTGATCTAGCGGATTAAGTGCATTTCCCCAAAATAATTGTTGCTGCGCCGTTTGTTCAAACCATTTGGCATATTGTTTAGGTTGGGAAAATAATTGTACGGTCGCAATCAGTAAATGATGAAATCCATAAACATGTGCCAATGAACTATCAGCCTGTGCAATGATTCGAATCGTGTTAAAAATGGTTGTCCAGTCTGCTCCGATTCCTCCATATTGTTGAGGAATCGATAAGCTCAATAATCCACTGGCACGGAGTTGATCGCGCTCAGTTTTTGGATTACCACCTTGTTTATCACGCGCCGCTGCTGTCTTTACAAATTCAGATGCCAGTGTTTGGGCAATTTCAATCGGATCGTTGTGCAGTGAAAAATCAACGGCATTCATATTTTTCATCCTTGCTTTATTTTTTAAATCAGTTCAATAGCCTAACAAACTTAAGCCAGTTGTTTTATCACAATCTTAAAGATACTCAGCATCAAAATAAAAATACCGTCTTGGCGACGGTATTTTTAGCAATTAAGATCAACGATCTGGATAAACGGTAGCAATCAAATGCTCCACCACCGCGGGTTCTGCCAGTGTTGAAGTATCACCCAGACTGTCCAGTTCGTTCGCCGCAATTTTACGTAAAATACGTCGCATGATTTTTCCTGAACGGGTTTTCGGCAAAGCAGGCGCCCAATGCAAAGCATCAGGGGTGGCGATCGGTCCAAGTTGTTTACGTACCCATTGCACTAATTCTGCCCGTAATTCTTCAGACTCAGCGACTCCTGCCTGTAAAGTCACAAACGTACAAATACCTTGTCCTTTAATTTCATGCGGCATCCCCACAACGGCAGCTTCAGCAACATGCTCATGAGCGACTAAGGCACTTTCAATTTCAGCGGTTCCCAAGCGGTGCCCTGAGACATTGAGTACATCATCGACACGCCCAGTAATCCAGTAGTATCCATCTTTATCACGCCGCGCACCATCGCCCGTAAAATAACTGCCTTTAAATGTGGAAAAATAGGCTTCAATAAAACGATTCGGATCGCCCCAAATCGTTCGCATTTGACCCGGCCATGAGTCCTTAATGATCAAATTTCCTTCAGCTTCGCCCTCAAGCTCGTTGCCTTCTCCATCCACTAGTGCAGGCTGCACCCCAAAATAAGGTCGAGTTGCAGAACCCGGTTTTAAAGCTGTAGCCCCTGGAAGCGGAGAAATTAAAATTCCCCCCGTTTCGGTTTGCCACCATGTATCGACCACAGGGCAACGAGCTTCACCCACTACATTGTAATACCATGACCAAGCTTCAGGGTTAATCGGTTCACCGACCGTCCCTAAAAGTCGCAAACTGCTACGGTCACTTTCGCGGACATAGGCATCGCCTTCACGCATCATGGAGCGAATAGCCGTTGGTGCAGTATATAAAATGGTGACGTTATGTTTATCGACAATATGTCCGATGCGCGCCCATGTTGGATATTGCGGAACGCCTTCAAACATTAAGGTCGTCGTTCCGTTAGACAAAGGTCCATAAAGCAGATAACTGTGCCCTGTGATCCAGCCTACATCGGCTGTACACCAATAAATATCGTCCTGTTTTAAATCAAAAACCTCTCTAAAGGTCGAATTCACATAGACCAGATAGCCGCCTGTGGTATGCAACACACCTTTTGGTTTTCCCGTTGAACCAGAAGTATAAAGAATAAATAAAGGATCTTCGGCATTCATCGGTTCAGGCGGGCAAATCTCATCAACTTCTGTGATCACTTCGTGATACCAAAGATCACGCCCTTGTTGAAAGTGGATTGGATTACCTGTGCGATGCACCACAATCACATGCTCTACGCTATGGGTTCCATCCAGTTTTAGTGCTTCATCGACACTTTCTTTTAAAGGAAGTTGTTTCCCACCACGCATTCCCGCATCGGCAGTAATGACCAGTTTGGCTTGACTGTCTTCAATTCGACTCGCCAATGAATCTGGAGAGAATCCACCAAAGACCACACAATGCACCGCACCAATTCGCGCGCAGGCCAGCATGGCAATCGCGGCTTCGGACACCATTGGCATATACAGCACCACACGGTCGCCTTTGGAAATACCATATTTTTTTAAAACATTGGCAAAACGACAAACTTCTTCGTATAACTCTTTAAACGAAATAATTTTATGCCGTGAAGGATGATCACCTTCCCAAATAATCGCAGGTTTATGTGGATGTTCTTTGAGATGTCGATCCAGACAGTTTGCACTGACGTTTAACTCACCATCAGCGAACCATTCGATCTTAAAATTGTCGGTGTCATAACTGGTATTTTTGACCTGTGTAAAGGGTTTGATCCAATCCAGTCGTTTCGCTTCGGCTGCCCAGAACTCTTCAGGTTGCTCGATCGATTGCTGATAACGCTCAAAATAATCTGCTTCGAGCGTCCGCGCTGTTTTTTTAAATTCTTCGGGTACTGGATAGATGTCATTCATGCTGTTCCCTTCCTTGATGTTTGATATCTCATCACGAGATTTTGTCAGTCATTTACTTATTGATTTTTATTCCGCCTTAAGCAGTATGAACACAGCATAAAAGTGCAAACAATAATGCTTTGGTCTTAGTTCAACATAGCCTAATTTTTTAGTTCAGACATTATCTTTTCGAATAAAATTATTGATTTTTTGTGTACTTAGCTATACTTTTTTTAATGAAGATTTCAAACTGTAGCTTCACTAAAGCTTAAGAACTGTAACATTTCATCCGAATATAACCATTCAAAAAAATGAGGACCATATGACACAGCCATCTTCAAATTCCCCTTTCTTTGCTAGAAATAGTATTGAAATAAAAGATAATCCTTTATCTCCCAATGGGCGTTTTAATCGTCTAAGTTATCTAGGTTGGTATGGTTTTTTAAATATTGTGACCGTAGTTGCCTATTTAGCATTAGGCGTTTTTGTGGGCGCGTTTAGTCTAACCACCTTTTCCATTAATGATCGAGTCATGGATTTGTTTAGTGGCGCGATGGGCATCGGCATCTTGGTGTTATGGGCAATCGTTGCCTATTTTCATATCGTTTTTTTAGTTCGTCGTTTACATGATGCCAATCGTAGTGGTTGGCTGTGCTTATTGATTTTAATTCCGCTCGTACAATTTCTATTTATGCTTTATGTGCTTTTTGTTCCAGGAAGCAAAGGCTTGAATGATTATGGTGCACCGCGTCCGTCAGCCGTATGGGAAAAAATTCTGGCGTGGCTCATGATTATTGTCATGATTTTAAGTCTATTTTCTGTTGCCAGCCTGATTTCATTCATGTCTAGTACAGGCGAACTGCAAACCCCAACAGAGATCGTACAAAAAGGTACAAGCTATTTCTAATCTCTATTGCAACCTAGTTGAGGGATATAGGTGATCGTACTACACTATCGCCTTGTTTTTTAAAGCTGGTATTTTGGAAATCAATGTGGCAGAAGATAATAAACTGAGCGATGTCGCAACCGATACCGCTCAACTGATTCAACAAGCGGGTGAGAAAACCACAAAATCGGTCATTCAACATACTGAAAAATACCACGATGCCTATACCGCGATTGATAAAATCGTGGATAGCTTCTGGGAACGTGTGCCTTACTTATGTATTGCTTTGGCCGTTTTTTTGATTTTTTGGCTTTTAACCAAAGTCTTTAAATTTTTTATCGCCAAAACCCTCAGTAATCGCAGTTATACCCGCCAGAATCTGGTCTTGGTACTGAATCGTGTCGGTAGTGTTTTGATCATGTTTGTGGGTTTCCTCATTGCATTGGTGATTGCCATTCCCGGTTTTACCCCAAGTCAACTGGTCAGTGCGCTAGGGATTGGTTCGGTGGCGATTGGTTTCGCCTTTAAGGATATTTTCCAGAACTTATTATCGGGCGTTTTGATTTTATTGGGTGAACCATTTCGTATTGGCGACGATATTATTGTCAATGGGATGGAAGGAACCGTCGAAGATATTCAAATCCGTGCGACTTTTTTACGTTCGCCTGATGGTCGCCGTTTAGTGATTCCAAATGCAACGGTTTATACCAGCGCTATTACGGTGAATACTGCTTATCAACGTCGACGCTGCCAATTTGTGGTGGGTATTGGCTATGAGGATGATGAACAAAAAGCAAAATCGATTATTCTGGATATTCTGAATAATAACCGCAATGTCCTGAGTCAGCCTGCATTTAGTGTCAATGTCACCGCATTGGCCGATTTTTCAGTCAATCTTACCGTTCAATGGTGGGTAGATACGACAGAAACCGGGATTTCAGCTTCGATTAGCGAGATTCAGGCTGAAGTCAAACAGGCATTTAGTGCAAATGCTATCAATATTCCGTATCCGATTCAGGAACTTAAAGTCCATCAAAGTGCACCAGAATTACTCAATACAGCAACAACCGCAGAATCAAGCAAACAATCTTCCCAATAAATAGGAAATAGCGGTTTCTGTTCTTAAAATACGGTTGCCTAAGTGATACGCTTGGCAGCCGTTTTTGGTCAGTAAATCCACCTCATAAGGGATAAATCCCCCTTCTGGCCCAATGATGATGCTACAGGGATGATCAATTGCATAGGGCATGGCGGTTTCTGCATACGGATGTGCCAAATAAGCAGGTCGATCTTTATCGATCATTTGCGGCAAAATATCTTCAACAAATGGCTTAAAACGTGGGTATAACTCAATTTCGGGAACAACAACATCTCCTGCCTGCTCCAAGCCTAAAGTCACATAATGATCCAGTTGTTTTAAAAAAGGCGTTTGCCAATAACTTTTATCCACACGATAACTGTGGATAAGTATCAACTTGTCCACACCCAATGTCACGCTGTCCATCACAATACGACGTAACACTTTGGGTCTGGGCAATGCCACAATTAAAGTCACGGGCAATTTGGCAGGCACTTTTTCTTGTTGAATCGGTTCAATCCAGATTTTATCGAAATCAATTTTTTTTATTTCAACCAGATAGCGTGTCTCATTGCGAATCCCAACTTTGAGCCGATCACCGACATTCAATTTTAAATGCTGAATAATATGCTGATATTGTCTGGACTGGTGAATGACCCACAATGTCTCTTTAACATCCTCGGGTTCCAATAACACAATATTCATGCATTCATCGCCTGCTGATCCAGATAGTGGTCGATTACAGCGATATGATGTCGTAATGAACCCTGATTCCGCGCCAATACTCGTTGTGCCTGAGCTGCCATATGTGTTGCAGCCTCTTGATCATATAAATAATGTCGAAACGCTGCCACTGCCGCCTGTGCATCGGGTGCAATGTCAATCGCCTGTTCAGCAACACATTCATCCACGATATTTTGAAAATTAAAATAATGCGGGCCAATCACGGTCGGCACATAAAGCGCCATCGGTTCCAAAATATTATGTCCGCCCCCCGGTTGATTGAGCGAGCCTCCGACAAAACAGACCTGACTTAAGGCATACCATAACCATAATTCACCCATACTATCTGCCAGATAAACTTGAGTGTCGGGTTGAACGTTCTGACCCAAACTACGTCGTTGAATGTTTAGATTGAGTTTCTGGCATAACTGAAAGACTTCATCAAAACGCTCAGGATGACGCGGTACCACGATACATAACAAGGCAGGATTATTTTGTAAATCCTCTCGCAGTGCCTCAAGTAATAATTGTTCTTCTGGCGCATGGGTACTGGCAAGTGTAATGATTTGACGTTCTTGCAATCGCCATTGCTGTTGTATTTGTTCGGCTTGCTCAAGAAAATGGGGGGGTGCTGAAATATCGAATTTGATATTACCCACTATTAGCGCTTTTTGTGCGGCTAAACCCAATTCAATATAGCGCTGTTGGGTAGGTTGATCCTGTGCCAATAAAATATCTATTTTACTCAGCATCGCTCGGGTTAAACCCGCTACTCGGCCATAACCTTTAGCCGATTTTTCAGAAAGCCGAGCATTGAGTACCATCACTGCAATCTGATGTTGTCTGGCTTGATCGATCAAATTTGGCCATAGCTCTGTTTCGACCAACGCTAAAAATCGTGGCTGATATTTTGCAAAAAACTGTTGGAGTAAATCAATTTGATCGACTGGTAAATACACCGCCTGAAATAAATCCAGATACGGCTGTTTCAAAAATAGGGACTTGGCGCGTGCCTGTCCTGTTTTGGTGGTATTGGTGACTAAAACGGGATAACCCAATTTTAAATAATGTTCAATCAATGGCTGTGCGGCATTGGTTTCACCCACTGAAACTGCATGAAACCATAAGGCATGACGATTTTTAACAGGCTGAAATGGCCCAAAACGCTCCAGACATTCCTGTTGATAGAGTGCATCTGTTTCAGCGCGCTGTTTGATCTTCCAGCGATAAAAAGGCTTGATACACGCCAATAAAAAGTTATACCAAAATGGAGTCGCCAAATATTTTGATCTCAATTGATTTTACAGGGCTTGAATATAACAGAGCGGCACACTTTTGTTAAAGTGCACCGCTCTAAAGAAAATAGACTGTTTAAGCTTCGAGTGTATTCTCTGCTAACACTGGATAATCGGTATATCCCAATGCACCTTTAGCATAAATCGTTTCTGGATTTAACTCATTCAATGGCGCACCCGTTTCCAGACGAGTCAATAAGTCAGGGTTAGCAATATAGGCTTTACCAAAAGAAACGGCATCTGCTTCATTTTTAGCCAAAATATTTCTAGCAGATTCAGGGCTTAGATTTTCATTAGCAATCCACGCACCTGTAAATTGCTGACGCAATTGTGGACTAATACTGTCTTCAGCTTGATATTCACGCGAGAAAACAAAGGCAATATGACGCTGACTCAATTGTTGCATGACATAACCAAAGGTTTCTAGTGGATTGGCATCCCCCATGTCATGCGAATCTGCTCTTGGAGCAATATGAACGCCAACTCGGCCCGCCCCCCAGACTTCAATAAAGGCATCGACCACTTGTAATAATAAACGTGCACGATTTTCAAGACTACCGCCATATTCGTCATCACGTTGATTGGTGGTACTTTGCAAAAATTGATCAATCAAATAACCATTTGCCGCATGCAACTCCACTCCATCAAAACCAGCAACTTTGGCTAACTCCGCGGCATGTTTATATTGCGCGACAATCTCCTGAATCTCTTCAATCGATAATGCACGCGGTGTCACATATGGACGTTTTGGTCGTAATAAACTGACGTGTCCAGCTGGTTGAATGGCACTCGGTGCAACGGGTGTATCGCCATCCAAAAGATCTGGATGAGAAATACGTCCCACATGCCAAAGCTGAACCACCATTTTTGAGCCTTGTGCATGCACTGCCTCTATAATTGGCTGCCATGCTTGTGCCTGTTGCTCTGACCACAGTCCTGGTGTTTCTGCATAACCGACTGCTTTAGGGGCAATCACTGTCGCCTCAGTCAAGATCAGACCTGCATTGGCGCGCTGGGCATAGTATTCCTGCATCAATTGATTGGGAACACGAGTTTCACCACTTCGTGCGCGGGTTAAAGGAGCCATGACCAGACGATTTTTAATTTCAAAATCGCCAATTTTCAAGGGAGAGTTCAATTCAGCCATAATCGCCTCGGCTCACACTGTTTGCTTGAGTTACAGTGCTTGTTTTAAATGATCGAGATATTGCTGAATCAATGCTTCATTACGCGAAAAATAAGACCATTGACCATATTTTTCGACCTTAATCAATCCTGCCTGTTGCAATACAGACAAATGATTGGACATGGTAGATTGGGAGACATTGCCTAAACGTTCAATGTGACCCGCACAAACACCACGTTCAAAATTGCCACACTCTTCTACCGACAAATAATGAGCTGGCTGCTTTAACCATTGCAAAATTTGCCGGCGAGTCGGATTGGCTAAGGCTTTAAAAATCGCATCTACATCCATAAACCTTGCTCATGGGTTAAATGACAAAGCATTGTTCAACACCTGATCTCATTATATCGAATAATTTAGATATTAATATCTATTTTTATAGATATATTGTCATCGCATGTAAATTTGCTTTGCCAATTGACTTGTAACTTAGAGACCTCGTTTTAAACTGGCTTCAATAAATTTGTCCAGATCACCATCCAGTACAGCGCCAGTATTGGAGTTCTCAACCCCAGTTCTTAAGTCTTTAATACGTGAATCATCCAGCACATAAGAGCGGATTTGACTGCCCCAACCGATGTCAGATTTTGAGTCTTCCAGTGCCTGAGCAGCTTCATTACGCTTACTCATTTCCAGCTCATACAATTTGGCACGTAACTGTTTCCATGCATGATCACGGTTCGCATGTTGCGAGCGCTGGTTTTGACAAGCCACCACAATCCCTGTTGGCGCATGGGTTAAACGCACCGCAGAATCGGTTTTGTTAATGTGCTGACCACCCGCACCCGAAGCGCGGTAAGTATCGGTGCGCACATCGGAAGGATTGATTTCGATCTCGATATTGTCATCAATCTCGGGTGATACAAACACTGCACTAAACGAAGTATGACGACGGTTACCGCTATCAAATGGTGATTTACGCACTAAGCGATGTACACCCGATTCGGTGCGTAACCAGCCATAGGCATACTCACCCTCTACACGAATAGTCGCAGACTTAATGCCTGCCACATCGCCATCTGACTCTTCCATCAATTCAGCTTTAAAGCCGTGACGTTCGATCCAGCGCATATACATTCGTAATAGCATCGATGCCCAGTCTTGTGCTTCTGTGCCGCCAGACCCCGCCTGAATCTCGACATAACATGGATTCGGATCCATGGGGTTGCTAAACATCCGACGGAATTCTAGCTTGGCCAGCTCTTCTTCAGCAGTCGCAAGTTCAGCATCTACATCCACCAGTAAGCTTTCATCATCGGCTTCAACCGCCAAATCCAGCATGGCTTTGGCATCTTCAAGTTGTTCAGCCAAACCATCCAGCACATTAATTATATTTTCAAGCTCACCTTTTTCTTTGGCCATCGCTTGAGCGCGACTCTGGTCATTCCAGATCGCAGGATCTTCTAATTCACGCAGGACTTCTTCTAAACGTTCTTTTTTCAGATCGTAGTCAAAGATACCCCCGTAGTGTTTGACTACGATCAGTTAAATCTTTTAATTGGTTTAGATAAGGATTAATTTCCACGCGATTATGCTCACATCAAAAATAAATAGCGCATTATTTTAGCATAAAGTGTTTTTTAAGACATGATATGAAACATGATCACTGCGATGAAGACCTCAGACAGCACACTGAAAAAACTTAAAATAAGCTGAATAGCTTTCTGTATTCGGCTTCATTATTGCTATTTATTAAAGCATTTTACTCTCCATCATGATGTGCATATGAAAATCTTGACTCACAAAAATGCCTCTTTATTGAGCAAAATATTACAATACTCACAAAACTACGTATCTTTTAATAAAACAAAACATTCAATTATTTTATTTAATTACAATAACTTATATTTAAAAATTTACATTGCAATTACATTATTACACTACAGTTACTAAGCCAAGATTGACGCACCATAATTTTCCAATACACTCTAAGTTGTAACAAAAGATTTACTTTTTTAAAAACTTTGGAGGGGAGATTTCCATGAAAAAATTAGCAATTGCATCTGCTTTATTATCCACATTGGCCTTTGTAGGCACTGGTACTGCACATGCCTATCAGGCTGAAGTCGGCGGTTCTTATACCTATAATGACTGGGATGACTATGATGCAACTCATCAGTTTGGTTTAGATGGAACTTACTATTTCAACCCTGTACAAACCCGTAATTCACCACTTGCAGAAGCCGCGTTTCTTGACCGTGCTAGTAACGTGAGTGCCAACGTTAAATATGCAGACAATGATGGCGTAAAAGATACTAACTACGGTATTGGCGCTGAATACTATGTCCCAAATAGTGACTTCTATGTGAGTGGTCGTATTGGTCGTGAAGAATTTGAAGTCGATAACAGCCCAATTGATAGTAAAACAACTCTTTACGGCGCTGAAATCGGTTACCTACCAACACCAGGTTTATTACTTGCTTTAGGTGTAACAGGTTATGACCAGAAAGATGGCGATGATGGTGCTGACCCTACTATTCGTGCCAAATATGTCACTCAAGTCGGTCAACATGATGTAAACCTTGAAGCATACGGTGCATTTGGTGATCTAGATGAATATCGTGTTCGTGGTGATTACTATATCGATAAAACATTTAGCGTAGGTGCAGATTACTACAATAACGACTTAACAGATCGTGATGAGTGGGGTATTAACGCGAAGAAATTCCTCAATCAACAAGTCAGCGTTGAAGGTCGTATCGGATTTGGTGACAACTACAACACTTATGGTGTTCGTGCTGCTTACCGTTTCTAATTCAAAACAATCCTTAAAAAAAATCGCTCAAATTGAGCGATTTTTTTATTTTAAAATTTAATGAATATAACTTATTTATTTCAGTCAGCATTGTCCCCCATCTTTTATTTAATTTTTATTTTAGTAAACGTTTACACCTCCAAAATGTAAAGAAAACTTTACATTTTTATAAATTACGAATACTCTTAATGTAAAGTAAACTTTACATAGGTATCCAATGAATAAATCTCGTGCTGTTCTGGAATTAGTTTTAGCCATTACATTTTATGTGGTGATCTTAATTATTTCATTAAAAGCACTTACTCATATTGAAAATCAATCGTTAAAAGTCTTGGTTTCTTTACTTCCCGTGCTTCCCGTTATACTGGTGATCTGGGTTATTATTCGTCAATTTATTCGTTTTGATGAATTACAGCGTAAAATTCAATTACAAGCACTCGCCATTAGTTTCCTCGGCACCGCATTCCTTACTTTTAGCTACGGCTTTTTGGAAAATATTGGATTTCCCAAACTGACCATGTTTATTGTCTGGCCTATGATGGGAACCTTTTGGTCAATGAGTACAATTATAGGTTCTTGGTATTACAATCGATGAGAAATAAGCTTCCTACACTACGCAAAAATCAAGGATTATCGCAAAATGATTTGGCTGTTTTGCTGGGTGTGTCTCGCCAAACGATTAATGCCATTGAAAAAGGCCGTTATGACCCGAGTCTGTCTCTGGCATTCAAATTATCAAGACAGTTTAAATTAACAATTGAGGAAATATTTCCTCAAGATGAAAACAGCTCAGATCACGCTATTGAATAAATAAGAACGCTTTCATTTCACATAAAAAGGGCAAAATAAAAGCAAGTTCGTTATTTAGCCTACTTTTATGTTGTTTTCTAAATTCAATTATTGTTCTAAATAAATAATCCGTAGCTGTAAGCTGACCGAACCATTAAATTGATTGCGCTCCAGTTCATACACCAGCCGCACACTTTCTTTCATTGGATTGAATTCAAATTTATCTTTTGCATTAAAGGCAATAGCATCCACTGTTGCACCATGATCCAAAGCCAGTTTAAGCTTCAAATGACTCTCTTTGAGCCAGCGATAGTCTAGTACCTGAAACTCACCTTCAAACTGAGGTAAGGGAAATTTATGTCCCCACGGCCCAAGCTGCTCAATTTGGTTCAACATTTCCAAATGAAAAGCATCATGAGGTAAACGGCCATCTGTCCATAGGGTCGCCTGAAATAACTCCTGATCCATATCCGCCAGCAAATCGGTGAAATGTTGTTTAAATGCCTGAAAATGATCTTTATGCAAAGTTAAACCCGCTGCCGCAGCATGACCACCAAAATGACTAATTAACTCTGGATGGCGCTCCGCCACACGTTCAATTGCATCACGGATATGAATACCATCAATAGAACGTGCCGATCCCTTAATATGCTGCCCATCTTCATCTGGCGCAAAGACAATACTCGGACGGTGAAATTGTTCTTTTAAACGACCCGCCACAATCCCAATCACCCCCTGATGCCAACTTTGTTCGAATAAGACTAAGGCAGAAGGAATGCTCTCTGTCTCCAGTTGAAGCTGCTCCAGATAACTGAGAGCCTGTTGCTTCATACTGGTTTCGACTTGGCGGCGTTCAACATTAAGCTGATTCAGTTGTACTGCAATCTGATAAGCTTTGGCATAATCATCTGCCAATAAACATTCAATGCCGATATTCATACTGTCCATGCGTCCAGCGGCATTGATGCGTGGGCCAAGGACAAAACCCAAATCCTGCGCTTTTAAACTGGCTGCATCGCGTTTCGCGATTTCTAGCAAAGCCAATATGCCTAGACGACATTGCTGTTGTTGAATCCGCTTTAGACCTGCATCGACTAAAATTCGGTTGTTATAATCCAGACTCGCCACATCTGCATAGGTTCCGAGTGCCACCAAATCCAGATATTGGCTTATTTTAGAACTGCTTTTATTCAGCTTGCTGCGGTAAGTCGCCAGATTTGCCAGTAAATAAAAAGCCACACCGACACCCGCCAATGCCTTACTTGGAAATTCACAGCCTAGTTGGTTGGGATTGACCACGGCTTCAGCCTGTGGCGTAGCTTTGGTGGTTAGATGGTGGTCGGTGATAATGACCTGCATGCCTAATTCATGACAACGCTCAACACCTGCATGACTGGAAATCCCATTGTCTACCGTAATCAATAAATCTGGCTGAAAAGTGTGATCTGCCAACTCTGCAATGGCAGGCGTTAAGCCATAGCCATATTTAAAGCGGTCAGGCACGAGATATTCAACTTTTGCGCCCATATCACGCAGTACCAAGATCATTAATGCCGTACTGGTGGCACCATCTGCATCATAATCCCCGACAATCACGATCTTTTGTTGCTGATCAATCGCCTGATCAATCAATTGAATCGCTTTGTCCAGATCTTTCAACTGCGGCGCAAGCAAATGTTTGAGTTTTAAATCAAGTTCATCACTTGAATTGACCCCACGACGTGCCAAAATTTCAGCAATAAAAGTCGGCACACCCTGAAACTGTTCAGGACGTGTCAATAAAGGGCGTTGTTTAATTTGAAATCGGATCATTTA
>NZ_CP078523.1:1302418-1344549 GCF_019264745.1 Acinetobacter sp. Colony158 | reverse complement strand
TGAGCAATAAAAGTCGGCACACCCTGAAACTGTTCAGGACGTGTCAATAAAGGGCGTTGTTTAATTTGAAATCGGATCATTTAAGGCATTAAACGCTGTAACTTCCATGTACCATCCACTTTCGCATAACTGAGTCGGTCATGTAAACGGTTGGGTCGACCTTGCCAAAATTCATAATAATCAGGCTGTAGGCGATATCCCCCCCAAAACTCAGGTTTAGGTAACTCAGCTTTGTCACCCACCTGATCATGGAGCTGATTAAAACGCTGCACCAACACATCACGACTTTCAATGACACCACTTTGTGGCGTACTAATGTGTGCCGCAATCTGGCTATCACGTGGACGCTTATGATAGTAATCAATCGCTTCAAGTTCAGGGATTTTATTAACTCGACCACCAATCCGAATCTGTCGCTCCAGATCATGCCAATAAAACATCAGCTCGACATAAGGATTTTCAGCTAAATCCTGTCCTTTTTGGCTGTCATAGTTGGTATAAAAATCATAACCAGCTTCTGTTGCACCACGCAGCAACAGCGTCCGCACATGTGGGCGACCTTGAACATTACAAGTTGCCACCGACATAGCATACGGTTCATGAACTTTTGCTTCTAGTGCGTAATTAAACCACTGTAAAAATTGCTCATGAGGATTTGGACTGACTTGATTTTCATACAGCTCACCTTTTTCATAGCTGAGACGTAATTCACTCAGGTCTTTAATCAGGTCACTCATATGATTTCCCCTTTCATGCAGCAGTGGCGTGAAAACGCACAGCTTCAGCCAAATGATTGGCAAGCGCTGTCACTTCTTCTTGTTGATCACCTTCGACCATCACTCGAATGACAGGTTCTGTGCCTGACTTACGAATCAATAAGCGACCACGTCCTTTCAGTTGCGCTTCGGCTTTTTCAAACTCTGCCACCAAAGCAGGTACCGCATACGGATCGATCATTTGATCAAGACGAACATTGACCAAGACTTGTGGAAAGAGTTTAAAGTCAGCGACCAATTCATGTAGGGCTTTTTCCTGCTCAACCATCACGGTCAGCACTTGCAATGCCGCAATAATTGCATCGCCCGTAGTACTTTTATCTAAAGTTAAAATATGACCAGATGGTTCCCCACCAATCACCCAATTATTTTCCTCAAGCGCTTGCAGCACATAGCGATCACCCACTTTGGCACGAACGAATGGCACTTGCGCTGCTTCCAGCGCCAATTCCAGCGCCATATTGCTCATGACTGTTCCCACAATACCCGCAGGCTTGTTGTTGGCCTGAGTCGCCAAAATATACAAAATATGATCGCCATCGACCTGATGACCAAATTGATCCACCATAATCACGCGATCCGCATCGCCATCAAAAGCAATGCCAAGATCGGCTTGATGCTCTAGCACTGCTTTTTGTAACTGTTCTGGATGGGTCGAACCACAATGTTCATTGATATTTAGACCATTTGGTTCATTGTATAAGGCCACGACTTTGGCGCCCAATTCACGAAACACCGCTGGCCCGACGCTATAAGCCGCACCATTGGCACAATCCACCACAATTTTTAAATTACGCAAGTCAAAATGATAGGGAAAAGTCGATTTACAAAATTCGATATAACGTCCATTGGCATCTTTAACCCGAACGCTCTTACCCAGATTGGCGGTATTTTCGATCTGGATGTCATATTCTAATTCTTGATTGATTTGTTCCTGTAAATGATCAGGTAATTTTTTGCCTTCACTGGAAAAAAACTTAATACCATTATCATAGTAAGGATTATGCGATGCGGAAATCACAATCCCCGCGTGTGCGTGTAAAGCACGCGTTAAGTGAGCAATGGCAGGCGTTGGCAATGGCCCTAATAAGTGCACATACACCCCAGCCGCGTTCAGACCTGCCTGTAAAGCTGCTTCCAGAATATATCCTGACAGTCGTGTATCTTTGCCTAATACCACCAATGGTTTGGCTTTAGGATTGGTGCGTACCAGAACCTTACCTGCGGCAAATCCTAGTTTGAGTGCAAACTCAGGGGTAATCGGCATTTCTCCAAATTTTCCACGAATGCCATCTGTTCCAAAATAACTCATGTTCTACTCACTTATTATGGACTGCTCGATCACAGCCTTTGTTTCATTGTGTTTACTTTACACCAAAACAAAAATGCCGTCAGTGAACTGACGGCATTTTCATGTGTAGCGATGGTGAAAATTAACCCACCCGATAATTCGGGGCTTCTTTGGTAATGGTCACATCATGTACATGTGACTCTTGCATCCCCGCAGAGGTAATTTTCACAAACTTGGTATTCTGACGCATCTCTTCAATATTGGCAGAACCTGTGTAGCCCATCGATGAACGTAAACCACCCATCATTTGATGCACAATCGCACTCATTGGGCCTTTATAAGGAACACGACCTTCGATGCCTTCTGGTACCAATTTTTCAACACCCGCTTTGGCATCCTGAAAATAACGGTCAGATGAACCTGTCGCGCCAGACATTGCACCTAATGAACCCATACCACGATACGCTTTATAGTAACGCCCTTGGAAAAATTCAACTTCGCCCGGTGCTTCTTCGGTACCTGCCATGAGTGAACCAACCATAATCGTGCTGGCACCCGCCGCAATCGCTTTGGCCAAGTCACCTGAATAGCGAATACCGCCATCAGCAATCAATGGAATTTGTTCTTTCAGTGCTGAAGCGACATTATCAATCGCTGAAATCTGCGGAACACCGATACCCGCAACAATACGTGTGGTACAGATCGAACCTGGTCCAATCCCGACTTTTACTGCATCCGCACCTGCATCGAGCAACGCCAAAGCCGCATCACCTGTTGCGATATTGCCACCAATGACCTGAACTTGTGGGTAGTTTTGTTTCACCCAACGCACACGCTCAATCACGCCCGCAGAATGACCATGCGCAGTATCCACCACGATCACATCGGCACCTGCTTCAACTAGCGCTTCTACACGTGCTGGAGTTTCAGCACCTGTACCTACCGCAGCACCCACGCGTAAACGACCTAATTCATCTTTACATGCATTTGGATACAGTTCAGCTTTACGGAAGTCAGTCACCGTGATCAAGCCTTTCAAGGCATGGCTGTCATCCACCACCAATACTTTTTCAATACGATGCTTTTGTAGTAGCGCCTGAATATTTTCTTTAGATTCGCCCTCTTTCACCGTCACTAAACGGTCTTGGGGAGTCATGATATTGCTAACTGGCTGATTTAAGTTCGTTTCAAAACGTGTGTCACGCCCTGTCACAATCCCAACCACTTTGCCATCTTTGACCACAGGTACGCCACTAATATTATGGGCCTGTGTAATGGCAATCAGTTCACCTACTGTCGTTTCAGGGGTCACCGTAATCGGGTCTTTCACCATGCCTGCTTCAAACTTTTTGACACGACGTACTTCTGCTGCTTGCGCGGCAATATCCATATTTTTATGCAAAATACCAATACCACCGTTTTGAGCCATAGCAATCGCCATACGTGACTCAGTCACAGTATCCATTGCAGCCGAAACAAGAGGAATATTAAGTTGAATACCGCGGGTCAAACGTGTCTTTAAGGAGACATCTTTTGGAAGAACTGTAGAGTAGGCAGGGAGTAATAAGACATCATCGAAGGTCAACGCTTCTTGAACGATGGTCAGCATAACAATCTCACTGGTAGTTTCCGTGCGCTATTATAAACAAATTTGCCATTAAATTTCATTTTTTATTATGGGAAATTTTATGACATCTTTGTTTTGAGTTTAAATTGAATAAACTCGTGCTAAATGAGTCCCGCCTGTTTCATTTCATTTTTAAAATAAGAATAATAAATAGGAGCAACGATCAAACCAGCCAGACCAAAGACCGCCTGAAAAAATAACATTGCAATCAAGAGTTCCCATGCATTGGCATTGATGCGTTGGCCTATAATTTTGGCATTTAAAAAGTATTCAAGCTTATGGATCGATACCAAATAGATAAAGGCAATCGCGGCAGCCGTAAACGAAATACTAATGGCAGAGAGTATGACCAATGTATTTGAAATCAAATTTCCCACAACAGGAATCAGTCCAAAAATAAAGGTTAAAATCACCAATGTTTTGGCAAAAGGTAAATGCATGCCGAGTAATGGTAAAACCGCTAAAATAAATATACCTGCCAAAACAGTATTCACAATTGAAATTTTAATTTGAGCAAACACTACATTTTTAAAAGCAGTATAGAGTACGTTTAAACGTTGTAGACATTGGTGCTTAAAGCTAGGTACGTTTTCAGTGTCTTCAATGGGACTTAAAGAAACCAAAGCCCCTAAAATCATCCCAATAATCATGGTTACAAAAGCATGTAAGGCATCTGTGCCTGCATGTTGTAAGGTCTCCACATGATTTTTCAGCCACTCAAAGGCGTACTGCTTCATATCATCCAGACTTTCAGGAATATAACCTGAGAAATATTGACCAAACTCCTGTTGAAAGCGTTCAAGTAGAGTGTCCAGATTTCGGCTCATGGTGACCAGTCCACCGTCTTTCAGATCATGCACTACATACGCAATAGAACCAAAAACCAGAAATACCAAAATACTGATCACCACGATATTAAAAATGGCTACTGCAATAATTCGCCCATATTTGCCACTGGAAAACTTTTCAGCATACGGACTTAGTTTGGTGAGAAGCGCATAAACCAAGAAACCTGATAAAAAAGCCACCAATAGATGTAATGGAATCAGAATGAGTAATGCAACAGTCATAATGATATAGCTGGCGATCTGGCTTTGTCGCTCATTCAATAGTGTCATTCTGTTTTCCTTTATTATTGTAAAAAGTAAAATAACAATAAGATCGCTTAACCTTACTGCTATTTTAAAACAGAGTCACTATCAAAATCTGTTATGAATTGATCATTTAACAGGATATGCAAAATTGGTCTGATCCATAAGATCAATCCCACAGGGTAAGTCCTCTATCCAGTCCAAAAACGCATGAACCTGTGCCTTTCCAACAAACGCTGTTCCATGTTGAGGCACGATCATTTCGACATCCATCTGACGAACCATATTGACCCATAAGCGAATGACGCGATTAGAACACATATAACGCTGATGAAAGCCTTTCATGTTTGGAATATGTTCAGCAAAATTTTCTATCGGTTTTGCAGCATCCTCCACCATCGAAGCCCCCATATCACCTGAAAATAGAATTTTCGAGATCGGATCATAAAACTGGAAGTTACCCACAGAATGTAAAAAATGTCCTGGCACCACCACAATATGACTATTCCCCAAAGGCAACACTTGCCCCTCATCAGGCAATTCAATCAGCCGATCTAGCCAGTGCCCTTTCATCCGTTCACTCATAAACGTTGAACTTAAATGCGGTAAAAATCGTGCCCAAAGTTTTGAAGCCACCACTTTGGCATTCGTATAGACCAACCAACGAGGCATAGAGGTAATAATATCTGGATCCTGATGCGAGGCCATGACATAGTCCAGATTTTCCAGACGGGTATATTTATTCAGTTCCATGGTTAATGGCATATAGGTCAAATCGCCACCAGGATCCAAGACAGCGGCGCGTTGTTGATCAATAATCAAAAATTGATTTGCCTGTACCCCTTCACCTTTGACTAAGCTACTAAAGCGAATACATCGATGCCCATCACGATCAAATAACACTTGTGAAGTTGTATGTTCAAATGTCATACCCCAATTCCCCAATTAAGATAAATTTTAGTTTAATTCCATAATAAAACAATGGGATTCTAATTGCGATAAAATTATGACTTGTTTACGACTGGGAATTAGGCATAAAAAAGCACCTGCGAACAGATGCTTGATCATTTATATTTGTTTTAAAAGAAATAATGCTGAACCAAGGTTGAAATACCGACGATCAGAAAAATCGCAGCACCAATTTTATGAATCAGCGAGATTGGCAAACGATCTGCCATTTTGTTGCCTATAAATACGGCTGGTGCATTGGCAATCATCATGCCCACGGTCGTACCCAGCATCACCCAAAATACGCTATCGAAACGGGCGGCTAAAGCGACTGTCGCAATTTGTGTTTTATCTCCAATTTCAGCCAGAAAAAATAAGATAAAAGTGGCGCCAAACACACCAAAACGTTGCCATTTATTAATACTATCGGTTTCATCATCCAGTTTATCTGGAATTAACATCCAGAGTGCCATTCCAATAAAACCAATCGCCAACACCCACACCATCACCGTTGGGTTTAAGACTGTGGTGAGCCATTGACCCAACACCGCAGATAAACCGTGGTTGATGGTCGTTGCCAACAAAATTGCAATCAGAATAGGAACAGGTTTGCGGAACCGGGCAGCGAGTAAAAGCGCGAGAAGCTGGGTTTTGTCGCCCATTTCAGCAAGGGCAACAACAGAAGTCGAAATCAGGAATTCTTGCATATCTGTTCTCTGGCTAGCATATATACCTATGACCTATCGCCCCTGCTAGCCAAAAGTGCAGAACGATAAATCAAAGGTCTTGCCAACTAAAGAACGCGCAAACGTTCAAGCTATGATGACCATGTTCGGTGGAACAATTATGTTGATCATCACCCAATTACTTTGCGTAACTGGAGGCTACTCCCCAATGAAGTAGCCTTATCATATCAAATTAAGAAAATAATTCATATTATTTTGAGTAGATTTTTAATACGGCACAAATCATCTTTTGAATACAAAATCAAATTTTTTGACTTGATTCGATCTATTTCTCCTCATCTCGCGATATAAATGGAGCAGGATTTGGACTAGGATGCTCTGGATGACGATCTTTTAAATTTTCCTCTAACTGCTCTGCATCAATTTTTTCCACAGCTTCACGTATCGCTTGATTGCCCTGACTGTCATCCTGACCAGTATCCGTTTGTTCACTTGATTGATTAGAATCTTGGTTTGATTTCATTTTTTTCTCCTGCTTAAATTCCTCATCTAGTTCAGCACTATCGGTTAAACCTTCAAGTTGCTGTGATGAAAATTCATCATTTTCCAAAATATTGACATCTAAATCGTTGGCTTTAATCTTGTTGCTTTGCAAACGATCAGAATCTACTTCTAAATTTTTTTGATCATTCTGGTTTGTCATTACTTTACTCCTAGACTGTTTTAAAGGTGTTTTTTTAATTGCATCTCATTGCGTCACTTTTCATCATTTATGTTAGTGCATCCCTGTGTAATGTTTAGATCAATCCTGTATTAAACATACTAAAAAAATGTTTATTTACTGATCTCATGTAAATAAAAATCGAAAACCATATCGATCGTTCAAATGACCTAAACATAAAAAAACCTCGCCAAAGCGAGGTCTTTTTCAATACAGATTTTAAATCAACAGTGTGCGAATATCTTTGAGCAACTTGGTCAACTTATGGGTAAAACGTGCAGCATCTGCGCCATTGATGACGCGATGATCATAAGACAACGACAATGGCAGCATTAAGCGCGGATCGAAGTCTTTACCATTCCATACAGGCTGCATGGTTGCAGGTGAAATACCCAAAATCGCGACTTGTGGCCAGTTCACCAATGGCGTAAATGCCGTTCCACCAATTGAACCTAAACTGGTAATGGTGAAGTTAGCGCCTTGTAAGTCTTTCGGTGATAATTTCTTATCGCGTGCTTTTTGACTGAGTTCACCTAATTCAACAGCTATTTGCTTAATCGATTTCTGATCTGGGTTACGCAGCACAGGTACCGTTAAACCATCAGGTGTCGCGACTGCAATCCCCATATGAATTTCATTGCGGAGCAAAACTGATTTTTGATCATCAGCCAAGTGTCCAGCAAAGTAAGGCTCTTCTTTCAGCAAATGCGCAACTGCTTTCGCAATAAACGCTAAAATTGTCAGACTCACGCCTTGCTTTTTAAAGCCATCTTTTAACTCACCACGCCATGCTTCAAGCTCGGTAATATCTGCCAAGTCAAACTGAGTCACTTGCGGAATGAAATTGTTGAGTGACAATTGTGGCACAGATACTTGTTGTAAACGCGTCATGGTTTTGATTTCACCGCCGCCAAAAGCAGTAAAATCTGGCAATGCTGGTAATCCAGAAGCAACAGGTGCCGCAGAAGTCGTTGCCGTTGACGCAGGAGCCGTCATACGCTGTTTCACATGAGCATAGATGTCTTCTTTCATCAAACGCCCATGCTCACCAGATGCTTTGACCTGTGCCAAAATTACACCCAGCTCACGTGCAAGCTTACGCACCGCAGGTCCTGCATAGACTTTAGCATTTTCAGCTTCTTGTGCCTGACTCAGCTTGCTTGCCGAATCAACCGCAGCAACCTTTGGTTGTTCGGCAGGTTTTGTAACACTTTGGGTTTTGACTGAACTCGTTTGGGCAGCAGGTGCAGCAGCTTGAGCTTTGACTTTAGGCGCTGATTTTGCTTCACCTTCAATTGTTGCCAGCGCAATGCCCTGTTTAACCTGTTGTCCAACACTGACATGAATCGCTTTAACCACACCCGCGACACTACTAGGCACTTCGACTGAAGCTTTATCAGATTCAACCACACACAAACTTTGTTGTGCGTCTACATGATCGCCCACTTGTACTAAAATTTCAGATACCGTGGCTTTATCAACACCCAAATCAGGTACGTTAATTTCCTGTTCACCTGAGCTAACCGTTTCCTGTGCATCCTTTTCATCTTCAACAGTTGTTGAAGTGGTCTCGGCAGGTTGCGCTACGGTATTTTCATTTGCCGTAGCTGTTTGTTCAGTTGTCTCTTCACTTGCAGCTTGTGTTTTCACTTTAAGTAAAAGCACACCTTCTTTAACACTGTCACCCTCTTTCACTGCAACACTTTCAACGGTTCCAGAAACAGGGCTTGGCACTTCAACCGATGCTTTGTCGGACTCAAGCAAAATCAGACTGTCATTTTCTGAAATTTCATCGCCCACTTTAACTAAGAGTTCCGCAACTGTGGCCTTTTCTACACCAATATCTGGCACTTGTACCTCAACCACAGTGGTTGCACCAGATGCAGTGGAAGCCGTCGGTTGCGTTGCTGCTTGCTCTGGGGTTTCAGTTGTCGTCGATTTAGAAGTTGCCTCTGCTTGAACAGGCGCCTGTTCTTTGGATGCAGCCTCACTACTTTGACTCGTGCCACTTTCTAATTCAATGAGAGCAGTGCCTTCAGTTACCTCGTCACCCTGATTGACCAAAATACTTTTGACCACACCAGAAGCTGTGCTTGGAACCTCAACAGATGCCTTATCTGATTCAAGTAAAATCAGACTGTCATTTTCAGAAATCTGGTCGCCAACCTTGACTAAAATCTCGGCAACCGTTGCTTTTTCTACGCCAATATCAGGTGTTTTCACTTGCATGTCTTAGTTCCCCTCACCTGATTGTTCTTGGTAAGCTGCAACAGGCTGAACTTCAGGATGTGCCTGAGGTGCCCATGCGACAGGACGGTCCGTTTCCAATTCAAAGCTTGAAATGGCGTCTTTCACCAAACGGTTTTCAACTTCACCTTCATCTGCCAGTTTTTTCAATGTGGCAACCACAATGTGTGCTGCATCAACGCCAAAGTAACTACGCAAATTACCCCGTGTATCTGAACGACCATAACCATCTGTACCCAAAGTCACATAAGGACGGTTATCTGGCAGATAAGCACGAATTTGTTCGCTATAGGCGCGCATATGATCGGTCGCTGATACCACAATACCATCTGTACCACGCAACTGCTGAGACACCCAAGATTCTTTGGTGACTTCAGTCAGTGGATGCAAGCGGTTGTATTCATCACACGCCATACCATCACGAGCTAATTCGTTAAAGCTGGTGACACTCCAGATATTGGAATGAATCTGATATTCTTCACGCAAGATCTTGGCTGCTTTAATCACTTCACGCAGAATCACACCCGAACCAAGGAGCTGCACGGTGGCCTTGTCATCTTTTTCAAACAAGTACATCCCACGCTTGATGCCTTCTTCAGCACCTACTGGCATTTCTGGATGTTCGTAGTTTTCATTCATGACTGTGAGGTAATAAAACACTCGTTCCTGATTGACATACATACGCTGTAAACCATCATGCACCACCACAGCCAACTCATAACCAAAGCAAGGATCATATGCTACGCAGTTTGGAATGGTACTGGCGAGAATATGTGAATGACCATCCTGATGCTGTAAACCTTCGCCGTTCAAAGTTGTACGACCTGCTGTTGCACCGAGCAAGAAACCTTGTGCCTGTGCATCGCCTGCTGCCCATGCAATATCGCCGATACGCTGGAACCCAAACATCGAGTAATACATATACATTGGGATCATTGGCAAGTTATTGGTCGAATAACTGGTCCCCAAAGCTGCCCAAGCACTCATGGCACCCGCTTCATTGATCCCTTCTTGCAACATGTGACCGTCTTTCGCTTCACGATAGTTCATGAGCTGTTCATTGTCTTCAGGCGTATATTTCTGGCCATGCGCAGCATAAATACCTAATTGACGGAACATGCCTTCCAGACCAAAAGTACGTGCTTCATCAGGTACAATTGGAACGACACGGTCTTTAATGGCTTTTTCTTTCAACAACGCCGCAATCAAACGCACCATCACCATGGTGGTCGATTGTTCTTTTCCGTTACTACCGCTGAGTACGCTATCGAAAATTGAAATATCTGGAATGGCTAACGCTTCACTTTCTTTACGACGTGCCGGCAGATAACCCCCTAATGCTTCACGACGCGCCTTCATATATTTAAGCTCTGGCGAGTTTTCTGCTGGACGGTATAACGGCAATTCTTCAAGTTGCTCATTGGTAAATGGCAGATTGAAGCGATCACGTACATATTTGAGTGAATCAACGTGCATTTTTTTGATCTGATGGGTCTTGTTGACGGCTTCGATCTCATCCGACAAGCCATAACCTTTTACGGTTTTCGCCAAGATTACGGTTGGTTGACCTGTACTCTTCATGGCTTCAGCATAGGCTGCATAGACTTTATACGGGTCATGACCACCACGATTCAGATTATCAATATCTTCATCGCTTAAGTTTTTCACCAACTCTTCAGCTTCAGGATATTTACCAAAGAAGTGTGCTCGTGTATACGCTCCACCCTTGACCTGATAACGCTGATAATCACCATCAACAGCTTCTTCCATCACGGCTTTTAATGCGCCTGATTTGTCATTGGCTAATAACGGATCCCAATGACGCCCCCAGACCACTTTAATCACACGCCAGCCTGCGCCACGGAATAAGGATTCCAGTTCCTGAATGATTTTACCATTACCACGCACAGGGCCATCTAGACGCTGTAAATTACAATTCACCACCCAGATCAAGTTATCTAACTTTTCACGACCTGCCAGTGAAATGGCACCTGTACTTTCAGGCTCATCCATTTCACCATCACCGAGATACGCCCAGACTTTACGGTTTTCTTCTTTAATTAAGCCACGGTTCATCAGATATTTTTGAATATGGGCCTGATAAATCGACATGATCGGTCCCAGACCCATCGATACGGTTGGGAACTGCCAATAGTCAGGCATCAAATAGGGATGCGGATAGCTAGATAAACCATTGCCATTCACTTCACGGCGGAAGTTACTCAATTGTTCTTCAGTCAAACGACCTTCAAGAAAAGAACGGGCATAAATACCAGGTGCACAGTGACCTTGGTAATAAATCATGTCGCCGCCAAAACTATCACTATTGGCACGGAAAAAATGGTTAAAGCCTACATCATACAAGGTGGCTGAAGATGCAAAACTGGCCAAGTGACCACCCAGATCATCACCAGTTTTATTGGCGCGCAATACCATTGCCAATGCATTCCAGCGAATAAGGGCACGAATACGACGCTCCATATCCTGATCGCCTGGCATGGCAGGTTGTTCTTCTACTGAAATGGTATTTAAGTAAGGAGTATTTAGGCGCTGAATAGGCACATGCTTCGCAATTGCGCGTTGATAGAGCTTTTCGAGTAAAAAAGCAGCACGTTCTGTACCCATATGCTGCAAAACGGAATCGAAAGCATCTTGCCATTCTTGGGTTTCTTGTGCGTCGGAATCACCATAAAACGCCATAACTCACCTTTTCCTTAGTCTACGGTTAGTCCATATTTTTATCATATTTGGGGTGGCGCAAGTTAGCCATGCCAGTGAATACAGATTGACAGCATTATTTAGATAATAAATAGTTGTTGACTTTTCATTACTCAAAATAACAAAAAATCGCCAATATAGGCGATTTTTTATACACAATATTTTAAATCTAATGCTAACTTAAATAATAGAAATATTGCACGGAGTGAGCATGACCAATAAAGCTATTATGGAAGCAAGGCGAGGTAACTAGATGGATTCTTACGCTCTCCATCACGTACCACTTCAAAATGTAGATGAGGACCTGTACAACGTCCAGTACAACCGACATTGGCAATATGCTCACCTGCTTGAACTTGATCACCTGCACGCACCATGATGCGTGATGCGTGAGCATAACGAGTCAAATAACCGTTCCCATGATTGACTTCAACGTATTGACCATAACCTGTGCCCCAACCCGCTTTAGTCACGATACCAGGACCTGTTGCATAAATAGGCGTACCACTTGGCGCAGCTAAATCAATACCAGAGTGTCCACGTGTTGTGCCCATCAACGTACGCATACCGTATTCAGATGAAATACGAGTCATCTCAGGTAATGGGTGTTTGATCAACCATGAAGAATAGGGATTGTTACTTGAAGCTGAGAATCTAGCTGAGTTACCAGTTTTCCCATATTTCTTTTCAAGAGATTCGTTATTTAATTCAACTGTTTTCTCGCGTAGCGTCACCGATACTTTGGCTGATGCTGGAAGATCAAGATCATCAGGATGAGTGTAAGCGCCTTGCGAGAGTGTACGAGACAATGCTTCTAAGCGGTCTGGTGCATCTTGGCTATTCAGTGTTTGATAATCTGCGAAAGCAACTGATGCAGCAGAAGCTGCCAGTGAAAAAGCAAGTAGTATACGTCTCGAATGCATAAAAACCTCTTGAACTGTTCTTAAAAAGTTTCTTGCGTGATCTCGTCCTTGATATCTATTGAAATGAACGTTTAAGATGACCGTAATCTGATGAGGAAAACTCTATCCCGATGACTGATCCTAAAAACGTGTTTCAACAAACAAGAAAACACATAAAAACAGGAAACCTAACGTTTCTTACAACGCAAGTCGCACAATGGCAAAGACTTACGAAACTTATTCAGCCCCTACTGCCGCAACCAGAAAAATGGCAGGTGGTCTGTTATCAGTATGGTGTTTTGACGATTACAGGCGAAAATCAGGCCATGATCAGTCAGCTCGGATATCTTCAAACACAATACATTTCTAAGCTCACTCAGATCGAAGGACTACAGGATTTACAGAAACTTCAGCTTCGTTTAAGAAATGCATCTCAAAATCAGCATCAAAGTCATGTAACTGAAGTCACTTCTTTATCACCAGACACCCAAGAAATGTTACGAAGTGCTGCTGGATTAGTGAACGACCCTAAGCTTAGCCAAGCTTTGTTACGTTTGGCAAGCAATAAAAAGTAACAACCATTTCAAAATATAAAACTGTCATTGATTAATATTGTGACACACTTAACACAATTCAAAGTTACAATATAACATACCCCACTAAGACAATGACTTAGCTCACACTTACATAAGGAATCGGGCAGTCTATTTCGTTATCAAATGTTACAATTTCGTAATTATCTGGATCACTTTGAACATTGCGTAATAATTGATTGTTGAGTGCATGACCTGATTTATAACCATCAAATTTGGCAATAATTTGATGTCCCATTAAATATAAATCACCAACTGCATCCAAAATTTTATGACGGACAAATTCATCTGAAAAACGCAAACCCTCTTCATTCACGACACCCGTATCATCCACCCCAATCGCGTTATCCAGACTTGCACCTAACGCTAAATTATTGGCTTTTAGATAATCCAGATCTTTCATAAATCCGAAAGTACGCGCCTCACTGACTTCATACACAAAGGTTTCAGTGGAAAAGTCGATGGTGGCAGATTGATATTCTTTGGCAAAGGCAGGATGATCAAAATCAATGGTAAAATTTAGTTGGAAGCCTTCGTGCGGACTAAATTTGGCACGTTTATCATCAATTAATGCTTCAATAGGCTTTAAAATTTTAATAAATTTTTTCGGTGCATTTTGCTCGACGAGTTCGCCTTGCATCAGCAGATAAATAAATGGGCCTGCGCTACCATCCATAATCGGAACTTCAGAAGCTGATACTTCAATGATTAGATTATCGATCCCCAAACCTGCGATTGCACTCATCACATGTTCAATCGTGCCCACCTTGATGTCATCCTGAACCAGATTAGAGCACATAAAAGCTTCCTGAATCAGTAAAGCATTGGCCTGAATATCCACAGGTGGATTTAAATCAATGCGACGAAACACGATTCCCCCATCAATAACATGCGGCAGAAAATTGATCATCACTTTTTGACCACTATGGAGACCAATTCCACTGGCTTTCACCACACGTTTGAGGGTACGTTGTTTCAACATGCTACTCTAACTTCAATTTAAAACCGCTATACGTTAGCACATTTAGCTATTGATAAAAAACAAAAAAGGCAGTGTAAATACACTGCCTCCTTTTAAATGTTTGATTTTATTACTTGCGCTGTTGATTTTTTAGATAGTCCTGAATGCTCATCGGAGATGAGCGTGGCGCTGCACCCGCAGTAGTTGCTGCTGGCGCTTCAGTATTTTGACGTTTATTGATCGCAGGAACATCATCTTCATCGGTTGGATGCGAACTTGGTACTTGGACGTGTCCAACACCTGAACGTTTTCTTGGCTGTTGTTCTGCATCAGATGCATTACGGGTTAAACCTGTTGCAATCACAGTGACACGAAGTTCATCACGTGCATCAGGATCAAATACTGTACCGTAGAAAATTTCACCTTCGTCCAGATCCACAATTTGATTGACAACATCGGTAATAATTTCAGTTTCACGTAAGGTAATATCATCACCACCTGTGATATTAATCAACACGCCTTTGGCATTAATAATATTCACATTATCCAGCAATGGACTACGGATTGCCTGTTCTGCTGCCTGACGGGCACGATCTTCACCACGACCCAAACCAGCACCCATCATGGCATAACCACGAGTACTCATCGCAGTTTTCAAATCCGCGAAGTCGAGGTTGATGTGACCACGATTCACAACTAAATCAAAGATACTACGAACCGCATTTAATAACACATCATCTGCTTTTTTGTAGGCATCTTTCATTGAGATGTCGCCATACACACTCAGCAAACGCTGGTTTGGAATAATGATGAGTGAGTCAACATGAGACTCTAGTGCATCAATGCCTTTTTCAGCAGAACGTTGACGACGACGACCTTCAAAATTAAAAGGTGTAGTCACGACACCCACGGTTAGGATGCCCATTTCTTTAGCCACTTCAGCAACCACTGGCGCAGCACCTGTACCTGTACCACCGCCCATTCCCGCAGTCACAAACACCATGTCGGTGCCTTCAAGATGTTGGCGAATCACTTCACGGCTTTCTTCAGCCGCAATTTGACCCACTTCAGGATTGGCACCTGCACCCAAGCCACGGGTGCTTTGTTCACCTAACTGAATTTTAAACGGTGCATTCATGCTATCCAGCGCTTGCTTATCTGTATTGGCACAGACAAACTTTACGCCCTTAATGTCGGATTGCACCATGTGCTGTACGGCATTACCACCACCACCACCAACACCAAATACAGTGAAACGGGCTTGTCCGTTACTATCGCTTAGTTCATCTTCTATAAATTCAAATGATGCCATGACCTTTAAGGTTCCTAATTTCAATAAGTGGCAGTCACTTCAGCCCGTATACTGCCTTAATACTTCAAAAAACAATAGATTTTAGAATGCTGTGCAATACTTCCCTTGTCAAGTATGACAATTTTCTCTTACAACTTCCAAACAATATTCCCAATAAATATATACATCTTAAAAAATAGCTTTTAACTTGCTATTCAAAGTATTCCAGCCATTGACTACACGATCCACAAATGTGCGGTCATTGACTTCATCTGCTTCTTCAACTGCATCTTGCAATTCGCTTTGGCTAAAAAGCAAAAGCCCCGCTGCTGTTGCATACATTGAGCGGCGTAATGCGGCTTGATGTTGATCATCAGCATACACCTGTAAAGGTGGATTGCCCAAATGTGCAGAAACACCAAGCATACGTCGTGCCAGACTCACCATACCTTCGATTTGACAGGCGTCACCAGTCAGAACGACACCATGATATAAACCACTCAGCGCGCCTGTACGTTCAAGCTCTTCACGTATCTGGGTAAAAATCTCTTCATACCGTGCAATAATGATTTCAGCAAGCTCTATGCGACTAATGGTTTGCGGCCCATCAATGGCCTGTACCTGAATCATATGATCAGGTTTGACCACACTCAAATCGACGCAGCCATGTAAAATCTTAATACGTTCTGCTTCTTCAGTCGTCGTTTGTAACACGGCAGCGATATCACGTGTCACATTTTCTCCACCGCGCTGTAATGTTCGAGCCAAAGCCAGACGACCATCCAGATAGACCGCAATATTGGTGGTTCCTGCTCCAATATCCAGCAAGCAGACGCCATATTCTTTTTCGTCTTTGAGTAAACTGGCTTCCGCAGTTGCCAGACTAGATACCACCATTTTTTCGACACCAATATTGGCGCCTTTCATGGCACGATCCAGATTTTGCATGGTACTAATCGGCATCATCATCAGTTGATAATGTCCCGTCATACTATGCGCTGACATATTAATCGGGTTTTGTACCCATTCAGGTTCATCATCCAGTTCAAAACCCAACGGCACGGCACTGGCCAGATAATAATCTGGCGTCACATGACTGGCTTTAGCCAATTCTAATGCGCGCACCACTTCATTGGTACTGATCGTATGGTCAGCTTTGGCAATGGGAGTGCGACCTGAGGCATAAAAACTCTGTAATTCTGTACTTGGAATCGATACCCATGCAGTATGTACACGACATTCCGCCATATTTTCTGCTTCGGCAACGGCATTTTTAATTGCAGCAATCACCTTATCCAAGCTAACAATTTTTCCTTTATTCATACCTCGGTTCGGCGCGTTTGCCATCCCGATGACCTGAATATTATCCGGTGCGTGAACTCTACCAATTAAAACTGAAACTTTATGTGTCCCAATATCAATCGCAACAATCGAGGGAACAGCTTCACTCATTACTCACTACCACTTGTTCGTTGTTTAGTATGGGCAAAAATGCCTGTTATTTTAAAACCACATATTATGGCTTCGTGGTTATTCCACCTGCAACATTTGTGTCATCATTGGTTACAACAAACTGACCATTGACAATTTTGGGTGGTATAGCGTTCTTCCATTGTAGTGATAATCCATTTCGGTATCGCAAATCAATGGCAGAGATTTTAGGCCATACGGGTTTTAGGTCAGTTTGCGCAAGATGACTCAGGCGCTGCAACTTACTCATGGTTTGATCCTGATCCACAATGACCCTTAAACCTGAATCAAACTGCATAAACCAAGTCATTCGTTCAGTTAAATATAACTCTTTTAACCTTAGATTGACCGGATGAAATAACTGGTTAATTTCGTTATAACGACGCATCATGGCTTTGGATTGACTGAGCGGACCATGCAACATCGGCAAATTTGGATGATTTTGTGGATCTGCTTCGCTAAACACATCCCCGCCATCACTCAACAATCGTCCAGTGCCCCAACGCGCAATCGCATGACGTGGCAATACACGGACTCGAATACTATTAGGCCAAGCACGTGATACAACCACACGATCTACCCATGAGATCTCAAGCGCTTTATCTCGGACTTGCTCAAGATCCGAAGTAAAGTAATTATCTTTAACAATAGGCTGAATGTGTTGAATGAGTTGTTGTTGTTCTGTTGTCGACTGAGTACCGACGATACTTAATTCAGCAATCCGCGCATCGGTAATGACCTTATACAAGCCAAAAATGCCTAAACCGAGCACCACAAATGCGACCAGCAACAATAACCACCCACCCGCATTGACTAACTTTTGCTTAGGCGAAGGCGGTTTTTCGTGGATGGAAGTAATGGCCGCACGACGACGGCGCATGGATGCTGGAAGTTGAGCCATAAGTTAGTGAGCCGTACCTTGAAGCGTTTGTTCTAAAATCGCAACACATAACTCATCAAACCCAACCCCCACCGCTTTGGCGGCTTTAGGCACCAATGAGTGACTGGTCATTCCCGGAACAGTATTAATTTCTAATAACCAGAAATTACCTTGTTGATCCTGCATAGCATCGACACGCCCCCAACCACTTGCACCTACCGCCTGAAAGGCACGTAAGGTGAGTTGTTGCAGTTGCTTTTCGTCTGACTCGCTCAGACCTGAGGGAATACCATATTGCACATCATTGCGTTGGTATTTGGCATCATAATCGTAAAATGCCACATCTTTTGGGGGTTCCAGACGAATCACAGGTAACGCCTCACCATTTAATACCACAATGGTGTATTCACACCCCGTAATCCATTTTTCAGCCATCACAATCGCATCATGTTCAGTGGCTTTGGCAATCGCCTGAGCAAAGTCTTCTTTTTTCTCGACCTTGCTCATACCAATACTTGACCCTTCGTGGACTGGCTTGATAATTACCGGTAATCCCAAGCTATCTACAATCTCATCAATATTGGAGTCTTTGCTGATAATGCGATACGGGGCTGTCGGTAAATCAGTGCCTTGCCAGATTTGCTTGGTTTTGATTTTATCCATGCCAATGGCTGAACCCTGAACGCCTGTGCCAGTATAGGGCACATCTAACCATTCCAGTGTTCCCTGAATTTGACCATCTTCACCGCCACGACCATGCAACACGATGAAAGCACGATCATAATTCACTAACTCAGTGACACTACGATGTTTAGGGTCAAATGCTTCTGCTTGTACACCTGAACGTAACAAGGCTTCAAGTACCGCGTTGCCACTATCTAAAGAGACCTCACGTTCAGCCGATTTCCCACCGAACAACACGGCAACTTTGCCGAATTTTGAAGCATTTGACACGTTTATATCCTTAAACTTTTAAAGCACAATATTGAAAAGGGTGAACTGCATTATTTTAAATACAAATGATGCTGAGCCAGTTCGACTGAAATTGCTCCCACGTTACCTGCACCCTGTGTTAATAACAAGTCATTCGGTTGTAACACTTTTTGTATCACGTTTTGCAGGTTACCTTCTACGGGATCAACCAAAATCGGTTCAACTTCACCGCGTAAACGAATACTCCGTGCCAGTGAGCGACTATCCGCCCCCACGATCGGCTTTTCGCCCGCAGGATAAACTTCGAGCAATAACAGTTGATCCACTTGCGATAACACATCAACAAAATCATCAAAACAGTCACGGGTACGGCTAAAGCGATGCGGCTGAAACATCATCACCAAACGGCGATCTGGATGACTTTGACGCGCGGCTTTAATGGTCGCTTCCACTTCTTTAGGATGATGTCCATAATCATCCACCAGTTTGACATTACCTTCGCCCAGTTCAAATTCACCCTGAACCTGAAAACGACGCCCCACGCCACTAAAGCCTTCTAGCGCACGACTAATGGCAGCATCCGATACACCTTCATCGGTTGCTACACCAATCGCCGCAAGCGCATTTAAGACATTGTGTAAACCCGGCTGATTAATCGTTAAACGTAATGGCTCACGGTCTTTACGAAGCACGGTAAAATGTGAGCGCATACCATCCTGTTCGACTTCAACCGCACGAATATCATTATCTTCACCAAAACCATAGGTCAAGACTGGACGACCAATACGCGGCAAAATTTCCTGAATATTGGCATCATCACCACAGACCACAGCCAAACCATAAAACGGCAATTTATGCAAAAACTGCACAAAAGTATCTTTTAGCGTGTCAAAACTGCCACCATAAGTGTCCATATGGTCGGCATCGATATTGGTGACAATCGCAGCCATTGGCTCTAAATATAAAAACGAAGCATCTGACTCATCTGCCTCAGCCACAATAAAACGACTTGCACCTAAAGCTGCATTCACCCCTGTACGATTCAACAAACCGCCAATGACATAAGTCGGATCAAGATTTTCTTCAGCCAACATCGTCGTCAGTAAACTGGTGGTTGTGGTTTTACCATGTGTACCTGCAACCGCAATACCATGACGATAACGCATCAACTCGCCGAGCATTTCAGCGCGACGTACTACAGGAGTTCGGCTTTCTATGGCCGCTTTCACTTCTGGATTTTCAGGATCAATTGCGGTAGACACCACTAAGACATTGGCATTTTGAATATTATCTGCCGTATGTCCGATATAAACTTTAATACCCTTTTCTTCTAATTGAGCTGTGGTATTTGAGACTTTAATATCCGAACCCGAAACTTTATAGCCCTGATTTTTGAGTACTTCGGCGATGCCACACATGCCCGCACCCCCAATGCCCACAAAATGAATGTGTTTGATGCGGCGCATTTCAGGGACTTTAATCAGTTTTTTAGCTTGATCAGCTGGTGTTGATGGTGACATAGCGAACTCGAAATTATAAAGCTTGAATAAGATCAGCGACGGTTTGAGTCGCTTGAGGTTGAGCGTGTTGACGCGCCTTGACTGCCATTTCAGACAATAACTGACGATTCATCAATCCACTCAAAAGAGTATGTAAATATTCTGGGGTCATGGCAGATTGTTGGCAAATCTTTGCCGCGCCAATATCTGCCAGAAATTTAGCATTGGCGGTCTGGTGATCATCTACAGCAATCGGCAGCGGTACAAAAACAGCCGCCACACCTGCGGTCGCGACCTCAGTCACGGTCAAAGCCCCTGCACGGCAAATGATTAAATCTGCTTCACTATAGGCTTTTGCCATATCTTCAATAAACGGCATGACCTTCGCAGTTAAATGTGCGGGTGCATCCACATAACGTGCTGTGGTTTCATCGAGCTGTTTTTGACCACATTGATGAAACACATTCAGCGGCATATCTAATTTTTTTAATGCTTCTGGCAACCGTTCATTTAAGGCTTGCGCACCCAATGACCCACCCACAATCAGAATATTTAAAGGCTGATTGTCTTGCGCTCTGGTGTCATAACGCCATTTTGGGCTGAGGATTTCTGCAATTTCTTTACGTACAGGATTGCCCGTAGTGACCACTTTTTCACTGGCAGTAAAAGTGTTTGGAAAGGCCTCACAGACTTTGCTGGCAATACGCGATAGTTGTGAATTGGTAAAACCAGCGACGGCATTTTGCTCATGAATCAAGATAGGAATCCCCAAAATACGCGCAGCCAAACCACCCGGCCCTGCCACATAACCGCCAAAGCCTGCGACTGCATCGATTTTGAGTTGTTTCATATAGCGCATCGCGCTCAAGGTAGCTTTTAAAATTTTAAACGGAGCCAATAATTTGCGTACAGCACCATTACCGCGTACACCTTGGATATCAATTCGATAAAGCGGAATATTTTGATCTTTGAGTAATCGGTTTTCCATGCCTGCTGGTGTAGCGAGCCAAGAAACCTGACAACCTTGTTGTTGTAGTTCTTTGGCCACGGCCAATGCAGGAAATACATGACCGCCCGTACCGGCCGCCATCATCATGACATGTTTAGGTGTGTGCTGTGGTGAATCGGTCACGGTGTAATTCTTCAACTCAAAAGAAAATAGGGAAATCACATCTATTATTTTAGCGATCCATTTTAATCCTAAAGCAAGCAGAACGGAAAGCAAATTTCACGTGTTTGCAACATAAAGCGCTGCTTTTTTGCCTTGTTTTCATTTTAAGGATGTGGCAAATGAGAATAGATATAAATTGATGAATTTTTTAGGACAACATGGATGATATTCGAAAGCTGATGTCGAATATCATCTTGATTTTGGTGAATTAACGACCTGCTTCTAGCACATCAAATAAAGTATCAGCAATCGATGTACCATATTGCGCATCAATCTCACGGATACAGGTTGGACTGGTGACATTAATTTCAGTGACATAATTGCCAATCACATCTAGCCCGACAAATACCAAGCCCTTTTCACGTAGGAATGGCCCAACTTGGGCAGCAATCATTTTGTCATTTTCAGTGAGTGGACGTGCTTCACCCAACCCGCCTGCTGCCAAGTTCCCGCGTACTTCACCATTTTGCGGAATACGTGCCAAGCAATATGGAATCGGTTCGCCATTGACCATCAAGATGCGTTTATCGCCATCGACGATTTCTGGAATATAACGCTGCGCCATGATGGGACGTGTGCCCATTTTGGTCAACATTTCCAGTGTCGAACCAATATTCACGCCATCTTGGTATAAACGAAAAATCCCCATGCCGCCCATACCATCCAGCGGTTTTACAATCACATCGCCATGCGTTTTGATAAATTCACGAATCAGGCTTTGTTGTGACGTGACCAAGGTCGGTACTTGTAACTCTGGAAACTGCGTAGCAAACAGCTTTTCGTTACAGTCGCGCAAGGATTGCGGTTTATTAATAATCCACGCGCCTTCACGTTCTGCTTGTTCTAAAATATAAGTGGTATACACAAAGTTCATGTCGAACGGTGGGTCTTTACGCATTAAGACCACATCGTAATCAGCCAATGATTCTTTGCGCTTCTCGCCCAGCTCATAATAATGGTTGTAATCTTCAAAAACTTGAAGTGGCGAGATCAAACCAAAGGCTTTGCCTTGATCGATATATAAATCGTGCTGTAATGCATAGCCCAATTCATGTCCGCGACGGCTGGCTGCCCATAACATCGCCATCGTAGAATCTTTCTTGAGATTCACTGTTTCAATTGGGTCCATCACGACAAGTACACGCATCACCAGCTCACTCTTTATTTTCAATTGGATTGATTATAAACGAGCTTTGCGCGTGACGTTTAGTATTTGAGTGAATAAGTAGAGCATGCTTAGTGCATACTGGAAATAAGACGAGAACTTTATTCGACATAGGCATCAACAGATCACACTATGGGTTGCGGCAACTGCAAAATGCATCTTCTAAAACTGGGCATTTTATTTTGGAGAAATCTGATATATCTATTTGAGACTTATATGCCGAGTTCGTCACCGATGGACTATAATATAAATAGAAACGTTGTCATAAATTCAATATTGCTCAATTAGATATTACTAAACAATGACTTGACGAAAGCAAAATCAAAACAATTGTGGTTTAATAAACAWAYCATTGCATTAGACCTCTTTTATTATTGTTTAAACCCTGTTCCTGTTTATTTTTCTCCCATAGGAAGAAATAAAAGCCACTGATAAAAGACAGACTGATTCACTGAATTAAAAAAACCATTTGAGCAGTTTAAATGGGTTGACTAGAAAGCACAGTTTAAAATAAAACATATTATTGAATTAAATTGTTTTTTATAAAAAATTGATTATTTATAAAAAAAATAAATATATATATTTAAAAACTTGATTATTTCTGTTTTTAGTGTATAGTCAGCTTAACTAGAAAAAAAGTCTTGTTTCGGTAGATCTTCCTTAAGTATCGCAGTTTTAGTCATAATCCTTCGTTGTTTAGATTTTAAGTCTCATTCTTTATTATTTCGAAGTTATAATCGGTCAATAAAACGACTCAAATTTTTTTAAATTAGTAGGATATATTATGTCAAACTCAGCTATTGTTAAAGGTACTGTGAAGTGGTTTAACGAAACTAAAGGTTTTGGTTTCATTCAACAAGAATCAGGTCCAGACGTTTTTGCCCATTTCAGCGAAATCGCCAGTTCAGGTTTTAAAACCTTAGTTGAAGGTCAGCAAGTTGAATTCAGTATAGCGCAAGGTCAAAAAGGACCGACTGCTGTAAATATTGTGGCTATCTAAAATATTTATAGCTTCATAGTAAAGTAATAAAAAGTACTTATACGTATTTTTTATTACTTTAACTTCTATTTTCAAAATTAAAAATCTCTAAAATCTAAAAAAGGATATCCATTGTTAAAAATAAATAATTTAATTGCAAAATCTAAAAATGGCACTGAAATTATTGTTTCATTAATTCCCCTCAATAAAATGCAAAATACACGTCAAGGTTTTAAACAAATTGAAGTCGGTAAAAGAGTTTTGCTAGAATCTGGTATCGAAGTTGATTTAAATTTGGATGGTCGTACCTTTTACACCTCTCCAAATCAATTATTTAAATTAGACCAGAAAGTTTCTTACAGATAAAATTAATAAACATCAATCAATAAGTTTTTACGATTTTGATTTCATCATTTTTCAGTCATTATTTACCAAAATTCATGAACTAAACTCAATAAAAAAGGAAGCGTTCGCTTCCTTCTACCAGCATCCAAAAATTAGATGCCATACTTCACACGATAGTCTTCCATATTTGCCAAAGCCTCTTTCTCACCTTTGGCATCCAAAAAGTCCATCAAATCTTTCATAGTAATCAAAGCATGTACAGGGATTTCCAATTCTTTTTGTACTTCTTGAATCGCAGACAAATCACCTTGCCCACGTTCCTGGCGGTCTAAAGCGACCAAAACCCCTGCAATGGTTGCGCCTGCATTTTTTAAAATAGTCACCACTTCACGAATTGCAGTCCCTGCCGTGATCACATCATCAATGATCCAGACTTTTTGACCCGCCACCGCAGCACCGACCAACACACCACCTTCACCATGGTCTTTGGCTTCTTTACGGTTAAAACCCCATGGTACGCTTTTAGCATGCACTTGAGACAAGGCCACAGCCGTTGCCGCCACAAATGGAATCCCTTTGTACGCAGGTCCAAAAATCACATCGACATTTTGACATTGTACAAGTTTATCAGCATAGCCTTGAGCCAATAGCGACAATGCTTCACCATCGTTTAACAAACCTGCGTTAAAAAAATACGGACTGACACGTCCTGATTTTAGGGTAAACTCACCAAATTTAAGCACACCGCGTGATAACGCGAGTTCAATAAAGGCTTGCGGGTTAAAAGACGATGGCGTTGTCATAGGTGCTCCAGATTCATCAATTGAGGTCAAACTTGCGCATGATACCAAAGGATCGCTATCCAAGTGATGTAAAAATTCTACGTGTGGTTTCAATTAACGTAAATGGCTTACGTTCATCTGTGACCAAAGGACTACTCGAATGGCTCGAACAGTCTGAGGCAGACGTGGTGTGTATGCAAGAGAGTCGCATTACCCACGCACAATGGACTGACAAATTTAAACCAGAGGGTTGGTACACCCACCTGTTTCCTGCCGAACGTGCAGGCTATGCAGGCACCGCCATTTATAGCCGTGTTCCATTTAAATCTGTACAGGATGGATTAGGGTTTGAACTGGCTGACTCACAAGGGCGTTTTATTGCTGCTGAATTTGATTTAGGACTCGATCAATCAGCCTATATCTGCTCACTCTATTTGCCTTCGGGTTCTTCTGGTGATGAAGCTCAGGCACGTAAAGATGTGTTTTTAGAGCAATATGCCCATATTTTAAAACAATGGCGTACTGAGAATAAATCGATCATCATCTGTGGTGACTATAACATCGTGCATAAGCGTATTGATATTAAAAACTGGTCAGGCAATCAAAAATCCTCTGGCTGTTTACCACATGAACGTGCATGGCTCGATCATATCTATGATGATTTAGGTTATGTCGATACGTTCCGTGAAGTCCGTCAAGAAGCAGAACTGTACTCTTGGTGGTCAAATCGCGGGCAAGCCCGTGCTAAAAACGTCGGGTGGCGTATTGATTATCATGCCTGCTCACCTGACTGGAAAGAGCGCACAGTCAATGCTTGGGTCTATAAAGAACAATGGTTTAGCGACCATGCACCTGTAATTATTGACTATAAAATCGGCTAAAAACAAGTACACTTGTACACTCAATTAATGGTTATTACCTACAATTGTTGTGGAAATTGTATATTTTTCTTACAGCCGTTTAAGCGCATTATAGCTGCACGGCACAGGGACATGTCAGGATGACAAAAGGATAGGACGCCGTAGGAAGGAAAATATAACCTAGTTTGGTTATTCAGGGATGTGACAATGGACGTTGGACTGAGACCCGCATAATCAGGATGATTAAATGCGGGTTTTCTCTTTTTTGCATCCACTGCTTTATTTATATTTTTTCTTAATTCTTTGATCACCATCATAGCCAAAACATATGTCAATATGATGACATTGGTTCTATTTGACAAGTCTTTGGGTTTTCACATTTTCTGATATTGTTATCTTCAATATTGACCAGCTTCAACACAGACTAGAGCTTTGTGTGTTTTTTGGGTAGGCTATGACGCATTGTCATTGATATAGCTCAAGTATATGTTCAAAATTTATGGAATCAAAAATTGCAACTCCATGAAAAAAGCCTTTGATGCACTGAATGAAAAAGGCTTAAGTTATGAATTTCATGATTATAAAAAGCAAGGAATTGATGCTGAAACACTTAAGGTCTGGCTGGAAAAAATTGGGGCAGACACCCTCTTGAATAAAAAAGGTACGACATGGCGCAAGTTATCTGCCGATGAACAACAATTTGCGCTCAGCAATGAAGCGAATTTGATCGAGACGTTAATTGCCCATCCAAGCTTGATTAAACGTCCTGTTTTGCAGACCTCTACAGGTTATCTGGTCGGTTTTGATGAAACTGCTTATCAACAACTTGCAGCGTCTTAAAAACTGCAAAAAAAATAGCCGAATCTTAATTCGGCTATTTTAAATGATGTAGCGAAGATTGGATCAGTTAGCACGAATCCAAGTCTGATTACGACCAAGCGCTGAAATGCCGATATAACCACGAATATTCAGTTTTTTACCACCTTCAGCCAACTCACCTTTGAGCTTATAGGTTTTACCGGTTTTAGGATCAAGAATTGATCCACCATCATAGCTTGTGCCGCCTGTATTTTTCAGGTTATGTACAATGGTGACACCTTTGAGTGATTTGTTCTTGTATGGACCTTCACATTTCGTACAAGAATTTTCTTCACCTGGGGTTAATACATTTTGAATTGTCGCAGACAACGTGCCATTTTTTTGCTCAGTGAATTTCACAATCGCTTTTGGCTGTTTCGTTTGATCATCAATCGTCTTCCAAACCGTACCGTTCAATGGATCAGCAGCATTTGCCAAAACTGTCGCACCAAGTAATCCAATTGCCAATGCAAATTTTTTCATTTTTGTTTAGTATCCCTAAGTCTTTATTGACCTCTTTAGTATTCAAAACTCACAACAATATTGCAATTTTTGTCTGTGACTAATTAGTGTAGCCTTGTAACTTGTTTAGTTAATTTCGCACGATTTTTAGAATTAGACCTCAACTATGAAAAAATGATGAAGATAAATACCATGTGGAAACAATATATTACCGAAGCTTTTTTAAAAACAGTCATTCGCACCCCAAGCCAGTTCAGTTTACCGCCCAGTACGACCAGAACAGCACTAGACCAACTCTGTCGAATTTTTCCAGTCAATAAAGAAGTACACATCCGTCCAATTCGTTTGGCAGGAATCAAAGCAGAGGAAATCAAACCGCAATCGTCTTCTACTCAACTTATTTTTCATATTCATGGTGGCGCGTTTTTTTTAGGTAGTTTAAACACACATCGCGCTTTTATGACGGATATCGCCGCTCGTACTCAAATGCAGGTGATCCATGTGGATTATCCTCTTGCACCTGAAAGTGGCTTTCCCAATGCTTTAGACGCACTGTATGATATTTATCAGTTGTTATTGGATCAAGGTATCCAAGCCAAAGATATTATTCTGTCTGGCGACTCCTGTGGCGCCAATCTGGCTTTGGCACTTTGTTTACGCCTGAAAGAAAATCAGGATGAACAGCCTAGTGGTTTGATTTTAATGTCGCCATTTTTGGATTTGACTCTGAGCAGCGAGTCATTACGTTTTAATCGAAAACATGATGCCCTCCTTTCGATTGAAGCATTAGAAGCAGGTATTGATTATTATCTCGGTAATCGTATTGCGACCGACAATCCCCAAGTTTCTCCATTATTTGATGATTTATCAGGATTACCACCGACATTGGTACAAGTAGGTTCTAAGGAAATTTTACTGGATGATGCCAAGCGTTTTCGCGATCAGGCAAAACAAGCAGGGGTAGATGTAGAATTTAAGCTCTACACAGGGATGTGGCATAATTTCCAAATGTTTAGTGCTTGGTTTGATCAAGCCAAGCACGCCCTAGCGGATATTTCTGAATTCGCTCATCAATTAGACAAAGATTAATGCGTAAAACATTTCATTGAATAAGGTCGTTTTATTCAATGAAATGTACTTTTTAAGGTCTTATTATTTCTACCAAATGATCAAAATTAAAATAATATAAGTCGCTATAAAATACATGAACAATAAAATATCGGTATGAATTTTATCAACTTTTTTAGACAAAGATCAATTTTCATACAGATCTAAGTATGTTATCTTAAAATACAAAATCGAAGATACACCCAAAACATCACAATAATTAAAATTTTAACGACTTTAACACGGCACTTCATTTTTCGATGATATTGCCAAAGGTATATGCAAATGAAACAACGACTGATCAAAGCTGTTTTTGAAGATAATGTCGTCATGAACTGGTCGACTGTGCAAAAATGTAGCCTAATTTTAATCTTGGCATGTGGCATGCACCTCACCTGGATTATCTGGAAAATTTATATTCTGTTGCAGCCCCAATACTGGTTCATGATCAACATGTCATTGTTCAACATCAGCTTTTGGGTTGATGTGATTGGATTGGCTCTGTTTGTACTTCTGCTTTTTCCCACCCTTTATTACCGTGATCGGAATTGGGTGCAACTGTTCATCCCATGGTTAAGTATTGGTCTGTTTACCTTAAGCTTGTGCCATGCAAGTTATTTAGTCGGAACACTCAGTCCTGCAACTATGATTGGTTATGTGAGTATTGTTGGGGTAGGTTTGGTTCTTTTTCAGCGCCGTCTAATTTATGTGGCAATGATTCCTGCAAGTATTATGTTGTTTGGCTGTACCTATTTATCGAGTCAGGGTTTGATCCCCTATGCGCCACTTTTCCATGTCGTGCCTTCTGGAGAGTCTATATTTATCCAGCCTTTCTGGGTCAATACCATGTTATTTTTTAGTGCTCCAGTGTTTCTGACATGTTTGTTGTTATTTGAAATTTTACTCACCCAATGGCGTAATCGTGAAGAGTATATTGAACGTCTCAGCCAAATTGACCCCTTAACCTGTGTACTCAATCGGCGCAGTATCAATCTTTGCCTGCAAACATTGCATCAGAACTTACTCAACTCAAAATCCTGCTATGCTGTTATTCTGCTCGATCTTGATCATTTTAAACAGGTGAATGACCGTCACGGTCATCATATCGGCGATGAGGTATTGGTCAAAGTTGCCAATTGTCTATCAAGTCATTTACGACATCAGGATTATATTGGACGCTTCGGCGGAGAGGAATTCATTTTATTGCTTCCCAATACGCCTTTAGCACAAGTACAAAGTGTTGCAGAACGTTGCCGAGTGGCGATTCAGAAATTATCGATTCGCCTGAAAGACCAAAGCGAAATTCGTATCAGTGCAAGCTTTGGCATCGCCATGTCTCAGTTTAACGCCGACCCAAAAGAAATTTTAAAACAAGCAGATCAGGCGTTATATGCAGTCAAAGCGACAGGGCGTAATCAGGTACAATGCTTTTTTGATTTACCCCAACAGATCAGCTAAACATTAGCCCCTGATAAATTGTTCGCCATGTTGGCGATATGGTTCCTGATTTTGTACAAATTGACGTTCTGCCTGAGCCTGCATAACCCATGCATTGACCGCAGAATTTGCCAATATATTCTGCATATATTGCTGGCTTTGCGCTGAAATTGGTAAACCATAACTGACAAAACGCATCACGACAGGGGCATAGAAAGCATCCGCAATACTAAAATCACCGCATAAAAAACCATTTATTTCAGGTCGCTCTGCCCATATTTCCTCTATACGCGCAACCTCAGCACGTAATGTAGGTAAATCGTTCCAGAGTTTAGTGCCAATAAAGCGTAGATCAGCTTCAATATTCATGCTGCAATATTGTCTTAACGTGGTAAAGCTACTGTGCATCTCTGCACTGATGCTACGTGCGCGGGCACGTTGGGTTTTATCAATCGGCCACAAATGTTTTTCAGCAAAACTTTCTGCCAGATATTCACAAATCGCCAAAGAATCCCATACCACGATTTCCTGATCGATCAAGGTTGGCACTTTAGCGGTCGGACTCATGACTGACATGGTTTTTTTAAACTGCCCATCTGCGGCAAAATCATCAAATGCCACCAAATGTTCATCCATAGGCAAATCAAAATGTTTCATGACCAGCCAAGGACGCATCGACCAAGATGAATAGTTTTTATTGCCAATATAAAGTTCCATCAAGGTTGACTCCTTAAATTATTTAAAGCCTGTAGATGATCGAGCAACTCCGTTTTACTAAAGGCACCCGTCAGACGTAAACGGCGTAATTCCTGTCGTTGCGGATTTAAAAACAGATAAGTTGGTGGCCCTAAAATCTGCCATTGATTCAGCAAAGCTTGATGAGAATGATCATACTGGCTTAAATCCAGTTTAATCAGATAATACGGTTGTAAAGCAGTTTGAACATCTAGATCTTTTAATATGCGATGTTCAATCGGTTGACAAGCCACACACCAGTCTGCATATACATCGATAATCACAATCCGATCATGTGGTGCATGATCCAATAATTGCTGAAACTCAGTTGCCGTATGTGCGACGTGCCAAGTATTTTCGCCTTGTTGCTGATCAAGCTGATACCGTTGAAAATGCTGGTACTGATCGAATAGCACCGCAGGAATGGCAAGTATTAATAACACAAGATACAGCCAACGTAACCGATCATGATGTTTGATCAGACGATAGCCTGCATAACCAATAAAACTCAGCCCTAAAAGCAAACTTAAAATTTGTACCACAATAGCTGGCAATAAAGGCCGTATAAAATACAAACTCAGACCAAGCATGATAAAGGCAAAAATCACCTTGATCTGATGCATCCATTGCCCTGCTTTGGGTAGTACTTTTGCCCCTAAAATCGTCGCCAACAGCAAAGGAATACCCATCCCAAAGCCGAGACAAAATAACAGTAATGCCCCTTGCCACTGATCTTGCGTTTGTGAAATAAATAGCAATGTGCCTGCTAGCGGCGCGGTCATACACGGTCCAACCAATAGCGCAGAAACCATCCCCATGACCGCAGCACCGAGCAGCGTTCCACCACGCTGAACCGATTGAATTCGATCCAGATGATTCATGACACGTTGTGGAAGTTTGATCTCAAACAAACCAAATAGATTTAAAGCGAACAGTACAAACAGCAAACTAAAGGCAATTAAAGTCGCGGGCTGCTGTAACCAGCGCTGAAAATTCAGCCCTGCCGATGATGCAATTAAACCCAAGATCGCATATACCATTGCCATACTACAGACAAAAGTCAGTGCCACCATCCACGCGCGTAGACCTTTACTGTCCCTAACGATGAGTGAGGTTAAAATAGGTAACATGGGCAATGAACACGGCGTAAAAGCCAACAACATACCCAAACCTAAAAATAGCAAAATACCATAGCCTAATGAATGTTGTTCAAGCTTAGAGCTCCAGAATTGATCCTGAGCAACTTGAGTATCTCGATTTGGTTGAGCAAGATTGTTAGGAGCCGTATTGAGTTGTGAGGCTTGAGCAGGTTCAGGAACAGAATCAAGCTGTGAACTTGAGTTTGCTGATTGATTGATGTCCTTTGATTGATCAAGACTGGATGCTTTGGCGACATCCAAAAAGGTTTTTTTGCTCTGCCCTGTATTTTGGATATTGACCAGACCATCCAAATCCGTCTGAAATTCAATGCTTTGTGGAGGATAACAAATTCGGTCTTTGGCACAACCTTGCCACGTCACCTGATAAGTTTGCGAGGGCTGAGTTTTAATCTGAAATTGAACCTGTTGATAATAAACCTGACTCTGACCAAAGTTATCATCAAATTGCTCTACAGCTTTCGACAAATCTAAGGGCAAACGATGGGTGCCCTGTTTGACCTCAAATTTATGCTGATATAAATAATAATGTGGCTGAATCGACCAGTGTAAAACTGCTGTTTTTTGATCAAGTGATTCAACAGAAAAAGAAAACGCATCTTCAGGACTCAACAATGCCTCATTTTTGGCATAAAGCTGTGTCGCAACAAAACAAAGTGACAGGATTAAAAAGTAAAAAAAGCCACTGCGACTTTGAAAATGCGTCATTACTTCCTCAACAACTTAGACTCAATCACTTAGAATAGGTAAGAGAAACCAAAACCACCCTTGTAGTTTTTATCATCTCCATTTAAACCGACACCGACACTGGCATCTAGCTGTGCACGATCATTGATAGCATAAATCACCCCTGTTCCCAGACCATATTCATAGTCCTGACTTTCTGCTTTGCGATAGACAAATTCAGAATAGCCTGACCATTTTCCAGTAATCTTATAACCAATGGTTGGAATCGCAGTCACTGCCCAGTCGCTATTTTGCACTTCGTATTTCATGGTAATCGAGGTTTGTAGCAAATCGCTGTATTGATAAGCCACAGCAGAACTTAAACTATAAATATCATCATGTTCGGTAAACTCATCATTGCCTGTTGCAATCAGCGCTTGTGCCAAAATTGCCATTGAAAGACGATCATCATCCAGATCGATGGCTTTTTTCAAACCTATACTGATATCACCCAAGCCATTGTCATGGACTTTTTTACCTTCGCGCTTGGTCTGATACCATGCTGGTCCTTGCCAACCTAACTGTAATTCTAAATCTTTGGTTAGACCTGTGCGTAATAACATATCTTCATTCAAAGTGACGGTTTTTTCTTTGACACCATCCACCGTCGTTTCGTTATAAGTCGCCGTCGGTAAACCTTGTTCCCACGCTAAGTGACCCACAGGGGTAATCCCTGTACCAAAACCTGAACCAGGACGATCAAAGGAAAAATCAGCAGCAAATGTAGATACAGTTGCCCCCGCAGCCAAAATAAAAGTTAGTGTTTTAAACATGTTCATGGGTACACTCAAAATTCAGTTCATTTTTTAATTTATCTGATTTTTTACAAGATCAGATTTATTCTTTAGACATTTTTGCACCGCGACTGCGCAGGAGCTCAAGTGTCTGTTTCTCTTCTGGCAATGCTTCTGCCCAATTTATTTGATCAAACTCACAATCAAAAAATAAATCACTCACCGAAGATAAAATGGTAAGCCCTTCATCATCGCGAGTATTTGGATCAACTTTCGCATCGAGTAAGCGCTGCACCACAGGCACACAGGCAGAGCTTGCGGCATCCCAAAGTGGCCCATACAGTTCTTCCGAATCCCATAGGTGTAAATTGGCTTTGGCTTTAATTAACTCATCCAAAATATCCAAGTGCACTTTTAAGGCTTGTTGTTTTTCTTCTTCGCTTAATGGTTGATTAGCTTCATAGGCTTCACAGACCATTTCCCACCATTTGAATAGACCATCACTAAATACTGAAATCGGTGGACCTTTTTCAGGGTCAATAAAATTTGGATCAAGACCTGATGCTAACAGGCGCTGTACCTGTTCAAGGTCTAACTCTTCAATGGCCTGAACGAAGGCTTGTTGTTGGGCTGTTAGCATGGAGGATCTCACCACTTGAAAGGGATTTGGCTACTATTATGCCGAAAATCGAGCGCAAATTGATGTTATTTTGAGGTAAATTCATCTCATTTTTCAGATGAGTAGATCGCTACTCATAAAAAAAGCCCCGAAGGGCTTGTTTTAGTACTTATTCTTCATCGGCAAATTCGACACGACTACCACGCGATGGTTCTTGTTTTTCAAAGGTGTGTTCCAAACTACGTTTCAGTTTTTCAATCGCACCATGAATGGCCAAGTCGATATTGCCCGCTTTATGGCTGACTGCAATGGGTTTTAATCCTGCTGGACGTACTTCGATCATACACCGAATATCATCTTCGCCATTCTTTTTTTCCCCGTTTTCATCACTCAAATGAACCGAGAAGTGAGTGATGCGTTCAGCATGGCGCTGAAAGGCATTTGCAAGTTCTGCACGAACATATTCAATTAAACGTTCACTATTATGGATGTTTTTATCTGTGCGGATTTCAATATTCATGATTCCATCCTCTTTGTATCAGTATTTCTATATAACAATCTATGCAAAACTTAATTGGCATACTTTGAGCATGCTGTAATTCAGTGTCGTTGTACATCTCAGTTATGTAATTGGTTGTTATCTCCTTTTACGCTTTATAAGTATTTTGAGTGAATGAAGATCTTCTCTATCTTCAATATCTGTCTATACTCAGAAATATGCAAGCTGATTTTTTAACTTTTCATGACATTTTGATCAAAAAGGATGCATCATTGTGAGTTCTTCATATTTACGCGGCCAAGATCTGATCGATCAGATCCAGAGTGCACCATATTCACGCGATTTGATTGGTTATCACGGTCAGCCGCCGCAGGTCGAGTGGCCCAATCAAGCACGTGTTGCTGTGCAGTTTGTATTAAATTATGAAGAAGGCGGCGAAAATCACATCGAACATGGTGACTTGGGTTCAGAACAATTTTTATCGGATATTATTGGCGCAGCCAGTTTTCCCGCCAAACATATGTCAATGGATTCGATGTATGAGTATGGCTCACGTGCAGGCTTTTGGCGTATTCATAATGAATTTCAACGTCGTGGCTTACCCATGACGATTTTCGGTGTAGGAATGGCATTAGCTCGTAATCCCTACATTGTGGATGCCATTAAATCTGCCAATTATGATGTAGTGTCTCATGGTCAGCGCTGGATTCATTATCAGGATATGGATATTGAAACAGAGCGCATGTATATGGATCAGGCGATTTCAGTACTTGAAGCCTTGTTTGGAGAAACTCCAATCGGTTGGTACACCGGACGCGATAGCCCAAATACTCGTCAGCTTTTAGCCGAGTTTCCACAAATTAAATACGACTGCGACTACTATGGCGATGATTTACCCTTTTGGACAACGCTTACCAATATCGATGGTGAAACACGTCCTCACTTGATTATTCCTTACACCCTTGAATCCAATGATATGAAATTTTGCTCTCCGGGCGGTTTTAATAGCGGGGAACAATTTTATCAATACTTAAAAGACGCCTTTGATGTACTTTATGCCGAAGGTGAAAGTGCACCAAAAATGCTCTCCATCGGTATGCATTGCCGTCTTTTAGGGCGACCAGGTCGTTTTAAGGCTTTGCAACGCTTTTTAGATTACATACAATCACACGATAAAGTCTGGATTTGTCGTCGTAATGATGTTGCCCATCACTGGTATCAACATCATCCATATGCAGGCTAGTTTTTTAAATTTTCACTTGTTGAAAGTTAAAATAAATGAATAGATATCTACATTATTTGATTTTGTAGATATCTATTTCTCTGGCATTGTAATTGCTCGATTTGTTTTATCTTTTGCTTTAAATACTGGATGAATATGGTGCATTTTTCCGAATTTAACCATGCCGCAGCCCATCAAGTAACGCCCTTATTGAGTGCATGTGTACATATTCCTTCTTGGATCGACACTTTGAGCCAGCAACGACCATATGCCTCTGCGCAAAGCCTCATGGATCTTGCTGCGCAACAAAGTCAAAACTGGACATGGACTGAAATTGAAACCGCATTGGCAACCCATCCACGTATTGGTGAAAAAAAAGCCAAAGTTGAATTGACGGAACAGGAAGCTAATTTTTCGGATCGTGAACAGTCTGGGGTCAAACAAGATGAATACACCCAACGCGCACTTTTCGAAGGCAATGTTGCTTACGAACAAAAATTTGGCTTTATCTTTTTGATTAAAGCCGCAGGACTAAGCAGTGAGCAAATTCTCAGTGCATTACAGCAGCGTTTACAGCATGATCTGGAAACCGAGAAAAAAATTGTTCATGAACAACTGGCTGCCATCGCATTATTACGCTTGAGCCAAGGAATACAAGCATGATTAGTACCCATATTTTAGATACACATTTAGGCAAACCCGCCCCTCAGGTTGAAGTCCGTCTATATGATGCAAAAACCCGTAACTTATTAGGCAATGGATATACCAATGATGATGGTCGCCTAAAAGATTTCGGCTTGGAAGAGTTACAAAGTGGCGCCTATTTACTCGAATACGATATTGCACCTTATTTTGCCAAACACGATTTAAAAACCTTTTTCCCACAGGTCACTATTCAATTTTTTATTGAAAATGCAGATGAACACTATCATGTGCCTTTGTTGATTAGTCCATTTGCCTATTCAACCTATCGTGGCAGTTAACGCTATCTTGGGTTGGGAGAATCTTTTTAAAATTCTTTCAACTCAAGCTTGATCGGATTGATCAGATCGATGGTTATCTGCATAAAATGAAATCAATCCAATTTAAATCTTTCACACAGCGCTACTACTCTTAGACTTCGAGACTTCTTTGATAAATTCCTTTTCCCCCTATGGAAGAAAAAAAAAGGGTTTAAACCATGATGAAAGAAGTCTATTTCCCCCAATTTTTAAAAAATGATTAAGTAATTTTTAACCTTTGATCAAATTTGACTTTATTTTTAGCAAAGAGCCTGTATGCTTTACTCGCTTTTTATCTGGGGAGATATTTGCGATGAAATTTCAATTTGGGGTACTTGCAGCCACACTTTTATCCGTTACCAGCATGGTTCAAGCGAAACCAGTCTGGCAAGATTTTAGTATCACGGGTTTGTATGGTGAAAATTACGAAGTTGTGGATAAAGAAGAAACAACGGTCACTTTAGAATACGCCGCTAAAGTAAAATATGCGGATGTTTTCTTTTTCATGGATCGCATGCGCGGCGGTGATGATCATAAAGTCACGTATTTCGAGCTTTCACCACGCTTTAGTTTGAGTGAAATCTCAGGACAATCACTGTCTTATGGTCCGATTAAGGATGTCTTGATTTCAACCACTTGGGAAAGTAATAACGACGACTTTAGTAGTTTCGATAACTTTCTTTACGGTTTTGCAGTCGATTTAAATGTCCCATATTTTCAGTATTTCAATTTGAACTTTTATCGTGCAAATAACGAAAATACGGATGATGACTACCAAATGACCGCAGCCTATGCATTGCCATTTAAAGTTTCATCAGAAGAATTTTTAGTCGATGGCTTTCTGGACTGGTCAACCGCAGAAGGTGATCACGCTAGCGAACTGAACTGGACCACACAATATAAATGGAATCTGGGTAAACATATTTCACCAGATACCCGCTTATATCTTGGTGTTGAGCATTCGGTCTGGAACAACAAGTTTGGTATGAAAGGTCGTGATGAACACAATGTCAGCGCCTTGATTAAATATCATTTTTAAAAATGGGCTGATCGATCTTCAGCGTTTATAAAGCAAGTCTTCGGACTTGCTTTTTTCATATCTGAAGTAAGCATTATCGCTGGTTTTCGACGTATAATTTTGATGATTTTATAGTAGGTTATCAATATGGATTTTCAGTTGCGCCCCGCCACCCAAGATGATTTAGAACAGATTCTTGCGATTTATAATCACGAAATTATGACAGGTGTTGCCAATTGGAACGATCAAGCTAAATCGCTTGAAACCTATACGTACTGGTTTGAACAATTACAGCAGGACCAGTACCCAATGTGGATTGCCTATGATCCTGTACAACAGCGTGTCGCAGGGTATGCCTATTATGCAGCGTTTCGCACGATCAGCGGCTATAAACACACCATTGAACACTCGGTCTTTATTTCACCTGATTACAAACGCCGTGGACTTGGGAAAACCTTAATGCACAAGCTGATTGAACTTGCAACAGCACAAGGTTTTCACATCATGATTGGAGCCATTGACAGTGAAAATACAGCGTCTCTGGTGCTGCATCAACATTTAGGTTTTGTCCAAACGGGCTATCTGCCACAGGTTGGACAAAAATTTGGACAATGGCGTGATCTGGTGTTGATGCAACGTCAGTTAGATGAAGCCTGAGTCATATAATACACATCTGACATAATTTGCTTACTTTGCAAGCTGATCACCGCATGATTATGTTGCTTTGCCAGCTCATAAAAATTTTTAAGCTGGCCAAATAACATCAGTAGTTCACGCTGTTCTTTGTCGACATCTTTGCCCCATTGAAACGGGAAAAGCTTATGTTGGTTTAACCACGCTGGATCATAACGATGTTTAAAATCATCCATCGAAATCTGCTCTAATGCTTTGGCAATCTCATCAACTTCAATCACAGGATTGTATCGTACATGAGCCACACTCAAAGAAGGATGAGAAAAAGCATATTCGGCTTCTATCGCAAATTGAAGCGCATGTTGTTGGTCTAGATCTTTGGTTAAGAGCGCATGGAGTGCCTGCCATGTTTCGCCCAGATTCAATTTTGAACGAATCGAGGTCGCATGATAAATCTCATCTAAGCTTTCAGCTTCAATCATTAAAATTTCGAGATCATTGGGTTCTATTGCAAGCAAGATCGCATTCATTATTATGTACTCATATCATCGTTATTTGTCTTTAGCTTAACGTGACTGAAATACGAAGTGCTTAACGATTTGTCATACGATAATTACCAAATGTAAAAAAGACAGTCGAAGCTGTCTTTAAAATGAATCTTCAAGAGACTTCTTTCATCAGCCCCTTTTATTTCTCCGTATCGAAGAGAAATCAACAGGGTTTARACAAGGATGAAAGAAGTCGAATCACAGCGCATTAATCCAGCGGATTACCTACGATATTATTAATAATACCGCGCATGATATGTGGACCTTGTTCCTGACGCAGTTCTTCATACCAAGACAATGTCACCTGTTCATCTTTCATATGGGTTACATCACAACGCTTACGGGCGCGCAAAACTAGCTCATTGGCACGTTCATTCCGTTTGTCCTGATAACGGCGTAATGCATCACTTACCCCCAATGTATTGATCTGGAGCGAACGCGCCAGATAAATCGCATCTTCCATCGCCTGACACCCCCCCTGACCAATATCAGGTGTAGTGCTATGCGCGGCATCACCGACAATGACCACACGCCCTTTATGGTACTGGGTAAACGGTTCGATATCACAAATTTCAACGCGATTGGTTTTTTGCGGATCCAGACGTTCAATCAACTGTTGAACAGGTGCGCACCAGCCTGTGAAATAGCCCTTTAAAGTTTCTTGATATTGGGCTTTATTATTTTCAAGCCCCGCGTCTAATGGCACATCTAAAAAGAAATAAAAACGATTATTTGCTACAGGCATTAAAGAGGCACGTTTGCCTTCCCCTACAAAGGTGGTCCATTGATCAGCAGGGGCCAATTCTTCAGAAATGTCTACCAAGCCATTCCAGTTGACATAACCTGCATAACGGCGTTCCACTTGATCACCCAGCACATAGGCACGGGTGATTGAATGCGTTCCATCAGCACCCACTAACAAGTCCGCGCTGATATTTGAACCATCGGCAAACTGGATCTCAACCTGTTCGCCCTGATCCTCCAGTGCGACCATACGTTTGCCCAAATGAATGTCTTCACGACCAAATTCATCCATCAGCATATTTTGTAATTCGGCACGAGAAACAGGATAAGGACGCTGTCCGACTTCATCAATCAAAGGCTGCAAGCTAAACTGGGTCATCACTTCACCAGTCAAACCATCGACATAAGCCAGTTGATCCATGACACCACCGAGCTTGGCCACTTGCTCACCCAGCCCCAAATAGTTCAGGCATTTTACGCCATTTGACCACAATGAAATTGCAGCACCGACAGGAAGAATTTGCTCGGCTTGTTCATAAATCGTGACCTGATGCCCAAATTTTTTCAATGCGATTCCAGTCGTCAAACCGCCCATACCTGCACCGATAATAACAATATTCATTGTGTAATCCCCCTTATGTATCCTGCAACATTATCCGTGTTATAGCTAAAACCATGCCATGTGTAGGGAAATACAGCCTATTATTGGAATTGGCATATACCCTGCATAGCAAAGTGCAATGATGATGCACTTTTTCTCATTCTGAGGTAAAAATGCACCCGTATTCAATTAAACTTTTATCATCTCATTGCAAATAATGGTATATCACTTATGGCTACGCTTCTCGCTCCAGCATTTGAACTTCCAAATCAACTGCATTCCCTAACCAATCTGGCAGATAGCCGTATTGGTGCACAAATTGTTGAATGTTCAGATGAATTTTTTGCAGAAGCAAAACGCATGTTGCAATTTGAAGCGCCTATTTTTGTCGAAGATAAATTCGATGATCATGGCAAATGGATGGATGGATGGGAAACCCGCCGTAAACGTCATTCTGGTTATGACTGGTGTATCGTAAAACTGGGCGTTGCAGGTAAAATCAAGGCAGTAGATGTCGATACCACGTTCTTTACAGGAAACTACCCTGCTTCTGCTTCATTAGAGGGCTGCTATGCACCAAATGATGACACTCAAAATGCACTATGGCAGCCCATTTTAGCCAACAGTATTTTGGGGCCGAGTCAGCATCATATTTTTGATATTGAAAACCAAACCGTGTTTACCCATATCCGTATTAATATTTTTCCAGATGGCGGTGTAGCACGTTTGCGCATCTATGGTGAAGTACAAATTCAAAGCACGAATAGCACAGAAACGCTTGATTTGTTAGCTTTGCAAAATGGCGGACGAGTGATTGCCTACAGTGACGCACACTTTGGTCATCCCCGTAACCTGATCAATCCCGGACGTGGCATCAATATGGGTGATGGCTGGGAAACCAAACGTCGTCGTGCGCCAGGCTTTGACTGGTGTATTTTGGCACTGGGACAAGCAGGGAAAATTGAGAAAATTGAAATTGATACCGCCCACTTTAAGGGCAACTATCCTGCGCAAGTATCGATTCAAGCGGTTTATATTGAAGATGCAACCGACCCGCAACTGATTCCACAAAGTATGTTCTGGCCATTCCTGCTCAATGCTCAGGATATGCAAATGGATCATATTCATGACTATATCAATGACATTTTAGCGCATGAAAAAATCTCTCACATCCGTGTCAATATGATTCCAGATGGCGGAATTAGTCGTATTCGTCTTTGGGGAAAACGGGCTTAAGCCGAGAACAATATGTCAAAAACTGTGATTAAAATTTTGTCGCTAACCAATGAAAACTTCGCCCCTTTTGGCGAAGTGATTGGCTGTACAGGGCATGAATTTTTCCATATCAATGATGCCCATACAGAACGTTATCATGGTCTGGTCGAAACTGAAATTCAGGGTGAAGCCAAGGCAGGGATTAGTATTTTCCGCAATATTAAAACCACCACGCTACCATTGACTATTCAGATGTTAGAGCGCCATCCCCACGGCTCTCAAGCTTTTATTCCCATGCAGGGACAAGCATTTCTGATTGTTGTTGCGCCCAGTTTAAATGCACAGCAGCCCGATATTGATCAGATTCATGCTTTTATCAGCGATGGTTCTCAAGGTGTCAATTATCGTGCGGGAACTTGGCATCATCCATTGCTAACCCTTGAATCTCCGAGCGATTTTGCAGTGATTGATCGGATTGGCTCAGGACCTAATTGTGATGTTTATACTTTCCCTTATGCTGTGATGATTGAGGCTTAATCTTCTCGCATGAAATCCTTATCCACTGCTTTGTACTGGTTTACAGAGTAGTGGTTTTCTTTATAAACAAAGAATTTTAGAATAAATATTTAAACGACACTTGCTCAAGAATGAAAATAAAATATTCGCTTTTTGCATGCTTAACCTGTGGCCTTTTGGTTTCACCGCTTAGTTTTGCCGAACTCAGTTTTGAACAAGAATTACAGCAAGGCTGCGCCAAAGTCAAAAGTGATGCGCTTTTGGGTAAAAAATACTACGACCAAAAGCAATACGCCAAGGCTATTGAATATTTTGAACATCAGGCCGCATGGACACAATTTTGCCAGTTCAATGCGGAAGATA
>NZ_CP078523.1:1302269-1302379 GCF_019264745.1 Acinetobacter sp. Colony158 | reverse complement strand
ATAATAATGTCGGTTTAAGTTATGCCAAATTAGGCAAACCCTTGTGGGCCAGAGCATGGTTTTTACTGACACCAGACTCTAAAATCAGTCAATACAATTTAAAACAGCTC
>NZ_CP078523.1:1268426-1302234 GCF_019264745.1 Acinetobacter sp. Colony158 | reverse complement strand
ATATGTCACATCGGCTGGCTTTGGACAATGGAGTAGCATCACTGTTTCAAAAACCGCCAAGACTTATCGCATTGCATTTGATGGTTATTATTTTGGTTTACGTGGTTTGATTTACGGCCCCAATTTGGGTTCTTTTGAAACCCGTATGCCTTTGTCTGCTCATCAGGCTCAGTATCGTTATGAAGATTGTAAGATTGATCTCAAATTCGGTCAGGATCAATATGGTCGAAAAATGATTGTTGAGCAAAATGACAATAATTCTGGCTGCGGTTTTGGACACAATGTTTATGCAGGTGGCACTTATTATCAAGTTGAAAAATAAAAGCCATTTAAATTGTGACCTCGTTTTTAATCACTGAAAAACGAGCTTGACTCTTTAAAAAGATAAATGAGCCAGTAAAAATGCGATGCTAGCAACAATATTCGTCTGAAACTGAGCGACAGTGAAGCGTATTTGTTGCATACTTTTTTCAAGTAGCTGACACAATCAAAATATGAAGCTGCGGTATTTATAACAATGACTCAAAATGAGAATAACGAGATGGATATACGCTTTATTCCAGTGCTGGATTTGGATGATCGTCAGCAAAGTTTGCAAGCTGATGGATTGAAGAATTCGTCTCAGCCTTTAGCAACTGATTGTTTGTTCTATGCCATTCAAGATATTTCTGATGCTCATCTGAGTAAAATTCTAAAAGAGACCGTTTTTAAAAATACCTCTTTGAACGGTGGCTATGTATTGCTTGATGCCGAACAGCGACCGATACTTTTACCGCGCTGTTGCTCAGATTTAAATGATATTCATGCTTGGGAGCAACTGGCTCAGGGTAATCTGAAACAGTTCTGGATTGGACATCCCCAAGTGTTATGTGAATATCAGGGAGATATGATCAAATTTAAACCAGATGCCAGTCAGGATCATACTGGCTTTGAAGTGCCTGTTACATCATTAAAACAGGCAGTACAGACTTTAAAAGATGAGCTTCAGCAGATTCATCATCGTTTTCAACGACTCGCACATTTGGAAAAACTGAAAGTTGAAAAAGTGTTAAAACTGATGCCTCAGCTGCTTTAACCAACTTTAGAGCCCCTGTATGCATGCACATATAGGGGTTCTAAACAGAAGTGGGGTTTAAACTCAATCTTAGATAGGAATATCCGCTAAATTACCTTTTTGCTCTAACCAATGTTTACGATCGCCAGAACGTTTTTTGGCAAGTAGTTTATCCAGTAAACCTGCGGTCAAATGGGTATCGTCCAGATCAAGCTGTACCAAGCGGCGCGTATTCGGATCCATCGTGGTTTCACGTAATTGACCTGCATTCATCTCACCCAATCCTTTAAATCGGGTAATTTGCGGATTTTTACTTTTAACTTTAGACAAAATCGACTCTAACTCAGCTTCATCCAGTGCGTAAAATACATCTTTGCCTGCATCAATACGAAACAGTGGTGGCATCGCCACAAACAAATGTCCTTCTTCAACCAATGCAGGAAAATGCTTGACGAATAAAGCGCATAGCAAAGTCGCAATATGTAAACCATCCGAATCAGCATCGGCCAGAATACAGATTTTGCCATAACGAAGTTCTGACAAATCATCACTGCCTGGATCAACGCCAATCGCAATCGCAATATCATGCACCTCTTGTGAAGCTAACACCTCATCGGAGGACACTTCCCAAGTATTCAAAATTTTACCGCGAATCGGCATGATGGCCTGAAAGTTCTTGTCACGTGCCTGTTTGGCACTGCCCCCCGCAGAATCACCCTCGACAATAAATAATTCAGATTCTTCACGAGTTTGTCCAACACAATCTGCCAGTTTTCCAGGCAAGGCTGGCCCCGACACAATTTTTTTACGTTCGACTTTTTTGGCGGCTTTTAAACGTCGTCCCGCTTTAGAAATCGCCATTTCTGCCAGTTGCATGGCAATTTCAGAGTTTTGATTCAACCACAAAGCAAACGCATCTTTGGCAATATTAAGCACAATCCCTGAGGCTTCACGGCTGGAAAGTCGTTCTTTGGTTTGACCTGAAAATTGCGGTTCCTGAAACTTAAGCGACAGAATGAAATTGACACCATCCCAGACATCTTCGGCAGACAGCTTTAAATTACGCGGCAATAAATTGCGAAGTTCACAAAACTCACGCAGCGCTTCGGTGACACCAGAACGTAAACCATTGACATGGGTTCCGCCTTGCGCAGTTGGAATCAGGTTGACATAACTTTCCTGAATTTGCTCACCACCTTCCACATTCCAGCAGATTGCAAACTCGCAACTGGCGCGTTCGGCTTGACCCTGATTGACAAAAGCAGGCATCGGGACAATCTCACGATCTTCCAATTCATCCATTAAATAGTCGACCAAACCATTTTCAAATTGCCATTCGATTTTTTCATCATTGATTTGATCGATGTAGCTAATTTTAAGTCCAGCCGCTAACACTGCTTTGGCTTTTAAATTATGCTTAAGTGCTTTTAAGGCAAATTTTGGGCTGTCAAAATATTTGGTTTCTGGCCAAAAATGTACGGTAGTGCCTGTTGCTCGTTTTGCGACTTTACCTTCAAGTACCTCAAGCGGTGCGACAGGTTCACCCTGCTCAAAAGCCATCTTATAAAGATTGCCCTGACGCTGAACTTCAACCTCAACCCGACTGGACAAGGCATTCACCACCGAAATCCCGACCCCATGTAAACCACCCGAAAACTGATAGTTATCGGTGCTGAATTTACCACCTGCATGTAATTTGGTCAGAATAATCTCAATGCCGCTTTGACCATATTCAGGATGAATATCCACTGGCATCCCGCGACCATTGTCTTCAACTGACAATGAGCCGTCTTTATAAACCGTCACACAGATTTTATTGGCATGTCCCGCCAGCGCCTCATCCACGGCATTATCAATCACTTCCTGTGCAAGATGGTTTGGACGTGTCGTATCGGTGTACATGCCTGGACGACGACGTACAGGATCTAAACCCGATAAAACTTCAAGTGATTGAGCCGTATATTGTGACACCTTGTACGATTTCCTTATTTAAGCGAATAGGTTAAAAATTCAAGAATCAACGGTATTTTTTGTTCAAAATCATCCATTGCATGGTTACCATGCGCATCCGATAAAATCAAGGCGCGATGTGATGGCTGACTATAATAACGCTGTGCCTCACGATAATCCAAAGTTTCATCGCCCTGCTGGAGCAACACGAGTATTTTCTCGGCAGGATCAGCATAGGGTACAGCCATCTGCTCAAGCTGATCCAGATGCTGTTCGGTGAGTGTCCAACGATCACCCACCCTGTAAGGAATCTGATTGATACCAAATAAATCGCGAAACAGTTGCCATGGTCGCACAGCAGGATTGATCAAAACAGCAGGTAAAGCGTATTTGGCGACAAACTGAGTCGCATAAAACCCACCAAAGCTACTACCCACTAACACCACCTGATCCAACTCCTCTATCAACTGCTGAATCACGTCTATCACGACCAACGGCGGTACATTTAAATCAGGTAAATGTACCTGAATTTCAGGATGATGAATTTGACAATAGTGTCTAAGCTGTTGCCCTTTGATGGAGAAAGGGCTACTTTGAAAGCCATGTAAATAGACCAGATTCATGCGCAGCAGCACCATTAATAATGTGATATTCATCACAACTATGTTTTAATTTGTACCTATGCCTAAATTGTTAGACAAAAAAATAAAAATAACTGGTCATTCATCAGTATTTTTAAATAGTTGTGAATGCAACACCTAATAAGATGAATATAATCGTTTTATCGCCTGAAGCAAATGAAAAATAAAGTAACAGGTGCGTGCATGAATCAAGGATTTGGATATGCCAAGTTTAACGCCTTTACACGAGACCTATTGTAAATGGGATCGTACGCCACCGAGTCAGGCCGATGTGCTTGAGGGTTTGGCACAACTGGTGAGTACCAGTTTATTGGGGGTTCACGATGTTGTTCAGATTATCCATCGTGAAGTATTACAAACGACCTTTGGGATGAGTGACCAGCAATCCCGTCGTTTTTTAAAAATTCCGCGAATTGAGCGTTTGCAGCAATGGTCATATAACACCTTACAAAAATATGGTCGTTATTTTCTCGCCCCGAGTTTACGTCGTATTATTGAACAATTTCCAACCCTACACGACAAACCCTTAACTCCCACCCTGCACTTTTTGGTCGGTGCATTAAATGGGGTGTTAGGCGATTATCTGCTCAAACATCAAAATCCAATGGCATTACCTATGGTGTTATATGACCATTATGGTGCATTGCAACAAGGCGATATTGCAGGTCGTGTGGTGATTTTTGTACATGGATTATGTATGAATCATACAGACTGGACCAATCGTAATTTTGGTGGCATTGGAGAACGTTTACTGGCACAGCGTGATCACAATATTATGCTGTATCTCAACTACAATACTGGACGTCGCATTTCAGCCAATGGCCGCAGTTTGGCCAATACACTTGAAGATTTGATCACCCGTAATCCTCGCATTACTAGCATCGATTTGATTGGGCATAGCATGGGTGGATTGGTATCACGTAGTTCGTTGTTTTATGGCAAACAAAATATGCACCAGTGGACACATATGGTGGGCAATCTGGTCTGTATCGGTTCGCCACATCATGGAGCGGTATTGGAACGTTTTGGATTCGCGCTACAAGATCGACTAGGCAGTTTTCCTTTCGTGAAATTGATTGGTCATTTGGTCAATATCCGCAGCAACGGTATTTTAGACTTACGCCATGGCAGTGTGCGTGATGATGACTGGGAACATTTGGAAGCCCGAATTGGGCTAATGGATGATAACCGTAAACCTGCTCCACTACCTTCACATATCAATACGTTCTTTGTTGCTGGTACGGTTGAACATGAAAATCAGAAAAAAAGTCTCAAAGCCTTGTCGATTATTGGCGATTATCTGGTCAGTGTAAAAAGTGCTTTAGGAGAGCATCCAAATCCACGTTTTCAACTCAAACTCCCAGATTCGCATAAAGCCGTTTTTCATGGGTTAAATCATTTTGAAATTCAGTATCATTCCAGCGTTTCTGAACAAATTACCCGCTGGTTTTATCCTGAACATGATGACTATGCATGTTTGGGTGTGCAAACCCATATGATTAATATGCAAAATTATGATCCTACTGATCTCACTGGGATTGTGGAGACTTGATTTATTTTGTCCGCGGTCAAGTCATCATGCCCTGAAATAAATAAAGCCAGCAATTGCTGGCTTTATTTTTGGTTCTTACATTATTTCTTGTAAGCTTTTTTCGCAACGGGATATGTTCTGAAAAGTTGCCATAGACAGATCAGCAATAATACACTAAAGAAAACCAACGACCAGACAGGTAACGATTGCCCCAAAAAAGTCCAGTCAATTGCGGCACATTCACCAGAACCAGTAAGCACTTCGCTCAATACTGTTTTGAGAGGCAGCGCATCAATTAAATAATTCAGTCCGGGACCACAACTTGGCACTTGATCGGGTGGCAAAGTCTGTAGCCAGACATGACGTGCCGCTACACCGACAGACCAACCAATCGACAAGGTTGCCAGTAAAGCATACATACGCTTCATAAGATTTGAAGCAGGATTATGCAAAAAAGCAATCAAGGCGAAAATCCCCATCGCCATCAGCCCAACACGCTGAAACACACATAATGGACAAGGGTCCAGACCTTTTACATGTTCCAGATAAAGTGCAAATGACATGCCGACAATACTGGCCAGTACCAATAATCCATTGATAAAGCGATAATTACGCCATTGCATGGATATACCTCTTGTTTTTATCGAAATTGGGCAAGATAGCCGTCAAAACTCATCACGCTTTCTTGTTCCAGTTGATGTTGTTGTTGCAAGGATTGTTGAGCCAACTGCTCAAAATAAGCGGTTTTTTCAACACTTAATTCATATTGATCGTACATCTTGGCATAGTCATGTGCCAATACACTGCCAAAACTCCAGGTACCCCCATGTGCCAACGTATCCGCGACTACTTGAGCTGAAAGTGTCTGCTCAATCTGTTGCGCACGTTGTTGCATCACCTTCAAAGCATCACTGTACAAATTGCTCTGATAAAGTTCATCCAGTAGCCCTGCACATTTTTGTATCTGCTCAAGATGCTGTATGACCCAGCTTTGCACCGACTGCTCACCTGTTAGGCTCATGATTTTGGCGACGGTGGAACGCCCTTCATTCACAACCGTATTTTGATTGCGTTCGATGAGATCCTGTTCATCATCATGAATTTCAGGGCTTTCTGATAATAAGCAATATAAAGCCAACGCTTCTAAAAAACCTGCTGTCGTTTCATCAATACCAATCGGACTATAAGGATTGACATCTACTGCGCGTAATTCCACATAGCCGACCCCACGGTTTTGCAAAGCCTGCGAAGGTGTTTCGCCATTTTGGGGAACTTGTTTGGGGCGAACCAGACTGTAGTATTCATTTTCAATTTGTAGGACATGGTCATTAATCTGAATCGGTTCACCCTGTTCATCATTTAAACCAAGCTGGGTAAAGGGTGGATACGGCGTTTTCACTGCTTTTTGCAAACCTTCGAGATAGGCTTGAATATCGTTATACTGAATACCCAGTTGTTTCTGTGCCGAGTTCTGATACCCCAAACGTCCCATCCGTAATGCGGTGGCATCAGGTAAATACATGGTGCCTTTAACTAAAGGCTGTAGATGATGCTCACGCCCTGTTAGAAAACAACGACATACCGATGGACTGGCACCGACCAGAAAAATCACCAAAGGCGTTAAACGAATAAAATTACGAATTAGACCAAAATAGCGATGGCTACGATAATCCTGCGCATTGAGTTGTTGTAATGCAGGATCGGTTTCATGTTGCTGTAGTGCGGCAAACAGCGTCTCAGGAAACGATAAATTATAATGAACCCCTGAAATGGTTTGCATCCGACGACCATAACGGACTCCCAGACCACGGCGATACAGCGTCTTAAAACGCCCAATATTGGATGTACCATAATAGGCTAAAGGAATATTTTCTTCCTGATCATCCAGCATACAGGGCATCGACAGCGGCCACAGTTTTTCACCGGGATTTAAATGACGATGCACCACTGCATGAATATCTTTTAAATCTTCTAAAACCGCAGGAATGCTGTCTTTCGGCGGGGTGATAAACTCCATCAAAGCTTCAGAATAATCTGTCGTAATGCGCGGATGAGTTAAAGCAGAACCTAATGCTTTAGGATGCGGATTTTGCGATAAAAAGCCATTACTCTGCATACGCAGACTTTCGCGTTCAATTCCCCGCAACATCCCTTGTAAGAGTGAAGAATCTACCCACGTCGGCACGACAGTTGGAGAAGCTGATTTGGGTTGACTCATGTACACCTGCTCGCTGATTTAAAGAACGATGAAAAAAATCATGACTTTAGTATAACGTGAAATCTGCCAGACCGCGCAGGACTTGATAGGATTTGCACAAACTGGCCGTTTCACTTTGACAATTTTTTATCACAAACTTGGTCTATAAGACATGCTTGATTTGTGATTTTATTGAAGAATAAATGAAAAGAGTGAAAATAAATGAATCCACAAGATGTCCTGAATTTTTGGTTTGCTCCCGAACAAGAACCTTTATGGTTTAAAAAAAGTGATGATTTTGACGCCAAAATTCATCGCCAATTTGCCGAAGTTCACCATCAAGCCACACAGGCAGAGCTATGGTCATGGCGTCAGGATGCCAAAGGCCGTCTTGCGGAAATTATTGTATTGGATCAATTTTCCAGAAATCTATATCGGGATCAAGCACAGGCTTTTGCCCATGACGCAATGGCGTTGGCACTGGCGCAGGAAGCCATTAGTCTGCAAATGGATGCAGAACTGAGCCCACCACAGCGCTCTTTTCTCTACATGCCGTTTATGCATAGCGAATCCAAACTGATTCATGAGTTTGCGCTTAAACTCTTCCAACGCTTAGGCAATCCAGTCAATCTGGATTTTGAGAAAAAACATAAAGCGATTATTGATCGTTTTGGACGCTATCCACATCGTAATGACGTGCTAGGTCGTGAATCCACAGCTGAAGAACGTGAATTTTTAACTCAACCCAACAGCAGTTTTTAAGTAATCTTTGTTTTACTCCGTGTATGTCTGATAAAAGGAGTTCACGATGAAATATCTCTCACTCGGTGCCGCGCTTGCAAGTGTCTTGATCCTTGCGGGATGTGCCACAACACCACAAAAGCCCAGAACCTTTGATCAATTAGGGCAATTTGCCACTTATCCGTTAAATAATCAGATTTACCGCATCAGCTTTAAAGCTGATCCCAATATGAGTTATGGTACGGCTGAAGAAATCACGCTGGTTAAAGCCGCACAGACCACGATTCAGAACGGCTTTCGCTATTTTAAAGTGATGGATGATCCCAGTAATCAAACCCAAAAGCCACCTCGTCAAGCGGTGGTGTATTCATCACCGAATTATTATCCGTATGGTTATTATCGACGTTATCCTGGTTTTTGGCCGGATCCCTTCTATGATTCACCACGTGTGGTCAATATCGATCCTGTCGAAGTATCGTATAGTATAGAATGTTATAAAGATCAAAAAACTGCATCCAAAGATGCCTTTGATGCAAGCTTGATCTTACAGTCATTAGGGAAAAAATATGGCTTAAGTCCGTCTGGTGCAGTGTTATTGCCTCAACCAGTCAACGCTCAACCCGCGGGCAGCGGCAACAACAAAAATTAAGACAGGATGCTTGCATGCAGGTTGAAGACACATCTCATTCTCCAAGTTTAAGTCGCAGTAAACGCTATGCCACGATTGCGCTACTCAGCGCAGTGGTGGCATGGATTATCCTCATGGTTCTGGCAAAATTCTGGCCTGAATATGCATGGATCATTCACATTTTGATGCTTTCTGCCGAAGCTGGCGTGGTGGGGGGACTGGCCGATTGGTACGCCATTACCGTGTTATTTCGTAATCCTTTTGGCAAGATCCCCATTCCCAAATTTTTACTGGATCACACTGAAATTATTCCGCGTAATAAGACCCGCATTGCCGAATCCATGGGGCGTTTTGTACAGGAAAATTTCCTGTCACCACAGGTGGTCGAGCGCAGTTTAAACAATACTGATCTCAGTCTGGCGATTGGACAATGGCTGGCCAATCCTAAAAATAGCAATCAGATTGTACAATTAATTCAGCAAACCGTTCCCAAACTGTTTGAGTTTGTCAGTCAGGAACAGATTGCACGTTTTATACAGACCAACAGTGTGCAATGGGTCAAAAACACCCAAATCAATTCTCTTGCCAGTGAAATGTTACGCGCTGTACTGGAAAATGATTTTCATCAGGATGTATTACAACGTGGACTGGATCTGGCGCATGAATGGATTGTGACCCATCCTGATCAAGCACGAGAATTAACCCGTACCTTGTTTAAAGAACTTGGTGTGTGGAAACTGGCCAAAGGTGCAAGCTGGATCGGGATTGATGTGCAACAACGCACTATTGATTCACTGATTGAGAAAGTCGAGTCGATGCTCGCCGACCCAGAACATCCGTGGAGACAAGGCATCGAGCAAGGTGCACAAAACATGATGTTACAACTGGCAGATTCAAACAGTGAAGCCAGTCGTCGTTTAAATGAAGGTAAAAATGCCCTACTCGATAGCCCGCAAGTGCTGAACTTTATCAGTGGTGCAGTGGTGATCTTTTGTAATGCGATTAAACAGGATTTACTTAAAGAAGATTCAGGCATTGCCCAAAATTTACGTATTGCGATTGAACAAATCGGCCAGAGTCTGATACAAAATCGTGCAGTGCGTGAAGTGCTCAACGAAAAAATGACGGGACTCGCGATTAGCTTTAGCGATCAGTATAGCGACAAAATTATTCGCTATATCAGTGAACGGATTCATGAATGGGATTCACGTGAAATGATTGCCAAAATCGAAAATGAAGTTGGCGGCGACTTGCACATGATCCGCGTCAATGGCGTGGTGGTGGGTGCTTTTATTGGTCTGGTATTAGGCATCATCCGCTCATTGGTCGATTATATGCTATAAGATTATTTTTCCAGATGAGAACCGATTGAGCCATGCAACTGTTATCCAAATTGCCTGATCAGGGCGTGACTATTTTCAGTACCATGTCTGCGTTGGCTCAACGTCTCAATGCGCTCAATCTCTCACAGGGTTTTCCAGATTTTGCGGCACCGCCAGATTTGATTGAAGCGTTATGTGAAGCCACTCGAAATGGGCATAACCAATATGCCGCAGGCGATGGCTATTTACCGTTACGCCAACAAGTCGCGCTACAATTTCAACAACGTGATCAGATTACACTTGATCCATTTACTGAGATCACCATTACCCCTGGTGCGACTATTGGCTTATTTACCGCGATTCAAGCCACCATTCATCCGAGCGATGAAGTCATTATTTTTGACCCAAGTTACGACAGTTATGATCCTGCGGTACGGGTTGCAGGCGGTGTGCCTATACATATTGCACTAGATGCGCCTGAGTTTAAGGTCGATTGGGACAAGGTTGCAGCGCATATTAGCTCACGTACCCGTATGATTATCGTCAATACCCCACATAATCCAACAGGGACGATCTGGTCATATCAGGACTGGCAACAGTTAATTGCGCTGGTGGAAAAACATGATTTGCTGGTTTTGTCAGATGAGGTCTATGAACACCTGATTTTTGATGGTGCTCGACATTGGAGTGCATTACATTTTCTTGAATTACGTGAACGTAGTTTTGTGGTGGGTTCTTTTGGTAAGACCTTTCATGTGACAGGCTGGAAAACAGGCTATTGTGCTGCCAGTCCCACACTGATGCAGTTATTTCGGCAGATTTATCAATATGCCAACTTTTGTGGCAATACCCCTGCACAAATCGCATTAACCCAATACATGCAGCAGCATCCCGAACACATTGCTGGACTGGCCGATTTTTATCAACATAAACGAGATGCGTTTAATCTGGGTCTACAACAATCACGGTTTGGCTTTACTCCTTGTCAGGGAACCTATTTCCAGACCGTCGACTACACTGAGATTCGCCCTGACCTGAATGATGTCGAGATGTGTTACTTTTTAGCCGAGGAAAAAGGGATTGTGGCCATTCCACTGTCTGTGTTTTATCAACATCCGCCTAAGAATTTGCGCTTAATCCGCTTCTGTTTTGCCAAAACAGAACAAACCCTACAACGTGCCGTGCAGTTACTGAATGCTTGTTAACTCAGGTCAAGTCTTCGCGTAAAATAACAATCTTTTTTAAAGCAGCATGTTATTTTGTTAGTCAAGGATATCCATCACAATAACACTGACAAATTCATGGAGAATGAATGCCCCCTCACCGCCCACTGATTCAGCAACAAAAGCTCTGGAAGACCTTTCTGGTGTTTTTACTGCCGTTGATTGCCACCAATATCCTGCAAAATCTTTCAGGTACGATTAATACCGTTTTTGTCGGACAAATGATGGGGGTCAATGCGATTGCTGCGGTTGCTGTATTTTTTCCCATTCTATTTTGTTTGATGGCATTTGTGATTGGATTATCGGCAGGTTCTACCGTTTTGGTTGGACAGGCATGGGGCGCGCAAAATTTTGAAAAAGTGCGCAGTGTAGTCGGTTCAACCCTATTTATGACCCTGATTGGCGGTAGTATTATCGCCGCCTTGGGCGTATTTTTTGCGCCTCATATTTTATTGGCTTTAGGTACAGATCCAAGTGTTTTACACCTTTCTTTGCCCTATGCCCGCTGCATGCTCGCAGGTAGCCCTTTATTATTTGTGTATATTATTTACACCTCTATTTTACGTGGTGTCGGCGATAGTATTACACCGTTGGTGGCATTGTCTTTAACCAGTTTGATTGGTTTGGTGATTACGCCTGTGCTGATTGCAGGCTATTTTGGTTTTCCCAAACTCGGCATTATTGCCCCTGCCATTGCGACCATTACAGGTAACGCCTTGGTTATTTTGTTTTTAATCATTTATTTAAATAAAAAAAATCACCCGCTCAAACCCGACTTGGCTTTGCTCAAACATATCCGTTATGACACGGAACTCACTCGACTCATTTTACGTTTGGGGATTCCAACAGGTATTCAAATGGTCACCACCTCTGTAGCTGGACTGGTCGTGGTGGGACTAGTCAATCGTTTCGGCGCACATGCAACGGCGGCCTATGGTGCAGTTAATCAGGTCTTGAACTATATTCAATTTCCCGCTTTATCGATTGCGATTGCGGCATCAATTTTTGGTGCACAAGCAATCGGAATGGGGAAATCAGATCTACTGGCGCGTGTCACTCGTACAGCTTTGTGGATGAATATCATCATTACTGGAACCTTGGTGATATTGGCGTATTTATTTTCAAAATATTTGATGGCGTTATTTATTACCGATGACAGTGTGGTTCAACTGGGACAACAGCTCTTATTTATTGTGTTATGGTCCATTTTATTTTTTGGCGCCAGTGCTATTTTCGCCTCGATTATGCGCTCAAGCGGTACCGTGACCATGCCTATGCTGATTAATATTGCCGCAATTTTATGTATTGAAGTGCCTTGCGCCTATTGGTTCAGTAGTCTCTGGGGATTAAAAGGCATCTGGTATGCTTATGCTCTGGCTTTTGTCAGTCTGTGCATTTTACAAGCTGGCTATTATCAATTTTTCTGGAAGAAAAAAGCCATTAAAGCGCTCATTTAGTGGCATAAAAAAAGCCCACTTTTTTTGATGGGCTTTTGAACATTTTTGTATTACATTTTATTGGTCAATTTGGTACCAAATTCGCTTACACGTTGATATCCTGTCGGTAGGAAACGCTGCATCAGATCCAGTACTTTTGCATCATTACCAATTAATAAACGGCGTTTATCTTTACGCACTGCCGCTAAAATTTGACGTGCCGCTTCTTCTGGCGGACAACGCAATAATTTATTAAACGCCTTAATTGATTTTTCAGGATGCATACCCAGCGTTTTTAGGCTTTCATTCATTTTTGCTGAATTGGCAATGTTGGTACGAATACCGCCTGGGTGTACACAAAGTGCGCTCACCCCACAGTTTTGCATATCCAGTTCTTGACGCAAAGATTCAGTAAAACCGCGTACCGCAAATTTGGTGGCGTTGTATGCCGACTGAGTAGGCTGCGCAATCAGACCAAACAGACTGGAAATATTCACAATATGTCCATCTTTGCTTTGTTTGATAAAAGGTAAAAATTCTTTGGTGCCATACACCACACCCCAGAAATTAATATTCACAATCCATTCCAGTTCTTCATAGCTCGCACCCTCTACAGTCGAGCCCAATGCCACACCAGCATTATTAAAAATCATATTGACTGAACCATGATTTTGAACGGTTTGTTCAGCCCATGCTTTTACAGCATGACGATCCGATACATCCAGTTTTTGTGTAGTGACACGAATATTATAAGGTTTAAGCAGTTCTACTGTAGCTGCAAGTCCTTGTTCATTGATATCACTCAGTGACAAATGGCAACCTTCTTTTGCCAATAAAACAGCAAGTTGCTGGCCTATACCTGAACCTGCTCCCGTAACCGCAGCGACTTTATTTTTAAAATTTTTCATTGCCTGACCTTTTCCCTTAAATAGGTGTACACAGACCCATGCTGATGTACCTGATTCAATCACTATATTTTTGACAATACGTATTGTCAATACAATCTATCCGATCTAGAGTAAATACTCAAACAAATGACTGACGCGGTTATTTTGTTTAAAACTTGCTAAACTCTGCATAACCAACGAGGATGCCTGTGATCAATGACCACCCCCGAAACTGATTCAAATACGAGACCAAAGCCGACAAAGGTCAATAAAGAACGTCAATTTAAAGGACTGTCTTTAACCGAACGTAAGCATGCGCGTCGTGAAAAACTCATTGAAGCAGGCATTGAAACTTATGGCATACAGGGTTTTTTTTCGGTCACAGTCAAAGACGTCTGTAATGAAGCCAAGCTGACCGAACGTTATTTTTATGAATCCTTCAAAAAAAGTGAGGATTTATTTCAAACTATTTTCTTAAAACTGATTGAAACCTTACAACAGAATGTCATGCAAAGTGTCATGCAAGCGGCTCCCGATCCAGCCAAAATGATCGATGCAGGTCTGGGCGCATTGTTACGTACCTTGAAAGATGATCCTCGTTTGGCCCGCATTATTTATATTGATGCCATGCTGGTACAAGAGCTGCATAATCAGGCCACGATTCAGGAAACCATGCTGCGTTTTGACCGTATGATTCAAGCTTTTGTCATGCTGATGATGCCGAATTTACAACGTTCAGAACAGGAAGTTTCGTTAATTGCAACGGGATTAAACGGTTATGTTACCCAGATTGCAATTCGCTGGGTGATGGGTGGTTTTAAACAGTCTCAGGAAGATGTTCTATTTGCTTGCCGCACAGTATTTTTATCCCTTGTACAAACATTTTCCCAGAAACAAAAATAAATTTACTGTTCATTAAAGCCATTAAAAATTGAGTCTTTGTCATGAATTGGTCATCAGCCACGCAATTTTTTGTCACAATTCATGTTAAAAAAACCCGTTCTGATGAATTTTGCAATGATACTGTCATAATTAATCTTTGTAATAAGCCTGTCATAAATAAAACGGTCCGCCGTTCAATAAACTAAATAGGGTAATTGCGTTGTGAAAGATGACTATATTTTAATCGTCGATGACGAACTTCCCATCCGTGAAATGATTCATACTTCACTGGATATGGCGGGCTTTCAATGTTTACAGGCTGAAGATGCCAAACAAGCACACCAAATGATTGTTGATCAGCGCCCTGCCCTGATTTTACTGGACTGGATGTTACCGGGTGGCGTAAGTGGTGTTGATTTGTGCCGCCGTTTAAAACGCGATGAAACCTTGTCTGAAATTCCTGTGATTATGCTCACTGCACGCGGTGAAGAAGACCATAAAGTACAAGGTCTGGATGCCGGCGCAGATGACTATATGACCAAACCTTTTTCGACACGTGAATTGGTCTCCCGAATCAAAGCTGTATTACGCCGTGCCAATGCATTAAATGGTGAAAAAGCTATTGACGCCAATGGATTGATTTTAGATCCTGTCAGCCAGCGTGTCAGTTTCGGAACTCATATTTTAGAGATGGGGCCAACCGAATACCGCTTACTGGCTTTCTTCATGACCCATCCTGAACGTGCCTATACTCGTGCGCAATTGCTGGATCAGGTCTGGGGCGGCAATGTTTATATTGAAGATCGTACCATTGATGTGCATATTCGTCGTTTACGTAAAGTCTTAGAACCTTTTGGTGCAGATCGATTTGTACAAACCGTGCGTGGTACAGGTTATCGTTTTTCAACACGTGCAGATTTAGCACTAGGTTAAAATATCCTTTATGTACGAACCCTATCCCGTCCCCGATCTTGCCCGTGAACATAAACGTTTTCGCTACAGTAGTTTATGGACATTTGCTAAACAGGATTTAAGACTGCTGGCTTTTTTGCTGATCATTGCAGCGTTTGTGGGATTTGGTCTCGACCTTTTAGGTATTTGTATTCTGATCGCCTTTTTGATCTTTTTTGTGCTGCAACTACGTTCACTGTACATCGTCAACGAATGGATTTCCAATCGTCCTTACGACACGCCACCTAACCTCAATGGGATTTGGGGCGCCTTATTATTTAACGTATATCGTGCCCAACGGCAGGAACGCGTAGTTCAGGCAGAAATGGTGGGACTCATCGATCGCGCTCAGTCTTCATTGGTTGCTTTAAATGAAGCTGTGGTTTTGATTGATGATTTACAACAAATCGAATGGTGTAACCCTGCGGCGCAGCATTTACTGGGCATCAGTCTGTTGGATCGCGGCACCAATGTGTTAGGGATTTTAAGACAGCCCAGTTTCATTGAATACTTTAATCATATTGATCAGGCACCTGATGGTATCAAGCTCAAATCCTCGATACTGGACGATCATTATGTACAAATTAAATTGACGCCTTTTGGTGGCGATAGTGTATTACTGGTCGCTTACGATATTACGCGTATGCATAATCTGGAGCAAATGCGTAAGGACTTTGTCGATAATATTTCACATGAGCTACGCACGCCATTGACGGTCTTGAGTGGCTATATTGAAACTTTTACCGATCAGGAAGATTTGAATCCGCGCTGGAAACGCGCCTTTGATCAGATGCAATCCCAGACCAAACGGATGAATGCCTTGGTCAATGATTTGCTTTTGCTTTCAAATCTGGAAAATAACAAAAAAATTGCCAAAAACCAGATTATTGAGATGCCAAGTCTGATGAATCAACTGTTTGATGATGCACAGGCGTATAATGCCGATTATGGACATACGCTCAATCTGGATATCGATAGTCACTGTGATTTGATTGGTTCAGATATGGAAATTGCCAGTGCCTTTAGTAATCTGATTACCAATGCGATTAAATATACCCCCAAAGGCGGCATCATTACCATTGGTTGGCATGATGATGGTGAACATGGTTATTTTACCGTTCAGGACAATGGTATCGGTATCGATCCCAAACATTTACCACGTTTAACCGAACGGTTTTATCGGGTGGATAGTGCACGAAGCCGTGCCACAGGCGGAACGGGACTCGGACTTGCGATTGTTAAACATGTCTTGATGCAACATGGTGCTTATCTGGATGTAGTATCCAAAGAAAATAATGGTTCTTTATTTAAAGCTGTTTTCCCTAAAGAACGCTTGTATCAAATGGTTTAAATTTGACCCAAAAACAAGATTACAATGAACTTAACGCATCGACACCAAAGGCATTCAAACAAATAAGAATGTACCTGAAAACGACTACATAATAACTGCCCATTGTTTTTTATATTAAAACTCCAATCTAATAAAACGAATCGTAAAGTCCATATGAATACGATTAAAACGGTGAATCTGGATATTGCACAGCAATTACTGGATATCGGCATATCTAAAGCAAAAGAGCTTCAATCTCCATCTAATATCGCAATTGCGGATGCTTATGGCTATCTTCTCGCACATGTCCGTATGGATCAGGCTCAACTCCCGAGCATCGAGCATAGTATTAATAAAGCTTATACCAGTGCTTTATTTCAAAAGCCAACCCAAGAATTAAAAGAACCGAGTGAACCCAAAGGTGAACTTTATGGCTTAAACCAAACTTTGAATCAAAGAGTGATTGTTTTTGCAGGGGGTGTTCCACTCTTTTTGGATGAACACGTAGTGGGTGCTGTCGGTGTCAGTGGCGGTACAGCCGAGCAAGATCAAAGCATTGCTCAGGCGATTGCAGATCATTTTAACCAAACCCAAGAAAAATCCATTTAAAGGCGATAAACACATGAGTAAAAAGATATTAATCACAGGCGCAGGTTCAGGTTTTGGCAAATCAGTTGCTTTTAAATTAGCAAAACTTGGTTATAAGGTGATCGCAACAGTTGAAGCCGTTGCACAGATTCAGACCTTAAAAGACGAAGCTCATCAACAAGGGTTAAATATCCAGTTTGAAAAACTGGATATCACCAATGATATTGATCGTGAGTTTATTTCTAATTTTGAAATTGACATTTTACTCAATAATGCAGGAATTTCAGAAGGTGGTGCTGTGGTTGATATTCCTGAATACCGATTGCGTGAGCAGTTCGAGGTGAATGTATTTGGGACAATTTTACTGACCCAAAAATTTGCCAAACAATTTGTTGAACGTAAATCAGGAAAAATTATTTTTATTTCCTCAGTCGCTGGCTTGACCACTGATCCATTTACAGGTGCATATTCTGCGTCTAAACATGCCATTGAGGCTTTTGCAGAAGCGCTAAATAAAGAATTGCATGAATACAATGTCAAAATTGCCACAGTAAATCCTGGCCCTATCTTAACTGGATTCAATGACCGTATGTTCGAGACATGGAAGCATTGGTACCCAGAAGATCAAGCCAATACTGTATTTGACTATAGCCAACTTGCCTTTCCGCATAAACAATACGATCCAGAGCAAGTCTCTGACATTATTGTCAGGGTAGTAACAGAAGAGCAAAAAAACTATCGTAATTTGGCACCCAAAGAGATTGAAGCAGATGCAAAAAAACAAATGGCTGAAAAATGGGATCGACTCATCCACACAGATGCAAAACGTGATCCTTTGGTTGAAGACGCCTATACGCTAGAGCCAGAAACACCCAATGGAAAGTAGTCTGATCTGAGAGATCATCATCAAAAAGCCGATGAAAGTATCATCGGCTTTTGAGCTAAAACAACCATGCTATTATTGAGTTTTATGATGAAGTTGCATTAAATGCCTCGTGATAACTCACTGTTCCTTTTGGAATAGTATTCACAAAACTGATCGCTTGAAAATACTTCGGGGGCACATCTGGTAAAACAAGCTCAGGATACGCTTTAAAGCCAAAACGGTAATAATACTCAGGATCACCTAACAACACACATCCTTTGGCACCCAATTGTTTGAGTTGTTCAAGCACAGCACCCATTAGTTGTGAACCAATACCTTGTCCTTGCTGTTCAGGCCAGACCGAGATCGGACCTAAACCATACCAATCGGTTTCACCCGATGAAATACGCACAGGTGAAACCGCAACATGACCAACAATCGTTCCATACTCAAGAGCGACCAAAGAAACGGTGAGTTGACCATCTTTACGTAACTGATTCACAATAAATTGTTCAGTATGGCTCGAATGTTGTTCATTTAAAAACGCAGCCTCAGTTAACGCTTCAATCGTCTGGATGTCTTGCTGTTGTTCATGTCGAATTTCAATACTCATTCAAACTTTCCTGATTTTATTGCTCTGCTGCAAATGCCAGTAAATTCTTTTAATTTAATTTTTGCAGCCTCATTTAGTTGATAGTCGTGATTTATAAAAATATAACAATTCCAATCATTAAAAAATGAACCTCTCAATGCATTAAAAGCTCTAAATCTAGAGCTTTTAATGTTCATTCTAACTTAGAGCGAATGTCCCAGTTTTTCACCCATCACCACGACGGAATTGGCTTTAAACTGCTTTTCCCATACCATTTTATCTTTTTCAAATAATACAACAGCAGTTGAACCTAAATAAAAACGTCCCAGTTCAGCGCCTTTTTCAAGTTTCAGTTGATGTTGTTGCAATTCTAAACGCCCAGTTGGTTTGACTTTACCCGTTGCCACTGTTTCAATTCCCGCCACAATCATGGCACCGACTAAAACCACGGCCATACGCCCCAGTTCAGTATCAAATAAACACACCATGCGTTCATTACGGGCAAATAAACCTGGAATATTTTCAGCCGTGACTTGATTGACAGAAAATAATTCACCTGGCACATACAATGTTTCGGTTAATGTCCCCGAAAATGGCATATGCACACGATGGTAATCTCGTGGCGATAAATAGACCGTGGCAAATTGACCATTTTTAAATGGCTCTGCCAATTGCGGATCACCAATTAATTTTTCGACAGAGAAACTTTGACCTTTGGCTTGAAAAATATCGCCATCATTAATTGTTCCAAGCTGAGAAATTGCTCCATCTGCTGGTGATACGATACTCGTCGCGGAATCATCAACCACACGTACTCCATCTTTTAAGGCACGCGTAAAAAATTCATTAAAGGATTTGTATTTTAAGGCATCGCCCTGCTGAGCAATCGAAAGATCAATGCCATATTTCGCTTTAAAGGCCTGAATTACTGCGGTTCTAATGACCACATTTTCACTAGCGGCCACTTTACCCACTACTCGGCTGAGCTGATGCTGAGGAACAAGCGATTGAGCTTTAATAAATAAGTCTTTTTTTAATCGTGATGTAAAACTCAAAGCGGATTCTCTCCAGTAATAATTGGACTATCGAGGCGATTGCCCCATTCACTCCACGCCCCATCATAAGCACGAATTGGCCACTGCAGTAAACGACCAATAATATAAGCCAGACCCGAACGATGATGCGATTGACAATACACCACCACAGGTTGATCAAACTGAAAACCAAGTTGTTGCAATCGGGCTTGGGTACGTTCAAGCGGGTGCAATTTTAGATGATTTTGCCGATCAAGGGCAGTGCTCCATTCAAAATGAAGTGCGGCAGGAATGTGACCACCTCGACGTGCGGCTAGACGTAAGCCCGTGTATTCATCTGTGGTTCGACAGTCCCATAATTGGATATTATTGGAATCCACCTGCTGTTTTAATTCATTATATTCAATTTTATATTGAGTCACTTTGGACAAATCAACCTGCACCAGATTTTCAACAGGCGCTATCGGTTCGATCTCTGAAGTGGTTGGAAACCCAGCACCCAACCATGCATGAATCCCGCCGTTTAATAAACTGGTTCGTGTGAAACCGAGACAATGTAAATTCCAGATCAGACGTCCTGCCCATGCCCCCCCTTCATCGTCATAGACCACGACATGGTGGTCAGGCGAGAGATTAAGATACTCGACCAATTGCTGAAGCTGCTCGATCGATGGCAAAACACCTGTGGCTTCTTCATGCTGTGCCACCAATTGCTTAGGCTTCAGTTGAATCGCGTGGGGAATATGCAATTGTTCATAGACTGAGCTACGACTCAAATCTACAATGCGTAGATGTTCATTTCCCAGATAAGGAACTAAATCTTCCGCCTCAATCAATAGGCCAAAGTTAAATTCAGGTGCCGTCATTGCAAATCATCGCGTTGCATTAATAGGTAGCTCGATCTTAACATAAGCATTTTCACGGTTTTGCTGATTTTTTACCAATGTTTAGCAGAAAATCAGCTAAATAAAATCATTCAACTTCTTCAGGAATTTCAAAAACCTGACGTAAATAAGCCAAAAATGTATCATTATCAGTCATGGTTTTACCTGGGCTATCTGAGATTTTGGCCACAGATTGACCATTACATTCGACCAATTTCAGCACAATATTCAGTGGTGTTTGTCCCATATCATTGGTGAGATTAGTACCGATCCCGAAACTGACTTTAAAACGATCCTTAAAATATTGATGCAATTGCCATGCCTTTTCCAGATTCAATCCATCACTAAAAGTTAGCATTTTGGTCTGGGTGTCAATTTTGAGATGACGATAATGCGCATAGGCTTTATCGCCCCATTCATAAGGATCACCACTATCATGACGTAAGCCATCAAACAGCTTGGCAAAATACAAATCGAAATCACGCAGGAACGCATCCATTCCAACCACATCCGTGAGTGCAATCCCCAAATCGCCACGATATTCCTGTACCCACATTTCCAGTGCTGCTTTTTGAAAATCACGCAACCGCACATCTAAAGCCTGAAAAGCCTGTAAGAACTCATGTGCCATGGTCCCAATTGGGGTAATTCCCAACTCTTTGGCGAGCAAAACATTACTGGTTCCACGGAAAATATCAGGTGTGGCTTGATGAAACTCTTCAACCACATGTTTTTGCCATTCAAAGCTATAACGGCGACGAGTACCAAAGTCTGAGACCAGAAATGGTGGATCATTTGGATGTTGCTGCGACGAATATTGTTTTAAAAGCGCAAGTTTGGCTTGTAAACGGCGCTCACCCTCAGCCAAAACGGCATCACTACGGATACGGCGAAAATACAATTCGTTGACGATTGCCAAGACAAAAATTTCAAACATCATCGCTTGAACCATCGGACCTTCGACCCAAATGTCCAGACGACCTTCTTCGTCGATGCCTGTTTTGATAAAGCGGCGTTTTAACTGAAACAGTTCCAGATAGTCCACAAAGTCACTTTTGATGAAACGAAAACTGCGCAAATATTGCAGTTCATCGTCCTTAAATTTCAAAGTGCATAAATGGTCTAATTGTTCGTCCAGTTCAGGCAAAATATCCGTTAATGGATACACCGTATCTTCTAAATTTCGACAGCGAAAATGATAAACACTATGGGTTTGCGGAAACTTATGTAATACCACCTGTAACATGGTGAATTTATATAAATCTGTATCTAGTAATGAGTGAATAATTGGTGACATAAAGGTGTCAGTAATTTGGATAAACTTATTGCATTAAAGCATATTTTGGTCGTTAAAATCGCAAGGATTTGTATAAAGCATTGCCACTTTGGTGGAACATGAATTTTATTAAGCAAAAATTATTTCTGTTAAAATCATCACGGTTTAAATCAATGATGATGTTTATGCGTGCATTAATACAACGAGTTTTACAGGCTAAGGTGGTCGTCGATGGGCAAACCACGGGTGAAATTCAACAAGGTCTATTGGTTTTTTTAGGGCTAGGCCGCGAAGATACTTTGCAAAAGGGCCAAAAACTGATTGATAAAATTTTAAAATATCGGATTTTTGATGATGAAAATGGCAAGATGGGCTGGAATTTATCTCAAGCTCAAGGGGGACTGTTGCTGGTTTCCCAGTTTACCCTGATGGCGCAAACCCAAAAAGGCTTACGACCCGATTTTGGTCCTGCCATGCCGCCGAGCGAAGCAAAAGAGCTGTATGAGCAACTCGTTATCTACGCGCAAAGTCAGTTTGCAAATGTGCAAACAGGTATTTTTGCCGCAGATATGAAAGTGCATTTAGTTAATGATGGACCCGTGACCTTTCAGTTGGAAGTCGAATAAAAAAAAACCTCGCCCTAAGGGATGAGGTTTTTCTGCAAGCGCGATTTACTTGCCTGTTTTTTGCTTAATAAACAAACGCGCTTGCTTTAACTTTTCTTTAACTGGTTTTGGAAGCTTGGGTGGAATCAGTTTTGCTGCCTGATTAAACCAAACCAATAGACCAAAATCACCTTCCATTTTGATACTACCGTTTTGCATACCAGTCATAAATGCCGTCGGATCGCCTTTCATCAAGGTTTTTACTGCTTGTTCGCTATCTGCAAATTGCAAAATAAAATCGGCCTGCTCTGGGTGACCTGCCACTGTTTCAATTTGACCCTGATTGACAATAATCTGACGCGCAAAGCCTAAATCCGTTCCAATCTGGATCCGAAATGCACGATCATGTGTCATTTCAATAAACTTGGGACTAGTACGTGCCAATTGCTTCATCCGCAAAGCCAAACCTACAACCAGCAAATCCAATGGATCTGTGCTGACATCAACCAATGGTAACTTTACAACAGGTAGAGCAGAAAGTTTCATGACAATTCAAGCCTATTCGTATTCTTATGGAACTAAACGCGATCATCCTAGCATAAATGTAAGCCCTAAAATAAAAGCTTTGTATTACAAAACATAATAAAACGTAAAAAGCGCAGGTTAACCCACGCTTCTTCATTTCACCTATCAGCCGATGTTAGCGACTAGAGCATTGTTGCTGATCATCCTCATACACTGGTGTATGTTCAATATACTGACGATTTGCCAATGCTTTTTGCGCCAAACGGTCTTCTCTTAACAACACCAAGGTAACAGCAACCATCGCTAGACTTAAGGCGGTTAAATAACTATAGGTGACAGGCATCTCAAAAAGTGTTTGTACGCCATAACGGACGACTTCCAAAAGTCCCCAAAAAAACATGCCTGCCAACATAAAACCAAGCCAGCGACGGTAAGGTGAGAAGAAAACAACAGCTAGTGCAAGTGCAATCAAACCAAACCCTGACAGTGTGGCGAAATTCGCTGTTACCATACTAAACCTCCGTCTAAGATCATTCTCTGGGTCATAGGACCTTGAGTTCATCCCCGAAACCGTAATCAAATCAACACAGATCTGTGTTGACGAAAATATCTGTTTAATCGTGTTAGATGCATTATGAAGAGTTTTTACAAGAAAAAAAGTCCTGATTTTTTCTTATACGACACATATTGTCGCAACATTATTTTGTCATTACATTCTGCATGTTTCAAAAACCTGCGAAGTGCCTGATCCTCTCACCGCTCGCGTGTCATTACAAAAAACTATCGCTAAAATTTGATGCTTTTTAAAAATTTTTATACAGAGTTATTTCAAAATTTAACAGCCGACAAACGGTGCAAAAGCACTTGATTCCAGTTAATTTATTGATTAAAAACCGCGGCATTTAAATGCCGCGGTTTTTTTGAACATCTAAGCAGATTAAGCACGATTTAAATCTTTATCATGCATACCAAGCAAATACAGTACGCCATCCAAACCTACACTGGAAATGGCTTGATTAGCATTTTGACGCACCAACGGTTTAGCACGGAAAGCCACACCTAATCCCGCAATCGACAGCATGGGTAAATCATTGGCGCCATCGCCCACAGCCATGGCTTGTTCGAGTGAAATGCCCATTTTATCCGCCAGTTGGGTCAACAATTCTGCTTTACGTGCTCCATCGACGATCGCGCCTTTGACTTCACCAGTTACAAAGCCATCTTGTACGTCCAGAATATTGGCATGTACTTCATCAATACCCAGTTTTTGCTGTAAATATTCAGCAAAATATTGAAAGCCACCCGATAAAATCGCGGTTTTATAGCCAAGTGCTTTGAGCGTTGAAATCAAACGTTCTGCACCTTCGGTAATGGTCAGCCGTTCCGCAATTTTTGGTAAAACCGAGGCATCCAGACCTTTCAGCAAAGCCACACGCGCACGAAAACTTTGTTGGAAATCAAGTTCCCCTTGCATGGCACGTTCGGTAATCTCAGCGACTTGCTCACCTACACCTGCCTCAAGTGCCAATTCATCAATGACTTCTTGTTCAATCAGGGTCGAGTCCATATCAAAACAAACCAGACGGCGATTACGACGATAGGCATTGTCTTCTTGAACTGCAACATCGATATTGAGTTCACCTGATAAGCTTAAACAGGCGGCGCGCATCGCTTGCGCATCCAGCATTTGTCCGCTTAAACCAAACTGCACACAGGCTCGGCGTGGCGCATTATCTTCCAAATCTCGCGCTAAACGCCCTGACAGGCGCGTCACGGTTTCAATATTAAAACCTTGATTAGAGACAATTTTGGTAACCGCCTGTAGATGTGAAGCGGTTAATTCTGGTGCCAGCGCTGTCACGATGTAACGGGTTCGTCCACCTTCACTCACCCATTGATCGTATTCTGCACTTGAAATCGGTTTAAAGCGCACAGTCAAACCAATATCATGTGCTAAAATCAGGATTTCCTTCATGGCAAGTGCGGTTGCGGTTTCATCATCCGATGCCACCACGATGCCGAGGGTCAATTGGTTATGAATCACCGCTTGCCCTACATCCAGTATTTGCAATGAATGTACAGATAAAACCTGCATTAATCGGGTAAACTGATTCGGTTGATCAGGTCCTAAAAAAGAGATAAGAATGATTTCTCGCATGAATTGACTCGGGTCTGAGCTGCAACTATTGTTAGAATGATAATCGAATTTGAATCTATTTGCCTTGGAAGTTTACGTTGAACGCACCTAGACAGGGGCTATTTGCTAGCCTATTAATCGTAAGTTTTGCTTTGCATACCTTTTTACTGGTGATTGCAACGACGCATCAGCTCAATGAAAACCGTGCCAGTCAGGGTCAACTCATGACCAGTCAACTGGTGACGGACAGTTTGACCGAACTGGAACCAGCCAACACGGTTTCTCTGGCACTTCTGGCAAATCGCTATGCAACCAATCCAAGTGTTGCTTCGATTCGAATTTTAGATGCAAACAAACAGGTATTGGCCACGAGCGGGATGTCACAAACCCGTCAAGGTGAAGTGTTTGTGCGTGATGCGCTACAAAATGAAAAGAAAGTCGGAAGTATTGAAATCACCCTGATTCAACCGAGTATTGGTGAAATTCTAAGAACCCAATGGCTAGCAATCTTGGTGTCATTTCTGATTCATGGCTTATTGTGGCTGGCTTACCGTGCCATTGCCCGTCCAAGCCGGAGTGAATATCTGGCACGTATCAATAACGAATCACGCCTGAAACATGAGATTCAACAACTCACCCAAGCCCTTGAGCTTGAAAAACAAAATACCGTGACCTTGGTTGCACAAGCTAAACAGCAAGTTAAACCAAAAGTCACTGCTGTAAGCGAAACATTGGAGCAAGATGCTCAAGTCGATCATACACTCGCGCTGAATATTCAGTTTTATGACCCTAAACAATTATTGAACAGTGTCAACCAATCGGTTTCTGTGCCTTATTTTAAACTGTGCCAGATTTTCCTGAATAAAAGCATTGAACTGTGCGCTAAACATTATCAACTCAGTCCATCGAGTATCAATGTCATCCATGAGTTTAATGCCAATGGTGCAGATTTAAGTATTTCAGATCAGGACGCACATGCGGTTGAATGTTTACTGATGATTGGCTCAGTGTTCCAGCTATTGTCAGATGTTCTATATAAGCGTTATCGTGAAGACAAACGTTTTGCCTTGCAAACACGTTCCGCGACCTCAACCGCAGTAACTGCGATGCAACTCGATGCTGTACAGGCAGCGCAACGTCTCACCAGCCATTTACATGCTAAAGAGTCAGCTTTACATTTAAATAATGAACAGCTTAAGGCGATTAGTGAATGCTATCAGTTAGTCGCAATGCCAAATCCATCCAGTGTTTTGACCCGTCACGCCTTCATGCAAAATGGCATGAATACCGAATGCGCGGAAGTTGCCCAACAGATTCGTACAGAAATTTTGATGGGTAAAAAAGCCAAAGCATCGATTGAAAATCAGACAGATCCACAATCGGAAGCCTAAAGACAATTTTTTTACAAGACTCCCCAATTTGGGGAGTTTTTTATTTTTAAACGCTAAGTCTTTGAAATTATATTTTTATCTGAATATCTGAAAAGTCTTTGATTAAACAATCAGCAAAACCAGCCTATTTCATAATTAGAATACTTTTCAAATGAATTCACTTATGTGTATAAAGAGAACCCTAGAACTAAATGATAGAAGCATAGGCAATTCTGACCAAAACACGGTAGACTATGCAACACATTGTGAACGTAACTGTCTTTTGGACAGCATCAAAAGGTGAAGGCTCATGCCGTTGAGTAATGTTGAGGAACTGGTCGCGGATATCCGTGCGGGTAAAATGGTCATCTTGATGGATGATGAAGATCGCGAGAATGAAGGTGATTTGGTCATTGCCGCGACCCACGTGCGCCCAGAAGATATCAACTTTATGATTACCCATGCGCGCGGTCTGGTGTGTTTAACTTTGAGTCGTGAGCGTTGCCAACAACTGAATTTACCACTGATGGTCGATCATAACGGTGCACAACACGCAACCAATTTTACCTTGTCAATTGAAGCCGCTGAAGGCATTACCACGGGGATTTCTGCGGCTGAACGTGCGCATACCATTCATGCCGCAGTTGCTGCGCATGCCAAACCTGCTGATATTGTTCAACCCGGTCATATTTTTCCGCTCATGGCACAACCTGGTGGAGTTCTTCACCGCGCAGGTCATACGGAAGCAGGCTGCGACTTGACTCGCCTTGCGGGGTTGGAACCTGCGTCTGTGATTTGTGAAATTATAAATGAAGATGGCACGATGGCACGTCGTCCAGATTTAGAGGTGTTTGCTGAAAAACATGGTTTAAAGATTGGAACCATTGCTGACCTCATTCACTACCGCATGACCAATGAACAAACGGTTGAACGTTTGGGTCAACAAACCATTGAAACCGAATATGGTTCATTTGAACTGTATCGTTACCGTGAAATTGGCAATCCCGATATTCATTTGGCCTTAGTCAAAGGTGAACCTAAAGAAGGTGTGACCACGGTTCGTGTCCATGGTTTTAATCCCGTCCGTGATTTACTTAAATTGAATAAGCAAGATGGCGAACCTGCATGGAATCTGGATCGTGCGCTCAGCACCATCGCTGCGGCTGAACGTGGAGTTTTGGTCTGGATTGGACAGGATCATTTACAGGATTTAGGCCCAGCGCTTGAGAGCATGAATAAGCCAAAACCCGTAAAATCCAATGCTGCTCTATCCCACCAATATCAAACCATTGGGGTGGGCGCACAGATTTTACGTGATTTGGGGGTAGAGAAAATGAAACTCCTCAGCTCACCTTTACGCTTTAATGCACTGTCAGGCTTTAATTTAGAAGTGGTAGAATATATTTCTGCTGATCAAACGATAGAAAATTAATCGAGGTTATTATGGCAATTCGCCGAATTGAAGGTTTATTACATCTCGCGAGCGAAGGCCGTTACGCGATTTTAGTGGGTCGTTTTAACAGCTTTGTGGTTGAGCATTTGCTTGAAGGTGCAATTGACACCTTAAAACGTCATGGCGTGAGTGAAGACAATATCACTGTGGCTTATGCACCGGGTGCATGGGAACTCCCAATTGTTGCGAAAAAACTGGCCGCATCTGACAAATTTGATGCCATCATTGCACTAGGCGCAGTGATTCGTGGCAGCACACCACATTTTGACTTTGTCGCTGGTGAATGTGCTAAAGGCTTGGGCGTGGTTGCACTTGAAAGCACACTTCCTGTCATCAATGGCGTACTGACCACAGATAGCATTGAACAGGCGATTGAACGCTCTGGTACAAAAGCAGGAAATAAAGGTTCAGAAGCAGCATTGACTGCAATTGAAATGGTTAATTTGTTAAAGGCAATCTAAGGCATGTCTCAAACACTTCAAGCCGTATATGCGGCAAAACGTAAAGCACGTCGTTTTGCGGTACAAGGTATTTATGAATGGCAAATGAGCCACAATCCTGTACATGAAATTGAAGCGCGTACTCGTGCCGAAAATGCCATGCATAAGGTTGATCTTGGTTATTACCATGAGCTGTTGACTCAAGTCATTGCAGATCGTGACAATCTGGATACCTTGCTAATTCCTGTACTGGATCGCGAGCTTAAAGCACTGGATGGTGTCGAGTTGGCAACTTTGCGTTTAGGTGCCTATGAACTGCGCGATCATCTGGAAATTCCTTACCGCGTGGTGTTGGATGAAGCCATCGAACTTGCCAAACACTTTGGTGGTGCAGACAGCCATAAGTACATCAATGGTGTATTGGATCGTTTAGCTTCTACATTGCGTGAAGCTGAAAAACAGCAAGCTCAATAAGCTACTATTAAGTCATGGCTGAGTTTTCGATTATCGAGCAATACTTTACTCGTCCCTTTACACAACAGGACGATATTGGCATCGGTGATGACTCAGCTATTTTGACCCCTCCTACCAATCAACAATTGGTGATTTGTACCGACACACTGGTTGCAGGTCGACATTTTCCACTTGAAACCTCTGCCCATGCCGTTGGCTGGAAAAGTGTGGCGGTGAATTTGTCTGACATAGCGGCTATGGGTGCAAAACCTCATAGTATTCTATTAGCATTGAGTCTACCCAACATCGACCATGACTGGCTACAAGGCTTTAGTCAGGGACTTTTCGATTGTTGCGATCGATTTGATGTCGCACTGATTGGTGGTGATACCACGCAAAGTCCACACCTCACCATTACCGTCACAGCACTCGGTTATATTGAATCAGGTCAGGCGATTTGTCGCTCAGGTGCTCAGGCAGGCGATTATATTGTGGTCAGTGGGCAGGTGGGCGATGCTGCCTACGGTTTGCAACATTTAGGTGAAGCCTTACAATCCAGATTAGATTATCCAACCCCACGCTGTGAACTCGGTCAAACCCTTAAGGGATTAGCCTCTAGCATGATCGATGTTTCAGATGGCTTGGCACAGGATTTAGGTCACATTCTCAAAGCGTCCAATGTCGGCGCTAAAATCTTTCTCGATCAACTGCCTCTTGACCCTGCACTGCAAATACTGCCAGATCAGCAAAAATGGCAATATGCGTTGGCGGGTGGCGATGACTATGAACTTTGTTTTACAATAAGTCCGCAAAACTACGAAAAACTTTTGCAACAACAATTAAATGTCAACATTACAATGATTGGCCTGATTACACAGGCCACAGACTTAATATTTGAACACGATGGTCAAAATCATCCTGTTCAGTTTCATGGATATCAACACTTTGCCTAAACCCTCCATTCCTTTTCAAAGTATGCGCTGGTCAGATCGACTGATTACCTTTTGTGGTGTTGGCTTTGGTTCAGGGCTTCTGCCTAAAGCGCCAGGAACCTTTGGTTCTGCGTTTGCTTTGTTATTTATTCCGATTTGGATATGGCTCGGTTTTTATCCGTCTGTTTTTGTGATCATTCTCATGAGTCTGGTTGGGATTTATATTTGTGGAAAAACCGCAGATTTGATGGGGGTACATGATGATGGGCGCATCGTTTGGGACGAATTTGCAGGTCAATCGATTACTGTTCTGCCTTTAATCTTTTTTAATCTAATGAATATACAATGGGCACTCATCAGCTTCTTGTTGTTTCGCCTGTTTGATGTCTGGAAACCGTGGCCGATTCGCGTGATTGATCGACGTGTAGAGGGTGGTTTTGGTATCATGTTGGACGATATTATCGCAGGGCTTTGGGCTGCGCTCTGTATCATCATTTATTTATTGTTTGGTCTAAGCCGTTAAGTAGGTTATTCATGTCAACGACCGTTATTATTCTTGCAGCAGGTAAAGGAACGCGGATGCGCTCCCAACTTCCAAAAGTATTACAACCCCTTGCTGGACAACCTTTATTAGGTCATGTCATTAATACTGCAAAAAAACTCAATGCCAGTAATATTATTACGATTTATGGTCACGGCGGTGATCGAGTACAACAACAATTTGCCCAAGAACAGATTCAATGGGTGGAACAAGCCGAACAATTGGGTACAGGTCATGCCGTACAAATGACCTTATCTGTTTTGCCAAAAGACGGTATATCCCTGATTCTATATGGTGATGTGCCTTTAGTCCGTGAGCAAACATTGCAACAATTGCTTGAAGTATCTATACCTTCTGGCATTGGCATGATCACTTTAAATGTTGATAATCCAACAGGTTATGGCCGTATTGTACGCCAAAACAATCTGATTCAGGCGATTGTAGAACATAAAGATGCCAGCGAAGAACAGCGCCAGATTCAGGAAATTAACACCGGGATTTACTGTGTCAGCAATCAAAAACTGCATGAATGGTTACCAAAGCTATCCAATCAGAATGCGCAAGGCGAATATTACCTGACTGATATTGTGGCAATGGCGGTGGCAGATGGTCTTGAAATTGCATCCATTCAACCCCAACTTGCCTATGAAGTTGAGGGCGTAAACGATCGCCTGCAACTCGCGGCACTGGAACGTGAGTTTCAACAGCAACAAGCGACTGAGCTGATGCAACAGGGCGTCACTTTTGCTGACCCTGCACGCTTTGATTTACGTGGCTCAGTCAAAGTCGGTCAAGATGTTCGTATTGATATCAATGTGATCATTGAAGGTCAATGTGAACTCGGTGATGGTGTTGAAATTGGTGCAGGATGTATTCTCAAAAACACCACAATCGCCGCAGGCACCAAAGTTCAGCCGTATAGTGTCTTTGAAAATGCGATTGTGGGTGAAAATACCCAAATTGGTCCTTTCGCACGTTTACGTCCGGGTGCAGTGTTGGCCAACGAAGTTCATATTGGTAACTTCGTAGAAGTCAAAAATACCCGTATTGGGCTAGGTTCCAAAGCCAATCACTTTACTTATCTGGGTGATGCCGAAGTTGGTGAAGGTTCCAATATTGGTGCAGGCACTATTACCTGTAATTATGATGGCGTGTATAAACATAAAACCGTGATCGGTGATGCTGCCTTTATTGGCTCAAATAGCTCACTGGTCGCGCCTGTGAAAATTGGCAACGGTGCCACGATTGGTGCAGGTTCTGTGATTACCCGTAATGTCGCAGACAATACGCTGGCTTTTGAACGTGCCGAACAAATTGAAAAATCAAACTATCAACGTCCCCAAAAGTTGAAGAAATAAGAGGATTAACCTATGTGTGGTATTGTCGGCGGCGTTGCTGAACGTAGTATTACCGATATTTTAATTGAAGGTCTAAAACGCCTTGAATACCGTGGTTATGACTCTGCGGGCGTTGCCTTGGTGAATAACCAGCAGATTTTACGCGAGCGTCGAGTGGGTAAAGTTGCCAATCTCGCTGAAGCGGTGAGTGAACATCATTTGACCGGTTCTCTGGGGATTGCCCATACCCGTTGGGCCACACATGGCAAACCGACTGAAAATAATGCGCATCCCCATGTGTCTGGGAATGTGGCTGTAGTTCATAATGGCATTATTGAAAATTATCAGGAATTGAAAGATCAGCTTCAGGCAGAAGGCTATATCTTTAGTTCACAAACTGATACTGAAGTGGTTGCTCATCTGGTCAATGATGCGCTAAAACATACTGACAGCCTGCTCGATGCAGTACGTCAAGTGGTGCCAAAACTTAAAGGCGCCTATGCGCTTGGAATTGTACATACCCAACACCCAGATGAATTAATCACAGTACGTGAAGGTTCACCACTGGTGATCGGTGTCGGGATTGGTGAAAATTTTATCAGCTCAGACCAATTGGCACTTTTGCCAGTCACCAACCGTTTTGTCTATCTGGAAGAAGGTGATATTGCTCGTCTGACCCGTGACAGCATTGATATTTATGCACAGGGTGAACGTATTGAGCGTCCGATTAAAGAATTGGATGCCGCGGTGAGTAATGCGTCTAAAGGTGAATATAAACACTATATGCTCAAAGAAATCTATGAGCAGCCAGATGCGATTCAGCAAACTATTTCTCAAGCATTAAATAGCAATGCACTGCGTGAAGACTTCCTGAAAAATGCAGAACTGGATTTTTCTAAAATCCAAAGCGTGCAGATTATTGCCTGTGGAACCAGTTATCACTCAGGCATGATTGCAAAATACTGGTTTGAACAGTTGATTGGCGTTCCTTGTCAAATCGAGATTGCCAGTGAATTCCGTTATCGCTCGCCTGTGATTGTCGCCAATACTTTATATGTATGTATTTCTCAGTCAGGAGAAACCGCGGATACTTTGGCAGCCCTGCGTGAAACCCAGAAACGCGCCAAAGCCAATGCCTTAGATATTGTGACTTTAAGCATTTGTAATGTTGCAACATCTTCAATGGTACGTGAAACAGATCATCACTTATTGACATTGGCTGGCCCTGAAATTGGTGTGGCTTCAACCAAAGCATTTACCACCCAACTTGCCGCTTTAATGCTCTTGATCTTAAAAGTAGGTCAAGTCAAACAACAGATTTCTAGTGAACAGATTGCTGAAATTGCTGCTCAACTTTGGCATTGTCCAAAAGTCATGTTGAATACCTTGCAACAAGATGCTCAGATTTTACGTCTTTCAGAACTTTTTGTTGAAAAACAGCATTGTTTGTTCTTGGGCCGCGGGACACATTATCCGATTGCACTGGAAGGGGCACTAAAGCTCAAGGAAATTTCTTATATCCATGCTGAAGGTTATGCTGCGGGTGAACTGAAACACGGTCCGTTGGCTTTGGTCGATAATGAAATGCCTGTGGTAATTTTAGCGCCAAACGATGACATGCTGGATAAACTCAAATCCAACATGGAAGAAGTTCAGGCTCGTGGTGGTGAACTGTTTGTCTTCGCGGATGAAAACAGTGGCATTGTGGAAAAAGATCGTCAGCACGTGGTCTATGTTCCAAAGGTAAATGCTTGGCTCGCCCCGATCATTTACAGTATTCCGGTGCAGTTGCTTTCTTATCATGTCGCAGTTCTAAGGGGTACGGATGTAGATCAACCCCGAAATTTAGCAAAATCAGTCACAGTTGAATAATATTCATAAAAATCAAATACTTATATTTATTGGAATATTTTATAAGTATTGAGTAATAAAGTGTAATACTGCATTGCTCAAAAAATCCACACCAACTATGCTTTAAGGAGCATGAGGTGTGGATTTTTTTA
>NZ_CP078523.1:1231234-1268066 GCF_019264745.1 Acinetobacter sp. Colony158 | reverse complement strand
TTCTGCATAAAAAAATCAGTGGATTTGTGTTAATAAAGATGCTGACTATAACAAAATCCAACTCACTTTTAGTTGAAATACTGACACAATCAAAGTGTGGGTTTAATTCCTTTTTATATTTCTAAGATCTCAGGAGCCTTACTTTGAATATTCAACAAAAAGATGATGGTAAGCATGGCGCATTTGAAATGTATGATCATGACAAGCTTGCAGGCGAAATGGTCTATACATGGGCTGGTGAAAAACTATTTATTATTGATCATACCGATGTCGCAGATGACTATCGTGGGCAAGGTGTAGGCCGTAAGCTTTTAGATGCCGTAGTAGATTTCGCCCGAAACAATCAGATTAAAATTATTCCTTTATGTCCGTATGCAAAATCAGTCTTTGATAAAGATCCATCGATTCGCGATGTACTCAGAGACGCTTAAGTTTTTTATAGTGAAGGCATCCTTTGCTTGATGCCTTCAACTGACCTGTTCAAGAATTCAGCTTGAATCAATAGTTCAATGCGGTGAGATAGACGCACTACTTCAGTAGTTTCAATCTAAGTGCTGAAATTATTTGAGTTTTTGATCTTCTTGTCGCGCCCAATAAGTCGCTAGCGCAGCACCAGAAATATTGTGCCATAAGCTAAAAATAGCACTCGGTACAGCGGTAATTGGAGAAGCTGCAAAATGTACAGCAGCCAAAGCCACGCCTAAACCCGAATTTTGCATACCGACCTCGATGGAAATGGCTTTACTGTCATAATGTGAAAGTTTTAGCCAGCGACTTGCCCAATAACCAATCAAGAAACCCAAGCCGTTATGGAGCATTACGACAGCGAGTATTAATAGTCCAGATTGTAAGATTGAGGCCTTACTCGCCCCAATAATCGCCGCCACAATCAGTACAATCGCAACGACTGAAACCAAAGGCATGACTCGAATATAAGCATCTACTTGTCGAGCAAAATAATGACGGATGATAATGCCTAAAATAATCGGCACAATCACCACCTGTAAGATCGAAATGAACATCGAACTGACATTGATATGAATCCATTGACTGGCTAACAGATAAAAGATCGACGGCGTTAAAATCGGTGCCAATAAAGTCGATACTGACGTACAAGCCACCGAAAGCGCAGTATTGCCTTTGGCCATATAAGTAATGACATTGGATGCAGTTCCACCCGGACAACAACCGACTAAAATTACACCAATGGCAATTTCTGGTGGAAGTTGAAAGAGCTGACATAAGATAAAGGCAAGACTTGGCATCACCACAAAATGTGCCACCACACCAATTAATACGGCTCTTGGATATTGAAGTACAGCGCGAAAATCAGCGATGCTAATCGTCATGCCCATACCCAGCATAATAATACCGAGTATCCACGAAATATAAGCCGTGAGCCAGACAAAATAGCTAGGTTGCCACAACGCGATCGCTGAAAATACAATGACCCAAAGTGCAAAAGTCTTTTGCATCAACTGTGTCAGTCGCAATAATAATGGCATAGCAATATCCTGATCTTTTATCGAATATACGTCGAAATGATTAATTGCCCAATAACTGCGATGAGGTCATTCGTTTAACGCCGCAACTTAGCATTTGCTGCCACGCCTGCTGCAATGAACCATTTAAATCAATGGCTTTACAGGCATCGACCACCACATAACTTTCAAATCCTGCTTGTTTAGCATCCATAGCTGTCCATGCCACACAAAAATCGGTTGCAATACCTGTGATATAAACCGTATCAATCCCACGCTCTTTTAAATATCCAGCAAGTCCTGTAGAAGTCACTCGATCTGCCTCCATAAATGCCGAATAACTATCAATATCTACATGGAATCCTTTACGGATAATCAACTGTGCCGATGGAATATCCAGATCAGGATGTAATTCGGCATCATGTGTTCCTTGTACACAATGCGATGGCCAAAGTACCTGCGTCCCATAAGACAATTCAATATGATCAAACGGCTGTTTACCTGTATGGTTCTCAGCAAAAGAAATATGATCAGCAGGATGCCAGTCCTGAGTCAAAATGACATTGTCAAAAACTTGACCCAAACGATTAATACAGGGAATAATCTGATCAGCATGCGCCACTGCCAAATGTCCACCAGGGGTAAAACCATTTTGAACATCCACCACAATCAAAGCACTATTTTTTCCCTGTTTCATTGCTTTACTCCTTCTATCAAACAGCATCATGAATGCCGAGGTTGTCAGCATCTTATAAGAACTCTGTGACTAAAATAAAGCGTTCATTGCATCACGTATTCGACTTTTATGATTGGCAAAACCGCATAATGATCTCGCATATACAGCTTAAATGTGAGTCTAGTAGATAAAGTTTTGACTGCTTTGACTAAAGCATATTGTTCTTATGCGTCTGATCAGTCATAATTTGCATAATAGTCATTCAACAGAAATCACATTTTTGTTGAGACGCTAAATCAAAAGACTGCAAAACCATCCATCTTTCGTTCTTTATCTCAATGGATGGCACAATAGGATATTTTTTTAAAATGACTCAGCAAGCACAGACCATTCAAGGCTCAATTGTCGCACTCGTCACCCCAATGTTTGAAGATGGTAGCGTAGATTGGAAGAGCCTCGAAAAGCTGGTTGAGTGGCATATTCATCAGGGAACCAATGGTATTGTTGCTGTAGGTACTACGGGCGAACCATCGACATTAAGCATGGAAGAACACACGCAAGTGATCAAAGAAATCATTCGTGTGGCCAATAAACGCATTCCCATTATTGCGGGAACAGGTGCAAACTCAACCCGTGAAGCGATTGAACTGACTCAAGCAGCCAAAGAGCTTGGGGCTGATGCCGCTTTACTTGTCACTCCATATTATAACAAACCGACTCAGGAAGGTTTATTCCAGCATTTTAAAGCAATTGCTGAAGCCGTTGAGCTACCACAGATTCTTTACAATGTCCCAGGTCGTACAGGCGTCGACATGCTCAACGAAACTGTGGTGCGTCTTGCTGATATTGCCAATATCGTAGGTGTCAAAGATGCGACAGGTGATATTGCGCGTGGAAGCGAATTAATCAAAGCCTTAGACGGTAAAATTGCAGTCTATTCAGGCGACGACGAAACGGCATGGCAATTGATGTTGGCTGGTGCAAAAGGCAATATTTCTGTGACTGCCAATGTTGCGCCAAAAATTATGAGCGAACTCTGCGCCTCTGCAGTCAATCATGGCGACGCAGCAGAAGCTGAAGCGATTAACAATAAAGTTGCAAATGTACACAATAATCTATTTTGCGAATCGAACCCAATTCCTGTGAAATGGGCGGTACATGAAATGGGGCTCATTGGTACAGGTATTCGTCTGCCTTTGACTCCTCTTGCACAGCAATATCGCGAACCACTCCGTAATGCCCTGAAAGCAGCGGGAATTATTCAATAAGAGCAGATTATGATGCAGTTACGACTTGGACTAACTTTTGCTATTGCCGCTATGGGTTTAGTAGGCTGTAGTAGTTTTAATAATCATTCTTTAGATTATAAGAATACCACTACACTCGCTCCACTCCAGTTCCCGACAGATGCAACTGTGCGTCCATTTACGCCACTGTATCCTGCGCCGACTGTGGATCAGCTTGCAATTGAAAATGCCCCTAAGCTTGAAAATAAGCAGGGAACACGATTTGCACTACCTCGTCCAGAATCCCTTCAAGCAAATACTGCCGCTGAAAGCAGTGCAGAAGGTACTACCGCAATGGGGCGTCCGCAGCTTGTTGTCGATGGCAATAAAAACCCACTATTACAAATTAGTGGGTCAACCGCAGACATCTGGCAATATACCGTAGCGACACTCAGTAGCCTGAACTACAAAATTTTGGGTGAAAATAAAGCAGGTTATGAAGCAACGATCAAAGTCGGCGAACAAAGTTATGTGTTGAAATTGACAGGCGTGGGCAATACTCACAATCTGGCATTATTTAATCCAGACAATAGCTTTGCCGATCCTGCTAAAGCCACTGAAGTGCTCAATCAGATTTATCAAAATTGGCCAGCCTAGGCATTCTCTAGGCAATTTTTTCTTGAAAAAGGTTCCCCCATGTTAAAACAAACCTTGCTCTATACTGGTAAAGCCAAATCTGTTTATGAAACAGATGATGCAGACCATTTGATTTTAGTCTTTCGTGATGATGCTTCAGCATTTAATGGCGAAAAAATCGAACAACTGGATCGTAAAGGCAAGGTCAACAACCGTTTTAACGCCTTTATCATGGAAAAACTGGCTGAAGCTGGCATCGAAACACATTTTGAGAAATTGCTGACACCAAACGAAGTGTTAGTGAAAAAACTCAATATGATTCCTGTGGAATGTGTGATCCGTAACTTTGCTGCTGGTTCACTTTGCCGTCGTCTCGGTGTTGAAGAAGGCAAGCAATTGACTCCGCCGACCTTTGAGTTGTTTTATAAAGATGATGGTTTAGGCGACCCAATGGTGAATGAATCTCAGGCAATTGCACTGGGCTGGGCGACCGCTGAACAACTTGAAAAAATGAAAGAATTGACCTACAAAGTCAATGATGTATTAAAAGCATTATTTGATGCAGGCGATATGATTCTGGTCGATTTCAAACTTGAATTCGGCGTGTTCCATGACCGTATTGTGCTTGGTGATGAGTTCTCTCCAGATGGTTGCCGTTTGTGGGATAAAGATACCAAGAAAAAACTGGATAAAGACCGCTTCCGTCAAGGTTTAGGCGGTGTGGTTGAAGCGTATGAAGAAGTTGCTGCGCGTTTAGGTATCGATTTAGACAATATCTAAATCTATTTGTTTCATCAAAAACGAGTCAGTCATCTGGCTCGTTTTTTATTTTGTCAAATTAATATCTTGAGCCATACCTTCGATCACATCTGGATGGGCGAAGTTCATACTGTTCCAAATCCGACCCGCCTTTTGCATGACTGATACTACAGAAAATTTTATTGTTCATCAGTCTTAACTATTTGATCGCTTGATTGCATCTGTCTGTATTGTATTCAGAATATACGCCAATTTACTGATAAAAAACCAACAGCGGTAGCCAATCATTAAGCCTCACATATTTAGGCTGATTATAAAAAAATACATAAAAGCTGAATGAATGCTCTGGATTCACATCCATTTATTTTTTAAAAAAGAAATATATAGCCTGATGATAACCACAAAAACCAGCATTGCCGCATTGAATTGTGAGGAGAATAAAATGAGTGCAGAAGAAAAAGAACAGGAAAAAGAGACTGACAATACCCTCACTTGGCGTGAAAAAATGGCGATTGAGGAGCATGAAAAACTTTCGCCTCGACTGGTTTACGAAATTATTCGTAAAAATGGAGTAGAAGAACTTGAACGCCCGACCAAAGCCCTGATTTTCTCAGGTATCACAGCAGGCATCGTCATCAGTTTTTCATTTGTGTTTAAATCTCTTCTCAATGCCTATTTGCCCGATGCCAAGTGGGCTTTTTTGATTGAAAATATGGGCTATACCGTGGGTTTTGTTCTGGTGATTTTAGGACATATGCAACTTTTTACCGAAAATACCATTGCAACAGTCGTTCCTTTATTTAAAAACTTTAGTCTTAAAAAATTAAAAGCTGTATTTCGTCTATGGGGAATCGTGTTTATTTCTAATCTCATCGGCACTGCACTGGCGGCACTTTTTTTACTTAATCCACATCTGTTTGATGCAGATTTGATGCAATCCTTTGATCAATTGGCCCACCATGTCGCCAGTTTTACTATCTCTGAAAATATTATTAAGGGTATTCCTGCGGGTATTTTGATCGCGTCACTGGTCTGGATTTTACCGTCAGCCAATAATAAGTTTTTACTGATCTTTTTTATTACGTATTTGATGGCATTAGGCGGTTTTACGCATGTGATTGTGGGTTCAGCAGAAATGGCCTATTGGGTATTTAAAGGACATGCCACGTTTTCAGACTATATTTTTCAATTTTTATTACCGACCACACTGGGCAATATTATTGGCGGTACTGGGGTATTTACCTTATTGATTTACGGGCAGGTCAATGAAGAACTAGAATAAACAGCAGACTATTGCTGCTGTTGTTCCTGTTGCCAGCGGCGCTGTTGCAAACGTTCGCCCTCAACTTCACGCTTGTTCCGTGCAGATTCATAGAGTTTGACCCCTTTTAATTCGGGCGGCAAATATTCCTGCAATACAAAATGCTCAGGGTAATTATGCGGATAAAGATAATCCACACCATAACCTTGTTGTTTCATCAGTTTAGTTGGCGCATTTCTTAGGTGTAAGGGCACAGGTAAGTTCGCAGTTTTTTCTGCAAGTTCTAAAGCACGATTAATCGCTAAATAGGTACTATTACTTTTCGGACTGGTCGCTAAATACACCGCACATTGACCCAATATAATACGTGCTTCTGGCATGCCTACCGCCTGCACTGAACGGAAGCATTCACCCGCCAGTAGCAAGGCATTTGGGTTCGAATTACCAATATCTTCTGAGGCTGCAATCAGCATACGTCGTGCAATAAACACGGGATCTTCACCGCCTTTTAACATTCGAGCCATCCAATACAACGTCGCATCAGGATCACTACCACGAATGGATTTAATAAATGCCGAGATGATATCGTAATGTTGCTCGCCCGATTTGTCATAGCGCGCGATATTTTGCTGTGCAACTTTAACCGTCACCGCATTGGTCACAATATTTTCAACATCTGCTTCAAAGGTACTGGCAATCAGGTCAATTAAGTTGAGTGCTTTACGTGCATCTCCCGCAGCAAATTGAAACAATGCATCGTATTCTTCAATCTGGATATGCCGTTCTTTTAAAAAAGAATCAGTTTGAATGGCTTTATTCAGCAAAGTTTGAATCGCATCTTGATCCAATGAATTCAGCGTATACACCTGACAACGCGACAGTAAGGCACTATTTACTTCAAACGATGGGTTTTCTGTGGTTGCCCCGATGAGCGTAATTTTGCCCTTTTCAACAGCATTCAGTAAGGCATCCTGCTGCGATTTATTGAAACGGTGAATTTCATCGATAAATACCACTGGCGTAAGTAAATCACCACTTTCCGCGATGATCTCACGTAGCTCTTTCACCCCCGTATTCAGTGCAGATAAACTCACAAAAGGACGATCCACCGCTTGCGCCAGTAACAGTGCAATCGTGGTTTTACCCACGCCTGGCGGCCCCCAAAAGATAATCGAAGGCAAATGTCCCTGATCGATCATTTGACGCAAAGGCGCATGTTGGCCTAGCAAATGATTCTGTCCAATAATTTCGGATAAATCACGTGGACGTAAACGTTCAGGAAGTGGAATATGCGTATCTGACATCATCAATAGCTGTGTAATCTTTTACTGTAGTCTATTGTGTCTGGATCAAATCTACAATTTGATTCTGCAATCAAAGCGACATTCTATTGCGCACTATTGCTCTGAAGCAATTGTTGCATCACACGATAGCTGACCTTAATCCGTTCTTCATTGGGAAAGTTGGTATTGGCCAACATCACCATGCCAATTTTCTGCTGGGGAATAAACGCAACATAAGCGCCAAAACCATTGGTTGCACCCGTTTTATTAAAAAAAGTCGCAGGATCAGCAAGCTTCGGCTGTTTGATCGGGATCACTGCATGACTTTCAAATGCCATTTGCTTGGAATTTCCCTCTAGCAAAGTATCTAGCTTTATTGGATAAGAATATTGCTCCCAACCTAAGCCTTGCGTCATTGCCCCTACTTTAAAATAACCCACATGGGTATTTTCAATCGCTTTACGTAATGGTTGTTTGAGTTGTTGTGGGTTGATTTGTGCATCCAGAAATTTCAACAGATCTGCACTACTACTTTTTACGCCATACGCTTCTGCATCGAACATCCCCGCAGACACCCGCATGGCTTGCTGTCCTTTATATCCCCAAGCATATTGAGTCATCTGCTGTTCAGGGACATCAATAAAACTCTCGTTGAGACCCAATGCAGGAAATAGCATTTTCTCCAACAGTTCAGTATAGGGTTTTTCCATCGCCAAAGCAGTCACATACCCCATTAGCCCAATACTCGGGTTGGAATACTGCCGTTGTGTGCCGATCGTGTTTTTCGGTTGCCATGTCTGGAAATATTTTAACATGTCCTGTTGCTCGGTCACTTGATCTGGAAACTGAAGCGGAAAACCGCCTGCGGTATAAGTTCCCAGATTGAGTAAAGTCGCGTTATTGACTGCTGTATTTTTTAACGCTGGAAAATATTGGGCAGGATGATCGTCAAGAGAAAGTTTGCCTGTTGCCTGAGCATAGCCGGCTAAAGTGGCATTAAAGATCTTACTGACCGAGCCCAATTCAAATAAAGTATGGGAACTGACCGCTTGCTGTGTTTGTTTGGATGCCACACCATAATTGACAAAATAATGTTGTCCATTCAGGCTCACGCCAACTGCAAGTCCAGGAATATTGTACTGCGCTAACAATGGCTTAAACTGTTGATCAATCACTGCTTTCACTTGCTGCTCAGACAAGTCTTTGGCATCTAGCGGTGCACTACAGGCCAAAAGACCCATCAGACATAATGATTTTTTAGACCATAATGGCTTATGGCTATAGCGGGATCGCTGTAGTAACGACAACATGGTTCTTTCTCTATTCACTTTAAAAACTTCAATGATTACTCAAAAATCTAATGAGCTTTGAGTTTCAATAGTCTGGCATTTGCACCATCTTCAATTACCCAGATTGAACCATCTTGCGCCTGTAAAAGTCCACGAATTCGTTGCTTCATGTCTAAACGTTGAACTTCCTGTATAGGTTGCGATTTCAAATCCACCACCGTAATGGATTCTGAAGATAATCCTCCGATCAAGGCTTTACCTTTCCATGCAGGAAATTGATCATCCTGATAGATAATCATACTTGATGGAGAAATCACAGGCGTCCAACTGATCTCTGGTGCCTTAAATTCAGGTCGGGTGGCATGGTCAGGTATTGGCAAACCTGAATAATGATCGCCATTGGAAACCACGGGATATCCATAATTCGCACCTTTGACAATCCGATTGAGTTCATCGCCCCCTTTTGGCCCCATTTCCACCACCCAGAGCTGACCATGTTCATCAAATGCCATCCCCAAAGGATTACGATGACCTAATGACCAGATTTGTGCTGCGACACCACCCTGAGCTGCAAATGGATTTCCCGCCGCAGGACGTCCATCGTCATTTAAACGCACGATTTTACCCAAATTGGACTGCATGTCTTGTGCAGGATCAAATTTTTGGCGTTCACCAGAACTAATCCAGAGTTTACCCTCTCGATCGAAAGCCAAACGATGCGCATAATGTCCCTGACCAGAGACTTTGGGGACTTGCTGCCAAATTTTTTCTATCTCCATCAACTTTGGCTGATTCGGACTGTTTAAATCCAGTTTGGCACGAATAACCACAGCGCCTTGCCCACCTTGACCTGCTTCGGCATAACTCAGATAAATCCAGTGATTTTGGCTAAATTGAGGATGCAAAATCACATCCCCCAAACCACCCTGACCGCCATAACGGACTTTGGGAACCCCTGAAACTTGCAGCATTTGTTTGGAGGTCGGATCAAAAATTTTCAGTACCCCCTGACGTTCAGTGACCAAGAGCCGTCCATCAGGAAGCTGAGCCAATGCCCACGGCTCATCAAAGTTAGCAATCTGTTGCGTTTTAAAACTCTGCTGAATCGCTATCGGCTGATTTGCTGTTTGCGTCTGCTTTGAGCTTGATTGTTGTTCCTGTGAATGAGTATTGTTGGAGCTACAAGCGGTTAATAAAATGAAACTACTACAAACGAGCGACGTGGCAAATGGCATCGTCATCTTGGCAATCCTCGGTTTATTCTCTGTTCTATTGCTATGTTAAAGAGCAGATCAGAAATATATATTTGAAAAATGTATTTTTGTTTTAGTATATATTTCAAATAATTACATGATGTTTCAAAGTCAGCCTAAGTGATCATGCTGTTTCAGCGTTTCAATAATTTTACAATCATCAATATTGCTATTCGACTGGCAACGTGCACGTAACTGTTCAAGCTGTATTTTGAATTTTTCAAATTGTTGAATTTTATGGTTAATATGCCCAAGATGTTGTTCAATGGCTTGATCCACGACTTTACATTGCTGCTGAGGATCTTTGCGTAATTCATTAAGGTCTTCAATCTCATGTAAAGACATGCCCAATTCACGACAATGCCGAATAAAAATCAGTTGATCCAATGCCTCGTCATCATAATAACGATAATTGTTTTCTGCTCGTTTTGCGGGCTGAAGTAAACCGCGTTTTTCATAAAAACGAATGGTATCGACCGCAACCTGAGACTTTTTTGCCAATTCACCAATCAAATATTTCATCATAAGACTTGACCCTAGAGCGACTCCAGACTTTCTAATCAGCTTATCCAAAGTCGAGGAAATTGCAAATGGCATGCTGTAACTGTGATCACGAAGATATCCCTAAAGTTAAAAGCAATAAGTTTAAAATCGCATTATGGATTGCCCTGATTTTAAATTTGGGCATGTTTCTGATTGAAATATTTGGGGGTATGCAGGCCGGTTCGACTTCTCTTTGGGCAGATGCACTGGATTTTTTCGGAGATTCGATTAATTACCTGATTTCATTGCTGGCGCTAGGGTTAAGTCTGTATTGGCGCGCGACGGTTGCGTTATTTAAAGGCCTCACCATGAGCGTATTTGCGCTGATTATTTTAGGAAAAGTGGTCTGGTCATATCTGCATGGTGTTCCACCTGAAGCAATCACCATGGGCATTATTGGCGTGATGGCATTGGTCGCCAATATCATCAGTGCAGTGGTGTTATTTGCGTTCCGTGAGGGTGATGCCAACATGCAATCGGTCTGGTTATGTAGCCGTAATGATGCCATTGGGAATATTGCGGTGATGATTGCGGCATTGGGTGTATTTGGAACACAAAACGTTTTGCCTGATTTGATTGTGGCCTTATTGATGGCAGGCCTAGGATTGAGTGCAGGCTGGAGCATTATCAAAAAGTCACAGCGAGAACGCCGTGAGCAACAGCAAAATCAGTTATCGCACTCGCATTAAACCTCTTTTAACTTTTAACCAATTTGTTAGCGAATCCAGCGGACGATATAATCTTCAATATCGTCCTCTGATACATCGACTTCAGACAGACACCGACCCGCGGCCGATTTACGAGCCTTAATGACACTTTGGCGCGAACCTGTATTTAAATAATGCCATGATGGTAAATTTTTACCTTCATTTAAACGTCGATAAGCACAACTTGAAGGCAGCCAACCTATGCTTTGTAATTTTTCAGGAGTTAGTTGAATACAATCTGGAACGAACTGATGCCGATTGGCATAGTCTGAACACCGTGCCGTTTGGCAATCCAGCAACTTACACGCTACTTTGGTGTAGGCGATTTCTTCGGTGTCTTCATCCTCAAGTTTAATCAGGCAGCATAATCCGCATCCATCACACAAAGCTTCCCACTCTGTTTGATTGAGTTGTTCTAGCGAATAATGTTTCCAGAAAAATGGACGGATTTCAGTGTTCATAAATCAGGTCACTTAACAGCGAATACACATTATAACACTGTTTCTAATGTTCATCCTTTATGTGGTTTATGTAACTCAATTAATTGAATATTAAAGACAATATACAGATTGCACACATAAACAACACATAGCTTTTGCAGCTAAGGTTCTATATTTAAGGAACGATAAATATAAGGAGATTAGAACTATGTTTCGTTGGGCGATTATCTTTGCTGTGATTGCATTGATTGCAAGCTTATTAGGTTTCGGTGGAGTTGCAGGTTTGTCTAAAGACTTTGCAGTCATCCTCTTGGTGGTTGCAGTGATTTTGGCCATTATTGGCTTTATTTCACGAGGTCGGGCTTAACTATAAGCTCACCAATCACTTGGTTTTAAGCTCTATTTTAAAAAGAATCCGAGATTCTTCTGAAATAAATAACGAACCTCATTAGATGCTCATCTAATGGGGTTTTGTTTTGTCCGATCTGTGTCGCTAGCAGTTGATCGAATGAACATAGAATGTGCAACCCTACATAAATTCTCACATTTATAAATGAATTGATTACATTGAATATGCATATCACTGCATTTTTTATGATTTAATCATTTTTAATTTCAGTTTGATAACAGGATTTAGCACATGACATCGACCATCAAAACACGTGAAATTCACTACACCGCAAAAGACGGCTCAAATTTGATTGGTTATTTTGCCGCACCTGTAAGTGAAACACCTGTGGCGGGGGTCATTGTTGCACCAGAATGGTGGGGACGAACCGAATATACCTTACAACGCGCGCGTGAACTGGCAGAACATGGCTATGCCGCTTTGGCTATTGATATGTATGGTGATAAAAAAGTCACAGATCAAGCTTCACAGGCCAATGAGTGGATGACACAAACTTTTCAGGATGCAGACACCATTGTGACACGTGCATCAGCGGGTTTAGAAACTTTGGCTCAGCAACCTGAAGTCAATCCAGAGCAACTCGCTGCTATTGGGTTTTGTTATGGCGGTAAAGTGGTACTGGATCTGGCGCGTTCGGGCGCAGATTTAAAAGCAGTAGCGTCATTTCATGGTACATTAAGTCCTAAGGCACCTGCTGAACAAGGTAAAATTCAAGCTGAGATTTTAGTGTTACATGGTGAACAAGACAGCATGGTGACCCTAGATGATGTCGCTAAATTTAAAGCTGAAATGGATCATGCCGATGTCAATTATGAAGTGATTATTTTAGAAAATGCCAAGCATGGTTTTAGTAATCCTTTAGCCGATGAGCGCGCCAAAGCTAACGGCGTTGATTTAGGTTACAATCCACAAGCCGAGCAGCAAAGCCTAAATGCAATGTATGGCTTACTTGAAAGAACCTTATAAAATTTGCAGCCTATAAAACGATGAAAATGAAAGAGAGGATGGAATCATGACTGAGAAACATTGCCCTTATTGTGAATTTGATGAATATGATGTGATTCATCAAAATGATTTTGGTGCGATTTTGCCCGAAGCTCATCCTCTTTCTAAAGGACATTCGGTCATTATTCCATTACGTCATGTCAGCTCTTTTTTTGACGTCACTGATAAGGAAAGAAAAAGCCTGATTTCCTTAATTGAATTGGCTCGAAATGAGCTTCATCTACGTCATCAACCTGATGGATTTCATATCGCCTTTAATGATGGTGAAGTCTTTGGTGAAAGTGCTGAACACCTTCATATCCATATTATTCCTCGCTATCAAGGTCAGGAGCTTAAATTGGATAAACGCTGGGGCATTGTTCAGGATTAATCCTGTATTTTATTAAAAAAATGATCTTCGGATCATTTTTTTATGCCTATAAAATAGGGTACATGACTTGCTCAGATTAATTTGGTTATACTGCGATACCTGTCTTTGCTGTCCGTGTTATGTCTGATTTTTCTTTTGCCGATGCCCTACTCAACTGGTTCGATCATCATGGTCGTCATGACCTGCCATGGCAAATAGCAGATGATCCTTACAAAGTTTGGGTGTCTGAAATTATGTTACAGCAAACACAAGTCAAAACTGTACTGCAATATTTTGAGCGTTTTATTACGCGCTTTCCTACGGTGGATGATTTAGGAACTGCTTCATGGGAGGATGTTGCCCCGTATTGGGCAGGACTAGGCTATTATGCACGTGCGCGTAATTTGCATAAAGCGGCAATCCAAGTCCATCAGAATGGGCACTTCCCACAAAATCTTGAACAATGGATGGCATTGCCCGGAATCGGTCGTTCGACCGCAGGTGCACTCATGTCATTGGGACTGCGTCAATACGGCGTGATTTTAGATGGTAATGTTAAACGCGTCTTATCGCGTTTTTTTGCCATAGAAGATGATCTCTCCAAGCCTATTCATGAACGTGCATTATGGCAAATAGCCGAGCAGCTTTGCCCAATAGAACGCAATCATGATTACACACAGGCGATTATGGATCTGGGTGCAACCATCTGTACGCCCAAAAAACCATTATGTCTATATTGCCCCATGCAGCAACACTGTAAAGCGTATCAGCAAGGTTTAGAAAATGAGCTGCCATTTAAAAAACCGAAAAAAGCAGTTCCTGTTAAAACTGCGGATGTTGTTCTGATTCAATCAAATGGACAATGGCTTTGGCAGCAGCGCGATTCACACGGTTTATGGGGTGGGTTATGGTGCTTACCCATTATTGAAGATAAAAAAATATTATTAGAGTGGCGCTCACAATTTGACCTAACCCCTATTTCCAGTCAAATGCAAATCTCGCATAGTTTCACGCATTTCACATGGTTGCTGAATATACAAATGTTCCACGTGGAACCAGAACAACAAGAACATCTGACGACGGAGTTAAATGGCTGTTGGTTAAGCCCTGAACAAGCAACAGCCAAAGGAATTCCGACCGCTATGAAAAAATTGATCTTGGCTATCGATTCATGACATAGTGCAGATCGTGATCATAACAATAATGGAGAGCTTGTGCCTCGCTATCTCCCCTATTTCATTCTTGGCTTTATTATCAGCTTGTTTGCTGCCTGTACCACGGTTCCGAAAAAATCGCAGCCTTTACCCGCCAATCGCGTTGCTCAATTACAAATGCAAAGACTGGATACACGCTTACCGATTCCAGTTAAAGGAATAAAGCGCAATGAATTGACCGATACATGGGGAGCAGCCCGTGGTCAGGGTCGCCGCCATGAAGGAATTGACATTATGGCTCCACGTGGAACAAAAGTGTACAGCTCCACTGATGGATTAGTGGCAGATTTGCGTGATAATAATTTGGGCGGCAAGGTCATCTGGATTTTAGGACCCTCAGGCTCATGGCATTATTATGCGCATCTGGATGGGCATAAACGTGGTCTTGCCGTCGGAGATTATGTCAAAAAAGGTGATCTGATTGGCTATGTCGGCAATACAGGCAATGCCCGATATACTGCCACCCATTTGCATTATGGACTTTATTTATCTGGCAAAGGACGCGGTGCAGTCAACCCTTACTCATATTTACGTTAGGAAAATACATGATGTCTGAAGCTTTAATCAATCGATTGGTTGAATTTGCCGAATCTGGTAATCAACAAAAAATCTGTTTGAATGAAAAATGCTATCAGGGCTGGATTATGGAAATTTCTGAAGATGCCCTACTCATGAGCACAGGCTATGCAGATAAATCTGGTCAAGATTTCTGGCTTAAATTTGAAGATTTAACACGGGCAGAACTTTATTATTGGGATACATCATCAGATCAGTGGATACTATTTACTTTATAACCATCATTTAAATCTTGGCTCAAAATGAGGAACAGCGCATGTCGGTGCAACGTTGTGGTTGGTGTTCAAGTGATCCGCTTTATATGGATTATCATGATCAAGAATGGGGAAAACCTGAGTATAAAGAAGCCCGACTGTTTGAAATGCTCTGTCTGGAAGGACAGCAAGCGGGGCTTTCATGGATCACCGTACTTAAAAAACGTGAAAGCTATCGACAGCATTTTTTTCAATACCCAATCGCAGACATCGCCCAACTTACAGATCAACAACTTGAACATAAACTCAGTGATACAGGTTTAATTCGCCATATCGGTAAACTCAAAGCAATTCGTGACAATGCGATTGCTTGGCAGAATCTCAAAGACCAAGGGCATGATATGTCACAATGGCTTTGGGAAACGGTACAGCAGCAGCCCATCATCAATGATGTCGCAGATTATCGTCAGGCACCCGCTCAAACCGAACACAGTTTGCAATTGTCAAAGCGTTTAAAGAAACACGGCTTTAAATTTGTAGGTCCCACCACCTGTTATGCATTTATGCAAGCCGTTGGCATGGTCAATGACCATGAAAATTATTGTTCTTTTCGATCCTAAAGTTATATACAAGGACATACAGCATGAGCAACAACGTCATTCACGCTTACGCAGCAATGCAAGCAGGCGAGCCACTGGTTCCCTATCAATTCGATGCAGGTGAATTACAACCACATCAAGTAGAAATCAAAGTTGAATATTGTGGTCTTTGTCATTCCGATATTTCAGTCATCAATAATGAATGGCAATCATCTCAATATCCTGTCATCGCAGGACATGAAGTCATTGGAACTATTACTCAACTGGGCAGTGAAGCCAAAGGCTTAAAAGTCGGGCAACGAGTTGGCTTGGGTTGGACGGCGGAAAGCTGTCAATCTTGTGATCAATGTATAAGTGGTCAGCAAGTGTTGTGTACTGGCGAACATACCGCGACTATTGTCGGCCATGCAGGCGGGTTTGCCGATAAAGTTCGTGCTGGTTGGCAATGGGTCATTCCTCTACCTGATGATCTAGATCCGACTAGCGCAGGACCATTGCTCTGTGGCGGCATCACCGTATTTGATCCGATTTTGAAACATCAGATTCAGGCTATTCACCATGTTGCTGTGATTGGAATCGGTGGCTTAGGTCATATGGCAATTAAACTGCTTAAAGCATGGGGCTGCGAAATTACCGCATTTACTTCTCATCCAGATAAGACGGATGAACTTAAAGCAATGGGTGCAGATCATGTGGTGAATAGCCGTGATGATGCCGCACTGAAAGCACAACGTGGTAAGTTTGATTTATTACTTAGTACCGTGAATGTGACACTGAACTGGAATGCCTATTTAAATACATTGGCGCCAAATGGCACGGTTCATTTTCTAGGTTTGGTGTTAGAACCCGTCGCGGTGCCTGTCGGCGCGTTAATTAGTGGAGCAAAGTCAGTTACAGGCTCACCAACCGGTTCTCCTGCTGCACTGCGCCAGTTATTAAAATTTGCTGCACGTAAAAATATTGCCCCGCAGATTGAGCTTTATCCTATGTCCAAACTCAATGATGCAATAGAACGTTTGCATTCAGGTCACGCGCGTTATCGTATCGTGTTAAAAGCAGATTTTTAAATCAGTTATTTTGCAGGCAAGTTCTGATACGACTTGCCTGAAGTTTTAATCAATATCAATCCACTGCCTGTTTCACCCACTCCGCCAGAAACAAAATCGCTTCTTGTAACTGCGGCGTCAGCGCATGTCCAGCATTCAGCCGTACAAAGTGCTGATAACGCTCATCCTCTCCAAATACCACGCCCGGTACAATATTAATCTGATGCTGTTGGGCTGCCAGATACAAAGCCAAACTATCAATCTTTTGAGGAAGTTCCAACCACAAGGCATAGCCCCCCTGTGGTTGACTTAGACCGATATTCAACGGTGCAAATGCCTTTAAAATATATCGACGATATTGTTCAACCTGTTGCATCAACTGAGGTTGTAAACGGCTTAAATGGTTACGATATTCCCGACTATAAATAAAGTCTGCCAAACCCAGTTGTAGCGGCGTATTGACACTGATATTGGCTGAATAGAATTCAGGATACATCGCTTTTAATTGCCCACCAATACAAAACCAACCCACACGATACGCTGTAGACAATGACTTTGACACCGAACCAACCCAGACCACATAGCCGTGTTGATCCCAATATTTAATCGGTAAGGGTCGCTGCCCCTGATAACTACACTCGGCATAAATATCGTCTTCTAAGATAATACAGTGATATTGTGCAGCCAATTGCGCAATTTTCTGTTTATCAACATCACTCAAAACGTATCCCAAAGGATTCTGAAAATTAGCCGTTAGCAGACATAATTTTGGCCGATGCTCTGCCATCGCCTGCTCTAAACGGACTAAATCAATCCCTGTTGCATCGGCAGGTGTTTCAATAATACGGCGCTTTAAGCCTGCGATCAGTTGTAATTGTCCATTAAAGGTGGGGGTGGGAATAAGAATACTGTCGCCTTGTAAACTGAGTTGCTGAATTAACAGGGCGAGTGCTGGCATACAACCATTAGTGATAAAAATATCTTGAGGGGCAATGTACATTCCATCTTCCCGCCAATGCGCGGCCAAAGCCTCACGCAAATGCAGATGCCCCTGTCGATTACAATATAAAAAGTCTTCAGGTTTACAGTGTTTAAGTGCTCGCTGAATAGAACGGCGTAAAGGCTCGATGGGAACCAGTTGAGGACTCAACTGTATCGCACCAAAGGGAGCTAAATGAGGCTGAATAGAAGCCTCCTGAATCTGATTTTGCAATAATAAATTAGTGACGGCACGAGGTCTGGATTCAAAACTCGGACTGGTCGGTAAGCGACTACTCAGCTTTGGCGCTTTAACGAAATAGCCAGATTTCGGCTTAACTTCAATTAATCCCTGTGCTTCCAGCAATTCATAACAACGTTGTGCGGTACTTATACTAACCTGATGCTGATCTGCAAAATCACGTAATGAACTCAATTTTTGCTGCGGCAAAAGCTGTTGCTGATAAATCTTGTTCGCGATCTGCTGTGCTAAACGCTGATAATGAAACTGCATATCTGTACTGCTTTTTTATCAAAATCTGTATCTGTCATGGTCTATACAATCCAATTATGCTCTAAAAAGCAACCACCATGAGATAAGTTCATGAAAAAATTATGCTTTATGCTGAGTATAGGTCTACTACTGAGCGCATGTCAGCCTTTAAGTGCTGAAAAACAGCAACAGGATTTTATTTGTCGCAGTATGATTCAAGGCTATCTGAAAATACAGCAGTATACTGAATACAAATTATGGTCGGTGGATATGCAGCGCCCAAAACTGTTTCGTTATATTTATCGACCAGTGACCGACAATGGCATGATGATCGGCGCACTAAAAAATCAGGCATTAAACTTTGACTGTATTCAGGACCAGATGACATTTCGTTTACGATTGAAACCCAAGCAAAGCTTAATGGAATTTCAGCTCCCTCAAGCAAAACTATGATGCCACAGCCGTTGAAAATTGCTGGCTCAACTCATCTGCCAAAAACTCAATAAATAAACGTACCCGTTTTGGCAGATGTTTTTGTTGATAATACACCGCATGAATATGCTGGTACTGTAATTCAATCTGATCTTCAAACAAAGCAACTAAACGCCCTGCCTCTAAATCCTGCCAGATTTCATATTCTGATAATCGCGCAATACCATGACCCGCCAAGGTCAGTTGTCTGACTGTTTCACCACTAGACGCCTTGATTTTCGGAGAAACTATCACATAGTCATCGCCTATTTTTAAGGGCCATGTATTTAAGTAAACGGGTTTGCTAAATCCCACCAATTGATGTTGTAAGAGTGATTGTGGTGTCTGGGGAATACCCGCCTGCTCCAAATAATCGGGGCTTGCCACAATATATAACCGTGATTTACATACCAATTTGGCATGTAGACTCGAATCATGTAATGCGCCAAAACGAATCGCAACATCGGTTTTATGCTGCAATAAATCGATGACCTGCTCATTGCTATTTAGCTCGATCTCAATTTTGGGATAGCGTTGCATAAATTTTTGCATCAGCGGAGCAAGCACATGTAAAACAAAGGGTGTTGCTGAATCAATCCGAATCAGACCAGAAGTATCACTGTCAGATTTCAGTAATGCATCTTCCGCTTCGGCCAATTCTGCCAAAATTGAACGCGCTTTATCTAAAAATAAACGACCTTCTTGTGTCAGTTTCAACTTACGAGTGGTTCGCTCAAGTAATGTGACCTGTAGTTTCTTTTCTAATCGATTGAGCGCACGACTCAAACCTGATGGGGTTTGCTGAAGCTGCTCTGCCGCTGCCACAATTGAGCCTGTATCAACAATACTTATAAATGCGATCAATTCTTCGATGGTAGATTTCATAGGCTGTTATTCGTGATTCCTAGTCAATAATATTTTGCTTACTCCAGTATTTTTTCGCAACAATGTTCAGCACAAAATACATGCCCAATCTTGATCAGTCTTGATGCAGATCATTTCTTCATTGATAAGGCGCTTAAGCATGCAGATTGCATATTTACCCCCCCTTATGACGACAATCTTAGGAAGATCCTCATGAACCGCAATTTACCCTTGTTGGCTTTAGCAATTGGTGCATTTGCGATCGGCACCACTGAATTCTCTCCGATGGGATTATTGCCCAATATTGCTCATGATTTGGGTGTCAGTATTCCTCGCGCTGGTCTTTTGATTACAGGTTATGCTATGGGGGTGATGCTTGGTGCGCCGATCATGACTTTATACTTTGGACACTTTTCACGACGTAAAGCACTCATTTTACTGATGTCATTATTTACACTGGGCAATTTACTCGCTGCAATTGCACCAAACTATTGGAGTCTAATGATTGCCCGACTCATCACCAGCCTTAATCATGGCGCTTTTTTTGGTATTGGTTCCGTAGTCGCAGCTAGTGTCGTGCCCGTACATAAACAGGCCAGTGCAGTAGCTGCCATGTTTATGGGGCTTACCCTTGCCAATATTGGTGGTGTACCTTTGGCGACATGGCTCGGTCAAAATATTGGCTGGCGACTGTCTTTTTTGGCAATCTCCACCCTCGGTTTAGTCACCATGTGGTCGTTATATCAAGCGTTGCCCAAGGCTGCTCCAGCCCAACGTCCAGATGTTAAAGCAGAGTTAAAGGTACTAATACAACCTTCCGTCCTCATGGCATTGTTGACGACTGTGCTCGGAGCTAGTGCCATGTTCACTTTATATACCTATATCGCCCCAGCACTCACTTATTTTAATCAGGCCTCACCGACTTTCATTACGCTAATGCTAGTGTTAATCGGGGTTGGTTTTTCGATTGGAAATCACTTGGGTGGTAAGTTGGCAGATCTTGCACTCAATAAAACCCTGATAGGATTTTTTAGTCTGCTCGTTATCGTCATGCTCTGTTTTCCCTGGTTGGCGCAGACACAACTGGGAGCAGCTTTCGGTCTGACGCTATGGGGAGTTGCAGCTTTTGGGCTAGTTCCACCCGTCCAAATGCGGGTCATGAAAATGGCTCATGCGGCACCTGGACTGGCTTCATCAATTAATGTGGGCGCATTTAATCTGGGCAATGCCATTGGCGCTGCGGTCGGTGGTTTAGTGCTCAGTTTAGATCTGGGTTATGTCGCTGTTTGTTTTGCTGGTGCAGGATTGGCAGGGCTCGGCTTAGTCTTGATTTTGCTACAGATACAACGCAATAAATCAACGATTCGAACCAAGCAGCAATGTTCAGCTTAATAGAGAAAGTGCCCCTTATGGGCACTTTACTTATTTTAAAATATCAGGCAATTTTGCCGAAAAGTTTGTGGGCTTTTGTAGTTCCATTTTCATTTTCATCAACATTTGATAAGGCTGTTGCTGCACAAACATATTCACGAAACTCAAGGGGATCGATCCACCTGGGTCAGCATAGCCACTGGTGCTGACCTTCACCCTATTGGCTCCAAGTTTTTGGAAAGTCCAGTCGCCTTCATATTTATTTAAACGAATTCGGTCTTTTTGCGCAGGATAATAACCCGTCATCGCATTGTTTTTAATACTAATGATACCTGCGCTGGTTTTGGACATTTTGCCTTTCACCACCAAATCCCGATCTTTTAATGGAAATGGAAAATCAAGCACCATATACAGTATGAACTCCCCCTTTTTGTCATCACGTGATAACACTTTGGTTTCACTGACATAAGGTACCCATTTCGATGCATATTCTACATTGAGAATCAGTCCAACAGCCTGCTCAATGGAAACATCAAATGTCGTTTCTGCTTTGTACTGAATGACAGGATTATTTGCAGTCTGATAGGTCCAGACCTTAATATTATTCTTGTCTAAGCTTAGTTTAGCTTCAGTTGCAGGTCCTGCATGCACTATGAGACTACTCAGGCTCAAAGTGCATGCCAACATCCATGATTTATTATTCATTTTATTCTCAAATCGATTTTATTTTTTAGCGGTGATGACGGTTGCAATTACACCTGAATGTCATTAAATCCCAGTACATCTTTCATATCGTATTTATGTGCTTCACGACCCACGACCCATGCCGCAGCACGTACTGCACCCGCTGCAAAATTCATACGACTGGTAGCTTTATGGGTAATTTCAACCCGTTCCCCTTCACCAATAAACATAGCTGTATGTTCACCGACAATATCTCCACCACGAATAGTTTGAAAACCAATGCTTTGACGTTCCCGTGGTCCTGTATGACCCTCACGACAGTAAACAGCATCCTGTTTCAGGTCACGCCCTAAAGTCTCTGCAATCGCCTCGCCCATCATCAGGGCAGTACCCGATGGTGCATCGACTTTATGACGATGATGCGCTTCAATAATTTCAATATCAACGCTATCCCCAAAGACTTTAGCTGCAAGTTCTAATAGCTTAATGGAAACATTGACACCAACCGAATAATTAGCAGCATACACCACAGGCGTTTGAGTAGCAGTATCATTCAATAATTGTTTTTGTGCATCGGAAAAGCCTGTGGTGCCAATCACCATCGCCACACCAGCTTCAGCACATAGCTTCAAATGCTGTTCAGTGGCTGATGGTGCGGTAAAGTCAATCACGACATCACAGTCTGTTAATACATCTGCCAAACTGCCAGCGACCTTGACGCCTATATGACCCATCCCTGCCAGCTCACCTGCATCGCTGCCCACTAAACTACTTTCTGGACGTTCGACCGCCGCGGCCAACTGATAGCCTGCCTGTTGTACGGCTTGAATCAGGGTGCGCCCCATACGACCACCTGCGCCCAATACACCAATGCGTGGAGATGCTGACATAATCTGTTCCTAAATCATTAAAAGCGTTGACAATGCGATCTACTATACCAAACTCTTATCGCTCGCTAAAATTTAAGCATAAAAAAATCTGCCAAATGGGCAGATTTTTTTGCAATCGACTTGAATTAATCAAATAAACGATCGAAGAAGGATTTTTTCTTGGATGATGCACTATGTTCATCACCATCTAGTGTCGCTTGTAGTTCTTTCAGCAATTCACGTTGACGGCTGGTAAGATTCACTGGAGTTTCCACCACGATACGGCAGAGTAAATCCCCAACCATACTACTACGTACTGGACGTACACCTTTGCCACGTAAACGAAACAATTTACCTGTTTGAGTGCCTTCTGGAATTTTTAAGCTAACACGACCTTCAAGCGTTGGAATTTCAATCTCTTTACCCAAAGCAGCATCAGCAATACTAACAGGTACATCCATATAAAGGTCTGCACCATCACGTTGGAACACGTCATGCTCACGCACTACTACTTCGACGTATAGATCACCCGCCTGACCATCACGTACTGCTTCGCCCTTACCTGTTAAGCGAACGCGATCGCCATTGTCGACCCCTGCTGGAATCGTCACTTCTAGGGTTTGTTGACGGTCTTTTACCCCTGAACCATGGCAGCTATTACATGGATTTTTAATGATTTTACCCTGTCCACGACAAGTGCTACAGGTTTGCTGAACCGAGAAAAAGCCCTGCTGCATACGCACTTGACCTGTACCATGACAGGTTTTACAAGTTTCAACATCGTTTGGATTTTTAGAACCTTTACCATCACAGACATCACACGGTGCTGGTGCAGTAAAGGTAATGGTTTTTTTGACACCACGAACTGCTTCTTCGAGGGAGAGTTCCATCACGTAACGTAGGTCGGAACCACGGCGTTGGCGTTGTTGCTGACGACCACCGCCACCAAATGCACCGCCAAAGATATCGCCAAACTGACTGAAAATATCTTCTGCACTAAAACCACCAAAGCCGCCACTACCGCCGCCATAGCCACCTTCAAAGGCATTATGACCCATACGGTCATACATGCTGCGCTTTTCGCCATCGGACAGTATTTCATAAGCTGCAGAAGCTTCTTTAAACTTTTCCTCAGCTTCTGCGTTATCGGGGTTACGATCTGGATGATACTTCATCGCCAACTTACGATAGGCTTTTTTGATCTCATCATCACTCGCGGTTTTCGAAACGCCTAAAACCTCATAATAATCTCGTTTAGCCATATCTGGCGACGCTCCTCACGGAATTTAAAATATACTTAACCTGCGACTAAGTTGGGGGTTTTAGTCGGATTTACAAGGGGGGAAACTGAAAAAACTTAGAATTTTCTAAAAAACAGCTTTGTTTCTGGCATATTTTGCAAGGCCTTTAATCCAAGCGTTCAACAAATATAACCAAGCAATGGCTGAAAATACTACACCTGCAATCGCACATGCCGTTACCCAGAGTGCACTATTCCAAACGAAGAAAATCAAAGGGATAAACCATAAAGCCGCAAATACAGCCAGCATCAGAAACATCACCACGCTACGCATAATCCACAGCGCATGTGTATGAATCCAGACCTCAGCACCGTCAATCATGGCAATTTTACGTGCAAGGAAATAAGCAATCACGGCAAAAAGAATCGTAAACAACCCCAGAAACATGCACACATAAGATGCTGCAATGTAACGGCGATGCTGTACTAGATTGTTCTGCCCCATGTACTTTTAACCTCAACTCACAGTCTTCACCTTATCTTTTTATGCGGTGAAATTCTGCTGTCATTTTTTGTCTTAACAATAAGATGCTACTATATTGAAATTTTCAATATTTCGCATCTTTTATTCGAAAAAAATTATGACAAATTTGTTGCTCTTTTCACTTTAAACCATGCTGCATACAGTGCAGGCAAGAAAAACAGGGTTAAAAAGGTCGCAACAATCAATCCACCCATAATTGCAACTGCCATCGGGCCAAAGAAAATACTCCTTGATAAGGGAATCATAGCCAGAACGGCAGCAAGTGCAGTCAATAAAATCGGGCGGAAACGGCGGACTGTCGCATCAATGATTGAAGTCCACGGATCGTGCCCTGCTGCAATATCCTGTTCAATCTGGTCAATTAAAATCAGTGAATTACGCATGATCATTCCTGATAACGCAATCGTACCGAGCATCGCAACAAAACCGAAAGGCTTATTGAGTAACAATAAAAATAGCGTCACGCCAATGAGTCCCAGTGGCGCTGTTAAAAATACGATAATGGAACGTGAGATACTTTTCAATTGAATCATCAATAAAGTCATCACCACCGCTAAAAATAACGGCATGCCTGCATTGACTGAACTTTGCCCTTTGGCAGATTCTTCAACCGTTCCGCCAACTTCAACCAGATAACCACTCGGCAGTTGGGTACGAAGTTGATCCATTTTTTCTGACAGTTGATCGACCACGGTCGCAGGCTGTAAATGGCTACGAATATCGGCTCGGACGGTAATGGTTGGTAACCGATTACGATGCCAGATCAGACCATCTTCAAACTTGTATTGGATTTTGGCAATTTGGGCGAGTGGTACGCTATTGCCGTGACTGGTCGGAATGGCAAGACTGGATAATGAAGCGACATCAACTCGTTCTTTTTGATCGCCACGTAAACGAATTTCAATCAATTCACGTTTTTCACGATATTGATTAATCACCGCACCAGTAATCGAACTATTTAAAAAGTTGGCCAAATCCTGACTGCTTACGCCCATTTGACGCGCTCGATCTTGATCGATATTCAGCTCAATAATCTTGCTTGGCTCCCCCCAATCCAGATGCACATTGGTGGTATTTGGATCTTGCCCTACGATTTTCGCTACTTTCTGCGCCCATTCACGGACTAAATTAATATCCTCTCCAGACACTCGATATTGCAATGGATAGCCGACTGGAGGCCCATTTTCCAACAATGACACTCGTGTTCTGACCTGAGGTAATAGTTTCTTGATTTGTGTATCCAGAGATTTACGAATTTCATCGCGATCATCTAGGGAAGACGCTAACACCACAAACTGAGCAAAACTGGCTTGTGGTAGTTGTTGATCGAGCGGCAGATAAAAACGTGGCGAGCCTGTTCCAACATAGGCCACATAATTATCAATCCCCTTTTGCTGGGCAAGGAATTGCTCGACCTTTTTTACCGCCTGTTCGGTGGCAGTGAGTGATGCACCCTCTTCCAGTTTTAAATCGACTAAAATTTCAGCACGATTCGATGGCGGAAAGAACTGCTGCGGCACCAGTTTAAATAACAGGACGGAGCCAATGAAAATTAAAACCGTCGTAATAATCACCGTTTTACGATAGCTCACGCAAGTTTCGACCATTTTACGAAAGCGTAAATAAAAGGCACTTTGATAGGGATCATGGCTTTCACCTGCATGATGTTGAACAGGCTGAGGCGCAGGTTGATGGCGTAACTTTGCCCAAAGTCGCTGATACCACGGCGCAGTTTGTTGCATCTTGCTAAAATCTGGCAGTAACTTTTCCCCCAGATAAGGTACAAAAAGTACCGCCGCAAACCACGACACAATCAAGGCAATGGTCACCACCTGAAAAATCGAACGGGTATATTCACCAGTACTGGAGTTGGCTGTGGCAATGGGTAAAAAACCTGCCGCAGTAATCAAAGTACCCGTCAGCATCGGAAAGGCGGTGGTTTTCCATGCAAAGCCTGCGGCTTTGATACGGCTATAGCCCTGCTCCATTTTGATTGCCATCATTTCGACTGCAATAATGGCATCATCTACCAATAACCCTAGTGCGAGAATCAAGGCCCCCAGTGAAATTTTATGCAGTCCGACATCAAACAGATTCATACCAGCAAAGGTCATGGCCAACACCAGTGGAATGGACAACGCCACCACCAATCCTGTACGGAAACCTAGCGAGAAAAAACTGACCAACAATACGATGATCACAGCTTCGGTCAAAACTTTAATAAATTCATGAATACTACGTTGTACAGCAACAGGCTGATCCGATACTTTTTTGAGTTGCATGCCAAGCGGCAAGGTCTTTTGTAAATGATCAAATTCACTTTGTAGATTTTTGCCGAGCGCAATAATATCTCCACCCTTACGCATCGATACGGCAATGCCAATACCGTTTTCTCCCATAAAACGCATGCGCGGTTGGGCGGGTTCGCTAAAACCACGATAGACCTCTGCGACGTCTCCCAATTGTATGGTTCGATTGCCGATCAATAACGGCATATGCTTAAGATCATCAACGTTTTGTAATGCGCCTGTGACCCGAATCTGAATGCGGTCTGTGCCTGTTTCAAAGAAACCTGCATTATTAATACTGTTTTGTTTTTGCAATGCCTCTTGAATCACAGTCACAGGAATTCCAAGCTGTGCTGCTTTGGTATTGGACAGTTCAATCCAGATTTTTTGATCCTGCAAGCCCACCAACTCGACCTTGCCCACATCCTTGACGCGTTGCAATTGTAATTGCAAACGATCAGCATATTCTTTCAACACGGCATAGTCGTAGTCTTTGCCTGTCAGTACATAGATATTGCCAAAGGTGTCACCAAATTCATCATTAAAAAATGGCCCTTGTACACCAGCGGGGAGTTGCTGTTTGATGTCTCCTACTTTTTTACGCACGTTATACCAGACATCTGGAATCTGATCGGACTTGAGCGAATCTTTGGCAACAAAAGTCACCATCGATTCACCTGGTCTGGAATAGGCCATGATTTTTTCATATTGGCCTGTGGTCATCAGTTCTTTTTCAATCCGATCTGTCACTTGTAAAGACACTTCCTGTGCCGTCGCACCTGGCCAATAGGTTTGAACTACCATCACTTTAAAGGTAAAAGGCGGATCTTCACTTTGTGATAATTTAGAGTAAGAAATAATCCCCACAATGGCCAAGAGCAACATCAGATATAAAATGATGCCTTTATTGTTGAGCGCCCATTCGGATAAGTTAAACTTCATGGCTTCGCTCCTGAGGCAATTTGCACAGGACGATTGTCACGATCGATTGGATGAATTTTTTGTTGTTCATGCAATAGATGGACACCACCTACCACCACGTAATCATTGGCGTTTAGACCCGACAATACAGGAACACTATCGCGTCCATAAGCACCTAAAGTCACCGCAACCTTATGAATGGTCTGATTCGGATTAACCACCCAAACGTAGGCTTGTTGATGATTTGCAGAAACACTGGATAAAGGCACACTGAGGACACCGTGCTGGGTATTGTTAAAAAATACACGGGCACTTTGTCCAAGTTGAATGGAAGGCTGAGCTTCACGTAATGCGACTTTGACACTAAAGGTGCGCGATTGATCTGCCGCAGGCGATATTTCACGGACATAAGCGGCATACTTTTGTTCAGGCTGTGACCACAAAGTGATCCATGCAGGTTGCCCTACTTTTAGTTCAGTCATTGCCTGTTCAGGTGCGCCAATGACCACTTCACGATCCCCATCAATCGCCAGTTGATAAGCCGCTTGTCCCGCCGCAACCACTTGCCCGATTTCAATTTCGCGCTGGGTAATTACGCCGTTTTTATTGGCAATCAGTTGGTTATATCCTGTCTGATTGGCTGCAACTTCATAATTGGAACGAGCCTGTTGTAAACTGGCCTGCGCTGCATCATTTTGATTTTTGATGCTGTCAAATTGAGAGCGACTCACGGCATTTAAAGGCAAAAGCTGTTGAAAGCGTTTTAATTCTTCACTGGCGATTTTTGCCGAAGACTGGGCACTTTCAAGTTGGGCCTTAGCAGCATTCATTTGTAACTGGGCATCTTTTACATCCAGTCTGGCCAATACCTGTCCAACTTTGACCCGATCACCTACATCCACATAACGCTGAGTAATCTGTCCTCCCACCCGAAAAGCCAAAGCCGTTTGCTGCCGCGCCTGTACCTCGCCTGCATAGCTTTTCTGCTCATTCATGCTCGCTGAGGGTCGTGTCACCATGACATAAGGAATTTGTTCTGCTTCAGGCGCTTGCTGATTACACCCACCCAATGTAATTAGACATACTACCCATATACTTAAACTTGTCAGTTTTATCGCGGTCATAACCCTTCGCTCTTATTCAAATTTGTTTTTTAAGGCACAATATAAGCAGTATCTTAATTTGTTTGTTTTTTAATTAATACACCCAACGGTACATTAATTATGTAAAATGAGATAAGTTTTTATTTTTTAAATTTATTTAAGAGATTTTTTGTGCAAAATACGATTGGTCGACCAAAAGATCTGGAAAAAAGAGCTCATATCTTAGAGGCAGCAAAGGCACTTTTTTTAAAACAGGGCTATCACGGCTCCAGTATGAACCAGATTGCCAAAGATGCTGGTGTGACCAAGCTCACGGTCTATAATCATTTTCAGGATAAAGAAAGTCTATTTACCTGTGCCATTCAGGAAACCTGCGCAGAATGCATTTCCGAACAACACTTTTGTTTAACCGCACAGAGTGATTTTTTACAAGTTTTTTCAGACGTTTGCGAGTGCACGCTGAAGATGATTTATTTACCAGAAGCGATCAAACTTGAACATGTGTTACTTGAGCTTGCTGCCGAAAAAAGTCCGTTGGCTCAACATTTTTTTGAAGCTTCCCATCAACCGCTTTTTGATGCGTTGTGTGAATTTTTCACTCAGGCAGCCAGTTTAAAATTGATTCGTCAGGATAATCCCCTTAAACAAACAGAACTGACATTGGCACTGTTATTGGGTATTCGACATCATCAGGTTTTACTCGGTATTACTGAGGTGCCTTCTAACGAAGAAATTGGCGATATTGTGAGTGATGCCATCGGAATTTTTATGTTGAAATATCAGGTATAGACCTTTGGCGTATTGTGACCGATGCCATTTTTTGCATCTGTGTTGGTTCTGGTATAAGTGTTAATTTTTTAAACAATAATTCATATATTTTTACGCTCTAGACTTGGAATGTCATTGAATCGGGGTATAGTCAAAAGAACCAAAGCAGGAGAGCTAACGCCATGATTCAACAAATTGATGCTCCTTTACGTGAGGACGTGCGTCTACTGGGTAATTTACTGGGAGAAACCCTGAAACACCACGCAGGACAAGATTTGTTTAATCAGGTTGAGCAAATTCGTGCCCTCGCCAAAGGTGCACGTGATGGTCATGCAGAAGCCGAAAAAAAGCTGGAACAACTTTTCTGGGGGCTTAAAGATGAAGAAATCCTGCCATTAACCCGTGCCTTTTCGCAATTTCTTAATTTTGCCAATATTGCAGAACAGTACAATGTAGTGCGTAGCCGTCGTCGCAGTGAATTTGATGAAAATGCACCCTCGCCAAATCCTTTGGTTCATTTATTTGCTAAATTTAAAGAGCGGCAGATTTCAGCGCAACAACTGTTTGACCAAATTTGTCAGCTTAAAATTGAACTGGTATTGACCGCGCACCCAACCGAAGTTAGTCGCCGTACCCTCATTCAGAAATATGACGATATCAATGAAGATCTGGCACGACTGGATCAGCAAAAATTAACGCCGCGTGAACGTCAGGCAGTGTTAAATAATCTTAAAGAATTGATTTGTTCAGCTTGGCAAACCGATGAAATTCGTCATAACCGTCCAACCCCTGTAGACGAAGCCAAATGGGGTTTTACCACCATCGAACAAACCTTATGGAATGCGGTTCCCAAGTTTGTACGTGAACTGAATGAACTGGTTCAAGTACATTGCGAAAGCTCATTACCACTAGAAATTGCACCGATTCGTTTTGCCTCTTGGATGGGCGGTGACCGTGATGGCAATCCAAACGTGACTCACAGCGTTACACAAGAAGTATTATGGTTATCACGCTGGCAAGCCGCAGATTTGTATCTACGTGATATCGAAGATTTACGTTGGGAGCTGTCTATTCAGGCTTGTTCGGATGAGCTGAAACAAGCTTTAGGCTATGAACATCCTGAACCGTACCGCGAATATTTACGTGACACCCGCCAACGCCTTAAAGCGACTCGACATTGGTTAGCACAAAAGTTACAAGGTTTTGAAGCCGATGATAGCCAGATTATCCAGACCAAAAGTGAGTTACTAGAGCCGTTATTACTGTGTCATCGCTCGCTGATCGAATCGAATTTAGCTGAAATTGCCAATGGTAAATTACTGGACTTTATCTATCGCGTAAATTGCTTTGGCATTGAACTACTCAAACTGGATATTCGTCAGGAATCAGGGCGACATCGTCAGGCCATCTCAGCGATTACTGAATATTTGGGATTGGGTAATTTTGAATCATGGACAGAACAAGCTCGGCAAAACTTTTTAATTCAGGAATTACAAAGTAAGCGTCCGCTACTTCCACGACATTTAGATGAACCACAAGATAGCCTGATTCAACATCCTGATGTCAAAGAAGTGTTTGCGACCATGCAGACCTTAGCCGCTCAACCCCCTGAAAGTTTGGGTGCTTATATTATTTCGATGGCGGAATACGCCAGTGATGTACTCGCGGTATTACTGCTACAAAAAGAAGCAGGCATTTTGCATCCTCTCCGTGTGGTGCCGTTATTTGAAACTCTGAAAGATCTGGACGGCGCAGCAGCGACCATGAATACACTGTTCAATATGCCTTGGTACAAACAGCACATTCATGGCAAGCATGAAGTCATGATTGGCTATTCAGACTCGGCCAAAGATGCAGGTTTTATGTCGGCGAACTGGGCGCAATATCGCGCACAAGAAGAATTGACTGCTATTGCCAAACAACATGGGATTCAACTTACCCTGTTTCACGGTCGTGGCGGTTCGATCAGTCGTGGGGGCGCGCCGACACAGCAAGCGCTCTTTTCACAGCCACCTGGTTCTATTTCAGGTGCTATTCGTGTGACTGAACAAGGCGAAATGATTCGTTTTAAATTTGGTCTGGAAGAAGTTGCCTTACAAAATCTGGAAATTTATACCGCGGCAACGCTTGAAGCGACCTTATTACCACCTCCTATTCCCAAACAGGAATGGCGCGAACTGATGCATCAAATGACCGATATTTCAGTACAGGTCTATCGTGAAACTGTGCGTGAAAATCCTTATTTTGTGCAATATCTACGTACCGTTACACCAGAGCTTGAATTACAAATGTTGCCTTTAGGCTCACGTCCCGCTAAACGTAAAGTCAGTGGTGGAATTGAGTCGCTTCGTGCGATTCCTTGGGTATTCGCATGGACACAAATTCGTTTAATGTTACCTGCATGGTTGGGGACTGGCGCCGCGATTAATCAGATTATTGATGCAGGCCAAAAACAGACATTGGACGAAATGTTACATGAGTGGCCGTATTTCCAGACTTTGATTGATATGTTGGAAATGGTATTGTCCAAATCGGATGGCAGTATTGCCCTGTATTATGAGTCACATTTGACTCAGGATGAAAATTTAAAAGCACTGGGTACCGAATTACGCCAACGTCTGAAAGATGCAGTCCAGACCTTACTTGCCATGAAAGGTGAATCCAAATTACTCAGCAATAATGAAGTGCTGGATCAAGCCATGCGTGTACGCAAAACCTACTTGCTTCCGCTACATTTGCTACAGGCAGAACTCATGAAACGGCGTAGAAGTTATTTAAATGTTGAACAGGCTGAACATACTCCTGTTGATCACGCGTTAATGGTCAGTATTGCGGGCATTGCAGCAGGGCTACGTAATACAGGCTAAAGTCATTTTTTAAATAGTATGTAGGCCATTTTTCTTTAATAAGAGATTGCCTACATGCATTTAGCCTCTGCATGTTTACAATTTTTTCGCTCACATTTAAATACGTGGTCAGATCTGATCCTCTATTTTTCTTATAAATTCATGCTCTCAATCTTCTGATATATCTTTAAGTTAAATTTTCCATAAATTTACCATTTGGTAAAAATAAAAGATAAATCAAATGCCTTACTTTACCAGTTGCTCAGAAATCAATTAAACCATCATCAAAGAAAGAGTATGATGTGCGCCAGCTAAAACAATTAGAGTTTATTTTATGTCCACTTGGTTTCCAAAATGGCGTCCGTATCAAGGGCAGATTGATCATCGTCCTGTGGCGACCGATGAGTACCTTCCGCCTGCTCAAAGTGCAGTTTTAGGTATTCAACATGCATTTGCCATGTTCGGTTCGACCGTATTGGCTCCGTTACTTATGGGCTTTAACCCAAATCTTGCGATCCTGATGTCAGGCATCTGTACCATCTTATTTTTCTGTATGACAGGCGGTCGTGTTCCGAGTTATCTGGGTTCGAGCTTTGCATTCATTGGTGTTGTAGCGGCTGCGACAGGCCATATCACAGGTTCAGGTGCAAATCCGAATATTAGCGTTGCACTGGGTGGTATTGTCGCCTGTGGTGTGATTTATGCGATTATTGGTTTTATGGTCATGCTGACAGGAACGCGCTGGATTGAAAAATTGATGCCACCTGTCGTTACGGGCGCTGTGGTCATGATTATTGGTTTAAATTTGGCGCCTGTCACTGTAAAAGCAGTGGCTGGTCATCCATTTGATATGTGGATGGCGCTGATTACAGTGTTGTGTATGGGCATTATCGCGGTATTTACACGCGGGCTATTACAGCGACTGTTGCTTTTAATTGGTCTACTGATCGCTTATCTGATTTATGCGATTGCCACCAATGGTCTTGGGTGGGGTCAACCGATTGACTTTTCAAAAATTTCGGCTGCACCGTGGTTTGGTTTACCCAGCTTGACTGCACCCACCTTTCAAACCAATGCCATGCTGATTATTGCACCTGTTGCCCTCATTTTAGTGGCTGAAAATCTGGGACATATCAAAGCAGTCGGTGCCATGACAGGTGAAGACTTAACCCCTTATCTGGGTAAGGCTTTTGTCGCTGATGGGATCGCCACGACATTGTCAGGTAGTGTAGGCGCGCCAGGGATGACCACCTATGGTGAAAATATTGGGGTCATGGCAGTCACGCGTGTTTACTCCACCATTGTCTTTGTGATTGCAGGGATTTTTGCAATTTTCCTCGGATTATCGCCTAAATTTGGTGCGGTGATTAGTACCATTCCAAGCGCCGTGCTGACAGGTGCTTCGATTGTGGTCTTTGGTTTAATTACCATTGCAGGGGCAAAAATCTGGCTTGAAAACAAAGTTGATTTTTCCAACAACAAAAATCTGATTGTCGCTGCGGTCACGATTATTTTGGGTGCAGGTAACTTTGAACTCATGTTTGGCAACTTCAATTTAGGCGGAATCGGAACAGCAACGTTCGCTGCGATTTTACTCAATTGGCTTTTTGGCCTAAAAGATAAAAGCTAAAATATTCATTTTTGAATCTTCAAGCAGCCATAAGGCTGCTTTTTTTATGAAATTAAATATTGAATCAAGCATTTTTGGTTATCATGACTTTTTCATGCTTAATACTCACTGAATGGCTTATGCGCTTTGATTTTTTTGATCTACAACTTTTTTTACATGTGGTGGATACAGGCAGTCTGACTAAAGGGGCTGAACGTTCAGCTATTTCTTTACAAGCCGCCAGTGAACGCATTAAAAAACTCGAACGACATTTTCACAGCGCCTTGTTTATTCGTCATGCCACAGGCGTTGAATTGACGATTTCAGGTCAAACCCTATTACAACATGCACAACTTCTGATTTATGGACTCGACGCATTAGAACAAGAGATGCAGACTTTCCAGCGTAAAACCACACAGCAACTGACTTTATGGTGTAATTCCTCTGCACAAAGCGAATATTTACCCATGTTATTGCCCAAATATCTGATCGAACATGCACAACTTCAGATTGAATTGCATGAAGCAGAGAGTAATGACATTATTGCTGCATTACAAAAAGGTCAGGCAGAACTAGGACTGATTTCCAGTTTTTTTGCCCCAAATGATGCTTTGGAAACACACGTTTTTGCTGAAGATCCATTGGTATTTATCTGCGCACCAGATCATCCCTTAGCCACACATCGACAATTGAATTTTGCAGCAATTTTAAAGGAAGATTTTATTGGGCTTTTGGCACATCATTCATTACAACAATCGATCGAAACGCAAGCCAAACATCTTCATCACCAACTGCACTATCGTTTACGCTTACCTAGCTTTAGTGCGATGGCTCAAGTCGTCGCCAATGGTGTCGGTGTCGCGATTATGCCACTTCGTGCTGCTTCGCATTTACAAAAACTTTATGCGTTTTCTACAATTGCGCTCACAGGTGCATGGGCGAATCGCAAATTACTGTTAGCTGCTCGGCAGTTTTCTAATCTTTCTGCAAGCTATCAAGATTTTGCTCAGTTCTTACTCGAAAATAAACCTCAGCCCATTTAGGCTTAATGCACAACCATGTAAGCCCCCAATAATATGAGTCCAATAAAGAAAAAACGGCGAAACCGTTGCTCAGGTATGCGATAACGTAATTTTTGCCCAAGCCACATCCCGAAAACTGCTGGAATCACTGCGATCCATGCCAAACGATAATCAATCGGCATAGTTCCTGTGGAGTGCAGTTGTAAATAAATGGCCAGACAGATCGTCGATAAGGTGAAGACCAAACCTAATGACTGTACCAAATCATCTCGTTTCAAACGCAAAGACTGCAAATAAGGCACCGCTGGAATAATAATCACACCTGTTGAAACAATTAAAGCGCCACCCAAATAACCAACAATAGGCGATAACCATTTTTCATAAGGTGCGAGATTGGGGAGTTGTTTCACCCATAAACCATATAGACCATATACGATCAGCATTCCACCCAATAAAACCTCACTGGTTTTACCTGTCGCCTGACTTAAAGTCGGTAAAAAACTAAATACAGTGCCGACAATAATCCCAAGTAACAACAACCAAAAACGTTGGATCAGGCTCCAGACCCGACCTTCGGCAAACAATTGCCAAAAATTCGTAATCATGGAGGGAATAATCAGCAAAGAAGCCGCCTGAAATGGTGCAATCACAAGGGTCAGCAATCCCATTGCGACGGTAGGCAGTCCCAAACCCAAGGCACCTTTGACCATGCCTGCTAACATAAATACCATGATGACTAAAGCCAACATTTCCATCAGCAACGGACTCTGTAATTTGAACAAGATTATGCTAATGGAGTCAGGTAAAAGTTCCTATTCATGTTTTTGGTAGACAGCCTCAAGCAAAAGTTGAGGCTAAATAATGAAAGCCAAAATACGAAACCATTGCTTTTTTTGCAATGGTTGATAAATTTGAAAATTAACACTATGAATTAAAACTACCGTCAACGGCGCAACACTTGCTCAATTCAAGTTAATGTTCGCTTTGAATTTAGTCTCAAATACCCACATCATTTGGTTTAGCTTTTAATGCTTTATATGAATTACTTGGCACCAAATTTAAGTTTATATTTTTAGGTGGAATTGGTGACTGGAACCATTTTTTATAAAGTTGATCCATTTGACCAGATTTCCACATCTGATTGACCACGCCATCAGCCATACTTCTGAGTTGAGGATCAGTTTTGGCAAACATGATGCCATAAGGCTCAGAAGACAAAGTAGGACCGACAATTTCATAATCTTTAGGATTCGCAGACTTGGCAATTAAACCTGCAAGACCAATATCATCGTTTACAAAGGCTGCTGCGCGACCTGAAGATAGCATTGAAAATGCATCGGCATGATCTTTACCACCTAATGAAATAATCTTGATATTCGCTTTTTTAGCACTCATTTTTAAATATTTTTCAGGATTTCCCCCTTGCACAGTCACGACAGCTTTGCCATTTAATTGCTTTAAGGTTTGAATATTCGATGTTTTTTTAACTGCCATACGAACATCAGCCACATAATAACTGGTAGAAAACGCCACTTGTTGCTGACGTTGTTTATTATTCGTGGTCGTTCCACATTCAATATCAATATTTCCCGCTAAAACCTCTGGAATACGACTCGTAGAATTGACAGCTTTGTATTCAATTTTTAATTGTGGAGTTTTAAGCTGTTTTTTAATTTCTGTCACCACATTGTGACAAATATCAAGTGCATAGCCTACAGGCTTGCCATTTGCGATATAAGAAATAGGATCCGCTGATTCACGATAACCGAGGGTGATCGAACCTTTTTGCTTAATTCTGTCTAGCACTTCGCCCGC
>NZ_CP078523.1:1215207-1230328 GCF_019264745.1 Acinetobacter sp. Colony158 | reverse complement strand
TCAGCATTAGTGCATTTTAAGTTTCGGTGATGCAGTTTTAGAGAGCAAATCCGTCATCATCATCAAAGTGGTTTTAAATACGCCATGTAATGCAACTTGATGGAAACGATAAAGTGATACATACATCATCCGCGCCATAAAGCCTTCAACATTGATGTTATTAAAAATACTGCCGACACTACTATGTTCACTCAAGGAAATCAGTGAGCCTTTGTCCTTGAATTGAAACTGCCCCAATGGTTTTTGATTCAGTCGATTTTCCAGTGCTTTAGCCAGAAATATCGCTTCCTGATTGGCGACTTGCGCACGTGGTGGCACAGCTCGTTCTTGACCCTCAGGGATGTAGCAAGCGCAGTCGCCCATCGCAAAAATATTTTCGTCACGTGTGGTCTGTAAGCTTGGACGGACCACTAACTGATTAATACGATTGGTTTCCAGTCCAGCTATATCTTTCAGAAAATCTGGGGCTTTAATCCCTGCTGACCAGACTTTCAATGTCGCAGTAACCTGTAAGTCTCCTTCACACCAAACTTTATCGGCATCAATATGCGTAACCCGACAATTTGTCAGAACTTTTACGCCAATGTCTTCAAGCTCTTTCTGGGCACGTTCAGAGACACGTTCATTCAGTGCAGGCAGAATGCGCGGCGCAGCTTCAATTAAACTAATATTGACATCTTTCGGATCAATACTATTCAAACCATATTTAGAAAATTCATTGGCTGCATGATGTAACTCAGCCGCCAATTCAACTCCTGTTGCCCCTGCGCCAATAATTGCAATATTCAAATCATTCTGATGATGATGCATCAAATGATTGGCTTGTGCTTCCAGATACATACTTAAAAATTCGCGCTGAAAACGATCAGCCTGCGGGCGTGAATCCAAAAAGATACAATGTTCCTTAGCGCCTGAGGTGCCAAAATCATTGGAGGTGGAACCAATCGCCATCACCAATGTGTCATAACCTATGCGCCGTTCAGGTGCAATATCTTTACCCTCTTCATCGCGTAGAACATCCAATACAATTTCTTGAGTTTGACGATCGATATCTTTTAAACGACCTAGAAAAAATTCAAAATGATGTTGATTGGCATGGGCAAAATAGTTCAACTCATCTTCATAAGAGTTTAATGTTCCTGCTGCGACCTCATGTAATAAAGGTTTCCAGATATGCGTCAAAGCAGCATCTACTAAAATAATCTCCGCTTTGCGACGTTTTCCCAGTGTGTTACCTAAACGTGTGGCAAGTTCCAGACCTCCAGCGCCGCCGCCCACAATAACAATACGATGCAATTTTAAATCACGATTTGATGTGGTCATCATAAGAGAACTCCAATTTTCTTATGAATACCAACTATTACAATTTGTATTCATAAGAAAAATATCATTCATTATGTACACAAATATTTAGCATAAAAAACATACCTTTTTCCAACGTCAGGTACGATTTTTGTTGAACAATTTACCAAGAAAAAACAAAAAAGCTGCCATGATCATCAAGATACAGGCAGCTTTTGAAATGATTGCGTAAATTTTGAGAGAATTCTCTTCTCGCAAAATGCTTACATCAATTAGTGTTCAAGACTTTCCGTTTTATATTTTTCTTCGAGTACATTGTTAAAGATACTTTCAATCATCCAGACACGATACAGGCTATTAAACACATAACGTTGTCCTTCTATACGTAACTCAAGGACAGGAAAATCAGGTTGATGTTTCTCGTGACAGAAAGCATCATTATCGACCAAGAAAGTCGCCACATCTTCTTGAGTCAAGGACTCAATACCTAACTGCTGCTGTAATGCCTGAAAATGCGGCTTATACGAAAGATCCTTACCTTTGGTCCAGACCGCCTGAAGAATGTCATACATGGCATCGACACGCTGCTCCTCAGGGGTACTGTAATATAATTTCGCCATCTCTAGCGTGGCTGATTGGGTCGGACGGCAAAATGGGGTAAATGCCACATCGGTACGCTTGGATAATCGTGTCGCGAGGCTCCAGTCAAATAAATCCCGCCCCTGATAGCTGAGCGGATAAACCGTGAGTTGAATATTATAATAGTTAGCCAGCTCTTCTCGAATATAAGCCAATAGTAGCCAGCTAATCGGATCTTCAAGCGCTATAAATAAATCCAGTTCTGGATGCATGGCTTGAATATCAGCCAACTCTTCAGCATCACTGAGCAAATGTTCACGCCATTCAATGTGATTGATCAAAAAAATAGGATTGTCAGTCAATAATTTTTGCTGTTTCAAACGGCGGGTCAAACGCAGTAAATCATCGACTGCTTGATATTTTCGTCCACCGAACTCAAAGAAACTGGCTGCCACAGGAACATCTTCAAATATCCGCTCTGGAAAATTCTGCGGAGTTTGTTGTTGGCGGGCCATGGTGTACAGGGTTCGCAACTTGCCATATTGCTGTTGCCACAGCATATGAAACACATCTTCAAGCAAATACAGGAAATTTTTACCCTGTAAAGGCGTATTTTTTAATATCAGTTCAGCTTGACTCAATGCTTCAGAGGTAGGCGGTTCGGGAGTTTCATCAAAACTAAAACGATGTTGTTTGGCTAAAATCTTGGCATCGTTAAAACAATAATTTTGCCATTCTAATGCGGTCATGCCGTTGGGAGGTTCTGCGCCCTGATGTGAAATAATGACTTTAAGCGGTTTTATTTCATCAGTTAAGATGTCATCCAGTTGGGTCAGTTGTTGCACCGCAAGATAGCTATAGACATCATCCAGTCTTAAATAAATACTCAAGCCCTGTTCGGTTGATAACACTGCTTGACGCGAGGGTTTTTGGTAAAACCAGCTCGATCGAATAGGATCAAACCAACGGCGTAACAGTGACATGAATCAAGCCTCTAATAAATTTTTATCGGACAATGGGTTAAACAGGATGTAAAAGCATAATGCATTATACTTTAACATTGAAATGACCGTTTTCCATAAAAAAACACCCACAAAAGTGAGTGTTTTATAAACGCAGTGGGTATGCTTAAATTTCGCGTACCGCACCTCGTGCTGCACTGGTAGTATGCATCGCATAGGCTTTTAGTGCTTTAGAGACTTTACGTTTACGCTCTTCAGCTGGATGCCAACCTTTTTCTTCCTGCACCGTACGGCGATGTGCCATTGTTGCATCATCCACATTTAAGTGAATGGTACGGTTTGGAATATCAATTTCAATGGTATCACCATCATGCACCAAACCAATTGCACCGCCTTCTGCTGCTTCTGGAGATACGTGGCCAATGGAAAGACCAGACGACCCTCCCGAGAAACGACCATCGGTAATCAAAGCACAGTCTTTACCCAAACCTTTAGATTTAAGATAACTGGTTGGATATAGCATTTCTTGCATACCTGGGCCACCACGTGGGCCTTCGTAGCGAATAACCACTACGTCACCTGCTTTAATATCACCACCTAAAATTGCTTCTACGGCTGAATCCTGACTTTCAAAAACACGGGCTGTACCCGTAAATTTGAGAATGGATTCATCTACACCTGCGGTTTTAACAATACAGCCATCAAAAGCGATATTACCGTAAAGTACAGCCAAGCCACCGTCTTGAGAAAAAGCATGTTCAGCATTACGGATCACACCTTTTTCACGGTCGCCATCCAGTGTTGAATAATAACGATTTTGTGAAAATGCCACTTGAGTCGGTACACCGCCCGGGGAAGAACGATAGAACTCATACACTTCAGGTGCTTCGGTACGAATGATGTCCCATTTATCCAGTGCATCTTTTAAGGTTTTTTCATGCACACTATTCACAGAGGTGTCTAGTAAACCTGCACGATCCAGCTCACCTAAAATTGCCATAATTCCGCCCGCACGATGTACATCTTCCATATGCACATCTTGTTTCGCTGGCGCAACTTTTGATAACACAGGCACTTTACGCGACAGGTTATCGATATCATCCATGGTAAAATCGACTTCGGCTTCGTGTGCCGCTGCCAACAAATGCAATACAGTATTGGTCGAACCACCCATAGCGATATCTAGTGTCATCGCGTTTTCAAAGGCTTTTTTGGTGGCAATTGAACGTGGCAAAATGCTGTAATCATCTTGTTCATAATGACGTTTTGCTAATTCAACGATCAATTGTCCCGCACGTTCAAATAGTTTTTTACGGTTTGCATGGGTCGCGACAATCGAACCATTACCCGGCAAAGACAGACCTAGTGCTTCGGTTAAACAGTTCATTGAGTTCGCAGTAAACATACCTGAACATGAACCACAAGTTGGGCAAGCCGAACGTTCAAAAGCCTGTACTTCTTCGTCTGTATAGCTGTCATCCGCAGCAACGACCATTGCATCGACCAGATCAATCGCTTTTTCATTGCCACGAATCTTGACTTTTCCTGCTTCCATCGGGCCACCAGACACAAAAACCACTGGAATGTTCAGGCGCATGGAAGCCATTAACATGCCTGGGGTGATTTTGTCACAGTTTGAAATACACACCATGGCATCGGCGCAGTGTGCATTGACCATATATTCGACAGAATCTGCAATCAAATCACGCGAAGGCAATGAATACAGCATGCCATCATGTCCCATCGCAATACCGTCATCGACCGCGATGGTGTTAAATTCTTTAGCCACACCACCTGCTGCCTGAATCTGTTCAGCCACCAGTTGACCTAGATCTTTAAGATGTACGTGTCCCGGAACAAATTGAGTGAACGAGTTGACCACCGCAATAATCGGTTTACCAAAGTCTTCATCTTTCATTCCTGTTGCGCGCCATAAGCCACGCGCACCAGCCATATTTCTTCCGTGCGTAGATGTTTTTGAACGATAATCAGGCATTTGCGTTTCCAACAAGTTGTGCTTGAGACAAATCTAAATGGGTCTCTGGCTAAATTAGGCTATTTCAGCAGATTCTTACATCATACTACAGCTTAGTGTTTAAGCGATGAGCAAAAATGACTTTCATTTTAAGGTACATTCGATGCACGCTGCTCATCACAAAACCATAAAATTGGGGTAATAGAAGATTCAATATAAACCGATCTGTTTAAAATTGAATACAAAACTTTCATGAATAATTTTTTAATTTTGCATTACCTTTTGTTATTAATAAAAATAATGATGCTCAAACACACCCAATACACCATTTAAGCCATTGTAATTACGTAAATAATCACTGGATTTTAGGCTTAAACGCGGTTTTGCCTTATAATAGCCTCAAGTTTTTATGGAAGTGAATGTGTGAAAGTTATTTTTGCAGGAACACCTGAATTTGCCGCTACGGCTTTGGCTGCCTTAGTTCAAACAGAACATGAGATTGTTGCTGTTTATACTCAGCCAGATCGCAAAGCAGGTCGTGGTCAAAAACTCACACCTTCTCCAGTCAAGCAACTCGCGCTTGAACACCATTTAGCTGTTTATCAACCTTTACATTTTAAAGCATCGACAGAAGAAGGGCTTATGGCTCAGCAACAACTGGCTGAGCTGGGTGCAGATGTCATGGTCGTTGCAGCTTATGGTCTGATTTTGCCGCAAGCAGTTTTGGATACACCAAAGTATGGTTGCCTGAATATTCATGGTTCATTATTACCCCGTTGGAGAGGTGCAGCACCTATTCAACGTGCCATTGCCGAAGGTGATACTCAAACAGGTGTCACGATTATGCAAATGGCAGCAGGTCTAGATACAGGCGATATGCTCTACAAAACCTTTTATGATATTCAAGCCACAGATACATCTGCCAGTTTATATGAAAAATTGGCCACTCAAGGTGCAGAAGCCATTTGCAAAGTGCTAGAGTCAGAACAGAGCCTACAAAGTTATTTGCATACGCGTCAGGTTCAGGATGAGAGTCAAACAGTCTATGCGCACAAACTCACAAAACCTGAAGCACAGATTGACTGGTCGCTTGATGCGATTCAGATAGACCGCAATATTCGAGCCTTTAATCCGTGGCCTGTCGCTTTTATTGTGCTTGATGAGAGCAATAACTTACGTGTCTGGAATTCCAGTATTTCTTCTTTCAGCAATGAAAATGCTCAAATCGGTGAGATTATTGCCATAGATAAAAATGGCGTACATGTCGCCTGTGCTACAGGTACAGTCTGCTTGAGTTCATTACAATGGCCAGGTGGTAAAGCTTTAAATCCTGTACAAATTCTACAAACACAAAAACTTAATATTGGGCAAGTATTGGCATGAAACAATTTCCGCGTCCAAGTACCGAACTTAATTTACGTGCACAAGTCGTGATAACTCTTTTACAGGTGCAACAAGGTCAATCTTTAGCGAGCTTATTACATCAGCAACTGAGTGAAATTCCAGAACGTGATCGTGCTTTGTTTCATGAACTGGTATTGGGAACCCTACGCCAATGGTATGCACTCAAAGCAATCACCTTACCTTTATTGACCAAACCTCTGAATAATGAAACAGTGGAAACCTGTTTGTACGTTGGGCTATATCAGGTATTGTGTACGCGCATCCCTGCCCATGCTGCCATTTCAGAAACAGTCACTGCCAGTAAACAACTTGGTTTTCATGCTTTAAGCGGCATTGTGAATGCCATTTTACGTCGCGCTACGCGGGAAATCGAAGAGTTTCAACAACATTTACAACAAGCGCATGGGCTTCCAAGCTGGCTGTATAAACGTTTGAAAAAAGACTGGCCGCTACAAGTCGATGATTTATGTCAGCAACTCAAACAAACAGCACCGCTCACATTAAGAATTAACCAGCGCCATATTGGGCGCGATGCTTATCTGGCTAAACTTCAGGCTGAACAAATTCAGGCACGTGCTTGCAACTGGTCAGAGGTGGGTATTGTCTTAGAGCAATCCGTTCAAATTATAGCATTGCCAGGTTTTGAACAGGGCTGGTTTTCGGTACAGGATGAACATGCACAGCTTTGTGCCACCCTGTTACCCGATTTAAACGATCAAGTCGTTTTGGATGCTTGCGCCGCGCCAGGTGGTAAAACGGCACATATACTAGAAAAATTTAAACCACAGTCTTTGATTGCCTTAGATCAGGATTCGAAGCGCTTACTTCGGGTCACTGAAAATTTACAGCGCTTACAACTGGATCAAAGCCATGTTGAGATCATCACTGCGGATGCAACTACTTGGCAAGCCAATCAAGCATTGGATTGTATTGTTCTGGATGCACCTTGTTCTGCTACAGGCGTGATCCGTCGTCATCCAGACATCCGTTTATTGCGTCAATCTAGTGATATAGCCCAAACTATCGAACTACAAAAACAGATTTTGCAGAATTTATGGCAACAACTTAAAGTAGGCGGTACTTTGCTGTATATCACCTGTTCTATTTTAAAAGCTGAAAATGAACAGCAAATGATTACGTTTTTTGCTGAACATGCCAATGCTGAAGAAATAAAAATCGAGGCAACTTGGGGAATTGAACAAATTCATGGTCGTCAGTTACTTCCAGCCACTGGTCAGGGCGATGGCTTTTATTATTGTAAAATCAAAAAAGTCGCTTAATGCGACTTTTTTTATCACCACCCATGATGCCATTAAACAAACTTAAATAGCACCAGACTGAGCGCCAAAGCGGCCATACCAGAAACTAAACCGTACACCGTTTCATGTCCTTTGGAATAACGTTTAGCTGTAGGCAATAATTCATCCAGAGACAAATACACCATCACTCCTGCGATCAGACCAAATACAATGCCATAAACCATCGGCCCCAAAAAAGGCGCCAATACAAAATACCCTAACGCCGCTCCAAAAGGCTCTGCCAAACCAGACAATAAACTCGCCACTATCGCAATCGATTTCTTTTGTGTGGCAATATAAACGGGTACGGCAATCGCAATGCCCTCAGGAATATTATGAATCGCAATAGCAACCGCCAGAGGCGCACCTAACGTGGGGCTGTCTAGCGTGGCAAAAAAGGTCGCCAAACCTTCGGGAAAATTATGTGCTGTAATCGCCAATAAAGTGAGTAAAGCCGTACGACGAATCTGTGCCTGATCCAGTTGTAGATTTGCGCTCTTTTCAACCATGGTGTGTGGATTCGGTACAAATCGATCCAGTAATAAGACTAAAATCACACCGGCTAAAAATGCAAAAGTGGCATAAGCATATGCGACTTTATCTTGAAAAATTTCAGAAAAAGAATGCCATGATTTATTGAGAATCTCGGTCAGTGAGACATAGACCATCGCCCCACCAGAAAATGCCAGACCAAAAGATAAAAGACGAAAGCTTGGTTGCTTAAAAAACAGGACAATCGCACCACCGAGCAATGTTGCTAAACCCGCTAAAAAAGTGACTGCAAAAGCAATCCAGACATCTGGGCCAAACAATGACGACATGGTGATTGCTCCTAAAAAGAAAGTCATCATCATAAATGATAATGACTTTCATTTTCAATAAATCAATCTATTCTAATACTTAAAAATCAAAGCGTATGCTGATCTTTAACTTCATCTAGTACTTCGTCTAGTTCTTCAGGATGTTTGCTTAAATGCATAATCGAAAGAACCAGACCGCCCCATACAAACACCATAGAAATGATCATCATTATGATTGCAGAAGTATTCATATATGCCTCCTAGCGATCTTTCATTTTGCTTAATATAATAGCCACAACAGCACAGAAAATAACGCTGCCCCAGCCAAATACACCCTGTAAACTCATACTATAAGTATCATAGCCATTTTTGATCAAATTAAAAACCGTCATGCTGAGGGTTGTTAATAGAATCAAAGAAGTAATCACGGTGAGGGTAAAATCCCAACCTTTACCTAATTGAATGGTCGAAATTGCATTGACATGATCTCTTAACTGCACTAAAGCAGAGCGTTTAAACCATGCAACTGCAACAATCGAAATCAATGCACCACCGATAATGCCGATGTTATTGATAAAGTGATCTACAATATCCACCAGTTTAATGGCATTTACACTTGAGAATAAAAAGATCGAAACCAGTGCGCTGCCACCACCAATAATCGTGACCGCTTTTTTACGCCCCCATTTGAGTTTATCTTGCATGGCTGCAATAGGAACTTCCAAAATACTGACCATGGAAGAAATTCCCGCCACAAAAAGTGAAGAGAAGAATAAAAGACCGAATAAATCCGCCCCAGCACCTAAACTTGAAATAATTTTTGGAAAGGCAATAAATGCCAGTCCAATACCGCCACTGACCACGTCCTTAACTTCTGTACCCGCAGCATGTGCCATAAATCCTAATGCAGCAAAAATGCCGATCCCTGCCAAAATTTCAGTCGAAGCATTGGCAAAACCAACAATTAAACCCGAACCTGTAAGGTTAGTTTTAGGTTTTAAATAAGACGCGTAGGTCACCATGATCCCAAAGCCAACCGACAAAGAGAAAAAAGTATGACCATATGCAGCTAGCCAGACTTTATAGTCCATCATCGCTGCCCAATTGGGGGTGAAAAATGCATTCAGTCCTTGTACTGCGCCCGGCAAACGCAAAGCCTGAACCACCAAAATTGTGAATAACACAAACAGTAAAGGCATAAAAATCTTATTGGAGAGTTCTACACCTTTTTTCACTCCACCATAAAGAATGATTAAGGTCGCCGCCCAGATCCCGACAATTGGCCAAAAAAGATGTCCAACAAATCGAAAATCAAAAGTTTTTGCATCGGTCGTTTGTAAATATGTTTTAAAGAAGAACCCCTCTGGATCACTGCCCCACATTTGCCCGATGGAAAAATAAACATAACTGCCAGCCCAAGTCAGTACACTGGCATAATACAATCCGATAATGATACATACACAGACCTGCCACCAACCCAATGTTTCACCACCGCTAAATAGTTTACGATAGGCTTTAGGCGGTGAATTTCTGGCTTTATGTCCGACTGCATAATCTAAAAATAAAAGAGGCAATCCTGCGGTAATAAGTGCCAATAAATACGGAATTAAAAATGCTCCGCCACCATTCTCATAGGCCACATAAGGGAAACGCCAAATATTTCCCAAACCTACTGCGGAGCCAACGGCAGCTATAATAAAACCTGATCGTGAAGACCAGTTTTCACGAGTATCAGTCATAAATGATCATCCTTCGTCTTGATCTTGCTTGGATTAGTTATTGAACATTGCAAGATCAATACCATTTCATAAAATTTGTTTTGCTCTGGACTTTATCTCGCCTTGTGAGCCCTGCTAACGTCCATTCAGACAAAAAATTATTCCGTCTTCCTTAAAGATAGTCATATATTTTTTGTCTTTCTAATGGTTGAACAATACCTTCTTTTTTCCTGATTTTCTCTTTTTTTGCTGTAAAAAAAGCATTATTAGGCTGTTTTAACCCTTATTTGTTTATTTTTTCTAAAAATTAGGTGGTTGAATGATCTTTTTGAAGATTTAATCTAATTAAACAGTGCATTGTAAAAAAGCAAGAAAAGATAAATTAAGCTTTGTGTTTTCATCGCAATTGATCTGCCAATAAGTTCCACGTGGAACTTATACCAACATCCCCCCTATTTATATTATTGAGTCAAGTGAACATCATTTATAGCAGCTTGGTCAGAAACTTTTATGTACTTAAGCCACTTTTCATAAGAAAAAATCCAGCACCAAGTTTTAAATTCAAGTTTTCAGTCAACGTGTGTACCGTTTTTCTAACCGGACTTTATGTTGTAACGAGTGCCTGTGTGATAACAAACACTCGCATTTCGAATAACAGCTCGATTAGGGCTGCTTAATCACCAATAAGCGCTCTTCTTGCATATCGCGAATAGCTGAATGGATGCCTTCTCGTCCCAAACCAGAATCTTTAACACCACCATAAGGCATATTATCAACGCGGAACGTCGGAATATCATTGATAATCACACCTCCGACCTGTAAATGTTGCCATGCATACATCATGTTATTCAGGTTTTGGGTGTACACACCTGCTTGCAAACCAAAACGGCTGCCATTAATTTTGGCAATCCCTTGTTCAAAATTCTTATATTTCTCCAAGATCGCGACAGGACCAAAGGCTTCATCTCTATAAATTTCAAGTTTCTCATCGACATTTTCAAGTAATGTGGCTTCAAACATCACGCCTTCTAATAGGCCACCTGCAAGAATTTTTGCGCCTTTTTTCTCAGCTTTATCGAGCCATTTTTTTAATCGAACCGCTTCTTTTTCTTTAATCATTGGACCGACCAAAGTAGTGACAAGATCAGGATCACCTGCTGTGAGTTTTTTGACTTTAGCCACTAATTTTTTCTTTAACTCCGTATAGAGATCAGCATGTACCAATATGCGTTGTACACTAATACATACTTGTCCAGATTGACCATATGCTCCAGCAATCAGCCTGTCTATCAATGCCTCTGTGATCTCTGTATCTGGTTCAATCATCACGGCTGCGTTGCCACCCAACTCTAGCGTGACCTTTTTACGCCCTGCGCGGGCTTTCATATCCCAACCGACCTGATCCGATCCAGTGAAACTGAGCATTTTAAAACGATCATCCGTCACCAAAATATCAGCAGCACTCCGCTCACACGGTAAAATTGACCAAGCACCTTTGGGTAAATCTGTTTCAGCCAAAATCTCGGCAATTTTGATAGCGCTGATTGGGGTCAAGCTTGCAGGTTTTAAAACAAACGGACATCCTGCTGCAATCGCAGGTGCAATTTTATGTGCGGTTAAGTTCAGTGGAAAATTAAATGGGCTAATAAGCGAAATCGCACCAATGGGAACGTGTCGTACCATCCCCTGATACGCTGCTGCAACTGGGGTCACAGCTAAGGGAATCACTCGACCAGTTTCCATTTGAGTAGTTGCATCCGCAGCCAACTGAAAGGTATTAATTAAGCGTTCCACTTCCGCCGCTGCTGCATTGCGGGGCTTTCCCCCTTCTGCAATCAAGATTTCAGTTAATACTTGTTTTTCTTCAGTGAAGCGTTTTACGCAGTGCAACAAAATTTTTTGTTTTTGATAAGGCTTCAGAGCGGCCATCTCTGCTTCTGCCTTTACTGCGGCTACGGTCGCCTTTTCGATGATTTTGTCATCTGCCAGTGCAACCCGCGCATACAGCTCATGATGAAACTTATGTTGAACCTCAAGCCATTGGCCTGTTTTTACGGGCTTACCTGCCACATAGAGTGGGTATTCAGCTGGTGTAGACATTTGCGTCGGCATAATTAATTCTCCCTTATTTAAATTTAGTCACTGTATTTCAAGATTTATTCTTATATCATGCGCTGAATCTGCCAAATAATCGGCTGTGATTCGGTAACAAATACCAATACAAAATATAGTTTTAGATATTTCAAGGATAGTTTTTCACAATGAAAATGCTTCAAAGTGCAATATGTGTCATGGGTTTAACATTGAGTGGTCTGGCACAGGCCGATTTTATTGGGGTCACAGGGGATATTAATTATTGGTCAGTAGATGGTGATGTAACTGAACATACCTCGGGTTCTTTATATTATGATGCTAACAGTGATCAACTTATTTTAGATCCTTACCTCAACAACACCACTAAATATAACATTGATCGTAACGGTGCTTTTCAGGCTTCTTTGGCGATTGAGCATCCTGTACCCATGATTCCCAACGTAAAACTCAAATATACAAAATTGGATCTGGATGCGCAGGCAAATACACTTTTTTTAGATCAAGCCAATGTTGACTTAGATCAAACGGATCTAATCTTATATTACGAAATTTTAGATAATGTCATCAGTGCTGATGTGGGTTTGGGTTTGCTTAAGTTAGATGGTCAAGTCAAACAATATCAGTTCAAATCGACGAATGATATTCTATATAAAACCAGTAAAGTCGATGGTTATAATCCGCTAGTGTATGCTCAAGTCGGTGGCAAACTTCCGTTTACAGGTTTTCAAGCCAAAGCCGAAATGCTGTATAGCGATTATGATGAGGTCAAAATTACCGATTTTCAGGCAGAACTTCAATACAATATGATCCAGAATTTATTGGTTGATGTCGGTGCAAAAGTGGGCTACCGCATTTTAAATATTGACCTTGATGATGACAACGATAGTTTAAAAATGGAATTTAAAGGCCCATATGTTGGTCTGGAAGCACATTTTTAATCTTTTTTTTATTTAAAATGCTCTTAAACTATAAGAGCATTTTCTAACACTCTAGTTCCTATGAAAGTTTTCTACTGTCACAACTGTCACCATCAGGTTTTTTTTAACAATACGCATTGTGAAAACTGCCATGCGCTCTTGGGTTACGAAGTCGAAAACAAAACCATGGGGACATTCGAGCAGATCGACGAAGGTATTTGGAAAAGCCTGAATCCTAAAGACACATACAGCGTATATAAACCTTGTTATAACTATCAGCATCATCAAGTGTGTAACTGGATGATTCCAGTAGAAAGCGATCAAATTTATTGTGAGTCCTGTCGCCTAACTCATACCATTCCAGATTTATCCATACCGCAAAACACACTATATTGGCGCAGGCTTGAGCAGGCTAAACGTCGTTTCTTATATTTAACTCAACAGTTGAATATTTTTCCACGTCCCAAAAATAATGATGAAGATCGCTATGGCCTACGCTTTAACTTCCTCATGCCAAGCCCCGATCAACCTGTGATGACAGGACATCAATTGGGAACCATTACCCTCAATGCCAGTGAAGCCGATGTCGTTCATCGTGAAAAAACCCGTCTGGATATGCAGGAAAATTATCGAACGGTACTCGGTCATTTTCGTCATGAAAGTGGACATTACTACTTTGATATCATGACTCATCTTTATCCCGAGTGGTTAGATGAATTTCGACTCTATTTTGGTGATGAACGTGCCGATTATGCACAATCATTAGAAGAGTATTATCAAAAGGGTTCAGATGAACATTGGCAGGATTCATACATCAGCCGTTATGCAGGTGCGCATCCTTGGGAGGACTGGGCTGAAACATGGGCACATTATTTACACATAATGGATACCCTAGACACTGCGTACCACACAGGTATGACCATAGAAGCGAATCACCAGATTGATCCAGACATGCATTTTAAAGAATCGCCAATCGGATCACTAGATTTTGAACATACCCTGACCAACTGGTTTGCCTTGAGTTATGTCCTGAATGGTTTAAATAGAAGTATGGGCTTACAGGATGCTTATCCATTTACGCTATCCAATGCTGTATTGGATAAATTGAGATTTATCCATCGTACACTCATGAAAACTGCGTTAAAACCCGAAATTCGCCAAACGAATCATGAAGAATCGATGTAGGTCACTGCTTATAAAACACATCGATTTTATTAATCCAACCTCTATCAATTTAGTGTAGATTTTATCTCTATGAAACCAGCATGTTTGTTTGCCAAGAACAATAAAAATTATAGAATCTAAACATCTGAATCACTTGATAATAAGACTTTGAAAAACTGATCGAATATCAGTTTTTATCTGCGGCTTACTTTGCATTTTTAATCAATACTATTTTTATGAATCAATTTTCATGTAAATAAATCCTACATAGTTATCTGATCTCAACAGATCAAGTATCAAACTACAACAGGAGAATCGCTCAGAATTGGCTAGGCTAAATTCTATATTCCAATAAATAGGATCTAATCTCATGGCAGGCAAAGCATTATTTATTACTTCTAATACGGGTATTGAACATGATGAACTCATAAAGCCTTTCGAGTTTTTACAATCAAAAGGAATAGAAGCTATTCATGCGGCGATTGAACAAAGTGAAGTACAAACGGTAAAACATGATAAAACACTGGGTCCAACTTATACCCCACTAACAAGTTTAGATAAAATAGATCCCGCTGATTACGATATTTTGGTAATACCAGGCGGTACGGTCAACGCTGATCAATTACGTATCGATGAAAATGCAAAACAAATTATTCAATACTTTACAGATCACGCAAAACCCATTGCAGCCATTTGTCATGCGCCTTGGGTACTGATTAATGCAGAACGCATTAAAGATAAAAACTTAACGTCTTATAAAAGCATCCGCTTAGACCTTGAAAATGCAGGTGCGAACTGGGTGGATGAAACTGTACATCGATGTAACACCGGAGGCTGGGTATTGATTAGCTCACGTAATCCCGATGATATTCCATACTTTAACCAAGCTATCGTTCAGGAATTAACAA
>NZ_CP078523.1:1211859-1215162 GCF_019264745.1 Acinetobacter sp. Colony158 | reverse complement strand
ATAAAAAAAACACCCCCTCTGCATAAGCGGAGGGGGTGTCTTAGATTTAAAAGCTGGCGATGACTTACTCTCACATGGCTAACGCCACACTACCATCAGCGCGAAGAGGTTTCACTTCTGAGTTCGGGAAGGGATCAGGTGGTTCACTCTTGCTATTGTCGCCAGCAAACTGTTGTGGTGCTTTGGGGTCTTATTCACATTACTTAATAATGTATGCCTTACTTACGAACCAAAGAGTTATTAACGGATTGGAAATTGAGTCGGTATTGTAACTAGTTTATTGACTAAATCAAGTTTTCGTATCGAATTTATCTTGAATACAACAACTGTTTGGGTGTTGTATAGTCAAGCCTCACGAGCAATTAGTATTGGTCAGCTTCACATATCACTATGCTTCCACATCCAACCTATCAACGTCCTAGTCTTGAACGGCTCTTTAGGTGACATATAGTCACAGGGAAATCTTATCTTGAGGTAGGCTTCCCGCTTAGATGCTTTCAGCGGTTATCCCTTCCGAACATAGCTACCCGGCGATGCGACTGGCGTCACAACCGGTACACCAGAGGTTCGTCCACTCTGGTCCTCTCGTACTAGGAGCAGATCCTCTCAAATTTCCAGCGCCCACGGTAGATAGGGACCGAACTGTCTCACGACGTTCTAAACCCAGCTCGCGTACCTCTTTAAATGGCGAACAGCCATACCCTTGGGACCTGCTTCAGCCCCAGGATGAGATGAGCCGACATCGAGGTGCCAAACACCGCCGTCGATATGAACTCTTGGGCGGTATCAGCCTGTTATCCCCAGAGTACCTTTTATCCGTTGAGCGATGGCCCTTCCATACAGAACCACCGGATCACTAAGACCTACTTTCGTACCTGCTCGACTTGTGGGTCTCGCAGTTAAGCGCGCTTTTGCCTTTATACTCTACGCGTGATTTCCGACCACGCTGAGCGCACCTTCGTACTCCTCCGTTACTCTTTAGGAGGAGACCGCCCCAGTCAAACTACCCACCAGACATGGTCCTCGCCCCGGATTACGGGGCAGAGTTAGAACCTCAACATTACCAGGGTGGTATTTCAAGGATGGCTCCAATGCAACTGGCGTCACATCTTCATAGCCTCCCACCTATCCTACACAAGTAAGGTCAAAGTTCAATGTCAAGCTGCAGTAAAGGTTCACGGGGTCTTTCCGTCTAGCCGCGGGTACACTGCATCTTCACAGCGATTTCGATTTCACTGAGCCTCTGCTGGAGACAGCGCCGCCATCATTATGCCATTCGTGCAGGTCGGAACTTACCCGACAAGGAATTTCGCTACCTTAGGACCGTTATAGTTACGGCCGCCGTTTACTGGGGCTTCGATCAAGAGCTTCGCTTACGCTAACCCCATCAATTAACCTTCCAGCACCGGGCAGGCATCACACCCTATACGTCCACTTTCGTGTTTGCAGAGTGCTATGTTTTTAATAAACAGTTGCAGCGGCCTGGTTTCTGCGGCTGCCAAGCGCTCAGGGAGCAAGTCCCATCACCCTCAGCAGCGTACCTTCTCCCGAAGTTACGGTACCATTTTGCCTAGTTCCTTCAGCAGAGTTCTCTCAAGCGCCTTGGTCTACTCGACCTGACCACCTGTGTCGGTTTCGGGTACGATTCCTGTGTAACTGTAGCTTAGAGACTTTTCTTGGAAGTATGGTATCAGCCACTTCACTGTACAAGTACAGCTTGATATCGACTCTCAGCATAGAGCACCCCGGATTTGCCTAAGATGCATGCCTACTGTCTTCCACCTGGACTACCAACGCCAGGCTGACTTAACCTTCTCCGTCCTCTCATCGCATTACACAGAAGTATGGGAATATTAACCCATTTCCCATCGACTACGCCTTTCGGCCTCGCCTTAGGGGTCGACTCACCCAGCCCCGATTAACGTTGGACTGGAACCCTTGGTCTTTCGGCGAACGGGTTTTTCACCCGTTTTGTCGTTACTCACGTCAGCATTCGCACTTCTGATACCTCCAGCATACTTCTCAATACACCTTCATCGGCTTACAGAACGCTCCCCTACCACGTAACTTAAAGTTACATCCGCAGCTTCGGCACATAGTTTTAGCCCCGTTACATCTTCCGCGCAGGCCGACTCGACTAGTGAGCTATTACGCTTTCTTTAAAGGGTGGCTGCTTCTAAGCCAACCTCCTAGCTGTCTATGCCTTCCCACATCGTTTCCCACTTAACTATGATTTTGGGGCCTTAGCTGGCGGTCTGGATTGTTTTCCTCTTGACTACGGACGTTAGCACCCGCAGTCTGTCTCCCGGATAGTACTCATAGGTATTCGGAGTTTGCATCGGTTTGGTAAGTCGGGATGACCCCCTAGCCGAAACAGTGCTCTACCCCCTATGGTATTCGTCCGAGGCGCTACCTAAATAGCTTTCGGGGAGAACCAGCTATCACCAGGCTTGATTAGCCTTTCACCCCTATCCACAAGTCATCCCCTGGCTTTTCAACGACAGTGGGTTCGGTCCTCCAGTTAGTGTTACCCAACCTTCAACCTGCTCATGGATAGATCGCCTGGTTTCGGGTCTACACCCAGCAACTATACGCCCTATTAAGACTCGATTTCTCTACGGCTCCCCTATGCGGTTAACCTTGCTACTGAATGTAAGTCGCTGACCCATTATACAAAAGGTACGCAGTCACCGAACAAGTCGGCTCCCACTGCTTGTATGCATGCGGTTTCAGGATCTATTTCACTCCCCTCACAGGGGTTCTTTTCGCCTTTCCCTCACGGTACTGGTTCACTATCGGTCAGTCAGGAGTATTTAGCCTTGGAGGATGGTCCCCCCATATTCAGACAAGGTTTCACGTGCCTCGCCCTACTCGTCATCATGATGTGTGCCCTTTCGTGTACGGGACTATCACCCTCTACGGTCGCACTTCCCAGAGCGTTCCGCTAAAACACACATCACTTAATGGGCTGATCCCCGTTCGCTCGCCGCTACTAAGGGAATCTCAATTGATTTCTTTTCCTAAGGGTACTGAGATGTTTCACTTCCCCTCGTTCGCTTCAATAACCTATGTATTCAGCTATTGATACCTACCTTATAGTAGGTGGGTTCCCCCATTCAGATATCTCCGGATCAATGGATATTTGCCGCCTCCCCGGAGCTTTTCGCAGGCTATCACGTCTTTCTTCGCCTCTGACTGCCAAGGCATCCACCACATGCACTTAATTACTTGACTATACAACCCCAAACAGTCGTTAATACCTACAAGTAGTATTACCAACATTACAGTTTGAAGTACTGTGCA
>NZ_CP078523.1:1209781-1211838 GCF_019264745.1 Acinetobacter sp. Colony158 | reverse complement strand
ATCTAAATTCATATACCAAAACGCTTGATTCAGTTAATTTGCTAGTTCTCAATTAACTCTGAGATCAGAATTACTTCTTCTCTCTTTGTTATTGAGTGAACAATTTATTTCAGACTCAATTCTCAATCTGTTAATGAATTAATGTAACCTCGTCAGCTACATTAAACTGTGATTAATCACAGAGCTTAATAAATCATTATATTTACTAAGCTCTATAATTTAATCTAGCCCGTACTCTTTTAAGTACGTGGTGGAGACTAGGAGAGTCGAACTCCTGACCTCCTGCGTGCAAAGCAGGCGCTCTACCAACTAAGCTAAGTCCCCAGCTTATATCATTACGTATCTTTAACTCTGTACTCATTAATCTATTCGTCAGAATGGTGGGTCTGACAAGACTTGAACTTGTGACCCCACGCTTATCAAGCGTGTGCTCTAACCAACTGAGCTACAGACCCTGAGAAATATAAAAGAGATTTCATCTCTTTTATATTTCGCAAGACAGCGTAGCGATAGACGCTCTTGCCTCACTTCATAAAAAGAGAAAATGCTTCTTTTATATCTTTCATTCAGATACCAGAAGAACAACTTGTTGTGGATTCTTACCAATCAACCAATCTTTTCGTTAAGGAGGTGATCCAGCCGCAGGTTCCCCTACGGCTACCTTGTTACGACTTCACCCCAGTCATCGGCCACACCGTGGTGAACGTCCTCTTTGCAGTTAGACTATCCACTTCTGGTGCAACAAACTCCCATGGTGTGACGGGCGGTGTGTACAAGGCCCGGGAACGTATTCACCGCGGCATTCTGATCCGCGATTACTAGCGATTCCGACTTCATGGAGTCGAGTTGCAGACTCCAATCCGGACTACGATCGGCTTTTTGAGATTAGCATCCTATCGCTAGGTAGCAACCCTTTGTACCGACCATTGTAGCACGTGTGTAGCCCTGGTCGTAAGGGCCATGATGACTTGACGTCGTCCCCGCCTTCCTCCAGTTTGTCACTGGCAGTATCCTTAAAGTTCCCACCCAAAGTGCTGGCAAATAAGGAAAAGGGTTGCGCTCGTTGCGGGACTTAACCCAACATCTCACGACACGAGCTGACGACAGCCATGCAGCACCTGTATGTAAGTTCCCGAAGGCACCAATCCATCTCTGGAAAGTTCTTACTATGTCAAGACCAGGTAAGGTTCTTCGCGTTGCATCGAATTAAACCACATGCTCCACCGCTTGTGCGGGCCCCCGTCAATTCATTTGAGTTTTAGTCTTGCGACCGTACTCCCCAGGCGGTCTACTTATCGCGTTAGCTGCGCCACTAATCCCTCAAAGAGACCAACGGCTAGTAGACATCGTTTACGGCATGGACTACCAGGGTATCTAATCCTGTTTGCTCCCCATGCTTTCGTACCTCAGCGTCAGTGTTAGGCCAGATGGCTGCCTTCGCCATCGGTATTCCTCCAGATCTCTACGCATTTCACCGCTACACCTGGAATTCTACCATCCTCTCCCACACTCTAGCTAACCAGTATCGAATGCAATTCCCAAGTTAAGCTCGGGGATTTCACATCCGACTCAATTAGCCGCCTACGCACGCTTTACGCCCAGTAAATCCGATTAACGCTCGCACCCTCTGTATTACCGCGGCTGCTGGCACAGAGTTAGCCGGTGCTTATTCTGCGAGTAACGTCCAGTAGCTGGTAGTATTAATACCAGTACCCTCCTCCTCGCTTAAAGTGCTTTACAACCATAAGGCCTTCTTCACACACGCGGCATGGCTGGATCAGGGTTCCCCCCATTGTCCAATATTCCCCACTGCTGCCTCCCGTAGGAGTCTGGGCCGTGTCTCAGTCCCAGTGTGGCGGATCATCCTCTCAGACCCGCTACAGATCGTCGCCTTGGTAGGCCTTTACCCCACCAACTAGCTAATCCGACTTAGGCTCATCTATTAGCGCAAGGTCATTATTGATCCCCTGCTTTCTCCCGTAGGACGTATGCGGTATTAGCATCCCTTTCGAAATGTTGTCCCCCACTAATAGCCAGATTCCTAAGTATTACTCACC
>NZ_CP078523.1:1187995-1209748 GCF_019264745.1 Acinetobacter sp. Colony158 | reverse complement strand
TCTCCGCTCGACTTGCATGTGTTAAGCCTGCCGCCAGCGTTCAATCTGAGCCATGATCAAACTCTTCAGTTAAAATCATTTCGCGTCTTAGTTAAGACAAGACGCCAATTCTGGCTCATCAATTACTGACAAATTCTCTCAAATAAACTTCGAGTAATTTAAACCAATTAATCAATGATAATATTTCGATCAATTAATTAGTAAAAATCCACACAAGTTGTTCTTCTATTCTCTTAATGATCTATTCCTTACCTCGTCAGTAAGAAATTCAACTCAATACAAATCCTTCAACCTTAACCCTAAAAGCCAAGATCTTCATCGTGTATTGCGTCGGGATGCTGCGTATTCTATACAGTTTTTAAAGCAACGCAAGCCCTGAAAGCATTTATTTTCAATAGATGCACTTTTTTTCAGCAATTTAGCCTTGAGCGTTCAACAAATAAACATAAATTGATTATTCTTCAAACTTGGCATTAAAAAAAGTACATGCAAGCATGTACTTTTAGCATAAATGGAATCTTAGACGACTTCAGTGAATATGATAATTACCGCGTACATCAATCACTTCTCGAATCATTTGCTGTCTTCCCATATAACTTTCCCCAAAGAAAAATAGTTTTGCTCGATAAGGTAATCTGGACATGACCATGCTTGATAATTGGTAATTTTCAACAACATCTAATTTATCTAGATAATAATGCGCTAATAAATACTGTTCTTCTTCAATAGCGCTAGGATCTGTGTCAAATAAAAAAGTGATAAGCCAGTTGAGGTGTTGTTGATCAAATCCCATGGATAGCTCTCCTCTCGTTGTTTTTATCTACTAAGATGTAGTTTCTATTAGGTAAATATCATTTTTACTGATGAATGCGGGTTTATCTATAATGGTTCGCGAGGACGCTCTCCTTAAACTTCAACATGTCATGAATTTTTTGTTTAATCTATTTATACCGTAGTTTTTTCTGTTGTACAGGATTTATTTGCCTTTTCCTAAAAGAATGCGATTGTGATCATTTTACTGTTTGTTTGACTTATTTTTATGTATTTATGCGGATAAACAAAGTGATACTCACCATAGTTGTACAGCTCATATTCATAATTTAACAAAGCATGAATTGGGATATAAAGAAAAAGCAGACACGAGGTCTGCTTTAGAAATATCACAAAATTTTGTACGTGTTAGTCAATGAAAGTGACTCGAGCAATGGCTTTTTTGCCTGCTTGTATAATGTAGGTCTGGTTCTCTTTGACAGAGAAATTGGCATCGACCACGTTCCAGTCTACTTTCACGGCGCCACGAGCAACCGCATCTTTGGCTTGAGCTGCATTTTTGGTGAGTCCTGCCAGGCGAAGAATAGAGGCAATAAAAATTTCTCCTCCAAATTCTCCACGAGATATCGTCACTTCCGGCGTATCTTCTGGAATTTCACCTTCGGTAATGATATTACCCGCACCTTTATGCGCATTGGCGGCGGCTTCCGCGCCATGAAAACGCTCCACCAACTCAATCGCCAGAATCTTTTTCAGCTCTTGCGGATTACGACCGTCAGCCATTTCTTTGAGTAAAGCTTGAACCTCATCCATGGATTTAAAGCTGAGTAATTCGAAATAACGTTCAATCAGTGTATCAGGCATCGATAGGACTTTTTGATACATCGCACCGGGTGCATCAAATACGCCAATATAATTGCCTAATGATTTAGACATTTTGTTGACGCCATCCAAACCTTCAAGAATTGGCACCGTAATACACACTTGTGATTCTTGCCCATAACGGCTTTGTAAGGTACGACCCATCAGCAAGTTGAAGGTTTGGTCTGTTCCGCCAAGCTCCACATCTGCTTCAAGTGCAATTGAATCGTAGCCTTGAACCAGTGGATATAAAAATTCGTGAATCGCAATCGGTTGATGGCTGTTATAGCGCTTGGTGAAATCATCACGCTCTAACATCCGTGAAACCGTTTGCTGACTGGCCAATTGAATCAAATCTGCCGCAGATCTTTGATTAAACCACTCTGAATTAAAACGAACTTTGGTTTTATTGGGATCAAGAATTTTAAAGACTTGTTCCTGATAGGTCTTGGCATTGGCTTCGACCTGTTCACGGGTTAACGGCGGACGTGTCGCACTTTTACCGGTTGGATCGCCAATCATAGCCGTATAGTCACCAATCAAGAAGGTCACTTCATGCCCAAGATCCTGAAAGGTTTTAAGCTTATTGATCAATACAGTATGGCCAAAATGTAAATCTGGCGCAGTTGGATCAAAACCCGCCTTAATTTTTAAAGGACGATTTTCCTTGAGTTTCTTGAGCAGATCCTCTACAGAGATAATTTCATGAGTGCCTCGTTGAATGAGGGCAAGCTGTTCTTCAGCAGGCAAGAAATTTGACATCACAAAACCTAAACACATCAGTTATTCAATTTGTGCGATATACTAACACTTTTTCAGCAGATTGCAGGCGAAGTTAATCATGACATCGATCTATATTGGGGTAATGACCGGTACCAGCATGGATGGGGTCGATTTGGTTGCTGCTTCATTTGATCCTTTACATCTTCATGCCACTTTAACCCTTCCTTTTGAACCTGAGTTACGTGATGAGCTGATGGCGCTGACCTTGCCGGACGATAATGAAATTGATCGCATGGGTAAAGCTGATGTCACACTAGCGAAGTTGATTGGTCATGGGATTAATGAGCTGATTGAAAAAAACCATTTAGATCGCAGTCAAATCAAAGCTATCGGTTCACATGGACAAACCATTCGCCATCGTCCTGAACATGGCTTTACCTTGCAAATTGGCGATCCGAATATCATTACAGAGATTACAAAAATTCCTGTAATTTCAGATTTCAGACGTCGTGATATGGCCGCTGGCGGGCAAGGTGCGCCCTTGGTTCCTGCATTTCATCAGGCCATTTTTCAACATTCTAGTATTCATCGGGTGATTTTAAACTTAGGCGGCATTGCCAATGTCAGTCTGCTTCCCGCAGGTCGTCCAGAGGATGTTTATGGTTTTGATACAGGACCTGCCAATATTTTAATGGATGCATGGTGCGAACGTTATACAGGTCATCCTTATGACGAAAATGGCAATTGGGCAGCCTATGGCCATCCCATTCGTGGGTTATTAGAACGCTTGCAAGCGCATGAATTTTTTTCCAAAGAACCGCCAAAAAGTACAGGCCGTGAAGATTTTAATATTGACTGGCTGGATGATCAACTTGCTGACTGGCGTAATGATGAACTGGAATATGACGAGTTAGAAGATACCCCTGAAAATGTACAGGCAACCTTGCTTAAACTCACCACACGCGCGATTAAAAAAGCTATTTATCGCTCTGATCTGGATACAGGTGAAGTCTATGTTTGCGGTGGCGGTGCTTATAACTCACATTTACTGGAACAACTACGCTGGCGTTTGCGCAAACATAATTGGTCGGTGCAGAGTACCAGTGTGCTTGGATTATCGCCGACATGGGTTGAAGCTACGGCGTTTGCATGGCTGGCTATGCGTTTTATGACGCAGCAAAGCGGTAACTTGCCGTCAGTCACTGGTGCACAAGGATTTCGGGTATTAGGAACTATGACCTGTGTTTAGAAAGGCATGACCATTTAGGCCCTTTCTAACTAAAAAATCCCCTATTGGGGATTTTTTTATGCATCAAATTTTAGATCGAAAATGAAGAACCACAACCACAAGTCGTGGTTGCATTTGGATTTTGTACCACAAAACGTGAACCTTCCAAACCTTCAAGATAATCTACCACTGAACCAACCAGATATTGATAGCTTAAAGAATCAACCAACATGGTGACATCACCATTTTCAAACTTGGCATCATCTTCATTGGCACTTTCAGCAAAATTAAAACCGTAAGAAAAACCAGAACAACCACCACCCGTCACGTAAACACGTAACATTAAATCCTGATTCCCTTCGCTGTCACGGAGTTGACGCACTTTTTTGGCAGCATTATCTGAGATAACAAGAGCTTGGGCATTCATGATGGGGTCCTCAACCTAAATCTGATGTCTTATAAAGAACAAGACCATATACAGTATAACATACACAATATATGGTCAGTTCTGGAAGTTTAAACTTTATTCAGACTATTTGTATCAGGATTATTTATAATTTTCATCCTGTAATGCGCATTCAAAGTTTTTCGGATTTTCCTTACAACGGAATTGCCACAATAGTTTCATCATGCGTTTATCGTAAATACCTTTTTTGGTCAGGTTTATACGCGATTCACGCATCAACTTTTGATAGCCAGGTTTGTCTGCCTCAGGAACATCCATCCAGTACTTTTGAGGAATATCCGCCTTCATTTTACCTAAAATAGTAAAAGAACGCGGCAACTGGGTTTTAACCCAATCACGTGATTTTTGACCAAATCCCACAGGGAATTTATCAGGACGAATAATCAGGTTACCTGTGACCTGTAAAATAGGATAATTCACAATTGCACCCTTTGTACCTAAACCTTTATGTAGCTCAAGTGCTTTAAAGGCGGCGGCAGGTGCACCAATGATATCGACCTGATGGTTATTAAATTTTGCACCAAAATTAGTGACATCCGCACTCACCGCTTGCGCACCAATTTGTTGAACCATAATTTTTTGTGCTTCATCGTAATCTAAAACGGCAATTTTTTTACCTGCGGCTTTGGCAACCGTATTGATATTGCGGTCATTGACCAGCAAATACGCATCACCAATTGGAATGACACCCACCACTTCATATTGACCTTGAGTCATATATTTGGCAAATGTAGGACTTGAAAGACCTTGCATGATCTTCACTGCAAGTTTTAAATCAGGAATGGCGCCAATGGCGTCTAAAGAACCCGTAAATGCATTGAACTGTCGACCGCGTAAGCCTGTGATACTGACGCCATCACATTTACCTGCTTTAAAATCATCCGCAATCACACTTTCATTTTGACTGACTTTAAGCTCGATATCCGCGCCCCAGTTTTTGGCGGCCAATTGATAGTCTTTCATTACACTATAGACATCGCCATTTTTTCCAACCAAGTCAAAAACACAAATGGTTTGTTTTGCTTGTACTCCCATAGATGCCGCCAATAATCCAGCTGTCACTGCGAGAGTTTTTGACCATTTCATATATTTACCTTCCATTATGAGCGTTGTTGTTTTTGTTTGCTGATCATACAGATGCACTCCAACACCTGATCATGTTTCAATCCCGTTCAACCGATAAGTTCACATGTCGAGCAAATCACGTATCTAAAACCCTTTAGGTTTCAGTTTAAGTTTTCGTAATCACTGATCCATGTGAAGTTATTGTTTAATTTTAGATTATCAACTTTATACACCGTATCAATGGCTGAACTGACAGTATTTTAGAAATAAAAAAACTCGGAAATTATTCCGAGTTTTTTAGCAAAATCAATATTATTCGCCAGCCATCGAACATTCAAAATTGGCTTTATCTACTGAACAGCGCGCTTTTTTCAATACAGACATCATACCAGCATCGTACACACCACGTTTAGTCAAATCGATACGACCATCTCGCAGCAGTTTTTGATATTTTAATTTGTCTTCTGGTGTCAAGTTCATCTTGTATTTCGCAGGAATTTGCGCTTCAAGACGGTTGATCATTGCAAAGCTCTTTGGTAATTGCTTCACAAACCAATCACGTGATTTTTGACCAAAATCAGCAGGGAATTTTTCTGGACGAATTACCAAATCAGCAGTGACGTGCAAAACTGGGAAATTCATCATTGCACCATTGGTACCCAAACCTTTATTTAACTCAAGTGGCTTGTAGGCGTAGGCTGGCGCACCCACCATATCAACCTGACCATTGTTAAATTTGGCAGCAAAGTTAGAAATATCAGATAAAACAGCTTGTGCACCTACACGTTGAACCATGATTTTTTGCGCATCGTCATACCCCAATACCGCAAACTTTTTACCCGCTGCTTTTTCTACCGAGTTAATGCTCTTGTCACGTACAAAAATAAAGGCTGAACCTAATGGTGCAATCCCTGCAACTTCATATTTTTTACCACCGAGATTCGAAGTTAATTTTGCAGCGTTACGTGCATCTAACACATAAGTGATCGCGCGTTGCGCAATCTGGTTATTAGGTACACCACCCAAAGAGTCGATTGAACCAGCAAATTTATTGTATTGACGAGCACGCATTGCAGTCATGGTTACTGCATCACATTTACCTGCTTTAAAATCATTGTCTGCAACAGCTTCGTCCTGACGCGGAACCAACGTAATGTCAGCACCCCAGCCTTTGGCTGCCAATGCCCATTCTTCCATCATTTTATACGACTCGCCTGATTTCCCTAGCAAATCGAATACACATACTGTTGCAGCTTGAGCTGTTACCGAAACACCAGCTAAAGTGGTAGCGGCCAGAGCGAATGCAATTTTTTTCATATTGTTGTTCCTTTGTACATAATTTCCAGTTAGGAGTATCCTTACACGGCAAATATTAATCGGGTTATTTAAAAAAAAATAGAGTATTTACTCCACTTTTTGTGGAAAAATGAATATTTATTGTACAAAATCGTGAATGATTTCTTATTTTTAGTAAAATTCAATTAAAGATACATAAATAAAATATTAAAAGATAAAGAGTTTTCTTAAAATTTATTTTTTTAATCGAAAAAGAAAACTCTTTAGGTCATTTTAAGATTTTTTGTTTATTCTCCGCCTAATGAACATTCAAAATTAGTACGCTCTACTGTACAGCGCGCCCGCTTTAATACTGTCATCATATTGGGATCATAAATTCCCTGTTTTGCCAAATCGATACGCCCATCTCGCAATAGTTTTTGATATTTGACTTTTTCCTCATTACTTAAATTAATTTTGTATTTATCTGGGATACCTGCCTCTAAACGGCGTACCATCGCAAAATTTTTCGGTAATTGATTTAGAAACCAATGACGTGATTGTTGACCAAAATTAGTCGGAAATTTATTTTGTCGAATAATCAGATCAGCCGTAATATTTGCGACAGGAAAGTTAATCATCGCCCCATTATTGCCTAAGCCTTTTTGAATTTCGAGAGGTTTATAGGCATAGGCAGGTGCGGGGACAATATCGACTTGTCCGCTGTTAAATCGAGCGACGAAATTGGAAATATCTGAAGCGACAGGAACAGCGCCCACACGCTGACTCATAATTTTTTGGGCTTCATCATAATGCAAGATTGCAATTTTTTTGCCTTTGACACGTTCAAGATTATTAATATTGCGATCACGTACAAATAAATACGCCTGACCAATCTGAACAATTCCCGCTACCTCATATTTATCTCCATCAATCGTAGTGGTTAAACGATGATTATTGCGTTTGTCCAAGACGAAACTAATGGCTTTTTGTGCGATTGAGTTATTTGGAACTGCACCTAATGCATCAACTGAGCCAGCAAATTTATTGTAAGGACGTGCACGCATGGAAGTTATATAAACAGCATCGCACTTGCCTTCGCGAAAATCTTTTTCTGCTTGGGCTTCATCCTGACGCGGTATGAGATTAATATCTGCATTCCATGCTTTGGCCGCCAGCGCCCATTCCTCTAACATTTTGTAGGAGTCACCTGCTTTTCCCAATAAATCAAAAGCACAGACATTAATTTGAGCATGAGCAGTTGTCATCCATCCAGACAACACGGTCGCCCCCAGTATCGAAAGTCCTTTATTCATCATCGCATTCCTTATCCGACTTTTTTTGCTTAGTTTTTGTTCTCTATTGATTACTATACTCATTATCTTAAGCCTGACTCAATCAAAAATAGAGCTTTAGCTCTAAAAAAGCGTAAATCCTGCCAGTTTTCTGACGAAATGCATCATTTTTTCGACACAATTCAAGTTTCTGTAAAATAGATAACACTGACTAAAACTTTGTCTTATTTTGCATATCCCTTTAAAATGGTCGCCTTTCTTTATGATGTAGCGTGTTCATTTCCATGATTCAGCTTGACCAGTTTTCAATTCGCCGCGGCGGACGTGTTTTATTTCAAAAAGCATCGATGCAACTGCATCCAGGCTGGAAAATTGGGTTGACTGGCGTCAATGGTGCAGGAAAATCCACTTTATTTTCTGCATTATTGGGGGGAATGGAAGCAGATAGTGGCAGCTTAAGCCGTCCAAATGTATGGACTGTGGCTCACATGGCACAAGAAATTAAAGCCTTAGACATGAAGGCGATTGATTTTGTGCTATCAGGAGATGAAGAGTACTGGACAATTCAGCATCAGCTTGAACATCCAGAACAACTCAGCAATGATGAATTGGCGCATCTGTATAGTCGATTTGATGAAATTAATGGCTACTCTGCCTCAGCCAAAGCTTCACAATTAATGGCAGGTCTGGGTTTTTTTGAACACCAATCTCAACTGGACGTATCCAGTTTCTCAGGGGGTTGGCGCATGCGCCTGAATCTGGCACGAACCTTGATGAGTCGTTCAGATTTACTGTTGTTGGATGAACCGACTAACCATTTGGATTTAGATGCAATTTTATGGCTGGAAGACTGGCTTAATAGCTATGAAGGTACTTTGGTTCTGATTTCACATGACCGTGATTTTTTAGATGCAATTACCGATCATATTTTACATATTGAAAATCAGGAACTAACGCTATATACAGGCAACTATTCGACCTTTGAAACTACCCGTGCCGAACGTTTAGCGCAGCAACAACAAGCTTTTGAAAAACAGCAAGAAACTCGCGCACATTTACAAAAATATATTGATCGATTCAAAGCACAAGCCACTAAAGCACGTCAGGCGCAAAGTCGAATTAAACAACTGGAACGGATGCAGGAGCTAGCGCCTGCGCATGTGGATACGCCATTTACCTTTAGTTTTCGTGAACCAAGTAAAATGAGTTCACCACTTTTGGCTTTAGAACATGCGGATATTGGCTATGCAAGCAAACTGATTGTAACCAATGTTAATTTACAAATCACCCCGACCAGTCGAATCGGTTTATTGGGGATGAATGGTGCAGGAAAATCCACCTTAATTAAATCTTTAGTGGGAGATCTTCCATTGATTCAGGGGCAACGCTACGCCTCAGAATTACTCAATATTGGTTACTTTGCCCAGCATCAGATGGATGCACTAGATGGCAATGCCAGCCCGATGCTACAACTGTCCCGCATTGCCGATAAAAAAATCAGTGATGCGACTCTACGTGCCTTTTTAGGCAGCTTTGGTTTTAGTGGCGAACGCATGGACACGCCAAGTGAAAGCTTTTCTGGGGGCGAACGGGCGCGTTTGGCATTAGCATTAATTGTCTGGCAGCGTCCGAATGTGCTGATTTTGGATGAACCGACCAACCATTTAGATCTGGATATGCGCCATGCCTTAACCATGGCCTTGCAAGATTTTGAAGGCGCGGTGGTGCTGGTTTCACATGAACGGCAGTTAATTGCCAGCGTCTGTGATGAGTTGATTCTAGTTCACAATGGTCATAGTCAAAGTTTTGATGGTGACCTCAATGATTATGCCAACTGGCTACGTCAAGCACGCAACGACATGATCAAAAAAGGCCAGCAACCTGCTGCCCCAGTGATTTCAGAAGTGACTGTCCCACCTACAACCTCGAAACTGGATAAAGAAGCCTTACGTAAAGAAGCTGCGCAACGTCGTGAACAAACGCGACCGATTCGTAAAAATATTGAAAAATGCGAAACTCAGATCGAAAAATTTCAATCACGTTTAGTTGCCATTGAAACATTACTTGCAGATAGCTCACTCTATGAGGCAAATCGTAAGGATGATCTGCTTAAACTCATGAATGAACAAACTGATCTGAAACAAAAACTAGAACAAGCGGAAGAGCAACTTTTGGAACTCATGATGCAATTGGAAGAGCTGGAAAGCTCTTTTGATTAAGATATGCTTTGAGCATTTAAATATTGGGCTGTAGCTTTACAGCCCGACACATTCATTAGCCTAATCTTACAAGTCGACTATTTTTTTCAGTCTTTTAAAAAATATAGCGTTCTCTTTTTATTAAGTTTTTACTTTATAAAAAATTTAATGCCTTGATTTTAAATCAAAATATAAATTAACAGACCTCACCAGCAAAGCTTGATCTTTTGATGAAATCGCTATAAAGGCTTACATAAGCACTGCACACCTGTTTTAAAAAACCCTTAGGCTGGATGTTAAGGCACAGCACTGCTGCTGTTTTAAGTTTGATTTAATGACTTGCCTGCTTGATACAAAGATCAAGTCAATAACATGAAACATCATGAAAAATATGAGGGACAATACTCATGGCAACTATCAATGTACAAGATATTCAACAACATGCCGAAGTCGTCGGTTCAGATCATCAACATGTCGGTACAGTCGATCATTTAGATGGTCAGGACAAGATCAAATTGGCTAAAAATGATCAATCAGCTAATGGTCAGCATCATTATATTCCAACTCAATGGGTACAACAGATTCAGGGTAATCAGGTAGTACTCAATAAAACAGCAGATCAAGTGTTCCAACAGTGGCAATAACAGGTTCAGGGAAGTCGGGTTGAATAAGGACATTCAAAAAAAACAGGCGCWCWWWGCGCCTGTTTTTTTGAATTTTTACAGATTAAGCATCAATATCTGCATTTAATGCATTTTCTTCAATAAAGGCACGACGTGGTTCGACATCATCGCCCATTAAGCAGCTAAACATACGATCTGCTTCAATCGCATCATCGATGGTCACTTGTAACATGTTACGATTTTCAGGATCCATCGTGGTTTCCCAAAGTTGTTCTGCATTCATCTCACCCAGCCCTTTATAGCGCTGAATCATCATGCCACGACGAGAATCTTGCAAAATTTGCTGCCAGACCTGATGGAAATTAGTGACATTGATCTTGCGCTCACCTTTTTGCAGATACGCGCCTTCTTCCAATAACTTAAACCAGCTCTTGGAATTTTTCAGTAAACGCGCATATTCAGCCGAATTGAGCAAACCTGCATCTAACAAGTAATGGTGAGGCAAGTTATGCACATAAACCGTCACACGAGGCCAGCAGTGAATCGATTTTTCACCTGTCGGTATTTCACGTTCAAAGCTTTCCAAACTAATCTCTGGACGTAAACTTGGCTGCAACTTTTCAATGGTTACGCGTAATTGTTCAGCCCATTGTTCCACATAAGGGCGATCCTGACTTTGATCTGCCTTAAACGGTTCAACTTCAAGCAAAGCATCGAGCAAACTCGCAGGATAACGCTGAGTAAGACGCTGTAAGCTTTTTTGCGAGACTTGATAATCTTCAATGACTTTGGCCAAAGCTTCGCCATTGATCGCAGGGGCATCGGCACTAATATGCAACTCCAGATCATCAATCGCATTGGAGATCAGGAAGCTTTCTAATGCCTCATTATCCTTGATATAGAGCTCTTGCTTGCCTTTTTTCAGCTTATACAACGGCGGTTGTGCAATATAAATATGACCGCGCTCGACCAGTTCTGGCATTTGACGGAAGAAGAAGGTCAACAATAAGGTTCGGATATGTGAACCATCGACATCCGCATCGGTCATGATGATGATTTTATGGTAACGCAATTTATCAGGGTTATATTCTTCACGCCCAATTCCACAACCCAATGCGGTAATCAGTGTACCGACTTCCTGACTAGAAATCATCTTGTCAAAACGCGCACGTTCCACGTTCAGAATTTTACCCTTCAGCGGTAAAATCGCCTGCATTTTACGGTTACGACCTTGCTTGGCACTACCACCCGCAGAGTCACCCTCGACCAGATACAATTCTGACAAAGCAGGATCTTTTTCCTGACAATCGGCCAATTTACCCGGTAAACCTGCAATATCCAACGCACTCTTGCGACGCGTCATTTCGCGGGCTTTACGCGCGGCATCACGGGCACGTGCGGCATCAATAATCTTGCCTGCAATCGATTTGGCTGCCTGAGGATTTTCCAGCAAATAGGCTGAAAATTCTTTATTCATCGCCTGTTCTACCGCAGGTTTGACTTCACTCGACACCAATTTTTCTTTGGTTTGTGAAGAAAACTTCGGATCTGGGACTTTGACTGAAATAATCGCGGTTAAACCTTCACGCGCATCATCACCCGTAACGGCAACTTTTTCTTTTTTCAGTAAGCTTTCATTTTCCATGTAGCTGTTCAAGCCACGGGTCAATGCCGCACGGAAACCAGCCAAGTGCGTTCCACCATCTTTTTGCGGAATATTATTGGTAAAGCAGCGTACATTTTCCTGATAGCTATCATTCCACTGCAATGCCACTTCAACACCAATGCCATTATCAGCATCCACGGTAAAGTGAAAGATGTCATTCAGATGAGTTTTGCCTTCGTTAATGTATTTTACAAACTCAGACAAACCACCTTCATAGTTGTAAATGTGTTCCAGATTAATCCGTTCATCACGTAAAATAATCTTCACACCCGCATTTAAGAATGAAAGTTCACGCAAACGACGCGCCAAAATCTCCACATGAAAAATAGTTTGACTAAAAGTCAATTCACTTGGCCAGAAACGTACCGTAGTCCCTGTGCTATCCGTTTCACCGACCACACGCAATTTGTATTGTGGATCACCATGATGATATTCCTGCTCATGGATTTGACCCGCACGATGAATCGTCAGTTGCAATTTGCTAGAGAGTGCGTTGACCACAGACACCCCCACACCATGCAGACCACCTGAAACCTTATAGCTGTTGTCATCAAACTTACCACCCGCATGTAGAATGGTTAGAATCACTTCCGCGGCAGAAACACCCTCTTCTGGATGAATATCAGTTGGGATACCACGACCATTATCTGAAACACTGACCGATTCATCTTCATGAATCGTGACAATAATCTCATCACAATGCCCTGCCAAGGCTTCATCGATTGCATTATCGACCACCTCAAAAACCATGTGGTGCAAGCCTGTCCCATCATCTGTATCACCAATATACATACCTGGACGCTTACGCACTGCATCCAAACCACGTAATACCTTGATACTAGAGGAATCATATGCCTTTTCGTTTGATTGTTCTGTTGGAGAGGCAGATTGAGACTCTGAACTCATGGTTTCTCCCTAGCAAATTTATGGATCAATCCCCAGTGGGGAAAAAATCAAATGGGGACAGCCCGAACCTGACCATGTTCCACGTTGAACAATTGATAAGATACAGCCAGATCCTGTAGGTGATGTTGTACCGCTTGTTGATCTAAAGTGGTCATAAAAACCTGACTACCTAACTGGCTTAATCGTTCAATTAATCGCCGCTGTGCGGCATGGTCTAATTCTGCTGTCAAATCATCTAATAATACCACAGTTTCCTTATTACTCGCATGTAACATTGCAATCTGTGATAGTTTTAAAGCCATCATTAGGAGCTTTTTTTGCCCACGTGACAGCACATCATCCGCATCGCCCAATGGCGTTTTTAAACGCAAATCGGCACGATGAGGACCATATTCGGTATATCGCCGTTCAACATCTTTGGCATGATATTGAATCAGATCATTGAACAATCCATGCTCTTGGTGAAAACCCGCCTGATAATCTAATTCAATACGCAGCTCAGGTAACAATTGCTGTAAATCCTGCTGCAAAAAAACCTGCCATTGCTCGATCATCAATGAGCGCTGGTTATGCAACATCTCTCCATAAGCTGCCAGAAGTTTGTTCCAGGGTTCCAACTCTGCCAGTGAAATCTGGCGAGAATGCTTCAGCAAGCTGTTGCGTTGTTTCAGCGCTCTGGAATATTGCTGCCAAGTGGTATAAAACTCAGGTTCCACGTGAAACATGAGCCAATCCAGCATTTGTCGTCGTGGTTTGGCACCATGATCTAAAATATCGGTACTTTGTGGGTCGATATGTTGTAAAGGCAACAGTTTGGCCAATTGTCCCTGCGTCGCCACAGGATCACCATTCACTTTAATCAACTGCTCGCCTGTGGCTAGTTTACGCATTCCCACTTTTTCAACGGCAGATTGAGCAAATACAATCGCGTCTTGTGCGCCATGCTGAATATAATGCTTGGGCGTATAAGTTCGAAAAGAACGTCCAGTCGAAAGCAGATGGATGGCTTCAAGCACTGAGGTTTTACCCGAACCATTGGCGCCGTAAAAAACGTTAAACGGCTGCAACCCAGACAGTGCAACCGTTTTTAAATTGCGCACACGCTCGATATTTAAACGTGTTATATGCATAATCGGATCAGTTCTTTAGACACGCATTGGCATCACAACATAAGTTTGATCGGTATGTGTCGGATCCTGTAACAACACGGATTGATTGGCTTCAGTCATGGTCATACTGACGTCATCACCATCCAACACATTCAATACATCCAGTAAATACTGTGCATTGAATGACATTTCCATTGAGGTATTTTGATATTGAATGGCTAAATCTTCAATCGCCTCATCCTGTTCAGGATTATTGGCACGTAGTTGTAATACATCAGGATTAAAGTTTAAGAACACACCACGTAATTTTTCATTGCTCAGAATCGCGACACGTTGCAAAGACTGCTTAAACACATCATGCGCAATTTGAGCCAGTTTATCGCCACCACGTGGAATCACACGGCGATAATCTGGGAATTTACCATCAATCAACTTGGTGGTAAAACGAACGGTAATATCACCTTGTTCTTTATCACGACTTGGTGTTGTAATCGTCACATTGAGCAATTCTCGTCCAATCAATAACCGTAATTGCTCATCTTCGATACTCAGTAAACGCTGTAATTCGCCCACGGCTTTACGCGGTACAATAGCTTGCACCAGTTGAGTCGCATTGGATGAAGCCAAAACTTCACACAAAGCTAAACGATGACCATCTGTAGTCACTGCACGAAGTTGATTTTCATCAATTTCCAGTAAAGTTCCAGTCAGATAAAAACGCACATCCTGAACTGCCATCGCAAAGGCTGTTTTTTCAAACAAACGTTTAAGTTCACGTTGCGTGACTTGAACCTGTGTGCCCTGACTATTTTCAGTATTCAGCAAAGGATAATCTTCTGCGGGTAAGGTCCCTAGCACAAAACGACTATTACCTGATTTTAAAATACAGCGCTGGTCTTCTGTAATTTGCAGATCAATCAATGCCGCTGTAGGCAATGATTTGCAAATATCCATCAATTTGCGTGCAGGCACAGTCGTTTCACCCGCTTGCAAGCAAGCACCCTCAGCCAACGTCGTACTGGCTACCAGTTCTACTTCCAGATCAGAACCTGTAATGGTCAAAGCCTGATCAGTGGCCTGAATTTTAACGTTTGAAAGAATATTTAAGGTATGACGACGCTCCACCGCACCTACAACATGAGACAGCACATTGACTAAACTTTCTTTAGCGATTTTCAAACGCACAATTCATTCCTCTAACAACTGAAAGCCATTATTTCATTTTTTAGCAGTGTACTATGCGGGAGTTGATACGACTTTGCAACTGCCCTGATGCTTAACTTTGCAGTAAGCGCAACAAGTTTTTATAGTCTTCATTAAAGATCGGATCTTCATCTTTTAAACTTTGTACTTTTTCACAGGCATGCATGACCGTACTATGGTCACGCCCACCAAAAGCCATGCCAATTTCAGGAAAACTATCACCTGTAAGCTCACGTGCCAAGCCCATCGCCAATTGTCTTGGTCGCGCATAAATACGAGTACGTTTTGGCCCGATCAACTCTTTTAGTGGAATACGGAAATATTCACTGACCACGCGCTGAATATTTTCGACACTAATGGTTCGCGCGCGAATGGCTAGCACATCTTTTAATGATTCTCGAACCACATCTAAATCAATTTGCGATCCCTTAAAACGGGCAATCGCCACCACTTTGTTTAAAGCGCCTTCAAGTTCACGGACATTGGCCACCACTTGCTGGGCAATGAATAGAGCGCAATTACGCGGCAAATCAACGCCACTGTTTTCAGCTTTTTTCAGTAAAATTTCGATACGGGTTTCGATGTCTGGTGGTTCTACACCCACAGAAAGTCCCCACGAAAAACGCGAGACCAAACGTGGATCAAGTTCCGTTAATTCTTTTGGATAGCGATCTGAAGTGAGAATAATTTGCTTGGATTCATCCAACAAGGCATTAAACGTATAAAAGAACTCAACCAGACTGGCTTCTTTACCTGCTAACAAATGGATATCATCAACTAACAATAAATCTAATGAACGACAATTTTTCTTAAATTCTTCGACTTTGCCTTTTTGTAAAGAAGAGACAAAATCCTGAACAAAACTTTCGGCGGTCATATACATAACGCGCGCATTGGGCTTGGCTTGTAATAACGCATTGCCAACCGCTTGCATTAAGTGCGTTTTACCTAAACCTGTCGGTCCATATAAAAATAAGGGATTATGCTGCGAAGCACCCAGTTGGGTTAAAACCTTGCGACAGGTTTCAGCCGCCATTTGGTTAGAACGACCTTCAACAAAAAGTGAAAAAGTAAATAAAGGATTGAGTAAGCGTTTTTTTGAATTTAAATTTTTAGCTGTGCCTGTCGATGCTACATCAGCAACTTCTTTTTTTACTCGAGTCGGTGCTGCCACCGTATTTAAGGCAGCTGTAGTGGTTGCTGGCTGTTCCGTTGGGGATAAAATCGCGCCAGGACGTGAATCCACTAAAATATCCACCTGACGAACACGACCTTCTGATAACTGCTCCGCCAGAATTGAGATCAATTCCAGATGATGTTCCTGAATATAACGTGTCCAATATGGATTTGGCGCATATAAACGTAAGGTATCCTCCGCTTCCTCAGCAACCAGAGGGCGGATCCACATCGCAAAGACATTATCAGAGAGCTCTTGTCGCAAGCGATTTAAGCAGTCTGTCCACAGCATGTGATTCCCCTATCTCTTTTTAAATTCAAAAAATAAACTGCCCTTCCAACAGAAAGGGTCGCCATTCTAACCAAGTTATCCACATCTGTCATGAACGAAACCATCATGTTTGTTCAAAAAGAATCCTTTCACGCTTTAAATTTAAATTCAAAGCACTTGTGGATAAGTTTCACCATAAGCTGGGGATAGTTTTATAAGATGAGTTATCCACAATTTATAAGTTTTATAAAAACACAGTTATTCACAACTCAACAACCTGTTTTTTAAATTTAAATCATCACTTTCCACAGAAAAAACGCGCCCTAATAAGAATAAATTTAAATTTTAAAATTTGAATTTATTTAATAGCGGCTCAGTCGCTGTGGATAATTTAGCGATTTATGAATTTAAATTCAAATGTGCAACGCAATGACCAAATCCATCTTAAGCTTGTTGATAAACATGAGAATAAGCTGTGGGTATATAAAAAACAAGAATAAATTTAATAGATTAGATTGTGTATAAAATTTGTAGACTTATTTCTAGGGAAAGGCAAAATAAATCTAAGGATTTTCAAAAAATACTGAATAAAATGTAAACTTTTTGATTTTTCATTGACAGTAGGGTCGTTGCACCATAAAATCGCGAACCTTTACAGAAAGATCATATTTTGGGAGTTTCGATATGAAACGTACTTTTCAGCCCTCTGAACTAAAACGTAAACGTGTTCATGGTTTCCGCGCTCGTATGGCAACTAAAGCTGGTCGTCAAGTATTGGCTCGCCGTCGTGCTAAAGGTCGTCATAGCCTAACTGTTTAATTTATTTAAATCGTTATTACTACACGATCGGGTGTTATGGCACTTTATAGCTTCGGTACAAATGTACGCTTACATTGTGCTGCTGATTTTAAAAGTGTGTTTGATGGTGCGCTTTTTAAAGTGCATCAACCCCATTTTTTATTTTTGGCAAAACCTTCTGAACAGCCTAAAAGCCGTTTAGGATTGGTTGTTGCCAAAAAAAAAGTGCGCCGTGCGCATGAAAGAAATCGAATAAAACGACTTGCACGTGAAAGCTTTCGTTTGCATCAACAACAATTAGCACTGATTGATATTGTGGTTATGCCTAAACTTGGCATTGAAACCGTATCTAATGCTGATCTGACTCAGCAACTTCAATTGGCTTGGCGTAAGTTAAATCGTCTTGCACACAAGCATCAAAACACCATCTCTCCCTCAATTGAAAAATAGAGATGACCAATGGTATCTATCCTGCATTGGTTGATTCGATTTTATCAAATTGCCTTGAGTCCTTTGCTCGGACCGCGTTGTCGCTATATACCCACCTGTTCGCAATATGCGCTGGAAGCTGTTCATCGCTATGGTGCAATCAAAGGTAGTTGGTTGGCGGTGAATCGTGTCTGTCGATGTCATCCCTGGGGAGGGAGTGGGTATGATCCTGTACCTGCTAAAGCAATTCGTTTTATTTCATTTCAGCAAATAGATTCTCAAAAGCCTCACGTTGCTGTACCCTTTCGTGAGCGTTTATTAAACCAAAATCACTTTAACCACTTGGGATAATTGATATGCAACAATGGGCCAGGTTTGCGATTCTCGGAGCCATGTTTGTCACCGCATATTTGCTTATCTTGGCTTGGCAAAAAGATTATGGTCATAGCACTACTTCTAATCAACCCGCGCCTGCCGCTGTGGTTGAATCTCATGAAGTGTCTGCTGACCTGCCAAATAGCCAAGCTACTGCGACATCAACAGATGTGCCACAAGCAAATATTGCGACGCAACAAGTTACAGATGCGACAGCACCTGTGAATCAACAGCTTATTTCAGTACAAACTGACCTCTATCACCTTTGGATTAATCCTAAAGGTGGCGATATTGTGCGTATTGAATTACTCAATCATGATAAAGACAAAAACAGTGACCAGCCTTTTGTCATGCTGGAAAGCGATGCGAAGCGGACCTATGTGGCACAATCTGGTTTAATTGGATTGAATGGCCCAGACAGTAGTCGCCAAGGTCGTCCACAGTATGAAGTTGAAAAAACAGCTTATACATTAGCGGATGCCAAGGATAGCCAAAACAAAGACGGTAAAGCTGAAAAAGTTCTAACGGTCCCGATGGTTTACAAAACGGCTGATGGTGTTGAAATTATCAAGCGTTTTACCTTTAAACAGGGCGATTATCCAGTTCAGGTGAGCTATCAGGTAGTGAACCGTAGCGCGCAAAACTGGCAAGGTCAAATGTTTGGGCAGATCAAACGCGATAACTCTGAAGATCCAGGTAAATCTGATCAAGGTATCTTTACCTTAGGGACTTTCCTTGGGGGCGCATGGGGGACACCTGATGAGCATTACAACAAGCTAAAATTTGCTAATTTCTCTGATGAAAAACTAAATGTGGATGCCAAAGGCGGCTGGGTCGCGATGGTGCAACATTATTTCGTTAGTGCATGGATTCCAGGTCATTTTGGTGATCAGGCTTATACCGCCAAGTTAGAGTCGCGTAAATCTGCCGATAATATGAATATCATTGGCTTCACTTCTCCGACCATCAATGTGCCTGCTGGCAAAACCATGACGGTCGATGCGACGTTCTATTCTGGGCCAAAAATCCAGTCTGAATTGAAAGATCTCGCGGTTGGTTTGAATCAAACCGTTGACTATGGTTGGTTGTGGCCAATTGCTAAACTGTTGTTCCTCGGTTTGCAATTTTTCCATAGCATCGTAGGAAACTGGGGCTGGTCAATTATTCTTTTGACGATTGTGGTGAAATTGATTCTGTGGCCTTTATCTTCAAAAAGCTACCGTTCAATGGCCAAGATGCGTGTGATTGCACCTGAAATGCAACGTATGAAAGAAGAGTTTGGCGAAGACCGTATGCGTTTCTCTCAGGAAATGATGGCGCTTTACAAACGTGAACAGGTCAATCCACTTTCAGGTTGTTTACCGCTATTGCTGCAAATGCCAATTTTCCTAGCCTTGTATTGGGTCTTGATGGAAAGTGTGGAACTGCGTCATGCACCGTGGATGCTTTGGATTCAGGATTTATCTGCAATGGATCCATGGTTTATCTTGCCGTTGTTGATGGGCGCAACCATGTTTATCCAGCAAATGCTAAACCCACAACCTGCCGATCCAATGCAGGCCAAAGTGTTCCGCATTATGCCAATCATTTTCACCGTATTTATGTTGTTCTTCCCGTCAGGTCTGGTGTTGTACTGGATCGTGAACAACAGTATTACGATTCTTCAGCAATGGTTTATTAATAAAAACGTTGCGAAAAATCGTCCAGCTGCGCCAGAAGTAAGTTCTTAACTGACTTTCTGACTCATAAGAGCTGATAAAATCCGCTCAGGATGCTAATCTTGAGCGGATTTTTTATTTCTGTTTTTTTGCAATAGTTAGGTTATTGTTATGCTTGCACAAACCACCATCACTGCAATTGCTACCCCTCCTGGACGTGGTGGTGTGGGGGTGATTCGTCTTTCTGGCCCTAAAGCTTTTACGATCGCAGAAGCATTGACGAAAAAAATACTTCCTGAACCGCGTATGGCGGGTTTTCGTCAGTTTTACGATGCGGCTGATGAGGTGATGGATGAAGGTTTGGTTTTGTGTTTCCCTAATCCACATTCATTTACGGGCGAAGATGTGGTGGAGTTACAAGGACATGGCGGCCCTGTCATTCAAAATGCGTTATTGGCACGTTTATTTGAATTAGGCGCCAAAGCCGCGAAAGCCGGTGAGTTTTCCATGCGTGCCTTTGAAAATGGAAAACTGGATCTGGTACAGGCGGAAGCGATTGCAGATTTAATTGACGCCACCTCGCAAGCGGCTGCACGTTCTGCTGTACGCTCATTACAGGGTGCTTTTTCCACTAAAATTAATACCGTTTTAGAAAAACTCATTCATTTACGCCTACATGTTGAAGCGGCGATTGATTTTCCAGAAGAAGAAATTGATTTTTTGGCGGATGGTAAAATTTTAGCTTTGCTGGATGAGGTAAAACAATTAGTACAGGCGGTACAACAATCTGCACGACAAGGTCAGTTGTTGCGAGAAGGCTTACAAGTCGTGATTGCGGGTAAGCCTAATGCTGGAAAATCAAGCTTACTCAATGCTTTAGCGGGAAATGAACGTGCAATTGTGACGGATATTGCAGGAACCACCCGTGATGTACTACATGAAAAAATTAGCTTAAATGGCTTGCCTATTACGTTGACGGATACTGCGGGATTACGTGAAACAGGTGATATTGTCGAAAAAGAAGGCATCCGCCGCGCGATTAAAGAAATTGAACAAGCTGATCTGTTGCTGTTGGTTTATGACTTAAGTCAAGGTGACGATCCTTTACAACTTGCTCAGGAGTATTTTAAAGATCATCTTGATCCGAAACGTTTAATCCTCATTGGGAATAAGTCTGATTTGCTTGAACAAAGCGCAGTGAACGACCAATATCAAGGGTTTCGTCATGTTAGGGTTTCTGCCAAACAGGAAACTGGCGTAGACAGCCTCATAGAGGCGATTACAGCGCATGCGGGCTTTCAGCCTGAGGAAGACACCTTTATTGCCAGAACACGTCATTTAGACGCAATGAAGCGCACTCAGCACTATCTGGATGAGGCACGCGAACAGCTTGTAGTTTTCCATGCTGGTGAGTTGGTCGCTGAATCTTTACGTTTGGCGCAAAATGCACTCGGTGAAATTACAGGGGATTTTAGTGCGGATGATCTGCTCGGCAAGATTTTTGGTTCATTTTGTATTGGAAAGTAATCAAACAAAAATAAAAAAACACTCATGATCTTTCGGTCATGAGTGCGTGGAGAGTTCCAGAATCTAATCAGCTTAAACCTATTCCAATAAGATTGCGTATAAGTTATGTGAAAATGATTTTAATTTAAAG
>NZ_CP078523.1:1184321-1187959 GCF_019264745.1 Acinetobacter sp. Colony158 | reverse complement strand
CAAAAAATGTTTCACGTGAAACATCTGATTCAAGGTCTAAGATTCAAAGAAAATATAACAGAGCTGAGCTGTGTTTCTTTTACAATACAGCTTTGTTTAGGTTGAGTATGATGCAATGTATAAAATTTTACTGGCAGCTTTAATAAGTGCATGGGCTTTTTCAAGTCAAGCCAGTGTGGAAAGTGTGCAGATTCAACTCAAACAAAAGTATCCCAAATTAAATATTGAAAATATCCAGAAAACCGAAATACAGGGTTTATATAGTGCGACACTAGATAATCAGATTATTTATCTTAGTGAAAATGCAGAACATATTTTGATTGGTTCGATGATTCGCTTAAAAGATCAGCATAATTTAACGAAGGATCTGGTGGTCAAAAACAAAAGTATTGACTGGAAAAGTTTACCTTTACAGGACGCCATTAAAACCGTGAAAGGCAATGGTAAACGCCAGATAGCAGTTTTCTCAGATCCCAATTGTCCTTATTGCAAACAATTAGAAAATCAGCTCGATCAACTGAAAAATGTGACGATCTATACCTTTATTTATCCCATTCGCAGTCAATCGGTACAGCCTTCTAAACAAGTCTGGTGCGAAGCAAACCGTGCCTATGCATGGAATAATTTGATTCGAAAAGGCATTGTTCCACAAACACTGACGGCTTGTGCAAATCCAATTGATCGCAATTTAAAGTTAGGTCAAACCTTAGGGATACAGGGAACTCCAACGCTGATTTTTTCAAATGGCTTTAAAGCAGCTGGCGTGGTTTCGGCTGAACAAATTGAATCGTTGTGGAAAGAATTTAAACTGGATTAAGCTACAAATTTCGTTTTCAACTGTTAAGGCTGATAGCGATATCAGCCTTAAATCAAATTTAAAAGATGAGTAATTTATGTAGAAAAATTACCACTTTTATTTAGATCTTATAGCAAATTTAGGTGGTTTTTTTGCTCATCAGATTATAAATAAACAGAATAATAATAGCGCCTACAACCGAGGCGATAAAACCCGCACTGGAATTTTCAGGATAAAGCCCTAAAGCACGTCCGCCATAGGTCGCTAAAAGTGAACCTGCAATCCCAAGTAGTGTAGTAACAATAAAACCCGCTTTATCTTCACCAGGATGAATCGCGCGGGCGATCAAACCTGCAATAAAACCGACGACAATGGCAACAATAAATGACCACATAAGACGTTCTCCTTGTTTTGCTTATTCTGGTTTTAAAAGTGCTTGTTTTATTATAGTGAACGGTTTTAAATCAGGCTGATAGTCACGGATTGCTAAATCATGTTGCGTTTTTGTTTGGTCGATATCGTGTAAAACATCCATAAAAAATGACGCGAAAGCGCCATTTTTTGACTACAGACCAATTTCACCAATAAAGGGTAAATGACGATATTTTTGATCGTAATCCAATCCATAACCCACAATAAAGCGGTCTTCAACTTCAAAACCCAAAAACTTAACTTCAAGTTCAATTTCACGGCGTGAAGGTTTACTCACCAGCGTACAGAGTTCAATAGAATTGGGTTCGCGCGTTTGCAAAATTTCAAGTACTTTGCTTAAAGTATTGCCAGAATCAATAATATCTTCGACCACGAGCACATCTTTGCCGCGAATCTCACCATCCAGATCTTTTAAAATTTTAACATCACGACAAGACGTGGTACTGCTGCCATAGCTGGAAACCGTCATAAAATCCAGTTCATGCGGTTTTTCGATGGCTCGGCATAAATCTGCCATAAAAATAAAAGAGCCGCGGAGTAAACCAATCAACACCAGATCTTTTTGGCTATTGGTATAGTGAGCATTGATTTGTTCACCGAGTTGTTTGACTTTGGCTTGAATGTCTTCAGTTGAGATCATCACGCTCATTGCAACGGTCATGGGGTAGATACCTAAAACGCAAAAGTTAAAAATAAAAAAGGTGTTGACCTGCAACACCCTGAAATCTTCAATTCATCCGTAAATTTTAAAACAAAAAAGCAGATGATGCATCCCTTCTCAAATGATTAACTGTAACTATGGCTTCTTTTTGACAGGTTGATCACGCTTTAACAGTAAGCCACATGCTACTGCGAAGATCGTCCATTTTAGCCACGGTCTGGGTTTCACTTTTGATTTATTCAGTTTTTTTGTAGGCACATTGTCCATAAATATACGTCGCCTCGATATTACGATCATCGCCCATAGTAAACAGCGCAAACAAAGCATCATCTAGCGATTTCGCGCGAGACTGACGCAGACTTTGCAAAGCAGTGGCTTTTAAATTCAGTACCACAAAATCAGCTTCTTTACCGACATTAAAGTTACCGAGTTGGTCCTGTAAATCCAGTGCTTTTGCACCGCCTATTGTGGCATGGTAAAGCGCTTCATAAGCAGAGAGTTTATCGCCTTGTAGCTGTTGAACTTTATAGGCTTCATTGATGGTTTGTAACAGACTAAAGGATGTGCCTGCTCCAATATCAGTGCCTAAGCCCACTTTAACGCCTTGTTCCCAAGTCTTTTTCAATGGAAATAAACCACTACCTAAAAATAAGTTTGAGGTCGGGCAAAAGGCAATGGCTGAATCTGTTTGATGCATACATTGCCATTCCTCTTGTTCTAAATGCACACAATGGGCAAATACCGAGCGCTGGCCTGTCAAACCATAATGATGATATACATCGAGGTAGCTTTTTTGTTCAGGATAAAGTGATTTTACCCACGCAATTTCATCTTTATTTTCACTTAAATGGGTATGCACATAGACATCAGGATATTCCTGCTTGAGTTGACCCGCTTTTTCTAATTGTTCTGGCGTCGAGGTTGGTGCAAAACGTGGCGTAATTGCATAGAGCGCCCTGCCCTTAGCATGCCATTTTTCAATAAGGTTTTTAGATTCGTCATAAGCGCTTTGTGGCGTGTCACAAAGACCATCTGGTGCATGACGATCCATCAGCACTTTACCTGCAATCAAACGCATCTGAATGCGTTCTGCGGCTTCAAATAAGGCATCAACAGATTCAGGATGGACCGTACAGAATACCAGTGCTGTCGTTGTTCCATTTTTTAATAGTTCTTGCACAAAAAACTGGGCAATGTTTTGTGCATAGGCTGGGTCTTTAAATTGAAGTTCAGTTGGAAAGGTATAAGTATTTAGCCAACTCAGAAGTTGCTCACCGTACGCACCCACCATTTCAGTTTGGGGATAATGAATGTGCGTATCGATAAATCCTGGGACAATCAGTTGTTGTGGATAATGTTGAATTTCAATATTTTCAGGAAGATGAGGCTGTGCATCTTGCCATGTGCCAAACCATTTGATTTTACCGTTTTCGCTAATCAGAACGCCGTCTTCAAGATAACGAACTTGTTCAGGAATCTGTTGAGCTTGTTGAACCAAAGACTGGATATCTAAAAATCGACCACGAACAATGGTGGTTTGAGCGGAAGATGACATCTAAAAAACCTATAACTTGTAATTTTTTCGATTGATTGTAACGTATTTCCTTCGCATTGCAGTGTTTATATGAAAAGCAAAACAAGGATTATCGAGAATTAAAGATAAGAGATTTAAGGACTCAATCAAGAGTCCTTAAATCTCAGTTTTTTTCTGGATAAGATGCAAGGAACTTGCCAAACTGTATAAATTTA
>NZ_CP078523.1:1171658-1184249 GCF_019264745.1 Acinetobacter sp. Colony158 | reverse complement strand
GATTTTWAATCATGCATCGCTTTTTCAACGTTTAAAAGTATTACGCACCATCAATGCACACTGTTATCTGAGTGCAGGTGTGATTCGGCAATTGATCTGGTCTGCGTTACATTATCAGAAATATGAGATTGAACAGGTAGAAATCTATGTGATTTTTTATGATCCTCATGCAGATTCACAACAACAGCAGCGCATTAAACAGGCCTTGCATAAACAATTTTCTTTAAACGAGTGGGATGTGGTTAATCAGGCGACCGAACATCATTGGTATTTAAACGAAAATGCTGAGAAGATAAAAGCCTATACCTCTTTATTCGATGCAATTTCTGCATGGCCTGAAACCGCGACTGCGATTGCAGTACGCCTCACTGAAAATGATCTGCTTGAAATCATTGCGCCCTTTGGGTTATCAGATTTATTCGAGCTAAAACTACGTTGGAATCCGCGTTTGGTGAGCTATGAGACTTTTTTGAATCGCGTCATTGAAAAACAATGGCTACAACGTTGGCCCAAGCTTAAATTGATTGAATCTCGCAAATAAAAAGCCCTTTTATCTTACTAAAAGGGCTAGATCAATCAGAATCGAGATTAAGATTGAGCCTGTTTTTTATTGTGGCGAATCGATAACCACGCGGTAATCCCCAGCACCAACACAATAAAGCTCAAGGAAATCCAGATTGGCATATGGAAGACATCAAGCATCAACATTTTAAAGCCGATAAATAGCAAGATAATGCCTAAACCATACGGCAGATAATGCATTTTTGATGCTGTTCCTGCCAATAAAAAGAACATGGCACGCAAGCCCAAAATCGCCATCAGATTTGCAGTAAGGACAATAAACGGATCGGTTGTGACTGCAAAAATGGCAGGAATAGAATCGACCGCAAAGATCACATCGGAGAACTCTACCAAGATCAGTACAATAAACAACGGCGTTGCCCAAAGAACGCCTTGCTCTTTGACAAAGAAACGATCACCTTTAAAACTTGGTGTGATACGCATATGTTTACGTAACCATTTGAGTAATGCCATATCTTCAATATTGGGCTGCTCATCTCCTTGACCTTTTAAGAACTTAAAGCCGGTATAGACCAAAAACGCACCGAAAATATATAAAATCCAAGAGAACTCTTGAACAAACCATGCGCCAATAAAAATAAAGATCGTTCTTAAAACAATCGCGCCTAATACACCATAAAGTAGGATTTTACGTTGTAACGAAGGTGGAATGGCAAAAGCAGCAAAAATCATCAACCAGACAAAAACATTATCAATCGCTAATGATTTTTCCAGTAAATAACCTGCCAGATATTCCATGGTTTTTTGGTTGGCAAGCGCAAGTCCTGCGGTTTGTTGTAGGTATAGCCATAATCCACCTGCAAACAGCATCGCCACGGTCACCCAAGCAATACTCCATGCTAGTGCCTGTTTAATGGGCACGGATTGGTCTTTTTTCTGTTTAAAGCCGAGAAAGTCGATTAACAGCATCGCAAAGACGATGCCAAAAAAGACCAGATACAGCCAAATATTACCGATAGAGTCCATAAATCTCTCCACATCTGGCAATTGGCCATAAAAAAACCTTGACCTGTCGCCAGATGAATAAAAAAACATCTGTATCAACATGATCAAGGTCTTGCCTACATCAAACTATATTTGATGCTCAGATACCGACTTTTTGCAAAGTGTATTGACGATATCTGACACGTTGTAAATTAACTTTTGATATTACATTAGTTTACAACGCTTGGAGGAGGCTACTCCCCTTGTCTACTTAAATTGAGTTTTGGAATCGAATCCAAATGTGTCTCTAGCATCGCATAATTATGCCGTTTAAGCAAATCGGATTTTTTCAATCTGCCTAGGTCTAAAAAAGTCATTAGAAGATTTCATAATCATCCTTGCCCTCCCGCCACACATCAAGGCAAGGGGTTGATCACGATCAAAATTTTATTTAAAAAATCACGTTTTAAACATCATGTTGCTAGATCATTCCTCAAAATATGGTGTTCAGTATCCTTTATCTTATAAATCTATTCAGATCTTTGGGTTAAAACGATAAATTGACATACACCATATCACGGTAAGTACCTGCTGGAACTTGTATGGACGGACGATCTTCTAGTCTGACCGAAATGATGTATTTATTATCTTTATGGGTGTTGGCGGTCAGTGGCACATTCCATAAATTATCCACGGGCCCTGCTACGGTTAAACGGGTTCTTAATTTGTAGGGACCATTGGTCACAAAACTTGAACCATCTGTGCTACGCAGATTCATACTGTTAAAACGAATGGTGTAAGCACTATCACAATTGACGTGAAATGATGTCGCAGCTTGGCTTTGATAGTAACTTCCCAAACGCATACGTGGTTCGGTAATTTGTCCCATAGAACACTGGCCTGCATAGAGACTGCCTAAAGCACAGTATGCAATGATGCCAAGTAATATTTTCATTGCCTTTCTCCTTATTTACAAGTCAACTCAATGACTTGATTGGATGTGGTGGTACTGGTTTTTTCTGGAATTTGTAATTGGCTATGACAAGCCTTGTCTCCTTGAGTACTAAGTTGATAGGTTTTAGGTAAAAGACCGTAGAGATAAACGTTACCTTGTTGGTCGATTGGATAGACTTGATCTGTATTTTGATCCAGATAAACGGGTGTCGCTCTGGCCAATAAATTTCCATTTTTATCGCGTAATTTTACGATCACTTGTTGGGTATGAGTTACTGGAAAATCAATGTAATAGCCGCGTTGATTGAGTGCGACCATTTTTTTGGATGAGTAATCAATTTTATCTTCAATCGGAAGTTGATCCTGATCAAAAGATAAATCGTAAGAAATATAAGGCAAAATATCATGGATAAAGAAATAGCCATTTTTATTGGTTCGACCAACAGGCGATAATGAACGCATCACATCGACATCTTTATAATCACCAACTTTGACCAATGCGAAGGCACTATCGACAGATTTTGTCAGATTTACCTGATGATTCAGCCAAACTAGTGCGCCACGATAGGACACGCGTGAATCATAAGAGTCAGAATTTTGAGTATGTTGTAAAGTCAAATCACCAACATCAGTTTTAAATAAACCAAATCCGTTATAAGTCATTTCACCATCACGACGTTCAGCGCCTATAGAATAATCAAAGCCTGTCTGTTCTGGAGAACTTTTCGCAAAGGTTAAACGTGTATCTCCATCTGTAGTTTGATCCAGATAAATATTTTTATTGTCATCCCAATTAAAAATAAGGGAGAAAAAAGCGCCAGAATCATTAAAATCCCCAAAATCTTTAAAATAGGACGCCGTAAAAGATAAACGTCTGGAAAAGCTTTTGGATATTCCGACTGTTAATAATTTTGAGTTATTTCGAGGAACTTCATCATCTGGATAATAACGCCGTTCGACATAGTTTAAATTAACACTATTGACATAAGGCACTTTAAAGAAGGATAGATACGCCAACGAATCGATACGAGGGTTTCGAAAGTCTTGAGTATATCCAAGTGATTGATAGTCTTCAGAAGAGTAACGCGTGCTCAGTCCCATCGAAAAGCTATCAAAACTATTGCTTACAGAAGCACCAACCGAATAACCATCATTTCCATAAGCAGAACTTCCTGCTGCATTTACATCTAATAAGGCATAACGCCCTAATGATTGTGTCCACATCAACCCTAAATTTTTTACATCATCACTATATGATCCATTAAAACCGAGAGTGGTATCGGTGCTAAAGCCACGACGAAAATAGACATTGGTAAAGAAATCACGATAGTCATTGCTGTCATAATCGTAATTAAAACGTAATTTACCTAAAGAGACGTTATATTCATTGAGTCCAACTTTGAGTAAACGATTGTTAATCAAAACTGGAAAATTTTGCACGGAGCGGTTGCCTAAAATATCTTCAACCACAATTTGGGCATTGCCTGATTGTTGGATGTTTGCACCCGTTTGTAAGGTATAGTCTCCTGGAGTCACGTTTTGTCGATAGATACTTACGCCATTGATATATAAATCAATGGTTGAAGGAACAATTGCACTCCCTCGTAAAATAGGTGTGTTCCAGTAAATAAAATCAGAACGTTCGCTAAAATTAGTCCCGAAACTAATCCCACCGAAGCGAAATGAATCAATCAGTGAATTATATATACTGGTATTATCCCCCAATGTCAGTCTGGTGAAATGCTGAGGAAAATCAATACTCAAAGAACTGTTTAAACGAATCACTCCTGTACTGTCATCGTCTGCATCATTTTTTCTGTATATCAATGAGTTATTGAGTAACCAATAATCCTTGAAAATCCCTAGTTCGTAAAAATTATTAAATTCATAGCCTTGATCAAATTTGTCATAAAAGAAGTCATAATTGAGAAATGCTCCTAAAGATGCTTTGTCAGGTTGTAGCATGGTATTTTGATTGGAATAACCGAGAAAATATTCAGCCGGAAAATCAATCTTGAGTGACTGACTTGCGTTATCAAAGTTGGAGTGGATTTGATCACTACTTACTAGACAATATTGTTCTTGAGAGGCGTGTTTTTTTAATAAAAATACTTTTAAATTAAGTGAATTAAGAATCTGACATTCAACATAATATTGATTATCCTGCTGTAAAACTAACGCCTCCGTATTCCGATCGAGTCCATTAATCCAGAGATTGGATAAGATGACATTGTCTGCCGCATGAACATGTGTAAATGCACATATCAAGCAGATATGTGCAGAAAGTGTCGATATTTTCATACAGATCACTCCTTAAGACTATATTCATAAGGCTGATCTTGTTTGTCGGTCAGAACGAGAAGTTTATATTGATTATTATGCAGATTAATTTTTTCAAAATTAAAATCTTGAGCTGTATTCGGAAGTAAATATTTCATTTGGCTTAAGTTTGCGACTTCTTTTTTTGAAGCATCTACCAACGTTAATTTTAAAATCTGAACATGTGAAGGAGAATTGTTCTTAATATTGACGACTAAATTGTTATTAATCGTTTTTGGTATGACATTGATATTGACTGGATTGAGCTTACCCACAAATAAAGGGACAGAAATATTAAATAAAAACGTTACTGAATCCGTGTCAACAGGCGGAGCTACTTCTTGAAAAATAATACGCCAGGTTTTTTCATCATTGGTGGTGATTCCTGCTAAAGGTTGGTTAAATCCAACACGAATGACCTGTTTTGAATTAGGCGCAATAATAAAGTTTTTGGGGTTAATAATGATATTGGGATCTGGCTCGTAGACATCCTCTCCTTTGTCATTTTGTGACCATTTCACGGCGGTTGCTTCAAAGGTTTTAGTGTCCTCCATGTCTTTTGAGTCCATGGTGACTGTTGCGCTACGTTGTTTGGTTTTATCGGTAATATAGAGTTGGATTGGACTAATTGATAAACCTGCCCATACTATATGGGTATACCCACATAAACCAAGTATTAAGATTAAAACTTTTCTTTTCATAACCCACCCGTATATTATTTATAAGTAATTAACTTTTGTATTCAATGGTATTTTTTATAATGTGATTGGATTTGAAGTAATGAAGTTGGCTCCATTGCTAGAATAGAACCAACTTTTTGAAACAGTAAATAAAATGGATTAGAAATAAACTGAAATATTATATTTATCAGTATAAGTTCCAGCGGGTTTGCTAATACCTAAAGAACCAGAGGTTTGTACTGTAATGCTATAATCGTTAAGTGAAGAAGTACCAGCAGTCATTGGTTCATTATATTTGATTGAACCTAAATTGACATTATTGGAGCCACGTTTAGTAGTAACAGTTGTTGGAATAGAATAAGTTCCATATTTTAATGCAGAGTTATTAGTTCCTGAAGTACGATTATCGGTATCAACCAATAGGTTATATGCTGCATTCGCACCTACACTAAAACCACCAGTACCAGTGCCTGTAGTGCTATTTAGAGTGATTTTTGTAGTGACATTTTTGAGTTCGCATACTTTTGGAATTGTGATTTCAATAGGAATAGACTTGCTTCCGCAGAGTTCTGTACAACCTTCAGGGTGCTGCGAACCGCCTCCGCCACCCCATAAGCTCGCCGTTTCTACCTCTGCATGAGCAATACCAACCACTCCACCAAAAGCCACCACTGACAATATTGTTTTTACAAGCTTGTTCATAACGTATCTCCCATCTTTTATTATTAAGATGCTGTTTGTTATTTATAAATTTACAATTATGAGATCTGGATTTTGAAAAAATCTTCTATTCATAACCGCTCTTTAATCATAGTTTAATCACACTAATAAACAATAATGTGATTTATTTCACATAAAATAAAATACTTTGATTTTTTATCTGGTTTAAATTGTTGTTATTTATTGTTTTTTAATTTTTATTCAAGCCAATCAGCATCTGAAATAAATTTGATTAATTTATTCATAAAAAATAGTTGATTTTTCATTTAAATAAAAATTATTTAAAATGAATAACTTAATAAAAATAAAAAATCAAAAAAATTTATATTTTGATATAAATTGTTACGTGTTATGAATTTTATTTGTGAATTTGTATTTATTATTGTTATTTATACTCAAAAAATATTTTTTTTAATCTCTATATCTATAAAAGAATGGATATTTCCATTATATTGTGTTTTTTATATTTACAATTGAATTTATATTTGGTTTGTAATTGATAAATGTTATATGAACAATCACCTTTAAAATAATATTTTTATAGCCTCTTAATTTCTAAATTATTGGAATTCAGACTAATATTTAATAGAATATGAAATGAAAAATATTGATTTAGCTTATCAAATTTAATCTATTTATACCTCAATAGCATGGATAAAATTAAGGCATTAAGGACGGAAAAAATTAAAAAGAGTCCAAAAAGGACTCTTTATAACGCTACGATTTGAGCAAAATTTATTTTAAGGCATTTAAAAGCTTTTGATGTAATCCGCCAAAACCGCCATTTGACATAATCACCACAGCATCACCCTCACCTGCTTCATTCACAATACGATTAATAATTTCGTCCAATGAACGACTGACTTGAGCATGATTGGTCGCAGCGTCGACCACAGGTTGTAAATCCCAATCCAGACCTTCGGGTTGATACCAGATCACTTCATCGGCCAAACGTGCTGATTGTGCCAGTCCCTCTTTATGGCTGCCCATACGCATGGTGTTGGAACGTGGCTCAATAATGGCCCAAAGTTTACGTTCGCCCAAGCGTTTACGTGCGCCGTCTAGCGTGGTTTCAATTGCGGTTGGATGATGGGCAAAGTCATCATAAACTTCAATGCCGCGAACAGTTCCAAGCAGTTCCATACGGCGTTTGACTCCATCAAAATTGGATAAAGCCTGACAAGCCTGTTCAATACTCACACCGACATGTTGTGCTGCTGCAATGGTTGCTAAGGCATTGGCGACGCTATGTTGCCCCGTCATACTCCATTGTACTTCAGCTTTGACCACACCGTGTTCTAGTACTTTAAAATGACTGCCATCCGCGCTAAGTTGTTCAGCACTGAGTGCAACATCAGGATTTGGATTTAAACTGGTACGCACCACTGCCGTCCAGCAACCCATATCCAACACTTCATCAATATGAGTTTCAGTGATTGGCGCAATAATGCATCCCTCACTGGGAATGGTACGCACCAAATGATGAAATTGTTTCTGAATCGCTGCCAAATCATCAAAGATATCGGCATGATCAAATTCAAGATTATTTAAAATCGCCGTTTTAGGATGATAGTGAACGAATTTTGAACGCTTATCAAAGAAAGCCGAGTCATATTCATCCGCTTCAACACAGAAATACTGACCGCCTCCCAAACGCGCACTTTCACTAAAACCGAGTGGTACCCCGCCGATCAAAAAGCCTGGATTTAAACCTGCCTGATCGAGTACCCAAGCCAGCATGGTGGTGGTGGTAGTTTTACCATGTGTGCCTGCAACGCCCAATACATGTTTCCCTTGCAAAACATGATCAGCCAAAAATTGTGGGCCAGAGATGTAAGGTAAACCTGCATTGAGCATATATTCAACCGCATCAATACCACGTTTCATTGCATTGCCTACAATCACCAGATCGGGATGCGGCTGTAAATGGCTGCGATCATAGCCTTGCATCAATTCAATGCCTGCATGTTCTAATTGGGTTGACATGGGTGGATAGACATTTGCATCGGAACCTGTGACTTTATGTCCTAAATCTCGTGCCAGAAGTGCCAAAGAACCCATAAAAGTGCCACAAATACCCAAAATATGCAGATGCATAACTCGCCTACTCCACTGCCCTGAGTTGGCCTTTTATTTCTATACGCCAACGTCAAATATCAATTTAAATTGACAGCAACGATAACAAGGCTGCATGGGAAAAGATAGTCATAAATCATGTGATTCGGGTGTTTTGCTGTTGCTTTTAGGTGAAATGACAGGGATTAAATTTTGACGAAAGAATTATTTTTTGAAATTTCGCTTTTATAATAAATTTGACTGTTCACAGACCGTTTGTGGTCTATTCTGATCAAGGATATTCATTTGAATCCAACATTGATTGCGCTTGGTTGTTTAATTATCTCAAATTGCTTTATGACGATGGCGTGGTATGGTCATTTGAAGTTTTTACATCATGCGCCTTTATGGCAAGCCATCCTGTTTGGTTGGCTGATCGCGCTGATGGAATATAGCTTTATGATTCCTGCCACACGTTATCTGGATCAACAAGGTTGGACGCTAGGTGAAATGAAAATTACGCAGGAAGTGGTAACGCTGATCGTATTTGTCCCTTTCATGCTGTTTTTATTCAAGCAACCGTTCAAATTGGACTATTTATGGGCCATGTTATGTTTGATGGGATGCGTCTATTTTGTGTTTCGTGGACAGTAAACTGATCTAGATCAAATGAAAAAAGCCCGACATCCTGTCGAGCTTTTTCATATTTTGCGCCTAGGTATAACTCCTGTCATCCCTCACGATCCTGATGCAAGAACTTATCATTTTTGTTTTCTGTTCTGGAACTTCCTGTTCCTGATGAATTCATCATAGGACAAAATAAAAAATAGACCTAGACGCTATTTTCTGAGAATTTTGTCAGTAAATGCTTACAGCAGTTTCTCGCTCAGCTTTGAATTATATTTCCTGTGATTTAATTTGGCTCAAAAACTGGGTAAAAGCATCAAACTTGATCAATTCAGATCAAATTGTCTCAGAGTTTTGGAGCTGTTGAAAAAAACCGCTATAATGCCGCGCATTCTCTTATCTTTCTTGGTGCAAACCGAGATCTCTATTTTTATCTTTGATACTTTGGAAATGCCAATGAACGCGGTCGCAGCGAAAGATGCTCAACCCTTAGTCGGAATTATTATGGGTTCTCAATCGGATTGGGCAACGCTAGAACATACTGCCAATATGCTCAAACAACTCGGTGTGCCTTTCGAAGCTGAAGTGGTTTCGGCACATCGTACTCCCGATCGTTTATTTGAATATGCAGAAACGGCGCGTGAACGCGGCATTCAGGTGATTATAGCAGGTGCTGGCGGCGCGGCGCATTTACCGGGGATGTGTGCAGCTAAAACTGATCTGCCAGTTTTAGGTGTCCCTGTAAAATCTTCGATTTTAAACGGGGTAGATTCTTTACTTTCAATTGTACAAATGCCAGCGGGTATCGCGGTGGGAACTTTGGCGATTGGCCCTGCGGGTGCAACTAATGCTGCAATTATGGCGGCACAGATTTTAGGTCTACATGATCCTGAAATTGCTAAAAATGTGGCTGATTTCCGTACTGCGCAGACCGATAAAGTCGCAAGCAACAATATTCCTGGTCAAGTATAACGAGGCAATCATGGATAAAACCATCGGGATATTTGGTGGTGGTCAATTGGGTCGCATGATGGCTCAAGCTGCATTACCATTAAATATTCAATGTACTTTTTTTGAAGCCCAGCAAGATTGTCCAGCAGCGGCGCTTGGACAGGTTTTTTCAAGTCAGGCAGAACATGGTTTAAGTGCTTTTATTCAAAGTGCCGATGTATTTAGTCTTGAGTTTGAAAATACGCCGCTTGAAGATGTGGATGCTCTAAGTCAAACCAAATCAATTTATCCGCCACGTCAGGCACTTGCGATTGCGCAAAATCGACTCTCGGAAAAGACTCTATTTAATCAGCTTGATATTCCAGTTGCACCGTTTAAAGCGGTCGATAGTCTAGACTCACTGAAACAAGCTGTGTCTGAGTTAGGCTTGCCGATTGTATTAAAAACCGCGACAGGTGGTTATGATGGCAAGGGACAATTTGTCTTGCGTCAAGCCGATCAGATCGAGCAAGCTTGGGCTGAACTGGGGCCTGCACAATCATTGATTGCGGAAAGTTTTGTGACTTTCTCGCGTGAAGTTTCTATTATTGCCGTGCGTGGCCAAAATGGTGAAGTCAAGACTTGGCCTTTGGCGGAAAATCATCATCATCACGGGATTTTATCGCATTCGATTGTGCCTGCACCGAACAGCATTGATTTGCAACCTGTTGCACAGGATTACATCACGCGGTTGCTCAATCATCTGAATTATGTTGGTGTACTCACTCTTGAATTGTTTGTGACGGAACACGGTTTATTTGCCAATGAAATGGCACCACGTGTACATAATTCAGGACATTGGTCGATTGAAGGTGCGGTGTGCTCACAGTTTGAAAATCATATTCGTGCGGTAGCGGGCTTACCATTAGGTTCAACAGATGTGATACGTCCAACCGTGATGGTCAATATCATTGGGCAACATCCAAAATCTGAGGGTGTGCTGGCTTTAAATGGCGCGCATTTACATCTGTACAATAAAACAGAGCGTGAAGGCCGTAAACTCGGTCATATCACCTTAATGCCTGTGAATAGCGAGGATTTGGTCGGTTTATGCCGCCAATTAGCGCAGATTTTACCTGAGCCATTGGCCTTAAAAGCCGATATGACGCTGTAATTTTTAAATTTTAGCTCCCAAAAAACGATCAAAATACTGGTCGTTTTTTTATGGTTTATTTTACTAGACCGCCTTTCAATCTGACCTTTTATCTTATTGATCTCGTCAAGTCGCGTAAATTTGGTTATTTTTTAACAAGCTTTGATTAGATAAAACCTATCTTTACTTCAACAATAAATGGCTAAAAATTTGAATTCAAATGGTAATAATATTGAGGCTTTTTATTTTGAATTTAAATTATCTTTGATGACTATTTAAGGTCTTTTTATTTTTATCCACAAGGAAGAAATACAAAGGACTAATAAAATACGTCGATGATGACGAATATTTTTGAATTCAAAAGTAGGCTTTTTATATTCTGTATTTTAAATTCAAAAACCAAGCGTAAGGTTATCCACAGATGCTTTGGTCGGTGGTGTTTGAATTTAAAGTAAGCGATCGGTGCGTATCCTAAAGTTTGAATTCAAAACAAGTGATCGTTATAAACTGTATAGGATGCTGTCTAAGTCATTATAAATACTAAAAAATCACGAATTCTTGGTTTTAATTCAATATTTTGACATAGCATCATGCTGAACATATTTTGAATTTAAATGGAGAAAGCTCTTTTGAATTTAAAATGAAACTGATAGGAAGGTTTGAATTTAAAAGTATTGCTCGATGATGAATTTAAAATGATAAAAATGAATTCAAAGTTACCAAACTTATCTGTCATCGTGCCATCTAAATGCTAAGGTAAAATCAAACTTTGAATTCAAAAATGGTGCTGATAACAATGCGACGTTTGCCTTTCTTTCTTTCTTCCTGTTTTTTTCTAGCGACTCAAGCTCAAGCTGAACTCATTATGAATGGTGCAAGCATTTCTACAACTACAACAACACCCGCAGCAAGCAGTTTTTCACCCCAAAATGATTTTCAGGGTTGTATCGCCAATTTGCGTTCACAAGCGGTTGCTTCAGGTGTCAGTGCTACAACTTATGATCGTTATACGCAAAATTTAAGTCCTGATTATTCGGTAATTGACAAATTAAATTATCAGCCTGAATTCTCAACGCCAATTTGGGATTATCTTTCGGGCTTAGTAGATGATGAACGGGTACAGGCAGGTCAACAAAAAATGGCGCAATATCGCGATGTGCTGAATCGTGCTTCGCAGGCCTATGGTGTTCCGCCAGAAACCATTGTTGCGGTTTGGGGTGTGGAAAGTAATTTTGGTGATATTTCTGGAAAATATCCGTTATTACAGGCTTTGGGAACATTAAGCTGTGAAGGACGCCGTCAAAGCTATTTTCGGGGGGAGTTTTTTGCCACGCTACGCATTTTACAGCGCGGTGACTTAAGGGAAGATCAGTTGAAAGGCTCATGGGCAGGAGCATTTGGTCATACTCAATTTATGCCGTCCACCTATGAGCGCTTAGCGGTTGATTTTGATGGTGATGGTCGCCGTGATTTGGTTTCAAGTGTGCCAGATGCATTGGCATCGACCGCGAATTTCTTGAAACAAGCAGGTTGGCAAACGGGCATGCCGTGGGGATTTGAGGTCAAAATTCCAGAAAATATCTCTATAAGTGGAGAAGGGCGACGTAATAAAAAACCATTGAGTAGTTGGGAACAGCGAGGTCTGAC
>NZ_CP078523.1:1165239-1171609 GCF_019264745.1 Acinetobacter sp. Colony158 | reverse complement strand
CCCGCAGGTCTCATGACACCCGCAGGTGCAAATGGCCCCGCATTTTTAGTGTTTAAAAACTTTGATGCCATTTATAGTTACAATGCGGCCGAAAGCTATGGCTTGGCGATTGCCCATTTATCTGATCGTCTAAAAGGAACAGGGCCATTTGTCAGCTCATGGCCGACGGATGATCCTGGTACATCGCGCGCTGAACGCCGTGAAATTCAGCGTTATTTAGTCAGCCGTGGTTATGATATTGGTGAAGTTGATGGTTTGATTGGAGATAAATCTCGTCAGGCGATTCGTCAGGAACAAACTCGTTTGGGTCTAAATCCAACAGGTCGGGCAGGGCAGCAGATTTTAAAAGCGATTCGCACCCAGCAAGCGGTAAAAATGATGCAGTAGTTTTTTAAAATGTGGTTGATAAAAACATAAAAGGTCTACATGTGTAGACCTTTTATGTTTGTAATGGTTTTACTCGATCGGGGATTGATCCAGTTTGACCGCTTCAAGAATGTCCATAATCACAGTAGTGACATCCTGACTCAGTTCACGATCATTAAAAATTTCATAGGCGGTGATGGTGACATCGGTATCACTGGGTAAGAGTTTTTGTTCTTCTTCGATCAGATGTTCAATTGGTAAGAGAGTTTGTTTCACTTCCAGATGTAAAATATCCTTAAATTCGATATTTTCATCTTCGAGTTCAATTTCCTGCTCATTGAAATAGGGCAATAAAATTGAATGGAGATAAGGCTGAATTTCAATGATATCAAGAATTTCAATATCACGTGTTTGCTCAATCGTACTGATTAGATCATTCACTTCAATCAAGATATGATAGTAACTCACGTCGATCTCCATTGCCTGTTCATTAGATTCATCTAGCACCATAACATGAATCTGAATACGATTTCGACTCTAGGTACTCTCAGGTTTTAACAAATTACAAAAATTATTGTCGGATTATTTTTATATTATAAATTATTTGTACATCCATCTACGCACAACAATATCAACGAGATAGGCGATGAAGCAGCCTGCCGCACAGAATACAATTCGAAATAATGCACCTTCAATGGTTTGATGAGCGACATCATAAATCGTCACGATCAAAAAGCTGGCTAAAGCAATTCCACAATATTCAGTATGTCTGACAATAATACAAATCAGAGTCGTAAGAAAAATTCCAAGAATTAAAAACCAATATTCCAAATTAATATACGCGACATAATGTGAGGCAGAAAAAATTAAAAACCAAATTAAAATTCCAACTATTGAGCCAATAATATTGCCCGTAATTTGATTAAAATTAACTTTAATATTTTGATCTGCTTGGAGGGTAAAGAAGCTCGTTAACGTTGCCCATAAGAAGAAATTTGAAGTTTTGTCTTTATCAAAAATGATTGAAATTATGCTGATAATAATGGTGCAGGTCAGAATTTTAATAATGTATTGAATTTGAGCTGAACTACTTTTATTCATTTGAGAATTTAAAATGGTCTATTCTTTTTAAAATAATACATCACTTTATTTAAAATGAATAAAAAACCGCGCTTTCGCGCGGTTTTTCTTAAAGAGACAAATTATTTTTTGTCGTCTTTGACTTCAGTGAACTCAGCATCTACCACGCCATCGTCCGCTTTTTGTTGTTGACCTGCATCACCACCTTGGAAGGCATTTGGATCAAAACCTTCTGCACCGCCAGCACCTTGTGCTTGCTCATAAGCACGTTGCGTGATTGGCATTAAAATGTTTTGTAATGCTTCGGTTTTCGCTTTGATATCATCCACATCGTTTTCTTTAGTCGCTGCTTCAAGCTCAGAAACCGCAGTAGCGATTGCAGTTTTTTCATCTTCAGTCACTTTGTCACCTAGATCTTTGACTGCTTTGTTTGAGCTAGACACTAAAGCATCCGCTTCATTACGTGCTTTTGCTAACTCTTCAAACTTACGGTCTTCTTCAGCATTGGCTTCAGCATCTTTGATCATGGCATCGATTTCAGCATCAGACAAACCTGAGTTTGCTTTAATCTGGATCGATTGCTCTTTACCCGTGCTCTTATCTTTCGCAGAGACTTTCAAGATACCATCCGCATTGATGTCGAACGATACTTCAATTTGCGGTACACCACGTGGAGCAGGTGGGATATCGCCTAACTGGAAGTTACCCAACAATTTGTTTTGTTGAGCCATTTTACGTTCACCTTGGTAAACCGAAATGTCTACCGCAGGTTGATTATCTGCTGCTGTAGAGAACACTTGTGATTTCTTCGCAGGAATCGTGGTGTTCTTCTCAATGATCGGAGTTAATACACCGCCCATGGTTTCGATACCTAAAGTTAATGGTGTTACGTCTAATAAAAGTACGTCAGTTTTGTCACCAGACAATACTGCACCTTGAATCGCAGCACCAATCGCAACTGCTTCATCAGGGTTCACGTCTTTACGTGGCTCTTTGCCGAAGAATTCTTGTACTTTTTGTTGTACAAGTGGCATACGAGACTGACCACCGACCAAGATTACGTCAGAAATTTCAGAAGTTGATAAACCTGCATCTTTCAATGCAATTTTACAAGGTTCAATGGTACGGGCAACCAAATCTGCAACCAAACCTTCAAGTTTTGCACGTGTTACGTTGATCACTAAGTGTTTAGGACCAGTCGCATCAGCCGTGATATATGGCAGATTGATTTCAGTGGCATTTGATGAAGAAAGCTCAATTTTTGCTTTTTCAGCCGCTTCTTTCAAACGTTGTAATGCAAGTGGATCATTTTTCAGATTAACACTTTGTTCTTTCTTGAATTCTTCAACCAAGTATTCAATCAAGGCATTATCAAAGTCTTCACCACCCAAGAAAGTATCACCATTGGTTGATAACACTTCAATTTGCTGATCGCCATCAAGGTCTGCGATTTCAATGATTGATACGTCGAATGTACCACCACCCAAGTCGTAAACCGCAACTTTACGGTCGCCTTCTTTTTTGTCCATACCAAACGCAAGTGCGGCAGCCGTTGGTTCATTGATGATACGTTTAACATCAAGACCTGCAATTTTACCAGCATCTTTAGTCGCTTGACGTTGCGCATCGTTAAAGTATGCAGGAACAGTAATCACGGCTTCAGTAACCGTTTCACCCAAGTAGTCTTCGGCTGTTTTTTTCATCTTTTTCAAGATTTCAGCAGATACTTGTTGTGGAGCAAGTTTCTTGTCGTTGACTTCAACCCAAGCATCACCATTGTCTGCTTTGATGATTTTGTAAGGGACAAGACCAATATCTTTTTGTACCGCAGCATCATCATAACGACGACCAATCAAACGTTTGATCGCGAATAATGTATTTTTGGGGTTAGTCACAGCTTGACGTTTTGCAGACTGACCCACCAAGATTTCACCATCTTTATACGCAATAATCGATGGAGTGGTACGTGCACCTTCTGCATTTTCGATGACTTTAACTTTATCGCCTTCAAGTACCGCAACACATGAGTTGGTTGTACCTAAGTCAATACCAATAATCTTTGCCATTTGGTGTATTCCTCAAATTTTTTTGCAATGTTTTTGCTTGTTATTCGATATGAGAGTTAATTGTTTTTTTTCAAGGATTTTTATGAAAAAAAATCAAAAAACGCTCAACTTTTATTCATTATTGACCAACCATGACCATTGCTGGGCGTAATAAACGACCAGAAAGGGTATAGCCTTTTTGTAAAACAGTACCGATCTCACCTGACTTGGCATTTGGATCAATACCCACAGCCTGATGAAGATCTGCATTAAAACCATGCTCAGTATCTACAGCGACAATATCGAACTTCTCTAAAGTGTTTAATAATGATTTTAAAGTGAGCTGCACACCTTCTAATAAAGGGGATGGCTCATTGCCTGCTGCTTGAATCGCGCGTTCCAGATTGTCCACTGAATCAAGCAAGCTTTTAGCAAATTTTTCCAGCGCAAATTTTTTGGCTGTATCTGCTTCGCGCTCAGCACGCTCCTTGACTTTTTCAGCTTCATACATCGCATTGGCTGCACGTGCTTTTTCAAGTTTTAGGCTTTCTTCGAGTTTAGTGATTTGAGCTTGTAAATCTTCAACGCTAAGTTCGTTTGCTTGCTCTACACCTTCAGCTTGAGTTTGTTCAGTTTGTTGCTCATTTTGAATGTCTTGAGCTTGCTCATTTTGCTCATTAGCCATTGATGATCTCCGTTTAAATGGGTTTTTAAACATGTACAGTCCTTTTGGCATCGGTGTTTAAAACAGCATTATGCTGAACTGCCATGAGTTTTGATTCTTGATGAATGAAGTAAGGTCATCCTTTAAAAATTCAAGCATGCTGTTATATTTAAATCTCTTTAATTTTCTTTATTTAAGTAAAAATCGAGGTGTTCGATTAAAAAAGCAATAAATTGCTGAATGATTCTGGGTAAATGTTGACGAGACACATACACCAACGAGAGCGTCAAATCTGGTGCAGAAAAATCAGCCAACACCTGAATTAATCGCCCGCGAATCAAATCATTTTGCACCAATCGTGCAGGTAACATCGCAATTCCTTGCGCATTGATACACATATCATACAAAGCATTTACGTCATTGCTTTTAAAGGTGCTATTTAAAGGGTAATTCTGGGGCTGCTGTTCGACATTAAACAACGTCCAGTACTGACTGGCATGTTGATGGGTAATACAGTCATACTGTAAAAGTTGGCTGGGATGTAATAGAGGAGGGTGTTGAGCCAAATAATCGGGATGTGCGCAAAAAATTGATTTGATCTCGTGTACGGGGCGCGCAATTAAACCATCAGCCACCTTTTGAGTGATGCGAAGCGCCAAATCCATCTGATGATCAATTAAATCAACAGTATTTTCAGTGAGAATTACTTCAAATTGAATATGCGGGTGTTGTCGTTTAAACGCTCGTAGACACTCATTCAACCCCATTTGATATAAAAATAAACCGCAGGTGAGACGGATTGTACCTGTTTGTTGTTCATGCGCAGCCAATTCAAACAGTAACGCCTGCTGCTGTAAAATATTTTCACAATACAGTAAAGCTTTTTCACCCGCAGGGGTCAGCGAGATTTTACGGGTGTTCCGCTGAAATAGGCGTACGGAAAATGTTTGTTCCAAATGATCCAGATAACGTGACACCATGGCTCGAGAATAATTAAGTTGCTCGGCGGCACGGCTCAGGCTGCCTTGTTCTGCAATACGAACAAAGACTTGCATGGCTTTTATAGTATCCATCATGACATCTGATTGTTGCATTATTTGTAATAGTTTATCTTGAATTAGCGGCTTTATCTGATACAAATTGCAATTTAAAGTGCTATTTATTTATCTGGATTTAGTCATGCGCAGTTTAAAAGCACCTATTTTAGCCGCAGTCACCTCAGCTTTATTTTCTCAAATGGTACTGGCTAAACCGCTCATCCTCAAAAACTTTTTAGCTCAACCACAACATTTTGGTGTGACTTCGACTTTGATTGAAGGGGAGAAAGAAGTGATCTTGGTGAATGCACAATTTTCCAAATCAGAAGCACTGCGAGTGGCTGCTGATATTCTGGATAGTGGTAAAACTCTAAAAACCATTTTTATCAGTTATGGTGATCCAGACTTTTATTTTGGTCTGGATGTATTTAAGCAGTATTTTCCAAATGCCAAAATCATCGCAACGCCAGAAACAGTAAAGCACATTCAAGATACTCAGGTCTTAAAAGTGCAGTATTGGTCTCCTAAAATGGGCGTCAATGCACCTGAGAGCATCATCATTCCTCAAGCATTTACTGGCAAAACACTCCAACTGGAAAATGAACAGATCGAGATAAAGGGAAATCATGAATTGACTTATTTATGGATTCCGTCAATCAAAGCCGTGGTGGGAGGGATTCCAGTGTCATCGGGCATTCATTTATGGATGGCGGATACGCCTAGAACCAAAGATCGTGCTGAAGTCATTGGTACACTGCAAGCGATCAAGGCTCTTCAGCCGCAAATAGTTGTACCTGCACATATGCTCGAAAATGCGCCAGAAAATTTAGCTGCCGTGAATTTTTCATTGGACTATTTAAACAATTATGAGAAAGCAGTAAAAACCACAAAAACTGCACAACAACTTTCTCAAACAATGCAACAACAATATCCTGATCTCAAAGAAACAGATACTCTGGATTTGGGTGCAAAGGTAGTTAAAGGTGAAATGAAATGGCCTTAATTTGAGGCATAATTTCAAAACTCTGTGAAATTTCATCTTTGCAAAATGGGCTCATTCAAAAAGAATGGGCCTGTATGTACGATAAGTACTGCAAAAAGCCCTCAATTACGATGTAACAATTTATTATGGTTTTAGGTGATTTATATAACGTAAACATCCAGATTTATGATCATTA
>NZ_CP078523.1:1158614-1164292 GCF_019264745.1 Acinetobacter sp. Colony158 | reverse complement strand
TATTCTCCTGCAATTTAAAATTAAAAAATAAAAGTTGGATAACAAGTTAGCGCGGCTTTTATGATTTAAAGCTCTGTTTTTAGCAAAATGGCTTCAAGTTAAAAAAAATTGCAGAACATGTACGTCTAACTCTATAAACACCAACCAATGATGTGAGTTTGACCAGAAGAAATTGTGAATCATAGGCAGCGCAAAGTTGGACTTTGCAAATTTTCGTCATAATGAAAGGAAAGAAACATGAAGAAACTTGGTCTATTATCATTGGTATTCGCAGGTGTAGCATTCACAGCAGTAGGCTGTGCTTCGGAAGCTGGCTTAAATGCTTCAGGTTCTACACAAGCGTCTGCAAGCCCAGAAGCAACGGGTGTGCAGGGTGGTGTAGCAGTACAAGCGGATACTTCAACACAGGCTCAACCTGTACAGGCATCTCCTGAACAACCACAAGTTGCCCCTGAGTCTGCACCCGTTCAATAATATTTTTTGTCTGCGATGCGGTGAATGAAAGTGATCATTGGATGCCACCATAACACTCAGTTTTAGATGAGCTGCTACTCATTTGAAACGTTCAAAGCCGACATTCAGCGAAGATATGACGTACAGATACTTCGGTCGATTGCCCTCAGGCAAGGCTTTAGTCATCAATTATAGTAGCTCCATAGCAAACAGGATGTTTGTTGCAAATGGTCGTACAGTAAATAAGGCAGGATGCTTGAGTACGAACCAAATCAAAGCCTAAATCTCCGTAGATTTAGGCTTTGATTTATTTGAACGACGTTATTTAACGAGTACAGATATTAAGGGCGATCCGCATATCTCCAACCCCCATTAGCATGATCCCAGCGATCATGATTTCTGTCCCAGTGACCTTTTCTGTTATATCCATCATCATTTCGATCATAGTCATATCGATCACCATGCCGATGATTGTGATCTTCAGGTAAAACTACACATCCAACTGCAAGCAATGCAGTGACAAGTGAGATCAAAATTACTTTCATTTTACTGCTCCTTATTTTTGATCTAACCAATGACAAAACTATCCAATGCCATTTCAGGTTTGAGTCAATGACTTTTATTGTGGTTGCGATTAGCGTAGGAAAAATTAAGGAAATGTAACTTGATTAGGTGTCTTGTATGCGCATATAGTCAAGACACGCTTGAATATGTAGAAAAAATGAATAACAGCAATTTGAAGGGAGAAATCAGTGAATCTATCGCAGCAAAAGCTTCAGGCATTATTAGAAAAAGGGCAGGGACCAGCAGCGCGCGCATTAGACAAACTCCCTGCTTTTGTTCAGGAGTCCATTGTTAAATTATTGGGCTATCCCTATCAGTATCCCCAACTTGATAGTTTCACAAAATGCTTGATGGCGGTGCAGTACAAACAGGGATATTCGGGTTTTATCGATGAAAATGTTGACCGTTCCCGCCAAATGTTTGAACTACAAATGCAGGCGATTCGACGTAAACCAACACCATTAGAGTTTGTAGAAGATATTCGTTTACCTTTACAAAGTGGTACGATCTTTGCCAGACATTATCATCCGCATCCAAATAAAAAGCTGCCTATGGTGGTGTTTTATCATGGTGGTGGCTTTGTGGTGGGTAATGTCGATACGCATGATGAAGCTTGTCGCCTGATTGCTAAATCAGCCAATGTACAAATATTAAGTATTGAGTATCCGCTCGCTCCAGAATTTTCTCCTAAGCATTTAATTCAGTCGTGTGAAGATGCATTGGCTTGGGTTTATCAAAACCGCCGCTATTTTAAAATTCTAAAAAATCGTATTGCAGTGGCGGGCGATAGCGCAGGCGGCAATATCAGCACCGTGGTGGCTCAGCGAACCATTGGTAAGTCTTATGCACCACAAGCTCAATTTCTGATTTATCCAGCCGTAGACTTTAAAAGCCGTCATCCCTCTTTTTATGCCTATAAAGATGGTTTGGTGTTGACCGGTCGTGATATCGATTACGTCACAGATTACTACGCAACCCAACATCATATTGAATTAACAGATCCAGTGATTTCACCTACCTATGGAAATTTGAAAAAAATAGCACCCGCATATGTGGTGACGGCTGGTCATGATGTATTACACGATGAGGGTGAGATTTATAGTCATAAATTGCGTCAGAATGGGGTTAAGGTTCAATATGATGAATATCTGGATCAAACCCACGGTTTTATTAACCTGACACCTGTTTCGCGTAAAGCCAAAGCCAATCTGGTACAAATGAGTAAATCGTTTAGAAAGTTTTGGGATAAACACGCCTAATTGAAATCAAGACGATAAATCAAAGATAAAAAGGTGTTTCACGTGGAACACTTTTTTGATAATCCAAATAACAATATTATAAAAATAGACCATGAGCATACTATGCTAGTCTGGCTAGCAATTTGGTCACTATAGAGATAGAAAAGGAAAAACCATGTTAAAGAAAGTCGCTTTAATGGCAACGGGGTGTTTAATGAGTATTAATGTATTTGCAAATACACTCGTTGAAATGAAAACCTCTATGGGCAATATTGAGATTGAGCTTTTTAATGATCAAGCTCCAATTTCTAGCAAAAATTTTGAAACTTATGTAAAAAGCAACTTTTATACAGGGACGATTTTTCATCGCGTTATTCCTGGATTCATGGTTCAAGGCGGTGGCATGGATGTCAACCTCAAAGAGAAAGCGACTCGACCAGCAATCAAAAATGAAGCAAGTAACGGACTTAAAAATACGCGTGGTACTTTAGCAATGGCGCGTACCAGTAACCCAAATTCTGCAACTAGCCAATTCTTCATTAATGTTGCAGATAATAACTTCCTGAATGCTTCTCCAGTAGATGCAGGATATGCAGTGTTTGGTAAAGTCACAAAGGGCATGGATGTGGTCGATAAAATTGTTAAAGTTCCAACAACGACTATGGGTTCTTATCAAAATGTGCCCAAACAACCGATTAAAATCTTGAGTGTACAAATCAAGCCACAAAAAAGTGCTAAATAACAAACAATAAAGCAGAAATGTGAAATTAATATTTCTGCTTTATAAATAAATGGTTACAGTGGTTTTGATTGTAAAATAAACTGAATTGATGCACAAAAATAGAACACTCAATAAAACAATGAGTTAAAGGGGCTTGCTTGTGTAGGGAATTGCCCTATAATGCACTCATCCCGACGCAATACACGATGAAGATCTTGGCTTTTAGGGTTAAGGTTGAAGGATTTGTATTGAGTTGAATTTCTTACTGACGAGGTAAGGAATAGATCATTAAGAATATAGAAGAACAACTTGTGTGGATTTTTACTGATTGATTGATCGAAAAATTATCATTGATTGATTGGTTTAAATTACTCGAAGTTTATTTGAGAGAATTTGTCAGTAATTGATGAGCCAGAATTGGCACCTTGTCTTTAATAAGGTGCGAAATGATTTTAACTGAAGAGTTTGATCATGGCTCAGATTGAACGCTGGCGGCAGGCTTAACACATGCAAGTCGAGCGGAGAGAGGTAGCTTGCTACTGATCTTAGCGGCGGACGGGTGAGTAATACTTAGGAATCTGGCTATTAGTGGGGGACAACATTTCGAAAGGGATGCTAATACCGCATACGTCCTACGGGAGAAAGCAGGGGATCNNNNGACCTTGCGCTAATAGATGAGCCTAAGTCGGATTAGCTAGTTGGTGGGGTAAAGGCCTACCAAGGCGACGATCTGTAGCGGGTCTGAGAGGATGATCCGCCACACTGGGACTGAGACACGGCCCAGACTCCTACGGGAGGCAGCAGTGGGGAATATTGGACAATGGGGGGAACCCTGATCCAGCCATGCCGCGTGTGTGAAGAAGGCCTTATGGTTGTAAAGCACTTTAAGCGAGGAGGAGGGTACTGGTATTAATACTACCAGCTACTGGACGTTACTCGCAGAATAAGCACCGGCTAACTCTGTGCCAGCAGCCGCGGTAATACAGAGGGTGCGAGCGTTAATCGGATTTACTGGGCGTAAAGCGTGCGTAGGCGGCTAATTGAGTCGGATGTGAAATCCCCGAGCTTAACTTGGGAATTGCATTCGATACTGGTTAGCTAGAGTGTGGGAGAGGATGGTAGAATTCCAGGTGTAGCGGTGAAATGCGTAGAGATCTGGAGGAATACCGATGGCGAAGGCAGCCATCTGGCCTAACACTGACGCTGAGGTACGAAAGCATGGGGAGCAAACAGGATTAGATACCCTGGTAGTCCATGCCGTAAACGATGTCTACTAGCCGTTGGTCTCTTTGAGGGATTAGTGGCGCAGCTAACGCGATAAGTAGACCGCCTGGGGAGTACGGTCGCAAGACTAAAACTCAAATGAATTGACGGGGGCCCGCACAAGCGGTGGAGCATGTGGTTTAATTCGATGCAACGCGAAGAACCTTACCTGGTCTTGACATAGTAAGAACTTTCCAGAGATGGATTGGTGCCTTCGGGAGCTTACATACAGGTGCTGCATGGCTGTCGTCAGCTCGTGTCGTGAGATGTTGGGTTAAGTCCCGCAACGAGCGCAACCCTTTTCCTTATTTGCCAGCACTTTGGGTGGGAACTTTAAGGATACTGCCAGTGACAAACTGGAGGAAGGCGGGGACGACGTCAAGTCATCATGGCCCTTACGACCAGGGCTACACACGTGCTACAATGGTCGGTACAAAGGGTTGCTACCTAGCGATAGGATGCTAATCTCAAAAAGCCGATCGTAGTCCGGATTGGAGTCTGCAACTCGACTCCATGAAGTCGGAATCGCTAGTAATCGCGGATCAGAATGCCGCGGTGAATACGTTCCCGGGCCTTGTACACACCGCCCGTCACACCATGGGAGTTTGTTGCACCAGAAGTGGATAGTCTAACTGCAAAGAGGACGTTCACCACGGTGTGGCCGATGACTGGGGTGAAGTCGTAACAAGGTAGCCGTAGGGGAACCTGCGGCTGGATCACCTCCTTAACGAAAAGATTGGTTGATTGGTAAGAATCCACAACAAGTTGTTCTTCTGGTATCTGAATGAAAGATAGAAAAGGAACGAGTTTTCTCTTTTAATTTCAGAGATAAGTCATGCACTACGCGCTGCGCTTGTCTTGCGAAATAAAAAAAGAGATTATTAATCTCTTTTTTTATTTCTCAGGGTCTGTAGCTCAGTTGGTTAGAGCACACGCTTGATAAGCGTGGGGTCACAAGTTCAAGTCTTGTCAGACCCACCATTCTGACGAATAGATTAATGAGTACAGAGTTAAAGATACTTAAATGATATAAGCTGGGGACTTAGCTTAGTTGGTAGAGCGCCTGCTTTGCACGCAGGAGGTCAGGAGTTCGACTCTCCTAGTCTCCACCAAATTTCAAGAACAGAAAAGCGCAGCTTTTCCTTGAAATTTAAGCAAACAGCTATGCTGTGCGCAGGCACACATAGGATGGAGCTTGAAGTTAAGAAGATTATAGAGCTTAGTAAATATAATGATTTATTAAGCTCTGTGATTAATCACAGTTTAATGTAGCTGACGAGGTTACATTAATTCATTAACAGATTGAGAATTGAGTCTGAAATAAATTGTTCACTCAATAACAAAGAGAGAAGAAGTAATTCTGATCTCAGAGTTAATTGAGAACTAGCAAATTAACTGAATCAAGCGTTTTGGTATATGAATTTAGATTGAAGCTGTAC
>NZ_CP078523.1:1158423-1158603 GCF_019264745.1 Acinetobacter sp. Colony158 | reverse complement strand
GCACAGTACTTCAAACTGTAATGTTGGTAATACTACTTGTAGGTATTAACGACTGTTTGGGGTTGTATAGTCAAGTAATTAAGTGCATGTGGTGGATGCCTTGGCAGTCAGAGGCGAAGAAAGACGTGATAGCCTGCGAAAAGCTCCGGGGAGGCGGCAAATATCCATTGATCCGGAGAT
>NZ_CP078523.1:1128177-1158414 GCF_019264745.1 Acinetobacter sp. Colony158 | reverse complement strand
GGGGAACCCACCTACTATAAGGTAGGTATCAATAGCTGAATACATAGGTTATTGAAGCGAACGAGGGGAAGTGAAACATCTCAGTACCCTTAGGAAAAGAAATCAATTGAGATTCCCTTAGTAGCGGCGAGCGAACGGGGATCAGCCCATTAAGTGATGTGTGTTTTAGCGGAACGCTCTGGGAAGTGCGACCGTAGAGGGTGATAGTCCCGTACACGAAAGGGCACACATCATGATGACGAGTAGGGCGAGGCACGTGAAACCTTGTCTGAATATGGGGGGACCATCCTCCAAGGCTAAATACTCCTGACTGACCGATAGTGAACCAGTACCGTGAGGGAAAGGCGAAAAGAACCCCTGTGAGGGGAGTGAAATAGATCCTGAAACCGCATGCATACAAGCAGTGGGAGCCGACTTGTTCGGTGACTGCGTACCTTTTGTATAATGGGTCAGCGACTTACATTCAGTAGCAAGGTTAACCGCATAGGGGAGCCGTAGAGAAATCGAGTCTTAATAGGGCGTATAGTTGCTGGGTGTAGACCCGAAACCAGGCGATCTATCCATGAGCAGGTTGAAGGTTGGGTAACACTAACTGGAGGACCGAACCCACTGTCGTTGAAAAGCCAGGGGATGACTTGTGGATAGGGGTGAAAGGCTAATCAAGCCTGGTGATAGCTGGTTCTCCCCGAAAGCTATTTAGGTAGCGCCTCGGACGAATACCATAGGGGGTAGAGCACTGTTTCGGCTAGGGGGTCATCCCGACTTACCAAACCGATGCAAACTCCGAATACCTATGAGTACTATCCGGGAGACAGACTGCGGGTGCTAACGTCCGTAGTCAAGAGGAAAACAATCCAGACCGCCAGCTAAGGCCCCAAAATCATAGTTAAGTGGGAAACGATGTGGGAAGGCATAGACAGCTAGGAGGTTGGCTTAGAAGCAGCCACCCTTTAAAGAAAGCGTAATAGCTCACTAGTCGAGTCGGCCTGCGCGGAAGATGTAACGGGGCTAAAACTATGTGCCGAAGCTGCGGATGTAACTTTAAGTTACGTGGTAGGGGAGCGTTCTGTAAGCCGATGAAGGTGTATTGAGAAGTATGCTGGAGGTATCAGAAGTGCGAATGCTGACGTGAGTAACGACAAAACGGGTGAAAAACCCGTTCGCCGAAAGACCAAGGGTTCCAGTCCAACGTTAATCGGGGCTGGGTGAGTCGACCCCTAAGGCGAGGCCGAAAGGCGTAGTCGATGGGAAATGGGTTAATATTCCCATACTTCTGTGTAATGCGATGAGAGGACGGAGAAGGTTAAGTCAGCCTGGCGTTGGTAGTCCAGGTGGAAGACAGTAGGCATGCATCTTAGGCAAATCCGGGGTGCTCTATGCTGAGAGTCGATATCAAGCTGTACTTGTACAGTGAAGTGGCTGATACCATACTTCCAAGAAAAGTCTCTAAGCTACAGTTACACAGGAATCGTACCCGAAACCGACACAGGTGGTCAGGTCGAGTAGACCAAGGCGCTTGAGAGAACTCTGCTGAAGGAACTAGGCAAAATGGTACCGTAACTTCGGGAGAAGGTACGCTGCTGAGGGTGATGGGACTTGCTCCCTGAGCGCTTGGCAGCCGCAGAAACCAGGCCGCTGCAACTGTTTATTAAAAACATAGCACTCTGCAAACACGAAAGTGGACGTATAGGGTGTGATGCCTGCCCGGTGCTGGAAGGTTAATTGATGGGGTTAGCGTAAGCGAAGCTCTTGATCGAAGCCCCAGTAAACGGCGGCCGTAACTATAACGGTCCTAAGGTAGCGAAATTCCTTGTCGGGTAAGTTCCGACCTGCACGAATGGCATAATGATGGCGGCGCTGTCTCCAGCAGAGGCTCAGTGAAATCGAAATCGCTGTGAAGATGCAGTGTACCCGCGGCTAGACGGAAAGACCCCGTGAACCTTTACTGCAGCTTGACATTGAACTTTGACCTTACTTGTGTAGGATAGGTGGGAGGCTATGAAGATGTGACGCCAGTTGCATTGGAGCCATCCTTGAAATACCACCCTGGTAATGTTGAGGTTCTAACTCTGCCCCGTAATCCGGGGCGAGGACCATGTCTGGTGGGTAGTTTGACTGGGGCGGTCTCCTCCTAAAGAGTAACGGAGGAGTACGAAGGTGCGCTCAGCGTGGTCGGAAATCACGCGTAGAGTATAAAGGCAAAAGCGCGCTTAACTGCGAGACCCACAAGTCGAGCAGGTACGAAAGTAGGTCTTAGTGATCCGGTGGTTCTGTATGGAAGGGCCATCGCTCAACGGATAAAAGGTACTCTGGGGATAACAGGCTGATACCGCCCAAGAGTTCATATCGACGGCGGTGTTTGGCACCTCGATGTCGGCTCATCTCATCCTGGGGCTGAAGCAGGTCCCAAGGGTATGGCTGTTCGCCATTTAAAGAGGTACGCGAGCTGGGTTTAGAACGTCGTGAGACAGTTCGGTCCCTATCTACCGTGGGCGCTGGAAATTTGAGAGGATCTGCTCCTAGTACGAGAGGACCAGAGTGGACGAACCTCTGGTGTACCGGTTGTGACGCCAGTCGCATCGCCGGGTAGCTATGTTCGGAAGGGATAACCGCTGAAAGCATCTAAGCGGGAAGCCTACCTCAAGATAAGATTTCCCTGTGACTATATGTCACCTAAAGAGCCGTTCAAGACTAGGACGTTGATAGGTTGGATGTGGAAGCATAGTGATATGTGAAGCTGACCAATACTAATTGCTCGTGAGGCTTGACTATACAACACCCAAACAGTTGTTGTATTCAAGATAAATTCGATACGAAAACTTGATTTAGTCAATAAACTAGTTACAATACCGACTCAATTTCCAATCCGTTAATAACTCTTTGGTTCGTAAGTAAGGCATACATTATTAAGTAATGTGAATAAGACCCCAAAGCACCACAACAGTTTGCTGGCGACAATAGCAAGAGTGAACCACCTGATCCCTTCCCGAACTCAGAAGTGAAACCTCTTCGCGCTGATGGTAGTGTGGCGTTAGCCATGTGAGAGTAAGTCATCGCCAGCTTTTAAATCTAAGACACCCCCTCCGCTTATGCAGAGGGGGTGTTTTTTTTATAAATAAAATAGATGCAATATATAGAAAATCAAAGAAAGTAACTGGTTGTTAATTCCTGAACGATAGCTTGGTTAAAGTATGGAATATCATCGGGATATAGAAAATAATACAAGTTACATAGATTAGATTCTTTTAAATCTAGCTTGCCCTAATTAATGAAAATATTATTTAAAAAGTTAAATACAGAACCGAAGAATTAAGGTGAATTTTCAATAAATCTGTTGATAACTAAATTCTGATTTAGTGCAGTTATTTAAGTCCTGAATTCTATTATTTAGGTAATCTTGAACTATATTTTAATTTTAAATCATTTTTCCATATATCGAGTAAATGGAATTTATTAATATGATGTTTGTAAGCATTTATGGGTTTCTTTTTGCATATAGGTTTTTTCCATACACTAAATTCTATACGCCCATTTTGTCTAATATCCGCATAAACAATCCAATTCTCATACTCATCTATCCATGAAATTGTATTTTTTTCTTTATGTTCAGTGAAACCTAAATAATTTAAGCGTTCCATAGCCCATGTAAGTTGTTGTGAATTTCTAGTTTCATGCCACAGAGACTCATCAATAAGATGCCCCTCATCATAAGGTGAGATTTTATATAATATTTCAACTTACTTTCTCTGTTTTAGTTTTTCATCTTTATCTATCCATTCTTGCTTTTCGATTTCTGCAAATTGCTCATGCCAATAATTTAGTGCCAACTTGTAAGCTGTCCCTGTGACAACACATTGATGTGTGCGCCCATAACCAACTAAATGTCGGCGTAAACCTTCTGGAAAAGTAAAGCCTGATTCACCATACCATGAAGAGCTTTCTTGTTTGCATAAAGGGCAATAAGCTCTTGGACTATATGAATCTTTGTACTTTTCAATGGGTTGAGTAAGATCTAGAATTTCTTGAATTGCTTCATTAAGCCATTGATACCTTTCTTGTTTAGTCGGTAAATAATAACTGGTTAGTATTTTATGATAGGGTTCTGCGATCAGACTTAAAAGGCTATAACGTGTTAAATAAAGCTCATCTTTTAATGTTTGAATTGTTTTTTCTATTTCAGATTGATGTTGTTTCATAATTTTATACCTTACTGTTCAATTGCCAAGCTTAAAATCTGATGGATCCAATTTAAATTCATCGTAAATTTCTAACTTTTTCATAATAACTGGTAAAATCTGATGTATTGTGCGCATTCCGATTAATAGTTCATTCATATAAATATCAGGATGGATGCGTCTTTCATTGACTCCTAGACTTTCTGCTTCAGCTTCATAACTAATCTCTTCTTGAGAATCATAAATAAGATTTAATAGTTCTGCTCTAAGCGGAATATTTGCACGAAAGGCATTGTCTTTAACAATATTGAGCCATTTCTTATAGTTTTCTAAAGTTTCATATCTAAAGTCATTAAAATTAGGAGCTATTTCTGCTGAAATATCAATTTTACATGCGGCTAATTCCATTAAACAAGGTTCGATATTGACTGCATCTGTCTCAAATAAATCTAAACTTTCATCATCAATAATTTCTGCGATATAAGCAGCATAAAAACCGTAAACATCATTTAGAGCTAAAAATATATTCCAAATTAAATGAGAAATAGGATGGTTTTCTATATTTCCCATGAATATTTCATATGCTTCCTCATCTGAATTTTCATAGTCTATATCTAGTTCTGTAGGGAAAGAGAAAGGATGAGTAAGTCCTACCTGTTTCAGTGTATGAAATGTATGCCAACTTAAAAGTTGTAACTCATCTTGTAAAGGCGCTGTATCATAACCAGTTTCAGCAGCACCATAGGCCAGATTTGCTAAGATATGGATAAGATGATCCCATTTTTTTGCATTCTCTAAGGAACCAGCCATAAGAATAAATTCTGGGTGTAAATCATCAATATTTAATAAAATTTTAAACTTCTCCTGCATTTCAAAAGAAATGTATTCTCCTTTTTTCCATTTACTGATTTGAGTGGGCGATACTCCCAAATGATGAGCAAGCTCTTTTTGTGTACATGAGAGATGTTTGATTGCTAATTCAATCAGTGCTTGGCTGTCCATAAGCTGTCCTGATTTTAAAATTTACTAAAAATAATAGTATATTTACTAAATTTTAAAATCAACAAAATTGTTTAGGGGGAATTAGAGAAAATAGATTCGCTTTATATAGAGCCTAATAACGTTAAAGAAATAGCAAAATTATATGAAAAAGTTTATCTTAATTAAAAAAGATAGGTCTCTGTTATGAAACTCAATTCTTTCTCTCCACTCCCTGAAGATGATGAAGAGCTACATCTTCCTGAACTTGTATACTGGGCATCTCTTGGTGATGTGGAACAAGTCGAACAATTATTGGCAGAAGGAACTGATCCCAATCAGACTGATGATGAGGGCTATAGTGCGTTACAGGCAGCCGCTGAGAATGATCATTTGGCCGTAGTGAAGGTGTTAGTGAGTCAAGGTGCAAATGTTGCATATAAAGGCGAATATACTGCGCTACAGCTTGCTGAAATGGCAAAAAATACCGATGTGGTTGAATATTTAAGAAGTCTGTAAATCGTATATAAGTAATAGATAAAAAGAAGCCCCATCATCCTGACAGGGCTTCTTTATATTCCGTTTATAGTGCCACAAATATCCTATCTATGACCGCATCCTATGCATCTTATTATTTTCAATGAGACTTCCTGTCTCTGTATGTTTTATAGAATAGATGAAATCTATTGACACACCAATTCGTCAATAACGACGATATATGTAAGTTTTAGCTTACACAGAATTTTTTTGGTATTTTTTGAGTTTCTGTACCAAATCGGTTAATGCTTTTTCTTCAAATTCATTGGCTTGAAAGGTTTCATCTTTATTACGTTTGAAGATATCTCGAATTTCAATCACTGCATTCGGATCGATCATATTCAAACTTGAGGTGACTTGGCGAATTTGTCCAACCGAATTTGAACCATAGGTCACCCCGTAGCTAATAAATGAGGCTGGTTTTCCACTCCATTCTTTGCCCAAATAATCCAATGCATTTTTAAGCGCAGGGCTATAACCGTGATTGTATTCAGGGCTAATAAAAATAAAGGCATCTGCCCGACCAATTTTATCTGCCCACTCTTGTTGTTTGGGTTGGTCGTAAATACCCGTAGCAGGTGGATGGCTGCCTGCGAAAAGTGGTAAATCCCATTGTTTTAAATCGATAATTTCAGCTTGGAGATCTGTATTTGGTTGACTCGAAAGACTATAGTTTACCCAATTTGCGACTTTGATCGCAGTACGTCCCTCACGGATACTTCCAACAATAATATAAATGCGCATGTGATGATCCTGTATTTTATTGATATGCTATTTTGGTTTTGACCATCTTATACTGTTTTTTAAGTGTAAAAAAAGCTCTCGGATGAGAGCTTTTGTATTACATTAATTTCACGCCTTGCTGACCAGCAGGGGTGACTTTAAAGATTTCAACTTCAAAGCTAATATTTTTACCTGCAAGCGGATGATTAAAATCCACTTCAGTAATATCATCATTGACTGATGCCACGACACCAAATAATGATGCTTTGGCTTTATCTTCAAATTCGATCATATGACCGATGATAGGACGCTGTTCAAATTTAACTGTATCAAACTTTTGAACATTTTCAGGGTTCCACGGACCAAAAGCATCTTCTGGTGGCAAATGCACGGTACGACGGTCACCTGCGCGTAAACCAAATAAAGCTTTTTCAAAACCAGGCAATAAATTACCATCGCCAATGATTAAGCTGACTGGCTGTTCGCGACTACGCGTGTTATCAATCTCGACGCCATTTTCCAGCGCTACAGAAAAATGTAACTCGACCTGAGCGCCTTCTTGAATACGAATTTCTTCATTTGGTTGAATAATTTCAGTCATGTTTCACTTCTGCACGTTGGATACGTTTCTTTTCAAGAAAAAAAGTATCAATTAACAAGAGGATGGTTCCTAGCGTAATGGCACTGTCGGCAATATTGAATGCAGGAAAATGGTGGTCTTTATAGTAGACATGAATAAAATCGACCACATAACCCAAAGTCATGCGATCAATTAAATTGCCTAAAGCACCGCCTAGAATCAGAGCAATGGCCGCAGGCAAAATGATATTGTGTTTAGGCATACGCATCAGCCAAAACACAAAAATAATCGAGACAATACCTGCTAGCCCTGTAAATAAATAGTGCTGCCAACCGCCTGCATCCGATAGAAAACTGAATGCTGCGCCATAGTTATGCAACAGCGTCCAGTTTAAAAATGGTAAGACAGGCACTGGATCTGCATAATTCAGATGAGTACTGGCGATCCATTTGGTCCATTGATCTAAAATGATGGCAAGGACAGCCAGTCCAAGCCAAATCAGATTATGCGGATAAAACTGGAATAAGCCTTGTTTTGTTTGGGTCTTAGGCATATTTTCTCACTTCGCCACGACCTGCGACGTTTACGATACAACGACCACATAAACCCGGATGATCAGTATGGGTATTCACATCGGGCAATACATGCCAGCAACGCACACATTTTTCACCTTCTGCTGCCGAAATTTGAACTCGTAAGCCATCCATCTCGGTCGCTTCGCCTTGTTCAGCGAATGGATAGACATTGACTTGAGACGTAATGAGAACAAAACGTAATTCATCACCTAATTGGTTCAATACTGTTTGCAGTTCATCTTTGGCCCAAATCTCAACTTTGGCAGACAAATTACTTCCGACCAGCTTGGCATTACGTGCTGCTTCAATCTGCTTGTTGACGGCAGATTTAACCTGAATCAAGGTTTGCCAATCGGCTTCAGAAATCAGATTTGCTGTGGATGCCACAGGTAAATCATACCATTCAGCCGTAAACACATATTGTTCGGTTTGCTCTGGAATCAATGGCCAAGCTTCTTGTGCAGTAAAGCTCAAGATTGGTGCCATCCAGCGAACAAAGGCTTGAACTAAGTGATACAGCGCAGTTTGTGCAGAATGACGCGCCTGTGAATCCGCTTTGGTGGTGTACTGACGATCTTTAATAATGTCGAGATAAAAACCACCCAAGTCATTGATACAGAAATTGGTCAAAGCGCTACATACAATATGGAAGTTCATATCTTCATAGGCTTGTTGAACCGTTTTCTGAACTTCCGCAGCACGTTGCAGGATGTATTGATCCAGTGCGATTAATTGATCAACTGGCAGGGCATCGGTTGATGGTTTAAAGCCATTGAGGTTGGCCAACAAGAAACGCAAGGTATTACGGATACGACGATAACCATCTGATGCACGACTGAAAATTTCTTTACCCGCAGTCATTTCATAACGATAGTCGCTCGAAGCAATCCAGAAACGAAGACCATCGGCACCCATGTCTTTGATGATGTCTTGTGGCGTGATGATATTGCCCAAAGACTTCGACATTTTGCGACCTTTTTCATCGACCACGAAACCGTGTGTGAGTAGACCTTTATATGGCGCGCGTTCGTTGATAGCAATCGAAGTCAATAAAGATGACTGGAACCAGCCACGATGTTGATCTGACCCTTCTAAATATAAATCGGCAGAATCGGTGAGTTCTTCGCGTTGACGCAGTACAGCATAGTGGGTTGTACCCGAATCGAACCAGACATCGAGCGTATCACGTACCGCATTGTAGTGTTCGGCATCTGCACCGATAAAGTCTTTGGCTTCACGATTGAACCAAGCATCAATGCCTTCTTTCTCAATCAACTCCGCTACTTCTTCGATTAGTTCAGCCGTACGTGGATGCAGTTCATGTGTATCTTTGTGCACAAAGAACGGAATTGGAACACCCCAAGTTCGTTGACGTGAGATACACCAGTCTGGACGACCTTCGATCATCGACTCAATTCGGTTTTTACCCCAGTCAGGCACGAAGCTGATGTCATTTTCAATCGCATTTAAGGCACATTCACGTAAACCCTTGGCATCCATGCTGATAAACCATTGCGGTGTGGCACGGAAGATAATTGGAGTTTTGTGACGCCAACAATGTGGATAGCTGTGTACGATCGGTTGATGCGCCCATAAACGGCCTACAGCGCCTAATGCTTCAATAATTTGCGGATTGGCTTTATAGATATGTTCGCCTGAAAAAATGGGCGCAGTCGGTAAATACACGCCATTGCCACCGACAGGATTATCCACTTTCAGGTTATAGATCAGACCCACTTTATAGTCGTCTGCACCATGACCCGGCGCGGTATGTACAGCACCCGTACCACTGGTCGCAATGACGTGTTCACCTAAAATCACAGGCACTTGACGATCAGCCAACAGGGGATGCTGTAAGCTCAGATGTTCAAGCAAGGCACCTTTGAAATCTGCCAAAACAACAGGATTTTCTAGTTTATAACGGGCAATCGCAGATTCAACCAGATCTTTGGCTAAGATAAAGTTCTGAGTACCGCGGTCACTTTGTACCTGTACCAATTGATAGTCAATTTCGGCATGTAATGCAACCGCTTGGTTGGCAGGTAATGTCCATGGCGTTGTCGTCCAGATCACGATATCGGTTGGTGCAGTGACTGCAACACCTACGCGCTGACCAAGATCATCCAGATCAACCACACCAAAACCGACATCAATTGCATCGGACTTTTTATCTTCATATTCAACTTCGGCTTCTGCCAGTGCTGAACCACAATCGATACACCAATTGACAGGTTTTAAGCCTGGCTCGATATGACCTGCTTTTTGAATTTCACCTAGAGCACGGACGATATCCGCTTCTTGTTTAAAATTCATGGTCAGGTACGGATCTTGCCAATCACCAAACACACCCATACGAATAAAGTCTTTGCGCTGTAAATCGACCTGACTCATGGCGTATTCACGGCAAGCTTTACGGAAAGTTGAAGCATCGACCTTTACACCAACCTTACCGACTTTTTCTTCGACTTTGAGTTCGATGGGTAAACCGTGACAGTCCCAACCCGGTACATAAGGCGCATCAAAACCATCCATGACACGGCTTTTAACAATAATGTCCTTTAAGACCTTATTGACTGCATGACCCAAGTGGATCTGACCGTTCGCGTAAGGAGGGCCATCATGTAAAACATATTTTTTCTTGCCAATACGCGCTGCACGAATCTTCTGATAAATGTTGTCGGCATACCACTCTTCTAACCATTTGACTTCGCGCACAGCCAGATTGGCTTTCATGGCAAATTCGGTGCCTGGCAGGTTGAGTGTGGCTTTATAATCCACGGCATTTTCAGGAGTTTGCTTATCGCTCATGCAAGTTGTCTTCCAGTTCGATCAGCGTTAAAGCTGACGTGTTTTAGCATCAAAAAAATTCAAGATTAAAAAGGGAATTGTGGGTGTTGCTCTCGAAATTCAAGCAAATCTTCCACATCTTGGTCAATTCCAGCTTTCAGCGCGTCCAGCGATGGATAGTTTCGTTCACCATGCAAAAAGTTTAGAAACGTCACTCGCATTAACAGGCCATACAGATTAGCAGAAACTTGCGGGAAATGTACTTCCAATCGCCATTCGGGATGTTCCTGTTGAATCGCAGGGCGTGTTCCGACATGACCTGCACCAAATAAACTGTCGGGATGATAGCCCTCAATGCCTTTTTGTGTAGGATCATCACTTTGCACTTTATCGCGTAGAGACCTGCTTTCACAGACCACATCTACCCCATAAATACCGCTTAAACACGGTTTATGCCGATTTAAACGCACATTAATGGTCGGGAAGTTAATAGTGCGACCAATCTGATCGCCATATTGCACTCGACCTATAATGCTGTAAGGACGACCCAACAGCTGTGCTGCCAGAGCTAAATTACCTTCGGCCAAAACCTGACGAATACGAGTAGAACTCACCCGTTCTCCATGGTATTCAATGGTGTCTAAATTGGTGACTTGAAAGCCATAATCACGTAAAAACGCGCTATTGCCTTGACGGTTTTTACCAAAATGAAAATCATCGCCCAAAATCAGTTGCTGTGCATTGAGTTTAAAATGTAGTAAATCTGCAAATTGTTGTGCGCTTAAACCACGAAATTGTTCATCAAATTTGGCAATAGCAATATAGTCCACGCCTAATTCAGTCAAATATTCGACTTTTTCTCGAAGCGAACTGATCCGTGGTGGCGCATCAAAGCCTTTAAAATATTCAAGGGGTTGGGGCTCAAAGATCATCACCAGCGTTTTTAAGCCGTTTGATTGTGCAATTTTTTTGAGTTGTGCAATCATCGCCTGATGCCCCAAATGGACACCGTCAAAGTTGCCAATCGTCACCGCAGTCGCAGGCAACTTAAAATTTGGCGATAAGGCATTCAGGCGGAGCAGTTTCATGGATGTCAATGAAGCTAATTTTTGAAAGTCCTCTATATTGCCATAAACTGAGGGCTTGGTGCTATTGTTGCGTTTTTATGCAGGCAAAAAGCACGATCTTTTTTCTTATTATCAATAATACTTATAATTAGATTAAAAATAAATCAATTTTTCTTATTTTAAACTTTGATTATGATGCTTCTATCAGACGATGAGATAAATTGGATGAATATTCTATTTGATCAAATGCAATTGAAGCAAAAATTGATTCGGGAATTTACCCCAAATTGGTTTGCGGTGGTCATGGGTACCGGTGTGGTCGCCTTGATTTTGGCGCATTTTCCTTTTGCATCCAGTTCATTTTATCGTCTTGGCATGATGTTATGGATATTCAATAGCGCATTGTTCATTGTTTTTAGTGTGCTGTATCTGGCACGCTGGTTTTTTTACCCTGAAGAAGCCAAGCAGATTTTGAGTCATCCAACCATGAGTTTGTTTCTGGGTACGATTCCCATGGCATTGGCCACGGTTCTCAATGGTTTTTTGAGCTATGGCATGCCTCTTTTCGGTGAATTGGCTGTGATGATTGCGCTTAAACTTTGGTATCTGGATGTGCTATTGGCGATTTTGGTGGGATGGATTGTGCCATTTTGTATGTTTAGTCGTCAGCAACATACACTACCGAGCATGACTGCAATGTGGCTATTACCGATTGTCGCCGCAGAAGTTGCCGCAAGTTCTGGGGGCTTAATTTTGAATGTTGCGCCACATTTACCCAATGCTGTTGCAATCTTATGGGGCAGTTACATTCTCTGGGGCATGTCTGTATTACCTGCGTTTTTAATTCTTGCCATTTTGGTTTTACGCTTGGCCTTACATCAGATCCCTCAAAAAGAGTTGGCGATTTCAAGTTGGTTATCGATTGGCCCGATTGGAACGGGAGCACTGGCAATGTTGTTACTTGGACAGGCTGCTCCACAGGTTTTGCAACAGCATAATTTACAACTGCTTGGGCCTTTTTTGCAGCATAGCGGTCTATTCATTGCTCTGGTGTTTATGGGAGTCGGTATTTGGTGGTTAGGCATTGCAATTTTTGCAAGTTTGCATCATTTGCGACAGGGCATTCCATTTAATTTGGGCTGGTGGGGATTGACCTTTCCTTTAGGAGTGTTCATCTTGGCACTGCAACAATTGGCGTTACAATTACAATGGAGTAGTTTGACGGTGATTGTCCACGGTTTAATGATGTTGTTATTGGGTTTATGGGTGTTGGTCACTTTAAAAACGATTCGTGGGGCATATACAGGACAATTATTTTTTTCTCCTTGCTTACAGATTTGGAAACAGCAGCAGGAAAATCATTAATTCTTTTTAGATAAAGTTGTATATGCAGAATTGATCAGCTTAAATGCGCTGTAATGAAACGGAGAGAATACAACATGAAAGTTGCGCTGATCATGGCAATTCCTGATGAATCCAAAGGTCTATTTGAGCAGGCGGGTATTCGTGTTCACTATAGCGGTATTGGTAAAATCAATGCCGCCTTTAGTGCATTTGACGTGATTCAAAAAACGGGCTGTGATGTGCTGTTGAATTTAGGGAGTGCAGGCAGTGCTACGTTTGATGCACATACATTGGTTGAAGTCAGTCAGTTGGTGCAACGTGATATGGACGTTTCTCCTTTGGGCTTTGCGATTGGAACTACGCCTTTGGATCAGGACTTTCCTGCTGCAATTGAGCTTGAACCCTTTTTTTCAGAATTGCCAAAAGGCATTTGTGGTACAGGTGATTCTTTTGAAACCGGTGCACCCAAGCTCACCTGTGATCTGGTGGATATGGAAGCGTATGCGATCGCCAAGGTGTGTAAAAAATTAGGTGTTCGCTGCATTTCAGTCAAATACATTAGCGATGGTGCCAATGATACGGCGCATTTGGATTGGGAAGCCAATTTACTTTTGGGCGCACAAAAGTTACTGGCCTTATATCAGCGCCATTTCTAAAATAGTGAATTAGGTTTGAAGAAAAAGGCATAAATCTTGCTGGGTGATTGATAACTTAATTTGACCAAATGGTTTAAAATGAACTATCAGCTTTATCCTGCTTTCAATGCCAGTCAGGAATACGTGGTTTTTTCTTCGGGTCTGGGTGGACACGGCCAGTTTTGGCAGCCACAGATTGCTGCTTTTCAGCAAACTTATAATGTTTTGATTTATGATCATGACGGCTGTCATGCTGATAGTCCCTTATTGTCAGAAACTTATTCTTTTCTGGATTTAGCCGAGCAAATTAAAAATCTATTGCTGCAATTGAATATCCACCAGTTCCATTTTATTGGTCATGCGATAGGCGGATTTATTGGGTTGGAATTGACACAGTTGCTTGGTACATCTGGATTAAACATGCAAAGTTTAACTGTGATTAATGGTTGGGCAGCGTTAGATCCACACACTTTAAAATGTTTCCAAACCCGCTTGGCTTTACTCGAACATGCGGGAGTTGCGGCGTATATTGCTGCACAGGCTTTATTTTTATATCCGCCAAGCTGGATTTCTCAGTATCATCTTGAAATTGAGCAACAAGAACAAAAACAGCAAAAAGATTTTCCACCAATTCAAAATGTTATACGACGTATTTCAGCATTAATGCATTTTCAGATCACACCACAGCATTTGACTGAGCTTGCGCAAAGGCCCGTTCTTTTGATTGCAAATCAAGATGATATGTTAGTGCCATATCATCAAAGTTTAAAACTCTGGAAATTAGTAGCTCAAGCCGAACTCTATTTGATGGCAGAGGGAGGGCACGCTTCAACGGTAACGCAAGCGGCTTTGGTCAATCAGCGGATTTTAAGATTTTTACAGCAGATTTGATCGATCTTTATCACCATTCAGATCATAGCAAAATGCGCTGTGACGAGTCCCATCAATTTTAATCTTCTAAAGCTGATTAGCACCGATAAAGATCAAGCTGAAGGACGTGGCAATACGCCGTAAAGCATCATATGTACCGTATGCTCAATGGCACGTTGCTGCATACTACGATTACGCAGGGTTTTGCCTGTGACCATTTCCATTTGGGTACTAAAGTCAGCATAATTTTGAGTGACCGCCCAGATATTTAAAATCAATAATTCTGGATCAATGTCGGCAGAAATCTTGCCTTGTTCCTGCCATATTTGAATCACTTTGGCCTTGCGTTTAAACAGTTTTTTTAATGGCCCTTTTAAAATTTCCAAAATATGCGGTGCACCCTGAATAATCTCTAAAGCAAAAAGCTTAGAGGCTTTAGGTTGAGTCCGTGATACTTCTATTTTTTGGATCAAATAATGCGCCAGTGCTTCTGTCGGTTCGAGTTCGACTTCCAGTGTTTGTAAAGGTGCCAGCCATTTTTGTAAAACCGTGGTCAGCACTTCCACATACAGCGCTTCTTTATTTTCATAATAATAGAAAATATTGGACTTATGCATATTTGCCAGTTGAGCAATTTCATCCAGACTTGCCCCGCTAAAACCGTAAGTTGAAAAGACATCCAGTGCAGCACTGAGCAACTGATTTCGTTTTTGCGTACTCTTTTTTTGTTCCATTGGCATAACTAGTCTAGACGGTTCAGAAGGATTGTAAGGTAAACCGCGCGATTTGTGCACAGCCTAAATTTATTTTTCTGCCCGAGAAGAAAAAATAAGTACTTCATCTTGCGGGAGTTGTTTGAAATTCCAGCATCTTTTTGTTCAAAAAGCAAACAAATTATATAAATTTTAGTCGAATGTCATGATCACGATTTTGCTGTTTTTTTGCACGTTATTGACTCGCTTTTCACTCAAATAGTGCATTGTTGTGCGCCATAATTTTACTAAATGGTAAAAACAATTTGACCATATGTTTTATTCAAATGCTTATAAATTATGAATAAAACAAAGTTGGCATGGCATATGCATTAGAAAATAATAAGAAATGGCCATTCTTAAAAATTGAATCGATGAGTTTTAGCGATTGCTCAAGTCATCCATGCATTCCATCTTCCCAAGAGGATTGACCAAATGAAAATAGGTGTTTTTTGTCCCATCGGAAACAATGGCTGGCTGCTTTCAGAAAATGCGCCACAATATATGCCCACTTTTGAACTCAACAAGCAAATTGTACAACGCGCTGAACATTATGGTTTCGATTTTGCCCTGTCCATGATCAAGTTGCGTGGATTTGGTGGAAAAACTGAATTTTGGGATCATAACCTCGAAACTTTTACGTTAATGGCAGGACTGGCTGCGGTTACCAGCAAAATTAAGATTTATGCAACTGCGGCAACATTGGTGATGCCACCAGCGATTGTGGCTCGGATGGCCTCGACCATTGATTCAATCTCCAATGGACGCTTTGGTCTGAATGTCGTGACAGGTTGGCAAGCCCCTGAATATAGCCAAATGGGCATGTGGCCAGGCGATGAATATTTCGGTAAGCGTTATGAATATTTGTCTGAGTACGTTCAAATTTTGAGAGAACTTTGGGCGACAGGGCAGTCTGATTTTAAGGGTGAACATTTTCAGATGGATGATTGCCGAGTGAGTCCGCAACCACAAAGTGAGATGAAAATTATCTGCGCAGGACAATCCGATACAGGGCTCGAATTTTCCGCCCAACATGCCGACTATAACTTTGTATTTGGTAAAGGATTGAATACACCAACGGCATACGCAGAAATTAATGATCGTTTAAAACATTTTACCGACCAAACAGGTCGTGATGTTCAGACCTATGTGTTGTTTATGGTGATTGCGGCAGAAAGCGATGCAAAAGCAATGGCGAAATGGCAAAGCTATAACGACGGTGCCGACGTAGAGGCGATCAATTGGCTGATGAATCAAGGTGGCAAAGATACTAAATCAGGCACAGATACCAATATTCGTCAAATGGCATCCAGTGTTTCACCCGTCAATATCAACATGGGAACGCTAGTCGGTTCGTATGAGAAGGTCGCCGCCATGCTGGATGAAATTGCAGAGATTCAAGGGACAGAAGGCATCTTGCTGACTTTTGATGACTTTGTAAAAGGCGTTGAAGACTTTGGCGAACGGATCCAACCGCTGATGAAATCGCGTCAGGAGGTGGTTGCTGAGTATCAACCCACTCAAACCTTGGAGAAAAGCGCATGAATACCGTAATTGCAGATTTTACCGAACGCGCAGGTACAGGTCGTGTGTTAAAAGCAGAACCTGAAGCGATCCAACTTGCGCCAGAACAGACCGCTCTCATCGTAATTGATATGCAAAATGCCTATACCTCGATCGGAGGTTATCTGGATCTGGCAGGTTTTGATGTGTCCAAAACCAAACCTGTGGTGGAAAACATTCAAAAATCCGTCGTAGCGGCACATGCTGCGGGCATTCAAGTGATCTATTTTAAAAATGGTTGGGACAATCAATATGTAGAAGCGGGTGGTGCAGGCTCTCCTAATTTTCATAAATCCAATGCACTGAAAACCATGCGCAAACAACCTGAACTGCAAGGCAAATTACTGGCCAAAGGCGGTTGGGATTTTGAACTCATTGATGAGCTACAGCCGACCAGTCGTGACATTGTGATTGAAAAACCACGATATAGCGGTTTCTTCAATACTGCACTGGATAGCATGTTACGCGCTCGCGGGATTCGCAATTTGGTGTTTGTCGGGATTGCCACCAATGTCTGTGTGGAATCGACTCTGCGCGATGGTTTCTTCCTTGAATATTTCGGGGTGGCCTTAGACGATGCCTGCTATCAGGCCGGTCCGCCTGAAATGCATACGGCCAGTATGTACAACATCAAAACTTTTTTTGGCTGGGTGTCAGATACACAAAGTTTTGTCGACACTTTTCAACATAACCCACAGTTTGCCAAGACCGCTTAAGGGAGTATCGTCATGCCTAAACAGATTATTTTACCAGCAGGAACACCACCGCCTTTAGCACCGTATGTGCCTGCAACCAAAGCCGATAATATCGTGTATGTCTCAGGGATTTTAGCTTTTGATGAAAATAACAATGTGCTGCATGTCGGTGATGCCGCCGCACAAACCCGCCATGTATTAGAGACGATTAAGGGAATCTTAGCCAATGCGGGCGGCAGTTTAAAAGACGTGACCTTTAACCATATTTTTTTACGAGACTGGGCAGATTACGCCGCGATGAATCAGGTTTATGCGGAATATTTTCCAGATGAACGTCCCGCCCGTTACTGCATTCAGGTGGGATTGGTCAAACCCGATGCACTGGTTGAAATCGCCTCAGTCGCGCACGTTTAACTACACCAAAACCAATTTCTTATGCTGTTAAATAGCACACGTGAATCCTCATGACGTTGATGTTTTGAGGGGGAGATCAGCAATGACTGTATTAACACACACCACAAATCAGCTTAAAAGCTTGCTTGAAAAAATTACACCGTCTCATCGTTCTACGCATTTGCAGGTCGATCAACAGGCCTTTCGACAGGGGATGTCGAATCTGGGCGCTGCGGTTAATGTGATTACCACCGATGGTGTCGCTGGGAAATCAGGTTTTACGGCTTCTGCCGTGTGCAGTGTCACCGATACCCCACCGACATTATTGGTGTGTTTAAACCGTTCTGCCTCAGTATTTGAAACTTTTCAGAAAAATCAGGTGCTTTGTGTCAATACGCTGGCGGCGCATCAGACCACCCTATCTAATCTTTTTGGTGGCAAAACGCCAATGCCTGAACGCTTTGCCCAGGGAGAATGGCAAACATTGGTCACACAGGCGCCTGTTTTAGAAGATGCCTTGGTGTCGTTTGATTGTGAGGTGGTGCAGAGCCTATCCGTCGGTAGCCACGATGTTTTTTTCTGCGAGGTCAAGGCGATCCAGTATGGTCAGGGACAAAACCCCCTGATGTATTTTAACCGCAACTATTGTGAACCCCATTATGTAGCTTAAATCTCATGTGAAATGAGGAGAAATAGCGATGTCGAGTCAAGAACCGTGGTTTGTCAAATTTAAACCTTATCAAGGCAATCTGGATCAAAATCCTGTTCAGATTGATGAATATCTTCCCGCAGGAAAAAGTGTTGTACTGGGTTTACAACATGCTTTTGCCATGTTTGGGGCAACCGTGCTGGCACCGTTATTGATGGGTTTTGATCCCAATCTGACGATTTTTATTACTGGTTTTGGCACCATTTTATTCTTTTTAATTACAGGTGGGCGTTTACCCAGCTATTTAGGTTCAAGTTTTGCATTTATTGCAGCAGTTGCCGCGGCAACGGGCTACAACGGTATTGGAGCAAACCCAAATCTGGCTTTGGCTTTGGGAGGAACAGTTGTCTGCGGAATAATTTATGCGCTGATTGGTTTGGTGGTGATGCGTACAGGTACGGCATGGATTGAAAAATTGATGCCACCGATTGTCACAGGTGCCATCGTCATGATCATCGGATTAAATCTTGCTCCAGTGACGATTAAAGGCGTTTCTAGCAATGGTTTTGATACATGGATGGCGGTTCTCACTATTCTATGTATTAGCGCAGTAGCAGTATTCACCAAAGGCATGCTTCGACGTTTGCTATTACTGGTCGGGTTATGTGTGGCTTATTTTGCCTATTTTATCTTCGCCAATGTATTGGGATGGGGCAAACCCATTGATTTTACCCCCATTGCGCAAGCGGCTTGGTTTGGCTTACCGACCTTCCATACGCCCGTTTTTCAAGCCAATGCGATTTTGCTGATAGCCCCTGTTGCCTTGATTTTAGTAGCAGAAAATCTGGGGCACTTTAAGGCGGTTTCTGCCATGACTGGACGCAATCTTTCGCCGTATATGGGGCGTGGATTTTTTGCTGATGGCGTGTGTACCACCATGTCTGCCTCAATTGGCGGGACAGGGATGACCACCTATGCTGAAAATATTGGCGTGATGGCGGTAACCAAAGTTTATTCGACGACCGTATTCGTTGTTGCGGGAATATTTGCCATTTTACTGGGTCTTTCACCTAAATTTGGTGCCGTGATTCATACCATTCCGGTTGCTTTACTGGGCGGCGCTTCGATCGTGGTCTTTGGTTTGATTACCGTGGCAGGGGCTAAAATCTGGATTGATAATCGGGTTGATTTTAGTCAAAACAGTACCCTGATTATTGCCGCAGTGAGTTTGATCATGGGGGCAGGAAATTTCAGTTTACATATCGGTTCGTTTGATCTGGGCGGGATTGGAACTGCGACGCTGGCTGCGATTGTACTGAATTTATTACTGAATCGAAATCAAAAGACTTTAAACCAGACAGACACTTCAGCACATGATGATCAAAATATTCAACCGCTTAGCCCGCGGTCTTAAGGAGTAAATCTGCTGATGCGTATCGGATTTATAGGTCTAGGCGCGATGGGATGGCATATGGCGGGGCATTTAACTCAGCTCGATGCCACGGTCATGGTATGGAATCGAACTCAACGTAAAGCAGAGGCACATGCAGCCCAATTTGCAACAGTTGCAGTTGATCTGGATGTGTTAGTACAGGCCGATTTTATTTTTTCCTCCCTTCCAACAAGTGCAGAGGTGGAAGCGATGATTGCTGCACATCCACCTCAATCTGGCAGTATCTGGATAGATTGTACCAGTGGTGTTCCTTGCTCGGCACAACACTTGAGCCATTCGTTAAAACAGCGGAATATCGAGTTTTTGGATGCGCCAGTTTCAGGACAAACCATTGGTGCAGAACAGGGAACATTGACTGTAATGATTGGGGGTGATGCCACTGCTTTTGAACGAGCCAAAGCTGTGATTCAGGCCTTTGCGGGAAAGATTGAACATGTCGGAGAAAGTGGAGCTGGCTTTGCGGTCAAGGCGATTAATAATAGCTTGATGGCTGCTAATCTTTGGGCATTAAGTGAGGGGTTGTCGGTACTCAAGGCGCGTGGGGTCAATTTAGAAGCTGCTTTGGCATGTATTAATCACTCCAGTGGTAAAAGTACCATGTCTGAGACGGTGATGCCGCAAAAAATCATGAATCGGCGCTTTAATAAAACGTTTGCGCTGCATTTATTGCAAAAAGATATCGGAATCGCGCTTGATCTGATCGCAGAGACTCAGCAGCAGGGACGTTTATTATATGCTGTACAACAGTTGTATGCTCAAACCGATCGACAAACAGCAGAGCACGTCGATTTTTCAGCGGCTATTCAAGTGCTTGAGCAATCTCATCAAGTATTGTTGAATTAAATAGGTAAATTCTTGAATGAATAAAAGCCGCAGATTGCGGCTTTATTTATGTGGCCAAAACAGCCTCTAATACACGTTGTTCTAATTCTGCAAATTCAGCCCCTTTTTTGCGTGGTCGAGGTAGATTGACCTCAAAACTATGCGCAATATGACCTTTATCCAGCAAAATAATTTTGTCCGCGAGTTGGACTGCTTCACTGACATCATGTGTGACCAAAATGGCGGTAAAACCTTGTTCTTTCCACAAGCGCTCAATCAGATTTTGCATTTCCAGACGGGTCAAAGCATCCAGTGCGCCTAAAGGTTCATCTAAAAGCAGGATACGTGGTGAATGCGATAAAGCCCGAGCCAGCGCTGTACGTTGGCGTTGACCTCCCGATAGCTGTGATGGCCATTGATCTGCTTTGTCTTTGAGTCCGACTTTTTCCAAGAGTTGTTCAGCAATATCACGTTTATCTTTGGCTAATCCTAGCTGTACATTCTGTAAAATACTTTTCCAGGGCAAAAGACGTGGATCCTGAAACATCACCCGAATATCATCACTGGTAATGCCTTCACGAAAATTTCGTGCAGATTTAAACTTAATCTCGCCATAACTGGGTTGTTCCAAATCTGCAATTAAGCGCAGCAGCGTACTTTTGCCACAGCCACTTCGACCTACAATCGCAACAAACTCACCCGGTCGAATATGCAGATCAAGATCTTCTAGAACCTTCACCTGCCCATAAAATTTATGCAGCTGTTCAATACTGATTTCGGCACCTATCGGTGCATCTTCAACCTGAACAGACGTTTCAAGAGGTCGGTTCGCTGGTTTATCTGGATATAACGGTAAATTTAAATTGGTCATGATCAAAGCCCTCGAAATTTATGGTTGATAGCCTGCATGCCAGCGCAAGAAATAGCGCTCAAGCCCCTGTGCCAGAACATCAGCAAGTTTGCCCAATAAGGCGTAAAGTAAAATCCCGACCAGCACCACATCGGTCTGTAAAAATTCACGTGCATTCATGGTCATATAACCAATACCAGACTGTGCCGAAATCGTTTCTGCCACAATCAACAGTACCCACACCAGACCCAGTGCAAAGCGTAATCCGACCAGAATGGACGGCATCGCACCCGGTAAAATGATGTCTTTATACAGTTGCCAGCGGGTCAAACCATAGCTTTTTCCCATTTCGATCAATTGTGGATCAACTGAACGAATACCATGATAGGTATTGATATACATTGGGAAAAAAACACCGACTGCGACCAGAAATAATTTGGCAGATTCATCGATGCCAAACCACAGGATCACCAAAGGAATTAGCGCCAATGCAGGAATATTACGAATCATCTGTAAGGTCGTGTCGAGTAGCGTCGAGGCGGTTTTGGATGAGCCATTGAGTAATCCTAACAGCAGTCCTAATCCGCCCCCAATTAACAGACCGAGCAGTGCTCGACCTGCACTGACTTTGACATGATGCCAAAGTTCACCACTGACCAGCAGATGCCAGAATGCACTAATCACCGCCGTTGGCGCAGGTAAGACGCGGCTTTGCAGGATTCCTGTGCTGGACGCGAGTTGCCAGATCAGGATCAATGCGATTGGAAACAGCCACGGTAAGCTGCGTTTAAAAATCGCTATTGTTCCACGTGAAACAATAGAGGAGGCTGTATTGAAACTCATACAGGCTCCTTGACCACTTTTTCTTTCTTGGTCTGATCAGGTGCATAGTTATTGGCAATAATTTCACCGAAAGGCCCTGTAAGGTTCGGTTGCGCCAGTTTTTCACGGGTTTTGAGTGGAAGTAGTGGAAACACCAGTTCAGCAAAACGAATCGATTCTTCCAGATGAGGGTAACCAGAGAAGATAAAGGTGTCGATCCCTAAGTCGGCATATTCCTGAATGCGCGCAGCAACCGTTTCTGGATCACCCACCAGCGCGGTACCTGCTCCACCACGAACCAGTCCAATGCCTGCCCATAAGTTTGGCGAAACTTCAAGTTTGTCACGTTGACCACCGTGTAGAGCCGCCATGCGTTGCTGACCAACCGAATCCATTTGTGCAAATTTCTTTTGTGCTGCGGCAATGGTGTCATCATCCAGATATTGAATCAGTTCGTTGGCTGCTGCCCAAGCCTGTTCATTGGTTTCACGCACAATCACATGCAAACGGATCCCATAGTTCAGAGTGCGTCCTTTGGCAGCAGCTTTTGCTTTCATACCTTCAACTTTCTCTTTAACCGCCGCAGGAGGTTCACCCCAAGTCAAATAGGTATCGACTTGTTCAGCCGCCAGTTCTGAAGCAGCATCGGATGAACCACCAAACCATAAGGGTGGATAAGGTTTTTGAATCGGTGGATAGAGCAGTTTGGCTTCATCGACGCTCAAACGATCACCATGAAAGGTAAATGCTTCGCCTGTATGTGAGCGCGTCAGGATTTCACGCCAGATTTTAACGTATTCACTGGCGGTCTGATAACGGGTTGAATGGTCTTCATACAAGCCATCACCTTTAAGTTCTTGTTCATCACCGCCTGTCACCAGATTAAGCAATACGCGACCGCCAGATAAACGATCAAAGGTGGCGGCCATACGGGCTGCCAGTGCAGGGGTGGTAATCCCCGGACGTAGCGCCACCAGAAATTTCAAATGCTTGGTTGCATCAATCAGGCTGGCCGCAGTAATCCAAGGATCTTCACATGAACGTCCCGTTGGAATCAAAACACCGCTATAACCCAGATTATCCACCGCCACCGCAATTTGTTTCATATACGCATGATCCACCTGACGCGCACCTTTGCTGGTTCCTAAATAGCGACTGTCACCGTGAGTGGGAATAAACCAGAAAATATTCATATTAACCTTCCTTTAAATGCGTTTTCATCAAATTGCGTGAGTGTTAAGAAACTCAGTATTCATTAACTTAAAAATTAAGAAGCCTTGGGTGATTTGGCTGTCCAGATGGTTTGACTCACCTGAATACTTTTAGGAATCAGTTGAACTTGCAGAAATAGATCGGCAATATTCTGTTGGGCTTGGGTGACTTCAGGCGTCACAGGTTGTACAGGTGATGGCTTAAGTCGCTTGTCTAGTACTGCTTTGGCGACTTGGGTATCCAGTCCAGTGCTTTGTGCATAAATACTTAAACCTTCATCTTGATGTTTCACAAACCATTGATCTGCTTGGTTTAAGCCAGTTAATACTTTTTGCGCAGCATCAGGATGCTGTTGGATAAATTTTGGATTACCAATATAGAAAGAATAGGTAGTTGGGAAAGCTGTGCCATCGATCAGCGATTTAGCATGACCTTTAAGCTCAGTGGTACTTAAGTACGGTTCCCAGATTGACCAAGCATCGATGGCACCTTTGTCAAAGGCGGCACGGGCATCGGCAGGGGGGAGCCAGACGGGTTGAATGTCCTGCCAGCTTAAACCTGCTTTTTGTAGCACCTTGGCAAGCAATTCATGCGCACTTGAACCCTTTTGTACCGCGATACGTTTTCCTTTAAGGTCTTGAATCGATTTGATTGTGCTATTGGCTGGAATCAGCAAGGCTTGAGAATTGGCAGGGACCACTTCATAACCGACATAGCTCAGATCTTTATCAGCGGCTTGCGCAAAGATGGGCGGTGTATTGCCGACTGCACCAAAATCTACGGCACCTACAGCCAACGCTTCAAGCATTTGTGGGCCAGCTGGAAATTCACGCCATTCAATTTTGGCATTTGGAAATTCCTGCTCAAATATTTTTTGCTGTTTAGCAATCAAAAAATTCAGTGAAGATTTTTGAAAACCGATGGTTAAGGTTTTCACTGGCGCGGTCTGGGTTGTGCCTGCCTCTTTTTGTGCTTGCGCATGAGATTCGGTTTTCTGGCAAGCACTGAGCCCCAATCCAAGACTTATAGCGCCAATCGCACTCCACTGTTTTAAGCTAATCATCAGTTATTATCCTATTGGTTTTATTTATTTAATTTCGCCAGTTAAGATGGCATCTTGAATTTTTAATGGCTGTGGAATTAACTTTTGTTGATAAAAAGCATCGGCCACTTGTTGCTGTTCGTTAATCACTTGTGGCGACAATGGCGTCACGCCAAAGCCCATGCGGGAAATTGAGGTTTTTAGAATATTGAAATCCAGTGCAGTCGGTTTTTCTAGGAGTTTGGCAGCATCATCCTGATGAGTCTTAACCCATTCCGTACTTTGATTCAGTTCATTGACCAATGTTTTCAACACATCTGGGTGGTTCTGGGCAAATTTACGATCTGCCAGATAAAATTGATGGTTGCTGACCAGATTTTGTCCAGTGGCAAGGACACGTGCACCAATTTGTTGTTCTGCCGCAGCAAAGAATGGATCCCAGATCACCCATGCATCGACGGCACCTTTTTCAAAGGCAGCACGGGCATCGGCAGGCGGTAAGTACACCACTTGGATGTCATTCAGGCTTAGTTGGTTCTTTTCTAGGACTCTAAGTAATAGATAATGCACATTGGAGCCTTTATTGAAGGCGATGCGTTTACCTTTTAAGTCCTGAACGGATTGAATTGTAGAATTTTTAGGCACAATCAGCGCTTCAGCATTGGGTGCAGCAGGCTGATTGGCGACATAGACCAAATTCGAATTGGCTGCTTGAGCAAAAATAGGAGGCGCTTCACCTGCCTCGCCAAACACCACACTTCCGACATTTAAACCTTCCATAAGCTGTGGACCCGCAGGAAATTCCACCCACTTGACCGTAATCCCCTGATCTTTTAACGCTTTATCTAGTACGCCACGCTCTTTGACTATCGGCAATAAACCATATTTTTGAAAACCGATATTTAAGGTGGTGAGATCCTGAGCTTCTTTTTTGGCACAGCCACTGAGCATCATGATTCCTGCGATACTCGCCGTCATCACTGAAAATTTGAACCACGAAGAAGAAAGGATGCGTGTCATGAGGTGTATTGCCCTAAATCTAAAAGTAAGCTTTGAGGGCACACCTTAAAACCATTTCTATTGCATAAAAAATAAGTTTTTTGACATTAGTTATGAAAAAAATGGATAAATAAAAAAGTGCTAAGGATATGCAAAAAGGAATATTTAAAAGAAATAGCAAAGATCAAAACATATCTATTAAATATTTGATCTTAAATATTTTATTGAATAAGAATAAGTTTATGAAAATAATTAATAATCTTGTTAAAGCGCAACAGAAGTTTTATGACTAAGCTTAGTTAGAATAAAGATATACACCGTTATGCTAAAGCCAGCCCATTGTACTCAATGGACTGGCCGCTCAAAAAAAGAACATCAGGATTTACATCAACATTTTTTTAAATACCAATGAATTTCGTTGATAGTTATACAACTCTTGCCGTGCATTGGGGAGATCGTCGACACTGGCAGTCTGAAAACCTTGTTCCAAGAACCAGTGCGCGGTGCGCGTGGTGAGTACAAATAATTGTAAGATGCCGTTTTGTCGGGCTTTTTCTTCTAAGAAATGTAGGATTTGACTGCCACGGTTCGACTTGCGATAAGCAGGATCCACTGCGACACAGGCGATTTCAGCAGAACGGATTTCATTTTTTGCTGTTGGAATTGGATAGAGCGCAGCACAGGCTAGAATCATGCCATCGCGTTCGATCACGGCAAATTGTCCAATTTCACTTTCTAATCGTTCGCGGGAGCGATAGACCAAAATACCATCTTGTTCCAGTGGACGTAGTAGATTGATCAGTCCACCAACATCCTGAATGGTGGCCATACGGACTTCTTCATAATGTGCATCGGTAATCATGGTGCCGATACCATCACGAGTAAATAACTCCTCAATTAAAGCACCATCGTAGGCATAAGAGATCAAATGCACCCGATGTACACCTGACAGTGAGGCGCGCTGCGCTCCCTGTAAATGCAAGGCCATTTCATCATCATCTTGCTGAAATTGCTCAATATAATGGTCTAACTGATGTGAATTGAGTTCCCGTAATACTTTGCCCTGATCATCCAGTAAGCCTTGTTTATTACCCAAAAAAATCAGTTTGTCGGCTTGTAGGGCGATTGCAGTTTTGGTGGCAACTTCTTCTGCCAACAGATTAAACACTTCGCCTGTGGTGGAATAGCCTGTTGGTCCCAGAACCACAATATTATGATTATCCAAATGGCGCTGAATGGCATCGGTGTCGATACTGCGAACTTCTCCCGTGAGCTGAAAATCCACGCCATCACGAATTCCATAGGGTTTGGCAGTGACAAAGTTGCCAGAAACAGCATCAATACGCGCACCAAACATGGGTGAGTTAGCCAGCCCCATCGATAACAGGGCTTCAATTTCCAGTCGGATAGAACCCACAGCATTCATAACGCAGCCGAGAGATTCGCGTGTGGTGACGCGACGATGCAGGTGGATCGGGGTTTGAATCTGTTTTTCTTGCAGATTTTGATTAATTTGTGGACGTGCGCCGTGGACTAAAATCAGTCGGATACCCAACGAATGCAATAACGCAATATCATGAATAATATGTTGAAAATTAGGGTGTTGAACGGCTTCACCGCCGAACATTAAAACGAAAGTTTTATTTCGATGTGCATTGATATACGGTGCTGAGTGACGAAACCAACGCACATAATCTTGCGTGGTGCTAGAAGTAGACTCAGTCTCGTGTAATTGCATAATCGACTCAAAAATAGAGAAATATAGACTGATTTTAAACAAAATTCGTTAAAGGGGAATGCCTGATGCAAAAAAACACCCTAATCATCATCAGGGTGCTTTAAAAAAGCTTAGACGTGATCAAAGCATTTTTAGAATTTTATGATCATGTTGAGAGACGAGAACATAGTGTCCATTCAACTGATACCATTGCTGACCACGTTTGGGCTGCGCCAAGTGTTTGTGGCTACGGTAATCAACCTGATAGCGCGATGACTGGTACTGACGTGGTAGGGTATGACCAATCCGCCAGTCACGGCTCGGATCCAGCTTTTTATCCATCTCATGTTTGGGTTGATGAAGTTCTGCCTGATTTTGATGGACATAATGTTTTGAATGCGGATCTTGTGGAGCGGCCATGGCGCTGGTTGCCAGTAATCCACTCATGCCCAAAACCAGTGTACTGATCCATTTATTCATCTGCATAATGTACCTCTATCATGTTTCAACTTATCTTTGATGGTTTTAACTTAACGTCAAATTTGAGAGAAAACGTGAAGAGTGCATAGCAAATTGTGAAAGATCGGGATGGATTAAGAAGAGCATGTGAACATAGGGTTAAAAAAAGCCCAGATTTGGAATCTGGGCTAGAAAAAAGTAATATTTTTAATAAAAGTAAATCGTTTAAAAACCTACAATCCGAATAATATCATTGGTATCTGAGTTGACTAAGATATAGTCATTGTTGATTTTATACCATTGCTGATTTCGGTCAGGTTTCGGCAGATTATGATCCCGATATTCAACTTTATAGCCATTGCTGCGATAGTGTTGAGGCATGACATAACCAGCTTGCCAGCGATGCTGTTTTAAGCGTTGTACGCCACGTTCTTCACGCATACGGCGTTGTTCTGAGCGCATCTGTTCATTGTCATCATTATGATTGCGATCATAACCACGCTCTTTACGTGCCTGAGGAAAATCATGGCTATTATCGCGATCAAAATACGGTCCAGCCACTGCAACCGTACTCATTAGTGCAGTCAAAGATAATGCCAGAACTGTCAAAATCTTTTTCATCATGCTTCCTCGGTGACGTACTTCTTTTTCATGGTTTTAATGTACAAAAAAAATGCAGAGAAACTGTGAAGATTGCGCAATAATTCAATTAAAAATATGAAGATAAGACTGATCTTTTTGCCTAGGCATTTTGCACTGTTTTAATTTGTTTTGTCCAGTCGGATAAGTCTTAAGTCTGAGGGATTTGAAGCTTAATACATCTATAAATAGCAGATATAGCAATAACAGAGCTTGAGTAATGTATTTCAAAGCGAATTTTCCATACGTTTCACATCCTTAGCGAAGTGAAACGGGTTTAATGCCATTGTTCAGAAAAACGCTGCAAGGAATCTAGCATGACGATGATGTCTGTTGCCTGTTGAGCATCATCTAGTGCAATCACAAGGGTTTCTGAAAGTTGTAAATGACGAATCGATTGAATAATTTGTTTCTTATGAATGGAATCCCGCATGACTGTTCTCCTTAAGGATCAATGAAAATATGAAGGCAGTTTAAATGGGGTTGTATAATTTGTAAAAACGAATAATTTTCTTATTTTAATTTAAAAATACGATTATTGTGTTAGAAAAAAGCATCCCGAAGAATGCTGATCTTTTTCTGTAAGAGTAGGTTTAGTCTTGCGCATCGATACTTTGACCATCCAGATGCAAACTATCATCACCCATCAGGTATAAATAAGCAGGCATAATCGATTCTGGAGTAGGCAAGCTTAATGGATCTTCATCTGGATAAGCTTTTGCACGCATGGCGGTGCGGGTTGCACCCGGATTAATACAATTAAAACGAATATTGGGATGGATATGCTCTGCGGCAAAAATTTTACTGACCGTTTCGATGGCGACTTTGGAAACAGAATAAGCTCCCCAGAGCGCTCGTGCTTCACGTCCGACTCCAGAACTGGTAAATACCACCGAAGCATGTTCTGACTTTTGTAAAAGTGGTAATAAAGCCTGAGTCAGCATAAAGGGCGCACGTACATTGACGGCCATGACATCATCCCAGATTTGGGGTGAATAATCGGCTAGAGGAACACGTTCACCTAACATTCCCGCATTATGCAAAATCCCATCCAGACGACCAAATTGCGACTCAAGGGTATTCACCAACAACTCATAATCACGTACCGACGCACTGGAAAGTTGTAGCGGTAAAATCGCAGGTTGTGGCGCACCTAGACTTTCAATTTCATCATAAATCACTTCGAGTTTATTCAGGGTTCGACCATGTAATACCACAGTTGCGCCATGTAGCGCGTAGCTCATGGCGGCAGCACGACCAATGCCATCACCCGCACCTGTAATTAAAATAATACGGTCTTTTAATAAATCGGTACGAGGCTGATATTCTGAATATTTCATGGTGAACCTCCCTAAAATTTGATTCAAATTATAATGATACTGCTCACATGCTAACGGGTTTTTGTGAACTTAACTGTAGTAATTGGCGTAACATGCAGTGTAATTCAGTAACATCCTGCACGATGGCATTCGCTTGCCATGCTTCGAGATCATCCTGATATTCCAGTGGCAAATACCCATAGGCGGCCAAAATCGTATACATCTTGGCGGCGCGACCTGCATCGATATCACGTGGATGATCGCCCACATAAATGATGTGTTCGCTAGGCAAATTTAACTGTCTGGCAGCCAGATACATCGGCTCAGGGTCAGGCTTGGTCTTGCTGACATCTTCAGGGCACACCAGTACACTGCAACGTTCAGTTAAATTGAGTTCAGCCAGTAACAGCTCACTTAAACCACGTGGTTTATTGGTGACAATGCCCCACGGAATTTTMGCYGCTTCCAGTTCTTCAAGCAATGGATACATGCCTGAAAATAAGTCAGTATCGACGACAATCTGCTCGGCATAAAGATCCAGAAAACGCTGGCGATGCTGTAAAAACACAGGATCATCTAG
>NZ_CP078523.1:1127565-1128134 GCF_019264745.1 Acinetobacter sp. Colony158 | reverse complement strand
TCAGATACCTGAGTACGAATCAGATCAGCCTCAACGACTGGGCGTTGCTCTTCACGGCACATGGCTTGAATAATGCGAATAAAATCTGCCGCAGTGTCGATTAAAGTACCGTCGAGATCAAATAGAACCGCTTTCATCGCTGCACTCATACTGTAGCAGCCTTCACAGTATGTACCATATAGTTGACATCGACGTTTGGTGCTAGCCAGTAATGTTTGGTCAATGGATTATAATGTAAGCCTGTCATTTCTTTTAAAGTCAGACCTGCTTCACGGATGTCCTGCGCCATTTCAGAGGGACGAATAAACTTGTGATAATCATGGGTGCCTTTTGGCAACAGACGTAAAACATATTCTGCTCCAATAATGGCAAACAAATACGATTTAGGGTTACGGTTAATGGTCGAGAAAAATACGTGTCCGCCCGGCTTCACCAGCGTTTGACAGGCCTTCACAATTGAAGCTGGATCAGGCACATGTTCCATCATTTCCATACAGGTCACCACATCGTATTGTCCTGCTTGCTCTTGAGCCAATTGTTCGACCGGAATCTGGCGATATTCGATATTC
>NZ_CP078523.1:1126954-1127547 GCF_019264745.1 Acinetobacter sp. Colony158 | reverse complement strand
GCGTGCAAACGTGCGACATTCAGCGGTGCTTCACCCATATCAATACCGAGTACATTTGCGCCGCGTCGCGCCATACTTTCAGCCAAAATACCACCGCCACAACCGACATCCAGCACTTTCTTGCCTGCAATGCCACCAGTATGTTCATCAATCCAGTTCAAACGTAATGGATTAATCTGGTGTAAAGGACGAAATTCGGAATGCTGATCCCACCATTTGGCTGCGAGTGCTTCAAATTTTGCAATTTCTTGTGGATCAACATTCAGTTGCGACATGGTGTCACCTCTTTTATTTGTGTTTTCATCAATCGTTAAGTTTGGTTTACTAGGGTTAGTGTAACCACAAATCTGAAAAAAGTGATCTGCTTGCTCAAAGATATGCTAAAAATCTTCACACAAGCAAAACGAATTTGGCATATTTGTTCTATATTTAAGGCATACACTCAACAGAATGATTTAGAGGAAAAAACACGTAATGAAAAAGTTTGTTTTTGGTGGTCTTTGTGCCGCAATGATGGCAGTTTCTGGAACTGCAATGGCTGCTGACTTTGTGGCAGGCAAAGATTACTCCGTGGTTGCCAATCCGGGCAAAGT
>NZ_CP078523.1:1126454-1126799 GCF_019264745.1 Acinetobacter sp. Colony158 | reverse complement strand
AAGGCGCACGTGCTTATTATGTTTCAGAAGCTTTAGGTGTGCGTAAAAAAACGCATTTACCATTGTTCCACGCGATTCATGCACAAAACCAACAAATTTTTGATCAGGCTTCTTTAGCTAAGTTTTATGCAGGTTATGGCGTTCCAGAACAGAAGTTTAATAGCATGTTTAATTCCTTCCCAATTACCGCAAAAGTTGCAGAGTCCAATAAATTGGCGCAGCAATACCAGTTGACAGGTGTCCCTGCGGTGGTGGTCAATGGTAAATATGTGGTGCAGGGTGAAGATGGTAAAGTGACGCAAGTGGTCAATTATCTGATTGAAAAAGAGCGTAAAGGCAAATAAG
>NZ_CP078523.1:1125726-1126323 GCF_019264745.1 Acinetobacter sp. Colony158 | reverse complement strand
AGAAAGTGCCTGATTGACATACAAATTAATCAGCTTCTGACGTGAACCGATCGAACGTTGATAATAACTTGAATTAAGCAGTAACGCCGCGCCATAGGTCAGTGACCAGATATAAGACAAGTAATCACGGATGGACATGTCGTAATTGACTGATTTCAAATAGGCTTCGGTAATCTCTTTAATTGCCAGAATACGTTCCTGACGAATGTCATATAGTTCTTTAAACAAATGATTCAGCTTAGACTCACTCATGGTGAGGTTTTCTTCGAGCTGATGCAGCAAAATAGTTCTGGCTGGCGCAAGTAAATGATGCAGCATATAAATCGGTGCATATTCCTTAAAGTTGCTATTGTGCTTTTGCGAGATATCTAAGAGTTTTTTCTCATTCTCAATCACCAATTCCAGTAACAGCTCATTTTTACTTTTAAAATGTTTATATAGCGTACCTTTGGCAATATCCAGCTCGGCGACCAGTTCATCTAGGGTGATTTCCTGATTATTTTCCAGCAATAGCTTTTCGGCAACATTTAATATGCGTTCCTTGCGAATTAAAAATTGTTGATGACGATCTGGATTCATAACAGTTCCTATCACAGC
>NZ_CP078523.1:1125548-1125620 GCF_019264745.1 Acinetobacter sp. Colony158 | reverse complement strand
TTATTCCCAGTTGGCGATACCACGGAAAATCAAACGGACTTGTGTGGATGCACTTTCAATAAACGCGTGTTG
>NZ_CP078523.1:1124504-1125511 GCF_019264745.1 Acinetobacter sp. Colony158 | reverse complement strand
AGACTGAGCCAAGTCATGGCCCACGTAAATGACATATTAATCAGGATGGTAGAAAGTACTTTAAGATCCTGATTATCCTGAATGTGTTCAAAGGTCGGTAATTTACGCAGGTCGCTGGTCAGGGCTTCGGTCAAATCCTCAATTTCGCGGGCAATCGCATAACGTACCGTGCTCGATCCGCCCCAGCGTTCTGCAATCATAAATTGCCATTCGAGTGGACTATGGTTGACCGCCTGTACAAATAACTCAATGCTGGTTTGTGGATTGGCTTTGGACTGATGTAAATAACTTTGTCCAAGTTGATGAATCAGGCTTTTAATATGCAATGCAACCTGATCGACCAGTTCCTGCCCAAGTGCATCCATATCCTGAAAATGTCGATAAAACGCCGTAGGAACCAAGCCCACTTCACGTGCTACCTCACGCAAACTAATACTACTAAATGAACGCCCAGCAGTACTCAGTTGCAATGCAGCATCCAGCAGCGCCTGACGGCTTTGTTGTTTACGTTCGTCCCGGATCGACATGCATTAGACCTATGTTAAACCAGCCAAGAGTCTAACAAAAACTGTCCTGCTTTAAAAAAAATAAAACAATTAATAAAAAATCAGTGAACACCTGTTGACTGAATTAAAAAAAAAGAATACTGTGTACACATGTTCACTGAAAGAACATTTGTTCACTCATATAAATAGCCAGATACAAACGAGGAACGTATGAACATTGCAGCCAATTATCAGCCTCAATGGATTCGTGAAGATTTTGTCGATTTCATATTGGAAAAAGTCAACCCAATGTGGACGTGGAAAAAAGTCAAAGCTCAGGTCACTTCAGTGACCGCCATCACCCCTGAGCTGTATCAAATTTGTTTACAACCGAATAGCAATTTTGTAGCACAAAATTTTAAAGCAGGCCACAGCATTTTGGTGACCGTTGTTGTAGCAGGTGTGCGTTATCAACGCAGTTATTCTGTAATGAAGATCGATGCGCAGGGCAATCTGTATTTG
>NZ_CP078523.1:1124253-1124400 GCF_019264745.1 Acinetobacter sp. Colony158 | reverse complement strand
TCAGACTGCTGTGCTATTGATTGCATCGGGCAGTGGCATTACCGCGATTTATTCGCTGTTACAGCAGGCGATTCAGCAACAACTGAGCCAGATTGATGTGATTTATTTTAGCCGTGATGCTGCATTTCATCAGGAATTACAAGGTTT
>NZ_CP078523.1:1122653-1124085 GCF_019264745.1 Acinetobacter sp. Colony158 | reverse complement strand
GTTAAATTTGAGTGATCGTCTGCATATGGAGTATTTCCAGCCCGTGGTAGATGAAAGCCTTGAAGCACAACCTGTCACTTTCTTGCGTTCGCAACAGGCATTTGAAGCCCACAGCAACTTACTGGAAAGTGCCGAGCAAGCGGGCTTACGTCCAGCACATGGCTGTCGTATGGGAATTTGTAATACCTGTACCTGTACCAAAATCAGTGGTTCCACCAAAAATATTCTGACGGGTGAAATTGATCATGGCAATAACACCCAAATTAAGCTATGCGTCAGTCAGGCCATCAGTCCTGTCGCGATCAATCTTTAACAATCGTCAGCCCATTTAAATAGATTCGGAGAAAAATAATGAATATGTCCGTAAAATTTCCGTTGAACAGCAAATCTAACTATTTGACCCCAGAGCAGGTTGAGGAGTTTGGTCGCCGTGTTGAACAGATTCGCCGTGAAGTCATGGAAAATATAGGAGAGGCTGATGCCCAATATATCTATAAAATTCGTAATTTCGTGCGTTATAGCGAAATCGCCTCACGTAGCATGTTGATGTTTGGTGGCTGGATTCCACCTGTTTGGTTATTAGGGACTGGTCTACTGGGTATTTCCAAAATTGTCGAAAATATGGAGCTCGGTCATAACGTCATGCATGGTCAGTTTGATTGGCTGAATGATCCTAGTTTAAATGGTGCCAATTATGACTGGGATACCATTTCGACTGGCGATGACTGGAAACATACCCATAACTATGTCCATCACACCTATACCAATATTGTCGGTAAAGATCATGATGTCGGTTATGGACTATTGCGCGTCAGTGAACAACAAAAATGGGAACCCCGCTTCTTATTGAATGTTCCAATGGCAATGCAACTAATGGTGTTTTTTGAATGGTATGTTGGGGCGCAGAATTTACATTTAGAAGATGCCATTGTATACAAAACCAAATCATGGAAAGAGGTTTGGAAAGATTCGGCTAAATTGCGCAAAAAAGTAGTGCGTCAGGTCGGTAAAGATTATGTGTTTTTTCCATTGATTGCTGGACCAAATGCCATTCCTGTCTTTTTGGGTAATGCTGCGGCCAATATCATTCGTAGTTTATGGTCGTCTGCGGTGATTTTTAACGGTCATTTCACCGAAGACGCTGAAACTTTTGAAGAAGATAACACCGCAACTGAAACTCGCGCGCAGTGGTATTTACGTCAGATTCGTGGTTCGAGCAATTTTACGGGGACAGACTGGTTACATATTTTAAGTGGCAATTTGAGCCACCAAATTGAGCACCATTTATTTCCAGATATGCCGGCTAATCGCTACTCAGAAGTTGCCCCAAAAATTAAAGCATTATGTCAAGAATATGGGGTGAACTATAATGAAGCGGACTTTATGAAACAGTTCTGGAGCGTTTGGGTACGTTTGGCTAAATGTTCATTAC
>NZ_CP078523.1:1112181-1122616 GCF_019264745.1 Acinetobacter sp. Colony158 | reverse complement strand
AAAAGTGAAAAATCTCTTTTCATTTGCAAAATAAATGCTTTTGTAAAAAGAACACATTGGGCCGAATTCGGCCCAATTTTATTGGGGGCTTTTGCTATACTATGCTGCAATCTTATGAGCAGCCATGAAAGGATGATTTATGCGTCTTGACCAACGAGCACTTGATCAATTACGTGATGTAAAAATTACGCGAAATTACACCCGTTATGCTGAAGGTTCGGTTTTGGTCGAATTTGGTCATACCAAGGTGTTGTGTACGGCCAGCGTTGATCAATCTGTGCCACGCTTTTTAAAGGGACAGGGACAAGGTTGGGTCACCGCAGAATATGGTATGTTGCCACGTTCTACCCATACTCGTAGCGACCGTGAAGCAGCACGTGGCAAACAAAGTGGCCGTACGCAAGAAATCCAGCGTTTGATTGGTCGTAGTCTCCGTGCCATGGTAGATTTGAAAAAACTCGGTGAAAATACCATTACCATCGACTGCGATGTGATTCAAGCCGATGGTGGCACACGTACCGCAGCCATTACGGGGGCGGCAGTGGCATTAATTGATGCCATGAATGTGTTACTAGAGAAGAAAAGAATCAAGCAAGATCCATTAAAAGGTTTGGTTGCTGCAATTTCTGTGGGCATTTATCAGGATGAAGTATTACTGGATCTTTGTTATGAAGAAGATTCAAACTGCCAAACCGATCTGAATGTAGTCATGACCCAAGCGGGCGAATTTATTGAAATTCAAGGCACAGCTGAAGAAAAACCATTTACTCGTGCTCAAGCCAATGACATGTTGGAAGTGGCTGAAAAAGGCATTCAAACCCTGATTCAAAAACAACAGGAAGCATTGGGCTGGTAATCTTTTCTTGAGTGGAAATATTTTAAGTGAAAACGCATCTTCGGATGCGTTTTTTTATGTCTTCATCTAATCGACATCAAATCATCATATTGTTGTAATTTTCAAGCTTTTTACTAGTCTCCATTCTTCAATGGAGAGACCCATGTCTAAATTCTTTTGTTTTTTTCTCATGATTAGCACTGTCATGCTCAGTGCTTGCAAGGACGATGAATCATCGACCCAGCCGACACAATCGCCTAAAAATAATTGCACGATGCACTGTGCGCCATAATAAAAATCATAAATAAGGATTAAATAATGAACCGTCGTGATTTTGTACTGAATACTGCCAAGACTTTATTTGGCACTGCTGCATTATCCAGTTTTCCTTTGAGTATCCAGAAAGCACTCGCCATTGATGCCAAAGTAGAAACAGGTAGCATTCAGGATGTTAAACATGTGGTGATTTTGACTCAGGAAAACCGATCTTTTGATAACTATTTTGGCACCTTAAAAGGCGTCCGTGGTTTTGGTGATCGTTTTAGCATTCCATTGAGTCAAAAGCGTAAAGTCTGGGAACAGTATGATGCCAAGCAAAATAAAATCCTGCCTTATCATTTAGATAGTCGTTTAGGCAATGCTCAGCGTGTTTCAGGTACACCGCATTCATGGTCAGATGGTCAGGATGCTTGGAATCATGGGCGCATGGGAGACTGGGTGAAATTTAAAAAACCGCAATCCATGGGATATTATAAAAAACAGGAGGTTGAATTTCAGTTTGCTTTAGCCAATGCCTTTACGCTGTGTGATGCTTATCACTGTGCCATGCATGCAGGAACCAATCCCAATCGCATGTTTATCTGGACAGGTACCAATGGCCCAGCGGCGGGTGTCGCTGCGGTGGTGAATGAATTTGATGGTCTGGGTGCATCTTCAAGCGGTTATGAATGGACGACTTATCCTGAGCGTTTACAACAAGCAGGGGTTAGTTGGAAAGTTTATCAAAATATGCCCGATAATTTTACGGATAATCCATTGGCGGGTTTTAAGCAATATCGTCGTGCCAATGAGTTGTCAGGTCAACCTGTCAGTCATGATGATCTGATTAGTCCTGCCTACGATGAAAAAATTGATAGCACTCAACCTTTATACAAAGGGATTGCCAATACCATGCCAGATGGTGGTTTTTTAGGGACATTTAAGCAAGATCTTGCCACAGGGAAATTACCGCAGGTCAGTTGGCTTGTAGCACCAGCCACTTATAGTGAGCATCCGGGACCTTCTAGTCCAGTACAAGGCGCGTGGTATATTCAGGAAGTGCTCAATGCCCTTACCGCAAACCCTGAGATTTGGTCACAAACCGTGTTACTGATCAATTTTGATGAAAATGATGGTTTCTTTGATCACGTACCATCACCAAGTGCGCCATCTAAAGATGATACAGGCAAGATATATGGTAAAACCACATTGCCTGCTGAATCTCTATCACAAGAGTATTTTAGCCATCCTGCGGTGGCGACAGCCAAATCTCAACCCAAGCCAGATGGTCGAGTCTACGGGCCGGGGATTCGTGTGCCGATGTATGTGATTTCACCGTGGAGTCGGGGTGGTTGGGTCAATTCACAGGTATTTGACCACACGTCGATTATTCAATTTCTTGAACAGCGTTTTGGTGTGAAAGAGCCGAATATCAGTGCTTATCGTCGTGCAATTTGTGGTGATTTAACCACTGCGTTTGATTTTAAAACCCCAAATAGCACACAGCTTCCCGAACTTGAAGGTAAAAAAGCCAAAACTGAAGCAGATGCAATTCGCTTGGCACAGTCGCTATTGCCACAAGTTGCTGTTCCGAGCCAACAAGTCTTTCCACAGCAAGAGATGGGGATTCGTCCATCCAGAGCATTACCGTATATCTTGCATACCAGCGCCAAGGTCAATCCATCGGGACAAAGCGTACAGCTTTTATTTGCCAATACAGGTAAACAAGCAGCAGTTTTTCATGTCTATGATCGTTTAAATCTGGATGCGATTCCTCGCCGTTATATGGTCGAAGCAGGCAAGCAATTACAGGATGAATGGAGTACGCAACAAGGTCTCTATGATTTATGGGTCTTAGGTCCAAATGGTTTTCATCGTGCATTTACAGGCAATCTGAATCAAAGTTTACAGCAGCAAGCTTTACCTGAGATTCGGGTGTGTGTGGAAGACTGTGAAGCCAAGTTGTTTTTAAAAGTTCGTCATGATGGTCAATCGAGTAGTAAACTCAAGGTAAAAGCCAATGCTTATTTACCCAATCAGCAATGGTCAATTGAAACCACGAACTCAGAAAAAGAATTGGTTTGGGATATGACTGAATTTGGAGGATGGTACGATTTTACAGTCTATCTGGAAGTTGATCCGAGCTATAGTCGCCGATTTGCAGGGCGTATTGAAACCCAGAAAGATTCAATTTCTGATCCCTATATGGGCTATATTGAAAACTAATTGAATTGGAAATGAATGAAGAAAAAGGATGCGATCAGGCATCCTTTTTACACAAACCTCAACTATTTCACAAACGATAACTTTTAGATTCAGCTTAAAAACAAAGCCTGCTCAAGTTGGTCATGATTAAATTTTAAAGTAGCGAATAATTTTTATCGTTCTATGAAATTGGGGAAATCTATATGCTACAAGGTTTTATTGTACTGTTTGCCATTATTACATTTACCATTATGGCCTGTGATCCACGCCCAAATGAGACATCACGCAATCCATCCGCATGGCAGGCTCAAGCCAAAACTTCAGAAGCTTTGACCCAGCCTAAGCATGCGACCAAGATCGAAAATCAAACCACAAAAACAAATATTGAAACCGAGCAGACTTAAGCATTAAACCGCATCGAAAGATCAACAGCGCTGACATCTTTGGTGAGTACACCCATCGAAATATAATCTACACCAGTACTTGCGACTTCACGTAGATTATCTAAGGTAATATTACCAGAAGCTTCTAACTTACAACGACCTGCCACATGTTTAACCGCATCGATCATTTGTTGTTGGCTAAAATTATCCAACATGACAATATCTGCGCCAGCTTCAAGTGCCTGATTGAGTTCATCCCAAGTTTCAACTTCAACTTCAACGGGTTTATTCGGTGCGATGCGATGCGCCTGAGCAATCGCTTGGGCAATCCCGCCTGCGGCCATGATATGGTTTTCTTTAATGAGAAACGCATCAAATAAACCTAAACGATGGTTTTGACCGCCACCAATGGCAACCGCATATTTTTGGGCAATACGTAGGCCGGGTAAGGTTTTACGCGTGTCTAATAACTTGGTCTGAGTGCCTTCGAGTTGTTTTACATAAAAAGCAGCTTTTGTAGCAACCGCAGATAAAGTCTGAATAAAATTTAGCGCAGGGCGTTCAACGGTTAATAGGCTACGTGCTGAACCCGCCAGTTTTAAAAAAGCCTCACCTGCATTAACCGAGTCACCGTCTTCTTTTAACCATACAATTTGCACAGTTGGGTCATATTGCGAAATCAGTGCATCGACCCACGGACGACCTGCCAACACCATATTTTCACGGCTAATAATCGTTGCGGTCGCCTGTTCATTTTCTGGTGTCAATAGCGCAGTAATATCGCCATCCCCAATGTCTTCAGCCAGTGCTTGTTGTACATTGATTTGAATCGATTGTTCTAGCAAAGATTGAGGAATGCTCATACTTGATACCCAGTATTAACCCAGAAAATTGAGCGATATATTAGCACTGTCCCTCTCAAAATTCACAAACGATTGTCATAAATATGCCATCAACACCGTTTTAATTTTTGAGGAGTCGATTAAACTAGAAGCATTCAAAACCAGATGGGATCATCCTAACCATGCCATTAAGCACAACATATCGAGTTGAACATGGGCAGTTGATTGGTGCCAGACAGATTGCGTCTCCAAACTATAATCAGCGTCCTGAATCTGCTGAAATTCAACTGATTGTGGTGCATAACATCAGTTTGCCACCGTCTCAGTTTGGTGGCGGATATATTGAACAGTTTTTTCAAAATCAATTGGATGGGTCAATTCACCCTTATTTTCAAACGATTGAGGGCATGCAGGTTTCCGCACATTTGTTGATTTTAAGAACTGGTGAAGTAATTCAGTTTGTCAATTTTCATGATCGGGCTTGGCATGCAGGACGTTCCAGCTATTTGGCACAGGTCGAATGCAATGATTATTCGATAGGAATAGAGCTTGAAGGCAGTGATGACCTCGCTTTTGAGGAGATACAATATCAAGTATTAGCGGAAATTACCGCCGTTTTACAGCAAACTTATCCCAAGATTCAGCAGCATATTGCAGGACATTCAGACATTGCACGTGGTCGTAAGACTGATCCTGGCTCATTTTTTCAGTGGCCTTATTTCCGGCGACTGTTGAATGCAAAAAAAATGTAGGCTAGACATCATTTCACAACGAAATAAATTTTTACTTTCATTACAATATCGGCTTTGTATTTAGCCGTGGGTGGATGCGATGGCATTATGGCGATCAACCTTTATTGTCAGTGCTATGACGATGTTGTCTCGTGTACTGGGACTGGTTCGGGATATGGTCTTGCTCAATGTGTTTGGCGCAGGGAAGGATTTCGATACTTTTGTGGTTGCCTTTCGTATTCCCAATTTTTTTCGGCGACTGTTTGCTGAAGGGGCATTTTCTCAGGCCTTTATTCCAGTCTTAACTGAATATAAAACTGGACGGGCGCATGCCGAAGTTCAGATTTTGATTAGTCGAGTCTTTGGTTGCTTACTTTTGGTCATGAGTTTATTGACCTTAGTAGCGATGATTATCGCGCCTGTCATCATTTATGCTTATGCGCCCGGTTTTCATCATGATCCTGAAAAATTTGATCAGGCAGTGAGTCTGTTTCGTCTGACCATTCCATATCTGATGTTTATGTCGTTGACCGCTTTTGCCAGTAGTATTTTAAATAGCTATGGCTCGTTTGCCTCACCTGCATTTTCTCCTGTGTTACTCAATCTCGCCATGATCGCGGGAGCGTGGTGGTTGACGCCGTATATGCAACAACCGATTATGGCTCTGGGTTGGGCTGTATTGGGCGCGGGTATTTTACAGCTTGCGGTGCAGATTCCTGAACTGTGGCGTAAAAAACTGCTTATTCCACCCAAAATTGACTTTAAACATGAAGGGGTAGAACGCATCATGAAATTGATGTTGCCTGCCTTGTTTGGTGTATCGGTCACTCAGATCAATTTATTACTCAATACCATCTGGGCATCCTTTATGCAGGATGGTTCAGTGTCATGGCTGTATAGTGCGGAACGGATGACCGAATTACCGCTCGGTCTCATTGGTGTGGCGATTGGTACGGTAATTTTACCTTCACTTTCAACACGACATGCAGAACAGGATCAGGCTAAATTTCGCGGCATGCTAGATTGGGCGGCACGTGTCATTGTCTTGGTGGGATTACCTGCCAGTATTGCGCTCTTCATGTTATCTACCCCGATTATTCAGGCATTGTTCCAGCGTGGCGAATTTGATCTACGGGATACCCAGATGACCGCTCTGGCATTGCAGTGTATGAGCGGTGGTGTGATTGCGTTTATGTTGATTAAAGTCTTTGCCCCAGGTTTTTATGCGCAGCAGGATACCAAGACACCCGTGCGTGTTGGGTTGATGGCCGTGGCTGCCAATGCGATTATAAACGTGGTGTTGATTGGCTTTTTTAAATTAATCAATTGGCATGCCGAGCATATGGCATTGGCATTGGCTTCATCTGGTTCGGCATTGGTGAATGCAGGATTACTCTATTTTTATCTGCATAAACGCAATATTTTTCGATTTGGTGGGCATTGGAAAAAACTGGCAGTTCAATATGCCATTGCCAATATTGCGATGATTGCTGCATTATGGCTTGGTTTGCACTGGTATGATGGTCAGTCGTCACAGTGGATACGGATTATTGAAGTGGCTGCTTTATGTGTATTGGGCGTGATTGCTTATGGTGTTGCACTGTTAGCCACAGGATTTCGACCACGCGACTTACGCCATGAGTGATAAGTTTACTAAATTGAACTTGATGTTTTTGCTGTCATGAAATCTTTAATAGAGAATAAAAAAGCACAGCCCAAATCTGACTGTGTTTTTAAGTAAAAAAGGATTGTATGCTTTTTGAGATCGCATAGATCATAAATTAGGGTAAAACTTGTAGCAGTTCAATATCAAAAATTAAAACGCTGTTGGGACCAATCGCATCGCCCGAACCGACATCACCATAGGCTAGATTCGCTGGAATAAAGAAGCGCGTTTTTCCGCCTTCTTTCATAGTTTGTACGCCTTCTGTCCAGCCTTGAATGACTTGACTGAGCTGAAATTCAACAGGATGATTACGTGCGATCGAGCTATCAAATACGGTACCGTCCAGTAAGCGACCTTCATAATTCACTTTAACTTTTGAATTTGCTTTTGGCGATTTGCCAGTACCCGCTTGAAGTACTTGATATTGTAAACCTGATTTAGTGGTGATGACCCCTGATTTTTTAGCATTTTCAGTTAAAAAAGTCTGGCCTTGTTTTTGATTGTCTTGTGCTAATTTTTGAAATTCGATCAGTTGTTTGGATTCAACCTGTTTTTTATATTGACTTAGGGCTTTAGCCATATCCTCATCGCTTAAAGAAGAGGCTTTGCCTGTAGAACCTTCTTTTAAACCTTGAATAAACGTTTCTAAATTTAAATCTTTTAGCGTATCTGCATTGGTACGTCCCATGACATAACCATAGCTATAACCCAATTGGTCTTTTTGTGGGCTTTTTGATGTGACAGGAGCAGCAAAACTGGTCACCGTCATGCTAAGTAATAAGAGTGCTAAACTGGTTTTTTTCATTGTGCTTCCTAAAATAAAAGAGGAGAGTATTCAGGGTCTGTTGACACTTCAGCCATGCCTTGCGTTATTCGCTAAAACAACTCAAACGAGGCGTGAAACGCAGGCAATGGCATCTCCCTTGTCAAGTTTCATAACGAATTTTGAGGCAGTTTTAGCTATAACCCTTCGGGACGGGGACTTTTTTTGCCGTTACTGCGTTATGCCTTATTCATTTAGAATGACTAAATTTCATAAGTCATGCCTTGTACCGTCTAAAAAATATCCTCTGTCGCACGCATCTGTGAAATGTCAACAGACCCTGCTCTCCTTCCTCACGAATTATTTAACTTCTAACAGTTCTACATCAAAAATTAAAGTGCTATTTGGTGGAATCATACCCGGCACACCTTGTTCACCATAGGCCAGTTGCGCAGGAATATAGAAAGTTGCCTTTCCACCTTCTTTTAGGAGTTGTAAACCTTCTGTCCAGCCAGGAATGACTTTATTCAGTGGAAACTCGACAGGTTCACCACGATCATAAGAGCTGTCAAACACTTTACCATCGGTCAATTGACCTTTGTAATGGACTTTGACGACAGAGGTCGCTGTCGGTTGTTTACCCGTACCTTCTTTAATAATTTTATACTGTAAGCCTGATGCAGTGGTCTTAACCCCTTCTTTATTGGCATTTTCAGTTAAGAAGTTCGCATTAGAAGATTCGGTTTTTTTCGCATCTTCCAATTGTTTTTGTTGCATTTGCTGTTGAAACTCTACATAGGCAGCTTGAAGTTCCTGTTCAGTATAAGCCGCAGGTTTCTTGTCATGACCATCACGAATCCCACTAACAAAGGCATTAACATCAAGTTCTGGTGGCGTTTGGTGGGCAACTTCATATCCCAGTGCATAGCTGATTTTTTTAACAGGCGAGGCATTCTTGTCTGCCTTTGAACCAACCTCTGCCACTGGATGTTGAGATGCATAGTAAACGGGAATAAGTGCAGCACCGCCTAAAATTACAGCGACAGCAATGGGTAAGGCTTTACTCATGAGTGTTCCAAATGTTGTTTATTTAACCAAATATCAATCGCATGCAATCTTAGCATGGCTACCTTAAGCATATCCTGTTTAATAAAAAAAATAACAGGATTTTTATCTAATTTCACACCAATCCTGAATTCTGCATAAAAAAATCGAACCCGTAGATTCGATTTTTTAACGATACAGAGCTTAAGAATGATTAATCATCTTTGGCCGCTTTATAGGCATAAGCATAGTTATAGCCATAACTACCGCTAGCCGAACGCTGAATATCATTAAGAATAAAGCCATTCACTTTGGTTCCAGCCTGCTCGAAACGATTGAGCGTTAATTCAAGCTCTTTCATTTGCGTCTTGGCATGACGCGCCACAATCAGATTTACGCCAGTATATTGTGAAATAATAATACCATCTGTGACCGCAAGTACTGGCGGTGTATCCAGAATAATATGATCATAGTGCTGAGAAAGTTCTTGCAATAAAGTTTGGAACTTTTGAGAACTGAGTAGCTCAGAGGGATTCGACGGACTCTTACCACGACTGATAAAGCTTAAATTTGGCACTTCAGTTGAATGCGTTACTTGCGTCAAAGTTGCTTGATCGGTTAATAATTCGGTAAGACCAGGTTGAGTCTCCAGATTAAAATATTTATGCAAATAACCACGACGTAAATCGGCATCAATCAGTAAGACTTTTTTGTCACTTTGAGCAAAAATCGTTGCCAAGTTGGTCGAGATAAAAGACTTACCAACTTCTGGCGCAGGACCACTGATCATAATGATATTATTTTTGGCACCTGAAAGCGCGAAATGAATCGCAGTACGAATACTACGTAAGCTTTCAATGGCAACATCATCACTGTGTTTAACTGCAAGAATAGGAATATTCTTTTTCTTTTTCAAAACAGCCAAACGGTTTTCTTGTACTGGAGAACGAGGCACAGTAGCGTATACAGGAAGTTCAAGTTCATTTTCAATTTGGGCAGAATCTTTAATACCTGTACGCAACATATTACGGGTTAAAGCAATCAGTACCCCAATAAAACCACCGACAAAAATAGACAGAATCAGAACGATCAGCTTTTTCGGTTTAATCGGTTTAATCGGCTCAACTGCATTATCGATAATTCGTACATTACCAATTTCACCCGCTTCAGAAATTTTAAGTTGCTGATAACTATTAAGTAAATTCGTATAAAGTTCAGTATTGACCTTGACGTCACGATATAACTGTAAATATAAGCGTTGTAGTTCTGGTAAACGTTTCAAGGTTCCATTCAGTTCACCCAGTTTTTTATTAACGGTCGCCACCTGCGCATTAATTTCAGCCATTAATGGATGGTCAGGCGTGTATTTTGCAGCCAGCTCAGCTTGTTTCTGTTGTAATTCAATTCGCATGGTTTCAAGTTGAATATTTTGCTTAAGCAATAATTCTGACTCTTGAGTGACATCAACGGTATTATGTTGTTCACGGAACTGGTTGAATTTCTTTTCAGAATCTTCCAATTGTTTGCGTAATTCAGGTAATTGTTTATCCAGAAAACTCAAGGTTTGTTTAGATTCTAAGGATTTTCTTTCAATATTTTGCGCGTGATAAACTGTCAAAATATTATTTAAAACTTGCGTAATATGCTTCTGATCCTGCCCTTGATAGGTCAGACCGAGTACACCTGTCATCTTGCCTCTTTCTGCCAC
>NZ_CP078523.1:1111841-1112063 GCF_019264745.1 Acinetobacter sp. Colony158 | reverse complement strand
GTTAAAAGGTTATCCTGATTTAAACGACCTTCCGCTACAATATTGTCTTTATAAGTTAAACTAAACTGATTTTGTTTAAATTGAAGGACTAAAGGTTTATCCAGAAAGTAAAAAGGAACCTCAAATTTTTCAACAAAAAAAGATTGTCCCTTTTCTTTCAATAAAACGCCTGATGGAGAATAATCAAGTTGTCGTTTTGATTCTGAAATTAGTCGATTGAAT
>NZ_CP078523.1:1110877-1111589 GCF_019264745.1 Acinetobacter sp. Colony158 | reverse complement strand
AAACTCAAAATAATGCACAGCGCGATAATTTTCCATTGCGCAATCAAAGAGAAAAATAGCTCTTTTAAATCAATGGTGTCTTCAGTTGTTGTTGAATTTTGACTCATGGGTATGCAACTACTTAAAATTAAATATGTGATTTCCAGTCAGACACGTAAGCCTGAATATTACGGCAGGTTTCATCAAAAAACGCTTGATCGTGTTGATAAGGATCAGGCACATTTTTATGTTGCCAATGTCCAAGTCGAAACACTTTACCTTTTGCAAAAGGCCAAGTCTGCTCTAAATGCTTTTGTTGATTTAAGCTCATCACTAAAATTAAATCGGCTTTTTTGATTAAATCACTATTCAGCTTACGCGCTACATGTGGACGCATATCAATATTGAGTACATCCATGCATTGAATCGCTTTAGCATCAGCGCCTTCGCCAATCAAGCCAGAAATTCCTGCTGACTCTATATTAAGCGCTGGGTAAGATTGTTTTAAAAAATACTCTGCCATTGGGCTACGACAAATATTTCCAACACAAACCACTAAGATATTTTGTATTTGCATTCGTGAGTTCGCCTAGTTTTTGCCCAATTGGTCAAAGGTATACAATGCGCTAGAGAATGGTACGATCTGGTTCATAATACGCTGCCAGCGAGTTAATCCAGTTGCATCAATATAGACGATATCATTTTTTTGCATTTGAAATTGATTGGCCAACGC
>NZ_CP078523.1:1110351-1110826 GCF_019264745.1 Acinetobacter sp. Colony158 | reverse complement strand
TTGTAAATTGGTACGCATCACAAAAATTCGCGCCGCGCTGGCTGAATATGGATTGATCCCTTCACTTTCACCGAGAACATCGCTTAAGGTCATGCCTTGATCACGTAAAGACAGCGCCTGACTTTTACTCGATTCACCCATCACATAGAGTTTCTGGTTTTGTTTGGTGTTGACATAAATCGTATCATTGGGCTGGATGAGGAGTTTGTGTAGGGAATAGCCCTGTTTTTCTAGACTCACTGCGTTTAAATCAAACGTTTTACCATTTCGAATCAGTTGAATCGAGGTATTATCACCGGTTTCGGTATTGACACCACCCGCCATACCCAGTGCGGTATAAATACTAATCGGTTGGTCATTTAAAGTGTATTGACCACTTTTCATCACCTGACCATTGACAAAATAACGATTCCCTTCGTAAGAAAGCACTCGAACCACAACATCAGGGGTTTTTAAATAATGTGCAAATTGAGCT
>NZ_CP078523.1:1109749-1110087 GCF_019264745.1 Acinetobacter sp. Colony158 | reverse complement strand
GGAAGATTCGCCTGATTAAGTTGAACAACAGAGACATCTGCGCCTTGGTCTGTTCTAAAATGACCTTGTTCTGGTAGATCGTAGGTCTGTAATCCGGAAGTAACAGCACATCCTGAAAGGCTTAAAATACAGATAGATAATAAAAATGAGGTGCTTCTCAACTTCACAGCAAAACCCTTTGTTTGTAATTCGTTGTAACTTTGAATCAAATTCTGTCAGAATTGTAGACCATAATGAAAATAAGATGTAGGTTTTTAAATGTTAAATTGTATAATTCAAACATCCGTCATGTAAGATCTGCTATATTTTGTAACATGTAAAGATCTACTTTCGTAACA
>NZ_CP078523.1:1109507-1109727 GCF_019264745.1 Acinetobacter sp. Colony158 | reverse complement strand
TCATTATCGGGTTTCTTATGTTTCAGCTTGAACAGCTCAGTATTGCAATTATTGGACTAGGTTATGTTGGGCTGCCACTAGCCGTTGAGTTTGGCAAGCAAAAACCCACCATTGGTTTTGATATTAATCAACAACGTATTGCTGAACTGCTTGCTGGGCATGATCATACGCTAGAAACTTCGGCAGAAGAATTAAAACAAGCAGTCAATTTGCGTTATAC
>NZ_CP078523.1:1108862-1109501 GCF_019264745.1 Acinetobacter sp. Colony158 | reverse complement strand
TTACAATACATTAAAACAATCCAATTTCTTTATTGTGACTGTACCTACACCGATTGATGATTTTAAGCAGCCTGATTTAACCCCATTGATCAAATCTTCTGAAACCATTGGTCAAGTCCTAAAAAAAGGCGACATCGTAGTCTATGAATCCACAGTTTACCCAGGAGCCACTGAAGAGGTTTGTATTCCAGTTTTAGAAAAGGTTTCAGGCTTAAAATTTAATCAGGATTTTTTTGTGGGTTATAGCCCTGAACGCATTAATCCAGGTGATAAACAACGACGTGTGACCAATATTTTAAAAATAACCTCGGGTTCTACGCCTGAAGTCGCTGATTATATTGATCAAGTTTATCAGTTGATCATAGATGCAGGCACGTACAAAGCACCAAGTATAAAAGTCGCCGAAGCAGCAAAGGTCATTGAAAATACTCAGCGTGATGTGAATATTGCATTGATTAATGAATTGGCATTAATTTTTAATAAACTTGACATTGATACTGAAGAAGTGCTGAAAGCCGCAGGCACTAAGTGGAACTTTTTACCATTCCGTCCAGGTTTAGTCGGTGGGCATTGTATTGGGGTGGATCCCTACTATTTAACCCATAAGGCCCAATCCATTGGTTTACATCCGGAAATTAT
>NZ_CP078523.1:1108465-1108848 GCF_019264745.1 Acinetobacter sp. Colony158 | reverse complement strand
GTTTAAATGATCGAATGGGCGAATATGTGGCGACCCAGTTGATTAAGGAAATGGTCAAACAACGGATACAAGTGGTGGGTTCAAAAATCCTCATCATGGGGCTGAGTTTTAAAGAAAATTGTCCTGATATCCGTAATACCAAAATTGTCGATATGGTCAAAGCTTTAAAAGAATATGATCTGGATTTAGATATTTATGATCCTTGGGTGGATGATACAGAAGTCCAACATGAATATGGTCTAGCACCTATTAAAACATTACAGCAAGGTCAGTATGATGCTATCGTGATCGCAGTGGCGCATGATCAATTTAAAAGTATGACGATTGATCAATTTAAACAATTAGGTAAAGAAAAACATGTCTTATATGATTTAAAATATGTT
>NZ_CP078523.1:1100252-1100700 GCF_019264745.1 Acinetobacter sp. Colony158 | reverse complement strand
ATGATCAAAAAAGCAATTTTACCAGTAGCAGGCTTGGGTACTCGTTTTCTTCCTGCTAGCAAATCAATTCCAAAAGAAATGGTGACTGTGGTGGATCGCCCTGCGATTGAATATGTGGTGCGAGAAGCAGTTGCTGCAGGCATTGAGCAGATTATTTTGGTGACACATTCTTCTAAAGCCTCGATTGAGAATTATTTTGATCGTAATTTTGAGCTGGAAACCATTTTAGAACATAAAAAAAAGTTTGATCTTCTTGAAGAAATTACTGAAATTGTTCCTACACATGTGAGTGTGGTGAGTGTGCGTCAGCCACAACCTTTAGGTTTAGGTCATGCAGTGCTTTGTGCCAAAAGCATCGTTGGTGATGATGATTTTGTAGTTTTATTGCCAGATGTATTAGTGAAAGCAAAATCTGAACAAAATGATTTGACACGTATGATTCAGCGTT
>NZ_CP078523.1:1099872-1100235 GCF_019264745.1 Acinetobacter sp. Colony158 | reverse complement strand
GCGCAAATTATGGTTGAAGCGGTGTCTGATGATTTAGTGGATCAATATGGCATTGTGGATGTTGCATTGATTCCTGCAGAAGGTCAAAGCCAAATCATGCAGGGCATTGTCGAAAAACCTGCGGTAGGTTCTGCCCCATCCAATCTCTCAGTGGTTGGTCGTTATGTATTACCTGCCAAGATTATGCAATTACTAGAGCAAACACCTAAAGGCACGGGCAATGAAATTCAACTCACCGACGCAATTGCCATGTTGCAGAAAACAGAACAAGTTGAAGCCTATCGCATGCAAGGACAAACCTTTGACTGCGGCAGCAAATTGGGCTATTTAAAAGCCGTGTTGCATTATGGGATTGAACATCTT
>NZ_CP078523.1:1099645-1099825 GCF_019264745.1 Acinetobacter sp. Colony158 | reverse complement strand
AATAATATTTAGGTATAAACAATGAAGATTGCGATATTGGGGACTACCTTACAGGCTGGCGTATTGGCAGCTTTATTAGCCGAATATGGCAATCAAGTCTATTGGTGCTATCAACATTCGCATTTATCCACAACATCTATAAACATTCAATATCAGGATGAAGAGGTGAATCGTCGTTTA
>NZ_CP078523.1:1098205-1099489 GCF_019264745.1 Acinetobacter sp. Colony158 | reverse complement strand
TTGATGGTGAATGGTTCAACTTTTGGTTTGCATGGAACGGATAAACTTAAAGCAATTTTACCGAATGATGACTGGGTATATTTTCCTGATGTCATTCAGGAAGGTAATGCGATTAATAGTGTTCTAAATGTCAAACACGTCATTATTGGAGCAGAGGCAGAAGCTGCCAAATTGATGATGGAAGAACTCCTTCGTCCCTTTTTTCGCTATCAAAATCAATATTTATTTATGCCGATTCTGGATGCTGAATTTACTAAATTGAGTATTTCAGGCATGTTAGCAACACGAATTAGCTACATGAATGATTTGGCTTTGGTTGCTGAAAAATTAGGGATTGATATTGCTAATGTAAAACAGGGAATGGGCGCAGATACCCGTATTGGTTCAGCCTATTTATCGGCTGGAATTGGTTTTGGTGGTGAAAATTTCTCGCACGACATTTTAACTTTGTCGAGCGAAGTTTCAAAGACTGGCGCGAAAAGTCGCTTGTTGCAACAGGTCTGGGAAATTAACGAGCAGCAAAAAGAAATTTTGTTTCGAAAGCTCTGGAATTATTACCACTCTGATTTAAAAGGTAAAACGATTGCAATTTGGGGTGCAGCATTTAAAGAAAATACTTCTAGCATCCATAATTCTCCGATTCATGCAATGTTGGCTGCATTATGGGCGCAAGGTGCTAAGGTGAAACTGCATGATCCACAGGCTTTACAAGAAATTTATAAAATGTACGGTGAGCGAGATGATTTGATTTTGAGTCTGGATGCTTATGATGTAGTGCAAAATGCAGATGCACTTTGTGTGATTACCGCATGGAAACAATATTACAGTCCTGATTATAAAAAACTACAGCAAACAATGCGTCATCCCCTTATTCTGGATGGACGTAATCTTTACGATCCTGATTTTGTAAAAGCTCAGGGTTTCGCCTATGAAGGTGTTGGTCGACTATGAATGAAAATATTGAAAAATTTCCAAAGCAAAATAAACAATCAGCAGTAATACAACTTCAATCTCTTGCTGAGAAGATGCAAGACATGCATCTAAATCAATTATTTGAACAACAAAATGATCGATTTGAGCAGTTTTCATTGGGTTGTGATGATTTGACTTTCGATTTTAGTAAGCATCGAGTCAATCAGGAGGTAATACAGTCTTTAGTGGCATGGGCTGAATCTAAGAACTTGGATGAATGGATAAAACGCTTATTTTCAGAAGAAACCATTAATTATACTGAGCAGCGTGCTGCGATGCATTGGGCATTGCGATTACCTAAAAATACGGTGC
>NZ_CP078523.1:1097672-1097995 GCF_019264745.1 Acinetobacter sp. Colony158 | reverse complement strand
TACATTTTGTTTCGACGATGGATGGAAGTCAGTTGTCTGATTTATTACATCAATTACGCCCAGAAACCACGCTATTTATTATTTCATCCAAGTCTTTTGGAACGATTGATACTCTATCTAATGCTGAAACGGCGCGTTTATGGCTGGAAAAGTCCCTAGGCGATCGTCATTGTGTCTTAAAAAGTCATTTTATTGGGGTGTCAACTAAACCTGAAAAAATGACAGAATGGGGAATTCATCCTGACAATCAGTTATTACTGTGGGATTGGGTCGGTGGTCGATATTCCTTATGGTCATGCATTGGTTTACCGATTGCRCTAAAA
>NZ_CP078523.1:1097429-1097650 GCF_019264745.1 Acinetobacter sp. Colony158 | reverse complement strand
AACTGTTGGCAGGTGCTTATCTGATTGATCAACATTTTCGTCAGGCCCCATTTCATGAAAATGTGCCTGTCATTATGGCATTATTGGGTGCGTGGAATACCAATTTTTTGAAGATGCAAACGCATGCAGTCTTACCTTATGATGGTCGTTTAAAATATTTTGCATCTTATCTGCAACAGCTTGAAATGGAGTCGAATGGGAAGTCGGTACAACGTGATAAT
>NZ_CP078523.1:1096788-1097417 GCF_019264745.1 Acinetobacter sp. Colony158 | reverse complement strand
TCGAGTACCTGTCCGATTGTCTGGGGTGAAGTAGGGCCAAACGCGCAGCATGCTTTTTATCAGTTATTGCATCAAGGAACGCATGCGGTGAGTTGTGATTTTATTGCACCGATTCAGCGTTATAATGCCAATCATTTTACCTATGTAGAAAATGCAGATGCGTTAATTGAACAGCATCATTTGGCTTTATCGAACTGTTTGGCACAGTCGCGACTTTTAGCCTTTGGTAATCAGGCTTTGGATCAAAAAGAATTGGAAAATTTACCTGTATATAAACAATATGCAGGTAATCAGCCGAGTTCAACATTTTTAATTCAAGAATTGAATCCAAAGACTTTAGGCATGCTGATTGCGCTGTATGAGCATAAAGTCTTTGTACAATCGGTATTATGGAATATTAACCCCTTTGACCAATGGGGTGTGGAAAAAGGTAAGGAAATTGCCAATCAAATTCTACCGATTTTAAATGGTCAGCAACAACAGACAGCACATCTGGATGCTTCAACGCAAGGCTTAATTGAATTGCTGCTTGGAAATAAAAAGAGTTAGGATAAAACATGGCAAATATTTTAGTGACAGGTGGCGCCGGATATATTGGTTCACATACCTGTGTTGAATTGCTAAATGCT
>NZ_CP078523.1:1096471-1096692 GCF_019264745.1 Acinetobacter sp. Colony158 | reverse complement strand
GAAGGTGATATTCGCAGTGCTGAACAGCTTGATCAAGTATTTGCACAGCATCAAATTGATGCAGTCATTCATTTTGCTGGTTTAAAAGCAGTCGGCGAAAGTCAGCAACTTCCTTTGATTTATTTTGATAATAATATTGTGGGCAGTATTAATCTTGTAAATGCGATGCAGCGTGCAGAGGTATTTAAGTTAGTCTTTAGCTCATCTGCAACGGTTTATGA
>NZ_CP078523.1:1096198-1096362 GCF_019264745.1 Acinetobacter sp. Colony158 | reverse complement strand
GCTGATGAGCGTTGGTCGATTGCCTTATTGCGTTACTTTAATCCAGTCGGGGCGCATAAAAGTGGACGTATTGGTGAAGATCCGCAGGGTATTCCAAATAACTTAATGCCTTATGTGACTCAGGTAGCGGTTGGTCGTCGTGAAAAATTAGCGATTTTTGGTAA
>NZ_CP078523.1:1095846-1095933 GCF_019264745.1 Acinetobacter sp. Colony158 | reverse complement strand
GAGTTAGGCTGGACTGCGCAATACACGCTCGAAGATATGCTTAAAGACAGTTGGCATTGGCAAAAACAAAATCCAAATGGTTATCGC
>NZ_CP078523.1:1094220-1094332 GCF_019264745.1 Acinetobacter sp. Colony158 | reverse complement strand
ATTAAAAGTATTTTTCTAGAAAACATTCGTTTGTCTTTCTCAAGTTTATATCTTTGTCACACCTTAAATTTTTTATCAAAAGTTTGCAATCTTTAAACGTTAGATTTACGTA
>NZ_CP078523.1:1085028-1094072 GCF_019264745.1 Acinetobacter sp. Colony158 | reverse complement strand
TTGTTGTATTTCTCCCAGATCAACTTATGTCCTTTTTGCGCCAGCAATTGCTGTTTATTGGCGTTGCTTTTTTGTCTGCCTGTATCGGTGTTTATATCGGATGGGGAGATGCATTCACACTTAAAAAATTTTACTTATACATTGGCTATAACAAAGTTCTATTTGCCGTTTTATTTAATTACGCCATTATTCAGCTTTTCTTTATCGCCACTGGCCGTCAATATACGGCGTTGATTTTAAGTCAAATTTTTGTGATGTTTCTGAATTTTATTAATCAGAAAAAACAACAATATTTATTCAGCAATCTCAGTCCTGAAGACGTGTTTTTATTACCAGAGGCGATGAAAGCTTCTCCATGGTCATTACAACTGATTTTTTTCATTTTAATTGCACTGTTCCTCGTGGTATTGGTTGTCGCAATCAGAAAAGAAGAAAAAACAACGATACATAGTTATGTTCCGAACACCATTATTTTCTTTTTTATCAGTAGCAGTTTGATATATCTCAATTTTATAATGAATCCGACAGGGGCTTGTCAGCGTGACGATCGTCCCGCCATTTGTAATCAACTCGCAGATTTTCCCAATACACGAAATGACTGGGTTGGAGATTATCGTAAAATTCAAAATTATGGTTTTAGTACATTTTATATTTCTAAAATACTCGATCAGGTGACAGATCGGTTATTGCCCCGTGCGCAAGTGTCCGAGCAGGCGATACAGGATATTTTGCATCAAAATCCAGAAGTTAAAGGTACTTTGGCTGATGATGCAATAAAACCCAATATCGTGATTATTATGCAAGAATCCTTTTGGGATCCGCGACATCTGGATCAGGCTTTAGGGCGTAATTTATTGCCTTTTTTTCAGAAAAATCAGGTATCGCAATTGATTTCACCTTCATTTGGCGGTGGGACAGCCAATGTTGAATTTGAGGTATTGACCAGTTTAAACACGGCATTTTTTCCCAATGAATTATTGTATGTGTCTAAAGTGAAACGTCCGATTTATGCGTTACCCTTTTATCTGGATGGTTTGGGGTATCAAACCATTGCCATGCACAATAATTATGGCTACTACTATAATCGTAATAAGGTCTATCCTGCTTTAGGCTTTCAACAATTTATTTCTTTAGAGAATATGGTTTCGCAAGAAAAACGACCTCAGATATTTAACGCAGGCGGGTGGGCGACGGATGTGCTGATTTACGAAAATATTAAAAAAGTGTTACAGCAAGGGGATCAGCCCAAGTTTATTTATGCGATTACGGTTGAAAATCATCCAATGTACAATGATGATCGTTATGGCAAACAACAATTTAAGTTCAGCAAAACGCTTTCAGAGCTCAACCAACGAAAACTCAGTACGTATACGGCTGGCGTTGCACGAGCAGATCAGAAATTATCAGAATTAACTGCATATTTGAAAACCTTAAAACAACCCACCATTGTGCTGGTTTTTGGCGATCATTTGCCAAATTTGCAGGGCGTTTATGATGAATATGATTATTTTAAAAATGATCCAGAACGCACGGCTTTAAAGAACTATCAAACGCCTTTGGCGCTCTGGAGTAATTTTCCAATTCAGAAAAAAGTGTTACAGCAAGAGTCGACTCCAAGCAGTTTTGTGGCACCTAAATTATTGCAGGTCGCAGGATTGCTGCTTTCTCCATATTATCATTTTATGCAGCGCTTATCGGGCTGTTATGAGGTGATTCACCCTAAATTTTTGATGCCTGCTTCTGAGTGTAAGCATGATGCCAAGCAACTTTTAGAGCAGTATAAAAATATCAATCAGGATAGTTTATCGGGTGAAAATTATCTTTATGGTTTAAGTCTAACGCCAGACAATACGGCTGAGATTGAGTAATCTCAGCCGTATTTTAATTTGATTATTTAAGCCTGAATGAGTGCTGTTAACTCATCGACATAATCTTGCATTGGACGAGCCTGTTCACCGCGACTCTCGATATTCAAACGCAGTAAAGGTTCGGTATTGGAAGCACGTACATTAAAACGCCAAATACCAAAATCTAAACTGACACCATCCGTACGGTCGATTTGTGGATGTTGCGCTGCATAATGATCAAATAGTTTCTGAATGGTGATTTGCGTATCTGCCACTTTGAAGTTAATTTCACCACTACATGGAAACTTCGCAATCATATTCTCAACCAAAGTTGAAAGCGATTGACCTGTTTCAGACAGCAGCGCGATGGTCAGTAACCACGGAATCATGCCACTATCACAATAAGCAAAGTCACGGAAGTAATGGTGTGCACTCATTTCACCACCATAGACGGCATTGTGTTCGCGCATGACTTGCTTGATAAAGGCATGTCCAGATTTGGATTGTACGGTTTCACCCTGATATTTTTCCACAATATCTAAAGTGTTCCAGACCAAGCGTGGATCATGTACGATTTTTTCACCCGATTGTTTGATCAAAAAGGCTTGAGCTAACAGACCGACGATATAATAGCCTTCAATAAATTGACCTTTTTCATCGAATAGAAAACAACGGTCGAAATCGCCATCCCAGGCAATTCCCATATCTGCATGATGTTCAATTACGGCATCGCAAGTGCTATCACGGTTTTCAAACAAAAGTGGGTTAGGAATGCCATTTGGGAAAGTGCCATCTGCTTCGTGATGAATTTTAATAAATTCAACAGGTACATTCAGACTTTTAAATTTTTCTTCAATGGTATCAATCACGTGACCTGCCGCACCGTTGCCTGCATTGACCACCAGTTTTAATGGTTTGATCTTTGCTGGATCAATATAGCCCATCAGGTGATCGACAAACTCAGGAAGGATGTTGTAGTGACTGGTCGTTCCTTTAACCGCGACCTCTGTAAATTGACCAGATTCAGCCAAAGCTTGAATCTCTTTTAAACCTGTATCAGCACTAATCGGGCGCGCATTTTCACGTACCAGTTTCATGCCATTATAGTCCATCGGGTTATGGCTCGCCGTAACCTCAATACCGCCTTGTACATCCAGATGGAAGGCAGCAAAGTAAACTTCTTCGGTACCCGTCATGCCTAAATCGAGTACATTCACGCCTGCATCATTTAAACCGCGAATGGTGGCTTGTTTTAAGCCTTCGCTGCTTAAACGAATGTCGCAACCAATCACAATCGTTTTAGGTTGATAGATTTGTCCATAAGCACGACCAATGTTATAAGCAATATCTTCATTCAGTTCAGTGTCGAGTTTGCCTCGGATATCATAGGCTTTAAAGCAAGTTAGTGTCGTCATTTCTAGAATAGTTAGCGTTAAAAATTTGTGAAATGATTATACAGAAGTTTGGTTAAAATCCGAGTTGTAAATCAGAAGGTTTACATGATTCAACAGTATTGAATTGAAGCTCTTTTCAATTAGACTTTTTTTATCAACCCATTTTATTTCTTCCTATGGGAGAAAAATAAAGAGGGTTTAAACAATGATGAAAAAAGTTGATTAAAGACATTGATATCAGGACATATTTTTAAAAATTTCATAGCAGGATTTACGAAACCATTGATGACTGGTTTTATGATGACAACACATATGCCAGTGTTGTTTGATGCTATACGTTGGAAAATCGACAGGCGCATCCAGAATTTGTAAATTATCACGTGATAACAGTACTTTACTTAAATAATAAGGTACCGTCGCAATCGCATCGGTTTCCTGTACCATCAAGCCGACGCCAAGATAGCTCGGTAGGCGAATCAAAATATCACGCTTCACACCACTGTTTTGTAACGCATTTTCAATCTGGTAATGTCCCACACCTGTATCAATATCGATATGCAGTTCGCGCATATAATCTTCAATGGTAAAGTTCTGCGCGTTAATACGTGGATGATCTTTACGTGAAATCACCACATAGCGCTGTGAAAATAGTTTTTGTTGATAAAAGCCATCTTCAAGTTGTGGTAAAAACCCAATTGCCATATCAATCTCACCATTGGCCATCTGGTAACTGGTTTCCAGACTGATGGGACGGACATTGATGCGAATTTGCGGCGCACTTTGTGCCAAAAAATTGGAAATTTTGGGTAAAAGTACCAGATGTGATACATCGGTCATGGCAAGTGTAAGTATCATGTCAGATTTTGACGGTTCAAAATGCAGACTAAAATTATTAATGCTCTCGACTTTATTGATCACTTCACTGACCAAAGGGAAAATTTGTTTGGCCAGTTCGGTTGGAATCATTTCATTTCCGACCCGTAAAAATAGCGGATCATCAAAATGTTGGCGAATTTTAACCAAGCCATTACTAATCGTGGGTTGACTCACGCCAATCGCATCTGCTGCCATCGAAACACTTTTGGATTTATAAATATGATAAAAAATATTCAGTAAACGGCTGTCTAAATCGAACACCTATTTTTTCCTTTTCCCAAACAGATGAATTGACATCTTCTGTCAAGAATCTACCGATCTTAATGATTCGTCAATCCTTGTATAGATGGACTGATCTAAAAGCAGAACTGACGCTAATGAAAGTCTGGTTTATACGAAATTTGACTCAAAATTAAAACAGCGTTTTATGCCAAACACTATTTTTTGAAATCCGAGAATGATCAAGGTGGATTCTTGTGCTGAAACTTTAGTCGTATAGGTCAATCATACGATGCCCGCTAAACACCAGATTTTATCATGTTTTATTATTGGTCATACCAATAATGTTTTAAAGTTGCCCTTGAAATGCTGATATAGACTATTTATGATGCATTTGTTTATAAATTCCTTCTGTATTTTGTTTTTTAATTTAAATTGGTAATACCAATTTTAACATAAATACTGAATCGTGATGATTCATCAAACAAATATCTGGCAGCATTTCAAGGAGATGACAATGCTCAATGTTTGGCAGCAAGTTTATGATCCACTGGCGAATATCTGGCTTTCTAGTCTGATTGCCTTGATTCCGATTATCTTTTTCTTTTTAGCGTTGGCCGTATTTCGTTTAAAGGGCAGTATCGCGGCGACTTTAACCGTGATGATTGCATTGGCTATTGCGTTGTTCTTTTATCAAATGCCTGCGGCAATGGCCTTTGCTTCGCTCATTTATGGTTTTTTTTACGGATTATGGCCGATTGCATGGATTATTCTGGGCGCGGTATTCCTATATAAAATTTCGGTGAAAACAGGTCAGTTTGACATTATTCGTTCCAGTATTTTGTCCATTACTGAAGATCAACGTCTACAAATGCTATTGGTAGGCTTTGCATTTGGTACTTTTCTGGAAGGGGCTGCGGGTTTTGGCGCGCCAGTGGCGATTACCGCTGCTTTACTAATGGGGCTTGGTTTTAAACCTCTATATGCTGCGGGTCTGTGTTTGATTGTGAATACGGCGCCTGTTGCCTTTGGTGCGATGGGGATTCCGATTATTGTCGCAGGGCAGGTCTCCGGGGTGGATACCATGGAAATCAGCCAGATGGTGGGTCGTCAGTTACCATTTTTGGTCATCATCGTATTGTTCTGGATCATGGCAATTATGGATGGCTGGCGTGGTGTCAAAGAAACTTGGCCTGCGGTGTTGGTCGGTGGTGGTTCTTTTGCCATTGCTCAATATTTAACTTCAAACTTTATTGGGCCAGAATTGCCTGATATTACAGCGGCAATTGCCTCATTGGTCAGCTTAACTTTATTGTTTAAAGTCTGGCAGCCGAAGTATATTTTCCGTTTCGCCGAAGCAGAAAAGCTAGATCAACAAACGGCATCGGTCACCCAATATTCGTTTGCACAAATTGCCAAAGCATGGTCTCCGTTTGCGATTTTGACGGCGATGGTGACGTTGTGGAGTATTAAACCGTTTAAGGATCTATTTGTTAAAGGCGGTGCACTCGAACACTGGATTTTTAAAATCGAAGTGCCGGGTTTGCATCGTCTGGTGGAAAAAATGCCCCCGATTGTGACTGAACATACGCCTTATGATGCGATTTATAAGTTCGACTGGTTTTCAGCCACGGGGACTGCGATTTTTATTGCGGCAGTGATGAGCGTCATTTTCTTAAAAATGAATGCGAAGCAGGCCGTGGTGACTTTTGGCGAAACCTTGAATGAGCTAAAAGTTCCGATTTATTCAATTGGTATGGTCTTGGCCTTTGCCTTTATTGCCAACTATTCGGGTCTATCCGCAACTTTAGCCTTGGCATTGTCACATACCGGTCATGCCTTTACCTTCTTCTCACCATTTTTGGGTTGGTTGGGCGTGTTTCTGACGGGATCAGATACCTCATCCAATGCATTATTTTCTGCGTTACAGGCGACTACGGCACAACAAATTGGCATTCCAGAAGTGTTATTGGTCGCAGCCAATACCAGTGGTGGGGTCACTGGGAAAATGATTTCACCGCAATCGATTGCTATTGCTTGTGCAGCAGTGGGATTAGTTGGAAAAGAATCAGATTTGTTCCGTTTTACCGTAAAACATAGCATCATATTTACCATCTTTGTGGGGATCATCGTGACGGTACAGGCTTATATTGTACCTTGGATGATTCCTTAATTCGGTTTTGATTGAGGCGAAATTGAAGGAAAAATAATGCGAGTCTCTGATCAGGTGGTACAAAAGTTACAGGCGCTTATTGAGCAGCGTAATCTCAAACAAGGAGATCGTTTGCCTGCCGAGCGTCAACTCGCGACCAGTTTGGGGATCTCGCGTCCATCGCTACGTGAAGCGATTCAGCAATTGATTAGTCTGGGAGTTTTATCCAGTCGTCGTGGCGATGGTACTTATATTCAACAGCTACCTGAAACATGGTCGCAGCAGTTGATTGTTGAACCGATTAGCCATTTGATGCAGGACGATCCACATTATCGTTTTGATGTACAGGAATCGCGTTTGGTACTTGAAGGCGGGACAGCTTGGTATGCTGCTTTGCGTTCAACCGACGCTGATCGCGCCAAGATCCATCAGTATTTTGATGAAATAGCACGGCATCAGGCACATGGGGATTCCGCAGCAGCGGCAGTTGCTGATGCCAATTTTCATCTGGCGATTGCCGAAGCATCGCATAATGTGGTGCTGATTCAAATGATGCGCAGTTTATTTGATTTACTGCAATACAACGTCTTTTTAGGGCGTAAAAAAGTCTATGAACATCCGATTAGTGCCGATCTACTCAGTGATCAGCATTTTCAGGTGATGGATGCCATTGACCGTAAAGATGCTCAGGCAGCACGAGATGCAGTGTGTGGCCATATTGAATTTGTCATCGATCATGTACGTTCTCTGGATGAAGACGAAGCTCGCCAGAAACGTGCAACACGTTTAAACAGGATTGATCCAACATGATTATTTCTTCTTCAAATGATTATCGTGAAGCGGCGCGTCGTCGTTTGCCACCTTTTTTATTTCATTACATCGATGGCGGGGCATACGCAGAATACACATTGAAACGTAATGTTGAAGATTTATCGCAAATTGCATTAAGACAACGTGTGTTGAACGATATGTCCAGTTTGAGTCTGGAAACCAAACTGTTTAATGAAACCCTGTCGATGCCTGTAGCCTTGTCACCAGTCGGTTTAACCGGTATGTATGCGCGTCGTGGTGAAGTACAGGCTGCGGTTGCAGCCGATAAAAAGGGCATTCCCTTTACGCTTTCGACTGTGTCTGTCTGTCCGATTGAAGAAGTCACGCCTGCCATTAAGCGTCCGATGTGGTTTCAACTTTATGTCTTGCGTGATCGTGGTTTTATGCGCAATGCACTGGAACGTGCCAAAGCTGCGGGTTGTTCGACCTTGGTGTTTACCGTGGACATGCCTGTACCGGGCGCACGTTATCGCGATGCACATTCAGGCATGAGTGGTCCCAATGCTGCCATGCGCCGTTATTTGCAAGCTGTGACGCATCCGCAGTGGGCATGGGATGTCGGTTTATTAGGACGTCCACATGATCTGGGCAATATTTCCAAATATTTAGGTAAGCCGACTGGGCTAGAAGATTATATTGGTTGGTTAGGTGCCAATTTTGATCCATCCATTTCTTGGAAAGATCTGGAATGGATCCGTGAATTTTGGGATGGCCCAATGGTGATCAAAGGCATCTTAGACCCAGAAGATGCCAAAGATGCGGTGCGTTTTGGTGCAGATGGGATTGTGGTGTCCAATCACGGTGGACGTCAGCTCGATGGCGTGATGTCCTCAGCGCGTGCCTTGCCTGCGATTGCCGATGCAGTGAAAGGTGATTTGACCATTCTGGCCGATTCGGGTATTCGTAATGGACTGGATGTGGTGCGTATGCTGGCGTTGGGCGCAGATAGTGTCATGTTGGGTCGAGCCTTTATTTATGCACTTGCTGCCGCGGGTGGACAAGGTGTAAGCAATTTACTGGAACTGATTGATAAAGAAATGCGGGTTGCCATGACCTTAACAGGGGCAAAAAGCATTGCGGATATTAATGCGGATTGTCTGGTACAGGTTAATAAATTGATTCAAGCTTAAGTTGTTGCAAGGAGATGTTCATGCTGTCCCATGTTGATCCGAATGTATTGTCACAACTACAAAAGTTAGTCGGTAAAGCCTATGTGCTCACTGATGATCAACACACTCGGCAATACCGTCAGGGTCGACGTTTTGGTGAAGGCAAAGTGTTGGCCGTGGTCTGTCCAGGAACTTTGCTAGAGCAATGGCAGGTATTACAAGTCAGTATTGCAGCAAATTGTATTGTGATTATGCAGGCGGCCAATACGGGGCTGACCGGCGGCTCGACACCTTATGGCGAAGACTATGACCGTCCTGTGATTATCATGAGTACACGTCGTTTAAAAGGCATTCAGGTGATTCATGAAGGTAAACAGGTGGTGTGTTTACCGGGTGCGACGCTGGATAATCTTGAACAGATTTTAAAGCCTTATCAGCGTGAACCACATTCGGTGATTGGTTCATCCTGTATTGGCGCATCGGTGTTAGGTGGCGTGTGTAATAATTCGGGCGGGGCATTGGTACGACGCGGGCCAGCCTATACTGAGCTAGCACTCTATGCGCATGTGGATGATCAGGGACAGTTACGTCTGATCAATCATTTAGGCATTGATCT
>NZ_CP078523.1:1074613-1084988 GCF_019264745.1 Acinetobacter sp. Colony158 | reverse complement strand
CAGCAATATCAGGTCAGTGATATACAGGATGATGCAACGCGTCAGGCATCCGATCATCGTTATGCGCATGATGTGACGCAGGTGGACGCAGATAGTCCAGCACGATTTAACGCAGATCCTTCACGTTTGTTTGAAGCCTCAGGCTCGGCTGGAAAAGTTTGTGTATTTGCAGTACGTTTGGATACGTATGAAAAAGTGGCAAGCGATGTGTTCTATATTGGCAGCAATGATCATAATGACCTGACGGCAATTCGCCGTTATTTATTGACTGCATTGCCGAGCTTACCGATTGCTGGGGAATATATTCATCGTGATGCGTATCGGATTGGGGAGAAGTATGGCAAAGACACGTTTCTGTTTATTGAAAAATTTGGTACCGCCAATGTCCCGAAAGCTTTTGCTTTAAAAGATAAGGTGGATGGTTTTCTGGAAAAATTTAAAATTAAAGGACTGACGGATCATTTATTACAAGCGTTGACTTTCTTTTTGCCGAATCATTTACCTAAACGTATGACAGAGTTTCACGATCAATATGAGCATCATTTGATTTTACGAGTGGAAAACAATAGTAAAGATCAGACTGAACAATTTTTAGAAGAATATTTTGCTGTACATGCGACTGGGGCTTATTTTTTATGTGATGAGGAGGAAGGCCGAAAAGCCTTTTTACATCGCTTTGCCATCGCGGGGGCTGCGATACGTTATCGCGATACCCATCGTAGCGAAGTAGAAGATATTGTGGCACTGGATATTGCCCTGCGCCGTAACGATCGAGACTGGGTTGAACAACTTCCTACTGACATGGAACAGAAAATTTTACATAAACTGTATTATGGGCATTTTTTCTGCCATGTGTTTCATCAGGACTATATTGTCAAAAAAGGCGTTGATCCTTTAGCGATGGAACATCAAATGTGGACATTGCTGGATGCTCGTCGAGCAGAATATCCAGCAGAACATAATGTTGGACATTTATATATCGCTAAACCTGCATTGGCCAACTTTTATCAAAAGCTCGATCCGACCAATAGTTTTAATGTCGGAATTGGACATACGTCTAAGCTTAAATATTGGGGTAAAAGCAAGATTTCATCCTAGTGGGTTACATAGTTGCAACTTTATCCTTGCTAGAATTCGTCATAATTTAAAAGTCTAAATCATACAACTCACGCTAACTTTAAGCACCTGATAACAACTATTTTAAGGAGCAGAAGATTGATGCATATCAAGACCATATTGGCTGCATTGGCAGTTGCAACATTAATGACTGGTTGTATCGTGACGCCTGATGATCATATCAATCAATCAGGCCGTCAAGCAGACCCTGGTTTTAGCCGTCCACCTGCACATGATCATGGTGGATTGCGACCTGGGGAAACCACCCATGATCATCCCGATCCTGGTTATAACTATCCGTCAGGCTCAAACAATGGTGGTTTACGTCCGGGAGAAAATAACCAGTCAAATCAGATTGATCCAGGTTTTAACCGACCAACTAACCCTGATCCAGGGTATGGTCGTTAATTTAAACGTAAAGTAACAAAGCCCGAGATGTTTATCTCAGGCTTTGTTTAATGCTTCGTCGTGGATCAATGCTTAAGCTGGTGTAGGCGCTTTAGCCAAGACTTCTGCGACAGCTTTTGCGACCACATAGATATTATTCATGTTGAGACCCGCGACACAGATACGGCCACTGCGCACCAGATAAATGGCATAGTCTTCACGTAAGGTGTCGACTTGTTCGCCAGTAAGACCTGTATAGCTAAACATGCCTTTTTGTTCGACCAGATAGTTAAAGTCGCGATCTGGCAAGGCTTTGCTTAATTCGTCACGCAAGATTTGACGCATTTTAATAATACGTTCACGCATGTGCTGAACTTCGCCCTGCCATTGTTGATTTAACTCAGCATCGTTAAGAACCTGATCCACCAACCAAGCCCCAGTTGTTGGTGGGCTAGAGTAAATACGGCGTACAGTGGCTTTTAACTGGCCAAAAGTGGCTTGAGCGGCTTCAACATCATCACAAACAAAAGTCAGACCACCGACACGTTCGCCATAAAGTGAGAAAATTTTTGAGAATGAATTGCTGACGATAAAATTCAGACCAGCCTGATCCATCGCACGAATCGCATACGCATCCTGCTGCATACCATCGCCAAAGCCTTGATAGGCAATATCTAAAAATGGAATCAGATTGCCCGCTTTCAGTACTTCAATCACTTGATCCCACTGTGCAGGATTTAAATCTGCGCCCGTTGGGTTATGGCAACATGGGTGCAATAACACAATACTTTGTTCAGGCAGTTGTTTGAGGGCAGAGAGCATTCCCTCAAAATTCACACCACCCGTTTGGGCGTCAAAATATGGATAAAAATGGGTTTTAAAGCCTGCTCCATTAAAAATGGCTACATGGTTATCCCAAGTCGGCTGACTGACCCAGACTTCAGAATTTGGAAAATAATTTTTAAGAAAATCCGCGCCAACCTTAAGCGCACCTGAACCACCTAAAGTCTGAATGGTGACAGCGCGACCACTTTTTACAGCAGGGCTATTTGTTCCAAACAATAACGCTTGAATCGCTTCACGATAAGGTTTGAAGCCTTCCATTGGCAAATATAGCTTGGTTTTGCTTTGCAGGGGTTCAATGCGTTTTTGCGCTTCAATAATGGTATCAAGCTGAGGCACAATACTGTCTTCATTATAATAAAGACCAATACTTAAATTGACTTTGCCTTGACGTGGGTCGGCATTGAATTGTTCCATAAGCGATAAAATCGGATCGCCTGCATATGGGGGGATATGTTGAAACATCAAAAAAATCCTTTCATTTCGCAGTTTGAACCAAAACTGCGCGGAGTTGGTGCGAGTGCATGAGATTTAAGCAAACATCAAACCTGACTAATGTAGCAGTAAGACCTGTATCGTGCCATGCTCTTCTAGTCTTAGAACTGAAAAATTCTTAATCTTGGTTTGCAAAGATTACTGAAGTGAATGTTAAAACTTTTTTATACTTCGATGCGTTTTTTTAGGATAGAAATGCATTAAAAAAGTGCAATTTTCTAAATTTTAGCCAAAAAAAACCACACAGGGGAGTGTGGCAAAAGTTTTAAGCTCTGAGGACTTCAATTTAAAACTTGAGACTTAAAGGAAGCTTAATTTGCGGAAACAGTATGCAAATTCTCTTTTGACGAGAATATATCTGAATAAAATTCTTCATTGAGATAAATCTAGATACAAGGTTTCCTTAATTTCTTCCATCACCACATAGCTATGCGATGAAGCCGATGCAGGCAATTTTTTGAGAATATTGCCGAGCAGTTTTCGGTAAGCACTCATCTCTTTCAATCTGGCTTTGACTAGATAATCAAATTCACCTGAAATCAAATGACATTCCAGCACTTCCGGTACTTCAATCAGATCACGGGCAACTTGATCAAATACATCGCCTGATTTGGCAGAAAGCTTAATTTCCAGAAATACCAGTAAATTTCGATCGACATGTGCAGGATTGAGCCGTGCATAGTAACCCATGATGATGCCCTCACGTTCTAGCCGCTTGACCCGTTCTGAACAGGGCGTGGTTGATAAGTTGACTCTAGACGCCAATTCACTGATCGCAATACGTCCTTCACGTTGCAGGATATCCAGAATCTGCCGATCAGTTCGATCCAGTGGTCGCATTATTTTTTTCCTTTTTTTAGAATTTCTACACGACAAAACTGCCAATTTTCCTAGATTATAGTGCCTAAAACAGTGAAATAAACTATTGAAGCAAAAATATACTAGTTAAATTCACTGGACTGCGTGAGGGAAGAAAAATGCGCGTGATCGTTTTAGGGAGTGGTGTGATTGGTGTCGCAAGTGCGTACTATCTTGCGCAACAGGGAGCACAAGTCACGGTACTGGATCGTCAAGCTGGGCCTGCCGAAGAAACCAGTTTTGGTAATGCAGGACAAGTTTCCCCAGGTTATTCGACCCCTTGGGCAGCACCAGGGATTCCGTTTAAAGCAGTGAAATGGATGTTTCAGCATCATGCACCGCTTGCGATTAATATTGATGGCAGCATGTGGCAACTACAATGGATGGCACAAATGCTGAAAAACTGTAATCCAGAAAGCTATACCAAAAATAAAGAACGCATGATGCGTGTAGCTGAATATAGCCGCGATTGTTTAAAAGAACTACGTGAAACCACGGGGATCAGTTATGAAAACCGTGCCAAAGGCACCTTGCAGGTGTTTCGTAACGAAGCCCAGCTCGAGGCGGTTCATCGTGATATCGAAGTCCTCAAAGAATGCGGTGTCAGCTATGAATTGCTTGATCAAAATGATTTAGCCAAGGTTGAGCCCGCACTGGCATATGCCAAAGACAAGCTGGTCGGTGGTTTACATTTACCCAATGATGAAACAGGTGATTGTTATTTATTTACCAATGCATTAGCAGAAAAAGCCAAAGCGTTAGGTGTCGAATTTCAATTTAACCAAAATGTTGAAGCATTGCTGATCGAAGGTGATGAAATCAAAGGCGTTCGCGTCAACGGTCAGGTTTTAACTGCGGATCGTTATGTGTTGGCATTTGGGAGTTATTCGCGTGATTTCCTTAAACCCCTGCATTTAAATTTACCCGTTTATCCTGTCAAAGGTTATTCATTGACGATTCCAATTGCACAGCCTGAATTTGCACCGCAATCTACTGTGCTTGATGAAACCTATAAAATTGCCATTACCCGTTTTGATCAGCGGATTCGTGTCGGTGGAATGGCGGAACTCAGTGGTTTCAATCTGGGGTTAAATCAGGATCGTCGTGCCACCTTAGAAATGGTGACGAACGATTTGTTCCCAGGCGGAGATATGGCACAAGCATCGTTCTGGACTGGTTTACGTCCAATGACGCCAGACAGTACCCCAATCATCGGTGCGACTCGGTTTAGCAATCTGTTCTTAAATACGGGACACGGTACTTTGGGTTGGACGATGGCTTGTGGTTCAGGAAAGTTGATTAGCGACCTTGTACTCAATCATCAGCCTGAAATTAGTACCGAAGGCTTATCGATCCTGCGTTATTCACACGCAGCTTAAGATCAAATACTTAAGTTCAGGGAAGAACTATGCCACGTCCAATCCGTGCCATCATTCATCAAAATGCTTTGGCACATAATCTTAACATTGCCCGAAAGCATGCCTCACAGCATGAGGTCTTTGCAGTAGTAAAGGCTAATGCGTATGGGCATGGAATCGAACGGGTTTATCCCGCCCTGAAAACCGCTGATGGTTTTGCCTTACTAGATATCGATGAAGCCAAACGTCTGCGCGCCTTGGGTTGGACAGGACCAATTTTGCTGCTCGAAGGTGTTTTTTCGGCGCAGGATTTGTTTGATTGTACAGCTTACCAACTCAGTTTTAGTCTCCATAGTGAAATACAGGCGAAATGGGTGCGACAGCATCCTGAGCCTGCTCAGTTTGATATTTTTCTGAAAATGAACAGCGGTATGAATCGTCTAGGTTTTCAGCCACAGCATTACCGCGAAGTGTGGCAGACAATTAAATCTTGCGCTGCCGTGAACAGCCTGACGCATATGATGCATTTTGCTGATGCCGATGACGAACGTCTAGGGCAATCGGGAATTGAGGCACAGCTCAAAATCTTTGAAGACACAGTGCAGGATTTACCGGGTGAACGTTCGATCTGTAACAGCGCTGCGATCCTGCGGCATGGTTCGCAACTGACTTCTAAAACAGTCCGTGCGGGCATTTTACTTTACGGCAGTTCGCCTGATTTTCCCCAACACTCGATTCAGGACTGGAATCTACAACCCAGTATGAGTCTGCGCAGTGAAATCATTGCCATTCAAGATTTACAGCCCATGCAAACAGTAGGTTATGGCTCAACCTTTCAGGCAGAGCAAGCCATGAAAATTGGTATTGTGGCCTGTGGTTATGCCGATGGCTATCAGCGTATTTCTGCTACGGGTACGCCTGTGTTGGTCAATGGCATCCGCACTCGCACGATTGGTCGGGTCAGTATGGATATGTTGGCGGTCGATGTGACCGAGATTGCAGATGCGGTAATTGGCAGTGAAGTGGTGCTTTGGGGCAAATCTCGTTCGGGTACGATTTTGCCAATTGATGAAGTCGCAGCGACCTCAGACACCGTGGGTTATGAATTGATGTGTGGTGTAACCGCACGTGTTCCATTTTTTATTGAAGCATAAGGATAGAGTGATGTCAGTCTCTAATATTGAAAGAATTAACAGCAATCAGGTGATGAGTTCGGCCACCATTTTTAATCAAGTGGTGTATTTGTCGGGACAAGTACCCAAAAACACGGAGCTTGATATTGAAGGTCAGACCCGTGAAATCTTGACGACCATCGATCAACTGTTAGCACAGGCGAAAAGTGATAAGTCGCGTCTGCTTTCAGCGCAGCTTTTTATTAAAAACCTAGATGACTTTGCTCAAGTCAATGCCATTTGGATTGAGTGGTTAGATGGATTGGCAACGCCTGCCCGCGCTACGATTCAGGCAGATTTAGTCAATCCCGCGTGGTTGATTGAAATCGCCGTGATTGCTGCACAGCAATAAAGCGATTGATTTATCTTTACCCACCTAATATTTAACGTTAAAACCAGAATTGCCACGGAAAAGGATTCCTTCTGGTTTTTATTTTGATGCTACTCGGCATCAATTCTGCGGTTTCTGCCTTGTTATTTTGGTTGGCAGTCACACAGAATTGATCAAAAAAAGGGACATTTAAAAAGGATATTTAATCATGACAACAGTACGTCATTCTGAAGACGAACATTCGTCGCATGATCTTCAACGTAAACTCTCCAATCGACACTTGCAACTAATTGCGATTGGCGGTGCGATTGGCACTGGGCTATTTATGGGTTCTGGTAAAACCATTTCATTGGCAGGACCTTCAATTTTATTTATTTACATGATCATTGGGGTCATGTTCTTCTTCCTGATGCGCGCGTTGGGCGAGCTATTGTTGGCGAATCTGCATTACAAATCGTTTGTTGATATGGCACATGATCTGATAGGGCCTGGCGCTGGTTACTATTTGGGCTGGACATATTGGCTCGGCTGGGTATTGGTGGGTATAGCCGATCTGGCGGCGATTATTAATTATCTGGGTTTTTGGCTCCCCGATGGCATGAGTTTTACCCCGATGGGACAAGCACTGATCAGTGCGGGCTGTGTATTGTTTGTATTGGCGCTGAATTTGCTGACGGTTCGTTTATTTGGTGAAGTCGAATTCTGGTTTGCTTTGATCAAGATTTTGGCGATTCTTGGATTGATTGCAATCGGTGGTTTTATGGTATTTAGCCATTTTCAGGCACCGACGGGTACCGTTGCTTCTTTAAGTAACCTCTGGTCTTCGGGTGGCATGTTTCCTAAAGGTACCGAGGGCTTTTTAGCAGGTTTTCAGATTGCGGTGTTTGCTTTTGTCGGAGTGGAGCTGATTGGCACCACAGCAGCCGAAACCAAAGACCCAAAAAAGAATTTACCCAAAGCGATTAATGCAATCCCGATTCGGATTATCCTGTTTTATGTGTTGGCATTATTGGTGGTAATGTCAGTCACACCGTGGAATATGATCAGTGCCAATAAAAGCCCATTTGTTGAATTATTTTTACATGCAGGGATTCCAACTTCAGCGATTATTATGAATCTGGTGGTGCTTTCTTCAGTCACATCGTCGATGAATAGTGGGGTATTTTCGACCAGTCGAATGTTATTTGGTTTATCCCGCGGTGGTCAGGCACCGCAAGCATTGGCGCGGTTATCCAAACGCGCTGTTCCTGCTAATGGTTTGGTGTTTTCCTGTCTGTTTATTATGGCGGGTGCGGCATTACAGTATTTTGTACCCAATACCATTGAAGCCTTTACTTTAGCCAGTTCTCTCTGCGTGATTTTATTTATTAGCGTTTGGGGGCTGATCATGGTGTGCTATTTGCGTTATCGTAAACTCAGACCTGAATTACATGCCCAGTCGACTTTTAAAATGCCAGGTGGAATCTGGATGAGCTACGTGGTATTGGCATTCTTGCTGTTCACCTTGGTGATTTTGGCACTGGAACCCGATACCTTAAAAGCCTTATATGTCAGCCCACTGTGGTTGTTTATTTTGGCGGTGACGTATCAGTTGCTGTATAAACCACGTATCAAGCGACTCAAACAGCTAAAAAGTTCTTAATTAAATCGCGCTTTTTTGAAGGCATATCTATTTAAATAAATATGCCTTTTTTATTTTAATTAATTTGATAAATTATTTTAATCCCAACCAAAAACATAGGTTTTATAATGTCTAATTTTAAAACAGAAATGGATGAGAATGATTATTTTTTAAAATTAAGATATTGTTTTTATTGGTTATTTAATTTTAATTAATTTATTTTTGAGGTTTTTGTATAGGGTTAAATGGATTATAATAAAAGGATAAAGGTATTTGGGGATATTGAAATGTCAAATGTTTTGATTCAAAAATATAATGTTCCAGGACCTCGTTATACCAGTTATCCGACTGTTCCTTATTGGCAGGAAGATACATTCTCACTAGAGGCTTGGCAGCAAACTTTGCGCCAATCTTTTATTGAATCAAATGCAAGTGAAGGCATCAGCCTGTACATTCATTTACCTTTTTGCGAAAGCTTATGTACTTTTTGCGGTTGCCATAAAAAAGTCACCAAACGCCATGAAGTTGAAGCGCCGTATATTGCGGCGGTACTCAAAGAATGGTCATTGTACTGTGAGTTATTGGGTGAAAAACCGATTATTCGGGAAATCCACTTGGGTGGTGGAACGCCGACTTTTTTTTCAGTCGAACATCTACAACAACTCATTCATGGTATTTTGGATCAGGCTGAGATTGCTGAACATCATGAATTTAGTTTTGAGGGGCATCCGAACAACACCAGCAAAGCACATTTACAGGCGTTGTATGATCTCGGATTCCGTCGCGTCAGTTTTGGGGTTCAGGATTATAGTCTGAAGGTTCAAAAAGCGATTCATCGCATTCAACCGTTTGAAAATGTCGCCAATGTGACGCAATGGGCGAGAGAAATTGGTTATGACTCGATTTCCCATGATTTGGTCTTTGGTTTGCCTTTTCAGGAATTGGACGATGTGCTGTATACCATAGACCAAACCAATCGATTATTGCCCGACCGTTTGGCTTTTTATAGCTATGCGCATGTGCCGTGGATTAAAGGCAATGGTCAGCGTGGTTTTAAAGATCATGATGTGCCCAAAGATGAAGTGAAACGAAAACTTTATGAAGCGGGCAAACAAAAATTGCTGGATCATGGTTATGTCGAAATTGGGATGGATCATTTTGCCTTAAAAACTGATCCGATGTATCAGTCCTTTTTACAGGGTCAGTTACATCGTAACTTTATGGGGTATACCGCATCTAAAACCCAAGTCATGATTGGTTTGGGTGTATCTGCGATTAGTGATAGCTGGTACAGCTTTGCTCAAAATGAAAAGGTATTAGAAGACTATTATGCTCGACTGGAAAATAATGAAATTCCAGTGTTTCGTGGACATGTTTTGACGTCAGAGGACCTGATGATTCGCCAGCATATTTTAAATCTAATGTGCCAATTTGAAACTTCATGGCAAGATTCAAAGCAAAGCTTTGCCGAATTACCTCAGGTGTTGCAACAGCTTGAAGAAATGCAACAAGATCAATTGTTGGACATTGGTGAAAAAAATATCAAAGTAACGGAGCAAGGCAAGGCGTTTGTTCGTAATATCTGTATGGCATTTGACTTGCGAATGAAACGTAAGATACCGAATAACCAGATTTTTTCGATGACGATTTAGCTTAGCTTCAATTGACGTGAACAGCTTAGGGTTTTAAATAACCTGAAAGCTGTTGGAAGTCTGCTTCGATTGCAGCCAGTGCTTTCTGCTCCATATATCTAAACTGCTTTAAAATATCAACGCCAAAAGCGGTGACGATCGCCCCACCACCTGATTCACCGCCTTTATAGGTTTCAACCAAAGCCGAAGCATAAAGTTGATTCATGGTTTCCACCAGTTGCCATGCGCGACGATAGCTCATATTCATTTTTTTGGCTGCTTGAGAAATGGAACCCGTCGCTTGAATGGCTTCGAGTAAGTCCGCTTTTCCAGGGCCAAAAGCAATCTCTTGATCAACCATCAACCTAAGACGTAATTTGAGTTGAGCCATTGTTAAGCCATAATGATCATAAAAAGGAAATCAGTAAAATTTTATAATGAAATACAGAAAAGTTCTAATTTAAAAACAAAAATAAAATCATATTTAGATTGTTTAATAAGTGAGTCATCTAGAGTTAAGTCGCTAGAATATATTATTGGTTTTAGATTTGTGTTGATTTTTA
>NZ_CP078523.1:1073724-1074487 GCF_019264745.1 Acinetobacter sp. Colony158 | reverse complement strand
ATCATATTAAAACGGTTGGTTTTAATGGGTCGAAATTTTAAATAAATGGTTAATTTTAGGTGTCTTCTTTTTTGATCTATATCATTATTTTAATAGCGTTTTTTTTGCATTGTTTTTGATGCTAAAAAAGCGATCGCAAAATGATAAGAAAATAAATAGGACGATTTGTATATTTTAAAGTATGAAAGTCTAGTTTTATTTTATTGGTCAATCAATTGAATTGCATTCGTATTTAATCTGAAGATTTAACTATTTTAGATTCTATAAATATGAATGCGTTTATTTGAATTGAGCCAACTCTTGCGAGATACCTTAAATGGCTAATGTAAAGATTGTATCAAAAAAAACTCATGAGATTCTTTTGGAGGGTCAAAAAGATAATTTGACACTTTCAGAGCCATCTGTGGTTCTATTGCAGGTTGATATTAAAGATGTAAGTCGAATTGAAAAAGATGGTCGGAATGTTAAAGTCACATTAAAAACAGGTGAAGTCATTCTTATCTCGGACTTCTTTGACTCAACTGGTTCAGGTGATTCAAGTAAAAATACATTAGTATTTGAAAATAAAGACCATACCCTATCTTGGATTAATTATATTGATAATCATGGTGCTGTAGTTGAGGGTGTAAATTATAGCTATGTAGATGATATTGAAATCTTTTTATATCATGACAACTCTGCATCACCATGGTTATGGGCAGCCCTTCCTGCTGCTGGAGCTACAGTAGCAATTGCATCAAATAGTGATAGTAAACATCATTCC
>NZ_CP078523.1:1062452-1069798 GCF_019264745.1 Acinetobacter sp. Colony158 | reverse complement strand
AGTGAGTGTCGGTAAAAATCTGATCGTGGTTGCTCCCATCCATCAGCTTTGGATTGAAGCGAATTTAAAAGAAACACAACTTGCTAAACTCGCAGCTGGAGATCGGGTGGAATTTAGTCTGGACGCGATTCCTCATCAAAAGTTCTGTGGAAAAATTGATAGTATTTCACGTAGTAGTGGTGCAGAACTGGCATTGTTACCGCCTGATAATGCCACAGGAAATTTTACAAAAATTGTGCGACGTTTCCCTGTCAAAATCAGCTTTGATCCGCAGCAAAAAGGTCTCGATAAAATTGCGATTGGTATGTCAGCGATTGTTAATCTGGAAGCCAATACAGCAAATCAAAGTTGTAACAACGCATAAGATTTTAAATGAGACGATAGTCTTTTTTCATATTGCCTAGCGAGCGCATGCCACCGACCAGTGTTTCGATTAACTTTTCAACCACGAGACGCTGGCCTTTGCGTGAAGCATACACCAGTTGTACCATCCCTTCATTGGACTCCCACTCGGGCAAAATATGAATTAATTTTCCCTGTTTAATGTCTTCTTCAACGGTCAAATAGGGTAAATCTGCGATTCCTAAACCATCACAGGCAGCGTAGTACACTCCCGCCAGATCATTGCAACGCATACGTGGATTAAAATGAATATCAACGTGTTGGTTATTTTCATGATGCCTTAAAACCCAGACATAATCCTGTTTCTGATTGCCTAAACCAATACATGAAAAGTCTGTGAGTTGTTGATAGTTTTCGATGAGTTTGCCCTGTAAGACTTCAGGGGCTGCCACCAGACAATGCGTGGTCTTAATCACATCTCGAACAATCAGACTCGAATCTTCAGTCATCTCAAAATTGGTACGAATCGCAATATCAATATCATCATACAAAACATCAACTCGGCGGCTGGTCAGCTCTAATTCGATTTCAACTTTGGGATAAGCTTTTAGAAAATGATTGATCAGTTCTCGAATCTGAAAACGCATCATCAATAATGGACAGCTAATTTTGACCAGACCTTGGGGTTCAGTACGTTGTTGTAATAATACATTTTTGGCACATTCTACTTGTGCAATCACTTTGGCGCATTCTTCATAGAACTCTTGTCCTAACGCAGTGACTTTAAAATGTCGCGTCGTTCGCTGGATTAAATTCACATTGAATTTATCCTCAAGCTCTAAAATGCGGCGGCTGAGCTTGGATTTGGTTATATTTTCAGCTTCACTGGCAGCACTAAATCCACCATGTTTGACCACCAAATAAAAATAATAATAATCATCAAATGAATGCATGTTTCGGCCTCAATCAAACAGGTCGTCTTTGTTTTATTACATACTAAAATAAAATAAGAGTGATTGGCTCAGTCTCATTTTTATTCCGATCGTTGGGTTGCAACTCATTTATGATCAGAATGTGCTAAGGCAAAACTGGTCATCAGATTACGATAATCAGGAATATGGTTTGAAAATAACTGACCTAGACCGTCAATGTCATTGCGCCAATCGCGGTGTAATTCACCTGCTGCACCGAACCACGTCATTAATTGTGCGCCAGCCTGAGACATACGATCCCACGCTGCATCGCGAGTAAGATGATTAAATGTACCAGATGCATCGGTAATCACGAAGACTTCAAAGCCTTCTGCCAGTGCAGACAGGGTTGGAAATGCAACACATACTTCGGTGACTACGCCAGCAATAATCAATTGCTTTTTACCCGTGGCTTTCACGGCTTTGACAAAATCTTCATTGTCCCATGCATTGATTTGTCCTGGACGGGCAATATATGGCGCATCTGGGAACAATTCTTTTAATTCAGGAACGAGCGGGCCATTAGGTCCATCTTCAAAACTGGTCGTTAAAATGGTAGGTAGATTAAAATATTGAGCAATGTCAGCCACAGCCAACACATTATTTTTAAATTTATCTGGATCAATATCACGAACCAATGAAAGTAGACCAGTTTGGTGATCAACCAATAATACCGCAGCATCATTTTTATCTAAACGCACATAAGGTTTGCTCATGATTTATCTCCTCTCTTGAGCGGGGTTGCCAGCCTTTAAAAAAATGGGCTAGCCAAGTTTTCCATGTTAGATGAGCGAAGATGGGCATTTAAGAAAATTTATTGAGATAAACAATCATAAAAATAGGATATTTTTCTGTAATTTCGGTAAATATTTTCAAATATCTAGTTTTTAAGCCTTAAATTGTCTTAAATATGAGACACTGAGTTTTATGCAGACGGTATCACTTCCATCAGGATCGGCGTAAAATTTGTACAAATGCTAGCCCTGATAGAGGAGTGATGGCAATGAAGAATATTCAAGGTATTTATCAAAACAAACACATGCACTGGGTCGGTGATGGCTTTCCAGTCAACAATCTATTTTCTTATGATCGTTTTGGACAAGCCATTAGTCCATTTTTGTTATTGGACTATGCTGCACCATATGAGTTTAAACCGACGCATTCACAACGAGGTGTCGGCTCACATCCGCACCGTGGTTTTGAAACAGTGACGATTGCCTACAAAGGTGAAGTGACGCATAAAGATTCAGCAGGTGGTGGTGGAACCATCAAAACAGGCGATGTGCAATGGATGACGGCAGGTGGTGGTATTCTGCACGAAGAATTTCATTCACCTGAGTTTGCAGAGCACGGTGGTTTGTTTGAAATGGCACAGCTTTGGGTGAATTTACCTGCGCATTCAAAAATGACGCCTGCCAAATATCAGGCGATTGAATCGGATCAAATTCCATTAATTCCATTGGATGATGCAGGAAGTTATATCCGCGTCGTGGCTGGTGAGTACCAAACTGCACAAGGGGCTGCCACCACCTTTAGTCCTGTGAATGTCTGGGATGGTTTTATCACTGCGGGTAAAACCCATACGTTCAGCGTTCCTGTAGGACATAACTCACTGTTGGTGGTGATGAGTGGTGATGTCTCGATCAATGCAACACATGAAGTGGGTGAGCGTTCAGTGGTCATTTTTGATCAGGCTGATGTCGATTTTGAACTGACAGCCAACAGCGATGCCAAATTTCTGGTGTTGACTGGCGAGCCTTTGAATGAGCCAATTGAAGGTTATGGGCCATTTGTCATGAACAGTAAAAAAGAAATTATTGAAGCCATTCATGACTTCAATAATGGAAAATTTGGTCGGATTAGTACAGAGGCTCAACTCAACCACTAAACCGTGATTATTTTCAAATAAGAAAGCCCTTTATCAACCTTGATAAAGGGCTTTTTCGCTGTAATGTGATGATTATCATTTTAAGGTTTTTATAAAAACTTTTTGTGATTTATTTTGCATTTTTATGGGTTCATCCTATCGCAATTGAAGATCACTGTAAAATCTTTATTGATCGAATGGTTAATTTATCTTGTTTTTTTTAATCAGTTTTTTGAAAAATTTAAAATTAAAACTACAATAATTTCAATTATTTGTTTGATAATTATAGTGTGATGTAAATCACATTTTTATTTGATTGTTTTTTAGTCAAAATGCTAAGAATTTTAAGAAAAACTGGTAGATTTTAATACGGTGTTTTTCATGACGATCAGTCATAATCAAAAAAATTCTCAACTGATGGATCATAATTTTGGATATCGCAATTATCGGTAGCGGAATGGCTGGTCTTGCTACCGCAAGAATTTTAAAAGATGCAGGACATACGGTGACGATATTTGAAGCCCTCTCAGGTCGAGGAATGGATAGCTATAGTATTGAGTTCGAGGGCGGGGTGATCGATGCTCCTTTGCGTGTGATGAATCCCTATTTATGGAAGAATACTTTAAGTCTGGCGACGCATTTGGGTATGAAAATGTTTCCAGTACGTACCTATATGGCGTGTAGCTGGTTATTTGAAGACCGTACAGAAACCTGGTTAACCACGAACCGCAGCCGCATTGGAAACTTCCCGATTATCAATAACAAAAAAGGCATTCAACAATATGGTTGGCGTCTGGTGAAAGGAATGTTACAGCTAAAAACTGCGATTAATCAGTTTTTTAAATCCAAACAACAGGATATTACCTTAGCCGAATTTATTAATCAGAATCATATTGAAGAAGTGTTTTGGCATGGTGCGGTGATGCCCGTGCTATATACCATTTGTACCTGTAATCCTAAAACCATTGGTGAATGGCCTGCAAAACCTTTATTGACTTTTTTGCGTCAATTGACCGATGGTGATGCTTTATTGCGTATGCAAGGTGGAACGCCTGCATTTGTTGATCGTTTGATTGATGGGGTGGATATTCGTAGTGGTTCGGCGATTACTCAGGTCGAGCAACAGGGCGAAAAAGTAAAAGTGGTCAATACTCAAGGTGAACAAGGGTTATATGATCGCGTGATTGTGGCGACGCCAACCTCCAAAGTTGAAGAATTTTTAAATGCTGAACAATTTGCAGATGATATTGCGATCTTAAAACAATTTCGTTTTGAAGATGGCGATCTGGTGATCCATACCGATACATCGGTGATGCCGCCACGTCGCAAAGACTGGTCAGTCCTAAGCTATATGATGGATCGTAAATTTACCCGTCAACAATTTACTGTCTGGATGAATGCGGTTGAACCAACATTGGTGGGTAAAAATCCAGTGTTCCAGACTTGGCGACCTGTTACTGAAATTGATCCAAAGAAAATCATTTCTACTGTGAAATTGACCCGTGCAGTCGTGGACTCCAAAACAGTCGCGTTAAACAAGGAATTGCAACAACGCCACAAAATGCCAAATCGTAAGGTCTTTTTCTGTGGTTCGTGGTCTTGCGATGGCTTACCTATTTTAGAATCTGCGGTGACTTCGGCCATGCATATTGCTGAAATTTTTAACGCACCATTGCCGTTTGTAGGCTTAACACCTAAAGTGGAGGTTGCTCCCCAACTCGGCTACTAAATCGATGAAATTGCTTCATGCGTTAACGGCTAAACTTCCTCATAAATATGCAATTGATGCCGCACGATTGGGGGATGAAAGGACACTCGCATGGAGTAATCTTGGATATTGGGACAATACAACAGATTATAAAACCGCATGTTGCCAGTTAGCAGATCAACTGGCAAACGCAGTTCAGTTAACGGCACAAGACCGTTTACTGGATTTGGGCTGTGGTCAAGGTGCGAGTTTGCAACATTGGATCGAACATTATCAGGTGCAACAGCTTAGCGCGCTCGAGTTACAGCCAGCACTTATTCGGCGGATTCATCAACATTTATCGCAGTTAGCGCACATTCAGCAGGGTTCATTTTTAGATTTAAATCAGCTTTATTCGCCAGAAGCTTTTGATGTCATCTTGTGTATAGATGCCGCCTATCATAGTGACTTCCAACGCTTTTTAAATGCAGTCAAACCCGTGCTAAAAACACAGGGACGTTTGGGTTTTCATTATTTGGTTTTGTCGGAGAAATGGCGGCAACTTTCCCGATTTCAGCAACAAAAATATTCTTATTTGCTTAAAGCTGCGGATGTAAATCTGAGCCACATCGCCACGCTTGGCATGACTCGGCTTCAACTTGAACAACACGGGTTTTATCAAGTTAAAAGTGTCGATATCACTGAGTCGGTATTGGGTGGTTTTGCACGGTTTATGGCTTCAAATTCCAATACAAAAAAGGATTTGGCGCAATTTAAAATACAGGCAACCGCAAAATTGTGTGATTACTTGAACAGAGAAGGTATGATTCGTTATATGCAAATCAGTGCAATAAAAAAATAAAAAGAAAATTTTATGATCAATAGAAGGGGAAATGGTGCCGGCACACGGATTCGAACTGTGGACCTACTGATTACAAGTCAGTTGCTCTACCAACTGAGCTATGCCGGCAACGTGGCGTGAATTTTACCGAAGCCCACGAAAAAAACAAGTCTCAAATGCGTATTTGTTTGAAGATTGAACATCTCACTTGTAAAAATAATCTTGAAGATAGGTTTGGAGAAAAATGTATATTTATGCAACCATGATTTGCTCCAGATTGGATTTGAGCTTGTTGATGCGTTAAAGTTTCGCTATCTAATATGATTCCTCTTCCGAAATCTGGCTGGAGTAAGCCCTCATGGCATTACACGATTTATTAAGCAAATTTGATCTTCCTGTCTCTGAAAATCCTGAAACCAAAGATTATGTATTTAATCACACCATGATTCGGGTGAAAAATCTGCAAGAGTCGATTCAATGGTATGCCAAAGTTTTGGGTTTCGTGCCTGTGTATGAGCAGGTATTTGATGAAGCTGCATTTACCATTGTTTATCTGGTACGTCGTCATTTAAATGAAATTCCTGTAGACGATATTGAACGTAAACAGTGGGTATTAAGTCAATCAGGGGTACTGGAATTGACCTTAAATCATGGTACTGAAAATGATCCAGAGTTCCATTATCACAATGGCAACAGTGAACCAGGTGGTTTTGGGCACTTATGTGTTTCTGTCCCTGACGTGGTTAAGGAATGTGAGCGTTTTGAGCAATTGGGTGTGAATTTTCAAAAACGTCTCAGTGAAGGTCGTATGAATTATGTCGCCTTTATCAAAGATCCAGATGATTACTGGATTGAGATTTTACAGCCGACACCTCTGAGCCATACTTAATCATCTGGCGATGGCTAGAGAATCAGTTGTTCAAATCCTGTCGTATATAAAGATTTTATTGATAAAAACCGATTCATTGAACATATCTTAGAGGTGGAAAAGCGTCCTTTCCTCTCAAGCTTACAGCTAACAATGGGAGATCAATGATTTGATCTCCCATTTTTCTTTAGAACTTGCCAAGCTTATAAGTTTGATTAGATTGTTGAGGTTAGATCGACTACAAGATAAAAAATACTGTAAGCTTTCTTGTCTTGAGATCAATCGTCTAAATATTTATTTTATAATCTAAAAATCAATAAATTAAAGCATGATTTATTATCATCTGACTGAAATTAGGTATTGATTTGGTTTTAAGCTAATATAATCAATTAGATCGAAAATAATACAGTTGATTTATAGAACCAGACGTAGTCTTGGGGAGTCTTACTTAAACATGCCAAAGTTAGGTTTCAGGTCTATTCGTCAGCGTTTATTTATGTTTATGACGATGATTATTTTATCGTTATTGTGTATTTGTTTTCCTCTAATGATCAATAGTTATCAAGCATTACAAGTATCTAAACAGGATCTAATCGGGGTTCAATTTTTAAGATTGTTGACCCATACCGCCAATGAAATTTCAAGAGAACGCGCATACGCCAATAAACTGATGTCGAGTCCTTATGCCAGTCAAACCTCGCATCGGCAGGCATTGGCTCGATATCGCAAAGGTGTAGATCAGGATATTCACGAAAATCTGATTTTGCTTA
>NZ_CP078523.1:1061671-1062399 GCF_019264745.1 Acinetobacter sp. Colony158 | reverse complement strand
GATCTAAAAATAGCGCGTGATCTGGTCGATGATTATGCGCTACTTCCTGATATTTCGCGTACTTCAGTTCAATATGATCATGCTGTGCAGGCGATGTTTGCTGCTTGGGATAGTTATCGTGAAATTCTGCGAGCGTTTGTGGTTCAAAGAAATAGTGTAGACAGTCAGCTCTCTGATTATGTCACTATGATTTTATTGTTATCAGATTTACGTGATCAGGCAGGACGAGTTGCGTCTAATGTGATTGCATCGGTGAGTTTTCGCGAAGCAATTCCCGATAATAATCGCGCTCGTTCTCTGCAAACCCAATATCAGGCATTATATCTTTGGAACCTGATTGATACCTTGCAGCCACAATATGCCAAAACCCCTGAATATGAAAAACTGCATGAGCAAGTAAAACATGAGTTTTTGGATGAAGGTGTTGCATTAGTTGGGCAGCTTTTAGATGAAAGCCGTCGCCACGAAGCTTATTCAATGACTGGAACTCAACTTACAGAACGTATTGTGAGTAAATTCACGCCAGTGGTCGATTTACAAAAATATCTTTTGGATATCAGTGTCGAGGTTGCAAAGACACGTAAAGAAAAAGCGGAGCAACAATTTATTCTCACTTTATTATTGTCGCTGTTATCTCTTGTTGTCGCATTATTTACCATGAATTATGCACAAAGACGCATTATTCATCCTTTGATTGAAGCGAAACAGCAAATTCTTCAACTATCAGA
>NZ_CP078523.1:1061352-1061603 GCF_019264745.1 Acinetobacter sp. Colony158 | reverse complement strand
TTAAAAAACTACAACGCATGTTACAACAGCGCGATGCACTCGAGTTTCAGTTACGCAATATCGCAAATACAGATGCTTTAACAGGTGTATCTAATCGTTTGGCCTTAGATGACTATTTAATGATTTTATCGCAGCATCCACAGAATTTGTCACGGCTATGTTTGATGATTGTTGATATTGATAATTTTAAGAGAGTCAATGATGAGTACGGTCATATGGTCGGAGATCAGGTGATTCAACTGGTGGCTGAG
>NZ_CP078523.1:1061063-1061170 GCF_019264745.1 Acinetobacter sp. Colony158 | reverse complement strand
CAGTATCGGTGTTGCCGTGGGTGCATTGAGCTGGCTAGATCTGTTTCAAAAAGCTGATCAGGCATTATTGAGAGCCAAAGCCAAAGGCAAGAATGTAGTGGAGGGAT
>NZ_CP078523.1:1051461-1060295 GCF_019264745.1 Acinetobacter sp. Colony158 | reverse complement strand
AACATCGGCTTCAAAAAACGTCCTGTATGCGAAATTTCAACTTCAGGGACTTGCTCAGGTGTACCTTCAGCAATAATCTGACCACCGCCTGAACCACCTTCTGGGCCTAAGTCGATAATCCAGTCTGCGGTTTTAATCACATCCAGATTATGCTCAATCACCACAATGGTATTCCCTTTGTTGCGTAGCTCATGCAAGATATCAAGCAGCTTGGCAATATCATGGAAATGTAAACCTGTGGTTGGCTCATCCAGCACATAGAGGGTTTTACCTGTATCACGTTTGGCCAATTCACGTGCCAGTTTGACTCGCTGTGCTTCACCCCCTGAAAGTGTGGTCGCAGCCTGACCCAAACGAATATAACCTAAGCCCACTTGAGTCAGTGTTTCCAAACGGCGGTGAATCACAGGAATGGCATTAAAAAATTCTGCGCCATCTTCCACTGTCATCTCTAAAACATCAGAAATATTTTTACCTTTATAGGTGACTTCCAGCGTTTCACGATTATAGCGTTTGCCATGACAGGCATCACAAGGCACATACATGTCAGGTAAAAAGTGCATGGCGACTTTAATCATGCCATCGCCTTCACACACTTCACAGCGACCGCCTTTCACGTTAAATGAAAAACGTCCTGCGGCATAACCACGTGCTTTGGCTTCAGGCGTTTGCGCAAATAATTCACGAATTGGAGTAAATAAACCCGTATAGGTTGCAGGATTCGAGCGTGGTGTACGACCAATTGGACTCTGATCGATATCCACGACTTTATCCAGATGTTGCAACCCATCAATCGAATCAAATTTTTCTGCGGTGAGTGTGGTTGCACCATTCAATTGTGTTGCAGCTAATGGCAACAAAGTACGGTTAATTAAGGTCGATTTACCTGAGCCTGAAACCCCTGTGACACAGGTCATAATGCCTAAGGGAATGGTCAGATCGACATTTTTTAGGTTATGACCTGCTGCGCCACAAAGCTTGATTTTCTGATCAGGTGTAGGGGATTGCAAACGTTGTTTGGGCACTGCAATTTTTAAAGCGCCTGATAAATATTGACCTGTCAGCGAGTCTGGATGATTAGCCAATTCTTGATAGGTTCCTTCGGCGATGATTTCACCGCCATGTATACCCGCACCTGGCCCAATATCAATAATATGATCGGCAGCACGAATCGCATCCTCATCATGCTCCACCACCAGTACGGTATTGCCAAGATCACGCAAGCGAATCAGGGTTTGTAGTAAACGATCATTATCACGTTGATGTAGACCAATGGAAGGTTCATCCAGTACATACATCACGCCCATTAAACCAGCGCCAATTTGTGAGGCGAGACGAATACGCTGCGCTTCACCACCTGAAAGCGTTTCGGCTGAACGTGCTAGACTCAAATAATTGAGTCCGACACTGACCAAAAAGTGTAAGCGCTCACGAATTTCTTTAAAGATTTTATCGGCAATTTCACCTTTGGCACCGTCAAGATTTAAGTCCTGATAATAGCTTTCTGCATCACCAATCGACATGCTGGTAATGTCAGCAATGGTTTTATCCTTGACTTTGACATGGCGTGAAATTTCATTCAGACGTGAACCGCCACAGGCATCACAGGCAGCATTGGATAAATATTGTGCCAAATCATCACGTACATAATTACTTTCAGTTTCACGATAACGGCGTTCCAGATGGGTAATTACGCCTTCAAACGGAATGACGCGATTATGTTTGCGACCTCGCTCATCGATATAACTCAGGTCAATTTTTTCTTTGCCTGTGCCATATAAAAATTTCTTTTGGGTGTCTTTGTCCAGTGTGTTCCACGGTTCATCCAGTGAAAAACCAAAATGTTCCGCGACTTTTTGTAGCATGGAATAATAATACGGACGTTGACGATCCCAACCGCGAATTGCACCTTGGCTTAAGGATAAATCTGGACTTGGAATCAATTTTTCTGCGCTAAAATGACTACGTGTTCCCAAACCATCACAGACAGGGCAGGCACCAAAAGGATTGTTAAACGAGAACATACGCGGTTCAAGTTCGGCTACGGCGCGATCACATTCAGGGCAGGAATGCTTCGCGGAAAACACCCGATCAGGTTGTTCGGCTTTCATCCACGACAAAATGGCCAGATCCCCGCCTAAACGCAACGCCGTTTCAAAAGATTCAGCAATCCGATTGCCCAGATCGTCTCGCACTTTAAAACGATCCACGACCACTTCAATGGTATGTTTTTTCTTTTTATCTAGTTCTGGTGGGCTATCAATATCAACAATCTCACCATCAACACGTGCGCGCACGAACCCCTGACCTTGCAGTTGTTCAAACAGTTGTGAATATTCACCTTTACGTTCGCGAACTACGGGCGCCAGTAGCATCAAGGCTGTGCCTTCTTCCAGTGCCTTAACCGCATCGACCATTTCAGACACGGTTTGCGCGACCATCGGTAAATCATGTTCAGGACAATAAGGCGTACCGACACGGGCATAGAGTAGACGTAAGTAGTCATAAATCTCGGTAATCGTCCCGACCGTTGAACGAGGATTGTGGCTGGTGGATTTCTGTTCAATCGCAATCGCAGGACTTAAACCCTCAATGGCATCCACATCAGGTTTTTCCATTTGCGATAAAAACTGACGTGCGTAAGCGGATAGCGATTCGACATAGCGACGCTGACCTTCAGCATATAAGGTATCAAAGGCTAAAGAGGATTTACCTGAGCCTGAGAGTCCCGTAATCACCACAAACTTATCGCGTGGAATATCGAGAGACACGTTTTTTAAGTTATGGGTACGCGCACCTCGAATACGGATATGACTTTGGCTCATAAAATGATCCTAAACGAATTTTAAAAAGGTATATATGATAGCGCATGAAAAATGTTCAAGCATGAAATTTACCATTTTATGCGTCAATTTGTGTCGGCAGAAAACAAACAGAATAAACTTTTATACACATGAAGATAAATCCGTTATATTTAGAGTTCTAAAAATGAACTTGATCAAAAAATAGGATCATCATCATGTTGGCTAAAATACTGATCACACTTATTGCATTGTTACATGTGTATATCTTGATACTCGAAATGTTTTTATGGGATCAGCCTTATGGACTCAAGGCATTTGGGAATACGCTAGAAAAAGCACAACTCACCAAAGTTCTGGCACAAAATCAGGGTTTATATAATGGTTTTCTAGCCGCAGGACTCATTTGGTCACTGTTTGCTCCTGCAAGTTATGCAGTGCCTTTGGCCACTTTCTTTTTGAGTTGTGTGTTGGTGGCAGGGATCTATGGCGGACTTACAGCAAGTCGCAAAATTATTTATATTCAGGCAATACCTGCATTGCTTGGCTTACTGGCTGTGTACTTATTATAAAAATCTTATGGAAACTGGACCAAGCGAATAAAAAAAAGCACAACTTAAGCTGTGCTTTGGAGTCAATTGGGAGACAGTTTTTGTAATTGTTATTCTTTAGCAAGCCATTGCAAACTCACGTTCAAAAATAGACTCGACTTGTTCAAAGGCAATGCGTTTGGGTTGATTATGCTGTGAAAAAGAGTAATGGATGACCTGTGCTTCTAATTGTGATAGTAATTGTTCATAATCTTGCTCAAAATGCTCTATATCCATCAAATCAACACGCTTGGGATGGTTGCAATTGTATCTGGCAATAAAATCCAGCATCAATTTTTGTATTTTTCGGTTGGTAAAATAAATCAAATAGGTTGCTGCTGAACCACAATGTAAACAGCCTTTATTGATATAAATTTCTTCGTTTGTATACCAGCATTGGCGCAAGGTAATCATGGTATTCATCGCCTCACTACCTTGAGTTTCTATCAGCATTATGTTCTCCCACACGGTCGTGCCATAAATATTCAAGTTAAGTAAATAATAATCATTATCAAATAAGAATGCTTGAACTTGACCAAAATTGCAAGCCAAATTTGTAAAATTGCATCCTAGATTTTGAGTTGAATACCGCTAGGCTTCTATTTTTTTACGAGAAAAAGGAGTAAGTTCAATAGCATTGTTCCAGTGTTCTTTGTCTCATGATTGGGTTGTTTTTTAAATGCGCCTTAGGTGCGGCTGTGGTATTACTGATTTCTTTATTATCCAAAAGCCGATCGTTTTATATTGCGGGTTTGGTTCCGTTATTTCCCACTTTTGCACTGATTGCGCATGTGATTGTATTTGGGCAACAAGGCGCTGAAGCGTTGCGCAAAACAGCGTTATTTGGATTGTGGTCGCTGATTCCCTATGCCATTTATCTTGGAACGGTGTATTACCTTGCAGATCGGGTTTCGATTAGCATGTGTCTCAGCTTTGCAACATTGGCATGGGTATTGGCTGCGGCAATTTTGTTATATGGCTGGACGTCTTTTTATTCTGCTTAAGGCTTGAGGTTGAAAATACAATGTTTATTGTCAGCTTAAATTATATCAAACCCCTCAATGAAGTTGATGCATTGATCCAGCCACATATTGACTGGTTGAACCGATATTTTGCGGAAGGTCTTTTTATTAGTGCGGGGCGCAAACAGCCACGTACTGGTGGTGTAATCTTGGTCAAAACCATGCCTCGTGAACAACTTGAGCATATTCTACAACAAGATCCTTTTCAGCAAGTTGCAGACTATCAGATTACAGAAGTTACTTTTTCCAAGACGGGGCCGGAGTTTGAGCAACTTCTAAATTGCTGATCGAAGCGATATACCTCCATCAGCATGTAGTGGAATATTCTCAAACGATGTTAAAAGAGAGGCGTCATTGTGTGAGCCCCATCCATTGTCGTTGCTGATAAGCACTATCCCAAAACAACCATTCTAGTTTTGCACCCATGGTATAGGCTGCATGCATTTTGGCTTTGGTGTCATCGTCACAACGCGCCGCAACTTTATCGACCGTGGCAATCACATTGCGCACAGCAGTGTGAAACTCTTCTGCCGAATAAGTATCAATCCAAGCCTGATATGGATTATTCACCACTGATTTTTCTACGATATCTTTACCCACTTTCGCATAAATCCAGAAACAGGGTAACAACGCGGCTAAGACCACTGGATAACTTTCAGACCATGCTGTCGCGGTTAAAAATGAAGTATAGTGATGACAGGCAAGTGTCAGCGGCGTGCTTTCAAATTGCTGTTTGCTAATGTCAAAATGCTGCATAAAGTCATTGTGTAAACTGCGTTCTACGATAATTGCGATTTTGGCCGCTTCAGCGAACTGAATCACATCATCTGCATCAAAAGCCTTTGCTGCGGCAACTGCCAAAGCACGACCATAGGCCAATAAATAATGTGCATCCTGAATCACATAATGACAAAAAGCATCGGCAGATAAAGTTCCTGCGGCAAGCTCCTGATTAAATGGAAGATTCAAGGTTTTTTGGTAAAGTTCAATATTATTGTGCCAAAGTTCCTGGGTAAAACTCATCTGTTTTGCTCTAAATTCTAAAGATCATCCGCCCAGACTATAACAAAATTTTGTTATGCGTAGCCGTAGAGATACTTTATTAATTTTGCCTTAAGATTTTACTAAAAAATGATAAAAGTCATCTGCAAGCACACTGAAAACGCGCATAATATGCAGCGAAATCCTAATTTTAATATTTTTGATTCAGGGCGCGCATGAAGCATTTCCGTTTTTCGATTTTTTTTACCGTGATTTGTTTGGCTTTGTCAGCTTATTGGGGCTATACCCATGGGCCAGAGGCGGGCATTTCGACGATGTTTAAAGCCCTAACCATTACTGCAATCCTAGCGGTGATGGAAGTGTCTTTGTCTTTTGATAATGCCGTGGTCAATGCTTCAGTATTACGTAACTGGGATCATTTCTGGAAAATGATATTTTTAACGGTGGGTATTCTGGTTGCCGTATTTGGTATGCGTTTGATTTTTCCAATCGTGATCGTTGCGGTGACCGCCGATATGGGAATGTTGGAAGTAGTACAAATGGCGCTGAATGATCCTGCGACGTATTCACAGCGTTTAATGGAGCATCATCCTGAAATTGCCGCCTTTGGTGGAACATTCTTGTTGATGGTCTTTTTAAACTTCTTCTTTGATGATGGCAAAGATACTCACTGGTTTAGATGGTTAGAATCCAAGCTCTCGCATTTAGCCAGTGTTCCTGCGATGTCGGTATTTATTGCGCTTATTGCCTTGCTGATCATGTCTGCACAAGTGACAGATGAAAAACGTCTGGTGGTGACCATGGCGGGGATTTGGGGCTTAGTAATCTATATTGGAGTTCAAGTACTCAGTCACTTACTAGGCGGTGAACCTGAAGTGGATGAAGAAGGTAATGCAGTCAAGCATGATGAAAATGGTGCAGTGACGGGAGTGGTAAAAGCTGGTTTCGGTGGATTTTTATATCTTGAAGTTTTAGATGCTTCATTTAGTTTCGATGGTGTGATTGGCGCATTTGCGATTACCAGTGATGTCGTAATTATTATGCTAGGCTTGGCCATTGGTGCGATCTTTGTGCGTTCCATGACGATCTATTTGGTGGAAAAAGGCACACTAGATGCCTATATCTTCCTTGAGCATGGTGCGCATTATGCGATTGGGGCACTGGCTTTTATCATGCTTGCCAGTGGTACGGGTGTCCATGTTCCAGAAGTGGTGACGGGTTTAATTGGGGTGGCATTTATTGTTTGGGCGGTGATTGCCTCGATTCAATATCGCAAGCACCAACCATCGAGTTAAGCAAATTTTCAGTCTAATCAACTAAATTAGCAGGGTGTTTTTACACCCTGCTTGGTTTTATGTTCACAAGAAATTGAAGGAATGTAGCGAAGTTTTGATGTGAATACCCTATAATTTGTACAGGTTAAATTCAGCGTAATAAGATGATGAATGCTATAGAACGTCGCTCAACTTTTGCATTAAGCAGTATTTTTGCCCTGCGAATGTTGGGATTGTTCATGATTATCCCCGTGTTTTCTATCGCAGGTCAGTCTTACCAATATGCAACACCTGCGTTGATTGGCTTGGCTGTGGGTATTTATGGTCTAAGTCAGGCGATTTTACAGATTCCATTTAGCCTTTGGGCAGACCGTTTTAGCCGTAAACCCCTCATTATTTTAGGGTTGGTACTTTTTGCACTGGGTGGTGCCATTGCAGCAATGTCTCATACCATTTATGGCGTGATTATTGGACGTGCGATTGCAGGCGCAGGAGCTGTATCAGCCGTGGTTATGGCACTCCTGGCCGATGTTACCCGTGAAGAACAGCGGACTAAAGCCATGGCGGTGATGGGCATGAGTATTGGTCTGTCTTTTGTTATCGCGTTTAGCTTAGGGCCGTGGTTGACCAGTCAGGTGGGCATCTCTGGTTTATTTTGGGTCACCACGATCATGGGGATTGCAGCTATTTTTATGTTGATGCTGGTGCCGAAAGTCACTCGACATCATCGTAATTTTCGCCAAGGTTATCTGGCACAGCTCAAACAAGTCATCCAGATGGGCGATTTAAATCGACTGCATGTTTCGGTTTTTTCACTGCATTTACTGCTGACAGCCATGTTTATCTATGTACCATCTCAATTGATCGAGTTTGCCAATATTCCTTTAGCTAAACACGGGATGGTGTATTTACCGCTTTTGGTGATTAGTCTGTTTTTTGCGTTTCCTAGTATTATTGTTGCGGAAAAATATCGCAAAATGCGTGGGATTTTTCTAACAGCAATTTTGGGCATTATTGCAGGTTTACTGATTTTAATTTTTGGCTATGAGTCCAAATATATTCTGTTATTAGGGCTAGGTTTATTTTTTATTGCCTTCAATGTCATGGAAGCACTGTTACCCTCATGGTTATCCAAATCTGCGCCGCTTCAGTCTAAGGCCACCGCGATGGGGATTAATGCCAGTAGCCAGTTTTTAGGGGCATTTTTTGGGGGGGTGCTGGGTGGTCAGCTTTTAATGTTACATAATACTTCGCTTGGTTGGAGTATTTTGGCTGGCATTGCTATGATCTGGTTGCTGATTAGTTTTGGTCTGGCGCAGCCTCGTTATTTATCTTCAATCGTATTGCCCTTACCTGAATTAAAACAAACAGATGAATGGACTTCAAAACTATTGGCGATTCGTGGTATTGAAGAAGTGGTGGTGATGGCTGAGCAAAAAGTAGCGTATATTAAAGTTGATAAGCAGGTGATTGATGATACTGGGCGACAACATTTAACGCACTTGATAGGCTCAGAGGTAGCCATTTAAGCATAACTCTTATAAAGTAAAACACAGAAATACATAGGAAGAAATTAGCTAATGCGTGGTGTGAATAAAGTTATTTTAGTTGGTACTTTAGGACGTGATCCAGAAACCAAAACTTTTCCAAATGGAGGTTCGCTGACTCAGTTTTCAATTGCGACCAGTGAATCGTGGACAGATAAAAATACAGGTGAGCGTAAAGAACAAACCGAATGGCATCGTATTGTCTTGCATAATCGTTTAGGGGAAATTGCACAGCAATATTTGCGTAAAGGATCAAAAGTTTATATTGAAGGTTCTTTGCGTACTCGCCAGTGGACGGATCAAAACGGACAGGAACGCTATACCACTGAAATTCGTGGTGAGCAAATGCAGATGTTGGATTCTCGTCAGCAAGGGGATCAGGCAATGGGCGGTGGCAATGATTTTAATCAGCCACGTTTTAATAATGCTCCACAACAGTCTGGCTATGGTCAAAGTAATGGCTCTAATCAGGGTAACTATGCCAATAATTCTTCTGGCGGTTATGGCAATGCGGGCAATAATAATCCAGGCGGTTTTGCGCCAAAAGCACCTGCTGCACCAGCGCCTTCTGATTTGGATGATGATTTACCGTTCTAGT
>NZ_CP078523.1:1033698-1034003 GCF_019264745.1 Acinetobacter sp. Colony158 | reverse complement strand
CCGTTCTAGATCATATAACTAAATATTGTGCTTAATTATAGTAAGAACCTGATTGAGATCAGGTTCTTATTTTTTGTCTTAAAAAACTGCGTTAAAAGTCACTATTAATTTGGGGTTTTAGTCATATATTTTTGACTGAATCAAATTTGTCATAAATAGTATTGTATTGATTTTAAATGATTTCTTAGCTTAATTTTGAATCTTTCGATCCGTTATATAAAGAATACTCTTCGACTGCGGCGGCTAAATGCTGCACACCCTCAGATATTTTATCCAAAGCAATAGAACCAAAACCCAAACGTAAA
>NZ_CP078523.1:1033189-1033276 GCF_019264745.1 Acinetobacter sp. Colony158 | reverse complement strand
TCGATCCAGACTTTTAAGCGTAGGAGCGGTCGTATTTTTTACCAAAACTTGGGCATCATATTCATCTTCAATAATGATGCTATCGAA
>NZ_CP078523.1:1026856-1027029 GCF_019264745.1 Acinetobacter sp. Colony158 | reverse complement strand
GCACCTAATCTTAGAGTTAATGCAAGTGGGAAATTCAGCATTAGTTTTTATGATCTTAACTTTCAATTTGATGTTGCTTTAATATCGTAAAAAAAGGAGTGGTAATCTCAATTTCACTAGGAAGTTCTAATTGATATAAACGTTGCACTTCATTTTGCTGAATGCCCAAATGC
>NZ_CP078523.1:978014-1025223 GCF_019264745.1 Acinetobacter sp. Colony158 | reverse complement strand
ATTTTGGCGGTGAGAGAGGGATTCGAACCCTCGATACGCGTAAACGTATACACACTTTCCAGGCGTGCTCCTTCAGCCACTCGGACACCTCACCAAGGCGAGCGATAATAGCTAAAAAAAGACATGCTGCCAAGCTTAAAACAATTGATTTGCAGAAAAAAAAATAACTTAATGTTAATATGGCGCAAAAATACTGTTCAAATATTGAAGATTGAGTATGCAAAGTCCTGCAAAAAAAGCCGCATTGCCCGCGATTACGCTAGCAGCGTTAGGCGTGGTATTTGGTGATATTGGAACCAGTCCACTCTATGCATTTGCACAAACCTTTACCAGTGCGCATGTCACGATTTCCGAAGCGACAGTATTTGGTATTCTCTCCCTGATTTTTTGGTGTATCACCTTATCCATTAGTTTTAAATACGTCACCATTGTGATGCGTGCAGACAATAATGGCGAAGGCGGTATCATGTCGCTTTTGGCATTATTACTGAGAATAAAAGAACTCACTCCAAATCAGAAAATGTGTCTCATTGCTTTGGGTTTTGTCGGGGCTTCGCTATTTTTTGGAGATGGTATCATTACCCCCGCAATTTCAGTACTTTCTGCGATTGAAGGTTTGAGCATTGCCACGCCTGCATTTGATAAATGGCTGATGCCGATTGGTCTAGGAATTTTGACTGCACTCTTTGTGGTACAGCGACATGGTACGGCGACCATGGGGAAATTTTTTGGTCCAATCACACTCGTCTGGTTTATTTCTATTGGCTTATTGGGGCTATGGAGCATTATTCAGACACCGCATATTCTATTGTTCGTAAATCCTTTATGGGCCATTGAGTTTGCGATTCACCAACCTTTTATTGCCTTTATTGCGATGGGTTCTGTGGTTTTAACCATGACTGGTGGCGAAGCACTATATGCCGATATGGGGCATTTTGGTCGTCTGCCTATTCGGTTGGCATGGTTTATTATCGTTTGCCCGTGTTTATTACTTAATTATGCAGGTCAAGGTGCATTGTTACTGCGTGATCCAGCAGCGGTTTCAAATCCATTCTATTTATTGGTACCCGAATGGGCTTTATACCCGATGATTGGTTTGGCTACAGCTGCTGCGGTAATTGCGTCGCAAGCGGTGATTACTGGCGTATTTTCAATGGTCAATCAGGCCATTCAATTGCGTTATTTACCGCGTTTAAGTGTGATTCACACCTCTGATGTCGAGCAGGGGCAAATCTATGTGCCGTTTATTAACTGGGTACTGTATATCTCAGTTTTTATTTTAATTATTTTATTTGAAAGCAGCAGTAATCTGGCCAGTGCTTATGGTGTGGCGGTTACTATGACCATGCTGTGCGTCACGATTTTGATTTCTGTATTGGCTTATGGCGCGTGGAAATGGCCGTGGTGGAAAGTGGCGATGTTTGCGATTCCATTTTTAGCCTTGGACGGTATTTTTGTGGCATCAACTTCGCTCAAGATTTTAGCAGGCGGTTGGGTGCCAATTGTCATTGGTATTGTGGTATTTACGATTTTGATGACTTGGAAACGTGGTCGTGAAATTGTCTATCATCGTCTGGAAACAGATGCATTGCCAATGAGCCTGTTTATCCAGAGTATTGGTTCGAGTAATGAAACGCATTTTGTGCCAGGCGAAGCGATATTCCTGACAGGTAATCCGAATATTGTGCCACATGCGATGCTACATAATATCAAGCACAATAAAGTGTTGCATGAACGGAATGTCATGGTGACCGTATATACGCGGGATATTCCCTATGTGGCGCAGCAGGATCGAATTAAATTTGAAAAATTGAATGATCATTTTTATCGTATCTTTATGTATTACGGTTTCAAAGATCAGCCCAATATTCCTCAGGCACTCGAACAGGCTTATGATGAATGGGGCTTTGATTTCGATATGATGCAGATCAGTTTCTTCATTTCACGTGATCGATTGATTCATACGGTTGGAGATGGCATGTCGCCGTGGCGTGAAAAACTGTTTATTTCAATGCAACGAAATACCAGTCCTGTCAGCGATTTTTATCAGATTCCACCTAACCGTGTGGTAGAACTGGGTAGCCAGATTGAAATTTAAATCCAAATTGATGAATAAAAAACCAGAGTCACAATGACTCTGGTTTTTTATTGGATAGCGAGCAGTTATTGAGTCACTGGCGCTGAGATTTGCTCAGGAGCCGCATTGCTATTTTGATCCTGCACATCTGCTGGCGCTGCTTGCATTGCAGGTGCTTCTGGTTGAGCAGATTCAGGCATCGCTTGCGCTGGTGCATTTGGATCGATCGATGGGGCTGGTGTAGCAGCAGGGTCTGCCATTTCACTTTGATGTGGTGTGACAGCCTGAACGTCTTGTGAGTTCATGGGCTGAGTTTGCACTGGATTAGATTGAGCAGAAATAAGCTGAACTTTGCCGCTGTTGACTAAATCTGCAAGTGAACCAGGTTGCCCATTTACCGTCGTTGTCACTTTGGCTTTGGATAAACTTTCTAGAGTTTCGCCCGCCTGAACTGGTTGTTCTGCGAAAGCAGTCATACTCAATGAGGCTGTTACGAAAGCTACAGCAATGAATTGAGTGCGCATAAGAGACTCCTAAATTTAATCATTTTTCATGTTCATCGTGAGCCTACCTTCGCATAGCCATTCTTGTTGTTTCAATTAAATATACGAAACATGACCAATCACATGGTCAAAGATAAAAATAAAACGACAAACTGTTACGCGCATAGATCGTTTATTAAGCAAATTGTGCTGTTGCTTTAATCAAATGAGATCTGACTGAATATACAGTGAAAACTTGAATTGTTAAGCTTTTACTTAGACTCTTGATTTGATGTAGAAGATTGTGGCACGAAGAAAGACCCGAGCAAGTTCAGATTTCTCTTGGATCAAACAACATATTGGTAAATTTTTTTTGGGCTCAGTTGCGGCAGGCAGTTTTGTGATTGCTTTTGGTGAGGGTAAAGTTTCACAATGGATAAGTCCGATTTCAAATAATAGCGCGTGTCTCAGTCAGTTTTATCGCGATATTCCTCCAGTTTTAGCAAAAGACAGTCTACAAAAAAATAGTTATGCCCTGTGTTTTCATGATTTTAATGTCATGTATTCAGGTGTTTCAAAAACACCGCTTTGGGTAGCAGAAAAATTGACTCCACAACGTTTAAGTAATCGAATTAAGCGCGAAGATAATTTTCATGAAGAAACTCGAATTCCAGACATGCATCGAGCTTTATTAAGCGACTATCGTGGTTCGGGTTATGACCGTGGACACATGGCACCGAATGGCGATATGGGTAATACCACAGCACAATACGATAGTTTTTCACTTGTTAATATGGTGCCGCAAGCGCCTAAAAATAATCAACAAGTTTGGCGTGAACTTGAAGAAGCCACCCGTGCATTGGTGACAAAGCAGAAACAGGACGTTTATGTGGTGACAGGACCAGTCTTTGAAGGAAAAAAATTAAAAACGATTGGACGGGGAGTGATCGTTCCAAGTGCAGTATATAAGATCATTTATTTACCAAAAACAGGGGCAATTGGTGCATATTATGCGCCGAACGATAACTCATTACAGGTTAGGGTGGTCAGCGTATGCTATCTTGAAGAAAAGCTTGGAATGAACGTGTTTCCACAATTAACCGAAGAACAAAAACGAAATGTTTACCAACTTCCCCTCAGTGCCAATGCTGTCAAAGCACAAAAAGCATTGAGCTATTTACATTGGGATGGTGAAAGCCAGTGCGCGGAAGATGTTGAGCAGCAAACCCTGACCGCCGTGCAGAAACAATTTACTCAGCAAAAACAGCAAGCGGTACCTATTGAAGCCCAAGGGATTGATGAAGACACCAAACAAGCGATGATCAAACAATTGGTCGATGCACTGTTGCATTATTTTTTACAAATTTTGAGATAAATCAATCGTGCAGAAATTACAAAATAGGTTAATTTCAAATGATAGAAAACAACAAAGAGCCGTCAATAAATGTTTAAACCGTTTGAGAATGGAAATGAATCATCCAGTATTGAGGACTTAACACTCGAAAATCAGATCGATTGTGTGAGTTTATATGGCAATTTGCAGATCACCAAAGATCAACATGGCTTGCAACTGGCAAAACAATTACAGGCATTGGTGAATGCAATGGTGACTGAACTTGAGAAACAGCCACTTCCCGAGAAAATTCAGACCAAAACTGAACAAGAGATTGATAATCCGTTTTTATAATGAAGAAAAAAACAGTCTTTAAAAGACTGTTTTTTTGTGACATTTAAATCTTAGTCTTTTTCTTTGATCACCACTTTATAGATGAACGCGCCCACAATCGCACCTAAAATAGGGGCAACCCAGAATAACCATAATTGGCTTAAAGCAGCGGTTTCGGCAAAAAGAGCAACTCCTGTACTACGTGCAGGATTTACAGAGGTATTGGTGACTGGAATACTGATCAAGTGAATGAGAGTCAAAGTTAAACCAATGGCGATAGGTGCAAAACCCGCAGGCGCATTTCGATGTGTCGATAGTAAAATAATGATCAGGAAGAAAGCGGTAAGTACGACTTCAATTAAGAATGCAGACCCTAATGAGAAATGATTCGGTGATAACTCAGCATAACCATTAGTGGCGAAACCACCTGTACCTGAAAAGCCTGCTTGTCCATGTACGATGATATACAGCACAAACGCCGAAACAGCCGCACCAATGACCTGTGAAACAATATAAGGAATGACCTCCTTGCCATCTAAGCGCCCACCAACCCACATGCCAACACTTACCGCTGGATTAAAATGCGCACCAGAAATATGCCCAAAGGCATAAGCACCTGTTAATACAGTTAATCCGAAGGCAAATGAAACACCTAGAAAGCCAATACCCAGTTCAGGGAATGCGGCGGCCAATACTGCACTGCCACAACCACCGAAAACCAGCCAGAATGTACCTAAGAACTCTGCTAAATATTTATGCATTTTGTTTTCTCTTACTTTTGTTTTTGAACTTATAAATCGCTTGCTGTGGTTAATATTTATGCGATTATGGTTTTATTTTTATCTCTATCTGAGAATTTAACCAAGAAGATAAATTTTTTATTTCATGTCTTATTTAAATTTAATGATGAACGTACTGCTGTCGCCATTGTTGTGGTGTCAGTCCACTCCATTGTTTAAACGCACGTTGAAAAGCACTTTGTTCTGAATAACAGAGCAATAATGCGATTTCCTGTAAGCTCAAATGAGGATCTTTTAAATATTCAAGCGCCAGCATATAGCGGATTTGTTGGGTTCGTTGCTGAAAAGTCATATTATGTTGTTGTAAATGACGTTGTAATTGACGTACCGATAAGCCCAATTGCGCTGCGATTTGATCAATTTGATATTCATTCTTTTGTAAGCCTTTCAAAATAGCTTGTTGTAAACGCTGATCCAGTTGATTGGAATGAGGTAATTCTTGTAATAGTTCTTGTGCTTGACGCATCAATAATTGTTGTAGGGTATGGTCTGCATTCCCAATCACTTTATTAGCTTCACTTATCGGAATGAGGATTTGTGTCTTGGCTTGAGAAAAGCGTACTCGACAATGAAAATAGCGCTCATACATGTGTAAGTCTTTGGGCGCAGAATTGATGAAATGAACTTCATGTAGCTCGATTTTTTCTTTACACATAAACTGCTGTAAAAATTCAACCATTAAAGCAATCGCGATTTCATCGGTCAGTTGAGTCGGATGCAGTTCGGGCTCTTCCCAGCGGATTGAAAAATAAGGCAATACGAACTCAACTTTTAAGGGACTGCCATCATAAACCAGTCGATGAAAATCCTGATAACGATGGAGTGCTTCACCCAGACTTTCACAGGATAATGCCAGATAGGCCAAAATACCCAAGTGCTTGGGTTGTACATATTTTGCGATACGTAGCCCCAGACCCGTTTGCGGTTGTAACTGTTGAATTTGTTCCAGCAAATCACGCCAGATCACATAATCGAAACGTTCCAGATTTTGAATTTCAAGCAGCTTCGGCGGAACAACAAGATGTTGTGATTCACAATATAATTTTAATAAATGTCCCAGCCCTCCATAGACTGATCCCGCATAATTTTTTATTAAAGCCATCCTTTAGTGCTCTTTTGTCGTGTTTTGTCAATGAATGATAAAAATGAGTCAATACATAGCATAGAAAAATTCTTATATTCAAGTCAAAAGGGAGGATTATTTAAAATGATAAAAGGTTTTGTAGCCGGTTTAGTCTTAGCCAATGGCTTTGAATGGGTAGCACACAAGTATTTATTACATGGTGTACATCGAAAAGGTCAGCCACGTTTTAGCCCCACACCAAAGCAAATGGAGTCACATTGGGCGCATCATCGCGAAGTGCGCAAAACAGAGTTTCATGACGAATGCTATGTGGAAGGATTGCATCACTGGCGTACTCGTAATGAACTTGGTGCATTAGCTGTAGTCGCTATTGTTTCAAGTGCAGCTGCCTATCCATTTTCAAAAGGTATGGCGTTGGCATTTTGCTATAGTGCAGGCAATTATTTTTATGTACACCGTCGTTCCCATCTTGAACCTGACTGGGCAAAACGCCGTGTTCCTTGGCATTATGATCATCACATGAACTCAAATCAGGATGCAAATTGGGGCGTGACTCGGCCATGGTTTGATTATATTTTGGGAACACGAGTTGTTTCATCTGCGGATTTAAAAGAGGCCAATCCTTTAGGTTTAGGATTACCTGAAAAATGGTCTGAAAAGTTGACCACCGCCGTTGAACGCTTTTTTCCAGCCCAATACATTGAACAAAAGCCAAAATTGCTAGAGGCTTCGACCGCAGAAGAGATGCAAACGCAAACTTCCGTCGCTTAAAAATAAAGGGCAGTTAAGTCAAACTGAACTGCCCTTATATTATTTCAAGAGATGTGTTAGAAGTTAGAGGCGCATTTCAATGCCTTGTTCCGCTAAAAATGTTTTGGCTTCAGGAATGGTATATTGTCCAAAGTGGAAAATACTGGCCGCCAGAACGGCATCTGCGCCACCTTGTAAAATACCATCTGCCATGTGCTGTAAATTTCCAACACCACCAGAAGCAATGGTGGGAATCGAAACTCGATCATTAATGGCACGCATCAGGGCAATGTCATAACCTGCTTTAGTCCCATCTGCATCCATACTGGTCACTAATAATTCGCCAGCGCCATATTCTGCCATTTTGACCGACCATTCAAGCGCATCAATACCCGTCGGCTTGCGACCGCCATGGGTGAAAATTTCCCATTTATTTTCGCCTGTTTTTTTGGCATCAATCGCGACTACGATACATTGCGCCCCAAAACGTTGAGAGGCTTCCTGTACAAACTCAGGATTGAACACCGCGGCAGAGTTGATACTGACTTTGTCTGCGCCTGCATTGAGCAACGCACGAATATCTTCGACTTTACGCACACCGCCACCAACGGTTAATGGCACAAATACGCTTTCTGCCATACGCTCTACAGTACGATAAGTGGTGTCGCGCCCATGATGTGTTGCGGTAATATCCAGAAACGTGATTTCATCAGCGCCTTGCTCATTGTAGCGACGCGCCACTTCAACAGGGTCACCTGCATCACGAATATCTAAAAATTGGACACCTTTGACGACACGGCCATTATCGACATCAAGGCAGGGAATAATACGTTTTGCAAGCATGGTGACATCCAGCGATATTGGTCAAAATCAATAAAGTTCACGAGACAGAGCAGAATCTTGGTAAACTGTAGCGCTATTCTATCAAACTTATAATTGTTGCACGCAGGTTTTCTATGTCGGTTTATACGCCGTTGAGTTTAGAACAAGTTCAAGCATTTGCTTCGCTTTATGGATTAGAGGTGATGGACTTGATTCCCATTCAGGGAGGAATTGAAAACACCAATTATTTTTTAGTGACGCAGGATCATCAACAATACGTCTTGACGGTGTTTGAAGAACTGGATTTGCAAGGCGCAAATGAATTGCCGCCAGTATTACAATATCTAGGCCAGCAAGATATTCCTGTTGCTGTACCTTTAAGTTATGCGGAACAATTTATTCATATTATTGCCGATAAACCTGCTCAAATTGCTCCAAGAATCGCGGGAAAGCATCCTATTCCACCAACACTTAAGCAAATATTTGCGATTGGTCAAGCACAGGCACAGTTACATTTAGCCTTACAGAATGTTCAATTTGAACGTCAAAGTTATCGCAACCACGCTTATTGGACAAGTGTTGCAGATCAGCTTAAAGCCTATATGAGTCAAGAGGATCTAGAATTATTAGATCGTGTTTATCGCTTATTTAATCAACAGCGTGAGCGACATTGTGATTTGCCAAAGGGCTGGATTCATTCCGACTTATTTCGAGATAACACTCTGTTTGAGGGAGATCAATTACAGGGGATTTTAGATTTTTCTGAAATGAATCAAGATGATCTATTATTTGATATTGCCATTGCGATCAATGATTTTTGTACCGAACATCCGACGGTACAGCTTAATTCGGATCAATTCAATGCATTTATCGAAGGCTATCAAACGGTTCGTACACTGACTTCAGATGAACATGCCTGTTTGAGGGTTTATTTGGCGATGGCTGCTTGTCGATTTTGGTTATTACGATTGCAAGTCGCGCAGCGTAATGCGCAGGAAGTGCGAGAGAGTGAAGATATTTTGCAAAAAAATCCTTTAGAAATGCGACAATTATTGCAAAATCGTTTAGCCGCTTTAACAGATTAAGGGAAAACCATGATGCGTGATCAGGGACGATTAATTGAATGGTTTGATGAAAAAGGGTACGGTTTTATTCAACCCAATGATGCGGATAAAGACCGTGTTTTTTTACATATCAAGGATTTTGCCCGTTCTGGACCACGACCAATCGTCGGCTGCGCGCTCGAATATCTGGTGATTTTGGATGAGCGAGGACGTTATCGTGCCAAGCAGGTGATTTATTTAAAGGCGGCACAAACTCGTGCTTTAGCTGCAAATAAGAAACGTTCAGTTTCCACCGCTCGTACATCTTCACTTAAACCGATGCAAATTGCAGCAGTGGTTTATATTGTCATTGTTGCCCTTCTCAGCTTTATACACCTATTACCTGCTTATAGTTTTATCTTTATTGCGCTGATGAATGTCTTGAGTTATTGGTTGTATGCGCAAGATAAAGAAGCCGCGCAACTGGGAAATCGGCGTGTGCCTGAACAAACTCTGCATATTATTTCTTTTTTGGGCGGTTGGCCTGCGGCGGGGTTAGCGCAACAAAAATTGCGACATAAAACACAAAAACAACCCTTTAGGAAAATTTATTTTTGTACCATAGTGTTAAATATACTTTTATTACTCTGGCTGATTTCTCCGTTAAATGTAGTACTACGTTAGAGGATCAATACAATAAATCCAAAGGTGTCTCTATGAACAACTCTTTAGAACAACTGCAATCCAATAAAACCTTAACGCTGGTTCTTTATATTTTATACATCGCCGCTATTTTTAGTGCAGGGCTGTTAGCAATCGTGGCCCTCATCATTAATTACGTAAAACGTCGTGATGTTGAAGGGACATGGCTTGCTAGTCACTTTACTTGGCAAATTCGCACATTTTGGTGGTATTTGTTCTGGAACATCATCGCTTTTGTACCGTTCTTTTTTTTATTTTTTACTGGTGATAATGATAACTTGTTTGCAGGTGTCGCCTTATCTGCGAGTACTTTCTGCGTAGTTGTGATTGGCGCTGCTTGGATCTGGATTGTCTATCGTGCAATACGCGGCCTAATCGCCTTAAATGATAATAAAGCAATGTATCAATAGTTTAGAATTTGTCATGGTCGAGAGAAGCGAATTGCTTCTCTTTTTTTGCTTAATAATAGTGCAATTTGAACAATGCTTGCTCACTTTGCTGCGCTATTTTGAAAACAGTGTTAATAATAACTAAACATTTTTGATTTATAAAATTTACCTTTTAATTTTTATATATTTACTTTTTTAATATTTAAACATTACATTTTTATTTATTTAAATTTACTTTTTTAATTTAAATATTTTACTTTTTTAATAAATTAAATTTACATTTTTAATATTTTAAAATTACAAAAAATCTCTGTTTTTTTTTGTCGCTAAATTTTGTATTTGTTCTAACCATAGAAGCGACCTTTACGACGACGTAGACCCAAAACATGGATTGCACGAACCAAGACCGCATAGGAAACTGAATAGCCAAACTCCTGTTCAAATAAGGGAATTAAATCACTAATATTTTGAAATTTTGTATTTTTTACAAATGCTTGGAATGCATCCCAATCTTTAATATGTGCGGGTGCACCACGTTTTTTGGTGGGTTTGGGGTTCAAACTTCCTGTCTCTTCTTCAAGCTTAATCCATGCATCCAGTGTGACTCTGGAGATGTTGAATTCTTTACAGACAGCGAGCTTATAGTCGGTTTTTTTGTAGGCTGCAATCGCGGCTTTACGCGTTTCAATCGAGTAGCGTGGCATTTTATTCTCAGATTGGTTCAAAATAATTTTTTTATTATATGGCATAGTTGTTGCAAAAGAATAATCACTGAACATTATTTTATTGCGAGTTACAATAAAATGGAAAATGAGCAATTTCCAACCAAAAAGTTGAGCTTGTGGCAAGTGGTCATTGTCGGCATCGCTTATATGACACCTATGACGGTGTTTGATACTTTTGGCATCGTTTCTGAAACTACAGACGGACGAGTACCCTTGGCTTATTTATTGGCGCTGGTGGCCATGTTATTGACTGCGATTAGCTATGCAAGATTTAGTCGTTGTTCAGAACGACCTGGTTCGGCCTATAGCTATACCGCTGAAAGTTGTGGGGCAACCGCAGGTTTCTTTGTGGGATGGTGTGCCTTACTGGATTATCTTCTCTTGCCGTTGATTAATGCTTTATTGGCAGGGATTTATTTACATGCCTTGATTCCTGCGATGCCCTATTGGTTCTGGGTGATGCTGGCAGCAGCTTTGGTCACATTGGTGAATTGTTTTCGCATTCAGATTTTGGCGAACTTGAGCTTATTGTTTGTTTTTGCGCCGATTGTGTTGATGTTGGTATTTATTTATCTGGTGATTAAAGGAATTGGGACGACCGAAGGCTATGAGCATGTGCTTACGCTTACCCCACTTTGGAATGGAGATCCTCAACTGCTTCCATTGATCGCAGGCGCATCAATTTTATGTTTTTCTTTTCTTGGTTTCGATGCAGTCACGACATTGTCGCAGGAAACCGAGCAACCCAAAAAAGTGATTCCTCAAGCGGTAATTTTAACCACGTTGGCAGGTGGTGTTATTTTCATCAGTGCTTCATGGTTTATTCAGTTGTACTTTCCAGATAACACACGTTTTAAGCATCCAAGTGAAGCTTTGCCAGAGATTGTGTTGTATGTGGGCGGAGCATTATTTCAGGCGATCTTTTTATGCGGGCAGATTATGAATACGGTGGCTTCAGGTTTGGCAACCCATGCCAGTGCCGCGCGATTGATTCATATTATGGGTAAAGACGGTATTTTCTACAAAAAGATTTTTGGCAGCGTTAATGCCAGACTCGGTACACCACTGTATTCCGTTTTGGTTATTGGGGCGATTTCCATGACTGCCATGTTGCTGGATTTGGCAACGGTGGTCAGTCTGATTAGCTTCGGTGCACTTATTGCGTTTACTGCGGTTAATTTCTCGGTCTTTATGCATTTTTACATCAAGAAAGGTGAGAACAAAGGCTGGAACAATATTTTTAAAAATCTTGTGCTTCCGATCTTCTCTGTCGCGGCCATTGTCTGTCTGTGGTTTAACCTTGATGCTGCCGCACTGCATTTTGGTTGTGTTTGGCTCAGTCTGGGAATTGCTATTTTTATCTATAAAAAATTGAGAAAGCAAAGTGTTGTCATGAGCAATGCTTAATGAATATCTGAATCAAAGTGAGTTGAACAAATGAAAAATCTGTTAATGAAACCCGTGTTGTTGAATGATGTGGAATTTAAAGTTAGTCAAGCTATGACAAGTGAGAAAGAGTGGAACTGGATTGCTCCACAACATGGGCATATCGAGCATGCTGCCAATTATTATGAAAGCTCTCTGGCAGATTGGCATCAATTTGAAAGTTTACAAACTGATCTTGAGTGTGATGTCTTGGTCATTGGTGGAGGCTTACTCGGTGCATCTACGGCACTACATCTGGCTGAACAAGGCGTTGACACCGTTTTGGTTGAAAAAAATCGGATAGGGAGCGGTGCTTCAGGACGTAACGGCGGACAACTTACCCCCGGTCTTGCACGTTGGGAGGCAGAAGAAATGATTGAGCAACTCAGTCATGCTGATGCCAAAAAATTATGGCAGTTTACCTCAACTGAAGCTATGCAGTTGATTGATTCGATTTTGGCGCGTTATCAAATTGATGCGGCACGTAAACATGGGCATATTACCGCCGCAGTTCATGAAGGACATTTGGTTGCACTGACACAAGGAGCAGATGCCCGAAAATATCTGGGTGAAAACCATACGCAGGTGGTGGGTAAACATGAACTCTATGAATATGTGAAGTCCGATCGTTATTTTGGGGGATTAGTTGATCGCTTAGGCGGACATATTCATCCTTTAGCGCTCAATCGTGGACTAATTTATGGATTTTGTCAGCAAGGTGGGAAATTGTATGAACATACCGAAGTGGTCTCGATACAGGAACGGGAGGACGGGATTTATGTTCAGACCACTACAGGCTGCATTAAAGCGCGAAAAAGTGTGGTATTGGCCGTGCATCATGCGTCTTTTAAATTGCTGGAACAAAAAAATCAAACCACCATTCCATTTTATACCTATGTCTGTACCACTGCGCCGCTTAATATTGAATTAAAGCAATTATTGCCACAGGATCATCCGGTATATGACACCCAATTTCAAATTGATTATTACCGTGGAGTTTCCAATAATCGACTCCTTTTTGGTGGACAAGGCACAGGAACTTGCTGGAATGCTGAGAAAACAGCACAATATTTGAAAGGTCGCATATTGCATGTGTTTCCACAATTAGAACAGGTCGAACTCGATTTTGTCTGGAGTGGCACAACTGATTTGACCGTCAACGGTGCAACTGATAGCCGTAAATCAGGGGATAAATTTCCTGTCTATGCTGTACATGGCTGGAGCGGTCATGGTGTAGCACAAACTGTCCGCATTGGCAAAGCCATTGCAGATGATTTTTGTGGGCAGTCAGATGACTTTGAGATGCTGACTCAGATTCAGCATCAAGATATTCTATGGGGCAGAGCTTTGGCACCTTTAGTTATTCCAATGGCAAAAGGATTTTATGGCGTTGGTGCTGCGATGAATCCAGGCAAAATGGTATCGTTTTAGTCTCAAAACAGGCTTAACTCAGGCAATATGTACTAAAATGTATTGCCTGATCTATGAATATCATCAGGCTATCAAGTGCTGCCTGATGCAAGCTTGTTATGTTCAGTTATATGCAGAATGAATTGAAAATAATCACTCGCTATCTTTATGAATGTACTGAAACGTCTTGAATGGATAAAGAATTATCGCTTTGCCTGTCAACTTGCGATGCAGCGATATTCACGCCTGAAACTCGATTTTATCCTGATGTTTTTACTGGTGGTCTTCGTTGCAATATTTGGGACTTTGTTTCCCTATCTCATGAAGTTACTGGTCGATCAGGTTGAACAAAACCATCATATTGAAATTGCTCATTTATTTAATATAGAAAAACTTTATTTATTGGTGCTGGCTTATGCCGCAGCATGGCTCATGTCGCAATTGCTATCATGGTGTCAAAATTTATTTAGCATGATCATGTCGGTAAACTTTGAGACGGCACTGATGTATTCTGGCGTCGAAAACTTTTTAGCCCTGCAAAAACAACATCAAGATCAAACGGAAATAGGCGCCTTCCTGACCGACTTGCAACGTGGCGCATCGGCGATGAGCGAAATGACTTTTGCTTTTTTTATGTTATTAGGGCCGATTGTATTTCAACTTTTATTTATTTTTGCGGTGTTATTTAAAACGATTAATATCGTGTTTAGTGCATGTTTTGTGGGGACGGCCCTCCTGATTTTTATTGTTTCTATATTAATTAGTAAAAAAAGTAGTGGTTATTTTAATGAAATTTATCAGGGACGTAATTTAATCAATACAGCTATTTTAGAGAAAGTATCTCAAAGCTATGAAATTAAAATTAAACACTCACAAGTTTATGAACAGAATCGTTTAAAACAAAGTTTATCGAGCTATGCAGCCATCGTCAAAAATACCAATCTTCGTATTGGTGGGTTAATGATGATACAGGTTCTTTTAATTTTTCTATTTTTACTCGGATTTATGTTTTACACCGCCTATATTTCCCAGCATCAGCAAATTAGTTCAGGCGATTTTGTCCTGATTAGTACCTATACTATTCAGTTGACTTTGCCTTTTTTAATGGTCTCGCAAAGCCTGATGCGGGTAAATGGCAATATTGTAGCGCTGAAAACTTATCGACAATATTTTGATTTATCGCGCGACCATTATCAGCCTTGGACATCAACAGGGTCTAGCACTTCTGTTTTATATCAATTTGAGGATGCCACACTGAACTTGGGTAAACATGAGATACAGCATTTTAATTTACAGCTAATGGTGGATACTCATTATGCGATTGTCGGTCAGACAGGTCGCGGAAAAACTTCACTTATCAATTATTTAATTGGGATTTCAAAGATTAAATCTGGGCGACTTTATTATCAGGATTTGGATATTTCAAAGCATTTTTCTGAAGAAATTTTTAATCAAGTCAGTTTTGTCGGACAGCATGCTGTTATTTTTTCTGGCAGTTTAAAAGACAATCTAGTTTATAATAGCCCTTATGATTATACAGATGCTGAGTTGATAAAATGGCTGGAAAAATTTAAATTAAACTCAATTCTTGAAAAGAACAAAATAACAATAAATGATGATATGGGAGATATATATAAAAATTTTTCAGGGGGCGAAAAACAGCGAATAAGTATTTTACGTGGAGTTTTAAGGCAACCGCAATTATTGATTTTAGATGAGCCAACCTCAGCATTAGATATCACTACCGCATTGGAAATAATAGAGTTACTAAAGAAACAGGTGAAATCCTTGATTATAGTTTCACATTCGCAGCAATGTATTGATTTAATGGATGACGTGATTGATTTAGATCAACAGTTTAACTAGACCACTGAAAACAAGGGATGATGATCAAGTGTGATCCATGAGAAATTTGATTAAGATGCTAAAAAAATGTCAGATCAAGTAAACCATTCAGATTATTTTGTAATTTAGACTTCATTATTTCTTCTATATTTTTATAAAACTAATATATAACAATTAGTTGAATATCATTTTTAATCATTGACTGTTGAAAAATAAATGCGATAGAAAAGTTTTTTTAATTATTTATTAAGCAATTCTACCTAGCATCAACAGGAAAACAATAAGCCTGAATAAAAAAATCAGTTTTAGGTCATTGTTTGAATTTTATATGTTTCTGATGAACTGCATATAAATACAAGAGTTTTATCCTGAGTTTTTATTAAGTAAGTATTTGGGATAAATAACGCGATGGCGAACATCTGGACATCCTATGAATGCAATTATTCATACCCTCTCTGTGATTCGTGGTGATCAACGACCAGAGTTTATTCGAACTGAAGTTCTTTCAGACATTTTAGACCATACAGCAGAGCAATATCCGACCCATATTGCCCTGATTGATCAGGATCGAAAGATCAGTTATGCCGAGTTACAACAGCAAGTCGATCAAATTGCGCAGCAGTTGATCCAGCGTGGTGTCAAAGCAGGTGATCGCGTGGGACTATGGTTACCACGTGGGGCAGATTTACTGATTGCTCAAGCGGGGATTTGTAAAGCAGGTGCTGCATGGCTTCCCTTTGATATGGATGTTCCTGTCGATCGTATTCAGGTCTGTCTGGATGATGCTCAAGCCGTAGGGATTGTGACCAGTCAGGAGTGGGCGGGTTTACTGGCACAACTGCAACAAACTGTATGGACTGCGGATGAACTGAATCAGCCAACACAACACCCGATAATTCAGCAACGTGCTGCACTGGATGATGCGGCTTATATCATTTATACCTCTGGTTCAACGGGCAAGCCGAAAGGGATTGTAATCGAGCAGCGCAATATTTGTCACTTTCTGCGTTCAGAAAATTCAGTCTTGGGCGTACGTCACCAAGATAAAGTCTATCAGGGCTTTTCTGTCGCTTTTGATATGTCCTTTGAAGAAGTCTGGATTTCTTATTTGGTCGGTGCCACGATCTGGATTGCACCCAAAGATCTGGTGACTGATCCTGAACGTCTATGTAAAACCCTTCAACAAGAAAATATTACAGTTTTACATGCCGTACCAACCTTATTGGCGCTATTTCCAGAAGATGTACCGAATTTAAGAATCATCAATCTGGGCGGTGAAATGTGTCCCGAAGCTTTGGTGGCGCGTTGGGATTTACCACATCATCAGATTTTTAATACCTATGGCCCGACAGAAACAACTGTAACGTCCAGTTTGGCACGTGTCTACGCCAATGAACCTGTGACCATTGGCGTTCCCTTGCCGAATTACGGCATGCTGGTTCTAAATGATCAGCTTGAGCTATTAGCGCAGGGCGAAGTGGGTGAGCTTTGTGTGTTTGGCCCAAGCGTGGGACGTGAATATTTAGGGCGTCCAGAACTTACCGCTGAAAAATTCATTGATAATCAATGGGCGCAAAACGAGCACGAACTTAAACTGTATCGTACAGGTGATTTGGCACGACTTGATGAAAATGGTCAAATCCAGTGTTTGGGACGTGCTGATGATCAGGTCAAGATTCGTGGTTTCCGTGTTGAACTAGGTGAAATTGAAGCCGCTTTGTGTGATTTAAATGGAATCGGTACAGCGGCTGTGGTGTTGCGCCGTGATGACGAAATGGATCAACTGGTCGCTTTTATCGTGCTTGATCAAGAGGCTAAAAGCCAGATTCAGGTGAAAGATATTCGGACATATTTAAAGTCCAGATTGCCAGCGTATATGGTTCCCAACCGTTTTGAAATTGTTGAGCAAGTTCCACGTTTATTGTCTGGAAAAATTGACCGAAATGCATTGCGTAAAATTGAGTTGACGACTTCTATAGATAAAGAAGTTTCAGACGAACCGCAAAATGAAGCAGAAAGTATTTTATTTACTATTTTACAGAAATTATTTCCAAATCAGGCGATTCGCCTCAGTGCCGATTTCTTTGATGATTTGGGTGGACATTCACTTTTGGCTGCTGTATTGACGTCTGAGCTACGTGAATATCCTGAATATGCGCAAATCACGATCCAAAATATTTACCAAAATCGTAAAGTTGGTGCGATTAGCCAGTTTATGTTGGCCCAGACCAAGCAACAGCAAATGCGTGAAGTGAATAGCTATGAGGTAAATAGCCTGCATCGTGTGCTGTGTGGTGTGGCGCAGCTTGTGGTCATCCCTGTATTGATTGCGCTGACCATTTTACAATGGCTTGCTCCATTTTTTAGTTATCACTATTTTACGGGTAGCCCGAGCGATAGTATTCCCCATGCAATTGCGATTTCACTGGGCGTATATGTACTGAGTATGATTGCCAGTTTTGCGCTCTCCATTGTAGGTAATCGCTTATTGTTAAGGGGTGTTAAAGCGGGTGAATATCCACTCTGGAGTAGAACTTATTTTAGATGGTGGCTGGCAGATCGGTTGACCAACATTGCGCCTGTTTATTTATTGGCGGGTTCAAGTCTAAATCGTCTGTATTTGCGTGCTTTGGGCGCTAAAATTGGTCAGAACGTGCATATCGGTTCAGTCTTTATCCGCATGCCAGCCTTGCTGCAAATCGATGATGGTGTCAGTGTTGGTTCACATGTCAATCTGGAAAATGCCAAAGTCGAGCAAGGTCATCTGGTTTTAGGTCGCATACATTTAAAACAGGAAAGTTATGTCGGGTCTTATAGTGTTTTGGAAGAAAATACCTGTCTTGAAGATTATGCCCATTTAAAAGCTTTATCGGCATTGCCAAATGGTCAAACTATTCCTGCACATGAAATCTGGGATGGCGCACCAGCAAAATATCATAGCCGTATTGATGTAGCGCAATTATTGCCACGTGAAAAAGTAAGTACTCTGCGTAAAATGTGGGAAGCTGCTTACTATGCAGTGAGTGCGATACTGATTTCCTGTTTATTTTTTATCCCGATCTTCCCTAATTTTATTTTGGTCGATTGGCTCGATGTCAAATATTTTAGTGACTGGGCAAGCAGCAATAGTGCGATTACTGCCTTGCATTATTTCTTGCTTGCCATTCCTGCCAGCGTATTGATGATTATCGCCACAGCATTATTCGCGGCATTGGTGCGTAAAATCCTGTTGCCAAGTCTCAAAGCTGGAACCTATTCGTTGCATAGCTCGACTTATTATCGTAAATGGTTTGCCACTCAAATTTTGGAAACCAGTTTGCAAACTTTGCATGGATTGTTTGCGACGGTTTATGCACCTGCATGGTTTCGTTTGCTGGGTGCCAAAGTGGGGAAAGACAGTGAAGTTTCAACCGCCACAGGTGTGATCCCTGAGTTACTCACATTGGGCGATGAAAGTTTTATTGCCGATGCGGTGATGCTAGGTGATGAAGAAATTACTCGTGGCTGGATGATTTTACAGCCGACAACAATCGGTCGTCGTAGCTTTGTCGGAAATAGTGCTTATATTGCCGATGGTACAGATTTACCTGATGGGGTATTGATTGGTGTTCAATCAAAAATTCCTGAAAAAGATCAATTACAAAGTGGTGAAACATGGTTTGGTTCACCTGCGTTACGGCTGCCTGCACGTGAAACGGTTGCGGATTTTCCTGAACATTTGACCTTTAAACCTAGTATTGCACGACGGATGATGCGTGGTTTTATTGAAGGTTTGCGTATTGTGCTGCCTTCTGCGTTTGCAATTGGTGTTGGTTATATGATCGTGTTATCTGTAATCAATACGGTGGTCACAAAAGGCTGGCTCTATGGCTTACTGGCTTTAACCTTGTCAGGTATTGCTTATGGTATTGTCAGTTTTCTTCTCATCGTGGTCTTGAAATGGGCGTTGATTGGTCATTATAAAACCCGTTCAGCACCCATGTGGACGATGTTTGTCTGGGTCAGTGAAGGTATTACCAGTTTATATGAGTCGATTGCCATTCAGAACTGTCTCAACTATGTACGTGGTACACCGTTTTTGCCAATGTTATTGCGCTTACTGGGGGTCAAAGTCGGTAAAAATGTATATCTGGATACTGCTGATATCACCGAGTTCGATTGCGTAAGTATTGGAGATAACAGTGAACTGAATAGTTTTAGTGGCCCTCAAACACATTTATTTGAAGATCGAATCATGAAAATTGGTGAGGTGAAAATTGGCAGCCATGTCACCGTCCATTGTCGGAGTATCGTACTCTATAATGCTGAAGTTGCCGATCAAACGCTACTTGGACCGCTGACACTGGTCATGAAAGGTGAAAAAATTCCAACTCAATCCGCTTGGATCGGTTCGCCTGCACAACCATGGGTGGCTGGCTAATACGGGTCTGAATTGCAGCATAAAAATGGGCGAATGAATCGCCCATTTTTATGTCTACTCTTTTTTACAGCGCTTGTTCATCCAATAAAAGCTGCGCTTCACGTAGGCTTAATGTCCCTTCATAAATGGCACGACCCGTAATCGCACCCAAAATACCAGGCTGGCCTTTGAGTAAACGGACATCTTCAAGATTGGTCACACCACCAGAAGCAATCACAGGAAGCCCTGAATATTGAGCCAAATTGACAGTTTGCTCGACATTGACCCCTTGCATCATGCCATCACGGGCAATATCGGTATACACGATGCTAGAGACACCCGCATCGGCAAAACGTTTGGCCAAATCAGTGGCTTTGACATCGGTCACATTGGCCCAGCCGTCTGTTGCTACAAAACCATCTTTAGCATCAATCCCGACGATAATATGACCGCCAAATTGTTTGCATGCTTCTTCTACAAACGCAGGATCTTGAACGGCTTTGGTTCCAATAATGACAAAAGATACGCCAGCATCCAGATAATGCTCAATGGTTTCAAGCGAGCGAATACCACCACCAATTTGAATTGGTAGTTCAGGTTGTGCTTTGGCAATCGCTTCGACCACAGGTTTATGAATCGGTGTACCCGCAAAAGCACCGTTTAAATCAACCAAATGCAAACGACGCGCGCCTTCATTGACCCAATGTTGAGCAGTTGCGACAGGATCATCTGAAAAAACCGTATCATCTTCCATACGGCCTTGTTTTAAACGGACACACTTACCATCTTTCAGGTCAATTGCAGGGATGATCAGCATGCTTTCGCTCCTTGCTTCATCTGGGAAAATAAAAATTGCCTCATCTTAGCAAACTCTATCGCAATTGCTAAGTCAACAGAATGAAGATTTCGTTTTAATCTGGATGATTTTGTTTGGAGAGTTGCTGTTGTGCTATTGCAGATAAGTTTGATAGGTCGGAATGAGCAGAATGCTTAAAAGCCCAATCATCAGACTCAATGGAACAAGAATAATATAAATCCAGCCAAAGAATCGTTCCCACTTACAGGTATAGCGTGTTGGGCCAAAATCGTTGAGACGCGTATTGCCTTTGGCACAGAGTAAATAGACCATAAACACAATATTGATGAGCGGAACCATATAAAGTAAAGATAACCAACCACTTTGATTACAATCATGTAAGCGGCGAATCATAAAAATAAAATGATAATAAACAAAAATCGCAGTCAGCGTGCCTATAGAACAAATCATAAACAGGATGGTTTGATTTGAATAGCTGCTTTGTTTTTCGCTCATTTGAATCAGACCAAAACCAATGGTACTACACGCGATTAGAAAAAAAAGACTTCCCAGTAAACTCCAAGCTGCAAATGATAAGCGACCAAAACGACCTTCGGGGCGTAATGGCGAATCATTGGCGAGACAAGTACCCTGAACTGAAGAGCGCATCTTATTTTCCCTGAAACGTTCAACTATTTTGAATAAGGCAGTTTTGAGATCAAGTCTAAAGTATAAAAGAAAAATGAAAGATAAATTGTAATATTTATATTTTTTGTGATGGATTTAAAAGATCAAGTCAATTTTGACTTGATCTAGTGTGAGTGTGCAGACGTTGCTTTAAATTTTCCATTCCACAAAGTTTTTTAACAGCTGTAAGCCTGCTGTATGACTTTTTTCAGGATGGAATTGGGTTGCAAACAAGTTGTCTTGATGAATGGCGGTACAAAATGGCAGCCCATAATCGCAGGTTGCGGCAACTAATTCACTTTGCTGCGGTTCAACATAATAACTATGCACAAAATAAAAACGAGCATCCTGTTCGATCTTATTCCACATAGGATGAGATGGATCGGCTTGATGAACCTGATTCCAACCCATATGCGGCACTTTTAAACCTTCGATTTCAGGAAAATGTTTGACCTGACCTGCAAAGATTCCAAGCGCGTCAGTTCCGCCATTTTCTTCAGAACGTTGCATAAGCGCTTGCATACCGACACAAATGGCTAAAACAGGCTTATTAAAAGCCGCTTGACGCACGACCTCATCAATTCCAGCCTCATGCATGCCTTGCATACAATCCCGCATGGCGCCAACCCCAGGAAAAACAATTTTATCTGCTTGCGCAATCAGTTTTGGGTCATTGGTCACATCGACCGTTGCTCCCACATGTTCGAGTGCTTTGGCTGCCGAATGAAGATTTCCCATGCCATAATCAAGTAAAGCAACACGAGTCATTACAGACTCCCTTTGGTCGAAGCAATCGTTCCTGATGCACGTGGATCAACTTCACAGGCCATACGAAGTGCGCGGGCAAAGGCTTTAAACACACTTTCGATCTGGTGGTGGCTGTTTTTGCCTTTGAGATTATCAATATGTAAAGTCATCAGCGCATGGTTAACGAAGCCCTGAAAAAATTCAGAAAATAAGTCGACATCAAAACTTCCAATGCGCGCGCGGGTAAATGGAATATCCATAAATAAACCTGGACGGCCAGATAAATCCACCACGACACGAGAAAGTGATTCATCTAATGGCGCATAGAAATGACCATAACGGCGCAAACCTTTTTTATCAGCTAATGCCTGTGCAAATGCTTGACCCAGCGTAATTCCGCAATCTTCAACGGTATGGTGATCATCAATTTCAAGATCGCCATCACAGTGAATATCAATATCAAATAAACCATGACGCTTGATTTGATCAATCATATGGTCTAAAAATGGAACTCCAGTGTTCAGTGTACCCTGACCAGAACCATCAAGATTCAAACGAACCCGGATTTTGGTCTCATTGGTATTTCTTACCACTTCACTGATACGCTCTGTCATGGACACGTTCCTCAAAAAACGTTAAAAATGATGAATATAAAGCTCAATTCGCTGTGACAAAAGTGACAGCACACAGATTGCTCAGGAGGGTTAATCCATGCCTATAACCGTACATGCTTATACTTCACTTGAAAACGAAGAAATGCGCAGCCAGCTTGAGCGACTGTATGACACAAGTCCTGAATTTGGCGATGGGCAAGATGCGGTCGAGCAGCTAGAACAAAATCTGGCGCAGTATACCACAGTCTATACCGCTGAATTTAACACCAAGATTATAGGTGCAATCTGGTGTACAGGACAAGGTGAAAGCAAGATTCTGGAATATATTGTTGTACATCCTGCCAATCGGGGGCGAGGGGTCGCGGAACGTCTGGTGAGTGAAGTTTGCCGTATGGAAGAAGAAAAAGGAGTTAAATTTTTTGAACCAGGTTGTGGGGCGATTCATCGTTGTCTGGCGCATATTGGTAAATTATCGGTTCAGGGATAATTTTTGCGAAAATACTGCTTTAAATTTAAACGTTCAGGCAAAAAATGCAGGCTGTATCTTGACTGAGGCGGTCGAACATTGTTTAATACGCCCACATCGGCGCGATAGCTCAGTCGGTAGAGCAACGGATTGAAAATCCGTGTGTCGGCAGTTCGATCCTGCCTCACGCCACCATATTTAAAAAACCAAATTTGTGTTTTCGATCCCTGATCCCATCAGGGATTTTTTTTGGGTAAAAAAAAGACATTTGATGAAAAAGATGCTGATTTTGATTGACTAATTGCCTGAGATACGGCTTAATACACGCCATCGGCGCGATAGCTCAGTCGGTAGAGCAACGGATTGAAAATCCGTGTGTCGGCAGTTCGATCCTGCCTCACGCCACCATATTCAAAAAAGCCCTAGACATTGTTTAGGGCTTTTTTATTGTCTGACAATTTTAGTGATGTGCTTTCATTTTTATTTTATAGTCAAGTATAAGCATCTAAAATCAAGGAGCGGAGGATGAAAGATTTATTCTCAGCCCAAAGTCAGCTTTATCAACAGGCACGGCCAACTTATCCACAGGCAGTGGTTCAAGAGCTGCTTAAACATGTGCCTGCATACGACTTTGCATGGGATTGCGGCGCGGGATCAGGTCAGTTCACCCAACTTTTAGCGCCTTATTTTGAGCAAATTGTGGCAACAGATTTAAGCGCCAATCAATTGCAACACGCCCCTTATTTTGAAAATGTCAGTTATCAGGTACAGACGGCAGAACAGGCTCGTTTTCCAGCGCAATGTTTTGATTTCATCAGCGTCGCCCAAGCGATTCACTGGTTTGATTTTGAGGCCTTTTATGCACAAGTCAAACGAACTTTAAAACCCGAAGGGGTATTTGCTGTATTGGGTTATGGTTTGATTCAGGTCGATCATACGCAACTCAACGAAGCGATTCAATATTTATATCGGGTCATCCTCAAAGATTATTGGGATGCTGAACGTCATTATGTGGACGAGCAGTATCAGACCATTCCGTTTCCATTTAAGGAAATTGCCATGCCTGATTTTAAAATTCAGTTAGCGTGGTCTTCTGAACAATTGATTGATTATTTGTACACGTGGTCGGCAATCAAACATTATATCCAGCAAAATGATGCAGATCCTTTAAATCGAATACGAGCCTTGTGTCCATCCGATCAAAGCTTTCAAATTGAATTTCCTATTTTGTTAAGAGTAGGAAAGCTCGGGTAATCAATAGCAAAACAATGACGCATAACCGCTTTAGACATGACAATACTGCGATAACAGTCAAATCTAAGACATAAAAAAAGCCAGATCATTGAGATCTGGCGCTGAAAACTCATCATTCTTATGATTTTCGAGATTTTTAAATTTTAAATTTTACATTTTTTACTTTTTTGATAAGTCTCGATATTTTCAATATTAGTTTGAGCCTTATTTTTCAGGGCTTGCTGTAGTTTTAGATTGTTTTCATCTGAAGTGTCTTCTGAACCAGCCAAATTGTTTGCCATATCTTTGGCTTTAGCTGCATGTTCAGATTTTCCACCAAAAGCACTGAGCGCTCCACCTGCAACACCCGCCCATTTACTGATGGTTTTGTTTGGAGTATCCGTTTGAATGTTGGTGATGTTTCTTTCAGCGGCTGCAAGCTCTCGTTTGGCATTGGCTTTTTCAACACTTAGATCAGTACAGCTTAATGCTTTCAGTTCTGTCGTGGTAAATGGTTTGGTATTGACTTCAGCCTGAACAAAATTGGATGCAGTAAGAGCAAGCATCGCACAACCTAATAGTTTTATCTTCATTGTTTGAATCCCCCTGATGAATCATCATTCAGATTCAATTTTAATCAGACTATTGCTAGATTAATTGTCATATCATCGATATTTATTTGGCATTTAAACCTTGAGGACTTTCATTGCACTAAAGCGAATCTCATTTAGTCCTGAATCAGACGTTTGCCCATGCACACCACATCCACTTCTTCATAACCCAGTTCTTCGTAGAAAGTTTGGACATCAAGATTATCCTGACGAACCAATAATTGAAGTTTAGGGCAACCGCGTGCAATGAGACGTTTTTCCAGCTGTTGAACCAATGCAGTCGCAATACCTAAACGCTGATGTTGCGGATGTACTGCCAAATAATTCATCCAGCCACGGTGTCCGTCATAACCCCCCATTAATACGGCAATTAATTGTTCATCTTTTATGGCCACTAAAAATAGATCATCCTGCTGAACCAGTTTACGAAAAATATCCAGCTCGGGATTATTCCATGGACGAGTCAGCCCACAAATTTCCCAGAGATGAATCACGTCCTCTAGATCGGACTGAATAAATTGGCGAATCATAAACATGGAATTTTCTACTTGTTATTGTCTTGCTTTAAGATAATCGAAAATTGTCTATTTGATAAGTCTGCTTCTCTTACAGCAAAAAAAAAGCACCCAAGGGCAGTCGGGTGCTTTTTTTAAAGGTGAATGCTGTAAGTGTGGATGCTAAAAGTTAAGCAGATTTTGCTTGAGCTTCTGCCACCAGCATATGACCAGTTTCTTCAAAATTTGCATGCCATGACAACGCTTCGCGTAGTAGATGCGGAGTGTGACCACCTTTGGCACAAGCACGATCGAAGTAATCGTTTAACGCCCCTTGGTAAAGTGGATGGACACAATTGTCAATAATCACACGTGCACGCTCACGAGGTGCAAGTCCACGTAAGTCTGCTAGCCCTTGCTCAGTGACTAAAATATCGACATCGTGCTCACTATGATCCACATGCGATACCATCGGTACGATTGAAGAAATGTCACCACCTTTGGCAATCGACTTGGTCACAAAAATAGCCAAATGCGCATTACGGGCAAAGTCACCTGAACCGCCAATACCATTCATCATTTTGGTACCGCAAACATGAGTTGAGTTCACGTTGCCATAGATGTCAAATTCAAGTGCAGTATTGATCCCGATAATTCCCAAACGGCGTACCAATTCTGGGTGATTTGAAATTTCCTGAGGACGTAATACCAGTTTATCTTTATAGGCTTCAATATTACCAAAGACTTTTTCACCACATTTTGCAGAAAGGGTGATTGAACTACCTGATGCAAATTTCATTTTTCCAGCATCAATTAGTTCAAAGGTACAGTCCTGTAATACTTCTGAATACATGACCAAATCTTCAAAGTTTGAATCTTTGAGGCCTGTCAGTACCGCATTGGCAATTGAACCAATCCCTGCTTGTAATGGACCAAGGTTTGTCGGTAAACGACCTTCTGCAACTTCTTTTTCAAAGAAGGCAATCAGGTGATTGGCAATCCCTTGCGTTTCATCATCAGGTAAAGTCACGGTTGATGGTGAATCTGCGGTGTCATTAAATACGATCCCGACAATTTTCGCAGGATCAATTTGAATGGCAGTAGTACCAATACGTTCATCGACTTTGGTCAATGGAATAGGCTGACGCGTAGGACGATAAGTTGGAATATAAATATCGTGTAGGCCTTCAAAAGCTTCGCTTAAAGAGGTATTGATTTCGACAATGACTTTTTCCGCAAAAATCGCAAAGCTGGCAGAGTTACCGACTGATGTTGTTGGAATAATGCCACCATCTTCAGTAATTGCAATCGCTTCAATCACCGCTACATCAGGACGTTTTAATTGTAAGTTACGCATTTGTTCAACAGTTTCAGACAAATGCTGATCGATAAACATCACTTCGCCATTATTGATGGCACGACGTAATGTGTTATCCACTTGGAAAGGCAAACGACGCGCTAAAACACCAGCTTCGGTCAACTGTTTGTCTAGATCGTTACCTAAACTTGCACCCGTGATTAAGGTAATTTTTAAAGGATTGGCTTTAGCACGATGAACCAGTGCTTGCGGAACCGCTTTGGCTTCACCAGCGCGAGTAAAACCACTCATACCGACTGTCATACCGTCTTGGATAAACTCAGCGGCTTGATCTGCGCTGATGACTTTGTCATGAAGGGAGGCTAATCGGATACGATCTAAAGACATGGCTTACTCTCAATCTTGTGGATTACATAGGAGGGGATTGTACCTACTCTACAAGCGATATGGAGGCATGTTAGGCTAAGGTCTAATTTTTATAATAAATGTGGGTATAAATATTAATGATGTTTTTAACTATTTGATTATACTAAAATAAAAATTGATCAGTTAATGATCTGCATCATTTGTTTGTTGTTTTTTTAGACAAAAGTATTAGAAGCGTTCGGTGAGGCTTTGCTTAATTTTATTAAGTGGATTGACCGATGCTGTGTCATCTTGCAAATGTTTAGGTAGAGGCAGTGAAATGATGGCTTCAAGTCCTCCTTCTGGGCGATTATGAATTAGTAATTCACCCTGATGAATATCCACAATTCGTTTCACGATCGACAGTCCCAAACCGCTTCCTTGTACGGTACGTGCTGCATTTCCCCGAACAAAAGGCTGCATCAAGTCATCAATCTGATCTTCTGGAATGCCTTCGCCATGATCTGCAACGCTGATTAAAATATGTTCATTTTCAACATGGGCACTCAGTTCAATCGGTTCTGCACCATAACGTTTGGCATTATTAATCAAATTGGCAATCAGTCTTTTTAAAGAAAGGCTACGTGCAGGAATAATCGGAACATCCTGTGCCTCAAAACGAATATCCAGTGGTTTAAATTGCACCACCAATTCTTGTAATAAGATATTAATATTGGTTTCGCGCAGTTCTTCATCTGATCCATCACGCATATAAGAAATGAACTGATTTAAAATCGCATCCATATCATCGACATCATAGATTAAGCCTTCCCGGAAAAATTCATCGGGCAGCATTTCTGCAGTTAAACGGATACGGGTCAATGGCGTTCTTAAATCATGCGATATACCTGCCAACATAATACGGCGATCCCGTTCAGTTTGTTCAAGCGTATAAATCATATGATTAAACGCCTGATTCACTTCACGGATTTCCTGCGGGCCATGATTGGTTTCCAGATAGGGTGCTTTACCTGTTTTACTATATTCATTGGCGGCATTTTGTAAACGACGTAATGGGCGGTTTAACTGACGCACAAGGGTTAAAATAATGATGCAGGCAATAATAGGAACCCCCAATAACCAACCAAAAATAAGCTCAGGGCTATAATTGGCATAGGTTTTCAGCGGTTCACGGACCCAGTTGCCTTTCATTTCTGGTGTTTGAATCCAGATACGCGGGCTCGGTTTGAACTGAAAATAGACAGTTACGTCTTTAACATTTAGCTCTTTGGCCAGTTTATCTTCGACATTATTGGTGAAGAAATCTGCAATGACTTTATCACGGACATTGGGATATTCTTTGGGATTGGTGATGTATTCAATCCCGATCCGATTTTTGAGCCAAGTATCGATGTCGACTTCATTATTACGATGAAATATTCGAATATCAGGATTATTGACCAGTTCCAGTTCAACCGCGAGATAACGGGCATGTTGCTGAATTTCAGGTAAATAAAGCGTTCGCCAGAAAAACCACAGTGACATAACCAGACTGAAAATCACCACAAAAACCACCAGCACTGCCGTACGCATTGCAGCAGAGCGTGGTTTTATTTTGTCGAGAAAGCGCTCCCAGCGCGTGCGTTTACGCTCTGAGTAGGCAACAAAATCTGTATAGTCCTGTGGATTAACGGGATCGAGCTTCAATGCATTATCCTACAGTGCCAACTTATTCCGCACCATCAGGAACAAAGACATAACCAATGCCCCAAACAGTTTGAATATAACGTGCACGAGCTGGATTTTCTTCAATTAAACGACGTAAACGCGAAACCTGCACATCGATTGAACGTTCCATCGCTCCCCATTCACGACCACGCGCTAGATTCATGAGTTTATCGCGCGTTAAAGGTTCACGTGGATGCTGTACCAAGGCTTTGAGGACGGCAAATTCACCTGTCGTTAAAGTGACGACTTGACCTTCACGGGTCAGAGTGCGCGTTGATAAATCCAGAGACCACGGGCCAAAACTGACCACTTCCATTTGCTGGCTAGGCGCACCTGGAACTTCACGCACTTGACGGCGCAATACCGCACGAATACGAGCTAGTAATTCATTTGGATTAAAGGGTTTCGGTAGATAATCATCGGCACCTGCTTCCAGACCTGCGATACGGTCTGAGTCGCTGCCCCGTGCAGTCAGCATAATAATGGGCGTATCAATATTGGACTGACGTAAACGGCGACAGATACTTAAGCCATCTTCGACAGGTAACATAAAATCTAACACAATCAATGAAAATAATTCTCGTTGTAACAAGCGATCCATTTGAGTGGCATCGTGTGCGGTTTTGACCACAAAACCTTTATCTTCCAAGAACCGTTGTAAAAGGGTGCGTAAACGCACATCATCATCGACCACCAAAATGCGTTCGACACGGTCGGTTTCGTTTTGTACAGCTTCATTATTTTCAGCAGGTACAACTAAACTCATGATGTACTCCCTTAATTTAAGTCAATATTTATAGCTTATTGGATCATTGCAGTATAATGCGGATAGTCTGTTTAAGACTATGTATCAATTTGCTCAAAATTACAATTTTCCGTGTGATTTGAAACCAAAAAACAACATGTTAAAGCGATTTTTCGGTACTTGAATTTTGCAGCTTTAGGTTTAGGTGATTTTAGCATGCGAGATGTGTCATTTTTTTGATTAAATCCTTGTTTGTTCAATTAAATTTAATCATTTTTAGTTTATTTGTTGTGGGGAAAAGCATTGATGCTGTGCATGATGCAAATATATAAATGCGCGTTTGCAAAAAACATAACTCTTCCTTTTCACTGCAATGGGATTGGCAGAAGCGTTGAGCATTTGATTTGAGTAAATAAGTTTAGGAAAAATGTGACTGTCTAGGCTAAAGCTTGAACCAGATCAAATAAAAATGTCTAAAAATTGAAAAAAACACAGGTTTGATTCAAAATTTCGTTTTTAATACGCAAAACAATTGTGGATTTTATAGTCTCGGTCTTTATAATCATTGCTTTTAAACTTTAGCCTTGTGGAATCAAATACGATGACTGACTTAGTTCAGCAGTTGGCAAGCGAACTTGCCGTACGTCCAAACCAAGTAGAAGCTGCCATTCGTTTAATTGATGAAGGTGCGAGCGTTCCATTTATTGCACGTTACCGTAAAGAAGTAACGCAGGGTTTAGATGATACACAACTGCGCCAGTTAGATACCCGCTTGGCTTATTTGCGTGATTTGTATGAGCGCCGTGAAAAAGTCATCGAATCATTAAAAGAACAAGACAAACTTTCAGAAGATTTGTTGGCACGGGTGAATGCGGCTGAAACCAAAAATGCGCTGGAAGAAATTTACGCGCCGTATCGACCAAAACGTACCAGTAAATCGTTTAAAGCCAAAGAAGCGGGTCTGGGTCCTGCCGCAGAAAAAATCCGAAATGAAAATGTTGAACCTGTAGAGGCTTTAGCAGGATTTAGTCATGAAGACTATCCAGATGTTGAAAGTCAACTAGATGCAGTACAGCATATTATCATTGATGAATGGGCACAGAACATTGCTTTAACCACAGCGCTCAAAGCACTCTTTGCCAAAACTGCGATTTTGAAAAGTGCGGTGGCGTCTGATGAGAAAAAAGAAGTCGGTAAAAAATTCCGTGACTATTTTGAGTTTTCTGAAAACTTAAATAAAGTTCCATCGCATCGTTTATTGGCGATGCTCCGTGGTCGTCAAGAAAATGTATTAGGCTTAAAAGTCGATGGTGAAGATGAAGCACCATTGGCGCGAATTGAAACTGAATATAGTCTTGAACAAATTCAACCTCAAGCACGTCAGGATTTTTTAAAGCAAACCGCTAAATTATTTTGGTTGGGTAAAATCCGCCCGCAAATTGAACATTCGTTGCTGACTGAAAAACGTCTTGCTGCTGAAGCAGAAGCAATGGAGGTTTTTGCTGAAAACTTGCGTCATTTACTCTTGTCTGCGCCAGCAGGTGGTCGTACCACTTTGGGTGTTGATCCTGGGATTCGTACTGGCGTGAAACTGGCGGTAGTGAGTGATGCGGGTGATGTCTTGGCACATAGCACGATTTATCCATTTGCACCTAAAGAAGACAAAGAAGGTTCGATCGCTGAATTGGCGCGTTTGTGCCGTGAATACAATGTCGATTTGATTGCAATTGGCAATGGCACGGCGAGCCGTGAAACAGAAGCGGTGGTTGCAGAAATGATGACCGCAAACCCTGACCTCAAACTGACTCGGGTTAGCGTCAGCGAAGCGGGTGCTTCGGTGTATTCAGCCAGTGAATTGGCGGCGGCTGAACTTCCAGAGTTAGATGTCTCCATTCGTGGTGCGGTCTCAATTGCCCGTCGTTTGCAGGATCCTTTGGCTGAACTGGTCAAGATCGATCCAAAATCAATTGGTGTGGGGCAATATCAGCATGACGTGAACCAGACAGGTTTGGCTAAAACCTTGGACGCAGTGGTTGAGGATTGTGTAAACGCCGTTGGTGTTGATGTCAATACTGCATCATCTGCAATTTTGGGTTATATCGCAGGTTTAAATAAAGCCATTGCCCAGCAGATTGTTGAATATCGTAAAGAAAATGGTCGTTTTGAAAATCGTCAAGCTTTGAAAAAAGTGCCACGTTTAGGCGAACGTACTTTTGAACAGGCAGCAGGATTCTTGCGCATTCAGAATGGTTCAGAGCCATTAGATGCCTCTGCGGTACATCCAGAAAGTTATGGTTTGGTGGAAAGAATAGTCGAAGCCAAAGCAACCACGGTGAAAGATATTATTGGTAATAGTGAAATTATTCGCCAAGTTCAAGCGGATGAATTTGTCGATGACCAGTTTGGTTTACCTACCGTTCAGGATGTATTAGCAGAGCTTGAAAAACCAGGTCGTGATCCACGTCCAGAATTCCGCACGGCTAAATTCCGTGAAGACATTACTGAAGTGGCTCAGTTAACCGAAGGTATGCAGCTTGAAGGTGTCGTGACGAATGTGACTAACTTTGGTGCTTTTGTCGATGTAGGTGTACATCAGGATGGCTTGGTTCATATTTCTGAATTGGCCAACGAATTTGTTTCCGATCCGCATAAAGTGGTGAAACCGGGCCAAATTGTACAAGTGCGGGTACTCACCGTCGATGCTGAACGCAATCGTGTCAATTTAAGTATGCGTCCTGAAGGTTCGCAGCCTCCTGTAAAAGCACAGCGCCCACCACGTCGTGATCAACAAGAGCAACGCGAAGAACGCAAACCACAAGCTAAACGTCCGCAAGCGGCGCGTCAAAATGATCAGGCGAAAAAACCACAACGTCCTAAACAGGATAAACCACAAGACAATAAAATTGGTGGATTCGGTGCATTGTTATTGCAGGCAGGGATTAAGGGATCGAAGTAATTTCTGAATTTGTATATTGCTTTGCTTGATGTGATATACATTCAAATTGAATCATAAAAAACCTCTCTCAAATGAGAGGTTTTTTATTCTTGTTTAGAAGATGTTAATAGTTGATTCAGTTCATATTCTTTCTCATGGAGTCGCGTTAGTTGTTCATTGGAAAGGTTATGATTTGTTTTTAATAAGGCGATATCTTTGATAATTTGGGTGATTAAAACTTCAAGTTGGGGTGGCTGTAAAAGTTTTTGCGCTAGCTTTAATCCTTCTGTTTGAATGGCATAATTTAAACTTATTTTTTTGACAAGGTTTAGAGCAAAAGGTGGGCAAAAAAGACTATCTAAAAACAGTAGCAATAGAGTTTTAGGACGAAGAGACAGTGTTTTGCGTTGCAAAAAAATCATTAAAATATTGATGAGATTAATGGCATAAATAACAATAATAATGAGCGCAATAAGAGTATGTGATGCTTTGCCAATAATTGATAAAGGCAGTGCGATAAGCGTCAAAATAGCGCCAATTGTATTTAAAAATTGAATCAATTTAAGTTGTTGAGCTAGGTTGTAAATTATCTCAATATCGGCTGGAACAATAGGTGCTGTCTTGTTCTGCGTTTGCCATTTGACTTTGAACAGTAAGGTTGATGGAAAGAATAGTGATGGAATAAATAAAAACTTTTTTCCAAATGAATAATTGAGAGAAACAGTTTGAACATAAAAAGAGGGTCGTAATCCTTTACTTACAAAGAATTCATTAAAATAACAAAGTTGAGCCGAGTCATATATATATAACCCGACTAAAGTGAATACAAACAGATAGTCAGTATCTAAAAACATTTAGGATTTATTGCGTTTAAACAAAGATGCAATCCAACTGCCTACTGCAACCACACCAACCGCTACAAATTTCCACGCGGCTGCAAAAAAAGCTGCAATTGCTGCCCACAAGCCTTTTTTGGTTGCAACGACAGCTGCTCCACCTGCAATCAGTGCTGCTAGACCATATTCTGCAACTTTATCTCCTGCTTTATATTCTGAATATTTTTCTCCAGCATTAAAGTCAAAACCAGTCAGAGTTTGCTTAAATTCTTGAATATTGTTGGTTAAATGTTCTTCATCGGAAATTAATGTCGCACTCATGACTCCAGTGCGTCCGAGTAGACGAATGGTATAGTTAATCGTGTCGTTGTTATTTTCATCGCGTACTTTAAGTGCCCATTCCAGTTGTTTGGTTTGTTCGTCATAATGAGGAGGGACAGACCAGCCCACTGTATAAAGTTTGGTCAGGCCTAAGCGTTGACGTTCTTCATTGGCAGGGGCATCAGATTCTTTGAGTTGCTTAAGTAACGCATCGGCATCGATTTTCTCATCATCTTTAACATAGCCTGATGGATCAAAATCAAAGGTTGCCCACCATGAATTATCTGCCGCGACTAAGATATTGGTGCTTCCTGTTGCTAAATTGTCTGTCAGCTCCAGAAATTTGTCTGAATTTGTCGTGTCCAAGAAACCTTCATCTTTTAAGGTCTTAATTGAGGCTACTTGCGCAATATTTTCTTTTTCAGGACCAATATGCCAATCAAGTTTTGACATCGGATTTTCTTGTTGAGCCGATGAGGAGGTAGTTTGTGTGTCTGCTGGTTCTGCTGCAAAATTAGGGGTTGCAATAAAATTCATACTCAAAAGAATGGCATAGCAAAGCGGTTTTAATGCCGAATTTTTTTTGGCTGTAGACATAATGTACTCACATTTTTTTAAATTTTTGATGAATTAATAATCTATTTAAATAAATTATGTGTGAATTTTAAACTAATTTTATCATTTGTTAAAATATATTTTATTTTGTTTTTATTTTGTAGAGTTGCCGCCATGACATGATCACAGCGGCATGATGTGAAACTTACCAATGCTCTCCAGGGAAAATTCGAGCATAGGTCTTTTGCATCCAGTTCAGTTTTTCCTGTTTTTTGCCCACTGCTGCATCTGAACTTGGGAACAGGTTAAATCCAATCGACATCAATAAGTTATTGACTTCAGGCACCAAAGAGTAAGTGACTGAGGCCAAACGACCTAAATTCGTCGCAATACGTTTAGGACGTTTTACAACGGCATAAGCGATGAGATCTGCGGCCTGATCTGGTGAAAGAGTAGGAACATAATTATAAATTTTGGTCGGTGCAATCATCGGCGTACGAACCAAAGGCATGTAAATCGAGGTAATCGAAATTTTATGCGAATGCACTTCGGCCGATAGACAACGGCTAAACGCATCCAGCGCAGCTTTAGATGCCACATAAGCCGAAAAACGAGTTGCGTTGGCCAATACACCAATCGAACTAATATTAATAATCTGACCACCTTTACGGTTAATCATATGAGGTAAAACATTTAAAACCAAACGTACTGCACCGAAATAATTGAGTTGCATGGTACGTTCAAAATCATGGAAACGGTCGATAGATTCATGCACAGCACGACGTATAGATCGCCCAGCATTGTTGATCAGAATATCGATATGCTCGACTTTCTGTATGATTTCTTTGGCAACACGATCAATGGCTTCCATGTCACTCAAATCACATGGAAAGATTGATGCTTTACCGCCTGCTTGAACAATCTCGGTCTGTACTTGTTGTAGTGTATCCTGAGTACGTGCGACTAATAGCACATGAGCACCTGCGGATGCCATTTTCTTTGCGACTGTTAAACCGATACCACTAGATGCACCAGTGATCAGAATAACTTTATTTTTGACATTCTCTTGGAAAAGAGTTTCAAGTTTTTTATTCACGCGTTTTTCCCTGAGCTTTGAGCTTAAATCCAAAAGCTTTACTTGTTTTTTTACCGCCTTAGACGTTTTGGTGAATGAATCTATTCAACCAAAGTCTAGGTAATTATTATTGGATTTAATTTTAAAAAAGTCTATAGTTAAGCCTATGAATTTACAAATGTTTTTAGAGTAATTGCTCTAATCTTAAACTGTACTTGGTTCACTTTTAACATAAAAAAATGCCCTTATATAATAAAAAAGTCCGCATTAAAGCGGACTTAGTGAGTACTTTTTACTATTTATTTAGACGCTTGCCAAAGCTTGATCCAGATCTGCAATTAAATCTTCAATATGTTCAATCCCAACAGATAAGCGAACCATGTCTTCACTTACCCCTGCGGCTTTAAGCTCTTCAGCATTTAACTGGCGGTGAGTGGTGGTCGCAGGGTGGCAGGCCAGACTTTTTGCATCGCCAATATTGACCAGACGGGTAAACAGTTGCAATGCATCAATAAAACGTGTGCCGCCTTCACGACCATCTTGAACCCCAAAGGAAAGTATCGCAGAGGGTTTACCTTTCACGTATTTTTGTGCCAGTGCATGCTGAGGATGATTTTTTAAACCCGCATAATTGACCCATTTGACTTTGGGATGTTGTTGTAAATATTCGGCAACTTTAAGTGCATTTTCAGTATGACGTTCCATGCGTAAAGACAAGGTTTCAAGTCCTTGTAAAATCAAAAACACGCTTAGTGGACTAATCGCAGCACCTGTATTACGCAGTGGGACCACGCGGGCACGAGCAATATAGGCGGCTGGGCCTAAGGCTTCGACATAATTCACGCCATGATAACTTGGATCGGGAGTATTCAACACTTTAAAACGTTCAGGATATTGTCCCCATGGAAACTTACCGCTGTCTACAATCACACCACCAATGCTATTGCCATGACCACCAATATATTTGGTGAGTGAATGCACAATAATATCTGCGCCAAAATCAAACGATTTCTGAAGTACAGGCGTGGCGACGGTATTATCCACGACTACAGGTACACCATATTCATGTGCAATCTTGGCAATCGCTTCCAGATCAATAACATTACCCAGTGGATTGCCAATCGATTCGACAAAGACCAGTTTGGTTTTATCATCAATTAATGCACGTAAACTTTCAGGTTGTTGGTAATCAAAAAAACGAACTTCAATGCCTTGTTTGGGTAGGGTGTGCGCAAATAAATTATAGGTTCCACCATACAAGGTCGATACGGACGCAATATTATCACCAGCTTCCGTAATGGTTTGAATAGCATAAGTAATCGCGGCCATACCCGAAGCCAAAGCCAATGCGCCAATACCCCCTTCAAGCGCCGCAATCCGCTGTTCCAGTACGGCGGTGGTCGGGTTCATAATCCGCGTGTAAATATTCCCCTGAACTTTTAGATCAAATAAATCTGCCCCATGTTGCGTGTTATCAAATGCATAAGAGGTGGTTTGGTAAATTGGAACAGCCACTGCTTTGGTGGTCGGTTCTGGGGAATAGCCTGCATGAATAGCAAGCGTTTCATCTTTATAGGTCTGTGTCATTTTATTTTCCAGTGATGCATAAAAATCAAGCAAGGTTGTGTTTTAACATATTCTTTATGATTAATTTATCTATTTTTTAGGAACAGTCATCTTTTTATTTCATAACAACTGGCTGTGTATGCGCTTCATTCATCCATACACATGTCCTCAATAAAACCTGTAAATGTCGGGGTTTTTATTTTAAGTTTCCGATTACATTGTGCCTAAATAAAAGTACAAAAACCTACTGGCGAGGACAAAACGGCAGGAACACTATAAAAAAAATTGGTTTAATTCATGATAAAAAAAGCTGGAGAAGTCAACTAATGAGTAAGCAAAAAGTATCTGATATTATTATCGAAGTGCTTGAGCAAGCTGGTGTACAGCGTTGTTATGGCATTGTGGGCGATACCTTGAATCATGTGACCGATTCGATGTCAAAAAGCAGTATTGAATGGATTCATGTTCGTCATGAGGAAGTGGGTGGATTTGCTGCGGGTACGGATGCTTTATTGAGTGGACATTTGACAGCTTGTGCGGGGTCTTGTGGGCCAGGTAGTTTGCACTTTATTAATGGTTTGTACGAGTCGCATCGCAATCGCGCCCCGGTCATTTTGATTGCCAGTCAAATTTCGACTGAAATGGCGGGATTTATTGATTTTCCTCAATATGTTGATTTTAAATCGGTATACGAAAAAAACTCGGTATTTTGTGAAGAAATTACCCAAGCTTCACAAGCTCGGCATATTATGAGTATGGCATGTCAGGCTGCGATCAATAAGCGTGGTGTTGCAGTAGTAATTGTCCCCGCCAATATCAGTGAAGCTTCGGCTGAAGCAGGTTTGCCTTTTGTGCCGCGCCATGCTGAACCTGATATTTTGCCAAATCAAGCTGAACTTCAGCAAATGGTTGAGTTAATTTCACAGCATCAAAAAATCGGGATTTATGCAGGTGCAGGCTGTGAAGGCGCTCATGATCAGCTAGTCGCGTTCGCTGAAAAATTAAAAGCGCCGATTGCACACACTTCACGTGCCAAAGACTTTGTCGAATATGATAATCCTTACAATATGGGCATGACCGGGATTTTTGGCAATAAAGCGGGTTATCACACTTTAATGGATTGTGATTTATTGATCCTGCTGGGTGCCGATTTTGCTTGGGCACAATATTATCCAAGCCATGCCAAGATTTTACAAATCGATATTGATCCAACGCATTTAGGACGACGCCATCCGATAACGCTAGGTGCGGTCGGTAAAATTTCATCTACTTTGAATGCTTTGTTACCGTTGTTGCAAACGCGACAGGATCGAGCTTTTCTGGATCATTGTCTAGAACTTAAACACCAAAGCGATGAAATTCGACATAAAGAAGAGCGAGTGGGTAAAGAGGGTCTGATCCATCCACAATATTTGGTGTCTTTGCTCAATCGTTATGCCGATGATGATGCGATTTTCTTTGGTGATGGGGGTTCCCCAATGGTATGGGTATTACGTCATGTGGATGTCAATGGCAAACGCCGTACATTTACCAGTTTATTACATGGCACCATGGCCAATGCCATGCCTCAGGCACTGGGCGCACAAAAAGCGTTTCCACAACGTCAGATCATCGCACTCTGTGGCGATGGCGGTTTAGCCATGTTATTGGGTGATTTACTCACCACTATTCAGGAAAAATTGCCGATCAAAATCGTGGTGTTTAACAATAGCTCACTAAATTTTGTCGAGCTCGAACAAAAAGTGGAAGGTTTGCTCGATCATTATACCGATCTGCTCAATCCAGACTTTGGCAAGCTGGCGAGTGTCATCGGTCTGCATGGACAAACTGTGACCCACGGGGATGGTTTGGAGCAGGCAGTGGAAAATTTCTTAAAACATGATGGCCCCGCCTTACTGGATGTACATACCAATCCGATGGAATTGGTGATGCCACCCGATCCAAATTTGAATCAGGTCTCTTCAACCTCTCTCTATGCCATTAAGGCGTTGATGTCTGGTCGCGTCGATGATGTCAAAAATTTATTGGTCAATAATTTTGTCAAATAAAGGCTGAGTAGAAACAGTCTCGCGATTCATTAAAAATGCATGATTTTTGAGTCATGCATTTTTATATCAGGAAACAACTTCGTCGACATTTCTCAGTCATAAAGTCGGATTAAACTCAATCACGCCTTATTTTTTTGCCGTATTCAGCATATAATAACTGCTATTTTTCGCTCACTGCGATGTATTGGTTTTTCTATTGAGGAGTCCTAAGTGGCCCAATATATTTATACGATGAACCGAGTATCTAAGATGGTGCCGCCGAAACGCGAAATCCTCAAGGATATCTCATTATCATTTTTTCCGGGTGCTAAAATTGGTGTGCTCGGCTTAAACGGTGCAGGTAAATCGACTTTGCTCCGTATTATGGCGGGCGTGGACAAAGATTTCTCAGGTGAAGCTCGTGCACAGCCGGGTATTAAAATTGGCTATCTTGAGCAAGAGCCACCACTCGATCCAAATAAAGACGTGCGTGGCAACGTAGAAGATGGCGTACGTGAAGCGCTAGATGCTTTAGAGCGTTTAGATCAGGTCTTTGCAGAATATGCAGATCCCGATGCAGACTTTGACAAACTGGCCAAAGAACAAGAAAAACTGGAAGCGATTATCCAGACTTGGGATGCACACAATCTCAATAACCAACTGGAAATTGCAGCGAATGCTTTGAATCTTCCAGCATGGGATGCCGACGTTTCTTTGCTTTCTGGTGGTGAGCGCCGTCGTGTAGCATTGTGTCGTTTGCTTTTGTCTAAGCCAGATATGTTGCTTCTCGACGAACCAACTAACCATTTGGATGCCGAATCTGTCTCTTGGTTAGAACGTTTCTTGAAAGATTTCCCTGGCACCATCGTGGCGATTACGCATGACCGTTATTTCCTAGATAACGTGGCCGAGTGGATTCTGGAGCTTGACCGTGGACATGGTATTCCTTATCAAGGCAACTATTCTTCTTGGCTGGAACAAAAGAATGCCCGTTTAGAGCAGGAACAAAAACAAGAAGAATCTTTTGCCAAGGCATTGAAGAAAGAACTTGAATGGGTTCGTTCAAATGCCAAGGGTCAGCAAAAGAAAAACAAAGCACGTATGGAACGCTTTGAAGAGTTGAACTCGAAAGAATTCCAGCAACGTAATGAAACCTCTGAAATCTACATTCCACCTGGCCCACGTTTGGGTAACAAAGTGGTGGAAGTGGAAGGGATCAGTAAGTCATTTGATGGTCGTTTACTGTACGAAAATCTGACCTTTACTGTGCCACCGACTGCGATTGTGGGGATTGTGGGGCCAAACGGTGCGGGTAAAACCACACTATTTCGTATGATGACGGGTGAACAGCAACCTGATACAGGTACGGTAACACTGGGTGACTCGGTGAAAGTGGCCTATGTGGGTCAGATTCGTGACACTTTGGATAATGACAAAACCGTTTGGGAAGAAGTTTCTGGCGGTTTGGATATCTTAAAAATCGGTGATTACGAAATTGCCTCACGTGCTTATATCGGTCGCTTTAACTTTAAAGGGCAGGATCAGCAAAAACGTGTAGGTGAATTGTCGGGTGGTGAGCGTAACCGTTTACAACTGGCCAAAATCCTACAGATGGGTGCTAACGTGATCTTGCTGGATGAGCCATCGAACGATTTGGATATCGAAACTTTACGTGCGCTTGAGGATGCTATTTTGGTATTCCCGGGTACAGTGATGGTGGTCTCGCATGACCGTTGGTTCCTTGACCGTATTGCGACCCATATTTTGTCATTCGAAAATGAACAACCTGAATTTTATACAGGTAACTACGCTGAATACGAAGCTTATCGCCAATCGCGTTTAGGCGACGATGCGGTACAAAAGCGTAGTAAATATCGAAAAATTACAGGTTAATTGCCTATCAATAAAAAACCAGCTTTCGAGCTGGTTTTTTTTGCTTAAAGTTTTTTTTGAAAAGAACTAAGAAAAGGCAAGTTGGCTATAAGCATCGTACAAGCAGCGTTTGGCATCAGGATGACCATCTTTGGCGGCACGTTTCAGCCATGTTTCAGCTTTACGATAATCGCGATCCAGACCCAGTTGACCATTTAAATAACCAAGCCCCATTTTATACTCAGCTTCTGGATGACCACGTAAAGCAGATCGTAAAAAACACCAGATGGCATTGCGTTCATTGAGATAAGCAAAGCTGGTTGCATGAGCTGAAACATGATCGTGGACACGACGATAAATCTGATGACGCATGTACTGCTGATACTGGTCGTTTAGTGCCAATTGTTCAAAATAGAGACCCTGTTGATATTCTTGCTCTGCATCAGTATCTAAAAGTAAAAATACATCATTTTTAGAGTCTTGTGCTTGAAACAACAGTGTCCATACTGTTTTTAGATAATCAAACTTCATAATACGCTCCTTGTTGCTCATCAATTAAGCTAACACTTTCAATATAATCCAGTTTTTTAATGAATGCATAAATTTCGTGTAACAAGCAATGAGTTTGTTGGTCAACTTTTAAAAAGTATTACACTTCACATAAATAGCGTTCAAAGTGACGTGGTTTGGTTATAAAACATTAAGTATTTTGGTGAAATGTAATTCTATTACACCGACTGCTATTGTTATATTAGGGCGCATTTCGAGTTTATGGTGCTTATGAAGCGTTCGTTATTGATGGCAATTTTGCTGAGTTTGTTCATGTTTCAGAGTTTATGGAACGTGGCAGCGGCTTTTTGCGCGCATGAAACGGCTTCGGGTTCTGAATATAATGCGATTCCATATCATTTTGGGCATCATCTTGATATCAGTGTCGGGCAGGTATCTGACCATCATCAGCTAAAAACAGAAACTGCGAATTTCAAAACCACCACACACCCTACTGCGATCTGGATGGATCATCATGATCATTTACCTAGCTGTCTGCATATCGTAGTGGCTGAAACTGAACAAAATGCACTGGAACCCTCCAGAACGGGTCACCTAACTCGCTCAGTCTACGATTGGGCGAATTCCTATCAGTCGCCGCATCTTATTGGATTAAATCCACCTCCTGTTTTAACCCCGCTATAGGTGGGGTAGCCGAAAAATAACCCACCTTTTCAATGATCAAAACAAGATTAAAGCGAAAGGGTTATTTTATGTATGTACATATCATTCAACAGGCAAGACGTGCGATATTAGCCAAAAAAGTAATGTCGATTGTCGTATTCACAGCATTATTGCCATATTCAGCCATCACTATGGCTGACACTGAGATAACTCAGCACAAAAACATTTCTGCACTCGAACAATCTTCCATGAGTTTTGCTCAGGTACTCGAAAAAGTACGGCAATATCAATCGAAACTAGGTGTCTGGAAAGTGCAACAGAGCATCGCTGATGCACATATTCAACAAAGTCATCTTTGGGAAAATCCCATTTTTTCTATTCAGCAAACGGGTTTTAAGTCGGATCAGGATCGTGAACTGGAATTTGGTATTTCACAAAAATTAGATGTGTTTGGTGAGCGTAAAGCGGCGACTCAACTCGCGCAGGTTCAGCGTCAGCAAGTTGATTTAAATCAAAGCTTGTATGAAGCACAACTTGAACTGGTGGTGAAGTATCTATGGTCACAAGTTGCTGTGTTTGAAATGGAAAATCAAATTGCACAACAGCAACTGGCCAATAGTCAGGATATTTTAGACGCTACACGACTACGTTATCGGGCGGGAAGTATTGCCCAACTTGATCAGGATCGTACACTGATGGCGCATATTGAAAATCAGCGTGCTGCTCAAGAAGTCGAACTCAATCTGAATATTGCCAGAAAACGTTTGGCCAATTTATGGGGAGAAACGGCCTATCCTGATCATTTAGGTTTCAATCGTGCAAACGCATGGCCTAGTCAAAGCAAGGCAGATGTCGCAGCACATTTACAGCAGAATTTACTGCAACGTTCGATTCAACTCCAGTTACAGCAGCAACGTTCCAATGTGAATTATCTCAAGGCAAAACGCCGTCCAAATCCCACGTTGAATGTCGGCATGGTGACGAATAAAAGTGCGGAGACGAATAATAGTGAACAACAGTTTCGAGTTGGACTGGACATTCCGCTGAATATTTTTGATCGACAGCAGTATTCATTACAAATTGCACAGACACAGCAAGATTTTCTAGCGCAGCAACAAGGTTTTTATACCCAGCAAAACCTGAATAGCATTGAAACTTTACAGAGTGAACTGGCTGGATTAAAGCAGCAATATGACTTGATGAATGATCAGCAAATTCCTTTGTCTGAAGATGTGCAACGCAAAATGTTGATCGGTTTTAAAGTGGGGAAATATGCAATTACCGATGTACAACAAGCCACTGCACAGTTGCAGGAACAGCGCTTAAAAAAGGTTCAACTTCTTAAAAGTGCATGGCAAAAAGCCATAGAAACCGAAAGCTTGGCACTGGGTGTTGCGCCTGAGCAAGTCATGTCCAGCGATGCACTGAATCAAATCAATCAAACACTTTGGCAAAACACGCGTAATTTTAATGCCATTTCAGGAGCTGAATAATGTCAACTAAAAATATTCAAAAACAATGGCTCTGGGCAGGGTTGGTCATCGGCATTTGCGTTTTATTGAGTGCATGGATTGTGTTTAAGGATTCATCGAGCAAAACAGATTCACACGATGAAGGCGAACACAGCAAAGCAGAATCCACACATGCTGATGAGGCAGGCGAAGCGGAGCATTCTGAAGAGAGTCAAAAACTCACGTTAACCTCGCAGCAGATGCTAGAGTTTGGTGTGAAGCTGGCACAGGTTGAGCAGGGGCAGGTTTCTCAATCTTTGGAATATCCTGCCAAACTGGTTGCCAATACCGATCAGCAAGCGCATGTTGCTTCAACTTTTACGGGACGCGTAGAAAGTGTCAATGCCATGTTGGGGCAGCAGGTGAAAAAAGGGCAAGTTTTGGCGACTGTATTTATTCCAGAACTGGTCGATCAACAAGCAAATTTGAGTATTGCTCAGGAAGCATTGACCTTGGCACAGCAGGATTACCAACGTGAAAAGCAGTTGTTTGATCAAGGGATTTCGGCACGTCAGGATTATCAAAAAGCCTATAACACCTATCGTCAGGCGCAAATTCAGGTACAGGCCGCACGTAGTCGCCTTTCAGCTTTGGGTGCAAATGCAGGAAGTCAGGGACGTTATGCTTTAAAAGCGCCTTTAAGTGGTGTGATCAGTCAAAAAGATATCGTGGTAGGGGAATACATTACTTCAGATAAACAATTGTTTGTGATCGATCAACTTGATCAACTGTGGCTGGAATTTATCATGCCAAGTGAAAAGAGTATCAGCATACAACCTCATCAACAGATTCATTTTAAGTCATTACAAACTCAGAATCGCTTTAAGGCGCAGGTTCAGACTTTAAGTGCTGAAGCAGATAGCCAGACGGGACGTTTGCAAGTCCGTGCCAAAGTACTCACACCTGCACAGGAATTACGTCCAAATTTGATGGTGAATGTTTTATTAGAGGCGAAGGACAGTCAGCCTGTACTTCGAGTGACTCGCAACGCTCTTCAGCAAATCGATGGTAAGTCGGTGGTGTTTGTTGCAAAAAATGAAAAAAATAGTGTTCATTTTCAGCCCGTAGCGGTTGAGGTCGGTAATTATTCAAGTGATGGTCAATGGATCGAGATCAAATCTGGTCTAAGCAATCAACAGCAATATGTCAGTCAAGGCAGTTTCCTTTTGAAATCAGAAATGGAAAAAGGAGAGGCTGAACATGGACACTAAACCAGAAATTGCTTTGCCATCTGCACAAAGTTTATTTGACCGTATCATTCAGTTTTCTATTCGCAATGCCATTTGGGTGATGTTATTTACCCTGACATGGATCGCGGTAGGACTCTATAGCTATCAAAAATTATCTATTGATGCTGTTCCTGATATTACCAATGTACAGGTACAAATTAACTCTCAGGCCAATGGTTTTACTGCGGCTGAAGTCGAGCAACGCATTACCTACCCAATTGAAAATGCGATGTCAGGGATGCCAAATCTTGAGCAAACCCGTTCTATTTCACGTTATGGTTTATCTCAGGTGACCATTATTTTTAAAGAGGGTACGGACATTTATTGGGCAAGACAGCTGATTAATCAGCGCTTACAAGAAGCTCAAAGTGCTTTACCTGACGATATTGATCCGCAAATGTCACCGATTTCAACTGGATTAGGCGAGATTTACCAATGGGTCATTAAGGCAGAACCGAATGCCAAAAAAGCAGACGGCAGTGCTTATACGGCGATGGATTTACGTGAAATTCAGGATTGGATCGTGCGTCCTCAATTACAGCGTGTGGCAGGTGTGGCTGAGGTCAATAGTATCGGTGGCTACAATAAAACTTATATTGTTTCACCAGATCTAAAGCGGTTACAGCAATTACAGATTCCAGTCACAGATCTACAAACGGCTTTAACTGAAAATAATGAAAATCGTGGTGCAGGATTTTTGGAACAAAATGGTCAGCAGTTGACTGTTCGCGTCCCTGGCACATTAGATACGATTCAGGACATCGAAAATGTAATGCTGAGTCAAAAAAATGGTCTGCCGATTCGGGTTGCAGATGTTGCAACTGTCTTGATTGGACATGATCTCAGAACTGGAGGTGCGACCTATAACGGTGAAGAGACAGTACTCGGTATTGCCATGATGATGATGGGCGAGAACAGTAAAACCGTTGCTCAAGCGCTTGATCGTAAGATGCAGGAAGTAAAGCGTTCTTTACCCACAGGCGTTGTGGTCGAAACAGTGTATAACCGCAGTTCACTGGTGGATAAAGCCATCAAAACGGTGGCCAAAAATCTGATTGAAGGTGCAATTCTAGTCATCGTCATCCTATTTATCTTTCTGGGGAATTTTAGAGCAGCTCTAATTACGGCTTGTATTATTCCTCTATCGATGTTGTTTACCATTACAGGCATGGCGGAGCAGAATATCAGTGCCAATTTGATGAGTTTAGGCGCGCTGGATTTTGGCATTATTGTCGATGGTGCAGTGGTGATTGTGGAGAACTGCATTCGACGTTTGGCTGAAGCTCAACACGCCAAAGGTCGTCTACTCACCCGCCAAGAACGTTTTACAGAAGTTTTTCTGGCGGCTCAACAAGCACGACGACCACTGATTTTTGGTCAATTGATCATCATGGTGGTGTATTTACCTATTTTTGCACTTTCTGGTGTGGAAGCCAAAATGTTTCACCCAATGGCAATGGCAGTAGTCTTAGCATTGGTGGGTGCGATGATTTTATCCGTCACTTTTGTGCCTGCCGCTGTGGCGTTATGGGTTACTGGTGAAGTCAAAGAAAAAGAAAGCCGCTGGATGTTTGCGCTAAAAAACAAGTATGCCGATGTGTTGAATTGGGCGTATCAGTTTAAATATGTTGTTGCGACTTTGGCAGTGGGTATTTTAATCATGAGTGCTGCTATTTTTACTCGAGTAGGGAGTGAGTTTGCCCCTCAATTGAGTGAAGGGGATTTTGCCTTACAACTCATGCGGGCGCCGAGTACGGGGATTGAAGAATCTTTAAAAATACAGGAACAGGTTGAGAAACAATTACTTCAGGATTTTCCTGAGGTGAAAGCGATATTTGCCAGAACAGGAACAGCTGAAGTTGCAACCGATGTCATGCCACCGAATATTTCTGATGCGATTGTATTACTAAAACCGCATGAACAATGGCCTAATCCGAAAGAAAGCATTGATGGGTTGCGTGGTCGGATGCAGGCATATGTTGAACATATTCCAGGTAATAACAGTGAGTTCTCCCAGCCGATTGAACTGCGTTTTAATGAATTGATTTCAGGTATACGTAGCGATATTGGAGTAAAAATTTTTGGCGATGATTTACAAGTCTTAAATCAGGAAGCTGAAAAAATTGCGCAAAAACTGAGAAGAATTGAGGGTGCAACTGAGGTTAAGGTCGAGCAAACCGATGGCTTACCTTTGTTGAATGTCGACATTGATCATGCTTTAGCTGCGCAATATGGTCTGTCTGTCAGGTCTATTCAGGATCTTGTCGCGGCAAGTATTGGTGGACAGGCAGTTGGGCAGATATTACAGGGTGACCGACGTTTTGATTTTGTCATTCGTTTAAATGATGAAATGCGTACCCCTCAGCAATTGGCGCAATTACCGATTCAACTTCCCAATGGCGGCTTGATCCAATTACAAGATATTGCAAAAGTCGAAAATATTTTGGGGTTGGCACAGGTGAGCCGTGAAAATGGGAAACGTCGCGTGGTGGTGACGGCCAATGTACGTGATCGTGATTTAGGCTCTTTTGTCAAAGAAATGCAGACAGAACTGGCGCAGCAAAAACTGCCAAGTGGATACTGGTTAGGCTTTGGTGGACAGTTTGAAAATCTAGCTTCTGCTAAAGCGCGAATGCAAATCGTGGTGCCTTTGGCTTTAATCATGATCTTTGTGCTGTTAATGGCTGTGTTTCATAATTTTAAAGA
>NZ_CP078523.1:977275-977340 GCF_019264745.1 Acinetobacter sp. Colony158 | reverse complement strand
GGTTTAATCACACAAAGTTTGGCATTACTCTCTGACGCTGCGCATATGTTTACCGATGCAGCTGC
>NZ_CP078523.1:943233-976758 GCF_019264745.1 Acinetobacter sp. Colony158 | reverse complement strand
GGTGTAGAAAGTATTCACCAACTGAAAGTTTGGGCAATTACATCCAAGAATGTACATCTTACGGTACATTTATTTGCACCACACGCGGATCGGAATCAACTCTATCGAAATGCTTATGAAATGCTGTCACATCAGCATGGCATTTCTGAAATTACCCTGCAAATTGAAGAAGATGAATGTGTTGTACATGAGCACGAACACGATACAACACATGATCATGAGACCCAAAGCCATTCACATTGAAATGGCTTTTAATTTCGATCAGTCAAGAATCAGTTAGATTTGCCATTCGTGATGGCATTCACGACATTTCCAGTGCTTTTGAGATTGCATGAATGCCTGCATGCTCAGTTTAAAGTTGGGTAGATCACGCCAAAACATGAGACCCGCACCTGCTGTGACCACAAAAACCACAACGGTTGCAATTTGTAGTTTTGGTCCTGCACCACTACCAAAAATCCACATGCCAATACTCATGAGGACTAAAAATAATAAAATAAAAATCGCAGGCAGCAAGATCACCAAACTTTTCGGAATCACTGGACGAGCAGATGTTCCACCTTGCCCGACAGGCATAATTTTAACACTTTGACATTTTGGGCAACGGTACTGCATAAATGCTCCAGAATTTTATTTTCTCTATTTTAACCAAGCGTAGCTCAAATAAAAACAATAAAAAAGCCGCTGTCTGTGCAGCGGCTTTTTAGAAATTTGGCGTCCCTACGGGGATTCGAACCCCGGTTACCGCCGTGAAAGGGCGATGTCCTAGGCCTCTAGACGATAGGGACTTATGAGGCAACACATTCTAAGATTTGGTGGAGCCAAGCGGGATCGAACCGCTGACCTCTACAATGCCATTGTAGCGCTCTACCAACTGAGCTATGACCCCAGTCTGTGTGAGCGCCATATTAGGGCTATTGTGTGAATGCGTCAATAAAAAAATCAATTATGCCTCATCAACTGCATCATTTTTCGGCAATTTTAGCGATTCATTGAGTTTTTCCCAGACTTTAAGCTCTTTTTTGCTTGGTGCACCTAAAATTTCTAGTGCGCGGCGCAAACGAGCAAAGGTTAAATCAGGGCCAATCGTGACCATAGACTGCATCACAGGTGTAGAACTGGTTGAACCTGCAATCGCAATAAAGAACGCAGGCATAAAGTCACGCAGTTTAATCTCCATTTGATTGGCTAAATCCATCAAAATCTGACTCACTGTCTCATTGTTCCACGTGAATTGGCTTTCCAGTCGCCAAATGGCAAACTGTAGGCTTTGGCGAACTTGTTCTTGTGACAGTTTTTTGCTTTCAAACATCTCTGCGGTAATATTGGGCATATGATTGAAATAAAAACCAGCCCAATTGACCGCTTCAGACAATAAATGAATTCGCGGTTGAATGGCAGCCGCAATTTCTTCCAATGTGTTGCGATCATTTTTCCATGCCAGTAACCGATCAAGCAGTTGTCCTGGTGTCAGGGATTTAATCCATTGACCATTGAGCCAGTTAAGTTTTTCTACATCAAAAATTGGCCCGCCTAAAGATACACGTTGAATATCAAAATGCTCGATCATTTCGTCTAAAGTAAACACTTCGCGCTCGTCTGGCATCGACCAACCCATACGACCCAAATAATTCAGCAAGGCTTCTGGTAATACACCAATATCTCGATAATAGTTAATCGAGGTCGGGTTTTTGCGTTTGGATAATTTTGATTTGTCAGGATTACGCAACAGTGGCATATGACACAGCACTGGCATTTCCCAACCAAAATATTGATAAAGCAATTGATGTTTCGGTGCAGATGGTAGCCATTCTTCACCACGTAACACGTGGGTAATTTCCATCAAATGATCATCGACCACATTCGCAAGGTGATAAGTAGGTAAGCCATCCGTTTTCAACAGAACTTGCATGTCTACTTGCGCCCAAGGAATTTCGACTTCACCCCGTAATAAGTCATTAAAACGACAAGTTCCTTCTTCGGGCACTTTCATTCGAATGACGTGCGGTTCTCCCGCAGCCAAACGCTGTTCAACCTCTTGTTTTGAGAGTTTTAAACCGCGGCCATCATATTTTGGTGTTTCACCACGCGCCATTTGTTCAGCACGCATTTGATCCAGCTCTTCAGCAGTTGCAAAGCAATAAAATGCATGACCTTTTTCAATCAGATCCAACGCATATTGCTTATAAATCCCCATGCGTTCTGATTGACGATAGGGTGCATGTGGACCGCCAATATCTGGACCTTCCGCCCAATTAAGACCTAACCAGCGTAGCGAATCCAAAATCATTTTTTCTGATTCAGGCGTAGAGCGAAGCTGATCGGTATCTTCAATACGAAGAATAAATTCACCACCATGTTGTTTGGCAAAACATAGATTAAACAAGGCAATGTAAGCGGTTCCAACATGCGGGAAACCAGTAGGAGATGGAGCAATACGCGTACGGACTTTCATCATTTAAAAATAAAATAAAAAAAGGAATTGGACTTAGTATAACGGAAAAAGCCTAGCGTCTTGACCATTATTTGAGTCAAAAATCGCGAGGCTTTTTGTGAAATTTAATCAGCTATAACAAAAATTAAGAATTATGCGGCTGAAAAAAAGACTGAACAAAACGAGAAAAACGCTGATGTTGAGTCGCAAAAAAGTTTTGGCTTGGTGCAACACGAATTGTGTTCAACATTTTAATTTCATCATCTGTCGTTGGTAATGACGAGAGATTACGTTTTTGTTGATCCAGTGCCTTTTCAATCAATGAATTTTTTTCATTCGGCTTGATTTGAGTGTCTTTAATGACGGCAGCAGTACTTAACTGGGAAAAAAGTCCCAAACTTAAACTTAAACCAAGTACTTTAATTAACTGCATTTTCATGCAAACATCCCCCAGCATGCATCTATTTTTATTGCTGAACTGCAAGTCTACAACAAATGTAAACTAAAATAATTACGATTCGGCTATAAATATATAATAAAAATGCGACTTATGTCACAATTTTTACAAAAGTATAAAAATATCAATCAAGATATCCCTTTAAGGATACTTAATGCTACAACTATCTTGTAACAAAGAAATATGAATAAAGTATGAAAAATTTTAAGCAAAGTCATTTTGCCTAAAATAAAGTGTATCAAATTATATATTTTCTAGTTTAGCATATAATGCGATATATTTCTGAAAATATTATATAAGTGTTTGATTGTAAAAAATTTATATTAAAATATAGTAAATAAAAACAAATTTAAGAGATGACAATGAATAAGATTTTATCCACAGTATTACTGGCATGGTTGGGGACAAGTGCAAGCGTAGTATATGCAGCCACTTCTTTTTTGAATGTATCTTATGACCCAACCCGTGAATTTTATCAGGAATATAATAAAAGTTTTGGTGAATATTGGAAAAAGCGTACAGGACAAGATGTCGACTTTAAACAATCACATGGCGGATCAGGCAAACAGGCGCGTGCGGTGATTGATGGTTTACAAGCCGATGTGGTGACGTTAGCACTGGCCAATGATATTGATGAAATTGCCAATGTGGGTTTAATCAAGAAAAATTGGCAAAAAGAGTTTCCCCATAATTCAGCACCGTATACTTCGACCATCGTTTTTCTGGTTCGCAAGGGCAATCCTAAGCAAATTAAAGACTGGAATGATCTGACCAAACCAGGTGTAGAAATTATTACACCAAATCCCAAAACAGGCGGAGCACCACGCTGGATTTATTTGGCTGCATGGGGTTATGCCTTGAAGCAGCCGGGTGGCAATGATGCCAAGGCACGTGAGCTCGTCAAAAAGCTTTATCATAATGTGAAGGTGTTAGACTCAGGTGCGAGAGGTTCCCTGACGACCTTTGCAGAACGTGGCATTGGCGATGTGTTACTGTCGTGGGAAAATGAAGCCTTACTGGCAACTCAGCAGGGTTCAGGTAAGGAGCAGTATGAGATTATTTATCCTTCTATTTCTATTTTGGCAGAGCCTTCTGTGGCGATTGTCGATAAGACCGTCGATAAAGATGGCAATCGTAATTTAGCCAAAGGTTATTTGAATTATTTATATTCGCCACTGGGGCAGGATCTGGCAGCGAAATACAATTTTAGACCACGTGATGCCAAAGCCGCAGCCAAATATGCGGGCAAGTTCCCAAAAATTAAATTGTTTACCATTGGAGATGTATTTGGCGGTTGGGCTAAAGCGCAGAAAACCCATTTTGTAAATGGCGCGATTTATGACCAAATCTCGGCAGAAAAACCTTAAGATTTGATATATAAAAGACTTTTCCATCATTATTTAAACCCACTTTTATTTTTCTTCCATAGAGAAAAATAAAAGGGACTCATGAATGAATTCTAAACAACCGATCTGAGCATTCAGGCTGAGATCGGTTTTTGTGTGAAAAAAATAATTTAAAATACATTTTAAAGCGTGTGGGGGGAGTAAAAACGAACATGTAGGCTTGATTTGTCTGCAATATTCTCCAAAAAACGGTTTTGCCCATGAAAAATAAGAATTCCCAACAAAAAGTCGTTTGGAGCTTTGCCAAAACAAGGTAATAATGTGCAGTTAAATTTTTAGCTTTTTATGATCTTGTCCTTATGTCACATATTTCCGTTTTACTTCATGAAACTGTCGATGCCTTACTGGCTGAACGTGATACGGGAATTTATGTAGATGGCACTTTTGGTCGCGGTGGGCATACGCGGGCTTTACTGGAAAAATTAGACGCCAATGCACGAGTTTATGCGTTTGATAAAGATCCACAAGCCTTGTCTGTTGCACATGAGTTAGCACAGCGTGATTCCCGCTTTCAAATTATTCATGCCAGTTTTGCTGATCTGCAAACTGAGTTGAATCGTATTGGGATTACTCAGGTGGATGGGATCATGGCCGATCTGGGCGTATCTTCACCGCAGTTGGATCAGGCAGAGCGCGGTTTTAGTTTTATGCAAGATGGCCCGCTCGATATGCGTATGGACAATTCGCAGGGACAAACCGCCGCAGAATGGTTGCTGGACATTAAAGAAGAAGACTTGGCCAATATTATTTATCAATATGGAGAAGAGCGCTATAGTCGTCGTTTGGCCAAAGCGATTAAACAGGCAGGGTACATCGAAACCACAGGTCAATTGGCTGAATTGGTCAAAACGGCTCATCCTAAATGGGAAAAACATAAGCACCCAGCGACTCGAACTTTTCAGGCGATTCGAATTGCCATAAATAAAGAGCTGGAAGATATTGAAATCTTTTTGCCTCAAGCGGTAGAGTTGTTAAAACCACAGGGTCGTCTAGCCGTGATCAGTTTTCATTCCTTAGAAGATCGTTTGATTAAACAGTTTATTCAAAAAGAATCAACGCTTGCGGAAGATACGGGCTGGGGTTTACCCCAAAAGCAGGTGGATACACGACGTTTAAAGAAAATTGCACGACTACGTGCCAGTGAAGAAGAAGTAAAATCCAATCCGCGTTCGCGTAGTGCGTGGCTGAGGGTTGCCGAACGATTAGTATGAAAAGGCAAATCATGGAAACAGAAGAACAGTTCCCGTCCGCGCGTAAAACGACTTTTAGGAAGGTTGTGACCTACGCAGTCTTGATCAGTCTGGTGTTTATTAGTGCCATGATGGTGGTGTTTCAGGTGTTTGAATACCGACATGATTATCGTGATTTAAGTACTTATATGCGTGAGAAAGATGATCTAAATGCAGAATGGGGACGTTTACTGATTGAGCAGCAAACTTTTGGCGCGACAGCACAAATTGGAACCCGTGCAGTTACCCAATTGCGGATGTTTTCTCCTCCCGCTGCACAAACTGTTGTAATTTCATTACCCATGACTCCAGAGCAAAAAAAGTAAGGCATGCTGTATGGTAGATAAGCGCATTAAGCAAACACGAAAAAAACAGCAGTCCATTACTGAAAAGCCCACCCTTGCTTTTGATATGTGGCGTTTTTATTTACTTTGGTTCACGGTATTCCTGTGTTTTGTGGTTTTGGTGACGCGGGCATTTTATGTTCAGGTAGTAAATAAAGACTTTTTACAAAATAAAGCCAATGCCAATATTTTGCGTACTGAACAGTTAAAAGCGATGCGCGGCGTGATTAGCGATCGGCATGGCGTACCTTTGGCGATTAGTACCCCGATTATGAATGTGGTGATTGATCCGCGTGATTATTTTGAAGCTAAAAAACAATATGAAGAGATTTCGGAAAAAATTAAAAAAGAACCCGAAAACGCGCGGCGTTTAAGACGAGAGCTGCCTGATAAGAATCTAAATCTGGATGAATTAGCAGATATTGTGGGTATGGATCGAGCCAGTTTAAAGAAAATGATGAATGACCGTCCTCGTTCACGTTATCTGGTGTTGAAAAAAGAAGTTCCGCCACAGCAGACAGATATCATTTCAAAGCGTAATTTTGAGGGTGTTTATACTGAAAAAAACTATAAGCGCTACTATCCACAGCCTCAGCCGAATGCACAGATTATTGGCCTGACCAATAATGATGGCAAAGGGATTGAAGGGCTGGAAATGCAGCTCAATAAACAACTCTCGGGAATTGACGGTGAGCAGAAAATCATTCGTGATAAACACGGCAATCGTCTCAAAATTTCAGAAGTGATTAAAGAAGTTCAGCCGGGTGAAAACGTTACCTTAAGTATTGACTCACGCTTACAATATATTATGTATCGTGAACTCACCGCAGCTGGCGTGGCCAACAACGCACGTTCTGCGTCTGCAATTGCAGTCGATGTGAAAACGGGTGAAATTTTGGCGATGAGCAGTTGGCCATCGTATAACCCAAATGACAAAAAGGGTCTGTCCAATAAAGATGCTATGCGTAACCGTGGCGCGATTGATATGTTCGAGCCAGGTTCTACCATGAAGCCATTTACTGTTTCAGCAGCGCTAGAAACAGGACAATACACCCCAAATACGATCGTCAATACTTCGCCGGGTTCGATGAAACTGGGTTGGCATACCATTCGGGATACGCATAACTACGGTGCATTAACGGTGAGTGGCGTAATTATTAAATCTTCGAACGTAGGTTCTGCCAAAATTGCCTTGTCTTTACCAAAAGATACCTTACCGACCTTCTTTCGTCGTGTTGGATTTGGACAACGTTCAGCAGTCAAATTCCCGGGCGAAAGTAGTGGTCTATTATTACCTGCTAACCGTCTAAATCCGTCACAATTGGGGACGATGGCCTATGGTTATGGTTTAAATGCCACCATTTTGCAGGTAGCACAAGGTTATGCCATGCTTGCCAATCACGGCCTGAAAATGCCTTTGAGCTTGCATAAGTTAGACGAAGTCCCTAAAGGCGAGCAGGTATTGTCGCCTAAAATAGCCGATGAAGTATTATTGATGCTTGAGCAGGTTACCATGCCAGGTGGTACGGCACGTCAAGCCAATATTCCAGGGTATCGTGTCGGTGGTAAAACAGGAACGGCGCATAAACTACGCGCAGATGGTAAGGGCTATTCTAATAATGAATATCGTGCACTATTTGCAGGGGTTGCGCCAGTCAGTGATCCGCGTCTGGCGATTATTGTTGTGGTGGAAAATCCACAAGGTCGTTATTACGGTGGTCTGGTGGCTGCGCCTGTCTTCGCTAAGATTATGCAGGAATCATTGCGGTTGATGAATGTTCCGCTAGATAAACCACTCGATACCCCAACCATTCAGTAATCAGGTGAATTATGTCGATTTCTTTTCAAGATATTTATACCAAAGCACTGGATATTGAATGGCTAAAACAGCCATTTTCTGGATTTAATTTAGATAGCCGCAAAGTTCAGACGGGGCAAATTTTTATTGCACTGACGAGTTATTCTCAACCTGGGAAAACCCTGAGCTTCGCGCAAAAAGCACTTGAATCTGGCGCTTTGGGAATTATTAGTGAGCAGCCTCTGGGGCTTGCCAATGAGTGGGTGTGTCCAGATGTGCGTTTGCAAATGGGTCGATGGCAGCGTGATTATCTGCAAAAAACCGATCCAGTAAAACCTGCGCGTATCCTTGCTGTGACGGGCACCAATGGTAAAACCACCATTTCACGTTTGATGGCAGAGTTAATTAGCCTGCAACAACAACGTTGTGCGGTGTTTGGTACGACGGGGAATGGTATTTTGCCGCATTTAAATCCATCGACACATACCACGCTGGATGCTTTGCAACTGCAAACCTTGTTGCATGACTATGCCAAACAAGGCGCGACTTTCGCTTCTCTGGAAGCCAGCTCGCATGGCCTTGAACAAGGGCGTTTAAATGGTTGTGACATTGAAATAGCCGTGTATTCAAACTTAAGTCGTGATCATCTGGACTATCATGGAACGCTTCAAGCCTACGCTGAAGCGAAATCTAGATTATTTGCATTTGAACAACTCAAAGTTGCGGTGATTAATTTAGATGATGATTACGCAGATTTAATGCTCAAGGTGGCAAAAAACAATCCCTCTCAACCTAAAATTTATACTTATTCCCTGCAAAATCAAAGCGCAGATTATCTGGTGCAGGCGGTCAACTATCAGTTGCATGGTGCAGAGATTCAATTGCGCAGTCCGCGTGGTATTTTCCAGATTCAAAGTCCGTTTTTGGGACAGTTTAACGTGGAAAATTTGATTGCGAGTCTGATTGCGGTTGAAGCTGCGGGATTCGATCTGACTGAATTGATTGGAACCGTGCCTAAGCTTCAAGGTGCGCCGGGACGGATGCAAGTGATTCGCGATGGTGAGCGTTTATTTGTGGTGGATTATGCACATACCCCTGATGCATTAACCCAAGTGTTAACCACCTTAAAACGACATGCTCGGCATCAGCTTTGGGCGGTCTTTGGTTGTGGCGGAGACCGTGATCGGGGCAAACGACCATTGATGACGCAAGCAGCATTGGAAGGTGCGGATCCTGTGGTATTGACTTCTGATAATCCTCGAACCGAAGACCCGAATCAAATCTTTGCCGATATGCGTGAAGCCGTAGATTTTAGCTTACATCATGTCTTTGAAATTCGAGACCGCCGTGAAGCGATTAAATTTGCCGTGAATGAAGCCAAAAATGGCGATATCGTAGTTATTGCGGGCAAAGGACATGAAAATTATCAAGAAATTGATGGGGTGCGACACTGGTTTGATGATGTCGTAGAGGTTCAGGCTGCAATCGATGCGCAGGCGCATTCAGTGCATAGCGCATATCCAGCACAATAGGTTTAAGTTTTATGCATACATCGACGACCAGTACGGTAGAGTTGACTCCATGGACGGCTGAACAGTTGCAACAGGCAACGCATGGTTATTGGTATCAAGATAAGCCGCCTACACAATCCATCAAACGGATTTTAACCGACTCGCGTCATGCCGAATCGGGCGATGCCTTTTTAGCATTGAAAGGTGAGCGCTTTGATGCACATGATTTTGTTGCACAAGTGGCTCAACATGGTTGTCAGGTGGCGATTGTTGAGCGTCCTATAGATGTTGATATTGCTCAGCTTGTGGTGCCAGATACACGTCTGGCGCTGGGTCATTTAGGTGCTTATCGTCGCGCCCAATATCCAGATTTAAAAGTCATTGCATTGACTGGAAGTAGCGGCAAAACCACGACTAAAGAAATGTTGGGCAGTATTTTCGGACTACTTGCACCGACTTTAGTCACTCGCGGTAATCTCAATAATGATTTGGGTGTACCGATGATGTTGCTTGAGCTCAAACCTGAACATCAATATGCCGTGATGGAGCTAGGTGCGAGCCATCAGGGTGAAATTGATTATACCTCTGGTCTGGTGCAGCCACAGGTGGCAGGGATTCTGAATATCGGGACTGCGCATCTGGGCGAATTTGGTGGACGTGAAGGCATTTGCCGTGCGAAATCGGAAATTTATGTGCATATTGCGCCAGAGGGTAGCTCGATTATCCCTGCAAATGATGATTTTACTGCGAAAATTCGTCAGGCTGTACAAACTGCGCAGCAACTTTCTTTTGGAGAAGGTGGTGATGTTTTTGCAACTGATATTAAACTTAATGCACAATCCAGTCAGTTTACATTACATACACCGCAAGGTCTCGCACAGATTCATCTGCCTTTTGCAGGTCTGCATAATGTAGAGAATGCGACTGCGGCGGCGGCATTTGCACTTGCCATTGGGGTTCAACTGGATGATATTGTGAAGGGGCTAGAACAGGCCAAAGGTGCAAAAGGTCGTCTGAACTTTATTCAGCGTAAGCAATATCTCTTTATTGATGATACCTATAATGCAAATCCCACCTCTATGCGCGCTGCGGCTGAAGTGTTAAGTCAGCAGATTGGCTTTAAAGTCATGGTCATGGGCGATATTGGTGAGTTAGGTGATGCAAGTGTGCAAGAGCATCATGATTTGGGACGTGATCTGGTCGATTACCCTTTGGATCTAATTGTCGCCGTGGGTGAGTTTGCTCAAGCGGCTTTACAAGGGGCTTCACACAGTGTTCATGCCTCAAAATTAAAAGCATTTGCAACGCAAGCAGACGCGCTGATTTTTTTAACGAATTTAATTCAACAACATCAACCCGAGTCAATGAGTTTCCTGTTTAAGGGCTCTCGTTATACCCACATGGAAACGTTGATGGCAGATTTGATGGAGAAACTCTAAATGCTGTTATGGCTATTTGAACATCTTGCGGGCTATAACAGTTCGTTTCAGGTGGTTCGATATTTAACCCTGCGTTCTTTACTCAGTATATTGACGGCACTGGCGATTGGCTGGTTACTTGGCCCTGTGATGATCCGTAAATTACAGGCACTCAAATATGGTCAGGCGGTGAGTTCTTACGCACCTGAAAACCATGCCAAAAAAATGGGTACACCAACCATGGGAGGCGTACTGATCCTCTTATCGATTGGGATCAGTACTTTGCTTTGGGCGGATTTATCCAATCCTTATGTCTGGATTGTGCTTGGAGTCATGGTGGTCTTTGGTGCCGTGGGCTGGGCGGATGATTGGATTAAAATCCGTTATAAGGACAATGCTGGTTTGCCGGCACGTAAAAAGTTTTTCTGGACATCGCTGGCTTCACTTGGAGCAGGGATTGCATTGTATGTGATCGCGATTCATCAGCCGAATCCGATTCATACTGCGAACATGCTGGATTTGTTGATTCCATTTTTCAAAAATCTATCAATTCCATTATCCGCAGTACCTTTAGGCATTGCGTTTATTATTTTCACCTACCTTGTGATTAACGGTGCATCTAATGCAGTCAATCTAACCGACGGTCTGGATGGTTTGGCGATTATGCCGATTGTGATGGTTGCCGCAGGTTTGGGGGTGTTTGCTTATCTGGCGGGTGATATCCGTTTTGCCAACTATTTGCATATTCCTTATGTCAAATACACTTCTGAACTGGTGGTAATTTGTTCCGCAATGGTCGGCGCGGGCTTAGCTTTTTTATGGTACAACGCACATCCTGCTCAAATCTTCATGGGTGATGTCGGTGCATTGGCACTCGGTGCAATGCTGGGTACGATTGCAGTCATGGTACGTCAGGAAATCGTGTTTGCGATTATGGGTGGCGTATTTGTGATGGAAGCGATTTCTGTCTTCCTGCAAATTGGGTCATTACGCATGCGTAATAAACGCGTGTTTTTGATGGCGCCGTTGCATCACCATTATGAAAAACAGGGTTGGAAAGAAACACAGGTGGTGATTCGCTTCTGGATTATCACCATTATGCTGGTGGTTTTAGGTCTAATGACTTTAAAATTACGTTAAGCTGAAAAACTCAAAAAGCCAGCAAAGCTGGCTTTTTTTATATGAGAGAAAATCATGAGTGTGTTGATGTGTCCAGTGTGTCGTCAGGCTTTAAATTTGATCGGGCGCACATGGCGATGTGAGCAAGGGCATAGTTATGATCTGGCCAAACAAGGTTATGTAAATTTACATGTGGTTCAACACAAACACAGTAAAACACCCGGAGATACGCCTGAGTCTGTATTGGCACGTCGTCTTTTTCTATCCGAAGGTTTTTACCAGCCTTTACGGGATGCAGTCGTGGTTCAATTGCAGCAACTGCAATTGCATACATTATTGGACATTGGCTGCGGCGAAGGCTATTACACGTCTGCAATGCAGCAACAAGTTCAGCAATGTATTGGGCTAGATATTGCAAAAACGGCAGTTCAACATGCGGCCAAGCTTAACGCTCAAGTGACTTGGGTGGTGGGGACAGGCGCAACCTTACCTGTACTTGATCAAAGTATTGATATTTGTACCAGCTTATTTAGCCCGATTCCGAAAGATGAAATTTTAAGAGCCTTAAAACCAAAAGGTTATTTATTGGTGGTGACGCCTGCGCCTGAGCATTTATATGCGTTGCGTGAAGCGCTATTTGATGAAGTAAAACCCCATCAGCCCAATAAGTTTGTTGAGCAATTACAGTCCGATTTTGAGTTGGTCTTGCAACAACATGTCGAGAGCCAGTTTGATTTGGATCAGGATCAGTTGAAAAATCTGATTGCAATGACACCCTATGCCTATAAAGCCAAGCCTGAAAAAAGACAGCAATTGGAACAGCAAACCCAGTTTGAACTTACAGCGCATTTTCAAATGTATCTTTTCCAAAAGAAATAAAGCCATCTTGAAAGATGGCTTTAAGACAAGTCTAACGGATGAGTAAATTTAGGTCACCTGATTGATTAAGCCCTCAAGTGCATCACGTTTAGCAGGCTCAGCATGTTTAGGTTGATTTGGTTGATTTTGATTGAGCGATGGTGGTGTCTGTTCTGAAGGAATCAGAATTTCTTCACCTGGTAAGTCAGCAAAGTCATTATCCGATGTTCGAGCAGGCGCTGCTGGGGCAGGCACATAAAGTGGACGTGCGAGCGGTGGTGAAGTGCGATCTGTACGGCTTTTACTGCTATTTTCCTGAAGACTTGGCTGTTCGCGGGAAATTGGCGCTTTAGCATTTTTATCCAATTGAACCCACGAAGAGGCAGTTCCCTGTAAGGATTTATCCATAAAGTTAATCCAGATTGGCAGTGCTGCGATACCCCCATATTCGCGTCGTCCCAGTGTGGTTGGACGGTCAAATCCGACCCATGCGATAGAAACCAGTTTGCTATTGAAACCTGCAAACCAAGCATCTTTGGCGTCATTGGTCGTACCCGTTTTACCACCTAAATCATCCCGTCCTATTTTCAGTGCTGCACGTCCTGTACCATGTTGGATTACATCGCGCAAAATATTGGCCATATCATAGGCCGAGCTGGATTTTAAAATCCGTTGCGCCTGACGATAATCACTAGAATGACTTGTTGCTTGGGTTTGTGATGCTGTGTTTGTTGCTTCGGTCTGCATACTTTGATTAGTGACTTCAATCACTTCATCATCAGGAGTTTGCGCTTTTTGCTCATCCGTAACGGTGTTTTCAGTCTCATTAATGCACGAAATACACGCGTATTCAGGTTTGGCCTCAAAAATTACTTTACCGTAAGCATCTTCGATACGGCTAATAAAATAAGGCTGTACCCGATAACCGCCATTGGCAAAGGTGGCATAACCCGTCGCCATTTGTACAGGAAGTACCTGTGGCGTTCCAAGGGCAATCGTAAAGTTACGTGGAATCTGATTTTCCTGTAAACCGAAGTCCATGAGTAATTGACGCGCACGCTCAACGCCAACACTTTGTAGTAAGCGTACAGAAACCGTATTTCGTGATAAATATAAGGCACGACGTAACGGGATCATGCCTAAATAACGGCCATCGGAGTTTCGAGGTGACCAGCGACCAATGGTAATCGGACTATCATTGACCATGGTATAAGGCGTCATGCCACGTTCTAAAGCCAGCGCATATATAAATGGCTTGATGGTTGAACCTGGCTGACGCCAGCCTTGTAAAGCACGATTGAACTTGGATTGATAGAAGTTATAGCCACCGACAATCGCTTCAATCGCACCATCATTTGGGTTTAAAGCAATCAATTGACCTTGTACATTTGGAATCTGTACCAGTGCCCAAGAGGTTTTTTCGGCATTTGGACGTAAACGAACAATATCTTTGACTTTGACAATTTGTGATGCATTACTTGGCGCACCCCCCACACTATTGGCATTTCGATAAGGACGTGCCCAAGACATGCCTGACCAAGGAACAGTGACCGTTGATCCATCCTGCATTAAGGCTTCAAAAGTCGAGTTATTGACTTTAGTCACTTGCGCAGGATAGGTATTGGCATAAGCCATAAATGAATTTAAAGGTTTATCGTGTGCTTCAGCACCACGCCAACCATGACGACGATCATAGGCTTCCAGACCATCCTGAACTGCCTGTTCGGCATAAGCCTGGCGTTTGCTGTCAATAGTTGTATAAACTTTGTAGCCTGAATCGATTGCTTGTTCACCAAATTTTTCGACCAGTTCAGAACGCACCATTTCACCAACATAAGGAAAACGATTAGCAATTCCACGGTCTGGCATATCAAGTTTAATGGGTTCAGCAACCGCAGTTTGGTACTGGGTCTGAGTGATATAACCTAGTTGTAGCATACGACCCAAAATCCAGTTACGACGTTCTAAAGCTCGTTCAGGATTCGCAACAGGATTGAAACGTGACGGTGCTTTAGGTAAACCGGCTAGCATGGCCATTTCTGCGATACTGAGCTGATCTAAAGTTTTGTTGTAGTAAATTTTGGCTGCGGCGGCAATACCATAAGCATTTTTACCTAAAAAGATTTTATTGACATACAACGTCAAAATTTCTTCTTTGCTCAGGTTTTGTTCGATTTTGCGTGCCAGAAAGATTTCGGTAAGTTTGCGTTTTAAAGTACGTTCTGGGCTTAAATAATAATTTTTGGCCACCTGCATGGTAATCGTAGAACCACCTGTCTGCACATCAGAACCTGTAATGGTTTCACTGACTGCGCGCCCTAAACCTTTAAAGCTGATGCCACTATGCTCAAAAAAAGAAGAATCTTCTGCTGCCAGAAAGGCATGGATAAAGGTCGGCGGGATTTGATTATATTCTACGGGCACAGAAAGTTTGCCGCCATATTCTGAGATTAGCTCATTATCAGCCGTATAAACTTGTAATGGTTTTAGTAAAGGCGCTTTTTTTAAAGAGCTCATTTCAGGTAGGGATGGCGCAATATAGAGATACATGCCATAAAAACCCATTGGAACTGAGACTAAAATAATGATAAGTACCAAAAAAAATGGATGAACATGACCTGAACTGGATAGCTTTTTCATAACAAGTAAGTTTTAATAAGAGCTAATAGCAAACGAATTGATGGTCAGTATATCCTTTAGACATGCGGATTGTTAGATGCCTTATTGTATCCGTATAAAATTAGAGACCGAGATCAGCTTGTTGTTTTGTTTGGGGATAAAAAAATAATAGGATAATGCTATCGTGCGCATGTTATATCGTAAACCAAATAAGGGGTTAGTAGGGGTCGATATTAGTTCGACTTCTGTTAAGTTATTAGAACTCTCTGTAAAAAACGGTCGCTACTGGGTAGAAAGCTATGCCTTGATACCCTTACAAGAAAATAGCGTGGTTGAGAAGAACATTCTCAATCCGGAAGCAGTCGGGGATGCGTTGGAGCGAGTGATTAACTTGGCCAATCCTCAATCGACCAATGCCGCTATTGCGATTCCGACTTCCATGGTGATTCATAAGATCATCGAAATGGATGCGGACATGACGGATGATGAGCGTGAAGTTCAAATCCGTATGGATGCAGAGCAATATATCCCTTTTCCACTGGACGAAGTTAGTCTGGATTTTGAAGTGCTGCCTGATCGTTTGGCAAATCCTGCACGAGTCAATGTTTTATTGGTTGCAACCCGTACCGAAAACGTTGAAACACGTGTAGAAGTGCTTGAGCTTGCAGGTTTAACACCGAAAGTTGCTGATGTCGAAAGCTACGCAATGGAACGGGCTTTTGGAGTATTTGCTGATACTTTGCCGATGGGTGTTAATACCGTTGGTATTCTAGATATCGGACATACCATGACCACACTTTCGGTCATGCAAAATGGTAAGATTATTTATACCCGTGAACAGGTTTTCGGTGGAAAGCAACTGACGCAGGACGTTCAGACACGTTACGGTTTATCTTTTGAAGAAGCAGGTCGTGCTAAAAAAGAACGCTCATTACCTGATGATTTTGATACTGAAGTGCTGGAACCTTTCCTAGAAGCGTTGGTTCAGCAGGCTGCACGATCTTTACAATTTTTCTTTTCTTCCTCACAGTTTAATGAAATTGACCATATCTTATTGGCTGGTGGTAATGCCAACATCCCTGGCTTGCCAAAACTTCTACAACAAAAATTAGGTTATCGCGTTACCACAGCTAATCCGTTTTTACAAATGGGTTTTTCTCCTCAGGTTGATATTAAAAAAATTGAAAATGATGCCTCTTCTTTAATGGTGGCATGTGGTCTGGCATTGAGGAGTTTTGATTAATGGCAAAGATTAACTTACTCCCTTGGCGTGATGAGCTAAGAGAGCAGCGCAAGAAACAATTTATTGCATTTAGTGCTGCGGTTGCAGTACTTGGGGTAGTAGCTGTGGTCTTGGCTTGGTTGTTTTATGATCATAAGCTTAACGATCAGGAACAAGCCAATCAATTGATTGTCAGTACCAACCAGAATCTGGATACGCAGTTGAAATCACTTGATGGTCTGCAAGAGCGCCGCAATGCGATCGTAGAGCGTATGAAGCTGATTCAAGGTTTGGAAGGTCAACGTCCAGTAACCGTTCGCTTGATTGATGAATTGGTGCGGGTGACACCAAGTAATATGTATCTGACCAAATTCAGTCGTACAGGCGATAAATTTACCATTGAAGGCAAAGCGGAAAGTCCAAATACTGTTGCAGAGTTGTTGCGTAACTTAGAAGCGTCACCGTGGTATCGCAATGCCTTTATGAACTCCTTCTTGGCGGCAGATGATAAAAAAGATCAGAATCAAAGCTCTGTGGTGCCGCGTGTCGAAGAAAGCTATGGCACTTTCGTTGTGACCACAGATTTGGGTGAAATAGGGGCATCAGTTACAGAAGATAATAACGATCAATCAGGTTCAAATACGGGGGCAGCACAATGAGTCGTGATGAATTCAATGAACTAGATCCTGAAGTTGCTGCACCAAAGAAAAAGAAATTGACCTTAGATAAATTTCTTCAGCAGTTTAATACGCTGGATATGAATAACTACGGGGGATGGCCACTCTCAGTTAAGATTACTTGCTGGATTTTTATTTTCTTCGCCGTCTGTGCTTTGGGCTATTTTTTAGCCATTAAGCCTAAACTGGATGCGATCTCAACAGCTCAGGCACAAGAGCAGAATTTGCTCAACGAGTTTCGTGAAAAGGATTCAAAATTACGTAACTTGCAGCAATATCAGGTTCAATTGCAGGAAATGGAATCGAATTTTAACCAGCAACTGGCGCAACTTCCAAAAGAAACAGAAATTCCAAGTCTGGTTGAAGATATCAATATGACAGGGGTAAATTCTGGACTTAAATTTAAAAATATTCGTCTGGAAAATGAAGTTAAACAAGAATTCTTTATTGAGCAGCCGATCTCGATTGACGCGACTGGGGATTATCATGCCTTTGGTGCATTTGTGAGTGCTATTGCAGCACTACCACGTATTGTGACTTTGCATGATTTTGTCATTGAAGGAAAGCAGGTTAAAGAAAAAGCAGATATTCCTGAAATTAGTTATTCCGTGAAAGCAAAAACCTATCGATATATAGGTGCGGATGATCAGGCGAGTGGTGCTTCTGCTCCAGTTGCAGCGGGGGCAAAATAATGAAAAAACATAGTATTTTCATGGCAATCGTATGTTGTGGTTTGGTTGGTTGTGATTCACGTATTGACGCTGTAAATGAACAAATGGCAGCCATTCGTAATCAGCCACCTTTGCCGATTGAACCTGCACCTGTTTTTACGCCTGTGCCGAGTTTTACCTATTCAGCCATGCAGTTGAAAAGCCCATTTTTACCTAGCTCTTTGGCAGCTGAACTCAAAATTATGGCAGGTAAACGGGTTTATCCGAACTTTAATCGTCAGCCGCAACCACTTGAAAGCTACGCACTCGAATCTTTAAATATGAAAGGCAGTATGCGTAGCCAAAATGGAAAGATTCTTGCATTAATTCAGACGCCTGATGGACAAGTTGAGCGGGTTCAGGTTGGAAGCTATATGGGAATGAATCAAGGGCGAATTGTCGGAATCAGTCCGACACAAATTGATTTGGTTGAAATTGTACCAGATGGTCGAGATGGTTATGTTGAGCGTCCGCGTACCTTGGTTCTGATTGGGCCTGAGCCTTAAGTATGAAAGGAATAACAATGAAAAAGGGTTTAAAAAAATTTCTGATTGGGGATGGTGAGTCAATGAATCATACAGTTCGACAGTTTTCAATGGGTGCGGTTGCATTTGCAATCATGCAAGTGGCTAGTGCGCAGGTCAGTATTACCAATATTGTGCCCATGAATATCGCAGGACAGGGGACAGAAATCCGTGTGATGTTCAATGGTTTGCCACCGCAACCACAAGCATATCAAATGGAACAGCCATCCAGACTGATTTTGGATTTTGATAAGGCTCAGCTGGGTCTTAAACAAAATACTATTGCTGTCGCGACCAATGAAGCCAGCAGTGTCGATGTAGTATCTGATGCGAAGCGTTCACGTTTAACCGTAAATTTAAAAGATGCTGGAGCATTTACTACACGTGTTGAAGGCAATACTTTTATTTTAAAGATTAATAGTGCCCAACAAGTAATGACTCCTGCCGCTGTTGCTATGCCAGCGGCAACGAATATTCAGCAAGGGGTTTCTAATATTGGTTTTCAGCGCGGCTCGCAGGGCGAAGGTCAAGTGGTTATCGATTTGCTTGGCAGTAATACGCCTGTCGATGTACAACAACAAGGCAGTAAAATTGTTGTACGCATGCTTGGCAATAAAATTCCGACCAATTTGGCACGACGTTTAAATGTCAATGATTTTGCTACGCCAGTTGCGAGTGTGGATGCCTATAATGAAGGCGGCAATGGGGTAATCGTGGTGCAATCTGCTGGTAGCTATGAATATATGGCATATCAGGCAGAAAATAAACTGACTTTAAGCCTTAAACGTCCAGTGGAGCGTAATCAGTTAGGCGCACGTTCTACGCCAAATTATAGTGGTAAAAAAATCTCTCTAGATTTCCAAGATATTGAAGTGCGTCGTGTACTTCAGTTATTGGCAGATTTTACTGATATCAACATGGTGACGGCAGATTCAGTACAGGGCAATATTACTCTACGCTTAAAGGATGTGCCGTGGGATCAGGCCTTAGATATTATTTTAAAAACTAAAAATCTGGATAAACGCCGTAATGGTAATGTGATCTGGATTGCGCCTGTTACTGAATTAACCAAAGCTGAAGAAGAAGAAGCCAAAGCGATTGCGCAAAGTGTCAAGCTTGCACCATTACAAACTGAATATATTCAACTCAGTTATGCGAAAGCCGCCGATATTGAAAAATTGATGACTCAAGGTAAAAACAGCTCAAGCTCAGGTTCATCATCAGGTGGTTCAGAGCCGCTAGGTGATAGTGTTGGTAGTTTGCTGAGTCCAAGAGGTACTGTGTCGATTGATCCACGAACCAATACTTTAATCATTAATGATACTGCGCAAAAAATTGATCAGATTCGTAAAATGATTGATTTATTGGATGTACGTGTTAAGCAGGTGATGGTGGAAGCGCGGATTGTGCGAGCAAGCACCTCGTTTACCAAAGAAATGGGCGTAAAATGGGGTGTCCTTTCACAGGGCATTACTAAAAATAATGATTTATTGGTTGGTGGTAGTGAAACCACTTTATGGAACTTACGTGATCCAGATGACGATGGTAAGTACACCATTGAACGTCCAGATAACCTGAATGTAGATTTAGGTGTCACCTCTGCGGGTGCGAGTAAAATTGCCTTTGGCTTAATTAGTTTGTCTGACTTTATGCTGGATTTGGAATTATCTGCATTACAAGCAGATGGTTATGGTGAAGTGATTTCAACGCCAAAAGTCATGACTGCCGATAAACAAACTGCCAAAGTTGCAACGGGGCAGGAAGTACCTTATCAGTCCACCACAAACTCTGCGGCGGGTTCCACTGCAACCACTTCATTTAAAGAAGCTTTACTCAGCCTTGAAGTCACACCAAGTATTACACCTGATGGTAAAATCCAGATGCTATTGGATATCTCCAAAGACTCTATTGGTGGAGAAGCACCGAATGGTGAATTGATCTTGAATAAAAACACCATTAATACCAATGTGTTGGTTGATAATGGTGAAACGGTGATTCTGGGTGGGGTATTTGAACAGACTACAACCAATCAACAGACAAAAGTGCCGTTCTTGGGAGACTTACCTTGGGTGGGACGTTTATTTAGAAAAGATCTCAAATCAGACGATAAACAAGAGTTGTTGATCTTCGTTACCCCGAGAATTGTTAATGACACTCAGGTGAGAAATCAGTAATATAAGTTTAATTCAAGTTATACAATAGGTGACTCCTTGCTAGGCAAAGAGTTTAGAGCTCTACCAAATATCTATTTGGTGGGGCCAATGGGAGCAGGAAAAACAACAGTAGGACGGCACTTGGCTGAGCTTTTGGGGCGCGAGTTTCTGGATAGTGATCATGAAATTGAGCGTAAAACTGGTGCCAGTATTCCGTGGATATTTGAAAAAGAAGGTGAGATTGGTTTTCGCTCGCGGGAAAAAACAGTCATTAATGAGTTAACCCAACGTAGACAATTGGTTGTGGCTACAGGTGGTGGTGCGGTGACTCAAGCCGAAAACCGCGCTTATTTGAAAAACCGCGGTATTGTGATCTATCTTTATACGCCTGTAGAATTACAATTACAGCGTACCTATCGGGATAAAAATCGACCATTATTGCAGGTTGAAAACCCAGAGCAAAAACTCAAACATCTACTTCAAATTCGTGATCCTCTGTATCGTGAAGTTGCACATTATGTGATAGAAACACATCAAGGGGCTGCACGAGAATTGGCACAGCATATTTTACGTGTGATTTTGGCAGCAGAATCTCACTAGGCTATTTATTTTATTATTGGCATTAAAGTTTCATGCAAACACTTCATGTAGAACTCGGTGATCGTCGTTATCCTATTTTTATTGGTAGTCAGTTAGACCCAAAAACATTGTTAGCACCTTATATCAAAGGTCAGCAAGTGATGATCGTGACCAATACCACATTGGAACAACTGTATTTGTCCCATTATGTTCATGATTTAGAATCTTTGGGTAAAAAAGTGGCGACCTGTGTGCTGCCTGATGGTGAAAAATATAAAAATCTTGAAAATTTAAACCTGATTTTCGATGCATTGTTAGAAGCGGGCTTCAATCGTGATTGTACTGTCTTGGCATTGGGAGGCGGCGTGATTGGCGATATGGCAGGTTTTGCATCAGCCTGTTTCCAGCGAGGTGTTTATTTTATTCAGGTGCCAACTACTTTGCTTTCTCAAGTAGATTCTAGCGTCGGTGGAAAGACAGGGATTAATCATCCCTTAGGCAAAAATATGATTGGCGCATTTAAGCAGCCTGAAGTAGTTATGGCGGATATGGCACAGTTGCGTACTTTGCCAGCACGTGAGTTGTCTGCTGGGCTGGCCGAGGTGATTAAATATGCATTGCTGGGTGATCTTGAGTTTTTAGCTTGGTTAGAACAGCATATGGATGGCTTACTTGCAGGTGATGAAAGTCTATTGGCCCAAGCGGTTTATCGTTCTTGTGCGCATAAGGCTAGAATTGTGGCGAACGATGAAAAAGAGCAGGGTGAGCGCGCGCTTTTAAATCTGGGACATACGTTTGGTCACGCGATTGAGTCTTATTTGGGTTATGGTGAATGGCTGCATGGTGAAGCTGTAGCAACGGGAATGGTCATGGCTGCTGATTTGTCACAGCGCATGGGCTGGATTTCCACTGAAGATTTACAGCGTACAAAAAATATCATTCAACGTGCAAAATTGCCGATATCATGTCCGAAAATTCCACTGGATGAGTTTTTGTCTTATATGGCACACGACAAAAAAGTTCTGAATGGACAGTTGAGATTGGTACTGTTACAACAACTGGGTCAGGCTGTCATTACCAAAGAATTTGATGTTGAGAAAATGAAACAGGTTATTTTGGAAAATCAGGCAGAGTGAGATTGGGTGTAATATGACGGTATCACGTACGCTGTGGCAGAATATTCAGCACTATAGTTGGCTGGTGCTTGGTCTGCTGTGCTTATTGCTGGCGCTGATCTTTTGGGCGATCACCAGTTCAGATAAAGTGGTACAAGTCGAAAAACAAGATATTGTTGAAACACAGTCTCAGATTCAGCCACAGAAAGTGACCGCGACGACCAATTTGGGGACTTTGTCTGATGAAGTCAGACCCTTAGATTTAACTATGCGTGTAATTACCGCAGGAAATCATGAGGCAGAGTTTCGTGGTACTAAGTTTATGCAGGAAAATCAGCGAAACTGGACCATTGAGTTATTTCGTTCGTCTAATGAAAATATTATTAAAAACTATTTAAAGAGTCAGTCTGACCGTAAAAATTTCATTTACTTTCGTTTAAGTGGGGAAAATCAGGAAGAACAATACGTTCTAGCCTATGGGATATTTAATCGTGAAGCGGATGCAACGCATCAATTATCGCAATTAAATCTGAAATTCCCTGCTTCAGTACACCCGAAGCCAGTGTCTTTAGCTAATTATTTGCCGTTGATTAATGATTTAGGTTCTGAAGAAATTAAGGGCAGCGCAGGGCAACTTTATAGCGTTAATCTAAGAAACGCACCGATACCTGTTGCCCCTGTATCACCAACTCCCTCCGTTGAGTCTGCACCTGCTGCTCCAACGACCTCAACAACAGTCACTCAGCGTGATCAAGACGGAAATGTGGTCGGTGTGCAGCGCCAATCAAATAATGTTTCCTCTCCAAATCTAAGTAATACTGCACCTAATACCCCTAATGTGGAAAATCGTCCTTCGCGGAACAATGAACGCGAAATAAGTGATCCATTTAATTAATGCATGCACAAAAATAGTGCATGCATTAATCTCAAATATTATTTTGCACAATGTTGGTTCAAAATTTAAGTTTATTTTAAGACGTTACAAAAATACAAAATTAATTATCTTTTATAATTAAATCACTTAGTTATTTCTAATTGGTATTGGCATTATTTTTGCATTATCGATGCGCTAATTGATCACTTTGTCCCTATTTTGGAGCTTAATCTTTTAATTAGTATGCGAAATCGTCGTTTTAAACTGCTATAAAACAGTGCGAAATAACTCAACACGTTTTTGCCAAGAAAGTTGCTGTCTGCTTGCCACAAAGGGCGTATAGTCAGATAGTAATGCAAAAATGGATTGTAAAACATTTAGCTTTACGTGAGTAATAGACAACGTCGCGAAGTAAATTGATCGTTTTATGCTCGAAAGAGCCATGTTGAAAGAAGGGTACGCTATGCACTTGCCATCGCCTCATACTGTAGCTCCCGCTCAAGGTTTATATCAACCAGATGAGTTTAAAGATAACTGCGGTTTTGGTTTGATTGCCCAGATGAAGGGCCAACCAAGTCACCACCTTGTTCAAACCGCAATTCACAGTTTAAGTTGCATGACGCATCGTGGTGGTATTGCCGCTGATGGTAAAACAGGGGATGGGTGCGGTCTATTACTGGCTATGCCAAAAGCTTTTTTCCGTGATGAAGCGAAAAAGCTCAGTGATATCACGTTGAGTGAGATTTTTGCTGCGGGTACGGTTTTTCTCAATGTAGATCCTGCATTGGCGCAGCACGCAAAAAATACCCTGAACAAGGAAATTGAAGCAGAAGGCTTAAAAGTTTTGGCTTGGCGTGTTGTGCCAACCAATAACGATGTATTGGGTGAAATTGCACTCCAGTCTTTACCTGTCTTTGAACAAATTATTGTAAACTGTCCAATGGGCGTGACTGAGGTTGAATTCAACCGTAAGTTATTCTTGGCGCGTCGCCGTGCTGAACAAAAATTACAAAACGATAGCTCATTCTACGTAACGACTTTGTCTTCCAATGTGATCAGCTATAAAGGTTTGATGATGCCAGCAGCAATTGCTGACTTCTATACAGATCTAGCGGATGAACGTCTGACTTCACATATCGTGGTGTTCCATCAACGTTTCTCAACCAATACATTACCTCGTTGGCCTTTAGCGCAGCCGTTTCGTTATTTGGCGCACAATGGTGAAATCAACACCATTACCGCTAACCGTAACTGGGCATTAGCGCGTACACCGAAATTTGAAAACCCATTATTACCAGGTTTAACTGAGCTTAATCCAATTGTAAACCGTACTGGATCAGACTCTTCAAGCTTAGACAATATGCTTGAAATTCTGGTTGGCGGTGGCATGGATTTATTCCGTGGCTTACGTATGCTGGTTCCACCTGCATGGCAAAACGTTGAAACTCTAGATGCAGACTTACGTGCCTTTTATGAGTTTAACTCTAAACACATGGAAGCATGGGATGGACCAGCGGGTCTGGTGATCCAAGATGGTCGTCATGCGATTTGTATGCTGGATCGTAATGGTTTACGTCCTGCGCGCTGGGTGATTACCAAAAATGATTATATTACCCTTGCTTCTGAAATTGGGGTGTGGGATTACCAACCTGAAGATGTTGTATCTAAAGGTCGTGTCGGGCCAGGTCAAATTTTGGTGGTCGATACCTTTACAGGTAAATTACTCGACACCAATGATGTCAGCACACATCTGAAAAAAATGCGTCCATATCGTGAGTGGTTGCGTGAACACGCGTTGCGCTTACAGGCAGACCCTGAGCTTGAAGAAAAACTATCTGAGCAGGGATTGGCTGGCGATGAGCTAAAGACGGCTCAGAAAATGTTTATGGTGACGTTTGAAGAACGTGACCAGATGCTACGTCCGATTGCTGAAAGTGGTCAGGAAGCAGTAGGCTCAATGGGTGATGATACGCCAATGGCGGTTTTATCGCGTCAGGTTCGCCATGTTTCTGATTATTTCCGCCAACAATTTGCACAGGTGACTAATCCGCCGATCGATCCATTACGTGAATCGATTGTGATGTCACTTGAAACCTGTTTAGGTCGTGAACAGAATGTCTTCGAGCAAGGGCCAGAACATGCAGATCGCTTGATTATCTCAAGCCCTGTACTTTCAAATTCGAAAATGCATCAATTACGCAATTTAAACCGTACAGGTTATGAAATTGCAGAAATTGATCTGAACTATCTTGCCGAAGAAGGCTTACAAGCTGCGGTCAATCGTATTTGTGAGGAATCTGCACAGGCAGTTCGTGATGGTCAAACGTTATTGATCCTTTCTGATAAAAATTTGCGTCAGGGATATCTACCTGCAAATGCGGCTTTAGCAACAGGTGCAGTACACCATTATTTGATTCAGACGGGTTTGCGTACCGATGCCAACATTATTGTTGAAACGGGTGTTGCACGTGATGCGCATCAATTTGCAGTATTGCTCGGTTTTGGTGCAACGGCAGTTTATCCATACCTTGCTTATGATGTGATCAATGATTTAATCGCAAAAGGTGAGTTACTTGGTGATCCAGTACATGCCCAAGCCAACTTCCGCAAAGGTATTGATAAAGGTCTATTGAAAGTTCTCTCTAAAATGGGGATTTCAACAGTCGCGTCTTATCGTGGTGGACAGCTTTTTGAAGCAGTGGGTTTATCATCAGAAGTGGTGGATAAATGCTTCCTTGGTGTACCAAGCCGTATTCAGGGTGCAACTTTTGTTGATCTTGAAAATGATCAGAAAAAACTCGCAGATTTGGCATGGAAAACACGTAAGCCAATTGATCAGGGTGGTTTGCTGAAGTTTGTATTCGGTAAGGAATACCATGCCTTTAACCCAGATGTGATCAATGCATTACACAAAGCGGTACGTTCTGGTAATTACGCTGACTTTAAAGAATATGCGGAACTGGTCAATAGCCGCCCAATCGCGACGATCCGTGATTTATTCAAGCTCAAAACCACGAATTCAATTCCTGTTGAGCAAGTTGAATCGGTTGAGGCAATTTTGCCACGATTTGACTCAGCGGGGATGTCATTAGGGGCATTGTCACCAGAAGCGCATGAAGCGATTGCGATTGCCATGAACACCATTGGCGGTCGTTCGAATTCAGGTGAGGGTGGTGAAGATCCTGCGCGTTATGGCACGATTCGTAACTCGAAAATTAAACAGATCGCATCGGGTCGTTTTGGGGTAACTCCTGCTTATCTAACTTCAGCAGAAGTCTTACAGATCAAAGTTGCACAAGGTGCGAAACCGGGTGAAGGTGGTCAGCTTCCGGGTGGTAAAGTAAACAGCTTAATTGCACGTTTGCGTTATTCAGTTCCGGGCGTTACCTTGATTTCTCCGCCGCCGCATCATGACATTTATTCGATTGAAGACTTGTCACAATTGATTTTTGACTTGAAGCAAGTCAATCCTCAAGCGATGGTTTCAGTCAAGCTAGTCTCTGAACCGGGTGTCGGGACAATTGCCGCAGGTGTTGCCAAAGCCTATGCCGATTTTATTACCATTTCTGGTTATGACGGTGGTACAGCTGCGTCTCCACTTTCATCCATTCATCATGCGGGTTCGCCGTGGGAGCTTGGTCTGTCTGAGGCGCATCAAGCACTGCGTGTCAATGATCTGCGTGGTAAAGTTCGTGTACAAACAGATGGTGGTTTAAAAACTGGTCTGGATGTCGTAAAAGCCGCGATTTTGGGTGCTGAAAGCTTTGGTTTTGGTTCTACGCCAATGATCGCATTGGGTTGTAAATACTTGCGTATTTGCCACCTGAATAACTGTGCGACGGGTGTTGCAACACAACAAGACAAACTCCGTCAGGATCACTATATTGGTGAACCTGAAATGCTCATCAATTTCTTCCATTTCATTGCTGAAGAAACCCGTGAGTGGTTGGCTGCATTGGGTGTTGCTTCCCTGAAAGACTTGATTGGTCGTGTGGATTTACTTGAAGTATTGCCGGGTGAAACTGATAAACATGCACATCTTGATTTAACACCATTGTTGCAGTCACATCCTGCGGCACAAGGCAAGGCACAGTACTGTGAAGTTCAGGGCAATGAGCCATTTGATAAAGGCTTGCTGGCTGAGCGTATGGTGGAAGAAATGCTTCCTGCTATTGAAGCGGGTACAGGTGGTGAGTTTAATTTTGAAGTTGGCAACTGTGATCGTTCAATTGGCGCACGTGTTTCTGGTGAGATTGCGCGTCGTTATGGCAATCTGGACATGGAATCACATCCAGTCATCATGAACTTAAAAGGTACAGCAGGTCAGTCGCTGGGTGTTTGGAATGCGGGTGGTTTGCATATCAAACTTGAAGGTGATGCCAACGATTATGTCGGTAAAGGTATGGCAGGTGGTCGAGTGTCGATCTTCCCACCAAAAGGTTCACCATTCCAGACCCAACATACTGCAATTATTGGTAATACCTGTATGTATGGTGCAACAGGCGGTAAGTTATTTGCAGCAGGTACGGCGGGTGAGCGTTTTGCAGTACGTAACTCTGGCGCGTTTGCCGTGATTGAAGGTGCAGGCGACCACTGTTGTGAATATATGACAGGCGGGATTGTGACTGTGCTCGGTAAAGTCGGTCATAACTTCGGTGCGGGTATGACAGGTGGTTTTGCTTATGTACTCGATCTGGATAATGACTTTGTTGATTATTACAACCATGAGTTGATTGACCTGACTCGTATCTCGACTGAGTCGATGGAAGAGCATCAACAATTCCTGCTTCGTATTCTGGATGAACACATTAAAGAAACAGGTAGTGCTTGGGCGTATAAGATCCGCAATGAGTTCGATTTTTACAGTCGGAAGTTCTGGCTTGTAAAACCAAAAGCTGCTAATTTGCTCACGCTTTTGAAAGCAACTCAAGCTGATCCTCAATAATTCCACTACTGCATATACATAGGCAGGTGCAGGTAACAGCGAACTCTGCACCTACCCACGGAGAGAGACATGGCAGAACGCCTCAATAATGACTTTCAGTTTCTGGATGTAGCACGCCAAGATCCAGAGAAAAAAGATATTACTGTCCGCAAAGCAGAATTTGTGGAAATTTATAAGCCTTTTACTGCTGATGTTGCAGCGAATCAGACACATCGTTGTCTGGCTTGTGGTAACCCGTATTGTGAATGGAAATGCCCAGTGCATAACTACATTCCAAACTGGTTAAAACTGATTGCTGAGGGTCAGATTTTCCAAGCGGCAGAACTTTGCCATCAAACTAATACCTTGCCAGAAGTCTGTGGTCGTGTTTGCCCACAAGACCGTTTATGTGAAGGGGCATGTACCCTGAATGACGGTTTTGGTGCAGTGACGATTGGTAATGCTGAAAAATATATCAATGATACTGCTTTTGCACTGGGCTGGCGTCCAGATATGTCGCATGTCAAATGGACAGATAAAAAAGTGGCGATTATTGGTGCTGGCCCTGCGGGTCTAGGTTGTGCTGATATTCTAGCGCGTAATGGCGTAAAACCAGTCATTTTTGACAAACGTCCTGAAATTGGAGGTTTGCTCACATTCGGTATTCCAGAATTTAAAATGGAAAAAGACGTCATGAAACGCCGCCGTGAAATCTTCACGGGTATGGGGATGGAATTCCGTTTAAATACTGAAATTGGTACAGATGTTACGATTGAGCAACTGCTACAAGAATATGACGCAGTGTTTATGGGAATGGGAACCTATACCTATATGAAAGGTGGTTTCCCCGGTGAAGATCTGGACGGTGTCTACGATGCACTGGATTTCCTGATTGCAAATGTCAATCGTTGTCAGGGTTGGGAAAAAGATGCTGGCGAATTCATCAGTGTCGAAGGTAAAAAAGTGATTGTACTGGGCGGTGGTGATACCGCGATGGACTGTAACCGTACCTCGATTCGTCAGGGTGCTGAACAGGTGACCTGTGCCTATCGTCGTGATGAAGCCAACATGCCGGGTTCACGTCGTGAAGTGAATAATGCGCGTGAAGAAGGGGTGAACTTCCTATTTAACCGTCAACCGATCGAAGTTGTTGGTGAAAATGGCAAAGTGACTGGTGTTAAAGTTGTTACCACTCAATTGGGCGAGCCTGATAGTCGTGGTCGACGTAGTCCTGAGCCAATTCCGGGTTCTGAAGAAGTTTTGGCAGCCGATGCAGTTTTACTGGCATTCGGTTTTCGCCCAAGTCCAGCAGACTGGTTCACTGGTGCGAACATAGGCTTGGATGGTTCAGGTCGTGTGATTGCGCCTGAACAACAACAGTATAAATTCCAGACCTCTAACCCGAAAATTTTTGCGGGTGGTGATATGGTACGTGGTTCTGACCTAGTGGTGACAGCCATCTGGGAAGGTCGCCAAGCAGCAGAAGGTATTTTGGATTATCTTGATGTTTAAAATCTAGAGATTCAAAAGCGATGTGAAGCCCGCAGTGATGCGGGCTTTTTATACTGCGCCAAAAGGTAAAAGCTGAAGAAAATGATCGAGTAAAATAGACGAGCTACGTTTATTCCAAATACAGTGTGTTTCAGAAAGAATGTCATTATTTTCCATTTCAATAAATCGCACATAATCCTTTTTAACGACTGCATCGATTTGGGCACGAGCGCAATCCCTAAATCCAATTCTACGAACTCCACGATGGTGAGCCAGTTCCGAACCTCATGCATAGCCTATGCTTCCAGTAAAGCCGCTTTGATTGGGCTGACTCGGGTTGCAGCTTTGGAATTGGGTGCTTATGGTATTACTGTAAATGCGATTGGGCCTGGTCCTATTGAAACAGAGCTGTTTAAGCAAGCCAATTCAAAGGGTGCTCCAGAAACGGAACAGATTTTAAAGAATGTGCCAGTACAACGTTTCGGACAGCCTGAAGATATTGCTCATGCTTGTGATTTTTTTCTCAGTGAAAAATCAGGATTTATTACGGGACAAATTTTATATGTCTGTGGGGGCATGACCGTAGGCCTAAATCCGATTTAAATTGTTTAAATATAGTTCATTTAAAACGCAACGATAAAGTGCTTTCAAATAGAATCAAACGGATTTATTGGTCAAAATGAGCACTTTGGCAAATGGCTGAGTTTTTATGCAATATACAAATGTATAGAAATTTCTAATACTGATTTCTCCGTTGTATTGTTGAGGAATTCCCATGAGCTTAGCTCAAGTGACGAAACAAAAATCATATCTAAATCGTCCGAAAGCGCTTGGTATTACTGTACGTCGTCTACAATTTCACCCTGAAAAAATTAAACGACATTACTTTGCCAATTCACCTGTCATGTCACATATGCTCACGGCCTTGTCTTCGACCTTTCCGATTGGTGAACAATTTTTTGTACATAGCGTACGTAATGTTCGGGATAAAGTAACTGATCCAACATTACAGGCGCAGATTGCGGCTTTTATTGGGCAAGAAGCCATGCATTCCAAAGCACATAGTGAGTTTAATGATGCATGGCGACGTGATCACTATAATCTGGATCGTTTTCAGGCATGGTTAGCGCGAAAAAATATTCATGTCCGCAGCTTACATCCTAAAATTCAGTTGGCCATTACCTGTGCCTTTGAACATTTTACCGCATTATTAGGTGGCTATATTTTGCGTCATCCTGAAGTGCTGAGTACGCTCGATGAAGATGCGATCAAACTTTGGGTCTGGCATGCGATTGAAGAAATCGAACATCGCGCAGTCGCTTTTGAGGTGTATCAGGCAGTGTACGGCGATGACCGTGTTCGTCGTTTGTTGATGCGTAGCGTCACGACAGGCTTTGCGAGCCTAACGCTGTATTCAACTACGCGTTTATTTTGGCAAGATAAATGGCGTAGTTTACCTAAAATTGGAGGCAATCTATTTGGCTTGTATTTGTTAGCTAAGATGCTCATTCAATTATTACCTGAATATTTGTCCTATTACAAAGCGGACTTTCATCCAGCGGAACAGGACTATAGTCAGATTGTGAAATACTGGAAAGAGAAAATGGCAACTGAATATCACATGCAAAGCTTTCAGGAAGAAGTCGTGCCAAAGCTCTATAGTTAAATTAATTGACTACAACGGTAAGTTTCATAAAAACGGATGTAATGTCCGTTTTTTGATGATGTAAAGAAAAGAAACAAACATCACTTTCAATCCTCGCTAAAATGCATTTATGTAAAAAAATTCCAAGAAATACTAAGAGGATATCATCATGAATCTTTTAAAAAAGACTGCGGTTGCAACTTTACTTGCGAGTACTTTGGCTTTTTCTGGCTGTGGTTATAACACTTTACAGGCTAAAGATGAGGCGGTGACTGCTTCATGGTCAGAAGTGCAAAACCAATATCAACGCCGTTCAGACTTGGTGCCCAATCTGGTCAATGTGGTCAAAGGTTATGCAACGCATGAAGAAAAAGTATTAACTGAGGTCACTCAGGCACGCTCTAATGTTGCAGGGCTAAAAGTTGATCAAAGCGTACTTGAAAATCCAGAACTATTTAAAAAATATCAGGAAGCGCAAAGCCAATTAACGGGTTCATTATCACGCTTGATCGCAGTATCAGAAAATTATCCTGACCTCAAAGCCAATGAGCAATTCCGTGATTTACAAGTACAACTTGAAGGCACAGAAAACCGGATTGCAGTGGCACGTAATCGTTATATCACCACCGTTCAGGATTACAACACTTATGTGCGTCAGTTCCCACAAGTCATGACTGCCAAAGTGATTGGTATGCATGAAAAACCAAACTTTAGCGCAGAAGCTGGCGCAGAAAAGGCACCAACGGTTTCGTTTAACTAAACCTGATTAGATAAAAAGGTGCTGTGATGGTCAAAACTGCCATGTTGGAGATGCAAAATCGCTGGAAAAAAGCGGTTCTGATGTTGCTGTGTTGTTTCGGTCTTTTGCTTTCGACCACGGTCTGGAGCGAAGTCGCCACTGCACAGGATTCGGATGATGCTGATACCATCATTGCAGGCAAGATCATTCAACAGCAGCAAAACCCGCAGCAACAAAAGTCAGCAACATCAACATCGCAAAGCTCGACTACGGTTCAACAGCCTGAAATTGCCAATGATATGGAGGATGGTGAATCGATTCGAGGTTTGCCAAGTATGAATGAGCCTGTGATTGATCAGGCAAACTTGCTCACGGCAGAACAAAAACAGGCGATTTCACAGCAAATATTAAAACTTTATCAGGATAATAAAGCGCAAATCGGTATCGTCATTGTTCCGACTACAGGACAGGAAGATATTTTTGATTATGCCATGCGGGTCGGAGAAAAATGGCAATTAGGTTCAGCCAAGCGTGATAATGGCTTGCTGATGGCGATTGCTGTCAATGATCGACGTATCCAGATTTTGACAGGATATGGTCTGGAAGGCGTCATCCCAGATATTGTCGCCAGTCGGATTATTCGCAATCAAATGACACCCTACTTTCAACAAGGACAATACGCACAAGGCATACAAGCAGGTTTAAATGAAATCGAACGTGTGCTGAATCTTGATCCTGAAATTGCCCAACAAGCTGCGGCTGACTTAAAAGAACGTCAGGCGCAGGCCATGCATGAACAAGAAGCACGTTCACATATGCTGGTCTATTCTCTGATTATTATCGTCGTTGGGGTATTTGCATCATTTATAGTAGGAAATCGCGTGAGTGCGGCAACTGCGGGTGTGGCGGGTATCGTGGCTGGACTGGTCAGTGGTGTCGGGTTGATTACCAGTATATTGGCGGGTTTTGGGATTTTCTTTTTATTGATTACTTCACTAGCACAATTGATCTTGCAAATCTTTGCTTCTGGCGGAGGTGGTCGTGGAGGTGGAGGTTACGGCGGTGGAGGCTTTGGTGGAGGAGGCGGCTATAGTGGCGGCGGTGGTAGCTTTGGTGGCGGGGGAGCATCGGGATCATGGTAACGAAAACAGATACAACACAAATCATCACCCAGCCGAAACTGGATGAAAAAGCACAACCGAGTTTAAAACGCTGGTTGAAACATGCATTTTATTTTTCAGCCAGTAAACGCTTGTTTTCAAAACAGGATCAACTCGAGATCACAAATGTCGTTAAACATGCAGAACATGGTCATATTGGTGAGATACAGGTGGTGATTGAAGGGCATATTCCTTGTTCTCAGGCTTATTATCAAAATACCCGTCGTCGTGCAGAACAGCTTTTTGCTGAATTAGGTGTATGGGATACGGAATACAATAGTGGGATATTGTTGTATCTCAATTTGTGTGAACGGCAGGTCGAAATCGTAATTGATCGGGGTATTTGTGCTTTGACGCATGAAGCTGAATGGCAAATGATTTGTCAGCATATCGTGGCTGAACTTAAAGCAAAAAATTATCGACAAGCGGTGGTCAAGGGTGTGTTGGAAATTGGAGAAATTTTAGATCAATTTTATGATAAACAGATCACGGATCTTGATGATGAGCTCGATAATTCAC
>NZ_CP078523.1:941646-942525 GCF_019264745.1 Acinetobacter sp. Colony158 | reverse complement strand
AAAAATTATCGACAAGCGGTGGTCAAGGGTGTGTTGGAAATTGGAGAAATTTTAGATCAATTTTATGATAAACAGATCACGGATCTTGATGATGAGCTCGATAATTCACCAATTATTTTGAATTAACGAGAAATATCTGAAATGCTGAAAAGTGACACTATTTGTCACTTTTTTCTTATTTGGATACTTAAAAAAACATAAGCAAAAAAAACTTTTTATAATCTACTGTTTTTTCTTTCGAAATGATTATAATCAGAGTTGGCATATTTTATGCTCATATAAATTAGCTTACAAAGCTTTATAAAAAATACACAATTCGTGGAGAATGTTATGAACGCACAAAAAGGTTTTACCTTAATTGATACTCCATAAGTGTCCATATAAAATGAACAATCCATAAGTAAGTCAATATGGACATAAAAATAATAAATTTGATATGAAGAATAAATATTATCTTTTTCTACTTTTTTCAATCTCCGTTTTTACTCATGCTGAAAAACTAGACTTAATTGAATATTCAGATATTTCATCAATTCCTCAAATTGCTTTGAATCCAAAAATCCAAACAGAACTTCAAATATTGTTAAAGCATGATTATCAAAAATTTCAATCTAATTTCAACAATTACTCAGCCCCCTATTTACTGAAAACAGATGAGGCTTTGTATTATGAAGGTAGGTCTGGAACCAGTTTAGATGCTTCATCGGCTATTGTTTTTGAAGATGGACGATTGTTTGCTGCAATTTATTTTGCCAAAGCCAAAAAGCTGAAATACTTTAGCAACGATGCAAGTTGTTCAGAACAGTTACATCCTGCGATTAAAGTCTTTGCTCAGCAGCGTGAGGTTCAAGGTATTGAGTATGCAACAGCAGGATTGGA
>NZ_CP078523.1:939806-940467 GCF_019264745.1 Acinetobacter sp. Colony158 | reverse complement strand
TTAAAATATCTGCCAACTTTTGGCCATTTTTACGATCAATTAAACGTGCTGACATACCAAATTCATTTGGACCACTAAAATCGGCTAAAGGTGTATCTCCGACAAACAAGACATCTTTGGCATGACATTCTAATTGATCAATTAAATACTGATAAATTTGTAACTCTGGTTTAATTGCGCCAACTTCATAACTCCAAGCATAGGCATCAAGAGGAGGTAACAATGAAGAAACAACTTTTCCATATGGCATAGCTAAATTTGAGCATAATGCTAATCTAAATCCTAATTTTTTTAATTCTTCCAAAGTTGATAGCGTATCTTCGTACAGAACAATAGAACGTAATTCTTCGTCTAAATCACGCTCGAGCTCTTGCAGTAATTGGTCTGGAATATTTACTGCTAATAACTTTCCAAGTTCTGTCAAATTTAAACTGTGCGACATAATAAGTTTGGCATCATCAGGTTTAGGTTTTCGTCCATTCTCCTTAAGCCATTTCATTAAATTTTTATATGGGGTACGTCTTTCTCCTATCTTTACAAGTGTACCAAATACATCGAAAGCAATGACTGAAGGCTCAATATGGCCTGCTTTTATAAATGATTCCATATTTTGACAACCAATTAAATTAAGTTTTGCTTTTAGTTGAGATTACCATAAGAG
>NZ_CP078523.1:937135-937877 GCF_019264745.1 Acinetobacter sp. Colony158 | reverse complement strand
GCAAAAAGTATAAGAGCCCATGCGGGAACATGAGCTCTTATGAATGTCTTGATTGCCAATCAGACACTTCGATTTTGATCGATAGGGGCATTTTTGTCAATCCTATCTCAAGGTCACTTTTTGCCTGTTTTTTAATAAACAGGAGGCTCAAAATGAGCACTAAACTTAAAAATGGTCAGTCACGCTACCAATCAAAAGCCAAAGTTGTGACCATTAAAAAATTTCAGTTATTGACGTTGAGACAGGCAACTGATCGTTTAAATGATGCAGCGTTTGAAAAACATGGTGATGCTTACCTTGAATTCCCTGTAATTGTTCAGGGAGATGGTAGCCCTTCTGATGTTTTTAATCTATATTTGCTGAAAAAACTTGAGCAAACAATACAGTATGATTTTAAAACATTTTCATCTATTGCCAATCAGCTTGTTGATTTTCAGCGTTTTTTAGAAGATGAGCAACTGAACTGTTTGAAGTTCCATAAAGTAAAACAGTCAAATGCGATTTTTAAATATCGTACTCGTCTTATTGAGCAGGCAAATGCAGGTCTAATTTCAGCTCGCTCTGCAAGTAATCGAATTAATGCGGTAGTGAATTTTTACCGATTTCTGGTTACAGAAGATTTGATCGATCATCAGTGCTATGGCATACCGTTTAAAGACGTTTACAAATATATTGCTGTAGATAATGAATTTGGTGCACGTCAAAAAATGGCAATTAAGTCGCATGATCTTGCGATACATGT
>NZ_CP078523.1:936721-937056 GCF_019264745.1 Acinetobacter sp. Colony158 | reverse complement strand
ATATTAAAAGCACTGCAAAAATCATCACGTGAATATCAATTGATGTTTTATCTTGCATTGTTTACAGGTGCTCGTTTACAAACGATTTGTACTTTGCGAATCAAAAACTTAATTGGTTGTGAGCTTGATAGTCATGGCTTTATTCGTCTGCCCGTTGGAGCGGGTACAGGTGTGGACACTAAATTTCAAAAGCCGATGACACTTTTGATTCCAAATTGGTTAGTACAAGATCTTAAAATCTATATCAATAGTGAGAAAGCGCGTCTGCGTAGACAGAAGTCAAACTATGGCGAATCGGATGAAAACTATGTGTTTCTCACAAAACTTGGGACACC
>NZ_CP078523.1:936290-936649 GCF_019264745.1 Acinetobacter sp. Colony158 | reverse complement strand
ACTTAAACTGTATGAAGGTGAAGCCGTTCGTAGTTACTTAAAAGTCGTGTTGTTACCCGAAATTCGCCTGATTGATCCGCAATTTCCAAGCTTTAAATTTCATGATTTACGTGCCAGTTTTGGTATGAATCTACTGGAAAGCCAGTTACAGCATTTACCTGAAGGGCATTCAGCTATGACAGCAGTTGAATATGTGCAAGCTCGGATGGGTCATCGTAATATTAGTACGACTTTGCAATATTTGAACTATAAATCACGGTTGCAATGGCGCAGTAAAATTCAGCATGAGTATGAGTCTAGCTTGATGAAATACGTCAAGTCCTCTGTGGATTTAGCAGGAGATTTGTCATGAATTTTAG
>NZ_CP078523.1:935549-935910 GCF_019264745.1 Acinetobacter sp. Colony158 | reverse complement strand
TAGTTGATCGGACTTTGCTTGCGGACACTGATGAAGATAACTTGGCTGCGCATACCGCAAAGCAGTATCAGCGTTATGTTGCAAAACTGATTGCATATGTATTTGATTGTCATGAAATTGATATTTCTAGTCAAGCGATGCAAGTACAAGCACAGCATTATGATGTTCCTGTTTTACCGATTGCACAGGAAGATCATCAGAAGACGTATGCAACTTTGTTGAATGTCTTTCTTGAAATTTATCGTATTGTGATGCAAGGAGAAGATTTTCCAGCACATTTTCAGTCCGTGGATCAGGAAGAGTTCTATTTTTACTCAGGTTTTCATCATCAAACTGAAAAACAACATATTCAGTTTGATGT
>NZ_CP078523.1:935411-935479 GCF_019264745.1 Acinetobacter sp. Colony158 | reverse complement strand
GAGGATAGTGAACATCGAAAACGTTTACGTGAAAATCGTAATCAAGCTATTCGCAAACTTGAGGAACG
>NZ_CP078523.1:934676-935013 GCF_019264745.1 Acinetobacter sp. Colony158 | reverse complement strand
AACCACAACAGTGGCGTAAGCACGTCAGTAGTCAGTATGTCGAACTAAGCGATGGCGATTTATTGCTTGAAGTCGAAAAAATGGGACACTCACTCGATACTGCGAAGAAAAACTACAGTCGAACTTCATTTAAAGATGCAAGCCAACAGATTTCACAATTCTTTTATGAACTGCGAGAAGTTGCAGTGTCACAAACTCGAACCGTTGAACGTATTCCTGTGCAAACGCTAGATGAGCCTGTTGATGTTCAGACCTTGCCAGTCGGGGCTTGTATGACAACAAATCTACAGCCTGAAAAAGCAACGGGTTTTGCTGCACAAGCCCCAACTCCAAACTG
>NZ_CP078523.1:934300-934522 GCF_019264745.1 Acinetobacter sp. Colony158 | reverse complement strand
TTACACCGAATTGACGAAGTACTCAACGATTTATCAAATACTTATGAAAATTTACGTAATCGTATTTTTTCAATTCAAGAAGAAGTAGAAAGCGGTGATTTAGATGCGTATTGGCTGAATCATTTTGAATTGCTAATTGATTTGGGGTGGATATCATGAGTTCATTTAATTCGTATTTGTATTCAGTGGGTATTGCTGAGCAGTTTTTACCAGATGAATATC
>NZ_CP078523.1:934032-934103 GCF_019264745.1 Acinetobacter sp. Colony158 | reverse complement strand
GAAATGAAAAAAATCATTTTTGCGTTGCTTTATATAAAATCTGGTAAGTCGATTATTAAAAGTGTTGAGCA
>NZ_CP078523.1:933720-933929 GCF_019264745.1 Acinetobacter sp. Colony158 | reverse complement strand
GCTTATGCTGGTATCAGTTATCAAAGAGCTAATCACATCAAAGCATTTTTAACGGATTGTTTTGCATTACAGCAGCAGTACCCATTGCTCATTCCTGCGTTTAGTACATATAAACCGATTGAGAATTTAGCAAGACTTGCTGCACAAATACGCTTGCGATCAGGTAAAGTCGGCCCGCAAACAAAACTTATTCCTTCACGTATTTATAT
>NZ_CP078523.1:933080-933515 GCF_019264745.1 Acinetobacter sp. Colony158 | reverse complement strand
AAACATGCCAATCTCACTCGTTATATGACGTTGATTCAAGGCATGGCCAAACTTTGGATTCATCTATTTACAGGTATGCGGGATAATGAAGTTAATCAACTGTCTTATGACTGCTATCAAACGGTTCAGAGCAATGAGCATCTTGTGCATGTGTTAATGGGCTATACCTCCAAGTTACATGGTGGTGGTAATAAGTCCACCTATTGGATCACGTTTGAGGACGTTAAATTTGGCGTGAATGCAGCACAAAGTATTGGTGAAATCTACGCCTTATTTAATCCGCATTACGATTTTTCTAATCCTCGTGAATATCCTTTATTTCCAACACGATATTCACAAAAACATCGGCATAAGAATAATCGAAATATTAAAAATGAAACGGATTTTATTTCCAATTTTTCAGGTGCTCCGACTCGAACACAGTCTAATTTTAAC
>NZ_CP078523.1:932467-932785 GCF_019264745.1 Acinetobacter sp. Colony158 | reverse complement strand
GTGACAGTCAAAAAGAGTTTATTCAAGAACTGGAATATCAGCGCTTGGTACATTCTTATGCGCAATTTGAAGAGGGTGTAATTAATAGTGCTGGCCGTTTACTTGGTGGGGCAGGAACTTATTTGCAGCTACAAAAAGACCGCGAGCAATTACTCACAGTATTTCCAAACCGTGATGAAACCATTAAGCGTATGAAAAAGGGTGAAATTGCCTATAAGCCTAGCTTGTTTGGCGCATGTACCAACCCTGATTCTTGCGAAAAAATTTCATTTACTGCGATTACCAGTTGTTTGAGTTGTGCCCATGCTGTGTTTGATA
>NZ_CP078523.1:931971-932080 GCF_019264745.1 Acinetobacter sp. Colony158 | reverse complement strand
AAGCGAAAACTAAGACCAAGGCGGTAAAAAGTGATTATGAGCAGCTGAAAGAAGATTATGAAAAACTGCTGGAAAAGTGCAATTCGCTGTTGTTGGAAAATTTTGAGTT
>NZ_CP078523.1:931249-931468 GCF_019264745.1 Acinetobacter sp. Colony158 | reverse complement strand
GGAATYGCAATYGCTGCTAAAATACCAATAATAGCGATTACAATCATCAGCTCGATCAACGTAAAGCCTTTTTGAGCGTTCATAATATTCTCCACAAATATTTTGTTAATTTATTTATAAGCTTTGTAAGCTAATTTATGTTTTGCATAAAGTGTGCCAAAACATATTACTCAATTATTTATTGTTAAATCAATACATTGTTTAATAGATTAAAAATGT
>NZ_CP078523.1:930725-930949 GCF_019264745.1 Acinetobacter sp. Colony158 | reverse complement strand
ATGCAATTTGGTGATAACGAAGCGACTAAGCGTATTGTTCTACATCATGCAAGACGTGTGATTCTTCAGCATAAAGAAGAAATACAGAAGTTGGCTTATAAATGAGGCTGGACTTTTTTATTCTGTTTTTAGCTTGTCAAAATTTTAAAATATCTCACGACCGGACTACATCTATAACATTCATCCTACCGCACTGAGTAAAAGCCATTTTCTGATATGGACAA
>NZ_CP078523.1:930538-930699 GCF_019264745.1 Acinetobacter sp. Colony158 | reverse complement strand
CATGTCCATATGGACAAGACTAAATAATAAGTAAAACAATAAAATTCAATGATTTGATGTATGTCTATATAAAGTGACTTATGGAATGATTTCAATTGATGATCGTGGTAGCGATCATTGGTATCTTAGCAGCAATTGCGATTCCTGCTTATCAGAATTAC
>NZ_CP078523.1:929017-929182 GCF_019264745.1 Acinetobacter sp. Colony158 | reverse complement strand
TTATGCGCGCTTTTTTTCTACTTTTAGCGTCTATCCTGATCAGCCTTGCATGGCTGTCTCCTTATCATGCTTTTCCATGGCTGACTTTTTCCAGTGAGATGCTGAGTTTTGCAGCACTGCTTAGTCTATTGGCTGGACTGTGTGATCAAAACTTCAAAGTGCCAA
>NZ_CP078523.1:928842-928915 GCF_019264745.1 Acinetobacter sp. Colony158 | reverse complement strand
TACTCGGTTTCTGGTTTGTTGCTGTCGCAGGCTATAATCTTGCATTACAAACTGATCGAGCCAAGCTATTTAC
>NZ_CP078523.1:928463-928808 GCF_019264745.1 Acinetobacter sp. Colony158 | reverse complement strand
ATATCTAGTGTGATTGCGATCTTGCAATGGCTCAATCTAGATCAACATGTATATGGTGTAATGGAGATGCGAAATAATAATCGCCCTTTTGCCAATTTTGCCCAGCCCAATAATATGTCGACCTTTTTGGTTATGGGGCTGATGGCATGTTTGTATTTATTTGAACAACAAAAACTCAAAAAATCACTTTTAATTTTGGTCTCTATATTTATTCTGTTTGCAATTGCCCTTAGCCAATCGCGTACCGCATGGGTGGTGTGTTTATTCTTTATGGCTTATTGGACGTATAAGACTTATAAGTATCCAGTTCGTTTGCGTAGTCCATATATGCTGTTTTGTGTTGTT
>NZ_CP078523.1:927975-928292 GCF_019264745.1 Acinetobacter sp. Colony158 | reverse complement strand
GGGTATGGATGGGGAAAAACCAGTCTGGCGCAGCTCACGGTGTTTAATTTACATCCATCTCATGAATGGGTGACCAGTGGACATAATGTTTTACTGGATATTATCGTCTGGAATGGTTTGCCACTCGGTTTATTGATCATTGCTTATATGGCATGCTGGATTTTATGGTTAAATCAAAAAGCCAAGACTTTAGAGTCGATTATTGCTTTACTCATGGTTGGAGCAATCTTAATTCATGCCCTACTCGAGTTTCCATTGCGCTATGCCTATTTCTTATTTCCCTTTGGTTTTTTACTTGGTTTCGTGCAATCGGAGTC
>NZ_CP078523.1:927513-927589 GCF_019264745.1 Acinetobacter sp. Colony158 | reverse complement strand
GCTATACGCTTCAGGACTTGAGTGCGGAAAATGCAGCTTCTGCCATTTATGGTGAAGATGAGAAGAGGCGCTAAAA
>NZ_CP078523.1:901288-925869 GCF_019264745.1 Acinetobacter sp. Colony158 | reverse complement strand
CGGGGATTTTTTATCTTAATGTCGATTAAACACGTTCGATAATGGTCGCGATACCTTGACCAAGACCGATACACATGGTCGCAAGACCAATTTGTGTATCTTGTTGTTCCATCACGTTCAACAAGGTTGTAGTGATACGCGCACCAGAACAACCCAATGGGTGACCGAGTGCAATTGCGCCACCATTCAAGTTGATGATGTCTTGTTTGTCATATACACCTAAGCCTTTCATCACTGATAAACCTTGAGCAGCAAATGCTTCGTTTAACTCGATGGTTTGAATGTCAGCCATGCTTAAACCAGCACGTTTCAATGCTTTTTGAGTGGCTGGAACTGGACCATAACCCATGATTGCAGCATCACAACCTGCAATTGCCATTGAGCGAATCACAGCACGTGGTTTTAAACCAAGTGCTTGAGCACGTTCAGCAGACATGAGCAACATGGCAGAAGCACCGTCAGAAAGTGCAGAAGAAGTCGCCGCAGTCACTGAACCACCTTTAGGATCAAACACCGGTTTCAATGCTTGGAATGCTTCAAGGTTTGCATCTGGACGAATCACTTCATCGATGTCACACAGGATTTTGAAGCCATTGGCATCGTGACCCTCTACACCCACGATTTCATTTTTGAAACGACCTTCTTGTGTTGCAGCCCAGGCACGGCGGTGAGATTCAACACCGAATTTGTCCTGTTCTTCACGGCTAATGCCATTCATACGGCCTAACATTTCAGCTGTTAAGCCCATCATGTTCGAGGCTTTGGCATAGTGTTTAGAGGCTTCTGGGTTAAGGTCGATGCCGTGCATCATCCCAACGTGGCCCATGTGCTCAACACCACCGATGATGAATACATCACCTTGGTTGGTTGCAATCTGTGCAGCAGCCGTGTGGATGGCCTGCATTGAAGAACCGCAAAGACGGTTGACGGTTTGACCGCCAGCAGTTTTTGGAATATCAGCCAATAAACCGATGTTACGAGCAATGTTCATGCCTTGCTCTAAAGTCTGGTTGACACAGCCCCAGATGACATCTTCAACTTCATTGGTATCAAACTGGTTACGAGCAACCAGTGCACGTACTAATTCAGCAGATAAACTGTCGGCACGTACATTGCGGAACATACCGTTACGCGATTTGCCCATGGCAGAACGAACGCCATCAACAATCACAACGTCACGTGGATTTAAAGTAGCCATTCACGTCGCTCCTTAACCGTAGAATTTTTTGTTGTTAGCAGCCATGTCACGCAACATTTGTGGCGCTTCATAAGCCTTACCTAAGTGTGCATATTTGTCGCAAAGCGCAACGTATTCAGCAACACCAGTCTGATCGATATAACGGCATGGGCCGCCACGGAATGGAGGGAAACCTACACCCATGATCATCGCCATATCTGCTTCAGAAGCAGTGGCAACGATATTGTCTTCTAAGCAACGAACGGTTTCGTTACAGAAAGTCAGCATCATACGGTCAATGATTTCTTGGTTATCAAACTCGCGTTTTTCACCAGTAATGAAAGGTGCAATGATTTCGTAAGCTGTTGGATCAACAGTTTTCGCTTTCTTGCCTTTCTTATCTAACACGTATTTGTAGAAACCAACGTCATTCTTTTGACCTAGGCGTTTTGCTTCGTACATCGCTTCGATCGAACCTTTGTAGTCTGGCTTCATACGGTCTGGGAAACCTTCAGCCATCACTTCTGCGCCATGAACACCCGTATCGATACCCACCACGTCGATCAAGTATGCAGGACCCATTGGCCAACCGAATTTTTCCATGACTTTATCGATTTGCTGGAAATCAGCACCATCTTTAAGTAAGAGATCAAATGCACCAAAGTAAGGGAACAACACACGGTTCACTAAGAAACCTGGGCAGTCGTTTACAACGATTGGTGTTTTACCCATTTTCTGAGCCAGCACTACAGTAGTAGCAACTGCTTCTTCAGAGGTTTGTTCACCACGAATCACTTCAACCAATGGCATCATGTGAACTGGGTTAAAGAAGTGCATACCCACAAAGTTTTCAGGACGTTTAAGCGCTTTGGCTAAACGTGTGATTGAAATGGTTGAGGTATTCGATGCAATAATCGTGTTTTCACGGACTTTAGACTCTGTGTCCGCCAAAACTGCTTCTTTGACTTTTGGATTTTCAGTTACCGCTTCGATCACGATATCGACTTCTTTAAACTCGTCATAGCTTAAAGTTGGGCGGATACGCGCTAAAGTTTCACCCATTTTTGCAGGAGTAAGCTTTTTGCGTTCTACTTGTTTGGTGAGTAAGCCATTGGCCTCTTTCATACCGAGTGCAAGTTGAGCATTACCAATATCTTTCATGATAATCGGTGTGCCTTTGCTTGCCGCTTGATAGGCAATACCGCCGCCCATGATCCCAGCGCCAAGAACCGCAGCCTGATTGACTGGGTGTGCACCTTTCTCATGTTGTTTAGAGGCTTTTTTCACGATCTGATCATTTAAGAATAGACCGATTAGTGCTTCAGCTTGTGGGGTGATCGCCGCTTTTGCAAAACCTTGCGCTTCTGCTTTTAGTGCATCATCACGACCTAAGCTTGCGCCTGCTTGTAAGGAATCAAGCATCAGTTTAGGGGCAGGGTATTGTGCAGGATTCGCTTTCGCCAAAACTGCGCCCTTCGCCGTATTAAAGGCCATCATTTGTTCAAGTGGATTTAACTTGATTGGATCAAGTTTTTCCTGACGTTTTGCTTTCCAGTCTAAACGACCCGCAAGAGCTTGTTTTACCAAGTCAATTGCCGCTTCTTGTAGCTTGTCAGCCGCAACCACAGCATCTACCGCGCCATCTTTGAGTGCAGCAGCAGGCTTTTTCGGAGCAGCCATCGCCATCCATTCAACCGCATTGTCGATACCAATCACGCGGCTTAAACGTACTGTACCGCCAAAGCCAGGGAAAATACCGAGCTTGATTTCTGGTAAACCGACTTGCGCTTGTTCTGACATCACGCGATAGTCACAGACCAGACACATTTCAAAACCACCGCCCAATGCCATACCATTAATGGCAGCGACTTTAGGGATGTTTAAATCTTCAAAACTGCTAAAAATTTCATGTACAGGCAATGACCATTCAACAATGGCTTGTTCACCTTGCGCAAAATTTTGTCCAAACTCAGTAATATCTGCACCAACGATAAATGTTGATTTTGCAGAAGTGACGATTAAGCCTTTGATTTCAGCATTGGCTTTAACCGCAGCAATTGCCGCCTGAAAATCTTCAATGGTTGCACGGTTAAATTTGTTGACTGACTCACCTTGTAAGTCAAAGCGGAATTCTGCAATTCCGTCCGAAAGCATTTGGACGGTAATGGCATTGCCAGCGTGGATCATGCCTGATCTCCTTTATTTTGGAGGACTTCTACGTTGATGTGATGAAGCGTGTATGCATTTTCTGCACACAATTATGCTCCGCTAATCTTACGATAACTATATCCAAAAACAGCATAACAAGTTGTATCAAGCCGTGACGCAAGGGTCATCTATTTTTGTTACCTGTTATTGCGCGTTTTTGTAAATAACGTTCCATAAGCATAGCTTGAGATAATGAACTTCCTGTTTCAATTCAAGTTTTTTTAATCAAACCTGTATTTTTATAATAGATTCAGTGTCAAAAAAGTAGCCCTATTTTTGTAACCATTCTGTCAAAAAGGTCAATCAAGTGAATTATTTAATTGCTAGTTTCTGGGACAAGCTAGGTTAAATTGACAAAAAATAGCTTTTTTGTCATTGCTTTTGTTAAAATCTCTTGCCGTTAGCCACTGATCAGTGGCCGATCTTGTGAGTATGATTGCTCTGAGTTTTCTATCCTTTGAAAGAGTAGCGATATGATTAAATGGATCATATTAGCGATTTTTGTGATTTCAGCTTTATATATCCAAAATCGCGGAAAAGTACGACATTCGTTTTATCGTCAATTTTTTGATCATTCTACGATATTGGCACCGATTAATTTTTTGATGTACATCTTTTCAAAAGTGCCGAATCAACCTTATATCGATACGCAGCATTTTAAAGATTTGAAAGTGCTGGATGAAAACTGGGAAATGATCCGTGATGAGGCAAAAGCCTTATATGCACAGGGTGGAATCAAGGCATCAAGTACTTATAATGACTTGGGGTTCAATTCATTTTTTAAGACAGGCTGGAAACGCTTTTATTTAAAATGGTATGACTCTGCGCATCCTTCGGCAGCTGAGTTATGTCCGAAAACAACGGCTTTATTAAAAACTTTACCCACGATTAAAGCGGCCATGTTTACTGAACTTGCGCCACATAGTCGTTTGGTGCGGCATCGTGACCCGTATGCAGGTTCATTACGCTATCATTTGGGTTTGATCACGCCGAATGATGATCGTTGCTTTATTGATGTTGATGGACAAATTTATTCATGGCGTGACGGTGAAAGTGTGGTGTTTGATGAAACCTATATTCACTATGCCGAAAACGGAACCGATGAAAACCGTATTATTTTCTTTGCCGATGTTGAACGTCCGCTGAAAACTCGTTTAATGGAAAAGTTTAATCACTGGTTTGGTAAAAATGTCATGACGGCTGCAAGCTCGCCGAATGAAACAGGCGACCAGACGGGAGGCTTAAACAAAGCCTTTGGTTATGTCTATCAAATTCGTTTAAAAGCCAAAGCCTTAAAAGCGAAAAACCGAAAATTATACTATTTCCTGAAATGGTTTTTGATGCTTGGCATTTTCTTCCTGATTTTTATTCGTCCTTATATGCCGCAGATCATTGAGTTCTTTCAAAAGATACTGTGAGATAAGCGTCCTTAAGGGCGTTTTTTATTGATCTATTTATTAGACTTCTTTCATAATTGTTTAAATCCTCTTTATTTTTCTCCCATACGGAGAAATAAAAGAAGCTTATGAAAGAAGTCTCTTGATACATCACAAATTTTTGATCGTAGAGGATCAATCATTTGCAACGCTTTGCCCTTACACGAGGTTCATGAGAAGATAAGCCCAGATTTATATATCGCATAAAATTTTAAAGATTGATTTGTTATTTATTGGGGAGTTTCGCATGCAGACCTTTCGTTCAAAAAAAGACTGGTGGATTTTGGGTTTTATCATTGCCGCAACAGGAATTTTATTGCAAATGCTTTGGAGCATGCAGCTTCGCGGAACTCTGCAAGAATATCCTGAACATGGCATTGTATATGCCTTGGTGATACTCATTATGTGGTGGCCTGTGGTAAATACTCGTTATATCGTGACTCAGGATCATGTGATTATTCATAGTATGTTTTTCAAATGGATCATTTCACGAAGTGAAATCCGGAGCATGACGCCAACCAATAATCCAGTATCTGCACCAGCTTTATCACTGGATCGAATCAAGATTGATTATCAAAAAGATGGGAAAACCAAATCTGTATTGATTTCACCAAAAAATAAACAGAAATTTATCGAAGCCTTAACGTTGGATCGTTCTCATCATTAAACCGTGAGTCTCTTTTTCTTGGTGAAAATGTTGCTCTAACAGCAAACAATCATATAAATGCTTGAAAAGAGAATGTTTGAGCACAACATACACTGATGTAGCCATAGGAAAGCCAAGACATAGTGAATTCAACCGCGCGCCCACATATTGAAAAAATTCTTGCTCACATGACCCAATTACCCGGCGTTTATAAAATGCTGGGTAAAGAGGGTGAACTCTTGTATGTAGGCAAAGCCAAGAATTTAAAAAATCGGGTGTCGAGTTATTTCATCAAAACTATTGAGCATCCGAAAACTCAGGCCTTGGTGGCGCGTATCTATAATATTGAAACACTGGTCACCCGTTCAGAAACTGAAGCCTTACTACTCGAACAAAACCTGATCAAGCTGCATCGGCCGCCGTACAATATTATGCTGCGCGATGATAAATCCTATGTTTACATTTTTGTCTCGGCAGATAAACCTTATCCACGGATTGCCAGTGGACGAGGTAAAGGCAAGCATCAAGTCGGCAAATTTTTTGGACCGTATCCGAGTGCCTATAATGCTCGGGATACTTTATTGGTGCTGCAAAAACTATTTAATGTGCGTCAGTGTGAAAATAGCTTTTTTTCACAACGTAAACGCCCCTGCCTGCAATATCAAATCAAACGCTGTACCGCACCTTGTGTGGGCTTGATTTCTCCACAGGATTATAAGGAAGATGTGGATAACTCCATCCGTTTTCTACAGGGCGATACTCGAGAACTCAATCAGGAATTAATCGCCAAAATGGAGCAGGCGGCGGAACAATTGGAGTTTGAAAAAGCAGTTTTTTACCGTGATCGTCTAGCCTTGTTACGTGAAGTTCAGGCACAGCAAGCGGTATTTAAAATGAAAGGTGAGGCCGATATTTTGGCGATTGCGCATCAGGCAGGGGTGACCTGTGTGCAGATCATGCATGTTCGTAATGGCCGCATGTTAGGGGGTAAAAGTTACTTTCCAGATATGCTCAGTGATGATCTGGGACAAATGCTGAGTGACTTTATGGCGAATTTTTATTTTCAGGTCGCCGATGAAGTTCCGAGTGAGTTAATCATTAATGTCGCATTGCCTGATACTAAAGAGTTGGAACAGGCGCTCCATACCGAATTTGAGAAGAAAGTACAGATTAAACATAAGGTACGTGAAACTCGTGCCGAGTGGTTAGAATTGGCGCAGATGAATGTGCAGCATGCCATTAAAGGGCAACTCAGTAATCATCTGGAACTGAATGAGCGTTTTCACCAATTAGAACAAGTGGTGGGACGACAGATTGACCGGATTGAATGCTTTGACATCAGCCATACCATGGGTGAAGCCCCGATTGCATCTTGCGTGGTCTTTGATCAGGGTGGAGCGCGTAAGCGTGATTATCGTCAGTTTGCGATTCAGGATATTACGGGTGGCGATGATTACGCTGCCATGCGCCAAGCCTTAACACGCCGATATAAAAAGCATTTATTGCCAGATTTACTCTTGATTGATGGGGGTAAAGGACAACTGCATATGGCGATGCAGGTGATGCAGGATTTACAACTGGATGCCTTTATGGTGGGCGTATCTAAAGGAGAAGGGCGTAAACCCGGACTAGAAACTTTACATTTTACTGATGGCACCAAAATTCAATTACCTGAAGATCATAAAGCCCTTCATCTCATTCAACAGGTGCGGGACGAAGCACATCGTTTTGCGATTACCAAACATCGCGCTAAACGTGATAAACGCCGTGCAGGTTCAGTATTAGAAGCGATTCCTGGGCTTGGACCCAAACGTCGCCGTGATTTATTGACACACTTCGGTGGAATCCAGGGCGTACTCAAAGCCTCGGAAAAAGAGCTGACTTTGGTTCCGGGGCTTGGTCCAGCAATGGCGCGAACCATTTATAAAATTTTGCATGAATAATTTTCGATTATTTTTAGCAATAACGATCCTGTTTAAGAGTGACCAAAATGCTCAATGACTTATGCGTCAATGATCATTTACATCTATAAAAAAGCATCACACTATGTGAAAGATCAATAAACTGGAAAAATAATATGTCACTTACACGGCTATTTCGTGAAATTGAACAACAGGAATGGATTGATTTACCAGAGGGTTGGTTACAGGGTCGCACGATTTTTGGCGGTCTGGCCGCAGGCGTTTTGATGCATAAAGCATTGTGCACCATTGGGGATGAAAGCAAGCGTTTACTGAGCTGTAGTATTACTTTTGTCGGGCCAGTACAAGCGGGGAAAGCACGTATAACCGCTGAAATTTTGCGTCAGGGCAAGTCAGTGACCACGCTTGAAGTACGCTTATGGCAGGAAAATGCAGTGCAAAGTATTTTGATCGCAAGTTTTGGTACAGATCGTGAGTCGAGTATTCATGTACGTCAGGAACCTATGATCCCTGCTTATCCACTCGCGGATCAGTTAGCGCCTTTACCTTTTGCTAAAATGATGCCTGAGTGTTATCAACATTTTGACCTACGCTGGGCCGAAGGGAAATTTCCAATGATGGGAAGTCCAAGTCCAGATTTTGGTGGATGGGCAAGGTTTTCACCTGAAGAGCAAGCCAATCGTAAAATGACACTGCCAGATTTTGTCACACTGACTGATATCTGGCCACCCGGTGTTTTGAGTATGTTTAAGACACTTGCACCAGCAAGTTCACTGACTTGGCACATCACGTTTATTCATTCTTTAAAAGAGCAATTACACGACTGGTTTAAATATAAAGTAGTAACTGAATATGCTGAGCATGGATATGCGACAGAACAGGCTTATGTCTGGAATGAACAAGATCAATTACTGGCGATTTGCCGTCAGACGGTTACTGTATTTGCCTAGTCGACACTGTTGGGTATTTCGTATAAAGTTGGGCGTAGAAAATATTTTGCCTTATCTGAAATGTTGCATCGCCTTGTGGCGGCAATGAGGGGACTAAACTGGCGATGTCTATGACAACAGGACGCATCCTGAATATCCCGAACATTTTAACACTTGCACGTATCGCATTGATTCCAGTTTTTTTATTGATTGCTTATTGGCCCCCTGCGATTGGGATCAATGAACATGAGGGGAGCTTTTTTAGGCATCTTATTTTGACTGCAATCTTTGTGCTCGCTGCAATTACCGACTGGTTTGATGGTTATCTGGCTCGTGCACTCAATCAAAGCTCTGCTTTTGGACGTTTTTTAGATCCCGTTGCAGATAAATTGATGGTGGCAGCAGCCCTGATTGTACTGGTGCAATGGCAACCGACTATTGCAATGGCCTTTGCTGCGATTGTGATCATTTCCCGTGAAATTACCGTGTCTGCTTTGCGTGAGTGGATGGCTGAATTAGGGGCAAGAACCAACGTTGCGGTTTCAACCGTAGGTAAATATAAAACTGCCTTTCAAATGATTGCGATTAGTGTATTTTTACTGAATTGGCAGCCGCTTGAATTACTGGCTTATGCATTGTTATATACAGCGGTGATTTTAACCTTATGGTCGATGTTTATTTATTTAAAAGCAGCTTGGCCGTATCTGAAACAGCCTTAAGCATTTAAAGCCTTTCTGATGAAAGGCTTTTTTAACGAAACATCTAATGTCGTGCAAGAATCGGGTCGTCAGGGTCGATGCTTTGATTTACAGTAAAACTGAATACAGGAGTGTTGATGATGAAAAACGTATCCTCCAGCCAGTTTACTGTGATGGCAAGCATGATTGAATATGCCTACCATCATTTTGATGACCAACCTAGTCTGGAACAAATGGCCGCAAGGGTGGGTTTAAGCCCGAGTTATGCGCAGCGCCAGTTTCAGGAATGGGTTGGCATTAGCCCAAAAAAATTTGTGCAATACTTGAGTCTGCAACGCGCCAAAGCCTTGTTGCAACAGCGCCATAGTATTTTGGAGACTGCACTGGAAACTGGGCTGTCAGGTACTGGACGTTTGCATGATTTATTTGTACATATTGAAGGGATGACACCCGGAGAATATAAACAACAAGGGCAATCTCTACGCATTATTTATTCGATAGAAGCAACGCCGTTTGGTGAGATTTTCATTGCAAGTACAAATAAAGCCATTTGTTCAATTCAGTTTTTATCAGATGCATTGACTGATTTGATAGCACTTGATGAATTACAGCAGCACTTTGCATTGGCTGAGTTTCAACAGCAATCCACTGAACTTCATCAGCAGGTTAGTGCATGGTTCCAGCATGATTTTAAGTCTAATTTGCAGCAAAAAATTCCACTACGTTTGCAGGGGACGCCTTTTCAGCTCAAAGTCTGGGAAGCACTGTTAACGATTCCAGAAGGCCAGTTGAGCAGTTATCAACAGATTGCCGAGCAAATTGGTCATCCCAAAGCGGTTCGTGCAGTGGCCAGTGCCGTCGCGCAAAATCCAATCGCGTATTTAATCCCATGCCATCGTGTGGTTCGATCTACAGGTGTGATTGGTGAATATCATTGGACTCAGGCACGTAAACTGGCACTGTTGTCGTGGGAAATGGCAAAACAGGAGCAAGCGGTATGACGCTGGACTTATTTGCTCCTGATCCACAGACCAATGTGCTGCCTTATGAGGGCGAGGTACAGGATTATGGTCTGTTCCTCAACCCTGAACAGGCTGAATTTTATTTTCATTATTTGCTTGAACATTTGCCATGGCGGCATGATGAAGCCAAACTTTATGGAAAACATTTTATTACCCCGCGTAAAGTCGCATGGTATGGCGATGCACATTATCGCTATGCTTATTCAGGGGTCATGCGTGATTCCTTGCCGTGGGATGAGCAGTTATTTTTACTCAAGCAGAGTATTGAGCAATTGCTTGGCGAGCAGTTTAATTCCTGTCTGGCTAATTTATACGAAGAAGGGACACAAGGAATGGCGTGGCATAGTGACGGTGATATGTCTTTGGCCGAGCAAACCACGATCGCCTCTTTGAGTTTAGGCGCCACTCGAAAATTTTGTTTTCGGCATATCAGTACCAAAGAAAAAATTGAAATGTTGCTGCAATCGGGTCAGCTCATTGTCATGCGGGGGGTGACTCAACAGCACTGGCAGCATGCGATTATGAAGTCACAAAAAATTTTGCAACCCCGTATCAATTTAACTTTTAGACAGTTTTTGCTTTAAATCATTGTACGAGACGTTTTAACTATGGGTTTCTTCATCTTCTAGTGTTTTGGCAATTTTGTCGATATTTAAACTTTTTGCCATCGCATCAAAGATGTCTTTATACGCCCCCATCTGTAAATACAACTGTTCGTGTTCACCATATTCCACAATTTCACCATCCTGCATCACATAGATATAATCGGCATCGATAATTTGCGACAAGCTATGGGAAATCATAATCACGGTACGACCTTGTTTAATTTGATCTAAGCTATGTTTGATTTGCTCGGTGGCAATCGCATCTAAACTCGCCGTGGGTTCATCCAGAAAAATAATCGGCGGATCTTTTAGAAACATTCGTGCCAGTGCGATACGTTGTTGTTGTCCACCTGAAAGCATCAGTGCATCCGTATCATAACCTTGTGCCAAATGACTGATTTGTTCATGAATAGAGGCTTTTTTTGCCGCAACAATCACTTCATCCAGACTGGCATCCATTTTGCCATAGCGGATATTGTCCAGAATGGAACCCTGAAAAATATGATTTTTTTGCAGTACTAAACCAATATGATCACGTAAATAGTGCGTATCGATTTGATTGAGATTGACTCCATCCAATAGAATTTCGCCTGATTCAGGTTGATAAAATTTATCGAGTAAACTAATCAACGTAGATTTTCCCGCCCCTGATAGTCCGACTAACGCCGTAATTTTATTTGGCTGTATCAGCATATTGATGTTTTTTAATGCCTGATGTCCATTTTCATAACTAAAATTGACCTGTTTAAGTTCAAATTGTCCGTGAATGATCGGCTTGAGATGACCGCTATCTTCAATTTCATCATCGGCATTTAAAATTTGAAAGAAACTTTCTGAATAAATCATGGCATCATTCACTTCATCATAAATTCGATGTAGCGAACGAATCGGGGCAGAAACATTATTGAACAATAAAATATGGTACATGATCATCCCAATACTCATTTGTCCTGCCAAAACAAAATAAGAAGTCAGGATAATAATCAGCACAATACCAATCTGTTCAAGAAAAGTTTTGACGCCATCAAATATAAAACTGGTCTGACGAGTATGCATTTGATTGTCAGTTAGATCACGCTGTAGCTTAAGTTGTTTTTCGGCTTCTATTTCTTCACGATTAAACGATTTAATCACGGTAATTGACTGGATAATGCCTAAAATGCCCTGACTCTTTTTTTCACGACCATCACGTAAACGACGTCGCCATCCCCCCAGTTTTTGTGCCTGCTTAAAGGTCAACCAGAAATAAATCGGGACAATCATTAAAGCGACTAGGCCAATCCAGAAATTGGCGTAGAACATTAGTCCTAAAGCAATAATCGCACTGGTAAATAGCGGTAAAATATCAATAAAGAAAATTTGTACCAGACGCGTTAGTGAACCAATGCCCCGATCGATACGGGTTTGTAATTTACCCGCCTGATTTTTTTCCTGATTAAAAAAAGTCAGGCGATACGTCAGAAACTTCTCAATAATGCCTTGAGCCAAATCCTGTGAAACATAAATACGTAGTTTTTCACCGTAATATTTTTGTCCAAATTGAACTAAGGCATTGAGGATTTCTTTCCCCAGTAAGATCGCTGAAATCGTGGCTAAAATCATCCAGCCTTCATTGAGTCCTTTTCCTGCTTCGACCAGTGCATTAATCCGATCAACTGCATATTGCAGAGTGAGCGCATTGACCTGAGCCGTGAGTGCGCCAATCAACGTTAAAATGAGCGTGGCGATGACCAATAGTCGATAAGGTCGTACAAAAGGGTGTAGTTGTTGAAATAGATGCCAGAAATTCATGTGGTGTTTATTGTTGTATGGCTTAGAGTCAATCTACATTAGCTTCAGTCTAAAAAGCAAAAATAAGATGTTCAAGAGGGTGTTATGTAACAAGAAAAAAGCCCATGAAATCAACATGAGCTTTTTACTCTGAGGAGGAGTGTCTTCGGATGAAAACAACTTAATTTCATGGAAAATTAAGCTTTAATGAAGAACAATTTCATTATATGAGAATTTGATCGAAATTTCAAACATCGCTGCTATGAAAAATAAATGAAATTTTCATATCGTGTTAAATCAAGCTATTGACTGGGTTTCGTTCATTTTGTGAAAGCGTCAGAAACTTATGTTCAATTTGAGCAGCATTACTTTTTAAAATTTCAATCAATTTCTCGATATGAATAAATTCAAAACGATTTTTTGAGGCCACAATGGTGAGTGCCAAAGGCGACTCTTTATTGGTGGACAGTTTAATCGGCACAGATAAACCTGAAACATTAGGATCAAGTTCGCCGTGAGATAAATAAAACCCTTGTTTTTTTATTTTTTTCATACGAGCCAGAAAACTGTCTTCATCCTGCGCAAACCCAACCTCAGCCAGTTGTGTTGCAAAACGTTGATAATAATCCTGAATTTGACGTTTTGGGAGCTGAGCAATAATCACTTTAGGTGACGAACCCATATATACCGGTCGTGGACAACCACGCCCATAGGACAGCAGGTCTGTATTGCGAAATACTTCATGATGCAAATCAATACAATAATCACGATTTAAATGGGTTAACAAACAACATAATTCGGTACGTTCTGCGATATCCTTCATAAATGGACTGCTGATTTGCACCAGTGGATCAGTGGTGCGCGAGATATAGTCCAAGACTGCAATTTTTGAACCGAGGGTGTAATCACCTGATGTACCGCTGATGCGCTGTAGAATATCGGCAGAAACCAGTTCTTTTAAATAACGATAGCTGGTCGGTTTGGACAGACCTAGCTCATCGCAAATATGATCGACATTAATCACAGGCCGTGATACCGAAAATAAATCCAGAACCGTTAAAATTTTGCCAAAGCTTGAAAGCGCCATGATTACCTACTTTGCTAAAGAACCATCAGAAACACGTGCGGAATTATCTGTTATAACAAATTGCGACACACCTTGCAGTCTAAATTAGTCGACGCTAATTAATTGATCTCATCAAAAAACAACGCTGAACCAAGCTTAAAATACAATTAATTATCATAATAAGATATTTTGTTGACTATTTTTTGTTTTTTTGCCAAAATTATCCAAATAAAATATCCAATGAAGAAGTTTTCATCAAGTCAAATGCACGCTGTGAAATTTTTTCATCCATCTGTGGTTCATCCTTAACCAATGTTTTGACTGCCTTTTACAACAACAGGTAAAAGCCGTAGTTCTAAGCGCTTGTTGAGCGATAATCTGATTATAAAATGATCTTTCTGAACTGAGTGTAAACCAACGTTTACAGCAGATTGTGGCTGTTGTGCGATTGAAAAAAAGCATGACATCGATGGATTATGCGTATAGATCAAGCACTCACTAGGGAATACTGGTTTTGAGATCAATTCATGTTATTTAAACAGATACTGGCGTTTAGACCATCGCGCATGGATTTGATTTTTGCGGTCAAAACCTTTATCGCGATGATGCTTGCTTTGTATACCGCATTTGTACTGGATTTAACTTATCCCATGTGGGCAGCAGGTACGGTGATTATCATTGCCCAGCCTTATGCAGGTATGGTCTCATCCAAAGCCTTGTATCGTCTGACTGGAACGATTCTGGGTGGTATTCTGGCGATTTTCTTTACTCCGCGTCTAATTGATATGCCCATTCTGTTTACCTGTATTTTGTCGATATGGGTAGGCGTATGTTTATATATTTCCTTGCTGGATCGTACCCCGCGAAGTTATGTGTTTATGTTGGCGGGTTATACCACGGTCATGATTGCCTGTAGCTCAATTTATAATATTGATAGCCATAGTGTGTTTGATATGGCCTTAAGTCGGGTACTGGAAATTTCTATTGCGGTGATCTGTAGTGCGATCGTTTCTGCGACCATTTTCCCTGCACACTTGGGTGCACAACTTCAGCAACGTGTTCAAAAAACGCTGGATGATACGCGTGATGTCTTTGCCAGTATTTTAACCGATCAACAGCACAGCCAGAGTTATACTCAACTTTTGGGGCATATTGCCCGCGATACGACCGATATTCATGGCCTTGCGGTGCATTTGGCCTATGAAAGTGGCGAATTGCATGGTATGACCAAGCCGATACAGGAGTTATTGCATCAACTGACTATGGTGGTTGCCAACTTGGTTTCAATGTCAGAACGTATTTTTCAATTGGATCAAATTGATCAACATTATCGTTTAGGCTTAGAGCAACTGCATCATGATGTGGTCAGTTTTTTACGTGCCCAGACTGATATCCACGAATCTGAATTGAATCAATTGCCGCCAGAGTTTGAATCCGATTTTGAACATTTATTGGTACTTAGTCAGCCACAACAAGAAATTATGCTGGATGCCTTAAAAATGGATATCCGTCATTTTATTCAAAATGTGATGGCGGTGAAGTTACTTTGGCAACTGATCAATAAAGGTGAAAAACGTATTCCAGATACGATTGCCACCATTACCACACAATATCCGAGTCTGCATCGTGATCATGGTATTGCAGTGCGTAGTTCGATTGCTGCTGCCGTTGCAACAGCAACGTCTTTTTTACTCTGGATTTATACGGGGTGGCATGCGGGGTATATGATGGCGCAATTAACTGCGGTCAGTGCCTGTATTTTGTCTACAATGGATAATCCGATTCCAGCATTAAAGACGTTTATTCGTGGTTCGGTTTACGCGGCAATCCTGACCATCATTTATGCGTTTACCATCATGCCGCAAGTTCACGCATTTTGGCAGTTAGCGGTGGTCTTGGCTCCGTTGGTGATTTATCTGGCCAGCATGTTTCCTACACCGATGTTGATGATGTTGGCATTGCCGATGCTGATTAACTTTATTATGAGTTTGAATTTGCAAAACCGCTATGCGATGGATGCGGTTATCTTGATGGATACCGCAATGGCGGGCGTGGTTGGGCCGATTATTTCTATTTTGGCGATTTATTTTATTCGTGCTATGTCGCCTGAAACCAGTGCTCGTCGTATTTTGAGTTTACATTATCGCGCCTTAAAGGAAGCGTTGTATATTCCCTATGGTTCAGCGTTTCGCATTCATTTACGCAGTATGCTGGATCGGATCGGGGTGTTAAATACCAAGCTGGTTCAGTCTGATGAGTTAAAGCATGCCATGAATCTGGCACTGATTGAAACCAGTGCGGTGGTTAATCTCAGCCGGATTGCCGAGTTAAGCCAAAATAGTAAAACTTTGCCCGAGCTAAAACAGGCATTAAAGCATTTACAACAGTTTTTGGAAGCCAGTTTTCGTGATCAGGAAAAGCATATTGCGTTGAATACGGTTTTAAAAGATAAAGTATTGGCGCAAATGGACTATATTGAAACACTGGTGCTCAATGAACCAGATATTGAAGTGAAACATCGGATTCAAATGAGTATGAATAATATTCGTAGTAGCATTTTCCATGTACAAAAAAATGACGAAGACCATCAAGCGTTAGATGGAGCTGTACATGGGTGAGTTCAATCTGTATGGCGTTTATGTGCCGACATTGCTGATTCAGGCGATTTTGGCCTATTTATTCTTCAAGCTCGTGACTTTGGTGAGCAATCGATGGATTGCTGCGGGATGGATTGGATTTCCAGGCATTTTTAATTTAAGTCTATATGTGTTGATGTTGATGCTCGTACACTGGATATTTTTGGCGATTCAGACCTAATATCTCAACCGTATCTAAAATCAACGTACGCTCTATGACGTGATTCACATCAGTTTTAACGAAAGTTTAAGGCGAAATTTAAGGTAAGCAACATGAATTCTTTTGATGCACGGAAAATTGTCCGTCCGTTGGTCACACTGGTGATCGCAATACTCGCGATTTTTGTGATTGTTCATTTGTGGAATTACTATAACTCCGCACCGTGGACACGTGATGGACGAGTTCGTGGCGATGTGATTCAGGTTTCGTCTGATGTGTCGGGTTTGGTGACCGAGGTGTTGGTACAAGATAACCAGACCGTCAAAAAAGGACAGCCCTTATTTCGAATTGATATCGCACGTCAGCAACTCGATGTCGAACAGGCACGTTCTGATCTGGCCAAAGCCAAAGCGGGGCTGGCTCAAGCAGAAGCCAATGCGATTGCAGCCAAAGCCAATCTGGAAAAATCTCGTGCCAATACGCAGTTAGCTGAAAAAAATGCAGAACGTTATTCAAACCTGATGGATGGTGCGATTTCCAAGCAGGAACAAGATCAAATGTATGCGACACGTGATCAATCCAAAGCTGAAGATGCGCAAATGACCGCCTCGATTGAACAGGCACAGGCGACCATTAAACAGCAACATGCGCTAATCGAAGTGTCTCAAAGTGCGCTCAATCTGGCATTGCTGAATTTAAAACGTTCAGAGGTGGTTGCGCCTGCGGATGGTACATTGTCCAACTTCAGCTTGCGTGTAGGCAATTATGTCAAAATTGGTGATGCAGTTGCGGCACTGGTCGATCGTGAGCAGCTTTATGTGGTGGGCTACTTTGAGGAAACCAAACTCAATCACATTCATGTGGGAGATAAAGCCACGATTCAATTGATGGGTGATTCACAAAAAATCCGTGGGCATGTACAAGGGATTGCCAGCGGGATTGAAGACCGCGAACGTTCAAGTAGTTCAACTTTACTCGCCAATGTGAATCCGACTTTTACTTGGGTACGTTTAGCGCAGCGTGTACCGGTTAAGATCGTGTTAGATGAAACACCGAAAAATGCGTTGGCATTTGTAGCGGGTCGTACAGCAACAGTGCGGATCGAAAATTAAAGTCTACATAAAAATATCGTTGACTTGAAAAATGGCTGATGTTGATCAGCCATTTTTTTAGGGTTGAATCCCTTGAGGATGATGATACCAACTCTGAATCAAAAGAGCTGCGGCTAAGCTATCTGCTGAAAGACGCTTACCACGTCCCTGATCATGATAAGCATCTAATTCATCACGTGCTTCACGTGTGGTTAGACGTTCATCCACCATCCAAGTCTCAATATTGGTTTGATGACGTAAGCGCCGTGCAAATTTACGCGCTCGAGTCGAAAGTTCGGATTCAGAATCATCCATATTTAATGGTAAGCCGACCAGAAATAGGTTCGGCTGCCATTCTTTGACAATCTTGAGCAATTGATTCCAGTCAGGAATTCCATCTTTCATGGGAAATAAGGCTAATGGATTGGCACTTTCGATCGTAGATTGACCTACAGCCATCCCCATCTTTTGCGTGCCAAAGTCAAAGGCCATAATCATTTGCATGCTTGGCATTTCAGGCATGACCAATCTCGGAAGAAAGCCATGTGCGGTCAACGCCTAGCTTTTTATAGGCAGCGTCCCAACGTGCGTCATAAGGCAAATTAAAGATCAAATCCATATCGGAATCACACACGAGCCAGTCTCCCCGTGAAATTTCATCTTCGAGCTGGTTTTTACTCCAGCTGGCATAGCCCAGTGCGATCTGGTAACGACCGACACCTTCGTTATGTGCAATCGCATCTAAAATATCTTTACTGGTCGTAATACACAGGTTTTCACCGACCGCAATTGAGGAATGCCACGTTGGCTGTCCAGTATGTAACACAAATCCAGCTTCTGGGCGTAATGGCCCGCCCTGTAGTACTTCATGAGGTTGCACATGGTCAGCATCAATATCCAGATCATTGAGTAATTCTTTGACCTGAATCCCAGACGGACGATTGATAATTAAACCCTGTGCGCCTTCTTCATCGTGACGTGCTAAATAAATTACGGTATTCGCAAAAAAATCATCGGCCATTTCTGGAGGAGCAATCAGACAACGGTGTGTCAAATATTGTTTGGTCACCTAAGCGGTTCTCCTTAAAACGTGGTCGCTTTTGTATTGATATAGGATGTTCTTATCAACATACAAGAGTAAATGGATTTCGCCAATCATTTTTCAGTGATTTATTGCAGAAAAATAATTGGCGATCAAGACAGGAGGCTGGCTTTGAAAGGATTTAACTGTGTTGGAATTTGAGCTGGCGTAATTGTTTGGCATGTTGCAGGGTCGTCTCATTAATTTCAACCCCGCCTGACATTCGGGCAAGCTCAAGCACCCGTTGAGGTTCATCAAGCTCAATAATGGTACTGCTGGCCGGATCAGTCTGCTGTTTTTTGACCAGTAAATGTTGATCAGACTGCGCCGCAACCTGAGGCTGATGGGTAATACACAGCAGTTGCACGTGCTGCGCTAAATCAGCCAGTAAGCGACCCACGACTTCAGCTGTACCACCACTGATCCCGACATCAATTTCATCAAACACCAGCGTTTCTGCTTCGGTTTTTTCAGCGTTCATCACCTGCATGACCAGCGCGATACGCGATAATTCACCACCCGAAGCAACGCGAGCCAAAGGCTGTGGAGGCATCCCCTTATTCGCAGTAAATAAAAGCTGAATAAAACTTAGACCTTCAGCATTCGGTTGTTCTAAAGGTTCAAACTTAAACTCAAAATGCGCTTCAGGCAGCGCCAGTGGTTTAACTTGTTCCGTCAGTTGTTTGGCCAATGGAATCGCAGCATCGCGGCGAATTTGATCCAGATATTGAGCTTTTTCTAAAAAGCCCTGATGTGCAATTTCGACTTGTTCGGCCAGCGTTTCTGGATCTTCAAGCTGATGTAACTTTTCTAGCTCAAGTTGCCAGTGTTCATATTCTTGTTTGAGTTCTTCAGGTTGAAGACGATATTTACGAGCCAGACGATGAAACACTTCCAAAGTTGTATTTAATTCTTCCATTCGTTCGGGATCAAAACTTTGACGATCCATAAATTGACGTAGATTGGCGGTTGCATCGTCCAACTCACTTTGTGCATTGACGATCGAATTATAAATCTCAGAAAGCTGCTCGCTACGACCCGAATGCGTTTCAATGCGTCTCAAAATAGACGCCAGTTCCTGATTAATACTCGGTTCAGCTTCATCTAGCGCATTTAAACTATAAGCACAGTCCTGCATAATATGTTCATGATGACTCAGTCGATCGAACTCCTGTTCAATTTCTTGATAATCCGTTTGAACAATCTCTTCAATTTCTTCTAATTGTAGTTGCAGTGTTTGAATGCGCTGCTGACGAGTTGCCTGAGCATCTAGTGCTGATTGATGTTGGCGAATTGTGGCTTGCCACGTTTGATAAGCCTCTTTGACCTCTTGTGCAGGCTTATAAAAATTACGATAACGATCTAACCAGTGCTTAGGGTAGGGTGGTTCAAGCAACTGTTGCTGACTATGTTGGCTATACAACTGTACCAGCAAACGACCAATTTCTTTGAGTTCCGATAAGCTGCTTGGGCGACCATTAATCCATGCTTTACTACGACCTGTGGCAAAAATGACACGGCGTAAATGAATTTCACCCGTATCCTCATCCATCTCATGTTCTTTGAGCCATTGTGATTCTGGACTTTGTGGTTGATAGCTAAAGCTTGCCGTAATATCGGCTTTTTCCGCGCCATAACGCACATAGTTGGTGTCTGTACGTTCACCTAAGCAGGCAGACAGTGCGTCGAGTAGCAAGGATTTACCCGCACCAGTTTCACCTGTTAAGACATTAAATCCCTGTTCAATATCGAGTACAAGATGATCAGCAAGTGCAAAGTTAATCAGAGTTAAATGAGTCAGCATACACGCGTCCAGAGCGTCAGTCTTTTTTGTTTAAGATAGAGAAGTTTTATCGTTGCCACAAGCTATGAACTGAATAAAAGCCATCAGTAAATCTTATGCTTGATGCAGTGTAGCAAGATTTAGACTGAATAGAAATGCCGTGTAAATTCAGTTCATATATGACAAAATTGTCATGAGAATGTCTTGTTTTCAAAGTAAAATAATCAAAACAAATTTAGATGTCAGTTTTATTAGACCGCTTGCATAAATTCTTTATTTTTCTCTCTATATGATGCAAAAATAAAAAGGGTTTAAACAAGCATGAAAGAAGTCTATTGAATGATGAACAGAACACAATAAGCAACTGACTTCATGTATGGATATAGAATAAATAAAAAAATGAGACAGGTATAAAATTTGCTTGGATAGCAGACTCTAGATAAAAGAGATTGATTAGTTATTTGCCCAGAATTAAACTACGTCAGTCATCACCCCTAATACAAATGCGGCGAAATTGGAGAGTTACGCATGAGTTCAGCTCAGTTTGATCATGTAACGGTAGTAAAAAAATCAAATGTTTATTTTGGCGGTTTGTGCATTAGCCATACGGTTCAATTTGAAGATGGAACAAAAAAGACACTTGGCGTAATTTTACCAAGTGAACAGGCCTTAACTTTTGAAACTCATGTGCCTGAACGTATGGAAATTATTTCGGGTGAATGCCGTGTCAAAATTGCCGACAGTACAGAAAGCGAATTATTTCGTGCAGGGCAGTCATTTTATGTCCCTGGCAATAGCTTATTTAAAATTGAGACAGATGATGTGCTCGATTACGTTTGCCATTTAGAAGGTTAACCTGTTTGCCTGAAAATCGGTTAAACTAGCCGCATAGATGAGTAAATCAAGAAATCCTGTGAAGTTGGCTTTACGGGATTTTTATTTTGAGTTAAATAAAGTTGAGATAGAGGTCAGGCATGGCAAAACCAGAATATTATTATGGCGTACATTCGGTTGAGTCATTGCTTGAGCTTGAGCCTGAGCGTGTTTTGACGTTATTTACCTTAAAAGGGCGGGATGACCAACGCTTACAGAAGATTCTGGAGCTGGCTGAACCTTTTGGGATTAGTGTGCAAAAAGCCAGTCGTGACAGTTTAGAAAAATTGGCAGGCATGCCGTTTCATCAAGGCGTGGTGGCAGCCGTCCGTCCACATCCCACCTTAAATGAAAAAGATCTGGATCAACTCTTGGAAGCTACGCCTGATGCATTACTTTTAGCATTAGATCAAGTCACAGATCCACATAATCTGGGTGCCTGTATTCGTACTGCCGCGGCAATGGGTGTACAAGCGGTCCTGGTTCCGCGTGATCGCTCCGCTGGTTTAACGCCAACTGCCCGAAAAGTTGCGGCAGGTGGTGCAGAAAAGGTCAAATTTATTCAGGTGACCAATCTGGCCCGGACATTAGCGCATGTCAAAGAACAGTTTTTCCTGCGCGTCATTGGGACTATGCTGGATGAAAAAGCTCTACCGATCCAGAAGTGTGATTTAACAGGTGGTGTGGTGATTGTGATGGGTGCAGAAGATACAGGACTGCGTCCTATTACTCAGTCACAATGTGATCAAACCGTTTATATTCCAATGAGCGGCAACCTGCAAAGTTTAAATGTGAGTGTAGCAACAGGTATGGCACTCTATGAAGCCAGTCGCCAACGTCATCCTGCATAAAATCATTTTAAGCTGATCTGATGTTTTAAAGAAGAACGCTATGTCTCCGCGAGCCCAAGGCTATGTTTTTATTGCCATTACAATGTGCATCTGGGGCGGTTTTACTATTTTCTCCCGTTTAAATGCACAATGGCATATCAGTGCATGGGACATTACCGCACTGCGTTTTGCCATTGCATTTGTAATTTTAATGCCGATTTTAATTTATAAAAAAGATTTGGCTTTTTTATGGACAAAAGAGTCAGTGATTTTGGCTTTAATCGGTGGCGTCGGTTATTGCCTTACGGCTTATAGTGCCTTTCTTTATGCCCCTGCGGCACATGCAGCAATCTTTTTAAATGGTTGCATTCCTTTGTGTACTGCGCTTGCAGCTTATTTACTATTCAAACAACCTTTTGATCGGCACACATGGTGGAGTGTCGGGATTATGTTAGCTGCAATTGCACTGATGAGCTATTTGATGTCACGGGATCAACAGTCTCATTTTGGTCTAGGCGATATTTTATTTGTGATGAGTGCAATCTGGTGGGGTATTTTTACGGTTTTATTGAAACAGTGGAAGCTTTCTGCATGGCATTCGATGGCGAGTGTCGCGATTTGGTCAGCTATTATTTATTTACCAATCTACCTACTATTTCTTCCTAAACATTATCATGAGGTTGAGCCATTACATTTAGCGATTCAAGGTTTATTCCATGGGGTTTTTGTGGTGATTGTTGCCACCATTACCTATGTCGCGGCGATTGAGCGTTTAGGTGCATTTAAAACAGGCAGCATCGTCACACTCGCACCTTTTATTGCCGCAGTGATTGCTGTGCCATTATTGGGTGAACCTTTAAGCCCTGCGATTGTATGTGGTCTTTTGGGGATGGGAATCGGTGCTTTACAACCGTGGCGTTGGCGTTTTAAAGATACATTGACGGTACAACTGCAACACCAAAAGGATCAGGAACGTTCTAAATAGTTCTGATGTAGCTTTGCAAGCTGTTGATATAGATGATCTAGATGCCCATCATTGATCACGATATCATCTGCGATCTTGCGCTTTTGCTCACGCGGCATTTGTGCTGCAATAATTTTTTTAATCTGTTCTGAATCTTGACCATCACGTTGGCTCGCTCGCTCGATCTGAATAGCTTCACTGGCATCAATCAGCAAAGTACGATCAGCAAGTTGATGTTGATCTGTTTCAAACAATAATGGTGAAACCAAGATCACATAAGGGCTGGTCGCATTCTGTAATTGCTGAATAATAGATTGGCGAATAGTAGGGTGAGTCATCTGTTCTAATTGATGGCGTGCAGATGGATTCTGAAAAATATGCTCTCTTAACGCTCGGCGATTTAGACTACCATCAGGACTGAGTACCCAATCACCAAAGCTGTCATGAATTTTCTTTAGCACGGGTTGCCCAATTTCAACCACTTCTCTGGCGACCACATCGGCATCCACCACAGTAATCCCTTGAGTTTCAAACCATTGACTGGCAGCGGACTTGCCACTACCAATGCCACCTGTCAAACCAAGTATGAAACTCATTATTAGCCTCCCAGATAAACTTTCATAATTTGCTCACCCCATAAAAAGGCAATCCATCCAGCAATAGCGATATAAGGACCGAAGGCAAATGGCTGATTTTCTTTACGGATTTTGAGTAAAATAATTCCAATAATCGCACCGACCAGTGAAGAAAGTAGCACAATCAGTGGAAGCATCAGAGGCCCCATCCATGCGCCGAGAGCAGCAAGTAACTTAAAATCGCCATAGCCCATCCCTTCTTTACCAGTAATTATTTTGAATAAATAATAGACAATCCACAGACATAAAAAACCAATCAGATAGCCCCAAATCGAGGCGGTTGGTGAGACATAAAGACTATAGCTATTAATCCCTAGACCTAATGCTGCTAGCGGTAGAGTAAAACGATCGGGTAACAGTTGAGTATCAAAATCAATAAATGTCAGTGCAATAAGCACCCAAGTTAAAACCAGACCAAACAGCATTTGAAGGCTAGGCCCAAAGACAGCTACGATCATCAGTGAACATAGCATCGTGAGCAGTTCAACCAAAGGATAACGGATGCTAATCGGATTTTGACAATGGCTACATCTACCTTTTAAAAATACCCAACTGAGCAATGGAATATTTTGATACCAACGAATACGGCTATGGCATTTGGGGCAGGTTGAAGGTGGTGAACTTAATGTCAGTTTATCTTGATCAATGATCGCTTGATCAGGATGTAACAACATCTGGCACTCAGTGTGCCAGTCCCGTTCCATCATTTTTGGCGTGCGATAAATCACAACATTTAAAAAACTACCAATGCACAAGCTAAAAATCCCAACTGCAAGATAAAGCGCAGTTGGGGTTTGGATAAAATAATTAAGAATTTCGGACATTAAACCACTGAACCCATCTGGAAAATTGGAAGATACATGGCGATGACCAGACCGCCGACTAGTACGCCGAGAATTGCCATGATCAAAGGTTCCATCATGGAGGTTAGTCCGTCTACAGCATTGTCGACTTCATTTTCATAATGCGTGGCAACTTTGTCGAGCATGGCATCTAGTGCACCAGATTCTTCACCAATGGCAACCATTTGAACAGCCATAGATGGAAAA
>NZ_CP078523.1:900731-900991 GCF_019264745.1 Acinetobacter sp. Colony158 | reverse complement strand
ATCACAATAATCATAATGAACCAGTAGGATTGCATCCATTTTGACATATTCACCACCATCTGGGTAAAAGCAGGAAGTTCTGCACCAAATGAGCTAAATAAATCCTGAAAGACGGGGACGACTTTTACCATCAAAATAATCGTGACAATCACTGCAACAACAATGACAGTAATCGGGTATTTCATGGCTTTTTTGATTTTTTGTTTTAAAAGCTCACTTTTTTCCTTGTAGATCGCGACACGATCTAGCATGGTTTCGAG
>NZ_CP078523.1:900442-900601 GCF_019264745.1 Acinetobacter sp. Colony158 | reverse complement strand
CGCATCGCTGGGTTTTCTAAGCCTTCAGCAACAATTTCAAAACTTAGAATTAAAGGAACACCTGCTTTCATCATGGTCGCAAGTTGTCGAGTGAAAATCGTAATATCTAATGTAGTGACTTTTTTCTTAAATAGCCCTTCTAAAATATTCTTACGTTTC
>NZ_CP078523.1:900015-900350 GCF_019264745.1 Acinetobacter sp. Colony158 | reverse complement strand
CCCTTTACGATCAACCCCTTCATAAGCAAAAGTTGGCATCATTTGCGCTTTTTTGACTGCCATTGTGCTGTCCTTATTTTTAGAATCTGCTTTTATTCACTGGTGACGCGGTTGACTTCCTGTAAAGAAGTGACCCCTTGCATCACCTTTTTAAGACCTGAACGACGAAGATTATTAAACCCCAGTTTTTCCGATGCCGCTGCAATTTCAAGTGCATTGCCATCTTCCATAATAATTTTCGAAATTTCAGGTGTGACTTTCATGACTTCGTAAATCCCGACACGACCTTTATAACCTTCACGACATTCAGAACAACCGACAGGTTGGTAAATCTG
>NZ_CP078523.1:899493-899888 GCF_019264745.1 Acinetobacter sp. Colony158 | reverse complement strand
ACGGACGTTGCAAGATTAAATGAAGGTACGCCCATATTGCGTAAACGTGTTAATGTTTCTGGCGCACTGTTAGTATGCAGCGTAGACATGACCATGTGACCTGTTTGCGCAGCCTTGATTGCGATTTCTGCTGTTTCCAGATCACGAATCTCACCAACCATGATAATGTCAGGATCCTGACGTAAAAAAGACTTTAGCGCAGCGGCAAAGGTCAAGCCCACCTTGGGGTTAACATTCACCTGATTAACACCTTCAAGGTTAATTTCCACAGGATCTTCTGCTGTGGAAATATTTGAACTCTCAGTATTAAGAATATTTAGGCCTGTGTATAACGAAACTGTTTTACCAGAACCCGTTGGTCCTGTAATTAGCAACATACCTTGTGGCTTGTTCAG
>NZ_CP078523.1:887460-898339 GCF_019264745.1 Acinetobacter sp. Colony158 | reverse complement strand
CCAAAAGAAAACATTCTAAGTTTGTCTAAAATACGTGTAGAATATGCAGCATTTTCGATAAAAGGGTAGCAGTATGTCGGGTTCGACAATTATTCCTTGGGTGGTTGGCAATTGGAAAATGAACCCAATACAATCTGATGCCACACAACTCATTCAACAACTTATCAATTTATTGGCACAATCTCCAATAGAGGCAAATGCCTGCCACATTGGAGTTGCACCTACATCGATCGCATTGGATCGTACCTTTCAAGCTTTAAATGCAGCGCCACGCGCCATTTATACTGTCGCACAGGATATTTCCCGTTTTGCAGGAATGGGAGCTTATACGGGTGAAGTCAGTGCTGAACTTTTAGTTGATAGCCAAATTCAATACGTTTTGATTGGTCATTCTGAACGTCGTGACTTGTTGGGTGATTCAGTTGAAATTTTAAAAGCCAAACTCCACAATGCACTTCAGGCAGGTATGACTGTCATTTACTGTGTGGGTGAAAGCCTTGAACAGCGTGAACAAGGCTTGGCAGAACAAGTGGTTTTACAGCAAATTTGTGATATCGCCAGTGTTGTAAATACTGAACAATGGTTAAAACAAATCGTGATTGCTTACGAGCCAATTTGGGCAATCGGTACGGGTAAAACTGCTTCACCGCAAGATGCACAAGCGATGCATGCCAAAATTCGTGAAGGTTTATCTCAGATTACCGCACATGGTGCACAGATTGCCTTGTTATATGGTGGTAGTGTTAAACCTGAGAATGCGGTAGAGTTGGCAGCTTGCCCAGATATTAATGGTGCATTGGTTGGCGGTGCATCGCTTAATGCCCAATCGTTTTATCAAATTGCTCAGGCATTTGCCCAATCAAAACAATAGGAGTTCAGCATGCATACGTTTGTGCTGGTGGTACACATTATTCTCGCCATTCTGATTATTGCACTGGTGTTGGTTCAGCATGGTAAAGGTGCAGATGCAGGTGCCTCATTTGGCGGTGGTGGTGCGGCAACAGTATTTGGTGCTTCAGGCTCGGGTAACTTTCTGACGCGTTTAACGGCTATCTGTACGGCTTTGTTTTTTATTACCAGTTTGACTCTTGCGGTTTTTGCCAAGAAACAAACCACAGAAGCCTATAGCTTACAATCTGTACAAACTGCACCAGTTCAGCAACCAACTTCGCCTGAAACTTCACCAACTGCACCTAAAACGAGTCAATAATTCAAATTAACGCTTTCTTTTTACGATTGAAGCGAATAGAATGCCTCCCACAAGCTGCGGTGGTGGTGGAATTGGTAGACACGCTACCTTGAGGTGGTAGTGCCTTCGGGCGTGGGGGTTCAAGTCCCCCCTTCCGCACCAACTTGATCCAGAAAGAAAGTTGGTGTCGCAGTGATGTTGATGCGGGATGGAGCAGTCTGGTAGCTCGTCGGGCTCATAACCCGAAGGTCGTTGGTTCAAATCCAGCTCCCGCTACCACTTTTTTTAAAGTGTATTGAAACTTGTTAAATTTAGCTTCATTACATCTTTAAATGACTAAGGGTAACAACTTAGTCAGCAATTATTGAAATTGACTTTTTCTAATAATTGTATATAATGTTTGCACGTTGATGCGGGATGGAGCAGTCTGGTAGCTCGTCGGGCTCATAACCCGAAGGTCGTTGGTTCAAATCCAGCTCCCGCTACCAAGTTTCTAAGAGGGCTCACAAATAGGTGGGCCTTTTTGCACAGTGAGCTATAGTTTTCTGTGTAAAATATAGGGGCGATTTAACGCCCTTTTTTATTGGCTATCGTGTAGCGGTGACACAAGACATAAGATGTCGTAAAGGTGAAATAGTCATGCTTCACTATAGATTAGTCTGAATTGGCTATGTGCCAATTGAACCGCGCGAGAATGACGAGAGTAAATGAAGCTATCAAATAAAACTCAAGCACTGCATGATTTAATTGCACCCGCAGTGCAAGCCTGCAATGTTGATCTATGGGGAATTGAATTTATTCCTCAAGGGAAGCGTTCCTTACTGCGTATCTATATCGATAAAGCGATCGATGATAATGCTGAACCAGTCATCAATGAAGAGGGTGAGCTGGAACAGGGTCGTGGAATTGGTGTACAAGACTGTGTGCTGGTCACCCAACAAGTCGGCGCAATGTTAGATGTTCATGATCCAATTTCTGGTGAATATGCACTTGAAGTATCATCTCCAGGTTGGGATCGTCCGTTTTTTCAGCTTGAACAAATGCCTGCATATCTTGGGCAGCAAGTTGCATTACGACTGATTACTGCGGTTGAAAATCGTCGTAAGTTCCAGGCAAAATTGCTCAGCGTTGATCTTGAAAATGAAGTCATTCAAGTGGAAGTTGAAGGCAACCATGTGCTTGAAATTGATAGTCATAATATTGATAAAGCAAATTTGATCTATCAGGACTAAATTCATTTAAATTTATAAGAATCTGTAGGTGACTTATGAGCCGTGAAATTCTTACCGTTGTTGAAACGGTTAGTAATGAAAAAGGTGTTAGTCGTGAAGCGATCTTCGAAGCATTAGAACAGGCACTGGTTGCTGCAACGAAGAAGAAATTTTACGAAGGCACACACTCTGAAGAAGCACAGTTACGTGTTGAAATTGACCGTAAGACTGGCGATTATCGTACTTTCCGTCAATGGGAAGTCGTTGCTGATGAAGATCATGAAATGCCAGCCTGTCAGGATGCGATTTCTGATGTGGATCCTGCACAATGGTCCATTGGTGATATTCGTGAACTTGAGGTTGAATCGATCGAGTTTGGTCGTATCGCAGCGCAGATTGCCAAGCAAGTCATTGTCCAGAAAATTCGTGAAGCTGAACGTGCTTTGGTGGCAGATGCCTATGAAGCCAAAGTTGGTGAATTGATCTATGGTGAAGTGAAAAAGCAAACCAAAGACGGTTTTATCATTGATTTGGGTGATAATGCAGAAGCGTATTTGGCACGTGAAGAAATGATTCCTAAAGAATTACTTCGTCCTAAGCAGCGTATGAATGCGATTTTATATAATGTCAACCGTGAAGGTCGTGGCGCGCAATTGTTATTGTCGCGTGCGAAACCTGAAATGCTGATTGCTTTGATGAAAAAGGAAATTCCAGAAATTTCTGAAGAAATCATCGAAATTAAAGCAGCAGCGCGTCAGCCAGGTGTGCGTGCTAAAATTGCTGTAAAAACTAATGATCACCGTATTGATCCAGTCGGTGCTTGTATTGGTATGCGTGGTACGCGTATTCAGGCAGTACAGTCGGAGCTCAATGGTGAGCGCATCGATGTTGTGGTGTGGTCGGATGATCCAGCACAGTATATTGCTAGTGCTTTAGAGCCTGCTGATGTATCAGGGATTGTACTGGATGAAGATGCACGTAGTGCTGATATCATTTTTGCAACCAATGATCAATTGGCGCGTGCGATTGGTTCTCAAGGACAAAACGTACGTTTGGCATCTGAATTGACGGGTTATAAACTCGACATGATGCTAGAAGATGAATACCGTGCACGTCAGCAAAATGAAGCACAGCAATATCTGGATATGTTTGTAGAACGTCTGGATATTGAAGAAGATTTGGCAATGGCATTGGTTGAAATGGGCTTTACTTCACTTGAAGAAATTGCCTATGTACCAGCTGAAACTTTTGACGAAATTGAACTTGATGCAGATTTGGTTGAGTTATTACAAAGTCGTGCAAAAGAAGCTGCATTAACAGATGCATTAAAACAGCAAGAAAATATTCAGGAACCAAGTGCAGAACTTCTGGAAATGGAAGGAATGACTCAGGAGCTTGCTTATGCCCTTGCAGCGCGTGGTGTGATTACAGTCGATGATTTGGCCGATCAGGCAACCGACGATATCTCTGATATTGACGGGCTTGGTGATGAAAAAGCGGGTCAGCTCATTATGAAAGCACGCGAATCATGGTTTAACTAAGGAGTAGCGTATGACAGACAAAACGATTCAAGACTTGGCTCAAACAGTTGGTCGTCCTGTCGACAAGCTTCTAGAACAGGTTCGTGAAGCAGGTCTACCACAGCGTAACGCAAATGACACTATTACCACTGAGCAACAAGATACGCTTGTGAACCATTTGAAAAAGGTACACGGTCAGGATGCCAGTGGCGCAGGAAAAATCACGTTGAAACGTAAAACAACCAGTACAGCGAAAGTCGCGAGTACTTCAGGTAAGGCAAAAACGATTAATGTAGAAGTTCGTAAGAAACATACGTTTACCAAGCCAAACCCTGAACAGATTGCAGCAGAAGCGAAAGCGCGTGTTGATGCGGAAGCGAAAGTGCGTACTGATGAAAAAGTAAGCCAGCAAACTGCGCAGCAGCCTCAAGTAAAAGCTGAAAACAAAGCACAAGCCACATTGGATGCAATGCGCGCTGCTCAGAAAAAAGAAACAGTAAAAGCGGAAACTTCGACCACAGAAGTTGTGGTGAAGCGTCGTTCAACCAATAAGCCGATTAAGCCGATTGTTGTAAAACCAACAGAAACGCCTGAACAGAAAAAAGCGCGTGAAGCTGAGTCTGCGAAGTTGAAAGCAACGGAAGAAGCAGTTCGTCGTAAAGCAGCTGAAGAAGCGCAACAGCGTACACTTGAGCAAATGCGTCAAATGGCATCGAAATATTCAAATGATGATGCAACGACGACCATTCGTGTGATTGATGATTCACCTTTGGCTGCTGGACTTGTCGGTCAAGCATACGAAGATTCTTTCAATAAAGAAGACCGTGAAATCAAACGTGGTGGTGCTACTGCAAATCCACGTGCGGGTAAAAAAGGCGGTCGTGGTGGTGATGCACAAGCGGAACAAAGCTTTAGCAAAAGCCATCATAAGCGCGGCTTAAAAACCAGTCAGGCGAATAAACACGGTTTTGAAAAACCTGTTAAAAAGCAAATTTATGATGTTGAGATTGGTGAAAAAATCGTTGTTGCTGATTTAGCACAAAAGATGGCGATTAAAGTTCGCGAAGTGATTAAGACCCTCATGAAAATGGGTGAGCTTGTGACTCAAAACCAAGCGATTGATCAAGATACTGCGGTACTCGTGGTCGAGGAAATGGGACATAACCCTGTTTTGGTTTCTGATACACAAGCCGAAGATAACTTACTTGTCGCTGCTGAAGAAGCACGTGGTGAGCAAACCACTCGTCCTCCAGTCGTCACAATCATGGGTCACGTTGACCACGGTAAGACGTCATTACTGGATCGTATCCGTCGCTCTAAAGTAGCAGCAGGCGAAGCAGGTGGTATTACTCAGCATATTGGTGCATATCACGTTGAGACCGATAAAGGAATTATTACTTTCCTTGATACACCGGGACACGCAGCATTTACTGCGATGCGTTCACGTGGTGCTAAAGCAACGGATATCGTGGTATTGGTGGTTGCGGCGGATGATGGTGTGATGCCACAAACAGCAGAAGCCATTGACCATGCACGTGCAGCGGGTACACCGATTATTGTTGCTATCAACAAGATGGATAAAGAATCGGCTGACCCAGATCGCGTATTGAATGAATTAACAACTAAGCAGATCGTACCTGAACAATGGGGCGGTGATGTTCCAATCGCGATGGTTTCGGCACACTCGGGTCAAGGCATCGATGAATTACTTGACTTAATCTTGATTCAAGCTGAATTGATGGAATTGAAAGCATCAAGCGAAGGCGCGGCTCAAGGTGTGGTGATTGAAGCACGTGTTGATAAAGGTCGTGGTGCAGTGACTTCGATTCTGGTACAAAACGGTACATTGAATATTGGTGATCTTGTTCTTGCAGGTTCATCTTATGGTCGTGTACGTGCCATGTCGGATGAAAATGGTCAACCAATTAAATCGGCAGGGCCATCGATTCCAGTCGAAATTTTAGGTTTACCCGATGCGCCAATGGCAGGTGACGAAGTTCTTGTTGTCAATGACGAGAAAAAAGCACGTGAAGTGGCAGATGCTCGTGCAGACCGTGAGCGTCAAAAACGGATTGATCGTCAAAGTGCGATGCGTCTTGAAAACATTATGGCCTCTATGGGCAAAAAAGATGTACCAGCAGTCAATGTCATCTTAAAAGCAGATGTTCGCGGTACGTTAGAAGCCTTGACCGTTGCTTTGGATGAGCTTTCAACTGAAGAAGTGAAAGTACGTGTGATTAGTTCAGGTGTCGGTGCAATCACTGAATCTGATGTCACACTGGCTGAATCATCAGAAGCAGTATTGCTCGGATTTAACGTCCGTGCTGATACGACTGCGCGTCAGAAGAGCGATCAAGATGGTATCGACATTCGTTACTACAGCATCATTTATGAATTGATTGATGATGTGAAGAATGCGATGAGCGGTAAGCTTGCGCCTGAACATCGTGAAACGATTCTGGGTGTGGCTCAGGTTCGTGAAGTGTTCCGTTCAAGTAAGTTCGGTGCTGCTGCGGGCTGTATGGTGATGGAAGGTGTCATTCACCGTAACAAACCAATCCGTGTCCTTCGTGATGACGTAGTGGTCTTCCAGGGTGAGCTTGAATCGTTACGTCGCTATAAAGATGTAGTAGATGAAGTTCGCGCAGGCATGGAATGTGGTCTTGCGGTTAAAGGTTATAATGACATCAAACCACTCGATAAGATCGAAGTGTATGATGTTCAAATGGTGAAACGGAGTCTTTAATGGCGGGTGGACAACGCTTGAAACGCATGGCGGATTCGGTACAACGTGAGTTGTCAGAGTTAATCCGTCAAGAGTTGAAAGATCCGCGTCTGGGTGGTCTGGTGACCATCTCAGGCGTTAAGGTGAGTCCAGATTTGGGATACGCAGATGTTTATGTCACTGTGATGGGACGTGAACTGGCAGATGACCAAAATGAAATCGCTCATCAGGAAACGCTAGATATTTTAAATAAAGCGTCTGGATTTTTGCGTCAGGAACTCAGTCGTCGTATTAAAACGCGTATTACACCGCGTTTGCGTTTTCATTATGACAAGACCAATGCCTATGGCAACTATATGTTTGGTCTGATTGAGAAAGCAGTACAGGATTTGCCTGAGCATAAAAAAGAAGATGATTCAGAGCAGTAAATCTGAATACATAAAAAATGCCACCTTCGGGTGGCATTTTTTATGATATTAAATTTTACTCTTTCGGTGGCTCTGAATGAGAGTCCAGCGTACTATTTCTTCTACGATTTAAAAAGGAATAACGATCCCACGGTAAAGGACGATTGAGGGCTTCGGGGACTTCACCACTCATGGAACGTAAACGTAAATGCAATGCAGCTTGTGCCATCAAATTTGCTGAAACTGGTGCAGTGATAAACGCCAGCAAGGTAATTAACAATTCTGAAAAACCAAACCGCCCATGAAATGCTGAATAAATAATGGAGGCCAACAAGAAGCTACCCAAACCGAGTGTACTGGATTTCGTCGGCGCATGTAGGCGCATAAATAAGTCTGGAAGTCGAATCATACCGATGCCACCGACTAACATGAAGAATGCACCGACCAACAGAAAGAATGAAACTAGAATTTCCATAATCAATTGCATGAGCATCTCCTTAATCGATCACATGACCCGTAGTGAAATAACGTGCCAACGCTGCGGTGGATACAAAACCGAGCATGGCGATCAAAAGCGCCCCTTCAAATAAATTGGTACTGGTCCAGTAAATCCCCAAAACGACGACCAAACAGGTCGCATTGAGAAATAGAGTATCTAAGGCCAGCAATCGATCTACAATTGATGGGCCGATTACAAGTCGAATCAGACAGAGAAACATTGAAATGGTAATGGCGACCATACAAATGCCCAAAGCGTAAGGTAAGATGATCATGCTTCTCCTCCTTTATCAGCTTTTACATCAAAAATAGCCATCAATGGCGCTTCATAACGAGACTTGATGTCCTGAATATCCATTTCTTCATTATCAGTACTGAGTGAATGAACCAAAATATCGCCACGTTCCTGATCGATGCCCGCAGACACTGTACCGGGTGTGGTGGTAATAATCATCGCCAAGATACTATTGACCTGTTCATGTTGGGTTTCCAAAGGTACACGATACCATTTAGGGTGTAACCGATCTGTAGGCCCGAGTACCAATTTGGCGACACGAATATTGGAAACAACAATATCCCAAAGCACCACAAAAAACAGATGAATCGCTTGTCTCCAGTGAATGTGCGGGGTACGGGTAATAAAGGGCTGTACCAAACGTGGAATCAGAATTGCCAGAATAACGGCAATCAGAATGTTGTCAGCTGAAACGCTATGTGCCAGCATGATCCAGCTCAAACCCACAATGACAGAAACCAACGGATGAGGAAACCAGCGTTCCAGTAAAGCACTCTTTTTTTTCATTTTTTAAGGCTCCATCGGTTTGAGTTGGCTTTCATTTGGTACGATATCTTGATCCTTTTGTTCTTGCTCAATTTGACGTTTCTTATATTCTGAAATGTGCTCGCCTTCTAGCGTATCATCAGATATGACATCAGGGATATAATGCGCATATGGATCAATCGTTTCACCGCCGTATTTAGTTTCAGGCACATAGCTTGGATCATAAGGTTGCACACTAATCACCTGCCCAAAACGATCTTTGCTCAAAATAGAATTTGTATAAAGGGCATGATCCTGAATTTGTGCGGCTGTACTTAAGCTATAAGAATAGATCGAAGGTGCACAAATAACATAAATGATTAAGCCTGTTAGGAGTGCATAAATAGTCAAATCGTTACGGGCAGGGGCATGATCAGGTAATTTTTGATAGGCAATAAAAGCAGGTTCTTTTTCATTCTCCTCTGGTGCAGTTGAGCGCCAGAATAAAACAAAACCAACGCGGGTTAAGGCTATAATACTCAGCAAACTGACAATCAGAATAATCGCAATCATCCATGCCTGATAAGATTGATCATGGGTCGCTTGTAAAATAAAAACTTTACCGAGAAAACCACTAAAGGGAGGTAAACCTGCCATCATCATGGCAATAATAAAATAAACCATCGCTACAGTTTTGCCCTGTTTCATTCTTGGCGCAACTTTGAGATGATCCTTGAAACTGCCACGTTGTGAGGTGATCCAGCCACAGAGTAGATAAAACGCAGCGGCTATCAGGGTGCTATGGACTAAATAATATAATGCGGCGGCCCATGCTTGGGTATTGAACATGGAAATTGCAATGATGATTGTCCCGATGGATGACAGCACCATAAAACCGACGAAGCGGCGTAAACGATCTGCCCCAATTGCCCCAATCACGCCATATAACGAAGTGACTAAGCCAATGATCAACAGCCAATGTTTTAAAATATTCTGCGCCAATACATCATCAAAGACGGTGCCATTTACCCTTAAGATCGCGTAAATACCGACTTTGGTCATGATGGTAAAAATAGCAGCAACAGGTGTGGTAGCAACAGCATAGGTTTTGGGTAACCATAAACCCACAGGCAAGATTGCAGCTTTGATGCCGAAGACGACAAATAACAACATCCCACCTGCAATCGCGAGTTTGTGTTGGTCAGGCTCAAGTGTCGGCAATAGGCGTGATACATCAGCCATGTTGAGACTACCCACACTGCCATAAATCATACCCAGACCGATCAAAAAAATCGCTGAAGCCAGTAAATTGATAGTGACGTAATGAATGCCGAGTTGGAAACGCGCTTTACCTTGTGTATGTAGTAGCAACACATAGGAAGCCATCAATAACACTTCAAAGAATACAAATAGGTTAAATAAATCACCAGTTAAAAAGGCACCGCAGATTCCCATGAGTAGAAAATGAAACATGGCATGGAAATAACGACCGCGGGTATCCCATTCCTTGCTCGCAAACCAGAGTACAGGAACGGCCAGTACATAGGTTAAGAGCAGCATAAAAGCAGAAAGTTGATCGAGTACTAATACAATGCCAAACGGCGCAGACCATTCACCCAGTTGATAAACCGTAATTTGACCTGTATGGGCAATAAAAAAATAACTGATTGCGGTGGCAAGACCCAATAAAACAGAAATGAGACTGATGGCTCTGCGCCACGGTTGTCGACGATCAGTTTCTAAAGCACCATAACCGGGATTGCCTAAAATGATGAGAATAAAAGCAGTAAACGCAGGAATCAGAATACTAAAAATAGGTGCGTGCATGTTCCAGAAATTGATAAAGTCAATCATCAAGGTTCATCCTCACGCGGGTCATAGTTTAGGGCTGGGTCTTCTTTGGAATCCACATGATCTGTACCTGATTCATAACGACTACGAATTGCAAGCTGTACGATAAATGCTGTTGTGGCGAAACCAATGACAATCGCTGTTAAGACTAAAGCTTGTGGCAAAGGATCGGTCGTTTTAACCGTTTCGGTCAAAATCGCAGGTGCATTCATCTGAATACGTCCCATTGCAAATAAAAACAGATTGACTGCATAGCCAATCATGGCAAGCCCGAGTACCACAGGAAAAGTTCTGGCACGTAAAATTAAATAGATCCCCGACGCGACAAGTAGGCCAATCGCGGAAGCAAGTAGGAACTCCAGACTAATCATGACGTATCTCCTTCACGTGGAACAGGGCCAGACATGGATGAATGACGTGAATCACCAAGTACCGAAATTAACAGCATGGTTGCACCCACCACTGTGACATAGACCCCGACATCAAACAGTGCCGCTGAGGCAAGGTGTGCTTTTCCTATCACTGGAATATCGACATAGATGTGTGCACTGGTTAAGAAAGGACGTGACCAATACCATGCAGCCATGCCTGAAAGACCAGCAATGAGCAAACCAATTCCGATCCAAAGTTCATACAAACGTCCAGACTTGGCTTTTAGCATCTGTTCAGCTTGATCTTGACCTTGTGCAATATATTGAATAATCAATGCCATCGAAGT
>NZ_CP078523.1:854838-886166 GCF_019264745.1 Acinetobacter sp. Colony158 | reverse complement strand
AATTCGGTAAAGAACATTTCTTTGGAAATAAAACCATTGGTCAGTGGAACACCTGCCATTGAGGCAGCTGTGATCATGGTCAGAGTGGCAGTAAAAGGCAGTAGTTGCCAAATGCCACTGAGTTTGCGTAAATCTCGGGTTCCTGTTTCATGATCAACAATGCCTGCAATCATAAACAGCGCCGCTTTAAATGTGGCATGGTTAATAATATGAAAAATGGCTGCGGCAACAGCAAGGGGAGAGCCAATCCCCAATAAGCATACGATTAAACCAAGATGGCTAATGGTCGAATACGCCAATAAGCCTTTGAGGTCTTCTTTGAAAATGGCGAAAAAAGCCGCCATACAAAGCGTAAATAAACCGACAAAAGTGACAATATTGTGATAAAGCGCGGCACCAATGAAAATTGGAGCAAGACGAGCGAGTAAAAAAATCCCTGCTTTGACCATGGTGGCGGAATGCAAATAAGCCGATACAGGCGTTGGCGCTGCCATGGCATTGGGAAGCCAAAAATGAAAAGGAAACTGTGCACTTTTGGTAAATGCACCCAGTAAAATTAAAAGTAGTGCAGGAACAAATAAGGCATGAGACTGGATCATCTCTTTCATATTGACCAGTTGATCAATCTGATAGGTTCCAGTAATTTGCCCAATCAAAATAAAACCACCTAGCATGGCTAGACCGCCCATGCCTGTAATGGTCAGTGCCATTCGAGAACCACGTTGTGCGGCCTCGTAATGGCTCCAATAGCCCACCAGTAAAAAAGATGAAATACTGGTTAATTCCCAAAACACCAAGAGCAAGATTAAATTATTGGAGAGTGAAATTCCGAGCATGGCTGTCATGAAAACCATGAGCAGCATATAGAGTTTGGCAAGAGAGTTACGAGGGCTTAAATAATAATAAGCATAAATATAAATGAGGGTGCCAATGCCTGTAATCAGTAGGCTAAACAAGAGTCCAAGTGCATCCAGACGAAAGCTTAAATTCAGTCCAAGCTGTGGTAACCAGTCCCAGCTTTGTAAAATGGCCGCACCAGCAAAAATCTGTTTTGCCTCAGTCAGCAATAACCCAAAACAGGTCAAGCTGACTGCAATTGCCCCTAAAGCCGTTGCTTCCCGCGAAAAACGCTGTAGCAATGCAACAAGGGTGGTGCCTAATATTAACGGTAGCAAGATAATAATCGGTAGCACACTCGTATCCATGTGGTGATTTAGGTCGGAACCTAAGCGTGAATCTTATTTTTCAGGATCTAAAGGAACTCAAAGAGAATTCCAAAAGTTTGACACCTGAAAACCATAAATGTAGGTAAAAAGAAAAAACAAGTTGTATTGCGCGACTTGCAAGAAACAAAAAATACGTGTGAAAAAGTATACAGCGCTAACCCTGCATCTGTTAACTGTTTTTACACTAAAATAACAAAATATCAATCACTTAAAGATGTGATCAGAACACGCGCTCTCAAGTGTATTGATAGTTATTTTCAATAATAACATGAAAAATGATTTGATGTCTAAATTATGAAACCCTTTATTTTTCGGACAATCTTGATTCATTTAAATGCTTGGTATCTGATTGCAAATATTGCAGAATCTCTTGTTTTTGTGCATCAGTTAAATGCGCTAATAATTCAAGCAGCTGATCTACATCGGGTTCATTGGCAAGTGTCGGACTTAGATCATTCAAATCAGGTTCTGAAGAATGATTAAATAAATTTTGGTAAACATGGTCATAGAGATCATGGGTATTTTCGAGCACTAAGGGTGAAATTTGCTTATTGGACAAACGCAGACATTGATAATCAAATGCATGTTCAAGCAATTCTTCACGATTTCCAGTCACGATCAGTTGTAAACGTGGAAAAGCCTGATGTAAACGCGGCAGGATCTCACGACATAAAGTTTGATCGAGTTGGGTATCGATCTGATCAATCAGTACAATTCCTTCACCTTCAAGACAGGGATAAAGACTTAAAGGATTCAGCAAGCATAAGCGACGTACAATATCTCCTACCAATGCAATCCATGTTTTCATGGAGTTGGAAAGTTGTTGATAGCTTAGATTTTGTCCTTGATAGCTGAGCATCAGCTGAAGTTTCGGCTGATATTGTAGATAAATATCGGTAATATCAGGGAAAACAGTATTTAGACTGCTTTTTAATGCCTGCAAATTGGGAGAGTTGAGTTGCGCATGTGTCTGAAAAATTTCCTGTTCCAGATGTTGCAAACTCTGCGCATTAAATTTATCTAAAATATGCTGTAGCAACTGTGCACTTTGAGCATTTTCGATATCACTGATTTCGCGGAACCACTCAAAGAAACGGGCAAAGGTGGTAAATGGAATTGCCGCGACATCATAGGCGGAAGAAGCCTGAAATACCGCAGGAATATTTTTACTGAGTAAATTGATTTCATTAATAAATCGGTCAGATGGATAGTAGGCAATACAAGGTAGACCTTGTAAAGGATCCTGTTTAATGGCTTTTTGATATAGAGCCGTTAATTCTTCCAGTTGTTGTGTTTCTGCCTGACTGATGCCAATTCCCTGACTATTCAGGGTTTTATAAAGTTTCCATGTACAGATTGAGGCATCACTTTCCTGAGATTGACTGCCTTCTGGAAGTTGTCCGATTTCGGTTGGAATTTTAACACTCAGCTCTATTCTGGATTGGATTCTTGAATTTAAAATATCCTGATCTAGCATGACCACACCCGCCGTACGACTATCTTTTAATCGTGCTGGAAACCAGCTCAAGGCTTGGTAAATGTGTTTAAGGAGCGTGGTTTTACCTGTCGCCTGTTCACCTAAAATGAGGGTGATGGGTTTATGTGGATAAAGAAATTGAACCTGTAAATTACTAAACAAGCCTGTATGTTTAAGACGAATAGATTCAAGTTTCATATGCCCACCAGAGTTGGAACGCGATGTTTTAGACCGCTAAGGATTTGCGTAAACTTTGCGGTGCTTGCAGTTTGAGCTGCTGAACAAGGTCATAAATATGATGAATATTTAAACTTACTTTAGCACGTGTACAGGCTACGTAAAGCAGTCTCAGTTCTTCATCACTTATTTTATGTTCCAATCCATTGATTTTAAAATGATAATCATCTTCCAGATGCACCCGATCCCATTCCAGACCTTTGGCTTTATGCGCAGTGGAAATCACATAATCTGCTTGCTCAATAGGCGTGATTTTTGCCAATGCACGTTTTAAAGGATCCGTACCATGATCATCGACCAGTTTCACCAGTGGTTTAATATCACTACCATCGTTGGTTTCACAATATTCATGCACATCATGCCATGAATTAAACCAAGCTAGTTCTGGCACATCGGTTACGCGTTTGCCTTGTTTTAATAGACTTGCAGCATCGACAAAACGATTGAGTTTATTATGATCGGCTTGCAAACTGACTTTATCGCCATGTACCAGACCTGCCAGTAGTAGTTCCATTGCACGGGCATTAGTACGACAAAGAATGGCATCGCGTTGTTTGGTATGGGGTTTATTGACGACTTTTGAGGTGAGACTTGGATTTCCTAATAAGGGAACTGTTTCATCCAAACCACTTAATAAATAGTTGGCAATATCGGCGATTTGTTCACCAAAACGAAATGAGGTGGTCAAGCGTGATTCGGGCAGTGGTAGTTGCTGCATGGCATTGACTGCACCGCGCCAAGCATAAATTTGCTGATGTGCATCACCGACATAAATCACTTGTGTGCTACGTTGTCTAAGCAGTATCCCGAGCATCAATGGATCGGCATCCTGTGCTTCATCAAACAATACATAATCCGCTGGAATATTCGGTTCAGAGAGTGCCCACAGTTTCAGGTAAATATCATGCCCAATTCCTGCCTGATGATTTTGATCAATCGATTCTAGCCAACGTCGTTCCACTGCGGGATAGAGATGTTTTTGCAGGCTTTCAATATCATCAGGATGTAGCCAACTGGGCGCTTGAATATGACGTGGCGCGGGGTATTGCGAACTGGTCGAGCAAAAATAACTGACGGCATTGGCGACTAAACTGGCCAGACGGCTGGGCATCAATACATATTTTTCATAACGTCCGCCCATCATACGGCGCAGGGTCACAGGTTCCAAGCGATAATCTTTAGCCATAAAGCTAGGACTCAATCGCGGTAGTCGTAATTTATCGGTGACGCCACGTGGAACACTACGAAAGGCTAAAGAGTGAAAAGTACGACAGTCAACGTTACGATGAAATTTCTGCTGTGCTTCACTGGCAATGGCTTTATTAAATGCCAGATACATACCACGCCGCTGAGGCATGGCATCACTAATCAATTGTAATGTGGTGGTCTTACCTGTGCCTGCATACGCGATAACTTTAAAAGATTCGCCCAGACGCGCATTATCGATAGCTGTTGCCTGTTCATACGTCGCTTTGGGTTTCTCAAAATTAGACACAGTCAATAATTATCCTTGCGTACGATTGGCTTTTTCAACCAGACCTGAGAGTCCCTGACGACGTGCCAATTCCTCCAATACCAGTTTGGGATCGAGATCAAAATGACCGAGCATGACGATACTATGGAACCACAAATCGGCAGTTTCATAAATCAGATCATTTAAATGTTCCTGTGTCGGCTGAACGGCATAATCTTTCGCGGCGATAATGGTTTCAACGCTTTCTTCGCCGACTTTTTCCAAAATTTTATTCAAGCCCTTTTTATACAGACTTGCAACATAGGAACTATCAGCATCCGCTTGTTTGCGTTGTTGCATCAATTGTCCCAAATGCGCCAAAACATCAATTTGTTCTTGTGGTGCTGTATGTTCATGCGCATCTTTAGCAGAGGCACCATAAATGGCTGTCGGATCTTTCAGTTGCGCATCGACAATTTCCCAACCTTGCGATGTGAGCTTACGATAAAAACACGATTCTCGACCTGTATGACAAGCGATTCCACCATGCTGTTCCACTTGCAACACGATCACATCGCCATCACAGTCCAGACGAATTTCATACACGGTTTGGAAATGACCTGACTCTTCGCCTTTGTGCCAAAGTTTTTGACGAGAACGTGAGAAATAAACCGCTTGTTGTTTTTCTGCGGTTAGAGCAAGTGATTCACGATTCATCCAAGCCACCATCAAAATACGGCCGGTTAGATGATGCTGTGCGATGGCAGGAATAAGACCTTGTTCGTTAAATTTTACTTCATCGAGCCATTGCACGTTGTTCATAAAGATTCACCAGAATTATGGATTAAATAAGTTCATTTGCGGTTATTCATCGCACTCTATAGTGTACGGCATCTGTTGATCATTTCGGAAAAAAACTCATCTTTTTTATGATGGGAAGCGATGAGCCTTAACCAGTTCTAAATTTAGTTTTGACTTAAAATAGATGATTGAGACTGCGATTGCGCAATTTCCGCATAATTCATATGCTGTAGCGGAGAGGTTTTTAAACCCGAAATAGTGAGTGCCATTTGTTTACGTAAATAAGGAATTTGGTACATCCAATAAAAACTCACATCTCGGAACGAACCTGCCCAAGTTGAATCAGATTGATAGAGGGGCGTGAGTAGCCGACTTAACATTTGATAAAATTGGGTGGAAGAATAACGTAACTGATGATAATGCTGCCAGAACATTGTCCAATCGACTTGCTGATCTGGAAATTGTTGCATGGCTTGTCCTAGTGCCCACGCATCCAATAAGGCCATATTGGCGCCTTGTCCCAGTTGAGGGCTCATCGCATGCGCGGCATCACCAATGACCCCTATACGACCTTGTCCAAATTTTGTCATCACTACATCGCGATATTGAGCAGATAACCATTGTAAACTGTCTTGTTTCTGCATGACTTGTTCAAGCCAGTCAGCAACAGGTTTCCAGCGAGGAGAAATTTGCTGAAGCAAAAATTCATGTTTATCGGGATTATCTAAAAAGAGTTGTAATTGCTGAGTGGGCAAACTCCAAAATACGCTCGAAAGACGTTGAGTCGGAGCTTGTGGAATTGCGCCTGTAGGCAATATGCCCATCATGATTTGTGAACGGTCATAAAATTGATGCAAAATTTGAGGGTTTAGAGTTTGGCATTCAGGAACGATACTCCACACCGCACCCCACGGATAAGGCTTATCGACTTTTACCCAAGACGTAGGGCGTAAATGACTACGTGCACCATTGGCAATGATGACTGCATCGAAGTTACTCTCAAAGGGTAGTCCAAGATGCTGACCGAAAATTGTGACGCCCTGCTGATGTTCTTGTAAGCGATGAATATCATGTGCCATTTTCCATGTTACAGATGCTGCATAGTCTTGTAATTTTGAACTCAGTAAATGACACAAGGTTGCGCGATGAATCCCGATACCATAATGTTGTGGATCGACTTCATGATAATGACTATTTACTAACAAACGTTGATTCGCGAGTCGACCTTCCAGACCTGTGACGATTGCTCCGAGTTTTAAGGTGCCTGGTAAAATTCCCAAATGCTCAAAAACTGCCAATCCAGCAGGTTGCAATAACAAGCCTGCGCCGACAGGTTGTAAGCAATCGACTTTTTCAAATAAAGTGACCTGAATATTCTGTCGGGCAAATAAAATGGCGGTGGCTAAACCCGCTGTTCCTGCACCAATAATGGCAATATTCTTGATTTTTTTCATTATTATCGATCTTTTATTTTGAAGATAGATGAGGAAAAATATAGCTTCCCCATCTTTAATACCAGTTATTTAATAATACGCCAAACCGCGAATAGCGCAGTCATCGCAATCAAGACAATGGAAATATACCACGGTGAAATAATGGCGATAGTTAGTAATATCAATATGATACTGCCAAATATCCAACTACGCTGCTGTTGCTGCTGAATCTGCATACGTAGTTGTTGAATTTCCCGAACTTGACGATCATGCCATGCAGATTGATTTTTTAAACCGTTTAAACTGTCAATAAGTAGAGTCGGTAAGTCATGCGCACCCAGTAATAAATCTGGAATTTGCTGACCAATTTCTTTCATGTTTTTGACAGGATTCATATTGGATTTGACCCATTCGGTCAAAATCGGCTTTGCCAGTTTCCAAATATCTAATTGAGGGTAAAGATCTGTTCCCAATCCTTCGACATGCACCAGTGTTTTCAGGAGCAACATCAATTGTGGTGGAATTTCCAAACGAAAGCGTCGGGCAATATCCATGACCTGCAATAAAATCCCAGCGAAATCCAGTTGATCCATCGGCTTTGACACCATTGGCCCAACGGTACGACGCATTTCTCTTGCCAATGCATCCTGATCGGTTCCTGGTGGAATCCATCCTGCCTGATGCACAATCTGAATCAGTTGCATGAAATTATTATTCATGACCGCCAGCAACATCCGTGCAACGGTCATCTGATCCTGTTTGGAGAGTTCGCCCATAATCGCACAGTCCAGTGCAATATAACGCGGTGAAACAGGATTGATAGTTTCGACAAAGACATTGCCGGGATGCATATCGGCATGGAAAAAATTATCACGAAAGACTTGGGTAAAAAAGATAATCAAGCCTTTTTCTGCCAGTTCAGCGCGATCCATGCCTAAACGATCAAAAGTGGCAGTATCTGAAATAGGCACACCGGTAATTCGCTCTGCGACCATGACATCTTTACTGTCCATATAGACTTCTGGCACATACATCATGCTAGAACCCGTAAAATAATGGCGCATACGACGGGTATTATCAGCCTCAATGGTTAAATCTAGTTCATTTAAAATGATCTGACGATAATCCTGAATAATTTCAGTCAAATGTAAGGCACGAGCGGCTTCTAAACGACTTTCTAACCATTGACCTAACCAGGTAATGATTTCAAAGTCTTGTAAAATTTGTACACGAATATCAGGACGTGTGACTTTAACCACCACTTCACGACCATCATGCAAAGCCGCGGTATGGACTTGGGCAATTGAAGCAGCAGCTAAAGGTTGCTCATCAAAACGTGCAAATAAAGTATTTACATCAGCTTTTAACGATTCCTGAATACGTTGTTTGGCGACTTGTGCATCGAAAGGTTTGACCTGATCTTGCAATAAAACCAGTTGCGATAAGACTTCAGGTGGAATCAGGTCACGGCGTGTGGACAATAACTGTCCTAATTTAATCGCCAAGGGCCCCATATCTTCAAGCGCTTGTTTGAGCTTCAACGGATTTTTTCGTTCACGACTCGACCAAGCAGCTGGGTGTAAGCGAATCAAAGCCAAAGCATGCCGAGCTTTTGGGGGGAATTCTTCCGCAGGGAACAGGGTGTCAAGTCGATAATGTGCTGCAATGCGCCAAAGTTCGAATAACCGTGTAACGTGCGGAATCATAATGGGATATTACCTAATCGTTTGTTCTATTAAATTGAGAGTTAAGCTGTTGCAGTCTGGCTTCAAGGCGATCAATTTCCTGATTAAGCTGCCGTGTGGACTGATTCAGATCATCCATTTGCCAACGGGGTGCAAAAAGACCGCTGTTTTCTTTAATGGCATCTTCTGCAAAAAAAAGATGACTTTGCAGACTCCGTTTAATCTGTTTCGGCACCAGACTGATTTTAGCCAATTCGTGCGCCAAGGTTGGACCAATCCACGGACTTAAATGGGCTGCCAGATCTGGTTCAGCTTGCTGCATAATGCGTTGAATATCCTGTAACAGATGATAGTCACCTGTCAGAGGGATATTCCCAATTTGATCAGCATCGCCGACTAAAAGCTTGAGTAATTCCACCACATTTTTAACATGTAGCGTGGCGGTGGCTTCGCTGATTCTGACTTGTTCATCAAAAGGACGCGTTTCAAATATAGATGGTGCTGAGCTATGACCCGTCACAGTAGGCTCAAGGCGAACTTTATTATCATCAAAAAAAACATCAACCGAAAGCTGCGGACTATCGATCACGACTCGCAGCAATTGCCCCTGTAGTTGATTCAACTGGATGCGGGTAATGGCATCCAGATTAATAAAATGATGAATACCGCGTTCGACTGCACCGAGCGCAAGAATCGACCACATAATCATTGACCTTTAAAGTTTAAAACCACGATGTACCGCAACGATACCACCTGTTAAATTATGATAGTCGCAGCTTTGGAAGCCCGCTTTTTCCATCATGCCTTTAAGTGTACGTTGGTCAGGGTGCATACGAATGGACTCAGCCAGATATTTATAGCTTTCCGAATCGTTTGCTACCAGTTTGCCCATGATCGGCAATGCAGTAAATGAATATAAATCGTATAGTTTTGAAAAAGGTTCAAATACAGGTTTTGAAAATTCAAGGATCAGTAATCGACCGCCTGGTTTTAGGACGCGATACATTGCTTCAAGTGCGGCATCTTTATCCGTGACATTGCGTAACCCAAAACTAATCGTCACCAGATCAAAACTTTCATCTGCAAAAGGTTCTAATGTTTCAGCATTTGCCAGTACAAAATCGACATTAGTACAACCTGCATCGAGTAAGCGGTCACGACCCACATTCAGCATCGATTCATTAATATCAGATAACACCACATGACCCTGTGGGCCAACTTCACGACTAAAGACTTTGGCGAGATCACCTGTACCGCCTGCAATATCTAATACCTGTTGACCGCGACGAACGCCAGACATATTGATGGCAAAACGTTTCCAGAGGCGATGGATACCAAATGACATCAGGTCATTCATGATGTCGTATTTGCTGGCAACCGAATGGAACACTTCTGCCACTTTCTGTGCTTTGTCTTCTGAGCTTACGGTTTGATAGCCGAAGTGGGTAGTTTCACCGACGTTACCTGTCCGTCCTGCACCACGCGGGAGGTTGTATTTCGGGACATGATGGCTTTGCGAATCAGTAAAACCTTGTTGTAATGATTGTTGCTGACCTTGCGGCGTACCTTGCGGAAGTGGTTCATTTAGGAAAGGATTATTGTTGTCTGAACGCGATGCCTGCTCAGTTGAAAAAGTGGGCTTTTGATTTTCGTTAGACATCTTGTCGCTCCTAAATTTAAACACATTATAAAGTGATTATGGCTATCTGCATGATGACAGAGTTTAGTATGGTTTTACAGTCATCATCATACAATCGTAATTAATACTATACCGAAAATGATAAAAATAAGGCATTTCATGCCTCTTTTAGCAGCGCATGCAGATCAGAAATTAGCGAAAAGGATCTGGATGATCCGAATGCACTTTCTCGATAATATCACGTTCAACTGCACTAAAGGTTTTAATAAATTGTTCTGCAGATTTAAGCGGTTTCATGGCAACAAAACCTTCCTGAATAAACTCATACATCAAGTCAAACTGATATTTATGTGCTGCGCCTTTACACATTTTAAAAGCAGCATACATCATCAGTGACCGCATGTATTTATCGAGGGCCTCACCCAAGTCATCCAGAAGTTGTAGCTGGATCAAACGTTGCTCTTTTTGATCCAGTTTGATCAACGTCTGGCGCATCATTTCGTCTGTGATTGGTGCATCTGCTGGATAATCTTTAAGTAATTGAATGGCAATTTGCTCATCCAGTTGCATGGCGAGTACAGCTAAACTGACGGATTTAGTTCCCGTTTTTATGGCATTGTCTGGTAACAGTTTTTCTGCTTTGTGGGCATATTTAAGTAGACGTTCAATTTGTAACGCCAGTGGATCAAAATCTGGGCCACCATATAAACGATTAAGAAAATACTGTGCCATTAACTGATTTTTAGGCTGATCAAAATGTGCTTGATGAGTGTGTTTTATCCGCTCTTTAAGCCAGTGCTGGGCATCATTTAAACGCTTTAATAATACAGGGTCGTGATGATATTCAAAGGCATTATACTGTTGAAGTAAGTTGTCAAAAGGAGCAAGTTTGGACATTCAAATAACTCAAAATAATCAGTTTATCAAAAGCATAAAAGGCTTGAATCAAGAGCGCTATGACGTTTCCATATTAAAATAGTGAATTCGAAGTCAGTCCGATTCAATAGATGATCAATTGACATAAATAGTACATGCATTTGCCTCAAGCTGCCCGAACATTTGGTTATACTCAAAAAAATAAGCAAAAAATGTATAGATCATGAGTGAACAACAAGCACATTGTGAGTTAATTGATGAACATCGTTTATCTATCGATCTGATCGAAGCTCAATACACTTTAAAAAATAGCTGGGGCCAAAAAAATGCTAAAAGTGTGTTGGTACTGGTCAGCGGAATAGAGCTGGCAGGAAAAGGTGAGTCCGTTAAACAACTCAGAGAATGGGTCGATCCAAGATATTTAAAAGTCAAAGCAGATCCGCCGAATATGTTGTCAAATGATCAGGCATTTTGGCAGCCTTATGTCAATTTTATTCCGCGTGAAGGTCAAATTGCGGTGATGTTTGGCAATTGGTATAGTGATTTATTAACCACGGCGATGCATGTCTCTAAACCATTGGATGAAACCCTGTTTGATGCCTATGCAGAAAACATGCGAGCCTTTGAACAAGATCTAAAAAATAATCAGGTTGATGTGATCAAAGTCTGGTTCGATTTGTCGTGGAAATCACTCCAAAAACGTTTAGATCATATCGATGCTTCTGAGCGACAATGGCATAAATTGCACGGACTGGATTGGCGTAATAAAAAGCAATATGACAATTTGCAAAAGTTGCGACAACGTTTTACACAAGATTGGATCATCATCGATGGTGAAGAGCCAGAAGTTCGTGATCAAAGCTTTGCACAGTCGATTTTACAGGCAATGAAGGATTTACCTGAGCATCCCACACAGGGGCAGGAACATTGGCCACAGGCCTTAATTCCACATGAACTGCTGCATCCTGATACAGAGAAGATGGAAAAGGCACAATATAAGAAAAAACTCAAAAAACTGAGCCGCCATGTCGCTGAAGCAATGCGTTACGATGAGCGTAAGGTCATGATTGTCTTTGAAGGGATGGATGCCGCAGGAAAGGGTGGCTCGATTAAGCGGATTATTAAACGGCTTGATCCGCGTGAGTACGATATTTTTACCATTAGCGCGCCAGAAAAATACGAGTTGCGTCATCCGTATTTATGGCGTTTTTGGACAAAGCTGGATCATTGTAGTGATATTCGTATTTTTGACCGAAGTTGGTATGGTCGGGTTTTGGTGGAACGTGTAGAAGGTTTTGCTAGTGAGTTAGAATGGCAACGTGCGTATGATGAAATTAATCGTTTTGAGAAAGATTTAATTGATAGCCAGACTGTGATCATTAAATTCTGGTTATCGATCAGTAAAGATGAGCAAGAACAACGTTTTCATGCCCGAGAAAAAACCCCGCATAAACGCTTTAAAATTACCGAAGATGACTGGCGCAATCGCAGTAAGTGGAATGAGTACTTAAATGCTGCCGCAGATATGTTTGAGCGAACCAGTACCGAATTTTCACCGTGGACGATTGTGGCAACTGACGATAAATACACGGCACGTATTCAGGTACTGAAAACGATTTTAAAACAACTTCAGGCTGATTAAAGAAATCAGTTTTTGTATCTGGCCTCTGACTTGAATGATATCTTCAAGTCAGAGGTTTTCAGTGAATTAATGTGATGGAGTGGATGCTAGTTGTGCCTTAATTTTTGGCGGTTGAGTCGTTTTTGACTGACGTTGACGAAACACAATCAATGTTGCAATCAGGCTCACAATTGCAGCAAACATCAGCCAAAAAGCAGGCATACTTTTGCTGCCACTTTGTTCCACCAGATACGTCGCAATCATCGGCGTCAAGCCACCAAACACAGACGTTGCCAAGCTATAAGCCACCGAAAACCCTGCAATACGTACCGAGCTTGGCATCATTTCAGTCAGTGACACCACCAGCGCACCATTATAGAAACTATACAGTAGCGACAACCACAACAATGCCATCAGCATATGGCTTAGACTAATATTTTGCGTTAACCAACTGAGAAGTGGATAAGCCGTGATAAAAATCAGGGTGGTGGTCGTAATCAACAGCGGTTTACGTCCAAATTTATCAGATAAATAACCGCCAATTGGCAATAAAATAAAATTGCTCGCACCGACCATCACCGTTGCAATCAAACTTTCTGCGGTCGTCAGATGCAAAACTTCTTTACCATAAGTCGGGGTGTAAACCGTAATAAAATAGAACATGGTCGTGGTGGTTGCGACCATCGACATTCCAATCAACACGATTTTCCAGTTGGCTGCCAGTGTTGACAGAATTTGGCGAGTGGTTGGATGTTCCTTGCGTGATGCAAAAGCTTCGGTTTCCTGTAAGGATTTTCGTAACCAGAAAATAAAAGGAATAATGGCACAACCTACAAAAAATGGAATGCGCCATGCCCAAGCATCCACTTGCGCTTTGGTAAAGGCGAGGCTCACGATATAGCCCAATGTTGCTGCAAAAATGACCGCAACTTGCTGGCTGGCAGATTGCCAACTGGTCATAAAACCACGGTTATGTGGTTCCGCAATTTCAGAGAGATAGACCGAAACACCGCCAAGCTCTACACCTGCTGAAAAGCCCTGTGCCAAACGACCAATAAAAATCAATGCTGTAGCGGCAAACCCGAGTGTGGCATAGCCGGGTGTTAACGCGATCAGAAGTGAACCCACCGCCATAATACTTAACGTGACCATCAAACCTTTACGACGACCAATCCGATCGACATAAGGACCTAAAACTAAAGCACCAATCGGGCGCATCAGGAAACTCACTGCAAAGATCAGAAATGTCTTCATCAGAGCAGCATAGCTACTGTCAGAATGGAAAAAAGTCTCACCAATGGCTTTGGCATATAAACCAAACAAAAAGAAATCGTATTGTTCGAGAAAATTACCGCTGGTTACATTAAAAATGGCGCGTAGGCGCGAAGAAGATCCATGTTGCACAACGACTCTCCCTAGTTTTTGTCATCGTTGGACTAGGGTAAAAGTCAAATATTTAATAAAACTTAAAAATATGGAATTGTTTGTAGGAAAATTTATATGAATTGTACCTAATTAAAGACAAAATCTAAAAAAGAGAGTTGATCCCAAGCCATGTTACTCAGGATCAGTTTAGAGGAATTTACTTGAATTTAGGCGACAATGCTTCCATTTACATTCTTTTGTTGAATGCGTTTCGCCAGTTGGTAACAATCTTGCACATGCGCTTCAGCCACTTTTTTCATCACGATATAGCCCAAACTGGCCGCGACAATTGACCCACCTAGCGGGATAAATTTGGTGACTTGTTTGGTAATGACTTTACCCACAATGCCATTTAAGGATTTTTTTACCGCAGTTCGTGCCACGACCAAGCCTGAAAATTCAAAGCCACGTTTGCGTAGTTCATTCCAGTGAATTTTTTTAGTTTCTGGATCATAGACACTAATATGATCGGGCGATAAACCAAAACGGGCGCTAATATCTGGAATCAATTGTGACAAGATTCCAATATCGATGACCACATCAAAAAATGGAATTGGAACCACAGCGGCGCCTGCGGAAAAGTAAGCGCGTTTTTTGACCATGTCTAAACATTCTTCGCGCACTTGTTCAAGGTCAAGTTTTGGATCAATTGAATCAGGAATATTTTCTATTTTCATTGGGCTTATACTCAAGTCGGTTCCTTTTGTATCATTCAAGCATGTATTTTAAATGATGTTCACATTTTTATTTCATGCCATCAACGTGACATAGTTGGATTTAGATGTATAGTGACGAATGTTTATGATTTTGTGCATAAAAGCATAGCTTAGTAAGGTAAGGAATACATGGCCATACATGTCATTCAAAGTCAACGTATCGATGTGTTATTGCAAGGACTGGCGCGAACTTCACAATCTCGCCATGAACAACCTTTTCAGGTGTTGGCGACCCAGCATTTTATAGTTCCCAATGCTGCGGTGCAGCAATGGCTGACTGAAAAACTGTCTGAACTGCAAGGGATTCATGCCAATTACCAGTTTCATCAACGTATTCGTGGCTTTCAGTGGTATGCCTATCAACAAGTATTAAGTGAGCACAAGGATCAGGTTCGTAAAGCCAATATTCCGCGTCTGATTTTAAAATGGCGAATTTATAAGGCACTTTATTCGTATATTCAGTCTGAACAGATGCAACTTACAGTTGAACATCCGTTGTATTCGATCATTGCCCGCATTTATGACAGTGCAGATCGTCTGACACAAGGCATTGAAAAACAGCTTAAAAAGCAAAGTATGTTGTACTGGATTGCAGAACAAGTCTCACAATTATTTAGCAATTACATGTTGTATCGTGGCTCTTGCACTAAAAATTGTATCGGACCATGTACATGTGCCAGCAATTGGCTCGATGCATGGGGACGTGATCAGGCATTAGAAATTGAAAAATGGATCGTCCATAAAGATCAAAGTGTTTCAGCGTTTCAACTACAACAAGCACAAGAGTTAGAAGCGTGGCAACGCTGGTTATGGAAAGAACATTTCCATCAGGATTTTTTAGAGATAGAGAAAATTGATGAGCTGTTTTGGCAGCAGCTTGATAATGAACAAACACGTGCGCAAGCGTTAAAACAGTTACCGCAACAAGTGGTGTTATTTACTTTGCTGGATCTGCCACCTAGTCAGTTACAGTTTTTACGTCGTTTAGGACAATATCTTGAGATTTATATTTTTCATTATAACCCGTCACAGGAATACTGGGCCGATAGCGTCGATCCACTTTGGAAACAGCGTTATGATGTCGGAGTAAAAGAACGTTTTATTGCCAAGAACCCTAAAGCAACAGATATTGAAATTGCGGAATTTTTTCAGCAATTTACCTTGCATTTTAATGCCGAAGCTCGTGAATCACGACATCCTTTATTAACCCGTTTGGGCAAGCAAGCGCGTGATCATTTTTCATTATTATCCAATTTATCGACGGGAGAAGAAGGGCATTGGGTCGATGCTTTTGTCGATGAGTTTCCAGAAACCTTATTGGGACATGTGCAGTCTGATATTTTGCATTTGGCTGAACCCAAAGCCGCGGATTATGCCGTTGATCTAAACGATGAATCGATACAGATTCATGTCTGTCATTCTGGTTTAAGACAACTGGAAGTATTGCGAGATCAACTAATCTACTGGTTATCTCAAGGAACAACAGAACAGCCACGTCGTCCGAGTGATATTCTGGTGCTTACGCCGAATCTTAAGGAATTAGAACCCCAGATTCGCAGTGTTTTTCCAGCGACAACAAGTGCTGAGGGCGTGTTCTTACCTGTAAAAATTGCAGGAGTAGCGCAGCTTGATGTCTTGAATGCATGGCATGCAGTATTAGGTCGTATTCAACTGTTACACAGCCGTTTTAATTACGATGAGTTCGCCGATTGGCTCAGTCTGAGTGCAACGAAATTGTGTTATGGACTCGATGACAGCCAAGTCTCACGCTTATTGGCGTTGTTAGCCGCAGCAGGCTTTAAACGTGGCTTTGATGCAATTCATTTACAGCAAAGTCTTGTTCAGGGGGATGAGGATTATCGCTATAGCTTTAAATTTGCACTGGATCGATTGGCGTTGGGGATTGCGATTCCCGATCATGTGCTATTTCAAGGTACGTTAAGTTATGCGCAGGTACAACCTGATGATTTTGAAATTATTGATAAATTGATTCAGATTTATCGGGATTTTGATGAGCGCCGTGATTGGTTAATAGCACACGAACAAGGTGAGCAACTGGCTGTTGAAATCTGGTTAAAACGGTTAATGGCAGATGTCACTGAGTTTGAACAAGCAGGCGTAACGGCTTTAAAATCTGCACGTGACGCAATTAAAAAACAAGAACGTATGGTGACTCTGGCCAGTTTTTATGGCGAAGCTGATACACAGCATTTGCGTCAGATTGCCTTGCCATTGCCTTATCTACTTGAAGAAATTCAGCACACTTTGGAAAATCAATCTGCACAGGCAGAACCCACAGGTCAGATTACCTTGAGCCAAATTGGTCAGATTCGTCCATTGCCTTATCGTTTGGTGGTGTTACTCAATCTGGATCAGGGGCAATTTCCAAATCGTGACAATCACACTCCGTTTGATTTGATGGATGTATTACGTCCGCAACTCGGTGATCGCTCACGTCTGGAAGATGATCAGGGTGCATTTTTGGATGCGGTGTTGTTGGCGAAAGATCATCTCTGGTTATTTTATAATGGCTTTGATGTGAATGATGGCGAAGTCCGCGAGCCTTCCAGTATTGTGCAGGAACTCACCACACATTTGGCGAAGATTGTTAAACCTAGTGCCGATCTCTCTGAACGTGCAATTGCACTAGCTTTGCCATTTAAACAACTGGGCATAGCACCACAACTGGCGTCACTTTATCGGATTCATAGTTTACAACCTTTCGATGTGACCGGCTTTACTCAGCAGCCCGCTTTACAGCGCTATCAGGACCACTGGTATCAAGTGGCCAAGCATATTCAGCAGCCACAAGAGACACGTTTGCCGTGGGTGAATATCGATTATCAGCCACCATCGCAAGATCTATTATTACTTGATAGTCAACAGTGGATAGCCGATATCACTTTTCCTGCACGGTTGTATTTAAAAACTTTAGGGGTTGAAAATTGGAATGAACAGGCATTATTAGATCAGGATGAGCCTTTGTTCTTGGATGGTTTAGCTAAGTATGCGATTCGTGATTTTTTACATCAGCATCAAGCCGATGCTGCTTCAGATTTGTTATTAGATCAACTCCCTGTCAGTAAAATTAAATACAGTGCATGGCAGCAAAGTTTATTTGACCAGCAGCGTTTACAATCGCGGTTGCACGGTTATGCGATGCAGGAAACCCCAATCACCTATCGAACTTGGCGTTTATCCTCACCCTTACATCTGAACATTCAAATTCCTGAAGATGACGTTCAGGATTGGGTCAGTGTGCAGGCATCAAGTGCGCGAGCGAAACGGATCGCTAAAGTTTGGTTGGAATATTTGATTTGGCTGAGCTTTTTAAATCAGGGCGAGCATGTACAAGACAAGCGCCGTATCGTGGTGTTTAGTGATCAAACCGTGATTTGTGAAGGGATTTCATCGGGTCAGGCGCGTCAATACCTCGATGAATGGTTGACAGCATGGCACTATGCGCGACAGCAGCCGTTGGTGTTGCCTGCGGCACTAATATTGCAACCTTTGGAAAAGGCTAAACACTATCATTGGGAAGAGACTGAGACAGGATTTGTATTGGCTGAAAAAGATCGTGAAAATATTTTAAAAGAATGGAATAAAACAGGGGCGTTTAGCGCATTAGATGTGACACAGGATGAAAGTAGTAAGTGGCATCAGGATTGGATGTTTATTTTACAGCAGCAAGATGCTCAGGCCTTACTCAATGTTGCACTCATACAATTTTCTTATGCTTTATATGCCCCGATTTTTCAATATGTACGCACGGAGTAAGCCTTGATCTCATCTCACTCAGCCGTGTCTTATCAACCGATTACCGATATTGAATTCTCAGGTTTACATCTAATCGAGGCTTCCGCAGGCACAGGAAAAACCTTTACTTTGTCGAGTTTGATGGTACGTATTTTTTTGGAAAAATATTTACCCAATCAGGTCATCGCGACTACATTTACCCGTGCAGCAGCAGCAGAGTTGAAAACTCGAATACGGCTGCGTTTGCAAGACATGTATCGTGATCTACAAGCCTATCGTGGTTTGACGGAACAAGAGGTTTTAGCGCAAGCCACAAAGCAATCTGATCCTTTAATGAAGCATGTATTGCCTCATTTTGCGACACGAATGGACTATGCCTGTGAGCGTTTAAAACTAGTGCTGGATCAACTGGATGAACTCTTTGTCGGGACTCTGGACAGTTTTAGTCAAAAACTATTACGCGAATTTGCATTTGAAAGCGGCAAAATCGAGCGTGCGCAAATTACGGATGATGCCAAACGTTATACCCGCCAACTCATTCATGATGTGCTACGTGAATGGATTCAGGCACAACCGCAAGCATTGATCGATGGTCTATATAATATTGGCGCTTTAAAAAGTGTCGATGCGTTTGTGGATGTGGTTGAAAATTCGTTGAACTTTACTTCAGCACAATTTCAGTCGGCACCAATGCCTGTATTGAATTGGGAGGTGTTGACTCAATTTCAATCTTTTATACAGCATTCGGATTTGAGTGACCTACATGCGTATTACGAGCTTGATGGCGAATACTATACCTGCATCAATGGCACCTCATTTCGAAATGGCGCATTTCATGATTTATTTACCGTGCATTTACCCCAGCTGGCTCAGGTCTTGGCTGGTGAAAATGTATTACAGATTTTTGATGCTCCACTCGCCAGCGCGCGTGAGGCTGCATTTAAATTTCTGGATAAATTTGAACAGGGCAAAATATTTAAAAAATGTCCTGCCGAGGTGAGCGATGGATTCTATCATCATCCACTAATTCAGCAGTGGGTGGAGATCATTCGTCATTTAGGCATCCTTCAAGATCAGCTTGAACAATTACAACAGTATTTAAAAGCCTATCTGTGTCTGGAGGTCAAACAGCGTTTACCCCAACTCCTTCAACAAAAGGGCGAAACCACCTTTTCACAGCAGATTCGTACCCTTGCGGAAGCATTACAAGGCGAGCAGGGACAACGCTTTGCGATTTTTGTGCAGGCTCGTTATCCCTTGATTTTGGTGGATGAGTTTCAGGATACCAATCAAGATCAAGATGATATGTTGGCCAGCATTTGGCGACATCCGCAGCGTTATCAAAAAGGCTGCATGATTATGGTGGGAGACCGTAAACAGGCGATTTATGGCTTTCGCGGCGGTGATATGCTGACTTTTCTCAAGGCGCATCAAGATATTAAAGCCAAGCAAGGACGAGAATATCAGCTCAGTTTTAATCACCGTTCGGTCAAGGAGTTGGTGGAAGTTGTTGATCATCTTTTTCAACAGCAACCTGATTTTGGCGAGCAAGTTATTTATGACCCGATTCAGGCAGGCTCGCGTCCGCATCCAGCCTTGATCGATCAAGGTCAGCCTAATGTTACACCTTTACGTTGGTTGATGCTGAGTGATAAATCTAAAGAGGCTGAACAGGTGGCATGGAAAATCCGTGCGCTGCTCAATCAGTCACAGACGGGTGATTTATATTTGCAAGCCGAGCAAGCACAGCTCTTAATCGAAGATGATATTGCAGTGCTGTCTAGAAATCATGCTGGACTCGATGCAGTACAGTCTGCTTTGGAATATTTAGGCATTCGGGTTCATCGACCGTCACGAAAAAGCGTATTTGATCATCCGATAGCACAAGATGTTGCTGCTTTACTGACCGCAGTTTTGCATCCCTACGATGAAGCCAAAATTAAACGTGCATTATTAAGTCGTCTCATTGGACTGAATTTAAAGCAACTGGTTGAGCAGGAACAGACTACAGAAGGTTTGAGTGCTTATATCGCGGCCTTTGATCATTTGCGTGAGCTGTGGTTGCAACAGGGCTTTCTAAGCGCATGGCAAGCCTGCATGAACCAGTTTAACGTCTGGCAAAATCTGGTGGCGCAGCACAGTAAAGACCATGAACGTGATGTGGTGAATTTACGGCATTTGAGTGAAATTTTAAGTCAGCACAGTGAACATTATCAGGGTGTGCAAAATCTCTATCACTGGTATTTAAAGCAGCTCCAAGCTCCAAGCCAGCGTGATTGGGAAATGGAGCGTAAACTTTCCAGTGATGCAGGCATTCAACTGATGACCATTCATCAGTCCAAAGGTCTGGAGTTTAAGATCGTATTTTTATTGGGGGCAGATAAACCTTTTAAAGATCAAAATACGGCTTTAAATTTTTCAACTATAGATGTTGCCCATCCTGAAAATGGACAAGTGACCACACAGCGCGTGATCGCCATTCAGGATAAACAACGCTTAAGTTCTGAAGCCTTGGCGCAAAATGAACAACGCAGTCGTGCCGAACAAAACCGACTCTGGTATGTGGCGCTGACTCGTGCCAGCCATCGCGTCTATGCCATGATGCAGGATCAGCAGCAAAAATCACTGGATGCATTGGCATTCTGGAAATATCAACACGGGAATTTTCAGCATCCATTTAGTTTTGATGAACAAGAGTTGGCAGAATGTCCACCGCCGTTTAAAGCGAAAATCACCGAGCCAAAACTCAACTTACAAGCACAGCCTTTGCCAACACAGCGTTTTTATGCACGTGGCAAAACCAGTTTTAGCTATCTGGCGCAACACTTAAAACCGCATCAAATCGCCAGCGATCAGTTGGCTGCACAGGATCAAAAACTGGAGCAAGCCGCAGATGAGCAAGATCATTTAATTGTTGAAAGATCCACGCTCACACAGCCCATTCACTGGATTCAGCACAATTTTCCTAAAGGCACATTGGCAGGGAATTTTTTGCATGAGATTTTTGAACATGTCGATTTTCAGGATCAAAGTGAATGGATTGCTGAAATTCGTCGGCGTTTTAAAAACGATTATGGTAGTTTATGGGATCAGCTTTATAGCATCTATCAACAGGATTTCCCTGAAAACGAACAGAATGAGAATCAGCTTTATCAATGGTTAGCAGATTGGTTAAAGCAAGTATTAACCACGCCATTACATCAAGGTTTTCAGTTACATCAACTGCAAGCAGGTCAATTTTTATCTGAATGTCCTTTTTACTTGGCATTGTCGGATCGTGTACTGGCGATGCGTCGTATTCAGCAATTATTTTTGGAATATCAGATCGAAATGCCTGATTTTCTGGAGGCACACGCTGCGCGTTACTTAAATGGTTCGATTGATTTGATGTATTTTGATGGTTCACAGTTTCATATTGCCGATTATAAGAGTAATTATCTGGGCAAAGACTTCAACGATTATCGGGCGGATGCAATTCAGCAGAATATGCGCCAGTCCAGTTATTGGTTACAGGCTGCGTTGTATTTGGTAGCGTTGCATCGTTATTTAAAAGTGAAATTGCAACATTATCAGATTGAGCAGCATTTGGGGGGCGCAACCTATTTGTATTTACGTGGCATGAATGGACAAGCTGATCAGGGATATTATTACTGGCGACCTGACACCGAGTTTATTTTGCGTCTGGATGCAATTTTAGGCTACTTTGATTGAGATGGCTTCGGGTAAATGCTTGAGGATAAAATCCCGTCTAAAATGCGGATAATTGATATAAAATTATATTAATCAAATTGTTATTTTGTGGATAAGTGTGTTAATAAACTTGTGGAAAAGCTTGAGGATAACTGTGTGGAAAAGCAAACTGACGCTGAAAATGCAGAATTGAGATGGTTGAAAAATTGGAGTGAGTATTTGGCTCAGGCACCATTCAATCTCAGGGAGCGCAATTCTGCCGAAATTGCCGAGCTGTTGCAAGCGTTAATTGAAGCAAGTTTACAGGGCGATAGCGGTTTGGCGATTTCTTCGTCAAATGTTCCTGAAGTTGAGGATTTTATCATTGATGAACAGCAGGCGAGAACTCAAGTTGCCCCGATGATCTATGATAGTGAATTATTGGCTTTATATCGTTATTGGTCATTGGAACAACGCCTTGCTCACCAAATTGCCCGTTTAAGTACGCAACAGATTCAACCGATAGCGATTGATGCTTATCTAGATTTATTAACAGATTCACAGCAACGTGCTGCTTTGCACATGGTCGCCAGTCAAGCGCTAAATATCATTACAGGTGGGCCTGGAACAGGTAAAACCTATACGCTGGCGCGAATTATTGCAGTTTTAAACCAATCTATTCCAGATATCAGGATTGCGATGGCGGCTCCAACAGGTAAGGCGGCACAGCGAATGCAAGAAGCCTTACAAGCCTCATTTAATGATGAAAAACTGTTGGCCTCGGGTCTGGTCACTGACACTCTAAAACAGCAAACCACGCAAACCCTGCATCGTTTACTTGGTCTGGGTCATCGGCAGATTCCACGATTTCATGCCAAACAACCTCTACCTTATGATGTGATCGTGATTGATGAAGCATCCATGCTGGATTTAAATCTCGCGACCTTGTTACTCGAAGCGATTCCCCAGAATTGTCGTCTGATTTTATTGGGAGATGCCAAGCAGCTTGCTTCGGTGGATGTTGGCTCAGTATTGGCAGATGTACAACAAGTGCCTGAACTACAGAAACATCTGGTTCATTTGATCAGTAGTCGCCGTTTTAGTGCGGAGGCTAAAATTGGTCAATTGGCGGGTTTTATTCAAAACGTCAAGCGAGATCAATCTGCCGAACAGCTTCTTCAACAATTTGAACAGCAGATTGCCATTCCTGCCACTTTACAAAACATTGAACTCAATGCTGCGATGAATGATGTGGTTCAGCTTGAGTATTTGCCTGATCAAATCACCGATCTGATACATTATTATGAACAATTAATGGCAGGGTTTATTCCGTTTTTGCGACAATTAAAAACCTATCAACAGTCGGACTATGCTCAGGAAAATATAGATTCTGTAATCGAAGCCTTTGATCAATATCGTATTTTGGTGGCAATCCGTTTTGGTGACTTCGGTTTGGAACAAATTAATCTTTATGCTGAACAATGGTTGACTCAGCATTTATCTGTTCTAGCTGTCGGTGGGTGGTATATTGGGCGTCCTGTAATGATGACTTATAACGATTATCAACTGGGTATTTCCAATGGCGATATTGGATTATGTTTTCGTCACCGCACCGATCCTGAACAATTTGAAGTGTATTTTCCAAGTTTGAATCTCTGGATTGCCGCACATCGTTTGCCAAAAAATATTCAGACCGCTTTTGCTTTAACCATCCATAAATCACAAGGCTCAGAATTTGCCCATACGGCGGTGGTATTTGATCACTCCGCAGAAAAATTACTCAGCCAAGAACTGATTTATACCGCGATTACTCGCGCCAAAAAAGTAGTGAGCTTACTGGTGGATCGGACTGCGTGGAGTAAAGCTTTAACCGTAAAAACCACCAGAACAAGTGGATTGCTTAGAAAAATTAATAAAAATTTAGCATTGTTAAGTTAGTCTATGCGGTAGACAGATCTGTACGAAAATGCTTACATGGTTTCAAGAAATTTGCGGATAGAGCCGCTGCCTTTTTTTTGAGATCATAGTTCTGCACAAAAAGCTCAGCAAGGAATGCTGAGAAAATCGCAAAACAATAACCATAAAGTTGAAAAACAGCGAACTTACAGTGAAGTAAGTGATAAGCGAGGAAACTTACAGCCGCTAAGCCTTGTAGTTTTGGGAGAGACTACAGGGCTTTTTTATTGTCTTTTATCTGATTCTTAGATTAGCATTTACAGTGATCAAAATTTAAATAAAAAATACAGAATATTACAAATAGTTAGGATAAATCATGGATGATTAAAAAACATAAAATATTGCGTAAGTTTTCACTTACATATTGATACGTAAAATACTACTTTTCTACATAATGAGTTGTGGCAGAATGACAAGTGTAGGAACTGATGATGTCTAGCTCGTATATACATCATGGAGTAAAAGGTTGTAAGACCTTGAGACAACAATAAAATAAAACAACAACGATTCAAAATAAAAATACAGCGCAAAAGAGCCCAAGTTATGCTTGGGCTTCTTTTTGTCTAAATGGCTTGTAGCCACTCATGTTCAGCTTGACCTGAACCAAAAAGCGAACGACGCGATTGCTTTGGAATTCGTGGACATTGCATCGAGATTTGGTAAAGTACATTTGCTAAAGCAGGTAAATGGGTGCCAATCACCGACTTTCCTGTGGTCAAAAATGACACGCTAATATCGCGCTCAGGATCAGCCCAGCACAAAATATTGGAAAAGCCGATATGCCCAAAGGCTTGTGCTGTTTGCGGGCCAAATAATCCGACAGGATTACTTCCGAGCATTGGGCCAAGTGCATAACGCATCGGGGCGAGTAAAGTGCGATCCAGACTGGTTACTGAGGTGGGTAAGGTCGCTCGAAATACGGTGCGGGGACTCATGATTTGCTTACCTTGATATTGACCGCCACTCAACAACATTTCAAAAAAGCGGCCTGCTTGTTCAGCACTGGTATAGATATTGCCAGCGGGACAAATCGTGTCCATAAAACGCGTGTCATTGGTCACATCGACTGCCAGTTGTAAACCACCACCGAGCACATGATTGAGATAATGATCCGTTCCCAGACGAGGATGTAAACCTGTCGGATAATTCAATGCCACTTGGTCGCGGTATTTAGCGTCTAAACCATAATTGAAAAATGGCATATTCATGGGCTTTTCGATAGTTTCATGTAGAAAACGGCGTAGATCCTGACCAGTTACGCGCTCGATCAATTCACCTAAAATATAGCCCGCAGTGACGGCATGATACGCTAGCCGCGAACCTGATACAGATACTGGCTTGGCAGCATACAATCGTTTTAAAATTTCATCCTTATCGAACAGTAATTCGGGTGTTACCTCGCCTTCAATTTTGGGAATACCGCCACGGTGTGACAGCAAATGAAATATCGTGGTGCGACGTTTACCATGTGCGGCATATTCAGGAATATAATAACTAATCGGGTCAAGTAAATTAATTTCGCCTTGTTCATCTAGCATGTGGATCAACATTGCTGTAACCATTTTTGAGGCAGAAAACAGGCAGACAGGTGTATCAGCTGAACCGATTTTTGCCGTGTTACTTAATCCCCGAGTTGAATTGCCAGAGGCATAACCTAGACTACGGTTGAGTAAAATCTGACCTTTGCGGCGTAAACAAAAACTGATGAAGGGATAATTTCCAGTTTTATAAGCACTTTCTACACTTTTCCATATTTTTTGTCGTTGTTGCTCGGTCATTGCCCCTTGTTCTGGGTGAACTTCATCCTCTTGTCTCATCACAGCAGCAAGATCACGGGGTACAAAACAGGTATTGGTTGATAATAATTTCACAGTCATTCCATATCTTTTCTTTTTATATCAGATGAGTGTGCAGCGTTATGAGACAAATGTCAGTGTCTAAAATGACCAGCATGCATGCGTAATGTGCAATGAAATATTGCCAAGCGGATAAGCTGTATGATTTAAGAATTGTCAATTCAACCTGAATCCTTTAAAATACGTCACTGCTGTAGTGATGCACGGCAGTCAATTGGTTTTAGGTTCTCCTTGAATCGATTGATCAGTATCAATTTATTTTATTTAAGCATCTCGGAGAAATCGAATGGCTTTAACTAACACAGATCGCGCAGAAATCATCGCTAAATTTGCTCGTGCTGAAAACGACACTGGTTCACCAGAAGTACAAGTTGCTTTATTGACTGCTCAAATCAATGATTTGCAAGGTCACTTTAAAGAACATAAACACGACCACCATAGCCGTCGCGGTTTGATCCGTATGGTTAACCAACGTCGTAAATTACTTGACTACTTAAATGGTAAAGACCACGGTCGTTATGTAAGTCTAATTAACGAACTAGGTTTACGTCGTTAATTCGATTTCAGGCTTGATTTTCGGTATTTATATGACGTGGTGTTTAAGCGTTAAAAAGAGAGTGCTGAAAAGAAAGTATCATTTGGTGTGTGTCACTAAATGACTTTAGAAGGGGCGATTGTTCGCTCCTTCTTTGTGTTTATTCTCTAGTGAGGTCGGCTTCTAAGCTTTGTCATTGACCATTGTGTGTAATCATCTGATCGCAATGGTTTGAATGCCAAACCTTAGGGGTCTCCACTAGAATAATTGTTCAAAAAGAACTAGGAAAATATAATACATGTCAATGTTTAATATCGTTCGTAAAGAATTTCAATTCGGTCAGCATCAAGTTGTTTTAGAAACAGGTCGTGTGGCACGTCAAGCAAATACTGTATTAATCACCATGGGCGGTGTAACGGTACTTGTTGCTGTAGTTGCTCAACCTAAAGCAAAAGCCGGTCAAGACTTTTTCCCACTGACTGTAAACTATCAAGAAAAACAATATGCTGCTGGTCGTATTCCAGGTGGTTATGGCAAGCGTGAAGGACGTGCGTCTGAAGCTGAAACTTTGATTTCACGTTTGATTGACCGTCCAATCCGTCCGTTGTTCCCAGAAGGTTATTTCAACGAAATCCAAGTCACTGCAACAGTGGTTTCTTCTGATAAAACTATGGATGCAGATATTGCTGCCATGTTGGGTACATCTGCTGCATTGTCAATTGCGGGTACGCCGTTCCGTGGTCCAATCGGTGGCGCGCGTGTTGGTCTGATCAATGGCGAATATGTTTTAAACCCAAACTTTGAGCAATTGGCTCAGTCTGATCTTGACCTAGTTGTTGCGGGTACAGAATCAGCAGTCCTCATGGTTGAATCTGAAGCTAAAGAGCTTTCAGAAGATCAAATGCTGGGTGCAGTTCTGTTTGGTCATGACGAAATGCAAATCGCGATTCAAGCGATTAAAGAGTTTGCCGCGGCAGCGGGTGCAGTTGAGTCAACTTGGGTTGCCCCGAGCAAAAATGAAACGTTACTTGAACAATTAAAAGCGGCGTTTGAAAGCAAAATTTCTGAAGCTTATACCATTGCGGTGAAGCAAGATCGTTATGCAGCGCTTGATGCATTATATGCAGAAGCAGTTGCCCAATTTGTTCCTGAAAATGACGAAACAGGCATTGCAGACGAAGTCAACGAGCTATTTGAAGATCTGAAATACCGTACTGTACGTGACAATATTTTGTCAGGTAAGCCGCGTATCGATGGTCGTGATACTAAAACCGTTCGTGGAATCGATGTACAAGTGGGTGTACTAGAACGTGCTCATGGTTCAGCATTGTTTACACGTGGTGAAACTCAGGCATTGGTCACCACCACTTTGGGTAATACCCGTGATGCGTTGATGGTTGACACTCTTTCTGGTACTAAAACTGACAACTTCATGTTGCACTATAACTTCCCTGCATATTCTGTGGGTGAAACGGGCCGTGAATCTGGTCCGAAACGCCGTGAAATTGGTCATGGTCGCTTGGCTCGTCGTGGTGTTCAAGCAGTTCTTCCTGCTGCTGACCGCTTCCCGTACGTGATCCGTATTGTATCTGACATTACTGAATCAAATGGTTCATCTTCAATGGCTTCTGTTTGTGGTGCTTCATTATCATTGATGGATGCGGGTGTTCCACTGAAAGCACCAGTTGCGGGTATCGCGATGGGTCTAGTGAAAGAAGGCGAGCGTTTCGCTGTTCTTTCAGACATCTTGGGTGATGAAGATCATTTAGGTGATATGGACTTTAAAGTGGCTGGTTCTGCCAACGGTATTACTGCGCTACAAATGGACATCAAGATCGAAGGGATTACCGAAGAGATCATGGAAGTTGCATTGAATCAGGCATATGCTGGTCGTATGCACATCCTGAATGAAATGAATAAAGTCATTTCTCGTGCACGTCCAGAAATTTCAATGTTTGCACCAACCTTTGAAGTCATCACGATTAATCCAGACAAGATCCGTGATGTCATTGGTAAAGGTGGCGCGACCATTCGTCAAATTACTGAAGAAACCAAAGCAGCGATTGATATCGAAGACAATGGTACGGTACGTGTATTTGGTGAATCTAAAGCGGCTGCACGTGCTGCGATTGCTAAAATTCAAGCGTTAACCGCTGAAGTTGAGCCAGGCAAAATCTATGATGGTAAAGTGATTCGTATCGTTGAATTTGGTGCGTTTGTGAACATTATGCCAGGTACGGATGGTTTGCTTCACATCTCTCAAATTTCAAATGAACGTGTTGCCAACGTGACTGATGTATTGAAAGAAGGTCAAGAAGTCAAAGTTCAGGTGGCTGATGTCGATAACCGTGGTCGTATTAAACTGACCATGAAAGACATTGAACAGGCTTAAATAAAGCTGTTTAAAATTAATTAAAAAATCCGCCGCGGCGGATTTTTTAATGCTCATCAATCCACTATTGTTCTGCTTGTTTCAGCATTTTATAGAGTTCATCTTTGAGTTTTAATTTCTGGCGTTTTAAGTTTTCAATTTCATCTAAACCGCTGGTTACAGGGTTTTGCTCTAGACGAATGATTTCGTGATCGAGCGCATTGTGTTCTTCAAAAACTTTGGAAAAATGCGCATCATCTTGCTTGAGTTGACTGATAAGAGCGCGATATTCTGGGAACATAAATTCACCTTTGATACTGTGTTTAAATTCATCTCTCTGATTTGAGTATGCGTGAAACTCACCAAAAATGATCGTAAAAAGCATGGACGAACCATACAGATTTAATCCTTAATAATAGTAGGGTTTTATGCTATAATATGTCAGTCTTATTGAGTGAATATTTTTTTATTTGTGTAAAATTTGATCAATTTGCAGTGTTGCATTGTAATTTTTGAGCATCCTCGCTTCGATCCATCTTGATAACTATCCATTGAAATTGAATATTGTCCTCAATTGTTGGGTACTTAAGTTTTTATTCAAAGATTTATGCTAAAAATAACAGTAGAAATTAAGAGATACTGTTATGCAGATTTATTATTTTTATCGGCACACTACAGAACAATATGTGTTTTTAAGTCATGAACATCAAACCGATCATCCGTTGATTTTTCAATGGGTCGATTGCATACGTGAAGATGTGGTCAATCATGCAGAAGAATGGCAAAAAAAAATTAAAGCGATCACAGATCTTAGCATTAACGAATTTCATATTCGGGATATCTTAAATATTGATCATCCGTGTGATTTTGACACCATGGAAGATTACGATGTTCTGATCTTTAGAAAAATTATTACGCCAGAAGATCATATCGAAAACAATAATAGTGTAGGCGAGCAACATGAAAGTATCTTTGGACTGGCGACCACACCAATTAGCTTTATTGTGAGTCAGCATATTTTGGTTAGTGTCAGAGAGCAGGGTAATCAAGCTGTAGATAATTATGTGCAACGTTTTCAGAGTATTTTACAGCGCAGCATACAGGAGCAAAATAAGCCCAGAAAACTGCCTCAAAGTCCGATTGATTTAAGTTTGAGATTACTTAATACGATTATTGATGGTTATCTGGCATTGCGAACTCCGCTGACCCGTCGTGTTGAACACTGGCAAAGAGAGTTGTTACAGGGGCGAAAGCGCTTTAATCAATGGCCACAACTTTTTCAGGAAAATATGGCATTTCAGCAAGTTGAAAACTTGTGTGAAGAACAGATTGAAACGTTGCAGGAACTACGTGATGAACTTGTGGAAAATTATCACCATTTGATGGGTGAACATGCCACCGAATCTCCTGATCTGTTATTAGTCCGTATGAATGATTTGGTTAGTCATTTAGAACGCACTCAAAAACACACCTCTCGTTTGCGTATGGCGATTCAGTCTGCAATTGACTTGCACTTCAATGCGATTGCCAATCAAACCAATGAAAATATGCGTATTTTGGCGATTATTACCGCTGTATTTGCGCCGTTAACCTTATTAACAGGGGTTTACGGCATGAACTTTGAATTTATTCCGGGCTTAAAGTCGCCATTGGGCTTTTGGATGATGCTTGGCGTGATGCTATTGTGTACTGTCTTACTACTATATTATTTTTATCGACAACATCTGGTGGGACGTGGTGAAAAAAGTGTGATTGAGCTTTTGGCGCAGCAAAAGCGACAGCATAACGTCAATTTGTTTTGGTTTCTGGATTATGAGCCTTTAAAGCAAACCCTGAAAGAAGTTGAAAAGATAACCAAGCTTAAGTAAAACCTGCATGAGGGTTCAACTTCACATTTGAATTTGACTCGGTTAGACTAGAGCTACAGGAGATGGCATTCCTCCTGCTACAAACCGCCAGTGATTGGCTAATGATGCCTACGATCCTTTCATTTGACAGAGGAGCGTAGGTGTACGTGCTCTGTTGAATAAACATGATTTTGGAGCATGTGGTTATTATGTATTACTCACTTTTGTCTATCGCGCTGGGTTCTATATTAGGGGCGTGGTCACGCTGGTTTTTGGGTTTAAAATTTAATGCAACTTTTGAAAATGTCCCACTGGGAACATTGCTGGCAAATTTAATTGGTGGTTTTATTATTGGTTTTGCCATCGCATTTTTTGCCAATACCAATCTCAGCCCAAACTATAAATTATTTATCATCACGGGGTTTTGTGGGGCACTCACCACATTTTCGACGTTTTCGGCCGAAGTCGTGGGTTTGTTGCAGCAACAAAAATTTTCCATCGCGATTTTTGTGATTTGTATTCATTTGCTAGGTTCGTTGATCTGTACCATTTTAGGATTATTATCTTATCAATGGATTGCACCACATTAATGCTTATGAATTACACCCTAGGTTGAAAATTTTGAATTTTGAGCCATTTACTGACTCTGTTTTTGGCATTGAGATACGGGGAAGCCGTATTCAATTGAATCATGCGACCCATAGTCCATTGGTTGTACCAGCTTTTTTCATACAGTTCTGAATTGGTTT
>NZ_CP078523.1:773282-854446 GCF_019264745.1 Acinetobacter sp. Colony158 | reverse complement strand
GTTTCATACAGTTCTGAACCATTTTATGTCCAGAAAAGTTCGCGATAAGTGGCATTATCGCGAATATAAAATGATCATGCCTGATTTGAACGAATTTGTCGACGTAACTGATGAACTTCATCAATTAAATCCAGCATAACCGACACCGCAGAAAGACTGGCGTCAAAATCACGTTGTAAACGATAGGCTCGTCGTGCGCGAATCACATCTGTACCAGAGAAACGGTACTGTTGCGGTTGACCTGAAGTCGATAAAATATCGTACTCGATTAATTGCAAAATCCATTCAGGACTTTGACCACTGACTTGTGCAAAGTGAGTCAAATCAAAAGTACACTGTTCATCAATGACTTCTGCTTCATTCAATCCGCTATATGTGATTTCACGATAATGAATAGTAGGCATCATTCAGCTCCTTATGAACGCGGTGTAAAGGATGAAAAGGCTTGAGCAAAGCTCTCATAAGCTTGCTGTTGCTCTGCGGTTGTGGCGCTAGGTAGCACGATATTTAAGACCAAATAGAGATGACCTGCGGTTTTATTTGGAATCCCTTTATCTTTCAGGCGAAGTTGTTGGCCTGTTTTGGCATTTTTCGGCAAATTAACTCCTAGCTTACCCGCAGGAGTATTCACTTCAATTTTTTGCCCCAATGCCGCTTCCCATGGAGCAACATCGATTGTTGCATAGACATCTGCGCCTTCTACCCGTAAGCGATCGGTGTCTTTATACTGGATTTCGATATAAAGATCGCCATTTTCACCGCCATTGATGCCACTTTGACCTTGTCCACTTAAGCGAATTTGCTGACCTTCTTTCATGCCTTTTGGAATTTTGACCTGTAAGGTTTTACGTTGAACTTCTGGTTCACCGTAGGCATTGACGGTTGGAATTTGCAGCGTGATATTCTGAGTGGTTCCATGGTAGGCAATTTCGACATCTACTTCGATACTGGCATGTTGGTCTTCACCACGATAACTGCGCTTTTGGCGTTGATATTGGTAATCACCTCCGCCAAAACCTGAGCCAAAGCGACCAAATAGATCTTCAAAGCCCTGAAAGTCAGAGGCATTGCCTTGACGGTAGAATTGTGCGCCATCAAAACCACTAGATGCACCCTGAGTTCCTTGTCCAAATCCTGCAAAGCCTTGAGGATGATCCAGCATTTGATCATATTCAGCCTTTTTAGTGGCATCGCCCAACGTATCGTAGGCGACATTAATCGCCTGCATTTTGGTTTCAGCATCTGATTCTTTACTAATATCAGGATGATATTTCTTTGCTAATTTACGATAGGCTTTCTTGATTTCGTCTGCTGAGGCGCTTCGTGTAACCCCGAGTTCTTCATAGTAGTTTTTTGCCATAAAAGCTCTTTTAAAATTGGGTTTTATTTCTTTTAATTATGGTGATGAACTGAGCAATTACAAGACTATAAGCATAGTAAAATGTTGAGATTTGGAAAATGAAACACAGCAAAAAGCCTTCAGAATCTCAGAATTCTAAAGGCTTTTATTAGCTTTGTATCCGATGTCTTTTAGCTTAAATGCTCGCCAAACAGACCCAATGCTTCTTCTGCAGTAAAGCTATATTGAGTATTACAGAATTGGCAGTCCATACGAATCGGGTTTTGCTCGGTCAATGTTTCACGTACCGACTCCACACCAATCTGAATCAGAGCTTCGGCGCAGCGTTCTTTGGAGCAGGTACAGCCAAATTTGAGATGCTCAATTTCAGGCAAACGAACTTGCTCTTCATTATACAAACGATACAAAATTTCATTGGCTGAAAGTTCGGTCAGCTCTTCTGGCTTGAGGGTTTCAGTTAACATGGTCAAACGTGGCCAAATGTCTTCATCGATCAACTGTTGTTCTTCTTCATTGTTACGTGGAAGCAGTTGAATCAATAACCCCCCAGAGCGTTTCGGCGTGGTAGCCAATACAATATGGGTCGGAATCTGGGCAGATAAATCATAATATTGCATTAAACAACCTGCCAGCGTTGGTTGATCCAACGGTACAATACCCTGATAACGATCACCAAATTCGGGTTCAATATTAATAAACAATACTGGATTTTGCAGGCTGCCTAACACTACGCTGCTGTCTGTGCCTTCCTGAAAGTGTGGGTCTTGTTCATAATCTGCCAAAGCACGGATTTCACCCAAATGGTTACATTCCGCCATTGCCCATTTAAATGTCCCCGAAGCCTGAATTTGTAGGCTAATACGACCTTTAATTTTTAAGGTGCTGGCCAGTAATGCTGTTGCACTTAGCATTTCACCCAATAGGGCTTTGACCGCAGGCATATAATCACGTTGCGCTAAAATGGTTTGCAAGGATTCTTCAAGATGAACCACTTCTCCACGAACAGGGCAGTCCTCAATGTAAAAACGTTGGCGTAGATCAGACATATTTTTCTCCATAACCCTGTCTTAATGGTGTCTTTATTGTAAAACACAAGTCAATCGTGATCATCTCGTGTCACATTAATACGGTGCTTTTGTGTATCGTTTTCTAAACCACGTTGTAAATTCACACCTGAACTGACAGGCTGATTTCTTTCATCACTTTCAAACAAATGTTCAAGTTCCGCTAACATATTACGATGCGTTTCAACGATTTTTTGTTCGTCCGTATAAATACTTTGCTGTCTCGCCAACAATTTTTCATCATAATCACGGAAGGTTTCGATATTTTCATAGGCCTGTTCGGCAGAGACGCCCAGATCACAAAGTACCCGATAAGCCATACCCAGTGAGGATAAATAGGTTTCACGCCAGATATGCTCGATTCCGAGATCACGCAGCAAATGCACATGATGTCGATCACGAGCGCGGACAAACAGTTTAATTTCAGGATAATTCAGGCGAATATGTCGCGCGACGTTCATGTTGTCTTCTACATCATCCACCGCCAGAACAAAAATTCGAGCCTTTTCAATACCTGCTGCACGTAAGATCTCAGGCTGTGTGACATCTCCATAATACAGCGTTCCACCGTAACGTCTGACGAAATCAATACGCTGCATGTTATTGTCAATTGCGGTAAAACAAAAATGATGCAGCCGTGCGATGCGCGCAATGATTTGTCCAAAACGACCAAAACCTGCAATGATAATCGGGTGATCATTGGCGGGTATTTCATCATATTCGGGTGCTTTGTCCTTAAATAAAACAGGCACAATTTTCGAGGTCATGAGCCAGTATAAAACGGGAGTCAACATCATCGATAAAGTCACTATTAAGGTCAGCGGCTCTACTAATGCCTGAGTGAGGACTTTCTCGCTTTTTGCTGCACTGAGTACCACAAACGCAAACTCGCCCCCTTGTGCCAGACAGGTGCCCATCAACAGGCTATTTTTCCAACTGTACTGATTAAATCGGGCAATCCCCGTTAAAATGATCAGTTTGATCAGCATTAAACTGATTGCACCCCCAATAATCAGCCACGGCATATCGACAAATAGCGAGATCTGAGCAGTCATGCCCACAGTCATAAAGAACAGACCCAAAAGTAATCCTTTAAACGGGGCAATGCTGGCTTCAAGCTCATGACGAAATTCGGAATCAGCTAGTAATACTCCAGTTAAAAATGCACCCAGTGTCGTACTGATACCTAATAAATCCATCAGCAAAACCACGGCCAATACAATAAATAAACCAACCGCAGTAATCAGTTCACTTGCACCACTATCCACGACAAAGCGAAAGAAATAACGCAGAATATATCGACTAAATAAAAACAAACCAGTAAAGGTCGCTACAATGGCAGCAAAGTAAGCAATTCCATGATGTGTGGTCTGTGTGCCAGCCAAAAGCGGAATCACGGCTAATAACGGAATTGCGGCAATATCTTGAAAAAGTAAAATGGAAAAGGATGATTGTCCATAAGTTGTATTGAGTTGTTGTTTTTCACTTAATAATTGTAAGACAAAGGCCGTTGAAGACAGTGCCAATGCAAATCCGATCACAAAACTACTGGCTAGATTTTGCTTGAATAAAAGTAGTGTGATCAGCATTAAAATCACACCCGTGATCACCACTTGCATACTTCCCATGACAAAAATGGAATGTCGCATTTCCCATAAACGCTGTGGACGAAGTTCCAAGCCAATAATGAACATCAATAAAATCACGCCAAATTCTGCTAGATGCATAATGGCATTGGCATCACTGGCGATATTTAAAACACTGGGACCGAGTAAAATACCCGTAAATAGATAACCAAGTACCGTGGCAATGCCAAAGCGTTTACCCAGTGGCACGATCAGTAAGGCTGCGCCTAAAAATATAGTGATTTGTAATAATAATGACATGGATTACCTTGATCGTTTTGAGCTCAGTTCCTTATCTCACCAGTATAAACATCATTTAAAACAAGATAGATGTCAGATCATGAACATTTTAGTTAAATTCCTGTGGATCAACATCAATCGATAAACGTAATTGATGCTGTTTAGGTAAATGTACCACTTGCGCCCACCATTGCCGTAAAAAGAAGTGCATACGTGCGCGATCTTGCGACAAGATCACCATATGCGCCCGATAGCGTCCAGCTTTGCGTTCCATCGGCGCGGGAATAGGCCCCCAAATCTCAATACTATCCTGCGCCATTAACTGTAATTGGGCTGCGATGTCGGCTAAGAATTGCTGACTATAGTCACGGTTTTTAGAATCTGAACGAATCAATACTGCATAACGATAAGGAGGCAACAATGCAGCTTTACGCTCTTGCAGCATATGTTTGGCGACAGCACGATAATCTTTTTCGATCAGCGTGGTGAGCATGGGATGATCAGGTCTCAATGTCTGTAAATAAACGTCACCTTTATGTTCCCCCCGCCCAGCGCGACCAGACACTTGTACAATCAATTGTGCAGTACGTTCAGGTGCACGAACATCGACAGACAGTAAACCTGCATCAATATCTAAAATCGCAACCAAGGTGACAAAAGGAAAATGATGACCTTTGGCGAGCATTTGTGTACCCAGCAAGATCATGGGTTGATTTTGCTGAATCCGATCATAAATTTTCTGCCAGCTTCCGACCCGACTGGTGCTGTCGCGGTCGACCCGAATCACATCATGATCTGGAAAAAGTTCATTCAAATGTTCTTCAACTTTACCTGTTCCCATTCCGAGAGTCTTTAGGCTCTGATGCTGACACTCTGGACATTGATCGGGTAAGCGCTGAATCGTACCGCAATGGTGACAATGCAGATAAGTGTAAGGTTGAGTATGCAGCGTAAAATGCGCATCACAATGTGGACAATTGGCTTGCCAGCCACAGCTTTCGCAAACCAAAACAGGTGCATAACCCCGACGATTCAGAAAAATGAGCACTTGTTCTTTTTTATCCAGTTTTTTTTTGATTTGCTCAATCAGTTGTTGACTCAACCCTTGCTTTTTCTTGGCAACCTTTAAATCAATCACATGCATTTTGGGCATAAGTGCCACACCCGCACGTTGATTGAGTTGTAGCAGTTTTAATTTTTCCTGTTCGACCAGATGGTAACTATCAATACTTGGTGTGGCTGAGCCTAAAATAACAGGGCAGTTTTCTAAATGCCCTCGATACAGCGCCACATCCCGTGCATGATAACGAAAGCCTTCCTGTTGTTTATAGGAAATATCGTGTTCTTCATCCAAAATGATTAAACCAAGATTATGCAAAGGCGTATAAATAGCAGAGCGTGTGCCTAAAATGATTGAAGCTTTACCCATTTTGGCTTGTTGCCATGCTTGCAGACGTTTGGAGTCGTTTAAGCCCGAATGCATCAACGCAACATCACAATGAAAACGCGATTTAAATCGGGAAATGGTTTGCGGAGTTAGTCCGATTTCAGGCACTAAAACCAGCACTTGCTTACCTTGTTTCAACACCTCATGCATGATGTGTAGATAGACTTCGGTTTTGCCACTGCCTGTTAAGCCGTCCAGTAAAAAAGCTTGATAATGATGGAGTGACTGAACCACGTGTTGAATAGCTTTTTTCTGATCGTCGTTGGGCGTGAGGGGCATTTGTGCCAGTTGAACGGGTGTCGGTCGAAAATCTTGTGTTTCTAAATGACATTCGACCAGATCTTTTTTTGCCAAAGCGCGTAAAGTCGCAGTTTCTACCCCACTTAAATTTAAAATGTTTTCGGTCGTTCCAGTCGGGTGTAGTTTTAAAATTTGATAGGCTTCAAATTGCTTTTGCGAGCGTTTAAGTTTGGATTCTGCATCTTCACAAGGTTTGATTTTCCAGATATGCGCCAAAATATCCAATGGTTTGCCTTGTCGTAACAGTGCAGGCAAAGCCGCTTGCATCACCTCCCCAATCGGGAACTGATAATACTGCGCTGACCATGTCAACAAAGTTAAAACTTTGTCATCTAAAATGGCATCATCATCAAGCAGCTCAAAAATAGCTTTGAGCTGAAACCGTGAATCCAGTGGAACATCTGGCGCGATTTTCTCGGTAATGATGCCAACCAGTTTTTGCCGACCGAAAGGAATTGCCACGCGCGCGCCAACCTGAGCCTGTTGATATTGAGCCTGAGTTAAGCTGTAATCAAAGGTCTCATACAGATAGACAGGTACAGCGACCCGAATACGGTAAATCTCTGTTTGAGGTGGCGGCGTGTTTGGCATAAATCTGTATCGTCACTATTTTTTAAGATGATTCGTTTTCGGATGATAGGCGCTGTGCTAAAGTGTGCAAAGCTGTAATGCTCCGAAATATGAGGGATTCTGTAGGAAAGATGCAACAGCTAACCGATTATTTTTTGGAAAAAATTAGAAAAGATCATGCCTGCCTATCAATTTACTGCCATTGACGCTTCGGGAAAACAGCAAAAAGGGGTGCTGGAAGGGGACTCTGCACGACAAATTCGCCAGCAATTGCGAGATAAAACTTGGACCCCGATCGCCGTTGAACCTGTTGAGCAAAAAGATAAACATCAGCAACGTTCATGGTTTCAAAAAAAGTTTAGTGCTTATGATCTAGCGCTCATGACGAGGCAGCTTTCTGTATTGGTGGCAGCGGCGATTCCACTTGAAGAAGCATTACGTGCCGTGGCTAAACAAAATGAAAAAGCCCATGTGCAGAATTTACTCCTTTCGGTACGTTCCAAAGTACTAGAAGGACATTCGCTGGCACAGGGCATGCAGCAATCAGGACGTTTTCCTGACTTATATATTGCCACTATTGCCGCAGGTGAACGCTCTGGACATTTGGATCTAATACTCGATCAGCTTTCAGACTACACCGAAAACCGTTTTGCCATGCAAAAGAAAATTCAGGGTGCGATGATCTATCCAATCATTTTATTGCTGATGTCTTTTGCAATTGTGATGGGGCTCATGACTTATGTTGTCCCAGATATTGTTAAAACGTTTGACCAGAGTAAACAGGCTTTACCGTGGATTACCGTGGCTTTGATGAAAGCCAGCGATCTGATTCGTCACACATGGCCGTTCCTATTGCTGATCAGTATCATTGGCATCATTGCTTTTGTCCGCTTTTTAAAAACCACCGCAGGCTATTATGCATTTGATCGTTTAACGCTCAGATTGCCATTATTTGGTAAATTATCACGTGGTATAAATTCGGCACGTTTCGCCAGTACCTTATCGATTTTGACTCAATCGGGTGTTCCTTTAGTCGATGCGCTTAAAATTGGGGCTGCGGTGAGTAGTAATTGGGTGATTCGTGATGCGATTAATATTGCGGCGGAAAAAGTCACGGAAGGGGGAAACTTGGCAACCCAGCTTGAACGCTGTGGTTATTTTCCACCAATGATGGTACAAATGATACGCAGTGGTGAAGCATCAGGCGAACTCGACCGAATGTTGCAGCGAGCATCCGATATGCAGGATCGTGAAGTCACAACATTCATCTCAACCTTATTGGCGCTGCTTGAACCGTTGATGCTGGTGTTTATGGCGGCTATTGTACTGGTGATCGTGATTGCGGTCATGCTGCCAATTGTAAATATGAATAATATGATTTAATGAGTTGTATGTTAGAGATGAAAATGAATAAGCAGAAAATGCAGGGTAATAAAATTATGAACAAACAGTCTGGATTCACACTTATTGAAGTGATGGTCGTGATCGTAATTTTAGGTGTTTTAGCTGCATTGATTGTTCCAAATGTGATGGGGCGTGGTGAAAAAGCCAAAGTCGATACCACACAAATCACCTTAAAAGGTGTGGCAGGAGCATTAGATCAATACAAGCTAGACAATGGTCATTATCCATCTATGCAAGAAGGTGGTCTGGATGCGCTTGTGACTCAGCCTGCCACTGCGAAAAACTGGTTGCCAGGCGGTTATGTCAAAGGGGGCTATCCGAAAGATAGCTGGGAAAATGATATTCAGTATGTGATTCCTGGTACCGAGGGCCATGCCTACGACTTATATTCTTTTGGGGCAGATGGAAAATCTGGCGGTGAAGGAAACGATGCGGATATTTACTACAAACCTTAAAATTTAGTTTTAAGATCATAGGTAGCATTTTTAAATGAAGTGCTATCTATTTAAAATAATGTACTTGGCTTGATGGGAATTATGGATGGGTTGAATCGAATTAAAAAATAAAACACTGGAATGATAATACATCTCAATTTATAAATTTAATTTATTGCATTGATTTTTATATAATTTAATAAAATATCAAGATATGAGATTTATAATAAGAACTATTCCCATATTTACTGATTACAAGATAAATGAATTATGAATAAAAATAGACTTTTTATTTAATTAAAACCTTGCATAATAGTTTTTAAGTCAGCCATTTTACTGTCGGAGGATAGCATGAAAGCATTATTTTTTTCGGATGAAATTCATCAGTTTCATTGGTCAATGCTCAAATCTGTTCTCCTGATTTTGAGTTTACTTCCACTGAGTCAAGGCATTTTAACCCTTTGGCAAATGTCAGACGCAACTAGCCAAATTATGGTAGGTTTCATTGCGCTGAGTATATTTAGTGCGATTCTAATTTTAAGTTTTTATTCAGCGTTAAAAGCAACGGTATTAAAAATTGTGCTTGAACAACAAATTTCAAATGTTGAGCAAGTTATCGTTTCTATTTATCGTTATGTTCCGATGTTGAGTCTAGCTGCTATGTTATCTTATCTGACTGCGACACTATAACGATGATATATGATCGAACGAGGCTGATGCCTCGTTTTTTTATGGCGTGATTATTTTTTTAATTTTTATTCTTTTCAATCAGTTTAAGCAGTATGCATAATCCTCATTGAAATAAATAACAGGAATAAGTGCGATGGATTTAATCGAATGGCAGGATTTTTTAAAAGTAGAACTGCGTGTCGGTAAAATTATACAGGCTGAGGTTTTTGAAAAAGCACGTAAGCCTGCATATATCTTGCATGTGGATTTTGGTGAGGAATTGGGCATTAAAAAATCCAGTGCGCAAATTACCAAGCTGTACCAACCAGAAGATTTAATCAATAAACTGGTGGTTGCAGTGGTGAATTTTCCTAAAAAACAGATCGGCCCGATTCAGTCCGAATGTCTGGTTACTGGTTTTCATAATGCAGAGGGAGATGTGGCGCTTTGTGTGCCTGATTTTGACGTGCCAGTGGGAACAAAATTATTATAGTTTGAATGCATTAAAAAACCGAGATTCAGCAGAAATCTCGGTTTTTTGAAGCGGTCAATCGGACGTTAACGTCGTGATTTAAAGCTGACATCGACTTGTTTGGGGCGATAGAACCAACCCATGATTAAGAGTAACAATGAAAAGCCTAAAATTGGCCAGTCACTTAAACGGGTATATAGCGTTTCACCCTGCATCGCAGGCAATTCACCACGGAGCACGGCTTCTTTATCAATTGGTGCTTGTTTAACAATATGACCATTCTGATCGATAAACGCAGTTACACCTGTATTGGTGGCACGAATAAACCAGCGTCCATTTTCTTTAGCGCGCATCTGCACCATTTGTAAATGCTGCATGGGGCCTGCGGTTCCAGTAAACCATGCATCATTGGAAACCGTCACCAGAAAGTCACTATTTTCCGCATTACGTCGGGTTAAATTTGGATAAGCAATTTCATAACAAATGGCTGCTGCAAGTGGATGGCCTTTAATCATCAAGGGTTTTTGATCACTCGCCCCCTGACTAAAACCACTCATCGAAGGATCATTTTGCAAGGCTGGTAACACCCAACTCAGTAGTCCAGAAAGCGGAATATATTCACCAAAAGGGACTAAACGTTGTTTTTTATACAGCCCTGATGAATCACTGCCCGAGGCCATAATACTGTTGTAGTACTGTGGCGTTCCAACCTGCTGAGAAGCGTCCATATCCCAATATGGAATACCTGTCACCCATGCTGAACCTGTTTTCTTAGCTTGCTGCTGCATGGCATCCAGAAAAGGTTCAATGTCGGTTTGAAACATCGGAATGGACGATTCAGGCCAAACGATTAAATCACGGCCCCATTCTGTGCGGGTCAAATTGGCATAGATCATCAAGGTTTTAACTTGATATTCAGTCAGCCATTTTAAATCTTGCGGAATATTACCTTGAATCAGAGATACAGATAAGGGTTTGCTGTTTTTGGGCTGAACAAATTCAATTTTCGATGCTCCCCATGCACCCAATAATAATAGGGCTGATGGAATCACCCAGAAAATGCGACGTTGTAAAATTTCAACTAATGCGCAGGCCAGTATGATGACCGCAAAGGAAACCCCAAAAATTCCGAACAACGGCGCATAACCATCCAGAAAACGTTCGGTGAAAGCATAACCTGCAAAAAGCCATGGGAAACCTGTAAACACCCAAGTTTTTGCCCATTCAAAGAAGATCCAGAGTGGTGCAAACGTCAGCGGTGTTTCGGGGAAAAACCGACGATATAGCCAAGTTTGAACTGCGGTAAACAGTCCCATGACTAAGGCCATAAAGCCAATCATAAGGACACTTAAAACAGCGTTGGTATCGCCGTAGACATGGATCGAAGTATAGAGCCAAAATGCTCCGACAAACCATAAGCCAAAACCATAGGCCCAGCCAATCCCAAACGCTTGTTTGGCTGTACGGTTTTTGAGAGAAGCATATAATAATGCTGGCGATAAAATCGCCAGCCACCAGTAATAGTAAGGCGCAAGTGCCAGACTAAAAATAGCACCAGCACAGAGTGAAATCAGCAGGGGAATAATAAAGGGGAGTTGTTTTTGTTGCTGGGAAGATCCTAACAATGTATTAAAATATGTTCTCATTTACGAACAGCTCGAATCAGATGAATGGTACGTGCATCTGCTTCAACGATGGTAAATTCCCAATTTTCAAGTTCAACGGTCTGACCCTGCAAATCACTGACTAAACCAATTTCCTGAAGCAATAAACCGCCCATAGTTTCTACTTCATCGTCAGAAAAGTCTGCATCTAAAACTGTATTAAAGTGTTCAATCGGTGTAAGTGCCTGTACCAACCAAGTGTTTGCTGTTTGCTGTGTCGGATCTGGCACAATGTACTGCGCCTCTTCATCGGCATTGTCATGTTCATCTTCAATTTCACCGACAATTTCTTCTAAAATATCTTCAAGCGTGACCAGACCAGATGTCGTCCCGTACTCATCAATCACAATCGCGATATGCGTTTGCGTGTGTTTAAGCATACGTAAAACCTGATCCGAACGAGCACTTTCTGGAACAAACAGCGGTTGTCGCATTAAGGCGCGTACATCAACTTTCGCACCTTGTTCGGTCAGAAAAGGCAGTAAGTCTTTAGCAAGGAGAATTCCCACTACATTATCAGGTTGATCGGATGAGAAGACAGGAAAACGAGAATGTGCTGATTCAACCAGAACGTGCAAAATATCCAGTAATTCATCGTCTTCTTGCAAGCTGATCATGGCAGTGCGTGGAGTCATGACTTCACGAATTTTGGTGGCAGGAAGGTCTAGAACGCCTTCTAGCATTGCCACAGTATCGGGTTCTAAAAAACGCTGTGAATCCTGAACGAGTTTTAACAGTTCGTCACGGGTTTCTGGTGCAGTGCCTAACCATTTTCTTAAGCCACGCATACCCCACGATGGGCCTGATTCCTCTTGCATGATCTTTCCTAAAGACTCTTAATGTGTCAATCAATGATTTTTAATCATACCGAAGAAAAATGGCTTATGCATTACTAAAACGATTGGAAAACGTAAATGATTCAAATTGATGAGTCAGCTTTTTTTGCTTTTTCTAGGAGACTTAACTTTATGGTAAACTATGCCCCTGTTTTTGAACTCAAGTATAGGCATGTCTTCACCAGATTTAACTCCGACCATTCAATTGAATACACGCGGTTTGCGTTGTCCTGAACCTGTGATGATGCTGCATCAAGCCATTCGGAAGTCAAAGTCAGGGGATGTGGTGGAGGTGTTGGCGACTGACCCATCCACTTCATGGGATATTCCCAAGTTTTGTCTGCATCTGGGGCATGAATTGTTGGCTCAGGAAGAATTACTGGATGCAGCAGGTTTAAAAGAATATCGTTATCTGGTGCAAAAAGGATAATGATGTCGACCTATTTTTCAGGTTTATTACTGGGATTTTCCTTAATCTTAGCGATTGGCGCACAAAATGCTTTTGTTTTAAAACAGGGTTTGCTCAGACAACATGTCTTTTGGGTGTGTTTAATCTGTGCGGTTTCAGATGCATTGCTGATTTCATTGGGTGTTTTTGGTTTCGCAAGTTTACTCAGCCAACAAGTATGGTTGATTCAAGCAATGAAATGGTTTGGTGCCATTTTTTTATTCGCTTATGGTTTACGCAGCTTTTATAGCGCTTATACCACCAAAGACGGGTTACATGCGGCAGGGCAGAAAGTCAATTCTTTAGCACAGACTTTAATTTTATGTTTAAGTTTTTCGTGGCTGAATCCGCATGTTTATCTGGATACCGTTGTGCTATTGGGTTCTATTTCTTCTCAATATGCCAATAAAGCTGCTTTTGCTGCTGGAGCGGTGACAGCATCGTTTGTTTTCTTTTTTAGTTTGGGTTTTGGTGCAAGATTGTTTGAACCCGTATTCGAAAATCCAAAAGCTTGGAAGGTTTTGGATATCATTATTGGTGTAGTGATGTGGTTGATTGCATGGTCTTTGCTTGATTCATAAGCTTGCAATGCGTCAGTAAAATAATCAAGCCTTATGCAAAGGCTTGATTTTATAAATTTAAATTGCATATCGACTAAGTAAAGTCACTGGGGTTTTACCACTTAAATACGCTTCGGGTAAAAATACAATATGACCGCCATGCGTCTGAGCCGCATCGATGATATGGTGAATAACATCGGTAGGCGTAGAATCATCTTCTGGTGCGGCGCTAAATTCTATACGCTGCTCGTTTTCATCAATAAAACCATTTACCGAATAACCTTGTTGTACATAGAGCGTGTCGATATTGCCCTGTAAAGCAGCCTGATAAATGTGTTGTAAATCAGTCACAACCCGCTCACTTCCATAAACTTGATCCAGTTGATTGGCATGATTTTGATGAATTTTATTCTGATAATCTTTTAATGCATTTTGAACACTGTCTACGATATGGCGTGGTTCGCTATTCTCCAATTGAGTGACATTGTCGACCTTGATAATAATTTGGTTAGGATGATCGCAGATGGTTTCGTAGAAACTGATATTGCGACGATCAGCAACAAGCACAATTGGCAAAGGTTTTTGTGCATGAATCACCTGTACATTTTTATCCACTCGATTTAAAAACTCTTTAAGATAACGATCTTCCTGTGCAGCAGCAGATCGCTCTGCGGCAGTCAGGCTATATAATGTTTCATTTTTGACTGGAAAAGCCCCATGTGGCAAAAGCGGAGTGAGTTCAAGATCCAGTTCTGAAAACTCATGAATAACGCGATTATTGGATGCTTGTATTAAGCGACCCATTTCGCGGGTCACGACCACAATATAATAATCCAGTGCATAAGACAGTTCTCGAATAAAGTCGCGCAATACAAATTGCGTATCAATCATAATTCTGGCTCGAGTTTTAAACGGTAAACAAATCACCTCGACCTGATCAGCGGTCGCAAAAATGGCCAAAGTATCTAGATAATAATTGGGATTTAATTCATCCGTTTTTTCATGGATACGCTTTAAAAATTGGGCAACAAAAACTTTGTCATAAGTTTTCAGTAATTGTTCTTCGAGTTGTTTGAGTTGATTTTTTAGTGCGATATGGTCTTGTTGATTATCTGGAAAAGTACGATGGGTAGGAACAAAAATCGAAACTGCTGGGTTAGCACGTATATTTTGAAGTGATTGCAGTGTGTGTTTTAAATCAAGCATGACTCTCATCCTTTTTTCAAATCATGTGAAGAAAAGTGATCCCTTGCCCAAGATATGATCTGAATATGGATTCATAGACAAAGACTTGAGTAAATTGGCTAAAAGGTAACAAACCCGCAATTAACAAAGGAATCAGAAAAAATAAAATGTTTAAAAATTAGTCTATGCATTTCTGCGCTCAAATTAGGTAACAAAGATTGATAGAAATGTAAGCAGATGAGCAGAATAAAATAACGCACTGGCAAGAAATAAAAATGCACCGTAATTTAAATTGCGGTGCATTTGAAAACAGATTAAGTTTTATCCTTCGGGGGATGAGAAGCCGTTATAGCTTCGCAAGCACTATCCAAAGATTACATATTCGGATAATTCGGACCACCGCCACCTTCAGGTGTCACCCAAGTAATATTCTGTGATGGATCTTTAATATCACAGGTTTTACAGTGGACACAGTTGGCTGCATTGATCTGGAAGCGCTTATTGCCTTCACCTTCATCCACAATCTCATAAACCCCTGCTGGGCAATAACGCTGTGCAGGTTCATCCCATTTCGGTAAATTGACATCGACTGGAATACTTGGATCAGTCAATTTCAAATGTGACGGTTGGTTTTCTTCATGTACCGTGTTGGAGACAAACACTGAAGATAAACGGTCAAAAGTCAACTTGCCATCTGGTTTTGGATAAGTCGGTTTAAAGGTGGCTTTATCCTGAGTCTTTAATACGCTGTAGTCTGGTTGTAAGTCATGCAAGGTAAATGGCACTTTAAAGATATTTTGATCCAGAAAGTTAAACGCACCACCAATCCACAAACCAAACTTATGCATTGCAGGACCAAAGTTACGGCTACGATGTAACTCTTCTTTGAGCCAGCTATTGTCAAACTTTTGCGTATAAGCGGTGAGTTCTTTATCAAAGAAATCTTCACCTTCGAGCACACGGGCAATGGCTAAATCACCGCCTTTTTCTACACCACGCGCAATCGCTTCAAAGACTGCTTCACCACATAACATGCCTGATTTCATGGCAGTGTGAGAGCCTTTGATTTTGGCAAAGTTTAAGAAGCCAGCATCATCACCAATCAGACAGCCACCTGGGAAGGTGAGTTTAGGTAAAGAGTTTAAGCCACCTTTCACAACCGCACGAGCGCCGTAAGAAATGCGTTTACCGCCTTCTAAATACTGCTTAATCAGAGGATGGGTTTTCCAGCGCTGCATTTCCATGAACGGGAACATATGCGGATTTTCATAAGATAAATCCACGATCATCCCCAAAGTCACTTGGTTGTTTTCAGCGTGATATAACCACCAACCACCTGAAGAGCCAGTTTCAGTCAGTGGCCAACCTGAACCGTGCATCACCAGACCTTCTTTATGTTTGGCTGGATCAATTTCCCACAGTTCTTTAATCCCGATACCGTAATGCTGCGGATCTACATCTTTATCCAGATTAAATTTGCTGATTAAGCGTTTACCTAGGTGACCACGACAGCCTTCTGCAAACAAAGTGTATTTGGCATGTAGCTCGTAACCCGGCGCAAAGTTATGCGTCGGTTCACCATCTTTACCAATGCCCATATCGCCTGTTTGTACGCCTTTGACGGTACCATCTTCATGATACAAAATTTCAGCAGCAGCAAAGCCCGGGAAAATAGACACTTCTAATTCTTCAGCTTTTTGACCTAACCAGCGCACCACGTTGCCGAGCGAGATGACATAATTGCCATCGTTATGCATGGTTTTTGGCACCATCCAGTGCGGTGCTTCCTGCGATTTTTCATCAGAGAGCAGGAAGTAGGTTTTGTCTTCAGTCACAGGGACATTTAAAGGCGCACCTTCTTCTTTCCAGTTCGGAAATAGCTCATTGATGGCACGTGGCTCAAGGACCGCACCAGACAAAATATGAGCGCCCACTTCGGAGCCTTTTTCGACGACGCAGACGGATAGATCGGGTAAATTATGTTCAATCGCAAGTTGGCGAATTTTAATCGCAGACGATAGACCCGCAGGTCCAGCACCAACGATCACTACGTCAAACTCCATCGCTTCGCGTTCGATGTGCTCCATGTAGGACTCCTCATATTGCTAAGGGTGGCAACCGTCACATCAGCGCTTCGGTGCTGCCATGAGTGTTCTTTAATGTCTAGACACAAACAGACAATCGTGTCTTAAATAGTTTGCGGCTAGTATAGTTTCAAACCCTGATCTAGCCAATTGGCTGAGTCGTTATATTTTCTCGTCAGCAAGGCATAAACCATGGTAAATCATCATCATTCGTCTCAAGAGACAAACCAGTCAACATCGTTAGATGATAAAAACTTAATGAGTATCGCACAATATCTAAAAGATGCACAGCAAAGTCACAAAAGGTCAATTCCACCTCTTGACCAATGGCATCCAAAGCATTGCGGTAAAATGGATTTGATCATAAAAGCCAATGGAGAATGGTGGCACGAAGGTCAATTGATCAAGCGGCAGGCGCTTTTAGACCTATTTTCTAAAGTGCTTTGGAAAGAGGATGCAAAGTATTATTTAAAGACGCCCGTTGAGCAAATTGAGATCGAGGTTGAAGATGAACCTTTGCTGGTCAATCAAGTCGATGTGATTGAGATTGATTGTAAATCTTTTATTCAATTAACCACCACCAATCAAGATATTGTGATCGTGGATGAGGAACATCCGATTTTTATGCGTGGTTATGTAAGTGAAGCAGGAGAAGAGGAATTACGCCCTTATGTACATGTGCGCTTTGGTTTAAATGCCTTAATTCAGCGCGCCGCTTTTTATCATTTGATTGAGTTAGGTGTTTTGACTGAAAATTCTGATGGAGAAGCAGTGCTTGAGTTAAAAAGTGGTGATTTGCTCTTGCAATTGAGCAGTTGAGGTTTAAGCTTAATTCTGAATCTGACATGATGGATTTATCCAAAGAAATGACCGCAATACACCCTATTTATGCTGAATTAAAATCCAGACTTCAAGCATCTAAAGATGCACCGATTGGTATTTTTGATTCTGGTGTGGGGGGATTAACCATTGCACAGGAAATCGTTCAGCATTTACCCAATGAACAGATTATTTATTATGCCGATACTGCACATGTTCCTTATGGGCCACGCTCAGATCAGGAAATCCGACAATTAACTGCACAGGCGATTGAATGGTTATATCGTCGTGGTTGTAAAATGGCAGTTGTGGCATGTAATACAGCCTCAGCATTTAGTCTGGATTATTTGCGCGAACATTATGGAGCGTCTTTTCCAATCGTTGGCTTAGTGCCTGCGCTCAAACCCGCAGTGCTACAAACTCAGTCTAAAGTCGTTGCAGTATTGGCAACACCTGCAACATTTCGTGGGCAACTGATTAAGGATGTGATTCAAAATTTCGCGCATCCAGCAGGGGTAGAGGTCTTAGCTGTCACTTGTCTGGAACTGGTGCCTTTTGTTGAAGCAGGCGAACAAATGAGTCCCGCTTGTTTAACGGTATTGCAGCAATGTTTACAGCCTGTCGTGGATCAGCATGCAGATTTCTTGGTGTTAGGCTGTACTCATTATCCGTTTCTAAATGAAGCAATTACTCATCTTTTTGGGCAGAAACTGACATTAATTGACTCAGGTTTAGCGGTGGCGAGGCAAACAGCCCGCATTTTGATTAAAAATGAGTTATTATTTGACGAAATGCGTCAGAATCATCTACAAATTGAGTGTTTTGTCAGCGGAAATAATGCAGATGAGTTAAAGTTTGTGTTAAAACATATGATTAAAGATCATATGACTTGGCGTATTCACAATATTGATGATTGAACAATATGGCGATGATTGCATAAATTTTAGATCTAAATTTGAGGTTATATATTTTTACATCACACGGAACGTGATGAGGAATGTTAAATTTTAGGGGATAACCATGCTGGATAAGCGTTATCAAGTGTTTATTTCAACTTCTGGTGCAGAAATGCAACCAGAACGTATGGTATTGGCACAGACACTCATCGGAATGGGATTTTTTTCATGGGGGCTTGAGCAACGTACACCACTGAGTACCTCCATTGCGCGTCGTCAAATTGACGATTGTGATTATGTTGTATTATTGCTTGGTAGTCAGTACGGTGAACAATCAGTTTCAGGAGTGAGTTATCTACATCTTGAATATATTTATGCCGTAACCAAACAAAAACCGATCATTGTCTTTATGCATGATGCGCCAGAAAGCCGTGATGCTGCGTTGCAGGATAGCAAACCAGAATTAAAAGAAAAATTTCATGAATTTCGTAAACAGCTTCAACAAGAGGTCGATCAGGTTTTTTGTTATCACAGCCTGCGCGACTTAGAACTGGCGGTGCGTTTCAATATGTCTCAAATGTTGGAACGTTATCCTGTATTGGGGTGGGTCAGACCGCAAAATACCCAAGTTTTACAAGATGAAATTGATAGTTTACGCGCTAAAGTCACTCGTCTGGAAACCGAGCAAGGTAAGCGTGAAAATGATCCTTTGGTCGCAATGCCAAGAGTGTATACCAATGAAATTTACTCTTTTGAATACCGTGTTCATGCCTATCAGGATGGTAATTTTCAGGAACTCAAACCTGAACGTAAGCTGACTTGGTTGCAGATTTTATCCATTTTAAGTGTGGTCTTTAAAATCCCGACACCTGAGGAATATTTTTCTAAAAGGATTAATGATTATCTGAATGAAACGGGGCTCGAAGATGCAAGGTTAGTCTTACCGCGAGCACATGCAGTTGCGCGTTCGCAAATTAATATCCGTGCATTACATCATATTAAAATGCAGATGCGACAAAATGACTGGATTGTCCCCGCTGGTCGTGATGAGCGTCAACGTTTATTGTGGCAGCTTACACCTAAGGCTTTGAAATTACTGGAAACTCAACAGCCAGAATATCTACGCACGACGCAAATAAAAACAAATTAGTCATTTATTTTGAAAAAGCCATAAAACTGTTAAAGTAAGCGTACTCAACAGATTTTCATGTACGCATTGAACAGGAAAAAGAATGTCTACTGCATCTAAGCCAAAAGTGACTGTTATTTTAGCCAATTTGGGAACTCCTGATGCAGCCACTGTTCCAGCAGTGAGGCAGTTTTTAAAACAGTTTTTGTCAGATTCACGGGTGATTGAAATTCCCACACTGCTTTGGCAAATTATTCTACGCTGTTTTGTGCTGCCTTTTCGTCCTAAACGTGTGGCGCATGCCTATGCAACAGTTTGGCGTAAAGATTCACCCATGCGAGAAATTCTTTTTGCGCAGACTGAACGTTTGAAATCTGATCTTACGGATGCTTATCCGCAGTTTGATTTAAGGGTGGTTCCTGCCATGACTTATGGTCAACCGGGAATCACCTCATTATTGCAACAATTGGCGCAATCTCCTCAGGATCATATTTTATTATTGCCTTTATTTCCGCAATATTCTGCGACCTCAACGGCACCGCTTTATGATGCTTTTGCCAAATGGATTCCACAGCAACGTAATTTACCGGGCTTAAGCATTGTTAAAGAATATTATCGCCATCCTTTATTTATTCAGGCGCTAGTGAAAAGTATTCGGGATTTTCAGAATCAGCATGGGACAGCAGAAAAATTATTAATGTCTTTTCATGGAATTCCCCAGCCGTATGCTGATAAAGGTGATCCTTATGCAGATCAATGTCGGGAAACCGCGCGTTTAGTTGCCCAAGCACTGGGGCTTGAACACAATCAATGGGCCATTAGTTTTCAATCGCGCTTTGGTAAACAGGAATGGGTTAAACCTTATACCGATCAATTGCTTACTCAATGGGCAGAGCAGGGGGTTAAATCTGTTCAGATTCTAAGCCCTGCTTTTTCTGCGGATTGTCTGGAAACCTTAGAAGAACTCGCGATTCAAAATGCAGAATTGTTTTTGAATGCTGGTGGTGAGTCTTATCAGTACATTCCTGCATTAAACGACTCAGATGCCCATCTACAATTACTCCGCCAACTGGTTCAAGCCCATTTAAATGCGCTTGAAATCACCTTAGCCCAATAAAACATCATGATGTTTCGCCAGAGGTTGTTATGCTGCAAGTTAAAATAGTTCCTGTAACGGCTTTCGCTCAAAATTGTTCTATTGTCTGGGACAGCGAAACTAAAGACGCAATTTTAATTGATGCAGGGGGAGATGCAGCCAAACTAAGACAAGAAGTCGAAGCACTTGGCTTAAAGGTCAAAGCATTGTGGTTGACCCATGGACATCTTGATCATGCAGGGGCAGTTGGTGAATTAGCTAGAATCTGGAGTATTCCTGTGATTGGCCCGCACAAAGAGGATCAATTTTGGCTAGATATGATTCAGGAAGTGTCGCAACGTTATGGATTTCCAATTCCTGAGCTTGTACATGTGAATCAGTGGCTTGAAGGTGGCGAAGTTTTGGCATTAGGTGAGCATCAGTTTGAAGTGCGATTTGCGCCTGGACATACACCAGGCCATGTGATGTTTTATAACCAACAACATGCATTATTATGGACAGGAGACGTGTTGTTTAAGGGTTCGATTGGGCGTACAGATTTTCCGAAAGGCAATCACCAACAACTACTGGACTCGATTCAACGTGAATGTTTTAGTCTACCCGATGATACACAGTTTATTTCAGGACATGGGCCGATGAGCAGCATTGGCTATGAAAAACAATTTAATCCTTTTGTTGCAGGTAAAGCAGGTTAAAAGAGATACAATAAAAGGACAATGATTGAACTTGCAATCATTGTCCCAGACGTCAAGAGTGAAATAAGCTATGGAAACGCTGTTTGGCTTCCAGTGCAATTAAAATGCTTGCAACTGCAAATAATACGGCAATAACAAATAAAACGGCATCTGAAGCCATAAAACCTAAAACGAGGAAGATTAAACAGCAAATAGCAAAAACAGCGAAAAGTAATCTCAACAAAAGCATCAAAATTCTCCTATTGTGAGAAGAGCCATATTATTGACGAGTACTTTAAGCCCTGTGTGTTTAATTTTGTTTGCTAATTGCACGATTTTGAGTAAATTTTGCAACGAAAGATGACCATCGAGGCGGGTATAGCAGCTTAGCTATCGTAATCATAAGGGTTGCCATTTTCCGATGTTGGAGCATCTTGAGTCTGTAATTTATAGTCCTCATTGGCCCATGCGCCCAGATCAATCAGTTTACAACGCTCTGAACAAAAGGGACGAAACTCATTGCCTTCCCAGACAGAGGGTTCTCCACAACGGGGACAGGGAAATGTGCGTGGCATAGTAAAATCCTCAAATTCATCATCAAGATATTAGGCAAAGCTCAAATCACTTGTTAGACTTAGCCTGATTTCAATACCTAGTTTGAATAGTTTGCTGTGATTATCTCGATTCGTCAATTTCAAGCCCAGCGCATGCAGGCGCCGCGTGATTTTAGTTCCATTGAAAATACCCCCATTTGTGTTGAAATTGGTGCGGGTAAGGGCAAGCATGCCTTGTTATTTAGTGGTGAACATCCAGAACAAACATTGTTTGCAATCGAGCGCACCAAAGAAAAATTTTTGGCGATGCAGAAACAAAAAGGATTGGAACCTAGAGATAATTTATATCCCATCCATGCGGATGCTTTGCCGTGGATCGTCCATGCGCTTTATCCTCAGCAAGTTGAACATTTTTTTATTTTATACCCAAATCCTGAACCGCATAATCCTGCACAGCGCTGGCTGAATATGCCGTTTTTTGAATTTTTGCTGTCACGTTTAAAACCGCAAGGTACGATTACGCTTGCTAGTAATATTCCAGATTATATTGATGAAGCGGAACAGCAACTTTTACACCTCTGGCATTTGCCTTACGTTAAACAGCGCATTACATCTGATTCGGCACGTACCCATTTTGAGATCAAATATCTAGAGCGTGCTGAACTTTGCCAACAGCTCATCATCACTAAACCTGAAAGCTATCAGACTCGGTTTGATGAATTTTTGCCATTGCAAGGGCAAACCCATGCCGAGTAAGCAGGTTGTAATTGTCGGTGCAGGTCCTGCGGGACTAGCCTGTGCCGAAGTTTTGTCTGAACTGGGTGATTATGACATTACCATCTACGAGCAAAAGCCATCGGCAGCACGTAAGTTTTTAATGGCGGGAAAAACAGGGCTTAATATCAGCCACGCTGAAGATTTAGATCATTTTATATCACGCTATGATCATGCCAACTGGTTGCGCCCAATGCTTGAAACTTGCAATGCCGAAACCATTCAAGCGTGGATGAAAGGTTTAGGGATTGAATCGTACATTGGTAGTTCAGGACGGATTTTCCCAAACGAGATGAAAGCCGCGCCATTATTACGCGCATGGCTTAAGCGGTTGCATGAGCGTGAGGTAAAATTTCATTATCGTCATCAAGTCTTGGCAATACAGAATCAGTCTTTGACAGTTCTGGATTTAGTGCAACAACAGCAGAATCACATTACGGCTGATGCGATTGTAATGGCGTGTGGGGCGGTGTCGTGGCCACAACTGGGAAGTGATGGAAAATGGCAAAACTGGTTAGATGCATCGATTATTCAACCTTTTATTGCCAGTAATGTCGGGGTGTTAGTCAATTGGTCTGAATATTTGCAACCCATTTTCGGACAACCGCTTAAGCGGATTCAGGCGTGGGTAGCTGGTCAAGTACCTCAGTTTGGCGAAATGGTGATCAGCCATTATGGATTGGAAGGTGGTTTGGTCTATCGCTGTAATCGCGATTTGCGTGAAGCGATGCAGACGCAAGGTCCCGCAATTTTATATCTGGATTTACTGCCAGACCTGAGCCAAGAACAAATTTTACAAAAGTTACAGCAAGGCAAAAAGCAGTCTTTAAATACTTTATGGCAAAAGATTGGCTTGGATAAAACCAAAATTGCTTTGATTCGTGATGTCGTCAGTAAAAATGACTGGAATGATGCAATCAAAATGGCGCAGCATATTAAACAAATTGCCGTGCAGATACAGGGTTTTCGTCCAATTGAAGAAGCGATTAGCTGCGCAGGTGGGATTCGACTCGATGCATTAAATAAGCATCTGATGCTAAAGAATTCTCCTTATATTTTTGCTTGTGGTGAGATGCTGGATTGGGATGCACCTACAGGTGGTTATTTACTGAACGCTTGTCTGGCGACAGGACGAACAGCAGCACAAGGTGTTCATGCACAACTAAATTCTGACTAAATTGAAATTCACTATTTTTGTTATCCTCAAAACCTGTTAATTTGGTTAAAAAATCAATAATTACACGGAGTATCTTCATGTCACAAGCTGCATTATTGACGGGAAGCTGTTTATGTCAGGGCATTCGTTACGAGGTTTCAGGTCATGGCTTGGGTGATATTATTCAATGCCATTGCCAACGTTGCCGTAAAGCCAATGGTACAGCTTATGCAACCAATACGCCTGTGCATGTGAATGATTTTAAAATTGTGCAAGGCGAACATTTGCTTAAGAAATATCAATCCACTCCAACCACGCAGCGTTGTTTTTGTAGCGAATGTGGTTCGCCCATCATGAGCATAAAAATAGATACCCCTGAATTTTATCGTTTGCGGATTGGAACTTTAGATACCAAAATTGAGCAAAAACCGAGTATGCATATTTTCGCTGCGCACAAAGCAGAGTGGGACACGATTTGTGATGACTTACCGCAGTATGCAGAACGACCATAGGTCAAAAAGTTAGGAGTTTACTGTTTTTATTTCAGATAGCGGACTTTGATAGAGTTTAAGTGGATCGTTGAAATAGTATCTAAGATTTTGATAAAAATGAAAAATTAATTTTTACTGAAAAGGCGGGAGGGCAGTTTTTATTAGATTGCCTGATTATCCCAACTTCTGCTAAGACATGACTCGCATTATCCATCTTCAATTGGGCTAAATTTCTAAACATGAATTTGGCTCATCTTTTAATGAAACAAAATCGTTTTTATTCATGTTTGTCTTTAGGTATAAATGACTCTATAGAATTTAGGGTAGTAGATTTTGCCATGAGTAAAGAGTTCGCATGTTCAATTAAACGTATTCGTTTTGATGAAAACTATCAACCCGCAGATAGTACACGTCTTACAACTAATTTCGCCAATTTGGCACGTGGTGAAAGCCGTGAGCAGAATCTGCGCAATACCCTCCGCATGATTAATAATCGTTTCAATGCCTTAGCACAATCAGACAATCCTAATGGTGATCGTTACTCACTTGAAATCGATATTATTTCTGCCGATTTGGATATTGAAGGCAATGGTACAACCTTCCCAATCATTGAAATGCTGAAAAGTACAATTATTGATCATAAAACCAATCAACGTATTGAAGGAATGATTGGAAATAGCTTTTCATCATACGTTCGTGACTACGATTTCAGCGTGGTGCTTAAAGAACATAATAAAGAAAACTCAACATCGTATGCACCTGAAAACTTTGGTGATTTACATGGCAAGCTATATCGATATCTTGTAAATTCTGACACCTTTAAGGCAGAGTTTAATCAACAACCTGTGATTTGCCTGAGTGTTTCGACCGCGAGAAAGTATCATCGCACAAGCAATGAACATTCTATTTTGGGCGTTGAATACAAACAAGACCAATACTCACGGACTGATGAGTATTTCCATAAAATGGGCTTACAGGTTCGCTTCTTTATGCCAAAAGGGAGCGTTGCACCTTTAGCCTTCTATTTTGCAGGTGATTTACTACGTGATTACACTGATTTTGAATTGATTAGTGCAATTAGTACGATGGAAACTTTCCAAAAGATTTATCGCCCTGAAATTTACAATGCAAATTCATCAGCGGCACAAATCTATCAAGCAAGTCTTGAATATCCAGATTATTCATTAACACGCATCGTCTATGATCGTGTGGAACGTGGTCAATTAGCAGTAAAACAAGGTAAATGGACTGAGGAAAACTTCATTAAGCCTTACCAGAATATTCTTGAACGCTGGGCTGCCAATTACTCCGATAAAAATAATTCGGATAAAAGTTTGGATAGAAGTCATCCGAATAAAACCGCTGCTGTGTAACTGGATATAGAAGATTATTGAAGATGAAACGATTATTACCAACCTCAACTGCGGGTAGCCTACCAAAACCATCATGGATTGCAGAACCTGAAAAACTCTGGTCACCGTGGAAATTACAAGGTGATGAACTGGCGCAAGGCAAACGTGATGCGCTATGAGTATCGCTACACGAGCAGCTATTGGCGGGCATTGATATCGTGAGTGATGGTGAACAAACTCGCCAACATTTTGTCACCACATTCATTGAACATCTGGATGGCGTTGACTTTGAAAAACGTGAAACGGTTCGAATTCGTAATCGTTATGATGCCAGCGTACCGACCGTTGTCGGTGCAGTATCGCGTCAAAAACCCGTATTTGTAGAAGATGCCAAGTTTTTACGTCAGCAAACGACTCAACCGATTAAATGGGCATTACCTGGTCCAATGACCATGATTGATACGTTGTATGATGCGCACTATAAAAGTCGTGAAAAATTGGCTTGGGAATTCGCCAAAATTTTGAATCAGGAAGCACTGGAATTAGAAGCTGCGGGCGTGGATATTATCCAGTTTGATGAGCCTGCGTTTAATGTGTTCTTTGATGAAGTCAATGATTGGGGCGTTGCGACGCTTGAACGCGCGCTTGAAGGTCTTAAGTGTGAAACGGCTGTGCATATTTGTTATGGCTATGGTATTAAAGCCAATACTGACTGGAAAAAGACTTTGGGGTCAGAATGGCGTCAATATGAAGAAGCCTTTCCTAAGTTACAACAATCCAAGATTGATATTATCTCACTGGAATGTCACAACTCTCGCGTGCCGATGGATTTGATCGAGTTGATTCGTGGCAAAAAAGTCATGGTCGGCGCGATTGATGTTGCCACCAATAGCATTGAAACGCCTGAAGAAGTCGCTGATACCTTGCGCAAGGCACTCCAATTTGTGGATGCAGATAAACTGTATCCATCGACCAATTGTGGTATGACACCACTTTCTCGTGATGTGGCACGAGGCAAGTTACAAGCACTTAGCGCAGGTGCAGAAATTATCCGAAAAGAACTCGCAAACGGGTAATACTCGGTATAGTCAGATCTAAGCTCAATCGTTTGATGCTATGGGTGATCAAACGATTGAGCTGATTGAGGAATAAAATGATGATTGAAGCGTCAGACTTTCGAAATGCAATGTCTTTATTAAGCAGTGCGGTCAGTGTGGTAACCACAGCAGGCGCGTCTGGTCGTTATGGCTTTACTGCATCTGCGGTATGCAGTGTGACCGATACGCCACCGACATTGTTAGTTTGTATGAATCAAGCATCAAGTTCCCATGCACACTTTTTAGAAAATAAAATTTTAACGGTGAATGTATTAGGCGCAGATCATCAGCATATTTCTCAAGCATTTTCGTCAAAATTGAGCCCAGAACAAAGATTTGAACACGGATTTTGGACGGAACTCGAAACAGGTGCGCCAGTTTTAGACAATGCTTTAGTGAATTTTGATTGTGAAATTGATCAGGTTCAACAAGTGGGAACACATACGATTTTGATGTGTCGTATTGTTGCGATTCAACAAAGTCAGCAGACTCAAAGTTTGGTGTATTTTAATCGTGGTTATCATCGAGTGGGGCATCAGATTGTGCAGCATGAAGAACATTCTATTGTGCATCGTGTAAAACAGATAGAAAGTGTTTAATATGATTTTTGCATGGAATGATCTAGATCAATGATGGATTCATCTTGAATCATGGTTAGAAATAAACTGATTGATGTGGGTGAGTTGTGAAATTTTAGGAAATCTGAATAGAAACAAGATATATTGCCAAAATTATAGAATGTGATGAAAATCTTGAATTTATTCTAAACGTTAAAGTTTATAATGAGATTCTAGAGCTATTTAGTTCTTCAATACCCGCATCTACTGATCTCAAAAAATGACCTTAAACGAGATAGTATGTAAGTTCTGGCTTACATCAATTCAGGAAAATTGCCAATATTCACCACAATATAAATTTCCTATGATGAACCCATAAAGAACAGGATGTTCGAAGACGTAAAACAACAACAATTAGTCAATCATCAGGATCGTGAGGGATGACAGGAGTTRACCCTAAAACGGAAATRCGAAAAAACCCMGACWGGATGTCKGGGTTTTTTTATGACTTTATTATTTTATTTTGCAGTGAGTGCCTGACCTTCAAAAGTCACACCATCCCAGCCATGTTGCATAAACTGACGAATGTTTTGATGATCTGTACTTTCTGGTGTTGCAAGCACAGAAGCATAATGTTCTGCAAACAGACTTAAAGTTTGTGCTTGATCCAGACCTTCAATTTGAGCAAAAGAAAATACTTTAGCACTGCCTTGATTTTCAGTGGCAGCATTGTGTTGTTGACCGTTTTTAAATGCTGTTGGATGATGTTCAAAACGTGCTTCGATATGCGCCAAAACATCAGCAAATTTGGCTTCACCATTTTGAAGCTGTTGCAAGAGTTCGTGTACCATGATTTTCCGTGATTCAATGACAAGTCAAAAGTATGATGAAGCATAGCATTGAATTTATGGGTTTCAGCATTCATTTGAGCAAATAAGCTGAAGAAAACTTAGTTAGAATTGCTTTTATCAAGAACAGAGGTGGCAACTGTGGATAACTTCATGTTTATACACAAGGCCGAATTTTGGTCAAAAAAAGAAGCCTAAGTGGAGGAGATAGTTGCTTAGGCTTCGAATAGGATTCAGTATAAAACTAAAAACTTAAGGCAAGATTAACCCTTAAAACGTGAAAAACGTTTGTTAAAGCTTGCGACACGACCTTCGTTACTGGCTTGACGGACTTCACCTGTATAAAACGGATGAGATGCACTGGAAATATCCAAAGTCACATAGGGATAAGTCTTGCCTTCATATTCACGAGTTTGTTTGGTTTGGATAGTGCTACCAATCACAAAATAGGCATCTGCATTGGTGTCATGAAAGAGCACTTGTTGATATTCAGGATGTATACCGTTACGCATGGGAAACCCTCCAATTGAGTTATTTTTAGTTATGTTATAATATTTCATTTAATAAGTCAAATAAGGAACTGGATCGTCAATATCCTGACTGTTTTTCTCAGTTAGTGAGGAACAAGTTCTTCAAATAAATCATTCAGGTTATCATCGACTTTTAAATGGATAAGATTCCAGTAATGTCCTGAAATAGTTCGATTCACCATCAGCGTGTCTGGTGATGGCTTAAATACATCCCAGTATTTTAGGGATTTTTTGACTAAAGCTACGCCATCATGATGTGCAGAATTCTGAGCAAAATCATATTGCGTTGTGAGAGGGCGTAACAGGACTTCTAGCCATTCTAAATAAAGCGCTTGGGGGAATAATCCTTTCTCAGAAAGCGAATGTAAAGCATCCAGATGATTTTCGATTGCTGCAACATCTTGTTGGCGTGCTGCTTGTACCAAATGTTTAAAATGTTCAATGATTTCAATAGTTAAGGTTTTTACACCGCCAAAATCATAAATAATCACACTGCCATCTTCACGAAATGCAAAATTTCCCGGATGTGGATCACAATGGAAGCGTTTTAAATAAAAGATTTCCTGACCTAAAGCGCGTATTAGACGGCGACCAATTTCATTACGAATCTCAATAGGCCATGTACTGGCGGTTTCAATCGACTCTCCACGCTCTAGACTTAAAGTTAAAATACGCCGTGAAGAATAGTTTTTATATACCGTTGGAATAATGATTTTATCATCTAGTTGTTCATGGAACGTTTTAAAAACCTCAAGATTTTGCGCTTCAATTTCATAATTTAGTTCATCAGACAGACTGTCCTGAATTTCTGCAAAAAGTTTATCCTGAAGTTTCTTATCAATCTTGATCACACCCATCAAGCGTAAAGCCAAACGAACCTGTTTGAGGTCACTTTCACAAGCTTCATCTACGCCCGGATATTGCACTTTGACCACCACCTCTTGTCCATTGGGCAGAACAGCACGATGAACCTGTCCAATAGATGCAGCGGCAAAGGGTTGTTGTTCAAAAGATTGAAAAATGGTCAGTAAAGGTTGTCCTAATTCTTTTTCAACTTGTTGCTGAATCGCACTAAATGGAACAGCAGGTGCTTGGCGTTGCAGTTTGGCAATGGCTTTGGCGACTTCTGGTGGAAAAATGTCTTTATATTGCGAGGCGATTTGTCCAACTTTCATGACCGCGCCTTTCATTTCGCCCAAAGTATCTGCAATTTGAACGCCAATATCCTGAAAAAGTTTGGTTTTCGCCGCAAGTTTTTGTTCATCATCCGCGGTTAAATTTCGAATCGAGCTTGAGACTGTTTTAGTCGCGATACTGGCAGTCATTCCCGCAAGTTTCATAAAACGTCGACCTGGAGAACTCGTATTTTTAGCCATCTCTATTTTACCTTTTATCCGCGCTGGATTCAGTCTTGATCATAGGTGACAAAGTCTAAATTGCCTACTTCAAATTGTTAATAAATTAGAATCAATTCTAAAAACAAGGGTTTAAATATATTGCATTTTTTATGCAAAGTATTGCAAAAACCATTTCATAAACAATGCGTTAATCACTATAACAGCTTCATTTTTTTGGTGCTATGTTGATTTGCATAGCCTAAAAAAAACTGAAGAGATTTTCCACTATGAGCCAACTAAATACAGCGGTTTCTTCCCATACTTCTTATGCTCATCGAGCAAATTCTGTGCCATTACAGGTGTTTGAACAACCACAAAATGCACATATTATTCAAAACGATGCCGAAGCAATTCAGGTTGCCAAGCAGTTGGCTCACGAATTTGCCAAAGAAGCTTCCTTGCGTGATCAAGAACGCCGTTTGCCTATCAATGAAATCCAGCAATATTCGCAAAGTGGTTTATGGGGAATTACCATTCCTAAAGCATTTGGTGGTGCACAAGTTAAATATCGTACCTTGGCGGAAGTGGTCAAAACCATTTCTAGTGTCGATTCTTCACTGGGACAATTACCACAAAACCACTGGGCATTTTTAGAGCATTTACGTCTGGATGCCAGTTTGGAGCAGCAACGTTTTTTCTTTGATCTGGTGCTCAAGGGTATTCGTTTTGGTAATGCTTATTCAGAAAAAGGCAGTAAAACGGTCGCAGATTTGACCACCACCATTCATAAAACCGCAACAGGATATGAAATCAATGGACAGAAGTTTTTTGCCACAGGCGCATTGTTAGCGCACTGGATTCCAATTGTAGCGATTAATGAATCAGGTCAGCCCTTTGCTGCTTTAGTGCCACGTGAAACCGAAGGGGTGAATGTTATTAATGACTGGTCTGGATTTGGGCAACGTACCACTGCCAGTGGTAGTGTTGAATTGAAAAAAGTTCCTGTACGTGAGGAATATGTCGTTCCGATTTATCAAGCCTTTGAACGGCCAACCGCAGCAGGCGCGATTTCCCAGTTCATACAGGCGGCGGTAGACGCGGGGATTGCGCGTGGTGCGATTGAAGAAACCATTCAATACGTAAAAAAATACAGTCGTCCGTGGATTGATTCAGGTTTAGAACGTGCGACCGATGATCCCTATACCATTGCCAGTATTGGCGATTTAAAAATTAAACTCCGTGCAGCAGAAGCGGTATTGGATTTGGCTGCCGACCAGATTGATCTGGCAATAGATGAGCCAACAGAACAGCATGTTTCTCAGGCGACTTTACTGGTTGCAGAAGCAAAAGTGTTGACCACTGAAGTGGCTATTTTGGCTGCCAATAAACTATTTGAATTGTCAGGCACTCGCTCAACTTTGTCTGAGCTCAATCTGGATCGACATTGGCGTAATGCACGTACCCATACGCTACATGATCCTGTGCGCTGGAAGTATCACATTGTTGGAAATTATTACCTAAACGGTGTTCAGCCCCCGCGCCATGCGTGGAGTTAAGGACATGAACATAGGACTTCTTTCATCATTATTTACCTCTTCTTTATTTTTCTCCTAAAGGCAAAAATGAAAAGGACTTATGAAAGAAGTCTATAACAAAAAACAAAATGAGGATAAAAAGATGAGTCAGTTTGAGCAAATTAAAGATCAGCTTTCTTTGGGCGCAGATTATGAGGCGGTCGCTGCAAAGTACCGCCCTATTTTTAACAAAATTGAAGCAGGTGCCTTAGAACGTGAACAACGCCGTCAGTTGCCTTATGAGCAAATTCAATGGTTAAAACAGGCGGGTTTCGGTGCATTACGTGTTCCTGTTGCCTATGGCGGGGCAGGTGTGTCATTGCCACAGCTATTTCAATTATTGACTGAATTAGCTCAAGCCGATTCTAATATCGTACAGGCATTACGTGGCCACTTTGCTTTTGTAGAAGATCGTTTAGTTGCACATAGCACGCAGCCACAAAATGACTGGTTTGAACGGTTTGTATCGGGTGATATTTTTGGCAATGCATGGACAGAAGTGGGTTCTGTCCAGATTGGCGATGTAAATACGAGAATTACGCAAGATGAAGCAACAGGTAAGTTGCTGGTCAATGGAGAAAAATACTATTCAACTGGCAGTATTTTTGCAGACTGGATCGATTTATTTGCCTACGATGAAGTCAGTCAGCAGCATGTGATTGCCGCGATTGATCGGCATGCTTCAGGGGTTCAGGTTGATGATGATTGGGATGGCTTCGGTCAAAAAACCACAGGAAGTGGAACACTCCGTTTGGAACAAGTAGAACTGCCTGCTGCACATATTATTCCCTTTGATCAGCGTTTTAAATATCAAACCGCTTTTTATCAGGTGGTGCATCTGGCAACGTTGTCGGGGATTGCTCAGGCTGCGGTAGACACCTTTAGTCAGGAAGTTCGTGAGCGTAAACGTATTTTTAGTCATGCCAATACTGATCTGGCACGACACGATCCACAAGTACTACAAGTGATTGGAAAAGCATCTGCACAGGCTTATGCTAGTGAGGCAATTACGCAAGCTACAGCCGAAGCATTACAACGGGCTTATCTCAGTCATTTTGCCGAATCTGATGAAAAAGAACGTCTGGCCAACATTGATGCTGAATTGGAGTCTGCACAAGGGCAAGTGGTCATTGCTGATTTAGTTCTAGAGCTTACGACTAAATTGTTTAACGCGCTCAGTGCCTCTGCGAGTAGTACAGCCAAGCAACTCGATCGTTTCTGGCGTAATGCTCGAACGGTGTCTTCACATAATCCACTTATTTATAAAGAAAAAGTCATTGGTGACTGGATCGTGAATCAAACCGAACTTCCTTTTGTCTGGCAAATTGGTGCCAGTCCGAAAGCCAAGTCAGCCTGATAAAAAAATAGGTAATAAAAATGCCAATCAAATCCGATTGGCATTTTCTTTTAAATCAAACATATTGGATGATCAGATTTCTTTCATCATTGTTCAAACCMTTATTTATTTTTCTCATATAGGGAAAAGAAAAGGGACATGAAACAAGTCTATGGTTGTGCCGCAAGTTTACGATTATTGCTATACAACCGCGCCAAAAGTAGAACGCAAGCAATGCTGAGACCAATAATAAGTCCGAGCCAAACTCCAGCAGGCCCCATCTTTGCAACCCGTGCCAGATAGATCCCGACTGGAAATGCAATCACCCAATAAGCAATCAGCGTAATCCACATCGGGCCTTTGGTATCTTGCATACCACGCAGACAGCCTGCCGCACCTACTTGCCATGCATCCATCAATTGATATGCCATTGCAAACAATAACAAATATAAAGCCACGTTAAATACCGCAGGATCCTGAGTATAAATGGCCACAATTTGTGGACGGGCAAACCAGATTAAACTCATGGTACAAATCGCAAAAAAAGTCGCAGTTGCTAAGCCCAGTTTTTGTACATGACGCATGGCCACCCAGTTTTTTTCTCCATAATACATACCGACTCGAATGGTCAGTGCAATTGCGAGTGACATTGGGATCATAAAGAGTTGTGAGGTGACTGACATCGCGATTTGATGTGCAGCAACCAGCGTATCGCCGAGTGGACTTAAAACAATTGCACCTGTACTAAAAATACTGACTTCAAAAAATACAGCCAATCCAATAGGAAGCCCCAGTTTTAAAATTCGTTTCACTAAAACAGGATTGATTTTTTCCCAATGTGAAAATACTTGAGTAGATCGATAAGCTTTGGCGCGATAAATATAATTGGCCAAAGTTATAAACATCAGCCACTGTAGCGTTGCGGTTGCAAAACCACAGCCTGCACTCCCTAAGTGTGGAATAGGACCGATTCCATACATAAACAGATAATTGAGTGGAATCAACACTACGAGCGCCAATAAGCTAATGACCGTCACAGGGCGCGGATAACCTAAAGCTTCAGAATAACCGCGTAATGCGGCATACATGGTTACCGCAGGCATACCAAAACCAATGGCATGTAAAAATAATCCTGCTTTCGCTTGCAAGCTTTCTGGTACACCAAGTATGGGTAATAAAAATGGCATGATCTGTAAAATTAGCATCGCAATGATGCCCAGAATAAACGCGACCCATAAAGACTGCCTGACAATCACAGGAATATTTTCTGGCGTTCTCGCACCTTTGGCTTCAGCAACCAGTGGGGTAGTGGCAATCATGATCGCACTAAACAGCAACATGACAGGCATCCACAAACCGACACCGACCGCAATCGCAGCCAAATCATTGGCAGATAAATGCCCTGCCATAATGGTATCGATCAGACCTAATCCTGCTTGTGCAAATTGTGTGATCAGAATCGGCCACATTAAGTGAAACAGTTGTTTTAGTTCAAAGCGGAATCCCGCGACATTTGACACAAAAAATACTCATCTATAAAAGAAAATTATCGCTGTAAGGTCAACATGACCCCAACGAAAATGATGATCGCCCCAAGTAGGCGTTGCCAATTGACAGGCATTTTCTCTGTCCCGAGCCAGCCAAAATGATCTAACAATAATGACATTGCCAGTTGGCCAAAAATAATCAATCCAGATAATGTGAGAAAACCCAATTTGGGAGCAGTATAAATGCTCAGACTAATCGCATAAACCCCTAAAAAACCACCAAGCCACAAAAACCACGGGATTTGGCTGAGTTGTTGCAATGAAGGTTTAGGCTGATTTTGTAATAAAACCATCAATGCCAATAAAATTGTACCGACTAGAAAAGATAAAAAAGCGGCCTGCAAAGGGGAGTGGAGATAACTACGTAACTGCGTATTTAATGCCGTTTGAATCGCCATCGCAACGCCAATCCCAAGCGCTAGAGGTAAAAAGAATAGCAACTGTGAACTGATTTTGAGCATTGTTTTTCCATGTCATTATTCTTCATTTCACTTCAGTCTAAATCAATTCAACGCGCTTCGGCACAACGAATTGCGGTAGTCATGTTACACTAATGCAGTTGTATTACCTGAGCGTTGTTCTTGACTGGTTTACTTGATCCTACCCAAATTCCACTTTCTTTATATATTCATATGCCGTGGTGTGTGCGTAAATGTCCTTACTGTGACTTCAATTCGCATGCGGTACCCAACGGTGCATTGTCATTGGATTTGGAACAACAATATTTAAAGGCATTAGTGGCTGATTTTCAGACACAGCTTGATTTTGCTCAGGGACGTAAAATTCACAGTGTGTTTATCGGCGGGGGAACGCCTTCGCTGATTTCGGCACAAGGTTATCAATGGTTATTTACACAATTACGATCTTTGCTTGAGTTTGAACAGGGCTGTGAAATTACCTTGGAAGCTAATCCAGGCACAGTGGAATATGATCCTTTTGCCGATTATTTAAAATCTGGGATTAATCGCTTGTCAATTGGGGTGCAAAGTTTCAATCAGGAGCATTTACAACGATTGGAACGTATTCATAGTTCAGCCAATGCGATTGAGGCGATCAAACTGGCAAAACAGGCAGGTTTTGAGCGTGTTAATGTTGATTTAATGCATGGCTTACCTGAACAAACTTTAGAGCAAGCTTTACTTGATTTAAAACTCGCGGTTGAAAGTGGTGCAACGCATATCAGTTGGTATCAACTCACGATTGAACCGAATACGGTGTTTTTCAGAACACAACCTGTCTTGCCACAGGATGAAACCCTTGAACAGATTCAATTACAAGGTGAGCAATATTTAAAAGCGCAGGGTTTCATCAATTATGAAGTTTCGGCATGGCGTAAAGAGCACCCTTCTGCCCATAATTTAAATTACTGGCAATTTGGTGATTATCTTGCGATCGGGGCAGGAGCGCACGGTAAAGTTACTCAATCTGACGGCATTTATCGTTTTCAAAAAACCCGATTGCCTAAGGATTATCTCGCCAAAGTACCCGCTGAACATGGACAGTGGAAACGAATCGAAGCGGATGAATTACCCTTTGAATTTATGATGAACGCGTTACGTCTAAATGAGGGTGTGCCAGCCTATTTTTATGAACAGCGTACAGGTTTATCCCTGTCCGAAATAGAGCCTGTCCTAAATGGTTTGCGTCAGAAAAAATTACTTGTCGCTGCTTCTGAACGTATTGCCTGTACGGAACAGGGACATTTGTTCTTAAATTCGGTACTTGATGCTTTTTTGTAATCTTGCAATAAAAAACACAGATCCTGAAAATAAAGAGCGCCCCTAAATCAGTGTCATTCATTCTGATTTTGGGACACTCTCATTTTGATTATTTAGAATTTATAGGTCAATGTTGCGGTAAAGTTTCTTGGATCACCATAGACGTTATAAACGCTTTGTTTATATTCTTTATCGAATAGATTGGTCAAATTGATACGAACGTCCATATCTTTATTAATTTGATATTTTGCCATCGCATTCACCAGTGCATAGGATTTTTGTCGATCTTCCTGTAGTTGCAAAGGCTTTAGATTTGCCACTTGACTGTATATTTCACTTTGCCAATTCACACCAGCACCAAGAGTCAATTGATTAATTTTATAACTGGTAAATAATTTAAATAATTTTTTTGGAATTTCTGCTGCATTTAAGCGAATACCATTATTGTCTTTGGCATCCGTATAAGTATAGCCTGCCTGAATATTCCAGTTTGGTAGGATTTCACCTGCAACGGTCAATTCCCAGCCTTTGGTTTTCGTGTCGTTGGCTTGGACATAATAAGTCGAGCCATCTGCTTGAGTACCACCAACCACCGAGGTATCCATTTTTGAGATAAAATAAGCCAGACTGGTATTCAGTAGCCCATCATAAAATTCAGATTTTAAACCGAATTCAGAGGTATTTCCTTGTTCTGGATCGAGGTAATTATTGTCAATATCTTTGCGTGATGATGGGTTAAAAATCGAAGTATAACTGGCATACGCAGATAAATAATGATTAATGTCGTAGATTAAACCTGCATAAGGAGTAAACACACCATTTTCTTTTTGTTTGTTCTCTGGACCATTGTCACGCTCCCAATAACTCAAACGGCTACCTAAAACTAATCTTAGCGGGTCAAGCAGTTGCAGATTTGCCGCGCCAAAAATCCCCAGTTGTTTCGAGTCTACATCCGTTGCCAAGTCTTTGGATGGAATATCTCCGTAACTAATCGGTTGTCCATTCCAGTTTGAAATGGATGCAACGCTATTACGAGCCAGTTTAAATAAGTTTTTATCTGTGAGGGTGTAGCCATTTACACCAAATGAAAGCGTATGTTCATGGTCGAATGCTGTAAATTTCCCTGTTGTATACAAGTCTAAAGAATGGACTTTAGGGGCAGTATAAATACGACCATACACAATAGACATCCGATCCTTGTCTGGATCAAAGAAAGTCGAACCTGCCACACCCACCACACGATCCATTTCGGAGTCAGAGTAGCTATAATTTGCAACGCCTTTCCAGTTTTCATTAAACTGGTGTTCGACACCTGCCAGTACATTTAGACGTTCCGTATCTGAATAGGCGAAATCTGTTGCAGGATTATCCTTTCGGTCAAAGATGGTTTGTACTGAATTAATCACACCCGTCTGGGTTCGGGTATAAAAAGGGAATCCTTGTGCTGTTGCGTCATTGGCACGTGTTTTTTCATAAGTTAACGCACTGGTCAGTACCGTCTTATCGCTGACATCATAATCCAATGCACCGTATATAAGTTTGTCGGAAAAATCATAGCGGTCTTGCCAGTTGTCCCCTTCCTGAGCGGACAAAACCATTCTTCCTTTAAGATCACCTGATTGATCCAGTGGGCCTGATACGTCTACTGTGCTGCTATAATTGTTCCACAAACCTGCTGAAACTTGGACAGAGCCTTTTAGATCATCAGTTGGTCTTTTTCGGACTAAGTTAATACTGGCGGCTGGATTTCCTGAGCCAGTGGTTAAACCTGTTGAACCACGAATGACTTCAATTTTTTCATAGATTGCCGAGTTTTCTAATGCAGCAATGTCTTTGCCATAAGTTGCCCCATAAGACGTGGGAATACCATCGCGTAAATAGTTTGAAATGGAAAAACCACGAGCACTAAAGGTACGATAGCCTGCGGCGCGTTGTCCTTGTTTGAATGCTGAAATACCTGGCGTTTGGTCCATGACATCTTCAAGCGAAGTCAGATGTTGGTCTTCTATCTGTTGACTGGTAATGACTGAAATAGATTGAGGCGTTTCTTTCTGGGACAGATTGAGCTTGGTCGCACTGGTGGATTTACGTGAGGTATAAGTTGGATTGTCTGCTGTCACTGTTATCAGTGGAAGCTGTGCAGAATTAGATGTCTGACCTTGCTGTGTTGCAGTTGAATGAATCGACTGTAACTGACCCACTTCACGCGGCTGTGTTTTAGAATTAATGATGCCCCATGTCCCATCCTGACGCTTCACTAAAGTTAAGCCAGTTCCTTTCAATAATTGGGTAATCCCTTGTTCAAATGTATATTGACCATTTAAGCCTTGTGTCTTTTTACCTGAGACCAATATTGGATCATAAGAAAGTTCTGAATTGGTTTGGCCTGCAAATAGCGCCAGAGCTTGATCTAGATTTCCTGCACGAATTTGAACAGACTGAGTCTTAGATAAAACAGGGGCTGTTTCTGCGGCTAAAGAGATTGTTGAAAAACTACTGAACAAGGTGCCTAACATGATCGAATGGATGGCGATGGTTAGAGGACTTTTAAATCGAAGAAGTGTAGTAGATGCTGCTGACATGAAGATTCCCCATAAAAATTGTCTGTGATCAAAAGATGTTCTGCTTATAGCCTTATCACCTGAGAATCAAAAACAGCTCATTGATTGGTTATTTATTTTTTTATTTTGATTAACTGTGTGAAATTTATAGTTTTAAAAATTATAAAGATTAAGTTATTTACAAAACGCCACATAGTATCGATAATTATTATTATTTTCTCTTTGGTTTAGCGAGATGCTTTCCGATCAGATTTTGACAAAACAACAAGTCAATCAACACATTGATGGTTTATATCGCGAACATCAATCATGGTTATACGCTTGGCTGTGTAAAAAAATGAGTAATCACTGTGATGCAGCCGATTTGACTCAGGATACTTTTGTCAAAATTATGAGCCGTTACGCTGACTATTATTATTATGAGCCTCGGGCGTTACTGACGACTATCGCCAAAAGCTTGATGTTTAATTTGTATCGACGCAAAAAAATTGAACAAGCCTATTTGAGTGCTTTAGCCGACGCTTATCCTGAACATAGCATTTCTCTAGAAGAGCAGATGTTATGGATCGAAACCTTATGTGAGTTATGTGACATTATCGACGCACTACTAGAACGGCAAAAGCAGGTGTTTATGCGGTCACAGTTACAGGGTTTAAATTATGCCCAAATTGCACAACAACTTAATATCTCAATTTCAACGATTAAGCGTGATTTAACCCATGCCATGGCAGCGTGCTTTATGGCGATGGAATAATGCCAGTTTTAATATTTTGGCTGCTATATGAAGATCCCTTTAAAGACTAAAATAGATCGAGCTAGACAGCGTGCCTACCGTGAAGCTGCTGCATGGTATATGCAGATGCAGGAACAGGCTTTGGATGCAAAGCAAAAAACAGGCTTTGATCAATGGCTAGCTGCTGACGTATTGCATCAAGAGGTCTGGGCAAATGTCATCATGTTTGATGAAAAATTAGGTCGAGTTCCCAAGACGGTCATGGCTCAAACCATGCAGCAACTCAAGCCAAAACCGCAATTTGCGACTAAATTTAGCCTCATTCTTTTTGCGCTATGCATTGCGCTTTATGCGGTGCAGGGAATTCGTCAGCAAGATTATTTACCTGAGATGTTGAGTTTTGACCCCGTTGATATTTATAAAACACACATCGGGGAGCAACAACAACTAACTTTGGCCGATGGCAGCCAACTTTGGTTAAATAGTAATAGTAAGATTCGGGTCAAATACAATACCAAGCAACGCCGTATTGAGTTTGCTCGTGGTGAAATTTATATTGAAACACATCAGGATATTCAGCAGCGCCCATTTACGGTACATACCGCAGATGGAGATTTATTGGCACTGGGAACGGTGTTTAATGTGCGCCATTTATCAACCCAAACTGAACTGATCGTCAAACAGGGGATTGTGCGTACCCAACCACGTTATGCTACCGATTATCAGGATATTGCTGCACAGCATACCGTGAGATTTGATGCACAACAGATCTATCACGAAAATTATAGTGATATGCCACTACTCTGGCGACAGCAGCTTTTGGTGGTACATAGTATGTCGTTAAAACAATTTATCACTGAGTTATCCCGCTATCATCAACAACAAATTGATATTGACCCTAGTCTGGAAAAAATTCTGGTTTCTGGTGCGTATTCTACTCAGGACTTATCCAGAACATTGAATATGTTGCAAACTACTTATCATTTTAATGTTGTGCATAATCAACAGAATCGCATCGCTCTACAACCATAAAAAAAAGCTGAGGAAAGAGGGCCCTCAGCCTATAAAAGATAGTTTGATTAACGTGTGGTATAACCACCGTTGGCAAAAATCGTTTGACCTGTAATCCACCAGCCGTCTGTCACCAGAAAACGCACTAAAGGTTCGATATCTTCAATTTTGGTAAGCCCGCCAAGCGCAGAAGCTGATTTATGATAAGCCACGGCTTCTGGTGCTTCCTGACCATAGAAAAATGGCGTATCCATGGGACCTGGTGCCACCGCAGTCACTGAAATACCGCGTTCACCAAACTCTTTAGATGCAGCGCGAGTATAATGTTCAACTGGTGCTTTTAAGCCCTCATACGTCGAATAAAGCCCTGTATATGCTGCGAGTAATGAGGTCACAATGGTACAAATTTTGCCACCATCATTGAGATGACGACCTGCCGATTGAATAAAGAAATAGGCAATTTTGGAGTTGATGTCGCTCATCGAATCGAATTCAGCTTCGGTGGTATCCACAATCGGCTTTTTAAGAACTCGGCCTACAGTATTAATGGCAATATCTATTCCACCAAAATGTTGTTTAGTTTTGACAAAAAGTTCTTCAATCCGATCAATTGAACTGAGATCTGCTTGTAGCAGAATTGCATCGATACCTAAAGCTTTCACCTCAGCCAAGGTTTTTTCTGCATCAGCTTTGCTCGATTCACTGTTGTAATGAATGGCCAGTTTGGCTCCTTGTTCTGCAAATTTACGCGAGATTAGTCCGCCTAAATTTTTCGCACCGCCTGTAATTAAAACCACTTTATCTTTTAACGTTTGTGCCGCCATGATGTTCTTTCCTTTAATGGAACTATTTTTGGATGTTTATTAGTCTAGTTCTGAATCATGTAACCATCAATTATGCTAATTTAGTTTCACTATTCAGAAATCACGAACAATCAGATGGATCGTTTACAGCAATTTGAAATCTTTGTAGAAGTTGCCAAAAGAGAAAGTTTTAGTGAAGCGGCATTACGGTTGGACTTACCCCGATCTACGGTGACTTCAGCCATTCAAAGTTTGGAGTCATTTTACAAAGTCCGATTATTTCAACGAACCACACGACGGGTGAGTCTGACTCAGGATGGAAAACGAATTTTGCCCGATTGTCAAAATCTTCTCATGGATTATCAACTGCTTGGACAGATGATTCAGACTCATCATCAGGATTATCAGGGGATTTTAAAAGTGGATATGCCCGGTCGTATTTCGCATCAAATCGTGGTGCCTGCATTGTCTGATTTTTTTCAACAATATCCTGATATCAAAATTCAACTGCATAGTTCAGATCATTTAACCAATCTGGTCGAACAAGAAGTTGATTGTGTGGTGCGTGTCGGAGCACTTGAAAATAGCAGTCTAATTGCCAAGTCTGTCGGGTTGTTAGCAATGGTGAATTGTGCCAGTCCAACTTATTTACAGCGCTGTGGTGTTCCGCAAACATTAGAGGATTTACAAAACCATATTATGATTAATTACCCGAGTGGCGTAGGCGAGCAACAGGGGGTCTTCTTTTACGGGCAAGAGCGGGTCAAATTAATGGCTCAATTAAGTGTCAATAATACTGAAGCTTATATTCAGGCAGCACGTTCTGGACTCGGAATTATTCAAATTCCTTATTATGATGTGCGTCAGGATCTGGAACAGGGCAGATTGATAGAAATTTTAAGTGATTACACTTGTCCTGCCTTACCTTTAAATGTGTTGTATCCTAATCGGCAGTATATACCGCGCCGTCTGGATGTGTTTATGAGTTGGCTGATTCCTGTGTTGAAACAGCAGTGTTGCTTAGAGTCTTAAAACAAGACCACCTCCATGTTAGGACGTGGTCTACAAAATGATTAAGCTCTATTCAGCGATATGATGGCTCAGGTTTAAATTTTACCCACCAGATCAATGGATGGCGCAAGCGTTGCATCGCCTTCTTTCCACTTGGCAGGGCAGACTTCACCCGGGTGATTATAGACATAAACGGCTGCTTTGACTTTGCGTAGTAATTCCTGAGCGTCACGGCCGATTCCACCTGCATTGATTTCGACAATTTGGATTTTACCTTCTGGATCAATTACAAAGGTTCCTCGATCTGCCAGACCTTCAGCTTCGATTAAAACTTCAAAGTTTTTAGAAATGGTCCAAGTCGGATCGCCAATCATGGCGTACTGGATTTTACCAATCGCATCTGATGTATCATGCCATGCTTTATGCGTGAAGTGAGTATCTGTAGAAACAGAGTAAATCTCGACACCTAGCTTCTGAAATTCTGCATATTGATCGGCAAGGTCTTCAAGTTCAGTGGGGCACACAAAGGTAAAGTCAGCAGGGTAGAAAAATACTACAGACCATTTTCCTTTTAGATCAGCGTCAGAAATATCAATAAATTGACCATTTTGGTAAGCAGTAGCTTGAAAGGGTTTGATTTCAGTATTGATTAAACTCATTGTCTTGATCCTCTTAATGGTATGAGAAAGCTCTTAATGTGAGAACCAAGATAACGCATTTATTTAAATCGTAAAAACAGTTATTTTTTATAAAATTAATCGAATATTTAGATTTTGGGTCGTATTGAATGTCATGAAATATTCATGCTGAGAAAATAAAGTATCCATAAAAAAAGCCTCAACATGATGTGTTGAGGCTTTTTAGAATCTGGTGGGTCGTCCGCGACTCGAACGCGGGACCAACGGATTAAAAGTCCGCTGCTCTACCAACTGAGCTAACGACCCTGAGCAAGCATTTAAGCTATGCTAGGAGTATCAAAACAATCAATGGTGGGTCGTCCGCGACTCGAACGCGGGACCAACGGATTAAAAGTCCGCTGCTCTACCAACTGAGCTAACGACCCTGAGTGAGGATAAGTAAACTTAAAATATTGCTTTAAGGATTTACCCGAACGCAAAAAGAAAAATTAATTTCAAAAATTGTTCAAACTCGACTGGATTCAGAGGAAAGTAAACTTTCTAACACTGTATCGTTTTGATGGAGCGTATTTTAGCAAGATCTTCAACTAACACAAGAGAAAATTGAAAAACAATCGAATAACTGTTTATAAAAAGCACGATTTTCTCTTGTTTAGTCAAAAAATATGCTAGAAACGGTATTTATACGCCTGAATGTTCTCAAAAATCTCAGCAGTTACATCACAATAGGCCTCTGCATTTGGTAAGAGTACCAGTAAACGCTCATCGGTTTGACTCGGATCAAATGCCTGTTCCTTGAGTTTATTTTTCTGATATTTAAAGGTTCCAGTGGTTTCTACCACTGCTTGAACACGTAAAAATACAGGGATAGCATAGGCTGGCAAATTCTTTTTGAACTGATTGACCATTTCGGTCAAATCCTGCTCATTTAATTCTGCGCCATCGCTCAGTGTGATAGCCGCCATACCTGCTCGACCATTGGTATTTGGAATTTCAACGCCATAGACCACTGCTTCTGCGATTTTGTCATAGTCGCAAATCATATTTTCTACTTCAGTGGTCGATACGTTTTCACCTTTCCAGCGGAAAGTATCGCCCAGACGATCGACAAACTGTGCATGGCGAAAGCCAATGTCACGGACCAAGTCTCCAGTATTAAAGTAAGAGTCACCTTTTTTAAACACATCTTTTAGGATCACAGACTTGTTTTTTTCAGGATCGGTGTAACCATCGAAGGGGGAGCGACGAGTAATTTTACCAATGAGCAGTCCAACATCGCCTGTTTCAACTTTAATGCAGTGACCTTTTTGATCGCGAATGGCTTCCCCTTTTTCTTTGTCATATTGCACAATTGCATAAGGAGTCGGAGAGAAGCCAACAGTATTGTCAAAGTTGAAAATATTGCTAAAACCGACATTGCCTTCACTCGACGCATAGAGCTCTAGGACTTCTTTTACTCCAAAACGTTGTTTGAATTTGTCCCAGATATTAGGACGCATGCCATTACCAATCATTTTCGTCACACGATGGGCACGGTCAATTTCTGAGGGTGGTGCATCCATAAGATAGCGGCACAGCTCGCCCACATAGCCAATCGCAGAGGCATTAAATTTTTGTACATCTTTCCAGAAGGCACTGGTCGAATATTTACGACGAATAGCAAGCGTAGCACTACCCGCAATCACGCCACACCAACACACCACAATACCCGTTGCATGGTAAAGCGGTAGGGTAACATACATGACATCATCAGTTTTTAAATCAAGGATATGCCCATAAGTTCCATACGCCAGTGTCCAGCGACTATGGGTGAAAATCACCGCTTTAGGTAATCCTGTAGTGCCTGAGGTATAGATATAGAACAATCCATCCTTACCCTGAACAGTATGAGTGGTCGCTGGATTGAATTTGGCAAAATGATCAATTTTTTCTGCCAGATTGACATAACCAGATGGAGCAGAACCCACGTTTTGACGTGTGGCCTGATCTGCAAACCAATGAAAGCGATCTTCAGCAAGTTTGATATCGGCACGAATGTCATCAATACAGGATTGAACTTCCTCACCCAAAATCAGTGCAATTGGATTGACCAGATTGATACTATGCGTGAGTACCTTACCTGTTTGAGAGGTATTGACCAATGCACTGGTGACACCAATTTTAGCTAGACCAATAACTGTTGCGATCAGCTCGGAACGATTTTCCAGCATCACCGCAATAACATCACCCTTACGCGCACCTATCGAAAGATAATAATGTGCAATCTGGTTGGCCCATTCATTTAAATCTTGATAGCTGTAGCGCTCATCTTCAAATAATAAAGCATCACCTTGAGGATTACGTTTGACTGCTTTTTCAAAGGCAATACCCAAACCTGCTGGTGTAGATGAAGTACGCAAATAGGCTTGCTTAAGACCTGCAAGAATATGCGGCACTTTGGGCAAAAAAGCAGGGAGGCGTGAAGCAACATTAGCAAGCGTAATGATATCGGGTTGTGCAGTCTGGCTCATATACATCCTATTATTTTTCGATCTATCCAATACAGTTTTATGACTACGGGCTACGACGACGTAGACATTAAAATGACGCAGAAGTTGTTTTAAAGGTTTTGCACTAGTGCAATCAACCTAATCTGACATAAAGTATCAAAAAAAACCTAGTCACCGAAATGACTAGGCTTTCATAACTTACATGCAATTGTGCAAATTATTCCGTAGTTGTGCTGGCCTTTTTCGGTGGACGACCACGTGGACGACGCGGACGACTTGGTTTATCCGCATCGGCAGCAGTCTCTTGAGTGGCTGATTTTTCAGTTGTTTCATCATTGGCTTTCACTTCTGATGCTTGCTCTGAAGCCGTTACTTCATTTAATTCAGCTTGCACAGGTTGAGTTTGAGCTGCGCTCGAAACGTTTTCTGATTCAGCTTTTACTTCAGGCTGTGCGGTTTCTGTCGGTGCTGTCACTTTTTGCTTAGAAACAGGAGTTGCTGTTTCAAGTGGTTGCTCAGGTGATGCGACAGTTTCAGAAACATTAGTTGCACTCGCTACGGTTTCAGAGGCAACGGCTTCGATTTCTGTGCCTTGTTCATTCACCGTTTCAGCTTTTGGCTCAGCTTGAGCTTGTTTAGCTTGCTCATGCGCTTGTTCTGCCGCAAGTTTTGCTAAACGACGACGTTCACGAGGGTCATTGGCTACACGCGTTGCAGGCGCTTCTGGTGGCGTCAATGGTAACACCTCCGCTGCTTCACTTTCTTCAAGCGCTTTCTTGCTTGGAAGTTGTGCATCACGTGTTACAGGTTTTTTGTCTTCTTCAACGGTTTTTGCTTCTGCGACCTGTGAACTGGCATATTGCTCAGTAAACTTGACCAAAGCACGATTAAACGTTGGCACAAGTCCAAACTGTTCGATCAGTACGGTACAGTCTTCACCATAGACATGGCGAATGAGGCTACCCAAAGTATAGTTGGCCAGCTCAGGAATTTGTGATGGCTGTACTTTTGGTGCTGCTACTTTAGAGTGCTGTGCTTCACGTTGCTGACGACGACGCATACGCGGATCATTGCTAGCACGTTTCACTTGTGAGCGAGTTTGCTCGGTCGCAACTTCAGTGGATTTAGTCGCTGCTTCAGAAGGTTGAGCTTCAGTTACAACGGCTTCTTCAACTGGATTTGCAAAAGGATTTTCAGCCTGTTTTGGTGATTCCTGTGGTTCAACTTGTGGATTTAATGCCACAATTTCGCTTTGCGCTTGATCGACATTAATCACCAGTGCAGTCGTCATCATTTCATTACGTGGCGCATCAACCACATCGACTGTGACCTGTTTTGCATCATTGGCTACAGGCTTATTGGTCGTTTGATGGGCATTGTCTAATACACTTTGGTCACGGTTGCGATGTGGGCGATTTGGACGTTGCTGATTGTTACGGTCACGACGTGGTACGGCTTCTTCAGCATGTACGTCAGTTTGCGCCTGATTTTGCGTGTGGCTTTGTTCTTGTGGCTGCTGACGCTTTTGCTGACGTTTGAGTTCACGTTGCTCATGGCGTGACAGTTGGACCACTTCTTCATGAACTTGAGCAGGTTGTTGCTCTTGATTTGGCTCACGTTGTTGTGGTTGTTCACGCTCGGTACGTTCGCGTTGATCTTTGTGTTTACGCTTTTTGTTGTTATTTGGACGATTATTTTTCTCGTCACGTTCAGTGGTATTGTCACGTGCTTCCTGTTTAGCTACAGGCGTTTGAGACATATACGCATTATTGCCAGATGCTGCAATAGTGACAGTTTCGGTCACACTAGCAACGTTCACCTGACCAAATTGACCACGACTGACTGCACCACCATTCACCATTTGCTCAATCGCTGATGCTGCATTTTGGGCCGAGCGTGACTGGTCAACGGTTTGGGCCTGTTTTTGTACAAATAGATTTTCTAACCATGCGCATGGGCTTGCAGCTTTAGGGGCAACCGCGGCTTGTGCTGCTGGCGCAGGTGTTTGAGCCGTAGCTTTACGTTTATTTTGCTCAGACTGAACAGGTGCAGCAGCATGACTATGATCTGCTTCTTCCAGATGCCATTCAGATGACTCGTAGCCAAGTTCTTTTTCACTTGAACGTGTCGCTTCAGTACGCTCATAGCTAGAAGGTGCAAAACCTTCAGGATTGTACTGAATTTCGTAGTGAGGTGTTTCCAAGTGAGGGTGTGGCAACACGGTGACACGAACACCTGAGGTTTGTTCTAAATACACCAGACTATGGCGTTTTTCATTCAGCAAAAATGCTGCAATTTCAACAGGAACTTCAACCTGTACTTCACCATGACGTTCACGTAGTGCAATTTCTTCCACTTTACGCATAATCGAAAGTGATAAAGAACGTAGATCACGCACCATGCCTGTACCATGACAACGCGGGCAGACATAACCTGTGGCTTCTTCTAAAGATGGACGTAAACGCTGGCGGCTCATTTCCATCAAGCCAAAACGTGAAAGCTGACCAAACTGGATACGTGCACGATCACTTTGGGTTGCTTCACGCAATTTGGCTTCGACCATACGCTGGTTGCGATCTTTGGTCATGTCGATGAAATCGATCACTACCAAACCACCAATATCACGCAAACGCAATTGACGTGCAATTTCTTCAGCCGCTTCAAGGTTGGTATTCAGTGCAGTTTCTTCAACATCATGACCACGTGTTGATTTAGCCGAGTTAATATCAATCGAAACCAACGCTTCAGTCTGGTCAATGACAATTGAACCACCAGATGGAAGCTTCACTTCACGTTCATAAGCGGTTTGAATTTGACTTTCAATACCAAAGTGAGCAAACAAAGGCTCATTTAATGTATAGGTTTTTAGCTTGTCTAATTGACGCGGCATCACTGCTTTTACAAAGTTGTAAGCTTCGTTATAGGCCTGTTCGCTATCAATCAGGATTTCAGAAACATCATCACGCAGGTAATCACGAATCGCGCGAGTCACGACACCTGCTTCTTGATGTACCAACATCGGAGATGGACCCGAGTTTGCTGTGTTTTGGATTTGATTCCATAAGTCGAGCAAATGTTGCAGGTCAAGCTGTAATTCTTCTTGTGAACGACCAATCCCCGCAGTACGTACAATCACGCTCATTCCGCGAGGAATATTGAGTGATGCCAACATTTCTTTCAATTCTTCACGAACTGAACCCGAAATTTGACGGCTAATACCGCCACCTTTCGGATTGTTTGGCATGAGGACCAGATAACGACCTGCAAGAGAAATAAAAGTTGAAAGCGCAGCACCTTTATTGCCACGTTCTTCTTTTTCCACTTGTACCAAAAGTTCAGTACCTTCAGTGATCAATTCACGGATATTTGAAGTTTGGCGTGGGTCAGCCTTAAAGTAAGTATTGGCGATTTCGCGCATGGACAAAAAGCCCTGACGCTGCGCACCATATTCAACAAATACGGCTTCTAGAGAAGGTTCTACGCGAGTGACATGACCTTTGTAGATGTTAGATTTTTTTTGTTCGCGGGTACGATTCTCTAAGTCAAAATCGTAAAGACGATTACCAGTGATAAGTGCAACGCGTACTTCTTCAGCATGAGTTGCATTAATCAACATACGTTTCATGGGTGTGACACCTAATAGTGACTCACTCAGACAAAGTGCGAACATCGATAAAGCGGACAACTGTCGGCAGTCATCATGCATCTTATTTAACCCAGATCACAAAAGTTTTTTGCTCTGGCTGCTAAATTCCCTGATCTCACATGTAGCTTCGGTGAATGATGCTGGTGATGATGTCAGCAGTCGCGTATTCATCCCGTTTCGATTAACGGCGAGTCCTGACTTTTCACTGGCGAGTGAGCGGTGCATTGGATGATGACTTTCACTGTCACGGAGCTTGAAGACTTATCTTGTAAAGTCTTGATACGGAATGATCATCGTATCGGTGCTCGGCAGTTCCAATGCATCAACGCTTGAGCCTGAAAGGTCATGATGACGCAACGTGTCTGATGTGCATCAGTTTACGTTTAATAACCAACATTAACGGTTGGCGACATATATTTTTCAACAAACTGCATATGCAAAAGCATAATTAAACGCAACAGTTTGTCATTTTGCCGATATAATAAGCCTTCGGCGTCGGCATATTCTTTTGGGACCTTTCCGAGATTTTGATGAAATCTTGAACGAAAATCAATTTCATAAACATTGAAATATTTTTCGTTTTTGTTCACTTACGGCGGTATCCGTGCGCTGACTATATCAAACCTTGCAGCATCTGCCTATGGGCTAAATAGATGTTTCTTGTGAAATCAACTGTCTAAGTGGTTATTTTTCACTCAAATTTAATAAATAATCGGGTTTCAAATACTGTATGAATTCTACACAGCAATGGCAAAGTGTCACTTGGTTTGACGTGGACGAGCATCAAGCCGGGCAGCGCATTGATAATTTTTTATTTAGCCGATTAAAAGGTGTGCCGAAAAGTCGAATTTATCGGCTAATTCGTGAAGGACAAGTGCGGGTCAATAAAAAACGAATAAAAGCGGAAAGCAAGCTTAATATTGGTGATCAAATTCGTGTGGCTCCGATTCGTTATGAACCAAAAGATGAAACTGCTGCGCCTGTGAGTGATCAAGTGGCACAAAGCTTATTAAAGCGTGTGATCTATGAAGATGAAGGCTTATTGGTTGTGAATAAACCAGCGGGAATCGCGGTGCATGGCGGGAGTGGTGTCGCATACGGTTTGATTGAAGCAATGCGCGCCGCAACAGGTAAAAAGTATCTGGAGCTGATTCATCGGATTGACCGAGATACCTCAGGGTTGGTCATGATCAGCAAAAAACGCAGTACTTTAAAACATCTACAGGATCTATTACGCGAGCATAAAATTCGTAAGACTTACGCCGCCTTAGTGAAAGGTCAGGTCAGTCTGGATAAGCAACTGATCGATGCGCCATTGTTACGTTATGAACTGGCCAATGGCGAGCGTCGTGTCCGTGTGTCTAAAGAGGGTAAGCCGAGTAAAACCGAATGGGTGATTGCAGAACGCTTTAAGGAAGCCACTTTGGTTTATGCTTCGCCCTTATCTGGACGTACCCATCAGATTCGGGTACATGGTTTGAGTATTGGGCATCCATTGGTGGGTGATGATAAATACGGGCATCAAACGGTTTACACGGGCCCAGAAGCGCGACGTTTGTGTTTGCATGCCATGCGTCTGGAAATTCCTGATTATCCTGTGATTGAAGCACCGTTGCCTGAAGATATTCAAAGTGTCGTGGCACAGTTGAGAGCGCAAAAATGAAACGACCAGAACTGATTATCTTTGACTGGGATGGCACACTATTTAATTCAGTGGGGCAAATTGTGGAAAGCCTCAAATTTGCCGCAGCAAAATATGAACAACCTTTAACAGACGAGGCTGCTCAAAGCATTATTGGTCTGGGTTTGCCTGAGGTGATGCAAACCTTGTTTCCGCAAGTTCCACATTTGCAACAGGATATCTTGGTCAGTTATGGCGAGCATTATGTGCAAAATTCTAAGCATGATGCTTGGTTTGACGGTGTAGCCGAACTTTTACAGAATTTAAAAGAACAAGGTATCAAACTTGCGGTCGCAACAGGTAAAAGTCGTCGTGGCTTAGATCGTGTTCTCAGCCAGACCCAGAGTCATGAGCTCTTTGATATTACCCGTGCAGCCAGTGAAACTATGTCTAAACCACATCCATTGATGCTTGAAGAGATTTTGGCGATTACAGGCGTAGATGTTCAACATGCGATTATGGTCGGAGATAGTAGTTATGATCTTGAAATGGCGATGAATATCGACATGCCGCGTATAGGGGTGAGCTATGGCGTGCATGATATTGAAATACTCAAACAATATCAGCCCTTAACCATTGTTGATGACATTGCGGGATTACATCATTATTTGAATCAATTGATTCAAATAAACATAGACGCATAAAATTTAAATCATTTTTTCCAGCGCTAGTTTTAGACAGGTTTAGACTCGTCTATTAACCCGATATAAAACTGGCCGCGATATTAATACAAATGGCTAAAATGGTCGTATTAAAGCCAAAAGCCAACATGGCATGGAAAATATTGAGTAGCCGCATGGAGCGGGAGGTAATCGACACATCAGCGGTTTGAGCTGAAGTACCAATGATATAACTAAAATAAACAAAATCTGGATACATCGGATCTTGGGTTTTGGGGAAATCTAAACCGTCATCTTTGCCATCAGAACGCGCCATATAAAAATCATGGGCATAGTGCAAAGCAAATGCAGTATGCATAAATAGCCATGCCGAAATAATGGTTAATATGGATAAACCCAAATGCCAATATTGAAAAGGCGTATTTTTAGTGATCGAGGAGAGTTGCATCACAATCGCAATAAGACACATCAATAGTGCCAGAATGACCAAAAGCATGATCACCCATTTACTTTCATCCTGTTTTTGAGCTTGAGATTGCATGGCAGAATGATCTGCCTGCCACATCATTTTTTTGGCATGAATGAGATATATACCGACAGAAATATTCCAGCTCAACAAAATGATTGTTGACCAATGCCAAGTTGTGCTGAACGTTAACACTACGGCAATCACGACGCCAATGCATAACGAAATAAAAAAGTGGGGACGATTATAAATACCGCTTTTCAGCCCCTGTAATCCAGTTTTCAACCCATGTAATACAGATAACATGCTCAGGTTTCTCCTGAAAAAATCGTTTTAATTTATTTGAGTGTTAGGTTTATTGATTTTCACAGAACTGATGTGGCGACTGTGCCTGTGATATTCATCGATCATGCAGCCCTGATCATTTACTTTAGTCATGATTTACTCAGAACAAAATACTTTTGATAGCTGTTCGAGTAATATTTTTGTATGGTTTGACGTCTGCTGCGAATTAAAATTGATAAATAAGGGTAACTTTGGCAAATCAATCGCCAATGTCGCAATCACAAGATCAAAACTTAACATGTTCTGTGCATAAGCAGGTAAAATCGTGCACCAATTCTGATGTTTTAGCTGATTGATTTTGATCAAAACATCAGTCATTTCCTGAGTATGTAGAGTAAAATCATGCTGCTGGATAAATTTCCAAATGAGTGCATATAAGCTGGGAAATTGTTCTGCACTAGGTAATACAAAATCCAGATAGCCCAAGGCATGTAAAGGAATCACTTTTTCTTTGGCGAATGGATGATTCTTTGGTAAGACAAAAATTAGAACTTCATCGAATATTTTCTGACTACAAATGGTCTCGGTATTGAGATTTTGATGCGTAAAAGCAATGTCGAGCTGATTTTGGATCAAGGCTTGAATATTCTGTTGTTCATCCAGATAAGTGAACTCAGTGATCAGTTCGGGGTGTTGAATACGTAATTGTGGCAGTACTTGCGGAAAAATGTGTACCTCGGCTGCTGCTACAAAACCAATGCGTAAGCGTTGCTGTTTTGTTTTTGCAATTTGCCTGGCTGTGGCGACTGCCTTATCGGCTTGCATCAAAGTTAAACGAGCTTGCTCTAAAAAAGCCGCGCCTTCCTCGGTTAGCTCAACTTTACGTTTAGTTCGATTGAATAATTGAACACCGACATATTCTTCTAAATCTTTAATCTGTTGGCTTAAAGAAGGTTGAGCGGTATATAGTTTTAGCGCTGCTTTACTAAAATTTAATTCTTCAGCAACAGTGACAAAGTATCGAAGATGTCTTAACTCCATCGAATGAATCCAAAAATATGAGCAATACAATTGGATTTGAGTATAAAGCACAAATCAGGCAAGCAGAAACAGCAAGTAGAACCGATATATTTTAAACGCTAATATTCAGGGTAAAGGATCGTTATAGAGACCCTTTAACAACAAATGACAACAGGAAAAGTCTTTGTAAATAAATCGAGTACCGCTATAACAACAATGAACGAAAAAATAAGAACAGGGTTTTGCGATGGCTGAATCAAATAAAATCGTGGTGTATGCGGCGTTATTGGGCAATCTCATCATTGCTTTGGTTAAATTTGTCGCAGCTTATATAACGAATAGTTCGGCGATGCTGAGTGAAGCCGTACATTCCGTGGTGGATACACTCAATGAAATTCTATTGTTGCATGGATTAAAACAGTCACAAAAACCGGCCAATTTTCGCCATCCTTTTGGTTATGGTCGTGAACTTTATTTTTGGGCTTTTATTGTATCTTTGCTGGTTTTTGCATTGGGTTCGATCGTTTCAATTTATCAAGGTATACAACATATTCGCCAACCCGAAGAAATGGTTTCGCCCATGATTAATTATATCGTGCTTGGCATTGCGATTATTTGTGAAGGGATATCCTGGCGCGTCGCACTGAAAGGATTTCGTAAAGAAAAGGGCTCATTGGGTTATTTTGAAGCATTTCGACGTAGTAAAGATCCGACGACCTTTACTGTATTATTTGAAGACTCTGCCGCATTGATTGGTCTATTTATTGCTTTAATTGGAATTACCGCAGCGCATTATTTCAATATGCCTGTATTAGATGGTGTGGCATCTATCCTGATTGGTGTGGTATTGGCGATTTCTGCTTTTTTATTGGCGCGTGAGACCAAAGGCTTGCTGATGGGCGAAACGGCCAATCCGGAGCTTCGCGAAAATCTTTTACTCATTGCGCAACAGGATATTGCTGTTTTTTCGGCAAATGGTGTGTTAACGGAGCAAATAGGTGCGCATCAGGTCATTGCATCATTAAGCCTTGAATTTAAAGATAGTTTAACTTCAGATGATATCGAAATCTGTGTGAATCGTATCGAAATGAAAGCTAGAGAAATTCACCCTGAAATTGTTGCACTGTTTATCAAACCTCAGTCGAAGCAGGTCTGGTTGCAACGAATGAAAGGACGGTTACAAGACAAATAAATTGAGCAGTAGCATAATTTGATTTAATCGTTAAGATGAATAAACACCCAACCCTAAACTATTGCTGTATAACCGAATTACCCTATGAAAGAGAAGCCGACATTAACGTATCAATTGCCGACTCAATCCTGCTGGACACATACATGGAGTAAACCACCATTTCGGTATGCAGATTCAGAACATGCGAGCAGCAATCACTTTCACAATCAGATCAAACGCTCTGGTGCAAAAGGATCAAAAGAATTATTACGTTGGCTTGCCACGCGTGAATCATTTACATGGCAGGTCGATATACAGCAGGAATATGAGTCTAGAATCAATACCCCAATTGGATTACCTAAGAATCGCCCTAATGCGGATATGGATGATTGGCAAGTCTGGTTTGTTGGACATGCCACCGTTTTGATTCAAATTGGCCCCTTTAATTTTTTGACGGATCCAGTCTGGTGTGAATATGCCAGTCCGTTGCAGGGGCGTGGTCCTCGTCGAGTTTGTCCAGCAGGCATTGCATTGGAGCAATTGCCGACCATTCATGGTGTGTTGCTCAGTCATAATCATTATGACCATATGGATCTGGCAACGTTACACTGGCTACACCAGAAATTTGCCATGCCGATTTATACGGGGTTGGGCAATCGTTATTATCTTTCTAAAGATTTTCATGTGATTGAAATGGATTGGTGGCAAATGATTCCGTTTCATGATGAAGTCACCATTGCCTACACCCCTGCACAACATGGTTCAGGGCGCGGCTTGCGAGATCAAAATAAGGCATTGTGGGGCGGATTTTCACTGATTACTCAAAAGGGACACTGTTTCTTTGCAGGAGATACCGCTTATTCTCCACATTTTAAGGAAATCCATGAACGCTTTGGGGATGCACGAATTGCTTTGTTACCGATCGGAGCTTATGAACCGCGTCAATTGATGCATTATGTGCATATGAATCCACAGGATGCTTTGCATGCACATTTAGACTTACAAGCACATCGCTCTATGGCAATTCATTATCGAACCTTTCAACTGACGGATGAAAGCCGTGATGAGCCTGAGCAGGAGTTGAGTCATCTACTAAAAACTTCATCAAAATTTGTTAATCCATTTTATTGTATTAGAGAAGGACATAAGTTAACGGTTTAATTCATTTTTTCTTATTTTATGTGAAAAGTAAAATAAATTTTCACGAAGTGACAAGCATATTATGTTAAACGTATGCTATAAAAAATAAAAAGATCAAAAAAAGAGGTCACTTCAGTATGAAAATAATGAGGATTTTAATCATTCTCATCACGCTATTTACCAGCTTATTTCTCATCATTGGAGGAATAAGCTTAATTAGTGCAGGTGGATCGTTTTATTACCTTTTACTCGGTTTGATTTATCTAGCAAGTAGCTTTTTATTATATAAAAATAAAGCACTTGGTTTTTATTTAACGATTATTGCGCTGGTTTTGACTGGTCTTTGGGCAATTTACGAACGCGGTTTTGCTTTCTGGCCGATGCTCGCAAGGATCATGGTTCCGTTAGGCTTGGCTTTTGTGGCGCTCTATGCCTTACGCAAAGAGCATTACAATGCCAAAACGTTAGGCTTGAGTTTAGGCTCACTGGTGATTTTCATTGGTATGGCGATTGCCGCTTTCTTTCCGCATGATGCCCAATATGCAAATGGCAAGTCGTATCAACCGCATACGCCTTTTGGAATGCCTGAAAACTGGACAGCCTATGGCCGTACCAATGAAGGAACCCGATTTTCACCGTTTACCTTGATTAACCGTGATAATGTCAAAAATCTGCAAGTTGCTTGGACCTATCAAACTGGCGATAAAGGCCCTGGGGTCGATCAAAACACGCCATTACAAATCGACAACTTGCTCTATAGCTGTTCACGTAACGGCATTATTGCTGCTTTAGATGTCGATACAGGAAAATCAGTCTGGAAGTTTGATGCCAATGGTCGATCACCTATGTGGCAACGCTGTCGAGGTTTGGGATATTTTGATGCACGTGTGGCAACACCTCAACGTTCAATTGGGCAAGTCGCATTAACCCGTGAAAATCATCGGGCACAATGTCAGCAGCGGATTGTACAAACCACCAATGATGCACGTTTATTAGAGCTGGATTCGAAAACGGGTCAGCCTTGTCAGGAGTTTGGTCAGCAAGGATATGTTGATTTGAAGACAGGCATGGGTGAGGTCAAACCTGGTTTTTATTTTCAGACTTCGGCACCACTGGTTGCAAACGATACTATCGTGATTGGTGGATGGGTGGTCGATAATCAGGAAGTTGCTGAACCTTCGGGAGTGATTCGTGGTTTTGATGCCAAAACAGGCGAACTGAAATGGGCATGGGATTTGGGTAATCCTGCGATTGATAAATTACCGCCTGAGGGGCAAACCTATACACGAGGTACGCCAAATTCATGGACGACTTTAAGTTATGATGACAAACTCGGATTAGTTTATATTCCATTGGGTAATAACACGCCTGATTACTATGGCAAAGAACGCCCTGAATTTTCGAATCAATATAATTCATCTTTGGTGGCATTGGATGTGCGTACTGGTAAAGAAAAATGGCATTTCCAAACCACACACTATGATCTTTGGGACTATGATTTGCCATCGCAGCCTGCATTGATGGATGTTCCAGATCAAAATGGTCAGATCGTTCCAGCGGTAATGCAAACCACGAAACGTGGACAAATCTTTCTGCTAAATCGTGAAACAGGTCAGCCAATTGCTGATGTCGTGGAAAAACCAGTACCTTCAAAAAGCCCGATTCCAGATGAAAAACCACTTTCTCCAACTCAGCCATATTCAGTGGGTATGCCAACCATTGGTGCTGATCATTTAAATGAGAAGAAAATTTGGGGTGTTACCTTATTTGACCAACTGGTATGTCGGATTCAGTTTAAAAAAATGAGCTATGAAGGCGACTTTACGCCAGTCGGATTCAATAAAACATTGGAACAGCCCGGAAATTTAGGTGGAATGAACTGGGGAAGTGTGGCCTATGATGCTAAAAATCAGATTGCCTATATGAACGATATCCGTATTCCATCTGTATTCTGGTTGGTAAAACGCGATGAGTTTGCACAGGTTAATAAAAAATATCCATCCGATGGTACAGGACATGGACCTTCACCACAGACGGGTACGCCGTATGGAATGGTCACCATGATGTGGACATCTGCCATGCAAACCCCATGTACTGAGCCACCGTTTGGTACGATTAGCGCGATTGATATGAAAAGTAAACAAGTGCTGTGGCAAGTTCCAGTAGGAACCACAAAAGACTTAGGGCCTTGGGGCATCAAGTCTCATATTCCTTTAGCGATGGGAATGCCAACCTATGCAGGTACATCGGTAACTGCTGGCGGAGTGTTATTTTTTGCGGGGAGTCAGGATTATTACCTACGTGCTTATGATGCAGCAACGGGTCAAGAAATCTGGAAGTACCGTTTGCCAGTGGGTTCTAGTGCCACTCCAATGACTTATGTGTCGCCTAAGACAGGGAAGCAATATATTGTGGTTTCTGTCGGCGGTGCAGCACATTCTAGCGAAGTGGGAGATTATGTGATGGCTTTTGCCTTAAATCAGTCATGATCAATCAATAGGTTAAAATGCAAAACAGCCAGTAATTTTACTGGCTGTTTTATTTTAGATAAAAGATCACTCGAATAAGTTAATCTTCATCTCTAACAATGAAACTTACAATAAACCAGGATTACCTTGAGCTGGATCAGTGGCACGAGCTGCTTGTGCATCTGCAACAGTTTTACCCAATGCTTTTGCGACACCTTCGCCATAAGCTGGATCGCAGGCGTAGCAGTTACGAATATGACGATATTGGATAAAGTCTAATGCGCCACCGACATTACGTGCAGTATTGTCAAATAAAGCCTGTTTTTGTTCAGCATTCATCAAATTGAACAAAGCGCGTGGTTGGCTGAAATAATCGCTATCATCTTTACGATAATCCCAGAAATCTGCATCCCCATTAATTTTTAATGGTGGTTCACGGTATTGGGGTTGTTCTTGCCACTGATGAAAACTATTTGGTTCATAGTGTGGAAGCCCGCCATAGTTACCATCCATACGACCTTGCCCATCACGGCGATTACTGTGAACAGGACAACGAGGGGCATTGACTGGAACCTGAATATGATTGACACCTACGCGGTAACGATGTGCATCAGCATAGTTCACCAAACGTGCCTGTAACATACGGTCTGGAGAATAGCTAATACCAGGCACTAGATTACTCGGTGCAAAAGTCGCTTGTTCAACATCTTGAAAATAGTTTTCAGGGTTGCGATTCAGTTCAAATTCACCGACTTCAATCAGTGGATAATCGCCATGTGGCCAAACTTTGGTTAAATCGAATGGATGATATGGGACTTTTTCTGCATCGGTTTCGGGCATAATTTGAACACATAATTTCCATTTTGGAAAATCACCGCGTTCAATGGCATTAAACAAATCAGATTGACTACTTTCTCGGTCTTTACCAATGAGAGCTTCGGCTTCAGCATCGGTTAGATTTTTAATCCCTTGTTGAGTGCGGAAGTGAAATTTAACCCAGAAGCGTTCGTTATTGGCATTAATAAAACTATAGGTATGGCTACCAAAACCATGCATATGACGATAACCATCTGGAATACCACGGTCAGACATTACGATGGTGACTTGGTGAAATGCTTCAGGTAAAAGTGTCCAAAAATCCCAGTTGTAAGTAGGATTACGTAAGTTGGTTTTAGGATCACGTTTAACTGCTTTGTTCAGATCAGGAAACTGGCGAGGATCACGGAAAAAGAACACCGGCGTATTATTTCCCACCATGTCCCAGTTACCTTCTTCGGTGTAAAACTTTAAGGCAAATCCACGAATATCACGCTCTGCATCGGCTGCACCACGTTCACCTGCCACGGTAGAAAAACGGGCAAACATTTCAGTTTTTTTACCAATTTCACTGAAAATTTTAGCGCGGGTATATTGAGTGATGTCATGGGTTACAGTAAATGTTCCAAATGCACCTGAACCTTTGGCATGCATACGGCGTTCTGGAATGACTTCACGGGCAAAATTGGCTAACTTTTCATTGAGCCAGAGATCTTGAGTAAGAAGAGGGCCACGTGCACCTGCCGTCATACTATTCTGATTGTCTACAACAGGCGCACCTGCATCAGTAGTAAGGTGGGTGACTGGACACTTTAGTTTATCGTCACTCATTTTAATTCTCCATAAAACAGGGTCTTGTGATTAAAATTCTAATAATGTCATGGGTATAGCAATACTATATAACTAACATTCCCAACCTTAAATGACATTGGATATTTTGTAAAAAATAATCGAATCTGTGATGCCTGAGGTCAATATCTTATGCAACATAAAAGCGCTGTATTGCAATATGATGAATCGACTTAAAGAGGGCAATCCATTCCGTGTAAATGATTCATGCATTTAACATACGCTGTATTTTGTACAATGTAAAAACGATTAAATTTATTTTTATAAGAGATAAAATCGATTATTATCAAGATGTTTGGATAAATCCATAAATGGCGATTTGAATATCCTGTTCAAGGCGTTCCCAGTCAGTTGTTTGATCGTGTTGCGAAACCATCAGCGTTTGGGAAATAAAACCATAACTAATACGATGAATATTGAGTGCAAGCCATTCAACATCCATCAGCACATGTTCGGGATGTTGCTTTAGCACAAAACACCACGCCTCTACGTGTTGTGAATAATGCTTTTGATAAATCTCGGTATTTGAAATTTGTCGTTCCAGAAGAAATAATTTTTTCCAGAGAGTACCGTGTTCAGCAATGCGTTCAAGCTGTAAGTGGATCAATGCCTGAATATAGGTATTGAAATTGGGACTTGGTTTGAGAGCTTTTTCAGACGCTTGCTGTAGAGACAGCGCATTACGCTGCACATAATGATGAATGGTCAGCGCGAGTAAATCTTCTTTTTGGCTGAAATATTCATAAAAAGTCCCGAGACCAACACCTGCCAGATCGGTAATTTCCCGAATCGTGATCGCATTCGCTTCTTTCTCCAGTAAAAGCTGAACAAAGCTATCTATCAGTGCATCCTGAGTAAATCGGGCTCTTGACTGCTTGGGCTTTCTACGCACTTTGATACTGGTGATTTTCATAAATTAAATCCGAACACTTTAGGTCTGATTTGTTCCTATACTGTTATAAAAATAATCAAGGATAAGCAATGAATACAAGGATGATCCATCAGATCGAAAATCAGTTTGATGAGCTACAGAACTATAACTTATATCGAACCGATCCTGTTTTACAAGAAATCCTGATGCGTTATGGCAGTCAGGATCAAGCGTTGCTTGTAGAATTGGGCGAGAAAGTGGGCACTACTCAGGCCTATCTATGGGCTGATCAAGCCAATCGGCATACGCCAGAATTACACGCTTTTGATGCGCGCGGTCGTCGTATCGATGATCTGGAATTTCATCCCGCATGGCATGCATGGATGAAGTTAAATCGTCAATATGGCGTACATGCGCATCCGTTTATTGCCGCGCAGTCTAAGACAAATTGGGTTGATTGGGCTGCACGGTTTTATCTGAGTGGACAAGTGGAATGTGGAAATTTATGTCCAAATGCCATGACTTTAGGCAGTATTCCATTATTACAGCGTGAGCCGAAGTTGTGGCAACAGTTAGGAGAAAAGCTGTTATCGACAAATTATGATGAGCGTGATGTGCCCATTTCAGAAAAATCATCGATCTGGATTGGCATGGGCATGACTGAGAAACAAGGTGGCTCAGATGTTCGTGCCAATCAAACTTTGGCAAAACCGATTGCAAGGTCTGGTCGGGGGCAGGAATATTTACTCACAGGGCACAAATGGTTTTTTTCAGCCCCGATGTCGGATGCACATTTAGTGGTTGCACAAACCCCGACAGATGGAATAGGTTGTTTCTATGTGCCGCGTTGGTTAGAAGATGGCACAAAAAACAGCGTACATATTCAGCGTCTTAAAGATAAAGTAGGGAATCGTAGTAATTCAAGCAGTGAAGTTGAGTTTCATGATGCATGGGGCATTATGATTGGAGAGGAAGGGCGAGGTATTCCGACCATCATAGAAATGGCAGCATATACTCGGTTGACATGTGTCGTGGGAAGTTCTGCCATTTTGCGTCAGGCTTTGGTGCAATGTATTGCTTATACGCGTCAGCGCAAGGCATTTGGCAAAGTCCTTGCTGATCAGCCTTTAATGCAGGCTGTTTTGACAGATTTGGCCTTAGAAAGTGAAGCAGCAGTCCAACTCAGCATGCATTTAGCTGCGAGTTATCAAGATCAGGATGATCTGTCACAGGCATGGGCGCGTATCATGACCCCTGCTGCAAAATTCTGGATTTGTAAGCGTGCCGTTGAACTGACAGGTGAGACGATGGAAGTGTTTGGTGGTAATGGTTATGTCGAAACTGGAATGATGGCACGACTATTTAAAGAAGCCCCTGTCAATTCAATTTGGGAGGGCTCGGGTAATGTCATGTGTCTGGATGTATTACGCGCGATTCAACGTCATCCAGCATCGATTCAGACTTTATTTGAATCTTTTTATGACGTGACCTCGCAGGTGCCACAACTGCACAATGAAGTGAATCAATTATTGGATGTCTTAAAACAATCGCCTGAACAACTGCAATTTATGGCAAGAAGTTTTGTGAGTCGTTTAGTGATACTCGCTCAGGCTGTATTATTAAAACGTTATGCACCTGATGAAGTTGCAAATACTTTTATCCAGTCGCGTTATAGTATGTTTCATGGTCGTGTGACAGGATTAATTTTAATGCCAGAAACAGATCCAGACGCAAGAATAGTACAACAGATATTAGAGCGTAGCTTACCAATCTAAAAAACGCTTAATTGAAGTAAAAAATAAGGGCACAATCGATGTGCCCTTATTTATCAGAATCTTAGTTGGGTCAATTTAAACGGATAAACGATTAGATTTAACCATATCGCCCAAACCATGCTTTTTAAAATAATATTCCATCCAACTTTTAACCATCAATGGATTATTCATTTTAACCACTTCACTCAGTAACTTTTCTGCATCACTCATAGGTACATGGCAAATGGCTTTACGTACCCGTAAAATATTACTCGAACTCATGGAGAGTGTATTGAAACCCATGGCCATCAATAGAATTGCCGAGAAAGGATCTCCTGCCATTTCGCCACAAATACTCACAGGCTTTTCATATTTATGGCATTCTTTCACCAGACGTTGCAAAGCACGTAATACCGATGGATGAAAGTGTGAATACACGCTAGAAACGCGAGGGTTATTACGGTCAACCGCCAGTAGATATTGAATCAGGTCATTTGATCCCACAGAGAAAAAGTCGACCAATTCTGAAAACTCATCGATCTGTAACAGTACACTTGGAACTTCGACCATAATCCCAATTTTGGGTTTGGTAATTTTAACCTGTTCTTCTTCTTGTACGGCGATCCAGTCGCGTTCCAATAAATACAAGACTTCTTCGACTTCACTGACGCTCGTCACCATTGGCAATAAAATATGCAGGTTATTTAAGCCAATGCTTGCTTTGAGCATGGCGCGAACCTGTGTCGAGAAAATCTCTGGATGATCAAGGGTAAAGCGTAAACCACGCCAGCCAAGTGCCGAGTTTTCTTCTTCAATACTAAAATAAGGTAAGTCTTTATCTGCACCAATGTCCAGTGTACGCATAGTCACAGGTTTGTTGGCAAAGTGACTGAGTTGCTGACGATACATGGCGCGTTGTTCTTCTTCGCCTGGGAAGCGATCACGCAACATAAATGGAATTTCACTGCGGTACAAGCCCACGCCTTTGGCACCACGTTGTACGCCGCGAACCACATCGATCATTAAGCCTGTATTGACATATAAACGGACTGCAACACCATCAGGTGTAATCGCATCGCGGGTTTCGTACTGTTTTAAATCTTTGGCGATTTGTTCTTCTTCTTTTTGAATCTCTTTATAACGTTGGCGCATCCGTCGTGGGGGATTGATAAAAACACGTCCCTGATAGGCATCGACGATCATTTCTGCATCATCAAGGGTGTTAATCGGCAATTCGGTCACACCAACTACGGTCGGAATTCCGAGAGCACGTGCCACAATCACCATATGTGAATTTGCCGCGCCTTCTGTGGTGACAATGGCAGCAATATTATCGACAGGCAGTTCTACCAGTGCGGCTGTGCTGATTTCTTCACCAATAATAATACTGTCTGGGCTAATTTCACGATGACTAGAATCGGCTTCCTGTAATGAGGCCAAAATCCGTCGCCCAAGATCTTTTAAATCTGAAACGCGTTCACGCAGATAATCATCTTCCATTTGCGCAAACAGACTGATGTGTTTATCAATCACACGGCGTACCGCACCTTGCGCCCAGTTTCCAGCCCGAATCAGTTCTTTAATCTCGGCAGGCAGCGCATTTTCATCTAGCATGCGTAAAAATACGCTAAAGAGTGCGCGTTCTTCTGACATCAGTGAGTCTTGCATCTTTTCATCAAGCGATTGAATTTCAGTGCGTACTGAAAGAATGGCTTGATCTAGAAGTTGTAATTCATCACTGATATCTTCGGCTTCACGATCAGGAACGGCTGCCAAGTCCGCAGGGGGATAAAGCACAATCGCCCGACCTAAGGCAATACCTCCCGCGCCAGAAACACCTTGAAAAGTTTTATAGGCAGCGCCAGAAGTTGGTTTACGAAAGACATCGATATTACCCACCGCATGGGCATGTGCAATCACCCCTGAAAGTTGAGCGCATAACGTCACGAGGAATGACTCAGCGGCTTCGCTAAAATCCTGAGGTTCTTTATTTTGAACCACCAATACACCCATCACCTTACGGCGATACATGACGGGTACGCCAAGAAAGGAGTGATAAATTTCTTCACCTGTTTCAGGTAAATAGGCAAAGCGTTCGTGTTTGGAGGCATTTTCCAGATTGACAATTTCTTCGCGCTGTCCGACCAAGCCGACCAAACCTTCACCGACATGCAATGAGACATTGCCGACAGAATCTGGATTGAGACCTTTGGAAGCCATGAGTAAATAACGCTGATTGCGTTCATCCAGTAAATAGATAGAACAGACATCAACTTTCATGGCTTCGGCGACCTGATTCACCATAATGTCCAAAGATTCATGCAAACTCACCGACGCATTGATCTCCTGAACAATCCGTCTTAAGGTGTCGAGTTGCATGTTTGACATGAATATATGCTCCAAAAAATGAATCGCGCTTAGTGATGTTATAACAGCACTCAGTCAAAAAATCACTTGCTAAAGAAGTGATTTTTCAGCCGATTGTTGCTGCGGCAATAACATACATAATTCCATCATGGCTCTGCGGTAAACATCACGTTTGAAGTTCACTACTTGACCCAGTGGATACCAATAGCTGACCCATTGCCATTCATCAAATTCGGCAGGGTCAGAGAGGTTTAACTGAATATTGCCCGCAGGAGCGGTGAGTTTCAGTAAAAACCATTTTTGTTTTTGTCCGATACAGACAGGATCTGAGTCCGGTCGAATGTATCGGTGTGGCAAACGATAACGCAGCCAACCTTTGGTTTGCGCAATAATCTGGACATGTTCAGGCAAGAGGCCGACTTCTTCTCTCAGCTCACGGTAAAGTGCCTGTTCAGGGGTTTCTCCAAACTGGATTCCTCCTTGTGGAAATTGCCAAGCATTGTGACCAATGCGTTTTGCCCATAAAACCTGTCCGTTATCATTTGCCAAAATGATCCCGACGTTGGGTCGGAAACCTTCAGAGTCGATCATTTGGCTACCTAAATTTTATCAATATCGTTGACTTTGAAATCGGGGGCGGTCACTCTTGAAGCCCAGCTCGAAAAGATCAAAGTAAAATGCATTAAAATTGCTATGATCTTAACGAATTTCTATCGACTAGCGGAGATAGATTTACATTTTTTTTCTTAAATTTCAGTTTTAACGAGTATTTTCATGAAATTGGCTTTGTTTGATCTCGATCACACCTTACTTAATACAGATTCTGACCATTCTTGGGGAGAGTTTTTGGTCAATGAAGGTTTAGTCGATCCCGTACATCATCGTCAGATGAATGATCAATTTTATGAAGACTATAAAGCAGGGCAACTTGACCCGATTGCTTATAATGAGTTTGTTTTTCAGTTTTTGACTCGGCATGACAATGCCTATTTAACCGAATTGCATCAGTTATTTATGCAAAAGGTGATTCGCCCACAAATGCGTCCACAAGGTTTTGCAGCGATTGAACATCATAAAGCCTTGGGGCATGAGATTGTGGGGATTACTGCGACCAGTGATTTTATCACTGCGCCTATTTTTCGTGAGTTTGGGATTACAAACATTATTGCCACCAATGCCGAAGTGGTCGAAGGCGCTTATACAGGCAAGGTCGCAGGATTACCATGTTATCAACAAGGTAAATTGCTTCGTCTGGATCAATGGTTAGATGGTCGTCAAGTAAATGAATCTTGGGCGTATTCAGATTCAATCAATGATCGATTTTTACTTGAATATGCAACGCATGCGATTGCGGTAAATCCAGACGATCGTTTAGAGACATTGGCGCAAGAGAAAGGATGGGAAGTTCAGGATTGGTCGATTTAAGTTTTCAGTCTAGATATAGCTTTAGTTTATATTTTGATCAGCTAAAGAGTTTCTAGATTTTTGAGATTTGGATCGAGGTTGTCTATTTTTATGTTTACCTTACTTTTCAAAGATGAAAAGTAACAAAAATCTTTTGCTGGATTGACGATGCATCCCTGCAACCGCAATCCAGCGTGGCGACATCCATGTCGCCTGTCACGATGACCCTTATGGGTTGAGCATTTTATTTCCTATTCCTTGATACGTTCCCAAAATGTCACGTCCGATAAAGTGTGTTGGAACTTATGTGCAGTTTCTCGAATTACAAAAGGCGTTTTTTGTGGTGGGGAAATCAAACGAAAATGTTGATCTAATAATTCATGTAAGCCATCCAGTGTGGTGAAATTCTCGCCGTCTTTTTTAAACCCGCCAATCCATTCTTCGCGTGGGGTATGCTCTTCTAGCCATGTGTAAGGTGAGGCAAGCATCAGCACACCGCCAATGTTTAAACGTTCATGAATCTGCTTTAAAAATTTACTTGGACTATATAAACGGTCAATGAGGTTGGACGCGAAGATAAAGTCATAAGCGGTAAAATGAGGTTTGAGATTACAGGCATCTCCTTGATAAAACTCAACCCGATCTTGAATAGATTCAAGACCTAAATCACGTAAGGCACAGGACTTATAGTCGACTAATTCACCTTCAGTGGTCAGGGTGTAACGCAAAGTTTCTCCTTTGGCGAGTTGTACACCATGTTGGATAAAACGTGCTGAAAAATCAATGCCCGTTACATATTCAAAATGTTGAGCTAATTCAAAACTCGCGCGACCAAGCGCGCAGCCGATATCGAGTGCTTGTATTTTGGGTCGATCTCCCAAGGTTTGAATGGCTAAATCAACCAGTGCTTTGGAAAAGTTTTTGACACCAAAATATTCATCGCCATAATGAAATTCGGCATATTGCGACAGCAATTGATCAGTTTCATAGTGAGAGTCTGGATGTATAGCATTTTGTTCGGAAACCACGTAGCGAAATCCTGCATGTTGGAAAAAATGACGGCGAAATGCGTATCGGGAAGAAGACAAACTTTCATTCCCACAAGAAATCCACGAACCGCCTTTAATTAAGTTGTGCCGCCCATCGAAAGTGGGCGTAGTAAAATCGTCATAAATCGGATGAACATCAAAACCTTCAAATGGATAAATCGGGGTTTCTGTCCATTGCCAGACATTACCTCGCACATCAAAAAAATCGCCATGTTGAAATTGATCAATCGGACAGGAGGAGGCAGCATAGTCCAGATGTAAATTGGAGTCGGCAGGATGGTCATTGAGTTCTTTTAAACCTGCAATATCATACAAACGATACCATTCATCCTCTGTCGGTAAACGAACAGTTAAGCCACTCGTTGTTTTTTTCCAGAGACAAAATGCTTTAGCTTCATGGTAGTTGACTTCGACAGGCCAATCCCAGCGCATGGGCACCTCTTCGGTCATCAGACGCAGAAACCAACCCTGTTTTTTCTTGATCCAAAAAGTAGGATGACTCGCTTGGCTAAATTCTAGCCAAGATCGACCTTCTTCTAGCCAGTATTCAGGGGTTTGATAGCCGTGTGCCTCAACAAAATTTAAATATTCCTGATTACTGACCAGATATTTTGAGGCTTCAAATTCCTCAATCTCTGCTTCATGCTGACCGTATTCATTGTCCCAGCCATAGTACGCATCCTGTTTTTCTTTATTGAGTAAGACTTTTCCCGCAGATACTTTAAGCAGCATATTTTCGGGTGGATGACGACTTTGTGTATTGGCTTGCCAGCTTGGATGCGGTTTTACAAAACTTAGATCATGTTGGCGAATTAAAACCGAAGAGGTTTCCAGATGAATCCGCTCATGTTCAATCCCCATGATGATCGCCCACCACGGATGATTCCAGTCTATAGGCATAGTCAGTGGTGCATGTTCGATTAAATCTAATATGAGGTGACGGACTTTATCGCGATAGGCTTTGACTTGTTGGGGCGTTGGCCATTCATAATGGGTATCATCCAGATCATCCCAACTCATTTCATCGACGCCGACCGCAAACATCGATTCCATTTTCTGATCAACCCGCTGTTCAATCATGCGGGTCAATAACAGTTTATTCACAAAAAAAGTCGCAGTATGCCCGTAATAAAAAATCAGGGGATGGCGTAAGGAAATTGGTTTTTTATAAAATGCCTCATCACTCGCCAGACATTCAAATAGGCATTCATAAGTATCAAAAGTATTTAAGAAATAATCTCGTAAAATCACGCGCATGCTGGCACTGTCATGATCACGTAAATTGGGTGTCCGTAGCAATTTCGGACGAGTACTGTTTGCAGACGTATTTTGACTTAAAACTTCAGATGTTTTGATCGCACAAGTGGCTGGGGTTGGATCATCAGTATTTTGTTCGCTGGCTAATTTTGAAGTTTCGGTCAACATGCTGAGGCTCCATCTTGGCAGGCTATCATTCGATTTTTATTTAGCTTCACCATGCTTTGATATTTCAGTACTTCGATATTTCAATCATATTGATTTGTTATTCTTGAATAGGAATAAGGCATGGCTTAAGCACCAACTTACTCCTATTTGGCTTTAGGTTTTTTATAGTTCAGTAAACAGCGGTAAATCTGGGTTACATAGGTCTCAAAGATTTATTGTGTAAAAGATTTATTGTGTAAATGACATTGTACTAAATGAATAAGCGCTTGAGCTGCTTTGGATTGACTACGTGATGGATGCCAGACCATGCCTAATTGTCGGTGTAGTTCCATATTTAGATCGAGTTGCTGCAAGTCCTGATTCACCAGCGTTTTAGGTAAAACAGACCAACCTAAACCAATCGAAACCAGCATTCGAATGGATTCAAGTGGATTATTACTCATGGTGATTTTGGGTTTGAGGCCATGTTTTTCAAACTCAGCTAAAGTGATTTGACTGGTATAGGTTTGTGCAGAGGGCAACAGACTTGGATAATTTAGTAAATCTTCAAGGGTTAGATTTTTTTGCTGTGCCAATGGATGAAATGGGGCGGCTACAAAGACAAGTGGATCTGTCCAGACATTCATATAGCTTAAACGTTCATCGCCTTGGGGGGGGAGTGTTAAAAAAGCGAGTTCCAGATCACCTGCCAAGACTTGTTCATGTGCCTGTTCAGAATCTACAAAATGCACATCCAGTTTTACATTTGGAAACTCTTGTACATATTGTTTTAAATAATAGGGCAGATGATGCAAGCCAATATGATGGCTCGTCCCTATTTTTAAGCGACCTTGCACCTGATCATGTTCATGGCTGAGTGTGTAATGAATATCGCCGAGTTCATTCAGCCAGTTTTTGACTCGCGGTAACAAGGAGTGCGCTGCATGAGTGGGTTGTACGCCACGACCTGCGGACTCAAATAATTTGACTCCAAAATATTCTTCCAGACTATGGATTCGTTTGGTGACAGCAGGTTGGGTAATAAACAACTGTTCGGCAGCCAGCGAAATTGAACCTGTTTCCATCACTTTTACAAAGGCTTCAAAGGCGGCGAGATTCATGGGGCAGTATTAAGTTCTTTGATTGACATCATCTTAACTTTAGTCAGCTAACAACAGCAAATGATTTTCACCCCCACCTTTCCAACACAAAGCGATCTGTTTGGTGAGTTTTAAGGCAAGTTTTTCTTCAGTGATTATTTTCTCTATTGCTTTAAAAGATAGTAATAAAACAGTTTTTAGATAATTAATAAAAAAAGCGATCTCTTAAAATTATTATTTTGAGGGGAACCTAATGAATAAACTGATCACTGTACTTATGTGCTGTACTGCTGTGTCATTGAGTGCATGTAGTAAACAAGCCAATCAATCAGAAGGCGAACAACAACCGCAGAGTCAGCAGGTTGCTGCAAACAAATTTAGTACGAATAATCTGGCAGATATCAAGACTGATACACAATTGATCGATCAAATTTCAACAAAAAATGTAGCAAAAGCATCTGAATTTCAAAATGAAATGATGAAAGCTATGCAAAGTGGTCAAGCCGATAAAGTTAAACAAACTTTAACATCCATGTTGCCTTTTATTGATAGCTTTAATAATGAATTGGCACAAGCTCAATTAAAAAGTGTTGAAGTCAGTAGCTTGAGAGACAAGTTGATTCAAATGAACAATTTATCTTTAAAAATGGTTGAACAAACAACAGCTACTCCACCTAATCCTGTTGAAGTTAAACAAACTCAAGAGGAAATGGCCACACTTCAAAAGCAATTGCTTGAACAACAAAAACGAATACAACAGAAATTATCTTAATCTGCACAGGGTATATTTATGAAAGATTTTCTTAAACTCGATACGATGATCACCCCGAAAATTATTACGATCATATATTGGTTAGGTCTAGTGGGTGTTTCGTTGACTTCTATGAGTATGCTATTTGGAATAGGTCGTTATGCCTATACTAATTTCGGCATGCGTTTTCTTATGGCTATTTTTGTCATTATTTTTGGCTTGGTGATAGTTCGGGTATATAGTGAATTACTCATTGTTATTTTCAAAATTCATGATAATTTGAAAAAAATCGCAGATAAAAGCTAAAAGTCCCCAGATCATCAAAAACATATTGCTAAGTACAAATAACCAGAGCGTTATATGCACTTAGCAATTTTTTTTGTAGAAATAAAAAGTAAAAATTTCATTCCAAAAAGTTTATTAATTTATAAAAATGATAAATTAGTTTTATGTAAAACATTCGCTATAATCAAGATAAGATTAGCATTACCCAGTCCAATGGCAAGCACGGTGGAGAGCGACGACATGGCAGGCAATACCCAAGGCGCAAAAACTTTATATGACAAATTATGGGATGACCATTTGGTCTCACAACGAGACGATGGTTCAAGCCTCATTTATATCGATCGTCATTTATTACATGAAGTGACCAGTCCGCAAGCTTTTGAAGGTTTACAACTTGCAGATCGTAAGCCTTGGCGTTTAAGTGCCAATATCGCAACGCCTGATCATAACGTTCCAACCTCCAAAAAAGAACGTGCGCAGGGGATTGCAGGGATTGAAGATGATACTTCACGCATTCAGGTACAAACCCTTGATGATAACTGCAAAACTTTCGATATCGTTGAATTTGGTATCAATGATATTCGTCAGGGTATTGCACATGTGGTGGGGCCTGAGCAAGGTTTAACTTTGCCAGGAATGACCGTGGTATGTGGTGACTCGCATACTGCTACACATGGTGCATTTGGTTGCTTGGCACATGGGATTGGAACATCAGAAGTTGAGCATGTCTTGGCAACCCAGTGCCTTGTTCAAAAGAAAATGAAAAACATGTTGGTTCGTGTCGATGGCACTTTAGGCAAAGGTGTCACCTCGAAAGATGTGGTCTTGGCGATTATTGGAAAAATCGGGACTGCGGGTGGAACAGGTCACGCGATTGAATTTGGTGGACAAGTCTTCCGTGATATGTCGATTGAAGGTCGTATGACGGTCTGTAATATGGCAATCGAAGCGGGCGCGCGCGTGGGCATGGTGGCAGTCGATGATAAAACCATTGAATATGTGAAAAATCGTCCGTATGCACCAAAAGATGAACAATGGGATCAAGCAGTCGCCTACTGGAATACTTTACATTCTGATCAAGATGCTCACTTTGATACAGTGGTTGTTTTGCAGGGTGAAGAGATTGAGCCACAAGTATCTTGGGGCACTTCACCTGAGATGGTCATTCCAGTATCGAAAGCTGTTCCGACATTGGAACAAGCCAAAGATGACGTACAACGCAATGACTGGACACGTGCTTATCAATATATGGGTTTAACTGCGGGTCAGGCATTGGAAGATATTCAGTTAGATCGCGTCTTTATTGGTTCATGTACCAACTCGCGTATAGAAGATATTCGTGCAGCCGCAGAAGTGGTGAAAGGTCGTAAGGTGGCTTCAAGCATTAAACAGGCGATGATCGTGCCGGGTTCTGGTTTGGTCAAACAACAGGCAGAGCAAGAAGGTTTAGACCAAATTTTCTTGGAAGCAGGTTTTGAATGGCGTGAACCGGGTTGTTCAATGTGTTTGGCCATGAATGCAGATAAGTTACAACCAGGCGAGCATTGCGCTTCAACGTCAAACCGTAACTTTGAAGGGCGTCAGGGCAATGGGGGAAGAACGCATTTGGTCAGTCCAGCAATGGCCGCAGCAGCCGCAATTGCGGGTCATTTTGTTGATGTTCGTTCATTCTAAGGAAGCAAACCATGAAAAAATATACAGTTGAACAGGGTATTGTTGCACCTTTGGATCGTGCCAATGTCGATACCGATTTAATTATTCCAAAACAGTTTTTAAAATCGATCAAACGTACAGGTTTTGGCGATAACTTATTTGATGAGCTACGCTATTTAGACGAAGGTTATTTGGGACAGGATATTAGCAAGCGCCCTAAAAATCCTGATTTTGTTTTAAATAAGCCACGCTATCAAGGTTCAAATATTTTATTGGCACGGACCAATTTTGGCTGTGGTTCAAGCCGTGAACATGCACCGTGGGCATTAAATGAATACGGTTTTCGTACCGTGATTGCACCAAGTTATGCGGATATTTTCTTTAATAACTCGTTTAAGAATGGGATGTTGCCTGTAATTTTGCCAGAAGATATTGTAGATCAGTTATTTAAAGAATGCGCTGCAAACGAAGGATATCAACTGACTGTTGATTTAGCGGCACAGGAAGTACGTACGCCATCGGGTCAGGCATTTACATTTGAAATTGATTCGTTCCGCAAGCATTGTTTGTTGAATGGTTTGGATGATATTGGCTTGACCTTGCAAAATGCCGATGCAATTCGTGCATTTGAAGCGCAGGCCAAACAGTCACGTCCTTGGGTATTTCAGGAGTTGCAGCAGTAAATAGGAGAGCGGTACTTTTTAAAGATAGCAATAGCATAGAAGCTCAACTCTTGTTACCATGCAGGCTAAAAGATGTTGAAAAACTTTACTCTGAATAAGGTTGGGCTCTGACAATGAAGAGGACATTTCTCCATAGTGTGATGCTTGGAATATGCTCAGTTGCACTGAGTGCATGTCAAAGCACAAACACAGTTGTTGATACATTACGTATTAAACAAGCGGGGATAGGAAATACTCGGGCCAATGCTTCTATCTATTGTGCTGGTGTCAAACATTGTGAGTTTGAGCGTCTAAATACAACGCCCATTATGGATGCAAATAGTCATCGGGTAAGTTCGGAAAGTCTTGAGCAGGGCATTGTCCGCTTACAGGGTTCTGTTTTTAGCTCACATAATGTCATGTATTTGTCTGTACCCGCAGATCAATATGAATTAGTGATTCGTTTCTATCCTATTTCACCTGATCGTGCTGAAACTTTTCATGTGATTCATCAGTTTAAATCGAATCAGCACTATACCTTTAAAATGTACCGTGATCGCTCCAAACATACAGGCGGAAGCTTACTCAATGTGTCTGCACCAGAGCCGTTATGTGTCGCAATGGAAGAGGGTCAGCGTACCATTCGCCGTTTTTGTCGTCCTTTTAACGCTGTGACAGGTTTGGGTGAGTTTGTAGAGCAAAAGGTTTAATGACCCATCAGCAAATTGGCTGATACAGTGAAAAAATGGAAAGAAGAAATGTCGAAACAAATTTTAATTTTAGCGGGTGACGGTATTGGCCCAGAAATTATGGCTGCCGCTGAAAAAGTATTAACTTCAGTTAATCAAAAATTTAATTTAGGTTTGAGTTGGGAACATGGACTGTTAGGTGGTTCTGCGATTGATGCACATGGTGAACCATATCCTGCGGTCACTTCGCAACAAGCCAAAAAAGCCGATGCAATTTTACTTGGTGCAGTCGGTGGGCCTAAGTGGGATACGATTGAGCGCTCGATCCGTCCAGAACGTGGCTTATTAAAAATTCGTAGTGAATTAAACTTATTTGCAAATTTACGCCCAGCGATTCTTTATCCGCAATTGGCAGATGCTTCAAGCTTAAAACCAGAGATCGTTGCTGGTCTGGATATTCTGATTGTTCGTGAACTGACAGGTGGTATTTACTTTGGTCAGCCACGTGGTATTCGTGAACTGGAAAATGGCGAAAAACAAGGCTACAACACCGATGTTTATAGCGAATCTGAAATTAAACGTATCGCCAAAGTTGCTTTTGAGATGGCAGGGTTACGTGGTGGTAAGGTTTGTTCAGTCGATAAAGCCAATGTGTTAGAAGTGACTGAGCTGTGGAAGCAAACTGTAACTGATTTGCAACAGGCTCATTATTCAGACATTCAGCTTTCGCATATGTACGTGGATAACGCAGCTATGCAATTGGTGCGTGCGCCAAAGCAATTTGATGTGATCGTCACAGGTAACTTGTTTGGTGATATTCTGTCTGATGAAGCAGCGATGTTGACAGGTTCCATTGGTATGTTGCCATCTGCGTCGCTAGATGAAAATGGCAAAGGCATGTACGAACCTTGTCATGGTTCGGCACCAGATATCGCTGGACAAAATATTGCAAACCCACTGGCCACAATTTTATCGGTTGCCATGATGTTGCGTTACACCTTCCGTGAAGAAGCAGCAGCAAAAGCGATTGAAGATGCTGTAGGTAACGTATTGGATCAGGGCTTGCGTACGGGTGATATTATGTCTGAAGGCATGACGAAGGTTGGTACTTCAGAAATGGGTGATGCTGTGGTTCAAGCACTGGCTTAATTTTGAATCATCAAGATTGGTAACAATAAAAATGCAGCTTCGGCTGCATTTTTATTAAATCCACATAATCATATATTTTTAACAAGCTCGACCCTGATATTGATAAGATTGAACAACGTTATTTTTGAGTAAAAATACAATATCGCATTTTATATTTAAATTATAACTATTTGCTCCGCTTGCACCTGTTTGAATGGTCATCCCGTCAAAACTTCTAGCCGCTGGAGTGGGGATGTTTAAAGAACGTATCACGGTATATGTGAGCTGATCTGATGTGAGAATAGGCTTTTGTGTTGTTTGATATCCCATGGATTTTAAGTTAATGGTTTGTTGCACTTGTTGAGTTGATTGCCCAACAAATTGTTGCAAATATGCATTAAGATCTTTAGATTTCCACCCTGTTGTGGTGCAGGCAGAAAATAAGCTAAAACAAATGCAAAGTGTTGAAAGTGCCATCCAAGATTTTTTCATTTTAAATATTCCATTTTCTTTTAAGGATAGGCTTTAAAAGCCTTAGTGTATGGGTTCGTAATTATATAAAAAAAACAGGTTATAAGTTGAAAATTCATCTAATTTTTTTAAAAACTCAATATTAATTTGAGTTATGTGAGTTCATGTATATAAAAAAAGCCACAGATAAACAGTGGCTTCTTTGCATTCACTAAACGGAATTAGCGCGCACGATAAGTAATACGACCTTTGGTCAAATCGTATGGGGTCATTTCAACTTTAACATTGTCGCCCGTTAAAATACGAATATAGTGTTTACGCATTTTACCAGAAATGTGTGCAATTACTTCGTGACCGTTTTCTAAACGTACACGGAACATCGTATTAGGAAGCGTTTCGGTGACAACGCCTTCGAACTCGATGAGTTCCTCTTTATTGGCCATAGCCTACCTGATGATCAAATTGGAAAGGCGCAAATTGTAGTCAATTTTTTATCAAAAAACAAGACCAGTGCCCCAATTTATGGTGCTTGTCAAAGTGGCAAATGGGTCAAATTCATTAAAAAAAATGTGTAAAAATGACCTGAATTGAGTTGTCAGTTTGGTCAATCAGCGGTAATCTAAATTACGTTTTTAAGTATAAATGAAGAACATACAAGGAAGGATGTCACGTGGGTCAGCTAACAGATGCGTCGGTTGTATTACGATTTGGCTATCAGGCGATTCGTCGTGCGGGATTGCCAACCGAAGAAATTTTAACAAAAGCGGGTGTTGCCTTAAATCAGGTGGATACCAATACCCGTACTCCTTTAAATGCGCAATATGCCTTTTGGATTGCGGCAGAAGAAGTGAGTAAAGACCCCGATATTGGTTTGCATTTGGGTGAGCATTTACCTTTATATCGTGGTCAGGTGATTGAGCATTTATTTATTAGTAGTGCAACATTTGGTGAAGGACTCAAACGAGCATTAGCCTATCAACGTTTAATTAGTGATGCTTTACAAGCGCGCTTAGTGGTCGATGAAAATGGATGTTACTTGACCAATGGCGAACAGTCATTCTCTGACAATATTGTCAATCGACATTTTTCAGAATGCGCTTTATCAGGCATCTTACGATTTTTTAAATTTATTACCGAAGGTGCGTTTAAGCCTATTTTTATTGATTTTGACTTTAATCAAGGCGCAGCAGAAGATGAATATATACGTGTGTATGGCTGCCCAGTCAGTCTAGGTCAAAAAGAAACACGGTTATATTTTGATGCCGATATTCTGGATTATCCACTGTGGCAAGCGGAACCAGAGCTATTGCAGTTACATGAACAACTTGCGATTGAAAAGCTTCAGGAGCTGGCACGCTATGATTTAGTCGGTGAAGTCCGCCGTGCGATTGGTTCAACCTTAGAAAGCGGTGAAACCACACTGGAAACAGTTGCAGCGCAGTTACACATTACACCGCGTCGCCTAAGAACTCAATTGAGCGAAGCCAATACCAGTTTTCAGCAGATTTTGTCAGATTACCGTTGCCGTTTAGCCAAGAAACTACTGGCTAATACCAATGAAAGTGTTGAACGTATTGTTTATCTAACGGGTTTTTCTGAACCAAGTACTTTTTATCGAGCATTTAAACGCTGGACCAATGAAACGCCAGTAGAATATAGAAAGCGTAAGCAGCGTTCTTCTTAAGACAAAGCATCCTCAATGGATGCTTTTTTTGAGTCAACCCCGCACTACGGAAATACCGCCGTCAACGTAAAGGGTTGAGCCTGTCATAAAACTCGACTCGTCACTCACTGCAAATAAAGCAGCGTGTGCAATTTCTTGAGGCTGTGCCATTCGTTTTAAAGCATGTAAATTCTGAATATGTTGACGTGCTTGTTCGTTATCTACAGCAGCACGTCCCATTTCTGTGTCTGTACCTCCCGGAATGAGACAGTTACAACGAATACCGAAGGCGCCATACTCTGCGGCAATCACCTGAGTTAAGCCAATTAAACCTGCTTTACTGGCAGCATAAGCCGCCATATTTGGAAAACCTATGCGATGCCCAACAAACGTCGAGGTAAATAAAATACAGCCCTTTTTTTGTTGAAGCATGGCGTTTAATTGCATTTGTGCAGCATAGAAATTTGCAGAAAGATTGGTGTTTAAGGTATTTTCCCATTCATTTTGACTGATTTGATGCGCAGGTTTTAATGCGCCTAATATACCCGCATTGTTAAAGGCAATATCAATGCGACCAAAACGTTGTAAAGCTAAGTCTAAAGCACGTTGCATGGTCGATGGATCACAAAGATCACCAACGACAGAGAAACACATATTGCCTTCTGCTTTAATGCGTTGCTCAAGCTCTTGAAGACGTTCGGCACGTCGAGCCACATTGATCACGATTGCACCTTGCTGCGCAAACAGTAAAGCACTTTCCCAACCGATACCTGAACTTGCACCTGTAATAATAACAATTTTATTTTCTAGACGTTTCATCATGAGTCTCAATGATATTGAAAGACTCATTTTGAAAATTTTGGGGGCAAGTAACGACCCGATTCTTGCGTTAATACAAAAATTAGGCAAATGCATCAGGCAGATTCAGCCAATGTGGTCCAAGTGGTGGTTGAGGAAGCTCAAATTGTTCTGGATAATAAGCCTGAATAAAATATAAGCCATGTGCTGGGGCTGTGATGCCTGCGGCCTTTCGATCCTGCGCTGCAAACATGGTATCAATATGATCTACGCCGTACAGTCCTTGCCCAATTTCAAGTAGACATCCCATGATATTACGTACCATATGATGTAAAAAGCCATCAGCTTGAATATCGAGTACCAAATAACGACCATGTTCAATGAGTTGGCAATGACTGACATGACGCACGGGTTGGTTGGATTGACATGCGGCTGCTCGGAAACTCTCGAAATTATGTGTGCCTTCAAATTTAGCTGCCGCTAGCTTCATTTTTTCCACATCTAGCGGCTGATAAATATGTGTGACTTGTTTATAAAGTAAGGCGGGACGATAGTTTGTGTTATACACCACATAACGATAGCGACGCGCGATGGCTTTAAAGCGCGCATGAAAATCAGGGGACATTTCCTTGATCCACTGGATCGAAATATCTTTAGACAATTGGCTATTGGCACCCATCATCCAGCCACGTTCAGGGCGTATGGCATGGGTATCAAAATGCGCCACCATATTGGTGGCATGCACACCCGCATCGGTACGACCTGCACCATGCAAAATAATCGGTTCATCTGCGATGGTACTTAATACACGCTCCAAAGCTTCCTGCACACTTGGTACGCCCGCTTGTTGCGTTTGCCAGCCCCGATAACGAATACCGCAAAATTCAATACCGATTGCAAAGCGCTGCATATTTAGACCTCAAAGATTAAGATAGTGTCCAGTGTTGCTCACGCAGTTCTGGGGAGTCAAATTGTAAATAAAGTTGCAATGCTTTGGCATATAAATCGGCATGGCTAAGGGTATTATTGATCAATATTTTGGCGCTATGGACCCATTCACTGACTGCATAACGCTGATCCATCTGACCAAAACAGACTTGAGTGGTTAAAATACTCAGGCAGTCTTGTTGTCGAAGCTGTTGCAAAAGTGAAATGAGTTCTTCATCAACAGCCAAATTACCTGTCCCAAAACCTTGCATAATTAAAAAATGCGGTGGATGTGAAACTAGGTTTTGTAATTGTTGCTTAAAAGCGTGTAGGCCAATCGGCTGTGCCATTATATTTAAAAGCGATAAATTTTGGCTACGTAATATTGTTTCATCATTGACCAGATAAGATGATGTTGCTGTGCCACAGTCTTTTTCGGCCAATATCCCAGTAAAAGCATCCAGCTCAGTGGTTTGTATTTTTAACGCGGTTTGTGCATGGAAAACCTGATGATGAAATGCCAAATAACTTCCTGCGGGTAATTTTACGACTTGATCAAGCGCGTAATATAAATTATCCAGTGCATCAGTAAATTCGCGGGTATCTGTTCCAGCTTTGTTGAGCAGGGGATACTGACTTCCTGTAATGACCAAATGACAGGATTGCCCTAAGAAACGTGCCAATGTGGCGGCAGCATAACTTAAGGTATCTGTGCCATGAATGACTACAAAATGAGCATAGCCCTGTAATTGTAACTGTTGTATTTGTTGAACCAACATAAGCCAGTCTGGCGCAGTACAGGCGCTACTATCTTTGATGACAGGTGCAGAAAAACAATCGACATGCAGCTCTATAGGAATGATGCGTTGTAGTTGGGGCATAAACTGGATATAAGGCATGGGTGCCAGAGGTTCTCCAACACAGCCAAAGGTTCCACCCATATAGATTAATGCAATTTTCTTCATAATAAAAAAAGCAGTCTGAACAGACTGCTTATGGTAGAACGATCTTTTTTAAGATGCTATGCGATTGAGTAAGTTTTTTGAACGTTCTCGCTGCTCAGTACTAAAAACTGTCTCATTTTTAGTTAATAAAATCCGTGCTGAATCATAGGCACCCAATTCAACATATTTTATTGCAAGATCAAGATCTAATTGAGTTTCATTAACCTGAGCAAGTTCTGGAAAAGATTGAACCAATGGATCATTTAAATCAAAGGCAGAAGATGCAGTAGAAACCTGAGATGGAGGCTGGGTAACGGGCTCCGCTACTTGATCAAAGGATAATACAGGTTCTGCACTTGGTTCTAACTGTGTTGCTGTTGGTTCAAGTTCTAACTGATCAAACTTAAATTCAGGTAATGTCTCTGCTAGCTGCTCTGGAGGGGCTTCTTGAGTGGTGTTTTCAGGACTTAATGCAGGTTGTGGAGCAAAATCTAAATTGGAAAAATCGAGATTGCTTGGCTCTGCTAATTTTGCATCTGTACTAGATTCTTGTGCAAAATCAACATTAATATTTTGCGCTGTTTCAATATGATGATTTGAAACTTCTCTAGGTTCTAAGCTTAATGAAAACTCAGTTAAATTCTCAGATGGTGCTTCAGGAGGTGTCGGTATTTGTTCGCTAGGTTTTGCTGTTTGATCAAAAGAAAAATTAAATTCCAGTGCTTCTATTTCAGCAGAATCTTGCTTTTTGCTTTCAATATGATCAGTGGTAATTGCATTGTTTTGCTGCACTGGCTGAACCAAAGCATCAAAATCGGCATCACTGATGACAGGGGGCGCTGTTGCTTCTGCTTGTGGTGGTGCAGTTGAAGGAAAATCTAAACCGGTTGCAGAAAACTCGATTGAATCAGGTTGCTTTTGTTGATCATACTCACGTTTTTTAGCTTCTGCCTGCATCACAATATCTTGTAAATCAAGTGCGCGCAGGTGAGTAATTAATTGATCAACAGCAAATTCATCTTTTTGTAGAATATGAATATCTAACAGGTGTAGATATAATCCGTGTTGTGAATTATCGCGGTTTAAAGCCTGATTAATTTGTGCTTCTGCAGTAGAATAATTTCCAGATTGGATCAGTGAAATAATCTTTTGATGTAATTCCTGAGAAACGGGTGTGGTCTTTTTTTGTTCAGCAATAATCGTAGGTGTAACTTCGCGAGACTCATTACGAGGACGAGTTACCGATTTTCCTGCAGCTTTTTTTCCCTTTTTATTTGTATTGATCTTGTTTTTAGGTTTTTGTTCTTCTTTGCTGGCTTCCCGTTTTTTTAAAACAACCGCAATGACCAATAAAATAATAAACGGAATCACATACAACATGCTTATACCCCTTCAAGCATGAGCCATTTTCTTTGACTCATTTAAATATCTATGCGTTTGACTTTAACGAACTGACTTTTTTGCATTTTCTCGCTCTTTTAGCTGTTGCTGTAATTGTGCCAGACGCGCATTTAAAAGCTGGATTCTTTGATCCTTTTGTCTCAGAGCCAGTTCCATTTCAGTGACGCTTTGCTGTAATTTAACGGTTTTTTCTCGTGCTGTCATAACTTTTAATGACAACTCGGTGGTGCTTTTGTCTTGTTTTGTGCTGTGTTTTGCACTTCCTTGTGTGGAATCTTGTTCACTGTCTGCAACTAAGTTCATTTCAGCCTGATTGAGGCGATATTTTGCTCGTCCTGATGCTTGAGTCGAATTCGGCGCAGTTTTGACGGTAGCGGTTTTTTGTGGGCCCTGATCGACTGCCGCAGATAAGTTAAGTGCAACCCCCTGTCTTAAACGGTTGACATCACCCTGAATAAACGCGTGACTATTTTGTGCTTTGATTTGTTGCATGACTTGTGCAATGGGTTGATTGGTTTGAGTCGCAATTCGATTTGCAATACTCCATAGCGATTCATTACGTTGTACAACATGTTGATTTTCACTAGA
>NZ_CP078523.1:769255-772842 GCF_019264745.1 Acinetobacter sp. Colony158 | reverse complement strand
GCGTACTTTCAGGTAAATTCAACGCAATATCTTTTTCACTTACAATAAATTTGGGTGTAAGTGGTTTTTCATTGGCTGTTTGAAGTGCTGGTACAGCTTTTCGATTAATCGACTGTTTGATGTGCTGTAATCGCGTACCATGACCTTCCTGAATTTTAAGTACAATATTCAGTTCAGGTTGGGTAAAGGGACGGGATGAGGTAATGACAATCACGCCTGTACCTTGTCCGTTACGACGCGCAAAAAAGTTTAGTTGTGCAGACGGTTGATGAGAAATTCCTAAACCCATCAAATCTTCAGGCGTTGCTAAACCCACCTGCAAATTGGAGGATACATTGGCCTGACTGAAATTCATTTCAGCATAAAGCAAATCCCCAGGAGCAGACATAACTTGTAAAGGTTCAAGCGTGATCGCATGTATGGTCTGTGTCGCAAGAATAGTTAGAATCGCAATTTTTAATTTGTTATAGACAGTCATCTTGTTCCATGAAGCAGGAGTAAAGCGGTCACGTTATACAATACCGAGATGTTAACCGAATGTAAAACTTTTACAGAAGAAGTACATAAAAAAGCCGATCAATCGATCGGCTCATGGGCTTAAATCGTGTATTTAAGCATTTTTATATTCAATCAGGATGCGTAACATACGGCGTAAAGGTTCAGCGGCACCCCAAAGAAGTTGGTCACCGACAGTAAATGCGCCTAAATATTCTTTGCCCATATTTAGTTTGCGTAAACGACCCACTGGAACTGAAAGTGTTCCTGTTACAGCAACTGGGGTCAAATCAGTCATGGAAGCTTCACGTGTATTCGGCACGACTTTTGCCCACTCATTGGACTGACGAATCATATCTTCGATTTCGTCTAGAGGAACGTCTTTTCGAAGCTTAATCGTGAGAGCCTGTGAATGACAACGCATTGCACCAATACGCACACAATGGCCATCAATTGGAATAATTTGTGAATTACCTAAAATTTTGTTGGTTTCCGCCTGACCTTTCCATTCTTCTTTGGATTGACCATTTTCAAGCTGTTTGTCGATATAAGGAATAAGTGAGCCTGCCAATGGCACGCCAAAGTTGGCTTTAGGGAAGCCTTCGCCACGTTGCAATTCTGCTACACGGCTATCAATATCCAAAATGGCTGATTTAGGATCGTCCAGTAACTCTTTGGTATTGTTATATAAATAACCCATACCCGTGAGTAATTCGCGCATGTTTTGTGCACCTGCACCCGATGCTGCCTGATAAGTCATCGCGCTCATCCATTCCACCAAATTGTTTTGGAAGAGTGAACCCAAGCCCATCAGCATAAGAGAAACCGTACAGTTACCACCGACAAATGTTTTAGTGCCTTTGGCTAAACCATCTTTGATAACTTGCGCATTCACTGGGTCAAGTACGATGATGGCATCATCTGCCATACGTAATGTCGATGCGGCATCAATCCAATAGCCATTCCAGCCTTCAGCTTTGAGTTTTGGAAAAACTTCAGAAGTATAGTCACCACCTTGACAGGTAATAATGACATCCATTTGTTTCAGACTCTTAATGTCTGAAGCATCCATAAGTGCTGGGGCAGTTTTACCACCAAATGAAGGGGCTTCACCACCTGCATTACTGGTAGAAAAGTAAAATGGCTCAAAATGAGCAAAATCATTTTCTTCAACCATACGTTGCATAAGGACGGAACCAACCATCCCGCGCCAACCGACCAGACCTACTTTCATGTCACTTTGCCTCGGTGCGTTAAAAAATGTAAAAGGGGCTTGAGTGTATCAAAAGCGACCACAACTGCAAGTATTATCCAATGAAAACATGCTCTTTATTGTGAGTAAATTTATGAATATGCTACACAGGAATCTTGAAGAATGAAAAATCAATAAAATCTAGGGTGGGTCAGGCATTGTTACTATTTATTGAAGTGTGTGCTGTAGTGGTGATTTGGCTGACATTCTGGTCACTTATTCCACGCGACGAATGGTGGATTCGAGGAGCAGATTTCCCCAGACTGCAAATTTTAGCTGTCGGTGTAGTGACTTTATTGTTTGTATTGTTTTGCGATGCGCCGTGGAATCTGCCTCGAGAATTGATCGTTATTGGTTTAATCGCGGCAATCGCGTATCAGCTAAAAATGGTATTGCCTTATACCTTTATCTGGAAGAAACAGGTCAAACAGGTGAAAGCCGAACAGTTCAATCCAGATCAGCAAATCTCGTTGTTAGTGTCCAATGTCTTAACACCGAATGATCAATATCATTTATTGATTGAGCAGATTCAAAAGTTAAAACCAGATCTGGTTCTGACTTTAGAGACTGATCAAACATGGCAAAATGAATTGAGTGTGATTGAAGCAGATTATCCGTATCGGGTTCCTGTGCCACTAGATAATTTATATGGTATGCATTTGTACAGCCGATTGCAGCTCAAAGATACTGAAGTCAAGTTTATCTTGAGTGATGAAATTCCATCGATTCATACCACGGTGATTTTACCCAGTGGTTTGGCCGTGCAACTTTATTGTCTGCATCCCAAACCACCAAGTCCAACAGAAGCGAAAGATTCAACTTTGCGCGATGCTGAGTTGCTAATGGTGGGCGATCAAATCAAGGATCTAGATGAAAGTTGTATTGTGATGGGTGATCTTAATGATGTGGCTTGGTCACGAACCACCCGTTTATTTCAGCGCATTAGTGGGTTGCTTGATCCACGAGTCGGGCGGCATTTCATTAATACCTTTCATGCCAACTATCCTTTGTTGCGCTGGTCTCTCGATCATATTTTCCATAGTACCGATTTTGCTTTAGTCAAAATGAATCGATTACCGAATATTGGATCAGATCACTTTCCTGTGTATGTCGTGTTACAAACAGGACGGATTTTTGAGCAAATTCAAGAAGAATTGCCAGAAACGCAAGATGATCATGAGGCCGCTCAGGACGCGATTCAGGAAGGGATTAGTAAAGCAGAGAAAGAGGAAAAAATCGTGACGGCTGACATCGCACAGGCTTATAAAAGTTAAGCTGCCACCACAATATCGGTGTAAGCAATTACTTACACTAAATGCGGTCTTGAACGAATAGCCAGTCAAGTTCCCAGAAGGTATTCTATCTTCATCGGCACAGGAATTGGGAACGGAATATCCCCACTATGGAAGACTAAGCCGAAGGATGAACATCAAGGACTTGATGACGCTAGGGAAGCAACTTTTACAATAACAAAAATTACTGAAAGCACAACCTCATTTGCCCGAGTTTTGCAGGATGCAGAACTCGGGTTATGATTTTTTAAGGCTTAAAATATACTTATTTGTCTATGTACGATTCAAAATTTCAAGAATTTAAAATTTATATTGTTCATTTTACTCACTTGGCACGTGATGCTTTACATATCTATGCTGGTTTGCTGGTATTTCTTTGTGTCGCTTTTTTAGATAAGCGTCAATTAAAGTCAATTTGGGCATTATTTGCAGTGATTTTGGTTGCGATTGGGGCAGAATTGTTAGATGCCAGAGATGATTTCATTAACTTAGGGTATTGGCGTTTTGATGCAAGTTTGCACGATATTCTCAATACTATTTTTTGGCCT
>NZ_CP078523.1:758072-768990 GCF_019264745.1 Acinetobacter sp. Colony158 | reverse complement strand
GATTTTATGCTAGTTTAGTATTGTTAAATAATAAAATCTCTCTAGAATGTGCCGATCATTTATCGCTCGTTGTCCGTAGAAACCTAAAAATTGAGCTGATGGGTTAAGGGCTAGATCCTATCTCAAATCAAAAAGGAATTTTACGAACGTGTTGTTTGTTATAGAGCGCATTTACTCTCCTGTTCTTATAACGTGCTTTTTGAGCACAAAGGATTGTCTTATGAAGAACTTTAAAATTAGCCTTGCTTGGCAAATTTTAATTGCTTTGATCCTTGGTGTGGTTGTCGGGGCTATTTTGCACAACCAACCTGAAATAAAAGACGCCGCGGTTAATAATGTGTTGAAACCTTTGGGTCAGATTTTTATTAGCTTGATTAAAATGATTGTGATTCCAATCGTTTTTTCTACGCTCATTTTGGGTATTGCAGGTGTTGGTTCCACAAAAAGTCTGGGAAGACTTGGCTTTAAAACAATTTTGTATTTTGAAATCATTACCACGATTGCAATTATTGTCGGTTTAGTTGCCGCCAATATCTTCCAGCCAGGTGCTGGTGTGGATATGTCAGCGTTGGTGAAAACAGATATTTCTCAATATCAACATACTACGCAAGAAGTTGAATCGCATTCTCATGGCATTATCCAGACGATTTTATCGTTAATTCCAACGAATATTATTAGTTCTATGGCACATGGTGAAATGCTGCCTGTAATTTTCTTTGCAGTATTGTTCGGTATTGGTTTGTCATCATTACCAACCACCACCAAAGAGCCTTTGTTGCATGTATTCCATGCGGTCTCTGAAACCATGTTCCGTGTGACGCATATGATTATGAAATATGCACCAATCGGGGTATTTGGTCTCATTGCTGTCACGGTAGCGAATTTCGGTTTTACCTCTCTGATTCCTTTGGCTAAGTTGGTTGTTTTGGTATATGCCACTATTTTCTTTTTTGCTTTTGTCGTGTTAGGTATTACTGCAAAATTATGCGGTATTAATATCTTAACGTTGATGAGAATTCTCAAAGATGAATTGATTTTGGCGTATTCCACTGCCAGTTCCGAAACCGTTTTGCCACGTATTATGCAAAAGATGGAAGCTTATGGTGCTCCGAAAGCGATTACCAGTTTCGTGATTCCGACAGGTTATTCATTTAATCTGGATGGTTCAACGCTGTATCAGAGTATTGCCGCCATCTTTATTGCACAGCTCTATGGGATTGATCTGTCTTTATATCAACAGGTGATTTTAGTGATTACCCTAATGATTACCTCTAAAGGGATTGCAGGGGTACCGGGTGTTTCTTTTGTCGTGTTATTGGCAACGCTAGGCAGTGTCGGCATTCCACTTGAAGGTTTGGCATTTATTGCGGGTGTTGACCGTATTTTAGATATGGCACGTACTGCTCTGAATGTAGTGGGTAATGCGCTGGCGGTACTGGTGATTAGCAAGTGGGAAAAAGTCTACGATGTAGATAAAGCCAAAGCGTATGAAGCCAGTTTAAATCAGTCAGAAGCCAGTTAAGCATCTGTCGGCTGATACACCAAAGAAGGAAGCGCGAATGCTTCCTTTTTATTTGACTGTAGTTTGATTCAACATATATTGATACAGTTGGATGGTCTGATTACACATCTCATCCAGACTAAATTGAGTGACGGGTTCAACCTGTTGGCGATGATCAATATGATGCTTCACACAATTAAGTAGTGCTTCGCGATCATCGACCTCAATCAGACCTTGTGGATAAAGCCGAGATAAAATTTCAGCCACACCGCCGCGATTCCAGCCAATGACAGGTGTTCCAACGGATAGTGCTTCCAGTGCAGTTCGTCCAAAAGTTTCAGCCTGATTGGATAAAGAGAGCACAATATCACTTAATGCCAGCCATTCCCGAATTTCTGAAGTATGTCCGACAAAGGTGATCTGATCACGCAATCCACGATTTTGAATGGTCGCTTCGAGTTCATCCAGATAGGCTGCTTTTTTGGGATCCGCACCGCCCACCACAATCGCATGAATATTTGGATGCTCTGTCTGTAGGCGCTCCATCAATTCTATCAATGTTTCATGTCCTTTAAGACGAGTGATGCGACCTGGCAAACACAGCAAAAACTTATTTTCCAGTTGTGGAAATAAGGTGTATTGATGATTAATCCATTGCCCAGATGGCTGATAGCCATGCGGAAATGCTTTGGGATCAATACCACGATAAATCCGAACAATATCCTCAGGAGGACAGTTTTTATAATGATCGCTAATGTATTTGACCACACTATCTGAAACTGCAATGACTTTTTCAGCTTGCGTCATAATCGCGCTATAACGATTCACTGAATAAAAACCGTGTACGGTACTGATCAGATGTGGACGTTGCTGAGCAGGAATACCACGTAAGGCAAAATGTATTAACCATGCAGGCACACGTGAACGGACATGTACAATATCGGGTTGATGTGTCCTGATTAGTTGACGTAATGGACGAATCTGCCAAAGACTAGACAAAGATTTCTTATGAATCGGCAGTTGCAGATGTGTAGAACCATCAGCTTCAAGTTGAGGAACCAAACGTCCACCATTGGACACAACAAGGGATTGATGACCTTGGCTCACCAAAGCACGTGCGATTTCCAGCGTGCCACGTTCAACGCCACCACTGTTCAGTTCGGGAAGCAACTGCATCACTTTCATGCTCAGGTCTCAACTTTTTTCATTTTTAAATATTAGTAAATTTTCTCGTATCCATCTGGACGAGTTTTAAAGCGGCGATGAAACCACATATATTGAGTCGGTGCAATACGAAGCTGATTTTCAATGATTTTATTGACACGAGTGGCATCATCAATTTCACTATCACTTGGCATATTTTCAACGGCTGCTTCAATTAAAACATGATATTTGGGATCACGAATGTCGCCGTGACGATAAAAATACAAAGGCACGGCGGCGGCTTTGGAAATTTTTAATAAGCGACGATGTGCAGTGACGGTTGCGGCGGGTACGCCAAAAAAAGGTGCCATAACGCCTTGTTTAAGGCCGAAATCCTGATCGGGACTATACCAGATAGCATCGGTATCTTTGAGTTTGCGAATCAGACCACGCATATCATCATGATCAATCTGATGTTTATAAATCGTGGCGCGACAACGATAAATCAACATATCCAGTAGGGGGTTGTTTTGTGGTCGATAGACCACATCAGGCTCAAAATATTGCGAGCAAATATAGCCGCCAGCATCCAGCAAGGTGCTATGCGTTCCAAGTAATAACACACCCTGACCTTGAGCTTGCGCATGGGTGATATGTTCAAGACCTTCAACACTAGAGCGGCCTTTAAACCATTGCGGTGAATACCATGCGTTGAGCGTTTCAAACACGCCGAGCATCATATCGACAAAAACCTGTCGACCTTGGCATTCAACTTCTTGTTGAGACCATTCAGGAAAACAGACTTCGAGATTACGAATCGTGGTTTTGCGTCGTGACTTTAAAGATTTCCAAGCTAAATGACCCATAGCTTGCGCCAAACGCCATTGAATGGCCCACGGCAAAATCGCAAGCAGCATTAAAAAAACAATCGCAATCCAAATGCCCCAATATTTTGGGAGCAAAAAAGACCATTGAAACTCGCCCGGTGTGTAGGGATGTTGTTGGCTCATCTTGTTCTGGATAAAGTCAAATATCAAAAAGTTTGGGGCAGTGTAACATGAACTGATTTTTAACTTGTAGCTTAGTTCCAAAGATCATAGATCTGTAAGCGTTAGTCAGCACAGTTATTAAAAAGCAAAAAATGTTATTAAAAAGCAAAAAATTTAGATTTTCTAAATGAGCCTTACGGAACATTTCATCACCAATCATTATAAAATTTGAATACACATCGTAGAATTTAAAAATACTATACTGGTTATTATTTGATGTGTGAGAGCCTAAGTTGTGAAAAATATATTATTTATAAGTTCGATAGTTTTACTTTCATCTGCTGTATATGCACAAGATCCACTCAATGGTACCTCATGGAAAACCATTGATGACCAGACACATGAAGCCAGAAGTATTGTCAAATTTAGGGAAGATAAATCGGGATATTTAACAGCAACGGTACAGAAGGTTTTGGTTGTAGATCAGGCTGAAAAGTGTACAAAATGTACCGGAACGTTTAAAAATAAGCCTCTTGTCGGAGTGACAGTGATTCGTAACCTAAAAAACACGGGTGGAAATGAGTATGAGGGCGGAACCATTATTGACCCTCAAACAGGAAAAAGTTATTCGCTGAAAGGCAAATTAACCAATAATGGAACCCGACTAGATTTACGTGGATATATGGGAATTTCAGCACTGGGTCGTAATCAGACTTGGTACAAAGTCAGTTAAGTAGATGAGTTCCAATCGTTGAATTTTAGATTGGCTAAAGTTTCTCCCCATTTCACAGTGAAAAGGGGAGTCTCAGTATTATGTATTCCCTTTACTTAAATTTTCCAGTTCATCCCAACGTTCCAGTTTTTCAAGCAATTGCTCTTCAATTTCGGCTAAACGCTGACTCGCCTGAGTGGCTGCTGCGGCATCTTTAACAAACCATGAACCGTCGGCAAGTTGATCAGATAAGGTGCTTTGTTCAGCTTCCAATTTCTCAATCTCGGCAGGCAGTTGTTCCAATTCACGTTGGTCTTTAAAACTCAATTTTATTTTTTTGCTAGGAGCAACAGCTTTGTTGGCTTCTGCTTTGGCCTGCGCTTTTTTAACATCAGATTTTTGATCAACTACGGTTTGATTTGGACGTTGCAACAGATAGTCCTGATAACCGCCAACATATTCTTCGATACCGCCTTTACCATCAAATACCCATGTGGAGGTCACCACATTATCCATAAAGGCACGGTCATGGCTAATCAATAGCAATGTTCCTTTATAGTCAGCCAACATTTCCTCAAGAAGTTCTAAAGTCACCATATCCAGATCATTAGTTGGTTCGTCCATCACGATCAGATTTGATGGTTTAAGCAATAATTTCGCCAATAGCACACGATTCCGCTCACCGCCCGACAAGGCTTTTACTGGGGTACGTGCACGCTCAGGTGAAAACAGAAAGTCTTGTAAATAGCTATAAATATGACGGCGTTGTCCATTGACATCGACAAAGTCAGAACCTTCCGAGACATTCGCCATCACAGATTTTTCGAGCTCAAGCTGATTGCGCAATTGATCAAAATAAGCGACTTCAAGCTGGGTGCCTGTTTTCACTGTACCTGTATGTTCAATTTCACCCAAAATCGCTTTGATCAGGGTAGTTTTGCCGACACCATTATCACCGACCAGACCAATACGATCACCGCGTAACACCACCGCTGAAAAGTCGCGAATCAAGAGGTTGCTATCGTAGCTGACACTTAAATGTTCAATATCAAACACCAGCTTACCTGAACGCTGAGCATCCTGAACGCCCATATTGACTTTGCCCTGCTGGAAGCGGCGGGCTTTGGATTCTTCACGCAAAGCTTTTAGGGCACGAACGCGGCCTTCATTACGGGTACGACGTGCTTTAATGCCCTGACGGATCCATGCTTCTTCTTCTGCCAGTTTCTTTTCAAATAAGGCATTTTGTTTTTCTTCAGCTTCGAGTTGCTGTGCTTTTAAATCTAAATAACGTGAATAATTACCTTCATAGCTACGCAAGATCCCTCGATCCAGTTCCACAATACGGGTTGCCAAACGATCTACAAACGAACGGTCATGCGAAATAAACAATAAGGTTAAATTATTTTGTTCGAGTAAGAATTTTTCTAGCCATTCAATACTTTCAACATCCAAGTGGTTAGTCGGTTCATCAAGCAATAAAATATCAGGTTGGGTCAGGAGTGCGCGTGCAAGTAATACGCGACGTTTACGACCACCTGATAGGTCGGCAAGATCTGCATCTGGATCAAGCCCCATTTTCCCTAAAATAGTATTGACCTTGTTTTCGAGTGCCCAGCCATCAACTTGATCCAGTTTATGCTGTAAATGCCCCATGCGGTCACAAGCATCCATATCGCCCAGTACACAGGCATCACTGGCTTCATGATATGCTTTGAGTACAATGGCCGCTTCACCCGCGCCATCTGCGACAATATCGGCAACTTTGCCTGAATCCATGGGTACGTCTTGCGCCAACATCGAAACGGTGAGGCCATTTTGAATAGAAACTTCGCCGCGATCAGGTAATAAACTTCCCTCAATCAGCTTAAGTAAAGTAGACTTGCCTTCGCCATTACGACCGATCAAACACACTCGTTCGCCGCGCTCCAATACAAAGTTCGCGCCGTCGAGGAGGGCGGGTCCACCAAATGCCAGTTGGACATCCCTTAAAGTAATATAGGCCATAATGTTTTCCAAAATCCCAAATGAGGAGAGTTAAATGACTAAACCAACAGATTATGATGATCATGCGTCATTTTCCGCACCCATTGAAGATTTGCAAGTCCGAATTGCATTTTTAGACGATTTAGTTGATCAGCTCAATACGCAATTGGCAGTTCAGTCTAAAGAAATTGCTGATTTAAAAAAACAAATGCAGCTTTTGTATCAACGTGTTGAATCAGCAGATTTATCAGAAGGCATTGCGCCCTTTGACCCTTTAAGTAATAAACCACCGCATTACTAATGTGTATATCGTTTTTATTGAATATTGAAGCAAAGTGATTTGTACCATGAAAAATGTTGTTCTCATTGATCTTGAAAAAAATCCACTCCAAGCCAAAACGCTACGTGCTTACATTGAACATGATCAATTGGTTTATCTATTTAATTTAACGGGTCAATTTGACTATGCTCTGGAAGATATGACCGAGCTTGCAGGTTGGGTGACTTCTGGCATGGTCATGATGTTGGATGTGCCTCCTATTTCCAAAAAAGAATTGGCTTATGCCATGCTCGCTGGACAATTACTGGCTTTAACCGAAGAACATATTGAAATTGAACTAATTTCGACTATGAGAGAGATTCATTTATTGATTGAAATTTTGCAAAATTCAGGGCGAAAGGTGGTATTACAAACAGCGTATAAGAACAATGATAAAACCGAATATCAGTTACCGACAGCGGCTAGTTTTCAGGCGCAGCCGATGTTGCTACAAGTCAAAAAATATTGCGATGCGCTGACCAATACGAAAGGTTTACCAGCAACTCTTGAAGGATTACATAATTCAATTGGCAATATTTTGCAGGTTTCAGACGAGCAAGTTTCACAGATCGTTGCCATGTTAATTCACTTAAAAATTATTCGACGTGACACTTCGCGATTGAGTTTCCGTAAGAAAATTTTAAAACAATGGATCAGCCTTGATTTAAATCAGCATGAAAACCGTAAAGCGAAACTTCCAACTCAAATGACTGAATCCGTCACAAAAGAAAAAAATTCCGCGCTAGCAATGCCACAAGTGGTGGTGGGTGATGTAGACACGATTATGCAATTTTTACAACAACAGCAACCTGTCGTAGAAGGCCCATTTCCCCCAGAGCTGGATGAGTTGCAATGGCAAGTATTACAAAAACTGGATGAACTTCAGCATGATCGTCCTAAAGATATTTTTAGTTTAAGAGATCGATTACAGGACTGGTTTCCCAAAGCCGATATTCAAATGCTGATGAAATCTTTGCTGGATAAAGGCTATATTCAACTTGATGATGACCAGTTACATTATACTGCGCAAATGGTGATCCATTGATTTTGCATGATAAAAGTAGCATGAAGCATGAAAAACTTGCGTTTTATATTGAGCTTATGCAAATCTAATAATAGAACACGATAGGGTTAGGTATGGAACATTTAGGTTTATGGGTGACGATCATTATCGTCGTTTTTGTTTTAGGCTCAATTTTTGGCTTGCGTGTCAGCCCACGTGAAAAAGCTTTAGGATTGATGCGAGACAAAGCACGTAAGATGGGGCTACACCCGCGCTTGGTTGCGGCACCTGAATGGACAAAAATCCCGAAAGCCACTGAGAACCGTGCCAGTATGGTCGCTTACTATAGCGTTCTTATTCCAGAGGCTCGATTACCATTAATGCGTGCTCGTGTTGTGGATGGTCATCTCAATGTGATTGAAGGCGATCAGAAATTTAATGATTCTCCCATTGCATTAAAAGGGATTTATGCTATTGATATGCAGGCAAACTGTGTGGGCTTGTATTGGGATGAAGAAACGGATATTAAAGCCACACAACTTGAAGACATGAAAGCGTATTTATTACAACTCGCTACGGTCTAACTCTTTATTTACCAACAGGAATAACAGTTTATTATGGCGAATGCCCCTCGATCCACAAGCAAAAAAAGCACGACAGCATCTTCTGAGTCTGCTGCAAACAAACGTGCCTTAGTGATTGTGGAGTCGCCTGCAAAAGCGAAAACCATCAACAAATATTTAGGTTCACAATACATTGTGAAGTCTTCGGTGGGTCACGTGCGTGATTTGCCGACAGGTGGTTCAGCCAAATCTAGTGAAAAAAAACCAGCAACACGTGCCAAATTGACTGCCGAAGAAAAAGAGCAAAGAGCACAAACGGCATTGATTAATCGTATGGGTGTAGATCCTGAACATGACTGGAAAGCACATTATGAAGTGCTACCAGGCAAGGAACACGTGGTTGCAGAGCTTAAAAAACTGGCTTCTCAGGTTGATGAAGTTTATCTCGCAACGGACTTGGACCGTGAAGGAGAAGCTATCGCTTGGCATTTAAAAGAGGTGATTGGCGGTGATGACAGTCGTTATCAACGTGTGGTGTTTAACGAGATCACCAAAAATGCCATTCAGGAAGCTTTTAAGCATCCTTCACGTCTCGATACCAATAAAGTCAATGCACAACAGGCACGTCGTTTTCTAGATCGTGTCGTAGGCTTTATGATTTCTCCACTCCTTTGGGAAAAAATCGCCCGTGGTTTATCAGCAGGACGTGTTCAATCGGTAGCCGTTAAATTGGTGGTTGAGCGTGAACGTGAAATTCGTGCTTTTATACCTGAAGAATACTGGCAGATTTTTGCGGACACCACTTCGAAAAAAGATGACATTCGTCTGGAAGCCTTTAAGCAAGCGGGAAAAACCTTAAAGCTACGCAATAAAGCTGAAACAGATGCGGTTCTTCATCTGCTTAAAGATGCAGAATATAAAGTCGCGCAGCGTGAAGATAAGCCGACTAAGGTTAATCCAAGTGCGCCGTATATTACGTCGACCTTGCAACAAGCAGCGAGTACTCGTCTTGGCTTTTCAGTGAAAAAGACCATGATGTTGGCGCAACGTCTGTATGAAGGTGGTTTTATCACGTATATGCGTACCGACTCGACCTTTTTAAGTGATGATGCGGTGAATATGGTGCGCGATCATATTCAGCAAAATTTTGGTGATAAATATGTTCCTGCCAAGCCAAACCGTTATGGTAACAAAGCGGGTGCACAAGAAGCGCATGAGGCGATTCGACCTTCAAGTGTCGCGCTAACAGGGGATCAACTTGCAGGAATGGAGCGTGATGCACAGCGGTTATATGATTTGATTTGGCGACAATTTGTTGCTTGTCAAATGACACCTGCTGAATATTTATCATCGACCTTGACCGTAGAAGCCAATAATGTCGAGTTACGTGCCAAAGGGCGTACTTTGGTATTTGATGGTTTTACCAGAGTTCGTGGTGCCAATAAGTCGGATGATGATGTATTACTCCCAGCGGTAAAAGTGGGTGAAATTCTTAAGCTTGAAAAGCTTGATCCAAGTCAGCATTTTACCAAACCCCCTGCACGATTTACCGAAGCCTCATTGGTCAAAGAACTTGAAAAACGCGGAATTGGTCGTCCATCGACTTATGCTGCGATTATTTCGACGATTCAAGATCGTGGTTATGTGAAACTGGAAAATCGTCGCCTATTTGCCGAAAAAATGGGTGAAATTGTCACCGATCGTCTGGATGAAAGCTTTAATAATCTGATGAATTATGCTTTTACCGCAGATCTGGAAGGTCAACTCGACCGTGTGGCAACAGGAGATCGTAACTGGAAAGAATTGCTCGATAGTTTTTACGGTGACTTTAAAAATCGTTTAAATACCGCGGCTAGTGCAGAAGGTATGCGCCGTAATCAACCTGTTGAAGTTCCTAGTGTCGCCTGTCAGTTATGTGGACGACCCATGCAGATTCGTACAGGAACCACAGGGGTATTTTTAGGTTGTTCTGGCTATAATCTTCCACCGAAAGAACGTTGTAAAGGCACCCTGAATCTGACACCAGTCGAATCATTAGCTGCCTTTTCCGATGATGATTCGGCGGAAACTGCTGATCTGATGTCTAAACATCGTTGTGCAAAATGTGGCACCGCGATGGATAGTTATGTGATTGATGGCGGTCGAAAATTACATGTTTGTGGTAATAATCCAGACTGTGATGGCTATGAAGTCGAAGAAGGCGAATTCAAAATCAAGGGCTATGATGGTCCAACCATTCCATGTGACAAATGTGATGGTGAAATGCAGTTAAAGACAGGTCGCTTTGGACCATACTTTGCCTGTACCAGTTGTGACAATACCCGTAAAGTTTTGAAAAATGGACAACCTGCACCACCACGTGTTGATCCAATTAAAATGGAACACTTGCGCTCGACTAAACATGATGATTATTTTGTGTTGCGTGATGGCGCAGCAGGTTTGTTTCTAGCAGCCAGCAAGTTCCCGAAAATTCGTGAAACTCGTGCGCCGAAAGTTGCAGAACTACGTACTGTTGCAGATCAACTTGATCCAAAGTATCAATATTTGCTTCAAGCTCCTGATGTTGATCCAGAAGGTAATCCGACGTTGATCAAGTTTAGCCGTAAAAATCAGGCACAATACATTGGTTCTGAGACGCCAGAAGGTAAACAGACTAAATGGAGTCTGCTGTATCAAGATGGGAAATGGGCTGAGGCTTAAAT
>NZ_CP078523.1:731773-756996 GCF_019264745.1 Acinetobacter sp. Colony158 | reverse complement strand
TTTGGAAAAATATTCGTATCGCAATCTTACTCTTGATTTTATTGGTGGTGCTAATCAATAACTGGCGTGATCAGAATCAAAACTGGAATCGGCCAATTGTGGTGTTATTGCATCCAGTGAATGCAGATGGTCACGCCTCTACATCACAATATATCCAACACCTCCAGTTGAGCCAGTTTGTCGAAGTAAAAAGCTATTTAGAACAACAGTCTGCCAATTATCGACAGCCCATTTTCGTGATCATGAAACTAGGGCGAACCTTAACTGCCAAACCACCACGAGTTCCCGAAGAATCACCCATTTTAAACGTAATGTGGTGGAGTCTCAAATTTAGGTTTTATGCGTGGCGACAACGAAAATCTGAAGATCAGCATGCATCTGTGACCTTATATCTGAACTATTATGATCCTCAATACATCAATCAACTTAAGCATTCCACTGCTTTGGAAAAAGGTCGAATTGGATCAGTTAATTTATTTGCATCAAAAAAACAAGATTCACAAAATAATATTGTCCTGACACATGAATTACTACATGCATTTGGAGCAACAGATAAGTACGATTTACAAACAGGGCAACCGATTTATCCAATCGGTTATGCCAAGCCTGAACAGCAACCTCGCTATCCGCAAAAACAGGCTGAACTGATGGCGGGGAAAATTCCTGTTTCAGATCATGAAAATAAAATGCCTGAACACTTAAACCAAACCATATTGAATCATTTAACTGCTCAGGAAGTAGGGTGGTTAAAATAGATGTAAGTCTTCGTCTAATTAAAAGATTAAAAACATTATTTTTCATTTTATTTTTACATAAATTGATGTTTTTAAATAGATATTGACATTTATACTGAAAGACTGATAATTTGAATAAATAAATAACTTGTGATCTAAATCACATTTAAAACAAAATCAATATCCATATATTTAACCAAGAATCATCCATTTTCAAAACAGACATCGGGGGCAGATATGATCGATTGTCAAGACTATCAATTTTATAAAACCTTATTGGAATCCACCCGTGCTATCCCGTGGAAAATTGATTGGCGAACCAAAGAGTTCAGCTATATTGGGCCACAAATTGAAAGCGTTTTGGGATGGCCTCAAGATAGTTGGAAAACTGCACAGGACTGGATAGATCGCATTCATGAAGAAGACCGTGAAAAAACGGTATCTTATTGTGTCAATCTCTCCAATCAGGGGACAGATCATGAAGCAGATTATCGCGCGTTAACGCCAAGTGGTGACTACATCTGGATTCGGGATGTGGTTTATGCCGAGATAGAGGAAGGGGAAACTGTCGCGATTATTGGTTTTATGTTCGATATTTCTGAACGTAAAAAATTGGAGCTGGAACTAGAATCACTGAATCAAAAAAATCAGCAGTTGCTATTACTAGATGCATTGACAGGTGTTGCTAATCGCAAAGCCTTAAGTGAACAAATTGAATATGAATTTAGCCGTTCACTCCGTTACCAGCGTCCTTTGTCAGTCTTGTTTATCGATGTCGATTTTTTTAAGGATTATAATGATCGTTATGGCCATCTTCAGGGCGATGTGTGCCTTATCACGATTGCAGGTCAGTTGAGGAATATGTTTAGCCGTGCTTCTGATTTCGTAGCGCGCTTTGGTGGAGAGGAGTTTGTGATTCTTCTACCTGAAACCTGCTTACAAGATGCGATTCAAATGGCTGAAAAATGTCGTTGTCAGATTTTTGAGCTGAATATTCCAAGTAAAGCAGAAAATATTTTTTCCAAAGTTACGGTGAGTATTGGTGTAAATACACTGGATACAGAAAAAAACTATTTGGATGCGACGACTTTTTTAAAGTCGGCAGACGAACTGCTGTATTTGGCGAAATCTCAAGGACGTAATCAGGTGCAATATATTCAGTAATATGTGAACCGATTTGCAGAGAAAGTTTTCATGTGTAAGAATAATATAAAATATCAAATGTAAGAATAATATAAAATATCAAAGTAGATGCATATTTTATACAGAATTCTGACTAATAATCATACAATATAATACGATACATTCATGATAAATAAGAGAGTAAAAATATGAAAACTGTTGGTAACGATATAATTACAGAAGAATTACAGCAACAAAGAAAATGGTATATAGCATGCGGTATCATGCTGATTATATTTGGCATTATTCTATTTGGATCATTGGTATTAGCAACGCTTTCAGTGGTTTATTTATTTGGCGTACTCATCATGATTGGTGGTGTGATTCATATCGTTGCAGGATTTAAATTATTTAAAGGGATTGGCAGTTGGTTATGGGCATTATTTGGGATACTGTATTTTGTTGCTGGCTATTATATTTTTAAAGCGCCCATCACAACAGCCGTCATCCTGACTAATTTATTGGCTTTCGCTTTAATTGTCGCTGGTATTTTTCGTTTTATTAATGCCTTTGTCATCAAACCTGTAGCAGGGTGGGGATGGACGTTGATTTCAGGTATTTTAACATTTATTACCGGGGTTATTATTTTGACTTCGCCTGATGCGCCATTTTGGGTGCTTGGTTTGTTTTTGGCAGTAGATATTCTATTTCAAGGGATTAATTATTTGAGTTTAGCTTCTGCGATAAAACATTTGCCGCATAGCTCAACTACAACCTCTTAAGTTTGATCAAAGCCTAAAAAAACAGGTTTCACCGCAAAAGAATAGACTCTGCTACACTAGGGTCTATTCTTTTTTATATTTGGTTTTATATTTGGTCTTATGAGTTTTGAGCAGTTAATTGGTGAGTTAAATCCTCAACAGTATCGTGCCGCTACGACGGATGCACAGCATTGTCTGATATTGGCAGGTGCTGGCTGTGGTAAAACCAAAACGATCGTTGCAAGAGCTGCTCATTTAATTCATACAGGTACAGCGGCCGATCAAATCCAGATTTTGACCTTTACCCGACGTGCCGCCAGTGAAATTGTGACTCGTGTCGAGCAGCATTTGGGCGCACCTGCAAAAGGGCTGCGCGCTTCAACATTTCATACTTTTTGCATGTACTTATTGCGCCGTAATCCGCAAGCTTTTGGACTTGGACATTTCACGATTATTGATCGGGATGATCAAATGCTGATGTTTCGGTTACTGCGTGGTAAAGATAAAGACAATGTCTTACCCAAAGCAGCGCAGCTTTGTGATGTGTATTCTTATGCACGTAATACCCAATCAAAACTATCCGATGCTTTAATCAAACAACTGCCTGAAGCAATGGAGCACAAAGCTCAGATTGCAGAGTTGATGCAGGCCTATGAAGCGCGTAAACAGGAACGCCATTTTCTGGATTATGACGATATTTTGGCGATCGTGGCGGTGAATCTGCAAAACTCACCTGAACTGGTGCAGTGGGTTGCTAAATTTTGCAAAGTGCTTCTGGTTGATGAAATGCAGGATACCAATCCGCTGCAATGGGCCATTTTGCAACCTTTGATTGAGCATGTCAGCTTATTCTGTGTAGGCGATGATGCGCAGTCAATTTATGGATTTCGCGGTGCAGATTTTGAAAATATTCATCATTTTAAGGAACGTATTCCAGATGCTCAAGTGCTAACGCTTGAAGAAAATTATCGTTCTACGCAGGAAATTCTGGATATTTCTAACTGGCTTTTGGCAGATAGTCCGATTCACTATGATAAACAACTCAAAGCGCATCGTGGCCATGGTTTAAAGCCACAGTTGCATATTTTCAATAATGAATTTGAAGAAGCCAACTGGATTGCTCAGGACTTGATGGCACGTCAACAGCAGGGTGTAAACTGGAATGAGCATATGCTGCTAGTTCGCTCTGGCTTTTCAGCGCGTTATCTCGAAGGGGCTTTTATCTCTAGCAATATTCCCTATCGTTTCATTGGTGGTGTAAAACTGCTTGAATCGGCGCATGTCAAAGACGTTTTGAGTATGCTACGAGTGGTGATTAATCCACAAGATGATATCGCTTGGATGCGGTTTTTAACGCTTTGGAACGGTGTCGGTGATGTAGGAGCCAGTAAACTGGCGCATGAACTTATTGCCTTGCCAGATATTGAAGCCCGCTGTGAACGCTTGGAGCGTCACGGTAAAGTAGCAACATCGGCAATTTTAATTTTAAAACAACTGGATGTACTGCAACAACATGTTGAAGCTTCAATTGCGTTGGCATTGGAGGCCTTATCTGAGCAGTTAGAGCAAAACTATAAAACACAGGATTGGTCGCGTCGCGTCAAAGATTTTGATCTGGTCAAGCAATTGGGACGTAAGCACGGTGCATTGTCCGAATTTTTGGAAGAATATGTGTTAGAACCAATTTCTGTGTCTGAAATTGAACGCGCAGGTGATCAGGACTTGGTGACGATCATTACCATTCATTCAGCCAAAGGCGCTGAACAGAAAGTTTGTTATGTACCGCATGTTTCTCCCAACTCTTATCCGCATGCGCGGGCGCAGGGCGATTTTGACGAAGTAGAAGAAGAGCGCCGTGTCCTTTATGTTGCTCTAACCCGTGCTGAAAATGAGTTGATTATTACCAAGCAAAACTATAATACGTGGGCACAAGATCAATACGATGAACAAGGTCGTAAAATTGAGAGTTATTTTCTGAATGATTTACCGCAAACACTGGTAAAGGCAGAAATTCATCAAATCGTTCCTAGATTTCCACAAAAAACGCAAGTTCGGCAGAAACGATTTAGTTTTGGGATCGATCTCGATTAAACTGTTTCATATATTCAAAATTTCAATGCGTAATTCACGCTGTCTAAAAGGTTAAATCATGAAAATCCTCGTCCGTAATCTCGAACGTTCCATTACTGAACAGGAACTGCTCGAGTTGTTTCAACCTTTTGGGCAAGTAGAGTCCTGTGTATTGGTCCTAGATCCAGCCTCAGGTAAATCCAAAGGTTTTGGTTTTGTAGAAATGCCACATGCGCGTGAAGCGATTAAAGCAATCAAGGGTTTGAATACCTTTAAAGTTAAGGGTGCTGGGATTCGAGTCAAAGCAGCAGAGACCTGATAATTTTTTAAATTTTTATTGTTTGGCGCATGTCTTTTCGATTTGAAAAAGTTGTCGAATTGCCCCATATCCAGTTAAGCTAATGTATAGCATTCGTTGAGTTCAGTTAAGGAAAAATCATGTCTCGTGTTGCTCGTTATCATGCCGATCGTACCAATCAAAAGTTGTATTTTGCACGTCTGGCGTGTCAACAAGCCGAGCAAATTGAACACGTACAACAGGCACAAGCGTATCGAGAAACCGCAGTGTTTCATTTACACGGTGCAGTGCTGGCTTTTTTACAGGAGCTAGTACGTTACTATCGCTTAACAGATATGCAACCGACCCTAAAGTCAATTGAAGATAAAATGGCAGAGAAAGGACAGGTTTCACCAGAAGTCCTTGTTCTTCAGCAACTCGCGAAAGATGGCTTTATTGCTGAACTTAAACGCGCTTATCGGATGTGTCAATACGCACCTGAACCCACTGAGCCAACGCCAGAAGAAGAAACGTCTTCACACTTGATCATCAAAGTCACGCAAGGCCCGCAATCATGGTTGCCTGATGTCAAAATTCTACGCGAATGGCATCGTGAATTAAGTCATTTGATTGATGGCTTTCGCAATGAAATGGTGGAATTTTAATCCCAATTCCTATAGAGAACTTGAAATCTGCTACAAGAGTTCCTATATATAAATCTCATATAGCGCAAAGTGCAGTTGCTCTTTGCCACCATGTTGAACATGGAGGATTTATGTCTATTCAACAGTTGAAAGAATTATTTGGTAGCCAGGAAGCCATTCTGGAACTGGTTCAACTTGAAGGTGGTGAATTGGCACTGCGAAATGCTGATTCAGAACAGGAACCTTTGGTTAAGATTCAGTTTAATGATGAAGTCAAAGCACTTCTTGGAGACCAAACTCCTATGGTTGCCCAGCATATGATTCAGGCTGCGTTATTTGGTTTGTTGGAAAAACAAATGAATCAATGGCAGGCTGAGGTAGTGGATGAACAACCCCAACATTTAAGCTAAAAAAGCGTACCCAGAGTACGCTTTTTTTTGGTTGTTTTGATCAGCTTTAATGGTTGCTGGTAGTTGTATGATGTGCCAATTCAATTTGATGCAAAATATGCTGACTCATATTCTTCGCCATTTCTTCTTTGGCATAGAACACTAATCCGACATTATCCTGCCGAATGACCTCAGCTTCTTCATGACTTTCGGCACAGCAAAGCACTTCAATTCGAGGATTCAGTTGTTTGGCAATATCAACAATGCGATGAATATCAATAATATCCATGGGTGATAATACCAATAACCGCGCATGCATGATATGTGCCTGAATCAACACACTTGGCTCCGTGGCTTCACCACTTACCGCTGGAATGCCTTTCTTACGCAGATTTTCGACTATTTCACGATTTTCTTCTGCGATCACCACACGAATATCCTGTTCCATCAAGGTTTTGGTGATTCGTCGCCCAACCTCACCATAACCCACCATGACCACCTGATCACGTAAATAGTCTTGATCGACTTCATCTGGCAACATGGCCAATGGATCGCCACTACGTTCCAGTAAACGTGCTAAATGTGAACGTTCACGGATCCAGCGCTGAATGGGTTCAATGGCTGAAAAAACAAATGAATTCAGCGTAATGGAAAATAGAGCGCCTGCTAAAATCAGGTTTTGTGCATCTAGTGTTAGTAATCCTAATGAGACACCGAGGGTAGCCAAAATAAAAGAAAACTCACCAATTTGAGCCAAACTCGCGCCAACAGTCAGAGCTGTATTAATCGGATAACGGAAGAATAACACCAGTGCCATAGCCGCCAGTGTTTTCCCGACCATAATAATCGCGATTACCGCCAAAATATGTAAGGGTTGTTCGACCAAAATCCGTGGGTCAAAGAGCATGCCGACAGAGACGAAAAACAGAATTGAAAAAATTTCACGTAAAGGTAGTGTTTCTTCTTCAGCCCGATGACTAAAATCAGACTCTTTAACCACCATTCCTGCAAAGAACGCTCCCAGTGCCATGGAAACCCCAAAAATGGCATAAGAGCCATAGGCGATGGATACCGCTGCGGCAACAACGGTAAGCGTGAATAACTCACGTGAACCTAAGCGCGCCACGAATTGCATAATCATCGGTACGAGACGTTTACCAATAATCAGCATAAAGGCAATAAAGCCAGCCACTTTAAGTAAGGTAATGCCTAATGTGATCCATATACTCTGATCCGTTGCGGCATGTGCTAATGGTTTGCCGCCCAGTAAGACGGCTGTGGCAGGTAATAACACCAATACGAGTACCATCACCAAGTCTTCGACCAGCAGCCAGCCAACGGCAATTTTGCCATTGACTGAATCTAATAAACCACGATCGCCTAAAGCCTTGAGTAATACCACGGTACTTGCACAAGAAAGACTCAAACCAAACACGAGGGCTGAGCCAAAACTCCAGCCCCACCACATGGAAACCCCCACACCAAGCAAAGTCGCTACAGCAATCTGCAAAATCGCACCTGGTAGCGCAATACGACGTACCTGAAGTAAGTCACTCAGGGAAAAATGCATTCCCACACCAAACATGAGAAACATCACACCAAGTTCAGCAAGCTGATTGGCGAGTGCCATATCTGCCACGATACCAGGTGTATTGGGACTGATGATAATGCCCGCGATGAGATAACCAATCAATGGAGGAAGGCGTAGACGTGCGGCGATATAACCAAAAATCAGGGCAATACCAAATCCGACAGCGAGTAATATAATCAGATCTACGTCATGTGGCACTCGGTACTCCTTAAGCTTGAAGTAAAGTAAATAAGCATAATTAATGCCAATCTTAAAATGATGAAAAGTTTAACAAGCTGCGTAAAAAGAATGCAAAAAAAAACGACTTCATTTGAAGTCGTTTTTTAAAGAATCTAAAATTATTTGATTTTAGCTTCTTTGAAGATGACGTGTTGACGGATTTTTGGATCAAATTTTTTGATTTCCATTTTTTCCGGCATAGTACGTTTGTTCTTAGTGGTAGTGTAGAAATAACCTGTACCAGCTGAAGAAACTAGGCGAATCTTGTCACGCATTGCAAGGACTCCTTAGATCTTTTGGCCTTGAGCACGAAGATCAGCAACAACCTTTTCAATGCCCAATTTGTCGATAATACGCATACCTTTAGTGGTTAAACGAAGACGTACAAAACGTTTTTCGCTTTCTAACCAGAAACGGTGGTGGTGCAGGTTCGGCTCGAACCGGCGCTTGGTTTTGTTGTTGGCGTGTGAGACGTTGTTACCAACGACTGGACGCTTGCCGGTAACTTGGCAAACCTTAGACATGGTGGAACTCCATTGATTTAGCCAACAGCAAATCTGTGGCCAGTCATACAAATAAACAGATTGAATTTATTCAAGGGGCGTTTTATACCAAAAATACGATTAAAAGACAAGCGAATTTGGTAAAAACGCAGCATGATCTGGTGTGATAGATCATGCCTTGATCATCCTAACGTAGAAGCGTTTTGTAAAGTAATCTGTGAATCGGCTTATTAAATGGTGGCAGAATATATTTTAAGCTATACAGCTTAGGATTCGACATCATTGACCGTCCATGAGACAGATTGAAAAAACCTTCTGGACCGTGATATTTACCCATTCCAGATGCACCGACACCACCAAAAGGAAGGTCGTCCTGCGCAACGTGAGTTAACACGGTATTTTGACCAAAATGTCCCGAATGTGTACGTTCGGCGACATAATCGGCACGTGATTGATCAAAGTCGAAATAGTATAGCGCAAGTGGGCGAGGACGGCGATTAATAAACTCAATCACATCCTCGATATGATCATATTCAAAGATCGGTAAAATTGGACCAAAGATCTCATTTTTCATGATCTCCATTTCTGTGGTTACACCTGTTAATAAGGTAGGTGCAATTTTACGAACATCTTCTAGCTGTTCTTGTTCTGGATTAATTTCAATGATTCGGGCACCTTGAGTGCGGGCATCTTCCAGATAGTTTTGCAAACGATTATACTGTTTATCATTGATAATCGACGTATAGTCTTGATTATCATGATAATAAGGATACATCCCTTTCACAATAGTTTTAAAGTTTTCAATAAACTCGGCTGCACGACCTTTGGGTAAAAATAAATAGTCTGGTGCAACACAGGTTTGACCTGCATTCCAGAGTTTTCCAACAGCGAGACGTTGTGCGGCATCTTTCATGTCCATGGATGGGTGGATAATGGCAGGAGATTTTCCACCGAGCTCTAAGATCACTGGAACTAGATTTTCAGCCGCCGCCGCCATCACAGTTTTACCCACACTGGTTGAGCCAGTGAAAATAATTTTGTCGAAAGGCAAATGGCTAAAAGCATCAGAAATTGCACCCCCCCCATTAATCACTGTTACAAGTTCTTGCGGAAAGGCTTCAGAAAGCGCGTTTTCCAAGACTTGTCCAAAGTGCGCCGAGGCACTTGAAATTTTGATCATGGCATGATTACCCGCTGCCAGTGCACAGATGAGTGGCCCGACAGAAAGGAGTAAAGGGTAGTTCCAAGGTGCAATAATACCCACAACACCGAGCGGTTGATATTGAACCCAAGCTTTGGCGGGTTGGTGAATCAGACTGACATGACGTTTGGATGGCTTCATCCATTCGGTCAAATGCTTGCTATAATATCCTACCTGTTCAATACAAGTGAGTAACTCGCCAATTTTGGTTTCGCCTACAGAACGATTACCATAATCGGCATTAATGGCTTCAACCATCTGATCCTGATATTTGACTAAAACCTGTTTGAGTCGGGCTAATCTATCAATACGATCTTTTGCTGTTGGAACAGGATAACGCTGGTATGCTAGCTTTTGATGTTCCAAAATCTCTTTGAGATGTTGGACATTAAATGAATGAGGAGTCATCGACATTGTTTTTGTTTGACTGTTCATGACACGCTTCCATAACTAAAATTTGCGATATATAGTAATTTTTAGAGTAAATACTCTAAATAGTCAAGCTGGTTTATGTGTCCGCGTTTTAACTTTTTGAATTTAGGTACGGTTATTAAATAATGTCTCTCAGTAAAACAGTCAAAACCAAAGATCGTATTTTGCAAATCAGTTTGCAATTATTCAATGAGCGCGGTGAACGCTCAGTGACCACCAATCATATTGCTGCCGAGCTTGGGATCAGTCCTGGCAATCTGTATTATCACTTCCGCAATAAACAGGAAATCATTAAAGAACTGGCAGAACAGTACCAGCATGAAACATTAAAGATGCTGGCATTGCCAGATGACCGTCTGGTCAATGCCAATGATAAAATCCGTTATTTTCAGGTCTTGAGTAATCAGCTTTGGGCTTATCGTTTTTTGCATCGCGATGTTTATCATTTAGTTGAAAGTAATGATGACTTCAAAAAGATTTATCCGCGATTCGCAGGCAAGGTGATGCAGCAGGGACAAAAAATCTATCAGGCATTTGTGGATGCAGGTCTGATGAAAATGACCAATTCAGAAATTGAAGCATTGGTCATTAATCTGTGGATCGTGTTAACCAACTGGACCAATTTCCTTTATATGTCAGGACATATCAGTGACAGTAGTCACCTAGAAGAAAAATGGATTTGGCAAGCCTTGCGTCAGATGGTGTTTTTAGAAGGACCATATTTGATGGGGGAAAGCCGTCAAACCTATGAAAGCTTACTTGAAAGTTTTGGTAGTTCAGAGCTGTTTGCAAGTTTATCTGCAAAAAACCAGTAATTTAGGGCGTTGCAAGGATGGGTTCAATCTTGTCAATTGAAACTGTTTCAGTCTCTTGCAAAAAAGCGCTAGAATACTCGGCTTATTTTTTAAAATTGACTTATAAGTGATATTAATCAAATGAACACGACCACCGCCAATACAGCACGTTTACTTATCACCTGTGAAGACAAACCGGGCATCGTGCAAGCTGTATCGAGCTTTTTGTATCATCAGGGAGCAAATATTACCGCACTTGATCAATACGCCACAGAAGCTCAGGGCGGACGTTATTTTATGCGTGTGGAATTTGAGCTGGAGCATTTACAAAGCCGTAAAGATACATTGATTCAGACTTTTGCGGCAAACGTCGCTGAGCGCTACAACATGCAATGGCGTTTGGCCTTTGTCAATGAACTGAAAAAAGTCGGGATTTTAGTTTCTAAAGTGGATCATGCCCTACTTGAGCTCTTATGGCGACATGCCCGCGGTGGTCTGGCTTGTGAAATTACTAAAGTGGTGTCAAATCACGAAGATTTACGTGAAGCGGTGGAAAACTTTGGTATTCCATTCGAAGTTGTACCTGTGAATAAAGAAAATAAACGCGAAGCATATGCGCAAATTGATGAACTCATGCAAGGCAATGATTTATTAGTGTTAGCGCGTTATATGCAAATTCTGGATGAAGAGTTTGTAAGACATTGGGAAATGAAAGTGATTAATATCCATCATTCCTTCCTTCCAGCATTTGTGGGTGCAAATCCATATAAACAAGCTTATGAAAAAGGCGTTAAATTGATTGGTGCAACGGCACATTATGTGACGGCTGATTTGGATCAAGGACCGATCATTGAACAAGACGTAGAACGCGTGAGCCATGATTTTACTGTAGAACAGTTGCGCGAACTTGGACAGGATGTGGAACGTAATGTCTTGGCAAGAGCTGTTAAATGGCATCTGGAAGACCGTATTATTGTCGATGGAAATAAGACGGTAGTGTTTCAATAATTAAGTCGTAGATTTAAGCATGCCAAAGCGCATGCTTTTTTATCCAGAGTAAGTGTTATGATATATCATAATAATTATTTCCGATCACGATTTAAATTTATGAAGAAATTTTCTATACTTAAATTTATAATTTATCTATATGAAATATAAATAATTTTATTGTGGTAGTTACAGTTCTATAAAATAACGGTTGCAAATGAAAACACTTCTCATTTATTATTGCGTTACTTTAATTGTTTGAACCGATGAGCTAAATCGTTCCAACATATTGTTACGGACATTTGGTTTTCAACAAGGTAATTAGATTCACATGAGTCAATCTCCTGCAATAACTTTGAATTCTACTCCTCCGAATTCTCCTCATCCGATGAAAAAAAAGGTCATCGCTGCACTGGTTGCGGTTGTGATTGGTCATGCGGGAGTGTTATGGGCGGTGAGTCATCTTAAAACTCCTGAGCTCAAACCGATTGAGAAACAACCGTTAAACGTTCGGTTTGTTAAAATTCAGGCGCCACCTCCATTACCTCCTAAGCCAAAGGCTGAACCGAAGAAAGAACAGCCAAAACCGAAAAAAGAGGTGAAAGAGGTCAAGGTGGTAGAAAAAGTTGCACCACCACCAAAAAAAGTGGAAAAAGTGCAGCAGGTAAAAAAAGCAGAAACCCCTAAAGAGGTCGTTAAAGCTGAACCTAAGGTTGACATGAAACCATTAACGACCACCACGACAGTGACTGAAAAAGTGGTTGAAAAGGCAAAACCTGCTCCTCAGCCTGCGGCAGAACCGCAGCGCGATCCATCGCCAAAAAGCGTATCGATTGGGGGGTCAGGTGTACAGTGGAGTCGCTCTCCACGTCCTTCATATACTAATCGTGATCTACAAGGCGAAACCCGCACTGTAGTGGTCATGATTGAAGCAGATGAAAGTGGCAAAATCACCAATGCGCGTGTGACGCGTAGTAGTGGTGTTGCGTCACTTGATGACAAGATTTTACGCGCAGTGCGCAGTGCAAAATTCAAACCGTATAAAGAAAATGGTGTGGCTTACCCAATTCGGGCAGAACAACCATTTGAATTAACATTGAATCCTAACGGCTAACATTTTCAGGAGTTCGAGTATGAACTTTTCAGTTTATTGGCAACATGCAGATGCAGTCAGCAAAACACTGTATTTTGTGCTTTTGGCAATGTCGATTGCAACCTGGACGATTTTCATCTTGCGTTTGATGGGAACCCGCCAATTAAAACAACAAGCTTATGCTCAACTGTCTAAAGCATTATCTAGCTTAAAAGCAAAATTTATACATTTGCCATTTGATCAGCGTAAGGCGGTAGCGGAACAAGCGTTACTACGTCAAATTTCTGCTGAAAAATCTAATGCAGAAAAAGGTGTGGCAGTTTTGGGTACTATTGCTTCGATTGCACCTTTCGTTGGCTTGTTTGGTACAGTATGGGGTATTTTCCATGCTTTGGTTGCCGTCGGTAAAAGTGGTCAGGCAGGTTTGGCTCAGGTTGCCACCCCAGTCGGTGAAGCATTGATTATGACGGGTTTGGGTTTGGCTGTTGCGATCCCAGCGGTACTGGCTTACAACATTTGTGTGCGTTTTAATCGTGGTTTAGCGCATGATTTACAGGATCAGGCACATAGCTTGTTGATCGACACCATGTTATTACAAGACTCTACAGAAGCAAAAGCAGACGTGAAAGCAACTTCACAAAGCTATGTTGGAGGTCAGGCTTAATGGCTTTTCAATTGGGTGAAGACCACGACAGTGGCATGAATGAGATGAACCTCATTCCGTTAATTGACATTATGTTGGTATTGATGATCATTTTCCTTGTCACCGCGACGGTCGCCAACCCATCAGTGCCATTAACGCTACCAAAAACAACGGCTGAAATTCAGCCACCTCCCGATAAACCGATTACGATTAGCATCAACGCTAATGGTGATATCGCGTGGGGACAAGAAAGCATTACGCTGGATGAACTACAAAAACGTTTTAATGAAGCAGGTCAATCCGCTCAAAAGCCAACTGTTCAATTACGTGCAGATAAAGAATCACGTTATGATACGGTGGCGCAAGTTATGTCACGTGCGAGTGAAGCCGGACTCAGTGATATTGCCTTTGTGAGCGAAAACTGATTTTTAGTCATGCTGTAAAAAAAGCAACTCAGGTGAGTTGCTTTTTTTATCTCAAAATTTTATTCACTCAGTTTTTAGTAAATCTTGAAACTTTCCTCTAAGCTTTGACAGCTTGGGCGGGATTGCAAAGTTACAATAGCCCTGTGACGGATTTTTGGCATAAAAGTTTTGATGATAATCTTCTGCTGGATAGAAAGTTGGTACAGGACTGAGTTCGGTAACAATATCGATACCTTCCTGCTTTAACTCTGCAATAAATTGCTCAGCTTGCTGTTTCTGGGTTTCATCAAAATAATAAATAACAGAGCGATATTGAGTGCCAACATCATTTCCTTGACGATTCAGTGTAGTTGGATCATGTGTGGCAAAAAACACATGAAGCAATTGTGTATAGCTAACCTGTTGTTCATCGAAGTCAATTAAAATCACTTCTGCATGCTGGGTTTGCCCCGTACACACAGCTTCGTAGCTAGGGTTGGGAATGTCTCCACCTGCATAACCGCTAACGACTTTAATGACACCCTGAATTTGCAAAAATACCGCTTCGGTACACCAAAAGCATCCTCCACCAAATAAAGCTTGCTGCATATCCTGATCCCTTTCTTTATTGCTCATCACTTAATACTATAGTGTTAGCACAATTTATTCATAAAATTAAATGTATTGGTCTGAATCATGCGTTTATGTATCTGCCTTTTTAAAGGCAATGAGGGTTTGTCCATTTTGATCAAATAAGACCAGTAGTTGTGAACTGGCACGATAACTCGTAACTTTTGCCAATGCTTGTTGATATTGAGTGGCGGTAAGACTATTTGCATCTGGACACATCATTTTGGTACTTGCGATTTCACCAAAGCTTAAATGGTCATCTGCTGTGTTAAAACTGCCCATAATCTGGTTGCAGCCATCTGAACCACTAAAACGTTTAGAGCTTGAATCAAACTGGATTTGGGGTGTTTTTTCAGAAGATTCCACCTGAAAACCATTAATTTCGGTAGCGACCCAGTGTTGCTGATATAACAGCGTAGGTTGCTGAGATTGAGATGAGGCGCTGGGTGTTGCTTTGGCTACAGATGCAGTGGGCGCTGAAGTGGTAGCGGCACAACCTGTGATGGTCAGGCAAGAAATAAGACCTGTTGAAATTATCCAATGCTTGAGCATGAAAATAACCCTTTATATACGGACGCAATTGCTAGATATAAGAGCAAAAAAACACTCAAAACGCAGTGAAAAAACGTGAAATTGTGTAGTTAATTTTTAGTGTACTCTCACATTATCTTCACAATTTAGTGAGCCTGTTGATTGGGCTGTGGCAAGCCTTCACGGATGGCCGCGGAAAAGTTGGCACTGTTTTTATATTTAAATGTTTCGTACTCGGTTGCGCGTGCATTGATATATGCCATTTGATACCACTCAGGTACCGTATAGCGATGACTGAGCACGTTCAAATCATAAAGATAATTGGGTAAATAACCAGACACGATTAGACGATAATCTTTCGGCAATTCATTTGGATTGATGGCTTGCACCATATCAAACACCAGTGTGGTGCAATTACTGGTCAGCGTATTATACCAGCGTGCTTCTTTTTGAAGTTCATCGACTGTTTTTAAATATTCATTAAACAGCGCTTTAGCCTGTGTATTGGTCATCTTGATTGGAAATAAATAGACTTGCTCTTTACGCACATTACTACGTGTATAAATAATATCTTTTTCATCCGCTGCAACCAGACTCAGTTCAAACTGTCTAAAAAAACCGCCGACTGCTGAAAAGTTCTCGTTCTTTTCCTTACGAATTTCAATAGAAAAGACCAGAGGGGCTTGATCACTAAAATTAAAACTGACTAAGGTATGGGCAATTTGTGGACCCATCCAGTAAGAAGTTACAATATTAACCCCACTAATTTTATCCAGATTTAGATGTCGGGTTTCCCAGCGTTCGGTATAACTTCCATCAGGTTTCCAGTCAAAGTTGCGAATATTGTGCAAGGTGACCAAATTCCCTGTACGTTCATAGGATAAAATTTTAGCGACTTCAGGATTCCAGTCACGATTTTGTAAGGCTGGGATTGAAAAGTACCAGATTAGTACCGCAATAAAAGCCACCAAATAAATCGCCAAATCGACCCGTCGGCTAATCAAGTGTTGAGTGACATAAATCCCTAAAATACTTAGGGCAAAAACGATCCAGACGCCAATCAGCACACGACTGAAAAGCCAGCCCAAGGGTTGCTGAATCCAGATGGCCATGCATACCCATATACTGGAAAAAATAATAAATAATCCAAAGGCTGTTAGAATCAGTCCTTTGCCTAAAGCGGTTAAAAATTCTTTTTTTCCAATGTGCTGCATAAGTTTGCGCTAATTCTATTGTTATGTACTATTTATGATAAGTTGCGAATTCAAAAGCAATACCAGTTTTGTCATCAGTATGTTGTTCACTGGCTATCTTGTTAAAACTGACTGGAATGGCAGGGTAATGCGCATCTCCCTGTACATCGAGTTCAACATGAGTAAGTTCCAGACGATCAGCAATCTCAAGAGTCTGACTAAAAATTTCACCGCCACCTATAATGAATAGCGCGGTTTGATTGGATTGTTTTGCATCTTGTGCTGCACCGATTAAAGCCGCTTCGATACTATGAGCTACTTTGGTTCCATCAAAGTGCCAACTAGGATCACGGGTAATTACCCAATTGACACGGTTGGGCAAGGTGCGACCCATCGATTCAAGGGTTTTACGCCCCATGATCACGATGCCGCCTTGTGTAATTTCCTTAAAATGCTTCAAGTCAGCGGAAATATGCCACGGCAAAGCATTGCCTTTACCAATGCATTGTTGCTGATCCATAGCGACCACATGGACCACTTCTAGGTCTTGAAAAGCCATTGTGAAATTCCTTAACCTTATACTGCGACAGGGGCTTTAATTGCAGGATGCGATTGATAATCTACAATCTCAATATCTTCAAATTTAAAATTAAAAAGATCATGAATGTCTGGATTTAATTTTAATTGACATAACGCCAGTGGTTCACGAGTAAGTTGCAACTGTGCTTGTTCAAAATGATTGGCATAGAGATGAGTATCACCGCCTGTCCAGACAAAATCACCAACGCCTAATCCACAGACTTGCGCAATCATATGGGTGAGCAAAGCATAACTGGCAATGTTAAATGGCACACCTAAAAATACATCGGCGCTGCGCTGGTAAAGCTGACAGGAAAGTTTGCCATCTTGAACAAAAAACTGGAACAAAGTATGGCAGGGTGGTAATGCAACCTGTCCCGCTTCATTGGGGTTCCAACCAGATACAATCAGACGACGAGAATTTGGATTGGTTTTAATTTCATTGATGAGCCATTTGATTTGATCAAAGCCATCAGAGTTGTAACTACCATCTGCTTTTTTAGTTGCGCCAAAGTTACGCCATTGATGACCATACACTGGACCAAGCTCACCTTCAGGGCGACCGAAACGAGCCGTTTGTTCAGCGGTCGACCACTCATCCCAAATGCTGACTTTATTGTCTTTGAGATATTGGACGTTGGTATCGCCTTTTAAAAACCATAAGAGTTCAATCACAATCGAACGGAAATGGACTTTCTTGGTGGTGAGTAAAGGGAAACCTTTAGATAAATCAAAACGCATTTGATGACCGAATACTGAACGTGTTCCTGTCCCTGTACGGTCACCTTTGTCACCGCCATTGTCGAGGATATGTTGTAAAAGATCTAAATACGCGCGCATGATGCTCTCTAATCTGGATGGATATTGGTCGGTTCATTACCGATCAAATATTAAAAAATCGATGCTAAATCTTAACTGCTTTTACGCAGAATGAACAGCACAGCAGATCTCATCACGTTTTAACGTGGTGCGCGATTTTGATAAATCGAAACGATAAATAAACCTAAAGCACTGAAGCCGATGACCTGTATGGCTAAGATCCATTGATGTGACTGAGGCAAAAAAGAAAAGAGGGTAATAAGAGCAATAATGGGAAGTACAAAACCAATGATTGAAAACCCTTCTGCATAGGGGTTATCGGATGGAAGACATCTTATTTTTTGCTGTAAAAAATGATGGATCATTCCAAGTAACAGACTCATGACAACAAAAAGAGTTGGTAATTTCTCAATGTTTGAACTGAGGTAAATGATGACACACGTGGCAATGCAAATCCCCAGTTTGATACCACGGGTACAACGCTCAGAATACCAAAAATCTAACATGTTAATGATCTTTCGATGAGTTGATCGGTGGCGCTTTAAGTAAAAACTGAGGAGAAAAGACAAAGACTGCAAGTGCCATAAAAGCAATGCCCTGAATACCCCACCACATCAAATTATTCATGGTTTTCATAAAAAGAAGAGTCAATAACAGGGCGATTGGAATCCATGTCAATAAACGATAAAGCAAGCCAGTTGGATTGTTTTGAGCAAAATGTTGTTTTAAATAGCGACAGATTAAAAAAATGATACCCGTTCCAGCAAACATTAAAATCACGTCTAAAGGCAATGGATGATAACGATATAAGCCAAGTGCAATCAGTAGCGTAATGATCAAAATCAAAAATTTTTTCGAACGCGAAATATCAGAACTAAACCAGAATTCAAGCATATTGATTAGATCAGAATGGAAACCCTGAAAATGTAACATACAAATCTATCACTGGAAGGTCGAATCAATAAAAAGAGAGGGTTTTGATTGGTGGGGTTGATAATATTTTTTGTTATATGTATTTGATAAATAAAACTATTTTATAAATGAGAGTGATCGGCTTAGATTTAAAATTGTTTAAATAATTTTGTATCGTTTCGCTGCCTTGATGAAAATTTTTTGAATTTTCGGTTTGATGAGCAACCAAACCGAAAATAAGGTTGACTTTAAAAATCAGGTTGAACGATTTTTTAAAGGACCCCAATCATAAATTTTACGTTGATAAGCGTACCAAAGCATCCAGAGACCAATCAAAATCATCGGGACAGTTAAAATCTGACCTTTGGTCATCCAGCCCAATAAAATGAAGCCTTGATCAGCGTCGGGCTCACGGAAAAACTCCATGCTAAAACGAGCGATGCCATAGCCAATCAGGAACAACGCAGAAACAGCCATGCGTGGACGAGGCTTACTACTAAACCACCACAGCACTAAAAATAGAATAAGACCTTCACAGACGGCTTGATAAATTTGCGATGGATGACGGACCAGATGCAAGGGATCTGTTGGAAAAATCATGCCAAATGGATAATTCGGATCCTGAACGGCACGACCATATAATTCTCCACCGATAAAATTACCAATACGACCGAACATCAAGCCTGTCGGAACACAGGGCGCAATAAAGTCCAGTGTTTCAAACCAAGTTTTTTGGTATTTGCGGCACCAGAGAATCATGGCAAGCATGACCCCGATAAACCCCCCGTGAAAACTCATGCCACCTGTCCAGACCTGAAACAGCCAGATTGGGTTCGCCAGAAACTTGCCAAACTCATAAAACAGCACATAGCCAATACGCCCACCCAGTACCACGCCAAGCGCTCCATAGAACACAAGATCGGAAACCATGTCGGCTGTCCAGCCATCACGTTGTTTAGCACGATAAGAAGCAAGTCCCCAAGCGCATAAAAAAGCCAAGAGATACATTAGCCCATACCAATGGACTTTCAATGGCCCGAGCGACAGTGCAACAGGGTCAATATTCGGGTAGGTCAGCATTCCTATTCCTTGATTTTTTATCTTCGTGAGATTTTAACGGAATAAAAGAAAAATGTTGTACATTCAATGTGTAAAAGATGACGAGAAAAAATTCATGTGTATTGTCGCATTGGCTTGGCAAGTTTTACAACAGACACCGATCTGCTTATTATCAAATCGGGATGAGTTTTATGCACGCCCCACGATTCAATTACATCTGTGGGAAAACATGCCGATTATTGCAGGACAAGATCTACAGTCAGGTGGCACGTGGATGGGCGTGACTGCTTCAGGACGTTGGGCGATTGTCACAAATTTTCGTGATGGTCAGGATAAAAAAACGTATGACACATCGAGAGGTGCATTGGTCGAAGATTTCTTGTTGTCTGATTTAACGCCGATACGTTTTGCCCAACAGCTTGAGCAAAAACAGCAACAATATGCAGGTTTTAATTTATTTATGGGAGATCAAGCTCAGGCGGTTTATATGAGTAATCGCGGGGAAGCCCCACAAGTATTAGCCAAAGGTGTGTACGTCGTTTCTAATGGTTTAATGTCAGAGCATTGGGAAAAAACAGCGCATCTGCGTAAACGGTTTACACAAGAGTTTTTACCGATGTTGCAAGACAATGCGAATCAAGATGATATTGAAAATGCAGCGTGGGATATTTTAGAGGATGAACGGAAGGTGATTCCTGAGCTTTTACCCGCAACTGGAATAAGCCCTGAAATGGAACAACTTTTATCGTCTACATTTATTCAAAGCCCTATATACGGCACACGTTGTTCTAATTTTTTAAACATGAGAAATCAACAATGGAATTGGCTAGAAAAAACACAGTGGGGCGATTTCAAAGATCAAATCATAGATTTGAATATTCCCTTAAACAAACAAAGCTGACCGAAGTCAGCTTTGTTTGAAATCACTGAAATTATTTTTTAACAACAGAAGGTGCGATTGGATCTGCGGTAATGTAACCCACTGATGCAGCAAAGCCATTGTTATAGTTTTTATTGATGGCATCAGTCAGCACTTTTTGGTCATTTTCACTTAAACCAGTACGTACACCTGTTTTGCTATCTACTTTATAGAAACGATCCCATTCATCGCCCGCATGCTGGAAGTTACTCATGATATATGTCCAGCCATTGACGTTATCAACTGCATGTAAACCTGTTGATTCTGCGCCTGCTGGTGCTGAAAGTAATCGAATCAACTGTTTAGTATCGACATTATATGCCCACAAGAAGTTATTAAGGTGATTACCACTATCTTCACCAATAAACAACGTACGCAATGTTTCTGAATATTTGAGGTTATCTGGGCTTGCGATATTGTTTGGATCAGCTGTATTGCCTAGATTATCCATGCTGGTATCAACACCCATAATCAGCATATGGCTTTGTTTTGCTGCCCAGCTACTATTGATGACTGCACCAGTACTATCCACTTGACCTGATGCGAGATCATGCGCCAATACACCGCCCGCTTTGATGGTTTTGCTAAAGGATACGTTATTGCTTTCAACCCATCCAGAAGCTCCTTTCACCATAGAGTCTTGAATGTTGGCCAGTGCAGAATAGCCAACTTTGTCTTTGATATTGACTGTGGTGCCTTCCATTTTTGTAAAGGCCATACTTGCACCTTTGAGTGCAGCATAACGATGTGTTTCAAGGAAAGCAGCAGCAAGTTGAATTTCTGCATCCGTAAAGCCGTTGTTGGCAGCTTTAAGTTTGACCCAAAGTTTTTTCTTGGCAAGAACAATCTGGGTATAACTTGCATCATTTGGATCAGTGGTTAAACTTTCCATAATGTTTTCAGGTTTAATACCACGAACATTAACCAAATCTTCAATGGTTTTACTGTTGGTTGATCCCAGTTTAATCCATTGAATACGCGCTGTTGTTGATTCGGTTAATACATCCAGATATTTGGCGACATAGAGTGTTCCCGCAGATAAATCTTTTTCTTTATCTGCCACGAACATAAAGAAACCGCCATTGGTATAGTCATCGCCCATAATCGCAGTACGATTATCTGGCATCACTTGAATCAATTCATGTGAAATACGACCTAAACAGAAATGTTTTTTTGCTGTACCTGAACCGTCTTTATTCACCACAATTTCTGGTAAATGCCCATAGTTATAAGGGTTTGCTTTTGAGGCATCGCCAAAATAATATGTCCCGATACCATCTGCACTTGGGCCACCAATCCCTTGTTTAAATGCATCTGGTTCATATTCTTCGCTAGAAAGGTGGGTATTCCACGGAGAAAGACTCGCACCACAGGTAATCCACAAGCCATGAACTTTGGACATATCCACGTTAAAATATTTTTTAAGCGTTAAATGGCCTGTTTTTTGATCTTGGTCAAGCGTCAAAATAGCGATAGGCGATGGCAGTTGACCATACATGCTGGTTCCTGCCAAATTTTTAGTCGTGTATTCAAATTGAACCACATGGAACACAGGATTGGTAACGCCTGCAACAGAAGCGCCTTCAATTTGGATCAAAGATGAGCCATCTGGACAGTCAGAGAAAAATTGGCGCTCTGAACCTGCAACAGACGTATCTTTGATTGGGTTGCCATTGACATCAAAATAACCACCAGCAACGATCGTACCGCCATTTAAAGCAGGAACGCTTTCACCTGTTTTAAAAAATGAGCTGTATCCAAGTTGATAGTCTGTTTTTGAGCCATCATCCCAAGAGATACTTAATTTTGAACCGACAGACGTGGTTGCCATTGCTGCTGGATCAGCCAATGTCGGCGCTGTCATTGGGGTAAACGTTGCATTTTTAAAATTAGCAGGTTTAACTGGTGTTGTAGAGCTGTCATTATCACTGTCATTGCAGCCAGCTAATGTTGCCGCAGTTGCCATTGCCCCCAATGGTAAAAAAGGAATTCCGCTGAACCATTTTAGTAAATCACGACGGGTAGGATGATTGCTTGCCGATGTCATAATAAATCCATAACGTTTGTGGGTATATTTGTGGCATTGATTCTAGGCAACTTAGATGACATTTTTTTTACGGTTTTAAGTCAATTTAAAGACAATATTTTTTGTAAAATCAAATAATTAATTTTATAAAAATAAAGCCTGAATATATTGAATATTCAAGCTTTAAAAGATGTTGTTGTTTTTAATTTTAAAGTTTTAATGTGCTGGTTTTTCTAGTAGTTTTCCAAAAAACAATCCCATCTCAAATAATAGCCACATCGGGACAGCGAGCATCACCATCGAAATAGCATCTGGTGGAGTAATAAACATGGAAATGAAGAAACAGCCGACAATAATAAAACGTCGTTTTTCAGCAAGGCTTTGAGTGCTCACCACGCCAATCAAAATGAGGAGTAAAGTCACAATAGGAATTTCAAAAGTAAAACCAAATACCAGAAATAATTTAAGACAGAACTCAAGATAACTATTGATATCGGTCATTGGGGCGACTGTTTCAGGTGAAACGCTAATGAAAAAATGTAAAATAGCAGGCAGGGTGATGAAATAAGCAAAGGCAATGCCTGCAAAAAACAAAACGATACTGCCCACAAGTAAAGGCAATGCCAAATATCGCTCTCTGGCGTACAGTGCAGGTTTAATGAATAACCAGAGTTGATACAAAATAAACGGCATGGCGAGAACTATCGCCACAAATAAATTCAACTTAAATGGAGCCATAAATGTGGCAGTAACATCCGTTGCAATCATAGAGGATGATGCAGGCAACTGCATGCGCAAAGGTTCAGATAGCCATTGATAGGTATAATTACGAAACGGAAGTAAGCAAAAAAATAAAAACAGCGTTACTCCCACGATTCTAAATAAATGCTTGCGTAATACCACCAAATGATTGGTCAATGGCATTTGCTCAAGTGTTTCGGCTGCTGTATTGAGCGTATTTGAGGGTAGCTGGTTCATACGGCAATCTTCAGTTCAATAGGGGCGGTCGGTTGCAATGTGGTGTGTAGACCATCAACCGTCTTTTCTTTTTGCTGCCAGTTTTTAAAGGGAACATAGCTTGCGGTTGAAATAAATGAATACACTCGAACAATTTTTTGTTGTTCCTGATGATTTTGAGGCGTTTGTTCTAATTCGGAAAGTTTTCTCTTTTCTATTTCTTCCAGTTGAGATTGTACTTTGCGTTCGAGTGCTTCAATGCGGTTTAACTCATCCTGCATTTCTTTACGAAATTCAGAAATTTTGAGTTCACGGTCAATTTCATTTTGAATATTGCTGATATGACGTTTAATTCTGGCATACCACCGCCCTGCAAAACGTGCCGCTTCAGGCAGTTTGTCAGGTCCCAAAACCAGTATGGCGATGACTGCAAAACACAGAATTTCGGTCATTCCAATATTCAACATGAGGGACGTTCCTTAGCCTTTTACAGATGATACAGGTTCAGAATTTTTCACATCTGCATCGATCGTTTTAGGTTGATTAAGCGCAGACTTTTCTTCGTCTTCACGAATTGACTTTTTAAAGTCTTTGACTGCACCACCCACATCTTTACCCAAATTTTTAAGTTTTGAGGTACCAAATAAAAGCACCACGACAATCAAGAAAATCACTACATGCCAAATCGATAAGCCTGCCATTTTTGTATCCTCCAAAAGTTTGTGGATATTTCAACAGTCTGTAGTGACAGTGCAGTGACAGAAATATTTCATTTTTAAGACAATTCAATTTTAGCTTTAGAAAAATGCTAGTATTCCACGTGATGATTGAAACCTTATTTTAGAGCGTGTTGTGAATCTTATTCTCCCACTGATCGCCTTTGTTGTTGGATGGATACTGGCTCAAACGCAATTCGCTGTTGGTCTCAAACCTGCATTTGCGACCTTATTGGCCCGTGTCTTTATTCCGATTGTGATTATTTACAATATGGTGTTTTATCAGACGGGTAGTTTAAGTCTGATGCTCTTTAGTTTCGTCTCCGCAGTTTTGCTGTATGCGTTGTTTATGCAATGCTTTAAAGATCGGTTAGGCGCATTATGCTTTAGCTATGTCAATATGGCGTGGCTGGGTTTTCCATTCGCGATTGCTTTATTTGGTACTCAAATCAGTCCTGCTATGGTGGCTTTATATATTGGCGGGTCTATTTTTGGCAATATTTGGGCAGTCACTGCGGTGTCTTCGGAGCCGCAAGCAAAATCGATCATTGTAAAAAAAGTAATGCAATCTCCACCTTTTGTGGCTTTGGTTCTAGCTGGATTATTTAGGTTGATGGGGCTGCAAAATATCCAAGAAACCTATTGGATTGATCACGTTTATAGTGCCAGTAAGATCGGAATGACCTTTGCAGGAATGTGTGTATTGGGCATGTGGTTACGACGAACCAAAGTCAGTGTGGATGATTTAAAACGAAGTAGCATGATTTTAGCGCTTAAAATCATTTGTGGTATAGCATTGTGTAGTATTGCTTATTTCTATCTAGCGATTCCACATGTTCAGCAGTATATTGGTGTCATGTTTTTATTGTTTTGTTTACCGCCTGCGGCAAATATTGTGGCGCTTGAAACGCATTATCAGGGCACTGGAGTTTCAGCGAAGTATATTGCGTCGGGTACGATTGTCAGTTGTGTGGTGATTGCAGTTTATGGAATGTTGCTGCATTTTTATTTTTAAATC
>NZ_CP078523.1:726302-731479 GCF_019264745.1 Acinetobacter sp. Colony158 | reverse complement strand
CAAACTCTCACGAAAACGTTGCATTGCCTGCCCACGATGGCTGATTTTATTTTTTTCTTGCTTACTCATTTCCGCACTGCTGATTCCGAGTTCGGGTAGCCAAAATAACGGGTCATAACCAAAGCCATGTTCGCCACGCGCGGCTTCTAAAATTTCGCCATGCCAGAAACCCTGAAAGATTTGTGGAAGTGGATCTTCTGCATGTTCAACCAAAGCCAATACACAGACAAACATTCCTTCAATCACTTGCCCATTTTGACGAAATGGTTTTAAGTCATTTAAAAGTTTTTCATTATTGGCGGTATCATTGCCATGATTACCCGCATAACGTGCTGAGTAGATACCCGGTGCGCCGTCTAATACAGAAACACAGATACCAGAATCATCGGCAATCGCAGGTTTACCTGAAATTTTGGACGCATGTCGTGCTTTAATAATGGCATTTTCAATAAAGCTCAGTCCATCTTCAATCGCATCTGGGATCTCGAGTTGACCTTGAGGAATGACATCCACGGGAAGTTTTAACTCTGCAAAGAGTTTTTCAAACTCGGTAATTTTACCTTTGTTGTTACTGGCTAGAACTAAAGTACCTTGAGAGAGCCAATGGGGTGCAGACATAATTAAAACTCGAATGAAAAGAGAAAATTAAAAAACAAAAAGCACCCGAAGGTGCTTTAAAATTTGAAGAACTTACTGCGCCTGAATCCATTTATCCGCACGATCAACCGCTTGGCGAATCTGATCTTGGGTTAAATTGGCAGCCAACGCCGTTTTTTTGCTTTGTGACATGTTAATCACTTTATTATCCAACATGCCATCACGAGTCGATAACTCGTACCATTGATAGGCGCCCTGATAGTTTTTCTTTTGCTCTTCCATCATGGCGAGATTATAACTAGCACGGTTGTCACCATTACTGGCTGCTTTTTCAAAGTATTTACGCGCCATCGCTTCATTTTTAGCAACGCCAACACCATCTGCATACATACGGCCGACATTGAGCTGAGCAGGGGATAATCCCTGATCTGCGGCTGCTTTAAACCATGTAAAAGCTTGTTTGTCATCTTTGGCCACATCTTTACCGTATTGGTAATGCGAACCTAAATAAAATTGTGCACCCGCCTGACCCGCTTTAGCAGCTTTCATCAGATCGGTAATCCCCATTGTAGAATAATGTGCAGCTTGTGCTGCAATAGATTGTGGTTGGGCAACGTAATCAGCATGTGCGTGAATACTTAAAAGTCCAACTACTAGTGTGCTGAATAATGTTTTTTTCATAGAGCGCTCACTCGATATATTGCGACTTCACCAAACAAATTAGGGACATGCTTACTTAAAAAGCTCCCTTGCTGATTCCCATTGACGGCAAGTCGATTAATAATCCGAATCTGATTTTCTGCACACAGTGCTTCAAAATCTCGGAAAGTACATAAATGAATATTGGGCGTGTTATACCACATATAAGGTAATGCATCTGAAACAGGCATCATTCCTTTCAAAGCCAAAAACGAGCGCGTCTTCCAGTGCGCAAAGTTTGGAAAAGTAATGATGGCTTGTTTGCCCACTCGCACCATGTCACGTAATAAAACATCTGGTGCATCTACAGCCTGCAAAGCTTGTGCCATGACGACATTGTCAAAAGACTGGTCGGCAAAACGGCTCAAGCCAAGATTCAAGTCTTGCTGAATAATATTTAACCCGCGACTGACCGCAATTGCAATCTTTTCTTGATCAATTTCTAGCCCATAAGCATGAATTTGGTGTTTTTTGCTCATATGAGCCAATAATTCGCCATCGCCACAGCCTAAATCCAGCACACTGGAACCCGGTTTAATCCACTTTTCCGCAAGTTGTTGGTCGATACGCATCAGATCGCCTCCACGTGTGGGGTAGATTTTAAAAGCGCTTCACCGCCTAAAAAAGCTCGTAGCGTTTTTACATAGAGTGGAATAGGAAATAAAAATGAATCATGACCTTGTTCAGCATCGATATCCAGATAAGTCACAGGTTTATGATTGGTAATAAGTGCATCGACAATTTCCTGAGAACGTTCTGGGGCAAAACGCCAGTCCGTAGTAAAGGAAATCACAAGGAAACGACATTGGGTTTGCGCCATTGCTTTAGTCAATGACTGCTCATACTCACGTGATGGGTCAAAATAGTCCAGTGCCTTGGTCATAATCAAATAGGTATTGGCATCAAAATTTCGGCTAAATTGTTCACCCTGATAGCGCAGATAGCTTTCCACCTGAAATTCGACATCAAAGCCATACATAAATTTGCCCGATTTTAAATCACGACCAAATTTTTGTTTCATCGCTTCTTCAGATAAATAGGTGATGTGACCCACCATCCGTGCCAAAATCAATCCGCGTTTTGGGTAGCTATCATTTTCCAGATAACGACCATGATAAAAATCAGGATCAGACAGGATGGATTGGCGCGCGACTTCGTTAAAGGCAATATTTTGTGCAGAAAGTTTGGGGGCGCTGGCAATAATCACACAATTTTTTAAACGATCAGGATAATCTACCGACCACTGTAAAGCCTGCATGCCGCCCAATGACCCACCAATCACCGCATACCAAACATCAATGCCCAGTCGATCTGAAAGCATAGTTTGGGTTTTGACCCAGTCACGGACGGTGACCAAAGGAAAATCTGGGCCGTAAGGACGATTTTCATTTTCAGGATTGGGCGAAGTTGGGCCAGTCGAGCCATTACATCCGCCAATATTATTCAGTGCAACCACAAAAAAATGATTGGTATCAATCGCTTTGCCTGGGCCTATGCAGGCATCCCACCAACCTGATTTTTTGTCATCTTCGTGATGATAACCCGCCGCATGATGATGCCCAGAAAGCGCATGACAAATCAAAATCGCGTTAGATTGATCTGCATTTAAAGTACCATAGGTTTCAACCATCAGTTCGAAACGCGGTAAGCTGCGGCCACATTCTAAATGTAGAGGGTGTTCAAATTGAAACTTTTGTGGAGTGACCAAACCCACGGAGTCAGATGCAAAAGACACGGGAGCGATTCGCCTTCTATCTTTAAACCAATAATAAAGAAAGGATACCATAGGTATCCTTTCAAAAAGAGTGTTTTACGTAGTTTATACAGCGGCAGCGGCCACTTGTTCTGTGCTCAAGACACCTTGTTCAATTAAACGATTGGTTGAGGCCAAAATCGCTTCAATGGATGAGGTCACGGTGTTGTCATGGATTCCTGCTCCAAACGCACTCTTACCTGTTCCTTTGACTTGAATTTCAATCAAGGTCAAGGCTTTGGCGTTGGCACCAGAGCTAATGCTACGTTCTTCATAGTTCAATACATCAATCGGCAATTGAAGCGCATTTAAGAAAGCCGAAATTGGACCATTGCCTTCGCCACGTAATTGTTGGATTTCACCATCAATATCCACTTCGAGTTCAATTGCCTGCGTGCCATTTACATCAGAAAGGCGATAGTTTTTTGCGGTATAGTGCTGCTGTTTAGCATTTACGTAAGTATCTTGGAACAAATTCCAGATTTCTGTTGCACTAATTTCCGTACCGTTGCTGTCGGTGTGTTGTTGCACAATTTGTGAAAATTCAATCTGTAAACGACGCGGCAATACCACGTTGTAGTGAGATTCTAACAAGTAAGCAATGCCGCCTTTACCCGACTGGCTATTGACACGAATGACCGCATCGTAGTCACGACCCAAGTCTTTTGGATCGATTGGCAAGTAAGGCATATCCCAGATTTCTTCGTTTTTCTGGAATTCAAAGCCTTTTTTGATGGCATCCTGATGTGAACCAGAGAATGCTGTGAAGACCAAATCACCCGCATAAGGATGACGTGGATGCACAGGTAAGCCCGTACATTCTTCAATGATGGCAATCACTTCATTGATGTTGGAGAAATCTAACTCTGGCGCAACACCTTGGGTATACATATTTAAAGCAATTGCTGCGACATCAACATTACCTGTACGTTCACCATTACCAAACACGCAACCTTCAACACGGTCTGCTCCTGCCATAATCGCAAGTTCAGAGGCTGCAATCCCACAGCCACGGTCATTATGACAGTGAACAGAAATAATCACCCCATCACGACGGGCAAGATTACGATGCATCCATTCGATTTGGTCTGCATAAACATTTGGTGTTGAGACTTCGACTGTTGCAGGCAAGTTTAAAATCACTTTATTGTCTGCTGATGCTTCCCAGATTTCAGTCACAGCATCGCAAACGTCTTTAGCGACTTCTAATTCTGTAGCAGAAAAACATTCTGGGCTGTACTGAAATACCCATTCTGTTTCAGGATATTGTGCTGCAATTTCTTTAATTTTTTTAGCAGCATTAACCGCTAAAGCTTTAGAGCCATTGGCATCAACATTCAATACTTTTTGACGAAAGGTCGGTGAATTAGCATTATAGATATGCACAATCGCACGTTTCGCACCGACTAAAGATTCAAAAGTCCGCTCAATTAAATGATCACGTGCTTGTACCAACACTTCAATATAGACATCATCTGGAATGTGATTTTCTTCAATCAATTTGCGCGTGAAGTCAAAATCTACTTGAGATGCCGATGGGAAACCAATTTCAATGTGTTTGAAACCAATTTTGACTAACATCTGAAACATTTTAAACTTTTGATCGATGTCCATCGGTTCAAAAATGGCTTGATTACCGTCACGCAAGTCGGTACTCATCCAGATCGGCGCTTTGGTAATTTCGTTATTTGGCCATTGGCGGTCAGGTAAATCGACGCGCTGGTACATACGACGGTATTTTTTGCTTGGATCTGCCAACATCATGAGATAACTCCTTGTTGTAGCGCTTGCTCTATATTTTTTAGGCAACTCACTACTTTATATATGGTGTTTAAATAAAACGATTGAAAGAAAATGATATAAAAATTTTGAGGCCAGTTTACAGGCAAAAAGAGAGTATGCGCGCTTGGCGCAGCATCAGGAGTGTATTCAAATCAGTTGTAGACTTGGAAAAAGCAAAAATGTATTTCATTTCCGTATACCATTAAATAAGCTTAGTGGTTTCACCTGCGTAAAAGATTTTACGACTCATTTGAGTGTAGGTGAAAAACGCCGCATATGCAAAATAATATCTTAAATTTTAATTTGAATAAATGGGAAATATTTCCCTGTTTTTTGCATAATTTGT
>NZ_CP078523.1:688616-721830 GCF_019264745.1 Acinetobacter sp. Colony158 | reverse complement strand
TCCTTTTTCATCATCCGTTTTGTATATCGGGAAAGTTGTCATATAATGTGGCACTTTTAAAAATTGTTACTACTAACTAATTATCGAGGAAGCCATGCAAGTAACGACTGAAGCGGTTTCGGGCGTTGCCCGTCGTTTAAATGTTTCTGTACCGACGAGCCGTATTAATGAGCAATTTGAAGCTCGTTTAAAACGCACTGCCAAAACTGTGAAGATCAACGGCTTCCGTCCAGGCAAAGTGCCTATGTCACGTGTACGTTCAGACTTCGGTCCTGGTATTTATCAGGAAGTAGTGAACGATATTATTCGTGATAGCGTTTTTGAAGCAATTCAACAAGAAAAAATCAATGCTGTAGGCATGCCGAACATTGAAAAAGTGGAACATAAAGATGACGCTTTAGTGTATGAAGCGACAGTTGAAGTGTATCCAGAAGTTGAAGTTAAAGCATTTAATGATTTGGAAGTTGAACGCAAATCAACTGAAATCAACGACAAAGACGTTGACCAAATGATCGAAAACTTGCAAAAACAACGTCAAACTTGGGCTGTTACCAAAGGTATGGCGAAAAAAGACATGCAAGTGACTTTCGACTTTGAAGGTTCGATTGATGGTGAAAAGTTTGAAGGCGGTTCTGCTGAAGACTTTAAACTAGTATTGGGTTCTGGCCGTATGATTCCTGGTTTTGAAGATGGTATCGTGGGCATGAAAGCAGGCGAAGAGAAAGTTATCGATGTCACTTTCCCTGAAGATTACCAAGCTGAAAATCTTGCGGGTAAACAAGCGCAATTCAAAATCACTGTGAAGCAAGTTGAAAAATCAAAACTTCCAGAGATTGATGCAGAATTCCTTAAAATCTTTGGTTTGACTGAAGAAGAAGGCGTTGAAAAACTTAAAGCTGATGTTCGTAAGAACATGGAGCGTGAAGTTCGTAACGGTTTACGTAACCAAGTAAAACAAGCGGCGTTTGATGCACTTGTTGCTGCAAACGAAATCGAAGTTCCTGCTGCGATGGTTGCTCAGGAAATCGATCGTCAACGCGAACAAATGATTCAACAATTCACTCAACAGTTTGGTGGTGCTGGTGCTCAAGCATTTGACAAGAGCATGCTTCCAGATGAATTGTTCAAAGAACAAGCTGAAAAATCAGTAAAATTGGGTGTATTGGTAAGTAAAGTACTTGCTGATGCGAAACTTGAAGTGGATCAAAGCCGTGTAGATGCTTATATCGAAGATATGGCATCTTCTTATGAAGATCCAACTGAAGTGATCGAATACTTCAAAAATGACAAACAGCAACGTGCTCAAATCGAAGCGGTTGTGTTAGAAGATCAAGTGGTTGATCACATTTTGGCTGCTGCAAAAGTTACCAATACTGATGTGAGTTATGAAGACTTATTGAAAGAACAACAAGCGCGCCAAGCTCGTTAATCTTTTGTATAGATTGAGAAAAGGCGCGAAAGCGCCTTTTTTTATGAATCTGTTCTTTTCTGATATTCCGACAGAAATGCGCGTTTTATACAGAAATAAAACGATATTTTGAAAGGAATGCTTTTGCAATTTTAATGATTATCCCTCATATTGTGGGAATGAGTTAAGTTACAAAAATTTAGGAATAAATAATCGTATGTATGTTCCAACAATTGAAAATGCTTTAGTTCCTGTTGTCGTTGAACAGTCTTCACGTGGTGAACGTTCTTTTGATATTTTTTCACGTCTGCTACGCGAACGTGTGATTTTTCTAACGGGTGAAGTTGAAGACAATATGGCGAATTTAATTGTCGCTCAGATGTTGTTTTTAGAAGCAGAGAACCCAGATAAAGATATACACCTCTATATTAATTCACCAGGTGGTTCAGTGACCGCAGGTATGGCAATTTACGATACCATGCAGTTTATTAAGCCAGATGTAGTGACTTATTGTATGGGTCAGGCGGCTTCTATGGGAGCGTTCTTGTTGAATGCGGGTGCTAAAGGCAAACGTTACTGTCTTGAAAATGCCCGTGTCATGATCCACCAGCCACTCGGTGGTTTCCGTGGTCAGGCTTCTGATATTGAGATTCATGCACGTGAAATCTTATTTATCAAAGAGCGTTTGAATCGTTTAATGGCAGAACATAGTGGTCAAGACTACGAAACCGTTGCCCGTGATACGGATCGTGATAATTTCATGACTGCGCAAGCAGCCAAAGAATATGGTTTAGTGGATCAAGTTTTATCTAAACGTCCCTAAAAGTTAAGATTTAAGTTGGAGTAATTATGTCCGAACATCCTCAAGGACAAAAACATTGTTCATTTTGCGGTAAAACGCAGTCTGAAGTCGGGAAACTGATTGCAGGTGAGGACGCATATATCTGTAATGAATGTGTGGACGTGTGTCTTGATCTTGTGCAAACCAGTCAACAAGTTGAAGCTGGAGATTGGGCAAGTCGTGAGCTATCTAAACCGCAAGAAATTCGTAAAGCTTTGGACCAATATGTGATTGGTCAGGATATTGCGAAAAAAACCTTATCTGTAGCGGTTTATAACCATTACAAACGTTTGAAAGTCGGTCAATCTGGACATAAAGCCAATCAGGATATTGAAATTGCCAAAAGTAATATCTTGCTAATTGGGCCGACAGGTTCAGGTAAGACCTTGCTTGCACAGACTTTAGCACGGTTATTGGATGTTCCATTTGCTATGGCAGATGCGACGACCTTAACCGAAGCTGGATATGTGGGTGAAGATGTCGAAAACATCGTGCAAAAGCTGTTACAAAAAGCCGATTATGATGTAGAGAAAGCACAAAAGGGCATTATCTATATCGATGAGATCGATAAAATTACCCGTAAGTCTGAAAATCCATCGATTACCCGTGATGTATCGGGTGAAGGGGTACAGCAAGCCTTACTGAAAATGATTGAAGGCACAGTGGCTTCGATTCCGCCGCAAGGTGGACGTAAGCATCCACAACAGGAATTTATTCAGATTGATACTGCGAATATCCTGTTTATCTGTGGTGGTGCGTTTTCTGGACTTGAAAAAATTGTGCAGCAACGTCAGGAAAAAGGCGGCATTGGTTTTACTGCGGAAGTCAAAAATAAAGATGAAAGCAAAAAACTGGCTGAATTGTTCCGTCAGGTTGAGCCGACTGATTTGGTAAAATTTGGTTTAATTCCAGAGTTTATTGGTCGTTTGCCTGTGATTGCAACGCTTGAAGAACTGGATGAAGCGGCGCTCATGCAGATTTTGACTGAGCCGAAAAATGCGTTGACTCGTCAGTATCAATATCTATTTAATATGGAAGATGTTGATCTGGTATTTGAAGATGCAGCATTGCGTGCAGTTGCTAAAAAAGCTTTAGAGCGCAATACAGGGGCGCGTGGTTTGCGTTCGATACTGGAAAATGTGTTGCTTGAAACTATGTATGAGCTGCCAAGTCGTGATGATGTCGGCACTGTCATCATCAATGAAGCGGTGATTACAGAAGGAGCGCAACCCGTTTTCCAAAAGGAGCGCTTACCGCACAAAAATCATGATACGGTTGAACAAGTTGATTTGAAAGTGGTTGATTCTAAATCTGCATAAGTTTTACATAGGTTCAGTCATCTGATACTTATCTGAAAAGCATGATCTGCTCAGGCATTTCATGCTTTTTTATTTGCAAATAAAAAATGAGGTGTTAATCTTGAAGCGAAATACGCATAGTTTTGCGCCGTAAAATAAATGAAATAAAACGCCTTGAGGGATATCATGCGTTATTTATTATTATCACTGTGTTGCGTTGGGGCATTGACAGCCTGTCATAGTACTTCCCAGTTAAAATCTGAGCCTGAAACCTTAACCTCAACTTTGCCAAAAGTCGATGTCAATCAAGAGCCTGGAATATTAGATCAATATCATGTGGGTGGCTTTTCTGTTGGTGGTTGGGTCAATCAAAAACTAGGACAATATTTTCAGCCGATTCAACCACAAAACTCGCAAGCAGCAGTGGTATATTTGTATCGTCCTGACTCGCGCTGGAATCAGCAGGAGATCGCCGCTGCCAATATTTTTATTAATGGAAAGCGGATTCCGAGTTTATTAAATAATCATTATTATTGGGTGGAATTGCCTGCGGGAACTTATCGGATTTCGACCAGTCGCCCTTTAACAGTTTTTCATTTTCAAGAACCCAAATATATTAATATGACGGTAGATGCAGGACAAAGCTATTATCTGAAATATGATGAAGAAAATCCTGCACGTAAAGAACGCACAGGACCATTTTTGATTATGCAGGAAAAAATAGGGCGTAATGAAATTGCATTTACTCGTTTGAAATCATCGAGCTATAACTTTGTAGCACAAGATACTTCAGGCAAGATTCGACATAAACCGCAAGAATTAAAACCTGCAAAATATGATGAAAAATCAGATGTTTTATTGGTTAAGCCGTTTAAAATCTGGAATCCAATGACGTGGTAAGCTTGATTCGGCTGAGGCGGTATCCCGCTACAGCCGAATCTGCATTTATACCGCTTAAAAAAACTTTAAAAAATGATGATAAATTACGGGTTTTCTTGATTTTTATTTTTTTCGACAATAAGAGGCGCAATAATCGCCATCATTTTTTCCTGAAAATTTTCACGTGTTTGATCATCATTGAACATTTCTTGACCCAAGCGCATCATATATTCGGAAAGCTCACCCATCATTTTGGCATTTTTCCGTGTAATTGACTGTCCTTCTGGCGTATTTAGAAATTTAATACTGGCTTGTAATTCTTCTTCACTATAGGTTTTTAAATAAATTTCTTCGATGGTTTTTTGGGTGTTTGGATTACTAATGATCTGCGTACTATAGTCTTTTAAAAGTTGACTGAGTTGATTCGCTGCTTGTCTTTCTTTGTCATTGAGTTGTTTTGAGCCTGTTGTATTTAAAATAATTTGTTCGGCCTGTTTGTCATAATAGGGCTTTAATTCAATGAGTGATTGACGTAATAAATAGTCAATTTGACTCACTTGCATGAGCTCTTTCACTGTGCTGAGTTTTGCAGGTGAGGCAAAAATACTGGTGCTAATGCAAGTAAGGCATAAACTAATGGAAAGGCGTTTTATAAGTTGCTGGACAGTCATGATCAAGCCTTGAATATTATAAAAATTAAAAGTAATGAAAAATAAGAGCGCTCTTAGTTTAACTCAATAGTCATCTTTTTAAGCTTTGATTTGTGGTTTTTTAGAAGATCTAATGTGATTCATGTTGAATGGAAATACTCTTAATTATCTTTGTGTAAAATGAACGGTTTAATTCCCAAAAAATGAGTTGGGCTAGATTGTTAAAACAATCATTAAAAAAATGAAGGTTAGCAAACCAAATATATTAAGTGTAGCTGATAGAACCTCTGGTTTTTTTTGGAAAAAATAGGAAGCAAGATTAAGCTGATGAGGTAGCACACTACACTAATGATGATAAATATAGTGATTGCAGCTTGTCCTGCAGCCCCTTCAAGTTTATCCATATACATGGTGGAAACTTGAGCGAAAATAGCCCCAATACACATGCTCGCTGGAATGCCTAAGAGGAGATAAGTTACTGTTTTAGCTATAGAGATATCATGAGGGGCTGGTTTTTTTTCTAATTCCATTGTCTAAATTCCGATTATTATTCAATTTAAATTATTTTCTAATAGAAAAAAATATAGTTTTGATATAAAAAGAGCGGCCATATGGGTCGCTCTTCTTGCTCTTATATTTTTAGGCAGTTGCCTCTGGAGCATCGCGCCATAAGCTTTCAAGATCGTAAAACTTACGAGCGGTTGGTAACATCACATGGACAACAACAAAGCCGAGATCGATCAAGATCCATTCGGCATCACGTTCACCTTCAACCCCAATCGGGCGAAAACCTGCTTTACGTGCTTCATCGGCAACATTATCAGCAAGGGCTTTAACATGGCGGGTAGATGTACCGCTCGCAATAACAATCGCGTCGGCGACATTGCTAATGCTGCTTACATCAAGTTCTAAAATATCTTTTGCTTTTACATCGGTAAGTGCATCATGTACAACTTTTAGACAAGCTTCTACATTATGCGGCGTTGAATTCATTGCGAGATCGTGAGAATTAGAAGCGCTGGGCGATGGTTCTAAATTCATAAAGGGTATAATTTCCTGACAATTACTCAGGATCTAATATAGCGAAGTTTTGACTAAATTTCAAACCCTCGCTGTAACACATTATGTATTTACGTCATTAGAAAAATATTTGTTTTTCCATTCGAAAGACTGCGCAGATGTGTATTGAGGTTTATATTCTGCTGCAATGTATCCTTGGTACTGACTGTGCTGTAACCACTGAAAAATCTGTGCAAAGTTCAGTTCGGCTGTATCAGGTTCATGACGACCTGGGCAGTCTGCAAACTGGATGTGTCCAATCTGGTTGATATTTTCTTTTAAACCTTCGAGTACATCTTCACCCATCATTGCCATGTGATAGCAATCATATTGCATTTTTAAAGCAGGATGTTGTACCGCTTCAAGCATTTCCTGAGCCTGAGCAATATTTTGCACTAAAAAGCGCGGCATATCAGTGCCATTGATCATTTCAAATACTGGCTCAATCCCATGTTCAGTCATCAGGTGACACGCCAGTTTAAGGTTGCTGGCCAGTGTATTTAGGCAGGGCAGTAAATCTGCATCCAGCGGTTGTTTACCAGCTAAGATATTGATTCGAGGCACATCTAGCGCACTCGCGTACTGAATCGCTTGTTCCAGCGCCTGATGAAATTCAATTTCTTTGCCAGGAATGCCTGCCAGACCATTGCCACCTTGCATCAGATCACCCGCAGGAACATTAATCAGACACAGACTTAAGTGATGTTGTTCGAGTTGTTCACGAATCTGGTGAATGCTGAGTTCGTAAGGAAATTGAATCTCTACATGTGCAAAACCATGTTGGCGTGCCAGTGCAAAGCGTTCAATTAAAGGAACTTCAGTAAAAATAAGGGAAAGATTCACTGCTAACTGACTCATGATCTTCATCCTTTAAGATTTATTTTCTATCTGTTTGATCATAGTCGCTAAATCTTGCTCGGCAAAGCCTTTTTGTTGGTGCGCTTGTAACTGAGTTAAAGCTTGGTTAGCCACAGGAATATTGAGATTAAAATTTTTCGCCAATTGTACTGCGTTGTTTAAATCTTTCGATAAGGTTTGTACTTTCCATTGCACAGGTTCAAAGTTATGTGTCGCCATGCGTGGTGCTAAGATCTGAAACGGTTTTGAGTCTGCAAAGCCGCCTGCTAGTGCGGGTGCGAGCAAAGTGGTATCTACACCAGCTAAATTCGCCAATGCGATAGCTTCTGCAATTAAGGCGCTATTGGCTGCTACAATTAATTGATTACAAATTTTGGTCGCTTGCCCTGTGCCATTTTCTCCCATACGCGTCACACGTTGGGATAGAACTTGATAAATAGGAGCTAGTTCATCAATGATTTTTGCATCGCCGCCTGCAAAGATCACCAGCGTACCTTGTTCTGCACCCGCTGTTCCGCCAGAAACAGGGGAATCAATCCAGTCGACTTGCTGTTGTGCGCTTTGCTTGGCAAGTTCTAAGGTCGTTTCTACAGACAAACTGGAAAAATCGACAATAACTTGTTTAGCTCTTAAGTATGGTTTAATTTGTTCAAATACATGGCTCACCGCATGATCATCCGCCAGACAAGTCAAAATGACAGGATAATCGCCAATATTTTTAAGTTGTAAAGATGTAGCACCCATTGTAATTAATGGTTCACAGGCGGCTTCTGTTCTATTCCAGACTGAAACTTTAAACCCCGCTTTTATTAAACGGCTTGCCATCCGACTGCCCATTAAACCCATACCCAAAAATGCAATTGGCGTATTTACATCAACTCTCATATTGGCTTCCTTATCGACATGTATATCTATCTATTTGTATTGGCGTGGCAAAAATTCAGTTTCAGGATGTTTGTCCTTTTGACGTGCCAAACGGCTATTTTTACCGAGAATCAATTTAAGCTGCCAAAGTTTTTCCAAACGTAGTGCTTTTTGGGGTTCGTGTTCCATCGCATCTAAAACTCGTTTTGCTGCCGTTAATGCATCAGGAGAACGCTGTATGAGTTCAAGTGCTAACTGATTTGCACGTTCCAGTGGATTTTCAGAAAGATGGGTGACCAGACCAATTTCTTTGGCATAATCTGCATCAAAAATACGCGCAGTTAGCGTTAATTCTTTCGCCAAATCTACACCAACCAAACCTTTAATGGTGCGAGTCAGTCCCATATCTGGAACAAGTCCCCAACGACTTTCCATAATCGACATTTTGGTGTTTGGTTGTGCAATACGAATATCTGCGGCAAGCGCCAGTTGCATGCCTGCCCCAAAGCAATAACCTTCAATTGCCGCAATCACAGGGACAGGCAGGTTCTGCCATACCAGAAAGGCTTTTTGAAAGAGGCTTTGTCCGGGTTTTATTAGCTCCCATGCAGCATACAGGCTGTTTTTAGGTGCGTTTAAGTCAGCCAGATCAATGCCTGCGCTAAAGACTTGTGCTTCACCTGTTAGAATGACACAACGTACGCGACGGTCTTTTTCAATTTTTTTTGCGGTGCTGACCAGTTCACGCAGTAAAGCAAAGCTCATGGCATTGCGTTTTTCTGGTCGATTCAGGCGAACTGTGACGATACCATTTTGATTGCTGACATTGAGAAGCGCCATGTGTATTCCTTTGATTTTTATTTATGTACGCAGCATAACATGAGCCAATCATGGAAAAATGACAGCTCAGTCACGTTAAAAAMCGCTGTGCTAAGACGTGGTATTTAAAATTTGTTGTGCTGCACTCTCAACTTCACGAATACTGAGTTGAAGTTCCTCAAAACGATGTAATACCTCTTGAATGAAAGCATCATCGGCACGACGGCGTTCTTTTCTCAAGGTTGAAACGAATTGTTCAAAGTCGCCAGTGACATGTTGTAATTTTGGTGTGCCGACATAGCGAGTTGCACCATAAAGACGATGCAACACATGTTCCAGTTGAGGAAAATCTTCCAGTTCGATCAACTGTTGCATTTCATTGAGTTCAGTATCAAAGCTATCCACGAGCATTCTAAGTAAATCTTGCGCCAGATCTTCTTTGTTGGCTGCAAGTTGTAAGCTTTGCTGCCAATCTAAAATTGTGGGATCAAGCGCATCCATCAAAATGGTATTTTCAGGTCTGGTATTGCTGGCAAAATTATTTTTAGTCCATTCATTCAGGATTTGAATAATTTGTTCAATCTGAATCGGTTTAGTGACGTAATCATCCATCCCGACTTTCAGCAATTTTTGTTTTTCATCCGATAGTGCGTGTGCAGTTAAAGCAATAATCGGTAGGCGCATTTTGCCATCTAATGTCGATTCCAATGAGCGAATCGCGCGAGTGGTATCAATCCCTGACATGACAGGCATTTGAATATCCATAAACACAATATCAAATGGTTTTTCATCACGCTCAAGACGATTTTCAATAATACTCAAGGCTTCCTGACCACTGAGGGCTTTGGTGGTTTTCACGTTGAGTTCACCCAGTAATGCTTCGAGTACAATCAGATTAGGTAAATGATCATCTACCGCCAGTACGTGTAAGCCCTGACCATTAAATTGCTCATGCTCAGGTTCAAAAATAGGCTGATTGCTCAACAGTTGAATCAAGGCAGCACGACTCAGCGGCTGATATAGTGGTCTAGCTCGATAATCATGCAGCATATTTGGCTCAAGCGCCATTTGATAACCATAGACTGCGAGATTACCTGTATAGCGACTGCGAATTTCTTTGAGCAAGGCTTCCGTGTCACCACTATGATCAACAATTAACCAGGTGTTATCTGCGGATTTCAGGCTATTCAAGCGGCTGAACAGATCCAGAATAGATTGTGCTTCGGTATGTTGAACCTGATAGTTTTCAAGATAATGGCGTAGGATATTTGCAGTGGCAGGATGCGCCAGAAAAGACACCACATGTAAGTGTTGAAATTGTGGATGCACGATCTGATAATCTTCCTCCACTTGGAACAAGGCGGTAAACCAGAATGTTGAACCTTTTTCAGTGGGCGCGCGTTCCTGATTATCTTCAAACCCAATTTGGCCGTGCATGAGATGGACAAGTTGTTTGGAAATTGCCAAGCCCAGACCTGTTCCGCCAAACTGGCGTGTGACGGAAGCATCGCCTTGAGAGAAAGACTCAAACAGTTTTTTACGATCGGTTCCGCTTAAACCAATCCCGCTGTCTTGCACGCTAAAGTGAATCAGACATTGTCCAATATCATCATGTTCCATACGAACACGAACAATGATCTCACCATCAGGTGTAAATTTAATCGCGTTAGAAATCAGATTGGTCAGAATCTGTTTAAAACGTAATACATCCCCAATCACATGGGGTGGAATCTGGTCATCAAAATAAAATGCCATATCGATATGCTTTTGCGCCGCCAAAGGCGACAACATATCCATGACATCAAAAATCGCTTCTTCCAGATCAAACGACGCGGTTTCAAGCTCAAGCTTGCCGGCATCGATTTTGGAAAAATCCAATACATCATTAATCAAGGCCAATAAATGTGCAGACGATTTACGAATGGTTTGTAAATATAGGCTTTGCTCATTATTTAGATTTTGTTGACGCAACATTAGATGAATAAAACCATCAATACTGTTTAATGGCGTACGTAGTTCATGGCTGATATTGGCAAGAAAAACCGATTTGGCCTGATTGGCTGAAATCGCCTGATCACGTGCTTGTCGATAGGTAATATTTTGAACTTCAAGCGTATCCAGTGTGCGTCTTAAATCATCTTCAGTTTGTTCAGTATGTTCTTTAAGTTCTAAAAAGCTGAAATGCAGGCGTTTCACCATATTGGCAATATCACGCTGTAACAGTCGTAATTCGCCTGTACTGTTAATCACCATGTGTTGATCAAGTGTATCGGCATTGAGACGTTGTAGCTGCATCCGAATTTCATACATCGGCGCGATCCAGCGTCGCGAGTAAAAATTGAGACACAACAACAGCAATAACAGAGTAATGAGGCCTGTAATCACCAGTACGGTAAACACGCGATAACGTGCCAGTTGCAAAGGTTGATTGTCCATTTCAACCACAAGCCAAGTCGGTTGCTGTGCACTCTGAAGTTTAAGCCCATAAATACTATTATGATTATGTTTGATGGGACCAAAAAAAACCAAGTCTGGAATACTTGGCCAAAAACGGGTATCACGATAACCGATGCTGAGTTGCACTTGTCCTTGAGCATCAATAATGGCTGCGCGCTGTAAATTCCGTTCAGCAAACATGCTTTGCATAATGGACTGGGCATGATCGTATTGATCTGGACGCAATGTGACCAGTTTCAATAAATCTTCGGATGTACGCTGATAACGTGTTAATAATGCGGCTGCGGCATGACGTTGCTGTAATTTGGCTGAATTACTGGTTTCATTTAACACCAGTATAGTGCCAACGCCTGTCAATACCATGATCGGGACAAAAATCAAGGCAATGAGTTGACCATAAGCATGATTCAGATGTAAGCGTTTGGATAACTTTTTATTGAAATTTGACATAGCCCGATCAGATCTATCTCTTTGATCGGCATATTAACACGGCTTTGTCATAAACTGGCGAGGCTTTCAGCATTTTCAAGAAAAAGCCTGCGAAATGGGTGCAGTAAAGGTCATTTTTTCATACAATAGCCGCACCTCGATTTAGGTGTAGATCATGAGTAATACAGAACCTAATTTTTTTGCCGATGAATTTTTACTGGATCACTATGTAGGTAAAACACCTCTGGTTCGTTTACAGCGTTTAGCCAAAAATAGCCGAACGACAGTATTGGCAAAACTCGAGGGCAATAATCCCGCTGGTTCTGTGAAAGACCGACCTGCTTATAATATGATTATGCAGGCTGAAAAACGCGGTCAAATTAAACCTGGCGACACTTTGATTGAAGCCACCAGTGGCAATACCGGAATTGCACTGGCGATGGTTGCCGCGATGCGCGGCTATAAAATGAAATTAATTATGCCCAATAACATGAGTCAGGAACGTAAAGATGCGATGCTGGCTTATGGTGCGGAGTTAATTGAAGTGACTCAGCAACAAGGCATGGAAGGCGCACGTGATTTAGCTTTGCAGATGCAGACCGAAGGTCAGGGTTTAGTCTTAAATCAATTTGGTAATCCTGATAATGTCGAAGCACACTACTTAACCACTGGCCCTGAAATCTGGGAACAAACAGGTGGTAAAATTACCCATTTTGTCAGCTCGATGGGAACCACGGGTACCATCATGGGCGTATCCAAGTACTTAAAAGAGCAAAATCCAGAGATTCAAATCGTGGGTTTACAGCCTTCTGAGGGTTCTAGTATTGCGGGAATCCGCCGTTGGCCAAAAGAATATTTGCCGACGATTTTTGATGCATCTCGCGTAGATCGTATTATCGATATTCCACAGATTGAAGCGGAAAAAACCATGCGTCGTCTAGCGCGTGAAGAAGGCATTAGTGCAGGAACGTCATCGGGCGGAGCGGTTTGGGCATCGCTCAAAATTGCAGAAGAACAGCCTGATGCTGTGATTGTCTGCATTATCTGTGATCGTGGCGATCGTTATTTATCAACAGGTCTGTTCTCTGTGCAAGATCCTGAATAAACATTTTAACGAGTACTATTTAGAGATTATTATGCGCTTTCCGACACTGGTTTTTGATATTGAAACCTTGACCGATTTAAAGGCGGGGGCGCATTTATATCATTTGGATCTGCCTGATGATGATCTGGAACAAGCACTGAGCAAAATTCGCCGTCAGGAATCTGGCATGGATTTTCAGCGTTTGCCATTACATGAAATTGTCTGTATTTCTGGTTTATGGGTGGATGAGCATGGTTTAAGGCTGTTTTCTTTTAGTCAGGAACATTATTCTGAAGCTGAGATTTTAGCCAAATTTTTGTCTATTTTTGATAAACGCCATCCGAACTTAGTCAGTTGGAATGGTTCACAATTTGACTTACCTGTGATCCTATTTCGTGCCATGTATCATGGTTTGTCTGCCCCCAGTTTATTTGATCAGGGTGAGTTAGATACGCAAAAGCGTTATAATAACTACCAGAATCGTTATCATCATCGGCATATCGATGTGATGGATGTCATGGCAATGTTTAATGGCCGCAATTTTCAGAAATTGGACGATATCGCATGTTTGCTTGGCTTTCCTGGAAAACGTGGAGAATCGGGTTATCATGTACCAAGTTATGTTCAACATGAACAATGGCTGAAACTGACCAGTTACTGTGAAGGTGATGTACTCAATACCTGGCTGATTTATCTACGTTGGTTGTTACTCAAGGGTCAATTGTTGCCACAGGATCATGAACAGTGGATTCAGGCGACCATTCATTACTTACAGCAACAATCGCAACACCATGAGTTTTTACAGGTCTGGCAACAGACCAGTCATCATACTCCATTCACGCAACATTATTTTTCTTCAAATTCTCACGACTCATCACCCAACTCATCAAATCATTAGGTCATCTCTTGAAACACGCCACTAAACCTTCTGCTCAATCTCCTGTGTACACTTTTCAGGTCGAGTCCTTATCGCATGAGGGGCGTGGTATTGCGCATTTTGGAACAGATGTAGAACATCCTGAAGCCAAAACAGGTAAAAAAGTTTTTATCCGCTATGCGCTGCCGAGTGAAATCGTTCGCGCCAAAATCACGCATGAAACCAAACGTCTGGAAGAAGGGGAAATGCTCGAATTGTTGAGTGAACCTTCTCCATTGCGCGTAGCCCCGATTTGTCCTCATTATGGCATATGTGGCGGTTGTAGCATGCAGCATATAGATCTGAATGAACAGATTCAGTTAAAACAGGATGTATTGAAGTCACATTTGCAACATTTTGGTGGATTGCAAGCGACGCAGTGGTTGCCTCCTTTGCGTTCAGCGCAGCAGGATTACCGACATCGGGCGCGTATCGGTGTGCGTTATTTGCCTGCCAAAAAGCAGTTAATAATGGGTTTTCGTGAACATCAGAGTAATCGTTTAATCTCGATTGCTACTTGTCCAATTCTGCAAGTGCGGTTGTCAGAGGCTTTACCTGAATTAAAACAATTACTGCAAAGTCTAAAAGGCAAAGGCAGTATTGGTCATATAGAGTTGGCGATGGGAGATTCAGAGATTGCACTTTTGGTTCGCCATGTCGAGCCGCTCACTCATAACGATATAGATCAACTACTGGGTTTTGTAAAACAAAAAGGCTGGCAGCTTTATCTGCAACCTAAAAGCTTTGCGAGTAGTTTAAGAAGAATAGATGAACAAGCAGAGATGCGTCTACATTACAGTTTGCCTGAATTTGACTTAAATTTTGCGTTTTCGCCGCTTGATTTTACGCAAGTTAACCCAAGTGTAAACCAACAGATGGTACAATTGGCATGTGAATTGCTACAGCTACGACAGGGTGAGCGCGTGCTCGATTTATTCTGTGGTTTAGGTAACTTTACTTTGCCGCTGGCACGTTGTGTTGGAACAACTGGGCGAGTGGTGGGAGTAGAAGGTAGTGAGGACATGGTACAACGTGGAACAGAAAATGCGAAACGTAATGAAATTTCACAAGTTGAGTTCTATTCACAAGATTTAACAAAAGATTTTTCGCATCATTCTTGGGCAAAACAGGGATTTGATGCATTATTGATAGACCCTCCACGTGCGGGTGCATATGAAGTTATGCAGTACATTCCGAACTTTGGAGCAAAAAGAATCGTTTATGTATCGTGTAATCCAGCAACACTGGCAAGGGATGCAAGTGTACTGGCTGAGCATGGTTACCAATTAAAAAAAGCAGGGGTGATGGACATGTTTACTCATACGGGTCATGTTGAATCTATTGCTTTATTTGAAAAAATGAAAGAGCTAAACGATTAAAAATGAGTATCACCATAGGAGAATGGTATGGTCACAGTACGTGAACAGCTACCTGAACGACTAATTGAGTTGTCAGATGAAACGACTGTAGAACATGCCGAAGAAGCACAACGTGAACTGGCAGCATGGCTGGATCGCGTTCGTGATATTTTAGACGGGGCAGAGCTAACCAAGCTTGAAGAAATTGCTTATCTTATTTTACAAAAAGAGTTGACCCTAAATACCCACCATTCATCCAATACCTTTTCAACAGGCATTGGAATGGCTGATATTTTGGCACATTTACATGTCGACGAAGATACTCTGTGTGCAGCGATGCTGTATCGTTGTGTCCGTGAAAATGTCATTACACTGGAAGAAATTCAGAAAAAATTTGGAGAGCAGGTTTATAACCTCGTCAAAGGCACTTTGGCGATGGGTAAACTGTCTGAATTAATTGAAAAAAACAAACGTCTTGAAGATCACTTTAATAATAATCAGCGCGAACATTTAAGTGGCATTTATAAGATGCTGATTTCAGTGACTGAAGATGTCCGTGTTGTATTGATCAAATTAGCTGAACGGACACTGGCATTACGTGAGCTGGCGACGTCATCTCGTGAACGTCAGGAACGTGTAGCACGTGAAATTTTAACCATTTATTCTCCTTTGGCACACCGTCTGGGAATTGCCCAACTGAAATGGGAACTGGAAGATTTAGCATTTCGCTATTTAGCGCCAGATCGTTATAAAGAAATTGCATCTTTACTTAATGAAAAACGTCTTGAGCGTGAACAATACATTCAGTTTGTGATTGATAAGCTCAAGACCGAGCTTGCGGAACATGGGATTGAGTCTGAGATTACAGGGCGTGTTAAACATATTTATTCAATTTATCGGAAAATGAAGAGTAAAAACTTAAGTTTCGATCAATTGTATGATATTCGCGCGTTACGTGTTTTAGTCAAAAGCATTCCAGAATGCTATCACTCATTAGGGATTGTTCATCAAATCTGGCGGCATATTCCGCATCAATTTGATGACTATATTACCAACCCGAAAACCAATGGTTATCGTTCTTTGCATACCGCGGTGATTGCTGAAAATAAATCACTGGAAGTGCAAATTCGTACCTATGAAATGCATGAAGAAGCTGAGCTAGGGGTATGTTCGCACTTTAATTATAAAGAAGGCTCTAAAACCACAGATCATTCTTTTAATCATCGATTACATTCTCTTAGAGCGGTGTTGGAGCATTATCAGGAACGTAATGAAAGTAATGTCCATAAGCATGATGATGAATCAGAAAATTTAGAAGATCTTCAAAATTTTGAAGACTTTGAAAAGATTTATGTGTTTAGTCGTGATGGGGATATTAAAGAATTACCACGCGGTTCTACCGTTTTAGACTTTGCCTATCATGTACATACCGAAGTGGGTAACAAGTGTTATGCCGCGCGGGTGAATCAGCGTTATGTACCGCTCACATATGCCTTAAAAACAGGTGAGCAGGTTGAGATTTTAACCAAAAAAGATCGTGAGCCGAACCGTGACTGGTTGGTGAACTCTCTGGGTTATATTAAAACTGCTCGTGCGCGTGATAAGTTACGCCATTGGTTTAGACAGCAGGATCGTAGTAAAAATCTGGAAGTCGGTCGTGAAATTCTGAATAAAGAATTGGCACGTTTGGCGATTCATCCAAAAAGTATTGATCTCAACGATTATTCATCACACTTTAACCTCAAAACAGGTGATGACATATTAGTTGCACTGGTCAGCGGTGACATTAGTCTGCATGCCTTGATTAATCAGGTTAATCGTCAAATGCATCTGGACAATGACGAACCTGAACTGGTACTTAAACCGACGCTGAATCCGCGTGCTAGTCATACTCTGTCTGCACATGGTATTTTGATTGATGGTCTGGATAATGTTGAACTTCACATTGCTCAGTGCTGTCAGCCTGTACATGGTGAATCCATCGGTGGTTATATTACGTTGAATCGTGGCGTGAGCATTCATAAAGTAGCTTGCCCAGATTATTTGCGCATGATCAAAAATGAACCAGAACGTGCAGTTGAAGCAGATTGGGAAATGCAGCCGACTCGTGGTCAGAGTGTGCAGATTGTGATTGATGCCTATGATCGTCGTGGATTGCTCAAAGATCTGACACAAGTGATTTTTTCAGATCAAATCAATATTCGTCAGGTCAATACCATCTCAGAAGCTGATGGGATTGCCAATATGAAGCTGTTGATTGAAGTCAAAGGCTTGGCGCAGTTATCTCGCTTGCTGGCACGTTTAGAGCAACAACCTGGAATTATTAGCGCCCGTCGCTTGGTACAGGGCAATTAAAATTTATATCTGAAACCATGAAAAACAAAGAAGCCCATCTTAAATAGATGGGCTTCTTTATGAATCTGGAGAAGATGCTGAAGAATTAGATCAGCATCTGATGATGATCATTATTCAGAAACTGCATTGCGTTTTTTGACATTACGCATCAAAGTTTCCAGACATTCGCGATGGTGACTTAAACGATGTTCGAGTAATTGAAAATCGACTTTAAGTTTATGATCCATTTGATGAATCTTTTCTGCCATTGCGGCTTTTTTAGCATGCAACTCTTGTTCTTTCAACTTCGCCCAGTCGTTAAGTGTCAGGGTAAATGCCTCATACTCTTGAGCAATACGCTGCTTCATTTGAGCAAGGTCAGTGTTGACATCATGACCATAGATGGCCAAATCTTGCTCTGCATATTTAAAACGCATCGCTAACTCAGCTTTTTGAATGTTAAAACTTGGAATACGGCGCAAGTTTTTGGCTAAGCCCAGTTTTGAACACGACCAGATCAACCATTTGGTCGGGTCATATTGCCACCATTTCACTCCATTACGGTAGTCGTATTGGAAAATATGGTGATAGTTATGATAACCCTCACCCCAAGTCGCAATCGCGAGCCAGAAATTATCACGTGCCGTGTTTTCATCCGTATAAGGACGTTTGCCCCACATATGACACAGTGAGTTAATAAAGAACGTCACATGATGGCTGAGAATTAAACGAACCAATCCACCTAATAGCATGACGCCCCAAACATCACCGACAGCCCAGCCCACAGCGCCAAGAATGACGACATGAACCGCAATGACCAGTGGAATGTAATATTTGTGTTGGAACATCACCAGTTTGTCATTGAGTAGATCTGGTGCATTTTTGAAATTTGGTTCTGCTGCTGGGTAGTCACGTAACATCCAGCCAAGATGTGCGTACCAGAAGCCTTTTTTGATGGAATATGGATCTTTTTCAATATCGTCTACATGGCGATGATGGGTACGGTGTCCTGAAGCCCAGAAAAGGATACTGTTTTGAACCGCAAAGGTTCCCATAATCATCAGGATGATTTTTAACGGTAAAGTCGCTTCATAGGCGCGATGTGCCCACAGGCGATGATAACCAGCCGTAATACCTAGACTGCTCATACCTAAAAGTACAAACATACTCACCCATGATGCCAAGCTAAAATCATGGTGATAAGCGTAAAGTGGGATCGCAATAACCGCGACAATCGGTAAAAAAACTAAAGCAAAAATTGCAATCCAGTTGATTGGGGCTTGAGTTGCGGGAGTATTCATCTCCATCAGCGCTCCTGGAAACCTTTTTGTGAAAGGTTAAAATAGTACTATCTGGCCCTGAAATTATAACGAACATGACGGGCTACGAATTCATCATATTAACATGAGCGAACACATGTTCACTAGCAATATTGTACAAGTGTATTGATCAAAACAGTAACAGAATTCAACAATGTGCTTATTGATTTTATCGCAAGATCCATCATGTTTATGAAAGATAAACGATGCAATCAATAGGGTAGGCATTTTGTGAGACATTCTTTACGCAACTTACTGTTTTTAAGTGTGGTTTTCGCTTTGGTAGGCTGTCAAAGTACAACAGCACCCATACAAAAAAATAACGGCAAACCAGCATTAAACGCCCACCATCTCAAACAGTCATCTGTTCAGCCTTCGCGTAAAAGTATCGATGGTGTACAAGATGTGACTTGGCAGATTACATCTGTCCTGCAAAAACGCGCTAAATTTTTTAATCAAATGCCTTTTCTGACATTGAACTCAGCTGTGCAAACTGTACAAGGTAATACGGGCTGTAATACGATTTATGGTCGTTATACCTATAACTTTGCCTTACAGCAACTTGATCTGGATGTTCGGGCAGGCCACCAAAGTTGCGATGGTGCATTGGCACAAGAAGCTGAGTTGATGGATGTCTTACAACGTGTGAAACGATTTAAGTTGCAAGGTAATCAAATATTGTTGTTGGATCAAAGTGGGCAAATTTTAGTTCAAGCCCAAAAGAAATAAACTAGTTTGGATCAGTGAAGATTTAATGATCTTAAAGTGCTGCCAACATTTGCTTTGGATAATCCGTGATCAGACCCTGAATGCCTTCATCCCTGAGTTGTTTGGCACGGTCGATATCATTGACTGTCCAAACACTAATGTTTAACTGCGCTTGCTGGGAAAGTTGTAGCATGTCGTGGGTGGCCAGTTGATCCATCCAGCCAATATGACAGCATCCTAGCTTTTGAGCTATTTCAATAGCTTGAGCCTTGATATCTTCTTCAATTAAAAAGCCGCGCTTAAAGCTGCTGTTTTGTTGTTGTAGAGAATACAGAATTTTTTCATCAAAACTGGTGATGGTGACTTGTTGCTCAAAGCCCTGTAAATATTGAGTTAAGCTTTGAGTAAGTTTTTCAGCATCTACTTGAGTGTTGACCGCTTTAGCCTCAACTTCGATATGATCAAAATCATGTAGTAGATTTAAAACCTGTATAAGTGAAGGCGTGTATTCAGCTTGAGGCCAATTCTGCCAGTTGTGACGATGGTCAAATTGTTGTAGATCGATATTCTGATCATATACCGAGCCAGCAATACCTGTAGTCCGCAAAAAATTATCATCGTGAATAATCATAAGTTGATCATTGCTGAGTTGACGAATATCAAACTCAACAGCGCGAATGCCTAAGTCTCTTAAATACTGAAAACCACCCAGTGTATTTTCAGGTGCTTCGCCCCGTGCGCCACGATGACCAATGATTTGCATAGTTGAGTTACCCAGAATATGACCTTGTGATTTTAAAATTTAAATCGTGTCATTAATATTACGTTGCCATAACACTTCTGAGCCACCACTTTCACGCTGTAAGGTCCGAGATGCCACAAATAACCAATCTGACAAACGATTCAATAATTGTAATGAGGTGGTTTGAATATTTTGATCGCGTTGCTGGACCGTAATCAAACTGCGTTCTGCACGGCGACATACCGCACGAGCTTGATGTGCATAACTACAGGCCAAGCTACCAGAAGGCAGAATAAACTCTTTAAGCATTGGAAGCTGCTCATTCATCTGGTCAATACTTTGTTCTAAGTACTCAATGCTGGCATCTTGCAACAAGGTATAGTTCGGGATACAGACCTCACCGCCTAAATCAAACAGCCAGTGTTGAATCAGACTTAAATGTTTTTCCCATTTTTCTTTTTGAGTCGAATCTGAATGGGCAATTTGAGCACGTAATACCCCTAAAATTGCGTTCAACTCGTCCACTTCACCGAGTGCTGCAATACGTAGATCATCTTTAGAAACGCGAGAGCCATCGCCCAAACCTGTGGTGCCTGCATCGCCAGTGCGTGTATATATTTTACTTAAACGGTGTCCCATAAATTTTCCTTCAAAAAAAGGATAATGTCGGTCATTACATTATCCTTAAACTGCGCTGTTTAAAATATTTTTATCTATTTTTGTTTAATACGAAAGCGTTACTCCTGCTGAAGCAAGACGACCGCCGTTGATGTAGTAACTACCGCTACCATAGGCTGTGCGATAGTTTGTATCTCCGATATTTTGAATATTGGCGAATACTTGAACATTCTGGTTAATATTGTAATGACCATGCATATCAATGCGTAAGTGACCTGGAACTTTTACATCATCATAGGCGCTATTGTCATAAGAACCATTTGCCATCACAGTCGTCGAGAAACCATAATGCTCATCTTGCCAGCCAGTAGTTAGACTCACATTCTGACGTGGACGACGGCTCAAGTCTTCATGAGTGTTATCATCTTTGGCGCGAACATAGTTATAACCTAAATTTGCATAAAGATGTTCACCTTGCCATTTGATATAGGCTTCGCCACCTTCCATTTTAGCTTTGTCTACGTTCTCCATTCGACTGCCACTATAGTTAATTAAGTCATCGACTTGAGTAGTATAGAGTGATAGGCCTGTAGAAATGTTGTAGGCTAGTTTTTGGTCAACCCCAATTTCATAAGAAATACTTTCCTCTGGTTTTAACTCAGGATTACCGCCGTAGGCATACATGTCATTTAAAGTCGGTGCTTTAAAGGCTGAACCAATATTTGCATACACGCTAGTAAGAGGAAGTAGTTGGTAGCGAATTGCACCTTGAGCAACGGTATGGGTTCCAAATTTTTCATTATCTTCAACCCGTAAACCCACTTGGGTATTTAAACCAGCTTGATTATATTGGTGTTGGATATAATAACCTGTTGAATCAATATCTTCGCTGTATGGTGTGCCGTAAGAGATTACATCACCATCAATATTGCGATGCGTTACACCTAACAGAATATTTTGATGTGCAGTAAAATTCCATTTCCCATAGAGTTCCGCTTCTTGAGTTTTACTATGAACAAAATCATAACTGTTGAGATAATTAGGATCTTTTTGGTTAATATCATCCTTAAACTGAGATAAACGTGCATTTAACTCGATATCCTCGAGCAATTTTACTTTACCTTTTAAATTAATGACTTCATTTTTAAAATCTTGATTGACCAAGCTGCCATAGTTGTCATAAGCACTATTCCCTTCATTTTGGCTATAATCAACGGAAGCAGCGTAGTTCTCTTTGTCTACACCAATTTTGGTACTAAAACCTTTTTGATCATAAGAAGCATCCGCTGCATTGGCACTGTCTTTAACAGGTGTTCCATCAGTTTCAAGACGCTGACCGCGTACTTGCGCATAAAAACCATTTTCTGCTAAATCTGCACCAACGACAGATTTATAGGTTTTATTTTCGCCAACTTCGCCTGTCACAAAGGCTGAGTTCTTTTCTGGTGTTTTTGAAATCAGTTGAACCACACCCGAAATTGCATCAGAACCATAGAGTACAGAAGCAGGCCCTTTCAAGACTTCAATTTGTTTAATATCTGTCGTATCGATAAAAGGCAAAGATGCCGTTCCCGAAGTAGCAGAGTTTAAGCGAACACCATCTCGTAAAATCAGAGTTTGGTTTGAATTACCGCCACGTAAAAAAATTGATGCTGTTTGCCCATAACCACCACTTTGCACCATATTAATGGCAGCTTCGCTCATTAATAGATCTGGTAAAGATGCAATTGGAGATTGTTCGAGTATTTGAGGTTCAATGATAGAAATCCGCGCAGGGACTTCACTCACTTTCTCTGCACTTTTAGAAGCTGTAACGACAATAGGATCAAGTTTGGTGGCATTCGTTGATTCATCTGCAAATGCAACAGATGAAAACCCCATCGCAATAGCGATAGCACCCACTAAACGAGTAGGTTGTAAAGAAATAGACATGATGTGCTCCATACATTCACCCCACGTGAATGATTGAGTTAAAGGATGCAACAAGCAGGTCTCCGGACTTCAATATTATACCTATGAGGGTATTCACATATTCACCTTCCCACATCTGATCATGCAGTGGTGTTAAGCCTAAATTAGCCTAAAAAATATGCTTTACATTGTTACCGTTGCGGGGGCAGTGCTGGAGTTTCACCAGCTTCCCTATGGCGATTGCTTTGACTTGTTGCCATTTGGGCGAAGTATAAAGTCTGGCTGTGAATTAAACAATCTGAATACGATCTATTCACACTAAGTTTTTCCGCAACAGAACGAAATTGCATTACAATAGCTTTCTTTTTATGATTTATAGATGGCTATAGATCAGGCAACCAAGAGCCATGTCCTTATGCGAACGCGCGCAAAAATTTGCGGTATTACCCGTTCTCAAGATATTTTATCGGTCGTTCAGGCAGGCGCTGACGCCATAGGCTTTGTATTTTTTCCACCAAGTCCGCGTTATGTTAGCCCAGCGCAAGCACAGCAACTCATAGAACATATTCCGCCGTATATACAAACAGTGGGTTTATTTGTGAATGCCAGTGCAGAACAGATTCAGACAACACTTGAGCATGTCGCATTAGATATCATACAGTTTCATGGCGATGAAACGCCTGAGCAATGCCAGCAGATAGCGAGCATCTGTAAACGCCGTTGGTATAAAGCGCTTCAAGTCAAACCTGATCTGGATGTCGTGGGTGAAATTCAGCGTTATCAGGCTGCGGGGGCCAGTGCAATTTTACTCGATGCATGGCATCCTGAACTCAAAGGTGGAACGGGTCATCAATTTGACTGGTCGAAGTTTCCTCAAATAGATATTCCTCTGATTTTGGCAGGAGGCCTAACGCCTGAGAATGTCGAAGATGCGATTGAAATAACACATGCTTACGCGGTAGATGTGAGTGGCGGTGTAGAATCTGCCAAAGGTATCAAAGACCAACAACTTATAGAAAGATTTATGCAAGGAGTCCAACGTGGATCAGCAAAACGCTAGTCAAAACGGTCAGATGGTTGACTATACGCAATATCCAGATGCTCGTGGGCATTTTGGTATTCATGGCGGACGTTTTGTGTCAGAAACGCTCATGGCGGCTTTGGAAGATTTAGAAAGTCTTTATAACCGTATGAAAAATGACGAGCAATTTCTGGCAGAATTCGACCGTGATCTGGCTTTTTATGTCGGACGTCCTAGTCCGCTATATCATGCAGAGCGATGGTCGAAACACTTGGGCGGAGCGCAGATCTATTTAAAACGTGAAGACTTGAACCATACAGGTTCACACAAAGTGAACAACACCATTGGTCAGGCATTATTGGCGAAACTTTCAGGTAAAAAGCGGATTATTGCTGAAACGGGTGCGGGTCAGCATGGTGTTGCTACTGCAACAATTGCCGCGCGTTTGGGCATGGAATGTGTGGTTTACATGGGTGCTGAAGATGTCAAACGTCAGGCGATGAATGTTTATCGTATGCGTTTACTCGGTGCAACGGTTGTGCCTGTGCAAAGTGGCTCAAAAACCTTAAAAGATGCCATGAATGAAGCCATGCGTGACTGGGTCACCAATGTTGACAGCACCTATTATGTGATTGGAACCGTGGCAGGGCCGCATCCGTATCCGCAATTGGTACGTGATTTCCAATCGATTATTGGTCGTGAAGCACGTCAGCAAATTCAGGATCAGGCAGGTCGTTTACCTGATGCTCTGGTGGCTTGTGTCGGTGGTGGTTCGAATGCAATGGGCTTATTCTATCCATTTTTGAATGACTATGATGTCAAAATGTATGGTGTCGAAGCGGCTGGTTATGGTGTCGAAACAGGTAAACACTCGGCACCACTCAATGCAGGACATGTCGGTGTACTGCATGGTAATCGGACTTATTTGATGAGTGATGCACAAGGTCAAATTATAGAAACGCATAGTATTTCAGCAGGTCTGGATTATCCTGGTGTAGGGCCAGAACATAGTTTCTTAAAAGATATGCAACGTGTGCAATATGTGCCAATCAACGATGACGAAGCCTTACAGGGCTTCCGTGATTTGACCCAGATTGAAGGAATTATTCCTGCACTCGAAAGCTCTCACGCAATGGCTTATGTCACTAAATTGGCACCAACCATGTCGAAAGATCAAATTATTATTGCGACCGTTTCAGGTCGTGGTGATAAAGACTTGATGACGGTTGCCCGTGTCGATGGCGTGGAAATGGTTGAAATGTAATCTTCAACTTATTTATTTTCAGGATTTAGGCTGCCGATCAGGTGGCCTTTTTCTTCAACAAAAGAGAATAAAAATGTCAAATTTATTTGTGGTCATGCTCGGTGGTCGTCATGTTCGCGCCAATACCGAAGTGCATGATGTGGTCTTTGCCATCGGATCTTCGCTAGAAGACATCACGCCGCAACTGAAACAAGCATGGTTTGGCGAGCTAAAAGGTCTACATATCGATGCGTGGATGAAGGTAAATGGTGTAGAGTCCGAAGACGTATCTTATCAAGTTCATTTATCTCATGCCGCTCCCGCTGCAAAGGATCAAAAGCTATATTTGATTAATTTGGGCGGCTACGATGCACGTGAATTTGGCGAATTACATCGTTATGTTTTGGTAGTTGCAACCGATGCCACCATAGCCAAACAACGCGGTAAAGCTTATATCGATCAAAAATGGCAAAAAGCCCATACTGATCGGGTGCTTGAGGTGGATGATTGTTTAGCGATTGATTGTATTCATGGACGTTATATTCATTTAGTTCAAGGTTCATTTGCTCCAAATCATTGGGAAAATACCTATCTCACTTTGGCTTAAATGTTCGGATCTCAAAATAATCGTGTAGAAAAACAATATGTTTTTCATCTATAAGTGAAAATTGTGTAAAATTTGCACGTGTGTCCTGATTTTTAAATGGATCATTTAAACGGATAACTGAAAATGGATTTAATACAAGAAAGTGGCCAACCACGTTATGGTCGTTTTAAGGAAATTCCGAGTGCGATTAGCCTCAGTCGTTATGTCTATCAATCGCCTTTTGGCAAGATAGAAAAAGGCTGGCGACGTAAACTGAAATATAAGAAATTTAAATTTTGTAGTATTCAGCACGAACATTATTCGATTGGTTTAGCCATCGCCGATATTGCATGGGCAGGGCATGGTTTTTTTTATATTTATGATCATGCAACCCAACAAGTGCTGGAGTGGAATGCCATTCAGCCTTTGGCGCGTAAAACGCATGTTGATGAGCAACCACAATTTAACCAAAGTTATTTTTACAAAGCACCGTTTGAAATTGAAATGCAACAAGCCAATGGTGTGCGCTATGTACGTGTGACCAAATATGGTGAAATTAAACTCAGCGCGCGAATTTTCTGTGCGGGAACGGAACCTTTAAGTTTATGTTCCCCCAATGGTATTAATGGCTGGACCTATACTCAAAAGAAAACCACACTGGCGGTTGAAGGGTATTTTATCAATAAACAAAATCAACTGATTGAGTTTAATGATAAAACCTTTGCGGCTTTGGATGATACCTGCGGATTTTTACGACCAGAGACCGCGTGGTTCTGGCTCTCCTGTAATTTTTGGGATATGCAGGGACAGCGTATTGGTATTAATTTGGCCTCTGGGGTGAATGAAAGTTTTGGGAATGAAAACTGTCTGTGGGTCAATGGTAGACTCTATCCGCTTAGCGATGTCTTGTTTGAGCGCGTACAGGAAAATCGCTGGCGTATACGTTCTCTGGATGAAAAGTTGCAACTTGAAGTTGAAACGGGTTGGCGACGTTATGAAAATATTAATCTCAGAATGGTGGGCAGTCAGTTTAGCCAATGGCAAGCTAACGTCACTGGGCAGATTCAACTCGAACAGGGGAATGTGATTCAGCTCAATGCTGAATATGCCTTGCTCGAACAGCATTATGCCAAATGGTAATGTTTCGAGTTAACAGCAGGCTTTAATAGCCTGCTTGCCAAAATGCTTGACCTGCTAAAATAGGATCACCAGTTTCTTCGTAGGTTTTGACCCAGACATCGTATTGATGAATCACAGGATGCTGGCTGGGATGAAAGTCAGATTTATACCAGTCCAGATATTCCTTTTTCATCGCCGTTAAAATTCCCTTGCGCCCTAAAAACCACGGTAAGCCTTTACGAAACAATTGCAAACGCTGCCGACCATTAAAACCATCACAACGTAACATGACATTGGCACGATATAAGGTGAAGCCGAGCATCAAAGCGGTGGTGATCGTCAGCGCAAATTTACGTGTGACTTCGGGAACTTCTCCGACCTGTTGCATCACGTCAAAAGCCACATCACGATGCTCCATTTCCTCAATCGAATGCCAAGCCAACAAAGCCCGAACATAAGGGTGAACCTCTTGCAGCGTTGCTTTTTTGCTATAAAAGGTTTCTGCCATCAATGCAGTCAAATGTTCTGCCGCCGCAGTCATGGCGATATTGTATTGCGGTGAACGTTTGGTGAGCTCAAAGCGGAAAATCTTTTTGAGTGTAGTGGTAAATTGCTCAACGGGCATACCTTGCTCTTTCATGAGTTGATTCATTTTGTCATGGGCAATGCCATGCTGAGCTTCTTGTTTGATAAAGTCAGCCACTCGTGCCTGTAAGTCAGGATCCTGAATCTTGTCACGAAATAATCGGACGCACTCGATAAAATAACGTTCGCCATCCGGAAAGGTCAGACTCAGTGCATCAAAAACTCGAGTTCGAAACGGATCACCTGCAAACCAAAAACGAGGAACATCTTCAAGTTTAAAGTCTAGTTTGCTGCGCACCACGGGATCGACCTGATATTGTACATGGGCATTCATTTGTTTTAATTCTCGGTTGAAACAATGGTTTTAGTATGGCGACAATCATCCGTTTTGTTTTGACAGTTGTTGCCATATTTTATACAAATAGCGACATGAGACAAAAAGGATGTCGCAATGTCAGTAAAAATTATAGTGGGATATGTACGCCTTCTACATCGCGTCTTGCAACATTATCAACTGGAATCTCTGCTGAGTGGTTCAGAACAACAGTCGCAATGGCAACAATTGACTAATGCATTGAACAACGATGCTGAACAGGGTTTCGATTTAACAGTTTATCTACAGTTGATGAAGCAACTCCAGCGGTATTTTAAACGTCCGGTTAGTTTGGTTATGGCTGAACAAGCCAGTTTGCAGGACGCGGGAATGATGGGCTATCTGGCATCCACCAGTTTAAACTTACAACAGGCGATGTATTTGCTTGAGCAATATTATCCCTTACTATTTCAACAAACCAATCTGGAACAGCTCAAAATTGTGGAGCAGGATCAACAGATTCAGATCATGTGGAGCGCAAATTATCAGGATTACCGTGAAATTTATGAATTGAATTTGTCATTAATCTTTAGAATTTCGAAACTGATTGCGCAGGAACAATTGATCCCGCCTCGTTTGATTCAGTTAGGACTGCCCCCGCATTTATCATTAAGTCATTATGAGCAGTTTTTTGGCTGTAAAATTCAGCTGTATGTGGGTCAATATAAAATCTGCTTTGATCAACAGGTATTACAAGCAAGAAGTTTTGCTGCCGATCAACAACTCAATCAGGTGTTATCTACGCAAGCTAAACAGTCCTTACAACAAGCGGATACGTTTGAGCACCGACAGCAGTTATTAAAACAAAAAGTCTGGGGTTTTATTGAACAAGCATTAAAACAACAAAATGAAGTCATTCAGGATTATGTGGCTAGACAAATGCATTATTCTGAACGAACTTTACAACGGCAGCTCAAATCTTATCAGCTTAATTTTCAGGATATTCTGGACGAATATCGTCTAAATTTAAGTCAAACTTATTTAAAACAAGGGCGTTCACTGGTCGAAATTGCCGCATCATTGGGCTATGCTGATCAAAGTGCTTTTGGTCGGGCCTTTAAACGCTGGACAGGGAAAACGCCAAAACAGTTTTTAAAACAACTGTAGGGTGATGAATAAGTCGCGCTGAATCAAATAAATATCCTGAGAATGGACTAAATTTTACGTAGACAACTGCAAAAGTACTTGATTCGATCATCCGTTTTTATACCAGATATATCAAACTGCCATATTTTTCATAAAACCAGAAATCGCTGCAATGGTCTGCTGATGTTGTTTATATTTTTGTTTTTTAGATCATTTTTAGAATAAATTTTAATTTAATTTCATATTTTATTGTTTGAAATAACATTAAAAAATAGGAAGCTTTGATCATTGAGAAAAACAACAAAATATTGATAAATGTACGCTCTGGGTTGTAGGGAATCACAACAACAGCGTACATAGCAACGTGAAGACTGTTCAATGGACAAAAAATAGCGTTACAATGCGGTGTTCTGTATTTCTACAAACAACTCCTCAGTTTATAAAATCAAGGAAAGCACAACCCTATGTCACGTCTCGCCACTCGTTTCGAACAGCTTAAATCCCAACAACGTAAAGCGTTGGTTTCTTATGTGATGGCGGGCGATCCTGAGCCACAGGTCACAGTATCACTGTTACATAAAATGGTCGATGCAGGTGTGGATGTGATTGAACTGGGCTTACCCTTTTCCGACCCAATGGCAGATGGGCCAGTGATTGCACTTGCGGCTGAACGCGCGTTAGCGGGTGGAACCAATACGCTTGATGCACTGAATATGGTCAAGGAATTTCGTCAAAATGATACCGAAACACCTGTGGTTTTGATGGGATATTTAAATCCTGTTGAAGTGATTGGTTATGAAAAATTTGTATCAACTGCGAAAGAATCTGGTGTAGATGGCATTCTTTTGGTGGATATGCCGCCCGAAGAAGCCAAAGATTTGGATGCTGTATTAAAGCAGCATGATATGGATCAAATCTTTTTGCTCGCACCAACCTCAACCGATGAGCGTATTCAACATGTCGTAAAACAAGCCAGCGGCTTTATTTACTATGTATCACTTAAAGGCGTAACAGGTGCAGCAACCCTAGATACTGCTGAAGCTGCGGCACGTATTGCCAAGATCAAAACACATACTAACGTACCTGTGGGTGTGGGTTTTGGGATTAGTGATGCGGCATCTGCAAAGGCTATGGGACAGGTTGCCGATGCGGTAATTGTGGGAAGTGCTTTAGTTAAACCTTTTGCTACATTGGCAATCGACCAAGCGGTTGAACAAACGGTCAATAAAATCAAGGAGCTTCGAGCTGCGCTCGACGAGTTAGTATGAATCAAGAAGTGAAATCAGGGAAAATTCTTAGCCCATCGACGCCGTGGACTGAACGTCATGTTCCTGGCATCCACACGCCTGATGAGCAACAAGTGCTTAAGGCAACATTTACTGAGCCAACGATTGAATGCCCTGAATGTCATGCATTGGTGACACGTACTGCAATCGCATTCAATGCCTATGTTTGTCCACAATGTGATGAACATTTGCGTATGAAAGCACGTGATCGTCTAACATGGTTTTTTGATCAGATCCAAACCGAACTGGGTCAGGAATTTGCGGCCAAAGATCCACTTAAATTTGTCGATAGTAAGCCTTATCCTGAGCGTATGCGTGAAGCACAAAGCAAAACGGGTGAAACAGAAGCTTTGGTTGTGATGCAGGGGAGTCTTAATCATATCCCAATGGTCGCCTGTGCCTTTGAATTTGACTTTATGGGCGGTTCAATGGGGACAGTTGTAGGTGATCGCTTTGTTCAAGCGGCTGAACGTGCAATTGAACTTAAACAACCTTTAATCTGTTTTGCTGCTTCTGGCGGTGCACGTATGCAGGAAGGCATGTTGTCGCTGATGCAAATGGCACGTACTTCTGCTGCAATTCAGAAAATGAAAGATGCTCATTTACCCTACATTGTAGTTTTGACTCATCCTGTTTATGGCGGTGTCACAGCATCTTTGGCAATGCTAGGTGATGTACATATTGCTGAACCGAAAGCTATGATTGGTTTTGCGGGTAAGCGAGTGATCGAACAAACCGTTCGTGAAAAACTGGATGAACCGTTTCAGCGCGCCGAATATTTGCTTGATCATGGGGTAATCGATCAAATTGTTCATCGACATGCATTACGTGATACTGTATCCCGTATCGTGGCGAAATTGATGAATTTACCTTGAAACCTGATGCTCCAAAAATAACAGATAATTTAGATACATGGCTCGATTATTGGGGCCATGTTCACGTTACAGGGATTGATTTAGGTCTGGAACGTGTGATTCCAGTGGCTGAGGCTTTGGGTGTCATGCAACCGCAAGCCAAAGTATTTACCGTGGCTGGAACCAATGGTAAAGGATCAACGACCACCACCTTAGCTTCCATTTTAAATGAACAGGGTTATCAGGTTGGCCTTTATCAATCGCCCCATATTTATCGTTTTAACGAGCGGGTTAAATTAAAGGGTCAGGAAGTTGATGACCAGACTTTAATCGATGCTTTTGTCCAAGTGGATCAAGCGCGTCGTCAGTGCGAGTTAAGCCTTTCCTTTTTTGAAGCCACGACTTTGGCGGCGTTTGTTATTTTTAAACAAAAACAATGTGATGTCTGGGTACTTGAAGTTGGTTTGGGCGGTCGTCTGGATGTGGTCAATGTGATTGATCCCGATATTGCTGTGATTACCAATATTGGTCTGGATCATACCGATTGGCTGGGCGATAGCATTGAAAAAATTGCGTTTGAAAAAGCAGGGATTATGCGTCCCGATATTCCTGTCATTTTTGCTGGTTTACAAGATTTACCACAAGCGATTCAAACTCAAGCCGATCAAGTCAATGCCAAATTATACGTGGCGCAACAAGATTATTTTTATCAAGCTGCGGGTGATGGTCAAAGCTGGAATTTTGCATCATCAGGAACCACATTAAAACTTCCACTGAGTTCCCTAGCACTGGAAAATATTTCGACTGCGGTGGCTGCGGTACTTTTGAGTGGATTAGATATTTCTCAGGCAGCATTGAGCAGCGGAATCAAAAAAGCCCAATTGGCGGGTCGTTTTGAACAGCGAGTCATCGCAAATAAAACCGTTATTTTTGATGCTGGTCATAATGCACATGGTGTAGAATTTTTGTTAAAGCAATTGCGAAATTTCTTGGAATACAATAAACAGTACACAGAAGTTGTTGCTGTATTTTCAATGTTGGCCGATAAAGATATAAAATCAGTGGTAGAGCGATTAAAACCCACTGTTTTGAATTGGAAAATTGCGCCGTTAAATGTTCCTCGTGCTGCACCCTTATCTCAATTGATGGATGCATTACAAGGTGAGACAGTAGACAGCTTTGAAAGTATCCAAGAGGCGTTTAAATTAGCACTTGAGCAAACCAACAATAATCAGCTAATTTTAGTCTGTGGTTCGTTTCATACATTAGAAGCGGTGTGGGAGTATTTGGAATAATGTCAATGAATAACAAACAGCGCTGGATGGGCGGTGTTGTTTTATTAGGTGGTGGTGTTTTATTGGCAGCATTACTCCTGAAAGGAAAAGAAGAAATACACCAAACGCAAGTTCAAACTCAACCAAAAGTCGAACAACCTGCAAAGGACAATAATCGTTCAAATCAGGCGGGCGAAATGGTTCAGTTACAACCGCTCGCAGTTGATGTTGAAACGGAAAAGCGTTTACTTGAAGAACAGCGCCGTGCGCGTGAAAAAGCGGTGGCAGAACAAGAAGCTCGTGCCGCAGACTTTCTAGCGCAACAACAACAGGCCGAGGCGGCAGCCGCACGTAAAGCCGCAGAAGAATATGCAGCGATCAATGCGCGTCGTAATGCTGCTCAGGAAAGTTCAGACAATATTCCGCCAGAAATCACGGATCAAACAAAAAATACAGCGCAAAATACTGCACAAAAAGCCACAGACCAAAAAAAGTCTGAACAGCAAAAACTTGATGCAGAGAAAAAATTGGCTGAGCAGAAAAAACAAGCTGATGCTCAAAAGCTGGCTGAACAGCAGAAAGCTGAACAATTGAAAAAGCAGAAAGAAGCCGAAGCCAAACGTAAAGCTGAGCAAGAACGCGTTGCCGCAGAGAAAAAGGCAACTGAAGAAAAACAGCGACAGTTAGACGCGGAAAAAGCAGCCAAGAAAGCGGCTGAAGATAAACGTAAAGCTGAAGCTGAGAAAAAAGCAGCGGATGAGAAAAAGCATAAAGCCGAAGAAGACGCCAAGAAAAAAGCAGAAGCTGATAAAGCACGTGATTTGTTGGAAAATGGCGATAAAAACTGGATGGTACAAGTGGCTTTAGCTGCCAACCAAGCCAATGCAGATGCAGTGGTTTCCAAACTTCGTGCCAAAGGCTATAAGGTCACCACCAGCCCTACTTCTAAAGGCATTCGAATTATGGTGGGGCCATCTAAAAGCCGCGAAACTGCCGATGCTGCACGGAAGAAAATTGTGTCAGATAGCAGTTTGAATATGAAATCAGCTTGGGTGATCGACTGGGTTCCACTCGATCAGCGTTAAGTGTTTTTGGCAGTGTTATTCTTGCTGATGATTTAAGATGGATTCGCGAGTTGCTCCCGAATCCATTTTATATTTTCAGGCGTAAATATTTTTTCAATATTCACCCAGATTGGGTGGTAGCCGTAACTTCCGTATTTCATTTCTTGTACG
>NZ_CP078523.1:686243-686601 GCF_019264745.1 Acinetobacter sp. Colony158 | reverse complement strand
GTGCTGATTCAGAAACTGTATGCGATAGAAGCAGAACTCAGGAAAAAGACCGATGGTACGGCAGAACAGCGCCGCGAATACCGACAACAGCATAGTCAACCGGTGATGCAACAACTGTATGAATGGCTTAACCAACATCAACTGACTGTGCCATCGAGTTCTCCAACCGCCAAGGCCATCAATTACACTCTGAAGCGTTGGCCAGCTTTAAGCCGCTATCTGGATGATGGCAATCTACCTATTTGCAATAATTGGATTGAAAATCAGATGCGTCCCTGGGCGTTGGGACGTAAGAATTGGCTATTTGCAGGTTCGCTGCGCAGTGGTCAGCGAGCAGCCAATATCATGACATTAATCC
>NZ_CP078523.1:686097-686191 GCF_019264745.1 Acinetobacter sp. Colony158 | reverse complement strand
GAAAAGGTTGCCGACACATAAAGTGACCCAAATAGAAGAATTACTGCCACACCGCTGGAAATCCAACTCAAATTAAAAAATAGGCATGGGATTC
>NZ_CP078523.1:675274-686085 GCF_019264745.1 Acinetobacter sp. Colony158 | reverse complement strand
CTCTTGTACAGCATTTTCTATCGACCAATTTTCAAAAATAATTCGATACATTGCCACACTAGCACCTGTTCGATCTGACCCATGATAGCAATGCAATAAAACCTTTTGGTGGTTTTGTTTTGCGATTTGAATCTGTTGCATCACTTCTAGTAAATCTTTTCGATTGATGGCCCATGTATGAATCGGGATATGAACTAAATTAAATTCTTGTGGATCAAGCACTTTGAGATCATCATTACGACTACGTAAATTAATGATGGTCTGAATCTGCTGTTGTCGTAATTCTGGTATTAGTGCTTGTGAAGGTTGCTCGCTGCGATACAGATCATGGCTAATTTTATAAAAATTATGCTCTGCATGAAGCAAATTCCCCCAATGTGGTGGTCGTTGCTCAGGGGAAAGCGAGGGATGGGTAATACAGCCTGATAGATTTAAAGTGAGTATGATCAATACGGGAGAAAATAAGGTTTTTTTCATGATAATGGTCGATAGCGTAAAAATTCTTGAATATCATGCGCACAAATCAATTCAATGTGTGGTTCATGTTGAGCTAAATATTGGAGTTGTTTGAGATTGGCTAAACGCATTTTATTGTCATACGCGAGCATACTTTCAAATACATGTAGTCCTTTCAGTTTCTGTTTGGAATCTAATTCCTGATGTGAAAAATAGGCATCCCCACAAAATAACATCCAGCCCTCTGCTTGTTTAATCGCAATCCCGCAGTGCCCAGCCGAATGCCCCAATAAAGGAATCATTAAAATTTCATCCTGAAATAATGGCAACCCCATCACTTTTTCCAGATTGAACCAACTTTCTCCTTGAGTATGTTCAATGAAATTCCAAAGACGATGTTGCTTAAATTGGTTGTTCTTATAACGAATACGATTTTTGAAGGACAATAATTGTGTGGCATTAAATTCGGATGCCAACACATGTACGGTAGCTTGGGGAAAATCAGAAATACCACCCGCATGGTCAAAATCCAGATGACTCACAAAGATATGCTGCACATCTTTGGGATTTAATCCGAGTTGTTGAATTTGCTGAACAGCGCTGAGTTGAATATTGATTTCAATTTTTCCAAATTGATGGATCAGTCTGCCCAGTCGTTGCTGAGTATGTAAATAATCTTGTAAACCTAAACCCGTATCAATCAACACCAACCCACGATCAGTTTCAAGCAATAAACAATGACAAATAATATGTGCCTGTAAGCCTGTTTGACTGACTAGAGGGGCGCATGCAGGGCACATCGTACCGCAATGCAAATGATGAATGTTATGAATCATAAATTTATTGTTTTTAGGACATTATCTTCTTTATAACCTAGTCCGTGAGTTTTACCAAATCTACTCATTATAAAAAGTACCCATCATGACGATGGGTACTGGGTGGAGAAACGGTGAGATGAGTTATTGTTTTGAGATTTATTTTTATTATTTAATGCAATCTTCATGCTTGTAAAGCATGGAAGAATTACGGTCTTAAATGACGTGCTTCGCTTGTTTTGATAAAGATTGAAGTATCACATTCAAACACTACGCGCTTCGCTTGTCTTGCACAAAATTAAAGCGTTGCTTTAACCTCTTCACTCACAGCATAGCTGTTCATCTCCTTTTGAAGACTTTAAGAGTTTTGTTCTTAGACTACGCGCTTTGCTTGTCTTGCGAAGAATTGAAACGATGTTTCAATTCTTCTCAGGCTGTGGTGTCAATCTTAGGTAAGGTTTGACGGCTTTATAGCCTTTCGGAAAACGTTGTTTGATTTCTTCTTCATCTTTGAGTGAAGGCACAATCACCACATCTTCACCTTGTTGCCAGTTTGCTGGAGTTGCGACTTTATGATGGTCTGTCAGTTGTAATGAATCTACGACCCGTAATATTTCATTAAAATTACGACCTGTTGACGCAGGATAAGTAATAATCAAACGAACTTTTTTATTGGGGTCGATAATCACAAGCGAGCGTACAGTGGTGGTTTCACTGGCATTAGGATGAATAAATCCATACAGCTCTGAAACCTTACGATCTTTATCGGCGATGATCGGGAAGTTGACTGTGGTGTTTTGAGTTTCATTAATATCTTTAATCCAGCCCTGATGGGATTCAACATCATCCACTGAAAGTGCAATCGCTTTGACTCCACGTTTTTCAAATTCATCTTTAAGTTTTGCGGTATAGCCAAGTTCAGTGGTACATACAGGCGTGTAGTCCGCAGGATGTGAAAATAAGATTGCCCAATCATCAGCTAAAAACTCATAAAAATTAATTTCTCCTTCACTGGATTGTTGTTCAAAATTAGGGGCGGTATCACCTAAACGTAAGCTCATTGCAAAAACCTCATAATATTGTGATGTGTTGTATGACCTTAAATATGCAGGTTTTTTATTGCATTTAAAATTATTGTTTTCGCATGTTGTTATGAATTTTTAAGATATAGAGTGGGGGCTTGATTAAAAAATAGATCAGAAAATCGCATGCAAATCGGTGTAAGTTAAATCCAAATTTGCTACATTAACGCTCTTTGGTTAAGCAATGTTAGAGTCATCTAGCAGATTTTTTCGCTGTTTGGGCGTAAAACCCTTGTAGTTCTTATTTGTGGCTCCATAATAACAGCTAAGAAAAAATTAACCGACCTAGGGTTTGTTGCTATTGACAGACCTTATAACAAACAGGATTAGAGAGTTTATTCATGTTGGCAAGTCTGATCGGAGGTATCTTCGGTACAAAAAATGAGCGCGAACTTAAACGCATGCGTAAAATTGTTGATCAAATCAATGCGCTCGAGCCGACGATATCAGCACTAAGCGATGCAGACTTATCTGCAAAAACTCCAGAATTTAAAGAACGTTATAATAATGGTGAAAGTCTGGATAAATTATTGCCAGAAGCTTTTGCCGTATGTCGCGAAGCGGCAAAACGTGTCATGGGTATGCGCCATTATGATGTGCAATTAATCGGTGGTATTACCTTACACGAAGGTAAAATCGCAGAAATGCGTACAGGTGAAGGTAAAACTCTGATGGGTACGTTGGCCTGTTATTTAAATGCCTTAAGTGGACAAGGCGTTCATGTTATTACGGTCAATGACTATTTGGCGCAGCGTGACGCTGAGCTCAACCGCCCATTGTTTGAGTTTTTGGGATTGAGCATTGGTACGATTTACTCTATGCAGTCTCCTGTTGAGAAAGCTGACGCTTATCAAGCGGATATCACATATGGTACCAACAATGAATTCGGTTTTGACTATCTGCGTGACAACATGGTGTTTTCACTGCCAGAGAAAAAACAGCGTGGTTTGAATTATGCCATTATCGATGAGGTCGATTCGATCTTGATCGATGAAGCACGTACACCGTTGATTATTTCGGGGCAAAGTGAAGATTCTTCTCAACTTTATGCCGCGATCAATAACATTCCACCTAAACTTCGTGCGCAAAAAGAAGAAAAAGTGGCCGATGGTGGGCATTTCTGGATTGATGAAAAACAGCGTTCAGTTGAAATGACTGAAGTGGGTTTTGAAACTGTTGAGCAAGAACTGATTGCCATGGGTTTATTGGCAGAAGGCGAGAGCCTTTATTCTGCTAGTAACTTAAGTCTGGTGCATCATGTCACCGCTGCGATTCGTGCACACTTTTTATATCATCGTGACGTTCATTATATTATTCATGAGGGTGAAGTGATCATCGTCGATGAGCATACTGGACGTACTATGCCAGGTCGTCGTTGGTCAGAAGGTTTGCATCAAGCAGTCGAAGCCAAAGAAGGTTTGGAAATTCAGCCAGAAAACCAAACACTTGCAACAACCACTTTCCAGAACTATTTCCGCCTATACAAAAAGCTTTCAGGTATGACAGGTACTGCTGATACTGAAGCAGCGGAAATGAAAGAAATTTATGGACTAGATGTGGTGATTATCCCAACCCATCGTCCAATGGTTCGTTTAGATCAAAATGATTTAATTTACCTGAATCGTAACGGTAAATACGATGCGATTGTGCAGGAAATTAAACGCATTCAGGAAACCCGTGCACCAATTTTGGTGGGTACGGCAACTATTGAAGCCAGTGAAGTGTTATCGCATAAGTTGACTCAGGCAGGCATTAAGCATGAAGTCCTTAACGCGAAACAACATGAGCGTGAAGCGGATATTATTGCGCAGGCAGGTAGTCCAGATTCAGTCACGATTGCAACGAATATGGCTGGTCGTGGTACGGATATTATTTTGGGTGGTAACTGGAAAGCCAAGCTAGCTAAAATTGAAAATCCAACCCCTGAAGATGAAGCGCGTTTAAAAGCAGAATGGGAACATGATCATGAAACCGTGCTGAATGCAGGCGGGTTACATATCGTCGGTTCTGAGCGTCATGAATCACGTCGTATTGATAACCAGTTACGAGGTCGTGCAGGTCGTCAGGGTGACCCTGGGGTATCACGCTTTTATTTATCACTTGAAGATGATTTGATGCGTATCTTCGCAGGTGACCGTGTGGTTGGTATGATGCGTGCCATGGGTCTCAAAGAAGATGAAGCCATTGAACATAAAATGGTGAGCCGTTCGATTGAAAATGCACAGCGCAAAGTCGAAGCCCGTAACTTTGATATTCGTAAGAACTTATTGAAGTATGATGATGTCAATAACGAACAACGTAAGATCATCTATTCGCAACGCGATGAAGTTTTAGCTGAAAGTACGCTGCAAGATTATATTGAAGAAATGCATCGTGATGTCATGAAAGGCATGATTGCGAATTTTATTCCACCTGAATCGATCCATGATCAGTGGGATGTAGAAGGTCTGGAAAATGCCTTGCGCGTTGACTTGAGTATTGAGTTGCCAATTCAACAATGGCTCAATGATGATCGCCGTCTAGATGAAGAAGGATTGGTAGAACGAATTACTGATGAAGTAATTAATCGCTATCGAGCGCGTCGCACCCAAATGGGAACTGATACCGCCGTTACCCTTGAACGTCACTTTATGTTGAATTCACTGGATCGCCATTGGAAAGATCATTTGGCGGCGATGGATTATCTGCGTCAAGGGATTCATTTACGTGGATATGCTCAGAAAAATCCTGAACAGGAATATAAAAAAGAAGCCTTTAACTTATTCATCAATATGTTAGGCATTATTAAATCTGACGTCGTGACTGATTTGTCACGCGTTCATATTCCGACACCAGAAGAACTGGCAGAACTTGAAGCTCAACAACAGCAACAAGCAGAAGCGATGCGCTTATCTTTTGAACATGATGAAGTTGACGGCTTAACTGGAACAGTGACTCATCACGAGATTGAAGAACAAGCGCCACAGCAGCAAATTACGCCACCTGCGAGCCGTAATGCGCCATGCCCATGTGGATCTGGACTCAAATATAAACAATGTCATGGTCGTATTTAATCGTGAGATAAAGTTCGTGCCATAAAAGATCCTGATTTAAAAAAAGCAGAACATTTATGTTCTGCTTTTTTTACGAGATGTTGCAAGCTGTGAATAGTATTTGCAGTTTGTTCGATTAAATGGTATTTACTTGCACATCTTGAAGTGAAAACTGGTAAAGACAATGAAAAAAGTATTAAAAACATTAGTAATGACGGCTTTAACGATTCCAGCATTTACATTTGCTGCAACAGAAAATGCACAGCCAACCCAAACCACGACTGTTGACAAAGTAATGGCTGCGCAAGGTAATACTACAGCTCAAGCAACTGTTCAGAATCAAACGACGACTTTAGTCAGTCCAAGAACAGGAATTCGCTATACGCTGGGTAATACAGGAACTCGCCCTATTATTTTTAAAACAGCGGCGATTAGTGCTGCCAACTCTGCAAATGTAAGTCGCATTGTCGCGACTAACCCTGCGCTTTCTGCGGCGAGTCAGGAAAAAGCCAAGCAGGCTTTATTGGGGACATCTGCTCAACTTGCGGCCAATTAAAAAGTCAAAATTTAAAAACCAGCAAGATTGCTGGTTTTTTTATTGCTGTAAAGTGAGTTTGAACGCTCGATTTTTATGGTATTTTGAACTAAGCTTTTCTTTTTCTATAACGAATTCATCGGATATTCAAAATGGCTGTTGGTGACGTAACAATGCCGCATATGCATGTGGTAAAGGGTGTAAAAATTGGTTCAACCCAAGCGTATGTGCGTTATCCCAATCGACGAGATTTAGTGGTGTTCGAGTTTGTTGAAGGTTCGCAGGTTGCGGGTGTTTTTACCCAAAGTACTTTTGCCGCTGCGCCCGTTTTACTCAGCAAAAAACATTTAAATGAAAGCTCAGCAGTACAACAGCCGCGTTATCTCATTATTAATACTGGTAATGCCAATGCTGCAACAGGAAAACTCGGTTTAGAAAATGCGACTAAAACCTGTGCCAAACTGGCTGAACTTGCTCATGTACAACCTCATCAGGTTTTGCCTTTTTCAACAGGCGTGATTGGTGAACAGCTCCCGATCGAACGTTTATTAAATGGCATTCAACCTGCGTTAGACACATTAGATGAAGCAAGTTGGACAGATGCTGCATTTGGGATTATGACCACGGATACCGTGCCTAAAGGGGCGTCTGAACAGTTTGAACTCGATGGTATCACTTATACCATGACTGGTATTAGTAAAGGTGCTGGGATGATTCGTCCCAATATGGCAACCATGCTGAGTTTTGTCGCAACCGATGCACCGATTAGTCAGGCAATGGTTCAACAGCTATTGCAGACTACAGTCGAGCATTCATTTAACCGTATTACCATTGATGGTGATACCTCAACCAATGACTCCTGTATTTTTGTGGCAACAGCACAGGTGGGTGGACAGGAAATTCAGTCGCGCACTGATCCACGCTATACCGTGGTGCTTGATGTACTCACCCGTATCATGAATCGTTTGGCACAATTAATTGTGCGAGATGGTGAAGGCGCTACCAAATTCATCACTGTGACTGTCGAGGGTGGAGCCAATACCCAAGAATGTTGTGATGTCGCGTATAGCATTTCAGATTCACCACTGATCAAAACCGCTTTATTTGCTTCCGATCCAAACTGGGGACGGATTGTCATGGCGATCGGTAAAGCGGGCATTCAAAACTTGGATAGCAGCAAAGTTCAGGTCTGGTTGGGTGATGTGCAAATCTGTCTGGATGGTGGTGCAAATCCAGATTACACCGAAGAAATGGGGGCTGCGGTGATGGCGGAAAAAGAAATTACCATACGTGTTGATTTGGGACGTGGTCAGGCGAAGGACACTGTTTATACCTGCGATCTGTCTTATGATTATGTGAAAATCAATGCAGATTACCGATCTTAAATATTTCGCTATAATTTAAGCTATAATCAGGCCTCCTCTGGGAGGCTTTTTTAACTGTCAGCTTTTGGTTCTCAAGTTATCAAATCATAGCCAGTAACTTGTGATGTAACGTTACAAGCATGCCAGCCCGTATGCAAAAGGATGAGAAGACGTTTATGAGTAGTGCGAATTTAATTGCGAACGACGCAAAAAACATTGTGCAGGCGCATTTAGATCGTTTAGGTGAGCCGAAAGATCAACACTTAAGTCCAGATGTTAAACAGGCAAAATTTACGGAAATTGCAGCAGAACTCAAAAAAAGGAATGCTGTGTTAGTCGCACATTATTATTGTGATCCTGATGTACAGGAGCTGGCAGAGCTGACTGGTGGATGTGTTTCTGACTCACTGGAAATGGCTCGTTTTGGACGTGATCATGCGGCGAGCACTCTGGTGGTGGCAGGTGTTAAATTTATGGGTGAGACGGCTAAAATCTTGTCTCCAGAAAAAACCATTTTAATGCCCACTTTGGAAGCCACTTGCTCACTGGATCTAGGCTGTCCTGTGGATGAATTTACAGCATTTTGTGATCAGCATCCTGATCATACTGTTGTGGTATATGCCAATACTTCTGCCGCAGTTAAAGCACGTGCGGATTGGGTGGTAACATCGAGTTGTGCCGTAGAAATTATTGAGCATTTAGACAGTTTGGGTGAAAAGATTATCTGGGCGCCAGATCAACATTTAGGGCGTTATATCCAAAAGAAAACAGGTGCTGATATGTTGCTTTGGGATGGGGCTTGTATTGTACATGAAGAATTCCGCGCTCGTGGTATCGCCAATATGAAAGCACTGTATCCAGATGCAGCTGTGTTGGTTCATCCCGAATCTCCAGAATCGGTAGTGGATATTGCAGATGCTGTGGGTAGTACTTCACAGTTGATCAAAGCCGCACAAACATTGCCACATCAGCGTTTAATTGTCGCTACGGATCGTGGCATTTTTTATAAGATGCAACAAGCGGTTCCAGATAAAATTTTAGTTGAAGCACCAACTGCGGGTGAGGGCGCGACTTGTCGTTCTTGTGCACATTGTCCTTGGATGGCGATGAATGAGCTGGATGGAATTCTGCATGTATTACAACATGCGGATCAGGAAATACACGTCGACGCCGCTTTGGCACAACGGGCTAAACTTCCTCTGGATCGGATGTTGGCGTTTAGTGCATCACTAAAACGCTAAAATGCTGCTTAAATATACATTCGATAAGGATTTTTAATTTTTTTTAATTCTAGGTGTTGACGTAATCACACGCCGCGCCTAGAATGCACACCGTACCGCACGATGTGCGATATAGCAAAAGCTGAGATAAATCGGAGCATAGCACAGCCTGGTAGTGCACCTGGTTTGGGACCAGGGGGTCGTAGGTTCGAATCCTACTGCTCCGACCATTTAAAATATTTTGATGTATTTGATATTTTAAATTCGGCGAAATATCGCATGATAGACATATCATCGGTTACGCGCCTGTAGCTCAGTTGGATAGAGCATCCGCCTTCTAAGCGGATGGTCACAGGTTCGAATCCTGTCAGGCGCGCCATTCGGTAGCTTGGTACTAAGAATCAAATGTTATGGTGGATGTAGCTCAGTTGGTAGAGCCCTGGATTGTGATTCCAGTTGTCGCGGGTTCGAATCCCGTCATTCACCCCACTCTTTTAAAGAGAGTATCGGAGCATAGCACAGCCTGGTAGTGCACCTGGTTTGGGACCAGGGGGTCGTAGGTTCGAATCCTACTGCTCCGACCATTTAAAACTTAAGTTTTAAAATAGATAAAATATCCGCTTAAATGCGGTTTTTTTATGTCAGAAATTTATTTCTTTCAAAATATCTCCACCACATGATTGTCATGGAGATTTGAAAATTTTAAGTTTAAGGAATAATAATTACAGCAACACGACGATTTGCAGCACGATTTTCTTCAGTCGTATTGGGTACTAAAGGTTGTTCAGCACCGCGACCAACAATCTGTATATTTTGTACTTTAAAACCATGCGCTATGAAAATATTAGCAACGCTCTGTGCACGTTCTTGGGATAACTTCAAATTATATTGAGGAGCTCCAATATTGTCGGTATGTCCAACGATTTTCACTTTTTGCAAATCATATTTTTGCAATTGACGACTTAAACGTGAAATTTCCTGCTCATGTGCAGGTTGAATCTCTGTTTTATCGAAATCAAATAACAATCGTTCTGGTAAACCGAGTGTCCAGCCTTCATCGGTCAGTACGAATCCTTCCTTTTTTAACATACGGACTTGTTTATATTTTAATGGGCCAAAACTTAAGCAACCAGAAAGTGCAATACAAATCATTGTTAAAAATGAAATTTTCAGGGAGTGGTTAAGCATATGGAATTCCAAAATTAAGGTTTATAAATAAACCAGTGGTGAGTTAAATGTTTTGCTTTATACATCGATTGATCGGCTTGCATAATCAAATCTTCTGGCGTAGTGGCGAATCTTGAAAATGCGATGCCTAAACTAAAGCTGAATTCAATAGATTGCCCTTCAAATATGATCGGTGCTTTGCTACTGGCAATTAAATTTTCAGCAATCGTAATCAGGTGTTCAACTTGGTGAATGGATTGCAAAATGACGGCAAATTCATCTCCACCCAGCCGCGCAATAAAATCTTGATGTCTCAGCTTTGATTTTAAACGCTTCGCCATTTCTTCTAGCACGGCATCACCCGCTAGATGTCCAAATTGATCATTAATTTGTTTGAAATTATTATTATCAATAAACATCAAAGCGGAATTCTGCCGTTTCTGGTGATCTTCAAATAAATTAACTAGTTCTTGATAAAAGTAGCTTCGATTTGGGAGTTGAGTTAAATGGTCATGATGTGCTTTAAATGATAATTGATGATTTTCATTTTGTAGATGTGTATGCCACGTTTGAATTTCTTCCAATAATTGATTAAATACATCATTTAAATCTTGAAACTCTTTAATATTATTATTTGGAAAACGTAGGTTATATGCTTTTTGATCGCTGACGACTTGGGCAATCTGAGTCAATGGGCGCATGGATTGCATAATATAACGATAGGTCATGTTGGTCGACCACCATAGCGCCATGACAATAAAAATCATGGCAATCGCAAGGCCAATTAAAATGGTAATAATAAACTGAATAATTTTTTCTGAACTTCCAAAAAGAACCAATTCACCAATTTTGTTGTTGTGATGATAAACTGTTAATTTAATAGGATCTTTTAGAAAAACATAATCTAAAAAGCTTTGGAGCTGACTATAATAAACAGGGGGTTTTGAACTCGATGCCAATTCTAAATGATTTTTGTCATAAATATGGATCGTACGAATCGAATGCTGCTCCGTATATTCATTTAAAATTTGTTGCAATGTGAGTTGATCTTTAAAAACCAATGCAGGCTGAATCCGTTCACTCACGGTCAACCCTAAAATATTCAAATTTTGTTTGGCATAAGTTTCAATGGTAAATAAT
>NZ_CP078523.1:674610-674709 GCF_019264745.1 Acinetobacter sp. Colony158 | reverse complement strand
CATGATAAAAATAAAAAAAAAAAAAAAAAAAAAAAAAAAAAAAAAAAAAAAAAAAAAAAAAAAAAAAAAAAAATATAAAGAAAAAAAAAAGAAATGAAA
>NZ_CP078523.1:652359-674521 GCF_019264745.1 Acinetobacter sp. Colony158 | reverse complement strand
ATGAAATAAGAACAAACGTGAATGTACAGATAAAAAAAGTAATGGCAAAAATCGTTGCCTGAGATTTGCGGAATAAAGAATGTAAAGACTTAGATTTATACAGATTTGAAATCATTTCCCCTTACTCCGCATTGCGAGCTAAAAGTAGTACTCGAGGATCAATATGAACCTGAGAGTAACTTAAAGCATCGAGATTAACTTTGAAGGTGGTTAATCCGCGCTGCGTGTATAAACAAAAAATGCTTCCGGTTTCACAATCAGGATTATTATTGCTAAAAGATAATAGGTTTCTTTGAGGATAAGCATTCACTAAATTTTGCTGTTGTTGAGGCGTGAGATTAGAAAAATAAACTGCCTGACATTGAGATTTCGAAAAATTGACCGCGCTTAATCCTTGAATATGATATTCATAAGCAGATTGTTTGACTTGGCTTTGAAACGCTGCCGTTGCAACAGGATTATCAATGACACATAAGGTTGGTGTAATATTATTTGGCCATTTACTATAACTTAAAATGGCTAAAGTCAGGCTATAAGCATTATGGACAGAAACAGCGCGCACAGTTTCACAGGCCATTAGAATGACCATAGCAACAGCTAAACTTCTTCTTATACTGTAAAACATGTCAATAAAACTTATAAATATGCAACCGTCGTCTAATTCTACTTAAATTAGCTGTTTAAAAAAAGTTCTAAATATTTTTAACGAAAATAATAAAAATTGCTGAATTGTTTTTTAAATTAAGCTGATTGGTGCAAATAACAATCAAACCCGTCGAATATGATCAAAACATAGACGATGGAGTGAGATCTTTAAAAAAAGGGGTTGCGTTGGTTGWGGAATGCTGTAGAATGCGCACTCATCGGCGGTGATGCGGATAAAAACTTGTTGAAAAACAGGGTGTTGGTTGGGTCTTGAGGGATTTGATTGATATTTTGGTAGAGTAGAATGGGTTTTAAAAATATCTAAATTKCCTGTTGACTTTTAAGAGATTGAGAGTAATATAGCCGACCTAGCTTGATGCTGACGAAGCATGAAGAAGATCATTAAGAATATAGAAGAACAACTTGTGTGGATTTTTACTAATTGATTGATCGAAAAATTATCATTGATTGATTGGTTTAAATTACTCGAAGTTTATTTGAGAGAATTTGTCAGTAATTGATGAGCCAGAATTGGCGTCTTGTCTTAACTAAGACGCGAAATGATTTTAACTGAAGAGTTTGATCATGGCTCAGATTGAACGCTGGCGGCAGGCTTAACACATGCAAGTCGAGCGGAGAGAAGTAGCTTGCTACTGATCTTAGCGGCGGACGGGTGAGTAATACTTAGGAATCTGGCTATTAGTGGGGGACAACATTTCGAAAGGGATGCTAATACCGCATACGTCCTACGGGAGAAAGCAGGGGATCAGTAATGACCTTGCGCTAATAGATGAGCCTAAGTCGGATTAGCTAGTTGGTGGGGTAAAGGCCTACCAAGGCGACGATCTGTAGCGGGTCTGAGAGGATGATCCGCCACACTGGGACTGAGACACGGCCCAGACTCCTACGGGAGGCAGCAGTGGGGAATATTGGACAATGGGGGGAACCCTGATCCAGCCATGCCGCGTGTGTGAAGAAGGCCTTATGGTTGTAAAGCACTTTAAGCGAGGAGGAGGGTACTGGTATTAATACTACCAGCTACTGGACGTTACTCGCAGAATAAGCACCGGCTAACTCTGTGCCAGCAGCCGCGGTAATACAGAGGGTGCGAGCGTTAATCGGATTTACTGGGCGTAAAGCGTGCGTAGGCGGCTAATTGAGTCGGATGTGAAATCCCCGAGCTTAACTTGGGAATTGCATTCGATACTGGTTAGCTAGAGTGTGGGAGAGGATGGTAGAATTCCAGGTGTAGCGGTGAAATGCGTAGAGATCTGGAGGAATACCGATGGCGAAGGCAGCCATCTGGCCTAACACTGACGCTGAGGTACGAAAGCATGGGGAGCAAACAGGATTAGATACCCTGGTAGTCCATGCCGTAAACGATGTCTACTAGCCGTTGGTCTCTTTGAGGGATTAGTGGCGCAGCTAACGCGATAAGTAGACCGCCTGGGGAGTACGGTCGCAAGACTAAAACTCAAATGAATTGACGGGGGCCCGCACAAGCGGTGGAGCATGTGGTTTAATTCGATGCAACGCGAAGAACCTTACCTGGTCTTGACATAGTAAGAACTTTCCAGAGATGGATTGGTGCCTTCGGGAACTTACATACAGGTGCTGCATGGCTGTCGTCAGCTCGTGTCGTGAGATGTTGGGTTAAGTCCCGCAACGAGCGCAACCCTTTTCCTTATTTGCCAGCACTTTGGGTGGGAACTTTAAGGATACTGCCAGTGACAAACTGGAGGAAGGCGGGGACGACGTCAAGTCATCATGGCCCTTACGACCAGGGCTACACACGTGCTACAATGGTCGGTACAAAGGGTTGCTACCTAGCGATAGGATGCTAATCTCAAAAAGCCGATCGTAGTCCGGATTGGAGTCTGCAACTCGACTCCATGAAGTCGGAATCGCTAGTAATCGCGGATCAGAATGCCGCGGTGAATACGTTCCCGGGCCTTGTACACACCGCCCGTCACACCATGGGAGTTTGTTGCACCAGAAGTGGATAGTCTAACTGCAAAGAGGACGTTCACCACGGTGTGGCCGATGACTGGGGTGAAGTCGTAACAAGGTAGCCGTAGGGGAACCTGCGGCTGGATCACCTCCTTAACGAAAAGATTGGTTGATTGGTAAGAATCCACAACAAGTTGTTCTTCTGGTATCTGAATGAAAAAGATTTAGAGAGAAGCTTTTAAAAAAGAGCGAGAATCAAACACTACGCACAGCGCAGCTGTTTGTCTTGCGAAACTTTTAAAGCGGTGCTTTAAAACTTTCTCAGGGTCTGTAGCTCAGTTGGTTAGAGCACACGCTTGATAAGCGTGGGGTCACAAGTTCAAGTCTTGTCAGACCCACCATTCTGACGAATAGATTAATGAGTACAGAGTTAAAGATACGTAAATGATATAAGCTGGGGACTTAGCTTAGTTGGTAGAGCGCCTGCTTTGCACGCAGGAGGTCAGGAGTTCGACTCTCCTAGTCTCCACCACGTACTTAAAAGAGTACGGGCTAGAGTAAATTATAGAGCTTAATAAATATAATGATTTATTAAGCTCTGTGATTAATCACAGTTTAATGTAGCTGACGAGGTTACATTAATTCATTAACAGATTGAGAATTGAGTCTGAAATAAATTGTTCACTCAATAACAAAGAGAGAAGAAGTCATTCTGATCTTAGAGTTAATTGAGAACTAGCAAATTAACTGAATCAAGCGTTTTGGTATATGAATTTAGATTGAAGCTGTATGGTGCTTAAATGCACAGTACTTCAAACTGTAATGTTGGTAATACTACTTGTAGGTATTAACGACTGTTTGGGGTTGTATAGTCAAGTAATTAAGTGCATGTGGTGGATGCCTTGGCAGTCAGAGGCGAAGAAAGACGTGATAGCCTGCGAAAAGCTCCGGGGAGGCGGCAAATATCCATTGATCCGGAGATGTCTGAATGGGGGAACCCACCTACTATAAGGTAGGTATCAATAACTGAATACATAGGTTATTGAAGCGAACGAGGGGAAGTGAAACATCTCAGTACCCTTAGGAAAAGAAATCAATTGAGATTCCCTTAGTAGCGGCGAGCGAACGGGGATCAGCCCATTAAGTGATGTGTGTTTTAGCGGAACGCTCTGGGAAGTGCGACCGTAGAGGGTGATAGTCCCGTACACGAAAGGGCACACATCATGATGACGAGTAGGGCGAGGCACGTGAAACCTTGTCTGAATATGGGGGGACCATCCTCCAAGGCTAAATACTCCTGACTGACCGATAGTGAACCAGTACCGTGAGGGAAAGGCGAAAAGAACCCCTGTGAGGGGAGTGAAATAGATCCTGAAACCGCATGCATACAAGCAGTGGGAGCCGACTTGTTCGGTGACTGCGTACCTTTTGTATAATGGGTCAGCGACTTACATTCAGTAGCAAGGTTAACCGCATAGGGGAGCCGTAGAGAAATCGAGTCTTAATAGGGCGAATAGTTGCTGGGTGTAGACCCGAAACCAGGCGATCTATCCATGAGCAGGTTGAAGGTTGGGTAACACTAACTGGAGGACCGAACCCACTGTCGTTGAAAAGCCAGGGGATGACTTGTGGATAGGGGTGAAAGGCTAATCAAGCCTGGTGATAGCTGGTTCTCCCCGAAAGCTATTTAGGTAGCGCCTCGGACGAATACCATAGGGGGTAGAGCACTGTTTCGGCTAGGGGGTCATCCCGACTTACCAAACCGATGCAAACTCCGAATACCTATGAGTACTATCCGGGAGACAGACTGCGGGTGCTAACGTCCGTAGTCAAGAGGAAAACAATCCAGACCGCCAGCTAAGGCCCCAAAATCATAGTTAAGTGGGAAACGATGTGGGAAGGCATAGACAGCTAGGAGGTTGGCTTAGAAGCAGCCACCCTTTAAAGAAAGCGTAATAGCTCACTAGTCGAGTCGGCCTGCGCGGAAGATGTAACGGGGCTAAAACTATGTGCCGAAGCTGCGGATGTAACTTTAAGTTACGTGGTAGGGGAGCGTTCTGTAAGCCGAAGAAGGTGTATTGAGAAGTATGCTGGAGGTATCAGAAGTGCGAATGCTGACGTGAGTAACGACAAAACGGGTGAAAAACCCGTTCGCCGAAAGACCAAGGGTTCCAGTCCAACGTTAATCGGGGCTGGGTGAGTCGACCCCTAAGGCGAGGCCGAAAGGCGTAGTCGATGGGAAATGGGTTAATATTCCCATACTTCTGTGTAATGCGATGAGAGGACGGAGAAGGTTAAGTCAGCCTGGCGTTGGTAGTCCAGGTGGAAGACAGTAGGCATGCATCTTAGGCAAATCCGGGGTGCTCTATGCTGAGAGTCGATATCAAGCTGTACTTGTACAGTGAAGTGGCTGATACCATACTTCCAAGAAAAGTCTCTAAGCTTCAGTTACACAGGAATCGTACCCGAAACCGACACAGGTGGTCAGGTCGAGTAGACCAAGGCGCTTGAGAGAACTCTGCTGAAGGAACTAGGCAAAATGGTACCGTAACTTCGGGAGAAGGTACGCTGCTGAGGGTGATGGGACTTGCTCCCTGAGCGCTTGGCAGCCGCAGAAACCAGGCCGCTGCAACTGTTTATTAAAAACATAGCACTCTGCAAACACGAAAGTGGACGTATAGGGTGTGATGCCTGCCCGGTGCTGGAAGGTTAATTGATGGGGTTAGCGTAAGCGAAGCTCTTGATCGAAGCCCCAGTAAACGGCGGCCGTAACTATAACGGTCCTAAGGTAGCGAAATTCCTTGTCGGGTAAGTTCCGACCTGCACGAATGGCATAATGATGGCGGCGCTGTCTCCAGCAGAGGCTCAGTGAAATCGAAATCGCTGTGAAGATGCAGTGTACCCGCGGCTAGACGGAAAGACCCCGTGAACCTTTACTGCAGCTTGACATTGAACTTTGACCTTACTTGTGTAGGATAGGTGGGAGGCTATGAAGATGTGACGCCAGTTGCATTGGAGCCATCCTTGAAATACCACCCTGGTAATGTTGAGGTTCTAACTCTGCCCCGTAATCCGGGGCGAGGACCATGTCTGGTGGGTAGTTTGACTGGGGCGGTCTCCTCCTAAAGAGTAACGGAGGAGTACGAAGGTGCGCTCAGCGTGGTCGGAAATCACGCGAAGAGTATAAAGGCAAAAGCGCGCTTAACTGCGAGACCCACAAGTCGAGCAGGTACGAAAGTAGGTCTTAGTGATCCGGTGGTTCTGTATGGAAGGGCCATCGCTCAACGGATAAAAGGTACTCTGGGGATAACAGGCTGATACCGCCCAAGAGTTCATATCGACGGCGGTGTTTGGCACCTCGATGTCGGCTCATCTCATCCTGGGGCTGAAGCAGGTCCCAAGGGTATGGCTGTTCGCCATTTAAAGAGGTACGCGAGCTGGGTTTAGAACGTCGTGAGACAGTTCGGTCCCTATCTACCGTGGGCGCTGGAAATTTGAGAGGATCTGCTCCTAGTACGAGAGGACCAGAGTGGACGAACCTCTGGTGTACCGGTTGTGACGCCAGTCGCATCGCCGGGTAGCTATGTTCGGAAGGGATAACCGCTGAAAGCATCTAAGCGGGAAGCCTACCTCAAGATAAGATTTCCCTGTGACTATATGTCACCTAAAGAGCCGTTCAAGACTAGGACGTTGATAGGTTGGATGTGGAAGCATAGTGATATGTGAAGCTGACCAATACTAATTGCTCGTGAGGCTTGACTATACAACACCCAAACAGTTGTTGTATTCAAGATAAATTCGATACGAAACCTTGATTTAGTCAATAAACTAGTTACAATACCGACTCAATTTCCAATCCGTTAATAACTCTTTGGTTCGTAAGTAAGGCATACATTATTAAGTAATGTGAATAAGACCCCAAAGCACCACAACAGTTTGCTGGCGACAATAGCAAGAGTGAACCACCTGATCCCTTCCCGAACTCAGAAGTGAAACCTCTTCGCGCTGATGGTAGTGTGGCGTTAGCCATGTGAGAGTAAGTCATCGCCAGCTTTTAAATCTAAGGCACCCTCATCTTTATACAGATGAGGGTGCTTTTTTTTATAAATAAAATAGATGCAATATATAGAAAATCAAAAGCTTAAGTAACTGTTAATTCCTGAACGATAGCTTGGTTAAAGTATGGAATATCATCGGGATTACGTGAGCTAATCAATAYCCAGCCTCCGGTGTTACATCGATGTACAGTTTCATCYACCCAGTTCGCACCTGCATTTTCAGGCTAGAGATCATACTTTAAATTGATTCAGCTTGATTTAATTTGCCGACGAGCATGTTTAAATGCGGTACGTAAGCCTTCTTCTAGCGTTGGATGATAATAAGGTTGTTCTAAGATCTCATCTAATGTGATTTCCTGTTGAATCATCCAGCAAAGTAAATGAGCCAAATGTTCTGCTGAATGTACAAATAATTCTGCCCCAAGTAGTTTTTGTGTTTTTTTATCTAAATAGACTTCGGCACCACCTCTATTTTTCCCTAATACTAATGCACGGCCTTGTTTCTCATAAGAAACGTAACCTGTCACAAAATCAATATTTTTATCTTGTAACTGACGATAGCTTTGCCCAGCAATAGCCATTTCAGGAGAGCAGAAAACTATACCTAAGGGCGTTAAACTTTTGACATTTTTGGTTTTGGGATAGTGTAGACAGTTATGTACTAATTTTCGCCCTTCATGCGCTGCCTCATGTTGAAGAGGGGTATTTGTATAAGCATCACCAGCAATAAATATGGGTAATTTGCCTAATTGCTTTGTTTCTGGATGAATAGGAAGTTTTTTCACATCAGAAAATTGTGGATCAATTTTATTTAAATTTAGTGAATCTAATAAACTGGAACGCCCCGTGGCGTTAAGTAAATAATCAAACTTTTCTGTTTGTTCTGTTCCATCATGTTTGAAATTTAACTCAACTTGATGATCAGTTAACTTTACAGAATTAGCCAATGTTTCAAAATAGATATTTAACTCTGTAGAAAGTTGTTGTTGTGCCAATTGTTGTAAATTTGGACTAGTTAAAATACCAATGCGTTTGCTACGCGCAAAAATAGCCGTTTTTACACCGAGCCTTGAAAATGCTTGGGCTAACTCGATCGCAATGACGCCGCTACCTATGACTGCTAAAGAGCATGGAAGTTTTTTAAGCTCAAATATTTCATCTGATGTTATAAATTTTTCTTTTAGAATATCTTTCCATTCCTGATTGATGATTGGCCTCGAGCCTACAGCAAGTATGAAAGATTTTGCCTGATAGTGTTTTCCATTGACTTCAATAGTGTTTGAATTCATAAAAGTTGCTTTACCATGTAAGCGATGGTTTTTTAGCCAACTTTGTACATCTTTTATAGTCGCAGTAGTAAAACGATCTCTTAATGCGCGAACATGTGACATGACTTGAGAGGTGTCAAATGAGGATTCAACTGAAATACCAACCTGATTAATGTATTGACTATCATGCATTCGATTAGCTGATGAAATGAGTACTTTACTTGGCATACAACCAACGCGGGCACAGGTCGTATCCCATGGGCCATCGTTAACGATTAAAATATTCTGAGTATATTTAACTGCTTCTTTATATGCACTGATACCTGCTGTACCTGCACCGATAATGATGAGATCGTACATATTCAATCCGTTTGAGTATTGTCTTATATTAAAATATTTCAGTTGCAATAATATATTAAGAAAATTATATGTTTTTTAATTTTCTTAATAAAAAGATTTATTAAATTATGTCAGGATTAGATTGATAAATTATGTTAATTTGAGTAAATTTTCGTATAAAAGGCCATCCATGTTTTTTGGTGGCGAAATATATTATATAAAATGGAAAATACTATGACTTATTTAGCTAATTTGAGAAAATTAGGGGTTAAATCGACAGTTTTAGGATCATCTTTAGCATTAGTTGCTTGTGGTGGTGGCGGTAGTGATGGTTATTATGGTGGAAGCAGCAATTCAAGCAATAATAATTCAAGTAACAACAATAGTAATAATTCCTCAACTGATAGCTCTACTGTAGCTGAAAGTATTGATATTCAGTTAAAAGATACTAGTGGTGCTACTATACAACAGGCAAATGATAATTCTGTTGTACAAATTGCGGTGCAGGTTCTGAATGCCGATAAAGGTGGAATCGCTAATAAGAAGGTAAGATTAGCAATTTCAGATAGTGATAATTTAGGTGTTACCAGTAAGGCTTCTTTAGTTACGACAGGTGACAACGGTTTTGCGATATTTGAAGTCAGTATTCCGACTCTCATCGCTTCGTCTGGTAAGGTGCAATTAACGGCTGTCGTGGATGGTACTACTATCAAGCAAAGCTATACTTTAAATATTAAGAAAACGAGTACCATTGTTAGTGATTATAATCTTAATATTCAGCAAGGCGTAGTATTAAATTTACCTAAAGGTTCAGCAGATATTACTGCAATAGTGACAGATAAAAATGGCGGTGTAAAAGCAGGTGAGTCGATCACTTTAACACTTCCACAAGAAATGCAAGGAAAATTTTCTATCTCAACTGGCTCTAATATCAGTACAGATACTCAAGGAAAGGCAAAATTTACCATTGTTGCAAATTCTGATTTGAGTTCTGATGATATTCAAAAATTTGTATCTACATCACAATCTTTAAGCTTTAAACTGATTGATGAAAATAAAGCAGAAAAAACAGTCTCTGGATCTATTACTTTTAAGGATACTTCTCAAGTTGTCCAAAAACTTGAGTTAATTAAGGCAGATGCTCCAATTGTTGCACAAAATGGAACAACGACTGTTAAAGTACGTGCCAAAAATAGTAATGATATAGCTCTTGCGAATAAAAAAGTTAAACTTGTATTCACGGATAAAAGTGATGCGTATGGGGTGACTATTGATCAAACTGAAGCAGTCACTGATGCAAATGGCTATGCTGTATTTACATTAAAAGCAAATTCAAGTTATCCAGTTGCTTTAACTCAACAGGGCATTAATTTAAAAGCAATATATTCAGATAATTCTGAAATCTTTGCCCAAGATACGATCAGCGTTATTACGGCAGATACCAGTGCAACTGATCAATTGGCTTTGCAACGTTTAGAAATTGCATCTTCATATACGGTTAATGCACAAAATGATACTGTTACAATTCGAGTTAAAGGTATTAATAACAAGGGTGAGGCGGCAACTAAAGGAAAACTAACTTTAAATTTAAATAACGAAGCAAATGCAAACGGGGTTAGTTTTGATGGTAGTTCTGAAAGAGATTTTAGTGCTTCGGTCGAGGGATATATTACTTATACTTTACATACTAATGCTAAGACAGATGCAGCCGTAGCAGCATTAGTTGCAGCTGGCATTACTGCAACATTCAAAACTGATAATGAAATAAGCCAAAGTATTTATATCGACGTCAACCCAGGAGCAAAGGCTAATGATGAAGTCAGATTTTTGTCATTTGAACCAGTAAAAGCATTTGATTATTCACAAAATCAAAATATTACGATTACAGTTCAAGCAAATGGAACTGAAAATGATGGTGGTTTATCAGGACAAACCATTTCTTTAAAACGTATGGGATTATCTGATCAACAACTAGATGCTTTAGGATTGAAAGCGGATGGTTCACTAATACAGACAACAAATGCAGAAGGTTATGCAACTTTTAAATTTAAATATACCTATGCTGGTACAGATGAACAAAAGCAATTAGCATTAGCAGGTGTAAAGCTGTTGGCTACAGCTGCAAATGGGAAAACACAAACGCTATCTTTAAACTTTAAAGAGCCAACAGCATCATCAGAAATTGCACTTGAATCCTTAAATATTGATACTGATGGCATTAAAACATTAGAAGTTAATAAAACAACAACATTAATAGTGAAAGTAAATGCTATTGGAACTGATGGTAAAGCATTTGCAAATAAAGGTATTGGTTTGGGCATAAATACTGCACCTTTGCAAAATGGTGCTGTTATTGCAAATGCAACTCAAGTTACCGATACAAATGGACAAGCAATTTTTACAATTAATGTAACACCTAAAAATACTAAAGAAATAGAGAACCTGATTGCAAATGGTTTAACGATTGTTGCTCAGGCTTCTGGTTCAACAATTTCTGCGACACGTTCTGTTCAATTAATCACTCCTCCAATCATTATTCCTGATCTGGTTAACCTTAGCTTTACTTATGAACCAACAGTTTCTGTATTAGGTGGCGAAGTTCAAGTTAAGGTAGTTGCTACAGATGCCAATGGCAAAACCATTGCAAATACAGCACTAGCAATTGCACTATCAAATTTAGCTGGTTCCCGTGTTTCTTTGTCTGATACGACACTCACGACCAATAGTAAAGGTGAGGCTGTTTTCACGGTAAAAGTTGCTGAAGGTCAATATGATGCTAACCTAATTAAAAATGGAATTGGATTTGCAGTTGTTGGAACAAACCAAAATAATGGTGATCGTGTTCAACAGACTGGAATTATTCAAGTTACAATTCCTAAAGATTCAGTAAATTTACGTTTAACTGCTGACAAAAATGAATTGGAATTAGGTAAAACTTATCAAATCAATGTTGCAGTTAAAGACGAATTAGGTGCAAACACAGGTTATCCAGTGAATTTATCTTTAAATACTGAAGCAATTGCTGCGGGAGTGAAACTCAGTGCCGATTCAGTGGTAACTTCTGCAAATGGCGTGGTTCCTATTTCAATTATCATTCCTAAAGATATTTCTGATTCAGCAAAATCTGCATTATTGTCTTCTGGTATTCAGGTTAAAGGAGCTATAACGAATCCTAAAGGGGAAAAATTAGAGACTACGATTAATTTTGAAGTTGCTGAAGTTATTAATCAGAATCATTTAGTAATTTCAAGTTCAAAAAGTAACCTGAACGTTAGTGGTGATAGATCAATTATTACGGTCACGTTATTAGATAAAAATAATCTTCCAGTACAGAACCAAGATATTACATTAGCAGTTAATAATTCAGCAGGAATTATTATTGGTAATCCTGGAAGTAGCGCTCCATCAAATACAAGTGGTACACCGCAAACATTAAAAACAGATTCTCAAGGGAATGCTTTTTTTTCAGTTGCAGTTGATGGGCAAACTGTTGATGGAGATTTACTTATTGCTAGTGGTATAGAATTAACTGCGAGTAATCAGGATGCTAATGGTGCAATTGCAAAACAGATTGCTCGTTTAGATGCATTTAAACAGCCAACACAACCTGCCGTTGATTTACCTGCACGATATTCATTGCGTATCTCATCAGCGAAACCGACACTTAATGTTCGTAATGATACTTCAGATGTTACTGTAACTTTGGTTGATCAAAATGGTGGTGGTGTTGCGAATCAATATGTAATGCTCGGAATTGATAACTTTGTAGTTAATGGTGCAATTATAGTGGGTCCATCTGGGCTGACTACAGATGCGAATGGACAAGCTGTCTTTAAAATAAAAGTTGATGAAAGTGCTCGTAATACAGGCTACAGTGCAACTAATTTTGCAACAGATGATTTACATTTAAGTGCAAGTTTTAAAGAAGTTGGCTATGTAACTGCGAACCAAGTTTCTCTTATAGATATTGTACAAGCGGTTGTTCAAAACCCTGTGGCATCGATTGTAATTGGTGTAAATCCAACTGAAGTTGGGACTTCAAGCGATGGTATATACTACTCTCGGAATATGTCAGTAAGTGTGGTTGATAAGGATGGAAAACCATTGAATAATCAATCTGTTACGATGGATATAACTCCAACCTTTTATTCTAAAGGGCAATATGTCTGGAGAAATGCACTTCTACAAGGTACAACAGATGGTAAGCCTCAATGGATAACAGCGGGACAGAATTATTATGATTTAAGTAGCGCAAATGTATATGTCAAAAATGGCGTTGCTTTGAATAATAACAGTACACCAGATGATACTTCTGACGACTTTGTTATTAATTTAAGTACAACATCAGTCAGAGATTGTGCAATAGGATCTTTAAATGCGATTACTAATAATGAGGTCAATAGTATACCCGTACAAGTTCCAACATTTGTTGGAGGTAACGGGGCTACTGCTACTTATACAACAGATGCCCAAGGTAAATTTGACTTTGTAATTCGATATCCAAAGATCTATGCACGATGGTTAAATGTACAAATTGGAGCATCAACTACGGTTGCATCTTTGCCAAATCGGACTACTTATAATTTAGGGCTACCTTCAGTGAATTCCGATTATAGTACTGATGGTAGTTATGGGCCTAATTTGAAGAGTCCGTATGGGATTAACACAGGGTCTTGCCCATAAATTTCATAAAACAGCGCTTCGGCGCTGTTTTTTATATCCCAGTTCCTACCATCACACTGGCTGTGGGGCGTACATTTACAGTACTGCAAGCAGTGAATGTTATACAGCAGAATATTAGGCTAAGATACAAAACTTTAGTCATCCAGTAAGTCCATTTGTTTAGCCAACTGATATAAATTATTCGAACGATTACCTGTACGACAGAACATTAAAATTGGTTTTGGTAACTCATGATAATGATTGGCAAAATTACGTACGTCTAACTCAGAAATCTGTCCAGCAATGACAGGCTGATAAACATAGTCAAGTCCTACATTACGGGCAGCTTCTTCGATTTGAGCACTGGTCGGTTGTTCTGGACCACCTTCCATATCAGGTCGGTTATTAATGATGGATTTAAAGCCTTTTTCGACCACTTGTTCCATATGTTCTGGGCCAATTTGACCTGCAAAACCAACATTATCCGTCATTTCGTCACTCCAAAATTTAAAAAAACGTTTATGCTGTATCATAGCACTAAGCACCCTGTCACTTTAAACAGTGCTTTTAAAATATATAACGACCGATAACCAAAATATAACGCATTGGAGCGCGTATGCCTGCTTATACAGTTGAGCCGCTGTATGTTCCCATTGGTCAAGAGACCATAGCTGCTGACTTCTATCGTCCCAAAGCAGATCGGAAACCTGCTGTGATCATCATGGCACATGAATTTGCCGCATTACGCCAGTTTAAATTGATTCAGTACGCACAAAAATTTGCTCAGGCTGGCTATGCGGTGGTGCTATTTGATTATCGTTATTGGGGCGGAAGCACAGGAAAGCCCAGAGAACTTATTTCACTTAAAGATCAGATCGAAGACTGGAAAACAGTTATTCAATATATAAGTAGCTGTAAATGGGTAGATCAGCGACGTATTGTACTTTGGGGAACTGGACTCAGTGGTGGTTATGTCCTCAATCTAGCCAGTGAATTAAAAAATATTTCTTCAATTATGGTACAGGTGCCTTTTGTGGATGGTGCTGAAACCGCCAAAATTTATCCAATCCAGCAATTACCCAAAGCACTTAAATTATCTAGTCAGGATTATATGGGGGCAAAGGTTGGATTAAACCCACGAACCTTGCCCGTCGTGGCACAACAACAGCTTTCCTTTTTTCCAACGCCTGATAGCTATCAAGGATATTTATCGATTCTAAATCCTGATTACTATTGGAGTGGTGAAGTTCCTGCCCGCGCATTATTTCAACTGATTCGTTATCGGCCGATTCAATCTGTACGCGATATTAGTATTCCAGTCTTATTCATTGTCGCGAAACTGGATAGTCTGGTTCCTATAGATTCGAGTCGTGAAGCTGCGACCAATATCGCACCGTTTGTGACGTATCATGAATGGGATATGTATCATTTTGATATTTATCATGGCAAATGGTTTGAAAAAGCAGTAGCAACCCAATTAGAATTTTTACATCAACATACTGGAGTGACTTGATATGATTATTGTTTGTCCAAGCTGCGGTGCTAAAAATCGGGTCGCTGAAGAAAAATTAAATGCAGATCCTAAATGTGGCCAATGCCATACCGCACTGATTCCACTTGCACCGATTGAGCTGAATGAGCAAAACTTCAGTCATTATGTAAGCAATAGTGATTTACCCATTCTGATCGATTTATGGGCAGATTGGTGTGGGCCATGCAAGATGATGGCACCTCATTTTGCTCAGGTTGCAGCACAGAATCCACATGTTATTTTCGCCAAAATTGATACTGAAGCTTCACCGCGTTTAAGTCAGGCTTTTCATGTCCGTAGTATTCCGACACTGGTTTTGATGAATAAAACCAACGAAATTGGTAGAATAAGCGGCGCGCTTCGATCCAGTGAGTTACAGCAGTGGCTGGATCAGCAATTACAAGCCCAAGTTCGGAGTTAATGTGTCAGAGTCTCTCAAAAAGCCTGAAGGAACTTTATCCCTTCAAACCATTGCAATGCCTGCCGATACCAACTGGAGTGGTGATGTTTTTGGCGGTTGGATTGTCTCACAAATGGATTTGGCAGGCGCAATTCATGCAGAACGTTTTAGTAAAGGACGTTGTGCAACCATTTCAATTAATCAGATGACTTTCCTTGTTCCTGTTAAAGTTGGTGATGTGATTAGTTGTTACACCAAACTTCTAAAAGTGGGAAATACTTCAATTCAGATCCAGATTGAAGTTTGGGATAGTCACGATGAATCTCGTCAACCCAAACAAGTGACGGAGGGAATTTTTACCTTTGTGGCGGTGGATGTAAAAGGTAATAAACGACAGATTCCTGAAGAAGTTAAGCAGAAATTTTTAGCAGTTTAATTTACAAACTAAAGTTTCCAAAAAGTTCAGCATGATGCTGAGCTTTTTTATGAGTTTTATTTACACTTAGAAATATTCAACTATGTACTTTTCACATAAATAGATAAAGCTCGGAAGGTTTCATCCGATACAATACTTTGATTTGGATCAATGATATGGCAGAAGAATTATCGCTACAACAGGGCAATAAAGCTGAACAATACCAAAGCCTGATTCCACAACTTCAGGCCATTGTTGCAGATGAAAGTGATGTGATCGCCAATCTTGCCAATATTTGTGCGGCATTAAAGCAACAATTTAACTGGTTTTGGATTGGATTTTATCTGGTTAAGGATAATGAATTAGTCTTGGGGCCATTTCAGGGGCCAATCGCTTGTACACGGATCGCAAAAGGGCGGGGCGTTTGCGGTACAGCATGGCAGCAGCAGAACGTTATGATCGTGCCAGATGTGGAGCAATTTCCGGGACATATTGCTTGTAGCTCTGATTCAAAATCTGAAATTGTTTTACCTGTGATGAAGCAGAATAAATGTGTTGCAGTATTAGATATTGATAGCGATGCATTGGATAGCTTTGATGAAGTAGATGCTGAATATTTAAAACAAATCGTTGCAATCGTAGAGCATTTTATTTAGTGATCAAAAATAAAGATTAAAAAGACTAAAGCCCAAATACATGTTTGGGCTTTAGTTATTACATATAAATTATTTTGGACGTTTAGGTAACCATGCCCATAACATTTCACAATGAATCGGTTCATTTGAACCGTCGTCAATGACCGTCACAGGAATCAATAATTCACCTTTTTCATTATCCGCAATAAATTTTTGCTGTTCAGGCGATAAAGTTGCTGTTGCCGTTAATCCACCTTGTACCACTTTTAAATAATCGACATGCAGTGATTTAATGAGCAAAATTCGATTATCCGGGACATGCAGCCCTGTTAAAAAGCCTGTCGCAGTTTCAGCGAGTAATGCCATTGCAGCAGCATGTACACCTTTAATGTGGTTTTGCATATTGCGCTGATTTTCCAGACGCACCACGACATGGTCTTGATCAACTTCTAGATAACGAATATTGGCGGTTCCGACCATGGGTACAATCCGACCAAAGGCTTTACTCCAGAGTGTACTACGAATACTTTTCGGAAATTTTGACGTGGTTTTCACCAGTTTTGATAAACGATTGGCCTGTGACATAGTGCATCCTGTGTAAAAAGAACAGCGCTGAAATTAATCTTTAAAGTTATTAAACTGCAAGGGAAGACCAAACTGCTGTTCCTTTAGAAAAGCCATGACCTGTTGTAAAGTGTCACGTTTTTTATCGGTCACACGAATTTTGTCTCCCTGTATAGAAGATTGCACTTTGATACCACTTTCTTTAATGGCTTTATTAATTTTTTTTGCGGTATCTGAGTCAAGTCCATCTTTGAGTTTGATTACTTGTACTACATTTTTTCCTGAAGCTGTGGCCTTTTGCGGATCAAGTGCTTGAACATCAATTTTACGTTTATAGAAATGATTTTCTAGCATGTTATAGACTTGTTCGCATTGAAAATCACTTTCTGTACTGATTTTAATTTCTTTGGATTTTTCATTCAGTTCAATAGAAACATCTTGTCCACGGAAATCGAAACGTGTTGCGATTTCTTTTTGAGTATTTTGAACCGCGTGATTAACTTCAAATAACTCTAATTCAGAAACAATATCGAAAGAAGGCATAGCTTAGACCTTTGCAAAGTGAAAGAATATCTGAGATGCTAGGGATGTTTTCTTCATTTGCCAAGTGTTGTTTACATCAAAGGAGTGCGCAATGATCCGTAAACAAGAAATTACGACATTTGAGTTCCCAGAAAATGCCATTATCTGGGATGTCCGTGACGCAAAATCATATGCTGAAGGGCATGTTAAAGGCGCAATAAATCAACCTATTAATGATTTAAAGTCCGATAGTCTGACTCAGGTGGCTGCGGATCAGCCGATTTATATTTTATGCGGTGGCGGTAGTAAAGCACCACGTGCGGCGGAATTACTTGATGGTTTTGATGCTGCACGCGAATATGTCATTCTGATGGGAGGAACCCGCGCTGCCAAAGATGCAGGTTTACCTTTAGAGCAGGGCAATTCATAAAAAAAGCACCCTCGGGTGCTTTTTTTATTATATTTTAAATCAAGTTTTAGAAGCGGTAACCAATTTTTAAACCATAAGCGATGGCATGATTATCGGTAAAATCAGCGACATACTCAGAAGTACCAAATTGTGCTCCAGATTGTGCTTTGGCATCACCCAACCAAAAATATTTTACACCACCTGCAATAAAATAGTTTGGCGCTGGACTAAATTGCGCTCCTAGACCAACATTCCAATAACCTTCTGTTGGGCCAAGTGTTGTCACTGGATTACCTGCGCCAGAGTCCCAGCCTACTGAAATATTGCCCGCCCATTGCTCTGTTAGTTTACGGCCAACCCCTACATTTGCAGACCATTGATCATCTGTATAAGCGACCAGATCAAAACCATTTGGTTTATTAACTGTCGGACTTTGACCAGCAATCAGGCTTGCTTTACCAAATTTATCTGGACGGATTGAAAAATCTTTCCAGTTCACCCAGCGCACATTTGCAAAAGCAACCGTGTCAGCCATGATTCCTGTCTGGAAGTCTAAGTTTGCTGACTGAGGTGTGGTAATGTCGGTTTTATTTGGTGTTAAGAAGTTTAATGCACCAAAGCTTCCCGCAGAATTGAAAGTCTCTCTGGCATTGACTGAGTGTTCGATTTCAGAACGATAAGTCAAAGACGTTTTTAACGCAATCTCAGGCAGCTGGAATGCAACACCTGCTAGCCAGCCCACATCACCCGTTTCTTTAATGTTGGCATTGTAACCACCAAATGTTGCATTTCCACCATAAGCTGTACCTCGTAATTGGACGCTACCTTTAACGGTTTGATAGGCAGCACCACCATAAATATTCCAGTTTACAGTAGGTTGAAAACCTAGAATAAACGACAAATTTTGAGTAGTTACATCAACTTCAGTCCCTTCGCTACCATTATGGAATGCTCCATGACCAGCTAAAGCAGCCGCGGCTCCAGGCAGTACCGTAGGTAGTGCTGCGGTTGTAGTTGAATAAGTGGCTTTAGCTCCAAATGGCTGATCATAAAGTAAGCCAAAAGAAAAGTTTGGATGAAGCTGTAATTTTAATGCTGCATTATAAAATTGATAGTCATCTGCCATTTCACCAGTACTCGTGTTTGAGAGTAATGGCAGTGCTGCATTAGGATAATTGTCTTTGGTTTTGCCAGAAACATCAGGATCTAGAATTGAGATACCAGCTTCAAAATAGTTACCAGGTTGTAGAAATGCCGATATGGATTGACCTGAACGATCCAAAGCTGCTGCAAAAACCCCTGTTGCAGGCAGCGATGCCATGATAATGGCTGTGGTTAAATGTTTTAATTTCATTCTAATCTTTCCTTGAACAACAAAAGTAATTTATTGCTTATTTCCAAGCAATTACAGTTCTAATTTTTGGAGAAGTAAGTTCCATACAGGGAATTAATCTTCACTCCATGCAACAAAAATAACACAATTAAAATAAGAGTAAATGCTCTATGTTGCATAGTCAGTAAAAAAACTGTTTTAGCAATAATTTGATACAGAATTTTATTGAGTTTTAAAAAAGAGCTTAAAAATAATAATGATATAATTCAATAAATTAATTTATTTGTCTTAAATGTTTAATTGTCTCTAATTAACAAATAACTAGACGCTACAGTCAAAGATTTATTTTGATGATTATGAGTGATTTGATCGAAATCGGATTTGTTCATCCAGATTTATCAATGAAGAATTGGTTTTTGATGGTTTTATTAAGTATTTTTTAAGATTTATGTTGATTTTTTATTTTTATCTAAAATATATTCATAACAAAGCTCTAATCTTTATTTTAAAAGGAACTTTTATAACTTGCGCTTTAGGTCAGGTGAGACGCATATGATTTCATTCATCCAGAAGCTGGCAGTTAACCATCCATTTAATTCCAAATTGGTCGCTAAAAGCGCCATACAGTACGCCCCAAAAGGTTTTTTGTAACGGCATTTCAATAACTCCACCTATGGAAAGTAGATTGAATAGGCGGCGGGCTTCGTTATCATTATTTTCGAGATTAATGGAAATGTAGTGATTATTGCCTTTATTTAAGATGGCATTTGCTGGACTACAAAATTGCTCATTGACATCAGAGCCCATGAGTACTGTAAATTCGTTGATAGGCAGCGAAACATGCAATATTAGACTTTTCTGTGAATCTGACAATACAATTCCTTCCTGAGGTGGAAGGTCATCATATCGAGTCAATACTGAAAACTCTCCACCGAAAATCGATTGGTAGAAGGTAAATGCTGCTTCGGCTTTACCGTTGAAATTAAGATAATGATTGAACTGCATAAGATTTAACCCTGTTATTTTTATTTATTGTGACTTGAGTGACTATAATTTTAAAACTGAATAAAAAACAGTCTTATTTTGTATATTTATAAAAAATCCCGCCTTAGCGGGATTGGTGACATCATACAATAACAATAGATTATAGTAACTCAATAGCAACTGCTGTTGCTTCACCACCACCGATACATAGTGCGGCAACACCCTTTTTTCCGCCTGTACGTTTTAGTGCATGAATCAACGTCAAAATAATCCGTGAACCTGTTGAGCCGACAGGGTGTCCTAAAGCACACGCGCCTCCATGAATATTGACCTTTTCAGGATCAAGTTTGAAATCATCAATAGCGCACATGGTGACCATTGCAAAAGCTTCATTGATTTCCCAGAGATCTACATCCTGAGCATCCCAACCTGCTTTTTTAAGAACTTTGGCGATTGCGCCTACAGGAGCAATGGTAAACTCTGATGGATGTTGAGAGTTTGATGCGGTGGCTACAATTTTAGCTAATGGTTGTAAACCACGCTGTTTGGCAATTTCACTATAAGTAAGCACAAGTGCAGAAGCACCATCAGAAATTGAACTTGCATTGGCAGCAGTAATGGTTCCGTCTTTGGCAAATGCGGGTTTTAAGGAAGGAATTTTGTCAATTTTGGCCTTTAAAGGCTGTTCATCTTGATCAATCTTAACGTCACCTTTACGTGACGAAATCGTCACAGGCACAATTTCATCTTTAAAATAACCTTCAGTAATGGCAGTTTGGGCACGTTTGAGTGAGCGAATAGCAAATTCATCCATTTGTTCGCGCGTGTATCCACGTGTATTGGCCATATCCTGAGCAAAAGACCCCATTAAGCGACCAGTTTCTGCATCTTCAAGACCATCAAAAAACATATGATCTTTAATTTCACCATGCCCCATACGATAACCTGCTCGAGCTTTAGGTAAAATATAAGGTGCATTGGTCATGGATTCCATACCGCCCGCCACTACGATTTCGGCACTACCTGCTTTAATCATATCAGTAGCTTGCATTACTGCTTTCATACCAGAGCCACATAACTTATTGATCGTTACGGCACCCGTTGAGTCAGGTAAACCTGCTTGACGCATCGCTTGGCGTGCAGGGCCTTGCTTCAAACCTGCGGGTAATACACACCCCATGATGACTTCTTGAATATCTGTAGGCTGTAGGCCTGCGCGTTGAACAGCTTCACGGATGGTGACTGCGCCTAGTTCTGGTGCTGTCGAAGGAGATAAATCTCCCTGAAATCCACCCATTGCGGTACGAGCGCCATTTACAATTACGATATCAGTCACAATGATTTCTCCCTCAATGATTTAAAGCTTACATTTTCTTCTAAGAAGTATATTAAAAAAGCAGACCTAGAAAATTGACTTAAAAGACCAGAACCTAGACTGAACAGTTTTCTTAACAATTTGCTAAAGGTTCATCTCGAGGATGTCCCATTCGACTCAATGTTAATTTACGATGATTATGATATTGATCAGAACAATACTGAAAAGTACCATTTGAAGATAAAGGAAGTCCTGAGTTTCCTTCAAAAATGATTCTTCTATTACCAAACCCCCGCCATGACAGAGTGCCGTATCTCAATTGCATGTTCTCAAAGGCTAATATAGGTTCATCTAAGTCATAGTCTCGATTTTTATTCTTATCGATAAAAACCATATAACCATTATTCCAATCGTTATTACACTCTTTAAAGCTAGTGCTGGCACACAAAATAATGTTTTGTCTAAATAACAAAGACTCATGTTTGGCTTTTTGTATGTAAAGTGTGAGTGTTTTGGGGACTTTTTTTGCTTCTTGTGCAGCCATATATTGATGATAAGAGGGTATGGCAAAAGAGGCAATTACAGCAATTACAATGATTACCACGCTAATTTCAATTAACGAGAATCCACAATTTTTATTTTTCATGTTAAGAATACGTCCGTCTTATGTAATTTTTTTTGTTTTTTAACAGTAGATTAAGTACAAAACATTGAAAAAAAGATCGAATTGAAATATTTATTACTTAAGCGTTTGAATACTGTTAAAATAAAGAAAGCGTGAAGATAAGCTATTCACAACAATAAATTGAGTAAATAGTTACCGAATTACAACGGAAATTGTAAGTAATTTTGTCAATAATTTACTTGATTAAAGTTATCAAGCACTTGGAAATCAGTTTAAGTGTTTGTATGATTCAACGTGAGTAGCTTAAAAATAATACTGGGGTATATAAAAAGTTATCTCAGGGCCATAAAAATTTTAGGCTGAGCTTGAATAACAAACAATTTGTTTATCTCTGGAGGATATCCATGAAATTGAGTCGTATTGCACTTGCTACTATGCTTGCTGCTGTTCCATTCGCTGCTGTAAATGCTGGCGTTACCGTAACTCCTTTATTGCTTGGTTATACTT
>NZ_CP078523.1:652237-652321 GCF_019264745.1 Acinetobacter sp. Colony158 | reverse complement strand
GGACCAGAGCTTCAAGACGATTTATTCGTTGGTGCGGCACTGGGTGTTGAATTAACGCCTTGGTTAGGTTTCGAAGCTGAATAC
>NZ_CP078523.1:650700-652038 GCF_019264745.1 Acinetobacter sp. Colony158 | reverse complement strand
TTGGTAATGCTGGTGTTGGTGCATTCTGGCGCTTAAACGATGCATTGTCACTTCGTACTGAAGCTCGTGGTACATATAACTTTGATGAACAATTCTGGAACTATACTGCACTTGCAGGTTTGAACGTAGTTCTTGGTGGTCATTTGAAACCAGCTGCTCCAGTTGTTGAAGTTGCTCCAGTTGAGCCAACTCCAGTTCAACCTCAACCACAAGAGTTGACTGAAGACCTTAACATGGAACTTCGTGTGTTCTTTGATACAAACAAATCAAACATCAAAGATCAATATAAGCCAGAAATCGCGAAAGTTGCTGAAAAGTTAGTTGAATACCCTAACGCAACTGCTCGTATCGATGGTCACACAGATAACACTGGTCCTCGTAAGTTGAACGAACGTTTATCTCTAGCTCGTGCTAACTCTGTTAAATCAGCTCTTGTAAACGAATACAACATCGATGCAGCTCGTTTATCTACTCAAGGTTTCGCGTGGGATCAACCGATTGCTGACAACAGCACGAAAGAAGGTCGCGCTATGAACCGTCGTGTATTCGCTACAATTACTGGTAGCCGTACTGTCGTAGTTCAACCTGGTCAACAAGCTCAATAATCTGAGTTTTTGATTGCAAAAGAGCAGCTTTAGAGCTGCTCTTTTTTTATTGCTATTCTCAATATAAATATAAAAAATGCACTCAAAAGTGCATTTATGAGATCAATTTTAGCTTAGGTAAGAAGCTTCGTTAGCATTTCCTCATAGATTTCAGCTAAAGGTTCTAGATCGGCAACATTCACATGCTCATTAATTTGATGGATAGATGCATTTAGTACGCCCAATTCTAAAACTTGTGCGCCAGTAGGGGCGATAAAGCGTCCATCTGAAGTGCCGCCAGTTGTCGATAATTGACTTTTAGTGCCTGTAACTTTTTGAATCGCATGTTTGGCTGCATTGACGAGTTCGCCAACAGGAGTTAAAAAAGGTAATCCTGACAGAGTCCAGTCGATATGATACTCAAACCCATGTCGATTAAGTAAATCTATAACACGCTGTTTTAAAATCTCTGCTGTAACTTCGGTTGAGTATCTAAAATTAAAGGTTACTTCTAGTGTTCCCGGAACAACATTAGTTGCTCCTGTTCCAGAATGAATGTTGGAGATTTGGAAAGTGGTCGCTGGAAAATATTGATTACCTTCATCCCAGACTGTTTCACACAGTTCATCAATAGCAGCGGCAGCCAAATGAATTGGATTACGCGCCAGATGCGGATAAGCAACATGTCCTTGTTTACCTTTAACCGTTAAAACGCCATTGAGTGAGCCACGGCGTCCATTTTTGATAATATCGC
>NZ_CP078523.1:650435-650666 GCF_019264745.1 Acinetobacter sp. Colony158 | reverse complement strand
ACACCATGTAATCTTTTCTTGGCGCGCTTCTAATGTTTCAATGACTTTTACCGTTCCATTAATAGATGGACCTTCTTCATCTGAGGTAATGAGATAAGCAATTGAACCCTTATGATCTGGATGTTTTTTTACAAAACGTTCCGTCGCGATGATCATGGCAGCCAAGGCCGTTTTCATATCTGCTGCACCACGTCCATACAGCGTTCCATCGCGAATTTCAGGTTGAAATGG
>NZ_CP078523.1:650184-650398 GCF_019264745.1 Acinetobacter sp. Colony158 | reverse complement strand
ACGTCTGTATGTCCTGCAAAACAAAATACGGGATCTTGAGTACCACGACGTGCCCATAAGTTATCAACGTCTTCAAAACGCATATGCTCGATGTTAAAACCCACCTGAGCAAGCCGATCGGCCATAATATTTTGACAATTATGATCCATCGGAGTAACAGAAGGTTGACGTAAAAGCTCTAAACTAAGATCTAAGGTGGCTGATGAGGTCATAG
>NZ_CP078523.1:630023-650020 GCF_019264745.1 Acinetobacter sp. Colony158 | reverse complement strand
GCATCGCCTGCTTTAGACACGTCCTGACCCATACCTTTAAAAGTATTACAACCCGTTAAAACAAAAGCAACCATGACTGATGCAACTAAGATTTTTTTCATCATCTATCTCCACTTTAGATTTAATTCTGATGTACTTAAAAGATTAAAAACTAATCGTAAAAATAAACATGAGTGTTTGATAGTAAATGTGTTAAAAAGTGTTTCAAAAGAGAATTGTTCTTGTAAATAAACTATTTATAGGTCAGTAAGTGTTGTCGATACATATAGTTTTGGATATCAGACTTGGGGTTAAAATATAGGCCATTGGTCCACCAAATAGCCTCATTTGAGGATTGATTAAGGTTGGGACATAACCATTCATGCCGTTTTAATCGATAATAACTTTTTTTGGTTTGATTTCCCCATTGACCTAATCGTCTCTGTGGTTGAATCCAGTCTAAAGATCCTGTGTTATCAAACGAAGCTTCGGGCAAATAAAGCTGTCCTTTGAGCAGAGCATAACGTTTCTGGATAAGATGCTCCTCAACTTGTACAAATTGAAATTGTCGTTGAGTAAAATGATTCATTTTCTTGGATAATGTGTCGTCACGGTTGAGTCCAAACCAACACCCTAAGGAGAGATCTGCTTCACCCAAGTAATATTTTAAAGCAACTTCCCAATGCTCAATGTCGTTCGTATCCTGGTTTAAAACTAAAAAATCCAGTTCGCCTAAAGTTCTTGCCCCTTGTATTTGTTGAATGCTATGACCTAAAAGCTGGTACGGATGATAATCAGCATCTCGTAGCCAGAACCAGAGTAGGTATTCAAAGCGTAAACCTAAACGGGTACTTTTTAGTTGATTTAAAAAATCTAGTAGGGGGGCAGGGGATTGATCAAGTTTATCTAAGCGTGGTTGATACGTTTTAAATTGTTGTTGCCAGAAATTCGCAGTGTGTAGATCAAAATGATAATGAATACTTAGTTCATCTGGAATGCTTTTAATAATATTCGGACTCGCCAAACAAAAAGCCAACTGACGTACACTTGGTTGTTTGAATTGTAGCCATGGTTCAAAATATTCAGATTTGAAAAGAGATGAGGGCATAATCACCTGATGCAATAATTTAAACTCGGAATAAGCAAATACGTGATAAAACTTTTATACTAGGCGCGCGTAAGCAATTTTAGGATTCGGTATGAAAACGTTGTTTTGGCGAAGCCTTGTGCTGATATTTATCACACTTGGGATTATTGGTGCAATTTTGCCTGGTATGCCAACAACGGTCTTTTTAATCCTGGCAGCGTGGGCTGCTTCAAAAGGCTGGCCGCAGATGGATGCATGGTTACTCAACCATCCTAAATATGGCTCGACCTTACGTAATTGGCGTGAACATGGTACGGTTCCACGTAGAGCGAAATGGATTGCCAGCATTATGATGCTCATCAGTGGCATCATAATGTTGTTTACCAATGCACCATTTTGGGTAAAGGTTTTTACTGATAGCATAATGTTGATTGTCGCAGTATGGTTATGGCTCCGTCCTGAGCACCGTTAAAAAAACTTAAAGCACCGCTTTAAGGATTTCTTAGGTGCGCAAGGTGAGGGCTATGCCCGAGTGAAACCGTTAAAAAACTTAAAGCATCGCTTTAAGGCTTTCTTAGGTCCGCAAGAAGAGAACTACCTTTGAGTGAAACTGTTAAAAAAACTTAAAGCCTTATTTTGAATTTTTTACTCTATGGGAATTTGCGAAATTTTCTTTTATTTTTAATATTAAATCAGAGAAATACCATGTCTTATACGCTAGAACAAGCCGATATCTTGATTGATTTAGAACAACAGCTTTTATATTTACCTCAACATAATAAGTTATATTTGATTTCCTCTGGTAAAAATGGAATTGGCGAACAGGAAAATTCGGGCAAAACACCTCGTGGCTGGCACCGAATTGCTGAAAAGTTTGGTGAACATTTGCCTATCAATACTGTTTTTATCGCGCGGCAGCCGACAGGTGAAATTTATTCCCCATCATTGGCAGTACAGAATCCGCAACGAGACTGGATTTTATCTAGAATCCTTTGGTTAGATGGTCTTGAACTAGGCTTCAATCAGGGGCAAGGTTGCGATAGTAAACAACGCTATATTTATATTCATGGAACACCTGACACTGAACCAATGGGAATACCTGTTTCACATGGTTGTATTCGGATGCGTAATCAAGATGTGGTTGAGGTATTCGATTTGGTCCAACAAGGTGCATTGGTTTATTTATCTGAAACAAAAATTGAATCATTTAATCCTGTACAGGCAAATTTGAGCTCCGAAAAAAAATTTTCAATTTAAGATTGAATGATTTCTAAAGTTAAAAAAGAAAGTTGATGTTTAAATAAGACACAGAATTTTCAGGTTTTTCTATCGAATGACTTATTTTTTAATCATTCACACTGGATTTTAAGAAAAGAAAAGCAAAAGCGTTTGACACGCTGCTTAGATTCTCTATAATGCACCTCACAAACGATAAAGACGTTAAGGGCGCTTAGCTCAGTTGGTAGAGCGTCTGCCTTACAAGCAGAATGTCGGCGGTTCGATCCCGTCAGCGCCCACCAAGCCTTTACGTTAAGACTTCAGTGCAGCGGTAGTTCAGTTGGTTAGAATACCGGCCTGTCACGCCGGGGGTCGCGGGTTCGAGCCCCGTCCGCTGCGCCACTTAAGTTTTAATATCGTTTGCCACAATAGTGACTTTGTGAAAGTGCAGCGGTAGTTCAGTTGGTTAGAATACCGGCCTGTCACGCCGGGGGTCGCGGGTTCGAGCCCCGTCCGCTGCGCCACTTTTTACAAACACTTTTGAGGGCGCTTAGCTCAGTTGGTAGAGCGTCTGCCTTACAAGCAGAATGTCGGCGGTTCGATCCCGTCAGCGCCCACCATATATGTGACTTATACTTTTTAAAAGTATTATGTGCAGCGGTAGTTCAGTTGGTTAGAATACCGGCCTGTCACGCCGGGGGTCGCGGGTTCGAGCCCCGTCCGCTGCGCCACTTTATATAAAGTATGTAAATACTTACCTCTCTGATACAAGATGCTTTTAGAAAAATCATAGATTTTTCTCTTAGGCTCAGACAAAGCTTCGCTTTGTTTGTCTTCGCTCAGGGCGCTTAGCTCAGTTGGTAGAGCGTCTGCCTTACAAGCAGAATGTCGGCGGTTCGATCCCGTCAGCGCCCACCATATCTCCTTTATCTTGCTTTTTTTCTACGTTTTTCCTAAGCTTTAGCTTTATTCTGCTTCATTATTATTACAATATGCGAAATCCCTATCAACGTCATTCATTGGGTCAGTCTCATTCTTCATTAAGTCCCAAAGATTTATATAAACAATTCATTGAAACAATGCTGATGCAGAAGCACGTCATCGGTTTATATGATGAGGGTTGGGCGTTATGTTCTACTCCAACAGGTCAGCAGGCATTTGCAATGTGGCAAAGTAAAAATTTAGCCCAGTTATCACAAAAAGGAAGTTGGCAAAATTACCAGATTCAAGAAATTTCGCTTTCAACTTTAGTGCAAAAACTGATTCCCTATTTACGCGAGCAACGTACTTTATTTTCTTTAAACTTGACACCAGAAGGGCAGAATTTACTGGTCAAGCCTGAAAATCTGCTCGCAGATATTAAGCGCTGTCTTTATCAGCTTTATATGCAAAAGCCAGAGGCCTTTGCTGATTTACAATTAGCTTTACCCCGTTCCATTCGGTTGAATTAGTTTAGTATTCATGGAGTATCCACCCACTCAGATAGGCAAAATATTCTCTTAACCATGCGTTATAGCGAATGAGTAGCGGAGTTGGCGCAGCAACCATATATACATCTGAGTAACCCTGTTTTTGAGCGATGGCTTTGGCGCGAACGGTATGAAAGTCGCTGGTGACAATGGCGATAGGATCATTCAACTGAATCTGGTGTTGTTTTAAAATTAGCTGACTATTTTTTAAATTGAGTTCGGTGCTGGTACTTTGAGTTTCAAGTGCCATTTGCTGGGATAGCAGGGCATAATGTTGCTGTAAATACTTTGCCATAATGGCTGCTTCGGTTTGAGTTTCTCCAAAGTCTAATCCTCCAGTTAGGATCACCAGCGCGTCTGGTTGGCTCTGGGCAATTGGAGCAGCGGTGTCTAGTCGTTTGGCTAGGGCTGCTGAAGGTTGTCCATTTTCGATACCACTACCCAGTACAATAATGGATTTTACCGCGGGAATAGAGGCGCTATGTTGAATTTGTACCGTCAAGAAAATAAAGAATGCAAACAGCGTCATTAGCCAGACAATGAAGATTCCCCAGCCAAATCGCCAAAGTTTTTTAAATTTTAGATGTCGATTTAGCCATGTTTGGATTTGAACGTTGAAGAGCGCATATATGCAGAAAATGAGTCCAATGAATAGGGGTAATATCACCCCCAAATGGATTTTTCGATAAGATAAAAGCAATATCGCATCTATACATAAAATTAAACCGACAACGAATAAGCTAAGACGCATCAAAAAAGGAGCAGACATATCAAATGTTCTTATCAAAGGTAAGTTATAGAATAAAAACCAACTGTAGCAATTTCATTGAGTCGAGTCGAATAACAAGGGATATTCCTATATTTTGGAATATCCCTTGTTCATTGATTTTAAGGATTTGCAAAATTGCTTAGTAAACGTCTCTACGATAACGTCCATTTAAACGTAGTTCATCGACTTGAGCCTCACCCAGAATATCGTTGAGTGCTTGATCTACACCGCTCGCCATTCCCTCAATGCTACCGCAAACATAAATTACTGCATCACGATCAATCCATGCTTTCAATTCATCGGCTTGTTGTCTTAAGATGTCCTGCACATAGACGCGTTGTTCCTGATCACGTGAAAAGGCTAAATCCAGTCGTTTGAGCATGCCCATGTTGTGCCATGCTTCAATGGTTGTTTGATAGAAAAAATCGCAACGACGTTGTCTTTCACCAAAGATTAACCAGTTTTCTGAATAATCCTGACGGGTACGTGCATGTAATAAACTCATTAACCCTGCGATACCTGTGCCGTTTCCAATACAAATCATTGGGCGATTGTCATCAATTAAATGGAAGGATTCGTTGGTACGAATACGAAGGGCGATTGTATCATTGACTTGAGTATGCTCGGTCAGCCAACCAGAGCCCAGTCCAAGTTGACCGTTTTGATCAAGCTGTTGACGAACCGTAAGCCTTAAAAATAACTGGGTCGGAATACTGGCAATCGAATATTCACGTGTTGGCAATGTGGGAAGTTGTTCGAGTAAATGTTCCATATTAGCAAAAGGTTCAACTTCTACCGTCAGGTCTTTATCCCAAAGTGCTTGTTGAATAGAAATAGATAAAGAATCGACCAATGTATCAGGATGGACTTGATGCTTTTGTAAGAACTGTTCAATACGAGTGGCACTGTTGCCAGGTTGAATCTCGGCAATGTCACCCGCTTGCCAATGCACTTCATGTTTCGGCGTAAGCTCAAGGTTATAGGCAGGCGCACCCAGACTGTCTGGATTAAGTTGAATGCGTTTATCCAGTACCCATGTATCAAATGTTTTTTCAATACTCATCGATTGAAGTTCTAATTGACTTGCTTTGGCTAAAGCTTGATTCCAGCGTTGTACATCTTCATTGTTGGCATTGGTGACTTCAATCAAATCAAATAATGCATGTGCACCACATTGTTTTAACCAGTCATTGACGCGATGCCCGAAGCTACAATAAGTGTCTGGATATTCATCTGAACCTAAAGCCAATACGGCATAATGCATATGAGTTAAGTCTAGATTTGAGCTTAAAAACTTTTTCTCAAAACTACTAGCCAAATCAGGGGCTTCACCTGTGCCGTAGGTACTGACCACAAATAAAATTTGTGGTGCAGTTTTAAGTTCATTTTCGCTCAATTGCTGTATGGGTTTCACCGTCACAGGCTGATGTGCTTCTTGCAGGCTGGTGGCTGTGCGCCATGCGAGTTGCTCGGATACGCCTGTCTGAGAGGCATAGGTAATGAGCCATGGTGTTGCATTTGGATCAATATAATGATCTGCGAGTTGATGACGTGCAGCTTGAGCCAATCGTTTCTGTTTGCGACGTTTCAGATAAAGCATCCAACCGGTCACAAAAAATAAAGGCATTGCCAATGAAGCCAATAGGGCAAAAAATTGATAAATAGGTCCAAAGAAACTACCACGATGCACAGGTAACATGCTGCTCATGATTTTTTCATTTAGCTTTTTATCTTCATAAAGTTCAAGTTTTTCAATTTTATGGGTTTGATAGTTATATGTTGCGCTATTACGAGCGCGTTCATGTTGTGCAACTGGATCGACAAAACTCAGTTCAATTGAACCATCTGCTTTCTTCGGTAAGTTAATGGTTAAGGTTGAATAATCACGACCAATTTTTTGGTTAAACTCAGTCCACGTCTGGTTCAATGCTTGCTGGATTTGAACAGGGGATAACGCTGATTGCTCTCGATCTGTTGATCTATCGCCAGTTTTGGGGTGATTCATTTGACGATGATTTTGTTGCATTGTCTGAGCTTTGTCATTTGCAGACTGTGGTCGACCATTTTGTTCTTGATTATGTGGAGTGCCCGTACGTTCTCGACCACCTTGCTGTATTTGCGGTTTAGGCTGTTCGACCCCCATAACTTTAAACATGCCACTGCGCCACCAGTCATATGACCAATATAGCCCAGTACATGCCAAAATCAGATAAAACACCACCACCCACGTTCCGACGACTGCGTGTAAATCCCAAATAAAATTGCGGCCTTTGAGTTTTGGTTTTACAAAGAGCCATTGGCGCAGAGAATGCTTTTTTGGCCAACGCAGATACAAACCACTCAAGACAAAGAAAATGAGCATCAGGGTACATGCACCAGTAATCTGTTTACCTACAGGACCAAAGGTGAGCGTACGATGAAGCTGTTGTACAAACTGAAAAAAAACGCGACCTTTAATTTCAGGGAGTACTTGAGCGGTATAAGGATTGACCATCATGTTATAACCACGACGTTCACCTTCTTTGGCAATATTCACCGTCGATGATGCCGTTGGATCTTTTGCGATGGTAATGCTATTGATTTTTATGTCGGGATCTTGCGTTGAAAAATGCTGATAAAGCTGAACAGGTGTAAGCTTAGGTTGCGCTTGGGCTTGCACCACGTAGCTGTCTTGATTGATCCATTCTAAAATTTGTTGCTCGTAGGAGTAGATTGCTCCTGTGACTCCCATTAAAGAAAGAATCAGCCCCGCTGTAATCCCTAAAAACCAGTGAATCTGGAAAAACGTTTTTTTAAACATGATGATAGAAGATGTTTTAAGCAAAGAAATTTGATTAATTATAACCAAACATTGAGAAGATAATATGGATTTTGTAGGTAATATTAATTTTCATTATCATTTATAAATAAAATGTAAAAAAACCTCCATGAAGGAGGTTTTAATGAAGACTAGACTTTAAATGGTTTTGGGTTCACCAACAGCTTCAGTTAAATGCTTACGAATCGTATTAAACGAAAAGTTTTTTGAATCCATCCGTTTCGGTAAAATATACGCCCCTTGTTGGCCTTTGACCTTGAAATTCATCAAGATAAAATCAGGTGTATTGTACCATTCATAAATGTCTTTCCAGCCAATGGTACCTACGCCTTCCTGAGCACCCATTTGCTGACGCATGACAATTCCATGCGGTTGTACACCTAAACGAATTCCTTTAATTTCTTGAACAGGAAACTCGTTCATCTTACGTTTTACATACCATTCAAGACCGTATTTACGGATTAAAAAGTAGAGCACCACGCAGACAATGGCGACCCAACAAAAGATTGTGGAATAGTTTTTGAGTAAGACAATACCAGCAAGTGATAATGCAACCACCACAGCCATAATGATCCATGCTTTGGTGCTAATTTTATTAGTACTACGCCACATCATCAGTTGAACATTGCGTTGTTCTGCTTCAGAAACTTCGTAGATAACAGGCTGTAATGTATAAGCGTATAAAGATTTCGCGGTCATAGTGCAAATTGTGAATTTCAAACTGATTGGAGTTTAGCATTAATTTAGCCAATCTCGTGAATATATTCTGCCATTTTAAGGGGAATTATAATGACCCCAATTCGGTTGCATCATTATCCCGATCATGGCTGAGACTTTGTTTAAGCCGACTGAGCTGATTCAAAATACTGAGCATCAGTGACAACTGTTGCAAAATAATTAAAGAAGTTTGATCTTCCTGACTATTTTGTTTGAGGCGCTGGCGAATGGTTTGCAACATATTTTGTGAGCTTAAATCTGGAACTTCATCGCGTAAAAGGGCGCCCTGAATATCATCTAGTGCTTGATCGAGTAATTTTAAAATATCTTGATCCTGACTTTGTTCACGATGCGCACCTAACGCAGCAATATAGCTCAGGAAAGTATGATTCAAACATAAAAACTCAAAAGCCAGTGTTTTTTGATAAGGATCAAAGTCAGGTTCAGTGGCCAGAGTAGAAATGAGAGAGGCAACTTCTGCATCGGTATTATGTGCTGCGCGACGTGCCACTCGATAATTCAAACCATGATCACGTCCTTCATGATACTGACGCACCACATCTTTTAAATAATTACACTGGGCCTGTAAAGAGCGCTGAATGGTACGAGGCAAGCGTCGAAACTTCCAGTCTGGCCAGATAAAGCTCACTCCAAACCATGCCAAAGCACAGCCAATTAAAGTATCGATCAGCCGAGGAATACCCGCAGAAAAACCTGAACTGTCCAGATTAAAATTGATCAACGCCAAAATCGTAATAAATGCAGTCGCCTGTGCGTATTGTTTACTACGTAGTTCAAAGAATAAGACGCCACTTATCACCAGTAACAGTAATTGCCCTTCGAGTGACGGTACAAAATATAAAATAGCAAGGCCGCAAATAATACCGACCAATGTTCCGACTATACGCAATCTTAATCGTCGTTTAGTGGCATTAAAATTTGGTTGGCTGACAAATAAAGCGGTAAGCAAAATCCAGTAACCATACTTAATCCCCGTGATCTGAACGAAGATATAGGCAATAAGCAGCACAATCGAGAGTCGAATTGCATGTCGAAATAACACCGACTCAGGCGTTAGATTTTGTTTAATGCGGGTAACGATATCACTCCAGCCTTTTAAATCATCATCTTTTAACTGATGTTCAAACTGTTTGCTTTTTTCAAGGCTGATATTGCGTTCTGTTTCTAGGTTACGCAGTTGTGCATCAATCGATTTTAGATTTTGATATAAGGCATACAAAGCGTTGACCCAGACCTGATCATAGATCTGTTCTTGCTGTAATTTTTCCAGAGAAAGTTTCAGGTTTTCAAAAGCATGTTTAAAACGTTTGTTATGGATATACGCTTGTCGCTTTAAAATGCTTTGACTTAAATCCTGACAAGCTTTGCCCTGTATTGACAAAATACGCTGGAAGCGGAATAAAATATCACTGTGCTGAAATACTTTAGACAATTCCTGATAGTTGATATGTGCTGAGTCGGCACGTTCATGAATATCCTGAACCACAAAATAATAATGCAGACTGCGGCGGGTATCTTTTTGTCCACGGTCGCCCTTTAGACGAGTCAGTAAGGCAGTTTTGGTGTCGTTGAATACACCGATCAATTTGCCATTTTCCAGCGAAAGATCAATCATGCTTTGTTGATAGCTTTCCGCTGTCATATCGACATCAAACAAATTTGATTTGGCAAACAGAAAATTTCCAAGCGCTTCATAACATGCACTGAGTTTATCCTGTAAAGGACGTACAGGAAAAAGTAGAAAGCTAATGGTGGAAATCAGACCATACCAAGCTGCCCCAATGACCAGTAACACGGGTTGCATATACCATTCATCAAAAAGATGTACACCAAGCATGGAATAAACAGAAACCACCAGACATCCATAGGCGATGGTGGCGTAACGCCGTCCCAACGAACCGAGTAAAATCCAGCCGATACATGAAGCGATTAGCCCAATGGCAAACAAAAATGGATAGGGAAAAAGTAATTGAACCGAAGCCGCCGTAATAAAAAATCCAACTGCGGTATAGACCAGATTCATGATGCGCACAGAAAAGCGGTCATCAATATCACTTAAACCAGCGGCGACCACGCCTAAAGTTAAAGGAATGGTGGCAAGCTGAAAATTTAGGAAGTAGGGAACAAATGCTGTACCTGTAAATGCAATTAACATGCGCAGGTTGTACATTAATGTCGTATTATAAGTGGCTCTTCTGACATGCGCGAATAAGGGTTTCAACCTGAATCCTTTGTGACAAATGTAACATGAGCTTAACCTTAGCCAAGCCTCACAAATTACGTTTGGAAAATACTCGTTCTATAGTCTGAATCATACTATGGACAGTGTTCCTTGTCTTTAAACCCACTATTTAAAATTGAAATGTAGATATGTCTGAAAATAGATCACGACAGCAATATTCATCTGCCTGGATCATGCTACTGGCCTTATTGACCGCATTAGGACCGTTATCGATTGACATGTATTTGCCCGCTTTGCCACAAATGGCGAAGGATTTTGGGGTCAGTACCCAAATGATGGCGAATACATTGCCTGCGTATTTTTTTGGTTTGGCAATCGGTCAGTTACTTTATGGCCCGATTAGTGATCGGATTGGGCGTAAAAAACCGCTTTATGTGGGATTGAGTTTATATGCCATCGCGAGTCTGCTGTGTATCTTTGCCAGTAGCGAATGGAGTTTAATTGCTCTGCGCGTGGTTCAGGCATTGGGTGGTTGCGTTGGTGTGGTGATTGCCCGTGCCGCAATTCGAGATCGATTGGATGTACAAGGTTCTGCTCAGGCATTTTCCAGTATGATGATAGTGATGGGGATTGCACCGATTGCAGCACCGACACTTGGCGCATGGATTTTATATTTCTTTAACTGGCATGCGGTATTTATTTCTCTTTCAATAGTGGGATGTATCTGTTTGTTCTGTGTACATTTCTTTTTTAAAGAAACATTGCAACCTGCGCGTCGTCTCAAGCTAAGTTTCAATCAAATATTGACTTTGTATGCGGCTATTTTCAAAGATAACAGTTTTCGCTTACCGATGTTGGCAGGCTGCTTAACAGGCGGTGCATTATTTAGCTATATCAGTTCAGCCTCACCTGTTTTTATGGATATGTATGGTCTGAACCAGCAACAATTTGCTTATGCTTTTGGCTTTAATGCGATGGGAATTATTATCCTCTCATCAATCAATAAACGGTTAGTCACTAGACTCAGTACGATTCAGCGACTCAAACTGGGCGGAACAATTCAGTTTACAGGGGCATTGATCGTACTGCTAAGTGGTTTGTTACCACATGCATCATTAGCAATAGTGATGGTTGGCTTATTTTTTACAGTATCTGGTTTGGGTTTTACTGGACCCAATGCGATGGCCTTGGCCATGTCAGAACAGGGTGCTCGCGCAGGAACAGCCAGTGCCATTATGGGCAGTATGCAGTTTGCAGTGGGGTTGTTTGGTGGATTAATGTTGAATTTACTGATTTGGAACCCTCTGCTTAATATGGGCGTGATGATGGTCATCTTTACGGGGGCGGGCGTCTGGGCGATTACCAAGATCGCAGCAGAGATGCGTCATAAACAAATTCGATCATCTTGAGATTAAAAAATAGACCTGTTATCAGGCCTATTTTTGATTCAAAATGCTTTATTCGCTCAGAAATACTGTAAATTTTTCAACAGGTTCACGTGGGGTAATAAACGTATTCACAATCTCATCAGGATTAGCATAGCCGAGTGCAACGGTACAAACTAATTCTTCATCATCAGATGCTCCGAGTACCTCTAATACGATCGGATGGAAATGATTCCATGCGGCTTGTGGACAGGTATCAAGTCCACGAGCTTTGGCTGCGACCATGACATTTTGAATCATCATCGAAATGTCCATTTTTGACCCAATGCCCATCGCTTTGTTTACAGTAAAATATAATCCAACAGGCGCATCAAATAACTGATAATTACGCAATTGTTGCGCCGCCATTTTTTCCTTTTCGCCTTTTTGGATATTTAGTAACCCATAAAGCCCCCAACCATTTTCACGACGACGGTCAATAAATGGCGAAATCCATTTTTCTGGATAGTAGGGAAAGGTTTCCTGATATTCTGCGGCTTTTTCAGGATGGTTATAAATCTCAAGTTGGGCTTTACAGACCCGATCGACCATTTCATCACGTTTTTTGTCAGTAATGACGTAGACTTTCCATGGCTGAGTATTGGTTCCTGAAGGCGCACGGCAAGCGACTTCTAAAATATCTTGGATGATTTGAGCGTCAACAGGTGTTGATAGAAAAGCGCGAACAGAATGTCTTGAACGAATGGCATCGTCTACGAGTTGAACTTGCTCGGGATTCATAGGAGTTCCTTTCTCATTAAGTCATAAAACAGGTGTAGACTATAAAGCATATGTACTCAATCTTTAATCTATTTTCTAGTAATTTGATTATTTGAGAAAAACTCAAATGATGAGGCTGTCTATTGAACCAGCGAATTGAGTGCGTAGCTCAAATCAAATGACTTTGATCAAAAAATATGATGGTATTTAGCAAAAGAATAAATATGACGTCGTGTATTTTCAAAAAAAATTAATCAATTAGTCTAATATCTTCTACGCTTGTTTATAGACTTAAGGTCGGGATGGTTGTAGTTTATCTCATTGATTATTTTTAAATAAAATTATTTATCAGATTGGTTTTAAAACAAATAATACAGTTTGTTAGTAGAAAATAAACAAAAAATATCATTTATTTGCATAATCTGACCCCTTTTTAAATTATGACAAAATCTCCATACTCGGGATGGGAAAAAGGGATGAACAAGATCTCATGGCCCAAGGGATGACAAAGCGGTTCATGATTAACCAATCAATAACAATGAAGGAGCTTCATACATGAGTTTACCCCTCATCAAAAAGCAATTTATTAAGCATGGTCTTGCAGTAGCAACAGCTTCAATTATGGCGTCTACAGCTTATGCGGGGACAAATGAGCAGCAAGAGATTCAACAATTACGTGCAGAAGTCGCAGAACTTCGCGCATTAATTCAACAACAGGCGGCAACTCAGAAACAAATCGTGGCAGAGCAAAAAGCACGTCCAGTGGTTGTGGCTTCTGCACCTGCGGTGGTTGTGGCACAAGCTCCTGCCACACCTGCGCCTGCTAATGCAAAACCAGGCTGGTTAACTTTGCCAGATGGACAAACGCAAGTGAAGTTGTATGGAAACGTACGTGTTGATGCAGCCTATGACTTTAAAGGTACAACCGGTGGTATCAATAACAAAACAGGGCAGGTTCCTTTAAACAAAGATAATCCAACTGAGGATTCTTTGAATGTTTCTGCTGCTCCTACACGCATTGGACTTGATATTGCACGTCAAACTGATTTAGGTGAGTTAACAGGTAAAATTGAAGCAGATTTTTGGGGTGATGGCACATCAAACGGTGATGGAAAACTTCGTATCCGTCATGCTTACGCGTCGTTAGGAAAATGGTTGGCAGGTCAGACGACCTCTCCATTTGTTAATACAGATACATCACCTGATCTTATTGACTTCACAGGCCCAATGGGTGGTGGTACTCAACGTAATGTTCAAGTTCGTTATACTCAGCCGATTGATGCAAATCAGAAAGTATTGGTCGCCCTTGAGGGTGGCGATGTAGAAAATGGTAAAACTGCTGGTGGTAGTCGTTTCCCTGCTTTGACCGCACGATATGACATTAAAACCAGTGACTCTAAAGGTCTATTACAAGTTCATGGTTTAGCACATGAAAATCGTGTATCAACCAATGATTCTAATGACGAAGAAAAATGGGGTTGGGGTCTTGGTGTAGGTGGTAAGTATCAATTCACGCCAAAAGATGCCATCATGGCAAACTATTACCATGTCAAAGGCGACTCACGTTATATCCTTTATAGTGGTCAAACTAATACTGCTTATACGACTACTGGAGATGGTAAGACGACTGATTATGATATTCACAATAATGAGTTTGATACGGCTCAAATCGGATATCAACGCAATTGGTCTCCAAAACTACGTTCTGCATTTTCTTTAGCAGGCATGTGGTTTAAAGATGACAATACTTATGCTGAAAATAATCAAATTTATAACAAGACACTTTACAATGCGATTGCCAACATCATCTACACACCAGTTAAAAACGTAGATCTTGGGGCAGAGTACACTTATGGTCAACGTGAAACATTTGCGGGTGACAAAGGTGATCTTTCTCGTATTAACTTCTTGACCCGTTATAGTTTCTAATGCATTGATCATTCATATTTGATGCTTAGATGAGCATTTAAAAAACCACAGATATACTCTGTGGTTTTTTTATATGTAGAAAATTACATAAAATCATTTCATTAAACACTGTTTCGTTACAAATTCTAAATGTTGATTTAAGCTAAAGTCGGGCAAGCTCTAGCAGGTTTAATTTAAATTTCTACATGTCATTTCGTGGTAGAGAACTTTTCAAAGGGCAACATTATCTTCGATATGATCCTTAAAACAGTTGAGTGAGAGGCTTGAGATCCTTACTTAACGGAATATGAATTGGGAAAAATATGGAATTTACATTCAATGCATTTTATACGCTTATTGCAGCAGTGATTGTGCTGTTGTTAGGGCGGTTTTTGGTTAACCATATTGATTTTTTAAAACGCTACAATATTCCTGAACCTGTGGCTGGTGGTTTGGTTGCTGCTATTATTTCTTTAATTGTTCACTCCATCTGGGGATATAGCATTATCTTTAGTAGCGAGTTGCAAACCAGTTTTATGCTGATCTTCTTTGCCTCTATTGGTTTAAGTGCGCATTTTGCTAAGCTTAAAGAGGGCGGGATTGGTCTCATTATATTTTTGATCTGTGTGGCTTCTTTTATTGTTGTGCAAGATGTTGTAGGCATGAGTCTGGCAAAATTACTTGGATTAGATCCCTTAATTGGTCTAATCGCAGGTTCGATTACGTTAACTGGTGGACATGGTACGGCAGGTGCGTGGGGAGAAATTTTAGAAACGCAGCATGGGATTCAAGGAGCTTTAGCACTTGGTATGGCAAGTGCTACATTTGGACTGATTATTGGTGGGGTCATTGGTGGGCCATTAGCAAAGCTATTAATTAACCGTTATCAGCTTTCTTATGCCAAAACAGATGCTGAAATCAAGGATCGTGATACCCATTTAGATGCGCACCCAGAAGATTTAGCGCCATTTGAAAATCCGCATCAGGTTCGTCTAATTACCGCAGATAACGCCATTACCACTTTGGGGATGTTTGCTGCCTGTTTAGCTTTTGCTGAGTTTATGACAGGTTATAGTAAAGGAACATGGTTTGAGTTACCGACCTTTGTTTGGGCATTAGGCGGTGGTGTGATCCTCAGAAATGTATTGGAAAGTGCTTTTCGAGTTGATATTTTTGACCGTGCCATTGATGTGTTTGGAAACTCGTCGTTATCGCTTTATCTGGCGATGGCATTATTATCTTTAAAGTTGTGGCAATTGGCAGATTTGGCTGGTCCACTGGTGATTATCCTTGCCGCGCAAACACTTACCATGGCTTTATATGCAGCCTTTGTGACCTTTAGAGTGATGGGTAAAAATTATGATGCAGCAGTACTTGCTGCGGGTCATTGTGGTTTTGGTATGGGTGCAACACCAACAGCCGTTGCCAACATGCAAGCCATTACCAATATGTATGGTCCATCGCATAAAGCCTTTTTAATTGTGCCTTTGTGTGGTGCCTTTTTTGTCGATTTGATTAATGCAACTGTCATTCAAGTAATTCTTAAGTTTTTTGTGTAAAACTTAAAATTGATTTAAGATTTGTTTAATTTGCAAATTTTTAACAACAAAGTCTCTATGCTTAGAGGCTTTTTTATTTGTTAAGTATTATTTAGGATAGATGTCATAGCAATATGACAACAATAAGTGCTTCGAGTATGAATGAACAATTAACAGCAACCCTGATGGCTTGGGTGAGTTTCTTTAATGATCCTTTATGGGATTTCCTCGTTATTTTTTTACTTGCTGCGGGTACGTTTTACACCATTGCGACGAAAGCGGTGCAAATTCGTATGTTTTGGCAAAGTGTCAGGGTAATGAAAGGAAGCCGAAAAGAAGGTGAAGATACACATGGAATCACGCCATTTCAGGCATTTGTAACAGGCTTGGCAAGTCGGGTTGGGGTAGGAAATATTGCGGGTGTAGCCATTGCCATCGCGATTGGCGGGCCAGGCGCTGTATTTTGGATGTGGGTTACAGCTCTGTTAGGCATGAGTTCTGCCTTTATTGAATCCAGTCTAGCGCAATTATTTAAAGTACGTGACAGTGAAACCAAGCAATTCCGTGGTGGGCCTGCGTACTATATTACTCAGGGGTTAAAGAGTAAGCCTTTTGGGATCGTCTTTGCTATTTCACTGATTTTTACCTATGGTTTTGTTTTTAATTCTGTACAGATCAATGCCATTACCAATGCCACATCACATTCATGGGGATGGGACAAAGCCAATCAGACTTTGAGTCTAGGTGGACTAGATCTCGTCGTTTCGTGGGTTGGTTTGGTTTTAGTGGTATTGGTGGCCATTGCAATTTTTGGTGGTATTAAGCGAATTGCAAAGTTTGCTGAAATGTTTGTTCCCATTAAAGCTGGTCTTTATTTGGCGGCGGCATTTTATATTGCCTTTAGTAATTATGAAGTGGTCCCTGAAGTATTCAAATTAATCTTCACTGAAGCATTTCAGTTTAATGCCGCAGCGGGTGGTTTTTTTGGCGGTATGATCTCGATGGCGATGATGCAGGGCATCAAACGGGGTCTATTTTCAAATGAAGCAGGGATGGGTTCAGCGCCCAATGCTGCTGCTGCCTCCGATGTAAAACATCCCGTTGATCAGGGACTTGTACAAATGCTAGGGGTCTTTGTTGATACTTTTATCGTATGTACCTCTACCGCAATGATTATCCTGATTTCTGGGGTGTATCATGATACAAGTGTCATGGGTGTTGAAATGACACAACGAGCCTTGGAGATGGAGCTAGGCGGGTGGGGCGGAGACTTCCTTGCGGTTTTATTATTTTTGTTCTGTTATTCTGCCGTGCTGGGCAACTATGCTTATGCAGAAGGTAATATGCAGTTTATCAATAACAGTCCTAAAGTGATGTTTGCATTTCGGATATTGGTATTGATCATGGTCTACTTTGGTGCAATTAGCGGTGTACCCTTAGTCTGGTCCATGGCTGATCTGTTCATGGGAATCATGGCAACCATTAACTTGACTGCAATCTTATTACTTACGCCGTATGCGCGAACCTTGTTAAAGGATTATACCGCGCAACTTAGAGGTGGTAAAAAAGATCCAGAGTTTAAAATTGATCAATATCCTGAGATGAAAAAACGAGTAGATTCTGATATTTGGTAATCCATATAGGTTCCAATTCACCGTCAGTTTGGTTTCATTCAGACTGGCGGTTTTTGTTTCTAACAGCCTTTGAATTAGTAGAAAATTATTTATCAGAGATGAGAAATAAATGCTGAGAAAAATCGGATCCAAGCATCGATTAAAAAATAAAATATCTCATGATTAACAGAGAAGTATGACGTTTTAAATAATTTGATACAGCATTTTAAAAAAGATCGGCATAAAATCTATGCTGAAAAATTTTGGTCTTAGTGCGAAATGAACTATCTCAAAGCTTTGATTTTGGGTGGAGGGCTGGTATTGGGCGGCTGTCAGCAATTGCCGACGTCCTCACAAACCACGACTTCCAGCGTACCTTCTTTGCCTCATGCTCAGGAATCGGCTTTATTTATGCCTCCTCTACAAACTGAACAGAAGCAACATCCTAAAGTTGCATTGGTTTTAGGCAGTGGTGGCGCGCGCGGTTATGCTCATATTGGGGTTATAGAGGTCTTGGAGCAACATGGGATTCGACCAGATTTTATTGTGGGAACCAGTGCTGGAAGTATTGTTGGGGCGATTTATGCCAGTGGTAAAAATGCTCAGCAATTGAAACAGATTGCCCTGAACATGAAAGTGGGCGATGTTCGAGAAATTACCTTTGATCGTAAAGGTTTTTTTGATGGTCAAAAAGTAGAAGATTTTGTTAATCAGCAGGTCGATGATACGCCATTGGAAAAACTAAAAATCCCAATGTATGTGGTTGCAACAGAATTAAAAAATGGCAAAAAAACAGTTTTTAATTATGGGAATACGGGGCAGGCAGTACGGGCTTCGATTTCGATTCCAAGTATGTTTGTGCCGACTGAAATCGATCACAAAGAATATGTTGATGGTGGTTTGGTCAGCCCCGTACCTGTCGATGTTGCACGTCAATTAGGGGCAGATATTGTCATTGCGGTCGATATCTTGGCGCAGCCTGCTTATACGCCGACCACCAATATTTGGGGGTTATTTAACCAAAATATTAATATCATGCAAAATCGTTTGGCAACCGAAGAACTGAAACATGCGGACATTGTGATTCAGCCTGAGCTGCATGAAAAAGCGCATATTTTTGATGTGAAAGAACGTGAAAACACAATTTATTCAGGTGAAACTGCTGCCATGAAAAAGATCGGGGATATTGAAACCGCTTTTGCAATGCGCCAACAGAAGTCTCAATTACAATAAAAGTGATTTGATTTGTTATATACAAGCTGCTTGAGGGCGGCTTTTTTATTTGTTTTGTTTATCAACTAAGCAAGATTGACAGGTTGTGGAAGCATTGTTATCTTGCGCGAAATTTTCATTACTGCGATTTGTATGTCTTCAGCACATTTCATTTATCAACCGCCGCTTGATCCTTTAGAGACGGTGTATGAAGATGCAGATTTGATTGTTATCGATAAACCTGCAGGTTTATTGTCAGTGATGGGGCGCTTACCCCAACATCAGGACAGCGCCTATTTACGTGTTTTAAAGCAGTATCCACATGCCAAAGTGACGCATCGTTTAGATATGGCAACTTCTGGTTTGTTGTTATTTGCCAAGCATCGCCAAGCTGAAATCGCAATGAGTAAAATCTTTCAGATGCGAAAAATTAAAAAACATTATGTGGCATTGGTACAGGGGAAAGTTGCTGATTCAGGTTGTGTCGAGGTTCCTCTTATCACAGATTGGCCCAATCGCCCCAAGCAAAAAGTAGATTTTGAACAAGGCAAGCAAGCCAAAACGTTATATCAATTATTGGATGATCATCCTGAACATCCCTATAGTCGTGTTTTATTGGAACCAGTAACGGGTCGATCGCATCAACTGCGGGTGCATATGCAACATCTTGGGCATCCGATTATGGGTGATAAGTTATATCATCCTGATCCATTTGCATTTTCTTTAGCGAGAATGGCGTTACATGCGCATGCTTTAACATTTATCCAACCTTTTACTGGTGTTGACGTTCATCTTGAAATTAAGGTGCCATTTTGATCTTGAAGATTGAACAGTATTTTCAATTCAAACAAAAAAATGCGCATAAATTAACTCCAAACTGACATAAAACTGGGTTAAGCTATTTAAGTATCACAATCATAACAATGGATAACGACAATGAGCCGTAACTACGAACTTTTTCCAGATGATGATAATGGCAATGTACTTTGGCAAATGATTGAAGATGGCAATGACCTGACTGAGCCACATGAGTTTGAATTTACAATCGTATTTAAAACTCAGGAACAGATTGAAAAATGCGCCTTGCATTTACTGCATCAGGAACAAAAAGTTTCATTTTTTCAAGAAGATCAACATACAGATGGTTCAGACCTTTGGGTTTTAAATATTCATGTGACCATGATTCCTGAATATGAAGATATACAGGATTTAGAAGAGTGGTTTAGCCGTATCGCGCAGGATTTTAATGGTGAGTACGATGGTTGGGGCTGTATGAGCTATTTATATGAATACGAAGATGATGAACACTTAGAAAGTTAAAA
>NZ_CP078523.1:629750-629894 GCF_019264745.1 Acinetobacter sp. Colony158 | reverse complement strand
TGAAATCCAGTCATAATAAGGTTTTTCGAGTTTTTTATGTCTTTACCTCATTGCCCAAAATGCCAATCAGAATATACCTATCAAGATGGCGACCTACTGATTTGTCCAGAATGTGCCAATGAATGGAAAGAAGGGGACGTGAGT
>NZ_CP078523.1:629512-629700 GCF_019264745.1 Acinetobacter sp. Colony158 | reverse complement strand
AGATGGTGATAGCGTCACTGTGATTAAAGATTTGAAAGTGAAAGGTTCATCTTCGGTCATTAAGGTGGGAACTAAGGTAAAAACTATTCGACTTGTTCCAGATGCAAATGATGGACATAACATCGATTGTAAAATTGATGGTTTTGGTCAAATGAAACTCAAGTCAGAGTTTGTCAAAAAAGCATAAT
>NZ_CP078523.1:610182-629261 GCF_019264745.1 Acinetobacter sp. Colony158 | reverse complement strand
ATCGTTCGGGTAGATTATTTGTCAGGGCTATATTTACATACTGATATTAATGCCCACGTTAGTATTTTTCGTTGTCAGTTGCCTGATCACACCGAGATTCAGTTAAGCCATGAACATTCAGAATATACTTTTTTTGCATTAGATGAACTTAGTTCTATTCAAAGAGTACGTGTTCAGGACTGTCTAAATTTTACTGGACAGGTAGTATTTCGAAAGTTTTAATCAAGCTATGGTTTTTTATACATTGACATGGTTAAGCTATAAAAAAGTATAAAAAATAAGCTGATTCCAAGTCTGAAATCATTTATATTGCATAAATAGGGTTTAAAAACAACGTCTAGAACAAAACACAACAAGAGGTGGATCATGGCTGGATGGTATGAGTTGAGCAAGGCAAAAGACGGTCAATATCGGTTTGTATTGAAGGCAGGCAATGGCGAAGTGATTTTAACCAGTGAGCTGTATAAGGCCAAAGCCTCTGCCGAAAATGGTATTGCTTCGGTACAAAATAATAGTCCTGATGAGGCTCGCTATGAAAAATTAACGGCGAAAAATGAAAAGCCGTATTTTAATCTGAAAGCTGCAAATCACCAGATTATTGGAACAAGCCAGTTTTATGCCTCAGAACAATCACGAGACAAAGGCATTGAGTCCGTTAAAACCAATGGTTCGAGTACGACCATCAAAGATTTGACTACAGCTGATTCATAAGCTATTTGGCATATCCAAAACTAAAACCACTCTTGCAGTGGTTTTTTTATTGATTGCGCATACAAAGATCAGTATGCAACTAGATTATTTACCTGAATTGCACAAATTCAAGCTAGCGCAGACTCTGCTTTTTTGCCAAGCTGATTGAGTCATAACAACAATAAAAGGTCTGCAAGTGGAAATCGAAATTATTGGTCATCAACAAAGTGCTGTTGAGGTTTTAGCCTTAACTCAAATATGGGATCAGGCTTTAAATCAGCATGATCTGGATGAAATGACACAAGATTATGCTGAAAATGTGTGTGTCTTTGATGTTGCATTACAGATAGACGATAAGAATGCATATCGCAACTTATGGCAACATTGTTTTCCCTACTTTGGCGATAACATTCAGGTGCATCGACGAAAATTAACCATTTATGCTGCCGATCAAGTGGTGTTTTTGCATTGTTATTCTAAAGTTTTAGGCGATGCTCAGACCTCGGCAGAAGATATACCATGGTGTCGTACTACTGTTGGATTTTACAAAGAATCAGGCAAATGGAAAGTGGTACATGAACATATTTCAATGCCTTTTGACTGTGAGAAACAACAAGCGCTTTATATTTTTGCAGAACCGTAATATCGAAATCACATTTGTTGGCTTGCGTAAGCTGAATGAGCTAAAACTTCTGCGCTATTTGGCTTAGAATAATGGCTGATATCACAAAAAATAGAAAGAAATCTAAACCATGGGCTTATTGAAAACTTCGAAACATTTAGCATTGCGTCCTGTGGCCGCACGTGATCCCAAAGAAAATCATCGAGTCGCGACGCCTCTTGAGCTGTTATTTGATCTGATTTTTGTCGTTGCCATTGCTGAGGCGGGTCAGCAGTTACATCATGCGATCATTGAAAATCATCTAGGAAGTGCATTGCCATATTACTTTATGGTTTTTTTCGCTCTGTGGTGGGCATGGATGAATTTTACTTGGTTCGCTTCTGCTTATGACAATGATGATGTGTTTTATCGGCTGATGACCTTTGTACAGATTACAGGCTCATTAATCATGGCGGCAGGTATTCCTGATGTTTTTCATCATCAGGATTTTGACATTATTATTATTGGTTATGTCATTATGCGTTTGGCTTTGGTCAGCCAGTGGTTTCGGGCAGCGAAGCATGATCCTGCGCATCGCACGGTGGCACTGCGTTATGCATTTGGCATTATCTTTGTGCAAATGGGATGGCTACTTTTTCATTTTTCGCCCATCAATTTTACCCTTGAGCTGTTTATATTTTTGCTGGTGCTTGAGTTAGCTGTGCCAATCTTCGCAGAATGGGGCAATCCAACCTCGTGGCATCCCCATCATATTGCAGAGCGTTATTCATTATTGACGATCATTGTATTGGGTGAATCTGTTGTGGCTTGCTATAAAGCTATTCAAGATGATTTAGCCACACATATTGTTCATACCGACATTATGTTGTTAATGGTTGGTGGTTTGATGATGATGTTCACCATGTGGTGGGCATATTTTGATCGAGATGCGCATCATTTACTTAAAAGTAGCAAACATGCATTTTTATGGGGTTATGGACATTATTTTATTTTTATCAGTGTTGCGGCAGTAGGTGCAGCATTGGCCGCCGCGGTAGATGTGGCCTTAGGTCGTGCAGAAGTTAGCGCTCAATTTATGCAATATATCGTGGCTGCGACGTTACTCGGTTATACCACCAGTCTTTGGCTGTTAAATGAATTACCTTATTTATCAGGCGTTAGACGCTGGTTATATCCGATTACCGCGCTGATCATTTTTTGTATTCCTGCCATTTCCCCGCATATTGGTTTAGGGGTTTTTCTGATGGCGATCGTCTATGCCTTACGATTGATCTTCTCAAAATGCTATCTGGCCGATCGTGAAACTAAACCTCAGCCACATTAAGATAGATTTAGATAGTTAGCCTTATCAAACACTTGAGAGATTATGGATGAGATTGTAATTTTCCCACAATCTCATCCAGCGTTTTAAGCCGTTTGATCTCATTCCAGAGCGCTTTGGCTTCAGGATAAGCTTTGCTCATCATGCCAAGCCATTGCTTATAACGTCCGACCATGCCAATTTCAGTCTTAAATGCGCCGTTGACAAAACGCAGTTGTAATTCGACTAAATCTTGCCAAGAAAGCAGTGCTTCATCTCTATTTTGGCGAATACATAAGGTTAAATCTGGTGTGGTTACTGCACCACGTCCAATCATCAAATCCTGACAGGCTGATTGCTGCTGGCAAGCTTTGGCATCGGCATTATTCCAAATCTCACCATTGGCAATCACATTGATCTTTAAGGCATCTTGAATCGGCTGAATTTTTTCCCAATAAGCAGGTGGGGTATAACCATCAGCTTTGGTACGGGCATGAACGGTGAGCCAACTAGCACCTGCATCTTCAATTGCATGGGCATTATCTAGCGTATGGTGTTCATCCAGATAACCCAGACGCATTTTCGCAGAAACAGGAATATGTGCAGGGACGGCATCCCGAACGGCTTTGACCAGTAGGTGCACCACATCGGGTTCATCTAATAAAATCGAACCACCCCGATGCCGATTCACGGTTTTGGCAGGGCAGCCAAAATTTAAGTCGATCGCAGGTGCGCCTAGCTCTACGACTTTCGCTGCATTGGCCGCCAGCATTTCAGGATGATTTCCCAAAAACTGTACATGGACAGGTGTACCTGCGGCAGTTTTGCCATCGGTGAGCAGTTCAGGACAATAATTATAATAGACATGATCAGGTAAAATGCTTTCTGTGACGCGAATAAATTCAGTTACGCACCAGTCAAAACTGCCTGTATGCGTCAGCACATCTCGCATAATTGGATCGGTTAATCCTTCCATTGGTGCAAGAGCTAGCTTCACGTCAACATTACCTGAAAATAAAAACAGCGTTTATACGGCATCTGTATAACGCTGTCTAGTCTGCGCGGCAAATTTAAAAATTAACGATGCAAAATCATTTCCAGTACAAATTTACTGCCAATAAATCCAATCGCCAACAGAATAAATCCGATTAAGGTAAAACGAATGGCCTTTTCTCCACGCCAGCCAAATTTGGCATGACCCAGCAACAGTGCGCCGTAAATAAACCATGAAATGATACTAAACGCGGTTTTATGCGCCAGATGTTGTCCGAAAAAGTCATCAATGGTAAAGAAGCCAAACAATAACGCAACGGTAAGTAATACAAAGCCAGTTCGTAGTAAATCAAATAATAAGGATTCCATCGCCTGAAAAGAGGGCAATAAATTGACCCAGAAACGGCTTTTTTGTTTCTTTTTCAGCTCCTGATTTTGAAACCACATTAAAATAGAGTGAATGGTGGCCATCAACAAAACTGCATAAGCCGATAAAGATAAAATAATATGTAAATCTAGCCCGAGCGAATGCTGCTCCATAAATTGATTGGGTTGGCTAAAGACAAATCCGAGAATCAAACCCATGGCTGCGACAGGAATCCCGATCAAATTAAGTGCAAGCGTGGGACGAAAAGTACTAAAAATCAGACTTAAGACCAACATCAAACCTGATGTAAACGACATCAGATTAAACACATCATAATTAATTCCCATTGGTGTGAGCATATCCTGAGACAGTACACCTGCATGCAAGATGAGACCTAAAGCCAATATCAAGCCTAGAAACCAATGATTTGGTTCACGTTTTGACATCAGACTCATAAACAAATACCAAAATGCGGTGGTATATGCGATGAGTGCCAAAATGGTGTAAACCAATGGAAGACTAATCATGTCAAACCTTTATTCGGGAGTTGGAGCTTCATTCGATCATTCAGTGTTAATTATAAATGAATATCATCAGACCCTAAAATTCATCTACATAAGATATAAATTCGCGGCGAACTACAGTATCCTATAGCATCTATGCATAAATTTTCTATTTTGAGAAAGATTTTTTTGCAACTGGCCATTTTTAGCGGATTTTGCAATGTTTGATACCTTAACAGAACGACTCACGCAGAGTTTAAGAAATGTTACTGGCTCAGGGCAACTGACCGAAGACAATATTAAAGATACTTTACGCGAAGTGCGTATGGCGCTTCTTGAAGCTGATGTTGCGTTACCTGTAACTCGTGAATTTATCGCGAAAGTTAAGGAACAGGCATTGGGTCAGGAAGTCATGACTCAGCTTTCCCCGGGTCAGGCTTTTGTTAAAATCGTCTATGACGAATTGACCAAAATGATGGGTGAGGCCAATGAAAGCCTTGATCTGTCTGCCAAACCTCCTGTGGTTGTACTCCTGGCAGGTTTGCAGGGTGCGGGTAAAACCACCACTGCGGCAAAACTGGCACGATTCTTAAAAGAACGTCAAAAGAAAAAAGTCATGACTGTTTCTGCGGACGTCTATCGTCCAGCAGCAATTAAACAGTTACAAACGGTATCCGCTGAAGTCGGTGCTGATTTTATTCCATCCGATGCTTCAGAAAAGCCGATTGATATTGTCAATCGTGCAATTGAGCAGGCAAAGATTAAATTTGCTGATGTATTGATTGTCGATACCGCAGGTCGTTTACATGTCGATGAAGACATGATGGGCGAAATCAAAGAATTACACGCAGCGGTCAAGCCAACTGAAACCCTGTTTGTGGTCGATGCCATGACCGGTCAGGATGCGGCAAATACCGCCAAAGCCTTTAATGATGCTTTGCCTTTGACGGGCGTCATTCTGACCAAAACTGATGGTGATGCGCGTGGTGGTGCAGCACTTTCAGTTCGTGCGATTACGGGTAAGCCGATCAAGTTCTTGGGTATGGGTGAAAAGCTCGATGCACTTGAGCCATTCCATCCAGAACGTGTCGCGCAGCGTATTCTCGGCATGGGCGATGTGCTTTCGTTAGTCGAAGAAGTCGAACGCAAAATCGACAAAGAAAAAGCCGAGAAAATGGCAAAAAAATTGCAAAAAGGCGGGTCTTTCAATTTGGAAGACATGTTAATGCAATTTGAGCAAATGAAAAAAATGGGCGGCATGATGGGCTTTCTGGATAAACTTCCAGGCATGAGTAATTCAGGTATTCAGCAAGCGATTGAGCAAGCCAATCCTGAAAAGCAAGTCAAGAAAATGGAAGCCATTATCCAGTCAATGACGCCCAAAGAACGTAAGCATCCAGATATTATTAACCCAAGCCGTAAAAAACGTATTGCGGCAGGTTGTGGTATGGATGTTTCCGAGATTAATAAACTGCTGAAACAACACAGCCAAATGGCCAAAATGATGAAGAAATTTGCCAATCCATCAGGCATGAGCAAAATGTTACGTTCATTAGGTGGTATGCAAAAACAATTTGGCGGTGGTGGTGGTATGGGACCATTGTTCGGCGGCAATGACGATAAAAAATAATGGATTCTTTCCATACCACTAAAGGCGCTTGATGCGCCTTTTTTTATCACAACAAAATCACTACTTTTTTCAGGTGATGTGTCCTTTAAACTGAATCAATTAAATAAAAAATATTGGGTATTGGGGAACCATAAAAAATGAAAAATGTTTATATTATTCACGGTTATCGAGCCGTGCCTGAAGATCACTGGTTTATTTGGCTGGAACAACATATCCAGCAAGCAGGCGCTACAGCCGAACGGATTTTTTTAGCTGATTCAGCACATCCCGATCCAGAAGTTTGGCAGGAATGTTTAAATGCGCAATGTAGCGTACTTGATGAAAATACTATTATTGTGGCACATAGTTTAGGCTGTCTGTCGAGTTTAAATTTTTTAAGTAAATCTCTTCAACATTCATCAATCGCAGCAGGCATCTTTGTCTCAGGCTTTACTGAAAAACTCAAAGCAATCCCTGAGCTCGATACTTTTATCGAGTCACAACGATTGGACGATAAATTACTACGCCAAAAGATTCTACGCCGTTATGTTTTTTTATCGAGTAATGATCCTTTTGTCCCGCCGCCGTTGAGCATTCGTTTGGGACAACGCCTGAATGCACAACTATTAGAAATCAAACAGGCAGGACATTTTATGCAGGAAGATGGTTATACAGCCTTTCCTCAACTTTGGGATGTATTACGTCCTTTGCTCAGCGAATCATAAGCGACATAACGTTGTAAGCCTTTGAGCAACAAGTCTTCCTCAACACGAGGCTGATATTTGTGCAAAAACTTGGCAAACAGAGGGGCATCACCGCCAGTCAGTACCAATTGTCTTGGTGATTGTTTTAAAATATGTTCAATAGCACTTAATAGCCCCAATAAAATACCATGATGTACTGCATCCACCGTATTTGTACCTGGTTCAAGATTATCAAATGCTGAGTCAGGGATTTTAATACCTTTGGTATTTTGAATGAGGGCGTCACGTTGCAAATATAAATTTGGCAGAATATAACCGCCCAAATGTTGCAAACCTTTATTCAAATCAATCGTTAAAGCGGTTCCACAACCAATAATACAAAAATGTTGATCGGGTTCTGCCAGTGCCAAAACCTGTAACCAGCGATCAATCCCCAGTTGTTCTGGATGATCATAACCACAGCGTAAGCCTGCGTATTCCTCATGCACCCGTGCAAAGATCACGGGAATACCCAATTGACTCAGAATGGTCTGAATACGCAGATTATTGACTTGATCTTGTACCGAAGATATTCCTACTTGCTGCAATTTTTGGGTTTTAAAATGTTGAATTAAACCGAGTAATAAATCGGCAGGGGACTGTAAATGTAATTCGGCAGCATGTTCAATGATCTGATCTGAATCCGTAATCCAGTATTTAAGGCGAGTATTTCCTACATCTAACCAAAGTTGTTTCATATTTGGTTATCCTGAACTGCAATGCGACGCATCCGACCCTGATAGAATGCCTGTTGTTGTCCATCCGTTGAAATAAGAACAGCGCCTTCCTGATTAATGCCCTCAAAATGACCTGTCACTTGTCCTTGATGATGTTCAAAATGAACCAATTCCTGCATAAATGCGGCATGATGATTGAACCGTTCTGCAAGATTGTAACAGCCATGCTCAAACCATTGCGCGGCTTGCTGAATGGCCAGATAAAGCTGTGCAATGACTTCCATACGATCAAGATCGTTTAGACCAAAATCAGTGAGTGAGCTGATGGGTTGTAATGGATCTTGTGATTCAGGGGTAAACAAATTGATACCCACTCCAACGATGGCCTGATGTGTTGATAATGGTTCAACTAAAATTCCGCCCCATTTGCCTTGTTGGCTATATAAATCATTCGGCCATTTGACTTGCAGATTTAGACCCTGTAGCTTTGGCATTTGCAAAATATTCAATGCAACTTCAAGCGCTAAACGACCGTCTAAAGGTGTCTGTGAGTTGATGAGTGTGCTGAGATAAATATTGCCTTTTGGGGAAATCCATACTCGTTGATGTTGCCCACGCCCTTGCGTCTGGGTTTCGCTACAGATCAAAATGGACGAAATATTTTTTTGAGCCAATTCACGGACATCGTCATTGGTCGATGTGGTCGTTTGTTTCAAAATAACAATGTCAGGCACTTGTCCAGCATCGCTTAAGCGTTGTCGTAGTTGACGAGTTTCTGCATCCATGTTCAGTTTTATAAAGTTGGAAAATCAGGTATGGAGTTAATCATATATTTAGCCATTGGTGCAATCGCTGGATTTGCTGCGGGCTTGTTTGGTGTGGGCGGTGGATTAATTATTGTCCCGATTCTTTATATTGTATTTACCCAGCTTCATTATGATCCCGCGGTCATTATGCATATGGCGCTAGGAACTTCTCTGGCGACCATTATTGTGACCTCAATCAGTTCGGTGATGGCTCATCATAAACGCGGTGCGGTGTTATGGCAGGTATTTCGCAATCTGGCACCGGGTCTGATGATTGGTTCTTTTTTAGGAGCGGGCATTGCCGATCTTTTGTCTGGACAAAATCTGCAAATCATCATTGGAATTTTTGCGATTTGGGTGGCGTATCGAATGTTTAAAGGTGCCCACGTGATCGTGGATGAAACACGACACTTGCCTTCAGCGCCGATGCAAATGCTTGCAGGTGGCGGCATTGGGATTGCCTCGGCGATTTTTGGGATTGGAGGTGGAAGTCTGACTGTACCTTACTTAAATCGTAATGGCGTGGTCATGCAAAAAGCAGTCGCCACCTCTGCTGCATGTGGTTTACCGATTGCGGTTGCGGGTGCAGTCGGCTTTATGTGGTTTGGTATAAAGCAGCATATTCATATTCCCAATGCCATTGGTTATATCCATATTTATGCATTTTTAGGCATTAGTATTATGAGTTTTATCACCGCAAAACTGGGTGCAAAAGTCGCGCATATGTTGTCACCTGCCATGCTGAAAAAATGTTTTGCTTGCTTACTCACCGTCGTTGGAACTTATTTTATTTATCAGGGATTCATTCAATAAAAGCACATAAGATCATCCATTCCAAGTCACTAAAATCCAGCTTTAAATGATGATTTTAAATGATGAATTTAGTGGCTGAGGAATTGATAAATCGCATGATATTTCCGATGATTTGAATATCGAATTGGCTCAAAATGCAATAAAATTGTTAGACAATGACATAGTCAGCAATCCCTAGAATCAGTTAAAACAATCACAATAAATGGCAGCGGAACGCCAACGTAAAAATCAGAAACAGGTGATTCATGAAACTTGAAGAGACAGAGAGCCTGTCGGAGCAAATTGCAAAACATATTAGCGATCAGATTATTACGGGTGAACTGGTTGAAGGTGAGCGCATTCAAGAGTTGCGTATCGCCAAAGAATTGGACGTGAGTCGAGGGTCTGTCCGTGAAGCGTTATTGCTACTGGAACGCACTCACTTGATTCATATCTATCCACGTCGTGGCGCGATTGTTTCTGAAATGTCTTCTCAACAAGTCAAAGCTTTGTTCGATACCAATGTGTTGGTGTTGGGTCATATTGTGCAACGCATTAGTGAAACGTGGCGTGTACATGAGGCTGAGCAACTGCAACAGCTTATGGAACATTTAGCTGAGCAGGTCAAGGCAGGCGACACTGAAAAATTTTATGATGGTATTTTTCAATATCTGGCGGTGCAGCATGATATGGTGGCAAATCCTTATTTGATGAAATTTTATAAGGAGTTATTGCCTTCATTACGCCGTAGCTACTTTTTGACGTTGAATACGTCACGTCGTGAATTACAAGAATCTTTAGCATTGTTTAAATTGGTCGCAGATGCAATTTTGATCCGAAAATCACATCAGGCAACGCTATTCATGGAAGATTTTTGTCGTCATTTACGAAATTTGGTACTGGATTCCCTGACTCGAATGAAACAAATTGAGTTGGCTTGGGCGCGTCGTTCTCGTCGTTAATGTGATTGAATCGGTTACACAAATAGAATGCCGATCTTAAATGATCTAAAAATTTGACGATATTTTAGCTTATCGTCCTATTTCTGGATAAAATTGTTCAACTTCAGCCTAAAAAAAATCCCTATTCAACCGCATTCATTTTAAAATAGCCTGTTATCGAGATTCGACTGTGTCCAAAATATTGAAATCAGATGATTGAAATATCTTGGGCAAATAAAAAAAACTTTTGATCAGGACATTATGCGTTTAAGCAGTTTAAAACTTGCAGGCTTTAAGTCATTTGCGGACTCATCCACTTTACAATTTAAGGCCAACCGTACCGCAGTGGTTGGCCCGAATGGCTGTGGCAAATCCAATGTGATTGATGCGATTCGCTGGGTGATGGGCGAATCTAGCGCCCGTCAATTACGTGGCGGCAGCATGCAGGACGTGATTTTTACTGGAACTGCAAAACGTAAACCCGTCAGTGTGGCCAGTGTTGAGCTGCGTTTTGACAATACCTATGGAAAATTGGGCGGTGCTTATAATGCCTATAATGAACTGGCGGTACGACGTCAGGTCAATCGTGATGGAAAATCTGAATATTTCTTAAATGGAACACGCTGCCGACGCCGTGATATTACCGATATTTTTTTAGGAACCGGTTTAGGACCACGCTCTTATGCCATTATTGAGCAGGGCATGATTAACCGTTTGGTCGATGCCAAACCTGAAGAAATGCGGGTGTTTATCGAGGAAGCCGCAGGAGTTTCACGTTATCAGGCACGTCGTCGTGAAACTTTACAGCACTTAGAGCATACCGAACAAAATCTGTCGCGTTTAGAAGATATTGCCTTAGAACTCAAATCACAACTCAAAACACTCAAACGTCAGTCTGAGGCGGCGGTTCATTACAAACAGCTTGAACAGCAAATTAGAACCTTAAAAATCGAAATATTGTCGTTTCAATCTGCGCAGTCAAGTCAGCTCCAGCAAGAATATACACTGCAAATGACCGCTTTGGGGGAAGAGTTTAAACTGGTCCGCTCTGAATTAAATACCATTGAACACGATCTTGAAGCCAGCAGTACCTTATTTCAAAAGCTGATTCAACAATCGACTCCGCTGCAACATGAATGGCAACAGGCTGAAAAAAAACTGGCTGAATTGAAAATGACGTTGGAGCAGAAACAAAGTTTGTATCAACAAAACAGTACGACTTTAACTCAGCTAGAACAACAAAAATCCAAAACCAAAGAACGCTTACAACTGAGCGAGCTACAGCTTGAAAATTTATTAACACAACTAGATGAGCACACAGAACATTTAAATGCTTTTGAGGCCAATAGCCAATACAGTGAAAATCATTATCAGGATTTAAAATCTCAACACCAACAGGCGCAAGAGCAGTTTAATCATATTCAGCAGCAAGTCGACAAGCAACAACAACAGAAAAACCAGATGTCGCTGCAACTTGAGCAACTGAGCAAAAGTATAGAACGCCTCACCCAACAGAAGCACACACTGGACACTCAAAGCTTGCAAATCGCGGCGCAAGTCCAAGATGATGAGTTGCAACATCTCGAACAACAACTGCTTGAATTGAAACGACAAATGGTGATGCTTGAACAGCAGATTGAACAGGCCGAACAGCAATTACAGTTGCAGCAACAACAGCACAATCAACTCAAGACCGACATTCAGCAACACAACAATCAAATACAAGTGTTGCAGGCGGAACAAAAAAATCTCAATCAATTGGTGGCAAAACAAAGTCCGAAACAATCGGATGCTCTACGTTTGATGTCGGTGTTGCAGTTAACGGAAACAGGCAAAGCGCATGCCAGTCTGATTGAAAAATTACTCAGCCAATGGATGAATGCCCGTTATCTGGAACAGGATGTAACTTTTGAACCGCAACTAGCACGGCAAATTAAAGCCTCAGCGCTTTCTAAAAAATCATCCCAATTAACATTAATGCCATTTTTGAACTGGATTAAAACCCCGCAGTTATCGCTATGGCAAAATATCTGGTTGGCAGATGATTTGAATCAGGCTTTAGCGTTGCAGACGCAGCTTGAATCTGGACAGAGTATTGTGACGCTGGATGCTTATCATGTTGGGTCGGATTGGGTGATTGCACTGGATTATGATGAAGACAGTCAAAGCAGTGGGGTGTTAAGTCATCGGATTCGATTAGATGAAATTGTACAGCTTCTTGCAAGCTTGGAACCAGAACTTGAGCAACTTGAACTAAGAAGTTCCGCGCAACAACAGCAACTCAATATACAGTGTGACCAAACTCAACAACTGAAAAATCAGTTAAATCAACAACAAAAACAACAGCAACAACTTGAACTCAGTATCACCAAACACCAAAGTGCGGCGCAGGCTTTTGTGTTGCAAAAGCAACAACTACAGGAACAATTAAAACAACTGGAAGTTCAGCTTGAAGATGATGCTATGCAGCGTGATGATCTGGATATTGATTTACACGCTTTAATTTTAAAGCTTGAAGCCAGTTTGCCAGCATATAAAACCCAACAATTTCAGCTCGAAACTTTAGCGGAACAACTGGATGATCAGCAGCAGCAACTGCAACAGCAGCAGCAAGAGCGTGAAAATGCACGTCGAGGCGTTGCACAAACGCAACAGCAGATCGAACTGCTTGAGAAAGATCTCAGTTTTTTAAAAACGCAATATCGCCAGATAATTGAACAAATAGAACAGGCAAAGAAATTTGTCGATCCAATTCAGTTAGAGTTGCCTGTACTTGAGTCCGAGTTTTCTGAACAATTCCAACAAACCGAAAAGCTTAAAAAAAGTTGGACTGAATGGCAGATTGAACTAAATAGCCTACAGGAAAAACAGCAGCATTTGACCGAGCAGCGTCATCAAACCCAACAACGTGATGAACAACTGCGCGAGCAACTGGAACACAAACGTTTGAGTTGGCAAGCGGCTAAATCTGATCTGGAACATTTTCAGGAACAACTCAAGGGTTTGGGTAGTGAACCTATTCTTGGCTTAAAACTTCATTTAACAGAACATCAACAAAGTCTGGAAAAAGCACAACGGCAATTTGAAAAATTGGGTGCAGTCAATCTTGCTGCATCTGAAGAATATCAAGAAGTATCGCAACGTTTTGAAGAGCTTAGCCACCAGATTCAAGACTTGGAAAATACGGTATCGCAGCTCAAAGATGCCATGAAAAGTATTGATCAGGAAACCAGAAAGTTATTTATGACGACTTTTGATCTGGTCAATACCGAGCTTCAGGAATTATTTCCTAAAGTATTTAGTGGGGGAGAAGCGAGTTTAAGTCTTGAAGATGACTGGCAATCAGGTGTAAAACTAATGGCACGCCCACCTGGAAAACGTAACAGTTCATTGGCGTTATTGTCAGGTGGTGAAAAAGCATTAACGGCGCTGGCTTTGGTGTTTGCAATTTTTCGGCTGAATCCCGCACCTTTTTGTGTCTTGGATGAAGTTGATGCACCGCTAGACGATGCCAATGTGCAACGGTTTTGTAATTTGGTAAAAGAGCTTTCTGAACAGGTGCAATTCATTTACATTACACATAATAAACTTGCAATGACAATGGCGACCGATTTACTAGGGGTGACCATGCCTGAACCTGGTACCTCAAAACTGGTTACTGTTAATTTGGAACAAGCAAAAGAATATGGGTTAGTTACGGAGTCATAGTATGGAAGTTACCACTATTGTGGGCATAGTCGCCGCCATTATTATCATGATTGTCGGTTTAAGAATGGTTCTTAGAAAACCTGCTCCAACCGAACCCTCATTAGAAAGTGCATTACATATTGATCCTGAGAGTAATCAGCCGATCATTCCACGACATGTGCGTGATCAATTGCCTGCTGAAACACCTGTAGAAATAGCAGCTCAAGAATCAGAACGTAAAGAGCCAGCTTTGCAGGATATCCCAGAAACTCTCGAAGATCAGGCGGCGAAAACATTGACTTCGCCTGAACTGAGTGAGGATAAGCTGGATAAAGAAATGGCATCTGTTGACTTTAAGACGGAAGAGACCACCCTCAAGATTGAACAACCGCTAGAACAGCAAGTGGATGTAGTCGATGTGGTTGAAGCCGTTCTTGCACCAGATGCAGAGCTTGACCAAGCTAACATTGCTGTGCAAGCTGATGGGGCGCAAGTTCAACATGCCAAGAAAATCGATGAATTTCAGCTTAATCCCGAAATAGAAGCAGCAACGATTGCTGAGTTTGATGGCGAAAGTAACTTACTGGATGTGCATTTACACGAACAGCAGCTTTTCGATGATGAAAGTGCTTTGGCCACAGCGCAAGAAATTGTGGCGTTGAATGTATATCCGAACCCTCGTCGTGCATTGTCAGGTGATAAGACCTTAAAAGTATTGCTCAAATACGGTTTGCGTTTTGGAGAAATGGCATGTTTCCATCGTTACGATAAAACGGATGAACCAAGTCCACTGATGTTTTCAGTATTACGTATGACTGATAATGGGCCTGCTGGGTTTGATCTTGAAACTTTATCGAGCGAACAGGTACAAGGTTTGGCATTTTTCCTTGCATTGCCACATCAGGATGCTTTAAAAGGCTTTGATATGATGACCAGTATTGCAGGATTAATCGCACGGGAAGTGGACGGCAAAGTCTTTGATGAAAATAATCTGGAATTTACCCCACAACTGAAAGAACATTGGCGTCATCATGTGATTGACTATCGTTCAACGCAGGAAACTGCTTAACGGTTCCAATTGAACCCCTTTTATAGTGCTTTTATTGCAACGCATAGTCGTTGCAACTCTGGGCGGATTTTCCGCCCTTTTATATGGTGAGTTTTTATGCTGAAGAATAGCGATGTCATTGCGCAAATGCGTCAATTAATTCAACTGATTGCAAAACATAATCATGCTTATTATGTAATGGATCAACCGAGTATTAGTGACAATGAATATGATCAGCTATTTCATCAGTTAAAAGCTTTAGAGCAGCAATATCCTGAGCTATTACAACCCGACACCCCCACCAATAAAGTCGGTGGTCAGGCATTGAGCAAATTTGAAACGGTGACCCATGCTGTGCCGATGCTGTCTTTAGGCAATGTGTTTAATCAGGAAGAACTGTTTGCTTTTGCCCGTCGAATTGAGGAACGCTTACCCAATCAACAGGTTCAATACGATGTTGAGCTGAAACTGGATGGTCTGGCGATTTCACTGTGGTATGAAAATGGTGTACTGGTTCGTGGTGTGACGCGTGGTGATGGTGAAACGGGTGAAGACATTACCCAGAATGTCAAAACCATTCGTAATTTACCAAAATTAATAATCGAATCTCAAACTAAATTACAATCTAAGATAATTAAAAGAACTAACAAAAAAAGAAGAAATAAAAAAAGAACTGCCCCAAAAAGAAAATTATTTCATGAACAAAAAAGAAAACAAAAATTTAGGGCCAAAATACAAAATACAAATAACGAAAATATAGTATCTATTTTTAGAAATGATTTTAAAGTGTTAGAGGTTCGTGGCGAAGTGCTAATGCCGAAGCAAGGCTTTGAAAAGCTCAATGCGGAGCAGGCTGCGAAAGGTGAAAAAACTTTTGCCAATCCACGTAATGCCGCCGCAGGAAGTTTAAGGCAACTTGACCCGAATATTGCAGCATCACGCCCCTTAGCTTTTTATGCCTATGGGATTGCGCAATGTGAGCCGCATCATGGTTTGGCAAGCATGCATGAAAGTCTGCATTGGTTAACACAGTTGGGTTTTGAAATCGCTGAACGCCAATTTTTATGTTCATCGATTGAAGAAGTGCAGCAGCGTTATGAGCAAATTCAGCAGGAACGCCCAAATTTAACCGTTGAAATTGATGGTATGGTCATCAAGGTCGATGATCTAAAACAACAACAGCAACTTGGGTTTTTAAGTCGTGAACCACGTTGGGCGACAGCTTATAAATTTCCTGCCGAAATTGCACGAACCACGGTTGAAAATATTGACTGGCAGGTGGGGCGAACGGGAACATTGACCCCCGTGGCGCGTTTGCAGCCTGTGTTAGTGGGTGGTGTAACTGTATCCAATGTGACCTTGCATAATATTGGAGAAATTCATCGTCTGGATGTGCGTGTAGGTGATCAGGTCAGTGTGTATCGTAGTGGCGATGTGATTCCTAAAGTTGAACGAGTCTGGCCTGAATTTCGTCCTGCCGATGCACAAGTAGTTGAATTGCCCGAACACTGTCCAGTCTGTTCCTCTCCTGTGGTAATGCCCGAAGGTGAGGCTTTGGCACGTTGTTCAGGTGGATTATATTGTGCTGCACAACGGATTGAAGCGATTCGACATTTTGTATCACGTAAGGCGATGGATATTGAAGGCTTGGGCGACCGCTGGGTTGAGTCTTTATTGCATTTGAATCTCTTAAAAGATGTCGCAGATATTTATCATTTGCACGAACATCGCGAGACTTTACTCAGTATTGAAAAAATGGGAGAAAAGTCCGTTCAGAACTTGATGGATGCGATTGAAGCCAGTAAAAAAACCACGCTGGCGCGGTTTATCTACGCGCTTGGAATTCGTGGTGTTGGGGAAACCACTGCACGAATGCTGGCCAATACTTTTCAAACTTTTGATGCATTAAAAAATGCCGATATTGATGCCTTGAAGAAAACGCCTGATGTGGGGGAAATTACCGCTGAGTGGATTTTTGATTTCTTTTTGGCTCCGCATAACATTGAAGTACTTGATCGTTTATTGGCTGCTGGTATTCATTGGGATGCACCGACTGCTCCAACGCGTCAGCCATTAAATGGTGAAAGTTGGGTGGTGACCGGCACATTGTCTAGTATGGGACGTGATGAAGCGACACAGCGTTTACAGGCTCTGGGTGCGCGTGTCAGTGGTAGTGTTTCCAGTAAAACCAAATGTGTGGTTGCTGGCGAAAAAGCAGGAAGTAAGCTTGATAAAGCCGAAAAACTCGACATTCGTGTCATGAATGAACAGGAGTTTTTAGAGTTTTTGGCACAATACGACAATTAATATGCTGTGATTCATTATGCTATGATGCGTTCATCTGGACTAAGGTGAACGTTCAGGCTGATGGGTATCTATTGTCTTATCTACCGTGATGGTGATGTCGCGTGCTCTCTATTCACATTTGCATTATCCCCGTTTTTTAATCAGACCATCATCCAGCAATTGCTGAAAATGTTCACAAAGACTTTGCTGAATATCTAAATATTCGATACCAAGTTCTTCCTGACTGCGTTTTGAACTGAAATAAACAGGATAGCCAACATTACGCTTTACAAATTTCCGAGATTGTCCAAACAGTGGTGCGAATAAAGAGAAAACTGCTTTAGGAACCGTGAAGTGCGGGAATGGATAACGATAACCGAAACGCTGAGTCAATATTTTTCCCATTTCGAGAAAGCTTAAAGTTCCTCCTGAGATAATATAACGTCCATTTGCCGTTGAAGAAAATGCAGCTGCAACATGGGCATCTGCGACATTACGGACATCGACAATTCCCATCCAGATTTCAGGGGCGCCAAATAAAAGTGTTCCATCACCAAACTTTTCCAATAGCTCAACACTGCCAGATTGTGTAGCTGTTGTAAGAGAAGGTCCCATCACCAAAGCGGGATTGATACAAACTAGCGACCAGCGATCCTGCTGCTCCGCTATTTCCCATGCTTTACGTTCTGCTGCGACTTTGGAATAAGAGTAAGGTTGATGTGTCTCACTACTACTGTTATTCCAATGACTTTCATCAAATTCATGGTTGGCTGTGTCTTCAATTTCGATGGCATCTCCACAGATTGCGGCGATACTTGACGTCACGACAACACGTTTGACTGTTGTCGTTCGATTCACGGACTCAAGTACATTGATCGTACCATTTACCGCTGGCTCAATAATGTCTTTCACCGCATCCTTATAATTACTAATCACAAAAGGAGATGCAGTATGAATCACAATTTCACAAGCCTTCATGGCCTCGTCAAAAGCATGGGGGGTCAATAAATCGGCTTTAAAAAAATAAATTTGACCGGATGATTTTTTTGCAATTTCGGTAAGATGCTGTAGTTTTTCTTTTTTAGATGGGTCACGCACAGTTGCATGTACGATATAACCTTGCATGAGTAAACGTTCAATAATCCAGCCAGCTACATAGCCTGTAGCACCCGTCACTAAAATCGGTGTGTTCTTGTTCATAATAATTACTTTCTAAAATGTTAGTAACATACTGAAGATAGTTTGATCAGCAATAATTTATTAGTTTATTCTAATAAAAGGGGCGAAAATTTAAAAATTATTTTCTTTTTTGTTTCCATCGGAAATTTGTTTGTAAATACCTTTATGCTGATAAGTCATGCAAAAATATTTAACACTACCGCATGGGGACTCTAGTATTATTTCTGAGTTTGGTTTATTCCATTTAACTTCGATCGTTTTTATTTCTATCCCTAAACCATTAGTAGCATGAGAAGTTGCTTGGCTTCCTTTCCCCCATTTTTCTGTTAAACCAGCTAAACTGGCAGCTGCATTTCTATTATCACTCATTAACATAATCATATATAACTTTGGTTGGTTACTTGCATCTTTATGAAAAACATAATTTATAGTTGTAAATCCAAATGTTTGATTAAAAGGATCATCTCCAGCCCTCATGCACTCTAAATTATCTTGTTTTTCTGTGCAAGATACTGTTGTTCCATCTCTTAATAACTTTCCATTAATTGGTGGAAGATTTTTAAAATCGCTTAAAGTCATTCCTAAGATAGCACCGCGGAAATCGAATTCTTGAGCATTTATGCATGAGCTTGTTATTATTCCACTTAATAAAATAAAAATTTTTTTCATCTAACAAATACTCTTAACTTTAAACATATTATTCTATTGTATTTCTAGAGTGAAAAAAATAGTCAATAAATGGGAATGAATAGCTGTTTAGATCAATAGAACAAGTTTTAATGTTTTTAGAATGATTTTCTGATTTAAATAAGAAGCATTGTCTTTAGTTACAAAAG
>NZ_CP078523.1:603946-609161 GCF_019264745.1 Acinetobacter sp. Colony158 | reverse complement strand
CGTTACAAAATAAAAAAAACAAGAAATGAATGCAATTTTGAAGAAATTTTTCTCTAAAAAGGGTGCAAACATTTATTTTTTCACAATAAATTTTCCAATTAAAACTGTAAATGCGTATGTTTCTCATTTTAATTTTATAAAAATCATAAACTTACATCATTTTTGCTTTGCAATCATTTTTAAACTTGACCATAATATTCATATTCGAGAGGAGAATTACAAATGCGCGGCAATCCAGAAGTCATAGACTATTTAAATATGTTGATCGGTGGCGAACTGGCTGCCCGTGATCAATACCTGATCCATTCACGTATGTATGAGGATTGGGGTTTAAGCAAAATTTATGAACGTATCGATCATGAAATGCAAGAAGAAGCTGCACATGCGGATTCGATTATTCGCCGTGTGTTATTCCTCGAAGGCAAGCCTAACATGAACCGTAATGATATTGTCACTGGTGAAGATGTTGTATCTTGCCTGAAAGCAGATTTGGCGCTTGAATATCATGTTCGTCAGAAATTGGCTGATGGCGTGAAATTGTGTGAGGAAAAAGGGGACTATGTCAGCCGTGATATGCTCCGTTCACAAATGTCAGATACTGAAGAAGATCATACTTACTGGTTAGAAAAACAGTTACGTTTGATTGAATTGATGGGCTTACAAAATTATATTCAATCACAGATGTAAGATTAAAAAACTCAGCTTCGGCTGAGTTTTTCATTTTGATATTATGGTTTTTGCTGTAAACGTTTGACATCTTTAAGCACTTCATCAGCATGCGTTTGAGTGTTGACGCTGGTGTAGTGATAGACCACAGTACCTTTGGGGTCAATTAAAAAACTTTCTCTTTTGGCAATTTTCATGATCCCCATATTTCGCACAATGCCAAATTTTTCGGCTAACTGATGATCACTATCTGCCAAAATGGGAAAAGTGAGTCCTAATTTGTCTGAGAATTTCTTATGTGAGGCAACATCATCCAGACTTACGCCCATGACCACGGCATTCGATTGGGTAAATTGCGAAGAAAGCGTTTTAAAACGATTGGCTTCCTGAGTACAACCAGGAGAGTCATCTTTGGGGTAAAAATACAAAACCAGCCACTTGCCTCGAAAATCTTTTAATTCGTGCCAGATTCCATTTTGATCCTGTAATCGAAACTCAGGTGCAGGCTGACCCACCCATTGTTTTTGATCTATACTGGATTTTGAAAATACCTCATTGGCAGCATGTGTGAAATTGATCAGTCCTGCGGTTAAACAGAGACTGATTAAGCCTGTTCTCAATATTGTTATTGTGCGCGTCATTTTCATGTTTATTCAAAAGCCCATTGGAAAAGCCTAAATCTCAGTTTAACAAAATCAACTTTGAAATGTACTAAGAAATTTTTGCTTTTGTGATTCGGTCTATGCATATTAGATCAATCAAAATAAATAAAGTGAAAGAAGATCAATGGACGTTGGTGCAGCACTGATTAAATTAAAACCCAATACATGGCCAAAAGTTGAAGACTGGCAACAACAGCTTGAGCAGCGCAAAGTTGAAGCGATTGAAACGCTTCAAGCTGAAGGTGTTACAGTTGAATCATGGTTTCATATCCAGATCGAAGGGCAGGATTATTTAATTGCTTATATGCGAGCCGTCGATTTAGTTAAAGCGCAACAAATGGCTAAAACCAGTCCTTTTGAGATTGATCAAGTTCATCAACAATTTAAACGAGACTGTTGGGAAAAAGTGATTCCTGCAATTTTGTTACTTGATCTGGACAATAATGAGCAACCCCGCAATCAAATCACCGAATAAAAATGGTTATACTTTTTCAAGTGAAAGGCGCAGAGTAAGACATTGAAACAACGTATTCTTCTCATTACAGGATGGGGTGGCGGTGAGAAGCTATTAAATCCCTTAAAACAGTTACTTGAACAACAAGGCTATATCGTTGAACTCAGTAATATTTTTAATGCGCTAGATGAGCAGGTTTTAGCGCAACAGGTAGAACATGCTATCAAATTTGATGTGATTGCAGGATGGTCATTGGGGGGCGAGTTAGCCATGCGCTTGGTGGATGACGTTGCTCTCAAGACAGGTCAAAACAAGACTTTAATTACGATGGCCTCTAATCCAAGTTTTGTGGCACATGAAAATTGGCGACATGCGATGTCTGTAGAAGATTTTCATCAGTTTAAGCAGTCTTTTGAGCATGATCCGATTACGACTCTAAAGCGTTTTGGTTTGCTGGTGACCAAAGGTGTTGAAACTGCTAAGTCTGATTTTAATACGATGCAAACCATGTTACATGCGCAGCCCATGTCGCTATTAAAACAAGGTTTAGCGATACTTGAACAATTTAATTTGGTTGAAATCTTAAAAAATTATACAGGTCGGCAGCTTCATCTCTTTGCAGATCATGATGCGCTAGTTCCTTGCGAAATTGTGCAAGATATGCAGAAGATTAATGCAAAATCAATTCAGATTGTGACCGTTGAAAATTCTGCACATAGCTTTCCGTTCATTCAGGTCGAAAAAACTTGCGATGAAATTACCAAATTTATTGAATCATCAGTTTAAGCTTTAAACGAAATGGTGTTTATCGCAATATATTTTCAAAGTCTGCACGTTTAATATGTAGTTTCATATTGAAAAGGTACATCAATGGAGTCAATGGATGAGTGATCAGTTTGATTTGGAGCATATCTGGCATCCCTATACCTCCATGCTTCATCCATTACCTACCTTTAAAGTCAAACGTGCCTATGGCGTAACCATTGAACTTGAAGATGGTCGTCAGTTGATTGATGGCATGTCTTCATGGTGGTGTGCAATTCATGGTTATCATCATCCTGAACTCGATCTTGCTGTGACGCGTCAACTCGACCATATGGCACATATCATGTTTGGTGGTCTCACCCATGATCCTGCAATTGAACTGGGAAAATTACTACTCAAAATCACACCGCCCAGTCTGGATAAAATTTTTTATGCTGACTCAGGTTCAGTTGCGGTGGAAGTCGCCCTGAAAATGGCGGTTCAGTATTGGTCATCAAAAGCAGGGTCATCAAAAGCGGGATCGGATACGAGCTTCAAACAAAAGACCAATTTTATCACCACACGTTCGGGTTATCACGGCGATACTTGGAATGCGATGTCAGTTTGTGATCCTGTCACGGGCATGCATCAGATTTTTGGAAATAGTTTATCGCGGCGGATATTTGTATCTGCACCACAAAGTCGTTTTGATGGTGAATGGAATCCTTCCGAGCTGGATGAAGTGGAGCAAATCTTAAAACTGCATCATCATGAGTTAGCTGCATTTATTATTGAACCGATTGTACAGGGCGCGGGTGGAATGCGCTTTTATCATCCAGAATACTTAAAACAGCTCCGCAAGTTGTGCGACCAATATCAGTTACTGCTGATTTTTGATGAAATTGCCACAGGTTTTGGCCGGACTGGAAAACTGTTTGCGTGGGAACATGCACAGGTTGAGCCCGATATTATGTGTATTGGTAAAGGATTGACAGGCGGTTATATGACTTTATCAGCCACGCTTACGACTAGGCAGGTCGCTGAAACCATTAGTGCTGGTGAAGCTGGTGTTTTTATGCATGGCCCAACTTTTATGGCGAATCCTTTAGCCTGTGCCGTTGCCTTGAGAAGCACACAGTTATTGCTCGAACAGGATTGGCAAAGCAATATTCAACGGATATCTGAACAATTACAATCATTACAGATTTTGTCTGCATTGGAATACGTGGCAGATGTACGTATTTTAGGGGCGATTGGGGTGGTAGAGCTCAAGTTAAATGTCGATATGAAAACCTTGCAACAGCAGTTTGTTGAGCGTGGGATCTGGGTGCGCCCTTTTGGTAAACTGGTGTATGTGATGCCACCCTATGTTATTTCCAAAGACGAGTTAAATTTCCTGCTAGAACAACTGATTGAAGTGGTACAACAGATGCAAGTTGAGGTGAAACATGGCATTGCTTGATCATTATCAACAGCAGCTTGATCAGCTTAAACAGACTGGAAATTTACGCCAGTTTACCGCCAATGAGCAACACGGCGCTTATATTGAGATTGCAGGAAGAAAGATGCTTAATCTTTCCTCTAATGATTATTTGGGCTTGGCTGCCAACACTCAGCTTCGCGAAGAGTTTTTAGATCAGCAACCCATTCAGCGCCGTTATTTTAGTTCGTCTTCTTCACGCTTGTTGACAGGTAATTTTGAGGAATATGAACAGTTTGAAGCGAATTTAAGTCAGGCATTTTTAGGTCGTGCTTCGCTGCTCTTCAATAGCGGCTACCATATGAATATCGGAATTTTGCCTGCTTTAAGTGACAGTAAAACGCTGATTTTGGCTGATAAATTGGTACATGCCAGTATGATCGATGGCATTCGTTTGTCGTCTGCCAAATATGTACGTTATCGGCATAATGATCTACAGCATCTCACTCAAATGCTTGAAAAATATCATGATGATGCCGACATTGAGCGCATTATTGTGGTGACTGAAAGTATTTTTAGTATGGACGGGGATGAAACGGATCTGTCTGAACTGGTGAAGATCAAGCATGGTTTTGATAAAGTCATGCTGTATGTGGATGAAGCACATGCGATCGGTGTTCGCGGTGAGCAGGGTTTGGGTTGTGCCGAGCAATATAACGTGATGGCTGATATTGATTTACTGGTCGGTACCTTTGGGAAAGCCTGTGCATCAGTGGGTGGTTATCTGATATGTGATCCAATAATTCACAGCTATTTGATCAACACCATGCGTCCATTGATTTTTAGTACCGCTTTGCCGCCGATCAATATTGCATGGTCGGATTTTATCTTTAAAAAAGTCATGACAGCCAAGAGCGAACGCTTACATTTGCATAAACTTAGCCAGGATTTACAATCGGCAATTGTCGCAAAAGGTTATCATAGTCCATCGACTAGTCAGATTGTGCCGATCATCATTGGGGCAAGCCAAGATGCGGTAGAAAAATCGAAAAGTGTACAGCAGTATGGTTTTTATGCAATGCCTGTTCGTCCTCCAACTGTGCCACAGCATAGCGCGCGTCTCAGAATTTCATTAACATCTCTGATTCAACCTGATGATCTGCAACGACTGGTAGCCTGTTTGTGAATCTAAATAAATCCCTAATCGCTCAGCGTTTTGCGAAAGCAACACAAAGTTATACCGAACAAGCGGTTATACAAAAACAAATC
>NZ_CP078523.1:603447-603659 GCF_019264745.1 Acinetobacter sp. Colony158 | reverse complement strand
GGCGCGTTGCCATACGGCATTAAGTACACAAGGATGGTTATGTTTTTCGACGTTTGGACCTGATAATTTTATCGAGATTAAACAACTTACGGGGCAGGGTTTGCACTATTGGTCGATGGATGACTGGCGGCAACAGCTTGAGCTGTTAAATTTTGAGATTGTTGAATTAAGTCAGCAAAATTTATCTATGCAATTTGAAACACCCAAAGCGG
>NZ_CP078523.1:603359-603433 GCF_019264745.1 Acinetobacter sp. Colony158 | reverse complement strand
AAAGCGACAGGGGTCACTGGGGCATCGGAACAGCAACAACGCTGGACAAAACAATCATTAACTGAGTTTTATCA
>NZ_CP078523.1:602652-603314 GCF_019264745.1 Acinetobacter sp. Colony158 | reverse complement strand
CTACCATCCTATCTATTGTATCGCGCGGAGAAAATCATGAGTGCCTCAGTTTATTTTGTCAGTGGAATTGATACAGGAATTGGTAAAACCTATGCGACAGGCTATTTGGCAAAACTCTGGAACGCTCAAGGGCAGTCGACCATTACCCAAAAATTGATTCAGACTGGAAATGTAGATGTGTCTGAAGATATTCAAAAACATCGTGACATTATGGGAACAGGCTGGTTGGCAGAAGATCATGAAAAGCTCACTATGCCTGAGATTTTTAGTTATCCTGCATCGCCACATTTAGCGACACAGTTAGATGGCCGAGAAATTGATTTTGATAAAATTGAACAGGCGACTCAAACCCTACAACAACGCTTTGATGTGGTGTTATTAGAAGGGGCAGGTGGGCTAATGGTTCCCTTAACCACGGAACTGCTGACTATCGATTATATTGCCCAAAAACAGTTCCCTGTGATTTTAGTCAGTTCTGGACGTTTGGGCAGTATTAACCATACTTTGTTGAGTCTGGAAGCTTTAAAACAACGTGGATTATCTTTGTTTGCTTTGGCTTATAATTTAAATGATGAATCTCAGGATGAGATTATTTCAAAAGATACCGCTCAATATTTAAAACATTATTTAAAACACAATTTTCCAGAAGCGAAGTGGATTGA
>NZ_CP078523.1:592636-601216 GCF_019264745.1 Acinetobacter sp. Colony158 | reverse complement strand
TTTGATCATCTGTATCACGTTTTTGCTGACGTAAGTAACCACCGCGACGTGCTGCCATTGGTTTTTCAACCATACGTTCAGTACGACGTTTCGCCATGCCATACAGACCAGTACCTTGGCGTGGTTTGAGTTCAACCAGCTTCGTCAGGTTATCAATATCTGCTTTATCTAGTTCCATCCAGCGGCCAGTGCGCAGTTCACGTGGCAAAATTACAGTGCCATAACGGGTACGTAATAAGCGACTGACTTTTAAACCTTGTGATTCAAATAAGCGACGAACTTCGCGGTTACGTCCTTCTTTAACCACAACCTGATACCAACGGTTGATCCCATCACCACCGAGCTCTGAAAATGACTCGAATTTGGCAGGGCCATCATCCAGTACTACACCATTTAAAAGGGTTTGACGGATTTGCGGAGTAACCTCACCCATGACACGAACTGCATATTCACGTTCAACTTCATTGGAAGGATGCATTAAACGATTGGCAAGTTCACCATCATTTGTAAAAAGCAATAAACCTGTACTGTTAATGTCCAGACGGCCTACCATGACCCAACGATCATTAGCAATTTGAGGGAGATGCTCAAACACAGTTGGACGCTGTTCAGGGTCGTTGCGGGAACAGATTTCACCTTCAGGTTTGTAGTAAATCAGGACACGACGACGAATTTCATCTTCGACTTGAAACTGAACTTTACGACCATCAATACGTAATTCATCACCTGGTTCGATTCGTTCGCCTACCTGCGCAATCTGACCATTTACACTGACGCGACCTGCGGCAATAACCTCTTCCATATATCGACGTGAACCGAGACCGATTCGCGCTAATACTTTTTGCAACTTTTCACTCATGACAGCACAACCTTAGAATTAATTGTCAACAGTTCACCTATTCAAGACTTGGCTGCATTGGCATCCAGTGTCATGAAAGCTTCCTTGGCATCCTGTAGGGGAGGCAATTGACCTAAAGATGCTAGGCCAAAAGCGTTCAAAAATTGGGGCGTTGTAATCAACAACGCAGGTCTTCCGGGTAAATCTCTAAAACCCGATTCTTTAATCCAGTTCCAGTCAAATAATGTGCGCAAAATCTGACTATTGTTGGTAACACCACGAATCTGTTCAATATCCGCGCGCGTGACTGGCTGATGATAGGCGATCACGGCAATGGTTTCGAGCAATGACGGTGAGAGCTTGGTTGGGCGTTCAGGCCAAACTTGTGTGATTATATTACGATATTTTGATCGAACCTGAAACCGAAAGCCTTGAGCAGTTTCAATCAGTTCAATAGATCGCCCATGTTGTAAGACAGCAAGCTGTTGTAAAAACTGACGTAATTGCGGTTTATTATATTGATCCTGAAAGGCTTGTTTTAATCGTGCAAGTGACACTGGTGCATCACTGGCAAATAAAATCGCTTCAATTTGCAATAACACATCATGATGCATGTCTTCAGGTGACATCGCCAGTTGTTGATCGAGAGTCATAGCTGCGCTCCCTGAATCGAGAGTGGCGCATCAATACCTGCGCTAACAATTCTAATTATTTGTTGGCGCGTCAGTTCCAATACGGCCATAAAGGTCACAACCATGCCCATCCGACCCTGTACTGGATTTAATAATTCCTCAAATACTAAAACAGACCCAGAGCTAATTTTTTCCTGAATAAACGCAATACGTTCTTCAAGTAAAACAGGTTCTTGTTCAACCGTATGCATGACAGGTTCAGGTCGATTAAATACACAAAACAGTGCATCGCGTAAGCTTTCGACATCATATCCTTCATACACAGGTGCTGTATGACCTAAGCCGACATTGGGACTAAAAGTATCCCGATCTAGTACTGGAAACTGTCCTAAACGTTCGGCAGCTTGCTTAATACGCAAATAGGTTTCTAAACGATCAATGAGTTCCTGTTTAGGATCTTTTTCTAAAGTGATTGATGTGGGTTTAGGAAGGAGTAATCGTGATTTAAGATCAGCCAACAACGCTGCCATGACCATATAGTCTGCGGTCAATTCAATATTGAGAGACTTCATTGCATCCATATAAGAAAGGTACTGAGTCGCAATAGGGGCAATATCGAGTTGTAATAAATCAAAACCATTTTTTTGAATTAGGTGAATCAGGAAGTCGAGGGGTCCCTCGAAATGTTCGAGTAAAATTTCAAAAGCAGCAGGCGGAATATATAAATCTTCAGGAATAACATCTTGCCATTCGTCCAATACGCGAATCTGCGGCAAGGCTTCCGATGAATGATTCAAAGCTTGGTTCATTACAGTTATAGGCCACGCGAATTTTCAAAAGCATGAGTCACTTTAGACATATTGAGCATAAATGCCATAAAGAGAAGGAGATTAGAATGGCTTTTATTCTAATGGAAATTCAGACTTTAATAAATTGTTAAAAGCATTAAAACCATAAATAAATAAACACTATTTTATACCTAAATACGCTCAAGGTTTTGTGATAGTGTTATTTTGTTTAGAAATGTGGTCGGATCAATAGACTAGACTTAGGGCATAATTAAAATGAAAAATTATTTTAAATCAAACTTAAATTTGTACCAACAACCTGTTGGATTTCAGGTTCAACAATTATTACCTGTAAGTTATCAATATGAGAAATTAACAGGACAATTTGTGGAATTACTTCCTCTTTCTGATACCTGTCCAAATGATTTGGAGCTAGAGCAACTTTGGCAAACGATTAGCACTGAACCAGATGCACGGTGTTGGACATATTTACCCTATGAGGGTTTTCAAAGTCGCGATGAGTTGAAGCATGCCCTGCAAAATGTATTTGGGTTTCATCCTTCGTATCATTATCTAATTAAGATGAATGATGAAGTCGTGGGTTGGATCGCATTGCTCAATCCACGTTTAGCGCATGCTGCCATTGAAATTGGCAACGTGTATTTTTCACATCGCTTAAAACATACAACCGCTGCTACAGAAGCTGTCTTTTTATTGCTTAAACAGTGTTTTGATTACAATTTTAGACGAATCGAATGGAAGTGTGATGACTTGAATGAGCCTTCAAAACGTGCGGCATTACGCTTTGGATTTTATTTTGAAGGACTATTTCGCCAAGATCGAGTAACAAAAGGACGTAACCGCAATACAGCATGGTTTTCAATCATTGACGAGGAGTGGTTTGAATTGAAATCTGCCTATGATGTCTGGCTAAGCCCTGATAACTTTGATGAACATGCCAAGCAAAAACAACGTTTAAATGATGTGATTGAACAATTTCGTCCTTTGTAAGGTGGCTATGAATGCTTACTCAAACGCACTCACATCACCTGCGCCTTGACGAACAACCTCAGGATGGTCTCCAGACAAATCTACAATACTGGTGGTGGTCAATGTGCCAAATCCTCCATCGATAAACACATCAATCCGCTTAGATAATTGATTTTCAATATCATAAGGATCATCCAATGGATCTTCCTGACCCGGTAAGATCAGGGTACTGGTCAAAATGGGTTCACCTAATTCTTGTAACAATGCCTGACAGATAGGATTAGTCGGAATACGTAGCCCGATAGTTTTCTTTTTGGGGTGCATTAACCGCTTTGGAACTTCGCTGGTGGCTGGCAAGATAAAAGTGGTGATTGCTGGTGTATTATTTTTCAATAAACGATACATGGCATTATCGACTTTGGCATAAGTGGCAATATCTGATAAATCGCAACACATAATCGCATATTGATGTTTTGGGCCAAGTCCACGAATTTGCGCAATACGCTCCATTGCGCTTTTATTGCCAATCTGACAACCAATCGCATAGGCGGCATCGGTTGGATAGACCACTACTTCGCCTGCACGGATACGTTCAACGGCCTGAGTAATCAATCGGGCTTGTGGATTTTCTGGATGAATATGCAAATGCAACATATCTGGATCCTCCTGAGTCAAATGTTATTGTTGTAAAGTGTCACTTCTATCCAATAGATTTCTGTCATCAGTCCTTTTATTTCTCCCTTGAAAAGAAAAATGAACAGGGATTAAACAAAGACAAAAAGAATCTGATGACCGCTTTTATTTAATCACATTGAATAGATTCAGTACGTGATGAGAAGTTGCGGTTGTGTAATTAAAAGCAGATTTAATCAAGCAATTCACGTTTAAATTCATCAGATTGTAAAATTTTACCGTCACGAGTACAGCTGCAAATACATTGAATAAAATACGCTGCATCAGATGGTAGTTTTGCTTCACCTGAAAAATAAGCCTGTACCTGAGTAAAAACACGATCTTTAAACGATGTTCCGTCGCCACCTTCACCTGTTAAATTGTCTAAAGATACTCGAAATTTGCGACCAAAAGCTTGAGCAAAGAACCACTCAATTGCTTGCGGTTTAATTTCGACTTGTTCAAAAAGCTGTTGTTGTTCAAGCGTTCGACCATCTGGCGCATACCAATAGCCCAAATCAGGCAATAAACGTCGTTTTGCCCCTGCAATCGTCCAGTGACTAATTTCATGTAAGGCACTATTAAAAAAACCATGAGCAAACTGAATTCTAGCGGGTGCTTGATTTTGCGCAGGAAAATATTCGGGTTCAAAATCTCCTTTGACCAGCGTCACATTTTGATGGGAAAACCAGTGATTAAAGTGTAAAATAAGCCAATCAACCTGATCGTGTTCTGTTTGTAGGCTTTGCCACGGTGAGAGTTGCACTGTATTAGACGACAGGGCAGACTGATGGGTTGAATGGGTGCTAACAAGTAATGAAGTTGTTACTTCAGGTTGCGGCTGCAACAGGTGCATTGCTGTGTTACCATGAGTTCTGTCTAAATTAGTACAAAATTGTATCTTAATCTTTGACAGAGTACCGATGAATTTGTAGAATTGCCGCCTTAATTATGTCAGCAAATACCTTTCCGGCACAGATTGAGCCGTTTAAATGGGCTGAGCAGGGCTTTACATGGTCAGGAACACTGCCATTGTCTCGCTTTGCTCGTATTGCTCGTGAAGCTGTTGGATCAATTAATGATCAATTGATCTCTATAGACTGTAAGCTATCAATGGATGCGTATCATCGCGTTGTGTGGTTTGATGGTCATGTTGAAACAAAAGTTCCACTGGAATGTCAGCGTTGTCTGGAGCCTGTGGAAATTCCTCTTGTTTCAGACTTCCGTCTCGCACTGGTTGATGATGAGTCACTGATAGAGCGCTTGGATGAGGATGCTGATTTCATCGTCTTGGGCGAAAGCGAATCTTCAACAAAGGGTGATTTTTCCACTCCTGCCACTGTTGATTTACTGTCACTCATAGAAGATGAACTGTTATTGTTGATGCCTTTATCTCCTAAGCATGTGTCTTGTGAGCATAAGCATCAACCAGCCGTTGAGAATGTTGTCGAAGAAAAACGTGATAATCCGTTTGACGTTTTGGCAGGTTTGAAAGGCAAACTTAATCCATAACACAATTTGTGTTATTATGTTGAGTTAAGACAACTGAATTTGTTCTGATCCATTTTTTCGATCTTTGTAAGGAGCCATCATGGCCGTTCAGCAAAACCGTAAAAGTCGCTCTCGCCGTGACATGCGCCGTTCACATGACGCTTTAACCGAGAATGCATTAACTGTAGACCAAACTACAGGTGAAACTCATCGTCGTCACCACGTGACTAAAGATGGTTTTTACCGTGGTCGTCAATTATTCGCTAAAGCAGCTGATGCTGAATAATTGAGCCAATTTGCATAAAAGCGTGATGCTTAAGTGTAGAAAAAATGGGAGCGAAAGCTCCCTTTTTTTGTTGCTTTTCGCAATTATCAATTGATTCAATAAGTGTTAAATTTCCGCCTCGGAAACGAGCTAAGACGAAGTAAAGGATTTTTATATGTCTGCTAAACGACTCGAGCAAGTGGCTCAAGCAACCAAAACTGCATTTTTGTTCCCAGGTCAGGGGTCGCAAAAAGTCGGCATGCTCGCTGAACTTGCCGAACAGTTTAGTGGTGTGCAAGAGACTTTTGCTGAAGCTTCAGAAGCAATTGGTTTTGATTTGTGGCAGATTGCGCAAAGTGGTGAAGGTCTTGATCAGACTGAAAATACTCAGCCTGTATTGCTCACTGCGAGTATTGCTTTATGGCGTGTATGGCTAGATTTGGGTGGTATTGCACCTAAATATTTGGCAGGACACTCACTGGGTGAATACAGTGCATTGGTTGCAGCACAAGCATTAAGCCTTGCTGATGCAGTGAAATTGGTCAATTTACGCGGTAAATTGATGCAAAGTGCTGTTCCACAAGGTCAAGGCGCCATGGCTGCAATTTTGGGATTGCCTGACGAGAAAGTGCTAGAGCTCTGCCAAAGCGTATCTGCATCTGGACAGGGTTCGGTTGAAGCTGCAAATTACAATGCACAAGGTCAAGTGGTCATCGCAGGTTCGACTGTATTGGTGAATGATGTCATGGCACTTGCCAAAGAGCAATCTGGTAAAGCCATTGCTTTGCCTGTGTCTGTACCATCACATTGTTCATTAATGAAACCTGCGGCAGAACAATTCGCAGCAGCATTGGAACAAACTGCCATTGAGCTACCTCATATACCTGTAATACAAAATGTCAACGCGGCAATCGCCACCGATGTTGCTCAATTGCGTCAGGCACTCACGGCTCAATTGTATCAGTCAGTACAATGGACACGCACCATGCAATACCTGCAAGATCAAGGGATTCAGTATGTGGTGGAATGTGGTCCGGGTACAGTGCTGAGTAACCTTGCGAAACGTTTGCCAAATATTGAAAAAGCATTTGCGATCGATACCAAAGGTCGTATGGAAGATGCCCTAAGCGCAGTTTTAGTGGCTGAAGGAAAAATTGCATGACACAACAACGTAAAGTTGCTTTGGTGACAGGTGCGAGCCGTGGTATCGGCGCGGCAATTGCACAGCAACTTCTTCAAGACGGTTTTTTTGTAGTGGGCACGGCAACAAGTGAATCAGGTGCTCAAAAATTAACGGCACAATTTGCAGAGCAGGGCATAGGGTTGGCACTCGATGTTCGTCATCTGGATCAAATTGAAGCAGTTGTCTCAAACATTGAGCAGAACTATGGTCCTGTGTTGGTACTGGTCAATAACGCAGGTATCACGCGTGATAATTTATTACTGCGTATGTCTGAAGATGACTGGGACGACATTTTAAATATTCATTTAAAAGCGGTTTATCGTTTATCGAAACGTGTGCTAAAAGGCATGACCAAAGCCCGTTTTGGACGTATTATCAATGTGAGTTCAGTGGTTGCGCATTTTGCGAATCCAGGTCAAGCCAACTATTCAGCAGCCAAAGCAGGTATTGAGGCATTTAGTCGCAGTCTTGCCAAGGAAATGGGTAGTCGCCAGATTACGGTAAACAGTGTTGCACCCGGTTTTATTGCAACTGAAATGACAGATAGCTTAAGCGAAGATCTTCGTAAAAAAATGAGTGATCAGGTTGCGCTGGGTCGTCTTGGCGAACCACAAGATATCGCAAATGCAGTAAGTTTCCTCGCTTCTGATAAAGCAAGTTACATTACTGGTACGGTATTACATGTAAATGGTGGTTTATACATGGCCTAAGGCTGATGGATAAACTTTTAAAATATTCAATATTCAATTAAACTAACGGCAATTAAAAACGCCACAAGCAATGAGGAGAATTCCTGTGAGCGATATCGAACAACGTGTTAAGCAAGCAGTTGCAGAACAACTTGGTATGAAAGTTGAAGAGATCAAAAACGAAGCATCTTTCATGGATGATTTGGGTGCTGACTCTCTTGATCTAGTTGAACTTGTTATGTCTTTCGAAAATGACTTCGACATCACCATTCCTGATGAAGATTCTAACGAAATCACAACTGTTCAATCAGCAATTGATTATGTAACCAAGAAATTAGGTTAATGGATCAGTGTTGATAAAAGCCACCGCAAGGTGGTTTTTTTATGGCTGAGCTAAAATTTAAATTGTTCAATAACAACTGATCCTAAAAAATTTGGTTAAATAAATTACATACTGTTACTTGATTGAAGTGAACATATACCAAAATCGAGATATTTTTTGAGTATAACTATAAGGGCTTTAAATTTATTTCATGATGACAATAATCATTACAGGAGACAATCATGGGTCTTTTTGATTTCGTAAAAGGTATCGGTAAGAAAAATCAGGCAAAAACTGAACAACCCGCTGCAACGCCTGCTGAACCGACAGCACAAGAGATTGCAAATCAGCTTTTGGCGCATATTAAAAGTTTAGGTTTGCCTGTAGAAGGTTTGGTGGTGAACTATAACAGCACCACAGATTTGGCGACGATTCAGGGTAAGGTCAAGAGTCAAGCAGACAAGGAAAAAATTGTATTGGCTGTGGGAAATATTGATCATGTTGCCAAAGTAGATGATCAAATGACGGTTGAAACACCTGAGCCTGAAAGTAAATTTTACACGGTTAAATCTGGCGATAATTTATCGAAAATTTCAAAAGAATATTATGGTGATCCAAACCAATACAATAAAATTTTTGAAGCCAATAAGCCTCTTTTAAAGGATGCTGATGATATTTATCCAGGTCAGGTGTTGCGTATTCCGCAATAA
>NZ_CP078523.1:571745-592575 GCF_019264745.1 Acinetobacter sp. Colony158 | reverse complement strand
TTTAAAATCGTTTTGGAATCTTTTGCCCATTCGGAACAGGCGTTTCAGCATTTTTTAACACGCCAAATAGCCAAACTTCGGCATGTTGTACTGCAATTTTCAAATCATCACCTAACGCTAGACGACCTGCAATATAACTTGCCAGAGAACAACCTGAACCATGATATTCGCCTTCCAAACGTGGACAAGTGCTTTCAGTTATACGTTCACCATTCATATATAAAATATTGCGAATATAGTCGGGTGTGTCTTCATGACCGCCTTTAACCAAAACGGCTTTAGCACCCATTTCAAATAATTTCTGGGTCGCTGCTTCTAAGTCATTTAGTCCTGTTAACGCACGTAGTTCCACTGTATTTGGTGTCAAAATTGTGGCAAGTGAAATTAGTTCAACAAAAGCTTGAACCAAAGTAGCCTGATCTCCTAAAGAACCACCACTGTTAGCAACTAAAACAGGATCTAGTACATAAAGATAATCTGGATGCTCACGTAAAAATTGCGCAAGTGCCGCGATATTATCTGTTGTGCCTAACATGCCAGATTTGACGCATTTAATGGGTAAGTCTTCAACCACAGCATTGGCTTGGGCGAGTAACAATTCTTTGGATGTGGCTTCAAAGCCAAAAACCTGTTGTGAGTTTTGGATGGTCAGTGCTGTACAGGCAATGGCAGCATGTGCACCACTTTGTCCGATGGCTTCAATATCGGCTTGTAATCCTGCACCGCCAGAAGGATCGAGACCAGAGAAACAAAGTACGGTTGGGCGCACAGTTATTATCCTTAAACGATTTGATTTGCGTTAGTATAGGCAAGTTTGAGTAAAGTCTCGACCCTATTTTTAATAGGATTTTGATGGGAATTCGCCTGTAGCTGATTTGAGTATAACTTGTGAACACCGTAAAACATATTTTGATTGATCTGGATGGAACATTAACCGACCCAAGAGTCGGAATTACCACTTCAGCCCGTTATGGTTTAAATAAAGTGGGCTTTCCAATTGCCGATCATGAAAATATTGACTGGATCATTGGGCCGCCGTTAAAAGCTTCACTCGCCAAACTGATCAATGTCGATGTAACTCATGATTTGGCTGAACAGGCTTTATTAGGGTATCGTGAGCGTTTTGCAGTGACAGGTTTATTTGAAAATGAACTCTATCCCGATGTCATTGAGACTTTGAAGACACTTAAAAATCAAGGTTATCAATTGTATTTAGCCACTGCAAAGCCGCATGTCTATGCGGTGCGTATTTTAGAGCATTTTGAATTATTACAATATTTCACCCATCCTTATGGAAGTGAGTTGACAGGTGAGCGAACAAATAAAGGTGATTTGATCGCGTACATACTCGAAAAAGAACAATTAAATCCTGCTGAATGTTTAATGGTTGGGGATCGTGAACATGATATTTTGGGTGCGCGTCGTCATGGCATTGAAACAGTTGCGGTTGAGTATGGTTATGGCTCAGAGCAAGAGCTTAATCTGGCGGCGCCCAAATATAAAATCAAAAGTTTTAAGCAATTACTTGATCTATTGACCTGAATGGATAAATACCAAATCCGAACAGCATCTGGTTAGACTTTATTTTATGATGATGTCCCAATAATAAGTCATAAGTATTAGGGAGTACTCATGTTGAAAAATTTAGTCCTCAGCACTGTGTTAATATCGGGTTTAGTAGCTTGCCATGCATTTCCAAACGCTGATTCTGGCAAGCGGGTACAGGTGGCCAAATCACTTCAAGGGAAACAGTGCGAACAGCAAGGTTTGGCTATTTCAGTATTGAAACAACAATTGCAGACAAAACATATCCACGTCTATGCCGAATCTATTGGACATGATGGCATGATGAGACCTCAGATGTGTGGTGCGCCAGATGGTAAAGTTGCAATATTTAGTATCGATCAGAAACAATTGGCTCAGGCGCAAGCACTTGGCTTCTTAGTCTATCCAACCCAATAAAAAACGAATCCGTTGATCTATTTTTAGCTAGACCCAAGGGATGATTCCGTTGGCTGAACAACTTTGAAACCTATGCGAAATTATAAAATTGACATCTTAAGAGGTGTTTCTATTCTTTTGGTGTTACTGCATCATTTTAATATTCCTTATAAGTTACATGATACATGGTTAGGCATTTCAGTGTTTGGAGAGCCTTTAAGTACTTTAATTGCTCGTAATGGTAATTATGGTGTGACGATATTTTTTGTGATTTCGGGGTTTTTAATTACCCAACATACCTTACAAAGAAACGGTAGCCTAGCACAGATACAACTTAAAAATTTCTATATTCGCCGTGTGGCACGGATTATTCCCTGTTTGGTACTTTTGGTTGCAATGGTGACCATCTTGGGGTGCTTAGGACTCCAGCCATTTTTAAACCAAACACCGAATGGTATTGAAGTTCCTTATGGCTTGACGGTTTTTGCAGCCTTTACCTTTTGGATGAATATTCTGATTATTGAATATGGTTGGGTCAATTATGCGCTTGGCGTATTATGGTCACTTTCTGTTGAAGAGGTTTTTTATCTCGCATTTCCATTGTTATGTTTAACATTGGCTAGAGGCAAAGCCTTTGTTTTATTTCTTGTATTGATTGTTGCCTATGCACCATATTTCCGTTCACTGCATTATGGTGAAGAAAGTGGGGCATATCTTTATCATTATTTCTCGAGTTTTGATGGTATTGCGATTGGCTGTTTAACGGCTTTGTTTGCTCAGAAATTTTCGATCCAAGCTGTCCAGATGAAATGGATAATTCCTGTGTTGGTTTTTTTGATGAGCATGTTATATCTCTATGCGCCCATTAAAGAGGTGAGTACATGGAGTGTGACTGTATTTGCGTTATTAACAGCAATCTTGATTTTCTGTTTTGCTCAACGTCCACAAGCCCATCATCTTTCGATTGTTTCAAAAATCATGGTGTGGATTGGACAGCGCAGCTACGAAATGTATTTATTTCATCTGATTATTTTGGGATTGATCAAAGTTTTGTATTTTCCTAAAACCACCTTGCCCGATCAGAAAATCATGTTGCTGCTAATCTTTTTTGTGGGAACTTTTGTTTTTAGCTGGTTGATTGAAAAATATTATTCTACGCCTTTAAATCATAAGATTAGACAGAAATGGATCACAAAAAAGCCTCAGGTCAACTGAGGCTTTCGACGCGTATGATCTATTTTAAAATTGTGGTTTAACCACCACCAAAATGACAACAGCAAATAAAATCAGGGTTGGCATTTCATTAAAAAAACGCCAGAATTTATGTGATTTATAATGCGCATTGCCAATCAGTTTTTTGCGATAGTAACCACAGACAAAGTGGTAAATCACTAAAAGCGCAACTAAAGCAACTTTAAGATAAAACCATACCGCCTGATGATAATGCTGTGTGGCATCACCCCAGTCCACCAAAAAATGAGCAGTAATTAAAGTGGCAATCATGGATGGCCACATAATTCCCCGATATAGTTTGCGTTCCATCACTTCAAAGCGTTGATGACTAATTGTGTCTTCGCTCATGGCATGATAGACATAGAGGCGAGGCAAATAAAACAATGCCGCGAACCAGCATACTACAGCTATGATATGTAATGCTTTTACCCAAAGGAAAGCATCAGTCGGTGCATCCATCGATTATCCCTAGTGGGATATTAGGCATCCCACTTCTTGAAAATAAGGCAGGCATTTACGCCGCCAAAGCCAAAACTGTTACTCATGACAGTATTCAGTTTTGCATCACGTTTTTCAAGTACGATATCAAAACCTTTGGCGCCTTCATCCAATTCAGTCACGTTAATGTTCGGTGCGATAAAGTCATTTTGCATCATTAGGACAGAATAAATCGCCTCTTGTACACCTGCTGCGCCCAAACTGTGACCTGTCATCGATTTAGTTGAGCTGATCGCTGGAACTTGACCTTCACCAAATGCGCGTTCCATGGCTTTGAGCTCGGTCACGTCACCCGCTGGTGTCGAAGTACCGTGTGTATTGACATAGTCAATCTTCTCGACACCATGTTGTTTGGCTTCATCTAGTGCCATTAGGATACAACGTGTTGCACCTTCACCACTTGGGGCAACCATGTCTGCTCCGTCAGAGTTTGCCGCATACGCTACGACTTCAGCAAGAATGTTTGCACCGCGTGCTTGAGCGTGTTCAAGTGACTCAAGCACCACGAAACCGCCACCACCCGCAATCACAAAACCATCACGGTCTGCTGAATAGGGGCGAGAAGCAGTTTCAGGCGTATCATTGTATTTTGAACATAATGCACCCATGGCATCAAACAATAAACTTTGTGACCAGTGGTCTTCTTCACCACCACCCGCAAGCATTAAATCTTGTTTGCCAAGTTGAATCAGGTTAAAGGCATAACCAATCGCATCGGCAGAAGTTGCGCATGCGCTGGTAATAGAGTGAGCCACGCCCTGCAATTTAAAAGCAACGCCTACGTTTGCTGTGATGGTGTTACTCATATTACGCGGTACGAAGAAAGGCCCGACTTTACGTGCACCTTTTTCTTCAAGCAGTTCAACCATTTCAACCACAGAATGTGTTGAGTTACCACCGCTACCACCCGCGATACCATAACGCGGATTACCTGCTAAATCTTCGACTTTTAAGCCAGCATGTTGCACAGCATCGACCGCTGCATTGTATGCGTACATCGCACATACGCCCATAAACCGTTTAATTTTACGATCAATATGATCAAAGTTTTGTTCCGCTGCTGCGCTAACATGACTCTTAAAGTTGAGTTCAGCATAAGATGGGTTAAAACGTGTCCCAGAGATTCCATTTTGAAGTGAATGAGTGACCTCTTCCAAGGAGTTACCGATGCATGAGTTAATCCCCATGCCAGTGATTACAACACGTTTCATCTACAGATCCCTTATATGGTGATGGTTTTGAGTGCGACGAAATTCGACATTATTGATAGAGGGAGATTAAAGCCCGAAGAATTGCGTCACTCATGTTTGAGATTGATATCATGATAACAGAAAGAATTTTCAATTCTTATGGCAAATTTTATGCGCATTGCACAAAGACAAAAATCATGCGCTATCTAAGTTATTTGAGACAATGCTTTACCAAAAGAAACAGATTAAAGTTGAGATAAGTCCACACTACACCTAGTATTTATCACTAAATGCAAGAATCAAAACATAGAGGTACTTGATGACAAATTCTAATAATAATCAATCGCAAAGTTTGCTTGGCACGGCGTTTGGAGTGGCTAAAAAGCTCAGTTCCAGTGGTTTAAATGCTTTAGGTCATGTTGCACCTGGCACAGTTTCAAAAATAAACACGGCTGTTGATCAGGCACGTACAGTGGATGGAAGCGCGCGTGTAAAAAATCCATTGGAAGTTGAACAATACGAAAATCCACAGCAAATGTTGCGTCAGCATTTACCTAAAGTCTCACAGCAATTATTAGGTCGTCATTACAATCGCATTTACAGTGTGGCCAGTTTTTTATCGCCAGAAATTAATGAAAAAATTTCAGATTATCTATTTGATCGATTAAATGATTTTACCGAACAAACCAGCTCTGCCACTAAGGTTTTGGAAGAGGCAGGTGCGAAGTCACTACAAGAACTTCAAAATAACCCTGATCGTTCACAACGGATCAGTCAGGCATTGATTGAACAAAATAAAATTTTAGCTGTTGCTCAAGGTGCGGTCAGTGGTGCAACAGGTATAGTCGGTGCTGCGGTTGATGTGCCTTTTTCACTGGCATTGGCGTTAAGAACGATCTATCAGACAGGTCGCGCGCATGGTTTTGAACTGAACCAACAACAAGAGCAAGATATTGTTGAATTTGTTTTTAAAGAAATTGATTTGGGATTGGTTGCAGAAAAGCAAACATTGCTCATGGCGATCAAGACTTTAAAAAATATGCTCCAAACTCATGATTTATCGCAGTTTCAGCAACTTTTAGGTTCAACTAATGATACTGAGTTTTTGAAAAAATGGTTGGTTGATGATCAGGGACAGTTTAAGTATAAATGGTTAAATGGTTTTTCTAAGTTTTCTGCGATTGGAAAATTAAGTCCACTTGCAGGAGCAACGGTGAGTGCGATTTATAGCTGGCGTTTAATTGAAGATGCTGGGCAAAAATCTCAGGCAATTTTTGGTGGTGCACGTCATTATTTATTACAACATCCTGATGCACAGATTTCGCCACTTAAGGCATATTTAGCCTTGGAACAACAGGTTGGAAAAGCCAAGCATTCATTGATCAGTCCCAATACTCAAGCCATTTCTCAGCAACTAGAGCAACCTAGTACTCAGGAAATTAAACAAGGCGTTGATGTACCGACAACTTCAGCAAGCATAAAGAAAGTCACAGTTAAAGCGCGTAAGCCTCGGACTGCACCAACACAGCAGGATTCAGCGCAAAAGGTTGAAGAGGGTATTCATTCATTGGCTGAACAATACGTTGAGCCGCACGAGCAAACTGAGCAACAGCCTGCCTTGACTGAAAAAACTGCACCAGTGCCTGAATTAGAAGCGATAGAGGCTAATGTTGAAGCTGAGGTTGCTAAACCGAAGCGCAAGCGTAGCGTTAAACCTAAAACTGAATAGAGTTTTTTTGTCATCAAAACTTAAACAAAGCCTGTTAGGGTGCTGAACAATAAAAAGCGCAGCAATGCCAGAAATGGTCAACATTTGCGAACCATGCCAATGTTGACCATTTTTATATCTTGGCTTACAATTGTATGCCCTCAAAAAGAGGTGTTTTCTTTTTGAGGTTTTTTATTAACGGGAGAATTGCCATATGGCAACAACAAATCAGTTGATCCGTAAGGGTCGCACAACTTTGGTTGAAAAATCCAAAGTTCCTGCGTTGAAGGCTTGTCCACAACGTCGTGGTGTATGTACACGTGTTTATACCACTACCCCTAAAAAACCTAACTCAGCAATGCGTAAGGTTTGCCGTGTTCGCTTAACTTCTGGTTTTGAAGTTTCTAGCTACATCGGTGGTGAAGGTCATAACCTACAAGAGCACAGTGTTGTTCTTATCCGTGGTGGTCGTGTTAAAGACTTACCAGGTGTACGTTACCATACCGTTCGCGGTTCTTTAGACTGTGCTGGTGTGAAAGATCGTAACCAGTCTCGTTCTAAATACGGTGCGAAACGTCCTAAGAAGTAATTCTTAAGTCGTTCCAAGCTGCAATCCTTTAGCGTTTCGCTTGTCCAGATTTCAAATTGAAATTCAAGCGACGTATAGTAAGGCCAGCGTAGCGTGCATGACACTTGCACAATCTGCTGGATCACCCTGAAGTGTCATATTTATAGGTAGTTTTAAAATGCCAAGACGTCGCGTAGTCGCTGCTCGTGAGATCCTTCCAGATCCAAAATTCAGCAGCCAAACAATCGCTAAATTTATGAACCACGTTATGCAAGACGGTAAAAAATCGATTGCAGAAAGTATCGTTTACGGTGCTTTAGACCGCGTTCAAGAAAAAAATAAAGTAGACCCAGTTGAATTTTTTGAAGCTACGCTTGAAAAAGTTCGCCCTATGGTCGAAGTAAAAGCACGCCGTGTTGGTGGTGCTACTTATCAAGTTCCTATGGAAGTGCGCCCATCCCGTCGTACTGCCCTAGCGATGCGTTGGTTAGTAGATGCTGCTGCAAAGCGTTCTGAAAAAACTATGGCTTTACGTCTTGCTGGCGAGTTGCTTGATGCAGCTGAAGGCAAAGGTGCTGCAATCAAAAAACGTGAAGACGTGCACCGTATGGCTGAAGCGAACAAAGCCTTCTCTCATTACCGTTTCTAAGCGGATAAAACAGTCCCTTATCAGGAGAATACTCATGCGTACCGCATCTCGATTTAACATCGCACTTTACCCTAGCGGGGGATTTGCGGGTATTTAAGTTGCCCCCACTGTGAGTATTCGCGCGCATCAATCCTGTATTGGTGCGTCCTGTTTTAAACATCATATTTAGGAATGTAAGTCATCATGGCTCGTCAAACCCCGATTACCCGTTACCGTAACATCGGTATTTCTGCTCACATCGATGCAGGTAAAACTACAACAACTGAACGTATTTTGTTCTACACAGGTGTATCTCACAAAATTGGTGAAGTACACGACGGTGCAGCAACAATGGACTGGATGGAACAAGAGCAAGAACGTGGTATTACCATTACTTCTGCTGCTACGACTTGTTTCTGGTCTGGTATGGCGAATCAGTTCGAACAACACCGTATCAACGTCATTGACACCCCGGGACACGTAGACTTCACGATCGAAGTTGAACGTTCTATGCGTGTTCTTGATGGTGCGTGCATGGTTTACTGTGCAGTGGGTGGTGTACAACCTCAGTCTGAAACAGTATGGCGTCAAGCGAACAAATATAAAGTGCCTCGTTTGGCGTTTGTAAACAAGATGGACCGTACTGGTGCTAACTTCTTCCGTGCAGTGGAACAAGTTAAAACTCGTTTAGGCGGTAATCCTGTGCCTATCGTTGTGCCAATTGGTGCAGAAGATACGTTCCAAGGTGTTGTTGACCTGATCGAAATGAAAGCGATCATTTGGGATGAAGCTTCTCAAGGTATGAAGTTTGAATACGGCGAGATTCCTGCTGATCTTGTTGATACTGCTAACGAATGGCGTACCAACATGGTTGAAGCAGCTGCTGAAGCTTCTGAAGAGTTAATGGACAAATACCTAGAAGAAGGCGATCTTTCTAAAGAAGACATCATCGCTGGTCTTCGTGCGCGTACATTGGCATCTGAAATTCAGGTGATGCTATGTGGTTCTGCGTTCAAGAACAAAGGTGTTCAACGTATGTTGGATGCTGTGATTCAATTCTTACCTTCTCCAACAGAAGTAAAAGCGATTGAAGGTATTCTTGACGACAAAGCTGAAACTAAAGCATCTCGTGAAGCATCTGACGAAGCTCCGTTCTCTGCACTTGCATTCAAAATCATGAATGACAAATTCGTAGGTAACTTGACTTTCGTACGTGTTTATTCTGGTGTCCTTAAACAAGGTGACCCAGTATATAACCCTGTGAAGTCTAAGCGTGAACGTATTGGTCGTATCGTGCAAATGCATGCGAACGAACGTCAAGATCTTGATGAAATCCGTGCAGGTGATATCGCAGCGTGTGTAGGTCTTAAAGACGTAACCACAGGTGATACACTGTGTGATGAGAAAAACATCATTACGCTTGAGCGTATGGAATTCCCAGAGCCAGTAATTTCTTTGGCTGTTGAACCAAAAACTAAAGCTGACCAAGAAAAAATGTCAATCGCTTTAGGTCGTTTGGCGAAAGAAGATCCATCATTCCGCGTTCGTACAGATGAAGAATCTGGTCAAACGATTATTGCGGGTATGGGGGAGCTTCACCTTGACATCATCGTTGACCGTATGAAGCGTGAATTCGGTGTTGAAGCGAACATTGGTAAACCAATGGTTGCTTACCGTGAAACGATCAAAAAGTCAGTTGAACAAGAAGGTAAATTCGTACGTCAAACGGGTGGTAAAGGTAAGTTCGGTCACGTATATGTCCGTCTTGAGCCGCTTGATGTTGAAGAAGCTGGTAAAGAGTACGAATTCGCTGAAGAAGTTGTTGGTGGTGTAGTTCCTAAAGAATTCTTTGGTGCGGTTGACAAAGGTATTCAAGAACGTATGAAGAATGGTGTCTTGGCTGGTTATCCCGTTGTGGGTATCAAAGCGACATTATTTGATGGTTCTTACCATGATGTCGACTCTGATGAATTGTCGTTCAAAATGGCAGGTTCTTATGCCTTCCGTGATGGTTTCATGAAAGCAGATCCTATTTTGCTTGAACCAATCATGAAAGTTGAAGTAGAAACTCCAGAAGACTACATGGGCGATATCATGGGTGACTTAAACCGTCGTCGTGGTATGGTTCAGGGTATGGACGATCTTCCTGGTGGAACAAAAGCCATTAAAGCAGAAGTTCCACTTGCTGAGATGTTTGGTTACGCAACTCAAATGCGTTCTATGTCTCAAGGTCGTGCGACATACTCAATGGAATTTGCTAAATATGCTGAGACTCCACGTAATGTGGCGGAAGGCATTATCGCGAAATTCCAGTCAGGCGGTAAAAAAGGTGACGACGAGTAATCTTTCGATTACTATAAGCCCAAACTAATTTTTAGTTAAAAAACCAAGCGCTCATGAGCGACCCTCATGAGCAGTTTATAAAGGAAAAACTCATGGCTAAGGCTAAGTTTGAACGTAATAAACCACACGTAAACGTGGGCACAATTGGTCACGTTGACCATGGTAAAACAACTCTTACTGCTGCAATCGCAACAATCTGTGCGAAAACTTACGGCGGTGAAGCGAAAGATTACTCACAAATCGACTCAGCTCCTGAAGAAAAAGCACGTGGTATTACCATTAATACTTCACACGTAGAATACGATTCTCCAATTCGTCACTACGCGCACGTAGACTGCCCAGGCCACGCCGATTATGTTAAAAACATGATCACTGGTGCTGCTCAAATGGATGGTGCGATCCTTGTATGTGCTGCGACTGATGGTCCAATGCCACAAACTCGTGAACACATCCTTCTTTCWCGTCAGGTGGGTGTACCTTACATCATCGTATTCTTAAACAAATGCGATCTAGTAGACGACGAAGAGCTTCTTGAGCTAGTAGAAATGGAAGTTCGTGAACTTCTTTCTACTTATGACTTCCCAGGTGATGACACTCCAGTAATCCGTGGTTCTGCGCTTAAAGCGTTGGAAGGCGATGCTGGCGARTACGGCGAGAAATCAGTTCTTGACCTCGTTGCTGCACTTGACTCTTATATCCCAGARCCAGAGCGTGCAATCGACAAAGCATTCTTGATGCCAATYGAAGAYGTATTCTCWATTTCTGGTCGTGGTACAGTAGTAACTGGCCGTGTAGAATCRGGTATCGTTAAAGTTGGTGAATCAGTTGAAATCGTGGGTATCCGTGATACTCAAACTACGACAGTGACTGGCGTTGAAATGTTCCGTAAACTGCTTGACGAAGGTCGTGCAGGCGAGAACTGTGGTGTATTGTTACGTGGTACTAAGCGTGAAGACGTACAACGTGGTCAAGTATTGACTAAGCCAGGTGCGATCAAGCCACACACTAAATTTGACGCAGAAGTATACGTACTTTCTAAAGAAGAAGGTGGTCGTCATACTCCATTCCTAAATGGTTACCGTCCACAGTTCTATTTCCGTACCACTGACGTCACTGGTGCAATCCAGTTGAAAGAAGGCGTGGAAATGGTTATGCCAGGTGACAACGTAGAAATGTCAGTAGAATTGATCCACCCGATCGCAATGGACCCAGGTCTACGTTTTGCGATTCGTGAAGGTGGTCGTACTGTAGGTGCTGGTGTTGTTGCGAAAGTAACTGCATAATCACTTTATAGTAAAAGAACGCTCCGTTTGGGGCGTTTTTTTATGCCTGAATTTAAATAATGCTTTAGTGACATGCTTTTGTGATAGTTTTTGGGCTATTTAGCTTTTTAAGGTTCGTTAGAAAAGATCATTCTCCATATTTTTTGTCATCATGACCTAAACTGATAATTCTGTGTCCTTAACTGCACTTAAGGCTTTTGATCAATACCGTATGATAACAACGAAGAAAACAAACAATAAATAGCAATGGCGTCAGCGTCATTGAGGAGTAATGAGCATGAATGCTAAGGTAAATATTTCAAATCGTGCGGGTGCAAGTTTTCCAGTCCGTCGTATGAATTTTGATTTTGACCATGTACCTGAATATTGGATGAATGGTTCGGCAGGATTGACCCATTTTATGACCGCATTGTCTGCTTTATTTCCAGATGGCGAAAAACTCTTTATCGATTCTGTCCGTGCAGTTCGTTATCATCCTGCGATTAAAGACAATGAAGCGCTACAAAAAGAGATCAGTGCTTTCATTGGTCAGGAAGCTATGCATACTCAAGAGCATGTAGGTTTTAATGCATCAGCACAAAAGTATGGACATGATGTTAATAAATTAGAAAAACAGACTAATGTGGTCATTCAGACAGGTCGTAAAGTCTTTGCCAAAGTAGTGAAACCTTTTGGCATGACACAGGAAATGGTGGATTTAACCGCAACCACAGCTCTTGAACATTTTACCGCAACGATTGCTTCAGAACTATTACGTAATCCTCATATTCAGGAACTTATGACCGATGACACCATGAAATATATGTGGCTCTGGCATGCGGTTGAAGAAAATGAACATAAAGCCGTGGCTTACGATGTGTATGAGGGTATTTTTGGTCGTGGTTTAAAAGCTTATGCTTTGCGTAATACCGCATTACTGGTGGCAATGGGGCTGATCTTTGTTACGCAGTCTTCTTTTGTTGTTCGTCTTTTACGTGAAGACAAAAAACTCAATTTAAAAGAGTTAACGATGATTTATAAATATGCCTATAGCCCGTCAAAAGGGATTATTACGGGTATGACGGGTGAGATGTTGGCTTATTTTAAACCTGGATTTCATCCCAATGATTTAGATACTGTTGAGTTGTTAAAAAATTGGAAAGCCAAACTGGGTTTATAAAGTTAAATGCTCATGCAAAGGGCAATGCATGAATTGCCCTTTTTTTATGGTGTAGGATTCTATAAGATCAGATATCTTTTCATTCGCTTAAATTGCTGACATGCAAAATATATTGATTCGTTCCATGCAAACCAACGATGTTCAGGCTGTTACCCAAATTGAACAGCAGGTACAAACGCATCCGTGGACAGCACAGCAGTTTTTGGAGTCGGTTGAATCCTACCAGAGTACCGTGATCGAACAGCAAAATCAGATTCTAGGCTTTTGTATTTTGCAGCCTGTGTTGGATGAAGCGAATTTATTATTAATGGCGATTCATCCTGAATTTCAGGGGCAGGGCTTAGGTTATCAACTTTTAGAAAAGTCGATTGAATTACTCAAAAACCATCCTGTGCAGATTTTTTTAGAAGTGCGTGAAAGTAATTTAGGGGCGATCAAGCTATATGAAAAATCTGGTTTTCATCAGATTGATCTAAGACGCAATTATTATCCAAAACCTGATGGCACACGTGAGCATGCGATTATTATGGTGAAAAGTTGTAGTGATGATTTTGCGGCTTTATTTAAATAATTGATTTAAATAAAGCGCATTATTTAATGGAATGGATAATATTTACTCGACGATCAAATTATTCCATTCGGAAGGCAGTGTCGTCATCAATGAATTACCCAAACGTTGTATTTCTTCTGCGCTAAGTGCCCGATTGAGTCTACGCCATTGACCATCAAGTAAAAGTTCAAGCGGAATATACTGAGATTTATAATTCATTTTTTGTGAATGCGGTACCCAGTAACCTAAATACAAATAATCCAGTCCTAACGTTTTAACGTATTCCAGTTGTTTTAAAATGGCAAAAACACCTAAAGAGCGTCGACTTTCATTAGGGTCAAAAAAAGTATAAACCGCAGATAAACCATCATCCATTTTGTCGCTGGTTGAAACACAAATTAGTTGATCATCTTTCCAGAGTTCAATAAAAAAACTTTCAGTACAGCTATGCACTAAAAATTTTTCAAATTGATCCAGACTTGGCGGGTACATATCACCATCTGCATGCCGCTCATTGATATAACGTTCATACAGTTCGTAGTGTATTTGGCTTGCTTGATGGGTTGGCATAATTTGCATGCGCAAATCTTGATTACGCTTCCATGCTTTTTTCTGCACGCTATTCATTTGAAAATCATGAGCAGGAACACGACAGGATAGACACTGGCGACATAAATGACATTCTGGACGATAAACAAAATCGCCACTGCGGCGAAACCCAACTCGTGAAAGTTCAGATAAGGTCACTACATCGATACGGTGAATCGGGTCTAAAAATACCATTCGCGCAGATTTATTTTCAAGATAACTACAGTCGTGCGGAGGCGTGATGTAATACTGCAAATCATTGAGCAGGGACTTGGGATGATAAGATTTCATATTATTGGTCCCTCGTTATTATCATTCAATTAACTTTGCATTTTCGGCAACCGTTTTACTTGAAAATACACGCTCTTGATAATTTTTCCAATCGATAGGGGGGCGAATAATTACATCTTGTAACGATTTTAAATATTCTTGCCGAGAAAGTGTACAGGCACCCAAGCTAAGTAAGTGATCATTGACTAACTGACAATCAATCCATGCCAATTGATTTTCCTGTCCGAGAAGCATCAAAGCGTAAAATGCCATTTTTGAAGCATCGGTACGGACGCTAAACATGGATTCACCAAAACAGCCTCGACCAATACTCACGCCATACAAACCGCCAATGAGTTCCTGATCATCCCAAACTTCAACACTGTAGCCATAACCTTCACGAAACAGCTCAACATAGCCTTGTACAATGTCCTCAGATATCCATGTTTCGCTGGTGTAATTACGCGGCAATGCACATGAACGCATGACTCGTTCAAATGCTTGATTGATGGTAATCCGATAATCCATCTTTTTCATGTTGCGTAATAGGGTTTTGCTGGGTTTGTATTGATCAGGATAGATCACACAGCGTGGCTCTGGACACCACCAACAAATGGGATCGCCTTCATTGAACCACGGAAAAAGCCCATGTGTGTAAGCTTCATATAAGGTGGATGGTTCTAGATCTGCTCCAATACAAATCAGACCCTGACCTTGTGGATCAGACTCAATAGGATCTGGAAAAAGATACATGGATGGAAGCAGCATGATGGGAAGACGATAAAAAAGATCGGCCTTATTTTAGCCGATCCACACAGATAAAACAGGTCATTTACGCAAATAGCCTGAGTTGTCGGGCAATCGTTAATTTATCTGCGGCCAGAAACTCCGCTGCTTTCTTCTCAATAATCGCTAAACTTTGTGCTTGATCGCTAATGGTATTTTTATCTGCATCCAAGACATACCAGTTTAATTGATTGAGAACCTGTTGCACGTACTGAGCAAATTCATGCGCAGTCGTTAATCCATCGATAAAATGAGCACGATAAAATAGCTGATGAAAATGCTCAGTTGGAATACCAATTCCAGTCAAGGGACTAATGAGTGCCTGATAATTTTGATGGAAATTGGCTTGTTGAATTAAATAGTGATTAAGTTGTTGGCACTGTACCGTAACTTTTTCACTTGGGGTTATGCTCTGGCAAGGTTGAGCAAAACCTAAATGAGATAGAATGACCAGCGCATTTAAAATCTGCGCATAATTTAGCTGCGGCAGTGCTAACTCAAGTTCCCGAATGGTTTGTGGCTGATATTCATGTTTTAGAAAATGCTGACCTATGGGGTGATAGATTTCTTCGATCAGATTAAATGTACCCAGATAACCAGTAATATCATGAGGCAGAAATTCAGGTGAGCTGAGTAAAATAAATGCGGTATTTCTTAAACGTTCTTGAGTTTGTAAAGCGGTAAGTGAATTTTTACCTCGTATAAACAAATCACGACGAAACTGCGTACTGGCAAAATAGTCACGGCATTGTTCCTTAAAAATAGGATGCTCAATCGCATTTAAGAAATCCTGATGCTCCTGAGAAAAATTAATATTATCCAGATGCGTATTTAAGTCACTGGAACCAGCATAAGTAAGTTTAATTTCTTCCAGTAAACGCACGACTTGCTGAAATGAGAAACATTGCCAATCCTGATTTAAGTACTCATGAATCAGATAATTTGGATTTTGATTTTTTAGTTCGCCCACTTTTGACAGCGCATGGGGATGGCGTTTCACAAATAATGGATTTTGAGCGAGCAAAGATTCACTAAAATCTAACGCATCTTTAACTTTCTGGATTGGGTTGGTACTTTTGCTATTAAATTTGAAATGACTATGGAATAACTCACGGATCGGCATATTCGCGGCCCAACCTGTGACACAGTTATAACTGATATACACAATGCCACTCGGTTTTAGGTATTTTCGTATAAATTTTAAAATAATCAGTTGGTTTTCATAGCTAATCCAGCTCCAGATCCCATGTAAGCTAATAGAGTCAAACATAGGTAAATCAGGTTTGTTGAGCAGTTCTTCAAAACTATCATCATAAAAATAATGTTCGGTCTGACTATGTTCAGCAACTTGGTTGGCATGTGCTGCATGTGCAGGATTGAAATCTGTTCCCCAAAAAGTTCCTTCATTGGACGCTGCATGAATATTAATACTGACCCCTTGTCCAAAACCCAGTTCACAATGCTGATGGGTTTCACTAGAGCTTGGGCAATCAACGCCATTGAGCAATAAACAAAAACGCTGATAGTTAGGACTCAAGTCTCGATAATAACCATAGGTATAATTTACTTCTGTTTGATAGCCGTTGGTCCAAGTTATAGTCATAAAGCTTCCTATTTAATGTGGTAATTTAATTAAAATATTCTTATAAAAAATAGTTAGATAATAGTTATAGCGTGTCCTTAAACAAAAAAACCACCTTTATTGGTGGTTTTTTGTAGCTTACTTAATTTTTGCAGGGTCTAAATCATCCACTTAGATACTGTCTAAATAGAAATCTGCATCTAGCGCGGCCATACAGCCTGAACCCGCAGAGGTAATGGCTTGACGATAGATATTATCAGCCACATCACCTGCAGCAAAAACACCCGCTACAGATGTTGCAGTCGCATTGCCTTTGGTTCCGCTTTGTACTTGGATATAACCATCACGGAGTTCTAGCTGGCCTTCAAACATGCCAGTATTGGGTTTGTGGCCGATGGCAACAAATAGTCCTTGTACATCGATGGTTTGAGTTGAATCATCTTGAGTCGATTTTAAGCGAACAGAAGTTACGCCTGTATTATCGCCCAACACTTCATCGACTTGATGATTCCAGATAATGCTGATTTTGCCTTCTTTTTCTTTGGCAAATAGATGATCTTGTAAAATTTTCTCAGAACGCAAACTGTCACGACGATGCACCAGTGTCACATGTGAAGCAATATTGGAGAGATATAACGCCTCTTCAACTGCTGTATTACCGCCACCGACAACCATGACTTTTTGGTTTTTGTAAAAGAAACCATCACAAGTTGCACAGGCACTTACACCCTGACCCATAAATGCAGCTTCTGACTCTAGCCCTAAGTATTGAGCAGTTGCACCTGTCGCAATGATTAGTGCGTCACAGGTATATTCACCCATATCACCTTTTAACACGAATGGACGAGTTTTTAGATCAACTTCATTGATATGGTCATACAGGATTTCTGTACCAAAGCGTTCTGCATGCGTTTGCATACGCTCCATAAGCGCAGGCCCTGTCAATCCTTCAGGATCACCCGGCCAGTTATCGACTTCAGTTGTGGTGGTGAGTTGACCACCGAGCTGTAAACCTGCAATTAAAACAGGTTTTAAATTGGCACGTGCAGCATATACCGCAGCGCTATAGCCCGCAGGACCTGAACCCAAAATAATTAACCGCGAGTGACGAGCGCTCATCTAAGCTTCCTTATTTATACTAAAATTGAGAAAATTATACGTGAAAGTCGATCATAAAGGGGCTGATTTGATGTCGATAATATTGATCATCTAAATCGAATTGAGCTATATAGATAAAAGTCTCAATTGTAGACAATTTAAAAAAATCCTTTAATGTTGTGTCATCAGGTGAATTGCCCCTGACAACAAGATTAACAACAAGCGTAAACAATCATGCATCTTTTTTGTAAGAACAGGTGCATAATATAACCTTTATTCGTAGCGACCTTTTGACGTTACGACATAACAAGATCAATCTATAACTGGGTTACAGGACAGTATATGACTGCGGTGTCAAGTGTTTATGCACAGCGCTTATTAATCACATTATTTCTGGTTTCTTTTGGGATCTATATGTTTCTGGCAACAGTGACCTATACACCGTTTGATCCCGGCTGGATGCATATTTCAAGTGACACCCAACAAGTGTCTAACGCAAGTGGTGTGGCAGGGGCGTGGATTGCTGATTTGCTCTTTGGCTTTTTAGGCTGGGCAAGTTTACTGATTCCACTGTTTTTGTTTATTGAAGCAATACAGGTTTGGTGGTCACGCAGTTTTTTAAACCGTCCATTTCGTTATGCCGCACAGTTTTTTATTATTTTGGCGACATCTACCTTATTGTATTTACACTGGAATCTGCCTGCCGATACACTGGATAATGCCTCTGGGGGGATTATTGGTTATGAGATCGGAGAAAGCCTGAGTCATTTATTAACCATCTATGGCGCAACTTTATTCTTATTGGTGTTTTGGGTGGTTTTAATCACATTTGCCTTTGGGATTCAGTGGAATAAAACGTGGGTGACATTAAAAGCGACACCTGCTTATTTACAGGATTTGTTCTATAAAAATGTATCTCCTCATGAGTCTGATTTTGATCTGACGGATCCTCCTAAAAAGACAATTGCTTCGCCTGTAACCACGGCCGTATCAAGTTCAAAAGTTGAAACTTCTGTAGCTGGTTCTGAGTCTGATATTCAGCCACAATTGCATTCTTCTCCAACAATCAAAGCAAATGGTTATGTAAGTGATGCCACCGCAGAACGATTATTTGATGATGTTTTAGCCAAAGAGCAGGCTGCAAACCAACAAATTTTAGATGATGAAGATCCTGAGGAATTTGAAAAAACTATTCAAAAGGCGCACCAACTCCAAAAAGATAGTCAGCGTTTAGTCGCAACTGGAGAAGTCTGGCGTGCCTTACAATCCGATGATCTGAATCATAAACAGGAAATTGATGCCTTACTTCGTGCGGCTGATGATGCGCAAGAAGCACCGCGTTCGCCGTATGATCATTTACAGCAAGTGGCCCAGACTGACGCTGAAATGACCGATTATTCTGCTCAAGCTCAAAAAAAATCGTCTCTGGATTGGAATGACGATGAAATTTTTGATGAGTTATTGGCGGCTGTACCTAATAATAAAGCAGCTGATATTCATACGCCATTTGTCGAAAATACCTCAGCGCATGTGCATGTTGAACATGATGCAGATGGATTGATTGAGCAGGTGGAACAAACCATTCAGCAAGCAGCAATTGCCCCATCAACACCTAAAAATATGCATTATGCTGAGGAACTTGATGATCTGACTGATTTATTGGTCGATGATGAAGAACCTAAAGCTCAAGCTACAATTCAAACCACAAGCAGTTATGCGCAATCCACCCCATTTGTTCAAGCTTCGATCCAGACCGATTTAAATCATAAGTTATCTAAAGAAGAATTTATTGAGGCTTGGCAGGAAACCGCAGGTAAACCTGATGATGAGCTCGATGAATTTGACTTTGATGCACCATTAACAGATATTTCAGGTCGACCGATGTCACGTGCTATGCAAGTGGCACAAAAACGTCGTGATTTGCCGACCTTACCGGGTTTTGAGTTGCTCGATAAAGTGGATCCAAATAAAAAAGTCAACTTTACCGCAGAGCAATTGGAACGTTTGTCGGAATTACTGGAAATTAAGCTTCAGGAATTTAATGTCAAAGCCAAAGTGATCGAAGCGCAACCTGGACCTGTAGTGACCCGTTTTGAGCTGGATTTGGCACCCGGTGTTAAAGCTTCTAAAGTCACCAATATTTCACGAGATTTAGCCCGTTCTATGTCAATGGCATCGGTTCGTGTAGTGGAGGTGATTCCGGGGAAACCTTATATCGGGATTGAAGTTCCGAACAGTACTCGTGAAATGGTACGTTTGATTGAATTGCTAGAAACGCCTTCTTTTAAAGATCCTGAGGGTTTACTCTCCATGGCCATGGGGAAAGACATTTCAGGTAATCCTGTCATTACTGATTTGGGTAAAGCACCCCACATGTTGGTCGCAGGAACCACAGGTTCTGGTAAATCTGTGGCGGTAAACTCGATGATTTTATCGATGTTATTAAAATATACGCCAGATCAGTTACGTCTGATTTTGATCGATCCTAAACAGCTAGAACTTGCCAACTACAACGATATTCCGCATTTGCTGACGCCTGTTGTGACTGACATGAAAGATGCGGTCAGTGCTTTAAACTGGTGTGTCAATGAAATGGAGCGTCGCTATAAACTGATGTCGTTCTTAAAAATTCGTAAACTTGCGGATTACAATCGTAAGGTTGAAGAAGCGATTGCGAATGGTGAAGACTTAATTGACCCGACGTGGAAGCCAAGTGATTCGGCAACGCAGGAGCGTGCACCACGTTTACAACCCTTACCTTCTATTGTCATTGTGGCAGATGAATTTGCCGATATGATTATGCAGGTCGGTAAAAAAGCCGAAGAAATGATTACCCGTTTGGCACAAAAATCACGTGCTGCGGGCATTCATCTATTGCTTGCCACACAGCGGCCTTCGGTTGACGTGATTACAGGGTTGATCAAAGCCAATATTCCGACACGTGTGGCCTTACGTGTGAACTCAAAAATTGACTCACGTACTATTTTAGATGCGGGTGGGGCAGAAGACTTATTGGGTCATGGTGATATGCTATTTCTTGGGCCGGGTAAAATTGAGCCTGAGCGTGTACATGGCGCATTTATCAGTGATGATGAAGTTAACCGAATCTGTGATGCATGGCGTGAGCGTGGTGATCCAGACTATGTTGATGAAATCCTGACGCCTTATGATGAAGAACCTACTTCACGTGGTTTTGAAGACAGCGGAGAAGGTGGTTCAGATCGTGACATGTTATATGACCAATGTGTCGCCTTTGTTTTGGAAACCCGTAAAGCGTCGACTTCTTCGTTGCAGCGCAAATTTAGTTTGGGTTATAACCGTGCTGCAAGAATCATTGATCAGATGGAAGAAAACGGAATAGTGAGCGCGATGGGTGCAAACGGTAAACGTGAAATTTTAGTTTAA
>NZ_CP078523.1:552076-570946 GCF_019264745.1 Acinetobacter sp. Colony158 | reverse complement strand
AAATCCGTATCCATCACTTGTTTAAATTGTGGATTGGGAATCAGAACAATTTTGTCATCCACACGATTCGTCACTTTAAGATCCTTATTTGGATAATCTAATTGAGATAAGAAATGGCGAATACAATTTAAACGTGCACGTTTTTTATCATCAGATTTAATAATCGTCCACGGCGCGTCGCCTGTATGTGTGTGGAAAAACATTTGATTCTTGGCTTCAGTATAATCATCCCAGCGATCAAGAGACTGAATATCAATCGGTGAGAGCTTCCAATGCTTTAAAGGATCATCACGGCGCGAGATAAAGCGACGTAATTGTTCTTCACGACTGACCGAAAACCAAAATTTAAATAAATGAATGCCGCTATTGACCAGCATGCGTTCAAGCTCAGGTGTCTGGCGCATAAACTGCAAATATTCTTGTGGCTCACAAAAGCCCATGACCCGTTCCACACCTGCACGGTTGTACCATGACCGATCAAAAAATACCATTTCACCTTTAGTGGGTAAACGCTCAATATAGCGCTGGAAATACCATTGACCACTTTCCTGAGGGTTTGGTTTTTCAAGAGCGACTACACGCGCGCCACGTGGATTTAAATGCTCCATAAAACGTTTAATCGTGCCGCCTTTACCTGCTGCATCACGCCCTTCAAATAAACACACAATACGTTGTCCCGTATCCTTCACCCAAGATTGAACTTTGAGTAATTCAATTTGAAGGAGTTTCTTTTCGGCTTCATACGTCTTGCGTGACATACGTGTACGATAAGGATAACTTTCCGGTAAAGCGGCGGAGCTAGATTCTTCTGCTGTCACCAATCCTTTATATTCAAGCACCGATTTTTTAAAGACAGGCAAGTTCTTGAGTTGCTCTTGATCAATCACTTCAATGTCTTCATTAGGATTAGGTTGGTGATCTTTATCCATTTTTTTCTCGCTATAACAATGAACTGAAACAAAAAAATATTAACGCTAAAATCAATGATCTGACTTTTTATCAGACATCATTAATTTATCTAATTTAACAATATCATTGAGTCAATCAAAAAATAATAAACTTTTATTAGCTGTTCAGACATAAAAATGGCTGGGGAATTATGCAAAAAAATGTTAAATTTAAACTCTAGATGCGCTTTATTTGGGGGATGAATGTTTATTGCCTTGATCACACTGATGTTCATTCAGTTTTGCGCTCTGATTACCCCAGGTCCAGATTTTTTTCTAGTTTCTCAAACGGCAATTAGCCGTTCGCGTCGTGAGGCCGTATTTGTCGTTCTAGGAATTACAGTCGGGGTCATGTTTTGGGCAATCTTAGCCTTGATGGGCTTAAATATCATTTTTGAAAAAATGGCATGGTTAAAGCAGATTCTACTGGTGATTGGTGGGATTTATTTGTGTTGGCTCGGCTTTCAAATGCTACGTTCTGCTTTTTCCAAACAGAAAGTTCAAAATACTAATACGCCAATTGATTTACCTAAAACTGAGACCAAGTTTTTCCTAAAAGGCTTGTTGACCAATTTATCCAATCCTAAAGCCGTGATTTATTTTGGTAGTGTATTTTCTTTGTTCTTGGCAAATCCTGCATTAGATCATGTGCATTCATTGCTGTTTATTATTATTGCGGTAGAAACTCTGGTCTGGTTTTTATTTGTGGTATTTGTATTTTCTTTACCAAGTTTTAAATCTGCTTATCAAAATGTTGCAAAATGGATCGATGGTGTTTCTGGTGGTATCTTTACGGCGTTTGGCATTTATTTGATTAGCCATCGCTAAAATAAGGATAAATAAAAAAACCTGCATCAGCAGGTTTTTTATTAGATTTATTTCATTAGTCCTTTTTACTACTTCTTTTTTGGAAAAAAAGAGCATCTAAACTGCAATGAAAGAAATCTATTATTAATTTGAATTAGGCAAATTTTGCCAAAACTTCTAAGAATGGTTCACGCTGACGCGGAAATTCAGCAATCACATCATGAATACGTTGGCCTTGAGGATTAGTGGCATTGACATCACGACCACCTGCAACAAATTGAGTCAATAAACGTTCATAATCGTTTGGACGCATGTGTTTGAAGGCATGGTATAACACGTGAAAGTCAGCGTTTACACCTTCGGGTGGAAGTTGATTAAGATAGGCAAAAACACGCTCGTCTGACCATTCTTCATTGAAAGTTGCTGGCTGTGATAATGCCATTACACGTTCCTCAGTCTTAAAATAATTAAGGGCAAAATGTTTTGACTCGAAGCATAGCTTCGCGCCTTGCGAGCCTCACATTTTGCCCTTATTTGCCGAAAAGCGCTAATAAGAATTTTATAATTTAAATATCAATAAAACCGCTTATCGCTCTTCGGGTAAGTTGATATTCATTTCCAGCATTTCAATATTGGCCTCAGAACGTACCTGCATCTGAATATGGCCTTCATCGACACCGCGTACATAACGATTTACAACTTGCATGATTTCCTTTTTCATCTGGTCAATTTTATCTTGACTCAAACGACGACCTAAACCCTGCTCGGAAGCGACAATGACTTTTAAACGATCTTTGGCTGTTTGTGCACTTGATGGTTTGTCCTCACCGCTAAAAATTTTACTCCAAAATCCCGCCATAGTTATGCTCCAAATAACCGCGCCAACCAGCTCTTCGGCTGTACTGTAATGTAACGATATGGACGTTCTTCTCCTAGAAAACGTGCCACCAGATCATCGTAAGCCTGACCTGATTTAGAGTCGCTATACAAAATCACAGGCTTACCTTCATTGGATGCCTGTAAAACGATTGGACATTCTGGAATTACGCCTAAAGTTGGAATTCGTAAAATGTCTTTGGATATATCGTCAATCGTCAACATTTCCTGACGATCGGCACGTTCTGGATTAAAACGGGTAATACATAAGTGTTTACGTATCCGTCCTTCGTTTTGTTCTACTTTCTTGGTTTTACTATCGAGCATTCCAATAATACGATCTGAATCACGAACAGATGAAATCTCAGGATTGGTGACAATAATAGCCTCATCTGCATGATACATCGCTAAAATCGCGCCGCGTTCAATTCCAGCAGGTGAGTCACAAATAATGTAATCAAATTCCTGTGATAATTCATCAATAACACGCGCAACACCTTCGTCACTTAAAGCGTCTTTATCACGTGTTTGTGAAGCAGGCAGAATATACAAATTTTCAATATCTTTATCGCGAATAAGGGCCTGTTGTAAACGGGCTTCATTGTTAATGACATTGACAAAGTCATATACCACGCGACGTTCACATCCCATGATCAAATCGAGGTTACGTAAGCCCACGTCAAAATCAATCACAACAGTTTTATGACCACGTTGGGCTAAACCTGTTGCAAAAGATGCACTCGTTGTAGTTTTACCTACACCACCTTTGCCTGATGTTACGACAACAATTTTGGCCACCGAATCCACTCCTGTTATGGTCATAGCCCTTTAGAAAAGGGCTTTTATTGGTGTTTAATTTATACCTTAAAATTCCAGAGCCTGAAATACAAGTTCTTGCTTGTCATTTAAATAAATATGTACCGCTTTTTTGAGCACATCTTTGGGAATATCATCCGCTACACAGTAAGTTCCTGCAATAGAGACCAATTCAGCTTCTAATGAATGACAAAAAATACGTGCTGCGGAATTTCCACCTGCACCTGCGATGACTCTACCACGAACATTGCCATAAATATGAATATTTCCCGATGCAATGACTTCGGAGCCGCTATTCATACTGGCATTTAAAATAATGTCACCATGATCCTGTACCAGACTTTGTCCTGTTCGCAAAATTTCATCATGGTAAGAGGTCTTGTGCGCAATCGCTGTTTTTGTTGGTGTTGTTTTTGTTTCGGAGTTTAATGTATCGGCTTTAACTTCTTCAACCAATACCACTTCTTCACGTGAGGGTTTAATTCGTTGTAAAGGCTGATCAGCAGGAAGCACTGGAAATTGAATGGCGCGCGCTTCATCACCCAAAATCCCATCAATCACAGCCATAGGTTGTAAGCCCAGACTGATCAAAAGCTGAATTAACGCAATGAGTTCCTGTTCAACCGTACTGTCAATAATCACCAAAGTGCCTTGATAAGCACCTTCACTCAGTGTATTTGCTAATTGCTGGCGGATGGCATCATGATCATTTGTATCTAAGGTCAACCGGGTAAAGTTGACCATTCTGCCTGTAATCCGTATATCAGCCATAATTATTCCTTAAGAACCTCTGACGAGCTGTTACGCCGAGGTAATGTTGTAAATAGTCCAAATCCTAGATCAAATTTAATGATTTCTCTAGCTATTGGTCAAAAAAAATTGTTGAAGTGACTAATCTTTAACTCGATTCTTCAACACGATCATGATCGTTTAAAATTTGCTGCCATTGTTTGACTTTGACTTGCTGGCGAATGGCTTCCAGACTTTCAAATACCACAGATTCGACCAATTCTTCCAAGTGTTTGTTATCAATATTGATTTCGCTCATGCGTTGTGCAATTAGCTCATAGTTGGGATTGATTGCACGTTCTGAACCAGTTGCAAAGGGTTGAATCAAGCCTGAGGTGATATTTTCACCCAAACGTTGCCCGATACTTTGAATCTGCTGTTCAATGCGACCGCCAACAATTGGAATCAAACGTAATAACTGAGTTAATTCTGGCGTATCCTCAATGGCTTGATTGACAATTTGCCCAACTCCTTTGGAAATTTGATCCTGCTGTGCCCGAAGTTCTGTGGCCAGACTTTCTTGCAATAATTCAGCGATCGTGACTGCAAATAGTTGACGATGATGATCCACCAATTCATGAATAATCCGTTTATGCGTAGAACTGGTTTCAAGTTCACGTTTAATACCATGAATCACCGTTAAAACCACACGATCAGAAAGTTCTTCCATGACCACGTGATAATAAAACAGCCCTTGATTGGACCAGCTCTCAGGAATGATCTTATAGCCCAGTTCATGCAGCCGATAGGCAATAATCCCTGCACGAAATAATCTTAAAAAACGTAAATGTGGAATAATGGCTAAAATTTCGTACCAATGAATAAATGGAAAAAAGAACCAGCGAGAATGATGTTTATTGATAATTGCAATTGCCCAACGGATGAGTAATTCAATAATTAAAAACCCAATAAACCATGCTTCTGTGGTAATCACCCATGGATGCAAATGTGTCCGATAAAACTCAAGCACTTGCGGTAGATGGATATGATCGAAAAACCAAGTGCCAATACTGCTCATTAAAAAGAAATTGGCACATAGGCAGAACAAATTAAAAATAATAATAAACACCATAAAGATGTCATACACCAGAAATACCTTGAACGATAAACTGGTCGGATCGACATGATGATATTTAGATTTTTCTCTGGAACTGTTCTGCATAATGCCTGTGAATTTTAATGATTTTAAATGATTAAGATGCCTGATTAGCGTATTGGGCTTTCATTTGATCAATCAACTGATCTTTTTCAGTCCAAAGCTGATCAACCCAATCCTGAAAGCGTTTGCGATAATCTTCATCTTCCTCATAATTCCCCCCCAACACCCAATCTGGAATCTCGATTTTACGCAAATTCACCGCAATACGAGATACATCGCCAAGCCAGAAATCACTATATTCGGGTGGTCCATCTGGATAAACAATAGTCATGTCGACTAATGCATCAATTTGATCGCCCAAAATATTTAAGGCAAGAGCCAAGCCGCCAGCTTTGGGTTTCAGCAAATTTTGATAAGGTGAGTTTTGCTGATCATGTTTGGCTTGTGTAAAGCGAGTGCCTTCCAAATAATTCAGTAAGGTAAAGGGTTGAGACAAAAGTTGCTCACACGCTTTACGAGCCTCTAGCATATCGCGAGTTTTGAGTTCTGGATTTTTGGCAATTTGCTCTTTGCTATGACGCTTCATCATCGGAAAGCCTAAAATCTTAAAGGCTTGACCGACAAAAGGAATAAAAATCAGTTCCCATTTGGTGAAAAATCGGGTCAGAGGCATACGACTAACGCCAAAGTATTGATTGACTGTAGTATCCACCCAACTTTGATGGTTACACATCATGAGATAACGACCCTGCATACTCACTTCAAGCTGTGGATCAATCGTGATATCCCATTGTAAATGTGGCAATACCTGATCGATCAACCAATTATTGATTCCCAGCCAGTTATTGGTAATCTGGATGGTGGTTTCATCGACTTTGCGAGATTGTTTGAATAATTTGGTTAAACCCAGTGCCAATACTGGAGGGCCATGCAAAAAAGTACTGCCTGTAATGACACTGCCCACGGTCATGCCTCGGGTAATTTTTTTAAGCATCGACTGTTTTTGGGGTTGTTTTGACATAATCTAAATCCTGATGATGAATCACGTCCAACTTGTAAAAATCTGAGCACAATATAGACGTTGTACACCGATTTAAAAAGTTAAACAGTGCAACAATGGATAAATGTAGTGAAGATTTAAACGAAAGATACTTAAAGTATTACAAAATGTAAAAAAACAGCGTATTGTTAACAAAAAATCAATGGTCTAAGTGGCTTTTTTCTATCATTATTTTTACAGACAACAAAGACACAAACGAGGAGGCATGCAATGCGTGCACTATTAATTACGACAGTGGTTGGGGCAGCAGTGGCACTTTCTGGTTGCCAATCAACAGGACAAAATCTGGGTGGCGTTGAATATGACAAAGCTGCTTTAGGTACATTGATTGGTGCAGGAGCGGGCTACGGTATTTCTAAATCAAATGCGAACTCTAGCCGTCAAAATAACCGTGCAGCCGCGATTGGTGCCGTGTTAGGTGGTGCAAGTGGTTTGTATCTTGACCAAAAAGAGAAAAAATTACGTCAACAAATGGCGGGTACTGGTGTCGAAGTCAATCGTAATCCAGATGGTTCGGTTGGATTGGTCATGCCTGGTAACATTACTTTTGATACTAACAAATCAAACATCAAACCAAATTTCTATTCGACTTTGAACAAAGTAGCACAAATACTTGCAGAAGATAACAAGAGTGCGATCCTCGTGACAGGTTATACAGATAGCACAGGTAACGATTCGATCAATATTCCATTGTCTCAGGCTCGTGCTCAATCAGTTGCGAACTATTTAAGTGGTCAAGGTGTTTCATCTGCTCGTATTAATGCACAAGGTTACGGTTCAGCGAATCCGATTGCATCAAATGCGACTGCGGATGGTCGTGAACAAAACCGTCGTGTTGAAATTAGCATCTATGAGCGTCAATCTTAGTCGCTTAGTTTCTAAAAACCACCTTCGGGTGGTTTTTTTATGAGTAAAATCCATGTGAATCGATTAGGCATCTGCTGATTAGATGTCTATAATCATGCTCGGATTCTTAAGAGGAAAACCTATGTCAGCAGCAAGTCATCTCAATGACAAGCAACTTGAAGCCATGAAATATACTCAAGGACCCTTGTTAGTGCTTGCAGGGGCTGGTTCAGGTAAAACCTCGGTGATTACCCAGAAAATTGCTTATCTGGTGAAAAATTGTCGTATTCCTGCACATCGCATTACTGCAATGACCTTTACCAATAAAGCTGCGCGTGAAATGAAAGAACGCGTCGGGAAGTTGCTTTCTCGTGAGGAAGGAAAAGGTCTTTCAGTTTCAACCTTTCATACCTTTGGTTTGAATTTATTGCGTCTGGAACTGAAACATACGCCACTTAAAAATAATTTTTCGATTTTGGATGCTGATGACTGTAAACGCATCCTGATGGATTTAATGCAGCGTGACAATCTTTCTGGAGCTGAAAGCAAAGAACTGATTGCCAAAGCGATGAAAAAAATCTCAGACTGGAAAAATGATCTGATTGTTCCTGAACAAGCTCATTCGACTTGTGAAACGGTAGAAGATGTCCAGTTTGCTCATCTGTATCAGCTTTATGAGCGTAATTTACGGGCTTATAACGCGGTTGATTTTGATGATCTGATTGTATTACCCACACGTCTTTTGCAGGAAAATGCTGAAGTCCGTGATAAATGGCAAAACCGTACCCGTTATCTTTTGGTCGATGAATATCAGGACACTAACACCGCCCAGTATATTTTGGTGAAATTACTGGTTGGGGTCATGGGACAGTTCACTGCGGTGGGTGACGATGACCAATCCATTTACGCATGGCGTGGCGCAAAACCTGAAAATATGGCATTGCTCAAAGAAGATTTTCCCAATCTAAAAGTCATTAAGCTTGAACAAAATTATCGTTCAACTAGTCGAATTTTAAAAGCAGCCAACGCTGTGATTGAAAACAATCCGCATATTTTTGATAAAAAATTGTGGAGCGATAAAGGGCATGGCGAAGTGATTCGGATTATTACTTGCCGTAATGATGATGATGAAGCTGAGCGTGTGGTCAAAGATTTAATGACCCATAAGCTGATGAATGGCAAAAACTGGAAAGATTATGCGGTGTTGTATCGCGGTAATTTTCAAGCAAGGGTATTAGAAACGCAACTGCGTCAAATGCAGATTCCGTATAAGCTCTCGGGTGGACAGTCATTCTTCGCACGGGCAGAAATTAAGGATGTGATGAGCTATTTGCGTCTGATTATTAACCCAGAAGATGACAGCGCATTTTTACGCATTATTAATACTCCAAAACGTGCTATTGGGCCTGTCACACTAGAAAAGTTGGGTCTTTTTTCACAGGAAAATCATTTGTCTTTGTTGGGTGCGGCATCCGATCAGCGCCTCACTATGGTCATTCCGAAAAAAGCTGCAACACAATTACATGAATTTTCCGATTTTATCAGCAATTTTACACGTGAACTGATGGATGACGATGAACCCGTGCCAAAGGTTCGCCAGATGATGAATGAAGCGGGTTATATTGATTATATCCGTGAAACTGCGGCTACCCCTGCGCAGGAAAAAACCAAGCTCGATAATATTGAAAACTTATTTAGCAGTATTCAAGGCTTACTGAATCGCACTGAAGATGTCGATGAAAAAAATATTGAAAGCGTGATTCGTAAACTGGTTCTACTGGATATGCTGGAGCAGCAGCAAGAAGAAGAAGACACCGATAAAGTCAATCTTCTAACCTTACATGCAGCAAAAGGTCTTGAATTTCCATTTGTTTATATTATGGGACTTGAAGAAGAATTATTGCCGCACAAAAACTCGATTGCCGCTGAAACTATCGAAGAAGAACGCCGTTTGATGTATGTGGGCATTACTCGCGCACGTCAGGGCTTAACCTTGACCTTGGCAGAACAGCGTAAAAATGGCGGACAAATGAAACAGATGACACCAAGCCGTTTTCTGGATGAATTGCCACAAGACGAACTAGAGTGGTTAGGACGCAAAAAGAAATTGGCGGGTAATGTGGATCCGAAAGAGCAGGCACAGCAATATCTAGCGAATTTAAAAGCCTTATTAAAGAAATAATTGATTGAACGATTAGGAAATATAATGAAAGTCCAAGTAAAAATTTTAGACCAGCGTCTGGGCAATGAATGGCCGCTTCCTTCGTATGCAACCACAGGTTCAGCAGGTCTGGACTTACGTGCCTGTGTTGATGAAGCGATTCAAATTGAACCAGGTCAAACTGTTTTAGTTAAAACAGGCATGGCGATTTATATTCACGATAGCGCTTTTGCAGGTCTTATTTTGCCACGTTCAGGCTTGGGTCATAAGCATGGTATTGTCTTGGGGAATCTGGTGGGATTAATTGACTCAGATTATCAAGGCGAACTGATGGTTTCAGTATGGAATCGCGGTCAGCAGAGCTTTACTTTAGAGCCGGGTGAACGTTTGGCGCAATATGTTTTAGTGCCTGTGGTTCAGGCAGAATTTGAACAAGTAGATGAGTTTGTTGCTACCGATCGTGGTACGGGCGGTTTTGGTCATACCGGTAAGCAATAATTCAAGCGCCTGTTTAAACAGGCGTTTCTTTTTTTGTATTGAATGTTTCAAAAAATTAGATTAAAACATCACACTTAATCTGTCTGAATGACTGACAAGAATGCTGCCTACTTCCTTTAGCATAAGCAATACTATTTTTACTTTTAATAAGTAGGCCTTGAATTAAAAGAAGATGCCTATGGATGCGATGTTTAATTTTCCCTTACATATTTTTCGTGCTTACGATATTCGTGGCAAGCTAACGGTGTTTACACCGCAAGTGGTGGCTGCCATTGCTTATGCTTTGGCAGAGCAGTACAGCTTGGTAGGTCAAAGCAAAGTCGTGATTGCTTATGATGCACGGCTGAGTAGTCCACAATATGCTGCAATATTAGCAACCATTTTTGAAAAGCAGGGTTTAGACGTTATAGATTTAGGCTGCTGCTCTAGCCCTATGATGTATTTCATGGCGCGTCAGACCCATGGCAATGGGGTGATGGTGACGGCAAGCCATAATCCAAAGTCGGACAATGGAATTAAATGGATTTTAAACGGTGAACCTCCAACACCTGCACAGATTGAAGCGGTTGGCAATGCAGCCGCCCATCATCATATTCAAGCATTAGATGTTCCTCGTATTCGAGGATTAAGCCATCAAATCAAAACCGAATACTGTTTAATGTATCAGCAGGGTTTACTTGAAGATATTCATCTAAAACGACCTTTCAAGGTGGTTTTAGATGGTTTGCATGGTTCAGCAGGACGCTGTGCTGAAATGGTGCTGAATAGATTGGGTTGTGATGTCATTGCTTTGCGTTGTGAAGCCAATGGTGAATTTCCAGATCATGCACCTGATCCTTCTCAGGCGATTCATTTGGAAAAATTACAACACGCAGTGCTTAATCATCAAGCGGATATTGGGATTGCGCTAGATGGGGATGGTGATCGCTTAGTCATCATGGATGAACAGGCACATATTATTACTGCCGATCGTTTGATTTCTCTATTCGCACAAATGTGTTTGGAGCAACATCCGCAAGCTGAAATTGTTTTTGATGTTAAATGCTCCAGTATGGTGACGCAAACTATTAATGACTTAGGCGGCATTGCAACCATGATCCGCACAGGCAGTAGTTTTCTGCGACGTTATTTATCCCAATCTCAGGGAAAAGCGGTTTTTGGTGGAGAGTACGCAGGGCATTATGTATTCAACGATGGTCGTGGTTTTGGTTATGATGATGGTGTATATGCTGCACTGCGGGTACTGGAATATTTAAGTCAGTTCCCTAAGCAAACACTGTCTCAGCTGGTGTCTGCTTTCCCAGAGCGTTATTGTACGGAAGATACTTACATTAGCACTCATCGTTCGGAACCCAAAATTGTGTTGCAGGATATTGAAAGTTGTAGTTATCAATCTAAAGCACAACTCAGCAAAATAGATGGGATACGACTTGATTTTGACGATGGTTTTGGCATTATTCGAGCATCCAACACGGGCGAATACTTTACTGTCAGGTTTGATGCGGGCAGTCCATTGCAATTGGCACAGATTCGACATCAGTTTGTTCGCATGTTGCAGGATAAATATCCTAAAATAGCGCAAGATATTTCAAACATCCATTAAGGAGAGGCGAATGCCACATCAGCATACTGGCATCGACAAAGCGAAAATATTGACCGAAGCTTTGCCGTACATTCAACGTTTTTCGGGTAAAACGCTAGTTGTGAAATATGGTGGCAATGCAATGACCGATCCTGAACTGGAAAGCTCATTTGCACGCGATATTGTGTTATTAAAAACTGTGGGTTTAAATCCAATCGTAGTACATGGTGGTGGTCCACAAGTTGATTCGCTCCTCAAACGTTTGGGGCAGGAGTCTGACCGTATTGATGGAATGCGTGTTACCGATGAAGCGACCATGGAAGTTGTGGAAATGGTGCTTGGTGGGAGTGTCAACAAATCCATTGTCAACCTGATCAATAAACACGGTGGCCGTGCCATTGGTTTAACAGGTAAGGATGGCAACTTGTTGCGTGCACGTAAATTGCTCATGGAAAAACAAGATGAGCAAGGTCAGGTGCAGCATATTGATCTGGGCATGGTCGGTGAAGTGGTTGGGGTAAAAACCGATGTGTTGGAAATGTTTACCCAAAGTGATTTCATTCCTGTGATCGCACCTTTAGGTGTCGATGAAGAGGGAAATACTTACAATATCAATGCAGATTTGGTCGCAGGTAAAGTCGCTGAAGCCTTAGGCGCTGAAAAACTGATTTTGCTCACCAACATCACGGGTGTACTGGATGAAAATAAAAATCTGCTGACTGGCTTAAGCACACAGGAAGTCGATCGTTTAATCGAAACCGGTGTGATTTATGGCGGTATGATTCCTAAGGTCGGCTGTGCCCTTGATGCGGTGAAAGGCGGCGTGGTGAGTGCGCATATTGTCGATGGTCGTGTACCGCATGCAACGTTACTGGAAATCTTTACAGATCATGGTGTCGGGACATTGATTACCAACCGACTTGCACATAAAGTTACGTATTAAATTTTTGTATTGTGTTTTATAAAGTCATCTTCGGATGACTTTTTTATTGGGTATAAAACGTCATTTTCCTGTCATGATCTTATCCTAGTGTAAGCATAATGATAAAAACAGGGTGACATTATGCTAGAAAAACTCAATCACTATCGCCAAAATTTTAGTCTGCCTTTAACTCGTCAAAAAACCAACCAAACTCAGTTTCGCTTTGACTGGGTGGATAACCTCAAAGAATTACAAGAAGTACAACGATTTCGTGCAGTTCAATTTAGTCAACAATTTGGTGTAAGCTTTGAAGATGGACTGGATCAAGATATTTATGATTTTGGCTGCGAACATGCTGTATTAAGAGAAAAATGGACAGGCGAGATCGTGGCATATACCCGCCTTAAACTTTTTCAGGGTCATGAAATATCACAAAGTTATAGCGCGAGTGAGTTTGAAATTGTTCCGCAACTTTCACATTTACCCAATGTGCTCGAGATAGGTCGTACCTGTGTACATCCACGTTTTCGTTCAGGTAAAGCGTTATCGATACTCTGGCTGAATCTGGTGCCCAAGGTACTTTGGTCAATGCGTGCCAAATATTTGATGGGCTGTGTCAGTATTCATTTGCAAGATAATTTGGCGCGCGCTTATCACACACATCAGCAAATTCAGCGTTTAGATTCAAAGCAGACTATCGGTATTGCCTCAAAAAATCATTTTGAGATCCCGCGCCCTGAATTTAGTTTTCCACAAGATGAGCGTATGCCCAAATTATTTAAAATGTATCTGGACATGCAATCTAAATTATCGCGTCAAGCGTTCTACGATGAAACTTTTAATTGTCTGGATTACTTTGTTTTCTTGGAAGTCAATCAGGTTGCAAAGTCTTTTGTCTTGAGTAAACGTGTCCATAAATAGAATTTATCGTTAATTTTGTATTAGGCTCTATATATTCAGATTTGCAAGCCTTTTGCCACTGATGCACAATACAGCTAAGCCTCTTGCTTTGATTTGACATGCTATGTGCCAACTACTTGGAATGAATTGTGCCACTCCGACCGATATTACCTTTTCTTTTAAAGGTTTTTCGCAACGCGCGGGGATTACCTCTGATCATTCCGATGGTTTCGGGATTGCATTTTTTGAAGATAAAGCTTGCCGTTTATTTGTCGATAATCAATCTGCGGTTGAATCGCCCATTGCAGAACTGGTGCGTAACTATCCAATCAAATCACGTAATGTCATCGCCCATATTCGTAAAGCAACACAAGGCAAGATTACCCTAGAAAACTCGCATCCGTTTATCCGTGAACTGTGGGGCAGACAGTGGATTTTTGCACATAATGGAGATTTACATCATTTTGATCCACCGTTAACAGGGCGTTTTACGCCCATTGGCAACACTGATAGTGAGCGCGCATTTTGCTATTTGCTAGACCAGTTGGTTGAACATTTTGGTTATACCGAACCGAGTGTGCTACAAGTCTTTGCTGTTCTTGAAAAAATTTCACCCAAAGTTGCTGAGTTTGGAACCTTCAATTATTGCTTGTCCAATGGTCAGGCATTGTTTAGCTATGCGACAACCAAGTTGCATTGGCTGGTTCGTGAGTATCCTTTTAAAGCTGCACGGCTGATTGATCTGGATGTGGAAGTGGATTTCAGTCAAGTCACTACCTCCCATGATCGTGTTGCCGTGATCACCACTGAGCCGCTCACTCAAAATGAACAGTGGACATCTTATCAAGCTGGAGAAATGATTTTATTTCAGGATGGAAAACCACTAAAACATGCTCAAACACATGTTGAACGTTTAGAGCGTGAACTAAAAAATCCTGAACTTAAACGAATTACTCGTGCAGACCAATATTAGATTTCATTTAAATTTAAGGATTGATAATTATCTTAAAAAATAATGTAACCATATATTTAAAATAATTTGATATTTTTGTCTATAAAGACAAATTTTATGTATATTCTGCATTTTTTTATTTATTTTTCTTTTTTTGTTAATAATAAACCTAAAAATTGGTTAAAAAATATCTTACTTTTTTGCTTTGTTTTTAGGCTAAAATTTTATGCAAATCAGACAATTAAGCCTATTTTTTGATGCTTATTATAATCCCGACCAATTTGCTTTATTTTTATTTAAAAAAATAACAGATATTATATTGATATCTAATAAATGTTTTAGACAGCAGAGGTGTGATATGAGATGGCTTTCTGAATATAATACTGGCATTGAAGTCATTGATGATCAGCATCAACGTATTCTTGAATATATTAATGAGCTAGAAGAAGTCAGAAAAACACATGACAGAGCTCAAGTCAAAGATGTGCTATTAAACTTGATTGATTATACTCAATCGCATTTTGCCTTTGAAGAAAGTTTACAGGAAGAGGCAAATTATAAATATCGAGTTCCTCATAAACGTGTGCATGATTTATTTATTAAAAAAATTGAGCACTATCGTGAACGTTTTGAAATGGGGCATGATGTTGAGGAAGAACTTTATGAAGTGCTATCAAAATGGTTGATTAATCATATCCAACACGATGATGCTGATTATGTCGGTGCAGTGAAAGAAAACATGATGGGTATTATTAAGGAAAAAGAACAGAAAAAAGGCAAGGGGTGGTTTGCACGTTTCTTTTCATAAATAAAAGTCACGAATCGGCAAACTTCAATAAAAGAAAATAACAACAAGACTCAGCGCTGCAAATCATCTAGAAATAGATGGTTTGCATTTTTTATTTGCAAACTTTGATTTTCATACTCGACAAAGGCAAAATATCTCCAGACTTCATATTAGGAATGAATGATGCAGGATTCAGCTTTCGCGCGGTGGTTATCACCACTTATGGCGTTTTGCTTTACTTTTATTATGATTGCAGCATTAGCATCGGCTGTGGGGATTCAGATCGACCGTCAACTGGATTTCTGGTTGCTTTGGTTAGGGACTATGGTAATTTTGGCACTTCCTCTTTGCTATCTGGAAATTGCACTGGCGAAGCGCTCAAAAACAACCGCCTTGAATGCATTATCCAGTTTAACCCGTGATGCGGATGCTTCACAAAAATGGCGAATTGTGGGATGGCTCGCCGTTGTATTTATTCCTTTTTTGGCAGGCGCAATTTTAGCCCATTTGGGAATGGCTGCATCTGTGGCTGTGGGACTTGGTTTTAGTCCGCAGATTCTATTTGTTGGTTTAGCGATTATTGCATTTGCTTTGTCGTTTATTCCACGCCAGATTTTACTGATTCTGATGGTCTTAGGGGTCGTCATTTCATTGATCAGCTCACTATTTTTGGCGCAGCCAACCACTAGCTGGCACTGGACACCCATTGAGTTTAAAGAATGGGGTAGTGCCACAGTTTTGGCATTGGTGGCGACAGGTTTAGGCATGGGGCTGTACTGGCAAAATAGCTTGATTCAGATTCAAAATACATCAGAAGCGAGTAAAACTGCTTTTCCGATCTGGATCGCTCAGTTTGTTGCCGTGATTGCTTTCGGGTTTTACTCAGCACAACAAAATTTTTCTGATACAACACTGGCTATTGCAGGCGTTATTGCAGCCGCTTTGTTATTTCAACTGGCCCGAGAGCAACTACAACAGCGTCAGTTATCAGTGTTGATGCAATGGGTGATCTTGCTGATCGCTACATTGATCTGGCTGATCCCTAATATGCAGTTTGAGTTTAATATCTTGCTTATGCTGTGGGGATTATTGATTTGTTTGATTTATTCAATCTTTGCAGGTTGGATTATGAAAATTAGCCATTTGCGCAAATCGATGAACTTTAGTAATGAGCTTTTTTATAATCTATGGCGGATCGCAATCCGCATTGTTCTACCTTTATCGATTATTCTGGCAATGCTGGCGATCATTGGACCATTGTTCTCATGAGCCATGCTCAGGTCTGGGTGGCGTATGCGGCGGTCAATCAGCAGTTTTTAATTGCTGTCCCATTTACTCAGGGGATGACTGCAATTCAAGCGATTGAACTCAGTCAGATTAGGCAACAAATTGAGATTGCAGAACCTCTAAAGTTGGGCATTTTTGGTGTGAAAATTACGTTGGATACGCCGTTAAAAGCTGGTGACCGTGTGGAGATTTATCGGCCTCTGATGATTCATCCTCAAGATATTCGGCGTAATCGTGCTCAGAAAAATCCAGTGGGACGTTTTCAGCGTGGTAATCGTTTTAAACAATCTGACTCATAGAAAGAACCCCTCAAGCGAGGGGTATCTTTTTATTGAAAAATCATTATAGTGGTGGGGCTGTTAGGATGGCTTCTTTAGAAGCTGGTAAACCAGGCTGTGTTTCTGGAATAGTATCCAAGCCTTCGATACTTTTGACGATCCCTGATTCGTCAAAGTAAATTTTTAAATGCTGACCATGTGCAGCAGGAATTTTTGCTTTTTTAGCATAAGTACCTGGAATATAGTTGTAGATATAGTCCCAGCGTAGTGGATTTAGAGGATCTGTAACGGTTGGACTACCGAGCAAAAAGCGAACTTGTTGAAAATTCATACCCACTTGAACTTTTGATGCTTGGGCTTTAGTTAATGGAGTTCCTTGAGGGATGTCAACTTTGTAGACACCTAAAGTTGAACAACCAGCAAGCAGTGAAGTGACGAATAACGCCAACATAAGTTTTTGCATTTTGCTACACTATCCCAATAAATTATGATGCATTTGACTTAGGGATAGATCATACTGCATCTAACTACGATTGCCTATTCCAACTTTAAATTTGTTGAGAGACCTTTTTTTATGCCGATTTCCAATCAAGATTTACGTAAAGCTGGACTCAAAGTCACCCTGCCACGAATTAAGATTTTGGAATTATTAGAAAATTCAAAACAGCACCATTTGAGCGCAGAAGATATTTATAAGACTTTGCTTGAGCAAGGTGAAGATGTCGGTTTAGCTACAGTTTACCGTGTATTAACACAATTTGAAGCCGCAGGTATTATTCAGCGTCATCATTTTGAAAACAATCATTCTGTTTTTGAGATTATGCAAGAAGATCACCATGATCATCTGGTATGTTTAAATTGCGGTAAAGTCGTTGAATTTACAAATGAAATCATTGAACATGAGCAACATACCGTTGCTGAAAAGCATGGCTTTACCTTAACAGGCCATTCTTTAAATTTATATGGTTATTGTGATGCACCTGAATGTCAGGAAGCTTATCGTAAAAAGCAATAAAATCACATAAATACAACAAATTAAAAAAGGAGGCTTGCGCTTCCTTTTTTATTTCAGCGTGAGCTCAATCGCTTTACTGACCATCGAACGTAATATTACGGCTGGCATTTAAGAGTTGTTCTGCACCTTCCTCTGAAAGTTTGATGCTGAGACGTAGGTCGTTTGGCGAGTCGGCATGTTTCAAAGCATCTTTATAGGTAATTTGACCTGCTTTATATAAATCAAATAAAGCCTGATCAAAGGTTTGCATGCCGAGTTCACGTGAACGTTTCATTAAATCTTTGATTTCATGAATTTCACCTTTACGAATATAGTCAGCAAGTAATGGTGTATTGATCAGAATTTCAATCGCAGCACGACGTGAATTGCCATCTGGTGTTGGGATCAATTGCTGTGCCACCATGGCTTTTAGATTGAGCGAGAGATCCATATAGAGCTGATTGTGGCGATCACTTTCAAAGAAATGAATAATACGATCCAATGCTTGGTTGGCGTTGTTGGCGTGTAATGTCGCTAAGACCAGATGTCCTGTTTCAGCAAAGGCAATGGCGTAGTCCATGACCTCACGTGAACGAATCTCACCAATCAAAATCACATCTGGGGCTTGTCGTAGTGTGTTTTTCAGGGCCACATCGAAAGAGTCTGTATCAATACCGACTTCACGTTGAGTCACAATACAACCAGCGTGTTCATGAATGAACTCGATTGGATCTTCAACCGTGATGATATGACCTTTGGAGTTCTGATTTCGATAACCAATCATGGATGCCAATGAAGTGGATTTACCCGTACCAGTTGCCCCAACAAAGATAATAATGCCACGTTTGGTCATGGCCAGATCTTTAAGAATGGGCGGTAAGCGTAATTCATCCATTGTAGGGATAATCGTTTCGATACGACGTAATACCATGCCTGGCATATCACGCTGCTGAAATGCACTGACACGAAAACGTGCGGTTTTTTCCCGATTTACAATCGCAAAGTTACACTCTCTGCTCTCGTCAAATTCCTTGCGTTGCTTATCAGACATAATGGACTGAATCAGTTGTCCAACGACCTCAGCATTCAGCTTAGTCTTAGACACTGGGACAATCTGACCATTAATTTTCATCGAAGGTTCCACACCTGCGGTGACAAACAGGTCTGATGCTTGTTGTTCAATCATTAGATTGAGTAGGTCATTAAAATCCATATCTGGTCATCCTTTATTTTTGTGGCTTATAGGAAGGATTCGGGCGATTTGGCAGC
>NZ_CP078523.1:531325-552032 GCF_019264745.1 Acinetobacter sp. Colony158 | reverse complement strand
TTTTCAAGCTTTGATCTAGCGTGGTCATGCCATAGTTAGCACCTGTCTGAATAGCAGAGTACATTTGCGCGACTTTATTTTCACGGATTAAGTTACGGATCGCAGGTATCCCGATCATAATCTCATGCGCTGCGACACGGCCACCACCATTTTTCTTCAATAATGTTTGGGAAATAACGGCTTGTAAAGATTCAGATAACATGGCACGAACCATATCTTTTTCTTCAGCAGGGAATACGTCAATTACACGGTCAATGGTTTTTGCAGCAGATGTGGTATGCAATGTACCAAATACCAAGTGACCCGTTTCTGCGGCGGTCAAAGCCAAACGAATGGTTTCAAGGTCGCGCATCTCACCGACAAGGATGATATCAGGGTCTTCACGTAGTGCTGAACGTAGTGCTTCATTAAAGCCATGAGTATCACGATGTACTTCACGTTGGTTAATCAAGCACTTTTTGGATTGATGTACAAATTCGATCGGATCTTCTACGGTTAGAATATGGTCATAGCGATTGTCATTGATATAATCTAGCATGGCGGCAAGCGTAGTTGATTTACCCGAACCCGTTGGGCCTGTAACCAGTACAATACCACGTGGATAATCACAAATATCCTTAAAGATTTGCCCTAAACCCAAATCATCCATGGTGAGAACTTTAGACGGAATGGTACGAAACACTGCACCTGCACCACGATTTTGGTTAAAGGCATTGACACGAAAACGCGCAATGTTTGGAACTTCAAAGGAAAAGTCAGTTTCAAGTTGTTCTTCAAAGTCACGACGTTGTTTATCATTCATAATGTCATAAACAAGACGGTGAACTTCTTTGTGTTCCAGTGCTGGTAAATTAATACGACGGACTTCACCATCGACACGAATCATCGGTGGCATTCCTGCGGAAAGATGTAAATCTGATGCACCGTTTTTAACCGAAAAGGCGAGTAATTCTGTGATATCCATGATTTCCCCTAATATAATGAGTAAGTATCGTTATTTTGTAGAATAATAAGCGTTTCCGAATCGCTTACCAACACTTCAAAGTAAGGTTAAGCAAAAAAAATAACTGAAATGAGAACCCTGTCAATGAATCAGTTTCAACAAGCACGAAATCAGGTCCTGAATCAAATCAAAAATGCCTGTGATTGTGCTCGGCGTGACCCTGCTATGGTACGTTTATTGGCGGTATCTAAAACTCATCCAAGCCAGTCGTTGCGTGAAATGTATCAGTTAGGTCAGCAGTGTTTTGGAGAAAATTATTTACAGGAAGCGCTGGATAAAATTGAAGAATTAAAAGATCTCGATATTGAATGGCATTTTATTGGACATGTACAGCGTAATAAAACTAAGCATCTGGCGGAAAAGTTTGATTGGGTACATGGCGTAGATCGTTTAATCATTGCTGAGCGTTTATCCAGCCAGCGTTTAGATACGCAGCCACCATTAAATTTATGCATTCAAGTCAATATTGATGCGCAAGACTCAAAAGATGGTTGCCAACCAGATGAAGTGTCTGAACTGGTCGCACAAATTAGTCAATTGCCTCATATTCGTCTACGCGGAATTATGGTGATTCCTGCGCCAGATCATTCTCAGGCTTTCATCGATGCCAAAGAATTATTTGAACAGGTAAAGCCTCAACATGTGCAGCCACAGGACTGGGATACTTTAAGTATGGGAATGTCTGGTGATCTGGATGCCGCAATTGCAGCAGGCGCGACAATTGTGCGTATTGGTACGGCTCTTTTTGGCGCACGGGATTATTCAAAATAAAATTTAAAAATGAAGTAAGACCACTTTTAAAGGAATAAATTCATTTATTCGGATGATGAGCGTTGTGTTTGTTTAATTCGATTGAGCTTTTTAATCTAGTTTTAATGGCTCGAACGTATATAAGCATCACGGGCTTTTACGAGAATATAAATGAACCTTTTCCATGTATTTATTTTGGCAGTGATTCAGGGCTTAGCTGAACTTTTGCCTGTTTCCAGTTCTGCGCATGTGATTTTGGCAGAAAAAATCATGGGTTTTGACCCTTCTGCGCCACAGATGACTTTTTTATTGGTGATGCTACATACAGGAACAATGTTTGCTGTAATCGTGTATTTTTGGCGGTCATGGAAAAAAACTTATTTCTCAAACTGGGATGATTTCAAACAGCGTTTCTTCTATGTTTTAATCGCAACCGCAATTACGGGTGTGTTAGGGCTGTTATTGCAAGCTTTAATTAAACATGTATTTTTTGGCGGAGCCAGTGATTTTGAGATTGAACATTTATTTAGTAACTCCAAATTGATGGCAGCAGCTTTAGCTGCGGCAGGGGTTTTAATTATTCTATCTTCACGTTTTGATGGTGGACAACAAGGTGATATCGGTTTATCCAGTGCTATTGTGATTGGGGCAGTGCAAGCTTTATGTTTACCGTTTCGAGGTTTTTCTCGCTCAGGTGCAACGATTTCCACAGCGTTATTTTTAGGTATATCTCGTCAAAAAGCCGAAGAGTTTAGTTTTGCCTTGGCTGTGCTATTAACGCCTGCTGTGATCGCAAAAGAATTATTGCGTTTGGTTCATGCGCAACAGGCAAGTGCGGGAGCTTCCCATTTGGCATTAGGAAGTTTGTTATTACCAAGCTTGTTTGGCATGGTCTTTAGCTTTCTAACAGGTTTACTGGCGCTTAAATGGCTCTCTGCATGGCTGGAACATGGTCGCTGGTATTTATTTGGGATTTATTGTCTGGTGTTTTCAGGTGTGGTTTTAAGCTTGGCTTAAATATTGGAGATCAATACAAGATGAGGGGAATATTTTTCCCTCACTTGAAAAATTAAAAAAACCTTAGACAACTAATCGATATATCATGAACGTAATTAAGATTATGCTCCAACACGCTCAATCAAGGGACTCATAGAAATGAGTTCAATTTCTCCATAAACCGTTGCAAATGGAACATCTTTGGCATCGAGTCCAGTACCTATGCGAACAAACTGATCAATCGGCCCCATACGTGTGGCATCAAAAAGCACCCACTGATTTTCAAGATAAACCTCAAAAATTGCATGGAAATCAGGCTGAGCTTCATAAAAAGGCATATAACCAAATACAAATCGTGCAGGAATATTCAGCGCACGGCAAATCGCAATGCCTAGATGAGCAAAATCACGACATACCCCAGCACGATTAACTAAAATATCACGGGCTGTGGTCGTGCTGTCTGATGAACCTGCTTGGTATAGAATATTATTATAAATCCAGTCACAAATTGCTTGTACACGTGTATAGCCTTTTGGCAAATCAGCAAAAGTATGGTTCACCATTATACCGATCAAATCGGACTCACAAAAACGGCTTGGCGCAAGATAAAATAATGTATCCGAAGGTAAATCTTGAATTTCACATTCTTTTAAAGTCGTGTCACGTTCAGGAATATAAGTTTGAACTTCTGCATTATATTGAACCATTAAATCGCCTTGTGGCGCGTACACACGAATAAGTCGATTTAAACCATTATCACGATGATATTGTTCAAAAGTCAGGTCGGGCTTTAGCTGAAATGATTCATCGACGATCGTCTGCCAGGGATGTTCTGCGATCTGCAATTGAAAAATAAATTGGGTTGCATTTATGACGCGATAATGAAGCTGACAGTTTATTGATAATGTATGCATTTTTTAGGCCAAATTAAATTTTTTATCTCCGCCTAAAAACAAATATTTTCTTGCTTTGATCATTTTTGTTTTTAATCAGAATCATTTTTAAGTTACCAAATTCTTTCTCTTTCACAATGAATGATTCACAAGCAAATAGTAGGGGATATGTAAAGTTTGGACGATGCTTAGCCAATGGAAAGATCATCCCACCACTTCAATTCGACTCGAACCAGAACCGATTGGCTGAACCTGTATTTGTACAGGAATGCGTTCATGCATTTCTTGAATATGCGAGATTAAAACCACTTTACGCCCCTGACTTTGTAATTGATCAAGCGCATTCATGACCATATGCAAAGAAGATGCATCCAGTGTGCCAAAGCCTTCATCAATAAATAAAGATTCGATTTTCATTGAACCAGAAGCCATATTGGCAATGGCAAGTGAAATTGCAAGTGCAGTCAGAAATGATTCACCGCCAGAAAGCGACGCGACAGAACGGATTTCACCATCCATATCATGATCGATAATGGCAAGGCTGAGTGAGTTCTGCAAACGTTTTAAGGTATAGCGCTGTGATAGCATGGCGAGTTGTTGATTGGCATATTCCAGTAAAATATCCAGATTGTACTGCTGTGCCAAATCACGAAACTTTTTACCGTCTCTATCACCCATTAAGCTCGAAATTTTATTCCAGCGATGTTCTTGATGTTGGATCAGTTGAATCTGATCGGCATATTGTTGCTGCTTGGCTAGATTCTGCTGATGTAACTCTAATTTAACTTTATATTGATCACGTTGCTCACCGGTGCTTTGTAACTGACTCAGAGTATCCTGAAGCTGTGTTTTAAGCTGTTCGAGAGCTATTTCGGGTTGCGATTGCAGATGTTCTGCAAGTTGTTCCTGTATCGTTTTCAGTGCTGAATGTGCTTCATTGAGTTGACGTTCAGCCTGCTGCAAGACGATGCGAAGTTGCTGTTCTTCCGAGGTTGAAATGGCCAGCAACTCTACAAATTGTTGTTGTTTAAATGCGGTATGAAGATTTAACCATTGTTCAATTTGACTCTGACATTGCGTTAAATCTTTTTGATTTTGCTCCAAATGTGCATTGAGGCGATCTAATTCACTTTTTTGCTGATCAAAAGTCACTCGTAATTGCTCAAAGCCCTGTTTGAGTTGTTGATAATTTTTTTGTAAATCGTGACGTTGCTGCTCATGTTGTGTGAGCCATTCATTGGCTTTTACACCGGTCTTACCTGTCATCTGTTCAACGAGATGAGTCGCATTTTCACTATTTTGTAGACCTTGTTGTCTCACATGTTCTAGTTGTTGCTTTAACTCAGCCAACTGTTTGTTGTTATATCCAATCTCAGCAATCAATTGTTTAAGTTGTTGCTGTAGTTGATCAGACTGTTGTTGCAATTCTTCACTTGTTTTAAGTTGTTGGACACGCTCCTGCAAGCGATGCAGGATTTTTTCGGCAAGCGTTAAGCTATGCTTTAACCAGTGTTGCTGCTCCTGATCAGTTAAACATTGCACAATATGCTGAACTTGTTGTTGTAATTGTTGAATGGTTTGGAGTTGGTATTGGGTATTCTGGATTCTCTGTTGCAAGGTCTGCTGTTGTTTTTGTGCCTGTTTTAATTGCTGAAGGTCTTGTTCAATCTTTTGTTTGTTGACTAAATTTTTTTCAATAACCAATTGCAATTGGGCTGTTAATTCAGAAGGCGCTTCCGTTAAATTTAAAGATATATCAAGCTGTTGATTTTCTTGAATTAATACGTGTTGTTGTTCGTTAAATTTTTCTTGATTACGAACACAACTACTATTTAATTCCTTAAACCGTGCCTGTATTTGGTTGAGTTGTTGCTGAGTGGTTTGCCATTCATTGAAATGCTGTTGTTCTTTTTGGCTAGCTTGTTGTTCTTGTTGTTGATGTAATTCATATAAGGCTTTAGAGACCAAACTTTCATCATCACGATAAGGATGGTCAATGCTTCCACAGACAATACAAGCTTCGCCTTGTTTTAATGCTGCACGCAAATGTTCGATATTTTCGGTATGCAATAAACGTTGCTGTTGTAACACCTGTTGTAGTTGTTCACGTTCAGTTTTCGCATGATGATAACGTTGTTGTGTCGCTTCAGTTTGTGTTTCAAGCTTTTTCTGGGTTTGACTGGTGTTTTCTAATTCTGCTTGAAGCTGAACAAGTTCTTGTTTGAGCTGAATAAATAATTGGAGTTTATGTTGAACACTTTCAAGTTGATTCAATCGTTCTAACTGCTGGTCTTTGAGTAATTGCTGCTGTTGCAGTTGATCTTCAATCTGCTGAGCATCGCCAAAGCGTTCAATTAAATCCTTAACGGTCTTTTCATCTAGTTGCAATTGTTGCTGAGCTGCTGCAATATCGCCAATGCTATGTTCAATTTTTTTATAATGTTGAATAAATTGACTCAGTTGCTGAATATGAGCCTTTAATCCTTGATCAAGCGGCATAAACTGTTTGCTTTGATCCAATTGAAGCGCCGTTTGGTACAGTCGATCATTAAGCTGTTGCTGTTGTTGTTCAAATTGTTGTTGTTTATTAAATAAAGGCTGTTGCGTAAGTTCCAGATGCTTTAAACGACTTTGGATTTCTTTATATTTTTCTGCAATCGAGTCGCGTTCCAACACATATTTACGCACCTGATTTAATTCAGTTTGATGCTTTTGCTCAAAACTTTGAAATTGTTGTAAGGCTTTTTCAGCCTGATGATAGCGCGCTTGTTCCTGTTCATATTGCACAGTCAAGTTTGAAAAATGTTGTTGCTGCTTTGAAATTTGTGGCTCAAGTTGCTGCTGATGTTTGAGTAACTGCTGTTGTTGAAACACATGTGGTCGTATTTCAGAAAAAATGCTCAACTGTTTTAAACGCTGACGGTCTGCTTCTAAATCCTGATTTACTTTGATGTGTTGATCATAGTGTTGTTGTTTGAGCGTGACGTCATGTTCAAGTTTTTGTCGGCGTTCAAACCATTGTTGCACTTGTTCCAGTTTTGCTTTTTCTGTTTCAAGTTTCTGCTGCTGCTGTTTCGCGCTGTCAAACTGAGTGCATAGTTCAGCGCATTCTTCATCGGAAAGTAATTCAATATGGCCTAAAACATTTTCCAGTTGTTTGCGCTGTTGAGTAATTTCTTTGGTTTTTTCAAATGCGAGCTGACCAATCTTGGCAAAAATACTGGAATTAGTCAGATATTCGAGCAGTTCACCGCGTTCATTATCGCGTGCTTTTAAGAAAGCCGTCACTTCAGATTGTGCTAAGAGTACCGCACGAGTGAATTGTTCAAAACTGAGTTGGGTAATTTGTTGGATATGAACTTCAACCGCTTTAGTTTTGTCTGCAATCACGACGCCATCGGTGAGGCAGGTTAAGGCACGTTGTACACTTTGTAATTTGCCATTGGCATTTTCGCGGGCGCGTTTAATCTCCCAACGAGCTAAATAATGCTTTTGATCCTGTGCAACAAAACAGAGTTCAGCAAAGCCATGTGCCGTCCCACGTCGTAATACCGTAAGCGGGGAGTTGGTTAAAAGTTCTGAACCATCTACATCTAAAAGCTTGCCATCACTGTCTTTGAGCCGAGGAATTTTATTAAACAAAGCCAGACACATGGCATCTAAAATCGTGGATTTGCCCGCACCTGTTTTGCCTACAATGGCAATCAGTCCTGCACTTGCTAAGGGATCACTTTCAAAATCAATAAAATGTTCGCCTGCCAATGATGCTAGATTTTTGAGTCGAATGGATAATATTTTCACGTGAATCCCTTAACTCTGGTGTTGATCTTCAAGTTGCTGCTGGGCTTGAGCGACTAAACTCATAAAGTCTTTTTGAACCTCATCATCTGCGTGATATCCCTTTTTTTCCCAAATTTGTTGAAATAACTTTTCAGGTGTTGGCGGTTCAAGATGAATCTGTTGCTGCTGCTCGGCACTATTTTCGGTGGATAAATATTGGCGCGAAATCCGAACCAGACGATAGCGATCTGGCGGAAGGGCATCCTCAAATTGTTGTCTTAAATTTGGCTGAGGTGGGGTGAGGGTGTGATATTCAATATCGACATATTCACGTTGATCAATGCTTTCAATGACTTCACTGGGTAGTGATTTTAACTGTTGCATGACTTCAGTCAGTTCACCACGAATTTTATGCAATTGAACGCTACGCGGAATTTCCAAAGCCTCAAACTGAAAATATGGACCATCTTTTTGATCGGGATTGACCGTGACCTCAACCACTTGATGTTTGTAGTTGATTTCACTAAAGGAAAGCGGAATAGGTGAGCCACTATAACGAATATGTGTTTGTCCAACTTTTTGCGGTTTGTGTAAATGTCCCAGCGCCACATAATCAATGCCATCTTCAAACAAAGTGGTAGATAACGCTTCTTCATTGCCAATGATAATCGGGCGTTCTGAATCCGAAGTTTCACCACCTTGCATATGGGCATGTGACATCAAAATAATCGCTTGATCGTGCGTTTTACGTCGTTTGGCTTCAGCAATCAGTTGCTCGTGCAAATAGGCAATGGCATTTTGGCTGTTGGTTGTTTGATCATTGAAACCCGTAATTTCAGCAGAACGTAAAAAGGGTAAAGCGATACACCATGCTACGATCTGCTTTTGCTCATCGTAAATGGGCAAAACTAAACGATCCAAATTTAAAGTTTTGTCTTCATTCCAACGAATTACACCCACGGTTTTGGCATTATATTTTTCTAAAAGTGGCTCGACTTGCTCAATCCGATAGCCTGAATCATGATTACCGGCAATAATCAAAGTTTGCATATGCGGTGCAAGTTGATGTGCATCGGCTAAAAATTGATAAAGTTGTTTTTGTGCCTGTGAACTAGGATTGATCACATCGAAAATATCACCAGCAATCAGTAAGGCATGTGGTTGTTTTTGTTTGATTTGCTCAAGTAACCATGTCAGAAATTGTTCATGCTCGTAATGGCGGGAATGGTTATAAAAAAACTGTCCCAAATGCCAGTCGGAAGTATGAAAAAAGCGCACGGTCATCAGTGATGATATTCCTGTTTTTGATTAGAGGATAAGGTAACATAAATCGAACTGCAATTCAGAACGCATCAAAAATCAATCGCATCATGATATTTTTAGACTAAGTTTGATGAAAGAGTAAAAAAAGACAATTCATCCATAATGATGTCAAATTTGATATTTTAGCTTTCATTCACTTGATTTAAAGCTTGATGTAATTGATCCAAAAAATATTGTTGTTTCGGATTATTTTTAAAATATCTTTGATAATTAACACTGCAACTTTCAATATCTGCAATATTTTCTTTATTAAATGACCAATCATCTGTATTTTTTACAGTAATTCCTAAGCTATCGTTACATGACTGCCAAAGTTGATTAAATCTATTTTTTTGCCTGTTAGGCAATCGTTTAAAATCGGCATAAACGGTATAGCCATGCATTTCAGAGTTAAAAAACTTATTGATAGAGGTAATAGGAACACCTCCCCAAAGTATGGTTTGGTCATGTGGGAATTCAATCGCAGTTAGCTTTGTCTCAGACATTAGCCGATCTTGTTTCCCCTGTTTAAAAGGTTGTTCCTGATAAATTAACTTTGTCCCTATTGGAACAGCAATGTTTTTTACAATTTGGGCTTGAGTTGTAATAAAAAAGGGATAGTCTGGAGATGAGTTACCACCCGTAGGATTCATATTTCCTACGCAAGCGGTGAGTAAAGGTAAAAATACAACTGATAAAAATTTAATTTTTATAGACACTTAAACATCCTTTTAATCATCACTATATTGAGTTTGGTTGTTATAAAATAGAGCTCAATAATTGGGATAGGGTAAGCATAAAACAAAAGCTTAAAAAATAAAGACCGACGATTCGAGTGATGATAAATCGTCGGTCAAAAACTTTAAAATATGTCTGGCTGCTAACAAAACATACTCTAAAGGAGATGTCATAATGAAAGGTCACCGAAAATTTGCGGATGCCGTGCAAATACCATTCGGTTGCTGCTGACCTTGTACTCTATATAACGACGCTTCAACCAAAAAGGTTGACAACAAAATGCAAAAAACTTGAAAAAAACTTAAAATAATTTTTTAAATGTTCAATTTGTGATGAAAATGACCAACTTACGCCGTTACTACTTATGGTTTTTTCTTATATGTTTCATAATGACGCTGATCATGGGCGTGATTGCGGCGCTATTACCTCAAGGTGTCGGTGGAATTGTAACGGCTGTGCCTTATTTGGTGGCGGTTATCGCTGTACTTTTTCGATTTTTAAAACAGGAAAAACGCGCACCAAGCCAACAGGAGCGTAAAAAACTAACTTTGGGGTTTTCCCTTATTTTCTGGGGCTATAATTTATTAGGTGTTTTACTGGGGCTAACTATATTTTCGATACGTGATCCAGAAGTTTTTCAAAACTTTGTACTTTATTTACAACAACCGCAATTTATCAGCATCATTTTAATCATGTTTTTGGTGCTGGCGATTCCTTTGTATCTGATTACCTATTGGTTTTATGGCAAACAAGCCCAGCGTATGGCAGCCAAAATGTTTGAATCTAAATAAATCTTGAAGCTTGCCTTTTTGTCGTTTAGCCCATGACCAACTGTTCTGTCTTTAGGCGTTCAGGAGAATATGGTGCTGGGTCGGTTAATGTGGGTTGCTTCAGCATTAACTGAGCTAACAACTGTGCAGAAGCAGGCCCCATACATAAACCATTACGGAAATGACCAACATTCATCCATAGATTGTCTAGATCAGGAACAGCACCAATATAGGGAACACCTGTTGGAGAACTTGGTCGTAGTCCCGCCCATTGTTTGACGATGGGAAATTGAGCCAGTTCAGGCACCATTTCCAGACAGGCATCGATAATATTCTGTTGAGTTTTGGCATCTGGAGTCGTGTCAAAACCACAATTCGCCATACTAGAACCGCAAACAATATGACCATCCTGACGTGGAATCAGATACATGACCTTATTCATACACATGGTAGGAAGCCATTGAGCAGGGGTTTTAAATAGCACCATTTGCCCTTGTACGGGCTGTACAGGAATTTTTAGCTCAAGCTGTTGTTGCCAATGTTGACTCCATGCCCCTGTTGCAATGACAAATTGATCCACTTGTATTTTGTTGCCATGCTGATCTATCGCAGACAGCACTTGTTGGTTTTGAATGTGAAATTTGAAGATTTGAGTCTGTTCAAAAAACTGCACCCGAGGATGCTGCTTTAAATAGCAGATGATAGACTGTAAAAGTCGTGGATTACGCACGTTGGATAATTGCGAAAAATAAATCGCGTGTTGAAATTTTGGATTAATCCACGGATTCACTTGTTCTAAAGCATCATATTCTAGATAGTCAGCCTGTTGCATGGGTTCTTGATAATGGGCTGCATAATTCAGACCAATATCAAAATCATCTTCATCAAAAATCAGCATACCTGTGTCATGGATTTCAAAATCAATACCTGTCATCGGTAGTAATTTTTCATTCCATGTTTGATACATACTTTTGCCATATTGCGCCAGTGTATTAACGGCTTGAGGATAACGCCACGGATACATCGGCGAGAGGATGCCACCTCCTGCCCATGAGGCCGCCTGACCTGATTGTTGCTGATCAAAAATAGAAATCTGACAACCTTGTTCAACCAGTTCCAGTGCGGTGAGTAAACCACTAATTCCTGCACCAATAATGGCAATATGCATGATAACGTTAAACCATTTTAAAAATTCCCCTCTTTATCAAAGAGGGGTTAGGGGAGATTTTATTTCATCTCTTTCAATTTAAGCGCTGCTTCTTCGGCAAAATATGTCCAGATTCCATCTGCACCTGCACGACGACAACACAGTAAAGATTCTAAAATTACGCTATCAGATAACCAGCCATTTTGAATGGCGCCTGCCAACATGGCATATTCGCCACTGACCTGATACAAAAAGGTCGGGACGCCAAAGGTATCTTTTACTTCACGAACAATATCCAGATACGGCATGCCCGGTTTGACAATCACCATATCTGCGCCTTCTTGCAAATCCAGTGCAATTTCATGCAAAGCTTCTGCACGGTTACCAATATCCATCTGGTAGTTGTATTTATTGCCGCCTTTTAAATTGCTGGCAGAACCGACCGCATCTCGAAAAGGTCCGTAAAAACTAGAGGCATATTTGGCTGAATAAGCCATGATGTTGGTATAAATAAAGCCATTTTGTTCAAATGCCTGACGAATCGCCGCAATACGACCATCCATCATGTCACTTGGCGCCACGACGTCTGCGCCCGCAGCCGCATGACTCAAAGCTTGTTTAACTAGACATTCTACGGTTTCATCATTTAGTACATAACCCGTGTCATCGATAATGCCATCCTGACCATGTGTGGTATATGGATCTAAAGCACCATCGGTGATGAGCACCATTTCAGGTAATTCTTTTTTGAGTAATCGACATGTTTCCTGTACCAGACCGTCTTCGCGCCATGCTGCTTCGGCGGTTAAACTTTTGTCCTCTTGTGGTGTGACAGGAAATAAGGCAAGCTTGGATACGCCTAATTCTAAAAGGTGTTCTGCTTTTTTGACGAGTAAATCTGCCGATAAACGCTGAATATTTGGCATACTCGGAATATCTTGACGTTGATTTTGTCCTGGAAGTACAAATACTGGATAAATGAGATGATGCGGCGTCAGTTGAGTTTCGCTGACCATCGCCCGCAGTTGATCATTTTTACGGATTCGACGCATGCGAGTCGCTGGAAATGCAGGACGATTGAACGTATAAGTCATAACAATCTCAAGCCTCAGTATTAACTTGTGGCGTATTGTAGACCCATAATAGGGCATTTGTACAAGCAGAATTGGCTTTAATTTAGATTTGTGAAGATTAGGGAATGTATGACTGAAGCGAAAAAAACATGGACTGGACATATTCAATTAGGCTCAAAAATCGATATTAGCGTGATTCTGAATCAGTTATGTCAGGCATTTAATAGTTCTCCTTTTTTTAAACATAATGCGATGACCATGCGCGTTGTAAATGATGAGATAGAAGCGCATATTGAAATGTTGCCAAATTTGATCGGGAATGTTGCCTTTCAAATTTTACATGGCGGTGTTGCTGCGACAATGTTGGATAGCATCGGCGGAATTGTGGCGATGGGAGAGTTGTATAAACAGACTGAAGCTGAAAATATGGCGGAAACCATCAAGAAAGTTTCACGCTTGGCAACGGTTGATATGCGGGTGGATTATCTAGCCCCTGGACGTGGAGAATACTTTATTGCTAAAGCTGAAGTCCTGCGGTTGGGGCGTAAAGGTTGTACCATGCGAATGACGATGAAAAATAATGAAGACAAAATAATTGCAGTTGGAACAGCATCTTATGCCTATTAAGTAAGTTGATCGATGAGAACAGAGGAGCATCTTTAGAGATGCTTTTTTTATGTGATTTCTTTTGGAAAGTTAGTAAAACTCAGCTTAAGCAAAAATGAACTGATAAGTTATGTTTTTATTATCAGCCTATGATTTTTTTGGTTATTCTTGCTTCATTTGAAAATTAACATTGTCAAAACTATTCTCATTTAAAATTAAGTTCAGATTCAGAACTTAGACTGGTCGATCGAACTGGAAAATTGTGAAATTTCAACCTACAGAATTAGGAATATCCGATGACAAATGCTCAAGATGATGTGCAGGCAACAGAGCAGACAGCATCAACTTCTGATGACGCAATGAAGTCTAAACGCAAAAAACTACTCGGTTATTTTGCCTTGATTGTGATTATTGCCGCCATTTTATATGCGATTTGGACTGTATTTTTTAATCATTCGATCAGCACTGACAATGCCTATGTGGGGGCTGAAAATGCTCAAATCACCTCTATGGTCAGTGGTCAGGTTGCCAAAGTCTTGGTCACTGATACAGCACAAGTCAAACAAGGTGATATTCTGGTTGAAATTGACAATCGAGATGCAACGATTGCTTTGACGCAGGCAAAGGCTGAATTGGCAAAAGCAAAACGTCAATATCAACAAAGTTCAGCCAATAGTAGTTCATTAAGTTCACAAGTTATCGTGCGTGACGATGAAATCAATAGTGCCAAAGCACAGGTTGCCAAAGCACAGGCAGATGTAGACAAAGCCAAACAGGATTATGATCGCCGTGCTTCTCTTGCAGCGACAGGCGCGATTTCCAAAGAAGAACTGACTTCTGCACAAAGCGCATTGCATACGGCGCAAGCCAATTTAAATGTGGCTCAGGCAGGGCTGTCTCAGGCTGAATCTAATCGTAAAGCGGCCATGAGTAACTTGGCTGCCAATGATGCCTTAATTAAAGGTACCGATGAAGACACGCTTCCAGATGTGTTGGTCGCTCAGGCGAAAGTTGAACAAGCACAGCTTGATCTGGATCGTACCGTGATTCGTACGCCAGTCGATGGTGTGGTCGCACGTCGTAATATTCAGGTTGGTCAGCGTGTCGCTCCCGGTACAGTGATGATGAGTGTTGTTCCGATTTCTCAACTGTATGTCGATGCTAACTTTAAAGAAAGTCAGTTGGCTAAAGTCCGCGTGGGACAAACAGCAATCCTGACTTCAGATTTGTATGGTGATGATGTTGAATATCATGGCAAGGTGATCGGCTTCTCGGGCGGAACGGGTGCTGCTTTTGCCTTAATTCCTGCACAAAATGCGACAGGTAACTGGATTAAAGTGGTTCAGCGTTTACCTGTACGGATTGCGCTTGATCCCAAAGAGTTGGCAGATCATCCATTACGAGTGGGTTTGTCAATGGAAGCCAAAGTCGATCTTTCTTCGAAGAAGTAATCTATGAGTGCTCAAAATCAGGCGGCATCACGGACACCTTTTGCCGAGTTAAGTGGTGGTCGTTTGCTGCTTGCAGCATTTGTCATCGCGTTATCTAATTTTATGGTGGTACTCGATACCACTATTGCCAATGTTTCTGTACCGCATATTACAGGAAATCTGGCAGTTTCTTCTTCGCAAGGCACATGGGTGGTGACCTCCTATGCAGTTGCCGAAGCGATTTGTGTTCCATTGACAGGTTGGCTGGCAAGCCGATTTGGTACAGTTCGTGTCTTTGTGATGGGGCTGATTGGTTTTACTATATTCTCATTTTTATGTGGACTCTCGACCAGCCTTGAAATGCTGGTATTGTGTCGTATCGGGCAGGGCTTGTCTGGTGGGCCATTGATGCCGCTCAGTCAAACTTTGCTGATGCGTATTTTCCCACAGGAAAAACATTCTCAAGCGATGGGACTTTGGGCAATGACCACCGTATTAGGCCCGATTCTAGGGCCGATTTTAGGTGGTTTAATCAGTGATAATTTGTCTTGGCACTGGATTTTCTTTATCAATATTCCTGTTGGGATTATTTGTGTGATGGCAGCCATCCGACTGCTATCTGTCGCAGAAACAGATACCGTTCGCTTAAGAATCGATAGTGTTGGCTTATTTCTATTAGTACTGTGGATTGGTGCATTACAGCTCATGCTAGATTTGGGGCATGAACGTGACTGGTTTAATAATACCAGTATTGTCATGCTTGCGTTGACGGCCATTATTGGTTTCATTGTTTTTCTAATCTGGGAAATGACCGATAAACAGCCCGTGGTCAATCTCTGGATCTTTCGGCATCGAGGTTTTACAGTTTCGGTTCTTGCGCTGTCCTTTGGTTTTGGCGCGTTTTTTGGCAGTATTGTCCTGATTCCTCAGTGGTTACAAATGAACCTCGGTTATACCGCAACTTGGGCGGGCTATTTAACGGCAACCATGGGTTTTGGTAGCTTAACCATGTCGCCTATTGTGGCTAAATTGGCAACAAAACATGACCCACGTGCTTTGGCCAGTTTTGGTCTGTTACTACTGGGTGTTGTGACCTTTATGCGAGCCTTTTGGATTACCGATTCAGACTTTATGACTTTGGCTTGGCCGCAGATATTACAAGGCTTTGCTGTGCCATTTTTCTTTATTCCTCTGTCCAATATTGCACTTGCTTCGGTTCTCCCACAAGAGATCGCATCCGCTGCGGGATTGATGAACTTCCTAAGAACCATGGCAGGGGCAATTGGCGCGTCTATTGCGGTCACTATTTGGGATGACCATGCCAAAGTTGCCCGTAGTGAAATGGTCTCGAGCTTACATGTTGAAGAAACCCAAAACACGCTGATTCAGAGTGGTTTTAGTCCTGAAAGCACTTTAGGGATTATTTCTAGTCTAGTGGATAAAGAAGCGATTACTATGTCGGCAAATCATGTGTTTTTGTTATTTGCTTTGGCTTTCATTTTTGCCGGATTAATCATCTGGTTAAGTCCAAAACCGCAGCGCAGTTTACAAGGGCCTGCACCTCATTAAGTGAAGATAGGGAACTTGAGTTCCCTATTTTTATGCGGCTGAATAAATTCTGACTCTGGTCAGTTTCAACTATTTAAAAGATCAAGATTGGATTTGAATATTTAAAATAGAGTCAATAAGCGTATCTAATCCAGTTTGTATGGATGGACTCCATTCAAATGAGCAATTTAAACGAATAGCATGTTGGTTATTTTCTAAAACATTAAAAAGAGCGCTAGGAGCAACCCCAATCTGTTGGGTGATGAGCTGATGGTAAAGCTCCAGACTATTAAGATATAAGGGAAGCTTGATCCAAATAAAGTAACCGCCCGAAAAACTATAAATTTCGCAGCATTGTCCCAAATGCTGTTTTAAATATTGAGTAAAACGTTTTTTGTTCTTTTCCAGACGTCGACGTAACTGACGTAAATGCTTTTCATAATGATGACTCGATACAAATTCAACCAAAGCATTTTGAATCAAGGTATTGGCTGAAATGGTGCTCATCAGTTGCAAATGCTGAATTTGCTCTGAATATTTTCCTGCATAGACCCAGCCTACGCGAAAACCAGCACCTAAGGTTTTTGAAAAAGACGAGCAATGCAAAACCAGATTATTACTGTCAAAATATTTCATAGGAAGCGGCTTATTTAAACCAGAATAAAGTTCCTCATAGACATCATCTTCAATTAAATGGATGTGATATTGATGTAAAAGTTTGGCAATTTTATATTTGAGATCATCACTCACAGTAAATCCAATCGGATTCTGGGCATTTAACATAAACCAGCATACTTTAATTGGGTAATGTTGAATGATTTGTTCAAAGGCTTGCAGGTCAAAACCATGTCTTGGATGTTCTGGCAGCGTAATCACTTTTAAGCCTAAACGTTCTGCGGCTTGCCATGCTCCATAAAAGGTGGTTTGTTGTAATAATATATAGTCGCCCGGTTGAGTCAGCGCCTGTAATGATAAATTCAATGCATCCAGACCACCCGACGTAATCACAATATCATCTGCATCCGTGGCTATTCCTTGCATGGCATAACGTTGGGCAATCATTTTGCGCAAGGCCAGATTTCCTGGTGGAAGATTACTGGTTTGATCATAACTGTTTCGATCTCGTGCCATTTGACTTAAGGTTTGCAGCAGCTTTGCTGGCGTCAGCAGATGATGATCTGGAAAAGCGGAACCAAATGGCACAATATCTTTGGATTGAATCGATTTTAAATACTTAAAGACAAGAGAGTTGATTTCTATTTTAGGATTTAGTGAAACGAGGGGTGTTGCTTGAGGAGTTTGGTTTTTTGACTGTTCAGCAACAAAATAACCTGATTTTTCTCGCGAATAAATAAAACCCTGCGCTTCTAAATCCTGATACGCATTCATCACGGTCATCAAACTAAATCCAGAAATTTCAGCTTGTTCACGTAAAGAGGGCAATTTGCTTTGCGCAGGCCATGTCCCATTTTCAATCAATTGTTTTAAATGCTGCGCCAACTGTTCAGATTTATACATTGCAATGAAAAACACAATCGAAAGAAAGATATAACACTTTAGCGTAGATTCAATCGAAAATGGACTAAAATGGATGTAAAAATATAACAGATTAAGAGAAAAGGCGCTATCTGTTATATTTTTTATAGCTCAATCTGTATCTTACAATCCACCTATTTTCCAAAGACAATAGATTAAAACTCAAGCAGATATACATTTTTAGATTTGATTTACTGTTGAGATGAAATAAAGAGGTGTGATGTGTTCAAAACTGAAGAATTAAATCAACTGTTGAAGATTTTTCCTGAACAGGCACCTTCTCAGAATGTACAACAACAGATTTTAAATCAATATGTTAATCTCGAAGCAACCATCCTACGTGCCAAAGTATTAAGAAGTATGGCGCCTGTAGATTTGACTTATATGATCCAGTCTGCGATTAAACAGGATGATATGAATGTGGCTTATGTTTTTTCGCCCTTCATCTTGGCGAATCTAAACAAAAAAACTATTTATTCAACGCCTTTTACTCCCATGATTCGCGATCTGCTGTCACCATTTTATCAAGTTCATCATCACACTCAAATTCATATTGATCAGACATTGGCGTCCTTAAACCTGTATCTGGATATTTTTGAATATGATGATGATTTAGATTTTGTATTTTTAAAATTGATTCAGGCAATATGTCGTTCAGATACTTCAAAAATATTTATTTTGACGTACTTAAAAATTGATTTAGAAATCTTAAATCAAATGAGTCACTTTTTAAAAGTCAAAATATATGTCATTAAACAACAGGCTGGAGATGCAGCTTTTAGATCGAATCAAATCGATCAGAAAAAATTACTATTTAAAAGAAAAGATGATTTGCATCAAAAGCTTTGCCATGAATTTTCTGAAATAAATGTACCATTAATCATGTTGACGCATGGTTTTAGCCCAAAACAGGCACATCATTTGATAGAAGATATGTTTTATTCGGAGCATATTTTTGAAAAAATTTCAGTCTATGCCGAATATATTCAAACGCAAATTCAAAATGTAAATATGCTGAAGCGTTTAGAAAGTTCTTCGATTTAATTTTATTTTTTAATATTGAGGAGTCTGGTCTCATGTCAAATAATCAATCAAAATTTCCATTTGTGGTCGTAGGAATTAGTATTTTTCTAGGTTGTATGTTCTTATTATTATTTTATTTTGCTGTGAGCCATGAACCTGAATATATGCCATCCCGGCAACAAAAGCAGGCAGTGGTTGAACATCAGTAATTATTTATTAAGTGTTTTATTTTTAATATTTTATTTTGATTTGTTGTTGTGAGTTTAAGTCAGGTCGATCATCATTGAGGTTAATGATATGCAATTTTTAAAGCAAAAAAATAAGGCAAGTTTTGTCTTCTTTATCATTACGTTATATGCCTTTTTAGGTTTTGCTATTGGCTATGTCATTTGGGAATATTTGTTATAAATTTCAAGATAGTACTATTATTTATTTGTTATAAATTATATCACGATGAATTGATTCATTAAAATTTTAACATTTAAATTTTTTTGATCAAAACATTTTTAATAATGCTAACAGGCTGGTTGAGATTGAAGCCTGTTGGCACTATTCATATAAGCGGAATAGACTTCTTTCATTATTTTTTAAAGCCCTTTATTTTTCTTTCATAAGAAGAAATAAAGGGGATTTATGAAATAAGTCTAATAGATAATACTAAATATATTTATTTACACCACGATTATTCATACCGACTCGTTGCTTAATTTGGGCTTGATCAGCATCATAAAGATGATTTAAAAAAACAGGAAGTGTTTTGTCATCAAGTGCAGATGGAGAAAACATTTTAAAGTTCATTTTCTTAAAAAATTTATTAATCTCTGAATTACGTTGTACATATTTCATTGACCAATCTTTAAACTTGGTTTCCTCAATCTCCATAATTTCAAATGAAATAATTTCACAATGGCGTTCATCTTTACAGATGTTAGCAAATAATGCTTCGACGACCTCTTTTTCACCTTGCAAGCATTGAAAAAAAGAGCCATCAGCATAGTAAAGCACGCCGCAAATATCATGACGACTATTAAAATCACGAGCTATGGTCAAAATATCATTCAGATCTTGTAATAGATCTTCTGATTGTAGATTGCGAGTACTCGCATAACATAACTGAATTTTCATAATTGCACATTCCTTAAATAACTTACGTCACATTTCAACTAAAAATGAGCAATAAAGAGTCAATAAAATTTATATCTTATTAATAAATAGAGATTAAATTTAGAGGAGTGGGAGTGACGTATCTCATAATAGTCTGTTTTTCAAAAATTGGCGAATTCTTAAAATTAATTATAATTTAATAAATTGATTTAATTGATTAGATTAACTAAATAATTTTTTTGAGTAATTTGTTATAATTCAAATAATTAATGAGATATATCAATTAAATTAAAATAAATGATAGAAATGAAATTCTTTAAAATATTAATTCATATCCTATTGATAAATATATTAAAAATTAAAATGACTGATCAGTAAATGAACATTTGTAAGCTGTGGATTACACTGCTGTAAGCTATGGATTAAAAAAAGATTCAGGATTAACGATCTAAATCTATAGAAAAATGTCGGTGAACTGATTTGTTTTTTCTTTGACTAAGAGAACTTTGGCTTTTTAGTTTTTAAGATTTTGATGACTTCGAATCGTTTTCCCTGAAGAGAAATCGTTTCACTCACTTTAGCGTGATTAAGCTGTTCCCATGATTCAAATGGAAAAAATTCATAGCTTTCAGCATAAACCCATAACCAATGATGAGTATTCATAAGGGTTTGAGTATTGAAAGTGACATCTTTCACACGAATGATTTGATGTTGATTTTTATCTTCATCTTGAAGAATGATGCGATGATTCTCCATAGATGATGCTCCCTAGAGAATTATTTAGATGATTTGTAGCTGGTATTAATTAATATTAACAAATCTGGGGCTATAAAAATGGATGCTCTGTATAGTTATAGTTTTAAAATTTGTGGAAATTTTACAAAGCTGATGCACATCACCATGCACAGATTGAATGACCATCATTATAATATTGTGATCTAATTCATTTTTAGTTCGGAATGTTCTTAGTTTTTAATAAGGAATGATTTTTTTTATAATTATTTAAAT
>NZ_CP078523.1:502401-531208 GCF_019264745.1 Acinetobacter sp. Colony158 | reverse complement strand
GGAATTTGTTGAATTTAAATTTTTATTAAGATAAGATATTTGAGTTTAAAATGAAAATTATAATAATTTATTTTAAGTTATACATGAAGCAAGAATGCTCCATGTATAACTCAAGCAATTCATTGAATCATGATTTCCATCTTTGATGGATGATCTGGATGTTCATCATGACGACTATTTACTTGAGATGCATCAATACCATTAATAATGACAGTCATACAAGAATTGAAATACGCTGTTTTAAAGTCTCACAGTATCGCTTGTTCCTAATTCTTGCTTTTCTCCTGAAATCGCAGCTTTAGTTAATTTATATAAAGTTGCAATCGTTCCTGCACTTTCCCAATACTGAGCTCCATGCGCATTTACCTGAATTAATTGTACGTCGGGATCCTGTTTCCCATTTTCAAAGAAAGCCTCATAAGCAGGAGACCAGAGTTCATCTAAAATGCTTTGATCATCAACAAGGTTTGCTGTGCCATAAATAGAAACATAATGGTTTGAAGAGGTCACATAGGCAAGGTTTACTTGAGAATCTGTCTGAATGCTTTGACATAATTCAGATTTCTTAGAACCAATGAACCATACTTGACCGTTAAATTCGCGATTTTGGGTGGTCATAGGTGCCGCGTGTAAATGTCCTTCAGTATTGCTAAAGGTGAAGATGACCGTTCTTATATTTTTAATGAGATCATTAATTTTTTGGTAGTCCGTCATTTAAAAATTCTCTTTATCAAATAAGTGAGTGGTTAGCATGCCTATATTGGGGGTCGTATAAAAACATCACTCTTGTTTCAAATGTTTAGTTTTTATGATCAGACTACATGGATCACGTAAGTTAAGTAGGATTGTGTATCTAGTTCTTAAGAAAAATACACTTTAACATATTGATTTATTTTTTGAGTTTATAGACTTTATGACATATTTAAATCTTTTCACCTTTGTAACATAATGAAAATAAAAAAATTATTCGGCTTTTTTTTTAATAAGAGATTTATTCAGTCTATGTAACAAATCATGAGTTTGTATCATTCAAATCAACTTAAGTAAATCCTAAGCGGATTGTTGAGGTGTTTAAGTAATTTTGCTTTATTTTTGATCGTTTTTAATTCAATCTAATTAAAAGCTTTCCTATTATAACGATGAACACATGAACATAAATATTCAAAATGGAAATAGCATATTAGCCCCTTCACATTATGATGGCTGTGAGGAAGTGGTAAATGATATTTTTTCTCAAAATAAATCAATGGCTTTATTTTTAGATATTGATGGAACTTTAGCAGAGTTTCAAATTGATCCATCAAGTTGTTTTATTTCAAAAGACATACTGGATTTAATCCAACATATTCAACAGCATCTTACTGTAGCTGCCGTCACAGGGCGAGATTTGTCATCTGCCAAGAACATGTTTGGAGCAATCGATCTACCTATTGCAGCCTTGCATGGTTTGTTGATTTATCTCAATGATCAAAATCAATTTTCTAAGCATTCTCAAAGTGAATTGTTTCAAGCGCTTGAGACTATTTTAAATAAGGATATTCAACGTTATCCAGAATTAATTATTGAAAATAAACAACATGCGATTGCGCTACATTATCGAAAATGCCCTGAACTGCAACAGATTGCTAGTCTGATCATGCAGCGACTACAACATCAACATGACCAACTCCGATTGATCAAAGGCAAATATGTCTATGAATTAGTTTGGAATGATATTGATAAAGGTCAAGCCATCGCAGAAATCTCACACTTACTCAATCTGCAAAATCATTTAGCTATTTTCATTGGCGATGATCGAACCGATGAAGATGGTTTTAGCTACGTCAATCAAATGAAAGGCGTAACCATCAAGGTGGGGGAGGGTGCAACAAATGCGACATATCGATTTAAAAATATTGATCAGGTCAATTTCTTTTTAAGGTTTTTTTTAGAACGACTGCGTGATACCGCCATTCCTAAACATTTAGAAAAATATGGAGAAGAACATGTCTAGACTTATTATATTATCGAATCGTGTCAGTTTACCTCAATCTGAAAAATGTGTAGCAGGCGGCTTAGCCGTTGCTATGCAGGATGCTTTGAGTAAAGTCGGCGGTATCTGGGTAGGCTGGAATGGCGAGAAAGTTGAACAACAGACCAATCAACGCTTTGATATTTTATACAAATCAAAAATTACCTATATCACCTGTCCGCTAACCCAGAAACAATATCAGGGTTATTACTGTGGTTTTGCCAATAATAGCTTATGGCCAATGATGCATGATCGTGCTGATCTGATTGATTATCAATCTGATGAGTATCAAACCTATCAACAAGTGAATGCTTTATTTGCAAAAAAAATAAGTGAATTTGCTGCGCCAGATGACTTGATTTGGGTGCAAGACTATCATTTCTTAAGTGTTGCACGTCATTGTCGTGAATTGGGCATGCAAAATAAAATCGGTTTCTTTTTACATATTCCATTTCCAGCGCTTGAACTGTGGAAAAAGTTACCCGTTGCCAATACGCTACTTCAGGATATATGCCATTATAATTTAGTTGGATTACAGACCCAGCAAGATCAAAAGAATTGTCTACAGGTATGTACGCAATTATTGCAAGCACAAAAAATTCAGAAAAATAGTTTAAGTCTGAATCAGCGCTTGGTTTCGATTCAACATTATCCGATTGGGGTCGATGTTAAAGGGATCCAAAAATCGGTTGCAGATTTAGCAAATGCTCGCTCAGAGTCACAGACTAAACACTCGGCGATGAAAACCATTATTGGAGTAGATCGTATTGACTACTCTAAAGGCTTATTCGAGAGGTTTAATAGTTTTGCTCATTACTTAGAGCAACATCCCGAACGGCGCGGGCAGATTCAACATTTACAAATCGCATGTCCTTGTCGCCTTGATGTCGCCACCTATAAACGTCTATTTGAACGATTTAAATTAAAAATGGATATTATCAACAACGAATTTAAGCGAGAGGACTGGTATCCGATTGTATGTAGTTATGAATCAAAAGCACATAATCAACTGATGCAGTTTTATCGTGATGCAGATATCTGCTGGATTAGTTCACTTAAAGATGGGATGAATTTGGTYGCAAAAGAATATATTGCTGCACAAGATCCACAAAATCCCGGCGTGTTGATTTTATCAAAATTTGCTGGAGCGGCAGAACAAATGACCGATGCTCTGGTTGTTGACCCAACAGACCGTGAAGCCATGTCGACCGCACTGGAAACAGCACTCAATATGCCATTGGCAGAACGAAAAAGTCGCTACCAGAAACTAATTCATGGACTCAGCATTTATGATATTAATGATTGGTGTCAAGATTTTCTAAATGACCTTGAATGTACTCAATACTTACACAATTTTGAGTATGAAAATATTCTTTCTTCGGTTTTGTTTTATCCTGACGCATCATCGTCATACCGGATCTAAACCATAAACAATATCAACATTTGAACTGACATTCATCACAATGCTTAGAGTAAAAATAAAGTCTTTGTGGTAATAACCAAAGACTTTATTATTGATACAAACTATTTTTGAGCCTTGATTTGACTAAAGTGATTCAGTGCCAAAATTGAAAGAATTAAACCAGCCAGACATGCAAAGACTAATTGAAGACCTATATATTCTCCAATAATGCCAATCAGGGCAGGTCCAGTTAATGATCCTGTATAGGCAATGGTCGATACACATGATAAAGCAGCCGCTTTTTGCATGCTATTTTGTCGTCCAACGCGTGAAAACATCACAGGTACAATATTGGCCGAACCTAAGCCGAGTAAAGCATAGCCGATCAGAACAAATAGCCATTGCGGTGCCAGTATGATACTCATCAATCCAACAAATGCGCAAATCACACTATACTGAATCAGCTTGGATTCACCCAATAACTGAAGTGCTTGTTGACCCATTAAACGACCCGCAGTCATGGCGATAGCAAAACAGGTATAACCCAGTCCTGCATAAGCAGCATTCAGACCAAAATTATGCGTCAGATAAATGCCACTCCAGTCCATTGCTGAACCTTCAGATAAAAAGCTAATAAAGCAAATCACCCCGATAATCAGGATTAAAAGGCTCGGGCGCTTTTTTGTGTTGCTGACTGATAAATCTTCGTGAGACTTTTCATTGAGTTGAGTCTCTTTGGGCATAACTGCTAATGCATAAGGAACACTTACGAAGCTCATTGCGACCAGAACCAGACCAATCATAAAAACACTGATCACAGGTGAAACGCCGATTGCCAATAAAACTGTCATGCTCATGACGCCAAGCAAGCCGCCTAAACTGCACATGCCATGAAAACCTGACATCATGGGTTTATCCGAATTCTTTTCTACAAAAACCGCTTGGAAATTGACCGTCACACCCAAGCTACCTGCCGCAGTTCCGAAAAAGAATAAAATTACCGCCATACTCAGCGCGGTACTACCCAGTGCTAAAGCAGGTAATGATAGTAAGAGCATCAGCAGGGCAGCACTGATCAGCACTTTACAGCCTATACGATAAATTAATAGGCCAGTGATGGGCATGGCCAAAATCGCGCCTAAACCACTACATAGCAGTAATAGACCAAAGTCTGCGTGATTTAAATGCAAACGCTGTTGTGCAAATGGAATCAAAGGAGCCCAAGCTGCTGTTGCAAAACCGAGTGAAAAGAAAGCAAGACGTGTTGAAAGACGTTGAGCTACAAGTTGAGTTTGAGCATCAGCGCGCGCTGCTCTGGAAAAAAAGATCATGCTAAAGCCGCCAATCTAAGACCCGATATTATCCCTTCCAGATAAGCCATCCATGTAAAAACCCTCACTTAAGTCATAGAAAATTTCTACAACCAAGCGAGGGTTTATTTGGCGAAATTATACACAATTTTATATAAATAGCATTAGTTTTTTAAAAATTAATATTTATAAAAATCAGTAATTTAAATTTTATTTTGTTAAGTTTTTGAAAATATTTAAGAAACTTTTTTGAGTCATCCTGAAATCAACAAAATGATCTTAAAATCCTTTTGGTTGCTTATGTGAAAAGTGACTTTAAATCAAATAGATAAAAAATTAAACAGCTTGTGTATAGACTTGAGCAGAGCATTGCATAATACAGTATCGAGAGCGGACTCAAACTGGGGAGTTAGATTCGTGCTAAAACCCAGTCAATGAAACGCTGCTTATCATTATAATCGGGTGCATCGTGAATCGAGACGATCAGAGGAAAACCAAAGTTTCCAATAATTCGATGTGGTTTTTCATATTCAAACGCAACATCATTTTCTTCATGTATTTCTCTAAAAAAATCGATAATTTTTTCACATTGGGCTTTTTTAGAAAAATTTGGTCGTTCTTTTATAAAATCATAAATTTGATTTAGAACCTCATCTGTATTTCTATTGCGAAACATAGTCTATCTCCCAGCATGATATTTTCTCATGTTTATGTGTGATAAAACATTGAGATGAACAACGATAACAAGAAGTTTAAAATGAATAAGCTGAAAAAAAAATAAGATATTTCTTACAGCAAATGTAGGAAAACTCTTACATTTGATTAAAAAATAGTCACATCCAATGATGCTTAAAATTTTTAGAAATAGTTTAATTTAGCGCTAGATGCTTAAGCCTCTTTTAGACCACTTAAATAAGTAGCCACTATCATCTAGGTCATGCTGCCAAAGGATAAGATGGCATTGACCGTTTTATTTCATAATTTTATCTAGCCGTTATTTAGATCAGTGCAGATAGGGAGATGAGTTGAGTCCTAATCTTTGCGCAATCAAAATAATCAAAGAAAGCCGAATAGACTTTAGCTATAACTCGGACTTTATTTTTATTTAAATGTTATTGTATTTATTAGATATTTCATTAAAAGATCAGTTCTTAGATCATCTCGATAAGATTGAAGGAAGCATCTTTAATATCTATAGAGATGCTTCCAAGCTTTAAAATGGTCTACAAATTGCCTAGATAATTAAACCCCGATCACGACGCGCCAGTAAAATTCGTTCACAGGCAACGATATACGCGGCTGTTCGAAGTGAACAATTGGCATGTTGTGCACGATCCCAGACATCATGAATGGCTTTACGCATAATTACGTCCATACGATGATTAATTTCATCTTCCGTCCAGAAGTAACTGGCTAAATCCTGAACCCATTCAAAATAACTGACGGTCACACCACCCGCATTACAAATGACATCTGGAACAATCACAATGCCACGTTCATTTAATACATCATCTGCGGCTGGATCGGTGGGGCCATTGGCGCCTTCCAGAATCAGCTTGGTTTGAAGTTTCTGTGCGATTTCTTTGCTAATGACACCTTCGAGTGCAGCAGGAATAAAGATATCGGCTTCAATATTCCAGAGTTCATTTTTGTCGATATCATGAACCATATCAAAGCCTTTAATGGCACCTTGTTGTCTCTGATAAGCCAATAAGTCTGGAATGTTAATGCCTTCAGGATGATATAGTGTTGCGGTGTGATCTTGTACCGCAATCACTTTGGCACCAGACTCATGGAATAGTAAGGCTGCTTCAGCGCCAACATTACCAAAGCCTTGTACGCAGACCGTTGCATGCGCAATGTCTAAACCAATTTTTTGTGCGGCTTCCAGTCCTGTGACAAATACACCACGCCCAGTGGCTTTGGAACGACCAAGTGAACCACCCAAATGTACTGGTTTACCTGTCACCACCCCAGTCACAGTAGAACCTGCATTCATGGAATAAGTATCCATCATCCATGCCATCACTTGGGGTGTCGTACCCACATCTGGTGCAGGAATATCTTTTTGCGGTCCAATAATCAAATTGATTTCCGTAGTATAGCGACGGGTTAAACGCTCCAGCTCGTTTTTAGACAACGTCGTCGGATCAACCCGAACGCCACCTTTAGCACCGCCAAAGGGTAAATTTAACGCTGCACATTTAATAGTCATCCAGCCTGCCAGTGCCATCACTTCGTTCAGATTCACATCAGGATGAAAACGGACCCCGCCTTTACCCGGACCACGAGTAATACTGTGTTGAACACGGAAACCTTCAAAATGACGAACCGTGCCATCATCCATTTTGACTGGAATATTCACGATCAATGAACGCTTTGGACGACGTAAATGATCCAGATTTTCTTTGAGATCGCCCAGATATGGCTCTACACGATCCAGTTGTTCCAGAAAGTTGAGCCAAGCTTGACCTTCGTTTTCATCGACATAAGATAAATTTTGCATGGGGATTACCTCAAGATTCCGAAGAAGGCTGAGCAACAGAAGGATTTGAATGTTTCATGCTGAGTAACGCTTGCTGATGACGCTCTTCGCTGAATTTACCTTCCCATTTAGAAATTACTAACGGTGCGAGCGTATTACCTAAAACATTCAATGCTGTATTAGGCATATCCATCAGACGATAAACCCCTGCGATAAAGGCAATACCTTCGAGTGGAATCCCTGCACTAGATAAAGTCGCCGATAAAATCACAAACATAAAACCCGGTACGCCTGCTGCACCTTTAGAGGTAATGACCATCGTCACCACCAGCATGATCTGATCTGCAAGCGACAAATGAATGCCGTAAATCTGGGCAATAAACAGCGTCCCCAAACCAAGGAAGAGTGATGCACCGTCAAGATTAAATGAATAACCCGTTGGAACCACAAAGCTTGAAATACCGCGGTCAGAACCAAAACGTTCAGTCTTTTGGATCACTTGCGGCAATACTGTGGTCGAACTTGCACTTGAAAAGGCCAGCACTAGTTCCGCTTTCATAAAGCGAATCAGCTGGAAAATATTGATTCCGATGAATCGAGCAATCAGACCAAAGACAATGACAACAAATAAAATTGCAGTGACATAAGTTGTGCCAATCAATTTAAGCAGAGGCAACATGGATTCCATGCCGAAATTGGTCACGGTGACTGCGATCATCCCAAAAATACCAATTGGAGAATACGCCATAATCATATGTGTCACTTTAAACATGGCTTCTGATACAGACGAGAAGAAAGAAACCACAATGTCTTTTTTCTCGTGGGGTAAAGACGCGACGCCTAAACCAAACATCACAGCAAAGAAAATCACAGGAAGCAAGCTCCCTTTTGCCATGGCATCGACAATATTGTCTGGGATGATATTTAAAATAACATGACCTAGACCATGCTTGGTTTCGGTGGTCGGTAAGGTATTCACATGCGCTGCAACCATCGATGAAAGGTCAGCCCCTGCACCCGGTTTTACGACATTTCCAACCACTAGACCAATGATAATCGCTGTTGTGGTCACACACAGGAAATAAAAAATGGTTTTAGCGCCCATGCGTCCCATGGATTTGCCATCGGAATGCCCAGCAATACCCACGACCAGACATGAAAAGACGATTGGGATCACGATCATTTTCATCAGTTTAATGAAAATATCACCCATCGGTTGGAAGACTTGTTCGATTAACCATTTATTATCGGAAGGATGAGTATTGAGGTAAAAACCCACTAAAATACCCAAGACCAAACCGATCATGATTTGCCAGACTAATGAAATTTTTGGTTTCTTGTTCATCATTCACCCCAAAAGGAGTAGGGGTGAGAGCATAAAGTGTTGCGCTGTCATCCGTGACGGCCTCTCCATACCTGCATCGGCTCGATTAGTTTGACATCGTGGTTATGCTCTCAACATCGTTAATAATAAAGAATACGATTAAGCGAGTTTTGCAACCGCATTCTTGATCCGTTGACATCCTTCTTCAATCACTTCGATTGAGCTTGCAAAAGAAAGACGAATAAATGGGGACATGCCATAAGCCTGACCACTGACCGTTGCGACACCGCCTTCGCGCAGTAAATATTCAACGACATCGGCATCAGACTGGATCACTTGCCCTTGAGGTGTGGCTTTACCAATCAGACCTGCAACATTGGCAAAGACATAAAATGCACCTTGCGGCGGTTCAAAATCAAAACCAGAAATTTGTTGAAGCAACTCGACCACACGCTGACGACGTGTTTTATAGATTTCCAGCATGTCATAAATGGGCTGTTGATCACCTACAAATGCAGCTACTGCGGCAGCTTGGCTGACCGAGCTTGGGCAAGTCGTAGTTTGTGAGATCAGTTTGGTCATGGCTTTGATTAACCATTCTGGCCCAGCGGCGTAACCTATACGCCAGCCTGTCATGGCATAACCTTTTGAAGCACCATTAATAATCAAAATACGATCTTTTAAATCAGGTGCGATCTGAGCCAGTGAAATATGCTGATAATCGTCATAAACGAAAAATTCATAAATTTCATCCAGCATAATCAGGACATGAGGATACTTTCTCAGCAGTTCTGCTAAAGCTTCAAGTTCCTGTTTGGAATACACTGCACCTGTTGGGTTGTTTGGATAATTCAACACCACCCAACGGGTTTTTTCGGTAATGGCTGGTGCAAGATCTTCGGCTGTAAGCTTAAAACCATTGTCCTGACGTCCTTCAATCACCACGGGCGTCGCGTCATTCAAGGTAGCCAAATCAGGATAAGATACCCAGTAAGGTGCATGAATAATCACTTCATCCTGTACATCTAGCGTTGCTGCAAAAGCATGAAAAATAAGCGGCTTACCACCACTGCCACATACGATCTCATTTATGCTGTAATCAAGCTGGTTATCGCGTTTCAGTTTTTCACTAATTGCCTGACGTACTGCGACTGTACCTGCTGCGTTGGTATAATGGGTATCACCTTTACGCATCGCTTCAATCGCTGCTTGCATAATGTGCTCAGGCGTATCGAAATCAGGTTCACCAATGGTAAAGTTAATAATATCTTTACCTTCTGCGCGTAATTTATTGACCAGATCATTGGCAGCAATACTTGGTGATGGCTTGATCATCTGTAAGCGCTGGGAGATAAAATTCATAGCATTCATCAGAGATATCCCTTTTCACGAAGCAGATCCATGTACCACGACTGATTCTCAACGCCCGATGCGATCATTTCTTTGACTTTATTTTCCTTGTCTGCATGTTTGGCGGCTAAGGCAAGTAATTCATCTTTATGTGCATAAGGGAAAGACACCACACCATCTTCATCGCCGACGATGATGTCACCGGGATTAACAATTTGACCACCGACAATAACAGGTACATTAATTTCACCTGGGCCTGTTTTAAATGGGCCGCGATGAGTAATCGAACGGGCATAACATGGTGTATTTTCAAAACTGGCAACATCACGAATTGCGCCGTCAATCACAAAACCAACACAGCCACGACGGATGCAGTCTAATTTGATCAGTTCGCCAATAATCGCGTTATTTTCATCGCCTTGAGCATCAATCACCAAAACATGACCGTCTTGCAACATGGTCATGGCTTTATATACCAATAGGTTATCTCCGCCACGGACTTTTACGGTGAGTGCAGTTCCGATCAGTTTCCCTGTTTTATTAAAGCGTTGTAGACCATGAATACCGACATTTCGGTTCATGTTGTCGCTGAGATGAGGCGTCACGACATCAACAAATTGTTGACGTTCTTGCTGAGTCAGTGGCGTTGCTGCGGGGTGAATCATACTGCCGGGTAATGACATGGTGGTATCCTCTAATTCTCAAAATCCATTGAAGATGATTTTTCCTCTTGAGCTGATACTAGCAATGCTTAAATAATATTTTTAGCGATATTTATCTATATTTTTAAAACACTTTTTTTCATGTTTAATTTTTTTAAATATTTTTTTGTAAATAAAAACAGTGTCTTATTCATATTAAAACTTGTCCATTAAGTTCTGGCTATTTGCTATCCGTGATTAAAGGATTTATGTTGATCTCATCCAGAAGGAAATCAATATGATCACGTTTAAACAAATGGAAGCACTGACTTGGATTTGTAAGTTAGGTGGTTTTGAAGCGGCAGCAGATAAATTGCACATGTCACAGTCTGCGATTTCAAAACGTATCCATGAGCTTGAAAGCTCATTTGATATCGAAATTTTTGACCGAAGTAATCGTAATGCCAAACTCACTGAACAGGGCAGGGAGCTTCTGATTTATTGTCAGGAAATTTTGGAACGCCGCGATGCCATGCTCGAAAAAGTCAGCGATAAAAAAGTGTTGATCAGTCGTTTGCGTTTAGGGGTCACTGAATTAACCGCCATGACATGGCTACCAGATTTTATTGAAAAGATCCGACAAATTTATCCAAGAGTACATATTGAGCCGACCGTTGAAGTCAGTCGGGTCTTATTTGAAAATATTATTAATGACCAGCTCGATATTATTATTGCGCCTGATATGTATGATGATGTTCGATTAAAATCACTTCCCCTTAAAAGTGTGGAAAATGTCTGGATGTGTTCACCAAAACTCATTCCAAAAAATAAAAATATTGATTTTGAACAAGCCAGTCGCGAGAAATTTTCATTTTTTGTTCAAGGCGCAACTTCGGGTACAGGCTTGATTTATGAGCGTTATTTTTTATCGCAAAAAATTACTTTAAATAAAAATATTATTTGTAATAGTTTAATGGCGCAATTAGGTCTGACCATTTCAGGAATGGGCATTACTTATTTGCCATTAAAGCCTTTAGAACATTTAATTAATAGCGACAAATTAAGAATTTTAAATTTCACGCCAAGATTACCCCTCATTAAATACAGTGCAATTTATCGTTCTGACCGTGATTCAGGGATTGTTCCAGAGATTGCAGATATTGCGGTAAAAACCTGTCATTTTGACAAGTTTTTAATTGGATAGCTTTCATGATTCATTATGAATGTTCTAAAACTTGACTAATTCATAGGCTTAAATTGAATGATCGGATGAGCAATTGGTGCAGAAAAACTGTAATTTTTGCCGTGATCGATCGGTGTATGCTGAATATGTCTAGCCAAGAGCAGAACTGATTATGGTTTTTATATTTTTATAGGTTTTTATAGGCTTCGAATCTAAGCTATCAATAAATACCAACCACTCATATTCACTCAAACCCCGTGCATGTAATGAATTTTATGGAAATATATGAAGAACTTAATCATGCTTCTAATTTTTTCAAAAAATTTAATCCCTTGTTTTTGTATGGAATTTTAATCAAGAATCCCAATCCCGAGTCAAAATTTAATAGTTTTATATCATGAGAAATGTCAAATAATCGTTGACTCATAAAATTAATAATAGATAAAAATATCAAATGCTTATATGAAATTTACCAAATTATAATAAAAATTCAATAAATTGCAAATATAAATGTTAATTATTATCATTATTTTGTTTTTACTGCCTTTAAGCAGTGTGCTGTTTAAGAAAAATCAAAAGCTAATGTCAGTGATTCGTCAAAAATCACTTACTTTACTCTATCTTAGAGGATCTTCCGATGAAAGAGCTTGCCAATCGTTTGGCGATGCAACATCTCGTCAATGCTTATACGCAGGAAACTGGTAAAGGGCATTTACTCGAAAACTTTCAACAAAACTCTCTCCAACAAGTGTTTAGCCAAGGCTTGACCTTACTTGTAATTCCAGTTGAAAGCTTAAATGCTCAAGTACTGGTTGCTTTATCTTATGTTAGTCGAGTGGGTCGACATCGTCTGGCCGCACTGCCAAAGTTATGGATCAATCATCAATTTCGTGATTTAAGTATGGTGGCGATTGCCACCATTTTATTGGAAGAATTAATTTTAAATGAAACCAATAAATTAGATGCGGCATCACTCATTGAGCGATGGATACAAAGTCGTGATGCCTTGCAGCAGTTTTTAAACCATCGATCACAGAACTTAGATGCTTTAATTGATGCAGAACAAAATTTTATCGAGTCTGAACAAGCTTTGTTGTTGGGACACAGTATGCATCCAGCACCGAAAAGCCGTACAGGTTTTATTCATGAAGATTGGCATAAATTTTCGCCTGAATATCAAGGGAAAACGCCACTTCATTTCTGGTTGGTTCATCCAGATTCGATTGCCGAAGGGAGTGCAGAAGGGCAACTCATTTCTAATCAGCTTAAAGATTATTTGAAATGGCACACGTCTGAAGCGGATGGACGTCTTTTAGAAAACTACCCGCATTATAAATTATTGCCTTTACATCCGTGGCAAGCCCGTTATTTGCAAAGTAAGAAATGGTACGGTCAGCTGAAGCAAAAAACGAGATTGATTGATCTTGGCTTACAAGGGGTCGATTTTTATCCAACCACTTCCGTGCGAACACTGGCCAGTTTTTCATCGCCGTGGATGCTTAAACCCTCATTGTCAGTGATGATTACCAATTCAATTCGGATCAATCTGGCTAAAGAATGTCATCGGGGGGAATTGACACATCGGTTATGGCATAGCGTTTTAGGTAAACAAATACTGAAACATTGTCCCACCCTTAAAGCGGTGAATGATCCTGCATGGATTGCGCTACGACTGGATGATGAAATCATTAATGAAAGTATTTGTATTTTTAGAGAGCAGCCTTTTAACCGCAATGATCAGATTACCTGTATCGCCTCGTTGTGTCAGGATCATCCCACTAAACCGCTGAATCGTTTTAATGCTTTATTTGACAAAATCAGTCAGCAGCATCCGTCATTTACCCATCAACAAATTGCAATGAATTGGTTTCATGACTTTCTAGAAATTAGCCTAAAACCATTGATGTATCTCTACCATGAATATGGCATGGCTTTTGAGTCACATCAGCAAAATGTTTTGGTGGAACTTGAGAACTTTAAGCCCAAAAATATCTGGTTACGTGATAATCAGGGTTTTTATTATATCGAGGAATTGGCCGAGAAAGTACTTCACCAGTTTCCCGAACTCAATGAAAAAGCGCATGCAGTTGGACCACAAAGCTTTGTGGATGAACGTTTCAGTTATTATTTCTTTGGCAATACCTTGTTTGGGTTGATGAATGCGATTGCTGCGACGGGCTATGTGTCTGAAGATGATTTACTCGAATATCTGCAAAAAACCTTAATCGCATTATTAGCGCAATATCCGCAAAGTTCATTGTTAAAAGGTTTGTTGTACAAAGACAGCCTGCCTTATAAGGGCAATTTGCTGACTCGGTTGCATGAACTGGATGAGTTGATTGCACCTGTTGAGCATCAATCTGTGTATGTTGAACTACCGAATCCACTGATGATCAAACAAGAGGATTTACTCTATGCTTGATTTTATTGGTATTGGTTTAGGCCCTTTTAATTTAAGTTTAGCCAGTTTGCTGCAAGACAAAACCAAACTGAACTATTTATTTTTTGAGCAAAAAGATCAGTTTGACTGGCATGCAGGTATGCAACTACCTAACACCATGTTGCAAGTGCCGTTCATGGCAGATTTGGTGTCGATGGTTGATCCTACCAGTCCTTATAGCTTTTTAAATTATTTAAAACATCAGCAACGGCTATATAAATTTTATTTTCTTGAACAGTCGCATATTCCAAGACGAGAATATAATCAATATTGCCAGTGGGTTGCGGCGCAACTCGATCACATTCAATATCAGTCTAAAGTCGTGGGCATTGAAGCCTTAGCTTCTGGTTTTCAGGTCACTGTTGAGCAGCAGGGTGTTAAGCAGCATTATCGCTGTAAACAACTTGTGATTGGCACGGGTCATGTTCCTCATTTACCCGCTTGCTTATCAGCTATTGCAGAAATTCGTCCTGAACAATGCTTACACTCGGCGCACTATCTGTTTAAAAATAAAGCTGATTTAAATGGAAATGTCGTTGTTTTAGGATCTGGACAGTCTGCGGCTGAAGTATTTCTGGATTTATTTGAGCTGCAAAATAATTGGCCAGATCAAAATATTGAATTGCATTGGTTTACCCGTTCCAGTGGTTTTTTCCCGATGGAATATGCACCGTTGGGTCTGGAGCATTTTAGTCCAGATTATCTGCAACATTTTTATCAACTTGATGAAAAAGTGAAGAGCAGTCAATTGGCTCAACAAGCTCTGCTTTATAAAGGCATTAGTGCCAAAACCATTCGTGAGATTTATCACAAACTCTATCAGCGCAGCATTTCTGCACAGCCTTTTGCGACTCATTTGCATAATAGTTGCGAGTTAATCGATGCGATATCTTTAACAAATGGACAAATCCGTTTGCATTTTGTACATAAGACCACGCAGCAGGCGTTTTACTTAGATGCTGATCATGTGATTGCAGCTACAGGTTATCGTACCCCCCAGTTAAGTTTTATGGAAAAAATCTCGCCGCTGATTGAACGAGATTCGAAACATCGCTGGAAGATTACTCAGGATTATCAGCTTGTACATTCAGCCTGCGGAAATATTTTTGTGCAAAATCAGGAAATGCATAGTCATGGTGTGGGTACGCCAGACTTAGGGTTGGGCGCTTATCGTTCGGCAGTGATTGCCAATCAACTGGTTCAGCAGACTCTGTATGAGTTAGGTGATCAGCCGCAAACGTTCCAACATTTCGATTTGAGTCAAAATCCAAATATTCAATTTACCCATTCTGTCACAAACATGGTTGAGACTTGTCAGGACAAATCAGATCACAGAGGAGTGGAGGTGAGTCAATATCGTCGTCCCACAAACCATCTGCTGCATCTTCAAAGAAATAAATCCAAGCTGAAACAAGTCTTGTCCCATGTTTTTCAGTACGAGAAATCCCTATGAGTTTTGCACAGTTACAAATTAACCAGCAGCAATGGAGAGCGGCTGGACAGCGTTTAATTGAAATGGCGATTGCTGAATTTTTATATGAAGAAATTATCGACGTTGAATCATTAGGCAATGGATTGTATCAATTACAGTTGGCAGACCGAACTTATCAATTTAATGGTTATCGCTATTTATTAGGTCACTGGAATATTCAGTCAGGATCTGTTCGTGATTTAACTCAGCTCAATCATCAAGCAGCATGGAATTTACATGAGTTTATCGTTGCAGCAGCGCAAGCGACTCAGGTTAAACCATTTACCCAAGCTTATCTGATCAAGGAAATGAATAATACTTGGTTGGCAGAAGCACATCTTTTCGATGAAAAACGCTTAAATAGCGAAGCTATTTTAACGGAATCGCATCATCGAATTGAAGGAATGTTACGTGGACATCCGTGGCTCATCATGAGTAAAGGCCGTATGGGCTTTGGCTATGATGACTATCTCAATGCTGCACCTGAATTGTCGCCTGAAGTGAAAGTGTTGTGGCTGGCAGTGCATCGTGATCTGGCCAATTATCGTTTTAGCTCAAACTGGAGTGCAGCAGAACTCTATCAGCATGAATTTGATGCCAAAGAGCTACAACACTTCGCGCAAAAACTATCTGAAAAGGGTTTGAGTGTCGAAGATTATTACCTCATTCCTGTACATGCATGGCAATGGCATCAATGGTTAGTGGCAACTTATGCCAATGAAATTGTCGATCAAAAAATCGTTGAACTGGATATCAGCTCAGACAGTTTTGTACCGATGCAATCGATTAGAACTCTATGTAATATTTCTAACCCGAAACGGCATTATATTAAGCTTCCCGTCAGTATTTTTAATACGGCAGTTTATCGAGGCTTACCTTCAAAACGAAATTTGGCTGCACCTGCTGTGACAGGTTGGCTTAAAAGTATTTTAGCGAATGATTCAGACTTGCAAGCAAGTGGAGTGGTGTTTTTGGGAGAAGTTGCGACTTTAACCATTCATCAGCCATGTTTCGATCGTATAGATGGCGTGCCATATCAGTTTAAAGAATTGTTTGGCTGTTTATGGCGAGAAAGTATTGATCCGTATATTTCTTCCGATCAGCAAGTATTGTCACAAGCCGCATTATTGCACCGCGATTTATCTGGCCGTTCCGTCCTTCAGACTTTAATCGAAGCATCTCAGTTAAAGCCGCTAGACTGGTTGGCGCAGTTCGCAAAGGTGTGTTTGACGCCGCTTCTGATCTGTCTTTATCGTTATGGATTGGCATTTTCACCACATGGCGAAAATACCATGTTGGTACATGAAAATGGTGTGCCCAAAGCTTTAGTTCTTAAAGATTTTATTGATGATGTGAATTTGGTTGATGAAGATTTCCCTGAGCTTAATGCTTTACCTGAAGAAGGGAATATTTTATTACGTCACAGTGCATTAGAGCTGAGCCATTTTATCTTTACTGGCTTATTCATGGTGCATTACCGCTATATCTGTAATGTGTTTTTAGAGGATTTTTCAGAATATAGCGAGCTGGATTTCTGGCAAACCATCCAAAACAGTATTCTGGATTTGCATCAATCACATCCAGAATTATCAGAAAGAATTGAAAAGTTCGCCATGCTGCGTCCTGAGTTCGAAAAAATTTGTCTTAATCGGGTGCGCTTATTTACCACAAGTTATAACGATGAAGCAGAACGTCCTGTTCCTGTTTTTCTTGATCCTATTCCAAATCCTGTCAGTGAAAAAACATTAGCAGACTGGAAGCGTCAGCTCCAAACCGAATCTAAAGACATTCAAATTGCCTAGTGATGAGATAAAAATGAATACGATTTCAAGTCAGCTTCCTGATTATTATGAATATTTTGAAGAAGGCACTCAATATTATTTGCGTCAGGTGCAATATCCACAGGATATAGCCCTACTACATAAATGGATGCATGAACCGCATGTGATTCCACAATGGCAACTCAACAAAACTGAATTAGAGCTACAGGTTTATTTTGACAAAATGCTGGCTGATGATCATCAACGCTTATTAATTGTTGGCATTGATGGGCAAGATGTCGGTTATACCGAAATTTATGAAGGCAAGCGTGATCGTTTGGGGCGCTATTATGATGGTCACGAGCATGATTTGGGTTGGCATTTGCTGTTTGGTGAAAAATCAGCTTTTGGTAAAGGATATTTACGTCCGACCATTCGATTATTAAGTTTTTATATTTTTGAACATGCTCAATCGATCAAGATCGTGGGTGAACCTGATCATACCGTTAAACCCTATGCGGCGGTTGTAGAAGAACTATGCTATGAAGCGCAGCGCTTGATTCCAATGGCTGAAAAAACAGCAATGCTGTATTACTGCTATCGCGATAAATTTTATAACAAATTTGAAGATGATCTGATTCGCTCGCAATCAGTTAAGAAACAAAATCTAGCGGCAGAATATAGCTCATGAGCTTAAGTAGTCATTATATCCAGATTCTTGATATGCAGTTTTCAGGTCAGGTGTCGAGTCAGGAATTTGAAGATTGGCTGTCGCAGATACAGGTTTTTCTGGATCAAGGACGTGCTTTTGTCCTCATTATGCAAACCTTACCACAGACTGAATTTCCCGAGGATTATCGGGAAATTCAGTCACGTTGGTACAAAAGCTATAAGTCACTTTTTTTCCAATATTGTTTGGGATTGGCTCGTATTGCACAGGATGAAGATGATCGTATTCGTCTGGATACACCAGCTTTACAGCAGGCTTGGCAAGTGCCTTATTTTGTAAGTTTATCTAAAACAGATGCACTGGATTGGGCCGTGCAGAGGTCATTATGCAAGACGCAAATCACATAACAAACCAAAAACAAATCACAGCAGTCTCGGCATTGGGACTGGGCGTAATTGTCATTTTATATCTAGCGCATGCTTTACCATTGTATTTTTACAATGTGGCATTGCCTGCCATTTTGCGACATCAAGGGGTTGATCTACGTTGGATTGGCATGTTGTCACTGCTCTATATTCCGTGGGCTTTTAAATTTTTCTGGGCACCCGTACTGGATCGTTTTTATCTGAAAAAACTGGGCAAACGTAAAACATGGCTGTTGTTTACGCAACTGGCATTAGTTGCAGGAGTGATCATGCTCGCGATGACTCAGTTTAATTATGGGATCTGGATCTTTGTAATTATAGGTTTGTGGATTTCTACTTTTGCTGCCACTCAGGACATTGCGATTGATGGTTATACCGTCGAGACATTAGCTGAGTCTGAATATCGTTTGGGCAGTATGGCACAAAGTATCGGCGTGGCTTTAGGCAGTATGATTGGTGGTGCTGCAACCTTATGGCTCTATCAACATTATGGCTGGCAAGCTGCCTTGCTGACTTTGGCGGTATTAACCGCGCTCACGATGTTGGCCATATCGCAAATTAAAGAACGTCCACAGCAGACGACATTCAAACAACCACCAAGTTTAAAAAATGCCTTTAAACGCCCAGAAATTCGTTGGGCCTTGCTACTAATCCTATGTTATCGCTTTGTTGAAGCACCTGCCATGGCCATGCTCAATCCTATGCTGATAGATCAGCAATGGTCTTTGACTGAAATCGGGGTGTTGATGTCGGTATTTGGCGCATTAGTCGGATTATTGGCTGCGGTAACGGCGGCATTTTTACTCAAAAAATTGGCAGCAACCCAGCTTTTGATCTGGGCGGGTTGGTTAAGAACTTTTGTCTATGCCGTCATTGGCATCGCTATTTTACTCAGTTGGTTTGACGTCTGGCACGGCTTATTGGGTTTATTTGTGATTGTCATTTTGGCGATTCGTTATATCGCCATGACGGCTCTCTATGCGTATTTCATGCAGAACAGTTCAAAACAACAGGCGGGTACTGACTTTACCATTCTGGTGTGTTTTGAGTTGCTGGTTTATTTCTTAGGAGGTGCTTTTTCTGGCTTTTTAGCCAAAGGATTGGGGTATGGCAATTTTTATATCGTGCTTGCCATTGCTTCAGTTTTAAGTGTCATTTTGTCTCAGATGATTGTTAGAAAATCAAAAACGAACCCCACTCTTATTTAGGGATTATCATGAAACATCGTTCATTTGCTACATCTATTACTGTATTAAGTCTTGCTGTAAGCGGTCAGCTTTACGCTGATACACAAGTATCGGGGGATACACAGCAGCCTGTACAGACCACCAAACAGTTAGCACCAATCGTCACCACTGCGACACGTTCAGCACAAAGTATTGCTGAAATCGCGGGGACAGTGCAATCGATTGATCAGGCTCAAATTCAACAACAAGCCGCCGCGGGTCGGAAAATTGCCGATATTTTGGCTCAATTGATTCCTTCACTTAGCCCAAGTAGTGGCACGACCAGTAACTATGGTCAAACCATGCGTGGACGCCAAGTATTAGTCATGGTAGATGGCGTAGCTTTAACCGGCTCAAGAGATGTATCGCGTCAGCTAAATAGCATTAGCCCAAGTTCCATCGAAAAGATTGAGGTTGTTTCTGGAGCTTCGAGTATTTATGGTTCTGGAGCGACAGGCGGTATTATTAATATTATTACTAAACAGGCTGCAAAAGATGGGCTAAATTTTGAAACAAAGCTGGGTGTGACTTCAGGTAATAATTTTAATCACGATGCATTGGCATATGAAGCATACCAATCTGTCGCTTTTAAACAGGATGATCTGAGTGGATTTTTAGGTGCTGGCTATACGCAACGCGGTGAGATTCAGGACAGTCATGGTGACAGAATTGGGCCTGAAATTGCACAGACTGATCGACAAGATACCAAAACTGTTGATGTAAATGGACGATTAAGTTGGCAAATGACCAATAATCAGAAGTTAAGTTTTGGTACACAGTATTATGAAGATAAGCAAGACTCTGATTATGGTCCAGATTATGGTCCAAATTATGCTGTATTGAGAGGGGCGCAACCGAGCTTAAAAGCAATCAAAGGTCTTGAGTTAGATGATCAGCCATTTACAAAGCGTTATTCGGTCAATGCGCAATATCAAAATACAGACTTTCTAGGTCAAGAATTGAATATTGAAACGTACTATCGTAATGAAAAAGCACGATTTTTTCCTGCATTATTAACTAACTTTATTCCGTATAACTATTATTTGGCATATCAGTCTGAATCAGATATTGATGTTACAGGTATTCGAGCGGCAGTAACCTCAAAGTTCAATGTTGCGAATCGTAATCTAGGTTTAACTTATGGTATAGATTATGACCATGAAAAGGATAAGCAAACTGCTGATCTTTATAGTTTTAGTAATAACGGTTTAAAATATACTAGCACTGGGCGCAGTTATGATTTTGGTCCAGAGGCTACTATTAAAAATCTTGGTGCATTTATTCAAAGTAATTATGAAGTAAGCAATGCTTTGAATCTTCAAGCAGGGATTCGTTATCAACGTATTGATAGTGATACTGAATCATTTAAACCTACAGTTGTTGCGATTCAAGGTGATTTACTTGGTCAACCAGTTGCTTCTGTAGCAGCGGGTTCTGTTGATCATGATAAGACCCTGTTTAATTTGGGGGCAGTATATAAATTCAATGATCAACAACAAGTTTTTGCTAACTTCTCACAAGGTTTTAGTTTGCCAGATATTCAACGTGTTTTACGTGATGTCTCAGCAAGTTATGTTGTTCGTTCAGGGAATGTTGATCCAATTACCGTTAATAGCTATGAGTTAGGCTGGCGTTTACAAGGAGAGGATGGCCTAAATCTGGGTCTAACTGGTTTTTATAATACTTCAGATAAAGTTGTTCAATTTAATACTGATCGTACTGTAACGGTTGCAGACACTGACCAACGCATTTATGGTGCTGAAGCAAATATTACTGTTCCAGTGGTTGAACAATTTACTGTAGGTGGAACATTGAGCTATACCCGTGGTCAATATAAAGACTCAAGTAATGAATGGCGTGAGTTAAATGCATTACAGATTTCACCAGTTAAGGGAACAGTCTTTGGTGAATGGAATGATGGTAATGGTAATAGTCTTCGCGTACAGACTCTCGCAATCAAGGGATCTAATAAAGCCTATAACGATTCACTAGAAGCAACTTATAATGCAAATGTTCGCCCAAATACAGCAACTAAAATTAAAGGTTATGCAGTGATGGATGTAATCGCAAATGCTAAAGTTGGGCCAGGAACATTGGGCTTTGGTGTTTATAATGTCTGGAATACAGATTACAAAACGGTGTATAGCCAAGCTGTTGTACCTGTTTATGGGGCCATTTCCAGCCTGCCAGCTCAAGGTCGTACTTACGGTCTGAGTTATAGCGTTAAATATTAAAAGATTTTAAGACATTAAAATTTAATGTCTAAAGTTTTAATAAAAAATCGAGTTGAGTCATTCGCTCGATTTTTTGTATGTATAAGGTGCTGATCATAGCAAGGATCGCAAATTGATTAAGGTGATCTAATTTAGTTTCCAAAAATCTGATGAAATTTTTGGTGAATTAGCCGATTAAATATTTGAAAAATCAGGTTTTCAATATTTAAAAGAATAGGATTTCTATAATGAATTTTTAACGGAAGAAGCTGTTCAGATGAGTGCAATGAAATATCCTAATAAGCTAAAAGATCAAGATTCCTATCCAGAAGATTAATTGATCAGAAAAATAAGCCACCGAAGTGGCTTTTTACTTCAAGGTAATTGTGATATCGGCGAACCACCCAATGCTTGCATCAAAGTGACATAAGCATTGTATTGATTCTGTTTGGTATTGACTAAACTTAATCTCGCTGCACGTGTCGTTTCTTGTTGATCCAGTAAGTTTTTCAACGCTACAGCACCATTGCGATAACGGACATCAGTTAAACGCTCGGCTTTTTCAGCCAGTTCCAGATTACGTTGTTGTAATTGGACTTGTTGATTTAACTCAGTACGTGCCGAAAGAGAATTTTCAACATCGGCAAATGCCTGATACAAAGTTTGACGATATTGAATAATGGCTTTTTCATAATCCAACTGACTAATTGCAATATTCTTTTTCATATCATTATATTGCAAAAAAGGTAAGCTCAAACTAGCACCTAAAGTCAGGGCAGGGTTTTTGATTAACTCCGTCAAAGAGGTACTACTCGAACCCAGATTTCCAGTTAAATTGATAGAGGGATAATAACTCGCAGTGGTGGCATCTTTGTTTGCTAAACTTTCGCGTAGGTGTAGTTCTGATGCCCTTAAATCAGGGCGGCGCGATAATATATCCGCGGGTAATCCTGCTGCAATCTGCGGTAAGCTGACTTGAGGCAGACGTTGTGGTTCCTGTAAATTTAACTGTTGTACAGGAATATGAAGTAACACAGCGATGGCAGTACGCGTTTCGACCAGACTTTGCTGGATTTGACTTAAATTGGCTTTTTGACTTTGTACCGATTGCTCGGCTTGAGTCAGATCTAAACCTGAAACAGCGCCAGCTTTATATTGGCTATTCACTAAACTATACAGTTTCTCAGAAGTTGCCAGACTTTGTTTCGCCGTTGCTAGGCTTTCATTCAGATAAGCCAGTTGCCAGTAGAGTTTTGCGGTTGTTCCAATCAAAGTTTGGGCAGTCGCCTGTAAATCTTGTTCAGTGGCTAAAGCTTCCCATTTTGATGCTTCCGTCTGACGCGCCAATTTACCAAATAGATCTAGTTCATAGCTGACACCTGCACTTAAAGATAAACCTTGTGAGCTGTCATCACCCGAGTTGAGATCAATTCTATGTCCGGCAGAAACCCCTGAACTGACGCGTGGGCCTTGTTGATCGGCTGCTAAACCGGCTTTTAAACGCGCCTGTTGGATTGCAATTCCAGCAACAGCCAAGTCCGTGTTTTTAGCAATGACTTGATCGACCAGTTGATTCAATTGTGGATCACCAAACAATGTCCACCAATGATCTGCATAACGGTCAAAAGTTGTATTTTTAGCAGTTTGATCATATTGGAACTGTTGTGGCGTTTGCACGCTTGGTGTCTGATATGGCGTTTTAACAACAGCAGCACAACCAACAAGGGTAGATGAAGCAATGATGAGAGCACATAACGGGGTTAATTTAGATAATGACATAATGCTTCCTATTATTCTCGTGCCAACGCTGCAACAGGGTCGAGTTTTGCGGCATTCTTTGCTGGTAAAAATCCAAAAACCACACCAATGAGGGTAGAACATACAAATGCTGCAATAATCGAGGTGGTCGAATAGGCAACAGCAAAGTTTCCTGCGGCGACTTTATTAATCAGTTGTCCTAAACCCAGTGACAACAGCACACCGAGTACACCGCCAATTAAACACACCAAAATTGCTTCAATTAAAAACTGTTGCAAAATATCACTTTGTCGCGCACCAACTGCCATACGAACTCCGATTTCCTGAGTACGCTCTGTCACGGATACCAGCATAATATTCATCACGCCGATTCCTCCGACCACCAGTGAAATCACGGCAATCGCAGACACAAGCAAGGTCATGGTGCTGGTAGTTTTTTCAATGGTTTGGCGGATACTATCACTGTTCATGGTGAAAATATCTTGTTGACCATGTCTTAAGGTCAATAAGTTCACAATGGCATTTTCCGCAGCACTGGTGGAATATTGATCATTAATCCGCACAATGATATTACGCACATTGGCTTGACCTAACATACGACTCATGACTGTGGTGTAGGGCATATACACGTTTAGCGTATCATCTGAGCCCATTGCACTGGTTTGCGGTTCTACAATTCCAATAATACGTGCAGGTACACTTCCAAGTAACACCACTTGCCCAATCGGATTGCTGCCATCGGCAAAAAATTGTTTTTGGGTATTGGTATCAATCACAACATCTTGCGTACGATCACGCACACTACGTCCATCAAAGCTTTGCCCATCTTTAAAGGTTAAGCCTTTTACATCAAAATAGTCATTACCCACACCATTAATGGTCGCATTGGCTTCATTTTCCTGATAACGAATGGTCTTTGAGGTGCTGACCATCGGCGTGACCGCACTCACATAAGGCTGTGTCGCCAAGGCCTCTGCATCGGCGGGAACCAGTGTTTTAAAATTAGCTGTTTTAGAGTTATCACCAAAACCGCGCCCCTGAAACACAGTAATGGTATTGGTGCCCAAACTGCTAATATTTTCCAGGATTTGCTTTTGCGAACCGTTGCCCAGAGCAACCACTGTGACCACGGATGCGATCCCGATGATAATGCCGAGCATGGTCAAAAAAGTACGCATACGATGGGCATTCATGGACAATAATGCCATTTGGAATGCTTCTGAAAGTCGATCTAGCGCAGAACGTAAGGCCGAAACACTTTTGCCTTTGGCTTGTTTATTGGCAAGCGCAGGAGCGGCATCTGGATCAGAATTTAATTCAGTTTCATACTCAGGTACGTTGGCTCGATCCGCAACAATTTCACCATCACTGATTTCAATAATTCGTGTGGCATTTTTGGCGATTTGCATGTCATGGGTGACAATAATGACAGTATGACCCGCCGCATTGAGTTCGCGTAAAATCCGCATCACTTCAACACCGCTATGTGAATCAAGCGCACCAGTGGGTTCATCGGCAAGGATGACATCACCACCATTCATCAAGGCGCGAGCAATAGAAACCCGTTGCTGTTGACCACCAGATAATTGACTTGGACGATTTTGGGTTTTACTGCCTAAGCCCAGTTCTGTGAGTAAAGCGGTGGCACGTTGTTTTCGTTCTGTAGGATTGACACCTGCATACACGGCAGGCACTTCGACATTACCCTCAGCCGTTAAATCGCCCAGTAGATGGTAGCGCTGGAAAATAAATCCAAAATATTCACGGCGTAACTTTGCCAGATCATCAGGTTCGAGTTTTCCTGTTTCCTGTCCACTGACTTTATAGCTACCACTGGTTGGTCGATCCAGACAACCTAAAATATTCATTAAGGTTGATTTGCCAGAGCCTGATTGACCGACAATGGCAACTAATTCACCTTCATAAATCGTAAGGTTAATGTCTTTTAAAATTTGAACGGTGCTATCGCCAGCAGGGAACTCACGTACCAGATTGCTGACTTCAAGCAAAGCTTGTTGAGTCATGCTTACATTCCCATAGGTCCACGACGACGATTACCACTATTGGCAGAAGCGGCTGAAGTATCAGCGCTATCGGCAATAATGACCTGATCACCTTGTTTTAAGCCTGCAAGGACTTGAGCATTGACACGGTTATTAATACCAATCAACACTTGTTTCGGTTGAGCAGAACCATCTGCTTGTAAAATACGAACCACACTTAAGCTGGCTTTACCCTCTGCAACTGCCTGTTTCTGTTCCGCGTTTAAATTCAGCCGTTCAAAACTTGGAGTATTTTTGTCTTTATCACGTTGTTTATGTTCTGCATTTGGTGTTGAAGCTCCCGCAGTTTGAGTGCGGGCTGTACGATTCTGTGCGCCTGCTGGTCGACTGGATAATGCAGAAGAAGGCACCAATAAAGCATTTTTCACTGAATCCAGTACGATATAAACCTGAGCTGTCATATCAATACGCAATTTACCATCTTCATTGGGTACATCAAATAAAGCATTATAGTAAATGGCACTGCTACTGGTTGAGCTTGAAGAACTCGATGAATTGCTCGATTCACTCGAAATAGAGTCTGGCGCGGGTTCAATCTGACGTAAGGTTGCATAACGTTTTTTATCATCGCCCAATGTCGTGAAATAAACCTGCTGACCTTTTTCCACTTTCATAATATCTGCTTCACTGACTTGTGCCTTGATGGTCATATTTTGCAGTTTGGCAATTTTAACAATGGTTGGTGCAGACTGATTGGCATTTACGGTTTGACCTTCTTCAGTCACGATCGCAACCACTGTACCATCTGTTGGTGCAACAATTCGGGTATAACCAATATTGGTCTGAGCTGTGGAACGAGTCACTTTAGCCGATTCAATTTGGGCATCGAGTGCTTTAATTTGTGCCTGCGCTGTTTTGTAAGCAGCTTCAGCTGATTCTAACTCGGCTTTTGAGGTGGCATCCTGTGCATACATTTGTTGTTGTCGACGATATTCCAGTTGCTTTTCATTCAGGTTCGCTTGTTGCTGTAAGCGCTGTGCTTCTAAATTTTTGATATTGGCATCGGCAGTTTTTAAACTATTTTCCTGAGTAGTCGAATCAATTTGTGCAATAAGTTGCCCTTGTTTGACTTCATCTCCCAATTGCACATACATTTTTTTGACCTGACCAGACACCTGCGCACCGACACTAATTAGGCGCGTGGCATCGAGTGTACCTGTCGCCAGTACAGTATTTTCCAGATCACCGCGTGAAACTGTTTCAGTAATATACTGCGGCTGTTGCTGTTTTGGTTTGAAAAAAGTCCATGCGAGTGCAGCAATAATCGCGACGCACACCACCGCAATGATCATTTTAGAGGCTTTTATTTTTGGCATAGCAATATCTGGAGTTCGACGTAATTTGGCACTAGTATAAAAGTGAATTAAGGATAAAACGTGAATATTTTTATTGATTTAATGCAATAGTGCAGAATAGTCTTAAACGAGAAACAAGGTTTTTCCACAGAGTTCCGCAATCCCTTGCTGAATCAAATGTTCTGGATTTTCTTTAGACATACCTTTGATAGACGCATCGACTTTTAATAACAAGCTAGGCCAGTTTAAAAATTGTTGTGGATGTAAACGGCGTAATGCTTGTTGATAGAGAGAAACTTTGGTTTTCCAAATTCCCAATTGTAAGGCATTTTGCGGTTGTTCAAATAACTGCATTAAGAGCCGCATTTCTTTACTGAGTGTCCACAAGATCAAACTATGTGGTTCGCCAGAAGCAACTAGATACTGAAAAATTTTAATGGATTGTGCCAGATTGCCTTCAAGTAAAGCATCACTTAAATCATAAGTAGTATAGCGAGATTGATCTTGTAAACAGGCATAAAGCTGTTCAATTTGGATCAGAGAATGCTCAGGAAATGTATCATTTACCCGCATTAAACTATTTTTTGCGGCTAATAAATTATGCTCATGATGCTGCATGAGCCATGCCCATGCATCCGAATCCAGTTGAATTCCTAATTTCTCAGCTTCAATTGTTAAAATACGCTGACGATCTTGAGGGTAGGTGGCTGTTAAAGCAACCACCACACCATTGGCTTCAACCGTTTGAAAAAATGCCGACTTTAAGCTTGAACTATCTTGTTTCGGTAAAACAATCAGTAAGAGATTGGACTCATTATGTTGTAAATAACTTTTGAGCTGTTTGAGTCCATTGGCATCAGGTTTGATGTTGCCATGTACTTCAATGGCAAGTTGCTGTGAAAATAAAGAAAGACTATTTAATGCATTAAAAACGTTTTTCCAGTCATTGACACTGCTGATGTCATAACGCTGGCGTTCAATGTTTTGTTGCTGCCAGCTTTTACGAAAATGATCCAGTAAATTTTGCTCAAGCAAAGGTTCTTGGCCGTGCAAAATCCATGCGCCACGCGCTTCTGGGGCACGTTTTAACGCTTGTAAATAGTCCAGTTTCATAATCGATCAACACAAAGATACATTTAGTTAGATGTACTTTGTGGCGTAACTTTCGGTAAACGGTTGGCAGAAATCTGACGCGCAATCTGCTGAGCAATATCATCAATCACAATGCGATCCAGATAAGTCTCTTCCTGATTTTCGGTGTTAACCGTCGCTAAATCATATTGATAACTACGCGCTGCGGTTAAAGTGCGTGGCGCAGTAATCGGATTGCCTTGGTGATCTTCGATCTGAAAAGTGACAGTTAAGCGTAATAAAACTTCGGTGAGTTTTCCATTAAGGAGTTGACGACGCGGTGTATAATCAAGCACACGCAGCGTATAGGCATCGTTGGCATTGCTCAGTTGAACACCACCGGCAGCCAAATAAACACTCAGCTGTTTTTCCAATTCGTCGGTATTTTTAGGCAAAGCAAGATTGAGCCTTTGATAAGCCAATGGTGCGGCAGTTGGATTAGTTCCTTTTAAATGAAAACCACCACAGCCCACCAAGCCTGCACTTAGACCTAAAGTTAATACAACTGCTGCAACACGTTGAACTAAATGCATGCTTTGTCCTCATGGGATTCCAAAATACTTGGAATCATTAATTTTTTAAAATTCACAACATTTTAGATTCAAAGCCCATTGAATGACAACGGGCTTTGTTTGGGTTTTGTTTATTC
>NZ_CP078523.1:502224-502305 GCF_019264745.1 Acinetobacter sp. Colony158 | reverse complement strand
TTAAACCACCAAATTCACAAGCTTATTTGGAACCACAATTTCTTTTTTGGTTGGGCCAGTCAAGAATTGCTGAACTTCTGG
>NZ_CP078523.1:483574-502166 GCF_019264745.1 Acinetobacter sp. Colony158 | reverse complement strand
TTGCCACGTAATTTACCATTGACCTGTACCACAATAGTTTGAGTATTGCGGGTCAGTGCAGACTCATCAACGACAGGGAATGTGACCTGAACTAAATCAACACCAAACTGGCTCAATAAAGTCTGACTTAAATGCGGTGCAAATGGAGCAAGCAAGGTCAGAAGTGTCGTGATCGCTTCACGTGCTACAGCAACATCATTGTCATCTTTTGCTTCAAACTTATTGCTGGCATTAAGTAATTCCATCAATGCGGCAATCGCGGTATTGAAGGCATGACGACGTTCAATGTCATCACCCACTTTTTGAATGGTTTCATGGGTTTTACGACGTAAATCCTGAGCATCTTGAGACAGATTGGCTGTATCAATCGTCGTTGCTGGATTGCCTTGTTCCAAGAAGCCAGCAGCCAAACGCCATACACGTTTCAAGAAACGGTTTGCACCTTCCACACCTGCATCTGACCATTCTAGAGATTGATCTGGTGGTGCTGCAAACATCATAAACACACGTGCGGTATCTGCGCCGTATTGATCGATAATCGCTTGTGGGTCAATGCCGTTGTTTTTCGACTTGGACATTTTTTCTTGTCCACCGATCACGACATCCTGACCATCAGCTTTATATTTTGCAGACAGGATACGACCTTTTTCATCTTTTTCTAAAAGGATATCGGCAGGGTTAAACCATGTTTTTTTACCGTTTTCCGCTTCACGATAGAAGGTATCTGCTAACACCATGCCTTGAGTCAGCAAGTTGGTAAATGGTTCGTTACCTTGTACCACGCCTTCATCACGCATCAATTTATGGAAGAAACGTGCGTAAAGTAAATGCAAAATCGCGTGTTCCACACCACCGATATATTGGTTCACTGGAAGCCAGCTTTGCGCAGCTTCTGGTTTGACCATACCACCAGTGAAGTCTGGAGATGCATAACGTGCGTAATACCAAGATGACTCAACAAAAGTATCTAAAGTGTCTGTTTCACGACGCGCTTCGCCACCACAGCTTGGGCAAGTGGTCTGATAAAACTCTGGCATTTTATTGAGTGGATTACCCGAGCCATCTGGAACCACATCGGTTGGCAATACCACGGGCAATTGATCTTCTGGAACAGGTACTTGACCGCATTTGTCACAGTTGATCATTGGAATTGGGCAACCCCAGTAACGTTGACGAGAAACACCCCAGTCACGTAAACGGAATTGAACTTTGGCATTGGCAAGTCCTTGTGGCTCTAATTTTGCAAGGAAAGCATCAAATGCTGCCTGAAAATCTAGACCATCAAACTCGCCTGAATTCACCAGTTTGCCATCTTTAGAGCCGTACCATTCTTGCCATTCAGTTGCAGAATATTCTGCATCGTCAGCACCTTTGGCATCAATCACTTGGGTGATAGGCAAGTTAAATTTATTGGCAAATTCGAAATCACGTTCGTCATGTGCAGGAACTGCCATGACCGCGCCTGAGCCATAAGACATCAACACATAGTTGGCAATCCAGACAGGTAAATCTTCACCCGTTACAGGGTGTTTAACAGATAAGCCTGTTGCCATGCCTTTCTTTTCAGCTGTAGCTAAATCCGCTTCTGCGACTGAACCCATACGACATTCTTCAATAAATGCAGCAAGTTCAGGATTGCCTGCTTCTGCTTGGAGCGCCGCTGCTTTTAGTGCCATTGGATGTTCTGCTGCAACCGCAACATAAGTCACACCCATTAAGGTATCTGCACGGGTGGTGTAAACGGTTATGCCATCGGCGTAGACTTCGGTGTTTGCAGATGGAAAAGTAATGTCCATCCCTGTAGAACGACCAATCCAGTTGCGCTGCATGGTTAAAACTTGTTGTGGCCAACCGTCTTTTAATGTATCTAAATCGTCTAATAACTCTTGCGCATAGTCAGTGATGCGGAAGTAATACATTGGAATATCACGCTTTTCGACCAATGCGCCTGAGCGCCAGCCACGACCATTTTCAACTTGCTCGTTGGCAAGTACAGTCTGGTCAACGGGGTCCCAGTTTACGGTTGAAAGCTTACGATAGATCAAGCCTTTCTTATAAAGCTGAACAAATAACCATTGTTCCCAGTGATAATACTCTGGTGTACAGGTCGCAAATTCACGATCCCAATCCACAGACAAGCCCAATTTTTTTAATTGGTCACGCATATAGGCGATGTTTTCAAAGGTCCATTTGGCAGGTGCAACCTGATGCGCAATCGCTGCATTTTCAGCAGGTAAGCCAAAAGCATCCCAACCCATCGGTTGTAATACGGTTTCACCTTTTAAACGATGAAAACGGCTGATCACATCACCAATGGTATAATTACGCACATGCCCCATATGCAGTTTGCCACTTGGGTAGGGGAACATCGACAGGATGTAGCGATGTTTACCTTCAACAGTGTCTGCAACTTTAAATGCCTTGCGAGCTTCCCAGTCTTGTTGAACTTGAGCTTCGATAGCACTTGCTTGATATTCGGGGTCAATGTGAGTAGTCATAAACGTATTAAGGACAACAATGTAAAGTTAAAAAATATTGCTGCACAGCATAGCGCAAAATCAAAAAAAAAGCGCATGTTGTACAAGGGATTTTATACACAATATAAAAAACAGATCTGGAATCTATCCAGACCTGAGATTTATGTTTGATTTGAGTGAAGGGATTTAAACTGCACGATTTGTTGCTGGAGCAGCGCTTGGTGCGGTTTGTTCAGATTTTGGCATTACCTGAGGTGGATTAGGCGCAGGTGTTGATGACTGATTTTTATTGCCATTTTCTGTATTTGGCTGATTTTGCTCTGGATGAGATGGATTATTTTGTGTAGGGCGTGAGGTATGCCCATAAGTTTTAACTTGTCCTTGTTTTTTTGAACCTTTGGGTGGCGGTGTGGTGGTGTAGTGCGTCGAACCTTTGCTATCTACCCATTTGTAATATTGTTCAGCATGATTCTGAGTGGCAAATAGCATCAGACTAGCCATTAGCGCGCTTTGTGCTAAAAAAAATACCTTAGAACGATACACTATATATTTGCTCATAGCCTGAATGTCCATTAATAACAATCTGATTTTATAACGAAAAAAACGTCAATAAAGTTGAGTAATGCTGATTGTAAATCATACGCTTTAAATTGCGGTAAATGAACAAAAATGAAAAGAGGAATTGCGATAAATGGTGTAAATAAATCGATTAAGCTTCAAGTAATTTGGTTTAAAAATATACACACAAAAAATAAACGGCAAAAAGCGAGCATTTCGCCTTGACTTTAATAGTTGAAACATAAAAAATGTTCGCTTTAGTTTTATATGCCTTTATTCGATCACCCTTCGAATAATGTCATGGTATGTAATGGACATTCTCTCTAGCCGAGAGGGTGATTTTGCTCAAGACCTGTTTATCCCAACAGTTCTTTAATGAAGCTGAGACAACTTATACGGTGATCAGTTTAGAAATTTTTCCTATTACAGCAAAAACTTGGAAGTATGTGTGCTATAACAGTGCAGAAAGTAAATGAATGACACACTATTTATGTCTCCCATAAATGGTGCAAAAGACTAGGGTGAATCACGTTGGAACTTTTATCTGGTGGTGAAATGCTCGTTCGCGCACTTGCGGATGAGGGCGTTGAACACGTTTTTGGATATCCAGGCGGCGCAGTTTTACATATTTATGACGCGCTTTTTCAACAAGACAAAATTAATCATTACCTTGTACGCCATGAACAAGCCGCAGGTCATATGGCCGATGCTTACTCTCGCGTAACTGGTAAGACGGGTGTGGTGCTGGTCACTTCAGGTCCAGGCGCAACCAATACTGTCACTCCAATTGCTACAGCTTACATGGACTCAATCCCAATGGTGATTTTGTCTGGTCAGGTTGCCAGCCATTTAATTGGAGAAGATGCATTTCAGGAAACAGATATGGTCGGTATTTCCCGTCCAATCGTAAAGCACAGTTTTCAAGTGCGTCATGCCAGTGAAATTCCTGCCATTATCAAAAAAGCATTTTATATTGCTTCAAGTGGTCGTCCGGGGCCAGTTGTGGTCGATATTCCAAAGGATGCCACTAATCCTGCTGAAAAATTTGCCTATGAATATCCTGAAAAAGTGAAGATGCGTTCGTATCAACCACCTTCACGTGGACATTCAGGACAAATTCGTAAAGCCATTGATGAGTTGCTTTCTGCAAAGCGCCCCATGATTTATACGGGTGGTGGTGTGGTTCAGGGCAATGCATCTGCATTATTGACTGAGCTTGCGCATTTGCTCGGTTATCCAGTGACCAATACCCTAATGGGTTTGGGCGCGTTTCCTGGTGATGATCCACAATTTGTGGGCATGTTAGGGATGCACGGGACTTATGAAGCCAACATGGCGATGCATAATGCTGATGTGATTTTGGCGATTGGCGCGCGTTTTGATGACCGTGTAACCAATAATCCTGCCAAATTCTGTCAAAATGCCAAAGTCATTCATATTGATATTGACCCAGCAACCATTTCTAAGACCATTATGGCGCACATTCCTATCGTAGGTGCTGTTGAGCCCGTGCTTCAGGAAATGTTAGCGCAGCTTAAGCAAATGAATGTGTCGAAGCCAAATCCAAAAGATATTGCTGCTTGGTGGTCTCAGATTAATGAGTGGCGTAAAGTTCATGGCTTACGCTATGAAGCGGGTCAAAATGGTGTGATGAAACCGCAACAAGTGGTTGAAGCATTGGATCGTGTTACCAATAGTGAAGCGATTATTACTTCTGACGTTGGTCAGCATCAGATGTTTGGTGCGTTGTATTATAAATACAAGCGTCCACGTCAATGGATCAACTCAGGCGGTTTAGGCACGATGGGTGTTGGTTTACCTTACGCAATGGCTGCAAAACTTGCCTTCCCAGATCAGCAAGTGGTGTGTATCACGGGTGAGGCATCGATTCAAATGTGTATTCAGGAATTATCAACCTGTAAGCAATATGGATTAAATGTCAAAATCCTATGTCTGAATAACCGCGCCTTAGGGATGGTTAAACAATGGCAGGATATGAATTACGAAGGTCGTCATTCAAGTTCTTATGTTGAATCATTACCTGACTTTGCTAAATTGATGGAAGCGTATGGTCATGTTGGAATTACCATTGAACATGCAGATGAACTTGAGTCCAAGTTGGCTGAAGCGATGGCCATTAATGATAAATGTGTGTTCATTAATGTCATGGTTGATCGTACTGAGCATGTTTATCCAATGTTAATCGCAGGTCAGTCTATGCAAGACATGTGGTTAGGAAAAGGGGAGCGTACCTAATGAGACATATTATTTCTGTACTCGTTGAAAACGAAGCTGGTGCGCTTTCTCGTCTAGTTGGTTTGTTTAGTCAACGCGGCTATAACATTGAAACATTGAATGTTGCGCCAACTGAAGATGAAACTTTATCTCGTTTGACCTTGACCACGTATGGTGATGATCACAAGATTGAGCAAATTACCAAACAACTGAATAAACTGGTTGAAGTGGTGAAAGTCGTTGATCTTTCAGAAGGTGCTCATATTGAGCGTGAATTGATGTTGATCAAGGTGAAAGCCTTAGGTGTAGCTCGTGCTGAGATTAAACGCACTGCGGACATTTTTCGTGCACAAATCGTCGATGTAACGCCAACGACTTATACCATTCAGATTGCAGGGACTACCGATAAGCTTGATGGCTTTATCGATGCACTTGCAGAAAATACGATCTTGGAAGTGGTTCGTTCAGGTGTATCTGGTATCGCACGTGGCGAAAAGGTTTTAACAATTTAAGTTTTTWAAAAMCCCTCATCCCAACCTTCTCCCAGAGGGAGAAGAAGTGCCCTCTCCTTGAGAGGGTTAGGGTTAGGGTGAGGGGGAAATACTCAACATATTTTAAAGTTTTCATGGAGACAACAGATGCAAATTTTTTACGATAAAGACTGTGATTTATCTATCATCCAAGGCAAAAAAGTAGCCATTATTGGCTATGGTTCACAAGGTCATGCACACGCGCTTAACCTTAAAGATTCTGGCGTTGATGTCACCGTGGGTTTACGTGCGGGTTCTACTTCTTGGAAAAAAGCTGAAAATGCAGGCTTGAAAGTTTCTGAAGTTCCAGCAGCAGTTGCTCAAGCTGACTTAGTCATGATCTTGACCCCAGATGAATTCCAGTCACAACTTTATCGTGATGTAATTGAGCCGAATATCAAAGAGGGTGCGACTTTAGCATTTGCTCATGGTTTCTCTGTTCTTTATAACCAAGTTGTTCCACGTAAAGACTTGGATGTCATTATGGTTGCGCCTAAAGCACCAGGTCACACTGTACGTTCAGAATTCCAACGTGGTTCTGGTGTGCCAGATCTAATTGCAATCCATCAAGATGCTTCTGGTAATGCACGTAATGTGGCGCTTTCTTACGCTTCAGGCGTAGGTGGTGGTCGTACGGGTATCATCGAAACTTCTTTCCGTGAAGAAACTGAAACTGACTTGTTCGGTGAGCAAGCGGTTCTTTGTGGTGGTGCGGTTGAATTGGTGAAAATGGGCTTCGAAACTTTGGTAGAAGCGGGTTATTCTCCAGAAATGGCTTACTTCGAATGCTTACACGAACTTAAATTGATCGTGGATTTGATGTTCGAAGGTGGTATCGCAGACATGAACTACTCAGTGTCTAATAACGCTGAATATGGCGAGTATGTGACGGGTGTTGAAGTCATCAATGATCAATCACGTGAAGCAATGCGTAATGCGCTTAAACGTATCCAGTCTGGTGAATATGCGAAAATGTTCATTCAGGAAGGTGCGTTGAACTATCCTTCTATGACTGCACGTCGTCGTCAAAACGCTGCTCATGGTATCGAAGTGACGGGTAACAAGCTACGTGCGATGATGCCTTGGATCCAAGCAAACAAAATTGTTGATAAAGAGAAGAACTAATTTCACGAATCAATTAATTTGAATGCCAAGACCCACTCTATTTGAGTGGGTCTTTTATGTTTATTGTTACGTGCCTCAAAAAGATGAAAGCAGTGCTTCCATCTTTTTTCGTACCTTGGATTCAAGCGAATAAAATCGTAGACAAAGAAAAGAACTAATTTGAGTTGAGTTTCTGAAAAACCCTTCAAATTGCAGGGTTTTTCTTTATCACAGGGTTGTTGGAAACCCGTGATTTAATTCATAAAACCCATCAAATTTGTGTTTTTATTCTGTTGATTTTTAAGGTAAAAAAAACTTGACCTTCACAGCGATAGTGGTATTGTTTAATGACATCAAAAACTTGATGTTAAGAAGGTAAAGGTGAGCAGTGAGAGGGCTGTTTATTTAGCTTTCAAAATAAAAACAAGTATCTAATAACCATGGAAATTTTGTATGGTACATGTTGATTATGACTATACCTTTGTACTCGGTTCAGTTCTAGTCGCTGTCATCGTGTGCTATGTAGCTATTTCTACAGAACAATTAATTTTTAAAGACACCTACAAGCATTTTGAAAAATGGATTCTAATTTTCAGTAGTCTTATTTTAGGCTTTGCTATTTGGTCGATGCATTTTGTTGGGATGTTTGCCTGCCATTTACCTGAAGGCTATTCTTTCGATCTAGGCTTAACCATATTGTCCTACCTGATTGCAGCAGTAGCTTCACTGTTCGCACTTTGGTTAACGTCACGTCCAACTTTACCTTTGCCTCGTCTTGTCATTGGCTCTGTTCTCATGGGTTTGGGAATTTCAGGGATGCATTATACGGGTATGATGGGCTTGGTGATCGAAAATCATCATCTGGTCTATGATCCTTTGATTGTTGTATTTTCAGTGCTCATTGCGATTAGTGGTTCGGGTTTGGCTTTTTTTCTCATTTTTAAATATAAAAGTGCAATTGGACGGAAATCTGGGTTAAAGCTAGCAATAGCGGTGACGATGGCGCTCAGTATTGTGGGGATGCACTATACGGGTATGGCTGCGACTACATTCATTTCGACTCATAATAATCATGTCATGATGCGTTATGAAGCAGGTCAGGGACTGCTCTTATTTACTATTCTGTTTGTGACTAGCCTGATTTTGGTTGCTGGTTTTTGTGTTGCTGTTCTAGAGCTCAGGCTGGAGGAGCGTAATCATGCACTTTCACAATTAAATAAAGAACTTGCAGGTCTAGCGACCAAAGATAATCTAACCAAATTACCTAATCGTTTATTTTTAGTTGATTATGCGCAAGTCATTTTTGCAGAACACCGTTTACGTGAGCAGAATATTGCTTTTTTATATTTAGATTTGGATCGCTTTAAGTCAGTCAATGATGCTTTTGGTCATCATGTAGGAGACCAGTTATTGATTCAGATGGCGAATCGTGTTTACCGCCATTTAAATGAACGAAGTAAGTTTTTGAGAATAGGGGGTGATGAGTTTTTACTGATCATTGAAAACTCGACTATTGCAGAAGCAATTGAAAAAGCTGAAGATGTTTTGCAGCAGGTTCAGGAAACCTATCTCATTATTGGCAAAGAAATTAATGTATCGGCCAGTGTGGGGATCGCGATGTATCCTGAACATGGCGCGAATTTACAAGATTTATTAATTAATGCTGATGCGGCCATGTTGAGTTCTAAAGAGCAGGGACGTAATACCAGTACATTGTTTAGTTATTCCAGCGTACAGGATGAGGCAAAAAGTCAGTCCAAATTGATCAATGATTTGTATAAGGCTGTAGATGAGCAACAATTTGTATTATTTTACCAGCCCAAATTCACCATTCATCAAAAAATTTGTGGGGTGGAAGCTTTAATTCGCTGGCAACATCCAACATTGGGATTACTCACTCCCCATATGTTTATTGATGGCGCGGAAAAAACGGGTTTGATTGTTCCAATGGGCTATTGGGCACTTGAAGAGGCCTGTAAGCAGATTCAGGAATGGGTTCATAATAATATTCCTTTTTATCCGATTGCCGTTAATCTTTCTGCAATTCAATTTGAAAACAAAAAATTATTTTCAACTCTTGAAAGTTTAATAGAAAAATATAATATTCAACCTAATCATTTAATTATCGAAATTACTGAATCAACTGCGATGCGTCATATTGATATGAGTATTCGCACTTTTGAACGTTTACGTGATTTGGGTATTCGTATCGCCATTGATGACTTTGGTACAGGTCATTCTAGTTTTCTTTATTTAAAAGATTTACCTGTAGATGAGCTTAAGATTGATCGTGGTTTTATTGTGAACCTTGAATCAGGTTCGAAAGAAAAAATTATTCTGGAAAGTATTATTCAGCTAGCAACAAAATTAGGATTATGTGTCACAGCCGAAGGCGTGGAAACTCCTCAACAAGCCGAAATTTTAAGTCGTTTAGGTTGCCATCAGCTACAAGGTTATCTATTGGGTACGCCTGTTTCAGTAGATCGTCTTGCTATATATAAAGAAAATCACCAATTTGCTTAAATTTTTTTTATAAATTATTGATATTTAATTTTTTTAATAATTTGGATAGTTCAGTAATTTTTTTATATATTAAGTTCTTTTTTGGAACTTGATTGTGTATAGTATTGATATCTGCTGATGTTAAGGACGAATGCTCATTTTAATACAGCAGGATTTATACGATTTTAATTATCTAAGTATTTAAAAAAGATAGCACAGGAGAAAACGGATCATGGATTTAAAAAAGATGACAGGATTGGAAATAATGCAGGCCTTTGCTCAAGGCTTATTTCCCGCACCTGGTATTGCGAAAACCATGCCGATGCAACCACTTGAAGTTGAACATGGGCGAATTGTATTTGAAGCGATCGCGGATGAACGACATACCAATCCTTTAGGTGGTGTGCATGGTGGTTTTGCTGCCACAGTACTTGATTCGGTCACTGGTTGCGCTACACATACAGTTTTGGCGGCAGGAGAGGCGTATGGCACGACAGATCTAGCCATTAAAATGTGTCGTCCGATGCCATTTAATCAAAAGCTGATCGCTGAAGGCAAGGTGATTAATATGGGCAAGAATCTGGTGATTTCAGAAGGCTATTTACGTGACGAAAACGGTAAATTATATGCGCATGCTACAGCGACCAACATGATTATTCGTGCTAAATCTTAGAGGAATCATTGATTCGAAAATAGACGAAATAATTCATTTTTTCTTCAAAAAGTAAGCAAGGTCGAGAACAGATTTTCAACTTTGCTAAATACCAGATATCATCATTGAAATTTGTATTGGATACATCCGATGTAAGAAAGCAATAAACAGTTTTGGTATTTAGGCGCTGACTGCCGAAGATAGCATGTGGATAAAACAGATTTCATCCACAGAAACGGATGTGGCGATTTATCCTTTTGCTATTTCTGCTACAATTGCGCCAATTTTAGTTTTCTTACATCTAGGTAACAAATCGTGTTTACCGCAACGATGTTCAATATGAAGATTTATACATGTTTAAAGATCAGTTAGCGCAAGAAGTGAGTGCGCGTAGAACCTTTGCCATCATTTCGCATCCTGATGCGGGTAAAACGACCATGACAGAAAAATTACTGTTATGGGGTAAAGCCATTCAGGTTGCAGGTATGGTAAAAAGCCGTAAATCTGACCGTGCAGCGACATCTGACTGGATGGAAATGGAAAAAGAACGCGGGATTTCGATTACCACGTCGGTGATGCAGTTCCCCTATAAAAAACATACCATTAACCTACTCGATACGCCGGGACATGAAGACTTTTCCGAAGATACCTACCGTACTCTAACCGCAGTAGACTCGGCATTGATGGTGATTGATGGTGCAAAAGGGGTCGAGGAGCGAACCATTAAATTGATGGAAGTGTGTCGTATGCGTGATACGCCGATCATTTCTTTCGTCAACAAAATGGACCGAGAAATTCGAGAGCCTTTAGAACTTCTGGATGAAATCGAAAATGTTTTGAATATTCGCTGCGTTCCTATTACATGGCCTTTAGGCATGGGACGCGACTTTGCGGGTGTTTATAATATTCTTGAAGATAAATTATATGTCTATAAGGCAGGTTTTGGTTCAACCATTACCGATATCGAAGTGCGTGATGGTTATGATCATGCTGATATTCGTGAAAAAGTCGGTGAATTGGCTTGGGCTTCATTTGAAGAGTCCTTAGAACTGGTGCAAATGGCCAATGAACCTTTAGATCGTGATTTGTTCCTGCAAGGTAAACAAACGCCTGTACTTTTTGGTACAGCTTTGGGTAACTTTGCCGTTGATCATGTACTTGATGCCTTTATTCAATGGGCGCCAGAGCCGAAAGCACATCCCACGCAGGAACGTACCGTTGAAGCTACGGAAGAAGGCTTTAGTGGTTTTGTTTTTAAAATTCAAGCTAATATGGATCCGAAACATCGTGACCGTATTGCCTTTATGCGTATTTGCTCAGGCAAATATGAAAAAGGTTTAAAGATGAATCACGTGCGTATTGGAAAAGATGTGCGTATTTCAGATGCATTGACCTTCCTTGCAGGTGAGCGTGAGCATCTGGAAGAAGCTTGGCCGGGTGATATTATTGGTTTACATAATCACGGCACGATTCAGATTGGGGATACCTTTACCAGTGGTGAAAAGCTACATTTTACTGGTATTCCACACTTTGCCCCAGAAATGTTCCGTCGTGTCCGTTTGCGTGATCCTCTCAAATCCAAACAACTACAAAAAGGTTTAAAAGAGTTGTCGGAAGAAGGGGCAACCCAAGTCTTTATGCCACAAAATAGCAATGATTTGATCGTCGGTGCGGTGGGGGTACTTCAGTTTGATGTTGTCGCATATCGCTTAAAAGAAGAATACAAAGTCGATTGTATTTATGAGCCAGTCAACATTAATACCGTGCGCTGGATCTACTGTGATGATGATAAAAAAATGAATGACTTCAAGAAAAAAGCCCATGATCAATTGTCGCTAGATGGTGGTGGTCATTTGACTTATCTGGCACCGAGTCGTGTTAATTTGCAAATTATGCAGGAACGCTGGCCTGATATTGAGTTCCGCAATACACGCGAACACTAAATTGCATGCAGCAGCTTCTTTCGGGAAGCTGTTTTTTATTTTAAAGTAGACGCTTTGATCAATGTGGGAAAGCATCATGCAGATGACAAAACAGTTCTTGATGGTGGGTTTAATCGGGATATTGTCCATGCTGGCTGCTTGCACAAAAAGCGATCATGATCAGAAAGCTGAGCAGGAAAAGTCGGCTACTTCACACGATAAAGCAGAGATTTTACCTTATTTGGATATTCAGGAAAGCAAAGCCAAATATGCGTTGCCTTTTTGTGAAAAGAAAAACTGTATTGATATTGATATACAAAGTATTCAGACTAAAGACAGTTGGCTTAATAGCTGGGTTGAGCAAAAACTGGCGTATGTGGTGCAGGCGCAAATCGGTCAAAATCAGAAAATCAATTTGCAAAAAGCTATTAATGCCTATGTTGCCAAATCTGATACATGGCAGGATCAGTATTCTAAAAATCAGGCTTATGAGCTCCATATCACCACGCGAGTCGCTTCGCAGCGTAATGAATATGTATTATTGCAAGTTGGCCTAAACTCAAAACAAGAAGAAGTCACCGTAAAAGATCGTTATTATTTCTTTGTGGCCAATCGCAAACTGCAAAAAGAAGTCAACATTCTGGATATTTTACAGAAGAATCAACAAAGTAACATGAACCAGATTGTTCAGGATCATTATCAAAAATGGTTGAAGCAACAATCGGCTGAAGTACAGGCCGAAGCGCCGAAAAAATTATATTGGGGACAGGCGGACTGGTTTTTTGATAGCGAAGGAATTGGACTGCACTATCGTGCCAATCAAATTAGCAAACGAGCGGGTCAATTTGATATTTATTTATCAACAGCGCAAACTAAAACATTGTTACAGCCTGAGATTTATCACAAAATGTTTTAATCTGTATTGAAATTTACACAATACTGGTCAAGCATGATCAAGTTACATTAGCATGAATTGAAAATTATTTTTTGTTAGGCAATCACGATGTTGCAATCTAAATATTCGCTGTTTCCAGCTCCACAAAGAAAACAATCTACTGCAAAACTTAGTTTGACAGTTGCGGTCTGTGCTTTATTGCTCACTGCTTGTCAGCCCAAGTCTAAACCTGAAGATACTGACCAGAAGCAAAATGCGGCTTCTGAAGTACAACCACAAGTGTTGGCACTTGAAGGGTCATCTGTACGATTAGCTGTGAATTTGCCAGATTGTTCAGGCAAGAACTGCCCTCAATTTGTGGTTGAACGTTTACAGAGTAATTTCCCTTTTATTGATCAAATCATGGATCGGGAAATTTTAAAGAACTTAAAACAAATTTTGGATATTTCAGAGATTAATCAAAAAGAGCAGGCGGCTTCAACACCTGAAACGAATCCATCGAAATCGGATGATGTTGCTGCGAGTTCAGAACCTGTATCTGAGCAGAAAAAAATGCAGCAACAAGTTGAGCCCTATGTTCAATCTTTTGTCGAGATGGATAAAGAATTAAAAGCGTTGAGTGCCAATCATCAGATTAATATCATGATTAAACCCTCGATTCTAAAATCTCAAGAACCGATCGCGACTGTGGTTTTAAATACCAGTAGCTATTTAGGTGGTGCGCATGGTTCTTCGGCACAGCAATATTACAATTTTGATTTGAAGCAACAAAAGCAAATTCAACTGAATGATTTACTTTTGCCCAATCAGAGAAGGGCACTGGAAGCTAAAGCACATGATGCTTTTAAAGCATGGGTGATGGACTCTAAACTTGCGGATAATGTTAACGATTATGAACAAGCTTGGAAGTTTAAGCTTTCAGATAATTTCTTATTAGGCGAGCAAGGTTTAATTTTACAATATGGCGAATATGAAATTGGGCCTTATTCAGCAGGCTTACCACGTTTGGTGATTCCTTATGATCAACTCAACGGTATTTTAAAAGCTGAATATTTACCACATACTCAGGCAACTTCTGAGCCTGTGGTTAATGCGCAGCATCATCAGCCACAGAGTTAAGGGATGCATTTTTCACTATTTGATACGCATACGCATTTTGATGTGCCAGATTTTGATCCTGATCGGAAGGAACTGGCACAACAAGCCAAAGCTGTTGGTGTAGAAAGACTGATTTTAATTGGCTTTAGCGAGTCCAGATTTGCAGATTTGATTCGTATTCAACATGAATTAAATCAGTTACAGCATGCTCCTATCAGCTATTTGGCTCCGGGGCTGCATCCTTTTTATATTGAGCAGCATGCGCTAGATCATTTGGAACGATTGGAACAAATTTTAAAACAAGAGTCCTGTATTGCTGTCGGGGAAATTGGACTTGATACTTTTTTACCACAGCATAAACAGCCAGAACTTTATCTGAAACAAAAGCAATATTTCACGGATCAACTGAATTTAGCCATGCAGTATAACAAACCTGTGTTATTGCATATTCGAAAAGCACATGCAGATGTGTTACAGATTTTAAAACAGCAACACTTTAAGTTAGGCGGTATCGCACATGCTTTTAGTGGTGGTGTTGAAGAAGCCAAAGCTTTTATTCAACTTGGCTTTAAGTTGGGTATTACTGGGCAAATTACCAACCCAAATGCAAAAAAACTGCATCGTGTCGTTGCAGAAGTTGGACTTGACCATTTGGTTCTTGAAACGGATTGTCCCGATATGACGCCATTGTGTTGTCAACAATCGAGCGAACATCGAACCCGAAATACGCCTGTGAATTTACCTTATGTATTACAGGGTTTAGCGGCAAGTTTAGCCATCGATGAAGCAACAGTTGCCCAAAAAGTATGGGAAAATTCATTGAACGCACTTCAACTAACGCAATAAAAAACAAGTACATTCAAAAGTATAACCAAAAGAAAACATTCTAATTTTAAAAGTGGCATACATTAAAAGAAGCCAATGAAACTTTAAAAGAACATAGCCAAACCGGAGGATAGCCGCATGGCCAGCTATAGCAAAATCAATAGTTTTAATGCTTTAAAAACACTCAATGTCGGTTCAGCTCAATATCAGATTTTTAGTTTGCAACAAGCAGCTCCGAAGCTCGGTGATATTCACAAGCTTCCCAAATCCTTAAAAGTATTATTAGAAAATTTGTTACGCTTTGAAGATGATCTGACGGTAAGCGCTACGCATATCCATGCCTTAGTCGATTGGCAAAAAACCAAAACATCGGATCAGGAAATTCAATATCGTCCTGCTCGTGTGCTGATGCAGGATTTTACAGGTGTGCCTGCGGTGGTCGATTTGGCTGCGATGCGTGCTGCTATGGCCAAAGCGGGTGGAGATCCTGAAAAAATTAATCCACTTTCGCCTGTTGATCTGGTGATTGACCATTCGGTGATGGTTGATCATTTTGCCAATGATCATGCCTTTGAAGAAAATGTCGAAATTGAAATGCAGCGTAACGGTGAGCGTTATCAGTTCTTACGTTGGGGACAGTCTGCATTTAATAACTTTAGTGTAGTGCCACCCGGAACAGGGATTTGCCATCAGGTCAATCTGGAATATCTGGCTCAAGCGGTTTGGACAGGTGAAGAACAAGGACAAACTTTTGCTTTTCCCGACACTTTGGTCGGAACAGATTCGCACACTACCATGATCAATGGCTTGGGCGTATTGGGTTGGGGCGTGGGAGGGATCGAGGCTGAAGCTGCGATGTTAGGTCAGCCGATTTCCATGCTGATTCCAGAAGTAATCGGATTTAAACTGACAGGAAAATTAAAAGAAGGGATTACCGCAACAGATTTAGTGCTGACAATTACCCAAATGCTTCGTCAAAAAGGCGTCGTGGGTAAATTTGTGGAGTTTTATGGTGATGGTCTAGCGGACTTACCATTGGCAGATCGGGCAACGATTGCCAATATGGCACCTGAATATGGTGCGACATGTGGTTTTTTCCCGATAGATGATATTACCCTTGAATATATGCGTTTAACAGGACGTAAAGCTGACCGTATCGCGTTGGTCGAAGCCTATAGTAAAGAACAGGGTTTGTGGCGTAGTACAGGTGACGAACCTGTCTTTACCGATACTTTAACGCTAGATATGGCAACGGTCGAAGCCAGTTTGGCAGGGCCAAAACGTCCACAGGATCGTGTGGTATTGGCCAAAGTACCTGAAACGTTTCAAGCTGTCATGGATTTGACTTTAAAGCCAACGAAGCCTGAAAAAGAGCGTTTAGAAAATGAAGGCGGTGGCGGGACAGCGGTTGATGCACAGCAAGCCAATTTTGAACCTGAAACAGCCCATTGTGTGATTGATGGCGAACGTTATGAGCTGCATCATGGTGATGTGGTGATTTCAGCGATTACATCGTGTACCAATACATCGAATCCAAGTGTGATGTTGGCGGCAGGTTTACTCGCCAAAAAAGCCATTGAAAAAGGTTTGCAACGTAAGCCATGGGTAAAAAGCTCTCTGGCTCCGGGTTCTAAGGTCGTCACAGATTATCTGGCTGCTGCGGGTGTGACCCCATATCTGGATGAATTAGGTTATAACCTTGTGGGTTATGGTTGTACTACGTGTATTGGTAACTCAGGTCCATTACCAGATCCGATCGAGGCCGCGATTCAGAAATATGACTTAAATGTCGCATCTGTCTTGTCTGGCAACCGTAACTTTGAAGGGCGTGTACATCCCTTGGTGAAAACCAATTGGTTAGCTTCTCCTCCCTTAGTTGTGGCTTATGGATTGGCGGGAACCATTCGTAAAGATTTAACTTCTGAACCGATTGGGCAGGGCAAAAATGGCGAGGATATTTATTTAAAAGATATCTGGCCGAGCAGTGCTGAAATTGCAGAAGTTTTGCAGAAAGTGAATACGGATATGTTCCATAAGGAATACGCGGCTGTATTTGAGGGCGATGAGAGTTGGAAGTCGATTCAAATTCCACAAAGTAAAACTTATGAGTGGGAAGATGATTCGACGTATATTCGTCATCCACCGTTTTTTGAGGGTATTGATCAGCCACCAGAATCCATCACCAATATTGATTCAGGACGAATTTTAGCAGTATTGGGCGATTCAGTTACCACCGATCATATTTCTCCTGCGGGAAATATCAAAAAGGACAGCCCAGCGGGACGTTACTTACAGGAACATGGAATTGAGCCTAAAGACTTTAACTCTTATGGTTCGCGCCGTGGTAATCATGAAGTGATGATGCGCGGTACCTTTGCCAATATTCGTATTAAAAATGAAATGCTTGGTGGTGAAGAGGGTGGTAATACCATTTATATTCCAACAGGTGAAAAATTGGCGATTTATGATGCAGCCATGCGATATAAAGAAGATCAAACGCCATTGGTCATTGTTGCAGGTAAAGAGTACGGTACAGGCTCATCACGTGACTGGGCGGCAAAAGGCACCAATCTTTTGGGTGTGAAAGCGGTCATAGCGGAAAGTTTTGAGCGTATTCACCGTTCAAATCTGGTGGGGATGGGCGTGTTACCACTTCAGTTTGTGGATGGACAAAATCGTCAATCGCTGAGCCTGACAGGTAAAGAACAGTTGTCGATTTCTGGGCTTTCGGATGATATTCAACCTCATCAAACACTGGATATCACAGTGAAACGTGAGGATGGCTCAACCGATCAGTTTAAAGTGTTATGCCGTATTGATACTCTAAATGAAGTTGAATACTTTAAGGCAGGCGGTATTTTGCATTATGTATTGCGTAATTTGATTGCGGCGTAAAAATAACTCAGTTCCTTTAACTGCCTTCTTCATGGCAAGAGGGTGGTTGTCAAATTCAGGCACTAACATTCTCAAATTAAACCCAGTAAAATAGCATGCTGAAAAATTCCTGAAAGAAGATGTAATGACTGTACTCCAAGCCGATGAATATGACCGCCGTTTCGCAGGCGTTGCCAAGATATATGGTGATGATGCGTTTACTCATTATGAAAAAAGTCATGTTATGGTGATTGGAATTGGCGGTGTTGGAAGTTGGGCTGTGGAAGCACTTGCACGTACAGGGATTGGCGAATTGACACTGGTAGATATGGATGTACTAGCTGCATCCAATATTAATCGTCAGTTGCCTGCGCTATCTTCAACTTTGGGGCAGGAAAAAGCAGAAGTCATGGCGGAACGCTGTCGTCAGATTAACCCCCGGATCAAGGTCAATGTGATCGATGATTTTCTTTCATCTGAGAATGTCGCAGACCTATTGATGTCTAAACCCGATGTGGTTTTGGACTGTATTGATGATGTCAAAGCCAAACTGGCTTTAATGCTGCATTGTCGTTTTAATAAAATCCCTTTAATTGTCTCGGGCGGCGCAGGTGGAAAAATTGATCCGCTCAAAATTCGAGTGGCTGATCTGTCCAAAACTGAACAAGACCCGATGTTGGCAAAATTACGCAGTCAATTACGTGCTAAAGGAATTTGTAAAAAGCCAAAAGAAAAATTCGGGATGACCTGTATTTATTCGCTCGAACAACCTACCTTACAAAACAATCTATGCGCGAGTGCGGGTTTACGCTGTGGCGGCTATGGTTCATCGGTAATGGTGACTTCCAGCTTTGGCATGATTGCAGCGGCTGAAGTCTTAAAAAAATTGGATATAAAAAAAATCAAGCCTGAATAAGCTT
>NZ_CP078523.1:479100-483536 GCF_019264745.1 Acinetobacter sp. Colony158 | reverse complement strand
CGGTAATAGCTATAGGTTACATTACCATCTTTATAGACATCATAACTTTGCTGTTTAAAATCAGAAATCCACTGGCTGCCGCTGTAGCCTGCAATATGTCCATACACATGATTTGGGGTGCGTTTAATAATATAAATGTCACCCTTTTGTGGATGATCAAACTCAGGTTGAATTTGTCGATAACCAATTTTGGTTAAAGTATCGCCCCAGTCAGAAGCAGCAATAGGGTGACTGACGATCTTGGCACCCGCAGATTGCAAAGCGATACGAACACTTTTGGCACATTTTGCTGTGCTATAGTTACCACTGATACTTTTTAATTTAGCAACGAATTTGTGGATATCGATCTGGCTACGTGAACCATCCGATCCAAAAGAAAACGGTGCTGATCTTTCCCTGTTTTCAGTCACAGTCACTTGCGGTGCATTCTGTGTTTGATAACTATCTGCTACTTGTCCGTCATAAATCATCGTTCAAACTCGTTCTTACATTATTTACACATATCAATAACAATGTATTTGCTTGGCGGAATGATGCTATCGCCTGAACCTTAAAAAGTGTTTTAAGGAATGTAATAATATTTCACAAGTTTGAAACATTTATAAAAAAATATAAATTTATCATGGTATTACTTTAGTGTTATTTGGCTAAAATTTGGTAAAAAAGAATTTAAATAAATCAATTTTTACTGGATTTAGTTCTGAATTAAATAATAATGATGAGAGCTCACATATAAATATGATGAGAGCTCACATATAAATATATTAAGAGCGACACTAATTTGATAAATAGAAATAATCGATGAAAATTTACGATCAATATAAATCTGATTTGGCACGTTTTAACGCATGATGCCATCGTTCAAGATGGTGAGAACGTTCATCTTCGTTCATTTGAGGTTCAAAGGCACGATCAAGTTGCCAAGACTCAGCGATTTCGTTGAGATTTGAAAAAAGGCCAGACTTTAGACCTGCCATCGCGGCCGCCCCCCAAGCCGTTGATTCAAGCATTTTAGGCCGTAATACAGGGACGTTGAGAATATCTGCTTGAAATTGCATCAGCATATCATTCTGACTCGCCCCACCATCGACTCGTAATTCTTTTAAAGGTTGGGATAAATCCGACTGCATGGCACAAAGCACATCCGACACTTGAAAAGCAATCGATTCAAGCGCCGCCCGCGCTATGTGGGCTTTATTGGTTCCACGTGACATCCCGCACAATAACGCACGTGCTTCACTGTCCCAGTGTGGTGCACCCAAGCCCGTGAAAGCGGGAACTAATACTACGCCCTCACTGCTTTTAACCTGATTGGCCAATTGTTCAACCTGAACACTGCTCTGAATAATGCCCAAACCATCACGTAACCACTGTACAATTGCGCCAGCCATAAATACACTTCCTTCAAGCGCATAGCGGGTTTGATTCTGACATTGCCATGCCAGCGTGGTCAGCAGTTGATTCTGACTAAATTGTAATTCCTCGCCAGTATTAAACAGCATGAAGCATCCTGTTCCATAGGTATTTTTTGCTGTACCTATTTCAAAGCATGACTGTCCAAATAGGGCTGCTTGCTGATCACCTAAAACACCCGTGATCGGAATGGTGCTACCCAACAGCCCTGGTGCTGTATCAGCTATATAAGCATCAGATGAAATAATGGTTGGAAGAACCGAAGCCGGGATATGAAACAATTCGAGCAATTCTTCATCCCAGCTTTGAGTCTGAAGATTCATGAGCATGGTTCTTGAAGCATTACTGACTTCAATGACGTGTTCTGCACCTTGAGTTAAATTCCAGATTAACCAACTATCGATCGTTCCAAAAGCAACATGTCCTTGCTTTGCGAGCGCTCTTAGTCCGTCTACATTTTCAAGCAGCCAGACCAATTTGCCTGCGCTAAAGTAGGGGTCGATTCTCAGTCCTGTTTTATGGTGGACTTTATCCTGCAATTTTTGTTGAATTAGGCCACTGCACCAGTCTGTCGCACGACGATCCTGCCAAATAATAGCAGGTGCTAGTGCTTTGCCAGTACGTTTATCCCATACCACCGTCGTTTCACGCTGATTGGTCAGTCCTAGCGCTTTAATATCCTTTGCCAAGACATGTGCAGAGGCTAAAGCCTGCTGTACCACTGCTATCTGACTTGACCAGATTTCATCGGCATCTTGTTCGACCCAACCTGAATGTGGGGTTCTTATTTTTGTTTCACGTTGAGCGGTTGCATGAACACGTCCCTGTTCATCAAAAATAATCGCGCGGCTAGAAGTCGTTCCCTGATCGAGTGCAAGTAAATAGCTCATATTTGTTATAGATAGACTTGAAAAATAAAATATTATCTCAATTATCATGTTAAATACATCAGTAGAATCTAGTTGGTTATAAATTGCATAGCAATTTTTGCCGCCTGTGTTATGATGTATGAACTCATCTGGGGGTGTTATTGGCTTCGACGCTGGTGATGAAGCTCATAGATGCATGCCGAGAGCGCATTTTCTCTCGTAAATAAAATTTGCATTTTAATAGTCGCAAACGACGAAACTTACGCTCTAGCTGCCTAAGGGCCGCTTGTCCGCTTCCTAGAATACTTGTGGTTTAGGAACCCGACTGTAGCGCACGCACACAAGTCCGTATAGAGTCAAGCCTCGGGACTTTATACCAAACTTAGAGGATCGCAACTTGTACCCTGTTCGTCGGGTCACTTGGTGTTAAAACAATAGACGATATCTAAGCATGTAGTATTCTCGAGTGTAGTGCTGGCGGACGCGGGTTCAACTCCCGCCACCTCCACCAAAATTCGATTCGGAGCAATCCGATGAAATATAAAAAGCCTTTAAGTTCAATGCTTAAAGGCTTTTTTATTTGGTTGTTTGCCGATGCAATGTGATATATTTTGACTACATTTTTGCTTTGTCTGGGTAAAATATGGGTAAATTTACCCATCTTATCCCCATCGAATTTGGTTGACTCAAATAAAATTTCTGGATTTTATCAATTTCTGCTTCCTGCTTATCGATTTAAAAGCCAGTCAAACGCTTGGTAAAAAATGTCTGACTTTCTTTAAATACAGGAAATTCTTTTTATTAATTCTGATCTTCACACGATAACGGATTGTTTCATGCTTAAGTTTTCATTGTGGTATAGTACCCGCAAAATTTACACCATAAAATTTGTGCCTTTATGGCTCAAAGATGGCATAGACTCTAATCGAAACGGTGCAAATTAGGCCTGAATGGTTGCAAATAATTTAGTATCAACATCAACATATGTGGGTGATTTTTAATGATTAAATCAGAAAAAATTGAAAATACTAAAGATTTCAGAATTAGTGTTGCCCCGATGATGGATTGGACAACCCGAGACTACCGTTTTTTTGCACGACTATTTAATCCCAATATTGTGCTGTATACCGAAATGGTAACGACAGGCGCGATTATTCATGGCGATGCTAAACGCCACTTAGATTTTAATTCACAAGAGCATCCGATTGTCTTACAACTCGGTGGTTCAAACCCTCAAGATTTAGCAACCTGCACAAAAATGGCCGAAGATTGGGGCTATAACGAAGTCAATCTAAATGTTGGCTGTCCAAGCGATCGTGTCCAAAACAATAAAATTGGCGCATGTCTAATGGCTGAACCTAACCTTGTTGCTGAATGCATTGATCAGATGCAAAAAACCGTCACTATTCCCGTGACAGTCAAACATCGGATTGGGATAGATGATATGCAGTCTTATGACGAAATGCTGCATTTTGTAGATACTGTTGCTGCAACTGGTTGTACGCATTTTGTAGTACATGCTCGCATTGCGATTTTGCAGGGTTTATCACCGAAGGAAAATCGCGAAGTTCCTCCATTACGCTATGAAGATGTCTATCGTTTAAAACGTGAACGTCCAAATTTGACCATTGAAATTAATGGTGGCATCAAGACTTTTGAAGAAACACAACAACACCTGCAACATGTAGATGGCGTCATGATTGGTCGTGAAGCCTATCATAATCCTTATTTACTTGCGGAATTTGGACAATTCTGGAACTTAGACATGCCAGATCGATTTAACATCATGCAACAGATGATGCCTTATATCGAAAAACGTTTAGCCGAAGGTGCACCTCTTTCGATTATCACTCGTCATATTTTAGGTTTATTTCAAAATCTTCCAGGTGCACGTAAATGGCGACAAGCCCTGAGTGGAGGAAATGCCAAGTCGCTCACCGATATTGAAAATGCTCTACTTAATATTCGTGAAACTATTCAACGATCAGAAGAATCTCAGCAAGAACAGCATATATAAGGATTTAAAAAAACTTTGTCATGTAATGCTGAGCGTAGAATATTAATTTTTTAAGGGCTGTACTAGATTCGCGATGTGCTAATCTAGAAAAATGAAGCTAACCAATTGTAAATTAAATAAGAAAACTCAATTAAAAG
>NZ_CP078523.1:402106-478189 GCF_019264745.1 Acinetobacter sp. Colony158 | reverse complement strand
CAATTAAAATTGCTAAAGTTTTTCGTGCTTGGCGTAACCGCAAGAGCTGCTGCTGATAAAATGATTGTTTAGGGATTATTAAAGCATAATGGAAAGCTCTATACCGCTGTTGTTCTAGACACTAAATCCAGTACTTAATGCCTGATTTTCGTTTTGAAATAGGACGAAATATTCAACGATGTCCTTCTCTCGATGGGAAAGGGCTTAAATGCAACTTTAAAAAAGAGCTTGCTGTCTAACCTAAAAACTTTTTCTCAATCGCCAATATAACATTGGGAATCAATCTATTGATTCTGGCTTGATACAAGCTGCCATCAGCTGGATTACCTAAATATTGCTTATAGTCTATGCCTAGAATATTTGTTAAGCTCAAGGTAGCATCCTAATTATGATTACAGTTTTTAGGGAAACCATATGCTTATTCTATGTGATCCTAATTTTTGCGCAGTATAAGGCATAATTTTGGTGGAATTTCAAACAACAACAACGAGTTGTGTATATATCTAAAATGTATTTGTCATGATTTACATTGATTTTAAGAAACTAAAAGTTAAGATTTTTATCAGCTAAATTATCCATAATGGTGCATTAATTGCGCTAAAACGGAGCATTTTTATGTGCTCTCTTTTTAAGAAAGTGCTCAATAACGGAGTATCAAATATTCTAAGGATTTGGAAAAATAGAAAATTTAAAAATAATTTTTAATCTGGCATAATCATTGCTTAATTTTGATTAGAGTATAAGCTGTCAACATATTGATTTATTCATTATGTGGGTCATTGCTCTAAGCGACATGTATTTTCCTTGCGAAAATAATGATGTTGTTTAGCGTGGCTCAATTGAATGTTCGACCCATTTTCATGACATTGAGTCACATCATTAAAGTTCCTTTTTTAATGTGAGTGACAAGCATGAACAGTTTAAATACCAATACCGAATTTTCTCTAGAAGAATTAAAAAAAGAATCCGTGATGGGCGTGATGGGAACTGAAACCCAACGTGAAGTACGGATTATCGACCTCAGTGATTTTGAAAATCGCAAATATGAAATTGCCGATCAACTCTGGAATGCAGCGGTTGAGATTGGTTTTTTTCAAGTTGCCAATCACGGCATTCCGCAAAAAGAGATTCAGCACGCATTTGGTTTGGCAGAACAATTTTTTGCTTTGCCACGCGAAGTTAAAGCACAATATCCCCTAAACCGTAATGCAGGTTGGGAAAGCAAGGCACAAATTCGTCCATCTACTAAAACGCCAGATCAAAAAGAATCTTATCAAATCACGCGTCCCCGCATGAGCAACTTATGGCCGACCCAACAAGAATTGCCAGATTTTAAAGCGCAAGTATTGAATTTTGAAAGCCAATGTTGGTCGGTAGGCATGAAAATTCTGTCTTGTTTTGCTTATAAAATGGGTTTTTCTGAAGATTTCTTCACTTTGGCGCATGATCCATCTAAAGAAACCTATCAAAGCACCTTACGCATGCTGCATTATTTTGCTGTCGATCCTGCGCTTAAAGATGAACTCGGTTTGTGGCGTGCAGGTGCACATACCGATTTTGACTGCCTAACTTTATTATTCCAACAAAAAGGACAAGGGGGGTTACAGGTTTGCCCAGGCAAGGAAATGGAAAATCGTGCATGGACTTCGATCGAGCCACGTGAAGATTTAATCACGTGTAATATTGGTGATATGTTGATGCGTTGGAGTGATGACGTTTTACCATCCAATTTCCATCGTGTAAAAAATCCAGCGGATCATGAATATCAAGGTGCACGTTATAGTTTGGCTTTTTTCTGTCAAGCCAACGAAGATGTGCTGATTCAAAGTCCTCAAGGCAAATATCCTGACATTACTGCAAAGGATTATCTGGCGCAGCGGATCAGTGCCAATTTCTCTGGGAAATATTGATTGATCGTAGCGAATGAAAAAAAGCAGCTCATTAAGCTGCTTTTTTCATTTGTTTTTTTTGAGGCTAAACAATAAGAAAAGCATTGTCATCAACATATCGATCTTGTTAGCATCGATTGAGATTTTCCATTACAAGTGTCTGTTATGTCTTCGGGGCAACAAGTTTTAATTAAACTCAGAAAAATGATTATTGCAGGTGAACTCGAAGGTGGCAGCCGTATTGCGGAAATTCCAACGGCTGAAATGCTTGGGGTCTCTCGGCAGCCTGTGAGAATGGCTTTTCGCTTGCTTGAGCAGGAAGGGCTGCTCATTAAAAATCCGACCCGTGGTTATATCGTGCGTGAAATTTCGGATGACCTTATACGGGATGCCTTGCAAGTTCGTGGGGTGCTTGAAGGTTTGGCTGCAAAAACATTGGCAGAAAAGGGAATAACCGAGGAACAGAAAAAAACCTTAAGTCATTGTATTGAACAAACTGAAAAATTATTTGAGGGCAAAACTGAATTTAGTGACGAAGAATTGGAAAGCTATCATCACTGGAATGTTATTTTTCACGATACGGTTATTCAGGGGGCAGGGAATATCGCTTTAACACAGGCTTTGGCGAAAAATAATCAATTGCCGATGGCCTCTGCACAAGCATTGACCTATGACCAATCTCGTGCATTATCTGAATATCGCCGTCTACATTATGCTCATTTACAGCATTGTTCTATCTATGATGCTTTAGTTCAACGTCAGGCAGGACGTGCTGAAAGTTTGATGCGAGAACATAGTACTGTCGTGATGTTAGGCGAAACAGTCAAACATATCTTATCGACATGACTTTGAAAAACTCCTATACATGGGCTTGATGAAATGTATAGGAGAAAAACAGCAAAGTTTTAAGCCAGATCAATCACCAGTGTTTTTGATTTGGCGCGTGAACAGCAGGGGATAAATTGGTTATTGAGAGAATGCTCATCATCAGTCATAAATACATCACGATGATCAGGTGTGCCTGCCACTACACGGGTGATACAGGTTCCACAAACGCCCTGTTCGCACGATATTGGCACTTCAAAACCATTTTCCAGTAAAGCCTGAGTGGCAGTTTGATGTGGATGAACTTCGATTTTACGATCTGAGCCAAGCACTTCAATAGTAAATGTTTCATTTTCACTTTGATCTAACTGCTGTGCGACAAAATGTTCCTGATGCAATTGCTCACTTGACCAACCTGCCTGCTCGGCTGAATCCATCACAAACTGCATAAAACCCGTTGGACCACAGACATATAAATGTCGTTGTGTTGAAACCTCTTTTAGAACATCTTGCATATTACACTGAGTTTCTGGCTGATCCTGAATATGAAAATGGATTTGATTTGGGAAATGCTCAGTCAAATTGCCAAAAAAGGCGATCATTTCATGGCGACGTACAAAATAATGCAATTCAAAAGGAATTTTCTGATATTTCAGCCGATACGCCATCGACAAAATCGGGGTAATACCAATGCCGCCTGCAAATAAAACGGCCTGTTTGGTTTCAGGATGAATCTCAAATAAATTACGTGGTTCACCAATGCTCAGTCGATCACCTTCTCGATATTCGGTATGGATGCAACGTGACCCACCACGTGAATGTTCATCATGTAAAACGCCAATCACATAACGATGATTTTCACTGCAACAATTGGAGAGAGAATACTGCCGTATCAGTCCATTTTTAAGATGAACATCGATATGCGCACCCGCTTTAAATACAGGTAGAGCGGTATGATTGGCTGAGATTAACTCAAATGCACGAATGTTTGAGGTGAGTTGGTGGATTTTATTGATGATCACATCCATGTGCTGTACTCCTTAAATCACGCGAATATTGGGAAATTTTCGGTTTTGGCTTTCATGAGATGGTGGATTTTCTTTGGCAAGCAAGCGATCAATAATTTTACGTGACTGTACCCCGCCTGCATCTATATTCAGCATCAGCAACTGACGTTGAGGACTACGTAAAATATTTTGTTGCTGTTGTTCCAGCATTTCCAGATCTTCAGTAAAAATCTTACCTTGTCCTTCGCGGATCTGCTCGGTCAGCTCGACATTCTCTGGTTGGAAGTTACGAGCCATTCCCCAGAAATACCAATGCGATGTTTCGGTTTCAGGCGTAATAAAATCCACCACAATCGATGATACTTTTTTGTCTTTGGCTGCATGATAGCCACCGTGACCTGCATGTGCGACGCCTACTTCGATATGAACATTACTTGGCGCAAAAAAATGACAGCGCTGCCAACGGTCTACTGCTACATCATCTGCTAACTGGTTGCCACGCAGTGCCATTTGCCAAAATGGAGGGGCAGATACATTCTCCATATAACGTTCGGTAATGACATGATCACCATCGACTTTAGTAACGGGCAACGCTTCGTCAATTTCCTTTTGACCAATACTGCTTGAATGTACATAGGTTTCATGGGTAAGATCCATGAGATTATCAATCATGAGGCGATAGTCACATTGAATATGAAATAAGCCACCGCCATAGCTCCACTCTGGATGATCTGCCCATTCTAATACAGGCAAATCAGCTTCATTCGCTAAAGTTTTTTCACCTGGCCAAACCCAGATAAATCCAAATTTTTCTACAACGGCATAGGATTTATTGCATGGAAAACCTGTTACACGCTGTGCAGGCATGGATATGGTTTTACCTTCGCAGCCCATGACCAGACCATGATAGCCGCAAACCAGATTGCCATCTTCGACATAACCTAAAGATAAGGGCGCACCCCGATGTGGACAGAAATCCTCAACCGCAGCGACTTTATTTTCTTTGCCTCGATAGAAAACAATTTTTTCTCCACAAATGGTACGACCAAGAGGCTTATCCTGAATATCCTCAGGACGGCAGGCAACATACCAAGCATTTTTTATAAACATGTGTGACGACTCCTTATCACTTATTGGATCCAATTTATTGGGTTTAAAAATTGCCGTCAAGTGCTTAAATACAGACTTATTCAATTTTTATTATTTATATTATTGTAATTAAATAAAATTTATTTTTTATAAAAATAATTTTAAAACTGTTTTTCTCCACTTTGTGCTTTTTTTAGAATTTAAATAAAATAAAATTTTTAAACTTTATTTTTATATATTTAACAATATATTATCATAATTTTTCGTTTGTAAGAGATTAGATTGTTACGATGATCGCACAAAAAATATCTTAAAAAATTGATTTTATGGATCCAGTAATGTATCAGTATGCATATTGAGCAGGATGCTCCAAAAATAGATGAATTCTATTTTTGTAATCAAATTATTCCTTCTAGGCAATTATGGATACGGATATGCATAATCACCCAGCATCTCATTACAGAATGTCGCGTGTATATCTTGTCCATATTGGGAGATATGCAAATGGAAAGAGATGTTCTAGGTGAAATTAATCAAAATCAAATGAGCCGCTATCAGTGGTTTGTCATTACGATTTGTCTTTGTCTTAATATTATCGATGGTTTTGATGTCATGGTTATGGCATTTACTGCGCCATCAGTTGCCGCTGAGTGGTCACTTTCAGGTGCGCAAATTGGATTGTTGTTGAGCTCTGGCTTGTTTGGTATGGCAGCAGGCTCCATCTTTTTAGCTCCACTTGCTGATAGAATTGGCCGTCGATTATTGATTTTAATCTGTTTGGTGATTGCGGGATTAAGCATGATCGCGTGTGCATTTGTACATAGTCATAGCTTGCTGGCAGCGCTTCGTTTCATTACAGGTATTGGCGTAGGGGGGATTCTGGCAAGCAGTAATGTATTGGCCAGTGAATATGCTAATGCTCGCTGGAGAAGTCTAGCCGTCAGTTTGATGTCAACGGGCTATGGAATAGGCGCAACATTGGGTGGAATTTTATCACTTGTTTTAATTGAGCATTTGGGGTGGCGTTCAATTTTTATGGCAGGTGGTTTGACCACGATTTTTATGCTGTTGGTGAGCCTATGGCTATTACCTGAATCAATTGATTATTTATTTGCAAAAAAACCAAAACAGGCATTAGAAAAGGTAAATGCGGTCATGCAGCGGATGGGTTTATCGACGTTGTTAGTTTTACCACACTATGAAAAAAGTCATAAAAATAAAGGCGGAGAAATTACCAAGCTATTTCAGGGTCAACTTGGGTTTCAAACTTTTTGTTTATGGGGCGCTTTTTTTATGGTGATGTTTGGTTTTTATTTTGTGATGAGCTGGACACCTAAAATCCTAATTTCAATGGGGATGTCGCCAGATCAAAGTGTGAGTACGGGTATTTTAATTAGTATTGGTGGAATTTTTGGTGCAGCGATTATTGGTTTGCTCGCATCTCGTATGAAAATTTTCTATGCCTTAAGCTTATTTTTAGGATTGACTGCTGTCTGTATTTTCTTATTTGTCGCAGTCTCTTCTCAAGTCAGTATTGCACTTGTTGTGGGCCTATTACTTGGCACACTGATTAATGGTTGTGTCGCTGGTTTATATTCAATTTCTCCAACCATTTATGACGCAGATATTCGTAGTCGCGGAGTGGGTTATGCGATTGGTTTTGGTCGTATTGGGGCGATTTTATCTCCAACCATTGCGGGGATTTTTCTGGATCAGGGCGTAGCTCCTGCAACTTTATATGCGTATTACGGCATTGTTTTTATTCTTGCAATCTTTCTGATTCTTAGTTTGGGTAAGGCATTTTATCGCCAGCAAAAGGCTCAATCTTATTCCATAAAAACATTAGCTTAACCTCATAAAAAATTAAATTGTAGAGATTGAAAATGACAAAGACATCCTTATGGGTGGGGATTTGCTTGTGCCCATTATTTGCCCCATGTACTCATGCCGAATTCATTACAGATAGCAAAGCTGAGATCACACTTCGAAACTTTTATTTCGATCGGGATTATAAAAAAGACCCGTATCCCTATACTGCTGCACGTGACTGGGCACAAGGCCTGATTTTTAAAGGGCAATCGGGCTATACCGAAGGTACCGTTGGTTTGGGTATTGATGTACTGGCAATGGCAGGTTTTAACCTGCTTGGTCACCATGCTGATGATTACGCACGAAGTGGTTTATTACAGGTAAATTCCGATAATACGCGTGATGATTATTATGGAAAAATAGGGGTTACTGCAAAAGCAAAATATCGCCAAAATGAATTGTTTGTGGGGGATCTGGTTCCTTTATTGCCCACTATTTTTTCGTCCCCTGCAAGGCTTTTTCCACAAACGTATCGTGGTGTTCGTTTGCTATCGACTGAAATTCCAAATTTACAGTTGGAAGGCTTTTATGTCGATGAAGTACGGCAGCGTGATTCAACACGTTATACCGATGTGGGTATTGATAATATTAATCATCGTTTTGACAAGGCTGCAACGACAGATCATTTCTATAGTATCGGCGGAGCCTATCAGTTTAAGAATTATCGGATACGTGCTTATCAGGCAGAACTTCAGAATATTTATCAACAGCAGTTTTTCGGATTTAATGGCAAACAAGCGCTGAATGATCAATTAAATTTTCTAAGTGATGTGCGTTTTTTTAACAGTGAAGATACGGGGTCACGTAAAGTTGGTAATGTTGACAATCAACATTTGAGCGGTTTGTTTGGTTTGAACTATCAAAATCACACTGTTTCTTTGGGTTATATGGAGGCTTTTGGTTCAACAGGACTACCATTTTTATCAGGTACAGAAAGTCCAGTCGTTCTGGATTTTATGAGTTCAGATTATTCCAATAAAGATGAAAAAGTCTATTCGATTCGTTATGAATATGATTTTAAAGATGCACGGATAGGAGATGTTTCTTTAAATGGTCTACGCTTTATGACGCGTTATGCCAAAGGCGAGGATATTGATTTACTGAGTTATGGGGATCAGCGTTTTAAGGAGGACTCACTCGAATTCGATTTAGGCTATCGCATTCCAGAAGGAAAGTTAAAAGGACTTGGGCTGCGAGCTCGTTTTTCTCATTATCGTAATGATATGCCTACGAATATGGTATTTCATTCAACCAATGAAACTCGTTTGAATGTGGATTATACATTTAAGTTTTAATTGATTTACATTAGTTTTTTAATTGAATGATAAAAAATAAGTTCATCTAAGAGTGAGCTTGTTTTTTTAAGGATGTATCATACACGGTTTGCAATGGAGGGATTCCATGCAAGGTAATTATAGATCCAGTCGGCATTTCTCTATTGTTTCATCCATTGTTTACCATGCGAAACCAGTTAAATTTATGTGGTTCATTGTTGAAATGGTTTTTCAAAAATTTTTAAAGTTGTTTGTTCTTTGCATCTTGCAAATTGGATTAATAAGCACTGCATCTTCAATCGCTATACCTGAACGCACTACTTTGTCTGATGAAAGGCTGATATTGGAATAAGTATTTATATTTAAAGTGCAGTTTCTTATATGAAACGAAATTTATAATGATGCTGATTTGGATGAAAGTCAACTTTATAAAAACTCTTACAATGGAAGGGCTTAGGCAGTGTTTTAAAATATTTTTAAGCAATAACAGAGTATTTTTATAAATGGCAATCCTTTGCCTATTATTTTAATAAATAAATTTAGATATTTTATTTGCAGTATCAATAACTTGATTTGCAATGATGTGTTTAAAGGTCTGTTCATCATAGGTGGTGATCGGACAACTGACCGATAGTACAGCGACCATATCTTTGGAGGATTGACGATAAATAGGTGCTGCACAGGCTGCCATATCGTTATTGTAATGTCCCCAACTCACCATGGATGATTGTGTTTTGACATAGTTTAAACGTAGTAGCAATTCTTTTAGATTCTTGGGAGTAAGGTCGGAGAAAGTATCCCATTCATTAAATTTACGATAACGCTGACGAATTTCGGTCTCAGGTAAATTGGATAAAAGGAGCTGACCAATCACAGTCGCATGCGCGGGCCAGCGCGTACCCAAATTAATCGTACTGGTAAAAGGTCCACTCGATTGAATGTTATTTACAAATACAATATGAGTCCCTTCCAAGATTGAAAGATGAACTGCGATTTTGGTTTGATCACGTAGTTCTTTCATTAGTGGCGTTGATAAATCCAGTAAAGAAAGTTTAGATAAACTGTTAAAACCAAGCTCCATGACTTTTGAATCTAAAGCATAAGTTTTCTGTGAAGCTTTACGTAAATATCCGCAGGATTCTAGGGTATAAATCAGGCGAAATGCACTAGAACGGTTCACATCCAGAATTTCAGCAATTTCAGAAATGGTCATTTCCTGAGCTTCCTGATTAAACGCCTGTAAGATTGCTAAACCTCTGACAAGGCCTGGAACCAAATAACGGTCATCGTTTTTTGTGATTTCAGCTTCTTGTACATCTTCTTCAATGACTAAGCTCATTCGATAAAAATTCCTAAAAAAGAAAAGGGTAATATTTGGTGCACACTGCTTTATTTTAGAACTATTGTAATGATATCGGATGCATAAAACAATGTTTATATATAAAACCAAATTTTCCTAATAAAACGTAATAAAATATTAATAATTTATTAAGTATATGAAATATATTAATTTTAATTTATTGACATAAAAAGCAAATGAGGATTATTCTTTGTAAATGTTTTGAAAATCAAATAAAGTTTTATATATAAAACAGTATCGAGGGCTCAAACGATGAGTTGGATTTCAGTTTGTGGCATTGATGATGTCTCGGAAGACGAACCAAAGGCAGTAGAAGTCAATGACAAAAAAATAGGTGTATTTGTCATCGATGAAAATTATTTTGCGATCGAAAATGTCTGTCCACATGCTTTTGCATTATTGACAGAAGGGTTTATCGAGGATCAGACCGTTGAATGTCCATTGCATGAAGCTATTTTTGATATCCAGACGGGTTCGCTCATGAGTGGTCCAGGATGTCGTGACCTATGTATCTATCCAGTACGTGTAGAAGGTCAAGACATACAGATTCAACTGTAATGGATAGAAGGAATTCACCATGAAACAATTTAATGAAAAACTGGAAAACTGGATCAATGCGACACCTTCTAGGGATGCTGGCATTAATAATATTCAGATTCCTGGGCAAGTTGAACATTTGGTCTGGCAGACTCGCTACAAAGTGCCGACCGTCTACGAACAGGACTTTGTTCAGCATCTAATACGAGCTTTTGGAGCAGGGATGACTGAATTGAATGATTTGGTCAACGCATTAAACCAACAGGGTTTTCGTCGTGAGTCAGGTGAAATCTGGACCATGCAGAGCTTTACAGAAGAAATGCAGCGTTTGGGTTACTAAGTTCAGGGAAGACAATAATGAATGCAATTTATCAACAAGCTCCAAGTACTGAAGAATACCTTGATTTAGGTTTACGTGATCAATGGTATCCAGTTCTCGCCAGTTGGGAAGTCAATGCAAATCCCGTCGGGATTACTCGTTTAGGCGAAAATATTGTGGTTTGGCGCGATCAGGATGGTCAACTACATGCGCTTGAAGATCGCTGTCCGCATCGTGGGGCACGCTTATCATTAGGCTGGAACTTGGGCAATCGTGTGGCATGCTGGTATCACGGTGTTGAAGTTGGTGGTGATGGTGTGGTGGTCGATGTACCTGCTGTACATGACTGTCCAATGAAAGGCAGTGAGTGTGTAAAAAGCTACCCAATCATTGAAAAGCATGATGCCATTTTTATTTGGTTTGGTATTGATGCAAATGAACCACCTGCTGAACTTGAATTTCCTGAGCAGTTAGCCAGTACAGAATGGAGTTCATTTTTATGTCAGGCCGACTGGAAAGTGAATCATCAATACGCCATCGATAACGTGATGGATCCGATGCATGGCACCTATTTACACTGTACTTCGCACTCCATGGCAGAGGGTGAGCGTACTGCGGAAATGAAACACCGTAGTACTGAAAACGGATTTATTTTTGAAAAAGAAGGTCAAACGGGTGTCAATTTTGACTGGGTAGAATATGGCAATACAGGAGCGAGTTGGTTACGTCTTTCTATTCCGTATCGTAAAGAATTTGGTCCAGGTGGTGTGTTTTGGATTGTCGGTTTTGCAACACCAATTGACGCTGATAATACCCGCGTATTCTTCTGGCGCTGCCGTAAAGTCAGTGGTTGGCAACGCAATGTTTGGCGCTTCTTATACCGCAATCATTTAGAAAAATTGCATTGGGATGTGTTGGAGCAGGATCGCATTATTTTGGAAAATTTGGCACCAAATGCACGTTCTAAAGAGTTTCTTTATCAACATGATGTTGGTCTATCTCGTCTGCGTCGTTTAATGAAAAAAGAAGCAGAGAAGCAATTGAAAAAAATTGCAGTGCTAAATACTTCATCTTTGACTGAAACACCATAAGGATTGTGGCTATGACCATTCACACATTACTGCAAGGTAAAAAAATCATGGTAACAGGAGCAGCGCGTGGCTTAGGTCTGGGCTTTGCTCAGGCGATTGCCAAAGCGGGTGCAACCGTTGTCATGGCGGACATTCTGACCGAACTGGTTGAGCAAGAGGCAAAGCAGTTACAACAGCAGGGCTTGGGTGTTCACGCTGTTGGATTGGATTTGTCTCAACCTGAATCTATTCGGTCAGCTGTTCAATTTGCAGCAGATAAACTGAATGGTTTGGATGGTCTGGTGAATTGCGCAGCACTCGCAACTGGTGTGGGCGGCAAGGATTTAATGCAATACGATCCTGATCTGTGGGATCGAGTGATGACAGTCAATGTCAAAGGCACGTGGTTGATGGTTCAGGCCTGTGTTCCGTATTTGAAACAGTCTGATTGTGCAAAAATTATTAATGTCGCTTCAGATACTGCACTTTGGGGCGCACCTAAACTCATGGCTTATGTCGCAAGTAAAGGGGCGATTATTTCCATGACGCGTTCTATGGCGCGTGAACTTGGTGAGTTTAACATTTGTGTCAATACTATTTCTCCAGGATTGACGTTAGTTGAAGCAACAGAGTATGTCCCACAAGAACGTCATGACCTTTATGTTACAGGTCGAGCGATTCAGCGTCAGCAACATCCACAAGATTTAAATGGCACAGCTTTGTATCTACTTTCTGAACTGGCATCTTTTGTCACAGGGCAGAATATCCCAGTCAACGGTGGTTTTGTCTTTAATTAGGAGCAAATAACATGATTACAGGAATCGAAGTTTTAAAGTTTGGGGTTGAAGACAAAGCTGAAGCAATCAAGTTTTTAACTGATTTTGGTTTGTCAAAACAAACAACAGATATTGAAGATACTGAACTGTTTCAAACCCAAAATGGCAGCAAGATTTATTTATTTGATATCGCAGATTCACGGTTACCTGCTGCGATTGAAAATGGTTCAACCCTTCGTGAAGTGACGTGGGGGGTAGACAATGATCAGGATTTAATCCAATTTGCTGAAAATTTAAAAGATGTAGAAGGCTTTGTACAAAGTGCAACACAGGTGCAGTGTCGAGATCCAAATGGCATGACGATTGTTTTTCAACATTCGATTACCAAAGATGTACCTGAACAAAAAACAGAAGGTATTAATCAGTACGGCAATATCCAACGTGTTAATGCAGCTAGCCCTGTTTATGAAAAAGGTGAACCAATAGCAATTGGTCATGTTGTGTTCTTTACTCCAGATTTAGCTGCAACAGAAAATTTTTATAAAGAAAAATTAGGCTTTCATTTATCAGATGCCTATTTAAATCGTGGTGCTTTCCTGCGTTGCCGCGCAGAGGGTTTCCATCATGATTTATTCTTGCTTTCTATCCCGAATAAACCAGCAGGTCTGAATCATGTCGCTTTTGTGGTGCGTGATATTCACGAAGTGATTGGCGGTGGTTTGAATATGAATCGTTCCGACTGGTCAACTTTTATTGGGCCAGGTCGTCATCCTATTTCCTCTGCTTATTTCTGGTATGTCAACTCACCTCTAGGTGGTGCATTTGAATATTACACCAATGATGACTATTTGACTGAAGAGTGGCAGCCGCGTGTTGAAGAGCATCGTTTGGAACTGTTTACCGAATGGGCGATTGAGGGTGGTCTAGATCATGATACTCGTCGTCAGGTCAAACCCATTCAAGGTTAAGGTTTAGGTAGAAGGAGAGAGGCTCATGGAAAAAATCGTCGTGGTTGGAGCAGGTCAGGCAGCAGGTTGGGCGGTCAGTACTTTGCGTCAGGAAGGGTATCGTGGTGAAATTCATGTGGTGTCCAATGAACATCAGATTTTCTATGAGCGCCCACCGCTTTCTAAACAAGTGCTTTCCAAAGAAGCCAGTTATGACAGCCTAAATCTGTTTTCTCCTGAACAAATTGATGCTTTTTCAGTGCAATGGCACAAGCCTGATCTAGCCACACAAATTGATCGCAATCACAAACAGGTCATTTTGGAAAGCGGCAAGATTTTACCTTATGACAAATTATTAATTGCAACAGGTAGTCGGGCACGTGTACCTGTGAATACGTGGAAAGAAATTTCAAATGTCGTAACTTTGCGTGACGTTCAAGACTGCGAACGTTTGGCAGATTTACTTGAACATGCAAATTCTATTGCGATTATTGGTGGCGGTTGGATCGGGCTTGAAATTGCTGCAACAGCGCGTAAACAAGGCAAGGCAGTACATGTTTTTGAATATGCTGATCGCTTATGTGGTCGTAGTGTGAGTCCTGAAGTTTCAGCTTTCTTAAAAGAGATCCATGAACAACAAGGGACGCAAATTCATCTGGACAGTAAAAATTTGCACCTGATTGAAAGTTCAGATCAAACCATTCAAGTATTGAATCATCCGCAGACTGCACAGGTTTTTGATTGTGTAGTGGTGGGTGCAGGTGCCGAGATTGCCAAAGAATTAGGGGTAGATGCAGGTCTTGATGTGAAAGATGGCATCGTGGTCAATTGTTATGGTCAAACTTCTGATGCTGATATCTATGCAGCAGGCGATGTTGCCATTCACCCTGTTTTAGGCTACTGCATCCAATCTTGGGCAAATGCACAAAATCAAGCGATTGCTGCGGCAAAATCCATGTTGGGTGTCGCCACTGAATATGTCGATATTCCGTGGTTATGGTCTGATCAGTATCACTTTAATATCCAGATTTTAGGGACTTATCAACCACAGTTAAACCCCAAATTGGTCATCCGTCAAAGCAGTCCTACACAAGTTAGCTATTTATATTTGGATGAACAAAGCCGTCTGATCAATATGATCGCGGTCAACGATTCCAAGCTCGTCAAACTGGCCAAACGCTGGATTCAAAGCGGTACAGTGTTGAACCCAGAACAATTAACCGATCCTGAATTTAATGTCATGAAGCTAAAACGCTAATAACGCTTTAAGACCTCTAGCCAGAACAATCATTTTAGATCTTTAGCCAGATCGAAGGAACGCTTGCATGTTAAATGATGTAGATGAAAAAAAAGGATTCAAACACTGGATACCCGCATTTGTCCTAATGGCCTGTGTCGTACTGGCATTTTTTGACAAGATTAGTATTGCAGTTTTGTTCTCAGATCCACATTTTCAGGATGCGATGGGAATTGCACAGGATAAAGCCAAGTTGGGCTGGTTAATGACCAGTTTTCTACTGGCATATGGTTTTTCATCTATATTCCTGAGTTTTCTAGGGGATATTTTCAATCCCAAGAAAATGTTGTTCTGGAGCGTGGCCTCATGGGGCGTTCTGATGTTGATCATGGGCTTTACTACCCATTATGGCAGTATGCTGTTCCTACGTGTTTTATTGGGCATAGCTGAAGGGCCATTATTTGCATTGGCGTATGCGATTGTGAAACAAACCTACACAGATCGTCAGCAAGCACGTGCCTCTACCATGTTTTTACTGGGTACACCGATTGGCGCCTTTTTAGGATTTCCGATCACTGCGGCTGTGTTGGCTAAACACGACTGGCATAGCACGTTCTTTGTAATGGCTGCAATGACTTTATTGGTCTTGGTCTTTGTGGTGGTTGGACTGCGTAACTTAGAACTACGCAAAACTATTGAGATCGAAGATTCAAGCAAACGTATCAATTTTAAGGGTCATCTTCGTAATACTAAATTGTTATTACAAAACAGCGCGTTCTGGCTGGTCTGTATCTTCAATATCGCTTTAATGACTTATCTCTGGGGCCTAAACAGTTGGGTACCATCTTATCTGATTCAGGATAAAGGCTTTAATTTAAAAGAGTTTGGTTTTTATTCAAGCCTACCATTTATTGCCATGCTCGTGGGTGAGGTGGTTGGGGCTGTATTCTCCGACAAGCTTGGTAAACGCGCAGTACAGGTGTTTGGTGGCTTACTGGTCGCAGGTATCTCATTGTACGTCATGGTGTTAATGACCAATCCGCTTCTTATCATTTTGGCCATGTCGATCAGCTCAATGGCATGGGGTTTCGGTGTAGCTGCGGTATTTGCTTTGTTGGCGCGTGTCACTACAGCAGATGTCGGGGCGACAGCAGGCGGTATTTTTAATGGTTTGGCCAACTTTGCCAGTGCGATTGCGCCAGTTTTGATTGGCATGATTGTGATGCAAACGGGCAGCTTTAATTTGGGAATCACGTTCTTGGCAGTGGTGGCTATCGTGGGTTCCTTTTTCCTTACACCATTACTCAAACGTTACTAATTACAGTTTTCATTTTAATCAGGAGTAAGACATGAGCACTCAACAATTTGAATCATGGACGCAACCCGAAGGTGCGAGCTTAGAAGAATGGTTAAACACCCGTATTGCACGTTTTGAAACTCGCAAATATGACTTTAACGCACTGAAATTTCAGGCAGATTATGATCCGAAATATCGCCGTGCCCAAATGCGCTACATGGGAACAGGTGCAACAGGTGTTTCCAATGATAACAACACTGTTCCTGCTGAAAACTTTACGTTTTCTACGATGGTTTTACCGCCACAGTGTGAAGGGCCTTTGCATATTCACCATGATGTTGAAGAAGTGTTCTTTATGTTGCGTGGTGAAATTGATTTGTTCATTGAGCATAACGGTGAAAAGTTCAGTACTCGTTTAAAAGAACGCGATCTGATTTCTATTCCACCAGGAATTTATCGTGGATTATTTAATCCGGGTCAAGAAGATGCCTTGATGTGTGTGATGTTAGGAACAGGTAAACCAACCATTCCAAACTATCCACCTGAGCATCCACTTTCTCAAATTAAACGTAACTAAATGGATTGAATCAGAGTTGCAAAAAGAGGTTTGAACTCTGATTGTGGCCTTAAAGGAAAATGATGATGACACTTGTTGAAACTCTACAACAATTTCCAGTGAAATTTGTCGAGATCGATGGACACAAACAAAGTTATCGTGAAGCAGGCACTGGAGAGCATTATCTGGTGTTACTGCATGGCATTAGCTCTGGTGCGGGTTCGTGGGTCAACCAACTGCAAGATTTAAGTCATCATTTTCATATTATTGCATGGGACGCACCCGGTTATGGTTCGTCCGATGCTTTAACCACTGAGCAACCAAACGCTGAAGATTATGCACAGCGTTTGGCGGGCTTATTTGAACATTTAAAGATTAAAAAGGCGATTGTGGTTGGACATTCACTGGGTGCATTACAAGCAAGTGCCTTTGCGCGACGTTATCCAGAGTATGTCGAAACACTCATTCTTGCCAATGTTGCACAGGGTTATCAGCGTTATCCCGTTGAACAACAAGCCGAAGTTTATAACAAAAGACCAAAAATGCTGGCAGAACTTGGAAATCAGGGTTTAGCACAAAGTCGTGGACCACATTTAACTTATTTGAAGAAACCTCAAACGCTTGAACTGATTGGACAGGTCATGCAAAACCTGAATTTGGAAGGTTTTACCCAAGCTTCTTATTTGTTGGCTCACGATGAAATTCGTAATTATGTAACAGATTTGGCGGTGCCATGCGTGATGGTTTCAGGACTGAACGACAGTATTACACCGCCGCAAGCCATTGCAGCTTTGGCAAAGGAAATCCAGTGCCAAAACTATATTGAAATTGGTGAAGCAGGACATTTGAGCTATGTCGATCAACCTACAATTTTTAACGACATTATTGTGTCTGCACAGCAGCATTGAAACGAGAGAGAATATATGAGCTTCCAAGTAGAAGGAAAAGTAGCGGTTGTCACAGGTGGCTCTTCTGGCATCGGATTAGCTGCGGTTGAGATTTTAGTCGCAGAAGGCGCGAAAGTGGCGTGGTGCGGGAGAGATGAACAGCGTCTTGTAGAATCAAAACTTTATATTTTAGAAAAATATCCGCATGCCCATGTTTTTACACAGGTTTGCAATGTATTGGATAAAGAAGATGTCAAAAACTTTGCTCAAACCGTGAAACAGCATTTGGGCAATGTCGATATGTTGATTAACAACGCAGGTCAAGGACGAGTTTCTACTTTTGAAAATACCCAAGATGAAGACTGGATGAAAGAAATTGAACTGAAATATTTTAGTGTCTTACATCCCATTCGTGCCTTTTTGGATGATCTAAAAAACTCAGCAATTGGCTCTGTAACCAATGTCAATTCATTACTCGCTTTGCAACCTGAACCGCACATGATCGCGACTTCATCAGCACGTGCGGCTTTGCTGAATCTGACCCATTCATTGGCACATGAATTTATTCAATACAACGTTCGTGTTAATTCAATTTTATTAGGCATGGTCGAATCGGCACAGTGGAAACGCCGCTATGAAACACGCTCAGATCCAAATCAATCATGGCAAGACTGGACTGCGAATATCGCAAAAAAACGTGGAATTCCAATGGCGCGTTTAGGTAAACCCGAAGAACCAGCTCGTGCATTGGTATTTTTAGCCTCACCGCTTGCTTCTTATACCACAGGCTCGACCATTGATGTGTCTGGTGGTTTTAACAAACATTTATAAGGTGAATGCAATGAAACAATTGATGATGATTGGTTTTGGCGCAATGGCCTCGGAAGTATATGCACATTTGCCACATGATCTTAAGTTGAAATGGATTGTGGTACCTGAACGTAGTGTTGAAAACGTCAAGCAAAAAGTCGATACCAACATTAAGGTGATTTCTGATGTCAATCAATGTGATGGCACACCAGATTATGTGATTGAAGTGGCGGGTCAGGCAGCAGTCAAAGAACATGCTAAAAAAGTACTGGAAAATGGTTGGACCATTGGTTTGATCTCTGTGGGTACTTTGGCAGATAGCGAATTTTTTACTGAACTTCAGCAAACGGCGGAACAAAATGGCGCGCACTTACACCTATTGGCAGGTGCAATTGCAGGCATAGATGGTATTGCCGCTGCAAAAGAAGGTGGACTTGAAAAAGTCACTTATAAAGGTTGTAAAAGCCCCAACAGTTGGCGTGGTAGTTATGCCGAGCAATTGATTGATTTGGATCAAGTACAAAAAGCCACCGTGTTTTATCGTGGGACAGCGCGCGAAGCCGCGCTGAATTTTCCTGCCAATGCCAATGTAGCTGCAACTATCGCGCTGGCTGGTGTAGGCATGGATAACACGATCGTAGAACTAACCGTAGATCCAGAAACGACCCAGAACAAACATACCATTGTTGCCGAAGGTCGTTTTGGGCAGATGACGATTGAAATGGTCGGTGTTCCGCTTGCATCTAACCCTAAAACATCCACATTGGCGGCACTTAGCGTGATTCGTGCTTGTCGCAATAGTGTTGAAGCCATTCAGATTTAACAAGGATTACTATCATGGTTAAGGAACTTTATATTGCGGGTGAATGGCGTTTGGGTCGCGGTCATGTGATTCAAAGTACATTTCCAGCAGACAATTCAGTAAATGCCGAAATTTCTACAGCAAGTCCTGAAGATATTGAAGAAGCGATTGCTAAAGCAGATCAGGCTTGGCGCGCACCTGAATGGCGTAATCGTATGCCACATGAACGTGCCAAAATTTTATATAAAGTCGCGGATATTATTGAAGCACGAGTGGATGAGTTATCTCAATTACAAACCCGTGATAATGGTAAGCCTTTGGCAGAAACTCGTGGTTTAGTCTTAAGCGCGGCTGCGACAGCCCGTTATGTGGCGGCTGCCTGTGAAACACTCAATGATGAATTGACCACTCAACGTGCGCCAGATTTTATGACATTAAGTGTGCATGAACCTGTAGGTGTCGTGGCTGCGATTACTCCATGGAATTCACCCATTGCCAGTGAAGTACAAAAACTGGCTCCTGCTTTGGCAGGTGGAAATGCAGTGATTTTAAAACCTGCTGAAGCTACTTCGCTGATTGCACTGGAATTGGCAAAGATTTTTGAAGAAGCGGGTTTACCTAAAGGCCTATTGAGCGTCTTAGTGGGGAAAGGTTCAGTCGTCGGTGATGCCATTGTGAAGCATCCATTAGTTCGAAAGATCTCTTTTACAGGTGGAACCACAACAGGACGCCATTTGGCACATATTGCAGCAGCTAAACTGATTACCACATCTTTAGAGTTAGGTGGTAAGTCGCCAACGATTGTGCTCCCAGATGCGGATATAGAGCTTGCTGCAAAAGGAATTGCATACGGCATTTTTAGTTCTGCGGGGCAAGCGTGTATTGCAGGTTCTCGTTTGTTTATTCATAGCAGTATTTACGATCAGTTCCTCACACGTCTGGTGGAAATTACCAAAGGCTTACGGGTTGGGCATCCTGAACAAAAAGATGTTCATATGGGGTCTCTGATCAATCAGGCGCATTTACAGTCTGTCGATCGTTATGTACAACTCGCCAAGCAAGAAGGTGGGGAAGTTTTGACAGGTGGCGAAGCATTGACAACAGGTGAATTTGCCAAAGGTAGTTTTTATTTGCCGACCATTATTACTGGATTGAAAAATCAGGCAAAAGTATGCCAAGAAGAAATTTTTGGCCCCGTTTTAGTGGTCATGAAATATGACAATGAGCAAGATTTAATTCAGCAAGCCAATGATAGTTGTTTTGGTTTGGCGGCAGGCATCTGGACTGAAAGTTATCGTAAGGCGTGGCGGATTTCTCGTGCGCTTGAAGTGGGTACAGTATGGATTAATACCTACAAGAAATTTTCAATTTCAGCGCCATTTGGTGGTTTTAAAGATAGTGGTATTGGACGTGAAAAAGGACGTTTGGGAATTTTATCTTATATGCAGCAAAAAAGCATTTATATGGGATTAAGCGACCAGCCAAATGCATGGTGTGACTGATGATTAAAGTAGAAGATGGTTTTAACGATTTAACCATTTCAATGGATATTAAACAGAATTTAGAGGAAGATTTTCATGACTGAACGTGTCAATGTGGGTGAAGCAATTGCTCGCTTATTAGAAGAACATGATGTAAATAGCATTTATGGCGTGATCTCCATTCATAACTTGCCGATTGCTGATGCTGTGGGTCGCCGTGAAAAAATCCGCTTTGTGGCGGCGCGAGGTGAAGCTGGTGCAGTCACTATGGCTGATGCACATGCACGATTTAAAGGTTTGGGCGTTGCTTTAACCAGTACGGGTGCAGGGGCAGGCAATGCCGTTGGTTCACTCATCGAAGCCATGAATGCAGCCAGTCCTGTGTTGCATTTAACAGGTCAAGTGGAACGGGAATATTTGGATCGTGATGCCAGTTTTATTCATGAAACCAAAGATCAGCTCACTTTCTTACGTGCTTCGAGCAAAGCTGCATTTCGCATTACCAGTCCAGATAACGCGATTGGGGTCATTCGTGAAGCGATTCGTGTCGCTACAACTGTTCCAATGGGACCTGTCAGTGTTGAATTACCAATCGATGTGCAAGCAGCAGAAATTGATTTACCGTTGGATTTAAGTCCAGTGAAAGCGATGCAACTGCCTGCGGTAGATGAAACTCAGGTTCAGTTATTGGTTGATCAAATCAAGCAAGCTAAACGTCCAGTATTTTGGATTGGTGGCGGTGCATTAAATAGTGTGGATGAAATCAAGGCGATTGCAGATTTGGGTATTCCTGTGGTGTCCTCCACCCATGGTCGCGGTATTTTACCCGATGCACACCCACGTAGCTTAGGTGCATTTCATAACTCGGCTAAAGTCGAAGAACTATTAAAAAATGCTGACTTATTAGTCGTAGTGGGTTCTCGTCTACGCAGTAACGAAACCAAAACTTATTCGGTTCAGTTTCCCGAAAATATCGTTCAGATTGATGCCAATCCTGTCGCACAACAACGTAATTACAAAATTCGTCATTTCATTTGTTCGGATGCTAAAGATATTTTGTCGCGTAGTTTGATTCAACTTAATGGTGTTTCGAAAGTTGATGCTGACTATGATCAAGCTATTGTTGATGCTAAAAATGCTGCGGTCGATGCACTACGTAAACAGCTTGATCAATACGCATTGATTTGTGATCACTTACGTGCGGCTTTACCCGAAGATGGTATTTTTGTCCGCGATATTACGATGTCGGGAAGTACATGGGGCAGCCGCTTATTTCCTGTACAAGCACCAAATCGAAATATTCACTCATTGGCAGGGGCAATCGGTTTAGGTTTAGCGCATGCGATTGGTTCAAGTATCGCTAATCCAGACAAAAAAGTAGTCGGTCTGGTCGGTGATGGTGGTTTGATGCTTGGTATCGGTGAAATCGCAACGATGGCGCAGGAAAATACCGATATGGTACTCATGATCATGAACGACGGTGGTTATGGTGTAATGCGCGGTATTCAAAATAACTACTTTGGTGGTCGCCAGTATTTTAATGAGTTACATACCCCAGATTATCAAAAACTGGGTGAGTCGATGGGCGTTAAAAGCTGGAAAGTGGGTAGTGCAGATGAGTTTAAAGCTGCGATCCAAGAAGCCATCGATTTTAACGGCCCTGCGATCATCGAACTCGATATGCATTCTATTGGTCCGTTGAACTTTGCGGGTCCACCACAGAAAAAACTCTATTAAGTTTAAGGGATATTAAATTTCAAAACCTTATAGCAGCATTATTGTGATCTGGCGTTACTTAGGTGCTAAGGCATCTAAGTAAACAACTAAAAATGGTGATGAATAATATGCCATGAGCTAAGGATTGCTCTCGCTTCAAATAGGATCACCAAATTTTTTTAGGTAAAAATCAAAATAAACAAAGTTTTATATATAAAACATGAGTTGTTATTTTTCACTATCAGCTCGTGGCTAAATATTGGGAAGCGATGATGAGAAAAAGTGTAGTTTCAACAATAAGTGTTTCAATTTTCTGCGTAGGTGTTTCGACTGGCTCTTGGGCAGAGGCATCACCACTGGAGTGGAAAAATCAAGATGGTACAGCTTCATTTAAAGTGGGTGGGGTGATTCGCGTGCAGGATCGCTATGAAAGCTGGCCACAAAGTTCCAATCGAGGAATGGGCAAGTTGGATTTTGATGTCCTACGACTTGACCTCAAGGGAACGTATGATGATTTTTATTTAAATTCAAGTTTTTTGTTGCAGGATCAAGAATTTACCTCTATAGAAAAAGCCTATGTAGGATATAAGCTCAATCCTCACAATAGTCTGGAGGCAGGTTTCGTCTATAAACCATTTACCATTTATCCTTATCCGCAAAATGGTTGGACCTATCATTTGCCGTTCTTTTTAGGCTATGGCAACAACATTGCCCCTGGTTTGAACTGGAATTATGATGACAAAAATTGGGATATTAAATTGGGTTATTATCCAAGCATGCTTGAAACCAATATGCGTTATTCTCCAGAAAGCGGCTCTTATGATGATCTGAAAAATACTTTTCCAAATCAGAAAAGCTATCAGAACAAAAAACAAAATCAGGTCAATGCCCGTGTCGTTAAAAAGTTTGATACGACGCTAGGCAAGCAAGAAGTTGGGTTATCAGGGGCTATTTCACAACTGCATAATAAAATCACAGATGATGATGGAAAATATTATGCTTTAGGTCTTCATGCCAATAGCAATCTTAATCGCTGGAACATTCAGGGTTCCATCATTCACTATCAATACGATGCCAAGAATCCAGAAGGGGTGGATGATCGTATGACTTTAATGGGGACCAATGGTCTAACACCTTCTTATTTGATTGCTTCTGAAGGGACTGTTTCGAGTCTCAATGTCTCTTATACCTTGCCAATCAAGGATATGTGGAAACTTAAAGCGATTAAATTCTATAACGACTTTAGTTATCTGGATAAAACACATACAGATTGGTCAGCGTCACAGATGAATACCACAGGCATGATGTTTATTGCATCTCCGTTTATGGTCTGGGCAGATTATACTTGGGGAAAAAATGCCAATATTATTGGAGGTTCGACCAATAGTACGGGCTATACCACAGCAACGTCCTTGAATAGTGATAAATGGTTGTATCGGGTCAATTTAAACTTTGGCTTTAGTTTTTAATTCTTTTATTTCGTTTGTCGCCATAAAATCCAAGAGCGGTTTTATGGCTTTTTAAATACTGGATGATCTCAAATTCATCATACAACATGAGGTTGATTGACTGGTTTTTAGCATATGAATCGTATCGTAATGCGCCAACCATTCACGATGAATGACCTGAAATCCCTGTTTTTGCCAGAAATATTCAGCGGCAGGTAAAAAGGGATGAGTATGCAGATAAAAATGCCGAACATTTTGTCGTTGAGCATATTCAAATAAAGCATGGCAAAGTTGCGATGCTAAACCTTGTCGGCGATATTCGGGCTGTATAAATAGTTTAACCACCTCGACAACTTTCAACGGTAAGTCCAAATTAAAACGATGGTTATAAGCTCGATAAGCCACCATGCCAATAATTGTGTGCTTATCTTTGACCACGAAGCAAGCGCCTTGCGGGTGTTCAAGATAAGTTTGGCTGAAATGAGTCAGATCATGAGGCAGTTCAGATGGATAGACTTCTGGAAAAAGAAGTTGGCGAGTATAAATCGCAAATTGAATTGCTTGATTCACGTCTGCTGGTTGTAAAAGTTCGATGTCTAAAGCCATGAATAGTCTGGCACTACAATGGTTTTGTCCTGAATCATGGCCTCATGAAATTCAACATCATAGACACTTTTTAAAAAGACAGGATCCGTCAGGCGTTGCCGAGATTCAGGTCGAATAATTTCATGTTGACGCATAAAAAACAATTCGTCTGCAAATAAAAATGCCAGATTAGGATCATGCATAATGGCAATCACGGTATAGTTTTGCCGAGAAAGTTGACGTAATTTTTTCATCAAATAAGACTGATAATAGACATCCAGATGATTCGTTGGCTCATCTAGTAAAATTACTTTGGGTGCTTGTACTAATATTCGAGCGATCATCACCAATTGTCGTTCACCGCCAGAAAGTTCAGTATACGCCTGATGTTTTAAATGTCCGATATCTAGCTCTTCCAATGCCTGATCTACCAGATATTCATCCTGTTTGGTGGGGTGAAAATGACTAAACGCAGCACGGCCTGTCAAAACCACATCTTTGACTTTAAAGGGAAAAACGGTTTTGTGAAATTGTGGTAAAAAGCCTAAAAGTTCGGCATGACGTTTGCCTTTATACTGATCTAAACGTTTGCTTTTATATAAAATACTGCCACATTGTAAAGGTTCCAGACCTGCCATGAGTCTAAACAAGGTCGATTTACCACAACCATTTCGTCCCAAGATCACTGAAAACCGATGTTCAGCAAATGTGAGATCGATATTTTTAAGCACCTGTTTTTGCCCATAAGCAAAGTTAAGCTGATGAATATGGATCATGACCAGTTCATCCGTTGGCTTTTCATGAGCAGCAAAAAGAAAGGTGCGCCAAGCAGCATGGTAAAAATTCCAATTGGGATTTCAAAGCTTAATAAAACACGTGAGAAATTATCAATCAATAATAAAAAACAGCCGCCCAATATCATATTACAGGGAATGGTTGCACGATGATCAGGCCCAACTAGTATTCTCACAATGTGGGGCATAAATAAACCATATAAACTAATAATTCCAGCCGCAGCCACAGAAGCAGAGGTGCATAAGGTGACCAATCCAATCAGCAAGATTTGTTCCCCTTTGGGATTGATGCCGACCGCTTGGGCTTCTTCTGTACCAAGTGCGAGCAAGTTGAGTCGCCAACGCATTAAAAATAAGCCCAGAAGTCCGATACAAATAGGCAATACTGCATATTGTACTTTATTCCAATTGGCCTGATGTAAATTACCCATCGTCCATTGCACAATGGCCTGTAATTTAAACGGATCACTAATATATTGAATGATGGTTAATCCTGCCAAAAACAGCCCTGAAACAATCATGCCTGCCAAAATAATCATGACCAAAGAGGTTTGTTGTTCCTGTTTTTGATAGGCAAATAAATAAGTCAGAAGTACCGCAGCAATACCAAAAATAAACGCCAATAAATTAGGTGAATTTAAGTTAAAAGACAAAGCCAGTGCCGCACCAAATGCTGCTCCAGAAGAAATACCAAGTACATAAGAATCCACCAGTGGATTCCGAAATAACGCTTGTAAACCATTTCCTGCGGTCGCCAGTGCCGCACCAACCATAAAGGTAAGTAAAATTCTGGGCAGGCGTACATTCCAAAGAATATTCTGCATCAGAGCATATTGTTCAGGAGCAATATAGCTTCCACCAAACAGACTTTGCCAGAACCAGAGCAGATAATCCTGATAACCTAAAACATGACTTGGCCCAATTAACAAGGAACAAAACAGACAAAGCAGAGGTAAAACGATAAAGCCAGTATATCGAATGACAGGATTTAATTGGGTGATGGATTCAAGACGCATCATCTTCATGGGAGTGTTCAATTTCATGGGGCAATCAGGTCTTGTGCTGCTTTTGAGCCATACAACATACTCAGCACTTGATATTGGGTTTCTTTCATGTTGTCAGATGATTGCACGTCAGTATAAATGTGGTGATGTAAATAAAGTGCAGTCAGCACGATTTTGATGGTATGAGGATTATAGATAAAAGCAGGGCTTAAATTAAAAACTCTACGCTGTTGAACAGACTTCAGCGTTTGTAATTCAGGGCGTTGATAAATCAGTTGCGGATCGGTATTCCAAAGCACGATATTATCAGGATTCCATTCAATCAAGGTTTCTGGGTTGACGTTGGGTTGATTGGTTTTCGTCGAAACAACATTTTTCGCGCCAGCCAATTCGATAAAATCATTGGTAATCGATTGAGTTCCTGATGTCGAAAAAATACGACCGCCCGACCATGCATAATAAATAGTTTGCTGATGGGGTTGTTTTGCAGTATTACGCTGAATCTCTGTTATTTTTTGATCTGAATATTGCAGTATGGTTTTTGCGCGTACTGTTGCATCGGTTAAAATCGCAATGTTCGATAATTCTTCTTTGACCTGAGCATAAGTCGAAGATTCCATAATATAAACTGCAATGCCTAACTTGCGCAGAAGGGCAATGGTTTGTTTTTCTCCTCCACCCATAATGACTAAATCAGGTTGTAGCATTAATAGACTTTCGATATTGGTCGCATTATTGCCTTGAGATGGGCTTTGAATCTGTTTGGCCTGAATGCGTGGGTCTAAAACAGAATATGCGTGATATAACATCGGCTGTTGATAAATTTCTGCAGGAATTCCTACAATTTTATTGCCCTGATTGAGCATATATAAACCATCACAACTCGACTCAAATAAACACACCACACGTTGGGCAGGATGCTCCAACGTAACACGATAACCCGAAGAATCAACAACACTAATACGAGAGTGTGATGGTGTGGTTTGAATCGATTGAGTCTCTAATTGTGGTTTTTGCTCTGTAATGTTTCGGGGCTGACAGGCTGTCAATGTGATTCCCAAAAGTACACAAATACTGAACATGACAACTTTTGGGAATGAAAAATGTGACAAGATCAAATTAGAATGTCCATTGTACCGAGAGTGATGCATTTAACGGATCACCTGGCTGGATCCACAGATCACTATAACTTTCAACATAGTAGGTTTTATCAAACACGTTGTTAATATTGAATTGATAACGTAACTGGCTATTCGGTTCATAATACGCATTTAAATTGACCAATGTATAATCGGGTAATTCAAAGCCTGTGCTTTGTGTCCCATTACGTTTCCCAACATACTGTACATTTGCCCCAACACCTGCTTTTTTTATAGCCTGTTGTAAAAGCACATAATCTAATGCCAGATTACCACTATGGCGAGGAATATTATTGAGCGGAGTTCCTTTGGCAATGGTTGTATCTTTATGAATCTGTGCATCGGTATAAGTATAGTTTGCCATCAAATGCAGTTGATCTGTGAGTTGACTTTGCAAATCTACCTCAATGCCCCGACTTAATGCTTCACCTGCGGCATACTGATAATTTGCATCGCTTGGATTGGTGGTGAGCACATTGCGTTTTTTCATGTGAAATAATGCCAGACTCAATAAGGATGTGTCATTAAACTGATATTTGCTTCCGATTTCATAACTTTCACCCTTTTCAGGTGCAAACACTTGTCCATTGGCATCTGTACCACTGTTCATGGCAAAAGAGCGTCCATAATTCGTATAGAATGACAACTGCTCATTCCATTTATAATTTATACCCGCACGAGGCGAGGCCTGATGAAAGGTTTTATCGGTAGAGGTATTGGCTTTGTAATTATCTAAAGACTGTTTGACTTGGTCGAAACGCGTTCCAACTAAAAGACTCCATTGATCATCGAAGAACATTTGATCCTGAAGATTTAAAGCAAAATAGTCCTGTTGTTCACGGGTATTGGTTTGCAGCCCCATATTGGGTAAATACACGCCATATTGAGGATGATAGACATTGATTTGATTAACGCAGTATCTTGCGCCTGAATATTTATAATCACAACGGAGCTGATATTGATCAGAAGTCAATTGACCTGCTTCAGTACTGATCAGGATCTCATGACGAGCCCAGTCTGTATTCAACTTACCTAAAAGCTCAGCCTGTGCGAGTAGATCTTTGGTGAAATAATCACGGTAACGACGTTGACGATTTAAAGTTTCACCATCTGGTTCAAAAGATTTAGGTTCAGTGGAAAAGCCTTTCATCAATCCTTGTTTATAACTGACGGCACTATTGAGTTTCCATTCATCATTTAATTCATGCGCCAAACGCAGTTGATAAAACTGATCATTCAATTTCATGTCGCCATCGTCTGGTTCGCCTGTAAAGGTTTTGGGACTCATCAGAATCTGGCCTTTATAGGCGCTGATCCCACGATCAAAAGTGCCTTTTTGCTGAGTGATTTCGCTGTCAAAATCAAGTTGAGTCTGATCAGAGATTTTCCAACTTAACTGCGGTGAAAAAAACCAGCGTTCACTATTCACTTCATCACGAAAGCTTTGATTATCTTCATGGGCAATGGCCAAGCGATAAGCAAGTTGATCATTCAGCGGCGCAGTATATTCAAAGCTACCACGATATTGTTGTTCGGTATTGGCGCGTAAGTTGAGTTGCCCTTGCGGCTGCCATTGTGGCTTTTTTGTAGTGATATTGAGTAGACCGCCCATTTCACCACGACCGTATAGCGCGGCGGCGGGGCCTTTTAAGAAGTCCAGAGATTCAATATTGAGCATATCTCGTGGTGCACTGAGTCCACGATTTATACTTAAGCCATTTCGAATACTGGCTGCGCCAAGATTAGGGTCCGTTGCAAAACCACGAAAAGAGTAATTATCCCAAAAGCCACCGCCATAATTATTTTGTGCAAAGACGCCACTGACCAGATGAATTGCATCTTCAATACGTTGACTATCTTGTTGTTTTAAAATGTCCTGTGAAAGATAGCTACGACTAAAAGGAATATCGAAAACATCATGTGCAAATTTACTTGCGGCAGAGGTGGTTTTTTCATCTTCCTGATTTTGATCGGCCTGTAGGGTGATGGTAGAAAGAACATTATTTGGAGAATCGGCCCAACTGAGACCAGAAAGAAAAGAAAAGCCAATAAATGACGACAGCAGACGATATTTATGCTGCATAAACCCCTCGATAAACATGACAAAAAACAACTTTTGAAATAATATAACATTTCAAAAGTTGAAGCTATAACGTTTATGCTACAAGCAAAAAATATTCCACGTCTCCAATCTATCGATGCATTACGCGGTTTAGTGATTATGATCATGTTACTGGATCATGTTCGTGAAACATTTTATTTAGATAAACAGGTCAGTGACCCAATAAATGTCACTGAAACGGAGCCTGCGCTTTTTTGGAGCAGATTTTTGGCACATTTATGTGCACCTGTATTCGTTTTGCTTACGGGAATGTCGGCTTTTTTATTTCAGATGAAAACTCAGAGCATTGAGCAAACCTGTTATTTTTTATTGAAACGTGGTTTGTTTTTAATTTTGCTGGAATTCACCTTGGTTAATTTTGCATGGACAGCCACTTTTCCTCCAGAAGTGATTTATTTACAAGTGATCTGGGCAATTGGCCTGAGTATGGTGATCTTGTCAATGTGTATTGGACTACCTAAAAAGATTTTACTCAGTGTCGGGTTGTTGATCATTTTTGGTCATAATTTGCTAGATCAAATAAGCTTTAAAGATATTCCAATACTTGAACCTCTCTGGTTGATTCTGCACGAGCGGGGCTGGATTAAATTTGAAGGGTTACGAGTCAGAACGTCATATCCCGTATTACCGTGGGTGGGTGTGATTTTAATTGGGTACTGTTTAGGGCAGTTTTTTCAGCCCAAGTTTAATGCGCAGCAACGTGATCGTTATTTGATCTTGATTGCGATGTTGAGCATTGTATTATTTGTATTGCTTCGTTTGCTAAATGTCTATGGGGATGAAGCTTGGAAAAGTTATGACTCATTGACATTGAGTCTAATGAGCTTTTTTAACTTGACCAAATATCCACCTTCTTTATTGTTCATTTTGTGGAATGTCGGGATTGGATTGATCGTTCTGATTGCCTTTGAGCGATGGATTCAAACGCCTTTTTTGAAAGTGCTGGTGGTGTTTGGTTCAGTACCAATGTTTTTTTATCTACTGCATTTATATGTGCTCAAGCTGCTATATATGATCTCTGAACTATTGTGGGGAGCAAATGAATCAGGCTATTTTTCAGTCTCTGGGGTAGCTCAATTATGGATCATCACATTATTTTTGATCTGTCTGCTTTATCCAGTGGTGAACGCATTTTCAAGCTATAAGCATGCGAATAAGCATATTACATGGCTTAAATATTTTTAGTCGATCAATACAATGAGACATTTTATGACAGGACGGAAAATGACCTGTCATAAGGCACCATAATGTTGCCAGCTACCGTTATAAGGAAGTGAATCATAATAGCCTTTGAGCAAGCTAAGTTCATAATATTGAACCGCTGCCAAAGCAATTAGTGAGCATAACAGTACGGCTTTGAGTAAATGAAGTTTTTGCGGGTGTTGGGCAATAGAAGGAATACCGAACAACGTCAAACAAACTGATGGCAATAATACAATTGCTTTAAGATGGGTTAAAAACATAAATCCATAACTATAAATCAGCCCGATGACCAATAGAATCAAACCTAAACCAGCTAGATTACGACTTCTTTCAGATTCACGCAGTGCAAAAATACTCTGAAGTGCAAGCACCACAATAGCAAAAAAATAAAACGGAGTGCCACCAATCATGACATCGTAAGTTGCGTTTAAAGCACAAACGATCCCAATAATGGTGATGATTAACAGATAGATTACAGAATAAAACTTATGCGAAATGCTGTTTATTCTCGCCATATTCATTTTATTCCTCTACGTTTTATGACATGTGTTTAGCATATTCTTTTAAAAATAATCGTTCTATTTTACGCATGTAAATTATGTATAAAGCATGTTTGATTTTTAGCCATAAATGCTATTCAGATCGAGATCATACTGTCGATTTGTGAAGAAAGTGTCTTAAATTTGCTGGTCAGTTTGCGCTTTGAAAGGATGAGTAGCTATTTAACATTCAGGATGCTTTCGCTAATGAACGCTCTAATACGACTATGCCAACAAAATTTTAATAGGACAGATGATGCGCTTTAATAGGCTTGAGTAATAGCTTAGCTTTTTTGAAAGGTATAAAAATGGAATGTAACGGCATCTAAAGTTTAGAGGGAGGGAAATTAATCTATTTATTTAAAATACATTAATTTTTTAGATGACCGCTACATTCCAATAGACGCGTATTCTAGATGAGATGAATATCAATAATCGAATTTTAATTTGAAATGATTAAATTTTTACAATAAATACAAATTATATCAAGAAAATCCTTATTTTATTCATAATCTTGTGAAACTTGAAAAGTGTAGTTTCTTGAGGTTTGGCCTAAAAAAAAATAAAAATGGACATCATCTGATGTATTGATGCGTTGAAATTGTACGAGGTGTACGATAGATGATGCAAAATTTCAATCATCGAACATGGGGGTAGCTTAGTCCGATGATTGATCAGGATGAATTAGGCGCGATGAAAAGGTGCTTCGGAACGTGGCAGAGGGGTTTTATCGCGAATTTGATCTGCAATTTTCTCCGCCATCATAATGGTGGTGGCATTCAAATTGCCCGTAATGATTAATGGCATAATGGAGGCATCGACTACACGTAAGCCTTGCATACCATGAACTCGACCCTGATGATCGACTACTGCCATCTCATCTTCACCCATTTTGCAGCTACATGATGGGTGGTAGGCGGTTTCAGCATGATTGCGTACAAAGTCATCCAGCTGATCATCTGTATTTAACGCATTCCCTGGACTGATTTCTTCACCGCGATATGGATCAAGGGCGGGCTGATGCATAATTTCACGAGTAATACGGATCGCAGCACGAAATTCCTGCCAGTCCTGTTCAGTGGACATGTAGTTAAACAAAATACTTGGATGTTCAAATGGGTCTTTGGATTTCAGTTTGATACGACCACGTGATGGAGAACGCATGGAGCCCACATGGGCTTGAAAGCCATGTTCTTTAACGGCATTACTGCCATTGTAGTTGATCGCGACAGGCAAAAAGTGATATTGAATATTTGGCCATGCAAATTCATCTGAAGAGCGGATAAACCCACCTGCCTCAAACTGGTTACTTGCCCCAATGCCTTTACCTAAAAACAGCCATTCTGCGCCAATGGCAGGTTGGTGATACCATTTGAGCGCAGGGTAGAGCGATACAGGTTGTTTACACTTATATTGCAAATACATTTCCAGATGGTCTTGTAGGTTTTCACCCACCCCCGGCAAATCATGGATGACTTCAATATCCATCGATTTTAAAAAGGTACTTTGTCCCACACCAGAGCGCTGTAAGATTTGTGGTGACGCAATTGCGCCCGCACACAACAGCACTTCTTTATTGGCATAGACTTTTTTTACATCATGTTGATTGGCACCTTGTATATATTCAACACCAATCGCTTGTTTGCCATTAAATAAAATTTTGTTGGTCGTCGCATGGGTCGCAATTGTTAAATTCGGACGATCTTTTGCCATATCCAGATAACCACGCGCAGTACTGGAGCGGCGACCATTTTTGGTCACAGTGCGATCCATCGGGCCAAAACCTTCTTGCTGATAGCCATTTAAATCATCTGTGCGTGGATAACCTGCCTGTACGCCTGCTTCGACCATGGCATGAAATAAGACGTTATTGTCCTGTTTAGGCGTTGCGACACTGACAGGGCCATTTTCACCATGATAATCATTGCCGCCAATATCGCGGGTTTCCGCTTTTTTGTAATACGGCAGACAGTCGGCATAGCTCCAATTTTCTAAACCTTCGAGTTTTGACCAACCTTCAAGATCCATGGCATTGCCACGGATATAGCACATTCCATTGATCAGCGATGACCCTCCCAAACCTTTACCACGACCACATTCCATACGGCGGTTATTCATATGAGGTTCAGGATCGGTCAAATACGCCCAGTTGTATCGGCGACCTTGTAATGGATAAGCCAATGCTGCGGGCATCTGAGTTCGGAAGTCCAGCCGATAATCTGGCCCTCCTGCCTCTAAAAGCAAGACCGAAACATGAGCATCTTCAGTTAAACGCGCAGCCAGTACATTGCCTGCTGAACCAGCACCAATAATAATGTAATCGTAAGATTGAGTTGTCATTACTATTCCTTAATATTGTAGGCGTCAAGCTGCCTGAGCAGCATTGACAGCAGATGTTTTGAGGAAAATAAAAGATAAATACAAAGAGTATAAAATGAGTTAAAACACGCTTTGATAATCACCCAGTTCAACTTGAATCGACTTGGTGCGGGTATAATGATTGAGCGTTGAAATCCCGTTTTCACGACCGACGCCTGATTGTTTATAGCCGCCTACAGGCATTTCGGCAGGGGATTCACCCCATGTGTTGATCCAGCAAATGCCTGCTTCAAGCTGATGAATCAGGCGATGCGCCTGAGAAATATCTTGAGTCACGACACCCGCAGCCAAACCAAAGTTGGTGTTGTTGGCACGTTGAATGGCTTCTTCAATCGTGTCATAAGCCAAAATACTCATGACGGGACCAAAGATTTCTTCCTGTACAATCTTCATATCATCAGTACAGTCTGTAAATGCAGTGGGTAAAACATAAGCGCCTTGTGCCAATGAACCCGTTGTTGCACGTTCACCACCGATGAGCAATTTCGCCCCTTGTTGTTTGCCTGATTCAATATAAGACAAGACTTTTTCCATATGTGGAAAACTGGTCAACGGGCCAAAATTGGTGTCTGCATTTAGTGGATCACCGATACGAATACGTTGAACACGTTCAACAATTGCCTGTTCAAATGCAGACTTTAGCGATTGTGGAATAAAAACGCGTGTACCATTGGTACAGACTTGACCTGAACTAAAGAAATTTGCCATCACAGCAATATCAGCAGCACGATCAAGATTCGCATCTTCGCAAATAATCAGTGGAGACTTTCCACCCAGCTCCATGGTGACTTCTTTTAGCGTGGAACCCGCAGCACTGGCCATGACTTTTTTGCCTGTTTCTACACCACCCGTAAACGAAATCTTCTCAATCACAGGATGTTCAGTCAGCCATTGTCCGATTTCACCGCCAGCGCCTTGCACCACATTAAACACGCCAGCCGGAAGACCTGCCTCGGTATAAATCTCTGCGAGCTTTAAGGCTGTGAGCGGTGTTACTTCACTCGGTTTAAAAATCATGGCATTGCCCGCAGCAAGGGCAGGGGCAGATTTCCAAAGTGCAATCTGGATGGGGTAATTCCATGCGCCAATACCTGCAACCACACCTAAAGGTTCACGGCGAGTATAGAAAAAACTGCTTTCACGTAATGGAACCTGTTCGCCCTGAATTGCAGTCGCCAATCCTGCGTAATATTCAAGTACATCTGCACCAGTGACAATATCCACTGTAGAAGTTTCGCTCAAAGCTTTGCCTGTATCCAGTGTCTCTAAATGAGCCAGTTCATCATTACGTTCACGTAAAATATCGACTGCACGGCGCAGAATGCGTGAACGTTCAACCGCAGTTTTGGCTGCCCAGATTTTCTGACCTTCAGTTGCACTTTTTACCGCAGCTTCAATATCTGCTTGAGAGGCTTGTTGAATGGAGGCAATGACTTCACCTGTTGCAGGGTTGAGGCTATCAAATGTTTTGCCACTGCTTGCATCTGTATATTGTCCATGGATATATAAACGATGAAGTTTTACATCACTCATTTTGTCTCTCCTGCCTTGTGTGTTTCATCAGCTTGAGCTGTGTATCGACATAGTCATAAGCAATCGAACGTGCCATTGTTGCATCAAATTCTGTATCGCCATTTAAACTTCCACGTAACCATAAACCATCAATCAAAGCGGCAAGACCACGAGCCGCGATACTGGCCTGATCTTCGGGAAGTAATTTCAGAAAATGAAATTTCAGGTTGGAATACAAGCGTTGATCATTAATGCGTTGTAATCGTCCCAATGCTGGCATATGCATACTGGCCGACCAAAAATCCAGCCAGATGCGCATCGCTCTTTGATTGACCTGACTAATGTCAAAGTTTGAATCAATAATCGCTTTAATCATGTTCTGAGGGTCAGAGTCGCTGAGTTCTGCTTTGTATTGAGCGGTTTTACCTCGTAATACATTCAGCATTTCCAACATACAGGCATTAATTAAACCCTGTTTATCACCAAAATAATGACTCACGATCCCCACTGAAAGTTGGGCTTTTTTTGCAATTTGAGCAATGGTGGTATTGGATAATCCCACTTCATAAATCACGTCATAGGCGGCGTTGATAATTTCTTCACGGCGCACATGCTCAGGTTTAACTTGGCGTTTGTTCATGTATGTCCTTAAAAATATAAGGTTTTGCTTCAATCAGTTGGTTATAGAACATGATCGCATTTTTTTATCATAACGCTTATTGATTGAACGTTCAATCAATAAGCGTTATGATTGTATCGTAAAATTGTTGCAACAAGGTATGGAAGAGGCAAAGAGTTATTTTTAAATATGTGGCAGTCGATGATGTTGCTTTGACGCGATGTTCGATTGCGCATCTCAAAAAAAATCCTTTGCATTTTCTATACATAGAATATCTGGATTTGTAAATGCAGATATCCAATCATGGAGTCAATCGGTGGCGATATCGTAATTGAAGAATCTATTACAAGCCTACATCCTGCTGTGGTCTAAGCTTGAATGGATTAAGTCTATTCACTGATATTGAGTATTTAACTTTTTTTAATTTTCTAAAATTTACTTGAGGATTGTATGGCAACAGATAATCCAAGAGCAGTCGATGATCAAGAGACTCATCTAAAAGATCGTTTAAATCGTGTGGTCTTTTATGTTTCTGCCCTTATTATTTTAATATTTTCACTGACCACGATTTTATTTAATGACTTTGCCAATCATGCATTAAACGCAGTTTTAGGTTGGGTCAGTTCAACCTTTAGCTGGTACTATCTGCTGGCTGCCACCTTATATATGGTGTTTGTGATTTTTATCGCCTGCTCACGTTATGGCAATATTAAATTGGGTCCAAAACATTCCAAGCCTGAGTTTAGTCTACTCAGTTGGTCTGCCATGCTGTTTTCTGCGGGCATTGGTATCGATTTGATGTTTTTCTCAGTGGCTGAACCATTATCGCACTATATGCATCCGCCAGTGGGAGAGGGGCAAACCTATGAAGCTGCACGTCAGGGCATGGTCTGGACACTCTTTCATTATGGCTTAACAGGCTGGTGTATGTATGCCCTCATTGGGATGGCACTGGGCTATTTCAGTTATCGCTATAACTTGCCACTCACCATTCGTTCTGCCTTATATCCAATTTTTGGTAAAAAAATTAATGGGCCGATTGGTCATAGTGTGGATACGGCTGCGGTGATTGGAACGATATTTGGTATCGCAACGACTTGTGGTATTGGTGTGGTTCAGCTGAATTATGGCTTACACGTTTTATTCGATTTACCTGAAAATTTATGGATTCAAACTGCGCTCATTTTAGTGGCGGTCATTATCACGATTATTTCGGTCACGTCTGGTGTCAATAAAGGCTTAAGAATTTTATCTGAGATCAATATTTATGTCTCGGTTGGGCTGATGCTGTTTATTTTGTTTTTAGGCAATACCGAATTTCTACTTAATGCATTAGTACAAAATGTCGGAGATTATCTCAGCCGTTTCCCAAGTCTGGCGCTGGAAAGTTTTGCTTTTAATCAACCTAAAGAATGGATGAATAGCTGGACGCTGTTTTTCTGGGCATGGTGGGTGGCGTGGTCGCCATTTGTGGGGCTATTCCTAGCACGTATTTCACGCGGTCGTACCATTCGTGAGTTTGTGTCAGGAACCCTGATTATTCCATTGTTATTTACTCTCACTTGGTTATCTATTTTTGGGAATAGTGCATTACATAATGTCATTTTCGACGGCAATATTGCGCTGGCTGAAACGGTACTATCTAATCCAGCACATGGTTTTTATGACTTATTGGCTCAGTATCCGTGGTTTCCGTTTATTGCAGGTGTTGCAACCATTACAGGCTTACTATTTTATGTGACATCCGCGGATTCGGGTGCGCTAGTACTAGGTAACTTTACCACGCAATTTACCAATATTGATCATGATGCGCCGCGCTGGCTCAGTGTGTTTTGGGCTGTTGCGATTGGTTTGTTGACTTTAGCGATGCTCATGACCAACGGCATTACCGCGCTACAAAACGCCACCATTATTATGGGACTGCCGTTTAGTTTTGTGATGTTTCTGGTGATGGCAGGTCTTTATAAATCTTTAAGACTTGAAGATTATCGGCAAGCCAGTGCCAGTTTAAACGCTGCCCCTGTCGTCGGAAACGTAGATATTTTAAATTGGAAAAAACGTTTGTCCCGAGTTATGCACCATCCAGGGACATTTGAAACCAAAAAAATGCTGAATGAAATCTGTCGTCCAGCGGTTTTGGCGGTGACTGAAGAGTTGCAGAAACGCGCTGTTCAAGTCGATGTTACCGAAGTTCCACTTGAAGAAGATGCAGAGTTGTATCATCTGGATATCACTATTCATCTGGAAGAAGAACAGAACTTTATCTATCAGATTTGGCCTGTACGCTATATCGCGCCAAATTTTAGTGAGCGTGGCAAGCGTGGAAAACAGTTTTATTATCGTCTGGAAACTTATTTATATGAAGGTTCACAGGGCAATGACCTTGTAGGTTATACCAAAGAACAGGTCATTAATGACATTCTGGATCGTTATGAACGACACATGACTTTCTTACACATTAATCGGATTAGTCCCGGTAATCGTCCGCTTTTTCCAGATCCTAAAGCCTAGGAGAGCAGTTGAATGTTAACGCCGTATATTCATTCCTTTGCCTTGTTTTTTTCTTTGCTCAATCCTTTTTTGATGAGCATTTACATGATTGGCATGATCCGAAATTCGGAAGCCAAAGTATTTAACAGGGCACTGATTCAAGGATGCGTGATCGCTTTCGTGGTATTTATGCTATTTGCATGGGGAGGCGAAACCATCTTTAGTAAATATCTCAATGTACGTTTTGAGGCTTTCCAGATTTTTGGCGGACTCATCTTTTTGGTGATTGGCTATCGCTATGTGTTTCAGGGTGCGGATACCATCGGCGAGATGCGCGGCGCGCCTGAACATTTGGCAGGCACCATTGCCATGCCATTTATGATCGGACCAGGAACCATTAGTGCGGCTGTTGTGACTGGTATCGGTTTACCGATTGGTGGAGCAGCAGTGATTATCGCATTCACTCTTGCCATTACCTGTAGTCTATTAATTCTGATGAAATTTGCGCACGATCATTTACGCTATAAACATGCTAAATATATCGATCGTTATGTAGATATTGTCGGGCGGTTGTCTGCCTTACTCATTGGAACCATTGCAATTGATATGATTATTACAGGCATTGTTGGAGTGATCCGAGATATTCCTGTTACGGGTTAAAATGTAAAACTCAGGTTGTTATATTTTCATACTGACCTGAGTTTTATTTTAAAACAGCGTTGGTATTGATAGCACTATTTAGGCTTTGTTTAGAATTAAAAAGTTTTGATCACGGATCAATCGATTATAAGATTTTAAAGTTACTTTAATGATTAGACTTGTTTCATAATGATTTAAACCTTCTTTATTTTTGGACTGTAGGGAGAAATAAAAGAACCGTATGAAAGGAAGTTGGTTATAAGTAATACTCATTTTCAGTTATATTAAATAATCCGTTGATTTGCCGCTCTAGACATTTTTTTCTTAGCAAAAAGGGATCATAATAAGACGCTTATGTTATTGTTTCATAGAGTCCGTTAAATGTCTCCATTAGATCAAATTACTCAGGCTTCGGATGAGCAAGCCGAGTTGGCAATGTCAGTGCTAATGACTCCTGATATGGCAAATTTTTCAGGAAATGTTCATGGTGGAACAATTTTAAAACTGCTTGATCAAGTCGCTTATGCTTGTGCAAGTCGTTATTCAGGCAGCTACGTGGTGACTCTATCAGTAGATAAAGTTACGTTTAAAGAGCCAATTTATGTGGGCGAGCTGGTCACTTTTATGGCTTGTGTGAATCATGTGGGTCGAACCTCAATGGAAATAGGGATTCGTGTTGAAGCACAAGACATTCGAAAAAGAACGATTCGTCATACCAACAGTTGCTACTTTACTATGGTAGCCGTTGACGAAAACGGTAAACCTCAACAAGTCCCTTGCTTAAAACTGGATAATGATTTGAAGCGCTGTCGTTTTGAAGCAGCAGAGCAAAGAAAGATTCACCGTTTGCAGCAAAACACCCAGCCTTCTTGCAGTATGTATCGTAATACCTGATTGTTTCTAATCTGTTAAAATTTAATAACTAAGTTTTGAACAATAAAAAAGACCGCAAAAGCGGTCTTTTTTTGACGTTGAATTTTCGCTTGAAAATTAACGTTTGATGTCGCGCTGAGTTTCGCCAGTATAAAGCTGACGAGGGCGACCGATTTTGTAAGCTGCGCTGTGCATTTCTAACCAATGGCTGATCCAGCCTACAGTACGAGCAAGAGCAAAAATAACCGTAAACATGGTCGTTGGGATACCAATCGCTTTAAGAATGATACCTGAATAGAAGTCTACGTTTGGATACAAGTTACGCTCGATGAAGTACGGATCAGAAAGCGCAATGCGTTCAAGTTCCATGGCAAGAGCAAGTTGTGGATCGTTAATACCCAATGCAGCAAGCACTTCGTCACAAGTTTGTTTCATGACTTTAGCACGTGGATCGAAGTTTTTATAAACACGATGACCGAAGCCCATGAGTTTCACTTCTTTACGTTTTACTTTTTCCATGAATTCAGCAACGTTTTCTACGCTACCAATTTCATCAAGCATTTTCAGTACTGCTTCGTTCGCACCACCATGCGCAGGACCCCAAAGTGCAGAGATACCAGCAGAGATACATGCGTATGGATTTGCACCCGTTGAACCCGCTAAACGTACAGTAGATGTAGACGCATTTTGTTCGTGGTCAGCATGTAAAGTAAAGATACGATCCATAGCTTTAGCAAGCACAGGATTAACTTTGTAATCTTTATCAGCAGGAGTAGCAAACATCATGTATAGGAAGTTTTCAGCGTAACTTAAATCGTTACGTGGATACATAAATGGTTGACCTACAGTGTACTTGTAGCTCCATGCTGCAAGAGTAGGAATTTTAGCAATTAAGCGAACCGCTGTAATTTCGCGATGATTAACATCTTCGATATCAAGCTGGTTATGATAGAACGCAGATAAAGCACCTACCACCCCAACCATGATTGCCATTGGGTGTGCATCACGGCGGAAACCATTATAGAAGCGACTAACTTGATCGTGAACCATCGTATGGGCACGAACTTTTTTGTCAAAATCTTCTTTTTGCTCTTGGTTTGGAAGCTCACCATTGAGAAGAAGGTAGCAAGTTTCCAAATAATCTGTTTGCGTTGCAAGTTGATCAATTGGGTAACCGCGGTGTAACAAAATACCTTTGTTACCATCAATGAATGTGATCTTTGATTCACAAGAGGCAGTCGCCATAAAACCAGGATCAAAAGTAAAGTGACCTGAGGCCAATACATCTTTAACGTCGATTACATCTGGGCCCAATGTGCCGCTGTAAATTGGTAATTCAATTTCTTTGCCATCAAGCTGTAATACGGCTTTTTTGCCAGTTGCTTCAGACATTCAATAGATCTCCTGTCCTGGTGAATGTTAATCTGACTCGAAGTACTAATCTTTTCATTCGCGAATCAGACGGGGTCAAAAATTGCTATAAGATTAGAGGCTACTGTGATTTTGTCAATCATACTTATGGATGAAAAACACTTGATCCATAGGGAGATATTCCATGTGCATTACTCAGAAAAAACTGAATAAAATCACAGTCTCGACGGGCTATAATAAGTCAAATTTATGACGAGGTGCAGAAAAAAATCAGTCCTCAGGAGTAAATTGTAAGCAAATTTATTATGTGCTAGGCAGTTTTTTAATCTGAAACAAAATGCCAATTTTTACTTAAAATGAATGAAATCCGATAACTTAGCTTTGCATTGAGTGGGCTTTTATCAGTGTAAATTCCACTACTAAAAAAAAGTAGATATTAAAAAATAGAAGTTTAATTGATTAAAAAATAGCTTGTTGAGTGACCGCTTTTGCTTGGAAATGCGTCCTAATACGAGACAACAAGCAGTTTTTCTGAGATATTTTACTGATTCGATGGTATTCAATCACAGTTTGTTTTCTAAGTTATACACAGAATAAGTCGCTCTTTCTCATACGATTGTGGGGTCAAAAGTATGAAAAAGAAGTTTTGTATTTTTAAAGAAAATATGGCGAGGTTAAGAAAAAAGTGTGTTGAATATTGGAAAATGAATAAAAAAATCATATAGTGAGATTTTGATTAAAAAATAATTTTCATCTTTAGTCTAACTCGCTTATAGACCACTGAAAAGTAGCTCCGAAATTAAAATATTATGGTTAATTTATAAAAAATAAGGACATAGCTGAAAGAGGTGATAAGTTGATGTTGCTAAATCTCACGTCATATCTGTGAATGATTCTTATTTAATGATTTTTTTAGAAAAAAGCCAAATGTGATCGTTTGTATTTTGATATATGACGATTTATAATTCGGTGTCGTTTATTAAGTTTAGGCATTTGCTTGCCTGACAATGCCAGCTTTCCTTCGAATTAATTCCAACAAACTCCGGCTGGAGTTTTTACCTACAGGATGCCCGCTGTGAAAAGCAACAGACCTGTCAATTTGTCCATGGGTCAGGTGTTAGCGGTAAACTTACGCTCACCCGTGGCTATTGCATCAATCTTACACCGTCTCTCTGGTGTGATCGTATTCTTATTAATTCCCGTTCTTTTATGGATCCTAGATAAATCTTTATCTTCACCAGAAGGATTTGAATACGTTAAAAATGTCGTTTTCGGAAACTTTTTCGTACGTTTCATCGTATGGGTATTTGTAGCGGGTTTGATTTTCCACTTTATTAATGGGATCAAACACTTACTTGCTGACCTTGGTTTTGCTGAAGAACTACAAAGCGGTCGTACTGCAGCTACAATTTCATTGATCTTGTCTGTGATTGGTATTCTCGCAGCATTCGTATGGATTATGTTCTAATGAAAAGTGCTACAGGTTTAACAGGTTCAGGTTCTCGCGATTGGTTTATCCAGCGTGTTAGCGCAGTCGTGTTAGCGGTTTATACCGTGGTGATTTTGGGCTGGATTTTGCTTCATGGTGGTTTTAACTATGAACAATGGTCTGGCTTTATGATGACCCTACCAATGAAAATTTTGTCTTTACTTTCAATTTTATCATTGGCTGCACACGCGTGGATTGGAATGTGGCAAGTATTTACTGACTATGTAACTACTCGTCAAATGGGTCCTTCAGCTTCAGGTTTACGTCTGGTACTTACATCGGCTGTGATTATTGCAGTGTTTGTATTTGTGATCTGGGGAATCCAGATTTTCTGGGCGAATTGATAGGAAGACATCATGGGCGCGATTACCCCTAAAGAAGATTATTCAAATATCCAAAACCTCACTTTCGATGCTGTTATCGTTGGTGGTGGTGGTTCAGGTATGCGTGCTGCTTATCAGCTTGCTCAAGCTGGTTTAAAAGTTGCCGTACTGACTAAAGTATTCCCAACACGTTCTCACACCGTTGCTGCTCAGGGTGGTATTGGTGCATCGTTAGGTAATATGCAGGAAGATAACTGGCATTTCCATTTTTACGACACAGTAAAAGGTTCTGACTGGTTGGGTGACCAAGACGCGATTGAATTTATGACGCGTGAAGCACCAAAAGTGGTCTATGAATTGGAACACTTGGGTATGCCATTTGACCGTAACGCCGATGGTACAATTTACCAGCGTCCGTTTGGTGGTCACTCTGCAAACTATGGTGACAAGCCAGTTCCACGTGCTTGTGCTGCTGCTGACCGTACGGGTCATGCACTATTACATACGCTTTATCAAAGCAATGTCAAAATGGGAACTCAATTCTTCGTAGAATGGATCGCTCTTGATCTGATTCGTAATGAAGAAGGCGATGTACTGGGTGTGACTGCTTATGATCAGGAAACTGGTAATGTTGCAGTATTCCAAGCCAAAGCGACATTGTTTGCGACTGGCGGTGCAGGTCGTGTTTATCGTGCTTCAACCAATGCTTACATCAACACAGGTGATGGCTTGGGTATGGCGGCACGTGCGGGTATTCCATTACAAGATATGGAATTCTGGCAATTCCACCCTACTGGTGTAGCAGGTGCGGGCGTACTATTAACTGAAGGTTGTCGTGGTGAAGGTGCTATCCTTCGTAATAAAGACGGCGAACCGTTCATGGAACGCTATGCGCCGACCTTGAAAGATTTGGCTCCACGTGACTTCGTTTCACGCTCTATGGACCAAGAGATCAAAGAAGGTCGTGGTTGTGGCCCTAAAGCGGATTATATCTTACTCGATATGACGCATTTGGGTGTGGATACCATCATGAAGCGTTTACCATCTGTATTTGAGATTGGTAAAAAATTCGCAAACGTGGATATCACCAAAGAGCCGATTCCAGTTGTACCAACGATCCATTATCAAATGGGCGGTATTCCGACCAATATTCATGGTCAGGTTGTGGTTCCTGTTGCAACAGAAAATCTGCATTTGGAAACCAACTATAATAACGACACTAAAGAATATACTTTTGAGACGAACTGTCCAGATTTCGTAAAACCTGTAAAAGGCTTTTATGCTATTGGTGAATGTTCTTGTGTATCGGTACATGGTGCAAACCGTTTAGGTACCAACTCATTGCTTGACCTTGTGGTATTTGGTAAAGCTGCGGGTGAACATATCATTGATTATGTGACTAAACATCACGGTGATGATTACTCACCACTTCCTACCAATGTGCTGGAAAATACGCTGAAACGTATCCGTCATTTAGATGACTCAACTTCTGGTGAAAACGCACAAGAAGTTGCCGATGAGATTCGTGAAATTGTTCAAAACCATGCAGCAGTATTCCGTACTCAAGAGTTACTGGATGAAGGTGTAAAACAAATTCTTGCGATTGCTCCACGTGTTCGTAATATTCACTTGAAAGACAAATCTAAAGTATTTAACACTGCTCGTGTTGAAGCTTTGGAAGTTGAAAACTTGTATGAAGTTGCGAAAGCAACCTTGATTTCGGCTGCTGCACGTAAAGAGTGTCGTGGTGCGCATACGGTTGTAGACTATGAGTTACCACCTGATCATCCAAACTACCCATATGGTCGTCGTGATGATGAGTGGATGAAGCATACACTTTGGTATTCGGCAGATAACCGTCTTGAGTATAAACCAGTGCGCTATAGCCCGCTGACTGTTGACGCGATTCCACCTGCACCACGTACATTCTAATCAGGAGAATAAAAGATGAGTAGAGGTACTCGTACATTCGAAATCTACCGCTATGATCCTGATAAGGATAAAGCGCCGTACATGCAAACTTATAAGCTTGAGCTGACTGATAAGCATCGTATGTTGCTTGATGCTTTGCTTGCACTCAAAGTGCAGGATGAAACATTGACTTTCCGTCGTTCTTGTCGTGAAGGGATTTGTGGTTCTGATGGTGTCAATATCAACGGTAAAAATGGTTTGGCTTGTTTGTGGAACTTGAACGATTTACCAGAAAAAATCGTGATTCGTCCATTACCGGGTTTGCCAGTGATTAAAGATTTGGTGGTTGATATGAACCAATTCTATGATCAATATGACAAAATTCAGCCGTTCTTGATTAATAATCAGCCTGCGCCACCCAAAGAGCGTTTACAGTCTCCTGAAGAGCGTGAACATTTGGATGGTTTGTATGAATGTATTCTTTGTGCATGCTGTTCAACATCATGTCCATCGTTCTGGTGGAACCCAGATAAATTCTTGGGGCCATCTGCATTGCTAAATGCTTACCGTTTCATTATCGACTCGCGTGACACAGCAACTCAAGATCGTTTGGCTCGTCTTGACGATCCGTTCAGTTTGTTCCGTTGTAAAGGGATTATGAACTGTGTATCTGTTTGTCCTAAAGGGTTGAACCCAACCAAGGCGATTGGTCACATCCGTAATATGTTGCTTGATCAAGCGGGTTAATTCGTTTGATGTGGTAAAAAAGCGTACATGCATCATGTGCGCTTTTTTTTATTTAGAAAGTTTTGATTGCTGTTGTAGGTTTTGAATCTTAATCGACATTTGCTGCTGCTCGTTTTTTCTTGAAAATAGTCCGTACCGTGCCTATGTAAACAGGGGAGATTAAGGCCATAAATGCTGAGGCAAAGTAGGCTGTTTTTAGTTTATCGATTGAGATTGGTTAAAATATTAACAGCTAAGATTTATCTTATAAAAAATGAATCGACTTTAGTCTAAAGGGTTGTATTTTTGAATAGAAGGCACCATATATTAGTTGAGAAATTGGCCTGTGTATTTCGCTGATTTATAGATGGTATGTGTCAAAAAAATCAATTGAATGTTGAGAACATGATACGATTTGACACAAATCTTTATATGAAAAAAGAGCATAATAATAGCAGTGCTCTTGCAGGCACGATCTGAGTATTGTGCTTAATTTTTATGTAAAAAAGTCATTTTAGAAAAGCTAAATCATGATTTATTTTTTCCAAGATGATTTGCAAAAATTGCTCGGCTTTGTCGAGTATAAACTTGAGTGATGATGCCAAAAAGGGCGTTATGATTCATTGATTACATTGGGTTAAATCTAATGTAGTAATAACGTACCGACTGGACAAAGTGCCAATTGGGTGTTTAATGCCATTTTACAATTTTGGTGTTATCAATCATGGGTGTGCTTAAAAGGCAACCCGTAATGTTTTTGCAATAGGAAATGGGTCCACAAATGCAAGAAGTTGCTGACGCATTGCGTCTTGACACTGAACTTTCCGCTGATAGTGCAGCGTATATTGAAGAGCTTTACGAGCAGTACCTATCCTCCCCAACCTCCGTCGATGAGGATTGGCGCCAGTATTTCGATAAATTCCCTAAAGGTGACCAACCTCATGGTTCAGTGCGTGAGCAGTTCCTTTTACTTGGTCGTAATTCCAGTCGCGTTCAACCAGTGGTTCAAAGTACAGTAAGTACTGAACATGAACGTCGTCAAATTGGTGTGTTACAACTGATTGCTGCGTATCGTAACCGTGGTCACCAAAAAGCTAAACTAGATCCACTTGGTCTTGCAAAACGCGAAGACGTGCCAGACCTTGACTTGGCTGCCCATGGTTTAACCAAATCTGATCTTGATACCGTGTTTAATACGGGTAACTTGGCGATTGGTAAGACAGAAGCCACGTTGGGCGAAATGGTTAATGCCATGGAAGCTGCTTACTGTGGTTCTATTGGTGCAGAATATATGCACATTGTGGATACCAAAGAAAAGCGCTGGATTCAACAACGCCTTGAAGGGGCGCGTGGTCAGTTTAATTTTAACAAAGACCAGAAAAAAGGCTTTTTAGAACGCTTAACTGCTGCGGAAGGTCTGGAAAAATATCTCGGCAATAAATACGTGGGTGCAAAACGTTTTGGTTTGGAAGGTGGTGAATCTTTCATTCCTATGATGAACGAAATCATCCAGCGTGCAGGTTCAGTCAGTTGTAAAGAAGTTGTGATTGGTATGCCACACCGTGGCCGTCTCAATCTACTAGTGAATATCTTGGGTAAAAACCCAGCTGAACTTTTTGGTGAGTTTGAAGGTAAAGCGCTGCATAAAAAAGGCTCAGGTGACGTGAAGTATCACCAAGGTTTTTCATCAAATGTCATGACACCGGGTGGTGAAGTGCATTTGGCTTTGGCATTTAACCCGTCTCATTTGGAAATTGTTGGACCTGTGGTTGAAGGTTCAGTTCGCGCACGTCAAGTTCGTCGCCGTGACATCGGTGGTGATGATGTACTTCCGATCATTGTTCATGGTGATGCTGCGTTTGCAGGTCAGGGTGTGAATCAGGAAACTTTCCAGATGTCACAAACCCGTGGTTATACAGTGGGTGGTACAGTTCATATCATCATCAATAACCAAGTCGGTTTCACCACTTCTGATCCACGTGATGCACGTTCTACTGAATACTGTACTGATGTGGCGAAAATGGTTCAATCTCCAATTTTCCATGTCAATGGTGATGATCCTGAAGCAGTTGCATTTATTGCACAGTTGGCACATGACTTCCGTCATACTTTCCGTAAAGATGTTGTGATTGATCTATTCTGTTATCGTCGTCGTGGTCACAACGAAGCAGATGAGCCATCTGCAACTCAGCCATTGATGTATCAAGTCATTAATAAGAAAGCAACAACACGTACTTTGTATGCGGATCAGTTAGTTCAGGAAAAAATTCTTGATCGTGCTGAAGCAGACAAAATGGTTGAAGATTATCGTTCAGATCTTGAAGCAGGTAATCATGTTGCCAATGCATTGGTACTCGAGCCGAACACTAAAATGTTTGTGGACTGGAAACCTTACTTAGGTCATGACTATACCGATGTTTGGGATACCACATTCGATATCAATCGTTTGAAAGAATTAGGCGAAGGCATGCGTAAATTGCCTGAAGGCTTTGTGATGCAGCGTCAAGTGTCTAAAGTGATTGATGACCGTTTGAAAATGCAAACAGGTGAAATGCCACTGAACTGGGGTGCAGCTGAAACTTTAGCTTATGCAACGCTGGTAGATGAAGGTTATTTGGTTCGTATTACAGGTGAAGACGTTGGCCGTGGTACGTTCTCGCATCGTCATGCCAAATTACATAATCAGGCAGATGGTTCGACATATATTCCATTATGTCATGTCAAAGAAAATCAGCCACGTTTTGCCATTTATGATTCACTTCTTTCAGAAGAAGCGGTTCTTGCATTTGAATATGGTTATGCAACCACCATTCCACATGGTTTGATCATTTGGGAAGCGCAATTTGGTGACTTTGCKAACTGTGCGCAGGTCGTGATTGACCAGTTTATCGCATCTGGTGAAACCAAATGGGAACGTGTGTGTGGTTTAACCATGCTACTTCCRCAYGGWTWTGAAGGTCARGGTCCTGAACATTCTTCTGCACGTYTRGAGCGTTTCTTGCAGTTGTGCGCTGAAGAAAATATGCAGGTATTAACCCCTACAACACCAGCACAAATTTTCCATGCATTACGTCGTCAGGCTGTTCGTCCAATTCGTAAGCCAATGATCGTCATGTCACCAAAATCATTACTTCGTCATAAATTGGCAACTTCAACTTTAGATGAGCTCGCTACTGGTACATTCCAGACCGTAATTGATGAAGTCGATCAAGTGAATAAATCTGACGTTACCCGCATCGTGTTATGTGGTGGTAAAGTTTATTACGACTTGCTTGAAAAACGTCGTGAAGCAGAATTGAACAATGTTGCAATTGTACGTATTGAACAATTGTATCCATATCCAGAACAACGTTTGGCGGAAATTCTGGCAGCATATCCAAACGTGAAAGAGTTGGTTTGGTGTCAAGAAGAGCCGAAGAACCAAGGCGCATGGTTATTCATCGCACCTCGTTTATATGATGATGTATTAAAATCTGGTAAACAAATCCGTATTAGCTACGCAGGTCGTGAAGCTTCTGCTGCACCGGCTTGTGGTTCAGCTTACTTGCATGCAAAACAACAGGCTCAGCTCATCAATGATGCACTTGCAATTCAGGCTGACCAATCAGGAGAGACTAAATAATGGCAACCGAAATCAAAGCACCGGTATTCCCAGAGTCAGTTGCGGACGGGACAATTGCGACATGGCATAAAAAAGTAGGGGAAGCGGTATCACGTGACGAAGTGATCTGTGATATTGAAACTGACAAAGTTGTCTTAGAAGTTGTTGCTCCTGCCGATGGTCAAATTACTTCGATTGTTAAAAATGAAGGCGACACAGTTCTTTCTGATGAAGTGATTGCTCAGTTTGAAGAAGGTGCAGTTTCAGGTGCATCTTCGACTCAAGCAGTTCAAAGCGAAGAGAAAGTAGAACAAGCTGCGGCTAAAACTGAAGCAGGTGCGGCGCCAGTGGTTGAGCGTTCACAACCTGTTGCAGATCAAGCTCCAGCAGTTCGTAAGGCGTTGACTGAATCAGGTGTAAATCCTGCGGATGTACAAGGTACAGGTCGTGGCGGTCGTATCACTAAAGAAGATGTAGCGAATCATCAAACTAAACCTGCTGCACAACCATTAAGCGTTGCGGTTGGTGAGCGTATTGAGAAACGTGTTCCAATGACGCGTCTTCGTAAGCGTGTGGCTGAGCGTTTATTGTCTGCAACTCAAGAAACTGCGATGTTAACAACGTTTAACGAAGTCAACATGAAACCAGTGATGGACATGCGTAAGCAATATAAAGACGCATTTGAAAAACGTCATGGTGCACGTCTTGGCTTTATGTCATTCTTCGTAAAAGCAGCAACTGAAGCGCTTAAACGTTATCCAGCAGTCAATGCATCAATTGATGGCGATGATATTATTTATCACGGTTACTACGATATCGGTGTTGCCGTTTCTTCTGATCGTGGTCTTGTGGTGCCAGTGTTACGTGATACTGACCGTATGAACTATGCAGAAGTTGAAAATGGCATTGGTGCTTTTGCTGCAAAAGCACGTGATGGCAAACTATCGATTGAAGATATGACAGGTGGTACGTTCACGATTACCAATGGTGGTACTTTCGGTTCATTACTGTCTACGCCAATTATCAACCCGCCACAAACTGCAATTTTGGGTATGCACAAGATCCAAGAACGTCCAATGGCAGTGAATGGTCAAGTTCAAATCCTGCCAATGATGTATCTTGCTTTGTCTTATGACCACCGTTTAATCGATGGTAAAGAAGCAGTTGGTTTCTTGGTAACGATCAAAGAATTGTTGGAAGAACCAGCAAAACTTATTCTTGACCTTTAATTTCTTGCGAATCATAAAACTCAGATAGAGTGATCCTCTATCTGGGACTTGGAGATAACAATGTCTCAACAGTTTGATCTTGTTGTAATTGGTGGTGGCCCGGGTGGCTATGAAGCAGCAATTCGTGCTGCGCAACTTGGTTTTAAAGTTGCTTGTATTGAAAAACGTATTCATAAAGGTAAGCCTTCTTTGGGCGGTACTTGCTTAAACGTAGGTTGTATTCCGTCTAAAGCATTACTTGATTCTTCTCATCATTATGAAGATACATTGCATCATTTGGGTGATCACGGGATCACCACAGGTGAAGTGAATATCGACATCGCGAAAATGCTAACTCGTAAAGACAAAGTTGTTGATAACTTGACTGGTGGTGTTGCTCAATTACTGAAAGGTAATGGCATCGAGTGGTTACAAGGTTCTGGTAAGTTACTTGCAGGTAAAAAAGTTGAGTTCACACCATTTGAAGGTGAAGCTCAAATTTTAGAACCAAAATATGTCATTCTTGCATCTGGTTCTGTGCCTGTGAATATTCCAGTGGCACCTGTTGATGAAGACTTGATTGTTGACTCAACGGGCGCGCTTGAATTTGCAGAAGTTCCTAAACGTCTGGGTGTGATTGGTGCAGGTGTTATTGGTCTTGAGCTAGGTTCAGTATGGCGTCGTTTAGGTTCAGAAGTTGTCGTGTTTGAAGCACTGGATAGTTTCTTGCCAATGGCCGACAAAGCGCTGTCTAAAGAATTCCAAAAAATTCTGACTAAACAAGGTCTGGACATTCGCATTGGTGCCAAAGTGTCTGGTACTGAAGTGAATGGTCGTGAAGTGACTGTTAAATACTCACAAGGTGGCGAAGACAAACAACAAGCGTTTGATAAATTAATCGTTTGTGTGGGTCGTAAGCCGTATGCTGAAGGTTTATTGGCAGAAGATTCTGGCATTAAACTGACTGATCGTGGTTTTGTTGAAGTGAATGATCAATGCTTAACATCTGTTGAAGGTGTTTATGCGATTGGTGACTTGGTTCGCGGTCCAATGCTTGCGCATAAAGCAATGGAAGAAGGCGTCATGGCTGTGGAGCGTATTCATGGTCATGCAGCACAAGTGAACTATGACACGATTATTAGCGTAATCTACACGCATCCAGAAGCCGCATGGGTTGGTTTAACTGAAGAAGCCGCTAAAGAAAAAGGCCATGAAGTTAAAACAGGTCAGTTCCCATTTGCAGTCAATGGTCGTGCTTTAGCAGCTGGCGAAGCTTCTGGTTTTGTCAAGTTTGTTGCTGATGCAAAAACAGATCGTTTACTGGGTATGCATGTTATTGGCCCAAGTGCTTCTGATATTGTTCACCAAGGGATGATTGCACTTGAGTTTGTATCTTCTGTTGAAGATCTTCAGTTAATGACTTTTGGTCATCCAACATATTCTGAAGTGGTGCATGAAGCTGCACTTGCAGTCGATGGGCGTGCCATTCACGCGATTCAACGTAAACGTAAGTAATTTTTAAAAGAGCGGTTAGTCCGCTCTTTTCGCATTATTCACAGTCATGATCGCTGTGAATAAGAAAAAGAACATAACAATCAATATTACTGTGAAGGATGTTTAATTATTGGTTGTTATTAATAAGGGCAGAAGTAAAATAGGTAAATAAATGAACTTACATGAGTATCAAGCAAAAGCGTTATTGAAAAAATACGGAGTACCAGTCCAGGAAGGGATTCTTGCAACAAACGCTGCGGAAGCAGTCGCTGCATTTGAACAGCTTGGCGGTAAATTTGCCGTGATTAAAGCGCAAGTGCATGCTGGTGGTCGTGGTAAAGCAGGCGGCGTAAAAGTCGTTAAGTCAAAAGAAGAAGCGGCTGAAGTCGCAAATGAATTGATTGGCAAAAATCTAGTCACTTATCAGACAGATGCAAATGGCCAACCAGTAAATAGCGTATTGGTTTGTGAAGATGTCTACCCTGTTGAACGAGAGTTATACTTGGGTGCGGTTGTAGACCGTTCTACTCGACGTGTAACGTTCATGTCTTCAACTGAAGGCGGTGTAGAAATCGAGAAAGTTGCTGAAGAAACGCCAGAAAAAATCATTAAAACAACGGTTGATCCTCTTGTTGGATTACAACCATTTCAAGCGCGTGAAGTTGCGTTTGCCTTAGGTCTAAAAGATAAACAAGTTAATCAATTTGTAAAATTAATGACAGGTGCTTATCAAGCATTTGTTGAAAATGATTTTGCATTATTTGAAATCAATCCACTTTCTGTGCGTGAAAATGGTGATATTTTGGCGGTTGATGCCAAAATTGGTATTGATTCAAACGCATTATACCGTCTGCCTGAAATCGCGGCATCTCGTGATAAGTCACAAGAAAATGAGCGTGAACTCAAAGCTTCTGAGTTTGAACTAAACTATGTTGCGCTTGAAGGTAACATTGGTTGTATGGTCAATGGTGCTGGTCTTGCGATGGCAACTATGGACATCATCAAATTATATGGTGGTCAACCTGCAAACTTCCTAGATGTAGGTGGTGGTGCAACCAAAGAACGCGTAATCGAAGCATTTAAATTGATTCTTGCGGATACTTCTGTGCAAGGTGTTTTAATTAACATCTTCGGTGGTATTGTACGTTGTGACATGATTGCTGAAGCAATTATTGCAGCCGTTCAAGAGGTCAATGTAACAGTTCCAGTGGTTGTTCGTTTAGAAGGGAACAATGCTGAACTCGGTGCAAAAATCCTTGATGAATCTGGTTTGAAATTAACTTCTGCTAACGGTTTATCTGATGCGGCAGAAAAAATTGTTGCTGCGGTAAAAGGTTAAGGGAGTATCAATCATGAGCGTATTAATTAATAAAGACACTAAAGTATTGGTACAAGGTTTTACAGGTAAAAACGGTACTTTCCATTCGGCTCAGGCGCTTGAGTACGGCACAAAAGTGGTCGGTGGTGTAACTCCGGGTAAAGGTGGTACAACTCATCTTGATCTCCCTGTTTTCAACACCATGAAAGATGCAGTACGTGAAACAGGCGCAGATGCTTCTGTTATCTATGTGCCAGCACCTTTCGTTTTAGATTCCATCGTTGAAGCAGTTGATTCTGGTGTTGGTCTGATCGTAGTGATCACTGAAGGTGTTCCAACTCTAGATATGTTGAAAGCAAAACGTTACCTTGAAACCAATGGTAATGGTACTCGTTTGGTTGGCCCTAACTGTCCAGGTGTGATTACACCGGGTGAATGTAAAATCGGGATTATGCCTGGTCATATTCATCAGCCAGGTCGTATCGGCATCATCTCGCGTTCTGGTACTTTGACCTATGAAGCCGTTGCTCAAACCACGAAGCTTGGCTTAGGTCAGTCGACTTGTATCGGTATTGGGGGTGATCCAATTCCAGGGATGAACCAGATTGATGCACTTAAATTGTTCCAAGACGATCCAGATACTGATGCAATCATCATGATTGGTGAGATTGGTGGTACAGCCGAAGAAGAAGCTGCTGAATATATCCAGTCAAATGTAACCAAGCCTGTTGTTGGCTATATCGCAGGTGTAACCGCGCCTAAAGGTAAGCGTATGGGTCATGCTGGTGCAATTATTTCTGGTGGTAAAGGTACTGCTGAAGAGAAATTTGCAGCATTTGAAAAAGCAGGCATGGCGTATACTCGTAGTCCTGCTGAACTTGGTTCGACTATGTTACAAGTGTTGAAAGAGAAAGGTTTAGCTTAAGCTTAGCCTAAATTTTAAATACCCAAAAACCTCTTGAGTCATCAGGAGGTTTTTTATTATTAAGTTAATTTAAAATTAAAATAAGATTATCGGGGTGGTTAACATAAAAGAACATAAATAACGAGGTAAAAAACCACAATAACTCCTAAAAAAACATATTATGTGACGAATATCACATATTTTTGTTTGGTAGGTTTAAAAGCTGTTCTCATGAGAAAAAAATAAGTTTCCGTTATATCGGGATCATAAGTTTATATTCAATAACCACGATCAGTTTTGCCATAACGCCTCAGGATCAACAACGTGAAGCGATTATTGCCGAAATTAAACAAGGCAAACTTGAGACGGGTATTGCAAAGTTAGAAAGCTTAAGAGCACGTTATCCTAATGATCAAAGGATTCTGGCAGATGACATCATTGTCCTTTATCAAAATAATGCTTTTGGGTTGGAACAGATCAGCTTAGTTAAAAATTTGAATTTACAAACTTATCCTGAGTATGGGCAGTTAGTCTTGATCAGAGCTTTACGTGATTTAAAGCAACTTGATCTTGCACAATATTATGCACAACAATTTAATCAACGACATTTTTCTAATGACATACAGCTGTTATTGGGAATTATCCAAGCTGAATCGAAAAAAAATGCGCAAGCACAGGCTAGTTTAAAATCGATCGATTCGAAGTCTTTAAGTGCAGAACAGCTTGCTCAGTTAGCTTATGCGTATCGTTTATTGAATATGCCTGTAGAGGCGTTACAGGCGGCAAATTTAGCTATAGCAGCTCCTCAACCTAGTCGTAATATTCAAGAACAGTATATATACGCCCTAATACTAAATAGTGATTTTCGTAGTGCTGAACAATATATTCAGCAACATCAGCTTGAACAAAAAATTCCTAATATTCGTTATACGGTCAAAACACAAGAGTTTTCCCAGAAAATTAAAAACGCAATTCAATATTATAAGGTGAAGAATTATCAAGGGGAGGTCACTGAGTCATATCTTATATTGGATCAGGTACTTGCTCAAATGCAAGCTTATGAATCAGAGTTACCTAATGATCCGACATTGCGGCGTTTATTTTATTACGATTATATTTATGCGCTTAATTTTCGTGATCGCTACCACGAAGCTATTCAAACCCTCATTAAACTGGATCAACCCTATGAGCAGATGCCACCTTATGTGCGTCAGGCGGCTGCCGATTCATTTTTAAAAGTCAGGCAGCCTGCGCAGGCAGAGTATCTATATAAAAGTTTATTAAAAGAAAAAAATTATCCTGATTATAGTGTCTATTCGGGTTTGTATTATGCCCTGATTGAGCAGGAAAAATTTGATGAAGCCAATAAACTGATACAGGAGATGGATCATCTTTTGCCGACATTTCGTTATAGTGCAGCAAAAGGGGTGGATAAAACTACCCACGAAGATCGTGCTGAGTATTTAGCTCTAAAAGGTTTAAATTATGCCTATCGAAATGAACAAGCCAAAGCAGAGCGCTATTTTCAAGATTTAGTCGCAAAGGCACCCAATAATATCGGTTATCAAAACAATTTAGCAACGGTACAGCGTTGGCGTGAAAAACCACTGACCTCATCTGCGACCTTGTCTCAATTTAATGGGATAGAGCCTGTTTCCATCAGCACTTTGGTTAATCAAATGCAAAATAGTCAGGCGCTCAGCCGTGTAGCTGACTGGCGTGAACAAAATCAATTATTAACTCTGACTGCGCCAGACGATACTGGCGTACAACAAAGTAAAAAGGAACTCGAAGATCGTAATCATGCTTCAATTCAACATCAAAGTACATTTTCCAGAAGCCGTGCTGATCAACCCGAAGTTTTACAAAATTTAACGGGTTCGTCTGAGAGAGAACATCAAACACGGATCAATTCGCCGTGGTTTGCCGATGATTATCGCGCCTATGTTGATCTTGTACAGCGTAAAGCAGAATTTAAAGGCGAAGACTTAACAGATGAACGCTATGGTGTGGGGTTGGAGTGGGCAAATAATCGACGCTGGGCAAATCTACAATTAAGCCAGCGTTCACATTCCAATGATGTCGGGATTCAACTCGATTGGTCACACTGGCTTAATGATCATTGGCAATATGCTTTGGGTTTTGACAGTCAAGCAGATATTCCGCTACAGGCGCTTAAACAGGGCGATGATGGTAAAGCCTATAAGGCTAAGTTGCTCTGGCAAGCCAATGAATCTAGAAAGGCGGGTCTGGCTTATCAATTTACCGATATTGATGATGGCAATCATCGACATGAAATTGTGGGCTATTTTAGTCAGCAAATTTATCAAGCACCGCATCATATTACCCGAATGACGTTGAGAAATGAATACGATAAAAATTCAGATGTTCAGGTGAATTATTTTAATCCACGTTATAGCAATAGTGCAGAAGTGATTTTAACTCATGACTGGATGACTTGGCGCAATTACGAACGTCATTTTAGCCAGCATTTTGAAGTGGGTACTGGCGCATTTTCACAAGCGGATTATTCAACCAAAGCTTTATTTAATGTTTTGTATCGACACGATTGGCAGTTATCCAGAACATGGTCGATGAATTATGGCATCGGTTGGTCAAATCATCCTTACGATGAAGAAAATGAACATAAAACATATGCCCAATTCGGTTTTGAAGGACGATTCTGATGTTCAAAAAATTAAAAATAATGATGGTTTTGCTATTACTGAGTCCTTCGGTGGGTCTATATGCACAAGAGATCAAAGAGGATGCTGAGCTGCATACACAAGGTCAGTTTGTCACCTTGACCTTTCATGATGTACGTGATGATGTTGCTGTGAATGGCGATCGAGATAGTTATGCAATTAGTAGTAAAAATTTAGCTCAATTTTTGGCATGGCTGAAACAATCTGACTGGACGGTAATTCGGCTTGAAGATGTCTGGCAGGCACGTGAACACAACGTCGCCTTACCTGACAAAGCCGTGCTGTTGACATTTGATGATGGTGCATTGAGTAGTTATAGCCGTGTTTATCCTCTACTTAAACAGTATCAGATCCCCGCTGTTTTTGCGATCGTGACAAGCTGGATAAATGGCAATAATCACGATGCATATGAGGCTTATGGTCAAGGCAATTTGATGAATTGGCAACAGATGCGTGAGATGGAAAACTCACATTTAGTCGAGTTTGTTTCACATTCAGACAACTTACATAAAGGGATTTTGGCAAATCCACAACAAAATATGGAACCCGCTGCAATCACCCGCCAATATTTACCTGCACAACAAAGCTATGAAACGGATGAAGTGTATCACCAGAGAATATTAAATGATTTAAAAAAATCAAAGACTATTTTAGATCAAAAATTGGGCATTAAGACCAAAGCAATCTTTTGGCCGTATGGCGCAGTGACTAGAGAAACCGAACAGTTGGCTAAACAAGCAGGCTTACCGCTTTCCTTTAGTTTAGGAGATGTTTCGGTTCATGAAAGTTCGATACAGACGTATCAGCGTGCAATTGCGATGGGAAATCCAGTACCTGAAGAATTACATGCACAAATGCTTAGATTTCTTGAAGATATTCGACGACCTTCTAAAAATAGAAGAAGTCTCATTGCCATCGATCCAACTGATTTTGTGAATGCTGATGGTACTTTAGATGATAAAAAATTGGGTCAAATGCTAGAGCAGTTGGCAAGTTTAAAGACCAACGCGATCATCTTTAAAGTCGTTGTCGATCAGGATCAGGATGGAAAAATAGATGGTGCATTTTTTCCAACGCAGTTATTACCCCATCATCAGGATGTACTTAACCGAATGATCTGGCAAGCGAGGACAAGGATTGGGCAACAGGCTTTTGTAGAATTACCGCTTGATTTAGAAACAAAACAACAGATTCCGCTTGCAAGTTTGACTGAGGACTTATTCAAGAACAATAGTTCATTGGACGGTCTGATTCTCAATGTACAAAACCATCTGGATTGTGCGTTGCAAACTCAATCTTGGAATCAACAATGCCAGCAAAATATTCAACAGATTTTCAAAATCAAAGAGCAAGTGAAAGCCAAAGCCAATGGTCTGATCAATATCAGCACCAATTTTCGTACCGTGCTTAAAGTAAAACCTGAGATTTCACAATTTAATGGATTAAAGCCATTACTTGAACAAGGTCTAATGTATAGCGATTTGATTTATGTTGAGCTTGATCCATTGCATGCCCCGAATACATTTAAGGCTTTTGTGAAAGCCAGTCAACCATTAAGCAGCCTAGAAAAGCAACGCTTAATGGTTGGCTTTGATATTTCGCCACAACAGACAAAAGATTGGACGGTTTATAAAAAAGCCTATCAACAGCTTAAGAGCTTAGGGATACAAAAACTGGGTGTTGAAGATTATCAATTGAATCAGGGGCAGGCAATTCAGAAAAATTTATATGTTGATTTAAGCTTGAATGATTCTGCATTGAATTATAAAGATCCCTATATTCTTGATTCTAAAGCGGAGCACAAATAATGTTTGAATTGAGTCAGCTCCGTATCAGTGATGTTGTGTTTGGTTTTGCCTTTTTATATCCGTTATTTATGGCTTGGGCGTGGATTGCAGGGGGGCTATGGTTTTATTTTAAACGTGAATTTAATCAGCCAGATCATCCGAGCCCAAGTCAGGAAGGCTGTAGTATTCTTATTCCTTGTTTTAATGAGGAAAAGCAAGTTCGACAAACCATTCGATACGCCCTACAAAGTCAGTATCCAACTTTCGAAGTGATTGCGATTAATGACGGTAGTTCTGATCGCACGGGTGAAATATTAAATGAACTGGAAAAACAGCATCCGCAATTACGTGTTGTGCATCTGGCAGAAAATCAGGGTAAAGCGCATGCTTTAAGAGCAGGCGCGATGGTGAGTCAGTATGAATATCTGGTGTGTATCGATGGAGATGCTTTGCTACATCCTTATACTGTACTCTGGATGATGCATCATTTAACGACTTATCCACGGGTCGGTGCCGTGACAGGCAATCCACGAATTATTAATCGTTCTAGCGTTTTAGCTAAAATACAAGTCGGTGAGTTTTCTTCTATTATTGGGCTGATCAAACGAGCGCAGCGAACTTACGGCCGTTTATTCACGGTGTCGGGTGCCATTGTGGGATTTCGTAAAATGGCTCTGGATCGCATCGGTTATTGGCGCGACGACATGATCACTGAAGATATTGATGTTTCTTGGCGTTTACAGTTCGATCATTGGGACTTACATTATGTCCCGCAGGCACTCTGTTATATCTATATGCCTGAAACTTTTAAGGGACTATGGAAGCAGCGTCTACGCTGGGCACAAGGGGGGATTGAAGTTATTTTTGCTTATGTGCCTAAAATATTCAAATGGCGACTACGCCGTATGTGGCCGATTGCGTTTGAGGCACTAATCAGCGTCGTTTGGGCATATGTGATGTTTAGTATTTTTGTATTGTATTTCTACGGTTTATTTTTTAGCTTACCCGGAGAATGGGCGATTCAGTCTCTTTGGCCACAATGGTATGGCGTAATTTTAGGATTAACCTGTTTAATCCAGTTTTTAGTAAGTTTGTTGATTGATCGTCAGTATGATCGTCGACATTTTCGCAATTATTTTTGGGTGATCTGGTATCCACTTTTTTTCTGGATACTGGCCATGCTATCGACTGTCGTTGCATTACCTAAAACGATTTTTAAAACTCAGAAACGAGCACGTTGGGTGAGTCCAGATCGTGGTTTTGGAGCAGAGAAAGAATATGAAAAATGATCAAATTCATTCGCATAGTCATGTCGATCAGAACCCACTGGATATTCCACAATATATTGATCGACCTGAATATGTGAAAAATAAATGGGCTGGATTTTCACTGCAAATTTTAGGGTGGAGTTTGTGGATGTGGCTGATTATGCCAATTTTTACTGTTTTTCTTTGGTGGTTTGAAGGGCAAAATATTTACAAACAGTTGTTTTTATCATTAAACAACAATGGTCGATATAGCTTGTATATCCTCGCAATCTGTATTGCGATTTTAATTCTAATTTTATTTATCTGGGCATCTTATAATTGGATACGTTTTTATAATGTTCAAAGACGTACTGCACCAGAACCCGCAACAGAAGCTCAGATTGCGCAAAGTTTCAATTTAAATATACGTGATATTCATGCGATGAAAAGTTCCAAGAATATGATTCTACATTTTGATGAACACGGAAATCTAATTAAATATGACACAGATTTATAAAATACTTAAATACTTCTAATTTCAAAAGGTATTCTATTCGCTTGAATGCCTTTTGAAACTTATTTTTTCATAGTTAACGATTGAAATTCAATAGAATAAACTTCTTTCATAAGACCTTTTTTATTTCTTCCTATGATAGGAAAATAAAGAGGGTTCAAACAATGATGAAAGAGGTCTAATAATTAAATCAAGAGCTGAATCTTTTTAATATATAGATGTGATTCAGTTAAACTTAGCATGTTTTCATTAATTGAAAATTTAAGATAAATAAATTGTGATTAATTATTTCTATCAAAAATCTAATCTGATTAAAGTGTTTAGACCAAATAATAGAATATGTCACTTAGAATGATTGAATCAAAGAACAATAAATCTTAGAGATCATTTATTTTTAGACTGATATGTATTTGGCAAGACTTATAAATCAGCATTTAAAATGATAGAGGTAAGCTAAGCATGCTTATAGATGTAAAACGATATAAAGGGTTACTTGTAACTGTGATGGTTCTAGGCACTATGCCCCTGACTCATGCCGAAAACTGGCAAGTCAAACTAGGGGGAAGCTTTCTCGCGCCTGCACATGATAATGGTGTCTTGGCTGGTGCCAAAGCAGACGTCAGTAATGAATTTAATGCGACGCCATCAGTTGAATATTTTTTTGGAAATTCTCCATTTTCCGCAGAATTATTACTTGCCTTAGCACCGTTTCAGCATGATATTCAGTTAAATGGAGTGGATGCCGCCAAATTTAAACATTTACCGCCAACCCTGACTGCAAAATATCATTTTAGAAACTCCACACGTTTTACGCCTTATATTGGGGCAGGGCTTACCGTCGCGATTCCTTGGGATGAAAAATTAATTGGAAGTGATGCCAAGCTCAAAGCAGATGTCACTTATGGTTATGCAGGCCAGATCGGATTTAATTTTCAACCAGCAGATGCTAAAAACTGGGGTGTCTTTGCTGACGTACGTTATGCACAGGTTGAAAGTGATGTCAAACTTGATGGGCAAAAGATTGGACGACTGGATGTCAATCCTGTGGTTTACACTATCGGTTATAGTTATCGTTTTTGATATCAATTTAACTTGATGAAAATGCGAAGCTAAATCGCATTTTCATCGAGATTGATTTCTGCACGTTTTATTATTGTTTATGTGTATTGGACTTTAAATTTTGAGTAAAACCATTCATATCACCGCCTTGTAAGCCTAACTCATTCATCAAGCTATCAATTAAAGGCGCTTGAGAACGATAACGCAGCGCACTGTTCACCACTTGATCAGACAAAGACGTTTGCATATTTTCCTGACCTTCGCCTAGATTTGCGCCGGTTGCGAAACCATTTAAACCATTCACCTGCAAAATTTTGATGTCATCAATATTTTCCATCGGTTTAACGCTTTCACGAATAATTTCAGGTAGATATTTCATCAACGCAAGGCGAATTTGCATTTCGACCTGTTCAGTCGATAGAACATTAGATGCTTCATTGACCGCGCGAGTACCTTCGGCATCTACTTGATATTGTTTTTCCTGAGCCTGCGCGAGTAGCATTTTGGCATCAGATTCACCTTTTGCCTTTAAGCGTAATTTTTCCGCTTCAGCCTCTGCTGCAATACGTACCGCTTCAGCATCATCGACAGCGGCTTGTTTAGAGGCTTCTGCTGCTACCGTAATAGCAATTGCATCTTTTTCAGCCGCTTGCTTTGCTGCGACTAATTCGACCGCTTTTTCACGCTCTGCGCGTTGGGTTTCACGAACAGTTAATACTTCTTCTTCGGCTTTTACTGCGGCTGCGCGAGCCTGATCTGCCAACGCCTTGGCTTCAGATTCAGCACGGGACTTTTCAGCAATCGCAATCGCGCGATCTTGTTCCGCCAGTTCAATGGTTTTCTTTTGCTCAACCTGCGCTTTTTGAATCAATTGGGCTTTTAAAATATTTTCATTTTCGACATCACGAGCAGAAGCAATGCGTTTGATTTCAACTTCCCGTTCAGCCGCAATTCGTGCTTCTTCCGCTTCGCGTTTTTTTGCTGCTTCTTGCGACGCAATTTCTGCAAGTTGTTCAGCACGGCGAATCGAAATCTCGCGTTCTTGTTGCAATTTTGCATACTCTTCTTCACGCAAAATCTGCAATCGCGCCTGTTCAGTTTCAAGATTTTTGGCTTTAATTGCTAAATCTGCGTCCTGTTCAATGTCATTGCGCTTTTTACGACGGTCTTCAATGGTTTCAGTCAGTTTGGTCAAGCCTTCTGCATCAAATGCATTTTGCGGATTGAAAAACTTAAAGCTGGTCTGATCCAGTCCAGTCAAAGACACCGTTTCCAGTTCCAGACCATTTTTAAATAGATCTTCAGATACAACTTGCTGAACTTTTTGTACAAAATCTACGCGTTTTTCATGCAACTCTTCCATCGCCATTTCAGCGGCAACGGCACGTAAAGAATCAACAAATTTACCTTCAACCAGATCTTTGAGTTCCTGAGGAGACATAGTTTTTTTACCCAGCGTTTGGGCCGCTGTGGCAATCGATTCGGCAGTCGGTTTGACCCGTACATAAAACTCAGCCATGACATCGACACGCATACGATCACGCGTAATCAGTGCCTGATCAGCCGCACGTTTTACTTCAAGCCGCAAGGTGTTCATATTCACTGGAATAATTTCATGTAAAACAGGAAGTACGATTGCACCACCATTTAAAATGACTTTTTCACCCCCAAAGCCTGTACGCACAAAAGAAACTTCTTTGCTTGAACGTCGATAAAGACGGGCGATAATGATGCCAATAATCACAAGGGCAACAAGAATGATGCCAGCAAAAATGAGAATCTCAAAAAGAGCAGAATTAAACATATTATTGTCTCTTAATCATTTGTAAGTTGAGAAATCGCTTGAAAACCGAGTTTGGTTTTTCGAGTTAAAATAACGATTTGTCCCTGTTGAAAGCTTTCATCTTGTTCTGGTTCAACCAAGACATAATGTGTTTGTCCGAATTGATCTTTTACTTTAGCTTGAGCGGGCGAATTGGCTTGAGCAATCCCTAAAATAATTTTTGCTGGTTGCCCAATCAAATCTTCACTATAAATTGCTGTGGTTTCATCTTTTGGTATGATTTTGCTGACTAGAGCAGAAGCCCAACGTACAAAAGGCATTGACAAAAAAAGTACCGCAGGGGCAATCAGCCATACTGAAAAATAATGTTCAGTAAAGGTATAAAATGTTCCCTGTATGATAAAACCGGTCAGGGCATAAGTGGTAAGAAAAACAATTAACCAGATTAATAAAGGGATTCTGCCCAGATATAGCCAGTCAAAAAATTGCCAGAGCATGCCTTGATCGGCATCTAAATCGACATCAGGTTGGTAATCACTTAACTGCTCTGGAAGAAATTGATCTAAAACTTGAGATGAACCTCCAATCATAAGCAAGATAAGTTCAAGTATTCCAATGGCAAAACATAAAACTAAACTAATGCTGAAAATATAATTTGAAGGATGAGTAAACAAGTCCCACAACATAAAGCGGCTCTTTATCTTATTGAAATTAAATTATTGTTATTACTGTCTTTTCACAAGTAATTTAAAAACGATAACATTTATCATTTATAAAGTCTATTCTAAGTCTATCAATTTTATTCAATTTATTTTTTAAAGGTAATTTAAATAACAAAAGCCCTCAAATAAATAATTCTAATTTTTTTTTAATAAGTAGCAGACAATGCGTGAAATATATGATTTACTACTAGAGTAAATTTTAAACAAAAAAAAGCGCAATGATTGGGGTGATCATTACGCAGAACAACGAATCTGTTATAAACAGCTTCGGTTAAGGAGAAATGTCATGAAATTGGGGAAATTCATAACTTTCATGACTTATAGTAATTTTATAACTGACCAAATTCATTGGTATTCACGTTAAGTAGTGTTAAATCACGTTAATAAAGCGATTATTTTGTGAGCTGTATATCATTTAAATAATGTATTGCTATTTCTTTAAAGAAAATCATTCATAAAAAAGGCTCTTAATAATAAGAGCCTTTAAATAAGACAATGATTTAATTTAGAATTTAAATAAACCTAAACCATCTTTGACTTCATCTAATGTATTTTGAGTAATGATCCGGCATTTTTCAGTACCATCGCGTAATACATCCATAATGTAATCTGGATCTTTAGCTAATTCTTCACGACGTTCACGGATTGGGCTAATTAAATCTTTTAAAATTCCTTCAAGGCGCTTTTTCACCGTACCATCACCTAAACCACCGCGACGATAATGTGCTTTTAATTCTTCGACTTCTTCTGGATTTGGATCAAAAGCATCCAGATAAGTAAATACAATATTACCTTCAACCTGACCTGGATCTTCAATCCGCAGATGATTCGGGTCGGTATACATGGCATTAACTGCTTTTTTAATGTCTTTATCCGAAGCATTTAAGACAATGGTATTGCCCAATGATTTAGACATTTTGGCTTTACCATCAAAACCTGGTAAACGTGCCATGTTTGAAAGCAGGGCTTTACATTCAGGCAATAAGTCTTGACCGATTTGGCGATTGACGCGACGAACAATTTCATTGGTCTGTTCAATCATCGGGATCTGGTCTTCACCCACAGGCACTACAGTCGCTTTAAATGCGGTAATATCAGCCGCTTGTGCCACTGGATAGCATAAGAAACCAGCGGGAATATCGCGCTCAAAGCCACGCATCTGAATTTCAGATTTGATCGTTGGATTGCGCTCAAGACGTGCGACGGTCACAAAGTTCAGATAAAGCATGGTCAATTCATTCAGTGCCGGTAAGCAAGACTGAACGCAAATTGTGGTTTTAGCAGGATCGATGCCTACTGCTAAGTAGTCCAGTGCAACTTCTAGGATATTACGGCGTACTTTATCTGGATTATCTGCATTATCTGTTAAGGCTTGAGCATCTGCCAATAATAAATGTTGATGATGGCTGTCCTGTAAACCTACACGTGAGCGTAGTGAACCTACAAAATGGCCTAAATGAAGCTGTCCAGTGGGACGGTCGCCAGTCAAAATAATTGGACGATGATCAAGATTACTCATTCTCTATTCCAAAGTAGTATGAATCTACATATCATTAAACGATTGAATAGGCGACATTGTACGGCATAATTTTTTTTAATGTCAGTCACAATAAAAAAGAAGCCTAAAAAACCTAAGGAAAATTAAATGGCGAGTAGCTTACTTTTATTATTAGATGATATTGCCACTGTGCTGGATGACGTTGCCGTCATGAGTAAAATGGCAGCAAAAAAAACAGCAGGCGTACTGGGCGATGATTTGGCTTTAAATGCTCAACAGGTCAGTGGAGTACGCGCTGATCGTGAGCTTCCTGTGGTTTGGGGCGTGGCCAAAGGATCTTTTATTAATAAATTGATTTTGGTGCCTTTGGCATTGCTCATTAGTGTGATTGCGCCGTGGTTGATTAATCCTTTACTGATGATTGGTGGTTTATTCTTATGCTATGAAGGTGTTGAAAAAGTTCTTCATTCCTTACACCATAAAAAAGCAGCGACAGCGGAAGAAGCCGCAGAAAAATTGGTGAAAGATGAAACTGATTTAGTCACCTATGAAAAAGAAAAAATCAAAGGTGCGATTCGTACCGACTTTATCTTATCAGCTGAAATTGTGGTGATTTCTCTGGGGACGGTGGCAGCCGCATCTTTTATCTCTAAAGTGACGGTATTGAGTATCATCGCCATTATTATGACAGTGGGTGTATATGGTTTCGTTGCCATGATTGTTAAAATTGATGATTTAGGACTTTATTTGACGCAACAAACATCAAATGTAAAACAAAGCATAGGACGCGGTTTATTGGCATTTGCGCCAAAGTTGATGAAAACACTGACAATCGTGGGCACGATCGCAATGTTCCTTGTTGGAGGCGGTATTATTGCGCATACCATTCCATTGTTACATCACTTTACTGAAGATACCACAGACCATCTGGAGCTGATTCCAAACGTTGGTAATATTATTGGTGCAATCACCCCGACGTTGATCAATTTTGCAGTAGGGATGATTGCTGGTGTCGTCGTATTATTGGTTGTAAGCTTAATTCAAAAGCTGTGGCCTAAAAAAGTAACTTCATAGAGTTGAATGAAGTCATCATTATAATAAAAGATAAGAGGTGAATTATGCGCTGGAAAGGTCGTCGTATCAGTACCAATGTGGAGGATCGTCGTGGCGGCGGCGCTGCCAAAGCAGGTGGTATTAGTATTTTGGGTTTAATTGTTGCTTTTGTGGCATGGAAGTTTTTTGGTGTCGATCCACAAATGGCTTATCAGGCGACTAAAAGCGTTACTCAACAACAGCAGGTCAGTGATCAGGCTCCTCAACAACTGACACCTGAACAGGAGGAGGCTTCTGAATTTGTCGGCACAGTATTGGCAGATACCGAAGATACTTGGTCACCCATTTTTAAACAGTTAGGCGGAACTTATACTCCACCCAAATTGGTCATGTTTTCTGGCGCGATTCGTTCGGGCTGTGGTACAGCTCAAGCTGCAATGGGGCCGTTTTATTGTCCCGCAGATCAAAAAGTCTATATTGATACCGCTTTCTTTAAAGAGATGCGTCAGCAAATGGGAATATCGGGTGAGCAAAATCAAACTGAACTTTCCCGTCAAGATCAAGCAGGCGATTTTGCACAGGCTTATGTGATCGCACACGAAGTAGGGCATCATGTGCAAAATCTGCTTGGAATCTCTTCTCAAGTACAACAAGCACAGGCGCAAGGTAGTCGTACCCAAGGCAATCAGCTTTCGGTTAGATTAGAATTACAAGCTGATTGTTTTGCAGGAATATGGGCAAATCATAATCAACAAAGAACCCAATTTTTAGAGCAAGGTGATATCGAAGAGGCGATGGATGCCGCGCAAAAAATTGGTGATGACTATTTGCAAAAACAGGCAACAGGTCAGGTGGTACCAGACAGCTTTACCCATGGTACAAGTCAGCAACGTATGCATTGGTTTCAGGTCGGACTTAAAACGGGTGATTTAAATCAGTGTAATACTTTTGAATCCAATCTCTAATAAAAAATAAAGGGCTTATCTAAGCCCTTTATTTTTAAAATTTATTCATGTTCATTGTGCTGTGGAGGTGGATAACGGAATCCGCGAGTTTTGTAAGCTAAATAGCCGACTCCAATCGCAGCCCAAATCAAACCAATTTTCAGTGCAAGTTGATCGATTTCAAGCCACATCATAAATACACTGGCAAAACCAAGTACAGGAATGACGATATAATTAAAAATATCTTTGATATTTTTGGTACGTCCATCACGCAATGCATAGCGTGAAATCACTGAGAAATTGACAAAACTAAACGCAGTTAACGCACCAAAGCTAATCAGATTGGCGATATGTTCAAAATCAAGGAAACCTGCTGCAAGCGCCACCACCCCAACAATGATGATGTTATAGGTAGGTGTATAAAGCTTAGGACTAATATGTCCAAAGATTTTCTTGTTAATGACCCCATCACGACCCATCACATACATTAAACGTGAAACACCAGCATGGGCTGAAATCCCTGAAGCCATCACCGTGACAATGGCAAAATAAAGAATCACCGTTTGGAAAGTGATCCCACCGATTGCCAATAAAATTTCAGGCTGGGTTTCATCAATCTTCTTGAAGTAATTTGCAGGGTCACTCGGAAAGTAAATCTGCATAAAATAGGTGCTAATAATAAAGATCACCCCTGCAATTAATGCAGTCAGGAAAATGGCTTTAGGCAATACTTTTTCAGTGTCTTTGGTTTCTTCCGCCAAAGATGACAATGCATCAAAGCCAGTAAATGAGAAACACAGAATGGTTGCACCTGTGATCAGCGCACCAATTGATGTCATCTCATTCCAGAAAGGTGCGATGCTCCAGAGTTGGTATTGTGATTGATCTAAACTACCATCGGCATTCATGCCCTGAGTGAGCAGCAAATAGACTTTATACGTAAAGTAGAAAATGACACCAATCTGGATAAAAACAATCGTACTGTTAAAACGAGCCACAAAACGAGCACCAAACAAATTGACCACAGTCATAATGATGGTTAAGCCAATGACCCAAATCCAGTTATTGACATCTGGAAACAGCGCACGCAGATAAATATCGGCCAAAATAATATTGACCAACGGAGAGAGTAAATAATCGAGCCATGATGACCAGCCCACCATAAACCCGACATTGGGATGAATGGATTTTTGTGCATAGGTATATGCTGAGCCAGCAGAAGGATAACGCCTAATCATATGTCCATAGCTGATGGACGTAAGTAGGATTGCAATTAAAGCAAAAATATATGACGTTGGTACATGTCCATGGCTATCTTGTGATACGAGACCAAACGTATCAAATACAGTCATGGGCTGAATGTATGCCAAACCGATGATAATGATGTGCCATAGCACAAGATTTTTTTGCAGTTTAGCCGCAGGTTGAGTCCCAGTGTGAGTTGTCAACGGCGTATCCTCATAATCGTTGATCAAGGATCAGTCATGTCTGTTAAGGATCGTTTGAGACGAACGATCCCCCCTATATGAAAAAGTAAAGTGCGCCAATCTATCCTAAATCGATGCCTTTTGTCAGTAACTTTGTGGATTTTTTAGCAAATTTTTTGCCAATTTGCTAAAAATAATGATGAATGAAAATCATAAAAAAAGAAAAGAGTCTGAATGACTTGAGAATTCAGACTCTTACTTAGAGTAACAACAGCGAATGCGTTTTAAATTACCATGCTTTTTGTAAAATGGCTTTTAAATCGTCAAAGTTCGCTTCTTTGGGATTATAGATAATTGAACCATCATTGAGCGCTTTTTCTGCAATCTCATCAAGCTGTGCTTCTGTCACTTTACCTGTTTCACGTAAATTACGCGGCAATTTGGTCATCATGAATAAACGGTCACGCATGGCTAAAATAGTCGCAATGGCTTTTTCAGCACGAAGATGAGCAGGGGTTTGTGCATAAATATCTGCACCCGCCAATGGCAGTAACAATTCACCGATTTTGTTGCCATTTACTTCCTTATTGTACTCAAGCACATAGGGTAAGAACAAGTTCATGCAAAGACCATGCGGTAAGTGTGCAACAGCACCTAATGCATGTCCAAGCGAATGTACCAAACCGACCATAGAGTTAGAGAATGCAATTCCACCCATGGTTGAAGCTTGTGCCAACTCTAAACGACCTTGAGCATCGCTTGGATTTTCAATCACATTAAATAGATTTTCACTAATTTTTTTGATACCTGCACTTGCATAGGCATCGCTTAAAGGGTTGGCAGCTAGACAAGTATAAGCTTCAACACAGTGAGTTAATGCATCCATACCTGTCATTGCTGTTAGATGGGCAGGTAGGGTTTGCGTCATACGTGGATCAAGAATCGCCGCATGTGGCATGAGATAATAAGATGCAAATGCCAGCTTTACATTCTTTTGCGTATCTGAAACCACCGCAACCATGGTGACTTCTGAACCTGTCCCAGATGTGGTTGGAATCACAAAAAATGGTTTGAGTGGTTTAGGTAAATTATGTGCACCAGAATACTTGAGTAGATCGTTACCACCTTCAGACACTAAAATATTGGTTGCCTTTGAGGTATCGATCACAGAACCACCACCGACTGCAATAATTGCATCGCAGTTGTTGTCACGATAAAACTGGGCAGCATTACGGACGGTTTCCAGACTTGAATCTGGCGGTACATCATCAAAAATATAGCCAATTTCAGCATCAGTCGATGCAAAAGCCGTTTCAATCGGCTCAAGTAATTTATTTGCTCTTACGCCTTTATCTGTAATGATCATCGGGCGTTTTGAACCTAAAGTCGCAAGTTCAAAAGGAATGTGTTCTAAAGCAGCACTGCCTGCAATGACTTTAACTGGACAAAAAAATTCATAATACGGTTTAGCCATTTTATACACTCCGTTTTAAGTATGACTGTGCGACTTTCAGATAAATATTGGCTGCTTCGCTGAGTTTATCTTTCAAACTAAGTTCGGTTGGATATTGTTTTACGGCGAGCGATGCCACGACTTTTGGTAAAATTAGAGATTCCATTTTATTGAGGCAGCGTACCAGTCGAATTGCACTGGAGACATCGCCATCAGCAATCATACGGTCATTTGCAAATGCCTGTGCCGTACTTTCCTGAAATGAAAATACCATAAAAGCATGGGTTAAATGCTTGAACGTAATGGTCAAATCAGGTTTTCCCTGTTCAAGCGAAATCAGTTGCAATTTTTTATCTTCAGTCACTTTCGCGACAAATGCAGGCCCATTAGGGAATACATTCATGGATAAAACAAAGCCTACTGGAAATTTCGCCACTTCATTTTGTATTTCTTGATCGACCTGACTTGCCATCACGAGACCACGTCCAATCACATCCATCATGAGTTTGACGTAGCCCATTTGCAATGCGGGTTTTACGGTTTTACTTGAAATCACACGTTTATCCCTTTTAACATTCTAATTTTGAGTTTTAGAGTAATTACTCTAAATAGTTTTTTGGAAAAAATAAAGTAAATTATGCAGAGGTGACTTCTACGTCACTAAAGTAATGGGTGTTGTTAAAATATTCAACTACATCTGAAGCAAGCTGTTCAAACGTTGGATAATCTTGAACAAGGTCAGATAAGCGAACCATCTCCAGCCCCGCATAGCCACAAGGATTAATGGTTTGAAAGCCAGTTAAATCACAATCAATATTTAACGCTAATCCATGATAGCTGCGTCCACGTCGGATTTTAAAGCCGAGTGAGCCTATTTTACGTTCGTCCACATAAACGCCTGGTGCATCAGGTTTAGCATAGCCCTTGATTGCATATTTATTTAATAGATCAATCATCAACTGTTCTGCGAAGGAGACCAGTGTGCGGACATTCCATTTTAGACGATTTAAATCAAACATAAAATAAATCACCATTTGACCCGGGCCATGCCAAGTGACTTGCCCACCGCGATCGGACTGTACCACAGGGATATCAGTTGGAATTAAAATATGTTCGGGCTTGCCTGCTTGTCCCTGCGTGAGCACATTTGGATGTTGCAAAATCCAGAGTTGATCGGGCGTATTTTCATCCCGTTGTTCAGTCAGATTTTTCATTTCTTGAAAACGATCAGCATAAGGGGTCAAGTTTTGATATTGACGTATAGTCAAAGTTGGTTTGATTATGACGTTATTCACAAATGTCAGCCCTATGTTCAATCAAAATACTTGTTCATTATAAAGAAGTTAGTTATGAATAAAATCATGGATCACACTGATTTATATGTGATGTATGTAAATCATGAATAAAAAGCGCTATAAAATCATTCATAAATTGGTTGAGATGGTTGAAGAAGCAACTTTTATTTGATTAAAGACCTGATCATTGATTTTAGATTCTGTTCAGCCATAAAAAACACGCCTATAGGCGTGTTTTTTATTTCTCGCTTTGTTTTAGAGTGCAGTACGAATGTGTTCACATGCAGCCAAGTCAGCATATAAGGCATGTACTTGCTCAAGCTCATCAAAACGCAATTGCGCAGTAATCGAGTGATATTTTCCAGTGCGAGATGGTTGCACTTTGAGTGAATCGCCATCAAATTCTGGAAAATGTTTTTGCAAGATATCAATCACAGCAGTACGAAGCTCATCTCCCGCATTACCAATCAATTTGATTGGATAATCCATTGGAAAAACCCAAAGATGTTCTTGTAATTCGCGAGAAGGAGTACGGTCTAACATAACATTCTCCATATGAAATGCCTGCGAAAATGCAGGCATTGTTGTATGTATTTGAATATTAAATGGGGACAGTCACTCAAATTTCAAGTGACTGCTCATTGATTCAAATTAGTCATTTTCAAGGAACGAACGCAAGTGCTCAGAACGTGAAGGATGACGTAATTTACGCAGCGCTTTTGCCTCAATCTGACGAATACGCTCACGGGTAACGTCAAATTGTTTACCCACTTCTTCCAAAGTATGATCGGTTGGCATATCAATACCAAAACGCATTTTTAAGACTTTGGCTTCACGTTCAGTCAGATTTTCCAGCACTTCACGAGTGGCTTCTTTCAAGCCTTCTGAAGTCGCTGCATCCACTGGTGAAGTGATGTTTGAGTCTTCAATGAAATCACCCAAATGCGAATCTTCATCATCACCAATTGGTGTTTCCATTGAAATTGGCTCTTTGGCAATTTTCAACACTTTACGAACTTTGACTTCGTCCATTTCTAGACGTTCGCCTAATTCTTCTGGTGTCGGTTCACGACCCATTTCCTGTAATAACTGACGTGATACACGATTGATTTTGTTAATGGTTTCAATCATGTGGACAGGAATACGAATGGTACGCGCCTGATCCGCAATCGAACGGGTAATCGCCTGACGAATCCACCATGTTGCATATGTCGAGAACTTATAACCACGACGGTATTCAAACTTATCCACTGCTTTCATCAAACCGATGTTACCTTCCTGAATCAAATCAAGGAATTGTAAACCACGGTTGGTATATTTCTTGGCAATCGAAATCACCAGACGCAAGTTGGCTTCCACCATTTCTTTTTTGGCACGACGAGCTTTCGCTTCACCAACTGCCATGCGTTTAGAAATATCTTTGATCTCACGGACATGAAGATCGAGATCTTTTTCGATATCGGCAATTTTTTGCTGGAATGCCAAGACATCAGGACGAACTTTTTCTAAGTACGAACGCATTTCAGCAGGGGCTTTTGCAATCTGTTCATCGAACCATGCTGGATTAGATTCCTGACCAGGAAAGCTGGTACGGAACTGATTACGATCCATACGACCACGACGCACTGCATAACGCATGATTTCACGTTCATTGGCACGGATTTGTTCGTGCGTACCACGGATCATTTCTGAAATAATATCAAATAGACGTGGCGTAAATTTGAACATCATAAACACAGATGCAAGTGATTCTAAAGCTTCATTGGCTTGTTCACTGCTACGGCCATGTTGTTCAATCACCGCTTTGGTGTTATTCCACGCAGCTTCTAATTCTTCAAAACGAACTTTCGCAACTTCTGGGTCTGGACCAGATTCACCTTCAGAATCATCATCACCTTCAGATTCTTCGTCGTCGTCATCATCATCCAGTTTCACCTCTTTAGTGGTCTTAGATGAAGATTCTTCGTCTTCCTCCAGTTCAGCTTCTTCTTCAAGCACTTCTGGAATGTCTTCATCGGTTTCAGGATCAAGATAACCTGAAAGAATGTCGGCAAGACGACGTTCACCAGTTAAAAAGTCATTATATTCTTGTAATACAACTTCAACAGCATTTGGCCAGTAAGCGATTGAGTGCAAGACATCGCGGATACCTTCCTCGATACGTTTTGCAATGCTGATTTCACCTTCACGAGTCAGGAGCTCAACTGTTCCCATCTCACGCATGTACATACGCACTGGGTCAGTCGTACGCCCAGGCTCACTTTCAACCGATGCCAATACCGCAGCCGCTTCTTCTTCTGCAACTTCATCGGCAGCTTCGGTGGATTCGCCAAACATTGCATCATCAGATTCAGGCGCACGTTCATGCACAGGAATACCAACGTCCTGAAGCATCTGAATGATGTCTTCAATCTGTTCGCTTTCGGTAATTGAGTCTGGGAGATGATCGTTGACCTCAGCGTAGGTTAAGTAACCTTGTTCTTTGCCTCGGCTAATCAGAGCCGCTACTTGGGAAGTAGGGGAATGCATATCGCTCATCTTTGCTTACTCTTCGTTGAATCTGTGGCAGTAAAAAACCGTGCATGATAGCACAATTCGCTCTAAATGTTTTCGATTTGATCGGTTACATCTGAATTAAAAAATATATTTGATTTCACAGCTATTTTTTGAATATTGGGTTGGAATTGTTTTTTTCAAGTTATGTCATCCTAAATTTTTCATCAAGAATTATCGATAGACGTTAGCAAGAGTTTTATCAATATACAAATTTTTTGATGAAAAAAGATACAAATAATCCGCTAAAGTCGAAAAAAATAAAAAAAACTTGACATGCCAGATTAGGCAAGATAAATAGCGCCTAGACCTATTCACATTTTTTCACTACGAGGTAGTTTTAGTGTCTTCTACAGATTTTGAATTAGATGATAGCTACGGTGATGATGATGATGTTAGTTTTGATGAAGCATCAGGCAAAATCAGTGCAAAAGAGTCATTGGAAAAGCGACGTTTAATTGATGATCTTTTGGCACAACGCCGTTTAGAGCGTGAGTTAAAAGACTTTGATTATGACTTTGATGACGATGATCTGGATGACGAAGACTAATACAATCAGACACCGCATAGCGAACTGAAAATGTTATGCTATATGCTATTTATTGATAACACTGGATAAACAATGAGTACCTTGGATTTAGATCAATTAAGTGATTATCTTGATGGTGACCAAAATGAACATGGTCTGGATTTTGCGGCCACTCATGGTTTTCTGTGTGCGATTGCAGTTGGCCCGCAGTTTGATCGCTGGTTAGATGAGTTATTTGAAAGCAATCAGAAAAAAGTTCCTGCTGCGATTATTGAACAAATTAAACTTTGGCTAGATTCAATTCGTCAAAACTTGGCAAATGAAGAAGGGATTGAGTTTCCATTTGAAATTGAAGAAGCAGACGTGGATTCAAGTTTAGGCGACTGGAGCGTCGGTTTTGTCGATGCAATGTTCCTAAATGAAGAGGCGTGGTTTGCACCAGAATATGAAGAACAACTAGTGGATTTGACTTTGCCAATCATGGTGTTTAGTGGCATTGATGAAGAAGATCCTCAAATGGAATCTTTCCGTCGTAATGGTCAGTTGATGGACGAATTGGCGGAAGAAATTCCAGATAATTTAAATGAATTGTATCTGATGTATCACACGCCTAATTAAATGTTCACTTTACGAAGTGAAGCAAGGCAATAATAAAAGCACCTCAAACTGAGGTGTTTTTTATGCTTATATTTTCGTGCGAAGTAACCAGACTTTACTGCGAGGATGATCTCCTTTGTTTTTTTGCGCATCCACATATTGTTCTGTTAAACATTTGATGTCATAAACATGATGATAAAGCTGTTGAATCTCGTCAGATTCAACGGAAAATGGAGGCCCCTCAAAGCTGCCCTGATCATATTCATAACTGATCAGAAATTGAGGTGCCGCCTGACTGATCTGAATCAGGTGTTGTGCATATTGTTGTCTCATTTCATAAGGCAAGGCAATCAGCGCAGCACGATCATAAATCGCATCGACTTGTCCCAATTGTTTTTGAGTCAGATCAAAAAAGTCACCGACAAAAATATCGATTTGTGGATGTGAATAATGAATCAAATTATTTTGTTCTGACATTTCAAAATCAAATCCAAAATCTGTGTTGAGTTGTTCAATTAAAGCAACCACTGCAATTTGGCTGAGTTCAACTGCAATCACACGATAGCCTTGTTGGAGCAACCAGCGAATATCGAGTGTTTTACCACTTAAAGGCACAAAAACACGTGAATTAGGCTTTAAATTTAATTCATTAAAATATGAAACCATGAGCGGACTTGGCATAAATTGGTGAAATCCGATTCGATTTTCCTGCCAGCGCTGGTGCCAAAATTCGTGTTGCATAGTTACCTCGGTTTAATTTTATAAAATTTACGATAGAGCCACCATGCACAAAAGCATAAGGTAATGGCTAAAATGATATATCCTACCCGATGCATAATCGTAAACATCAGTTCTTGATTTTCACCAAAATAAAAACCGATGCAGGCTAAAAATGTGGTCCAGATAATGGTACCTAAACTGCTATACAGCATGAACTTGCTAAAAGGCATTTGACTCATGCCGGCAGGAATACTAATTAAAGAGCGAACCGCAGGAATCATTCGCCCCCAAAACACGATACGATGTCCATACCGTTCAAACCAATTCAGCGCTTTCTCTAAATCTTTTGATTGAATAAATAAGTATCGCCCGTAACGATCGACCCATCTAAACAGTGCCGTTTTTGGGATTTTACGACCAATGGCATACAAAACGGCAGCAGCCAATATCGACCCTATACTGCCTGCAATAATCACCCCTACAATCTGAAGCTGCCCACGAGAGGCGGTATAGCCCGCGCTCGGCATAATGACTTCTGAGGGAATGGGAGGAAAAACATTATCCAGAAACATCAAAAAAGCGATGCCAAAATAGCCCAGACTCTCAATGATCTGGATGATCCAATTGTCCATAAATATGTATTGGTAAATAAATTGATATTAAAGATTAAGTCGCTGTTTTTAAATCTTTCTTATGTAAATAAGCGGACTAAATTTTTTTTATACATTTCCCTACATAATCACGCATGTAACTTAAAG
>NZ_CP078523.1:398655-400775 GCF_019264745.1 Acinetobacter sp. Colony158 | reverse complement strand
CTGGGTTCTTAGTGATACAACGTGAAATTGAATCCAAAGGACCAGAAATTTTGGCGTATATTCAAGAGCATGCCAATATTTTAATTTTGCAGGAAACCCCTTTGGCAGATTTACGCTATGCAGCTTATGGTCCGATTTTGGTCGATGATCAGTTTCGTGGCAAAGGCGTTGCCAAAACCTTACATGATCAAGCCTTAAAAGAACTAAAAGCTGAAGGATTCGATGCCATTGTGGCTTTTATCGATGCGGATAATCCTATTTCCCTCAAAATCCATGATGCTTTGGGCATGCAAGTTTTAGATAAAGTGGTTTTGGCCTCGGGACAATTTTTTATCTTAGGGCAAATGGCGTAAAACCATAAAAAAGCCGAAATACGAATTTCGGCTTAAATCTATTCATGAATGCATAGAAATCTTAAAGACGCTTACGTTTTGCGGCGGCAATTTGTGACTGACGCATACGGAAACCTTCTTTTTGTTTCTCAGAAGTTTTGTCGATACAGTACACGCATGACACGCCATGTTCATAACTTGGTAAAGCTGATTCTTCAGGAGTTAAAGGCCAGCCACAGGCATGACATTTGATATTCTGACCTTCTTCCACGCCATGCGTCACCGCAGTTCGACCATCGAATACAAAACATTCGCCTTCCCATAAGCTTTCTTCGGCAGGCGTTTCTTCTAGATATTTTAAAATACCGCCTTTGAGATGATAAACCTCGTTAAAACCTTCTTGCAAAAGTAAAGAAGTTGATTTTTCACAGCGAATCCCGCCTGTACAAAACATGGCAATTTTTTTGTCTTTGTGCTGTTCCAGATTTTGTTTAACGTATTCTGGAAACTCACGAAAAGTTTCAGTTTTTGGATCAATCGCGCCTTTAAATGTTCCCGCTTTATATTCATAGTCATTGCGGGTATCGACCAATATCACATCGTCACGGCTAATCAGTTCGTTCCATTCTTTGGGATCAAGATAATGGCCGACTAAATCACGTGGTTTGACCTCAACACCTAAGGTCACAATTTCTTGTTTAAGTTTGATCTTCATTTTACGAAACGGTTTTTCAGAGCTTAGTGACTCTTTGTATTCCATCGCCTGAAAACCTTCATTCAATAAAAACTGACGAATCGTATCGATGGCCTGACGATCACCCGCAACCGTACCGTTAATTCCCTCACTTGCAACGATCAGAGTTCCACACAGATTGATGGTTTTGACTAGATCCAGAAGACGTTGCTGTAAATCGGCAGCATCATTGACTTCTTTGAATTGATATAGCGCGGCAACAACCCAATCAGTGGTCGCTTGCTGTTCTACAGGTGCAAGCTGTTCTACAGTAGCGTTCATGGAAAACTCCAAAAGATGAGAGAAAAATTCTGGCGCGTATTTTAGCGCGAAATATAGAATTAGGCGAGAAAGTAATACATTTCATAGGGATTATTTCAAAATCTAAAAAAGTATTTAGCTCATAATAAAATCTTTCTGATTACAGTGAGATATCCGCGGTGTGAAGATATACATCAAATAACTGTCGTATTTCTATTCAAAATACCAAGTATTGTGGTTAAAATTTCATTGCATACAAGATATAGTATAAGCAGATGAACTGGAATAAACGAAGCTCCATTTGATTGGGGCTTTACGCAGAGAGACAAATTTTGAGTAATGATCGCCGCATTCCAACGATAACCCCATGTGCAGGACGTTGTTCGACCACGTTCGGGGACAACGTATGTCGTGGCTGTCGACGTTTTAATCATGAAATTATTCGTTGGAATACCTTCACTTCCGAACAGCAGTTGACGATATGGAAACGCTTGGATTTGCAATTGGATCAAATTTTGATTCCGATGTTACCCAATGCCAATTTAATCGTGGTGATGCAATTTCTAGAGTTAAAGCGTGTTCGTGTACTTGAACATGCTACAACTGGACGTAAGCTTTATCATGCACTGAAATTATGTGAAAAAAATAAGCATCTGGCTGATGAAAGTGGACTAGCAATTACAGTTGATCAGGTTAAACCGTTATGGGTGGAGTTTGAAAGACGAATTCTGTCTTTAGCACAGGCCAGTTATGATTTTGCGTGGTTACGCGCAGATGGGATGCGTACTCATTTT
>NZ_CP078523.1:374460-398600 GCF_019264745.1 Acinetobacter sp. Colony158 | reverse complement strand
ATATGATGTTCCATTCGATATTGAACTAACTCTTCAATGGTAATCACGGTGAGGTGATGGGTTTGAGCATAAGCTAAAACCTGAATACCTGCTGCCATTGTCCCGTCTGGATTCGTAAGTTCACACAACACACCTGCTGGTTTTAAACCTGCTATTCGAGCTAGATCAATAGTTGCTTCAGTATGCCCCCGACGTGTTAAAACGCCACCATTACGCGCACGTAAAGGAAATACATGGCCAGGGCGATTGAGGTCACCAGCAACAGCACCATCTTTAATCGCGGTATGAATTGTAGTGACGCGATCCTGTGCAGATACACCCGTAGTTACGCCTTGAGCTGCTTCGATCGTCACAGTAAATGCAGTATGAAACTGACTTGAGTTATTTTGTACCATTGGCGGTAAGTCTAAATGGTCGGCAAGCTGTTCCGTTAAGCAAAAACAGACAATTCCAGAACCATCACGGATCATGCGTGCCATGGTGTCTACATTTAATGTTTCTGCGGCAACGATCAGATCCGCTTCATTTTCGCGGTCAAAATCGTCCATCACCAAAACAGGTTTACCTTGACGTATATCTTCTAAGGCTTGTTGAATTCGTTGTTCGGCAGGGGATAGAGCTGAAAAGAAAATTTCAGGTTGAATTAAACTAGACATGTGAAATGCTCTCGTAAAGTTACGGTTAAACATTTCAGGACTGATGCAGAAATAGGGTCGTGACAATAGAACAGAAATGTTCTACTGTGGAACGTCGTCTTCTTTCATCCGGACTATACCGTCGGCTTTGGATTTGCACCAAATCTGCGATTGACCAGATACAGCCAAGCGCTCGCGGGCTTACTCATGTTGAGTTTACCGCCGGTGGGGAATTACGCCCCGCCCTGAAGCGATGTTCAATAATTATAGTCTTTTTCAACTAAAAAACGAGTACTTTTTTAGAACAATAGGTTCAAAGCTTATTTCAAATAGGCATAAAAAAGCCCGCAAATGCGAGCTTTTTATTCATTTCTAATTTTTAAGCCACTTGCACTGGGATACAGTTTGCAGTGTGATTTACAGTGTTATCTGGATTCGCATAAACTAAACGTGGTTTATGGGCATTTGCTTCGGCTTCAGTAAAGTCACCAAATGTTGCAATAATCACAAGATCACCCACATCAGCCTGATGTGCTGCGCCACCATTGACTGAAATAATACCCGAATTGTCTTCACCACGAATCGCATAAGTCGCAAAACGTTTACCGTTGGTGACGTTCCAGACATGAATTTCTTCGTATTCGCGAATTCCTGCTAAATCCATTAATACGCCGTCAATTGCACAAGAACCTTCATAATGAAGTTCGGCATGCGTAACCACTGCACGGTGAATTTTGCATTTTAATAAACGAGATAGCATGGCTAGCGTCTCCTGAGTTGACCTAAGCGTATGATCTTAAGGTTGAAACCTAATCTGACTTTTTGAGTCGGCATTTGCATGCGCATTTTGCTCTTAAAAAAGGCGTATGGCAAGCAGGAATATTCAACAAATCATGTTAATTGGGTTTGTAAGCATTGATTTGATTCATTGCCTGTGAAATTTGACCATCGACCATCAATTTCACTTTGGATAATGCATGATGAATTGCATCGTCCATTAATTGCTGTTCATCTTTAGGTGCTTTACCGAGCACATGTCCTGAAACACGTTCTTTAGAACCTGGATGACCAATACCAATGCGTAAACGATGAAAGTTTGAACCGATATGTGGAACAATGTCACGTAGACCATTGTGACCACCATGCCCACCACCACTTTTAAGCCGAATCACACCTGGATTCATATCCAACTCATCATGAGCAATTAAAATGGATTCTGGAGCAATTTGATAGAATTTGGCAAAAGGAACAACACTTTGACCAGATCGGTTCATGAATGTGGTTGGAATCAATAGGCGAACATCATGTCCTTGTATTGTACCACGTCCTGTATAACCGTTAAATTTGGGATCTTTTTTGAGGGTTATGCCATATTGATCTGCAAGTTGCTCAACAAACCAGAAACCTGCATTATGGCGAGTTTGGGCATATTCCGTACCGGGATTGCCCAAACCAACAATTAGCGAAATATTTGACACTAATTTATGCTCAACACAACTTACGCGCGTTTAAAGTCTGCGTGCATTGGTGTGTTTTTAGCAGGGTGACGCTGTAACGCTTGAATTTTTACGTTTTCAACTTTGTCACCAATTTTGATTTCAACAACTTCTTCAAAGAAAGCATTGCTTTCTAAAGCTTTTACAACTTCACGAAGCTCTAAAGTGACTGCTACAGGCTCTGCATTACCACCATAGATGATAGCAGGAATTAATGCTTCACGACGAAGGCGGCGGCTCGCACCTTTCCCTTGTTTGTCGTCAGCACGCGCTTGAGCGTTTAATACGAAATTTGCCATGAGTAAATCCTCATTAAGGTTTAAATAAACTAAACTTGCGACCAGTTTAGTGATAGAAAACCCCAGCCAAAGCTAGGGTTTAGAAAAAAAAGCTGCGCTATTATAGATAACTATCGAACATTGCGCTAATAGATTCTTCGTTATTAATACGACGAATTGTTTCAGCAACCATGCCCGCAACTGAGACTTGACGAATCTTGCCTAAGTTCTGCGCTTCCACAGAAAGAGGAATGGTATCTGTCACAACCAATTCATCAATCACAGAATTAGTCAGGTTTTCAATCGCTTTACCTGAAAGAACAGGGTGAGTTGCATATGCAATCACACGGCGCGCACCAAATTGTTTAAGTGCATCGGCTGCTTTACACAATGTACCTGCTGTATCGACCATGTCATCAACAATGACACAATCACGGTCTTTTACATCACCAATCAAATGCATCACTTGCGATTCATTGGCTTTTTGACGACGTTTATCGATAATCGCTAAATCAATATCACCCATTTGCTTGGCCACTGCGCGCGCACGAACAACACCACCAACATCTGGCGAAACGACCATTAAGTTGTGATGCTGTTGTTGACGTAAGTCAGCAAGCAATGCAGGAGTACCATAAATGTTATCGACAGGAATATCAAAGAAGCCCTGAATTTGGTCAGCATGTAAGTCAATCATCACCACACGGTCAATACCAACTGTAGTCAGCATATCTGCAACGACTTTTGCAGTAATAGGTACACGCGTTGAACGTGGACGACGGTCTTGACGAGCATAACCAAAATATGGAATCACAGCCGTAATACGTCCCGCACTGGCACGACGCAAGGCATCTGCCATCACCAGAATTTCCATCAGGTTATCGTTGGTGGGTGCACAGGTAGGCTGAACAATGAAAACGTCTTTGCCACGCACATTTTCAGTAATTTCGACAGTGATTTCACCATCAGAAAATTTACCTACAGCAGCGGCTCCCAGAGGGATGTGCAAATGACTAACGACTTTTTGAGCAAATTGTGGATGAGCAGTTCCACTAAAAACGACAAGATTGGGCATGAAGCACCTGAGCGAGGATTACGTGAAGCAACGCTTCACCCGAGCGCAAGGGAAAAAAGCATGATTTTCCAAAGGGGTAAAGCAATGCTTTGCCCGAGCGCAAAAGAAAAATATTTCATTTTTCTAACGGGTAGTTTAAGGAACAATCTGTTATATGGCAGGGGCGGCTGGATTCGAACCAACGGATGCCGAGATCAAAACCCGGTGCCTTACCACTTGGCGACGCCCCTAATGCGGCAGAACTTTAATATTTTTACCTGTTTATGTCAAGAAAAATCAACAAAAAACAAAGTAAAAACCAGTCTGACTTTCATGATGTAAATGGCAGGGGCGGCTGGATTCGAACCAACGGATGCCGAGATCAAAACCCGGTGCCTTACCACTTGGCGACGCCCCTAATGTGAAATCTGTAATGGCAGGGGCGGCTGGATTCGAACCAACGGATGCCGAGATCAAAACCCGGTGCCTTACCACTTGGCGACGCCCCTAATACAGAAATCTCAGATGTGATTGGCAGGGGCGGCTGGATTCGAACCAACGGATGCCGAGATCAAAACCCGGTGCCTTACCACTTGGCGACGCCCCTATCTTCAAAGTCGAAAATCATAGAGTGGAGATTGTTTTAAACTATTCACCACATAAGCTTTACATGGCGCATTTTCAACAATTTCAGCAATATTCATTTCAGCATTGATCTCAGTAAAAACACAAGCACCTGTTCCTGTAAGCTTTGCCTGACCAAATTGATCTAAATAATGCATCGCTTCATCAACCTGTGGATATAGACTTCTAGCAATAGGCTCAAAGTTATTTCCAAAGCTGGATGGCTTTAACTGATAGGCGCAAAATGTAGTAGGCTTGGAATCTCTTGTCAATGTTTTTTGCGAAAAAAGTAATTGAGTGCTGATAAAACAGTCAGGTTTTAAAATGATGTATTGTTTTTGAGCTAAGTCTATGAATGATAAATGTTCACCGACACCTTCTGCCCATGCATTTTGCCCATGCACAAACACAGGAACGTCAGCGCCCAACTGTAATCCAAGCTCTGCCAGTTGCTGAATATTGAGACCACATTGCCAGAGTTGATTGAGCACAATAAGGGTAGTGGCAGCATTGGATGAACCTCCGCCTAGCCCTGCACCCATCGGGATATTTTTCTCGATTTCAATCTTTAGGCCGCATAATTTTTGAGCATAAGGTTTTAATATTTCTGCGGCACGATAAATTAAATTATTTTTCAGATCGACTTGTTCAAGCCCTACGATTTCTATGGCTGAATCATCATTTGGATAAAAGTTCATCCAGTCATATAAATCAATCAACTCAAAAATGCTTTGCAATTCGTGATAGCCATCTGCGCGACGACCTGTGATATGCAGAAACAAATTAAGTTTGGCAGGAGAGGGAACCCGAATCATTATCTTCACTTGATTTAACGATTTTGAATGACCATTGTAATACGGTTTTCTTTATTATCTTCAAGTGTCTGCTTTAAAATAAGTTTATTCGGTAATTTTTGCTCTGCATCATAGCTGAGATCAACATTCCAATCATCTTCTTGGATATGGTTTATTCGACCATTGGCATCTTGAGTGGTTTGAGCCTGTGTAGTTGCAGGTCTGGCTTGTACCCAACTAATAATGTGGGTAATCGGAGCTTGCCATCCTGTTGCACGTTCAAGTAACTCTTCTGGAGAGGATGCTGTAATAAGTCCCGTTTTTGCACTATTCAGAGTAACTTTGCCATTTTTTCCCTGAATTTGAGTTTTACCCATCCCCAAAATGCCAGTTAATTCGATATCAAAGTTTTGCTGTTGTTGTGCCCACGTAAAAAAAGCGCTGCCTGTTTGTTGTGGGGTTCGTACGCCAATTTTACCTTGTAGGTTAAATTGATTTTCGCTTTCTTGAGTGCTCTTTGGTAGTTGTGGTTGGGTAAAATGCTGACAACCTGTTAAAAACAACGCGCTGGAACAACAAAGTGCAATACAGGTTTGAGAAAGCGTATTCATAAATTAACTCTTTTTGGTACTTAACGGTAAGATTAATCCATCAAGCTGTTGTAATTGTGGATCATTTGCATGCTTTTGTTTCAGCTGTTGTAACACTTGAGTGTATTTGTCCAGATCACCTTGCATGTACAAGGCTTTGGCAAATCGAACGCCGATATTGACGTTCTGACTTAAGTTATATGCTTTCCCCAATGAATCAGCCGCGGCAGGAAAATCATTTTGTAAAAAGGCAATATAGCCCAGCGTATCCAATATTGAAGCTTGTTCAGGTGCATATTCCAGTGCAAGTTCAGCGTATTCTCTGGCTTCGTTCAGTCGGCGATTTTGCAAGGCAAGGGTATAGGCATAGGCATTTAAATAGGTCGGGCTATTGGGTTCAATCTGTAATAATTGCTTTAATGCCCGATCAAGTTTATCCCGATCCATATTCGGATCGAGCATCAGCACTTCGGCGTAGATCAGTTCAGGGTCATCTGTAATGCTTTTGATCGCTTCATCTAATAGGCGAATGGCTGCTTTTTTATTGCCCATTTTTCTGAGAATTTCAGCCTGAGCCTGATATAAAAAACTGGCATGTTGTGGGTAATTGACGCGTTCTTGAGTGAGAAAGCGTAAACCATCATTTAGGTTATTTTGTTTTTCAAAAATGGCAATCATATTGCGACGTGAAACGACATAGAGGCTACCATCGACCAGCCGATAATAGGCTTTTGCTGTTTCAAAATGCTGTTTGCGTTCAGCATTCACAGCCAGATAATAATAGGCTTCATTTTGATATTTGGCTGAATAGCGTAAATCGACCAGATATTGCTCGGCTTTTTCGTATTGTTTTAAATCAATGCTGGTTAAGCCTGCAATAAATTTGGCTTCTTCTGCATCTGGCCAGTCTTTAATAATGCTTTGTAGTTTTTCCAGTGCCAGTTCTGGTTCATTGTTTTTGACTAAAAAACGTGCTTCAGCCAAACGAACCTCCAGATTATCCTTGTGACGTCTGCTTGATTTTGCATACCACTGTTGAGCGCCTTCCAGATCATTTAAGCCAATCAATAAATTGGCTTTCATTAAAATAAAACCTGTGACTTTGGGGCGTTTTCGCAATGCTCGATTAATGGTCGTAAGCGCCTGATCGAGTTCGCCATTTTGTGCTTGTAATCCTGCGATCAAAGCCAACACCGAAGGGTTATTTTTCTCTTTACTAAAATTCAGAATATTGAGTAAGTCAGCACGATCGGCAGCTGACTCGGGTGAAATGCCCGCGACAATTTGTTCCAAATCCGCATTAGGATCGATATTTAAAATTTTATCCAGTGTATCTGCTGCAAGCTTGTATTCATGTGCTTTTAAGGCAATATGGGCCAGATAAAACAGTGCGGGAACATCTTCTGGCTCTTGTACCACCCAATGCGTGGCAATATCCAGTGCCGCTTTCATGTCATTATATTCGAGTGCAATATCCAAAGCCCGTTGTTTAATGGCGGGTGAATTGCTCTTAATGGCTAAAACGGTGTAGTTATGGATTGCGGTTGGAATGTCGTCATAAGCCAGTGCAAACTCAGCAATCATACTTTGCTTAAGTGCTTCTGTATTGGGTTGAATTGGATAAAAATCAGTCACAGCACGTACATGCGCTGATGATGCCATGCTTCCTAACAGTAAGAATGTGGTAGAATATTGTCTAATCGACGTACCATTAATTCGGCAATTCATTTGACGCAATTTTAGTAATCCATTTTTCCGTAATCTAAGTATGCTTTTTATGACACCGTTATTGCACAATAGCATAAATTTAGCGAAATGATGATCTGATATGTCCTTCTTTGCATTGGGTGTCAATCATCAAACAGCTTCCGTAGAGTTGAGAGAACAAATCGCTTTTAATGCAGAGCGATTGAGTGCTTTGCTTGCCGAGCAGCGAGATCATCACCATTTAAATGATATGGTGGTGGTCTCGACCTGTAATCGTACTGAAGTGTACGCCATCGCAGATAATGCGGACATGGTACTAGACTGGCTTGCCCAATCAAATGATATTGAAGTAAAACAATTACTTCATCATGTTTATCGTTACGAAAATGCGCAAGCGGTTACACATCTGATGCGGGTGGCCAGTGGGCTTGATTCACTCATGCTCGGTGAGCCACAAATCTTAGGACAAGTCAAAAGTGCGCTGAATTTGTCTAAAGAAGCGCACACCATTTCACCTAGTCTAAATCGAATTTTTGAATATGCGTTTTATGCTGCCAAGCGGGTGCGTACAGAGACCGCGGTGGGTAGTCATGCGGTGTCGATGGGCTATGCCGTTGCCCAATTGGCTTTGCAAGTATTTAGTCATCCTGAACAGTTGACCGTGATGGTGGTTGCTGCTGGTGAAATGAATAGTCTGGTGGCTAAGCATTTGGCAGAAATGGGAGTTGCGAAAATTATTATTTGTAATCGGAGTCGTGAACGTGCTGAAAACCTATCACAGGAAATTGCTCAGCAGGTTGATGTCGTGATTATAGAATTTAATCAGTTAGCAGATCATTTGCATCGCGCAGATGTCGTGTCGAGTTGTACGGGTAGTTTGCATCAAGTCATTCATTATAAAGATGTCCGTGCTGCGCTGAAAAAACGTCGTTACAAACAGATGCTCATGGTGGACTTGGCTGTACCACGTGATATCGATCCGAAAGTTGAAAGTCTGGATGGCGTTTATCTGTATGGTGTCGATGACCTGCAAAGTGTGATTGATGAAAATCTGGCACAACGTCGTCAGGCAGCAGTTGAAGCTGAAGTGATGGTCAATCAGTTGGCGACTCAACTGGTCACACAGCAAAAAATTCAGCAGGCAGGGAGCACCATACAAGCGTATCGTGAGCATGGCGAGGCACAACGTCGGTCAGAGCTTGCACTTGCGCTTGAAGCCTTAAAAACAGGGCAAAATCCAGAAGATGTGTTAAAAAACTTTGCACATCGTTTAACGCAAAAAATGCTGCATCCGACTTCAATTTTATTGCGTGAAGCGGCGCAAAATGAAAGTCCTGATTATTTTGAATGGATACAGAATGAATTGGCTGACGTGTTTGCCAAAGAACGAAAGCCTAAAAAATAATCTATTAATATCGCTAAGATAATAATCTTAAACCAATCTGCTTGGTGAGTTCATTGAGCTGTTGACGTAAGTTACGCGATTCCAATAGAGAGATCGGTGCTTTTAATTTTTGCCGCAAGTATTTCTCTTGTAATCCTAAAGAATATTCTTTGGCAAGTTTATCCGCAATTTCGGGAGCTTGTGTCAGGCTTTCGATATTGGTTCTTTGCATGATGTCTGCAATTTCATGACAATAGGCACTGCATGCGCCCAGCACATAATAAGTTGCCAATTCTTGATCATCGGGTAATTCATCAAAAATACGATCGAAAATAGCCAAAGTTTTGCCAAGCAACTCATTGGAATCGATGACTGCGCGGAGGGCCTCAAAGTGAATATATAAATAAGGATGGTGCATCAAAATCGCCAGTGCAAAATCTTCATCTTTGGTTTGAATATTAAAAGACAAAGATGCATCATGGCTGATTTGTGGCGTCCATTTGCGCCCTAAACCTAACTTTTCTCTAAATGACTGGGTAAGCAAATAGCGAAACGAGCCATGTTTAGGTAATAACTCAGTCAGTGCTTTCAGTTCGCCCATCACCAGACTTTTACCTTCTGGACTGGAAATGTCGTGCTGTCCTGTTAAATGCGCAAAGACAAAGTCAGACAATAACGGAGCCTGATCCAGTAGACGATTAAAACTTTCTAAGCCTTCACGACGAATCAATGAGTCTGGATCGTGTTCATGGGGCAATACAAAAAATTTAAGTTCACGTCCATCATTTAATAAAGGAAGTGCAATTTCCAGCGTGCGTCGAGCGGCTTTTTGACCTGCGGCATCTCCATCAAAGGCAATGGTAATCCGCGGATTTTGCTTAAATAAGGTCGTGAGATGATCTGCATTACTGGCAGTTCCAAGTGTCGCAACAGCACCATAAACGCCATATTGTTGTAAGGCGATGACATCCATATAACCTTCAACCATCAACCAGTCATGGGCTTTGAGTTTTCGTCCTTCATAGAGTCCATAGAGCAATTGATTTTTATGAAAAATATCGGAGTCTGGTGAATTGATATATTTGGGTTTGATTTCATCATTCAGCGCACGGCCGCCAAAACCCACTACACGACCCTTTTGATCACGAATCGGGAAAATCACCCGTTCACGCAATAAATCAAAATCCCGTCCGTTATCACTGGAACGAATTAAGCCGACTTTTTTTAGACCGTCAATATCCTGTGGAAAGGCTTTTTCCAGATGTTGCCAATCTTCAGGTGCATAACCTAACCGCCAGAACTGAATGGTTTCAGTTGTTAATCCACGTTGCTTAAAATAGCTCTGTGCTTTTTTACTGTGAGGAAGTTGTCGTTCATAAAACTGCGCTACATTTTCAAGTAAGTCGTATAAATTTCCTTCTTGCGGGATATCCTCAAAAGGAGAAAGGGTGCTATCAAACTGTGAAAAAGGATCATCTAAATAGACAGGCATTGCCAGATTTGCCGCGTCGGCAAAAGCCTGATTGGGATCTTGGTCTTGCTGTGTAATTGCTGGTGATGTGACTTCTGGTGCAGCAATCGCTTTGGGCTCAAGTTTTTGTGGTGTGCGTTTATAAGACAGTTTTTTATTATCAAAATTATCTTTGGGTAATTCGATTCCTGCTTTGCTAGAAAGCTCCTGCATAACATCGATAAAATTACGGCTATCAATATCCATTAAAAAGCGAATCGCATTGCCATTGGCCTGACAGCCAAAGCAGTGGTAATAGCCTTTGTCACGATAGACGTGGAAAGAAGGGGTTTTTTCCTGATGAAATGGGCAACAGCCCGAATAGCTTCGTCCAGTTTTCTTAAGCTTTACCCGCTGACCAATCAGTTCGACCAGATCTGTACGATCCAGAATTTGATCAATCGTATGTTGTGGAATCGCCATAATAAAATTACCGTGTCTGGACGAAAAATATTGCTGTCATTGAGACCACTTTACATGATGCAGTCTAATGGTGATGATTTCAATGCGCTCAAAATGAAAAAAGGCAAGTCAGATGAACTTGCCTTGCTGTGTAACGAAACCAGTTTAGTTGGCAGCATCATCATCATTGGTTTGTGGCGCGACCGTATCTGGTACAACACTCATACTCGGAACAGTTTGTTGTACTGGTGGTGCGGAAATAGGCGCAACTTCATGTTGTTCAGGTTTATCCAGTAAACCAAAACTCAAACGATTGGTCAGGCTGCGTTTTTCAGTTGGATGATCCGATGTTGCTTCTTCAACACCTGAGGTTTTCGATCCACGACCTAAAATACCCAGTGTTGCACGATTCCACCAGCTTCCCTCATGACGCGCTGCGCGCAAATCAACTTTACCATTAGATTTCACTAAATCTGGGTAGTTTAGTTTTAATACATTGGTGTATTGTTGACTAAGCTCTTGATCACCTAATTTGTCATACGCATACGCTAAAGTTGCGAGTGCTTCAGGAGTTTGCGGTGTTTGTGGATAATGTTCAACAACCCATTGTGCGCGTTCAGCCGCCGCAAGCCAAGCCTGACGTTTTAAATTAAAACGTGCTACATTAATTTCATTTTCAGCAAGTTCTTGCTGAATATATTTCATGCGCTGTGCTGCATCGACCGCATATTCACTACTTGGGAAACGACGAATAAAGTCAACAAAATTTTGATAAGCCAGTTTTAAATAACTCACATCGCGATGTGACTGTTGTAATGAGGTATAGCGCAACAAGCTATCGTAATTGAGTTCCATGTTGGACACGCCACGTACATAGTAGGCATAATCGACATTAGGATGTTGTGGATTCAAGCGAATAAAACGCTCTGCAAGTGCAATCGCACCTTCATAATCTTTTTGTTGAAATTTGACGTACAGCAGATCAAGTTGCGCTTGTTGGGCGTATTGACCTGTAGGATAATAGGTATCGATTGCTTCTAAGGACTTTGCTGCGTCTGAATATTGTTTGCGACTCAGTGATTTTTCGGCTTTTTCAAAATAAACCAGTTCACTTGACTTAGGCCCAGTATCGACTACTTCTTTTTTTGGATTACTGCTACAACCCACCATTGCAGTCGCTACACCAAGAGAAAGGGCAAGCATGGTAATCTTATAATTTGGTAGCGACATAAAAACTCCTCTGTTATATACGGGCAATGAGCTACAATTGCGCTATTAAACCACTTTTATCAATTTGAGCAAATGACTTCAGCACAATCTTCTCATTCAAATCTCTCAGAAACAGACTTCTTACTTGAAGATTCTGAGGATGCAGATAATCATAATTCTGACACAACTGCAACACGTTTATCGTTGCAACAGCAGCTTGATGAAACTTATCTGGGACAACGCATTGATCAGGTCGCAGCCAGTGTGTGGAGCGACTTTTCCAGAGAACGCCTCAAACAGTGGATGAAAGATGGCCATTTGTTGGTAAATGGTAACATCGTAAAGCCCAAATATCGCTGTGAAGGTAATGAGTTATTGACCTTAAATGTCGAGCTTGAGGCTCAGACTACTAATCAGCCTGAAAATATTGCACTGGACATTGTCTATGAAGACGATGATATTTTAGTGATTAATAAACCTGTGGGCATGGTGGTGCATCCCGGCGCAGGCAATAGTTCAGGGACACTGGTTAACGCCTTGCTATATCACTATCCAAAATCGGCTGAATTAGCGCGAGCGGGACTTGTGCATCGTATTGATAAAGATACGAGCGGTTTATTGGTAGTGGCCAAAAATCTCGAAGCACAGTTTTCCTTAAGTAAACAACTGGCAGATAAATCGGTTTACCGCATTTACGATTTAATTGTTTATGGCAATATTGTGGCGGGAGGTACTATTGATGAACCGATTAAACGTCATCCAGTTGACCGTATTAAAATGGCTATTCTTCCGGGCGGGCGTGATGCGGTAACGCATTATAATGTCAAAGAGCGTTTCCAAAACTTTACGCGTGTACAGGCACAACTTGAAACGGGGCGGACGCATCAGATTCGGGTGCATTTTAGTTATATCGGCCATGGTTTGGTGGGCGATTCTGTCTATATGAATCGAGTTCGTGTTCCTGCGGGAGCAAGTGAACGTTTAAATATTACCTTACGTGCTTTCAAGCGTCAGGCTTTACATGCTTCCAAACTGGGTCTGGTTCATCCGCGTACTCGCGAAAATATGATGTTTGAAGCACCGTGGCCAGAAGATTTTAGTTATTTGGTTGAGGTCTTGCGTCAGGACAATGCGGCTTATTAGGTTTCTTTCGTAACTATTTAAGCCCTCTTTATTTTTTTCTAAGGAGGAAATAAAAGGGGCTTATGAAAAACTCCATTCAAGATTAAAGGAATCAGTTCATGAATTTTGTGCAGGGTTTACCACAAGGTGTTTATGTGGGACAGACCACCATTCAACATGCTGGAGCGCTGCCAAGTATTCATGCTGATTTAGCTGGATTTAATCTGGCTTTACATGTCAATGACGATCCTGAGCGTGTTCAGCAGCATCGCATGATATTGCTGAATGAGTTTGCCGAATATGGGGTTAATAAAATCACATGGATGACCCAAACCCATAGCACTATTTGCCATACTGTTAATGAACAAATAACATTTGATGCACTGGTTGGAGATGGATTAGTTACTCAAACCAAAGGTCATGCGCTGATGATGATGACGGCTGATTGTCTGCCTGTGGTTTTGGGCAATCGGGATGGTACAGAAGTTGCGAATTTACATGCAGGTTGGCGTGGTCTTGCGGGTGGAATAATTGAAAATACCATCGAAGCCATGCAAAGTGGCGCGACATGGGCTTGGCTGGGTGCTGCGATTAGTCAGCCCTGTTTTGAGGTAGGGATTGAGGTCAAGAAAACGTTCTGTGAAAAATACCCAGAACTGGATATAGCTTTTGAACAAGGCAAACAGGATGATAAGTTTTATGCGGATCTTTATGCCATTGCGCGTTATATCTTGGAGCAACATGGAATAGAGTTAATACTTGGCGGTGATCAATGTTCTTATCGTCAACAAGATGAATACTATTCTTATCGGCGTAATGCCAAAACAGGACGCATGGCGACATTCGTTTTTATCCGATAAAAGTGGTAAACTTTCAAAGTACTATCAGTTTGATTGATTTATGTCACTGCTCAAAAAATCACTTTGTATTGTTTATCATAGCCCTTATGGACATACTGCCAAAGTTGCGTCGTATATTGCACAAGGTGCAAAAACCTTAGCTATTGATGTGCATTTAATGTCGATTGAACATATTGACTGGGATGCTCTGGATGCGGCACACGGGATTATTTTCGGGTCCCCCACTTATATGGGAAGTGTTTCGGCTGATTTTAAAAAGTTTATGGATAGTACATCTAAGCGTTGGAAAAATCGTCTCTGGCAAGGCAAACTTGCCGCTGGCTTTGCAAATTCTGGTGGTCTAAGCGGTGATAAACTCGCAGTCCTTCAACAACTTAATATTTTCGCGATGCAGCACGGTATGCTTTGGTCTGGATTGCCATTAATGGCAACGGGTTCTACAGAAACAGATTTAAATCGACTTTCGAGTTGTTTAGGCTTGATGACTCAATCCGATAATGCTCCTGTTGAGATTACCCCGCCTAAAGGTGATCTTGATACTGCAATATGGTTTGGGGAGTATATTGCGGGTGTGCTCTATCGTTTAAATTGTGCAGAGAAAGAAAAAGCCTCCAAAAAGTAAATTCAGAGGCTTTTGTATTCATTTAATTGTTAATGCATCAAATTATTTATGCATTAACCTTGCCTTATCACGCTGCCAGTCACGGTCTTTTTCAGTCGCACGCTTATCGTGTTGCTGCTTACCTTTTACCAATGCAATTTCCAGTTTGACCAGATGACCTTTCCAGTAACAGGCTAAAGGTACACACGAATAACCTTTCTGATTGACTGCACCCATCAATTGTTCAATTTGTCTACGAGACAATAACAATTTACGGGTACGCGTTGCTTCGGGAACGATATGTGTGGATGCAGAAAGTAAAGGTTGAATCTGTGCACCAAACAAATAGGCTTCACTATTTTTAAAAATAATATAACTTTCGGTCAGGCTCATGCGGCCTGCGCGTAAAGATTTTACTTCCCAACCTAGCAGCGCAATGCCTGCTTCAAATTTTTCTTCAATAAAATAATCGTGGCGCGCGCGTTTATTCTGCGCAATGGTGCCGCCGTTATTTTTCTTCACTACTACTGCTTTCGCCATAATCTTAAAAATTCCAAAGTTAAGCTATTGTGCCTGAAACAGTGACAGAGGTGAAGTTTTTTCATTTTAATCAGGTGGCTTATTGATACGATGTCTTCGCTAAGAAATCAAGATTTGCTAGAATACAACTCTCAGAAAATAAACTAGAGTAAAAATGGATGACTAAAGCACGTGTTATCTATCCAGGTACATTTGACCCAATCACCAATGGACATATTGATTTGGTCACTCGCGCCTCACGAATGTTTGATGAAGTTGTGGTCGCCATTGCGATTGGACATCATAAGAACCCAGTCTTTAGTTTAGAAGAGCGTGTCGCGTTGGCCAAAGCCTCTTTAAGCCATTTACCCAATGTTGAGTTTGTTGGATTTGACGGCTTATTGGTCAATTTTTTTCGCGAACAAAATGCAACAGCAGTATTACGAGGTTTACGCGCTGTATCTGATTTTGAATACGAATTTCAATTGGCAAATATGAATCGTCAATTAGATTCACATTTTGAAGCCGTGTTTTTAACCCCGTCTGAACAATATTCCTTTATTTCATCGACTTTAGTTCGTGAAATTGCGCGTTTAAGAGGAGATGTCGCCAAGTTTGTCCCGCAAGCTGTGGTGGAAGCCTTCGAACGCAAACATCAACAAGGTTGGTAGAGTGTCACTCATTATTACTGATGAATGCATCAATTGCGATGTCTGTGAACCCGTATGTCCAAATGAGGCCATTTTTATGGGCGACGTGATTTACGAGATTCATCCAGACTTATGTACTGAATGTGTGGGACATTTTGATGAACCGCAATGTCAGTTATTTTGCCCTGTTGATTGCATTCCTAAAGATCCTGACCATGTTGAAACACATGGGGAGCTTTTGCAAAAGTATCAAAAACTAATTGATCAAAAAAGCACAAGCAATTAATCCAAATCTTTGCTACTATGCGCTCCTGAAGTGGACTGGACGGTCGCTGCTGTGGAGGTCTTCGTGACTGAAGCAGGGGAGGAAAGTCCGGGCTTCATAGGGCAGGGTGCCAGGTAACGCCTGGGCGGCGAAAGTCGACGGAAAGTGCAGCAGAGAGTAGACCGCCTCATTCGTGAGGTAAGGGTGAAAGGGTGCGGTAAGAGCGCACCGCGTGTCTGGTAACAGTTCACGGCATGGTAAACCCCACCAGAAGCAAGACCAAATAGGAATCCTGAGGTACGGCCCGTACTGGATTCGGGTAGGTCGCTTGAGCGTATGAGTGATTGTACGCCTAGAGGAATGATCGTCCTCGACAGAACCCGGCTTACAGGTCCACTTCACCAATTTTATGAAAAATTTGCTTGACGTATCTCAGATAACTTTGGATAATGCGCGCACAGTTTTCGGCTATGTAGCTCAGTTGGTTAGAGCACAGCACTCATAATGCTGGGGTCACAGGTTCAAGTCCCGTCATAGCCACCATTTAACAGACCATGCTCCTGCATGGTCTTTTTTTATGTCAATTTTCTTGGTTTATGTGAAAATTATTCAAATAATATTTATGGCGATCTTTTAAGTTATTGAATCTATAAATGCTTGTAAATTAATCAGGATGTCAATTTTCTGTGATTTTTTGTAGCAAATATTATTACTTTTGATTATCATTCTCATTTAAGTCTATTCATTCTTTATTTCTCCTGCAATTTATCAGGCCTAAAACTGCATAAATTAATTTATTGAATAGTAATTATTATCTTTAGTTTTATCATTTATTGGTGGGTTATGTATCGTCCTCAGAATCAGTTCACGTCCATAAATAAGGTCAATCCGCAAATTCGATTGAAACCGCACTATTTAGCGGTATGTCTTGGCATGTTGATGGTACCAGTCTCCACGAGTCTCTTGGCGGCAGAAGAAAGTAAAACGGCTGATTCAAATCACTATACTAAGCTTTCTGTTATTACGGTGTACGCTGAAAAGGAAGACAAAGTTCCCTCTTCTGTGACGAGCATTAGTCGAGATAATTTAGATCGCACAGGTGCAACAGATATGGCCAGTATTGTGAAATATTTGCCTTTGGTGAGTGCGCCATTTGCAGCCAACGGGGCGAGTGCTTTTTATGCAGGCTCAGGTACCAGTAGTTATAACATTCGTGGGATTGATGGTAATCGGGTAGGGCTAGATGTTGATGGTATTGATATCGCAGATGCAACTGTTGCGACTTGGACAGGTGCAAGTATGCGTAATAGTGCCGCAGGCCGTGATTATATTGAACCTGAAATGTTTCAAACAGTGAATATCCAATCAGGTACAACGGGTGCTTCAACAGATGGGATTGGTGGACGTGTTTCATTCAAGACTAAATCACCTGAAGATTATCTGATAGATGGGAAAAATGTAGCCGCTACTGCGAAAGCGGGTTATAGCTCGGCAGATGAAGCGTGGTTAAGTTCGGTTACAGGTGCTGTTGGGAATGATACGCTTAAAGCATTGATTGCTTATGCGCATCGTGATGGTAAAGAAATTCAAGGTAATTCTGATACCAAACAATTTCCTGCTGACTGGAAATCTGATGCTATTTTAGGTCGTATCATCTGGGACATTAATCAACAGCATCAATTGGGTTTTACCGCGGATTATTATAAAAAGAAAAATGATATTAGTAAGATGGATGGTTCTACCTATACGGGGATCACCTATGGAGATGGTACACAAAACCAGAATATTGAACGCGAACAATACAGTCTGGATTATCGGTTTAAGCCAAGTAACTTTAGTTTATTCGATCAGTTGAAAGCCAAAGCTTGGTATCAGGAATCACATAATGATACCCGTACAGGTTATAAAGCTGCGACTTATTATCGTGATGTCAATAATACCTTTAAAGAAGAAAATACGGGCATCAAACTCGATGCCGAAAAATATCTTGGTGTGCATCATTTTGAATATGGTCTGTTAGTGGATCAAAAAAAATATTCAAGTGATCGTAAAGAATTGCGTAATGGTGCTCCAACTTCATCAACTTTATATCAGGGAAGTTATTTGTCTGATTCTAAAGTCAATCGTTACGCTGCCTATGTGTCAGATAGCATGACTTTTGATGTGTTCGATCGTGCTTTAAGATTGACCCCGTCTTTACGTGCAGAACGCCAAGAAATTAAACCAGAAAATTCAAATTATTCAGGTTTTTCTGATAAAGATTTTAATTATTTATCGCCAGGATTGTCACTGAGTTATCAGTTAACGCCTTACAATTATACTTATGCGAAATACACGCGAGGTACACGTGTTCCAAGTGCAACAGAGTTAGGCAGTTATTTCCAGACGACCTCAACTAACTCGTATTATTTGGCTGGTAATTCTGATTTAAAAGAGGAAACCAGTGATGCATTTGAGATAGGGCTAAGAAATGATTCGATTGAAGGGATAAAACTGGATTTAACTGGGTTTTATACCAAATACGATAATTTCATTGATTATAAATCTTTACCAGCATCTGAATGTACCGTTTCAGGCGTGTTTTTATGTTATGAAGCAGAAAATCTGGCACAAGCTGCAATTTGGGGCGGGGAGCTTTCTACACGTGTAGATCTTGGACATTTTATTCATGATGCAAATGGTTTTAGTGTAGCCTTGGTTGCAGGTAAAACCAGAGGCCGCGCCAAAGATAATGATGGCAAAAAGAGTGGGGTAAACTCTGTTACTCCTGCAAAAGCCAGTCTAACACTTGCTTATGATGATCCTGAGCATGTCTACGGTCTTGGGTTTACAACGACTGCTGTGGATAGTAAAACTGCATCGCAGGATGTGAGTACCTATTCAACCAACTCAAACTATATTCCTGTGAAAGGGTATACCGTATTTGATTTGTCCGCTTATTGGAACGTCAATAAAAATATGAAATTCAATGTCTCTTTAAATAACATTTTTGACAAAACCTATTGGAATTATTCAAGTGTAGGCACATTAAATACCGCGACTAGTACCAGTGGAAGCATTAATGCGTTGCGTGATCGTTCTGCCGAGGTAGGCCGTAATGTGGTCGCAAGTGTTGAATTTAAATATTAATTATTATCAGAGATCGTTTAGGACATCATCATGAAACACATTAAATTTACCCTCTTGGCTTGCAGCATTTTTAGCTCATTTGTAATGGCTGCGCCAGATCATCAGATTGAAGCACAGGCTTATGGCCTTTATGCCTTGTACCATCCACAAGATAAAAATCCAGACAATGTAACCTTTGTTAAAAACTACGCGGCTGATTATGCAGATTTATTTAAAACCCAAAAGCAAGTGAATCAACAACAATACGTGCAGTATGAACAAGCCAGACTGGAGCCTGTATTAAAGCAGCGCCGTGAGATGTCGTTGAAACAGGCACATGTTCGTTTTGGTGTATTAAATACCAATAAAGACGACAAAATTATCTTAAAGGAATATCAGGAAATTGGCCATAAAACCTTTAATCAATTTGATAAAAATCAGGATGGTATTATTACTGCCGAAGATGCCAAGAACGAAGCCACCGCAACAGGTACACACGATGGCTTTAAAGTAAAATCTCCATTGTCGATGCCAATGGCAGCGAATGTGAATGAATTTATTCAAATGTATGCCAATAACAATAAAAAATATGTGACCTTAGGCGACTATTTAACCCATCGTGATCAACAATTTTTCTTAACGGATAGTAATAAGGATCTCAGCCTATCTGAAGATGAATATGTGAGTGAATTTACTCAGCGTTATGACGAGCATTTGGCTCAGGCGCGTAAACAATATAATGAGATTTTTAATCAGCAATTCCAAAATATCAGTCATGGCAAAACCACAATTCAGGACAAAGATATTAAAACTTTTGCAGCTCGTGTATTGAAAGGAATTTAACTGAAAATATCATCTTGTGATGTTTTGAGAATCAATATTTGGCCGTTTTTGTAGATTAGTTTAAGCAAAAACGGTCAAAAAATTGTGCTGTAGATAAAATTAAAATGAATCAAAAATAAAAAAAGATAAATAGAAGAACTGGAACGTAAAAATCGAATTACTCTTGAATCGCATCCAAAATTAAATTGACGTTTAAACGATTACGGCATTGTCCGACAAAATCTTCAATTTTCTCAGTTTTATATTGTTGGAAATCAAAACCCTGATAATCTGAACAGATCGAAGCTAAGTACTGTGTCCGAAAAGCATTGTGATCAAAAATTTGATGAATAAAAGTTCCCTGAATATATTTATCTTGAAAATACAGTGGATATTTGTGGCTTATCCCATGATGCATTTCAAATCCCTCAATCTGCATACCAAAAATTGAATAGGTTTTTTTCACTAAAATTTTATCTTGAGCGAAGTGAATATCATCATTTATCAAGCCTAGACCTGTCGCGATGGTTGGCTGTGGGTTTTCAATCTGATGAGGATCATGTAGTTGTTGAAATAACATTTCATAACCACCGCAAATGGCAAAAATCGCTTTTGTGCGTTGCTGTAGTTGTTCAAATAAGCCATTTTGTTTTAACCAGTTTAAATCCTGAATCACTAATTTTGAACCAGGCAGGATCACCACATCAAAACGTTCTAAAGAAATCGGGCTATGAATAAATTCCAGTAAAACCTCATCATCGGCAATCAAGGGTTCAAAGTCGTTATAATTACTCATATAAGGATAGGCAATGACGCCAATCGAGATTTTCTGCTGACCAGATTGCTGTACAAAATTTTGCAGACTGGCATTGTCTTCAAAACCCAGATTAAACGGCATGTATGGCAAAACGCCCAAAACTGGAATTTTAAATTGTTCTTGAATAATATCGATGCCCGCATCAAATAAAGACAAATCACCACAAAATTTATTGACGATCACACCAATGACGTTGTTACGTAGGTGAGTGGGGAGTAAGTTATAAGTCCCCCAGATTGAAGCAAATACACCGCCTTTTTCGATGTCAGCAATCAAAATAATTTTGGTTTGATAGGTTTCAGCAATAAAGATATTAGAGAGATCTTTATCCATTAAATTAAGTTCGACTGGACTGCCTGCACCTTCTGCCACCACGCAATCATAACGGTCAGCCAAATAATCAAAACAGCGTTGTACCGCAGGTTTGAGTTGATTCAGATCACGGTAATAGTCCAGTACATGCTGCTGCGAAATAACTTTGCCTTCCACGATGACCGAAGCACGACCATTTGAGCCAGATTTGAGTAATACAGGATTAAGGTGATACGAAGTTGCAATACTCAGAACTTCAGCCTGAAACGACTGGGCAATCGCAATTTCACTGCCATCATCACAAACCCGTGCATTATTGGAGACATTTTGTGCTTTAAAGGGCGCAACCCGTAAACCTGTATCTTGTAAGATTTTGGCAATCACAAAGGTCATGGTGGATTTTCCAGCATCACTGGAAGTTCCAAAAATTGAAATATGTCTCATGCTGATATGCTTATCAATAAAATCGGGTAGGCAGAAAGGGGTAGSCTACGGCATAATACGTTATTTTTACGATCAACGTAGTGGTCAAATGCAGGCTACACTGTATGTTGTGTATATGATTAAATCAGATATACATATGAAAAAACATGCAAAGTAAGTATTGTTTGAATCACTATAATGAATATCTATTTCCAGATCTAGCATAAGGCCAATCTGGAGAGTTATGTCGAATTTTCAATTTGGAGTTGTTATGGCACTCGTTCCTCCATATGGTGGCGCAAGTTGTGACGAAAAACTACTTGGCGGCTTAATGATTAAAACGGACTGGAAAGGAGATGCACATGACTGAAGATAGATTAACCCATCTCAAGCAGCTTGAAGCTGAAAGTATTCACATTATTCGTGAAGTTGCAGCCGAATTTGAAAACCCAGTGATGCTTTACTCGATTGGTAAAGATTCTGCGGTGATGCTGCATCTAGCACTGAAAGCCTTCTATCCTGCAAAACTTCCATTCCCTTTATTACACGTCGATACAGGCTGGAAATTTAAGGACATGATTGCCTTTCGTGACAATATGGCTAAAACCCATGGCTTTGATTTGATCGTGCATCAGAACAAAGAAGGTCGTGATGCGGGCATCAATCCATTCGATCATGGTAGCTCGAAATATACCGACATCATGAAAACACAAGGCTTAAAACAGGCTTTGGACAAGTATCAGTTTGATGCGGCTTTCGGTGGTGCGCGTCGTGATGAAGAAAAATCACGTGCTAAAGAACGTGTTTATTCATTCCGTGATAGTAAGCACCGTTGGGATCCTAAAAATCAGCGTCCAGAGCTTTGGAATCTTTACAATGGTAAAGTAAACAAGGGCGAAAGTATTCGTGTATTCCCATTGTCAAACTGGACTGAACTGGATATCTGGCAGTATATCTATTTAGAAAATATTCAAATCGTTCCTCTTTATTTCTCTGCGGTACGTCCTGTGGTGGAGCGTAGTGGTACGCTGATCATGGTCGATGACGAGCGCATGCGTTTAAAAGAAGGCGAAGTTCCACAAATGAAATCGGTACGTTTCCGTACGCTCGGCTGTTACCCATTAACGGGTGCGGTGGAATCTGAGGCAGATACTTTGCCTGAGATTATTCAGGAAATGCTTTTGGCCACAAGTTCTGAACGTCAGGGTCGTATGATTGACCATGATGAAGCGGGCTCAATGGAAAAGAAAAAGCAGGAAGGTTATTTCTAATAAATCTCCCCCAACCCCTCTTAAAAAGAGGGGAGCCTAGGAAAAGATTTCAGAATTTGTGGAGTTAGAGCATGTCTCATCAGTCAGATCTTATTAGTCAGGACATTCTGGCGTACTTAAAACAACATGAGCAAAAAGACTTATTGCGCTTTTTGACTTGTGGTAATGTCGATGATGGTAAAAGTACCCTTATTGGGCGTTTGTTGTATGATTCAAAATTGATTTATGAAGATCAATTGCAGGCGGTGACCCGCGACAGTAAGAAAGTCGGTACGACAGGCGAAGCACCTGATTTAGCGTTGCTCGTCGATGGTTTACAAGCTGAACGTGAGCAGGGCATTACCATTGATGTCGCTTATCGTTATTTCTCTACAGAAAAGCGTAAATTCATTATTGCGGATACCCCGGGGCATGAGCAATATACCCGTAACATGGCAACAGGTGCGTCAACCGCTGACCTTGCGATTATCTTGATCGATGCACGTTATGGTGTTCAAACTCAAACCCGTCGTCATACTTTTATTGCCAGCTTATTGGGTATTAAAAATATCGTCGTTGCCATTAACAAAATGGACTTGGTTGAGTTTTCAGAGGCACGTTTCAATGAAATTCAGGTTGAATACGATGCTTTTGTCAGCCAGTTGGGTGATCGCCGTCCAGAGAATATTTTATTTGTCCCGATTTCAGCTTTGAATGGTGATAATGTCGTAAATCCATCGGCAAGCACGCCGTGGTACAAGGGGCAAACCTTGATGAACATTTTGGAATCTGTGGAAATTAAACGCGAATCCAATAAACACGAATTTCGTTTCCCTGTTCAATATGTAAATCGTCCAAATCTGGATTTCCGTGGCTTTGCGGGAACAATTGCACTGGGTGAGATCAATGTAGGCGATGAGATTGTTGCATTGCCATCGGGTAAAAAATCGACGGTCAAAGAGATTGTGACTTTTGATGGCAATCTTGAACAGGCGATTGCAGGTCAAGCCGTTACCTTGACGTTAAACGATGAAATTGATATTTCTCGTGGGAACATTTTAGTCCGTGCTGGTGAACAGCCATTGATTTCACGTAGTGTGCGCGCCTCTGTGGTTTGGATGACTGAGCATCCTTTAGTCAAAGGTAAGCTGTACAATGTCAAAATTGGTACACAGACTGTTCCTGCCAAAGTGACTGAAATTCATTATCGTGTCAATGTGAATACCCTTGAGCATACTCAAGTGGACGAGCTTGAACTCAATGCAATTGCAGATGTAACAGTCGAGTTTGATGCACCAGTGGTCTTTGATCGTTATCAAGATTCCCGCTATACAGGTTCTTTCATCTTTATTGACCGTTTAAGCAATGTAACGGTTGGTGCTGGTATGGTTGAAGCGGCGGTGGAATGGACTGCGAGCAACAATCCTGTGACTGCTGAAGATCGTGCGGCGCGTTTAGGTCAAAAACCTGCGGTGATTGGTGTTTCAGCGAAAATCCTTGAAAAAGCACAAGCACTTGAAAGCTTGCTGATTCAGCAAGGTGTCGTGACGATTGCCAAATCAGATTTGACTGCTGATCAAATCAACTTACTTCGTGAAACGGGTATTGTGGTGATTACAACCGTTACAGAAGCGTCAGATGCAGATGTTACGGCTGAGACTGTAGAAGAAGTAGTCGATCAGGTGGTGGAATTGGTTCGTTTGTAATG
>NZ_CP078523.1:373790-374322 GCF_019264745.1 Acinetobacter sp. Colony158 | reverse complement strand
ATTTTAATTCTGCTTTGACATCGCTTTTATGCGACAATAGTTCTTTCATTTTTGCAGAGACTTCCATGACCGACCAATCTCCTGAATCTTTAACGGATATCGAAATTTTAGATATTTTACAGTCAATGAAAAAAGATGAGCTTGATGTTGAAGCGAAAGAGATTATCCGTAATGGGGGCAAAGCGGGTCGACAAGAAGCACATAAACAGGCGCTTGTAGCTTTAAACCATAGTTTTGAAGAAAAATTTGTAGAGGCTGTGACGCTGGCATTGGGATTGAACCCTGCACAAGCAAAGAAAATTCGTTATAAGAAAGACCGTATTCGTATTTTGAAAGCACGTGGTATAGATTATATGGCGATTGATGGTGCCGAAACTGCGCAGGTTTTAGCACAAATCGCACAAGCCATTACTCGTGAAGATGCGATTGTCACCAAAGACTTGCATAATATTTTTCCTTTCTGGAAAGAAGGCTGGCCAATGGTTCAATTTGATAGTGCTTACAAAATTTTGTCAGAAGATATTCAGTTACA
>NZ_CP078523.1:359066-373707 GCF_019264745.1 Acinetobacter sp. Colony158 | reverse complement strand
TCTTCAATTAAACTTTGATCTTCTAGTTTTTCCAAAATCCGCGTGACCAATAGTTGATCAATTTTGTAATGATCGACATCGACCACTTCAAATTTGAAACCACTAAACTCAACACTATCGGCAGGGCGCGGAATTTTACGTAGTTGATACATCATAAAACCTGCCAGCGTTTCATAGTTTTCTTCATCTGGCATTTCATCAATTTCGAGCGCATGCTTCAGGTCTTCGATTGGCGTACTGCCATCAATCAGCCATGAATTATTATCACGTTTAATGATCTGCTGATCTGCTTCAATCGGGGTAACCCAATCGCCCATCACCGTAATCATAATATCGCTTAAAGTAATTACCCCGACGACTAAGGCATATTCATTAATGACCACTGCAAATTTTTCTTTGGTCGAACGAAATCTGTCTAAAACTTCAGAAAGCGTCAGCGTATCAGGAATAGTTAATACAGTACGGATGGTATTTTCTTTGAGCTGAATCAAGGACTGGCTATTGAGAATACGCACCAAAATATCTTTAGCATCGACATACCCAATCACCTGATCAATATTATCATTACACACCAAAAACTTGGAATAAGGATATTCAGCCAGTTTTTGACGAATACTTTCATCGGACTCATCAAGCGCAAAATACACGATATTTTCACGTGTCGTCATACTTGAAGGAACGGTGCGCTCTTCAAGCTCAAATACATTTTCGATAAAATGATGTTCTTGTTTTTGTAATACACCCGCTTGAGCACCTGCTTCCATCACCGCAGAAATATCATCAAAGGTAATATTATCATCACGCGTAGTATTCACTTTAAATAAACGAAATAGCAAATTGGCAATCGCATTGATAAACCATGCTAAAGGTTTACAAATTTTGATAAATACCTGAATCGGATTGATGACCGAGACTGCAATTTTTTCGGGTGCAATCATCGCCAGACGTTTTGGCATCAGATCGGCAAATAAAATAAATAGAGAAGTGACAAAGGTAAAGGAAAGTACAAAGCCAATCGTTTCTGTCCACGGCCCATCATAGAAACGATCGACCAGATGGACAAAAAATGGACGAAAAGCTGCTTCTCCCAAGATACCGCCAAGAATAGCGACGGCGTTGAGACCGATTTGAGAAGCGGCAAAGAAATCAGCCGATTGATGCTGAAGATCAAGGACTTTTTGCGCGCGTTCATCGCCCGATTCCGCAAGAATTTTTAATTTTACTTTACGAGCACCCGCCAGCGCGATTTCAGTTAAAGATAAAAAACCCGCCGCGATAATCAGTATGGCAATGATAACGACGTTTTGAAAGAGGCTCACAGTTCACCTGTAGTCATTCGTTATTATGAGAAAGTTTTAACACAACAAGAAAAAGCGAGGTAGTCGAAACTACCTCCGTACGAAATTAAGTATAAGCTTGAAAATAGAAGAAATTAACAAAAATTTATTTTAATAATGCGAAAACTGCGAATTATTTGTTAAAAACTCACGATTTTCTTCTTCAATCATCTGACGCGCCACAAATAAAATCAATTGGCGCAACCAGCGATGCGCAGGATGATGATGTAATAGAGGGCACCATGCCATCTTAAGTTCAAACTCGGGAATATAAAACGGAGGGTCTTTGATGAGTAATTTTGGATTATTGGCTTGTAGGCGCGCCATACGAGTAGGTAGAGTAGCAACCAAATCTACATTTTGAGCCAATAAAGCTGGCATTTGATAATGTCGGGTAAACACTGAAATTTTGCGTTTTTGTCCAATTCGTTCTAATGCCTGATCAATCCAGCCCAGACCTGCCTGTTTATCAGGATTAATCCCAAAGCCAACGCCCATGCCTGTTTTAGAAACCCAGATATGTTGTGCATCCAAATAATTTTTGAGGTTGAGGTGCTGTGCTGCTGGATGTTTATCATTGAGTAAACAACTGAAGCTATCTCGCCAAACTAAGACCTGATGGAAACTTTGTGGAATTTCATTAAATCGATTAATCGCAAGATCAACTTTACCCTGTTCCATATCGCGATAAGACACATCGCTTGGGGTTAGAAAATCCAAAACAACATTGGGTGCTTCTGAACGCAAGGCTTTGACCAGACGAGGAACCAGTGTTGCCTCGGCATAATCGGAAGTCATAATCCGAAACACACGATTACTAGTATAAGGACGAAATTCGGTACGAGGCTCCAAAATCATAGAGAGATCAGAAAGCGCATCGCGAATACGTGGTTGTAATTCCAGCGCACGTTCGGTTGGAGTCATGCCTTCTGAGGAGCGTATCAAGAGGGGATCATTAAATAAATTGCGAAGTCTACGCAAAATATTACTCATCGCGGGTTGGGTAACGCCCAATTGTTCGGCTGCACGAGTGACATTTTTTTCGCGAAGAAGCACGTCAAGATAAATTAATAGATTAAGATCTACCCGCTCCAGATTCATAAAAAAAATACCGAAAATAAAATTATGAAATTGCGAATGATTATGCCATAGATGAAACTATTTGTGTAAAAAAACGCTGCAAAAAACAGCACCTCATCTCGCTCAGCCTAAACAATAGTGAGGCTTTAAAAAATTCAAGCAAGAGATGAAAAACATTGCATGGGCTTTACATTCAAATTAGAAAAACTGAATGAATATCTGATTTTCATTCTTTAGCTTTCGACTGTAACAAGCCTGATTCACCTTCACATTGGCAAATTTTTACTATTTTTTACATTTATCGATGCTTCAATGAGTAGCAAGATCTCAGTCGAAGACATTAAAAAACACTTAAATTATTTAGTTTAAACAGTTTTATGAATCTTTGATTTTTATTTATTTTAATAAAATCAAAATCTTAATATTTTGAAATATAATTATAATACGACTTTAATCTATATATTTTTTTAAAAAATACTGAAGATTAATGGAGGATATTGGATTAATTTTTTAGCTCAGACTAAGCTGTGAGCATATTGATGAAGTGACTGAATTATAGTCGAGTCAAATAAACATGACTGTTCAGCATGACATCTTTTCGATGAAATCCTAAAAAGGAATATATCATGACATATCAATCAGCTCTTGAGCACGTACGTGCCGTAAAAAATAAATTAGGTGGCACTTGGGACGCGATTCGTCCTGAAGACGCTGCTCGCATGATCGTTCAAAACCGTTTCCATACTGGTTTGGACATCGCTAAATATACAGCTGCTATCATGCGTAAAGATATGGCTGAATATGATGCTGACAACAGCAGCTATACTCAATCTTTGGGTTGCTGGCATGGTTTCATCGCGCAACAAAAAATGATTGCGAACAAAAAATATTTCGGTACAACCAACAAACGTTATATCTACCTTTCTGGTTGGATGGTTGCTGCACTTCGTTCTGAATTTGGTCCACTTCCTGACCAATCTATGCACGAAAAAACTGCTGTGCCTAAGTTGATCGCAGAAATCTATACATTCTTGCGTCAAGCGGATGCAAAAGAACTCAACGATTTGTTCCGTGCTTTACAAAAAGCTGAAGCGGCTGGTGATTCTGCAAAAGTGAAAGAAATCGAAGCGTCTATCGACAACTTCGAAACTCACGTTGTGCCAATCATTGCCGATATCGATGCTGGTTTTGGTAACGAAGAAGCAACTTATTTGTTGACTAAACAAATGATCGAAGCGGGTGCTTGTGCAATCCAAATCGAAAACCAAGTTTCTGATGCGAAACAATGTGGTCACCAAGCTGGTAAAGTAACTGTTCCACACGAAGACTTCCTTGCGAAAATCAATGCTGTACGTTATGCATTCCTTGAGCTTGGTGTTGACGAAGGTGTAATCGTTGCACGTACTGACTCTGAAGGCGCAGACTTGACTCAAAAGATCCCTGTATCTAAAGAGAAAGGTGACTTGGCTTCTCAATACATCAGCTACTTAGACACTCAAGAAATTGATATCGCTGATGCTCAAGAAGACGAAATCCTGATCAAACGTGATGGTAAATTACACCGTCCAACTCGTTTAGCTTCTGGCTTGTATCAGTTCCGTGAAGGCACTCAACATGACCGCGTTGTACTTGACTGTGTAACGAGCTTACAAAACGGTGCAGACATGATCTGGATCGAAACACCAACTCCAGACGTTGCTGGTATTGCTGGTTTCGTAAATGACATCAAAAAACAAGTTCCAAATGCAAAACTTGTTTATAACAACTCTCCGTCATTCAACTGGACGTTAAACTTCCGTCAACAATCTTATGATCGTTGGGTTGCTGAAGGTAAAGATGTTTCTGGTTATGACCGTGCGAAGTTGATGAGCGCTGAGTACGATAACTCTGAATTAGCTGCTGATGCTGACGAAAAAATCCGTACTTTCCAAGCTGATGCTGCACGTGAAGCGGGTGTGTTCCATCACTTGATCACTCTACCGACTTACCACACTGCTGCTCTTTCTACACATGAGCTTGCGAAAGGTTACTTCGGTGAAGAAGGTATGTTGGCTTATGTTGCTGGCGTACAACGTAAAGAAATCCGCGGTGGTATCGCATGTGTTAAACACCAAGCAATGGCTGGTTCTGACATCGGTGATGACCATAAAGAAATCTTTGCTGGTGAACAAGCGCTTAAAGCGGGTGATGCGAGCAAAAATACCATGAACCAATTCGCTCACTAAGTCGAATGGTTTAAAAAAAACCCTGCATGGGCAGGGTTTTTTATGATATGAGAAATGAACTAAATTATTAAAAAATAAAGAATAATCAATCTATTAAACGATTTAAGCGTTGCTGAATAATTTCTTGTGCTTCAGTCATAATGCTTTGAATGAGATCATGGCAGCTTGGAATATCATGAATCAGTCCCAACACTTGTCCTGCGGAAAGTAAGCCTGCATCGACATCACCCGTTTCTAAAGCCATACGACCTTTTGCACCAGACACATAAGGACGAATGTCTTCAAATTGAATATCAGGTTTTTGACTCAGTTCTACCACTAGATCGGAAATACTGTTTTTTGCCACTCGAGTAGTATTGCGGAACTTTCTAAAAATCAGGTTGGTTGAGCGTTCGTCCTGATTTAAATAGTACTGCTTAATTTTTTCATGAATGGGTGCTTCTTGCGTCATACAAAAACGCGTTCCCATATTGATGCCTTCTGCACCTAATGCCAAAGCAGCCACCAAACCACGACCATCGGCAAACCCGCCACTGGCGATGAGTGGAATTTTGACTTGATTGGCAGCGGCTGGGATTAAGATCAGTCCCGGAATATCATCTTCACCTGGATGCCCAGCACATTCAAAACCATCAATTGAAATGATATCTGCCCCCATACGCTGGGCAGAAAGCGCATGCCGTACTGACGTACATTTATGCAGCACCGTAATATGATGCTTTTTAAAATCTTCAATGTGTTCTTGAGGTTTATTGCCCGCGGTTTCTACAATCTTGACGCCACTTTCGATAATGGCTTGACGATATTCGGCATAAGGTGGCGGATTAATCGCGGGTAAAAAAGTCAAATTCACTGCAAAAGGTTTATCCGTCATGTCGCGGCAACGCTGAATTTCTTTGAGTAGCTCTTCAGGACTTGGTTGAGTTAGGGCTGTCAATGTGCCAAGCCCTCCTGCATTTGAAACAGCACTTGCTAATTCAGCTCGTCCGACCCACATCATCCCGCCCTGAACGATAGGATATTCAATACCTAGTAATTCGGTTACACGCGTTTTCATTGAAGAGAATCCTTGTTTTTACTTCGATTTGATTGATAGTTTGATCTTACTATAGTGTTTTGTTTTTTATAATTGAACAGGTTTTTTTAGAAACTTTATTTCATTATGCGGTATTTGTAAAAATACCAATCACTTAGGATTGGTATTCAATATTTTATAAAACAGGACATGTTAATGGCTTTCTTTTTTAAGAACGTAAAGATCAGCCATCGCACCTTCGATTTTATTACCTTCCATATCTAAAGCGGTCGCGGTGTTTTCACCAATAAAGAATTGACGCTGATCTGGTTGAGTATCCAAAACAATTACTGAAGGTTTTTGTTCATCAAATTTAAATGTGCCTTTAGTTTCGATTGGCTTACCATCGCTTTTGCCACCCAGATAAGTTTCTTTTAATTCAAAAGTTTTATCTGCTTTTAATTCGAGCTCTGTTTGGATGCCTTCACAATCCGCACAAGGTAATTTGCCTTTATAATCACCCGCCCAATCTAGAGAATTTTCAGCTGTATGAGCTGTATCAACAGCCGTTGCTGTTTCAGCAGGAGCGGAGGCAACAGGAGTTTGGTCAGCAGCAGAGGTCGTTGTTTCAGTCTGATTTTCTTTTTTTGAACATGCCACTAATAAAGTACTGGCAATTGCAATCGCAATCAGTGATTTTTTCATATCGATTTATCCAAGTTTTTTTAAATCAGAGATTAGCCTACAAAATTACACGTTCTGTAAACAGTAGCGATATGTAAGCAATTTGAACAAAATCATTGTTTTAGTATCAATTTAGTTGTGTTGTGTAGGCTTTCATCAATTGATGAGGCATCAGTCAGATGTGACACCACCCAAAGATTGGCATGCAGATTTATACAGCTGATATTGCTGTTCAACAACCTCATCAAGTGGCATATCAAACAGGCTTTCCCCTTGCTTATATTGTTCAATATAGTGACTGGCTTTTTGTTTGCTTACTGCTAAAGATTGCTGATGAAAAGTGTTGATATTACTTTGAGGCATCTCATGAACTTCAATATTTTTGCACTGAAAATATTCAAGCATTTTTTCAGCACGTTTAATTTCACTCGAACTTCCAAGTACGCAGCCGAATAATAAGCTACACGTGGCGATTACCAAGAAAAGTTTCATAAAAATTGAGTGAAAATAAAAGAAGCAAATAGTTTATAAGGATTTTAAAGTAAAAAAGTTGGCATATTTAAAAAAACTGCTTAATTTTTGGCTAATTAAGCAATTTTATCTGGATCGGAAAAATTAGTTTTTTACCAGACCGCCATCTACGATTAAATTTTGGCCTGTAATAGCACGTGACCACGGCGATAAGAACAGTAAAACAGCATCTGCAAATTCTTTTGGTGTGGTGGTACGTCTGAGCGGAGTCGATGCCGCAATTAAATCAAATACCGCATCAGGTGTTGCTTTACTGGCATCAGTCGTTTGGAGTAAACCACCTGAAATCATGTTGATATTGATTCCATATTGACCGAGTTCATGCGCACTGGTACGTGTGAAAGCCAATAAAGCTGCTTTGGCAGCGGTATAGTCATGATAGGGCACTACAGGATTTTGTACCAGATTGGTTCCAATATTCACCACACGGCCGAACTGCGCTGCTTTCATATCCTCAAGTCCAACCTGTAGGGTATTTATTGCGGCTTTTACAGCACCTTCAAATTGTTGCTGCATATCGTCCCAATGTAAGTTTTCAATATGCGGACGCGCTTCTCCATTAAATTCAAATTTGATTAATGCATTATTGACTACAGATGTAATTCCACTACCAAAATGATGTTTTGCAGCTTTAAACATTGCTAAAACTTGATCAGCTTGAGTGATATCTGCCTGATAGATCAAAGCCTGATTTGGAAATTGTTGTTGCAAATCTTGTGCGGCGCTATGGCTATTGAGATAGTTGACTACAACACGAGCACCTTGTTTGAGTAAAGCTTGAGAAATTGCTAGGCCTAGACCACGCGCTCCCCCTGTCACCAGCACAACTTGTTCTTGAATTTCCATGTCAAATCACTTTTTAGAGAGTACCAAGATGACTTAAGATTAGGAAAAACCCAGTCTGAAATCAAACCTATATTGTTTGAGGATTGATGATAAATAGAGCATATAGTTTGCAAAAGCATCATTTGCAAGTTATTGGTGCAATTTTTGCATTATAACAATACCCTTCATATTTCGTTATAAAAGGAATGCAATGAATCAACCACAGGACTTTACAGCCCAAAGGTCTAAAGCTTTGTGGTATGCCGAGTTGGAACTAGGATTTAAATATGATGGTCAACGCACCATTATGAATCATCGTAAACATTATGGTCCTGTTCGGGTGCAAAAAATGCTGTGGCCTGAAAAGACAGGGGTGTGCCATGCGATTATTGTGCATCCACCTGCGGGAATTGCAGGGGGGGATCATCTCACTTTTCAAATTTTGACCCAACAAAATGCCCATGCGGTAGTGACGACACCTGGCGCGGGGAAATGGTATAAAACCAATGGTAAACAGGCATTTCAGCATATTCATTTAGCTGTAAAAGATCATTCGATTTTGGAATGGCTTCCTCAGGAAACCATGCTATTTGATGGTGCTAATGCCCATTCAGAAACCCGTATTCATCTGGATCAAACTGCGAGTTTTATTGGTTGGGATATGCTGGTGTTAGGACGACAAGCACGTGCTGAAACCTTTCAAAGTGGGGCGTATGCCAATCAATTTAAATTGTATCGTGAGCAGAAACTTTTAGTGGCAGATACATTGCGTTTTAAAGGTCAGGATCGTTGGTTATCGTCATGTTTAGGCATGAACGGCTGTGCGGTCATGGGAAGTTTATGGGCGGCGGCTCCTGAACAATATCGTGCAAGTTTTTATCTAGAACAACACATTGAATTGATCCGTGAATTGATGGTACGTATGAAAGTGCCTGTTAGATTAACGTTACTGGACGATGTGATCTGTGCGCGTTTTTTGGGAGATGACGTGCGTGCGTGTCACGATGCATTTGCAGCTATTCGAGCCAGACTGCGCCGCTACTGGTTTAATCTGGATGAGGAATTTCCGCGTATTTGGCGCACTTGATATATGGCTTATTCAATACTGCTGATGAGTCGCATGACATATCAAGATCATTATCACAATTTGTGCATATATTTTGCTTAAATTAAACCATCAAGATTAGGAAGAATTCATGGAACTTAATCCGACCGAAAAAGACAAAATGCTGATTTTTACTGCGGGATTGGTGGCAGAGCGCCGCAAAGCTCGTGGACTGAAATTGAATTATCCTGAAGCGGTGGCTTTTATTTCAGCAGCTTTGCTTGAGGGTGCGCGCGATGGAATGAGTGTGGCTGAATTGATGCACTACGGCACCACACTGTTAACTAAAAATGATGTGATGGAAGGTGTGCCTGAGATGATTGCCGAAGTACAAGTCGAAGCGACTTTCCCTGATGGTTCTAAATTAGTTACGGTTCATCAACCGATCGTATAACAATAATAAGGAGAACAAGATGATTCCTGGTGAAGTAATCACCCCTGACAGCGAAATCGAGTTAAATGTCGGACGCCAGACTTTAAAAGTCAGTGTCGCCAATACGGGTGATCGTCCAATTCAGGTCGGTTCGCATTTTCATTTTGCTGAGGCCAATGATGCCTTGCAGTTTGATCGTGAGCAAACTAGGGGCTATCGATTGAATATTGCCGCAGGAACCGCAGTACGTTTTGAGCCGGGGCAAAGCCGTGATGTGGAACTGGTGGCATTGGTAGGGAAACGCGAAGTGTATGGTTTTGCAGGTCGTGTGATGGGTGCATTGGATTAAAAAGATAAAATATTACAGAGAAACTTATTATGAAAATGTCGCGTCGTGCATACGCTGAAATGTTTGGGCCAACGGTAGGTGATCGGGTTCGTTTAGCCGATACCGATCTGTTTATTGAAGTCGAACAAGATCTCACCACCTATGGTGAAGAAGTTAAGTTTGGTGGCGGTAAAGTCATTCGTGACGGTATGGGGCAATCGCAAATGCTGGCTGATGACGTTGCTGATACAGTGATTACCAATGCTCTCATTGTCGATTGGTGGGGTATTGTCAAAGCCGATGTCGGTCTTAAAAATGGCCGGATCTGGAAAATTGGGAAAGCAGGTAATCCTGATATTCAGCCAGATATTACCATTCCACTAGGCGCAGCAACCGAAGTGATTGCAGGTGAAGGGCAGATTCTCACTGCGGGCGGGATTGACACCCACATCCACTGGATTTGCCCGCAACAGGTCGAAACGGCGTTGATGTCTGGTGTGACCACGATGGTCGGTGGTGGTACTGGCCCAGCAGCAGGTACATCAGCAACCACAGTCACACCGGGGCCTTGGCATATTGCGACCATGTTACAGGCCATTGATGATTTACCGATGAATATTGGATTGTTAGGTAAAGGTAACTTAAGTTTGCCCGATCCGATTCGTGAACAGATTAAAGCAGGTGTGGTAGGACTCAAACTACATGAAGACTGGGGTTCAACACCAGCAGCCATTGATAATTGCTTAAGTGTTGCAGATGAATTTGATGTACAGGTGGCGATTCATACGGATACCTTAAATGAAAGTGGCTTTCTGGAAGAAACACTGGCTGCATTTAAAAATCGTACCATCCATACCTATCATACCGAAGGTGCAGGTGGTGGACATGCACCCGATATTTTAAAAGCGATTGGTCAGGCCAATGTTTTACCATCTTCAACCAATCCAACTCGTCCCTATACCATCAATACCATCGATGAGCATCTGGATATGCTGATGGTGTGTCACCATCTTGATCCAGCAATTGCCGAAGACGTAGCATTTGCAGAAAGTCGTATCCGACGAGAAACCATTGCTGCGGAAGATATTTTGCAGGATTTGGGTGCAATTGCGATGATGTCTTCTGATTCGCAAGCGATGGGGCGTGTCGGTGAGGTGATTATTCGGACATGGCAAACCGCACATAAGATGAAAGTTCAGCGCGGTGCATTAGACGGCGATAATGCCACGCATGATAACAATCGAATTAAACGCTATATTGCCAAATACACGATTAATCCTGCGATTACGCATGGCTTAAGTCATGAAATCGGTTCGGTGGAAGAAGGTAAACTGGCAGATTTGGTGTTGTGGAAACCCGCTTTCTTTGGGGTAAAACCGTCCATGATTATTAAAGGTGGCATGATCGCAGCAGCACCAATGGGTGATATTAATGCCTCCATTCCAACGCCACAGCCTGTACATTATCGTCCGATGTTTGGTGCTTATCCGCGTGGCGTGCATAACACCTGTATTACTTTTTTATCACAAGTCGCTATTGAAAATGGTGTGGCTGAAAAGTTAAAACTGAAGAAATTGATTAGCCCTTGTAAAAACACCCGTAATATCACCAAAGCGGATATGAAGCATAATACCTATTGCCCAGTGATGGATGTTCATCCTGAAACTTATGAGGTACGTGCCGATGGTGAGTTATTGACCTGTGAGCCTGCGGATGTGTTGCCGATGGCACAGCGTTATTTCTTGTTTTGATGATTAAAAATAAGTACGAGGAATTGTATGAAAATCTACACCCAGCGTCTTGATGAAATTGCATCAGATCAAGTCTTTGAAACGGTTGAACTCACCTTTGATACACGACAAAAGTCCCGTTTTCGTGCCACATTAGCCAATGGCACTGATATTGGTGCGGATTTGCCGCGTACAGGTATTTTACGTAGCGGTTCTTTTATTGCCACTAATGAGGGTGAGGTATTACGTATTGATGCCAAACCTGAACAATTGATGCAAGTGACTGCTGAAACAGATTTTGAATTGCTTAAAGCGGCTTATCATTTGGGTAATCGTCACGTGCCACTTATGTTGACCCCGTATGCACTTTATTTTGAGCCTGATCATGTTCTGGCGGAAATGGTCGAAGGTTTGGGCTTGCAAGTGAAACAGGTTGAACATGCTTTTGAACCTGAAAGTGGTGCCTATGCTCAGCATGCACANNATCATCGTTTAAGCCCAATTAAGTCCTTGCATCATGTCCATTAATGCCGCGCAACTGCTTAAGCTGTTGACTTTGTCATCAACGGCGTTACCTGTCGGTGCGTATTGCTATTCGCAAGGTGTAGAAAGCGCGATTGAAACAGGACTAATTCAGGATGAAGCCAGTAGCATGGCTTATTTTGAAGAAGTGCTGGAAATGCTGCTGGTTAGATTTGAACTGCCTGTACTCAAGCGACTGGTGCAATCTTATGCAGATGATGCGCAATTTTTACACTGGGCAAATTTATATAAAGCCAGTCGTGAAAGCAAAGAGCTTTTAGCCGAATCGCAACAGTTGGCATTTTCTTTAAATGCATGGATTAAAGATGTCCTGAAAATGCCCGTTGAGGTCAAAAAGCAATTTGGTTTTGTTCCTGTCTATGCACAACTCTGTGGTCGGTTAGGTTTAAATGAAGCGGATGTTTTGACCGCATATAGCTTTAGTGTGTTGGAAAATCAGGTGTTGGCAGCGGTAAAAACTGTGCCTTTGGGGCAGATGAGTGGACAACGCATTTTATGGCATTTGCATAGTCTTGTACCACAGGCAGTCGAGCAGGCTTTGGCACTACAGGATGATGAACTCAGCAGTGCTTTACCGCGTTATGCCATGTTGAGTATGCAACATGAAACGCAGTATTCCAGATTATTTAGATCATAAATGTGGGGGATCTTAGATAGGTTTTTCATCATTATTTAGACTTTCTTTATTTTCTTCCCCAGTGAGAATTAAGAAGATCCGATGAAAGAAATCTAAGATGTTTTCCCAAAAAAATTTAACTCAGTTATAGAAATAGGAAATAATTATGACAGAACGTAGTCCTTTACGTGTCGGTATCGGTGGGCCAGTCGGATCAGGTAAAACCGCATTGACCTTAAACCTATGCCGTGCATTACGTGATAAATATAATATGGCCGTAGTGACCAATGATATTTATACCAAGGAAGATTCCAACTTTTTAACCCGCAATGAGGCGATGTCTCCAGACCGTATTGTCGGCGTCGAAACTGGCGGTTGCCCACATACTGCAATTCGTGAAGATGCTTCAATTAACTTGGCAGCCATTGATGATTTATGTGAAAAATTTGATGGTTTAGAGTTAATTATCATTGAAAGCGGTGGCGATAATCTGGCGGCGACCTTTAGTCCAGAACTTTCTGATTTGACTTTATACGTGATTGATGTTGGCGGCGGTGAAAAGATTCCACGTAAAGGCGGGCCGGGCATTACCAAGTCTGATTTGCTGATTATTAACAAAACCGATCTTGCACCGATGGTTGGGGCAAATCTGGATGTGATGGAGCAGGATGCCAAACGTATGCGTGGCGAAAAACCATTTTTATTTTCAAATATGAAAACTGAAGATGGTTTAAATCAGATCATCGAATTTATTGAAAAACAGGGCTTATTTAAAGCTTAAGGAGGCGCTATGCGCGCATTCAACAAACACGTGTTGGCTATGGTTTTTGGCTTTTTACCAATGATGGCGATGGCACATCCCGGGCATGATCAGACGCATGTGGGTTTTTGGGAAGGTCTGATTCATCCATTTACGGGACTTGACCATCTGGTGATGGCGATTGGTTTTGGTGTTTTGCTCTGGACAGTTGCTAAACAATGGCGAGTCTTGGGGATATTGGGTTTAAGCCTAAGCTTGGTAGTTGGTTTTGTTTTAGGTGCCAATCAGATTGTGCCTGCAAATATGGCTGAATATGGCATTGTTGCTTCGCTGATAGTATTAGCCGTGGCGTTATGGAGCAAATCCTATCGTGTTTTACCCCTAGCTGCGGCATTAATGGCGAGTTTTCATGGCATGGCACATGGTGTTGAGCTTGCGCCACAAGGTCATGTGGTCGGATTGGTATTAGGCATGATTTCGGGTATGGCAATTCTCTACGCAGTGGGGCTTGGCTTGGGTGCATTGATCAATCGTTATGTGCCTTACGGTCGTAAGATCATGGCGGGTTTGGCTGCGATTGTTGCTGTGATCGGATTAACTTAGTCGTTTGTATTTATTCAAGTTTAAAGGTAGCGTATGCTACCTTTTTATTGGTTGTTTTCATCAGATCATGAGTTTTCAGCACATTATTTTGGGGTTGTTGGTCGTCGGTGGAATCACATGCTTATCCAATGTTTATGCCTATGATTTTTTTGCAGAAAATAACACAGAACAGATTGTTGGCGACCAGCATCATCCTGAAAATACCGATCTGAATCAAATCCAAAAACATCTAGCTGAGCAGCGCGATCAAGAAGAAAATGATTATGAAATCCTGAAAAACCCTTTTTATTCGAATGAACGGATCAACATTTATAATTACACCGCCTATAATACCGATGCTTTAAAAAATAAAATGATCAATGCTGGCTCAGAGCATATCAGTGCCCATGATTTATCCATTTCATTTGGTTATGGGATGACTTATAAAATTAATGCTGATCATAAAATCGGTTATGAATATATTTCGAGTTTTCCTTATGATCGTGGTCAATTGATTCGTATTTTCTGGATTTGGTCTTTTTAAGATTGTAGTTAAATTTATTTACCGTTTTAACAGAAGAGATATCGAACAAGTATACATTGCTTGTCTTTTCTTCAAATTCATCGATGCAGTTTCAGGCAGACTGATTGCAGTTTGAGAGGCAATGCGGTGACTGAGGATGAAAAAAATTCGTTCAATACTCTTGGTTATACTGAGTCTATTGGGATGTATATTGAGTGTTCCGATTCAGGCACAAAGCAGTTTGCCTAGTTCTAATTTATCGCCGATTCATCATATACAACATTGGAGCTTACAACCTCAACAGCAAAATGACGATGATGATGTACGTGAGCGCCGTGAGGAAGAAATAGTGCGCGATATACGACCCGTTCGTTTAGATCGTCC
>NZ_CP078523.1:356696-357050 GCF_019264745.1 Acinetobacter sp. Colony158 | reverse complement strand
GTGCTGATTCAGAAACTGTATGCGATAGAAGCAGAACTCAGGAAAAAGACCGATGGTACGGCAGAACAGCGCCGCGAATACCGACAACAGCATAGTCAACCGGTGATGCAACAACTGTATGAATGGCTTAACCAACATCAACTGACTGTGCCATCGAGTTCTCCCACCGCCAAGGCCATCAATTACACTCTGAAGCGTTGGCCAGCTTTAAGCCGCTATCTGGATGATGGCAATCTACCTATTTGCAATAATTGGATTGAAAATCAGATGCGTCCCTGGGCGTTGGGGCGCAAGAACTGGCTGTTTGCAGGTTCGCTGCGCAGTGGTCAGCGAGCAGCCAATATCATGACATTA
>NZ_CP078523.1:341482-356632 GCF_019264745.1 Acinetobacter sp. Colony158 | reverse complement strand
TGCCGACACATAAAGTGACCCAAATAGAAGAATTACTGCCACACCGCTGGAAATCCAACTCAAATTAAAAAATAGGCATGGGATTCAGCGGACGCTTACGATCGTCCACAATAAAGTAAATGTTAAATTACAGTTGAAATCACTAAAAATGTACCTGAGGCAAATAATAAAGACAGCACGATATGCTTAAATTGTTTTTCTGAAACTTTATAAAATAGCTGTGAACCCAAGATTGCAGGAATGGTGACGCTGATCATTAATACCATAATATACGGCCATTGATTGAGCTGTACCGTTCCCTGAAATATATAAACTGCAAAAGTAAAAAGCTGAATCGCAAAATTAAAATGCCTGAGAATGTATCGTTGTTCAATTTTATTTAAACCCTTGAGCATCACCCATGCAGAGGGTAAAGATCCACAAAAACCACCGAGTCCACCCAATACACCACCCAAAAAGCCAATCACTGCATCAGTTTTTTTGCTTAAACGTTTTAATGACTTAAATTCTGGAGCTAAGTACATGATAGGGCACCAGATCAGCAAAAAAACACCTAAAATCAGTTTAAATGTTTCCGCATTGATCTGATGTAAAAGATAACTTCCTAAAGGAACGCCAATTAAACCTGCGATGATATAAGGAATAACCAGAGAGATACCAAGCTGATGTGGACGTTCCTTACTCAGCGCAATGATGTGACACCAAAGGGAAGCAAATACCACCAATGGAGCAGCGAGTTGAGGTGGCAAAGCCCACACCCAAAAAGACATGGCGACCAGTGCAAAGGCAAAACCTGTCAGGCCCTGAATAAAACCTGCAATACACGCACCGACTAAAAACAATGACCATGATTGCATAGCTGTTTTATCTCATTTTCTATTTCTATCAGAATAAATTATGTTTTTTGGAAAAGTCCCGCGCGAACGGTGCCTGCTTTAGTGGATTTAACTAATTGCCATGAAGCAGGAAGTTCTAGCAGACGAAGATCACGGTCCGCCTCGACATAAATATAGGCCTGATTTTTTAATAGCGGATCTATCAAAATAGAAAGTTCTTGCCAGAGTTCCAGCGCATATGGTGGATCAAGAAAGACCACATCAAACTGTTGATTGAGCTTGGGTAAGATGTACTGTGCAGTCGCCACTTTTAATTCACAATGCTGTGCATTGAGAAGCTGAATATTTTGATTGAGTATTTTAGCCTGAGTTGAATCAGGTTCAATCATCAAAACAGAACTCGCGCCACGCGACAAAGCTTCAAATGCTAATGCACCTGAACCTGTACAGACATCTAAAACCGTAGCATTTGGAATATCCCACATTAACCAGTTAAAGAGCGTTTCACGGACGCGATCTGGTGTAGGGCGTAATCCATTTATACTCGCAAAAGGTAATACACGACGTTTCCATTCACCGCCAATAATTCTGAGCTGATTTTTCATTATTCAGTCACCTCAGCGTTATTGGCAACAGGTGAAGGTGTCGGCGTGGATGCTGCTGGTGATGGTTGCTCAGGCTTTTTCTTGTTTGGATTAGCATTAGGATCCGCTTCAAGTAAAGCACCACTTGGAAGCTCGCCCGGCTTAATGCCAGCGGTCATTAAACCGCCACTGATTTGATGATTTGCGGGACGAATTTGCTCTTTTTTACGATTGACCAACCAATAATCAAACACAGGCTTGGCAAGTTGCGCGGCTGAACCACCGTGACGACCATTTTCCCACACCACTGCAATGGCAATTTCAGGATTCTCAGCAGGGGCAAACCCGACAAATAAACCGTGATCCAGTTGGCGCTGTGTCAGTATCGATTCGTTATAACGTTTACCCTGTGCAATACTCTTAACCTGAGCTGTACCTGTTTTTCCTGCAATTTGATAAAGCGGTGTACGAATCCCACGACCTGTACCTGATTGCACGACATCAATCATGGCATCGCGCATGTTGAGCCAGTCTTGTTCAGTACCATTAAAATTAATCTTTCCATCAGGCGCATTATGAACTTCATATTTTTTTGCACCACGTGTGGCACGTAATACATGCGGCGTGACATGCGCACCATGATTGGCGGTAATTGCAGTTGCCATCGCTAACTGAAGTGGGGTCGCTGTAAATGCCCCCTGACCAATACTGACAGAAATGGTTTCGCCTTTTAGCCATTTGCTTTTGCGAGTACGCATCTTCCATTCAGGACTTGGGTATAAACCTGTACTTTCACTGGGTAAATCAACGCCAGTTTTTTCACCGAAACCAAATTGGCGCATCCAGTCATTCATACGCTCAATGCCCATTTGGTAGGACAGTACATAAAAATAGGTATCGCACGATTGAATAATGGCTTTGTGCATATTGACTACACCATGACCTGTTTTTTTCCAGTCGCGGAATTTATGCGAATCACCAGGAAGATGGAAATAACCCGGATCATTAATGGTGGTTGCCCAATCGACTAAACCATAATGAATGCCGCCCATCGCTTCCATGGGCTTAATGGTGGATCCCGGTGGATAAGCACCTTGGACTGCACGGTTATAGAGGGGCTGATCCAGATTATCACGTAGAGCACTATAATCTGTACTGCTAATGCCTGTAACAAAGAGGTTAGGATTGAAACTTGGACTTGACACCAATGCCAAAATTTCACCAGTACGCGGATCGATTGCCACAATTGCACCACGTTTATCTGCCAGTTGTTCGGCAGCAACCACTTGTAAACCATAATCTATAGATAAATATAAATCATTACCACGAGTCGATTCTTTGCGACCTAAATGTCTGAGTACATTACCATGAGCATCGGCTTCGATCGATTCATAACCGGGAGTTCCATGTAGCAAATCTTCGTAGGTTTTTTCTACCCCGATTTTTCCAATCAGGTTGGTTCCTGCGTAAATATCACTATTAATTGATTTTAATTCTTTGTCATTAATTCGTCCGACATAACCAATCACGTGCGCAAATAAATCGCCATGTGGGTAGTAACGCGTCATTTGCGTTTCAATGCGCACTCCTGGAAATTTGTATTTCACTTCACTGAATTTGGCGATATCAGTTTCAGTCAGATTCAGCTTAATTGAAACCCGTTCGGTTTTACGTGCAGTTTTGATACGCGACTTAAAGCGGTCTACATCTTCTTGGGAAAGATTTAAAATAGGGATCAGTTGTGTAACTGTACCATCCATATCTTCAATATCTGCTTTACTTAGCGTTGCCGTAAATACAGGGTAATTATCTGCAAGCAAAACGCCATTGCGGTCATAAATATATCCCCGCGCGGGTGCAAGAGGCTGTAAGCGGATACGGTTTTTATCAGAAGCAGTTGAAAACTCGTCGTAATGTACAATTTGCAAATAAGCATAACGACTTAAGAGCAATAACAAACAGCAGCAAACCAGTCCAATGGCAAAAAAGATTCGCCCTCGATAAATGCGCTTTTCTTGCTGATTATCTTTTAAAGGAAAGTGCTGTTTCATACCTAACTGACTTGACAAAGCAGACCACAAAAATAGCCGACAAGTTTAACTCATTCGTCGTCAGAATTTTGGATATTTTTAAATTATTCACGAAATAAATTTAGTGACGTTTTTTGACCTTGTAGACATTAAAATTGTAATGTGCTGTATATAAGAACGAAAATAATTCTGTTAAAGTCACCAAACGGATGAGCGGAATCCCCTAAATCAGATAATTAGGGACACATGGAGAAAATAATGAAAAAAATATATCCCTTGGTCATGCTTCTTGCACTTAGTCAGTTTTCCTTTGCCGATGACAGTCGTTTTAAACCTGAAGCAAAACTTACCGAGGGAAGTGCATCAACATGGAATGCAGGTGCTGGCTTTACACAAAAGCTAGTCCATCTAAATGGTGAATGGGTCAATCCTTATGGCATTACCTATGCAAAACTGGGTGCTTATCTCAACAATGACCATAATGTGGGTGGACAGATTGGATTTAGATATCCTTACTATCTGACTGGCGTGAACAAAAATGGTTATTATTTTGGCGTTTATGCAGGGTCAATCGAAAGCAAAGAAATTGATGGTGATGATAAAACCCGTTTAGGTGGCGGTGTTGATCTTGCTTACGTCTGGTTGGATAAAGAACGAATTAGTACCTTTAGTGTCGGTATTGGCACTGGAGAGAAGTTAAAGAATGCCAATGGTGATGTGGTGGCTGATATCGAACCTAAATTACAAGTTTCCTATACCTTAAGTATTGGTTTGTAGTGTTTAATCATAGCTTTAAAAAATGTAAAAGCCCATAAAGTAGAACGAAATATGAGAGTAATGGATGTTAGATTACGTCAGTGAATTATGGCAAACCTTTTTGAACCGACCTGATCATCTGGCGGTCTTGAGTATTATCCCTGTAACTGCATTTGTGACATGGGCGCACGTGTGGATGGCTTTAAAAATGGTGTTTTACCCAATTACTTTTTGGGGTTTTCATCTAGGGCCGATACCCGTAGGTTGGCAAGGCATTGTTCCACGCAAAGCGGGTCGTATTTCTGGCATTATTACCGATAATACTTTATCCAAATTAGGTTCGTTACGTGAATTTCTGGAAGCAATGGATCCAGAAGATATGGCAAGAATCATTGGTGAGCAGGTGGGATTTGAACTTGAGCATCTGATTGATGAGGTCATGATTGATCGTAATGCTGTACTTTGGGAAAACCTGCCTTATTCCATTAAACGTCGTATCTATGCTCAAGCACATAAACAATTACCAGGCGTATTAAAAGAATTAGTGACTGAGCTGACCATGAACGTCGAGTCACTTGTGAATATGCGGGAAATGGTGGTCAGCCAGATGGAAGGTGACCGTCGTTTAATGGTACGTATGTTCCTAAAAGTCGGTCAAAAAGAAATCAATTTTATCTGGCATATTAGTGCCTTGATTGGGATGTTTTTTGGTGTGTTCCAAATGCTGGTCTGGTTTCTGGTACCGTGGCACTGGACGGTACCTTTCTGGGCTGCAATCTGGGGCTTTTTAACCAACTGGATCGCGATCTGGATGGTGTTTAACCCAATAGAACCGCACTATGTACGCTATCCACAGTTTTTCCGTTTAACCCAAGATCGTAAGTTTCCATGGATTGTTCCCATCCTGCCGCGCATTGGCACCTACAATGTTCAGGGTGCTTTCATGAAGCGTCAGGAAGAAGTCTCGGATGTCTTTGCCAGTGTCGTGACAGAAGATCTGATTACACTCAAATCCATCATGACTGAAATGATGTATGGCCCTAAGAAGGACAAAACCCGTCGAATTGTCAAGCGGCATATTAATGAAATTATGGAAACTCCATTGGTAAGAACTTCATTACAACTTTCCTTGGGGCCGCGTGAATATGCTAAACTTAAGACAGACTTGATTGATCGATCAATTGAAATTACGATGGTGCCTGTATGCGACCCTGCGTTTAATGCGAGCCGCGCACAGAAAATATTTCAAATGTTTCGAGATCGTATTCGTGAACTAACACCGAAAGAATTTCAAAATCTATTGCGCCCTGCCTTTCAGGAAGATGAATGGATTTTGATTGTGTTAGGTGGGGTCACAGGTTTTGTTGCTGGTACGATCCACTTATTTGTTGCTTTCTTATAATTTAATTAGATGTTGGTAGGTATGGTCTATACAACCATAGTCCAAGACATTCTGAAAATTGTTCTTAATGAGGATTTTTTGTTATGCGCATTATTTTACTCGGACCACCTGGAGCAGGTAAAGGTACTCAGGCTCAGTTGATCTGTAAGCGCTACGATATCCCACAAATTTCAACCGGTGATATGCTCCGTGCTGCAATTCGTGAAGGTACTGAACTCGGCCTTAAAGCTAAAAGTGTAATGGAATCTGGTGGTTTGGTCTCAGATGAATTAATTATTGGCTTAGTAAAAGAGCGCATTGCACAACCTGATTGTGCGAATGGCTGTATCTTTGATGGTTTCCCGCGCACTATTCCACAGGCAGAAGCTTTGGAAAGTGCAGGCATTACCATTGATCACGTGATTGAAATTGCGGTACCTGATGAAGAGATTGTAAAACGTTTATCTGGACGTCGTCAGCATCCTGCATCTGGTCGTGTTTATCATATTGAATATAATCCACCAAAAGTGGACGGTAAAGATGACGTGACAGGTGAAGATTTGGTTCAACGTGCGGATGATCAGGAAGAAACCATTCGTAAACGTTTGGCTGATTATCATACTTTGACTGAGTTGTTAGTTGGTTTTTACGAAGAGCGTGCAGCTTCAGGCGAAAATGCTCCGACTTATGACAAGCTCGATGGTTTACGTAAAATTGAAGACGTACAACAAGATTTGTTTGCAATTTTAGACCAAATAAAATAAGTCTGATTATTCGTTTTGAAAGAGCTCTGTTATGATAGGGCTCTTTTTGTTTTTTTAGGTCGATAATTTTGAAAATCGCTTTAGTACTTTTGGTGATTTTAAGCTTAATTGGACTCAGTTATTTAGTCTATATCAGCTATAAAATGCTGCGTCGTGTCCAACAGCAGGAAGCACAGGAAAAATCACCAAGTCAGTCTGTGCAAAAAGATCATTTGCGATCCCCTCAAAACAAACAAACCAAATAAGTCTTATGGCTTCATAGCACTGTTTTTGGCGGCGCCAAATTCAAACCGCTCAGGCCAGTTACAGACATCTGACACCACACATTCATTACATTTAGGCTTACGAGCTATACAGCAATAACGACCGTGTAAGATTAACCAGTGATGCGCATCGACTATAAATTCTTTAGGAATCACCTTAATCAATCGATGCTCTACTTCAAGTACATTTTTTCCAACGGCCAAACCAGTGCGATTGCCAACGCGAAAGATGTGGGTATCAACTGCCATTGTAGGTTGACCAAAAGCTGTATTTAAGACGACATTTGCGGTTTTACGTCCAACACCAGGCAGTGCTTCTAATTCAGCTCGTGTTTGAGGAACTTCGCCTTGATGTTTTTCCAGTAAAATTTGACAGGTCTTAATCACATTTTCAGCTTTGGCATTATATAAACCAATGGTTTTAATATAGTGCTTCAGCCCCTCAACGCCTAATGCATAAATTTGTGCGGGGGTATTGGCAACAAGATAGAGTTTATCGGTGGCTTTATTGACACTAACATCGGTCGCTTGTGCCGAGAGCATCACTGCGATGAGCAATTCAAAAGGGGAAGAATAGTTTAGCTCCGTTTGCGGATGTGGTCGTTGCTCACGTAAACGTTCAAAAAAGGTTTGAATCTGCTTTTTTGTCATGTTCTTCACTGGCATTTAAAGCTCCTGAATTTCATCTAAGCGTTGTTGCAATTGATCCAATTGCTGCTGTTTTACTGGATCTGGACGGACGCTGAGTTGTTTTTCCAGCTTTTTGATTTGAGTGCGTAGTTTTGCCAGTTCGATTGTGGTTTTAGCATCTAATGTAGTGGGTATTTTTGCCTGATCTTCAATTAATTTAATCACAGGTACTTCTTCAACAGCACGAGAAAACTGAGCGAAAAGTTCAGTATCAATTTCAGCACGAACAATAGGTCCTTTACGCGTTAAACGTTGGTGCTCTTCGCGTTGAATATGTGCATAGTAACGTTGTCGTAGATCGTTTTGCTCTTGTTGTCTCTGGATATCTGTTAATAAGGGCTGAGTATCTTCAACCAGATCGATACAATCGACTGGGCAAGGTGGAATACAGAGTTCGCAACCTGTACATAAGTCACTGAGGACACTATGCATGAGTTTTCCACTGCCAATGATCGCATCTACAGGGCAGGCATTAATACATTTGGTGCAGCCGATACATTCATCTTCACGAATAATCGCTTTCATGCGTTGCGGACGTCCGTCTGCCTGAATGGGCCAGACACTGGCTTCTGCTTGCAATCGAGGGCGTTTTAGTCGCATCGCAAGCGCATCAGCGACAGGCTGTCCGCCTGGAATACATTTATTGGCATCCTCACCTTCTACAATCGACTTTGCATAAGGTAAACATCCATCACGATGTCCACATAAACCACACTGGGTTTGGGGCAAAAGGGCATCGACTTCGCGGATTAGCGTAATAGCAGCATTCATGGATTTGGCAAACTAAAGAAAAAGATAAAATAGACGCAGTAAATGTGGTGTACAAACCAGCGCAATATTTTAGCATGAAATATAGGTGAGTATATTGATCTATTTTAGCGCCATAAATGCACTAAAATAATTCAAATTTATTTTGGAGTGATCTGTCTTAAAGTTTAATTCCAACCATAATGCTTTGAATTAAAATATTTTAATAATTTATAAAATAAAGATTGAGATTATTTTATAAACATTATTTAATCAGTTGCTCTAAAATTTATCATCTTTTGAGAAATTTGCACAATATTGAATCATTTATTACTGAGGATGAAGCGTTGAAATATACTAGCCTTAACGACTTCCTAAACGCCGTAAAAGTACGGGATCCACACCAACCAGAATTCTTGCAAGCTGTAGAAGAAGTCATGATGAGTGTGTGGCCATTTATTGAAAAAAATCCAGAATATGCAAATTATGCTTTGTTAGAACGTTTAATTGAGCCTGAACGTGCCATCCAGTTTCGCGTAGCTTGGATGGATGATCAGGGACAAACGCAAGTTAACCGTGCTTTTCGTGTGCAATATAATTCTGCGATTGGACCTTTTAAAGGCGGTATGCGTTTTCATCCTTCGGTGAATTTATCTATCTTAAAATTTTTGGGTTTTGAGCAGACATTCAAAAATGCATTAACCACACTTCCAATGGGAGGCGGCAAAGGCGGTTCAGATTTTGATCCTAAAGGAAAATCTGAAGGCGAAATTATGCGTTTTTGTCAGGCACTCATGATTGAGCTTTATCGTCATTTGGGGTCAGATACCGATATCCCTGCGGGTGATATTGGGGTAGGTGGCCGTGAAGTTGGCTATATGGCAGGCATGATGAAAAAGCTGAGTAATAACACCTCATCTGTATTTACAGGCAAAGGTGTTTCTTTTGGCGGAAGTTTGATGCGTCCTGAAGCAACAGGTTATGGCACGGTTTATTTTGCAGAAGAAATGTTAAAAACTCAGGGTACACATTTTCAGGGTAAAACGGTTGCGATTTCAGGATCAGGTAATGTTGCGCAGTTCGCTGCCGAAAAAGCCATGTTCTTAGGGGCAAAAGTAGTGACGTTGTCTGATTCTAACGGCACAGTTTATCTAAAAAATGGCTTTAATGATGAGTTGCTTGCTGAAGTCATGCAACTCAAAAATATAAAGCGTGGTCGTATTTCTGAGTTTGCGTCTAAACATGGTTTTGAATATTTTGAAGGAAAAACACCGTGGCATATTCCAGTCGATATTGCTTTGCCATGTGCCACTCAAAATGAATTAAATGCTGAGGATGCCGTGACTCTCATTCAAAATGGGGTCATCTGTGTGGCAGAAGGCGCAAATATGCCTTCAACGCTGGGGGCGGTGGAAAAATTTATCCAAGCTAAAATTTTATACGCCCCGGGTAAGGCCTCAAATGCGGGTGGCGTTGCAACCTCAGGCTTAGAGATGTCGCAAAATGCGATTCGTCTATCGTGGTCACATGCCGAAGTTGATGAGCGTTTACATCTAATTATGAAAGATATTCATGCCAACTGTGTCAAGTATGGAACCAGAAAGGATGGTTCAGTGAATTATGTAGATGGCGCCAACATTGCAGGTTTTGTAAAAGTGGCGGATGCCATGCTGGCACAAGGTGTCTTTTAAAATCATTCATATATTTTAAATGAAAAATCCGATGCAAAGTGAAGTGCATCGGATTTTTTGAATCCGTTAAGGATTTATGGTTTCTTTACGATTTCTTGTTCAACGGTCATATCATGCACATAAGCATATTTTGACTGATCAGCCGCAGGGTTTTTGCGTTCGTAACGTTTAACACGAATAATCACACGTTGATCATCACGGTGCTGATAGCCTTCGATCTGATCATAAAATAAAGTCCAGTCTTTATCGACTTGAGTTTTAATGCCTTTGTTGTCGTATTTAATTTCACGAACCTGTAAGCAGGTTTGTGGGCCTACGCCAGTACATTGTTTGGTTTCTGGAGAAATTTCCAAGAAAATAATTTCACCTTGAGACTGATATTTAGTCTCAGGCGTCATGCTGCCTTCAAACTCATATTTCTGACCATTTGATGCAATAATGGTTAAGCGTGGCTGTTCAACCGATGCAGTATTGAGTTCAAATTTATTCTGTTGATCGTTAAATAGGTTGCTTGAGAATTGCTCATTCTTCATCAGTGCAGGTTCACAGGCTTTCATGGTTGAAACAAGGGAGGAAGTGATCAATTGGTGATTTTCGACTTTCCAAGAGCCACCTTGATTATTACAGCCTGTAATAATATTCAGACGATTTTCTGAGAAATTTAACTGAATTGGGCGAGGCGTACCTTCAGGCTGGTAGCTCCAAGTATAAGCACTCAAAATTTTATTTGCGTTCATTTGTTTTTCTGCATTCACAGTGACAGGAGCAGAGTTCTGATGTACAGATTGGCATGCCACAATTGAAAAAGGTAAAAGAGCAAGGATTAAGTATTTGATTTTCATGCAAGTGTACAATATTTACTTTAACAGATTGTATGTTAATGGATTATTGGGGAAATAAAATAAGGACAATGAGAGCTTTAAGTTTCAGATTGTATCTATTTTGCAACAATGACTACACTAAGTATTTTGCTAAATTAATCAAGATTTAAGAAAGAGGAATGAGAGTTCTATTCGTCAAAGTTAGTCAAACCGATAAATATCCATGCCTAGTGCACCCATAGAAAAACTACTATGTACAATCGAAAAACGATTACCTGTTCCCATCGCAAAAAATAAAGGAGCAAAATGTTCCAGAGTGGGATGGTTACGTTCAACGTATGGAATATCTGGCCAATTCAGCACAGCATCATAATCTTGATGAGTCAGTTTATTCACCACGTAATTACGAAAAGAAGAAGCCCATTCGGGAACATGTTGAGCATTTCCATCCCATGATAATTCTGCCAAATTATGGGTGATGCTGCCTGAACCAATTAAGAGAATTTGGCGTTCGCGTAACGGAGCAAGGACTTTGCCAATTTGATAAATTTCATCTGCATTCATGTTCATCGGCAATGAAATTTCAATTACGGGTATATCCGCCTCAGGATACATATGCAATAACGGCATCCAGACTCCATGATCACGTGGTCGGGTGCTATTGGCATGAGCAGGAATATGTTGTTCGGCCAGTAATTTTAAAATTTCCTCAGCCAGTTCTGGTTGACCTGGCGCAGGGTAATGAATTTGATAGAGTTCTTTGGGAAAGCCACGAAAATCATGCCATGTTTGTGGACGCGTTGAAGTACTGATTTCCAGAGACTGACTTTCCCAGTGTGCAGACATGATGATAATCGCTTGAGGTTTAGGTAAATTAAAACTCAAGCGGTGTAAAGCTGGCCCGACTTGTTCAGGATCCAGCGCAAGCATAGGTGAACCATGAGAGATAAATAGCCCGGGAAGTGTTTGTAAATTCATGCTGTTTACCTCATACAAATATCAATTTATCTTGCCAAACATATAACGTTTTAGTTTGATAATTTTGTCTCAAACGATGCATCAAGCGCGATGATAAGGATGATTGTGGTTGATGCTCATGGCTCGATACAGTTGCTCAATCAATAAAATCCGAACCATCGGGTGTGGCATCGTGAGTTTAGATAAAGACCAATGCCAAGCAGCAGCTTGACGGACTTGATCAGATAATCCATCTGGACCACCAATGGCTAAAGCTACATCATTGCCTTCCAGCATCCATGACTTCATCGTCTCTGCAAGTTTTTCTGTGCTTAGCTCCCGTCCGCCAACTTCCAGTGCAATTAGAGTTTCATTCGGTTTGAGTGTATTCAGAATACTTTCACCTTCAATTTGGCAATATTTTAAAATATCGGCTTCTGAATCATTTTTTCCACGTTTCGCCATTGGGAGCTCAATCACTTGAGTCTGCACAAAAGGTTGGATACGTTTGAAATAATCTTCAAAACCCGTGAGTACCCAAGCTGGCATTTTCTGACCAATCGTGAGGATGCGAATTTTCATAATATGGCTCGATGCACAATGCGAACAAATCTAAGTATAACGAGGATCTTAGCGGGCTTCATGTCGATTGTAATTGTATCTATTTGAATGATTAAGCCTTAGACAAAAAACTAAGTACATTAAAAAAACGCAGCCCACAAAAAGCGTGAAGGGGCTGCGGTTAAAAGGTCATCTGTCTGGAGAATCAGATGACCAGACTAAATTCAACAAGTGAAAATGATGAATTGTTACTTTTATTATGGGGTTAATTGATCAATTTTCAACCTAATGAATGTAAAAAAGAGAGCCTGAGCTCACTGCTGTCCCACAAATATCACAAGAAGAACCTCAATTGAGGTTCTTCTTGTTTTCGCCATTTTTTATCAGGCACAAAGAGTGACCTTAAAAGTTTCCTTTCAAATAAATTAACCTGAATAATTCGCAGTAAACGCTGAACACTCCATTCTTCTTGTGCCATGTGTTTAGCGAAGTTCACAAGCAAATAGGCGATTAATGCAATCCATATTTGCGTTAGTATTGCATTGCGGCTTCGACCTAGAAATGACTTCAGTTTTAAATTCTGCTTGATGGCTTTAAAGAATAACTCAATCTTCCAGCGGTCTTTATAAATTGCAGCAATCGTGGATGCTGCCAGATGAAAGTTGTTGCTCAGAAATTCGAATGTTCTTTTCTTATCTGTATCATAAAATTCTATACGTCTTAATAACTTAGGTGCGCCTCTTTTCTTGGCATGCGCACTGCTTAATTCAATATATTCATCCGCAATAATGCCTTTAGTCGCTAATACGCTGCGGCTTGATTTAACTTGATAAACTGTCTTTGGGCGTAGCCGAGTTACGAAGCTGACTTTCTGATGTGTCAACTGAGCAAACCATTGATAATCAACATATCCTTTATCAAAGACGATAATGCTGCCAGCAGGAAATTTAAATGCTCTGCCTTGCACCATATCATTTTCAATACCATTCCCAAGCGCTACAAATTCAGGAATGGTATTGCTGTGATTTAAGCCAACACTTAGTTTAATACTGGCTTTGGATTCATGCACTTTTGCCCACTCACACAATGACAGTGAAAGATCAATATGACTGGCATCTAGTGAATACAGAGGATTCTTGAATCTAAATTTATGTGCAGTTTTAGAGTTTTCACAGTGCTGAAGCAGCTGCGTGAACAATTGCTGATACAGGCTGGCGGGCTGTTCTTTATTGAGTCTTGCTAAGGTGCTTCGCGCAATTCTTTTCGCGCCAAGATGATAGAGCTTTTCCTGCTGGGATTCGAGATTGGATTGAATATCTCTCAGACTTTGCCTACAGGAAAGTTGGGACATCAAAATAGCAATAAATTGATCCCAGCGGGTGGCTGATCTTAATTTTTGCCCAGAGTGGTGCAGTTTAGCCAGACGTTCAAAATCTTGTCTTAAAATGGGTTTGAGTAATTGATGAAATACAGTATTCTGATGTGACAAAACCTGAATCCTTGTAGTTGAAGTGTTTGTTCGCACTTATATTTTAACTACTTTGGACTCAGGTTTTTTTATTTAACTCTAAGTATGGGACAGCAGTGGCCTGAGCTCTCTTTTTGATTGACATAGTATGAGATTAATGACGTGCAGCTTTTGACTCTTCAACTGGTTTTACGATCGGCGTTTTTGCCAATGGTTTGGGTTGTTCAGTTAAAGCTAGCGGCAGAATCTCATCGATGCTTTTCACGGCTTTAATTTCCAGACCTTCTTTGACATTATCTGGAATTTCAGCCAAATCACGGACGTTATCTTGCGGAATAAATACCAACTTAATTCCGCCACGGTGTGCTGCCAAAAGTTTTTCTTTCAAGCCACCAATACGAAGTGCATTACCACGTAAAGAGGTTTCACCAGTCATGGCAATATCAGCGCGGATTGGAATCCCAGTAAATGCAGAAACCAATGCGGTTGTTAATGCCAATCCAGCAGAAGGGCCATCTTTTGGTGTTGCACCTTCAGGCAAGTGAACATGGACATCAGTTTCTTCAAAACGAGATGCTTCGATTCCCAGTTCATCTGCACGAGTACGAACCACGGTCATTGCAGCGGTAATCGATTCTTTCATTACATCACCAAGCGAACCTGTAGTAATGAATTTACCTTTACCTTTGACTGCTGCCACTTCGATAGTCAATAACTCACCACCGACAGAAGTCCATGCCAAGCCATTAACGCGACCGACTTGAGCTTCATCTTCAGCCATGCCGTAGTCAAATTTATGCGCACCTAAGTAATCTGGCAGATTTTCACCAGTGACATCAATGTGCAAGTTTTTCGACTTCTTGCTCACCGCTTCTTTCACCACTTTGCGTGCAATTTTAGAAACTTCACGCTCTAAACTACGCACACCCGCTTCACGTGTGTAGCGACGAACGATGTCTCGAATTGCTTCTTCATGAACGGTCAATTCACTACTACGTAAGCCATTGTCTTTAATTGCTTTAGGAACGAGGTAACGTTCAGCAATATTAACTTTCTCTTCCTCGGTATAACCCGGTAAGCGAATGACTTCCATACGATCCAGCAGCGCTTCCGGAATATTCATGCTGTTCGCTGTACAGATAAACATCACTTCTGACAAGTCCAAATCAAGATCAAGATAGTGATCGTTAAACTTGCTGTTTTGTGATGGATCCAGAACTTCGAGCAGGGCAGAAGCAGGATCACCACGATAATCCTGTGCCATCTTGTCAATTTCGTCGAGCAAGAATAATGGATTCTTCACACCGACTTTTGTTAAAGACTGCACAATTTTACCTGGCATCGCACCGATGTAAGTACGACGATGACCACGAATCTCAGCTTCATCACGCACGCCACCTAGCGCCATACGTATAAACTCACGACCTGTTGCTTTAGCAACCGATTCACCTAGTGAGGTTTTACCTACACCCGGAGGACCAACTAGACAAAGAATAGGACCACGGAGTTTTTTCACACGTGATTGAACAGCAAGGTATTCAACAATGCGATCTTTAACGTCATCGAGACCGTAATGATCTACATCCAGAATTTCTTGTGCT
>NZ_CP078523.1:340429-340804 GCF_019264745.1 Acinetobacter sp. Colony158 | reverse complement strand
AAGACTTTAATGCAGTTTTCATCATTCTCATGATTGACCACTTGAACGATTTTAGCCACAGTTCCGTACTGATACAGATTATCGTGATCAATTTCTTCTGTAAGCGAATCTTTTTGCGCAACTACAAATACTAAATTGTCACCGTTACGAGCCACATCCACTGCATTGATCGATTTTTCACGACCCACGAATAGCGCAATTTGCATGTGTGGATAGACCACAACATCACGCAATGCTAATAGTGGTAATACACTTGGAACCTGTGGCTCTAAGGTTTCATTATTTAAAATATATTCAGACATGGGCACTCCTAATGAGTGACAACGGTGTTGCCATGTTTTTTATAGTGATGTGCATTTCAAAAATTACAAGGGC
>NZ_CP078523.1:317788-331418 GCF_019264745.1 Acinetobacter sp. Colony158 | reverse complement strand
CACTGGAAGCAGCGCCATTTGTTGCTGGTAAATATACGTATGCAGCAGGTGCTTCTTATCATGGTGGTGAAAATGCAGTCGGCGTAACTTTACGTAAAACTGCTGACAACGGACGTTGGTCAATTACAGGTGGTGTTGCAGCAGCGTCGCAGGGAGATCCAAGTGTCCGTGTGGGTATCAGTGGTGTGATTGATTAATTTCATGAATGCTCAACAGGAGATGGATGGGCCATCTCCTTTCACAAAAATATTAAAGAGAACAAAAGCTATGCAAATCAAAAAAACTTTTATGTTCGCTGCAATGTTGGGTTTTATGATGTCTGCAACAGCGGCTGAACCGACGGCAACGACAGAACAAATTACTTTTCCTGACATCAGTAAAAGCTATCTTAAACAGGTATTGCGTTATGAAGTGGCTGATGTAGTGCGTTTAGATACTGGATTGAATAAAGACCAGATCAGACACCTATTAGGTAATCCACAATTTAATGAAGGAATTTTTGGTGCAAAAGTCTGGAATTATGTATTGGATATTCGCGTACCAAACAGTAATGATTATAAACGTTGCCAGCTTCGTATTGATTTTGATAAGAAAAATACGGCTGAGCGATTATCTTGGAAAGGTCAGGATTGTGAAGCTTTAATACATCCTAGCAATCCAGCACCAACTTTAACCCCAACTCCAGTACCTGTTGCTCCAGCACCCGTTCGATCAAAAGATATCCTATTCGCTTTTGATCGCTCAGATGTTGCAGGAATTACAACTGGAGTAGATTCGGTCAAAGAAATTGCAGAACAAATTAATCATTCACAAGATCATCGTCCTGTGATTGTTGCGGGTTATACCGACCGATTAGGGTCTTATGCATATAACCAAAAACTTTCTGCAAAACGCGCACAAACGGTAGCGACATTGTTGACGCAATATGGCATTGATTCTAATCGTATAAAGATAGAAGCGAAAAATCAGACCACTGCCTATCAACAATGTGGGACAAACTCAGAGAGGTCTCAACTGGTTGAATGTTTAGAACCCAATCGCCGTGTCAATGTAAATTGGTAAGTCAATCAAATTGATAAAGAAGTACGCTTGAGGCGTACTTTTTTTACGACTTATTTGATAACACTTTGGGATGCATCACTAAACGATAATAAGCAATGAATAAGAAAATCCCTGCGGCACAGCTCAAAAAGATCAATTTAGGTAATACAAAATAAGTTTGGGTACCCATTTGGTTGAGTTGTATAAATAATTGCACAGCATGCGTGGAAGGCAAAAGCCAAGTAAAACCCTGTATCCATAACGGCATTGCTTGAATAGGCCAGGCAATGCCTGTTAATAAAAATAAGGGAATAGAGGTCGAAACCAGAAAAAGTCCAGCTCGTTCAGACATATCCAAGAGCGAACCAAAAAGTAGACCTAATCCAGTGACACAACTGACGAAAATGGGTACAGCCAACAGCATTCCCCAGAAGTTTCCGCCACGTGGATAGTCATTAACCCAAAAAATGAAGCCGAATAAATAAAAACAACCTAAGCAACCTATGGTAAAAAAGCAGGCAAAAATTCCCCAAAATTCACTTGCTTTCGGACGCCAGTTTTTTTCTCGAAAACCGCCAATCAACATGCCCAAACCTAAAACAATGGTTTGATGAATAATCACAGGCGCGACAGCAGGAAAAATATAACTTCCATAACCTGATAAGGTATTAAATAAAGGGATTTGGTGGATTGAAAGTTCGGGTTTGAAATGTGAAACTTTTCCAAAGCGTTCGGCTTGTTCACGAATCGCATTTTCAATTGCCGTAGCTAAGCCTAATCCAATATCTTTGGTTTTTAAAAAGTAGGCAGTACTGATATAAAGCCCAATCCCTCCAACTTCGCCGCGTTGAATACTGTTAGACAAATTGTTGGGTAAATACAAGATGCCATCCGCTTTTTGGTTACGCACCATTTGTTCGGCTTCAAGAAAATTACCCGTAATTGCCTTGATCTTTACATCGGGACTATTGGCAACTTGAGTAATGATCGTTGAAGTAACGACGCTCTGTTCTTCATCTACAATGACGATAGGAAGGGATTCAGCGTGTTCTGCCTTATAAGCCGTTGGATAAAAGATACTATAAAAGAAAACAGATAAAATGACGGTGGTCAAAATAGATGAGTTTTTAAAAATATTTTTAAATGTTTCAAGATAGTAGTGAAAGAAATTATGCATTGCTTTGCTCCTTCACTAACTTTTTCATGAGTAACACACTCAGCGCAAAATAAAATAGACAATAGCCCAGTAAAATGAGAAAAGGCCAAACTGAAATTGAGAGATCACTCCCTACGACCCATTGCTCTGTTTGTAAACGTGCATAAGGGGTATAAGGAATGATCATTGACCAAAACTGAGTAAAAATGGGAGCATTATTTAATGGTAATGTGACACCCGCGAAACTTAACGATGAGCCTCCATAAACTGCAATAAACCCAAAAGTTCGTCCTAAATTTTTACTGGCAAGCACTACCGTTGAACTAATAAAGGCATAGGCAAAATACAGTAAAATTTGTCCTGCCAGTATCATCACTAAGCTTCCTGCAACAAACCAACCTCTAATCTCGATCAACCAAAACATCCACGCCCAAGTCCAGAAAGTATAAATCACCACATAGACCAATATTTTTGCAAAAAGTGCTTGGATATAATCATCTTGGTTTGCCCAGTCTGGTACAGTTTCTCTTTTTAATTCCTGTCCAATCGCAAATGCCACACAGCAACATAGTAATAAATGTAAAATAGCAGGAATAACAAAAGGTTCTAAGTAAAATTCATAACTTAAATTTGGATTATATAAGGTTGAAATTTTAACGTTGGGTGTAGGCATACTGAGATAAGGCAGTACATTTCCCAGATAACTTTCTCCAGCAAAATCTGCCATGCCATTCAAAACAGACAAAAGCATGGCCGATGAAACCGTATTTCCCACACTAAAAAATGACTGATTAAACACTATACTAATTTGGGCATCCTGCGCATTGACCAAACGTTGTTCTGCGCCCGCAGGGATGTGGACATAACCCCAGATTTTGGTCTGGTTGAGTAAATTCTCAACTTCAGTCTGGTTTTGAGTTTGGTATTTTACATCGAGGGTATGATTGAGTGATAAATCACGACTAATGTTACGACTGAGTTCACTCTGATCCTGATCGATGACGGCAATGGGTAGATGATCAGGTTTGCCCGTATAAAACATGCTACCAAATAACAAAATGATAAATAGTGGGGCAATTACCACCATGGCCAGATCCCACTTATTGTGGAGGAGATAGCGTAGCTCTCGTAACATACTGGCAAGCATGTTTATTTTGCCTCAGTCACTTTAAAGACCACACTCATTCCTACCTTCAAATCTGGTATGGCATGTTCTGGGACTAAATGTAGTTTAAAACTACGAATGTCATAACCACCTGTTTGGCGTGTGGTTTTAATCGTGGCGAATTCACCTTCCGCATCAATATTTTTAATTTTAAACTCGACTTTTTGATTGAGCGCAGGAATATAACCTTCTAGAGTTTTGGCTTTATACACTGAGCGATATTGATCTTCACGCACATTTAAACTCACCCAAAGTTCATCATCTTCCAAAATACTGACCACGGGTACAGCGGTCGCGACCAGCTCGGATGGTTTGCCGTAAGTTTTAGAAATAGTTCCATTGACAGGTGAATACAGTTTGGTTTCACCTTCAAGTGCGTTAGCTTCTGCTAATGCAGCCTGAGCAATTTCAACCTGCGCATCCGCCATTGATTTTTGTTCAGGGGTGCTGCCGCGTTTGGCTCGGGCATATTGTTGATAAGTTGCTTCGCTGAGTGCTTTGGCAGATTGTTGGGTGGCATACATTTCATCACGACGTTGCCGTGAAATTACACCTTCTTGATAGAGCACGGCCCCACGTTGATAGGTTTTAGTGGCCAGTTCTGCCTGTGCCTGTACACTTTTCCAATTGGCATACAACGTCTCAATGTTTTCTTGCTGTGAACCACGTTCAGCCGTGGATTGCAGCGCTTGTGCAGATTGTAAGGCAGCCAGAGCCTGCTGTTTCTTTGCCTGAATTTCAGGACTAGTTAACAACACCAGTTCCTGTCCTTTTTTTACTTTTTGCCCTTCAGAGACATAAACCTGTTCGATCCTACTAGGCACTTTGGTACTGATATGTAAGGTTTCAGCTTCTACTCGACCTTGCACTTGTACTTGTTTGGGCTGGTAGGCTTTCCATAATCCATAAGCAATCAGTCCCAGGAGTAATAACACCACAATTGCAACGATGACTTTCAAGAGTCCTTTGTTTTTAGGTTTTTCAGACTTACTTTGCTGTTGTTCCGTGTGATTCTGCTCGATCTGATCAGGTTTTGCTTTTGTATTCTCTGGATTGGAAGAGGAATCTGGATGTTGAGCGTCAGATGGTGGTTGATCTTGATTCATCATGTCCTCTCCTTTAACGAATGAAATCGGTATTTGGTTGGTTTACATAAGCTTTAAAGTTTGAAATCGATCCGTGACTTTGTAATAAAGTCGCCAATGATAAAATATATTTATAGGCATTGAGCGCCATTTCGCTATCTAAAGCATTTAAGGCATTTTGAGCATCAATCACTTGTGTTGCTGTACCCATATCTTCTTTAAAAGACAGCTCTTGAATGCGTAAATTTTCCTGTGCCGCTTTTTGATTCTGTAAAAGTAAGCTATGGGTCTGTTGTGCTGAATGAAGTTCGCTATAAGATTTATTCAGCACATTTTCAATTTCTTGTTTGGTACGTGCCGTAAGTAATTCTGTGGCATAGCGTTTAAGTTCGGCAGAATGGATACTTTTACTTTTATCAATGCCTGAAAATAAGTTATAGCGAGCTGCAATACCAACGATCCAGTTTTCTTTATCATCGAGGCTATATTCACCAAAAGCAAATAAATTTGGTTTTTTGGCAGCTTGCTGGGCTCGAACATTTTCATTGGCAATTTGAGTATCCATTTGCATTTTACGCACCAGACTGGACTGTTCTGGATAGGTGGCCATCAAATTGTCTAATGATTGAGTTTGGGCTTTGTTAACAAATAACGGCGTAGTAAGTTGATTCACTTGATTGGTTCTGAGCAGATTATTGAGTTGAAACTGACTACTTTGTAAATTTGCCTGTGCATTTTGCAATAAACGCTGCGCATTGTTCCTTGCCACTTCAAACTGCATGCGCTGTCCTTTACTTAAAAATCCCTGTTTTTCAAGTTTTAGAGCATTATCCAAATGGCGTTGCATAGCGTTAAAATTAAATTGACTAGATTTCAGCAATTGCTGTTGTAATTGCACATTGAAGTAAGCCTGAATCATTTCAAAGCGTTGTACATCTTGTTGTTGTTCGGTATTAAGTTCAGAACGTTGTGATTGGATCGCTGCAATTTGTTTGGTTGATTTGAGTAAACCGCCTGTATAAAGCGGCATGACCATCGAGATAGATGATCTGATTTGTTCATCTTGTAAGGTTAAATTGGCGTAATTAGGAACCATGTTGACGCCATCATGAATAACACCACTGACCCCATTTTCAATATCACCAATGATATTAGGAGGAATCACATTTTCCCATTCATTCAACTGGTTATCGATTTTCTCATTCAGCGCATTTTCAATGCCCTGTTTAAATGAATTTAATGGTACATCTACTTCGCTGTGAAATTTATAGGCGCGAACATTCAAATCAATTCGTGGTAGCCCCAAACCTTTTACAGCTTCGGCATCCAATTTTGCAGAACTTTGCAGGGCTTGATTGGCCTGAGAGGTGTACGAGTTTTCAAGCACTTGCTGTTCAGCTTGTGCATAGCTATAACTTTGGGCTTGTACTTGAGCGCACAAGCCTGTAAAACCTAATCCAACCGCCATGATCTTGAATAAAGTCTGCGTCAAGAAGGTTGGTTTTGTTGTATAAACCTGACGTCTAAATTTCATAGAAAACAACTTTTAATATTTTCAGCTAGTGTAATCGATTATTTATAAAAGTAAGTTATTGAATTGTTTACAATACATTTGTATAACAGGCTTAAACCGCTGATCAAGTCCAAATCAAACCCTAATCTTGATCAAGCAGGAGACTGTCAGTTTGATATTAGCCTAAATTAAGATTTTGAATAGACTAAATCAAGAGACTTAGCAGTTCATATTGAAATATTTATGGGTTCAATTACTGCACGAAACTTCAAGATATGGTTAAATGCCACATTCAGTTTTGTTTCACTCTAACAAAGGAAAAATCATGCGCGCGTACAATTTCTGTGCTGGTCCTGCTGCATTACCCACTGCCGTTTTAGAAAAAGCTCAAGCTGAGTTATTGGACTGGCACGGTAAGGGCCTTTCCATCATGGAAATGAGTCATCGCAGTAAAGATTATGTCGCGGTTGCGGAAAAAGCTGAAGCGGACTTGCGTAAATTGATGAATATTCCTGAAAATTATCAGGTTTTATTTTTACAGGGCGGGGCATCACTTCAATTTTCAGCGATTCCACTCAATCTTTTGGGTAAAAACCCTAAAGCGGACTATATTCATACTGGGATTTGGTCAGAAAAAGCCTTAAAAGAAGCACAGCGTTATGGCGAGATCAATATCGTAGAAGCGGGTACAACGCTCAATGGCAAACTGGCGATTAAAGACCAAAGCGAATGGAGTTTATCTCAAGATGCTGCCTATGTACATTATGCTGATAATGAAACCATTGGCGGTTTACAGTTCGCGGGTGTTCCAGAGGTGAATGCACCTTTGGTATCTGATTTGTCTTCAAGTATTTTGTCTGCGCCAATTGATGTATCCAAGTTCGGTTTGATTTACGCGGGTGCGCAAAAAAATATTGGTCCAGCGGGTTTAACGATTGTCATTGTTCGTGATGATTTACTGGATCAATCTCGTTCAGAGATTCCTAGTATTTTGAAATATTCTGCACAAGCAAAAAATGATTCAATGGTGAATACGCCTGCGACTTATTCATGGTATTTGTCTGGTTTGGTCTTTGAATGGTTACTCGAACAGGGTGGGGTAGAGGCTATTCATCAGGTGAATCTGGAAAAAGCCAAATTGCTTTATGGTTATATCGATGCCAGTGACTTTTATAATAACCCGATTGCTGAAGCGAATCGTTCAATTATGAATGTGCCATTTACTTTGGCAGACGAAGCTTTGGAAAAACTGTTTTTGAAAGAAGCTGAAGAAAATCATTTGTTAAATCTGGCAGGACATCGCTCAGTCGGTGGGATGCGTGCGAGTATTTATAATGCTGTCCCGCTTGAAGGTGTACAAGCTTTGGTGAACTTTATGGATGATTTTGCTCGACGCAATGGTTAATTGAGCGAAAAAATGAAGCCCTCAAAATGTGAGGGCTTTATTTTGCATATTTGATATATCAAAAAGCCAATAAAACTAGGCAGCTAATAAGCCAAAATGGTAGAAAATCATGGCTGCGAGAAACATCCCAAGAACAAAAAAGCAAAAGGCGCCTTTGTCCAACTTAATTCGTTGACCACTAAATTGGATGAGACTATAGCTTTGTTGTTCTCGAATAATTTTCATTAATGAGCCTAATAATTAAATTATTGTGAAAATATATTAATTATTCGTAGTTTTAGCATAAATATTCGCCTGAATCCAGAGGTTGCCGCGAATATACTGCCCAATTTCAAAGTTTTTATACAAATGTTGTTTTGTTGCAATACGAATTAATGTTGCAGGCAGATTATCTTCTAAAACTAAAGTGACATCATAAAGGGTATATTCCTCATTCATAAACGTCATGGAAGTTTTACCTACAATATTACCCTGAAACCACGCTTCATCTTCCTGACCCATTGTTTCGCCATATAGATAGGCCACCATTTTAGAAAAATCAACAGTGACAGGTTCTTTATCTTCAGGGGTTTTCGGCTCCCATGCATTAATCAGTTCCTGTAAATTTTCAGGTGCCACGCCATTATGTTCAGCTAAAATATCATTTAATGCACGATGATGTTTAATTGAGGCTGGATCATCCACAATAATCGTTTCATTATCCGCTACCTGTTCTAACTCATAGGCCCAAGCATTGAGTTGGACCTGATAATTTTGATCCTTTTGATAATGACCATGATTGACAGCATATAAATTATCAAAGGCATAAATAATCGTGTTTGCATTTACTTTTAGTCGTAATACTGCTTGAGTCGCAGAATCCGAAGTAATAATTCGATCAATCGTGGCATTAAATTTATACGGACTTTCAAATGTAGGAAATGCAGTTTTTAATGCTTTCGGTTTATTATTTTCAACTGCAATAATCTGATTCAGTTGGATAGAGGACTTTGTAGGGCCTTGAATGAGCCAAAAAGCCTGATCCATTTCTTCTTCACATTCACAAATCCCCATCGGCATAACAGGGCTATCTAAAGCCAAGCCCAACCATTTTGGGACATCTTGCTCAGGCTGGGTAGAAAGAAGTGTCCAGTGCTGCGCATGACTGCCAAAATTATTTTCTTCAATGTGAATGATTTCAGGGCTGTTTTGATTTTTCATATTGGCTGTGAATCGAAAATGGATAACTTGATATATTAAATCGAGCATATCTTGGTTTTTTCAAGTCTAGCACTGTAATTATGTAAAAAAATCATCAGGATTTTTCACCCGAATAAATATCCATGAGCAAAACTGAATCTGTTAAAATATTGCTTATTTTCGTCCAAGAGACATGCAGTTGTTAGCATTCAAGTTATGGGTAGATGCAGATGCATTGCCTAAAATTCTGCGTGAAGTAATTTTACGGGCATCTGATCGTTATCAACTCGAAGTGACCTTCGTCGCCAATCAGAATGTCGGGATTCCACCTTCGGTCAGAATCAAATCGATTCAGGTCATGAGTGGTGCAGATCAGGCAGATCAAGAAATTGTGGAGCGAATGCAGGAAAATGACATTGTCATTACGCAAGATATTCCGCTTGCTGCGCAAGTGATTGAAAAAGGCGGCGTTGCGATTCATCCGCGTGGTGAGGTTTATACCACGGCAAATGTTAAGGCGCGTCTACATCTTCGTGATTTTATGGACACCTTACGCGGCGCAGGTGTACAAACAGGTGGGCCACCGCCGATATCAGAACGAGATAAACGAGAGTTTTCGAGTGCTTTGGATCAAACCATTTTGAAACAAAAGCGTAAAACAGCATGAGAATCCAGAATGCTATCTAAACGTAACATTGTCATAACCTATGTTGTGTTGGTGTTTATCTGGGCCACTACGCCTCTTGCGATTGTGTGGAGCGTGTCTGATCTCTATATTTTGTGGGCAATGGCATTACGTTTTTTTATTGCTTTACCCATTGCTGCGATTTTATTGTTTTTTCTCAAAGTTAAATTTCCTACCGACAAAGTTGCACTACAAAGTTATGTCGCGGGTTCTTTTAGTCTGATTGGTTCGCAGATTTTTACCTATATCGCAACACAATATTTAAGTTCGGGAATTATCGCGTTAATGTTTGGTCTAGCGCCGATTATTGCAGGACTAATGGCACATTTTGCTTTGAATCAACATCTGAATCGATTGCAATGGCTAGGAATGTTTGTGGCGATTTTTGGGCTTGCACTGATTTGTTTTGCTGGATCTGAGCAGAATATTCAGCCCATTGGGATTGGTTTAATGCTGATCAGTGTATTTATGTATTGTCTATCCATTTTTTGGGTCAAGAAAGTCAATGCAAATGTACAACCGATGGCACAGGCAACAGGGTCGATTTTAGTCTCAGCTTTAGGAGCAATTTGTTTGATGCCGTGGATTTGGCAATATGCACCCACACATCTACCTGAAGCTAAATCGTTATTGGCCTTAATTTATACCGTGATTATGGCATCGTTGATCGCGATGTTTTGTTATTTTAAATTGGTACGCAATATCAAAGCGACGACTTTATCACTCACCAATGTCATGACACCACTTTTGGCCATGTTGGTTGGTGTTTTGGTCAATCACGAAAAACTATCCATGTTTGGGGTGATAGGCGCGGCGATTATTTTAATTGGGTTATTTCTATATTTTTATAAAGATTTACAAGCCAGTCGTAGATTACAAATGCATTTAAAACAGCAAAATTCCAAGCAATCATTTGAAAATGAATAACCTTTATAAAGATTTAGTTAGTCGTTTAATATTTGTTCCGCAATACATTCTGCTAGCTTCACTCGATCGTGTGGATGCAAGGTAATAAAATAAACCCCTGTTTTAAATTTATGATCATCTTCAGGAATGCTATATACCACTTGAGCTGTCACCGCAATATGAAAATAATTGTCAGGATGACTAAGGGTGATATGAATATAAGTGCCTTCATTTAATGACTCAGATGCATAAAAACTGAGTCCAGTTTCAGAGACATTGACTTGTTCAGTACTCGGTAAGATGGATTGAACGATAGAGTCGTACAGAGAACCCGTAATTAAATTCAATTTTTGATTAAATAAAGATAAGATACGAGCAATTTGTTGATCTTTTTGATTTAATTGTTCTAATTCGTAGCTAAACGCATGATCAATTTGATCTAATTCTGCAAGTAGTAGAAAATAGCGCGGCAAAACAAAACTTGGATCGTAAGGATCGTTAAGCGCAACTGCATCAGAAATAATCTGATAGTTGATTCTTAACGCAGCATCTATACGAGACATGACACGGCGTTCAGTTATACCACTCGAATGCTGTGAATTTTCCATAATGAAATTACCTCGGATTAGATGGTATGTTTAAACCAATCTCGTTATATATCGGGTTGAGATATACTCGCGCACGGCGTAGTAATCACTTTATTTCTTTTATTGCATTGGTTTCCATGATTGGTCTCACCTTGGGTGTTGCCGTACTCATCACCGTGCTATCGGTCATGAATGGTTTTGACCGTGAGTTGAAAAACCGTGTCTTAGGCATGATACCTCAAGCTACTGTTTCTTCAACACAAATTTTAACAGATTGGCCAGAACTTGCAAAAAAAATTGAAAGTCATCCGCATGTCACGGGTGTTGCACCTTTTACTCAGTTACAAGGCATGTTGACTGCACATGGTCAGGTGGCAGGCATTATGGTGACTGGGATTGAACCCAAATACGAAACCAAGGTTTCTATTATCCAAAATCATATGGTTGCAGGGAATATTAATAGCCTGCAAAAAGGTGAGTTTGGCATAGTATTGGGTAAACAAATGGCAGATGCATTAGGTCTTGGACTTAATGACAATGTTACCTTGGTGCTTCCCGAAGCAACTCCATCGCCAGCAGGCGTCGTGCCGCGCTTTAAGCGTTTTAAAGTGGTAGGAATTTTTAGCATTGGCGCAGAAGTCGATTCGATGATTGGCTATATCGCCTTAAATGATGCTTCAACGCTGTTACGTTTGCCCGATGGTGCACAAGGTATCCGACTAAAATTAGACAATATCTTTCAGGCACCTCAAGTCGCAAATGACATTGTGAAAACCCTGCCACCGAACTTTTATGCATCTGACTGGACCTATACTCACGGTAACTTATTCAGTGCGATTCAGATGGAAAAGGCGATGGTGAGTTTGCTACTGTTCTTAATTGTGTTGGTAGCGGCATTTAATATCGTATCCTCTTTAGTGATGGTCGTGACCGATAAAAAATCAGATATTGCCATTTTGCGAACCTTGGGTGCTTCTCCAGCGACCATTACCAAAATTTTTATGGTACAAGGCACGGTGATTGGTGTGATTGGGACCGTTGCAGGTGCGATTTTGGGCATCGTACTGGCGACCAGTATCAGTAATGTGATCGACTGGCTCAATACTGCTTTTGGCTGGCATTTGTTTGACGCTTACTTTATTAACTATTTACCGTCGTATTTAAGATGGCAAGATGTGGTGTTGATTGTTTCTGTGTCTTTAATCTTAAGCTTTTTAGCGACCATTTATCCAGCTTTGCGTGCTGCAAAAATTCAGCCTGCGGAGGCTTTACGTTATGAGTAAAATCGTTCTGGAAGCCAAAGATATTTATAAAAGTTTTACCGATGGTAAATCCAAGGTCGACGTGATTAAAGGTCTGTCTTTACAGGTGAACGCGGGTGATTTTGTTTCAATCGTGGGAGCAAGTGGCTCGGGTAAAAGTACTTTACTGCATGTATTGGGCGGACTGGATCAGCCAACGCAAGGTCAAGTATTTTTAAATGGTCAGCGCTTTGACACTTTAGATGAAGCGGAGCGCGGTTTTAAGCGTAATGAATATTTAGGCTTCGTTTATCAGTTTCATCATTTGTTACCTGAGTTTACGGCACTCGAAAATGTAGCAATGCCGCTGATGCTGCGTAGTAATAGCAACTTTAAAGAGGTGAAACAACGTGCAGAGTATTTGCTAGAGCGAGTCGGATTATCACACCGTCTTGACCATAAACCCGGTGAGTTATCAGGGGGTGAAAGACAACGTGTGGCTTTAGCTCGTGCCTTAGTGACTAAACCTGCTTTAATGTTAGCTGATGAACCTACAGGTAATCTGGATCGTAAAACAGCGATGACGATTTTTCAGTTGCTGATGGATCTGAAAAAAGAATTGAATATGGCGATGCTTATTGTGACTCATGATGAACAATTGGCACAATCCGCAGACTCTATTTTGCATATGCAAGATGGTCTATGGGTTGATCAAATTAGCTAAGATGAAATGATTTACCGACCAATAACCTTTTAAAGCTCATGAAAATGGGCTTTAATTTTGCCCAAAAAGAATGCCTATAAAATTACATGTTAAAAATTATATTGTTGGGATGGATTGCAGGCATCAGTTTGATGGGATATTCATTGCCTTACCTGAAATCGATCGGCGTTTATTTTATTGTATTTGTTTTGATTTTATGGATGATTTATTTTGTAAAAATAAAAACATGCAGCGAAAATATATCCTTTAAAGCAGTTCTAATCGCAAGTTCAACATTTGGTATGTTGATACTTGGTGATCTATACGCAGATCATGCCTTGACTGAACATCTTAAATATAAAGAAATGACGTCAAGAAGGGCATCTGAAGTCATCTATATTCGAAAAATCGGAGAAAGTACAGAACACGGAATTAAGCAGCCTATTGAAATTTTATCTCAAAATAAACCTACTGTTATATGGCTAGCCTATATTGATGATCAGCTTTTGGAAAATATGCAGATTAACAATAATAGCTTAGCACTAGGACAATATTATCAGGTACAAGGAATCGTGAAGCCTGTGCATGGTTATGCGAATGCAGGAGGATTCGATCAGGAAAAGTGGTTTGTTCAGCAAAACTGGATGTCAGGCTTTCAAGTCCAACAGATTCAGCCCCTATCGATGCAACAAGTTTATGGTTTGGGTTTTCAGCAACATCTCAAACAGCAAAATAATCTCTGGTACAAATTTAGTCTAAATATTGAGCAATTGCGACTGGATTTTCGTATTCAATTACAACAGCAACCTCTGAAATATAAAGCGCTGATGCTGGCGCTGTTGACAGGTGATCGTAGTTTATTGGATAAAAATACGGAACAAATGTTTCAGCGCTTTGGTATTTCACATTTACTGGCGATCTCTGGTCCACATGTACTCATCTTGGCGGCATTATTTACATGGCT
>NZ_CP078523.1:302830-317730 GCF_019264745.1 Acinetobacter sp. Colony158 | reverse complement strand
ATTTTAATGATTGTGCCATTTTGTGGTTGTGTCTTTATTTATACTGCATTTGTGGGCTTTGAAATTCCAGCATTACGCACCTTATTATTCACCATGATTGCCAGTTTATTCTTAATCTTTAAACATGAAATTCGACCGTTTAATTTGCTGTTATATACCGCCAGTTTCAGTGTATGGATTGATCCATTGAGTATTTTATCGGCTGCTTTTTGGTTATCTTATGGTGCTTGTTTTATTTTGTTGAATATTTATCAATCCATGCAGCATCAGTCAGATTCAGTACCTAATCTAAGGCAAAAGATCTGGAAAAACAGCAAAATATTGGTTCAATCGCAATGGAAAATTTTTATTGCTTTATGTCCACTGGTGCTTATATTTTTTAAACAGCTGTCTTGGATCGCACCGATTGCCAATCTGATTGTGATCCCATTTTTAGGTGGGGTGATCGTGCCACTGGGCATTATTGCAGCTTGTATCTCCTTGATCATTCCGTCTTTGGGACAGCTACTTTTTCATATTAATGACTTATTAATAAGTCTTTTATTTTTTATTTTAAACGGTCTGGATTATCTTTTTCAGCCTGAGCTGTATGCATTTGCTTTAACTCCCATGCTTTTACTCAGTTTTAGTCTCGGTATTGTGTTGTTATTTTTACCTAGCGGTGGTATTCCAAAGTCATGGGCAGTGTTATGTATTTGCCCCATATTTTTATTGGCATGGATTAAACGGGATACACAGATATCGGTGATTGATGTAGGGCAAGGGCAGTCTGTTTTTGTACAAGATGCATCTCTGCGTATGCTGATTGATACGGGCGGTTATTATGATGAAAGCAAATTTAGTATTGGTCAAAATGTTGTGGTTCCTTATTTAAAATCTCAAGGGGTTGCACAACTTGATCGTATTTTACTTTCTCATTTGGATCAGGATCATAGTGGAGCGCTTGCTGCTGTTTTGCAGCAAACCAGAGTCAAGCATTTAATGGCCAATGAAACCCTACCACAGCCCACATTATCGTTACAAACAGGCACTTCTTTTTCCAGATGTTATACGGGTCAAACATGGCAGACCCCAGAGATACGCTTACAAATACTCTCTCCAGAACCTGTTGATGATCAAACAATTCAATACAACCGAAATGAATATTCTTGCGTGGTCTATCTGGAGCTATTAAAGGCGAATGGTTTACGTCGATTTTTAATTATGGGCGATGCTGGCTGGGAGACCGAATATCAAATTTTTCAAAAGTATCCCGACTTAAAAGTTGATGTTTTGGTGCTGGGGCATCATGGTAGCAAGCACAGCTCATCTTATGATTTTTTAAAACATTATCAGCCTAAAATCGCGGTTGCATCCGTTGGATATACCAATCGTTATGGACATCCGAGTTTAGAGACATTATCTAGATTAGATGCTTTACATATTCCGCTTTATACCACGATCCAGTCAGGAACGATCACGTTTAAGGTGGAAGATCATGAAGTAAAACTGGAACAATATCGAAATACAGTTAAGTGGCTGAATCTGTACAAGTCATATTAAGTTTTTTGGCTTGTTCACGGACTTGTTCTACTTTTTTCAAAGCAGCTTCATTCTCTAGCGTATAAACATTGTCGAGTTCAGGATTCGCTTTAAAGCGCTTATAACTCCAATGATAATGTTGAGGATATCGACGAATTAGATTTTCAATGGCGTGATGAATGACCAAGGTGCCATGTGTATCTGATCCTTCATAGATTGCAGGATCAATCGGTTCGATAAACATGTCAAAACCATCACTTTCATTTCGAATCGCGTACAGAAGAAGTGCCTTGGCTTTGGTTTTTTGAATGAGTTTTGAACTTAGGTTACTTGATGCAAGTGGAATACCAAAATAATCGACCATTTCTCCACCTACGTGTGGGGAGTGATCGGGTAAAATCACTGTCGTTCCACCTTTCTTCAAGGCTTTAAAAATCTGACGAACACCACTTTCATCAGTGGGAACCAGATTTGCCTGTTCTCGGCTTCTTGCTTCACGGACAAATACATCTGCATCTGCATTTTTAACAGGTTTATATAAAATGGTCATGGCTGTAAATTGTGCACACCATGCATTCATCACTTCCCATGTACCAAAATGTGGAACAATTAAAACCAAGCCTTTATTTTCGGCTAAGGCTTCGTGGAAATAATGCTCACCTGTAATATTTTGAATACGAGAAATATTTTTCTGATTAGACGAACCCCAAACACTAAAGAACTCAAAATATGAAGTGAGTTCATTACGAATGGCTTGTTGTGTAATCTGATCACGTTCATCTTCAGTCAAATAAGGTAAAGCGATTTGTAGGTTTAGCTGAATGGTTCTAGACGTTTTGGTAATTTTTAAAGTGTTGACTAATCCTGCGAGCATACGCGCAATAAAACGTGAAAATTGAATAGGCTGTCGGCTAACGAACCTTAAAAGACGGTAATTGAAGCTATGAGTATCAGGTGTCGTCATTATCAAAAAGTGTTGAATAAAGTAAGGAAAAAATCATCGGACAAAAATATTATAAGTGAAATCCTATCGATTAAATAGTTTTTACCGATTCAGTGTATATAATGGCAGAGATTTTAACTTTTTGGGTTGTTTTTTATGTCCGATTGGCCACCAAAACCACAAAATGAACCATCGAATAGCAATAATAAGGCTGGACAGGAATGGCAAATTTTGGAAAAAGCGGTTCTTGCCTCTGTAGAAGAACAACGTCGAGCCAGACGTTGGGGAATATTTTTCAAACTTCTCACCTTTCTTTACTTAATTTTCATTATCGTTGTTTTGGGTCGTGGGTGTTCTAGTGTAGAAAGTAGTACAACGACTTCAAGTTCAAGTCCGCATCTGGCGGTCGTGAATATTATTGGTACGATTGATTCAGGTAACCAGTCCGTCAACAGCGAAGATACCAATAAAGCACTGAAACGAGCATTTGAGTCAAAATCAAGTCAAGCTGTAGTGTTAAATATCAACTCTCCAGGTGGATCACCTGTGCAGTCTGATGAAATTTGGCAACAAATTCGATATTTAAAACAACAGCATACCGACAAGAAAGTCTATGCAGTGATTGGTGATATGGGAGCTTCTGGTGCTTACTATATCGCGTCGGCGGCAGATGAAATTATTGTCAACCCTTCAAGTCTGGTCGGGTCGATCGGGGTAATTATGCCGAATTACGGCATAAGTGGGCTTGCTCAAAAGTTAGGTATTGAAGACCGCACCATGACTTCAGGTTCAAATAAAGACATTCTGAGCATGACCAAACCGATTAATCCGCAGCAGCGTGAACATATTCAGGCATTATTGGATAATGTGCATCAACACTTTATCGATGCAGTGAAACAAGGTCGCGGTAAACGCCTGAAAACAGATGATCCTGCGATCTTCTCAGGTTTATTCTGGACAGGTGAACAAGCGATTAAACTCGGTATTGCTGACCGTACAGGTAACATAGATAGTTTGATGCGTGAGCTAAAACTTGATACTAAAGTAAACTATACCATTGAACGTAGTCCATTTGAGTCTTTGCTTGGACGTATGGGATCACAAATAGGTCAGGGAATTAGCCAGTCGATTTCTCAGCAATTGCAGACGGAACAGCAGGCGCAATTCAAGTAATTGAGTTCGTAAATATGATATCTGATAAACCAATAATTCACTTTGCGCACGCCAATGGCGTGCCGTCCAAAGTCTATCAAAAACTTTTTGATGCACTTAAAGATGACTATGACATCATTTATGTGCCTTTGATCGGGCCAGATAAGCGTTATCCGATTACCAATCATTGGCCGCATCTGGTTGAGCAAATTGTTGATAGTATTGTGCAACAGGCGCAAGGTCGCAAAGTGATTGGTCTAGGACATTCTCTGGGTTCAGTGTTAACCTTGATGGCTTGCTATCAACGTCCAGAATTGTTTTCTCAAGTGATCATGCTAGATCCGCCGTTGATTTTGGGTAAATACTCCTTTGCTTTTCATATGGCAAAGCTGATCAGTCCAAAGCAAGTGGATAAAATGACACCTGCTGGTTTGTCTTCACGACGTCGGGATCATTGGGCATCGAAAGAGCAAGCCGCTGAATTATTGCGTCCTAAGGGTTTTTATCAGCATTTTGATCCAGAATGTTTCGAGGCTTATATTCAGTATGGCTTAAGTCCAGATCCTGCGCGCGGTGGTGTGACGCTGACCATTCCTAAGGCAGATGAAGTTGAAATCTTCCGACAGAATCCATCTTGGTGGTGGTTAACACCGCGTCATTCTCCACATGTCCCTGTACATTTGGTGGTTGGAGAAAGAAGTGATTTTCTAAAACGAGGTTTTCCTCAAAAAGCCAAAAAAACATTAAGTATTCCATATACGGTAGTTAAAGGCGGACATATGTTCCCATTGGAATATCCATTGGCGACATCTGATCAGATTAGACAATTAATCAATGAGCAGAGCCAACAAAAAAGCGCGTAATTAACGCGCTTTTTTATGAGTTAAAGTTCGGGCTTTTATTGTTCGGCTCTAAAGTCATTTAAAAACATGAAACAGCTGTCTTAGCACCTGTCTTAATACAAGTGTTATGAATGCAAATAGGTTTGAATTATCTTCAAAATACCGCGATTGACTAAAATCGAATAGAAATTTCTTACTATAAACTGGCGAAATATTTGTAAATAAGATGTATTGATCCTAAATGGATAGAGCTCAATAATAATCAGAGACCACACCCCAAGTGCGGGAATGTTGGCTCCAAATTAGAAATTAGAATAGACTTCTTTCATCAGTTCCTTTTACTCCTTCCTCTGCGAGAAAAATAGAGAAGCTTTGAACAATAAAGAATTTTAGACAATGATGAAAGAAGTCTAATAAAGCAAAAAGCCAGTTACTTGCGTAACTGGCTTTCATCAAAAAAAGTCAAACTTTTTTAACAAGTAATATCGTGATTTTATTCAGAAGCAGAGGGCTTAGAATTTAATAACTTATATAAAACATACATCAGCACAATCCAGATCGGAATCATAATCACTGATTCCTTAAATCCTTGTGTCCACATGATATAGAGTACAACCGCAATAAACAGAAGAACGATATAGTTACTCACAGGAGACCAAAGCGCAGGGAAGGATACTTTGTGATGCAATGTTTTCATTGCAGATCTGAATTTTAAATGGGTTAGACTGATCATCGCCCAATTTAGAACCAAAGCACCCACAACGACATACATCAAGTGACCAAGTGCATCTTCTGGAACAAAATAGTTCAATAATACACAACCGAAAATCAACACCGCAGACAATAAAACGGCTGGAATAGGAACGCCTTCTTTATTCACCTTTTTAAACACGGCTGGTGCATTGCCTTGCTGCGCTAGACCATAGAGCATCCGACTATTGGCATACATCCCACTGTTATAAACCGATAAAGCCGCAGTCAAAATAATGAAATTCAGTAGATGAGCTGCCCAGCCAATTCCCAATTGACTAAAGATCATCACAAATGGGCTTTTATCCAGACCGCCTAAATCCAACTGATTCCATGGCACTAGAGAAAGCAAAATAGTCAATGAACCCACATAGAAAATCAGGATACGAATCACGACTTGATTGATCGCTTTAGGAATAGTTTTCTTAGGATCATCTGCCTCTGCTGCTGCCATTCCGATCAATTCAATGCCGCCAAAGGCAAACATGAGAAATGCCAACATATAAAATAAGCCATCAAACCCATTAGGGAAAAATCCACCATGTGTCCATAGATTACTAAATGATGCAGTTGAATCTGGACCTGCTGTAAACAACAGATACAGACCAAAAATGATCATTGAAATCACTGCAACGACTTTAATGATGGCGAGCCAAAACTCGGATTCACCATAAAATTTAACATTGGTTAAGTTGATTGCCGTGATCACCACAAAGAAAAACAATACAGAAACCCATGACGGAATATGAGGCCACCAGTAATTAATATACTTAGCGACTGCTGTTAGTTCAGTCATAGCCACCAGAACATAAAGAATCCAGTAGTTCCAGCCTGCTAAAAAGCCAGGAAACTTGCCCCAATATTTATTAGCAAAATGGCTAAATGAACCCGCAACAGGTTCTTCTACAATCATTTCACCAAGTTGGCGCATGATGAGAAAAGCAATCAAACCACCAATGGCATAACCTAGGATAATAGAGGGACCAGCAGATTGAATAACTTGTGCGGAACCAAGAAATAAACCTGTACCAATTGCGCCTCCCATGGCAATCAATTGGATATGACGGTTTTTTAACCCCCGCTGAAGTTTTGAAGAATCGTTGTTCAAAGGACTTCGCTCGACCGTGAATAAGTGGGACATTCTAATAGATCAAGTGATTTTAGCCTAGCCTGACTATAAAAAAAGCGATCAACTTTAGTTGAACTTAATAGTCGAATTTATCTTGATTTCGATCAATGCATGGACATTTTAAATCGTTTCGTCAGGATTTGGGTCATTGAGAAAACATACCCTGCTGTAAGAAAATAAATTTCTAGACTTAAGTCTAGAGATTCATATATTGGCTTTTTTTACTTATATGATGTATGAAATTAGTCATGTTACATTTTTGTCTTAAGCAAAAAATAAATGAAAAGGATAACGGATCATGAGTTCGCAACCACAAATTAAAATTCCAGCAACTTATATGCGTGGTGGAACCAGTAAAGGCGTTTTCTTTAAACTGGATGACTTACCTGAATCTGCACAAGTGGCTGGACAGGCGCGTGATCAATTGTTGCTCCGAGTGATTGGAAGTCCAGATCCTTATGGAAAACAAATTGATGGCATGGGAGGTGCAACATCCAGTACCAGTAAAACCGTCATTTTGAGCAAAAGTACGCAGCCAGAGCATGATGTTGATTATTTATTTGGACAAGTATCCATTGACCAGCCTTTTGTGGATTGGAGTGGAAATTGTGGCAATTTAACTGCTGCGGTCGGTTCTTTTGCGATTAGTCATGGCTTGGTCGATCCGAGCCGTATTCCTGAAAATGGTATCTGTACAGTGAGAATCTGGCAAAAAAATATTGAAAAAACTATCATTGCACATGTTCCTATCACCAATAGTCAGGTTCAGGAAACAGGTGATTTTGAATTAGATGGAGTGACTTTCCCCGCAGCAGAAGTACAAATTGAATTTCTTGATCCTGCTGATGATGGCGAAGAGGGCGGCGACATGTTTCCGACAGGAAATGTCGTAGATACGCTTGATGTACCAGAAGTTGGAAGTTTTCAAGCCACTTTTATCAATGCAGGTATTCCTACAATTTTCTTAAATGCTCACGATTTGGGTTATACCGGCACGGAATTGCAGGATGCGATTAATAGTGATGCTCAAGCCTTGACACGTTTTGAAAAAATTCGTGCCTATGGTGCAGTTCAAATGGGTTTGATTTCAGATGTGAGTCAAGCCGCAGCGCGCCAACATACGCCAAAAATTGCATTTGTCGCTCCTGCAAGTACTTATCAATCTTCAAGCGGTAAAACGGTTCAAGCACAAGATGTTGATTTATTGGTACGTGCATTATCTATGGGTAAATTACATCACGCCATGATGGGCACGGCAGCTGTTGCCATAGGAACTGCTGCTGCTATTCCTGGAACTTTGGTCAATCTTGCGGCAGGGGGCGGTGCACGAGAAGCTGTACGTTTTGGGCATCCATCAGGCAGCTTAAGAGTAGGAGCGCAAGCCGAACAACAGGGTGAAAAATGGGTAGTGAAAAAGGCCATCATGAGTCGCAGTGCGCGTGTATTAATGGAAGGCTGGGTACGCGTTCCATCAGATAGTTTCTAATAAAAACATGCTTTTAAAAGCAGCTCATCTGCTGCAATAAGCAGTATGAGTTAATTTCGACATAAAGTCCCGATATAGATTAAATAAGCTATACAGGACTTTATCGTTGAGTAAAGAGAATTGATATTAAGTTTGAATTTAGCGCGTTAAAATGAGGCTTTTGAATTCTATGTAACGCAAAAGGCGATTTATTTTAAGATTATCTTAAATACACTTCTTTAATCCTTGTTTAAACTCTCGTGATTTTCTTGCATAGGCAGAAGTAAAAGGGACTTATGAAAGAAGTCTAATTTATTTGTGAGAATTAGATCATTAAAATAATTAAATGAGTGGATTTTATTGCATATTTTGAAGAAATTTTGAGTACAATGTCCTTCTGGTGGGAAAATATAATTGCAAATATGCTTAATGATAATGATTTAGAAACGGTGTTTATTTTGGGGCAGCAACAATTACGTACGTTGACACCTCTAATCTCCAAGGAATCTATACAAAGTTCAGTACCCACTCTGTCTTTATTGGATAAATTACCTGTTCCTGCATTTATTTTAAGTAGTGATGGCATTTTTCTAAAGGTCAATCAGTTATTTGCCGATATCTATGCTAGTGATGCTTTATATATGCAAGGCAAGTCGATCAATAGCTTTATTGACAATATTGAATCTGAAATATCCGCTATACTTGAACAATTTGAGCATAATGACGGACATTATGAAAAAGAACTCTATGTAAAGGGTCATTTTTATAATACGTATTGCCGAGCCTTAAAAAACGATAATGAGCAAATTATCGCGTTGATGACGGTTTGGGCGGAAGTGACTAAATTAAAACGCCGAGAGCGAGTACTCGAACTTAATAATCTACGTTTACAGGAATATCTGTATGTTGATGCGATTACTGGTGCTGCCAATCGCTTGGCACTGGAACAATGGTTAAGTGAAACTCAATCCGAGCAAAAAAAGACCCCTTTTTATGCCTTGATGTTTGATCTGGATGATTTTAAAAAATTCAATCAGACGTATAGCTATAGTCAGGGAGACATTGTTTTAAAAGAAATTGCAGAACTTTTACAAAGTTATTTAAATCCCAAAGAAAGTATGCTGTATCGACTAAATTCTGCTCAATTTGTCATTGTTATGCCTAACGCTTCAGAACTTACGGCTTATACATTGGCAGAGCGTTTGCGCATTGCAATTTATGATGCTGCATATTTTTTTGAAGAAGGAGTTCATGATCGCCTTACTGCAACGGTTGCGATTTACAAACCTTCATTTCAAGAATCTAGTTCATTTTCTGAAATTGAATCGCGTTTACGTTTTGCGATCAAGAATGTCAAAGTCCAAGAAAAGAATAAAAGCATTTCATTAGAATGATCCATTGCATAAAATTTTGATTAAGGTTTTATCAAGTTTAAATTTTATGTAAAACAGATACATCTGTCACATTTTAGTTGATGAAAAAAGTTTAAGCCTGATATGAATATGTTATCTTTGTGGGCAACTCATCAGATCGCGCTTGGGCGTGTAAAGATCTCTTATTTTTTGTTTCATCAGAGGCTGTCGTGACATCGATTTCACCAGTAAATGCCAATGCATTATTTGCGGCACAAGAGCGTATTCAGCAAGATTTAAAATTGGCCTTAGATGCTTTTTCTTTGGCTGAACCTTTGAAGTCAGCCGTTTATCACGCTGTAATGTTAGGTGGAAAACGTGTGCGTCCAGCATTGTGTTATGCAGCAGCATCACTCAGTGAACATTCAAATTTTGCTGCGGCACGTCGTGCTGCGGTTGCGGTGGAATTTATTCATTGTTACTCATTGGTTCATGATGATCTGCCATGTATGGACAATGATTTATTACGCCGTGGGCAGCCGACTTGTCATGTGGCCTTTGGGGAAGACACCGCCTTACTCGCGGGAGATATTTTACAGTCGATGGCATTTGAAGTTTTGACCAGTCGCTTATTTGACCAACAGGCAAGTGTGGATAGTACAGTTGTACTAAAACAAGTCCAAATCTTGGCAACTGCTAGTTCTAAAATGGTCAGTGGTCAAGTCATGGACTTACAGGCAGAAGGACAAGCAATCGATCAAGATCAACTTGAGACCATCCATCGCAATAAAACAGGGGCATTGATTCAAGCTGCGATCATGATGGGTGCTGTCACCGCATTTTCAGGCACAGATCAAGCCATTCCTCAGTTGCGTCAATTTGGGCAAAACATTGGGCTAGCTTTTCAGGTGCATGATGATGTACTGGATATTATTTCCACTACCGAAACATTGGGTAAAACCGCAGGTAAAGATGAACAGGTAGAAAAGTCAACTTATCCTGCACTGATGGGTTTAGAACAAGCACAACAATATGCCCAATCTTTACAGCAACAAGCGCTCGCTGCTTTGGATTATTTTGGTGAATCTGCCAAAGATTTGCTGGAAATTGCACAGTTTGTATTATCGAGAAAAAACTAATTTTCAGGATTTTAACGTGCAATTCTTTTCAAAAAAATTGCACGTGTTGAGGCATATTTTGGGGATTATGACGGATTTCGTCCCATCACACCGCGAATAGTATTGAGAATATCGGCAGGGAGTACCACCGTTTTGGCATTATTGGATTTCGCCAAATCCTGCATGGCCTTGATATATTGTTCGCCCAACAAATAAGCCACAGGAATTTCCTGTTCACCGACTGCCGAAGTGACCATTTCAATGGCTTTTTGCGAAGCCTCAGCCAAGACCACCTGAGCTTCAGCATCACGACGCGAAGCTTCCAGACGACCATCGGCTTCTAAAATCGCCGCTTGTTTTTCACCATCTGCACGAGTGACGGTTGCACGACGTTGACGTTCTGCTGCGGCTTGCGCTTCCATCGCCGCCTGCATTGTTGTTGACGGTTGAATATCCTGAATTTCGACGGTTTTTAAGGTAATGCCCCAGTCTGAAATATCATCTGAAATGGCAGCTTTAAGCTTAGCTTTAATATGATCACGCGAGGATAATGCATCATCCAGATCCATCTCACCGACGATAGAACGTAGCGAGGTCTGAACCAGATTTTGAATTGCCCATGTATAGTTCTCAATACCATACACCGCCTTTTCAGGCGTGGTTAAATTAATATAAGCCACGGCATTCATGACCAAAACCGCGTTATCGCGAGTAATGACTTCCTGCGAAGGAATATCTAAGACAATGTCTTTGGTCGTGACTTTATAAGCGACTTCATCGACATAGGGAATCACAAAATTTAGTCCAGGACTAAGTGTTGCGTGATATTTTCCTAGACGCTGAACAATCCATTTATAGCCCTGAGGAACAATACGCACCCCTTTAAAAATGGTCACTCCCACAAAAATGAGAAAGGCTAAACCAATAATCGTACCGACTGGCATAAAAAATCCTCTTATGTTTCTTGAGATTTATGTAATTGAACAACCAGATCATTGCCCATAATATCGACTACACGTACACGATCACCCACCTGTACAGGTGAGAGGCTACGGCAATTCCATTCATCAGCACCCAATACGGGCAAGGCAAAACGCACCACGACCTGATCATGAGTTAAACCAACCTGAATCACCATTCCAATTTGACCAATGGTGGCTTCGCGGGATAATCCGGCTTTGGTTTTATCAATTGAAAGTGGCTTAATAAATTTAAACCATAGAATCGTGCAAAGAATAGACAAGATGATCCACATCACAATTTGTATGTTTAAACTCATGATGGGGAAAAGCCACAATAAAGCACCGACGATAATGGCGGCAATACCAAACCAAAGGGCGGCAAAGGCAGGCAAAATCAACTCAGATAGCATGAGGATGATACCTAAAACAAACCAATGCCAGGGTTCTAAAACTAATTCCATAGCGTTGCTCATATTACTTATGTCAAAGATGAAAAAATCATCAGTTATCAATGTAACAGAACTGGGCAAGGATGAATATTAAAATAGCGAAATGAATATAAAAATCAAAAAAATGCTTTCTAGTTGATGGGGTGTAGGGTATTTAAATCAGAGTCAAATACCCTTGAGAATGGCTTTTTTTTATCACTCTTTAGACTTTCTTTATTTTTCTCTCTTAGCGAGAAATCAAAGGGATTGATGAAAGAAGTCTAAGATGAACAAGCTTTAAAATTTTGGACGTGGTGCAGGTTTGAGTGCGGCAGGAGATTGTTTAAAGGCATTAATGACGCCTTGAATCTGTTTAATTTTGAGCTGTGCCGCTTTTTCACCTTCCAAAATGGCCTGATTGCTCGATTTCAAATCCAGTACGCCTAAATTGCCAACTTTAGGCTGAATGACGACATTGGCCTGATTGAGCTCAGTGCTAATACTTTGCTGACCCATAATATTAATGGTCTGATCCAAAAGCCCCAGCATATTGCCAGCGCCCGCACCTGTTGGACGTGCAGAAATATCGACAGCAATGACAATATCTGCACCCATATCTTTGGCCGTTTTAACTGGAATTGGGCTGACTAGACCACCATCGACATATTTTACATTCCCAATCGTTGCAGGTACAAAGACATTGGGAATACTACACGATGCGCGAACGGCCTGACCTGCATTACCTTTAATAAAATCGGCTTTTTGACCATTGTCCAGACGAGTAGCAACAGCGGCAAAACGAATCGGGAACTTTTCAATCGGTTTATTTCCGACTTGAGTATTCACATAATCCTGTAATTTTTGACCTAAAATAATGCCTTGACGATTGAGGGTAAGATCGCGCAGATCAGATTCCTGTAACTTCAGCGCAAGACTCTGCATTTGGTAAGGCGTTTGACCACTCGCATAAATACTGCCAACAAAACTTCCAGCACTGGTTCCTGTCACGATTTTAGGCTTGATCCCATGAGATTCTAAAACTTTAATCACCCCAATATGTGCAAATCCTTTCGCACCACCACCGCCAAGTGCCAAGGCAATCACAGGTTCTCGGGCTTTGAGGGGAGTAGTTTGAGTCGGAGTTTTAACGGTTTTATCACAGCCAAATAGTGCAAGGCTGAGGGTGCCAATCAAGGCAAAATGTGCAACTTTCATTTTCAGTTAAAATAGCAAAAAAATGGTCAAAAAGATGCGCACATCTCAACAGATTTGAGACCTGAATACTAGCGTTTTTTGACTAGATTTTGTAAAGGTAATGAGAGCCAGTCTGGGGTATGTGGTGAGAATTTTCCTGCAAATCGCTGCATCATCTGATCCAAATCTTGTTCATAGTGACCTGTTGGATCAAACACGCCCAAGCTATGAATAATTTTATGGTCGAAATCAAATGCAAAAATGACAATTGGAATGTGTGCTTTTAAAGCGATTTGATAAAAACCACTTTTAATTTTTTCTGCTTTTTTTCGAGTGCCTTCAGGCGCCATACCGACCCAAATTTGATCTTGCTGTTGAATAAACTCCACCACTTGTGCAGTTAATCCATTGATGCGATCACGTTTCACAGGAATCAAGCCAGCCCATTTAAAAAAAGGCTGAAAGGGCGGTTTAAAGAGGCTATCTTTACCCAACACAGTAATCTTAATGCCTAGTCCACCAATCGCCAAGAAACCATACCATGCATCAATATTCGAGGTATGTGGCGCAATAATCGCAACAGCTTTACTTAAATTTGGAAATTCACCTTCAATGCTCCAGCCTTGCGCTAAAAAAAGGGTTTTAAATAATGCTCGGCTCAAAGGTGTACCACGATGCGGGACTTGATCAGGTAATTCTGGAAAATGTGGCATATATTTATCACTATAAAAATCCTTTTTTATGATCATAGGCTTTTGAAATTGAACTGACATTGGCAAAATGTAGACTTTACTGCTCAACTTTTTTGCAAAGGGAAAAGGATGCTCAATCCTGTGCGCTTATATGTCTTATTATTTTCATTGTATTGGGCGCAGGGATTACCTGTTGGTTTCATGACCCATGCTTTGCCTGTGATTTTAAGATCGCAGGGAGTCTCTTTGGCGCACATTGGTGGGTTTGGTTTACTGATGTTGCCGTGGTCAATCAAGATTCTTTGGGCACCCTTAGTCGATCGGTTTGGTAGCGCTAAAATAGGACATTATCGAAGCTGGATTTTACCGACTCAGATTTTTAGTGTGCTTATTTTAGTGACGTTATCTTTTTATCCGATTGAGTCACTCAGCCAAACAGATTCCCTATTTTTATTTTTTGTACTGCTGCTTTGCTTGAATTTAACTGGAGCGACACAGGATATTGCCACTGATGCATTGGCAGTGAATCTGCTGAAAACAGATCAACAACATTGGGGCAATACCTTTCAGGTGATTGGTTCACGTCTTGGGTTTATTGTGGGTGGAGGCGTTTTGCTTTGGGCTCTGGATTGGTTTAGTTGGCAAATGACTTTTCTCGGTCTGGCTTTGCTGGTACTCGTCAATACCATTCCTGTCTGGTCTTATAACAATGAACAAACCCGAATAAATCATGCATCGCAACCAACCCCAACGCAATTTGCATTGAAAGACTATATTAAGCATTTTACGCAGTCGCCTGAGTTACGTTGCTGGTTGTGGGTACTGATCAGTTTTAAAATTGCGGATGGTTTGAGTGGTCCTTTATTAAAACCCCTTATGGTCGATATAGGACTGAACTTTACTCAGATTGGTGTCTATATCACCATGTTCGGTGCATTTGCGGCATTGTGTGGAGCAGTTATCGCAGGTTATTTACTTAAGCGATATACACGACCAACCTTGCTGATGATATTTTCTTATTGCAAAATTTTAACACTTTTCGCATATGCAGGTTTAGCATTTGCTTTTGAGCAGAACATCCAGATTCCTAATCTTATTGTGTATCTGATCAATGCACTGGAAGATGCGGTATCAGCGATGCTTTTAGTGGTTATGCTGACTTTGGTGATGCAATACAGTCGAAAAGCGTTTGCAGGAACAGATTTCACTTTTCAGGTTGCCATTATGGCAACAATAAGCGGTGGTTTATATATCTTAAGTGGAGTTGTAGGGGATTGGTTGGGTTATGCCCTATATTTGGCACTGATTGTATTGATTGCGATCGTTTGCTTGGTTCCCATCTATCGCTGGTG
>NZ_CP078523.1:294220-302738 GCF_019264745.1 Acinetobacter sp. Colony158 | reverse complement strand
CCACTTCCCTTAAACTGAGACAGTCATAACTAGAGTTTTCCAGTTTTACCCTGTAAATCGCAGGGGGTAAATTACCTAAACTCTCATGGGGACGTTGCTCGTTGTAATCCGTACGCCACAACCATGCCATTTCTCTCACTTGAGTTAAGTTTTCAAATAAATATGCATTGAGAAACTCTTTTCTGAATGAACCATTGAACCGTTCAATGAACGTATTTTGCTGTGGCTTGCCAGGTTGTATATGCAACACTTCAATCTCATGTTCTTCACACCAGTCCAGTAATTTAGCCGAAATAAATTCAGGACCATTATCAACTCGAAGTTGCTTAGGTAAACCACGTTGCTGCCCCAATCTATCCAGTACTCTGACAACACGTTCAGCGGGCAGTGACGTATCAACTTCAATATCCAGACATCCTAGTACTTTCATCCACAATATTCAAAGTACGAAAACGTCTACCGCAATACAGGCTGTCACTCATAAAATCTAGCGCCCATTGATGGTTGGCTTGAGCCACTACTTTCAAGGGCTGTGCAATGCGCTTAGGAAGAGCTCGTTTTTGGCGACGTGGCATATTCAAACCCATCAAACAGTACACTCGATAAACCCTTTTGTGATTCCAACTATGGCCTTGACGACGAATACGGCCAAAACATTTCCAAAAGCCCGATTGTGGTGATTGTTTCAAGACACAATTCAAGGCATCAATGACAGCAGCATCTCGCTTACGCCAACTTGTACTTCGTCGATAGTAGCTGGCTTTGCTAAGTCCACTCAAACGACAGGCTTGCATGACTGACAATCCAAGTGAAATTAGAGCATTCACACAATCTCGTCGATCTGCTATCACCAACCCTTTTTTGCGAATAGTTCCTTCATCGCATGATTTTCCAGACTGAGTTCAGCAAACATTTTTTTAAGTTTGGTATTTTCTTCTTCTAACTCACGCATACGCTTGACTTCAGATGCTTCCATACCATCATATTTGCTTTTCCATACATAATAGGTGGCATTGCCAATACCATGTTTACGGCAAATATCGTCAACTTTCATCCCAGCATCCGCTTCTTTCAAGATGCTGATAATTTGGCTTTCGGTAAATCTTGATTTTTTCATGTCTGTCTCCTGATCTTATTTAATCAGAAAACTCTAGTTATGACTGTCTCAGTTTAAGGGAAGTGGACANAAAATGGTGCGCTCGGCGGGACTCGAACCCACGTCGGTCACTTAGGAGGCAACTGCTCTATCCAGTTAAGCTACAAGCGCGCAATTTTATGATTATAAACAAAAAAGTTATTGTTGAGGCAATAACTTTTTATTTTATAGGGTTTCTTATTCTGAAATAATTTTACACCGATAATATTCATCTTATAGGTAATATTTAAGATCAAGTATTATACATAATCAAATGATTCAATGACCTTCACAACGATAATATTAGATGATGAGTTATATGGTATTTGTTAAAATCAGTTCATCTGATTTGAATGAAAAACAATCTACCATTGATCTTGAAATGCCGACTCAAATGGATTGAGGAGCTTGGGAATATCATTATCAACTCAAATGTCTGAAAAATTAAAAGCCAGTTAATTATTTAACTGGCTTTTATTGGAAATTTTCAGAAACTTAGGCTGTAACCACTTTATTTTTACATTTGGCAGAGCTGTAAAGGTTTGCTAATCGGCTTGCCTTTAAATAATGCCTGACCAGACTGATACTGAATAGTTTGATTACAAATCCATTCTACCACTTGAGGATAAATCAGATGTTCAAGTTCATGCACACGTTTTGCTAACGTGTTGACATTATCATTTTGAGCAACTTTAACTATACCTTGTAATAAGACAGGGCCAGCATCGAGTTCCGCCGTCACATAATGAACGGTACAGCCATGAAAAACGTCACCAGTATTAAGCACTCGTTGATGGGTATGCATGCCTTTATATAAAGGTAATAGGGAAGGGTGAATATTAATCATTTTTCCTTCCCATGCTTTTACAAATTTTTCACTCAGGATTCGCATAAAACCAGCAAGTATCACAAGGTCGACACCCCACTGTATAAGTTGATGATGCATAGCATCATCAAACATTTCACGGTGAGGGTAAGCTTTATGTTCAATGACTTGCGTTTCGATGTTGGCTTGTTTAGCTCGCTCTAGCGCATAGGCATCTGCTTTATTGGAAATGACACCGACAATTTCACCAGACCAATGTTGCATACATTGAGCATCAATCAGGGCTTGTAAGTTGCTGCCATTTCCTGAAACAAGTACCGCAATTTTCATCATGCAAAGATCACACGAATTTTTTCGTCAGCACCTTCTACAGATTCAGCATTATCCTGAATATGACCAATTTTCCATGCTTTTTCACCTTGTGAATTCAGCACTTCAATGGTTTTATCTGCATCAGCCGCATCTACTGCGATGACCATGCCTACGCCACAGTTAAAGGTACGATACATTTCAAACTGTTCTACACCACCTTCGCGTTGAAGTAGTTTGAACAATTCTGGCCATTCCCAAGATGCTTCATCAATTACTGCTTGAGCACCGTTTGGAAGTACGCGTGGTAAATTACCCGGTAAACCACCACCAGTGATATGTGCCATTGCATGCACATCGACTTGTTTGCACAGTTCAAGCACTGATTTTACATAAATCCGTGTAGGTTCCATTGCGACATCAGCCAATGAACGACCGTCAATTTGTTGAGTCAAATCAACATTTTTCACATCAAGAATTTTGCGAAGCAGTGAATAGCCGTTTGAATGTGCGCCGCTTGAAGCGATGCCAATCAAAACATCACCTGCTTTTACTTTTGAGCCATCAATAATTTTGCTTTGTTCAACCACACCGACTGCAAAACCAGCCAAGTCGTAATCTTCACCTTCATACATGCCTGGCATTTCAGCAGTTTCACCGCCTACCAATGCGCAACCTGCAAGCTCACAGCCTTTCCCAATACCAGTCACGACATTAGCTGCAACGTCCACATTTAAATGTCCTGTTGCATAATAGTCGAGGAAGAATAATGGTTCTGCACCACAGACCAATAAATCATTGACACACATGGCGACCAGATCTTGCCCAATAGTGTCGTGACGATTGAGGTTGAGTGCTAAACGTAATTTTGTGCCTACACCATCTGTGCCAGAAACCAAAACAGGCTCTTCATAACCTTTTGGAATTTTACAGAGTGCGCCAAAGCCACCTAGACCGCCCATGACTTCAGGGCGAGTAGTACGTTTAGCTACCGACTTGATACGATCGACCAGTGCGTCGCCCGCTTCAATGTCGACGCCCGCATCTTTATAGCTTAAACCAGTATTTGGGGTAGAAGTTGAGTTGCTCATAGTGAAGTCTCCGCATTGGCGGCAGATTATAACCTGAATATACGAAACTCTTATGTTATTTATGCTTTTAAATGCTATCTTTAATTAAATATTTTTGCCTCTATAACGAATACATTAGAAAAAGGTCAGATTTTATGCAAGATCGTACCCTGCGTCGCATTTTTATTTTGACAGGTATAGCACTTTTAATTTGGGTTCTTTATTTACTTAAACCCGTTGTGATTCCATTTGTGGTCGCATTTTTGGTTGCCTATTTATTTAGTCCACTAGTTGAGAAACTCAGCAAAATTGGACTTCCGCGTTGGGTCTCTATTGGGATTGTATTTATTGGTATTGGCATCTTGTTGGTTTTGGCAATCTGGTATGTCGTTCCTTTAGTTTGGCAACAGTTAATCTATGCCAGAGATAGTATTCCTGCGGGCATTCATTGGATCAATGCGACTTTTCTGCCATGGGTATCACATACCTTTAATGTGGAACGCATGGAAATTGATACCGATCAGATTTCAACAGTGGTCATGGAATATATTCAGACCAATTATAGTGCCGACAGTATTCAAGCGATGGCTTTAAGACTGGCTCAGTCTGGTCTAAGTTTTATTCAAATTGGTGGAACTGTTGTTTTAATCCCTGTAATTGCATTTTATTTCTTACTCGATTGGAACCGTATGTTGCAAAGCTTACGTCGTCTCATTCCACGTCCTTATGAAGAAAGTACTCTACGCATAGTAGGCGAATGTCATAGTGTGCTAGGTGCATTTGTAAAAGGTCAATTTCTGGTGATGTTGCTACTAGGTATTGTATATGCTGTAGGACTTCAACTGATTGGTCTTGAAGTTGGACTCATTATCGGGATGGTAGCAGGGTTGGCCAGTATTATCCCGTATTTAGGTTTTGCTGTAGGCATTATTGCAGCACTTATTGCCACACTGTTTCAGTTCGGCGTGGACTGGATGCAACTCGCGCTAGTCGTGATTGTATTTATGATTGGACAAGCCGTTGAAGGTTATATTCTACAGCCATTTTTGTTGGGTGATAAAATCGGTTTGTCGCCTGTGGCGGTTGTTTTTGCTGTACTAGCAGGTGCACAACTTGCAGGCTTTTGGGGAATGTTGATCGCTCTGCCTGTCGCCGCTGTTATCGTGGTATTGTTGCGACATGTTCGTGAAGCTTATGAGCATAGTCAGCTATACGGGTCTGATGCCATTGTCGTACAGCATGCTGGGGGTGAACATATTAGTGTCGAAACTGAAAGTGTTGATCTTGATATTGAAATCAAAAAGCCGCAAGATACTGATGTCCCAAACAATTCTACACCTAAATAGCCAAGAGGTTGCTCACGAGGTTTATGACATAGTATGCGTCAACTACAGTTGGATATTGAACCTCAACTTGATGCCCGAATCAGTGATTTTTCTGGGCCGGGTTGGGGACATGTTGTTGATGCCGTTCGTCAGTTACATGCAGGATTAGTCAATCGCTTTTATATTTATGGTGGGGCGGGTTCTGGAAAAAGTCATTTACTTTCAGCAATATGTGATTCCTATCTGGAGATAGGTAAATCTGCAATCAAAGTTTCATTGCTTGAACTTTTAGATGCCCCGATTGAGGCGATTACGTCACTGGAGCGTTATGATCTGGTTGCCTTAGATGACATTGAAGCGATTAGTGGCGTTCCGCATTGGCAACGGGCTGTTTTTCATCTCATTAATTATAATAATGAAGTCGGTGGACAACTGGTATTTTCATCTCGCGTTGCTCCGATTGAACTCAAACTGGAACTTCCTGATTTACAGTCGCGTTTAACACAGGCTGTGAGTGTGAAAGTACCCAATGGCAGTCTGTATGCTGACCGTGAAGCTTTGGTGTTATCCACTGTAGCACGTCGCGGTTTGCATTTTGATCCGCAAATAATTGAATATCTGCTATTGCATGGTCCTCATCAAGCGTCTTTACTATTACAGACATTGGCACAGCTTGAAAAAATGCTCAAAGGTGAAAAAACCAAGCTTTCTAATGCAACTTTGAGACAAATCTATGCCTTGATAGATGAGTATCGCTAGTCATGTGAAAAATCTTGAGTAATTACTCAAGCTATGCGAAAGTACGCAAATTGAACGAAAAGTTGCTAGGACGTGGCGACTTTACAAAAATAATGAAAATGGAAATGAAGGAGAAAGGTATGCTCAAGCGGGGTATAGGCGTTGGGCTGTTGTTTGTCGCTGGTCATGCATATAGTGCTGGCGAAATCATAGTCAACACAACAGCAGACGAAGTTAAGAACGACAATCTCTGTTCTTTGCGCGAAGCAATTGAGTATATCAATCAGGGAATGCCAGAAGCAGGCTATAATGGATGTGGGGGAAAAGACTCTACTGCTGTTGTATTGCTGGAAAAACAAAAAACCTATGAATTAAATAGCCAGATTAAAATTCAGAAAGCGTTACAGCTTAAAACAACGTATGACACCAGTGTCGGTGAAAACCAATATGGTTTAAATAATGCCACGATTAAAATGGTCGGCAATGACCGTATATTCTATATATATGATGACAATAGTGAAAATCCCCAATATAGCGTTTCATTGATTGAGGTCAATCTGGAAGGCAATCCAAATAGTCCTATTAATAATGGTGGGCTAATTTTCAACCATGAAACTTTGGGTTTGCAATACGTCAAATTGATCAATGGACATGCCACGGTCAATGGTGGCGCGATTTATAACGAAGGTGTTTCTACTGACAAAAGTGCAGGCTACGTTAGTGCCCAAAATGTTATTTTCCAGAATAATACAGCCTCGCAAGGCGCAGTCATTTATAGTGAATTACCAAGATTTCATCTTTATCAGACCGTTTTGCGTGATAACAAGGCGACAGGTTCAGATCAATCGACATTGTTATATTCTGCTATCGCATTTAATGATGACTCAACCAGTGGTAACGCGAGCTCTCGTTTATATGGGTTAAAGAATAGTACGATTTTTAATAATACAGGCTATATCACCAATGTACGTGATGGCATGATTATTAATAATATCACCATGATTCGAAATAACGCAGGTTTCTACCTTCAAGCACCAAAAGGTGATGCTTATGTGTCAAACAGCATCATTTCTGAAAATGGTTCAAAAAACTGTGTATTTGCAGATGGGGATAAAACCCAATTCATTAACAATCTGACCAAGACTTCTGATTGCGGTAGTGGCAATTCGACTGATCCAAATATCGAGATAGGCAGTAACACCTTATTGGCGGGTGAGTTAGAAGGCAAATGTAATGCTGCTCCAGCAGAAGGTTTACTTTGTCCATATTACTTGCCTGAAAAGCAGTTTTTGGGATTCTTCAAACCCCGACTCTTGATGTCTTATCAAACTTTAAGTGATTCGCTGATTGTGAATCGAGGTCGTGTCCTTAGTGATGGGACTAATATTACCAGTCTTTCCAGTTGTGAATCGGTCGATCAGCGTGGCAAAACACGTAGCACGAAAGAGCTTTGCGACATTGGGGCGATTGAATTGGTCATTGATGCGGATTCTATTTCACCTGTAGGCCAAGATATTTTGTATGGTGAAACTGCGAAGTTTTCGATTGCGGATCAGTTAGCCGATGGGGAACTACTTCCTGCCAGTGAATGTGAAAGCTTATTGGGCAAACGAGAAGATGGTAAAGCATGGCAGGCAGGTTGTTTGCAAATCGTGCAAACCAACACGCCATCTAAAGGTACATTAACACTCGATCAGGAAGGTAATGTGACTTATGTACCAAATGGAAACTGGCATGGTTCTGATGAGTTTAAACTTCGCGTTATGACCACGATTACTCGATTCAGTGATTCTATTGGAAATCGTTATATCGATATTCCTGGAAAAATTGTACAAGATCCACCGAATGATTTTGAAAGTAAAAAAGTAAAAACGGGTGGTGGTAGCTTTGGTTATGGAATGTTAATCGCCTTATTGGGACTTGTAGGTTTAAGACGATTTAAAAAGTAGGGATAGGGATATAAGGGATAAGTCATGAAAAATTATAAAAAAGGACTACTGACAGTAATGGTGTTATCTGCCATGTCACTCATGGCCGCAGAAGATAAAACCATTTATGTCAATACTTTTGATGATATTGATGATCAAGGTAGCAGTAAATGTTCACTTCGGATGGCGATGAAAGCGGCTGAACTGAATCGATCTTACGGTGGCTGTGGTGCTGGAAATACCGCAGCTTCTGCCATAGATTACATTCAGCTTGAAGAAGGAAGCTATAAGCTTAACTCGGAGCTGGTTCCAGCATCATCTATTTCATTGATGGGAAAAATTCCCCAAGACTATAGCAAGATCGATGTCATAACCAATGATTATCCAGCTAAAACGATCTTGAAGACGATTATTGATGGTCAGGGTAAGAGCCGACTCATTAATACCAGTAATAGTAAAGCTACGATTACGGTGAGTAATGTCCAGTTGCAAAATGCTAAGAGCGACAGCCGTGGTGGTGCGCTCTATCTAGGTGCTGCGACAACTTTAACAGGTGTTGCGATTTTAAATTCAAGTGCAAATCAGGGGGCTGCGATTTATCTCGAAGGTAATAATTCATCATTAACTTTAGCCAGTGGAATTTATCAGGGTAATAAAACCGTTAAGAAAAACCAAAATGATGTCGACAATATTGGTGATGTACTCGCCATGAGTTGTCTGGATAATTTGTCATACAACAAACGCACGTTGGCGTTTACCAATAACAGTTTTATCCAAAATGGTTCTTCGGATAGTAAAAGTACACTTGAGTTTTGTGGTGAACCGACCACGACTTTAACTGCAAATACCATCGCACAGAATACGGTAAATGCTGATAATGGAAGCATTATAAAATTTACAGGGGATAGCCGCGTAAATACCGATGTAAACAAGTTAAGTACAGCAAGTACTTTGCAAATGGTGAGTAACACGATTGTAGAAAATAATGCGTTCAGTACTTTTTTATATGACAAAATTGGTATCAAGGTGTTGTCATTTAACGTGCTTGCATTCAATAGCAATCGCTCATGCCGTTATTTGCTTGGCGAAGCAAAAGATCAAAAAGATACGGGTATTGGTTTAGCTTATAATGCGATAAGTTTGGCTGCTGGAAGTCAAAGTCAGTGTGATGTTGCAAGTGAGGTCTT
>NZ_CP078523.1:286515-294174 GCF_019264745.1 Acinetobacter sp. Colony158 | reverse complement strand
AGTGTGTTAAGTAGCTTGCAGACACCATCAGAATATACCAGTTTCTTGCCGCTTTATTTCCCTAAGGATAATAAACTAGATACAGATTTGGTTGATGTGGAAACGGATGGTTGTAGTACACAGGATCAACGAGGAATTAACCGTATCACCGATGGAACTCTCATTTTAAATCCAACAGGACGTAATACTTGTGATCTTGGTTCGACTGAAATCATGCGCTTAACCGCAGGCGATATTAATGGTATCGTCAATAGTTCGATCGTCACTTTACTGGATAGTTATCAAACAGAGTTAGATTTCTTCAAGGATCTGGTTGCAAATAGTAGTACTAACCCAGACTTTTTACCTTATTACAATAAACGTATTAAAGAGTATGAGGATCTCATTACCTATACCAAAGCCAATGAAAAATATCGCGCAATCTATGTAGATCCTTTTAAATTTAGTCTACCAGATGAAATTGTGTTAGCTGATGGCGGTCGTCAAATTCAGCATCTGACGCCAGATACTTATGCGATTTCTGTAAAAGCCTTGGGTGTTGGGATGATCACAGGAAGTGGTGATAGCGCTAAACTCGATGCTCGACCAGATGAAAATTTAAAATGTGAATGGAATCCTGATCTTAAACGAATTATGGTTTATCGTCTGGATGATGGGATTACTCAAGCAGGTGAATATAATTTCTGTCAGTATACATTAACCCTAAAAAATGCAGATGGTTCACTCAATACGTCTAAACAATCATCAGGTTTGATGCAGGTAAACTTTGTCAATATTGCTCCAATTGCCAAAGCCGCTGAATATACAATTCAATACGGAACTGATCAGAAGATCAATGTCAATTTACTGAGCAATGCTTCTGATGATGGTGATGGGCCTGTTTCGGCTTTGGTCAATAAGCCAAACAAACCTGCTTTTTACCACGATGAAAATGGGGTTGAATTACCAATTCGTTTAACCACCATTCCTTCAGGTATCACCGTTACTCCTGAGCGCACTGGGCCATGTCCGTATCCTGATGAAAAAGAAACCTGCTATGGTGGTAATCTTAGCATTCAGGTGAAAAATAATTTCAACGTATTTGACTATAAATTTAGTTATCTCATTTACGATGCTGATGGCACAAAGTCATCAGAGGCGACTGTGACTTTAAAAAATACAGCATCTACTACTAATAACCAGAGTAGTAGTGGTGGCGGTAGCCTAGGTATCTTTACAGTATTAGGACTTGTTGGACTGGTACTTTATCGCCGCCGATCATGATTTAGACTTAAAAACAAAAGAGAGGTTCAATTGAACCTCTCTTTTGTTTTATTAAGTGCATTGAATTATCAAACTCGATGCACTTAATTTTTTATTTAAGGATCGACTTATTTTTTTGTGTCTAATTGTGGAACAGCTGAACCCTGACCAATCGACAGCAAACCTGTATTGGTATAGATCCCAAGTTTGGCACGTGTATCGGTAATATCTAGATTACGCATGGTTAACTGACCAATACGATCCATTGGTGTAAACATGGAATCGCCTTTCTCCATGGTTAAACGCTCTGCTTCATAGGTCAGATTTGGAGATTCAGTATTCATAATGGTGTAATCATTACCACGACGAAGTTCAAGTGTTACTGTACCTGTAATCGCTTTAGCAACCCAACGCTGCGCTGTTTCACGTAGCATCAGTGCTTGTGAATCAAACCAGCGACCTTGATAAAGTAAACGACCTAAACGTAAACCATTGATACGATATTGTTCGATGGTATCTTCATTGTGGATACCAGTAACTAAACGCTCATAAGCGATATGAAGTAATGCCATACCAGGCGCTTCATAAATACCGCGTGATTTTGCTTCAATGATACGGTTTTCAATTTGATCCGACATGCCGAGACCATGACGACCACCGATACGGTTTGCTTCTAGGATAAACTCAACAGGATCTTCGATACGCTGTCCATTCAATGCAACAGGCATACCTTCTTCAAAAGTCACAGAAACCAGTTCAGGCTGAATCTCAACTTCATCTTTCCAGAATGCCACACCCATGATTGGATCAACGATTTTGATACCTGCATCCAGATATTCAAGATCTTTGGCTTCATGCGTTGCACCGAGCATGTTTGAGTCAGTTGAATAGGCTTTTTCTTTTGACATTTTATAGTCAAAGCCGTTATCAATCAGAAACTGTGACATTTCTGCACGGCCACCCAATTCATCGATAAATTGTTGGTCTAACCATGGTTTATAGATTTTTAAATTTGGATTTGTGAGCAAACCATAACGATAGAAACGTTCAATGTCATTCCCTTTATAGGTAGAGCCATCGCCCCAGATATTGACATCATCTTCTTTCATGGCAGTCACCAGCATGGTTCCAGTAACCGCACGACCAAGTGGCGTCGTATTGAAATAAGGAACACCGCCCGTGCTGATATGAAATGCGCCGCATTGAATCGCCGCAATTCCTTCTAAAGCCAGTTGTAAACGACAGTCTACAAGACGGGCTTTGACCGCGCCATATTGTTCAGCTTTCTTTGGAATGGCATCGTAGTCATCTTCATCAGGCTGGCCCAGATTTGCAGTGTATGCATAAGGCTCTGCACCTTTTTGTTTCATCCACAATAAAGCCGCTGAAGTATCCAGACCACCAGAGAAGGCAATACCCACTTTTTTGCCTACTGGTACATGCTGCAAAATGGTTGCGTTATCAGTCATTGCTAATCCTAACTAACATTTGTAAAAAGACCTAAACCGATGGTCTTGAGAATTCAGAATGGCAGATATTGTAGCACTTTTTTTATTTTATTTTTTCTGATCGTTCAATATCCACCCCGAAAAATGAAAAATCGATGTCGATATTTTTAGAGGCGCTCAATTTTTCAATTTTAGTTTTTTAAGCAACTTTAACCTGATGGAAGCTTTGACTGTTTTGAAGAGTATCATTTAATCCAATAAATTGTTTCTCAATCGGGGTAAAGATATGGTCGCTACGTGCGATCAGATATAAACCAATATTGCGATATTGATCAGGTATTTCCCGATAATATTGAATCTTATATTTTTCAATCAGTGATTTGGCCAGCATAGAAATGCCCATTCCAAGTTGCGTAAAATGAATCAAAGCTTCATGATCATAAATATGGGTAAACTCGCCTTTAGTTAAACCATAGTCTGCATAAATCTGATCCAGTGTTGTGGCATAACAGCATTCTTCAGATGCCAACAGAATATTTTGCTGATTTAAACAATCCTCAAGCCGTTCATGATTAATCACATTTTTTCCGATAATCACCAATTGGTCTTCATCTTTTTGAATATACTGAATATTTTTTTGCTTAGGATGACCAAGCACATAAGCGATATCCAGATTTCCAGCTAATATTTCATCCTCAATAAAACCTGTTGCACCAGTTTTCATGGTAATCGAAAGCTCAGGGTAGGCCTGATAGAGTTGACTAAAAGAGGGATAAAAGCGCATGCCACCTAAACTGGTATTGGTGCCAAAGCGTAAGTTATTGTCTTGTTGATCGATTTTGTGTTCGGTTTCTTCCCACGTAAACAGCATTTTTTTATATTGACTATAAAGATGTAATCCAGATTCAGTTAACTCAACGCCTTTGGGCTTGCGAATAAAAAGTTGACGTTTGTAATGGTTTTCAATTTTCTTGATTTTGGCGGTCATGTTGGATTGTAAATAATTAAGCTTATGCGCCGCTGCGGTAATACTTTTTAATTCGGCAACAGTTACAAATGACCGGATATCGCTAATGTCAATATTCATAGAGATGCCTCAATCTGTGCAAAATAGCCAATTTAATCAGATCAAGCAGACTCTTTTAAAAAGGCATTAAAAAAAATGATGTATCTATTAAAACATAGCATTATTCATGATGTCATTTGTTTTATACACTATCACCATATTATTTGATTTGTTGAGAGACGCTCGTGAATATTCGGGTCATCAGTGCGATCGCATTATTATGTCTGGTATGGGGATCTTTATGGGGACTGGTTAAACATAGCTTGCAGGTTTTTCCACCTTTTTTATTTACTTCGCTCCGTCTGATTTTGGCTGCTGTGACTTTAATGCTGCTTCAGTTGATTTTGAAGAAATCGATTCTGCCTAAACGTGGCGAATGGAAATCCTTAATCATTTTAAGTGCGTTGGTGTGTCTGGGTTTCTATGCGACACAAATCTTTGCCATGCAATTTGTAGATTCTGGCTTGTCCGCCGTGTTGGTGTTTACCATGCCTATTTTTATTGGGATTTTGGCACACTATGTTTTACACGAACGTTTAAACAGACAAAAGGTCTTAGGATTAATTTTAGGAACATTAGGTCTGATTGCGATTCTTTGGCCACAACTGTTACATTTGAGCTGGAATTTGTCTTTAGCAGGTGAGTTACTCTTGATTGGATCGGGTTTTTTCTGGGCAATGGCAACGGTGTATATCAAAAGAAATTTTGCAACTTATGATAAAGTTAAGCTAACAATCTGGCAAATGCTGATCGGTGGGATTGCGATTCTGATAGGCGCTTTAATATTTGAGCCTGTAGATATAACGGTATGGATGAATCCTTTAAACCAATCATTGCTTTTCTATATTGCTGTCATTGGAACTGGTTTTGCATTTTCCCTGTGGAACTGGATTGTGAGTCAGGTCGATACCTTTATCGCTTCGATTTCAATTATGTGTATACCTGTTTTAAGTTTATGTTTTGGTGTGTTAATCTGGCATGAACCTCTCACGATGAATATTCTGATGGGCGCTGCCTTGATTTGTTCAGGGATTGTGATGAGTTCGTTGAAATTAAAATCAAAAAATGCCCAATTTAATTATTGTTCTAAACAATCTCGATAAGAATAACCATTTCATATTGAAAGAAAGCGTTTTAACTTGGAAGCCATATTTTTTATGGCTTTTTTATTTTTTAGATTCTCAGATGAAGTACAGTAGAGATTCATTTAGGATAGGAATAAGACGGAATAAGATTATTTAAGGATCGACCAACGTTAAAGTTGTTCAATGAACTATAGTTATCATAATGGTAAGGAGCTCAGTAGAATTCCAGAATGAATGAAAGCGTTGTTTCAGCAATTCATCTTTTCTAGAGAAAATAAGATATGCTTTAGCGATGATTGACAATTTAAACAGCTAAAAAAACATAACAAGCCATCCCAACCTATAAAAAAAGTATTAAAGTATTATGCAACAAGTTGCACCGCCAAATTCAACAAGGATTTCCTATGACTAGCTATGCACATATTTTAAAACCATTACATTTAGGTTTTACCACAATTAAAAATCGAGTTGTGATGGGATCGATGCATACGGGGCTAGAAGACCGTTTTTATAATTATCCCAAGTTAGCTGCTTATTTTGGCGAGCGGGCCAAAGGGGGGGTGGGCTTAATTATTACGGGAGGGATTTCACCGAATCGTCAAGGCTGGTTGTTACCTGCGGGTGGAACCATGAATTCATTGGCAGATATACCGCACCATCGACTGGTCACTCATGCGGTGCATAAACATGGCGGCAAGATTTTGATGCAAATTTTGCATGCGGGTCGTTATGGATATCAGCCTTTTGTGGTATCGGCCAGTGCAATTAAATCACCTATTTCTCCGTTTAAGCCACGTCAAATGTCGGAAAAAAATATCCTTGAAACCATTGATGATTATGCGCGTTGCTCCAGTCTATCCAAAAAGGCAGGCTATGATGGCGTAGAAATTATGGGTTCTGAAGGTTATTTGTTGAATCAATTTTTAAGTCGCCATGTCAATCAACGTACAGATCGTTGGGGTGGCTCAGTCGAAAATCGAATGCGTTTTGCGATTGAAATCGTCAAAGCAATTCGTGAAAAAGTAGGCGAAAAATTTATCATTAGCTTTCGTTTATCCATGCTTGATTTGGTGCACGATGGCAATACCATGCAAGAAGTGATTACCATTGCTCAGGCACTGGAAAAAGTAGGCGTGACCATTTTAAATACAGGAATTGGTTGGCACGAAGCACGTGTTCCAACGATTGTAACTTCTGTGCCACGTGCTGCCTTCGTGGATTATACGGCGTATGTTAAACAGCATGTTTCAATTCCTGTGATCGCGTCAAATCGTATTAATATGCCTGATACTGCCGAAGAAATTTTGGCAGCAGGCAAAGCAGATATGGTGCAAATGGCGCGACCACTCCTTGCTGATGCATTTTGGGTGACGAAAGTCGCAACTAATCGTGTCGATGAAATTAACACCTGTATTGCGTGTAATCAGGCTTGTTTGGATCACACCTTCAAAAATAAAAGAGCCACCTGCTTGGTTAATCCACGGGCAGCCTATGAAACTGAATTGGTTTATGTAAAAACAAAAAAACCGAAGAAAATTGCGGTCGTGGGTGGTGGTGTTGCAGGCATGTCTGCGGCAACTGTGGCGGCAAGTCGTGGACATCAGGTGACGTTATTTGAAGCAAATTCTGAAATCGGCGGCCAATTTAATCTGGCGAAAGTGGTGCCAGGCAAAGAAGAATTTCATGAAACTATTCGTTATTTTAAAGTTCAAATTGAAAAAACGGGTGTGGATTTACGCTTAAATACACGAGTCAATCGTGAGCAATTAGAACGTGAGGGTTTTGATGAGGTGATTGTTGCAACGGGTGTGATTCCTCGTCAGCTTAAAATTGAAGGGAGTCAATTACCACAAGTTTTATCTTATGCGGAAGTACTCAAAGGCGCTCCAGTCGGAAATAGTGTAGCGGTGATTGGTGCCGGTGGAATCGGTTTTGATGTATCTGAGTTTTTATTAAAACCAATACATCAACCTCAGCCGCAACCCTTAGCTGATTGGCAACGTGAATGGGGCATCGATCCTCAACCAGATTATATGACCGAAGGTGGTTTGCAAGCTCCACAAATTGAAGCACCCATTCGTCAGGTTTATCTATTACAACGTAAAACGACGCCATTGGGTATTGGTTTGGGCAAAACCTCTGGATGGGTACATCGTGCACAGTTGAAAAAACATGCGGTGCGTATGATGCGCGGAGTGCAGTACAAAGCGGTCACGGATGAAGGCTTATGGGTTGAATTGAATGGACATGATCAGCTCTTACGTGTCGATACAATTGTGGTCTGCGCAGGGCAAGAATCGATTAAGGATTTGATGCCAAGTGAAAATGAAGCGACACTTGCGAATTATCATATTATTGGAGGTGCAAAATTGGCTGCTGAGTTAGATGCTAAACGCGCCATTCGCGAAGGTGCAGAATTGGCTGCCCAGCTTTAATTTTTGATGAAACAATATCCAATTGAATATCAGGCACTCAAATTTTTCTTGAATAAAATGAAGTGTCTTTGTATTCTTACGCACATGGAAGCGTGGCAGAGCGGTTTAATGCACCGGTCTTGAAAACCGACGAGGGTGTGAGTCCTCCGTGAGTTCGAATCTCACCGCTTCCGCCAAATATCTGAAAGGGAATCAAATACATAATTTGATTCCCTTTTTCTTTGGCACAATTTTGGCACTATTCGAAATTTTAGCAATCTCTTCTTTGTTCTTATCTGAATTAATCCACTTCGCATAACGTTTCATGAGCATCACCAAACTATGCCCTAGCTGTGAAGCCACATAAACTGGATTAAGTCCATTCATTAAGCATACGGTCGCAT
>NZ_CP078523.1:275324-276381 GCF_019264745.1 Acinetobacter sp. Colony158 | reverse complement strand
AAATGGCTTTGTTGCACAAACCTATCTGTAAAGGSTTTTTCAGCGATATAATTWYCAAATGAAGAAGCCTACACACAAAATCTACCGCACAACCAATTGGCCCGCATATAACCGAGCACTCATGAGTCGMGGAAATATTGCCATTTGGTTTGATCCTGCTACGCAATGRTATGCTCCATCAAAAGGCAAACAAGGGCGAAATCAAAYCTACTCCGACGCAGCYATCCAATGCTGCTTAATGATTAAATCCTTATTYCGTCTGTCTTTACGTATGGTYACTGGCTTTGTGCAAAGTCTGATTAAACTTTGCGGATTAAATTGGATAGCTCCAGATTACACCACGCTTTGTAGAAGACAAAAGCATATTGATATTGTAATCAGCTACCAAAAAAGTAGMGATGGGCTGCATCTACTCATGGACTCTACAGGCATGAAGTTTCTAGGTGAGGGCGAATGGAAACGCAAGAAACATGGACCTGAATATCGTCGCCAATGGCGTAAACTWCATATTGGTATAGATGCYAAAACCCTRCAAATACGAGCAGTTCAGCTTACAACCAATAATGTCAGTGATTCACAGGTGCTTGGTGATTTACTTRATCAGATTCCACAAGATGAGCGGATTGACTCTGTTTATACCGATGGRGCTTATGACACCAAGCAATGCCGTCAGGTCATTGCAGATCGGCAAGCGCATGCGGTGATTCCACCTAGAAAAAAATGCGAAACCATGGAAAGATACAAAGAGTAGCTCGCTAGATCGAAATGAATTACTTCGAACARTTAAACTTGGAAGCAGTGCTTCTCAGGCAGGACACTATGGAAAAAATCAGGCTATCATCGGCGAAGTTTGGTWGAAACYAAGATGCATTGCATYAAATTATTRGGMGATAAACTSAGTGCAAGGAGYTTTSAWAGCCAAGTSAATGAGATYCATRCACGTGTRGCAGTCCTYAAYARATTYACKGAATTAGGTCGACCAYTTACCCAAGTTACGCCTTAAATTTGGCTCAATTAGGGGCGCTTTGCATTTCAAATCTTTGTGCAACAAAGCCAT
>NZ_CP078523.1:275213-275319 GCF_019264745.1 Acinetobacter sp. Colony158 | reverse complement strand
ATTCAAAACGAAGACATGGTTCCAATGGTCAGCGTTCTCCATTAGATTATGAAAAGGCCCATCAAAAGATGGTTATGTGTGTCTAGAATTTTGGTGGCTATTCAGT
>NZ_CP078523.1:248949-249055 GCF_019264745.1 Acinetobacter sp. Colony158 | reverse complement strand
ATAATGGTGGTAGAACGAAAAGGGGTTAGCAGACTGGACATACAGAACCAGCACGCGCGAACGCGTCCCCCTCCCGTTCTACCGCAAAGGGGGACGAGAAGGTTTT
>NZ_CP078523.1:247978-248140 GCF_019264745.1 Acinetobacter sp. Colony158 | reverse complement strand
GGTATGGATTGGCGGATTGAATCCTCCGATGTCAGTTACATGGCAAAAAATGACAAAGGACAAAACATCATTCTGCCGTTTGAAGAACAACGGGTCCTATATCGATCAGATACTCACGCACCTTTATCGGTGGTCAGCCAACGCTTTCAGGAAGTTCAACCG
>NZ_CP078523.1:247790-247948 GCF_019264745.1 Acinetobacter sp. Colony158 | reverse complement strand
ACGGAGCAATCAGGTTTTGAACTGGAAACCGCAGGGGTACTCAAAGGCGGTAAAAAGTTCTGGGCCTTGGCACGGACAGGACAAACTTCAGCACTCAAAGGCAAAGATGTCAGCAATGGCTATATTCTATTGGCAACGGCCTGTGATGGCACCCTTGC
>NZ_CP078523.1:246731-246800 GCF_019264745.1 Acinetobacter sp. Colony158 | reverse complement strand
GCCTGTGGACTGAATCCTTATATGTCGATGCTGGAACTATGGATGATTAAGACAGGACGGATGCAACAA
>NZ_CP078523.1:223812-224336 GCF_019264745.1 Acinetobacter sp. Colony158 | reverse complement strand
TATTCAAACCAATTCTGGCTGGGTCTACACTGCATTTATTATTGATGTGTTCTCGCGAGCAATTGTTGGATGGAAAGTATCTACACGGATGAATACAGATATGGTGCTCGATGCACTTGAGCAAGCATTGCACGATCGAGGCATGCCAAAGAATGTGATTCATCATTCCGATAGAGGTGTGCAATATCTTTCGATTCGCTATACCAATCGTTTAGAAGCAGCAAATTTACGAGCATCAGTCGGTACGACAGGTGATTCATACGATAATGCTTTGGCTGAAACGGTGAATGGCTTATACAAAACAGAGGTGATTGAATATTTAAAAGCAGATTGGCAAGGTTTAGCGGATGTACAACTTGCGACATTAAATTGGGTAGATTGGTTCAACAAAAAGCGTGTACACAGTGCACTGGGTTATGTATCGCCTTTTGAGTTTGAAGCAATGTACTATGATAAGATTAACCCGTTAGGTCAGGTGGCTTAACTTAAATAAAAAAGTCTCCGACAAACCCGGTACGGTTCAA
>NZ_CP078523.1:215328-215569 GCF_019264745.1 Acinetobacter sp. Colony158 | reverse complement strand
GCTTCCGCCAAATATTTTAAAGGGAATCAAATATATAATTTGATTCCCTTTTTCTTTGGCACAATTTTGGCACTATTCGAAATTTTAGCTATCTCTTCTTTGTTCTTATCTGAATTAATCCACTTCGCATAACGTTTCATGAGCATCACCAAACTATGACCCAACTGTGAAGCGACATAGACTGGATTAAGTCCATTCATTAAGCATACAGTCGCATAAGTATGACGAGTGTTATAGGCAG
>NZ_CP078523.1:203259-208282 GCF_019264745.1 Acinetobacter sp. Colony158 | reverse complement strand
CACCTTTTGCAAAGCTTATAGAATGCACCGTTACTCAAGTGATTTCATCCTGAAAAGTGGCTGAACAAAGATGAACAGCAGCCAGAGAAACTAGGCTGTCGCTTAAATTCCAATAAATCAATAGGCTAATTAAAGTTGAGTATTACGCTCGCCTTTATGTATTTAAGAGAGTTTTAAGCTTAAATTCTTAGATTAGTGAATGTAATCTGAATATGATGTTGATGCCCAATTCCATTTTTTAAGCTTATATGAGACTTTAGTAGATTTGACAAATCAAGATGATTTATTCAAATCATTCAATTAGGTCAAAATAAAATTTCATCAAGCCGAAAATGATTGACGTTATTTATCCAATATAAAATTGTGTGCAGGATTTATATTGGTCTAGTCATTTTAAACATAACCTGTTTAAATACAGATGAAAATAAACATTTTAATGTTCAGATACACCGTCATTGTACTTCAGATATTTCACATCTTATGAAGATCTGAGCCAGATGACATACTGATATAAATCCTGATAATAAACTGATTAGCTGTGAGCCAATACCATGCCTAAAATCCTGATTATTGAAGATGACTTCATGATTGCAGAGTCTACGCTCACTTTGCTTAAGTATCATCAATTTGATGTGGAGTGGGTAAATAACGGAATTGATGGTTTATCGCAACTTTCAAAACAAAGTTTTGATCTGGTATTGCTTGATCTCGGTTTGCCGATGATGGATGGCATGCAAGTGCTTAAACAGATTCGTCAAAAAACGGCTGTTCCTGTACTTATTATTTCAGCGCGGGATCAACTGGAAAATCGTGTTGATGGTTTAAATCAAGGGGCTGATGATTATTTGATTAAGCCTTATGAGTTTGATGAGCTGTTGGCCCGTATTCATGCCTTATTACGTCGAAGTGGAAAAGAAGCTCAGGCCACAAGTCAGGATCAAATTCTTAAAAGTGGTGATGTGACTTTAAATATCGAAAAGCATGTTGCAACAGTCAAAGGTCAGGAAGTTGAACTTTCCAATCGTGAATGGGCAATTTTAATTCCACTGATGACGCATCCAAACAAGATTTTCTCCAAAGCAAATCTCGAAGATAAACTGTATGACTTTGATAGCGAAGTCACCAGTAATACCATTGAAGTCTATGTGCATCATTTACGTTCTAAACTGGGTAAAGATTTCATCCGTACCATTCGTGGTTTAGGCTATCGTCTGGGTCACAGTTAAGGAATTTTTCCATTATGGCCCTGCATTATTCTTTAAAGCGACGCTTAATCTGGTACACGTCTATTTTTAGTATATTGCTCGGCTGTGTTCTGATATTTTCAGCTTATAAAATTGCATTGCAGGAAAGTAATCAAATTCTTGATGCACAAATGCAATATTTGGCCAAACGTGCTGCGACTCAACCTTATGGAGCAGTCGTCAGTCATTTTGAAAAAGATCGTGTGTATCGTGAAGAAGATTTATTTGTTGATATTTGGGCTTATAAAGATCAAAGTCATTTAAGTCATGCAGACCGTTTATTGGTTCCTCCGGTGAAGTATGCTGGATTTTATACCCAGCAAACCGACCATGGCATCTGGCGTACTTATGTGATGCCGACCAAAGATTTTCAAATCCAGATCAGTCAGCAAGAAAAAGTCAGACAAGTGATGGCGTTGGAACTTGCGGGTAGTATGTTCCTCCCTTATGTCATTATTTTGCCTTTTGCCTTAATTGGTTTGGCAGGTATTATTCGACGTAGTTTAAAACCCTTGGATGACTTCAAATCCGAATTGATACAGCGTGATTCTAATGATCTAGCGCCTATTCATGAAAAAGATTATCCAGAAGAGCTTTCTCCAACCATTCATGAAATGAATCGGTTGTTTGAACGAATTTCGACGGCTCAACAAGAGCAGAAACAATTTGTCGCTGATGCCGCTCACGAGTTACGGACACCCATTACTGCTTTAAATTTGCAAACCAAGATTCTACTCAGTCAGTTTCCTGATCATGCTGCCTTTCAAAATCTGAGCAAAGGGCTCGCGCGAATTCAGCATTTGGTCAGTCAACTGTTGGCTCTGGCTAAACAAGATGCCTCAATGAGTAGTCTTGAGCGATTCAGTACTTTTCAGCTTAATAATGTTGCCTTAAATTGCGTTGAGCAATTGATGAATTTAGCAATGGAAAAGGAAATCGATCTGGGTTTTGAACGCAATGAAGATATCGAAATGGTGAGTATTGAGCCCACAGTACATTCCATTATTTTTAACCTGATTGATAATGCGATTAAGTACACTCCTGTAGCAGGAGTGATTAATATTTCCGTCTATGAAGATGAGAATAGCTGTGCCTGTGTGCAAATTGAAGACAGTGGTGCGGGGATTGATCCTCAATATTATGATCAGGTGTTAAAACGTTTTTATCGAGTACATCATCATCTGGAAGTGGGCAGTGGTTTGGGGTTATCCATTGTGGATAAAGCAACACAGCGCTTAGGTGGTCAACTGATTCTTTCCCAAAGTACAGAATTGGGTGGACTCAGTGTTTTAGTCTGCTTACCCAAGATCTTAAAAAGTTAAGATATTTAAGAGCTAGCCTATTAAAAGTCCAAATATTAAAAAGATTTTAAAAATGCCAAGAGACTAAAGCATTGATCAGAGCCAAAGCAATTGGATCAACTGTGTTTTAAATCATCGGTAATGGGTCTTGGCGTTCTAGTTTCTTTAAAAACAACATACTTTTTGGATACGTTTGCCGTCGTTGCCTAATTTTTCAGGTTTAAAACTCAAGATCCACTGCAATTTATGACCAACATTGCAAATGTCACGATAGACCTTTTTATTGTTATTTAAAGCATGATAAAAAATAGCACTTGCTTGATCAAGTTCCGTGAGTTCAAGTCGATATGACGATGAAAAAATAAAGCATAACCAATCACGTACCTGACATTGATTTAAACTTAAAAGTTCTCCCGGATCTGTCTCAAAATCTATAAAGGTAAACTGATGATCCTCATCGACTAAAATATTACGGACAAATGCTTCACTCAAATAGCTGCCTTTTGCATGTATAGATTGAATTGCCAAAATTGCATCGGTATAGAGTTGAATGCGTTGTTCAGAGCTGATAGCTCTGGCTAAGGCATGATCTAGTTGTACGACTTCGTGCTCACTGGAGCCTGCATCTTCAATTAAAATACCTTCATGTGAAACAGCCAAAACCTGTGGCGTTTTGATACCTAACTTTTTCAGAGCAGTAAGGCGTTGATATTCACATTGAATGGCTTCTTTGCCACCACGATTAGGAACTGGAATCAGTGCATCTAGTTGAAGCAAGCGAGCAAACCATCTCAAAGGAGTGTATAACCAAAGTGCATGACGCTCAGATGCTTTCTTTAACCAAACTTTACGATCGTTGAACTCATAAGACTGTATCGATTCATTTTGTTGATCAATAGACGCGTTCAAGAAGTCTGCAAAATTCCCCATCAATATAATCCTATCATCATCTATTTTTTATTCTAGGCGGATTGATACGTGCTGTCACGATGGGATTTGTTGTGTAAATTTAAATGATTATGTATAAAAAAACGGCTCAATGGAGCCGCTAAGGTAATATAAAAGGTAATCAAAAAATTGATCTAAAACATGCCTTCTTCTGAGTTCGCAGAAATTTTATGAATAGAAAGATCTGCGCCCTGAAATTCCTCTTCCTGTGATAATCGAATGCCCATCGTCATTTTCAAAACACCATAGATAATGAAACCACCCAGTAAAGCAATACTGACAGCCAAAGCACTTCCAATTAACTGTGATATAAAAGAAACATGACCTAATCCACCTAGCCATTGTTGTCCAAATATTCCTACAGCAAGACCACCAAAAACCCCACAAACGCCATGCAAAGGCCAAACACCTAGAACGTCATCAATTTTCAGTTTGTTTTGGGTATAAGTAAATAACTTAACGAAAATCACACCCGCAATTAACCCAATCAGCAATGCACCAAAAGGGTGCATGACATCTGAGCCTGCACAAATTGCAACAAGTCCAGCCAAAGGCCCATTATGTAAAAAACCTGGATCATTCTTTCCGACTAAGTTTGCGCTCAATGTACCGCCAACCATTGCCATCAATGAGTTGATTGCCACCAAGCCAGAAATTGCATCGACGCGCTGGGCGCTCATGACATTAAAGCCGAACCAGCCAACAATCAAAATCCATGGACCTAAGGCCAGAAAAGGAATTGAAGAGGGTGGATGCGCACTCACACGCCCATCATTTTTATAACGACCATTCCGAGCGCCTAATAAAATCACCGCAGCGAGCGCAATCCAACCCCCCATTGCATGAACCACGACAGAACCTGCAAAGTCATGAAACTGCGCACCAAAATGGGCTTCTAACCAACTTTGTATCCCAAAGTTACCATTCCATGCGATGCCTTCAAACAAGGGATAAACCAAAGCAACCAATAAAAAGGTGGCAATCGCTTGTGGTCGCATCTTGGCACGTTCAGCAATTCCACCTGAAATAATGGCAGGAATAGCCGCAGCAAAAGTCAGTAGAAAAAAGCAACGCATCAAGTTATAACCATGTTCTGCCGAGAGCGTTGTACCCATATGGAAAAAATGCAGGCCGTAGGAGATATAGTAACCAACAAAAAAATAAGCAATTGCTGAAATCGAAAAATCAGTCAAGATCTTACTCAGGGCATTGACCTGATTTTTATGGCGAACTGTTCCTAATTCCAAAAATGCAAAACCTGCATGCATGGCTAAGACGAGTACTGCTCCAAGCAATAAGAAAAAGAGATCTACATTTTGCATAGTTTGCTCAAAATAGGTGCTATAAACCAGTTTTAATACATAACTTTTAGAGTTAATGCACCAAAATGGTTTAGTAAATCTAAAAAATAGGAACCAAAGTCATCATGCTTTGACAATTTGAAACTTTAAGCAAAAAACGCACCAGTTTGGATGTGATTCATCATTTTTTCAATAATTGTGGTGCATCTTGAGCAAATATGGTGCTTGT
>NZ_CP078523.1:195609-202783 GCF_019264745.1 Acinetobacter sp. Colony158 | reverse complement strand
GTTTAAAGCGCAGCAATCTGCTCCATACTCGCTTTAATCTTACTTAGCTGATCCGCGCATTCAGCCAACTTGGCTTTTTCACCTTCAACTACCGCTGCCGGTGCTTTCGCCACGAAACCTTCATTGCCTAATTTATTAGCAATTTGATCATGTTGTTTTTGGACTTTATCTAAGTCTTTTTGCAAACGACCCAATTCAGCTTTAGGATCAATCAAACCTTTCATTGGAACAAAGACAGACGCATGACCGACAACGCTAGAAGACGATAATGGCGGTTCTTGATCTTTCGTCAAAAATTCAATACTTTCAACTTTTGCCAGTGCTTTAAATAAAGGTTGAATACGCTCAATTTGAGTACGTTCTGCATCTGAAATGTTTTGCAGCAATACAGGTAATAAACGTGCATTACCCAAGCCCATCTCACCACGAATATTACGCACTGCACCAATTAAACCTTGCAACCACTGCATATCTGCTTCGGCTTGTTCATTGATTTTTGCTGCTTCAGGAACAGGGTATTGCGCCGTCATGATCGTATCGCCACCTTTGCCAATCATCGGCGCAAGGGTTTGCCAGATTTCTTCGGTTAAATACGGCATCAATGGATGTGCTAGACGAAGTGATGCTTCCATCACTGCAAGTAACACACGGCGAACTTCAGCTTTACGCTCGGAAGATACTTCTGCATCATTCAGGACGGGTTTTGTCAGTTCAACATACCAGTCGCAATATTCATTCCAAATAAAGTCATAAATGGTTTGTGCAGCAAGGTCCAAACGATAAGTTGCAAATGCTTGATGAACGGCTTGTTCTGCTTTTTGTAGACGGCTGATGATCCATTGTTCTGGAAGTTCCCAAAGCTCAGGGCGAGCTTCTTGAGCAACAGTTTGACCTTCAACATTCATCAGTACAAAACGAGTCGCATTCCAGATTTTATTACAGAAATTACGGTAGCCTTCGACACGTTTTAAATCGAATTTAATGTCACGGCCAGTATTGGCAAGCGCACAAAACGTAAAACGTACCGCATCTGTACCATAGGCATTAATCCCTTCCGGAAATTCTTTACGGGTTGATTTTTCAATCTTTTCGGCTTGTTTTGGATTCATCAAACCAAAAGTACGTTTCGCGACCAGACTTTCCAAGTCAATCCCGTCAATCAAATCTAAAGGATCAAGTACATTCCCTTTAGATTTTGACATTTTTTGACCTTCGCCATCACGAACCAAACCATGTACGTACACAGTTTTGAACGGTACTTGTGCAGTACCATCTTCATTCTTCATAAAGTGCATAGTCAGCATGATCATGCGTGCCACCCAGAAGAAGATAATGTCAAAACCAGTCACCAACACATCAGTTGGGTGGAAAGTGTTTAAGAAATAGTTTTCTTTATCTTTGGCAGCATCACCAGTCCAGCCTAAGGTGGAGAATGTCCAAAGACCCGATGAGAACCAAGTATCCAAAACATCTTCGTCCTGCTGTAAAGTCACATTGTCAGCAATATTATGTTTGGCACGGACTTCTTCTTCGTTACGACCGACATAGATGTTGCCATCAACGTCGTACCATGCAGGAATACGATGACCCCACCACAATTGACGTGAAATACACCAGTCCTGAATGTTGTTCATCCATGCCATATACATATTGGTATATTGCTCTGGAACAAACTTGATGCGTCCATCTTGAACCGCTTCAATCGCAGGTTTGGCAAGCGGTGCAATTTTCACATACCATTGATCAGTTAATAATGGCTCAACAATGACACCTGAACGGTCGCCACGAGGTGCTTTTAAGTCATACGGTTGAATTTGATCCAACCAGCCTTCTGCTTCTGCCTGTGCAACCAATTTTTTACGTGCAGCAAAACGCTCCAGACCGATATAGTCTGTCGGTGCCGCAATCGTCGCTGAAATCTGTTCGCCTGCTTTTGCAATAAATTCAAAATCAGCCAGAATTTCGGCATTTTTATTAAAAATATTGATAATTGGCAAGTCATGACGTTTGCCTAGGTCATAGTCATTAAAGTCATGCGCAGGGGTAATTTTGACGCAGCCTGTACCAAAGTCTTTTTCGACATACTCATCCGCAACAATCGGCACTAAACGACCAGTAATCGGCAATACGATATTTTTGCCAATCAGATGTTGATAACGTTCATCTTCAGGATGTACCGCAACTGCACTATCACCTAATAAGGTTTCAGGACGTGTGGTTGCAACGACGAGATAGTTATTGCCATCTTGGGTTTTAAGAGATTTATCTTCAAAGAAATATTTGAAATGCCACAAAGAGCCTTTTTCTTCAACTGATTCAACTTCAAGGTCAGATAGGGCAGTTTGGAGTTTTGGATCCCAGTTGACCAAGCGTTTGCCACGATAGATCAGACCTTGTTCATGCAGTTGAACAAAGACTTCTTTAACGGCATTAGATAAACCTTCGTCCATGGTAAAACGTTCACGCGACCAGTCAACCGAAGAACCCAAACGACGAATTTGTTTGGTAATGGTGCCGCCAGATTGTTCTTTCCATTCCCAGACTTTGTCGATGAATTGCTCACGCCCCAAGTCATGACGACTGACATTCTGCGCGGCCAATTGACGCTCAACCACCATTTGCGTAGCGATACCTGCATGATCCGTTCCCGGTTGCCATAAGGTATTTTTTCCCATCATACGGTTATAACGGGTCAAAGCGTCCATAATGGTATTATTAAAACCATGTCCCATATGCAAGCTACCCGTGACATTCGGCGGTGGAATCATGATACAGAATGATTCACCATGACCAGATGGCTTAAAGTAACCTTGTTGTTCCCAAGTTTGATACCATTTTTTTTCAATCTCAGTCGGATCGTAAGTGGTCGCAATGTTTTGAGCAGATGGAGCGTTTGCGTCAGACATAATTTAAAAGTCAAAAGTGTATAAAAAATTGCATCTATTGTAGCAAAAAAACAATGAAAATGGCGTGTTACGATCAGATTGGATTGGGCTAAAAAATTGTTATCTATTTTGGTGCAAAAGTAATCTGTAGAGTCAGTAAAAAAGTTTATGTTTTAATCGAAACTTGTTAAATTTACATCAGATCAATGTTTCACTGGTCTATAAAAACAAACTACAGAAGATGTTAGGAATTTAGGGATGATGCAATGGGATATGCAGTTTTTTTAAAATTAATGAAGCAACACATGGTCGTTTTGAAAATATTCGTACCCAATTAAATTTGGGCGCTGAACAAAGTCAGTCTAAGGCATTGGGGAATGTCTTATCTGAAATTGCCTGTGAAATTATTGAGCAGGTCTTTGCCGATTTGTTATATCAACAAAAGCAAAAGAATAGTGTAGATGCGCAAAAGCATGTCGCAGAATCAGAAAAAGTAGTTCAACAGGTTTTAGAGACTATGCGTAAATATATGCCGTGGTCTGTTTCTTTTTTTAGCAATGAACGATTAACACCGCTAGTCAACTATTTTTCAGATTTATTAAGTGAGCATAATCGACAAATTTATGTTCGTTATGAGTTAGATCCATCCTTGGTTCAAGAAGCTTTTGCACATATTGAAAAAGTGCGCGAAGGGCAGATGAGTTATGTGCCTAAGGCATTTCAGGTACTGACTCAGATTGTGGACGAGGGGGTTACCAGTCTTATTCGTAAGCCTAAGAAACTGCTCAAATTTAATTTGGTTGTCGATAAAACCCTTAATGGTGTGATTAAGATGACCACGCATCTAGGATACAAACGTCTTGAAAAATTAGGTGAAAAAATTGATTCAAGCACAGCAAATGAATATATTGAACACTTTCTGATTTTTATGCAAAAAGAAACATAGTTTCATTATTTATAAGGAAATAAACATGGCGAAGTTAACAACACTTGAAAATAAAGTCGTCTGGATTACTGGGGCATCATCGGGTTTAGGCAAAGCTTTGGCACGTGAATGTGCATTACAGGGAGCGCAGGTTATCTTAACCGCGCGCCGATACGATGAACTGGAAAATGTCAGAATCAGTTTATTTAAACCTGAACGACATCTTTCAATTGCTGCGGATATTACCGACGAAGTTCAAATTCGCCATGCCTATGTACAAGTTCTGGAAGAAAAAGGAAAAATTGACTGGCTCATTAACAATGCAGGATTGAGTCAACGCGCGCTCATTCAGGACACCACTATGCAAACTGAACGCGCGATTATGGAAATTGATTATTTTTCACAAGTTTATTTGACTAAAACCGTACTTCCGACATTTATTCAGCAAAAAACAGGTCGAATTGCCTTTGTGTCTAGTGTGGCGGGTTTGTTAGGCACTCAATATCGCGCTAGTTATTCGGCAGCTAAAGCAGCGATTCATATGTGGGCGAATAGCTTACGTGCTGAAATTGCACAGTTTGGCGTTGGAGTTTCGGTGATCTTTCCAGGCTTTGTTAAAACCAATGTGTCTTTTAATGCGCTTAATGGCGAAGGAAAGCCACAAGGTCATCAGGATGAAGCAATTGAAAATGGTCTTGAAGCCGATGAATTTGCGCAGGAAGTGGTGAAGGCGCTTATGCAGGAACAGGAATATATTGTAGTCGGGGGGACTAAAGAAAAACTAGGTGTTTTAATCTCTCGCTTAGCCCCTTCTTTACTTTATAAAATGATTCGTAAAATGAAAGTGAAATAATAGCTTTATTGGCTTTTATCAAGAAGTTGCTTTCAACTTCTTGATTGTTCTACTGTAGCTTTAGCAAAAATAGCTGTTCCATAAGCAAATACTTCAACCATACCGCCTTGCATCCCGAGTTCCGTGGTACTTAAACGTAGTCCCATGATTTTATCTGCACCGTGACGAACAGCTTCTTGTTTAAGTCGGACAATGGCTTCTCTTCGTGCACGATCGACTACGGTTTCATAACTGGTGAGCCGACCACCAAAAAAATTCTGGATATTGGCAATGATGTATTTAAAATAATCATGAGAAATCACAACATTACTTGAAATAAATTGACCTGATAATTCACTATAGACAAAGCGATTGCTATCAATGCGAATATGAGCAAGTTGCTGCTCTTTGTGCTCAAGTTCACGCCAGTGTTTTCGTTCAAAATACCGACCAAAACCCCATCCAATAGCACAAAGAATCAAAAAAAGAACAACCTGAAAAATAAGATTTTCCATCAGTTATGCCTTAAGAACTAAAAGGATCGGGGAGTTTGGGTGCATGAGGTTGCACAATCACGGCTGTACCATACACAAAAAGTTCGGATGCACCTTGTGCAATGTTCGATGTCGAGAAACGTATTCCTACAATTGCATTTGCACCTAATTGCTCAGCTTTAGCAATCATACGTTGCATAGCCTCCTGACGGGATTCTTCTAGAAGTTCTGTATATGCGGTGAGTTCACCGCCCACGATATTTTTTAAACCTGCAAGCAAATCGCGTCCCGCATGTTTACTACGAACAGTGCTTCCGTACACGACATCAAGTTGTTGTGTGATGAGGTAACCTGGCATACTTTCTAAATTACTTAATAACATATACTTATTTTTAAAAATGGTGTTATGAAGATATAAAAAAAGTCATATAGATGCAATAAAAAAGCCCACCGAAGTGAGCTTAGTCAAACTATTGAGAATTACTGTTTTTTCAAGTCAGCACTTGATGGCTGATGAACAACAGTATCTGTAGTATTGGCTTTAACGCCACCACCCAGAGTCTTGTAAAGCTCAATTTGATTATTCAAATTGGCTTGTTCAAGTAACAATAAGCCTTGTTCTGCTGAGTAAGATGAGCGCTGTGCATCCAATACCGTTAAGTAGTTATCAATACCAGCGCGGAAGCGGGCATTAGATAAGTTATAAGTTGTATTGGTTGCTTCCACCAGACGACGTTGCGCAGAGATACGATCTCCGATATTGGCACGTGTGGCTAATGCATCGTTAACTTCACGGAATGCTGACTGAATTGATTTCTCATAATCAGACAATGCAATTTTCTGATCTGTTTCAGAGATTTTGATGTTCGCGCGACGAGTGCCCCAATCAAAGATTGGCAGGTTAATACTTGGTCCAATTGACCACATACCTGAGCCAGATTTAAACAAATCACTCAATTCAGCAGACGCATAACCTGCCGAACCTGTAAGGCTAATCGTCGGGAATAATGCTGCTTTTGCTGCACCAATATTGGCACCAGCGGCACTCAATTGATATTCCGCAGATTTTACATCAGGGCGATTATTCAACAAGTCACTTGGTAAGCCCGTCGCAAATAAATTTTGACGTGTTACAGATTTAACAGGTTGATTTGGCAGTAAGTTCTGTGGAACAGGTTGCCCGACCAGTAAATTTAACAAGTTTTGTGCTTGCGCGATTTGGGTTTTATAGTTCGCTACATCATTGCGTGCAGTTTCAACAGAAATCTGCGCCTGACGTAATGGAACTTCACTATCGATCCCGACATCAAAGCGTTTTTTGTTCAAATTATATGAATCAAGTTGAGCTTTTAAGGTCTGATCAGCCAGTTTCAAATTCGCACTAGCAAAAGAATAACTTAACCAAGCTTGAGCCACCTGACTGACCAAACTAATTTGTGTCGCATCACGCGCACTTTGTGTCGCGAGATAATTATCGAGGGCTGCATCTTTTAGACTACGAACACGTCCCCAAAAATCCAACTCATAAGAGGTCACCCCTAAACCGACCTGAAAGGTGGAATAAGGATTATTTGGATCACGAGTCGGTGTGACTTGACGAACAGCACTACCACTTGCACCAATAGTTGGTAACTGATTGTTTTCAGTAATTTGATATTGCTGCTGCGCGCGTTGAATATTCAAAGTCGCCGTACGAAGATCACGGTTATTGTCTAGAGCCAACTCAATCACTTGCAATAAGCGAGGGTCAGAGAAAAAGTCTTTGTAGCCTTGTTCTGCAATAGATGTACCTGAAGCGCCATAACTATAGCTTCCAGGAATATCGGCCTTTGTCACTGGTTCTGGCCCACGCATGCTTTGGCAGGCAGCCAAAGACAGCGCGAGTGCAGAGATTGCAATGCCACGACTGGAAATAGACCAAACAGTTTGCATCACGATCAATGCTCCTGAGTATTTAAAGTTTTAGGTTTGTACTTAAAGATACTACGAATCCACACAAAGAATACAGGGATGAAGAAGATACCTAAAAGTGTTGAAC
>NZ_CP078523.1:195368-195520 GCF_019264745.1 Acinetobacter sp. Colony158 | reverse complement strand
CCGAATGCAAGTGTAGTCATGATAATTGGACGTAAACGCATTTTGGCAGCATGTAATGTTGCTTCAAAGAGTTCTTCGCCTTGTTCCTGTAATTCTTTCGCAAATTCGACGATCAAAATCGCATTCTTCGCGGATAGACCAATTACGGCAAT
>NZ_CP078523.1:193584-193690 GCF_019264745.1 Acinetobacter sp. Colony158 | reverse complement strand
AAATTAATCACGGCAAATGTACCCAACACAACCACAGGAACTGCCAATGTTGGAATAATCGTTGCGCGCCAGTTCTGTAAGAACAGGAACATGACGATAAATACCA
>NZ_CP078523.1:183487-189694 GCF_019264745.1 Acinetobacter sp. Colony158 | reverse complement strand
CTGATAATATTGATAATCAGGGCCGCCAGTTCAGCAATCTGAGCTGTTCTTGAACCTTTGCGTTGTTGTACAGTCGAAGCAAGCGCAGCCGCAGTCATGGCAGGCTGTTTTGTCGCAACCGTAAAATGCAAAACATGAATCAGAACAAAGCCCAATGAATAGTTCATACTATAAATAAAGGCATGCATCATGGGGGCGAGGGTGAGTCGTGCGGCCAATATTTTCAGTGTTGCCATGATGGCAATGATCACACCTGCACCTGCGGCGGCCCGATACATTTCAAAAAAACCTTTTTTATCGGTACTTACATAGTGTTCACCAGTACGGCTGGCGTTTTCTGTCACTTGTAAGGCGATTAACTCACTGTTTGTGGTCATCAGTGAGCGTACGCTTTTTTCACTATAATGTGCTTCTGTAATATTTTCTAGAAATTCGCCCAGCGAGAGATAACGAATTTGGGCATCACCCACCACAATATTTAAAAGTAACTCGATTCGATCCAGACATTGCTCAAGCAAGGACAATAAATAAGTCAGACTCAGACTGACACCGATCCGTTTGGTGGCTCGTCGTATTTTAAGTACAACTTCCCGACATTGCTCAAACATAACAAAGGCTTGAGAGGCATCAGGCGGTTCAAGCACTGCAACTTCGTGACCGGTATAATGCTGCTTTTTAAATTTTTCAATAAAATCGATCACTTCTCGATTTTGCACTAAAAAGGGCGATTCATATTCGGTCAGTTCAGGCTGTGCATTAATAAATTCTGGATATAAGCCAATACCACTGATACGGTAAGATAAAACCGTAATGGCTTTAATCATTTGATCCTGAATGGCACGTTTTTCATCGATATTGCTATTACTTTGCCCAATGATTTCAAAAAGAGCATACCAGTGCTTTTCATCAATCGCATTTAGCCAATATTTGTCACTACGTTGATGAAATACCTTGCCAATCAAGGTACTTAGGTCATGGTCATCCTGAATCAAAGGGAGAAAATGTGCGCCAAGACGTTTGACTAACTGGTTCCAAAAACCATCTAAAGACAATATGCCACTGTCGGCATATAAGCTGGTTTGTTTGTATTGGTTGATTAGGCGTAATAAAAAGCTTTGTAAGGTGTTGGCGGCGTTAGGTCCGATCAGTAAAGACTCGACAAATGCCTCAAACTTATCATTGATTTCATCTTGATCTTTGCTGTCGCTTGGACGAATACGATTGATCAGCTCAATAATAATATGTTCATCTAAAACAGCTTGAGTTTGATCAAGCTGTTGTTGCATTTGAATGTAAAGATCAGATAAATTTATATGCATAGGCAAAAGAGATTATTGAATCCGATGTAAAGCCATTAAAGTTAGATTGGTAAGTGCTTGACGCGCCTCACTATCTGGTAATTGATTTAAAGCATCAAGCGCAGCTTGTGTTTCTTGTTCAGCACGGGCGCGACAATACTCTAAAGCACCCGAATTTTGCACAATCTGGATGACTTGCTCAAGTTGCGTGATCCCACCTGTGGAAATACTTTTACGAATAATGTCATGTTCTTCGCCAGTAGTTTTTTGTAACGCGGCAATCAATGGCAATGTGGGTTTACCTTCCATCAAGTCATCACCGATATTTTTACCTAAGGTTTCTGCATCAGAAGTGTAATCCAAAATATCATCAATAATTTGGAAAGCATTGCCAAAATGACCGGCAAAATGACGTAATGGCTCACGATATTGGGGGGTATTGGCTAAAATCGCTGCGCCTTCGGTGGCCAGTTCAAATAGTCGGGAAGTTTTGCCGTGAATAATATTTAAATAGGTTGTTTCTGTAGTTTCAGGGTCATGTTGCGACTGAAGTTGTAACACTTCACCTTCGGCAATTTCACAGGTTCCTGTTGAAAAGTCCTTGAGTAAGACCATGTCGTTTAGATCGACCAATAAATCAAAAGCACGGGAGATTAAAAAATCACCTACCAAAACCGCCGTTTGATTGTTCCATGTCGCATTGGCTGTTGGGCGGCCACGACGTAAGCCTGATTCATCCACAACATCGTCATGTACTAGCGTCGCGGTATGCAGCATTTCAATGATCGCAGCCAATTTACGATGATGTTCTAAGTCTTGAACGCCACATGCCTGACCTGCCAGCAAACACATGATGGGGCGCATACGCTTACCGCCAGCTTCGACTACATGTTTACTAACCGCCATGACTAAAGCGACTTTTGAGGTAATTCCTTCATTAATAAATGTGTCCATCACAGCAAAGTCATGAGCTACAGGCGCGAGTATATCTTGCTTAAAGTCGATGGCCATATGAAAGGAAACCTCATCAATATATTGGTAATTTGCTCAATGGATTTAAAGCTATAAAATCTTAAACTCAAATGAATGACAAAACACAAGTTTTCATACCGACCGATACAACGGTATGAACGTTTGATGTTAAATATTGTCTAGCCAGCGATAGGGAGAAGCTCCATGTTGAGTGGTTTTATAGTAGCAATTTGTTTTTAAACCTTATTTGCGATTTTACACATATTCAAACGAAATACTAGATTGATTCAGCCGATCATAAAGCTTAACTGTCTTTCTTCTTATTTTTTGTTTTAGCTTGCGTAATTTTGCATCAAAATACTTGTTGTTTGCCCAGTTATCCCTTAAAATCTTTCGCCTTATACATCCCAGTGGCGTTCGTTTTAAGATCGATATATCCCTTTATCGACACGACGACACGGGCTTGGTTGGAGTACGTTATGTACGCAGTAATCCAAAGCGGTGGTAAACAGCACCGTGTAGTTGAGGGTGAAACCCTTAAAGTTGAATTGTTGAAAGCTGAAACTGGCTCAACTATTACGTTTGATGACGTATTAATGGTTGTAAATGGTGATAGCATTCAAATCGGTGCTCCAGTTGTTGCTGGCGCAAAAGTAACTGCAGAAGTGGTTGGTCATGGTCGTCACGACAAAATCCGCATCATCAAAATGCGTCGTCGTAAACACTACCGTAAACAACAAGGTCACCGTCAATGGTTTACCGAGTTGAAAATTACGGGTATTGCAGGCTAATCACGAGGAGTAATAGACATGGCTTCTAAAAAAGCTGGTGGATCGACTAAAAACGGTCGTGATTCGAATCCTAAAATGTTAGGTGTTAAAATCTACGGTGGTCAATCAGTAACTGCTGGTAACATCATCGTTCGTCAACGTGGTACTGAATTCCACGCTGGTGCTAACGTAGGTATGGGTCGTGACCATACTTTATTTGCTACTGCTGATGGCGTAGTAAAGTTTGAAGTGAAAGGTCAATTTGGCCGTCGCTATGTAACTGTTGAATCTGTATAAGTTTTAATAGTTTAAAAAACCCGCATCTTGCGGGTTTTTTTATGTTTAAAGCCACTACTTGGTTTACGAACTTGACTCTTTAGCCTGATTTCGAATAAATCGATGATGTTTAATGTCATCGTAAGCTTGTAAAATTTCATCATAAGTATTCATGACAAAAGGACCTTGACCATTGATAGGTTCACCTAATGGTTTTCCTGAAAGCAAAAGTAATTTGCTGTGATGCAATGCCGTGATTTCAATATTGTCTCCATGACTCGACATCACAGCCAACGCTTGCTCTTCTAAAAGCTCATCTTGTTCGGTAAATTGTATCTGACCATGACGCAAATAAAGCAAAGTGCTGTCCCCATGTTGGGCAGGCAAGATCAGGTGCTGTCCTTGACGTAGATCAATATCTAAAACAGTCATTGGACTGTAGGTCAGTGCGGGACCCTGTACGTGTTGGTATTGTCCTGCAATGACCCGAACTGAACCCGCTTCTTGAGCCAATTCAACCTTTGGAATATCGGCATTTTTTAAATTTGATAACGTGGCTCGGCCATTTTATCTTTAGCGGGTAAGTTGACCCAAAGTTGTACCATTTCAAAAGCTCCACCGCGCTCACGAAAAGCAGAACTAAATTGTTCGCGGTGCATCACGCCAGAGGCCGCAGTCATCCATTGTACATCGCCTTTTGCAATGATTCCGCCACTGCCAGTAGAATCACGATGTTCTAACTCACCTTCAAACATAAAGGTTATGGTTTCAAATCCGCGATGTGGATGTTCATTTACACCACGACGTTTATTTGACGGACTTAATACGCCAGGACCTAAATGATCCAACAATAAAAAAGGGGAAACGGTATTACCTAGTTCATGATAAGAAAACACGGAAAGTACAGGGTAGAAGTCACCGACTGAAAAACGGGTATCGTTGCGATGAATAAATGCAAGGCTTTTCATAGGTGAACTCCATTATTTTTAATCTATTGTCATCTGTTTTAGCATATGCCTTTTATCCAGATAAGATCAGTCTGTATAATAGGACACTGTATTTTAATTTCAGTATGTTCTCCTATTACCGCAAGCGTGTATTTGAATATCTTTATCTTGTTATTTTCTTCATAATGCTGTGATTTCTGTACATAAAATTGTTATTGGAGACATTAATTACACAAAATCAATGTGTTTCTCCACAGTTTTATTTTTCAAAAACAGTAAGATATCGATATAACAGTAAAAACTGATTAGAGGTTTTATTTTATGAATTCCGTAAAAAAAGTGGCATACGCATTAACTTTAACCGCAAGTGTAGTTGCACCTGTCATGAGCGCAACTGCTTTTGCAGCCACGGCAGCTTCGGAACAGCAAGCAACCTCAAACCTTGTGAAACAACTCAGCGGTATGCAAAGTTTATCTGCCAATTTTGAGCAAACGACAAAAGCCACCAATAATACCCGTGCGCCAAAAAATAAAGGTCTAACCGCACAACATATGAATCAAACCTTTAAAGGGGTGATGAAAGTAGAACGTCCGGGTAAATTCTTCTGGGAAACGACTTCACCCTCAAAACAAACGATTGCGACAACAGGTAAAACCGTCTGGATTTATGACCCTGATTTACAGCAAGCGGTACGCCAAAATCTGGATGATCAGGTTGCCAATACACCTGCGTTATTGTTGTCAGGCAATACCAATCAGATTATGCAATCTTATCGTGTGACTCAGCCCGATAGCAGTAAAACTTATTACACCTTATATCCTAAAGACAGTGAAGGTGCTTTTCAAAGTCTGACCATTAGTTTTGGTGCAAATAAAGCCCCAAGTTTGATGATTTTGCAGGACTCTTTGGGTCAAACGACTTATGTGCGTTTTAATAATGTGAAGCTAAATCCATCGATTCCCGCTTCGACTTTCAATTTCACCCCTCCTAAAGGTACAGATATTATTGATCAATAATATCTGGTTGATTTCCAAAACATCGTTTCAGTTAACCGCTCATTTTGGGCGGTTAATTTTTTGATGGATCATATAGATACATATTTTCAATGTTCAGTATAAATAGAGCTTTGTATAGTAGATCAAAATGAACATCGAAAACGATCAGAAGGGGCGGCAATGTCTGCACGACACTTTAAAACAACATTATTGATTCTGCCATTTTTAAGCGCTGTATTTCTCACTGTGGGCTGTCAGCCAAAAACGGAGAGTAAAAAGGACGACACTCCGACACAAAGCAAAGTTGAAAAAGTGAGCGTGCCTGTCATTCAGTCTAAGGTAGTTACAGTTAAATTACCCAAAAATAAACTGTGTTTGGAAGATGGCTGTACCACGTATCATTTTCAAACAGTCGAAACCAATCAACCGTGGATCAATGAATATTTTATGAATCGGATTAAAAAAGCCGATCCAAATGCGTTTGATAATATTCAGGATCAGCAAGTCAAATTACCAGAAGGCATGCCACAAGATGGTCAAAGCATCATGTTTGTGCGTTATTTAGGACAAAACTATAATGTGGCTTCATTTCAGTTATATAGCTACACCTATTCAGCAGGTGCTGCACATGGAATGCATCATGAAGAATATGTCATTTTTGACTTGAATAAGAAAAAACGCGTGAGTGTTGCAGACTTGCTGAAAGAAGGAAGCGATACAACTGTGCGTGATCGCTTATATAGCTTTAATCAAAGCTGGCTGGAAGAACACAATATTAGCAAAGATAAATTTCAACTGAGCGATAACTTCTACTATGGTAATGAAGGCATTGTCTTTGTGTATCCACTGTATGAACTGGCTTCTTATGCCGAAGGTTTAAGTGAATTGACATTACCTTATGATCAGGCCATAGATGTAGTCAAACCTGAATATTTACCAAGTCAGCCA
>NZ_CP078523.1:175984-183312 GCF_019264745.1 Acinetobacter sp. Colony158 | reverse complement strand
CTGACTATATTTTTTGCTGTGAAGCACTTACACTATAGGCAGTTTTTCTTTGCAACTTATGATTGGCTATGATCGACCCAAAATTACTCAGAAATAATATTGAAGCTGTAAATCAGGCTTTGGCAAAACGTGGTGTGCAACTTGATCCTGCTGAATGGGCATCTTTGGAAGCGCGCCGTAAAGAGTTTCAATCCAAAACTGAAAGTTTACAGGCAGAACGTAATTCTGGTGCTAAACAGGTAGGTCAGATTAAAAAAGCAGGCGGTGATGCCTCTGAGATCATGGCGCGTATGCAGGCCATTGGTGATGAAATTAAGGCAGCAGAAGTTGCTTTAGCAGAATTACAGGCTGAAATTGAAGACAAAGCACTGAGTATTCCAAACTTGCCAGATGATTCTGTGCCAGAAGGCAAAGATGAAAATGACAATGTGGAAATCTCAAAATGGGGAACACCACGCCAGTTCGATTTTGAAATAAAAGATCACACCGATTTGGGTGAGTGGATGGGCGGTCTTGAGTTTGAAACCGCAACCAAATTGACGGGATCACGTTTTAGCGTATTGAAAGGGCCTTTAGCTCGGTTACAACGTGCTTTAACGCAATTCATGCTAGATACTCATACCTTAAAAAATGGTTATACCGAAGCCTATGTACCGTATTTGGTCAATGCAGATTCATTACGTGGTACAGGTCAACTGCCTAAGTTTGAAGAAGATTTGTTCAAGCTACAAGGCGAAAAAGAATATTACTTGATCCCCACTGCTGAAGTTCCTGTGACCAACTTTGTGCGTGACGAAATCATTGATGCAGATCGTTTGCCGCTTAAATATGCGGCGCATACGCCTTGTTTCCGTAGTGAAGCTGGTTCTTATGGACGTGATACCCGTGGTTTGATTCGTCAACATCAGTTCGACAAGGTTGAAATGGTGCAAATCGTCAAGCCAGAAAATTCGATGCAGGCATTAGAAGAATTAACAGGTCATGCTGAGGGAATCTTGCAGGCACTTGGCTTACCTTATCGTAAAATTCTTCTTTGTGGCGGGGATATGGGTTTTGGTTCAACCAAAACTTATGATCTTGAAGTGTGGGTGCCAAGTCAAAATACCTATCGTGAAATTTCAAGCTGCTCAAATATGGGTGACTTTCAGGCACGTCGTATGATGGCACGTTACCGCGCGGATCAGAAAAAAACTGAATTGGTACATACCTTAAATGGTTCTGGTTTGGCGGTAGGTCGTACTTTATTGGCGGTGATGGAAAATTATCAACGTGCTGATGGCTCGATCGAAATTCCAGAAGCATTACGTCCTTACATGGGCGGTACAACTTATATCGATTAATCAGATCGATATCTATTGTGCATGATTTTTGCTTTAACCTACCCAAAATCAAGATGTAGAGGTCGGCTGTGGAAATTCTTCCAATTTCACTTAAGTTGCAACAGCAACGTTGTCTGATCGTGGGTGGGGGGCATATTGCCTATCGCAAAGCACTATTACTGGTCAAGGCGGGTGCAATTCTTGATGTAATTGCACCTGAAATTGATGAGCAGCTTCAAACCCTAGTTGAACAAAGCCAAGGGACACTGTATTTAAAAGTATTTGAAGACAGTGATTTAGATCAGGCTTATCGTTTAGTGATTGCTGCAACCAATGATGCTGCGGTTAATCAACGTGTGTTTAAGCAAGCCGAACTTCGAAATCTCTTGGTGAATAGTGTGGATGATATTCCCAACTGTCGTTTCATGATGCCTGCGATTATTGATCGTTCGCCATTAGTGATTTCTGTCGCCTCAAATGGCGCTTCACCTGTGCTATCACGTCAGTTGCGTACTCAGATTGAAACACTGGTTCCACATGGTATGGGGAAACTCGCTGAGTTCTCTGGACAATGGCGTACCCGCGTTAAGACCAAGATTACCAATCCAGATGAGCGCCGTATTTTTTGGGAAGAACTGTATGCCAGTCCGCTCAAAGAACAAGTGTTTCATGACAATCTGGAAACCGCCAATCAAATGATGGCACAGGCGCTTTCTGAATGGACTGCGCCTAAAGGTGAGGTCTATTTGGTGGGTGCTGGGCCGGGTGATCCAGAATTACTCACACTTAAAGCCTTGCGTCTGATGCAACAAGCAGATGTAGTCATTTATGATCGCTTGGTTTCTCCTCCGATTTTAGAGCTTTGCCGCCGTGATGCCGAAAAAGTCTATGTGGGTAAGGCACGATCCAATCACAGTGTACCGCAAGATGGCATTAATGCTTTACTTGTTCAATACGCACAATCAGGAAAACGTGTCTGCCGTTTAAAAGGTGGTGATCCCTTTATCTTCGGACGTGGTGGCGAAGAAATTCAGGAATTATTTGCAGCCGGTGTCCCGTTTCAGGTGGTGCCAGGTATTACCGCAGCATCAGGCTGTTCAGCTTATGCGGGTATTCCACTGACCCATCGTGATTATGCGCAAAGTGTACGTTTTCTGACCGGGCATCTAAAAGAAGGTTCGCCAGAACTACCGTGGAATGAACTGGTGTATGAAAATCAGACGCTTGTGCTGTATATGGGATTAGTCGGGCTTGAGCATATTTGCCAGCAACTCATTGCACATGGTCAACGTCCTGATATGCCTGTCGCTTTGATTTCTAAGGGTACGACTCCTGAACAAAAAGTAGTGGTCGGTACACTCTTTGATATTGCATCTAAAGTTGCCGAATACCATATCCATGCACCAACTTTGACCATTATTGGTGAAGTGGTCAGTTTGCGTGAACAATTGCAATGGTTATAGCCCGGATTGTTCCAATTATTTAGTAGAGAGACTTTGTGATCCACGTTGTATTGTTTGAGCCTGAAATTCCTGCCAACACGGGAAATATTATTCGTTTATGCGCTAATACAGGTGCGCAGCTACATTTGGTCAAACCTTTAGGCTTTGAGCTTGATGATAAAAAACTGAAACGTGCAGGATTGGATTATCACGAATATGCGCGGATGAAGATCTGGGACAATATTGAACAATGCCTTAAATATCTTAAAGCGCATGGAATTACTGAATCTGAAGTTTTTCCATTAACCACCAAAGGCAGTGCGACACCACATACAGTTGATTTAAATCGTTCGGTTGCATTATTGATGGGACCTGAAACGCGCGGTTTGCCTGAGCATATGCGTTTAATGTTTCCACAAAAAAACTGGATTCGTTTACCGATGGCAGAAAACTCACGTAGTCTGAATTTATCGAATGCAACGGCAGTGATTGTCTATGAAGCATGGCGGCAACAAGGTTTTCAACCTTTGTCATAAGAAGATTTAAATATCTCCATAATGACTTGCAACCACGATGACATAACCGTCAGGGTCTTTAAACCAGACTTCGCGATGGTTGGCATTTAAATTGACTTTCGGTTGTTCCAGAATGTTGACTTGATGTATCTGTAAACGCTGTACCAAGTCATCAAAATCAGGGGTTTTAAACCAGAGCAGAACGCCATTGCCTTTGGCGGCATCAGGATTGCCCAAATAAGGGTGATGATGCGCTTGCCATTGGTGTAGCTGTAAAACCATTTCACCTTGTTTGTTCAGCAGTTGTTCGTATTCAGTGCCGCCATGACCACTTTTGAGGGCGAGAACCTGTTGATACCACAGACTACTCAGTTCGACATTATGAACTGCAATTAAAGGTTGAGGTGTCATTCTATCTCTCTTTTTTATGATGTCGCTGTGCTTTGAGATGAATCATAATTTTGTTGTGCTTTGAGTACAGCTTCAATATGTGTTTCTGCCCATCCTTTTAGTTGTAATGCAGTTTGGGATACATCGCGACCTAAATCGGTTAAACGATATTCGACTCGAATGGGCGCAGTATCTTGTACCTCGCGCAAAATAAAGCCATCCCTTTCTAATATTTTTAGTTTCTGCGATAAAACTTTTGGAGAAATCCCTTCAATTTTTTTCTTGAGCAAATTGAAATGAATCGGTTGTTCTTCCAAGACATTTAAAATCAAGAGTACCCATTTGTCTGCAATTTTTTCAAAAAAAAGACGTGCAGGACAATTTTGACTATAGACATTATATCCGCAGGCAGAATTCACGACTGTACTCCTAAATTGTGGCTTTTGTGTAAATATTTTACGAGAAAGCACTCGGTTACTTATTGGTAACTAATTGACACCTAGTTTCTAAAATATATCATTAAACCATCTTCATGCAAATAGGGCATTTCTAATGGCTAAGGTATCTCTGGTTTATTTTTCAGGCTATGGTCACACTAAGGTTTTGGCAGAAACTTTTGCCGCACAAATTGAAGCGAATTTGATTGAAATTAATCAGGATGGTGATATTCAGGATCAAGACTGGCAGACGCTAGATGATTCTGCTGCAATTGTATTTGCAGCACCAACCTATATGGCTGCGGCACCATGGCAATTTAAAAAATTCGCCGATGCAAGCTCTAAGAAATGGTTCACGCGCGCTTGGCAAGATAAAATTTTTGGTGGTTTTACCAATAGCGCCAGCTTAAACGGTGATAAACAAGTCACTCTAATTCAGTTCCAGACATTGGCATCACAACATGGTGGTATTTGGGTCAGTTTAGGTTTATTACCTGCCAATACTAAAACAGCAACGCGGCAGGATATCAATAATCTGGGTGGTTCAGTAGGTGCACTGATTCAAACTCCCGCTGATGCAAGTGTAGATGAAATTCCAGAAGGTGATATTGAAACAGTCAAAAGTTACGCACAACGTATTCAAACGATTACCGATCGGTTTAGCCTAACAAAATAATGATGTTCAATATTGGCTCAGATTTAATAGATCAATCCGACAACTTTTGGATCGCAAACTGATTAAATTTGAGCCAAGTTCCATTGTCACTCTTTATTGAAAATCTAAGTTGAAAACAAAAAAAAGGGATAGATTATTGAGGTTCAATTTATCTTTATCATCATGTGAACTAACCAATGAATTTTCTAAAATCACGTATGATCCGATAACAAACGTACAATCCGCTCAATGAAAATAAAATCAATGCGCCTAAGATATATTTTAAATTGTCTATATCATTCTGATAAAACTGTTGAATATCTTGCTGTGACCAAGTCAAAGCGGTGGGTTGATTGTTTTGAATGTCTATCCATTGAATATTTTGAAAATAAAGATAATTTCCGATTGATTGAATAGTCGCTTTGCGGATGTAACGTGTACTAAATAGATTGTATTGATCCGTACAAACAGTTTTTAAATAGTGTTCACAACTGAGCTTCATCACATAACCGTGATCTTTTAGCACGATCAGCGCAGATTGATCTGGTTTTTGATTATTCGACATCAAGATGTATTGATGATCTGCATCTGTATCAAAATGCACGACTTTTCGACTTTCATACAGCTCATTACTGTTTAAAATATCCTGCGCTTTGATAAGACATGTGATGACCAAAGCGGCAGTAATTACAAAAATACAGATCGCTAGACTCAAGCGGAATATTTTCTTGATCGTTTGATGCATACTCATCTACTAAAATTTTAAAATTAAACCCAAGACTTTAACATTCGAACCTGTTCAAGCATGTTGATTGTAAAAACATCATACACTCTTTGAATGGGTAGATTTTATGTTAAAAAAGCTAATTATTTCACAGATTGAGAGAAACTTTTCGTTAAAATTATCATGACTTTGAAATGACATTTTGATGTGTATTTTTATTAGAAATAATTGAAAACGGTTTCGGTTATTCCTGTAATAAGTGAAGGACTTTTATGGGTAATTATTTTTTACTACAAGCACTGAGCGTTATATTTGCACTTTCAATTGCAACTACGATGTTCAATAAGCGAATTTTAGATTTTCCTCAAGCCATTGGCGTGCCTATTGTTTCGGCGGTGTTGGTATTTGTTTTGCAATGGGGGGCGAACTTACTTCAAGGCAATCAATTTATCACCATCAATATCCATAATATTGAAGAAGCGGTACGGGGGATTGATTTTTATGACTTTTTAATCAATGGTGTGATCTGCTTCATCTTAACCTCCTCAGCGCTCAAATTTAAAATATCTGATTTACGAAACCATTGGAAACCGATCGGGATACTGGCCACGATTGCACTATTGCTTTGTGCGATTCTTTTTGCAGGGTTAATGTATGGTTTTCAATTTTTGATTGGTCATCCAGTTCCTATACTTGTATTACTCCTTTTAGGATCCGCTTTGGGTGCAACAGATCCGATCGGTATTAAGGGTGTACTGAGTTCAGTTCGCGCTCCCCATCATCTAATCGTTAAATTAGAAGGTGAATCTTTATTTAATGATGCTATGTGTATTGCGGTATTTATGACCTTACTCAATGTATTGCAAGGGGAGCATTTCTCTCTGATGCATACACTTGAAAATTTCGTTTATGAGATTGTCGTTGCTGCGATGATTGGCTGGGCATTCGGTTTGGGGATTCTACGCTTACTTCGTGGGAAACATGAAATGGAATCGCTGATTTTAACAACAGCATTACTCGCTTGTGGTTCTTATTTGGTGGCATTATTCGCCCATGCTTCCGCACCGATTGCTTGTGTGATTGGGGGATTAATCGTAGGTAACAAATGGAAAGAAATATTACAGGAACGAGAAATCCGTGAAGTTAATCATTTCTGGCATACCGTGGAAGGGATTATTAATTCTTTCCTTTTCACATTAATTGGGCTTGAACTTTTTATTCTGGATTTAAATGCAAGCATGATTTTTGGTGGGATTCTTGCATTTATTGCGCTACATATTTCCAGATTTGCAGCAAACTTTTTATCCTTCTCATTTTTTCCATCATTTAGATCAAAGAGTTATAATGGTAGTTTGACGATATTATCTTGGGGTGGCGTACGTGGAGGGATTTCTTTAGCATTAATATTAGCAGTCGCAAACGTTCCTGAATTACGTGAATATAGTAGTATTTTAATTGGTTATACATTTATTAGCGTACTTCTTTCGGGTGTTGTTTGTGGTTTGGGTTTACCTGCGGTGATGAATGCATTCTATTATAATCCGAATGAGGAAACTCAAGGGTTTAAAGGTTGGTATCAGCAGTTATGCCATAAAATGAATCGGCGTGGGTTTAAATATATTGTTGGTGAAGATGCCAATGGAATGGAGACTATTACGATTTACAACCCTGAAGTCATTATTGATAAAAAATCAGAAGATGGAATAGCCTCTGTGCATAATCCTAATAAAATTGAAGAGGTTAAACGTTTAGAGAATCCTGATAATTTTTAATGGGTTAGTTCTTTTTAGGTAGTTTTCAATATAGCTAAAAGTTTATGGATGTAACTTTTAGCTTTTTTATTAAA
>NZ_CP078523.1:149560-166907 GCF_019264745.1 Acinetobacter sp. Colony158 | reverse complement strand
TAATTCAAATTCGCTGTAATCTTTTTCAAAATACCTAAAATCACATCAAACTCGCTTTGAAGTGGAGTACTTTTGCGCGTGATTAAGGCGAGGGTGCGACTTGGAGCATCCTGAAGTGGTTTGATTACTAACTCATCATTGCCTTTTAACATATGCGTTTCAATTGCAATCGCAGGTAATAGGGTAAAACCTAAGTTTGAAGATACCATTTCAATCAGGGTAGGTAAGGAGCTGGCTTTCAGACGATTGTCATTTTTACGCTCGCCAATTGGGCAGGCACTTAAAGCATGATCACGTAAACAATGACCTTCTTCTAAAAGCATCAATCTGGATAAATCAAGATCATCCAGAGATTGAGCATTTAAAGAATGTTGATCATGTTTATTACAGACGAGGTATAAGTCTTCTTTGGCAACTTCGGAGACTTTTAAGCCGCGGGTATCAAATGGTAGAGCCAACAGCACCATGTCCAGATTGCCATGTTCAAGGCGCTCTACAATTTTTTCACTTTGTGCTTCGTGTAGATGAAGCTGAATCTTAGGAAGCTGCTTATGCACCTCTTCAAGAAGCGGTGTCAAAATAAAAGGCGCAATGGTCGGAATAATCCCCAAATGGAGATCTCCTGTGAGAGGTTCACTCATTTCCCGACTTAAACGCATCAAATCCTGAGCATCTGCCAGTAAAACACGAGCTCGCGCAACCACTTGTTCACCAAGCGGAGTTAAACGTACATTTTGGCGGTCACGTTCAACCAGAACGCCACCAAGCAAACGTTCAAGTTCCATAATCCCGCCCGACAAAGTCGACTGCGTGACGAAAGAACGACGTGCTGCTTCTGTAAAGTGCAACGTTTCTGACAGCGTCACTAAGTATGACAGCTGTCTCAATGATGGTAATGCAGCCATAGTGTCCTAATTTGATGTTCTAAAGTGGTTCGCAAATAAACCGCTAAGTTGTGGAATAAAATGTGCAGGGATATCATGCCCCATTCCATGAATTAATTCAAATTTGGCATTTGAAATTGCTTTGGCAACAGCTTTACCATGACTTGGCGGAAGTAACCGATCTTGTGATCCGTGCACAACAAGGGTGGGCTGTTGAATTTGCTTATCAAGTTGTAGTAATGAACCTGTACATAAAATGGCTAAAAATTGTTGTAACACGCCCGCAGGATGATAACTGCGTTGATAAAGTTTGCGTGCAGTTTGCATGGCTTCCATTTGATTGACATAACCCGGTGAGCCAATAATTTCATAAAGTTTTAGGCTATGATTAATAATACCATCTTCATCATTGGATTTAGGCTTACCAATCAGACTAAAAAGCTGTTTGGGAAATGGAGGCGGTAACAAGGCCTGATTATTACTGGTAAATAATAAACCTAATTTCTCTACTTTTTCAGGATATTTCGCCGCAACAATCTGGGCAATCATCCCGCCCATTGATGCTCCGAGTACATAAACCTTACCCAATTGCATTTCATCAATCAACATGGATACATCTTCAGCCATATCATAAAGGGTATAAGGCGCGCCTTGATTGCCTAAGCCTAATGCAAAACGTCCCATCAGCTTAAGCGTATTTAAACGTTTTCCTTTATGTCGAATCTTGGAGGAAAGACCAATATCACGATTGTCGAAACGAACGACATGAAAGCCTTGATCGATCAATGATTTACAAAAGAAATCAGGCCAGAATAACATTTGGGCGCCCAAGCCCATCACCAATAAAATCGTTGGTTTTTCAGGATCGCCACCGACTTCGACATGAAGTTCAAGTCCATTACTCAGTTTGACTTTTGTTTCATGCATAAATGAGGTGTAAGGTGAAACTTTGTATTCCAAGGCGCTATTCATTTTTCTTTTGATTCTCCAAAAAGGCATTTAACAAGATAAATGCCTTGGATTATTTAAACCTTAAATTTGGGCTGGAATCAAGTCTGGAACGAGTTTTGTTAAGGTTAAACGTTGTTTCGCTGCTGTTGGCCCAAGCAGTACAAAGCCACGTAATGTCCCCTCAGCATCTGAAGCTTTTGCAAGCATGCCATCTTCAAGTTCTTCAGTTTCCCAATTGACGTCGACATCTACAGGGGCGGGAAGTACAGTCAGAGGTGCGGCAGGTGTTTTAACAGCAACGGGCATGGCAGGATAATGTACGGACGTTGTTTGCCCAGTTAATGTTTTGGCAAGTGCACGAGCTTGCTGCATAATTGGCATAACATAAGGAAGCAATGTTCCATTGACTTCGGCACAGTCGCCAATTGCAAAAATATCAGTTTGATTAGTTTCGAGTAAACTGTTGGTAATGACACCACGACTGGTTTGAATCTCGGCGGTTTTTGCCAACGAGATATTAGGCTGTAAACCAATGGCTGAAAGGACGATATCTGCAACGAGGGTCTGCCCGTTGGCAAGTGTAACCGCATAATCCTGTCCATCATTTATTTTTGTGACTTTTTCAACTGTGGTTGAAAGTACAAAACGAATGCCACTTTGTTCTAGATTTTGTTGGAATGCTTCGGCTACATGGGCTGGCAATAGACGACCTAAAGGACGAGGTGATAAATCAATGACGGTGACATCATGATCTGTATTTTGAAGATCATTTGCAAATTCGCAGCCAATGAGCCCAGCGCCTAAAATGACCACACGTTTGTCATTACATTGTGCAAGATTTTCGCGAAATGCTCGATAATCAATCAGTGAATTCACCACATGAATGTCATCACTTCCATCACCTGCAATGGCAAGACGAATCGGATTTGCGCCCACAGCCAGCACTAATTTTGAATAGGATTGGATGTTTTGTTGTCCATCTTTTTCTATGACTAGCTCATGAAGATCTGCATGAATTTCTTTGACCCATGTATGCGTCTGAATTTGCATATTGAGTTGTGTTGACATTTTTTCGGCATCACCCAACTGAATTTGTTCAGGTGCTTTATTACTAACAAGTGCATTAGATAAAGTCGGTTTAGCATAATTTACTGCATCGTCAGCACAAATCATGAGAAGTTCATGGTCTGGGTTTAATTTCCTAAACTCGCGAGCCAACGTGTAACCTGCCATGCCTGATCCAATGATGACGATAGGATGCATTGCGTATTCTCCATTCACAGTAAATGATTAACTTTTAAGTAAAAAGACCATGAATTGTACATGGTCTTGATGAAACATATTAGATTTCGATCATTTCAAAATCAGCTTTTGAAACGCCGCAATCTGGGCAAGTCCAGTCATCTGGAATGTCATCCCATTTTGTCCCCGGTGCAATGCCGTCTTGTGGCCAGCCTTCTGACTCGTCATAAATCCATCCACATACGATGCATTGATATTTTTTCATTTGATTCTCCAACCCGATAAGTTCGCTTCAGCTGCCTGTCGTAAAACGAATCCATTCTCTAAATATAGACTCTAGCGATAAATGCAATCACATTTATACAACTTATGATTTTTGCGCAGATCATCAGCTAAGTAAAGCAATTAAAGGAGTTTAATCATTCAGAATAAAAGCGGAATGGCAGCTTGGGACAAAAGCGTGGTTATTTGGGCAATGAAGCCAATCAAGTCATTTTAAATAAAAATAAATTGATGCTTTACAGTTGGTTGTATCGCGTCTTTCTGGAAAAAGTGGCATGATAATTAATGAATAATCTTGTTGTTGGTTGGTCTCACTGGTCTAGTTAAATATGAAGGTGTAAAATTAAGACATTCATTTGCCATCTTAGATTGTATTTATGACCGCTCTTGCTCAGACTTTATGGTCGCATATTCGGACTGTGCCTGATTTTCCTAAAAAAGGCATTTGTTTTTATGATTTAACTCCTTTATTTGTCAAAGAACTAGACTTACTCACTGATGCATTAATTGCGGCTATTCCCGAGTCACAATTACAGCAGGTCGAAAGTTTTGTTGCAGTGGAGGCAAGAGGATTTGTTTTAGCTACGTTATTGGCACAACGATTACAAAAAGGTTTATTGTTGGTGCGTAAGGCGGGCAAGCTACCACCACCAGTTGAATGTGTTGGTTATAGTCTGGAATACGGTTCAGATCAGTTAGAAATGTCAGCGCAAATCGAAGCGCAAAAAGTGATTTTGGTAGATGATGTGCTAGCGACAGGTGGAACCTTAAAAGCGGTTAATCAACTTTGTCAAAAATGTGGACATGAGGTCTTGGGTGCTGTCATTTTACTGGATTTGCCAGATCTTCATGCGGATTTAGGTTTATCAGTCTGGCATGTGCTGGATAATAAATCTGAGGGTTATTCTGAATAAATCATATCCATAAAAAGAGAATGAGACCTCATTCTCTATAGGCGCTATAGGATAATTTTCAGATTTATTTAAAATACTGTTTTTGAATATGTTCAATCAGATGATTGATCTTTTCGGGCTGTTCAAGACGATGATGACCACCTTCAACAGCATCGATTAGCATATAGTTTTCCAATTGCGATTGAACTTCACGCATATCGATCACCTCATCACCTAATTCAAGATAAGCCAATCGTGGAAGATCATTATCCAGATCTTCAGGCGAAATAGGGGGATAATCATCACGAAAATGAGGGGTTAAACTAGGGTTAGCCACAATCGCAGCCAATTGATATTGACTGGAGAGTTTAAGCGCCCAGTATCCGCCTAGACTATGTCCAATCAGGATATTTGGTCGAATGCTTTGAATAATATTTTGATAAAAATGTGCAACCGTTTCATAGTTTAAATTGCGATAATCGACATCAATACAAAACTTGTTTGTACTTTGAATAGCATGAAACTTGGTGGATTCACGCGAGGAGTCCAAGCCATGCAAAAATAATATTTTAAATTGATCTTGCAGCATTTTTATTTAAACCAGTAGGATGAATAAACTGGTCATTCCATGTCCACAGCTATTCGTTTTAAAAGCACCTCAATGTTTAAATATTTTACTGTGAAGTGTGGAGAATGAATCTTAGATTTTGGTCTAAGGAGATGGGTTAAAGCATTCAAGAAAACAGGATTCACATGAATTTCAAAGATACAGCCGAAGAAATCATACGAAAATCTGATGACATCTGCTAAACTCTACGACTTCATTTTTTTACTTAATCGAGGCAGAGATGACGCAACAAAACGCTCAATCGACTTCTGAACCCATTATTTCCGAAAACGATTTAATTGCACAGCGTCATGCCAAGTTAAAACAAATTCAGGACAATGCGAAGCAAAGTGGCCAAAGTCCGTGGCCAAACAGCTTTAAACGCGAACATTACGCTGCTGATTTACAAGAACAATTTAAAGATCAAGATAAAGCACAGATTGAAGCGGCTGAACATATTTATGTGAAAGTTGCAGGGCGTGTCATGCTCAATCGTGGATCATTTATGGTGATTCAGGATATGACAGGTCGTATCCAACTGTATGTGGACCGTAAAGGTTTGCCCGCAGAAACTTTGGAAACCATTAAGAGTCTGGATCTGGGCGATATTATCGCGGCTGAAGGTTATATTGGTCGTTCAGGCAAAGGCGATTTATATGTTCACCTTGAAGGCTTTGAATTACTGACCAAATCGTTGCGTCCTTTACCAGACAAATTTCATGGTTTAACTGATACCGAAGCTAAATATCGCAAACGTTATTTGGATTTGATCGTCAATGAAGAAACGCGTAAGACTTTTGAAATTCGTGCCAAAGTGGTTGCAGGGATTCGTGCATTTTTGAACAATGAACGTTTTATGGAAGTTGAAACCCCAATGATGCATATCATTCCGGGTGGTGCTTCTGCGCGTCCATTTGAAACGCATCACAATGCATTGGATATGCCATTATTCTTGCGTATCGCGCCTGAGCTTTATTTAAAACGTCTGGTGGTAGGTGGTTTTGAACGTGTGTTTGAAATTAACCGTAACTTCCGTAATGAAGGGGTATCGACACGTCATAACCCTGAATTTACCATGATCGAATTTTATCAGGCTTATGCAGATTATAAAGACCTGATGCAATTGACTGAAAACATGCTAGAAAAATTGGCTCTGGATATTCTGGGTAGTACAGACGTTCCGTATCAAGGCGAAGTATTCAGCTTTAAAGGGCCGTTTAAAAAGATTTCCATGTTCGATGCGATTTTGGAAAATAATCTAGAATTTACGCCTGAAAATGTGAATGACCGTGAATTTTTGGCTAAATTTACTCAAGACGTATTAAAAGAACAGGTAAAACCTGGCTTTGGTTTAGGTAAATTACAAACGATTGTGTTTGAAGAAACCGTTGAAACCAAATTGCGTCAGCCTACATTTATTACTGAATATCCAGCGGAAACGTCACCACTAGCGCGTCGTAACGATGACAATCCTCATATTACTGATCGTTTCGAATTCTTTATTGGTGGTCGTGAATTGGCGAATGGTTTCTCGGAGTTGAATGATCCGATCGATCAAGCGGAACGTTTTCAGGCGCAGGTTGCAGAAAAAGATGCAGGTGATGATGAAGCGATGCACTATGATGCTGACTTTGTGGAAGCACTTGAGTATGGTTTACCACCAACCGCAGGTGAAGGCATCGGAATTGATCGTTTGGTGATGTTATTTGCTGATGCACCAAGTATCCGTGATGTCATTTTATTCCCGCATATGCGCCGGAAAGAAGGTTAATATTTTAAAAGCAAAAACAAGCGCCTAAATGGCGCTTGTTTTTTATAGATGCAGAAAAATTATTTTTTGACGGCTTGTGTATAACGTTCGTTGACTTTATTCCAGTTCACCACACTCCAAAATGCCTTGATATAGTCCGCACGACGATTTTGGTATTTTAAATAATATGCATGTTCCCAAACATCCAATCCGAGTAAAGGCGTACCTTTTGTTTCAGCAATATCCATGAGAGGATTATCCTGATTCGGTGTTGAGGTGATGGCAAGCTTTCCATCTGGCGTGACGATCAGCCAAGCCCATCCTGAACCAAAACGACCCGAAGCTGCCTCGTTAAATTTTTGTTTAAAGGCATCCAGTGAACCAAAGTCCTGATTGATTTTTTTCAGCAGTGTTGCGCTTGGTTGCCCTGTTTTCGCTGTGGGTGCTAGGCTATCCCAAAAGAAGGTATGGTTAAAATGACCACCACCATTATTACGAACAGCTGTATTGTATTTTGAAATCTGTTTTTGTAGCTGAATAAGTTCGATTTTGTCGAGCTCTGGATAAGTCTTAATCTGTGCATTCAAGTTATCGACATAAGCTTTATGATGTTTGCCATAATGAATTTCCATGGTCTGTTGATCAATGGCGGGCTCTAAAGCATTGCTGGCATAGGGTAAAGGTGCTTGTTTAAAGTCAGCAAGTGCAGACATACTGATGACTGATGTAGTTAAAAGAAAAAGCGTAGTCTTAAATGCTCGTGTCATTGGATCGTCCTTATATGTCGAAAACCTTTTCAAGATCACATAGTAACGGGTTTATTATAGAGAATGATTCTTGGTTACATATATATAATAAATTTTGTATTAAATTGATCAAAATTTAAATATTTTTTAAGTTTTATATGGATCATTTTTAGGCTTATTTCAGACATCCTTTTATTTCTCTTTGCGAAAAAAAAATAAAAGGCGGTTTAAAACCATGACGACAGAAGTCTTTTGTCTAAACATACACAGCAATACTATTTTTAATTTATTTATCTCAAATAAACTGTTCAATAGAATTTGAGTCATGCCTCACCCAATATTGTATTCTGTATGCTAAATGTTCTTAAATTTTAAATGTCACCCAGTATTTCAATGTATTTGAGTATTTGATGAACAGATGGTCGCTAAAGGTGTTGACGCTTATCCTGCTTCTATAGATAATGCGCACACAGTTTATGGCTATGTAGCTCAGTTGGTTAGAGCACCGCACTCATAATGCGGGGGTCACAGGTTCAAGTCCCGTCATAGCCACCATTTTTAAAGATCATGTACCTTACGTGATCTTTTTTTTTATTTACATTTTTCGTTCATCTACTTTTGTTAACATCAAGTTCAATGTTTTAGTTTTCTAATTAAAAACGAACTTATGCATTTTCATCACCTCAGTTTCAGGAAGTTATGACATGAATAAGTCAGTATTACTACTTACAACAAGTATTATTTTTAGCTCAAGCAGTCTATGGGCATCCGATTTAAGTTGGGGTGATCCTCAAGAAAATCTGGGGGAAATCAAACTTTCAGGTGCAATACGAACTCATTTTTATAGTAAGGATTATCAGGAAAAAGCCAATGAGGGTCAAAATAATCTCTGGCGTTTAGCAGATATTCGTCTGGTGCTGGATTATGAAAATCCAGATTGGCTGGCTTCGATAGATGGGCGCTGCTATCGATATGATCAACTTTGTGATGCGGTTTTTTTACGTCACGCATGGATAGGTTACAAGTTGAATGATGAACAACGGATAAGTTTAGGTTTGCAGCCTATTAATTTTGGATTAGGTGAATTTTGGGGCAGTAGTTATTATGAAACGCTCATGAATACCTTAGGGTTTGAGGATGTTTCCAATCTTGGAATCCAATACCAACTTCATCATGATGACTATCACGCGAGCTTTGCATTCTATCCAAGTGATGGTGGAAATTATAAAGGCACATCAAAAGATGCCAGTCGTTATACTCCAAACTTTGTGGAATCAGATGATTTAACAACGGGAACACATTTGAAAGAAAAAAATATGTGGATCGCGAGGTTAACCAAAAAAATTGAATTAGATGAACGTCGTCAGCTAAGTACAGAGCTAGGGACATCTTTTTGGTATTCAGAGATTGAAAATAAACGTACTCATCGCGATGGACATCGTAACACATGGAATGTTTTTGCTACGACTCAATTAGGTCAGTGGCAATGGCTTAGTTTATATGGTCAGCAGAAGATTAATAATCACGACGATATGTTCCCAGACAGTTCAACCATGGGTGCTTTCGATAGCAATTACCAACTAGCAAACCAAGGACGCTATTTGCTCAATGAAGTGAATTACACCTTTGAGCAACCCTATTTTCACTTAGAAAATATTAAGCCATATTTATCGCATAGTCGTTTCTTTAAAGATGAATCAGGTTATAAAGATTCAGAGCGTTTAATTGGTGGGATTGCATTTAATTATAAAGCCATTGGCGTTCAGGCTGAATATCTTATGAGTCGCAATGACCCGATGAACGGCGGAGACGCTGACAGTTTGGCGCAGGGGAATCAAACTCAGACTGGTTGGGATAAAATGTTTTATCTCGCGGTGGGTTATTATTTTTGATTATCAGGTTTTAAGCTCAATACATAATAGAAAATGTATTGAGCTTAAAGATTAGTTCGATTTTAAATGTTTAGAAATCACATTAAGCGTATCTGAACGAAGGTAAAATGGTTTCAATAGATTAAAGATTAAAGGCTCTAATAAATCCTGTTCATCCAATGCCTGAATCGCCTTAGGATAAAAACGTAAAGCTTCTGTTTGTATATCTTGTTCTGTTAACCCAACTCCAAACAGTAAATCTTGCAGGGTTTCATCTTCATAAAAACGATAGAACACCTCAACCCCATGTAAAATCAGATTTTGCATTAAAGGCGATTGGCGCAACTCTTTCCAATACTCATAAATTAGAACAAAAAATTCTTCAATATCAATGGGTTTAAGCTGAGAGGCGTATTGATGGATGGTTTTCTCTTTGACATCATCCCAAATATCACGAATGAGAATTTCCAAATCCTCATTACTTAAAATGCTTAACCCAGCAAGTTGCTGCTGAATAAACTCAGCTAGATAATCTTCCAGTTTTTGCTCAAGGCGTTGTTGCTGAATGCTCGAAAACTGAAGTAATTTACGTTTCCATTCAGACCCAGCGCGTTCTGGTAGCCGACTTTTGGAGTTTAGGGTAGTGAATAATACTGGAAGCTGATTTTGTAAAACCGTTGTAGCAATAAACTGACACAACTGCCGAATCGCAGGGCTACTTTTCAAAAATTGGTTCAAGTAAACCCGTACATTATCGAGTTCTAGAAATTTGGATAACCAGATTTCAAATTGATAATCAGAAACCAAGTCATTGACAGTGGCTGTAGACTGAAGCGTATATAAATAAATTTTTTGCGCAATTTCACCAATAAATTCAAGCAAACCAGCGCCAAGCTGCATTTCTAAGGCATAGCGTTTGACTACATCTTGTAGTTGCTCAAGGCTCACCACTTGACCAAGTGTCAAATGTTGTGAGGTATTAAATATGAGATGGGTAATATGCTGTAGATATTCTGGTGAATGTTCACCAGTAAGCTGCTGTTTAAAATAACGCACTTGCTCGAGCAAAAGTGCTTGAGCAAGTTGTTCGCTAGGCGATAATGTCTGATCCGTGACAGTTTGATCCTTAGATGTCATCTGGTCTCCAACCATTTACGATAGGGTAGCGGCGTTCGCGACTAAAAGCACGTGAGCTGATACGCGGTCCAATCGCGCCCTGACGACGTTTATATTCGTTTCGATCTACAAGACGAATGACTTTTTCAACAACTGCTTTATCAAAACCTTTGGCAATAATATCGGCCTGACTTTGATCTTCTTCAATATAGGCATACAGGATTGCATCCAGAATATCATAAGCAGGTAATGAGTCCTGATCTTTTTGGTCTGGACGTAATTCTGCTGATGGCGGTCGAGTAATCACACGTTCAGGAATGACAGGCGTATCACTTAAACTATTACGATACTTTGCCAATTCAAATACGATGGTTTTATACACATCTTTGAGGACTGCAAAGCCACCGACCATATCACCGTAAAGTGTACAATAACCGACTGCCAGTTCAGATTTATTACCTGTTGAGAGCACCAGATTACCAAATTTATTGGATAAACCCATCAATAGCGTACCACGTGCACGAGCTTGCAGATTTTCTTCGGTAGCATCGGCAGGACTGTTGCCAAAAAATGGATACAGGGTTTGCATAAAGCTATTCACAATATTGTGAATTTCAGCGATCCCAAAGGTTACGCCCATGCGACGTGCTTGTTCAGAAGCATCTTCAACACTGATTTGCGCCGTATAAGTATAAGGCATCATGACGGCTTGTACTTTATCTGAACCAAGAGCATCCACTGCAATTGCAAGTGTTAGTGCCGAATCGATACCGCCAGATAAACCTAAGATTACACCTGGAAAACCAGAACGCTGAACATAGTCACGGGTTGCCATGACCAAACCTTGATAGATTTCAGCAATAGCATCCAGATTTGGCGATGGATCAGCTACATTAAACTTTTTATCTTCAGGATTAAAGTCTGTGAAATAAAGAGCTTCTTTAAAGCTAGGTGCTTTAAGTGCCAGACTACTGTCATGATTGATAATAAAACTACTACCATCAAAAATCAGATCATCTTGTCCACCCACTTGATTGACATAAATCAAATTCACATTAAATTGTTTAGACAATTCCGTCAGGGTTTGTACACGATGTTGTGGCTTACCGACTTCATAAGGGGATGCATTTAAAATAACAATACTATCCACATTGAGCTGTGCGACTTGCTTAACCGTATTGATTGACCAGATGTCTTCACAAATCAAGACACCAAATTTATGACCTAAATATTCAAAAACAAGATGCTGATGACCTTCATTAAAATAACGTTTTTCATCAAACACACCGTAGTTAGGTAGATTGTGTTTGTTATAGATGCCGAGGACTTGACCGTCTTGCATCACCGCCGCTGAGTTATAACGCTGGCCTTCTTCGGTCAAATGTACAAAACCAAATACCATGACGATATCTTTGACTTCAGCAAGCTGTTTAAAGGCTTTATCGATACGTTTGGCAAGTGCTGGACGTAACAATAAGTCTTCAGAAGGGTAACCAATCACTGAAAGTTCTGGGAAAATAATTAAATCAGCATTTTGTTTTTTTGCTTCAAGCGCCTGCTCAATCATTTTTTGAGCATTTGCATCTATATTGCCAATATGCGGTGAAAATTGGGCAAGGGCAATTTTAAAACTTTTCATCCAAACCTAATCCTAGATTAAATATATAGATATACACAACATGTTGATTTATCATTTTTTTTGTTCAACTTTGCGTATGAGGTAACAAAGTAAATTAACGTATAACGTAAAAGCGCAAGGTGGATAATATATACCAATCCAATGTTTTTCGGCGTAAAAAATGACAAGTTTTTGCATATTATTATGGAATACTTACAAATTGACATTTTTTAAGCAACTCATCATAGCATTATATTAAGCAAATCATGATGTGTTTAGAATAAGATGATATACGGTTTAAACAAGCACTTGATGGTTCAAAAACGCTTACTGACCCATGCTGAAAAGCAACTGGCAATGAGTGTGTTTGGCACATCTATTAAACTTGAGCATATTCAAATTGTGGCGAATCGCTTGGTTTTAAAACACTATGCGATTAGCCCCAATGGCAATATTTATTTTCATCCAGAAAATTGGTGTGAGGATTTTACTCAAGATACGATTTTAAAGCAGTCGTGGCTTATTCATGAACTGGTACATGTTTGGCAGTATCAGCAAGGCGTTAAGCTGATTCGTACAGCTCTATTTGATCGTAAATATAATTATGTGTTACAGCAGGGCAAGCAGTTTTTTCAATATGGTATTGAACAGCAAGCACAGATGGTACAAGACTATTTTATTCGCTTGCATACAGGACAACCCTGTCAAGATCTTGCTACATGTATTCCATTTATTCCGAAATAAAACATAAGAGTATCGTTGACTTGGGTATTGATAGAAAGTTGATTTGTGTGTTGATCAAAACTGAAAATTAATCATTAGAAAAATAAACGATCTAAAAGCGTCAGAGGTCAAATCGCAGCAATGATTTAACCTCTGTCACTTGGTTTAAACTGGGAAATTTAAACCTAAATAAATGCTGTTATTGAGAGAGCCTTATATTATTGAGCTGGCTGTGTAGGTTGAGCTTGTCCTTGAGCTTCAGCAGCATTTTCAGAACCAGGTTGTGCTGAGGTAGGTTGACCAGCAGCTGACTCAGGCGTCGCTGTATTTGGAGATTCTTGAGTGGATACTACCACTTTTTCTTGCTCTTGAGCATGATCTGCTTTTGCAGCAAAAGTAGTAGCAGCAGCTAAAGTAAGTGATGAAGCAAGTAGAATTTTAACGAGTTTCATTGGAGGCATCCTTTATTTAAATTAAAAAAAGCGATCAGTGAATGACTTTGAGTTGAATAATCAAACGACTTCGCTTGAACATCATGCTAGAAGTTCTGTTGACAGGCAGCAATCAATGCAACAATGCTTAACGAGTAGATTTACACAAAAATTACAAATGGTGAGTGACTGTATTTTTATTGTAAAAATCATGCAATTTAATCCTGTAAAAAGTGTATGGATTTATTTCATGATGATTAAAAATAAACCAATACCATTACTCATATTTACATAAACAAAGACAAACAGAGAATAGTTAAATTGGATATTTCACTAAATAAATGGATTTTAATTATTTTATTGAATATGTGGTGTGATTTTTATCACAAAATGACTTTAAGTGAATGCATCAAGAAAGAGCTAGGTATTTTTAAAAGATCCATAATAAGATAGATCAAGTCACTACAAAGACGTCTGAAAAAGCCTAAATGCTCCCATGATTGATAAGCTGAGTTTAACGTGAAAATTATTAATTCAAGACCTGTTCCCACTCATATTCTTTCAGGATTTTTAGGTGCAGGTAAAACGACGTTGCTGCAACATTTATTACAACAAAAGCCTGAGCATGAAGTCTGGGCAGTCCTCATGAATGAGTTTGGTCAAATTGGCGTTGATCAACAGCTTTTGCCACAGCAACAAGGCTTTGAAATCAAAGAACTGCTTGGTGGTTGTATGTGTTGCAGTAGCCAATTGCCTTTACATATCGCGTTGGCACGGTTGCTCTCCGAGTCAAAACCAGATCGTTTATTTATAGAACCCACTGGATTAGGACATCCTGCACAATTGATGGAACAACTGACTGAGCCGCATTGGCAGAGTAGTCTGGATATGCGGGCATTGGTCACAGTGGTGGATGGCAGTCGATTACATGAAAGTAATTGGGTCAAACAAAATCTCTATGAAGATCAGATCAAGGCCGCTGAAATAGTCGTCATTTCGCATACAGATGTGATGACCTTTGAAGATGATCAGGCATTGTTGCAACTTCAACAAGAATATGAGGTTTACCAACAACAATGGTTAAGTACCGCGCATGGGGAGCTTCAGCTAAAACAGATTGATCTGGCACATGTTACCCATGAACGTAAAATTCAGCCCTTACTGATCCAGCAAAGACAACAGCTGGCTACGGAACAAGCAACTGAAATTAAAGAATTACCTTACCATTATGTAGAACATGCGCAGGGTTATATGGTTGCTGGCTGGAAATTTCCGCGTCGTTGGATCTTTAATTTTGACCGATTATTGGATGTGTTATGTGAACAGCAGAATTGGTTACGTATAAAAGCCATTTTTCATACCCATCAGGGCTGGATGTATTTTAATTGCAACCCGAATCAGTTTAATTATAAAACGGGTGAAGAAAATATTGATAACCGTATTGAAATGATTAGTCAGCATGAGCACAACTGGCTCAAACTGGAAACTGATTTATTGGCTGCGAGAATAGAAACCTGATCAGGTTTCTATTCTATGTTTAAGATTATTTGAGGTTTATAAGTCAATTTATTTTTGATCTAACACTGCTTTCGCCTGTGCATGGTCAATATCTTTTTCCCAGTGTGCGATGACAACAGTCGCAACACAGTTGCCGATGAGGTTGGTACAGGCGCGGACAATTCCAATAAACCAATCCACCGAAAGAAGAAGTACCAGACCAATGGCAGGTAAACTTGGAATTACCGATAAAGTCGCGGCTAAAATCACTAAGGCTGAACCTGGAATACCGTGCGCGCCTTTAGAAGTCACCAGTGAAACCAATAAAATAGCCAGTAGGTCATGCATGGAAAGATCAATATTGCAGGCTTGTGCAATGAAAATAACGCCCAAAGTTAAGTAGATGGAGAATCCATCCAGATTAAAAGAATAACCCGTTGGAATGACCAAACCGACCGTTGAATCTTTAATACCAAGCGCTCTGAGCTTTTTCATGATTTGTGGCAAAACAGAATCTGAAGATGCCGTGCCTAAAACAATGGAAAGTTCATCTTTAAAGTAGTTTAAAAATTTGAAAATATTTAAACCTGCAAGTTTAAGGATAGAACCCAAAATCACTACCACAAAGACAATACAGGTCAAATAAAACAAAATCACCAAATAGCCCAGTTGCATGAGCGAATCTAGTCCAAATTTTGCTGTGGTATAGGCCACCGAACCTAAAACGCCTAAAGGTGCGAGACGAATAATCAGTCCCATCATCTTGAATAAAACTTCAGAAAAAGCTTCGATGGATTGACAGACCAGTGATGAAAATTGTTTAGGAATCAGCAGCAGACTGACACCAAATAAAATGGCAATCAGTAAGACTTGAAGAATGTCGCCATCGGTAAAAGCACCGAATAAGGTTTTCGGAATAATATGCAAAATAAAATCTGAACCTGAACTAATCGCGTGTGCACGTTCGGTATAGGTACTTAAATCCTTACTGTCGAGCTTAGTAATATCAATATTCATTCCGACGCCAGGTTTGAAGATATAAGCGACGGCAATGCCCAGCATGAGTGCGATAGTCGTGACGATTTCAAAATAGAGAATGGTTTTTGCACCAACTTTTCCCATTTTTTTAATATCACTTGCACCATAAATACCCAATACCACAACACAAAACACAATAGGGGCGATCAGCATTTTGATCAAAGAAATGAAACCATCACCTAATGGCTTTAAATTTAAAGAAAAATCATGAAAACTTAGACCAATTACAATCCCTAAAATCAATGCAATAATGACTTGAAGAAAAAGACTGGATTTAATTTTTTGCCACATTGTACAGGTTCATCATCGAAAATTTCCCCAAACATTGCAAAAAGCTCGCCAATTTGAGATTGGGCCATCAAAAAAAGAAAATAACTAAAGATCAAACAATGCTGCAATGTCAGGAAATCTGAAAAAATAGATGAAAACGATAACTTCAATCTGATTGCTAAAATCGGGTATGCTAGCGCCCATCAAAAATGGACAGTTTCATTATGGCGCTAAAAGCAACAATCTATAAAGCAGACTTAAATATTGCAGATATGGATCAGCATCAATATGGTGATTATCAACTCACTTTAGCGCTGCATCCTTCTGAAACTTTAGAGCGTTTGATGGTTCGTATCGTGGCATTTGCACGTTATGCAGATGAACAACTCGAATTTACCAAGGATTTATTTGAAACCGATGAACCTGCTTTATGGAAAAAAGACTTAACAGGTTTACTTGAGCAGTGGATTGAAGTGGGTTTGCCGTCTGAAGATAAAGTCAAAAAAGCGGCTGCGCGTTGTAAACAGGTGGCTGTGATTGCTTATGGCTCACAAGTCGATGAATGGTGGAAAAGAAATCCTAAAATTAAAACCCTTGAAAATGTGGAAGTCTGGCAAATTTCAGCCGAGAGTTCAGCACAACTTGAGCAACTTAGTCAGCGTACTATGCAATTACAACTGAACGTGATGGATGGTGAGTGGACACTCATCGGTGATCAGGCGCAAGTTGTGATTCAATGGACACAGTTACAAGGGTTATAATCTTGACAAGATAAGCCACGTTATTTGATCTGGAGAAATGTGTCATGACCGCAGAACTAGAAATTATCGATTTGAAAGTAGGAGAGGGTAAAGAAGCCGTTAAAGGAGCTTTAATTACCACACATTATACAGGCTGGCTTGAAGATGGAACACAGTTTGATTCTTCACTGGATCGTGGTCAATACTTTGAATGTGTCATTGGCACTGGTCGTGTGATTAAAGGTTGGGATCAGGGCATCATGGGAATGAAAGTTGGCGGCAAACGTAAGTTGATTGTTCCTTCGCACCTTGCTTATGGTGAGCGTAAGATGGGTAAAATTATTCCTGCAAACTCAAATCTTATCTTTGAAATTGAATTGTTCGATGTCAAAACGCGTGATGATTAAACTTTAAATCATCTCACACATCGAATCTTTTATTTCGATATTGTAGGTTCGATGTGTATGAGCAATTTATGTTATGGTGCATTTTAAACTGTGATGTTTAAATGAATAAAAAACAAGAGACCTCTTTCTAAGTCTCTTTTATTTATTCCTATGCAAGAAAAAATAAAAGAGTTTAAACAATGGTGAAAGAAGTCTTATATATCTTAAATTTTTAACATCATAAAAATGAATAGTCCGAGCTAAATCTAAGCTGAGTTAGAAGAGATCTGCTTGTTTAAATT
>NZ_CP078523.1:129964-149380 GCF_019264745.1 Acinetobacter sp. Colony158 | reverse complement strand
ATTTAAATAAATTTACAACAATTTTATGTGATTTATTTGACTTTTATTTGTGTAAAATTAGATCAATAGGCAAAATACAACTGAATGCTATAAATGCTAAGCGAAGCTAAATATTTTCTAACAAACTTTGAAAATTTGGCTTCATATAAATTCTAAGATAAAAGCAACAATAAGAGAGACCACGACGATGAATGATTATTCTGATTTAACAGCGACAGAGCTTTTAAAAGAGCTACACCACTTCTTTATGATTGATACCACTGAGGATGAATATCCTGGATTGTGGGTGCAAGAAAAAGTTAATTTTGATAAGCATTATTGGCTAGATGAAGACTATAAAGTTGAATTGATTAAAGAGACATTATCCATGCATCCGCATCAGTCCGCAAATTATCGTATCACTCTATTTCAAGAAGGAGAGCCGATCACTTTATTAGATTATGATGGGGTCAATAAAAAGATCAAAATTTTCCGCCGTGGACAATGGATTAATCGTTTATATAAATATTTGTATCAAAAAGAACGTTATTATCTGGAACAAATGGCTGAAAATCCGAATTTTGCAATCATTGAATATTAGATTTCTTTCATTGTGGTTTGAACGCTCTTTATTTTTCTCGCATAGGGATGAATAAAAGAGACTTATGAAAGAAGTTTATTAAGTGGTGATATGAAAGTTTTGTCAYATTTTAAGAAAAACTAAGTGAAGTGATTATAGTTTATTGTAATTTTCTTATAAGAAAGATGGTAATTTTGCCATCTTTTTTTATGCAAAAATAATCAATGGATTGTAATGGTTTTTGGGTGTTTTTTGTACAAAAACAAATGTTTGAATATTCATCTAAAAATTTTTTATAGCTTGCAATATGACTGTAAAGTTAAGAAAAACCTACAAAAATTTTTAAGTTTCTTTTCAGATTTGATTAGTATAACTGACACTGTTAAAAGCCTGATGGATTTCTGTCAAAAGCAATGGATTGTGGATAGAAAAATAGATATTTTCGATCAGACAAAGCCTTCAGAAAATAACCCGAATTGAAAGATGATATTTCTATGCCAACACGATTTCCCTTGCAATCTTTAACTCTGAGCATTTCATTATTGTTCGGTTCTATAGGAGTCAGTTCTGTTTATGCGGAAACGCCTGCAACAACAGATCTTCCTACAGCAGCGGAGATCCCAGCTGTGACTGATCCACATACAGGTGAAGCACCCGAAGAAGAACCACAAATCGATGTGTCGACTCTAACGATTATTGGTTATCATGAAATAACATCTAAGGATGCTGTTATTCCAGATTATGCTGTAACGCCACAGCGTTTTGAAATGCATCTGGATTGGCTGATTAAAAACGGTTATCACTTTATTAGTGTAGATCAATTGATTAAAGCCAATGAAGGTAAACTCAAACTTCCACCTAAACCTGTCTTACTCACTGTGGATGATGGCTATCAATCATTTTATCAATATGCCTATCCGATTTTAAAAGCGCGTAAAATCCCAGCGGTATTGGCGGTTGTTGGAAAATGGCTAGAAGTTAAGCCGAATAAAATGGTGCAGTTTGGTGATGAAAAACTTGAACGCAGCAAATTATTAAGCTGGAAAGAAATTAAAGAAATGCAGGACAGTGGCTTAATCGAAATCGGTAGCCACAGTTATGATTTGCATCATGGTGTCATGGGGAATCCACAAGGCAACTCTGAACCTGCGGCAACCACACGTATTTATGATGCAAAAACCAAAACTTATGAATCTGATCGTGCCTATGAAAAGCGCATTAGTGATGATTTAAAGAAAAATATCGATACGTTTAAAGCCAACGGTATTCGGGCACCACGAGTCATGGTCTGGCCTTATGGTCGCTATAACATGGAAACTGTGCGTATTGCTAAAAAACTCGGTATGCCAATTACCATTACTTTGGACGATGGTCCAGATCATGTGACCAAATCTTTAGGACACCTCAGTCGTATTTTAGTGATGAAAGGTGAAAGTACCGACGACTTAGCGCAGGATATTTTAACTCGTCAAATGAACCTGACCGATAATAATCGTCCGCAAAAAATCATGCATATCGATCTGGATTATATCTATGATCCTGATCCAGCACAGATTGAACGCAATTTGGGACATGTTTTAGATCGGATTCGTGCCTCTGGTGTCAATACAGTTTATCTTCAAGCTTTTTCTGATCCAGATGCCAATGGTTCTGCCGATATGGTGTATTTCCCAAATCGTTATGTTCCGATGCGCGCTGATTTGTTTAATCGTGTCGCGTGGCAGATTTCAACGCGTACAGGTGTAAATCGTGTTTATGCGTGGATGCCTCTGATGGCATGGGAATTGCCGAAAAATAATCCAGCCTCTAAAAAACTGGTGGTGACCCAACAGCCTAAAGACAGTGACCATTTGAATATGGGATATATTCGTTTAAGTCCGTATTCACCTGAAGCACGTAAAGTGATCGAAGGAATTTATACCGACTTGGCAAAATATTCCACATTTGATGGTATACTGTTCCATGACGATACCACGTTATCTGATTATGAAGATGCGAGTCCAGATGCATTGAAAGCCTATGCCAAAGCAGGCTTGCCAACTGATCTGGAAAAAATTCGGAATAATGATGCCTTGTTATCTAAATGGACTGATTTAAAAATCAAGACCATAGATAACTTTGCCATGAAGCTTGCTTCCGATGTGCGTTATTATCAGCCTTATTTAATGACCGCCCGTAATTTGTATGCGCAAGTCGCATTATCTCCTTATGCAGAAAACTGGTACTCCCAGTCTCTGGAGCAGTCACTAAAACGTTACGATTTTACTGCAATTATGGCCATGCCTTACATGGAACAAGCAGCAGATCCGACCAAGTTCTATCAGGATATTGTGAAACGTGTAAAACAATATCCAAACGGAATCAAAAAAACCGTATTTGAGTTACAGGCGACTAACTGGCGCACCAATCAACCTGTGCCATCGCAAGAACTCGTCGATACGATTCGTTCCCTGTACGGTCAGGGGGCTATGCACGTTGGATATTATCCAGATGATCCGTTTAAAGATCATCCAGATACCCAAATGTTGCATGATGTATTTGCGACTAAACCTTCAAAGTTAGTCCCGTAGCAGGAATTGACCATGTCAACAACCTTACAGCATTTATGGCATTCAGCACTGAACTTTGTGTTCTATTATCCGCTGTTTATGTCGTATTTGTGGATGATGGGTGCGCTGATCTTTTATTGGAAAGAGCGTAAAGAGCCCCCATATCAGCAACCAGCGGAATTAGATGTTTATCCAATGGTGGCGGTGCTTATTCCTTGCTTTAATGAAGGGGATAATGCAGAAGAAACGATTAGCCATGCGCTCAGTCTGGATTATCCTAACTTTGAAGTGATTGCGATCAATGATGGGAGCTCGGATAATACCGCCGAAGTGCTTGACCGTCTGGCTGAACGATTTGAAAAGTTACGTGTGGTTCATTTGGCGCAAAATCAAGGCAAGGCTGTGGCTTTACAAGCAGGTAGCTTATTGACTCAAGCTGAGTTTTTGATTGGAATTGACGGTGATGCCTTGCTCGATCCACATGCAGCCAAATGGATGATTCGTCATTTTCTGCAAGATCGAACTGTAGCTGCGGTCACAGGGAATCCTCGTATCCGAACTCGTTCTACTTTATTGGGACGGATTCAGGTTGGGGAGTTTTCCTCCATTGTGGGTATGATCAAACGTGCGCAGCGTAGTTTTGGGCGTTTATTCACCGTTTCGGGTGTGATTACTGCCTTTCGTAAGAGTGCGGTACATGAAGTCGGTTATTGGTCACCCAACATGTTGACTGAAGATATCGATATCACATGGAAGCTACAACGTGCTGGTTGGGATATTCGTTTTGAACCCAATGCATTGGTGTGGATTTTAATGCCTGAAACCTTAAATGGTTTATGGAAACAGCGTTTGCGCTGGGCTATGGGAGGCGCACAGGTTTTAGTCAAAAATCTGGATGTGTTCTTTAAGCCGAAACTGAATTTTTTATGGCCGCTGATGTTTGAATTATGTCTAACACTGGTCTGGTCATATCTGATGCTTATTATGGCAATTCTCTGGTTATTACATTTTGTAGTACCGCTTGGAGAATTGTCTGGAATCAGCTCGCCATTTTTACCTTATGGCAGCGGAATATTATTAGGTGCGACCTGTTTACTTCAGTTTGCTTTAAGCAAATGGATGGACAGTCGTTATGAGCCTAATTTAGGTAAGAACTACTACTGGATGATTTGGTACCCGTTTGTGTTTTGGTTAATTACCATTACTGCTACAATCGTGGCCTTTCCAAAAGTCCTGCTTCGTGGTGATGAAAAACGCGCGCGCTGGGTCAGTCCTGACCGTGGCATGCGCATGTAGATATTAAGCATGTTTTCGAGAAAATTTCATGAAATCTAACAATTTGATTATCGACGTGCGCCATCAGTTGCCATGGCACAGACGCTATGTATCAAATACCTCTACGATGATGATGTGGGGTGCATGGTTACTCTTGTGGCGTCCATTTCTTCTGGTTTGGGCGCTTGTCGAGCTAGAAAAAAGCCATCTCATCCATCAGATTTTCCATGCCCTTAGTCTGGGTTTGGAACACGGTATCACTTCATTGATTGCCTGTGCTGTTGCGTTGTTACTGTGGAGCAATTATGTCCCTGCGAAAAGTGTCAAGCGAACGCATGAAAAGGATGTAACTGATTATGCACGCTATTTTGAACTGGACGAAACCCAGATTCATCAGGGCCGTGCGCAAAAAATTAGTGTCGTGCATCATGACGAAATGGGTCGAATCACGCATATTGATTAAGTAGATTCGTACTTGTTGCTCATTGCAAAATGCCAGCTTGTTTCAAACAAGCTGGCATTTACATTAGATATTTGGATTTACAGGGAAATCGGGTAATTCAAATGACAAAAAAGACTTGCTGTAACTCATGGATTGATCGTAAGTCTAGGTTATAGACAGGAGAGGAGTGACACACCTGTCTGAATAAAGGGAATGAATGAAGAGCGTGCAATTGAAAGATGAAGATGTCTCATAATGGATAAGTCCATCAAACTTAATGCAGTTGAAAGTATTCGCGGGTTAGCCTGTCTGGCTGTGGTATTTTCACATCTAAGCTTAAGTTTCTACCCTTATTTACATCATTTTGATAAACATGAAGTTGCCAGTAATGCATGGGTACATTTTATTCACCATTCGCCTTTTGCCTTTTGGTATTCAGGTACGGCTGCGGTCTATGTTTTTTTCGTATTAAGCGGCTTCATTTTGTCTTATGTGATTTGTAATAGTCGTAATATGCAAGCAAAGCTCAAATCGATGATGGTGAAACGTTATCCGCGTTTAGCGATTCCTGCTTTAGGTTCATGCATCTTATTATGGGCAGCATTGCAGTTTAGTGATATTGACAGCTCTCATGTGCAGTATTGGCTAAAAGTTTTAGCGACCCAAGACATCGGTTTTTCCCAAGCGATTTATGAAGGGACGATTGGCTCATTTCTATTTGCAGAATCCAGTCTCAACTGGGTACTTTGGACGATGCAGGTGGAGTTACTCGGTTCATTTTTGTTATTTGGATTGTTATATATTTACAGTCTGGATAAGCGACTATTTTTACCGCTGATTTTACTGTTTCCGACGACCTCAATTTTCTTTCAGAGCCAAGAGCTTTATTTGGGGTTGTTGTGTTTTCTCATTGGTTCGCTGATATTTCTATATGGTCGTGTTATTCGTTCATCACTAGTTGCGCTATTGTTATTGTTATTCGGACTTTATTTGGCTGGAGCGCACAATACCAGTCTGGCGTATCACTGGATTTATATTTTGGTGGGCGAGCGAACTTACGAGTATTGCAACTTTATCGCAGGGATTTTGATTGTGTATAGCATCCTGATGAATCCGATGCTATCGCAAAAGCTGGATAATCGCGTTTGTGTGTATTTAGGTAAATTGTCATTTTCAATTTATTTATTGCATTTGCTTTTAATGTATTGCGTATGTCTGCCCGTGTTTAACTTTTTTATTGCACTAGGTTGGGGCTATGACGCGGCTGCAATTTGGGCAATCTTACTTTTTTTTATTGCATTGATCATCTCTGCCGATCTCTATAGTCGCTATGTCGATACTTTGGCGATTAATTTGAGCAATCGTTTATCGGACTGGGTTTTAAAATAATTCAGTTAGCGAATAGAAATCATTTGCGTATGGTCAGAAACATTTCATAATAGCGCTTTCCATTTTGATGCATAGAACATGTCTCCACTTGAGATTGTTGCCGTGATAATTAGCGTGATTGGTGTGGGTCTCACCATTAAACGTAATATGTGGTGCTGGTGGTTTAACTTTTTGGCTTTTGTTTTATATGCCTATTTATTTTTTACTTTTAAGCTATACGGCGAAACCATCCTACAATTTTTCTTTATGGTGGTGAACTTTTATGGTTTTTATCACTGGCTCAAAGGTAAACAGGTTGATCATGATATTCGGATAGAACCGATTAGTCCTAAGCTCGTCATTATACAAATGCTGATAACAGCAGTGGGCGGGGTGATTTTTGGTCTCAGCTTAAAACACTTTACCGATGCGGCTGTGCCGATGTTAGATTCTCAACTGGCAGCATTTAGTCTATTGGCAACGTATTGGACCAGTCGTAAGCACATTGCCACATGGATCTTATGGGTATTTGTCGATATTGTTTATGTGGGCATGTTTATTTATAAAGACTTATATCTGACCGCAGGTTTATATGCTGCATTTGTCCTTATGGCTGCCTTCGGTTGGTGGCAATGGGAGCAGGTTAAGCGTAAGCAACAGACAAAATTAGTAATATGACAATATTTGATCTGGAACAGTATAAGCAGCAATGCTTTGATCAATTGGCTGAAAAAATTTGCCAATCACCAGAGAATTATCTGGATTTTGATTCTGTTTCAGATGTTTATAAAGCCAAATGGCTGCAAGATTTTCCTAAAGGTACCACTTGGGCCGTTTCTGGATTAGATGACGGTGCAGATGAATTTTATATTTTGATTCAATACCAAACGCGATACAAAATAAAAAAATTAAGCATCGAAATGAAGCAAGGGCATTACAAGATCGATATGAATGTATCAAGCATTGGTGACAAGAGCGAATTAAGATAGATGACATTGAATATTGGAGATGAGATCAGATGACGGATAAACTAGTAATCATGTTTCATGGGGTCGGTAGCAATGGGCGTGATCTATTGCCGATTGCACAATATTGGCAGCGTCAGATTGAAGATTTAAGTATTGCATCGCCCAATGCGCCTTTTCCTTTTATGCATAGCCATGAAGTGTTTGAATGGTTTAGTCTAACTGGAATTACCGAAGAAAATCGCTTTGAACGTATTCAGCAAGCACGAGAATATTTCGATCAAACAGTCCAGCGGATACTGGATGAGCAAGGTTTTGTTGATCGGCTTAATCAAGTGGTTTTTTGTGGATTTTCTCAAGGAACCATGATGTCACTGGATGCGGTGGCTTCTGGTCGTTGGCCAATTGCAGCAGTCATTGGCTTTTCTGGACGTTTGGCTTCTCCGATTGAAGCCAATGCCAACAATACGGCAAAAGTGAGTCTAATGCATGGTGAAGCAGATGAAGTCATTCCTGTGTATGAAAGTCAGGATGCTTTTAAGGCGCTACGTGCAGCGGGTTTTAATGTCGAACTTGAAACTTATAAAGGTTTAGGACATTCAATCAACGAACTTGAGCTTAAGCGTGGTCTGGAATTTTTAAAAACACTTTGATACACATCAAAGCTCGTGATGATTGATCGTCACGAGCTTTATCATCGATTTAAATGACATGCTTAATGCTGTTTGATGGTTCGAATTTCTTCTTAAAGACGACTGCTGTGAGACACGCCATTATGGCTAAAGCAACGATATAATACATTGCTCCAATATTACTGTACTGGCTTAAAATTTGAATTAGTGGCAAGGTTAAACCACCCACAACCGCATAAGACACATTATACGAAAATGAAATCCCTGAAAAACGAATAGGTGCAGGAAACATTTTCACCATACTGCAAGACACCATGCCCACAGTTCCTGAGCATAAACCCAGTAACATGTATAGCATGAAAATAGTGATATGACTGGCATGTCCCAAACTGTGATAAAAAACCGCAGCTACAACTGCGAGGGCTGTTGCACCCATCATCATCACTTTGGCACAGCCAAAACGATCAGCCAAGGTTCCTGCTAAAATACAGCCCAACATTTGCATGATAATTGCTGCACTTTGCATTTGAAACGAATTAGTCCGATCAAAGCCAAAAACGGTGGTAAGCAAATTAGGCATGGCTAAAATGATCACGACGACACAAGCCGTCAAAAACCAGGTAAACAACATGCCAATAACCACTGCTGCTTTATGATTTACCAAGACTTGTTTAATTGGTAAGTCTTTTGAGAGTTGTTTACGGGCTTGCATGGCTTTAAATACGGGGGTTTCTTTTAAGTAACTGCGTAAATATAGGGCAAATAACCCAAAAATTCCGCCTGCGATAAAGGCAATTCGCCATGCCCAGTCATGTATTACTGTTTCAGTAAACTGTAATGAAATCCACAAAGACATCAGTGAACCCAGTAAAATTCCTAAAGATAAACCTGCGGTTAATAGGCCGTTAGCAAGCCCAATACGCCGTTCTGGGACATGTTCTGAAACGAATGTCCAAGCCGCGGGAATTTCTCCACCAATAGCGATGCCTTGTATCACGCGCATCAACAATAATAAAACTGGTGCAAAATAACCAATCGATTCAAAAGTGGGTAATAGCCCAATCATTAGAGTAGGCAGCGACATCAATAAAATTGACAGTGAAAATAGTCGTTTACGCCCGACTAAATCACCAAAATGTGCCATCACCACTCCGCCTAAAGGCCGAAAAAAATAACCTGCTGCAAAAATGCCATAGGTATTCAGCATTGCCCAAAAAGGACTTAGAGTACTTGGAAAAAATAAATCCGAAATGATCTTGGCGTAAAAGACATATATGACAAAATCATAAAACTCTAATGCACCACCGAGTGAGGAGAGCGCAAGTGTCCGTTTATCCTGAGTGGAAAGATGAGGAATAGCATCCATGCTGTCATGATTCAAAAGTAAAATGATGGGCCTGATATTACTTGAAATTTAAATTAAAAGTAAGGCAATTCAACGCTAGCCAACTTGCTAGAATGGAGAAAATAAACAACCAACGCAATCTTATTGAAATCAGCCTAATAGACTTTTTTTATCATTGTTTGGAATTTCTTTATTTTTTCTTTCATAGGGAAAATAAAAATACACTTATGAAGAAGTATATTTTTTAGAATCAATGATTTGACATTATAAACGTACAAAATAAGGAATAATCGAGAGTACAATTCCAATCACACTGAGTAAGGTGACATTTTCAATAAAGTAAGGAAAAATCATCAGTACCAGACCACATACCAAAGGCACAATCACTTTTTGCTTTTTGCCATACATAAAATAGCCTAAGCCAATACAGCTAAAGATTAATCCCAAGAAAAGCTGCGTAGTGTTCATGATTTTAAAATTCGATTTGTTTTTGTGTAAATGAGCATAAAAACAAAAGCTGAAGATAAGATTAAAAGTAAACATGATCCTCTATTTAAACAGGCTTGACTCAGCCTAAGAACTTGATCAGCCCATGTATAATCAGTTCATAAAACGGTGATCTCCTGATAGGATAATCATAATAGAGTTTTCATTATGCTTTGGATTTTTTACTTTCTCCGATAGAGAGAAATAAAAAAGTGCGCAAAATAAGCCGATTGAAAGAAACCTGATGCAAGATTAATGATTATCAAGATACGAGGTTTAAATGCCAGTCAAGCTTATTGCAGTTGATATGGATGGAACGTTTTTAAATTCAGAGAAGAAATACGACAAAGCCCGATTTTTGCAACAATATTCACAGCTTCAACAGCGTGGAATTCATTTCGTTGCGGCCAGTGGCAATCCGCTTTACACCCTAAAAGCTTATTTCCCAGAAATTGCCAATGACATGGCATTTGTGGCCGAAAATGGAGCTTATGTGGTCGATAGGACGCAAACTTTAAATTACGATCATTTTAGTCCAGAGATTTTGCAACAGATCCTACAAGATTTAATTCCTGATTATGCCCAAAATCTCATTTTATGTGCCAAAGACTGCGCTTATATTCAGCACAATGTCAGTGAAAAAAATCAGCAAAAACTTAACATTTATTTTAAGCAACTTCAGCAGGTTGATGATCTGTTACAGGTGCATGATCAGATTTGTAAAGTTACCCTAACGACAACCCAAGACAACAATCAACAAATTTTGGATGATCTATCTGAAAAACCTTATATTCAACACACTGCTGCAAAAATGGTCTCCAGTGGTTTTGGTTTTATCGATCTAATTATTCCAAACCGACATAAAGCCTACGGTTTACAGTTTTTACAACAAAAATGGGGCATTGATCATCAGGAGGTTTTGGCAATAGGGGATAATTACAATGATCAAGAAATGATTGAAATGGCGGGATATGGTTTTGCTATGGCGAATGCTGTACCAGAACTCAAACAAACTGCACAATATTTTGCCCCAAGTAACGAACAGCAAGGTGTATTAGAAGTCATTGATGCTGTACTACAAAACTCATCATTGCAGCGCTACAAAAAAACTGAACAATTTTTGCAAAAGAATGGCTCATCATTTTGAAATGATCCATTGGCTGAATTTAAGTCTCAACTGATTTAAAGATGGATTGAAAAAAACATGTCAGACAAAGCATGGACTGATTGAGGTGATCATTTGACTTGTCACAACGAAATTTCAAACGCAAAATAAACATGACATGATCATAGGTCTATTTAAATGGCTACCGTTTTACCTATTGCCCAGCGCGGTGAAGCAATCTTGAAACTTCAGGCTGCACCTGTGGCCCAATCCGAGTTTAATAGTGAGTGGCTATTACAATTAGCTGCTGCCATGCAGACGACCATGCTTGAGCGCCATGGTGTAGGTATTGCAGCACCACAGGTATATATTTCCAAACGAATTATTATTGTGGCTTCGCGTCCGAACCCACGTTATCCCGATGCACCTGAAATGGATGCTGTGGTCATGGTGAATCCTGAAATTTTGGAATTATCCCCAAATACGTGTTTAGGTGAAGAAGGCTGTTTAAGTGTGCCAAATGAACGAGGTGAGGTCGAACGAGCTTATTCTATTCGAGTGCGTTATCAGTCGTTGTATGGTGAAGTCATCGAAACCGCTTTTGAAGGCTTTCCTGCTCGCATTGTGCAACACGAAGTAGATCATTTAAATGGGGTCTTATTTGTGGAACGCTTAAACTGATCTGGTTTACGCATTGTTGATTTGATTCATTTTAAAATATCACTGACATTGAGCGTTATGATGATATTTAGATAGTGGAATGATTTACCACTACATTACACAGTGAATCGAATAAATAGGATAGAACTAAAAATCATTACAAAAGATATAAATTTAAGATTATCAATACCCTGTACCATCAAAATTAAATGCAAAATAATGAATAGAATAGGTTGTTTGTATGAAAACTCCTTTACCAGATTATCTGGAACATGTACTTGATGAATGTGATGGTGATGATAGTGGTCATCTGGCTGATTATATTCCAGAGTTGGCGAATACCAGTCCACATCGTTTGGCCTTAGCCATGTCGACCGTCGATGGTGAGATTTATTCGGTCGGTGATGATGACGTTGAGTTTACCATCCAGTCGATGTCTAAACCTTTTACTTATGCTTATGTATTACAACAACTGGGTATCGATGAGGTATTAGAAAAGGTCGGTGTTGAACCCTCTGGAGAGGCTTTTAATGAAATTTCACTGGGAAAAGATGGTCGTCCTAAAAATCCAATGATTAATTCGGGTGCAATCACTACGCACTCTCTGATTCCAGTTAAAGACAATATATCTAGTGCAGAAATTTTACGACAGTTTATGAGCGAACTGGCAGGACGTGAATTATGTTTTGATGATTCCGTATATCGTTCAGAAATTAAAACGGCTTATCGTAATCTTTCGATTGGTTATATGCTTAGAACCGTTGGGATTCTCGAAACAGATCCTGTGGATATTGTGAATGGTTATATTCGCCAATGTTCAATCTTAGTGACGGTAAAAGATTTGGTGCGCATGGGCAGCGTACTCGCCAATGGTGGGGTGGATGCTCAGACTGGAAAACGGTTATTGAACCGTTCAGTGGTGCGCCAAGTGCTTAGTGTGATGATGAGCTGTGGTATGTATGATGCCGCAGGTGACTGGCTGACAACAGTTGGTATTCCTGCTAAAAGTGGCGTGGCAGGTGGAATTTTAGGTGTATTGCCCGGTCAGGTGAGTATCGCAGCCTTTTCACCCAAACTGGATGAACATGGTAATAGTGTCCGTGGGATTGATATGATGGAACGGCTGAGCCGTGATATGGGGCTGCACCTGATGGAAGGGACACCTTCTGCACAAACCATTGTTCAGAGTCATTATCGGACTGGACAAGATGCATCACTGAGTGTTTATGTATTACGCGGAGTCTTGAAGTTTACTGAAGCTGAAATGTTATTGCGTATTTTTCAGCGTGAACCTGTTGATCAAAGTACGATTATTATCGATTTAACTCAGATTTCATTGATCCATGATGTCGGTAAACGTATGTTTTTAGAGGGTGTTGATCGTTTGATCGATGATGGTCATAGCTTGCTTTTGGTCGACCCTGAACAACGCTTGGATCATGCCCGCACACATAAGGATCGAGTATTACATGTGTATCAGGATTTAGATGATTTACTTGAACAAAAAAAAGATCATCACAATTAAATCAATGAACTTGATATCGTTTCAGTTTTAAAGTGTTGCGGTGTTTTGCCTAAATGCCGCTTGAACATCGCGCTAAATGCACTGGCATTGGTATATCCCAACGATTCTGAAATCTGACTTATGGATAAGCCATCTGCAATTTTGCTTAAAGCTAAAGCAATGTGCATTTGTTGAATCCATGCCCGATATGAAAGTCCTGTTTCTTTTTGGAACATTCGCATGAGTGTGCGGGAACTGGTGCCAATTTCATCTGCCCAAGTATTTAAATCTTTTAATTGATCGGGCGATTGCAACAAACTTTCGCAAATCTTGATCAGGCGTTTGTCATTTGGCCACGGAATTTGCACTGCTAAAGAATGAGCTCTCTGGATTTCATCAAAAATAATAAGTTGTAAGGCTTGGGAAAGCGCTTGAAAGGGAGCGGAATCATTTTTTCTAAGCTGATCTAGTTCATTAAAACGAATGAGTAATTCATGTAATAAATTACTGACTCGAATCAAAAAACAAGTTTGACCCATTGCTTGAGCGGCATTTTGTTCCACCAACGCAGTGTTTAACTGTACATGACTTAAAGAAATCACACTGTGTTCAACTCGCGGAGGAATCCATAATGCACACATGGGCGGCATAATCCAGACTTGATCATGGGTTAAAACCTGAATAGTTCCTTTAGATGCATACAGTAATTGCGCCTGCACGTGTGCATGGGCATAGGTCACTTCTCGATAACGATGCTCAGAGGAAAGACCGATCATTAATTCAGGTTGCGGATGAGATGGCGTCATGATGAGACTAAAATTGTCACTTATACAATGATTATTGGAAGATAGCTGTATAAACGACAGATTACAATAGCAAGCTCAGTTAAACAATGATTGGAGTTTCTTGGGATGACGTCTTCAATACCGTTGAAAGAAAATATCATGGAAAATACAAATATTAATGCACAGCCACAAGTGATGATCGTTAAAGTGGTCGGTGCTGTCGCGATTGCACATCTACTCAACGATTTGATTCAGGCGGTACTGCCTGCCATTTATCCCATGCTCAAAGCCAACTTTGCCTTAAGTTTTACGCAGGTCGGATTGATTTCACTGGTCTATCAGGTGACTGCATCCTTATTGCAACCGTGGATTGGGCTGTATACCGATAAACACCCGAAACCATATTTATTGCCAATGGGCATGTGTGTGACGTTTCTGGGAATTTTGTTACTCGCATTTTCGCCTACCTTTACCGTGTTATTAATTGCTTCGGCTTTGATTGGAGTAGGTTCATCGACCTTCCACCCAGAGGCTTCACGTGTTGCACGTATGGCATCAGGCGGGCGGTTTGGTACAGCACAATCTACTTTTCAGGTAGGTGGGAATACGGGAACGGCAATCGGACCTTTATTGGCAGCTTTGATTATTGTGCCATTTGGGCAACATGCCGTTGCTTGCTTAGTGGTTTTTGCATTATTAGCCATCTGGATATTAACTCGCGTTAGTCAATGGACGATTCGTCATGCCAAAACGCAGGCAGTTTCACGTATTGTTAATGCCAGTAGTAAATTGCATGGTCGTCAATTAACCTTGGCAATTGGCACGATTTGCGTGTTGATGTTTGCTAAATTTACTTATATCGCCAGTATTAGCAACTATTTTACTTTTTACTTGATTCATAAATTTCATGTCAGTTTAGCCACTGCGCAACTGCATCTATTTGCTTTCTTGGCTGCGGTTGCAGTGGGAACATTTGCAGGTGGACCAATTGGTGACAAGATTGGACGTAAAGCGGTGATTTGGGTGTCTTTTGTTGGCATGGCACCCTTTGCTTTAATGATGCCGTATGCAGATTTATTCTGGACGACCATTCTTTCGGTGATCGCAGGTTTGGTATTGTCTTCGGCTTTTGCTGCTATGGTGGTTTATGCCCAGGAAGCTGTTCCAGGGCGAGTAGGCATGATCTCAGGACTGATGTTTGGTTTAATGTTTGGTGTCAGTGGGATTGCCGCAGCAGGACTTGGACATTTGGCTGATCTCAATGGTATCGAATGGGTGTTTAAACTATGTTCATATTTGCCATTACTGGGTTTGGCAACCTTCTTTTTACCTAAAACCCATGTGAAATAGAAGTCATTTTTCAAATTATCCTCTGCAAAAGGGGATAATTTAATTCTGTAAAATTAGAAAAATATGTCACGACTCATTTAGAATCATTCTATGTTCCTAGATTTTTCTTGGTTTCAGCAGATTCATGTATAATTTGATGATTGCGTAACATTATAGGTTAAATCATGAAATCTGAAATTTATCAGGGAAAAATCAAACAATACGATGCATCAAAAGGTTTTGGATTTATTGGTGGTTTAGAGCAGGATATTTTCTTTCATATTTCGGATTTCCCGCTTGAAGGTGGCGAGCCTAAACGCAATGAACGCGTGAAATTTATGGTTGTTGAAAATAACGGTAAATATAAAGCGGTAAAAATTGAAAGAGTCATCGACCAATCTGCCAAAGCTAAAAAAACAAGAGCTGTGGAAAATAACAAGTCAATTACCAATGCCTTGTTGGATAGTTTTAGGAAGTAGATGGACTAAATCTATCCAAAAAAGTGAGGTAACTTGATAATTTTGAAATCGTTTAGATATTGAGAAAAATATGAGCAAAGATGTTTTGGATAAAGTTGAATTAATGATTGAAACGATTAACAAAATTCATGCTGATTTTTCTCAGGATTATTTTGAAACTGGGCGCATTGAAAAGTTCAATCTGTCTAAAACGATTTCCCGTGTACCTTATCAACATATTGCAAAATATCGGTTAAATTTACACGAAAGTATTAATGACTATTTGATTAAAAATAAAAAAGGATTTTTATTACAGTATTATTATCGAGTTAAAACGTTAGAAAGTATTGATGATAAGATTTCAAGATTCTCAATACATAGTGATCAATATCCAGTAAATAATTGGTTGAATGATATTTTTGGCGCAAGAATTATTTTAAATACGCAAGAAGTTAAAGAAATTATTGAATTGCTGGATGGATGGCAGGAAAAATTTGGTTTAAAAAACTGGTATTTTCGAGATAAAAGTGGATATCGTGGTTTGCATATCGATTTTAAAAATAAATCAAATTTTTATTTCCCTTGGGAGTTACAAGTTTGGGATGAAAAAGATGAGCTTACTAATATTGAAAATCATGAGAATTATAAGCGGAAGTTTGTATAGAATAATCGGTAGGCTATCTAGTAATTATCATCATTTTGAAAAGTGTGCTTAAAAGACAAATTTTGTTTTGTGAAGCCATTGATAATAAAGTCTTTGCTGCTAGAATGATAGACAAAATTGGAAATCACCAATAACCTTTTATGAGGTCAATAAGGATTGATATGTCGTCTTTTTTTCAGCTTATAGATAAATTTAGAAGACACGCCAAAACACAACGAGAAAAAGGCAATTATTTTGAAGATTTGATGCTACGTTATTTTTCCAATGAACCAAAATATCAGGAGCTTTATAATGAAGTGTTTTTATGGCAGGGTTTCCGTCAATATTGGCTAGAACGAAATGGTGAAGATTTAGGTATAGATACAGGCATTGATCTTGTTGCCAAGGTCAGAGATACGGAAGATTACCATGCGATTCAATGTAAGCTTTATTCCGAAGATTATAATTTACAGAAGAAAGATATAGATAGTTTTTTTACTGCATCAGGTAAACGTCCTTTTACCCATCGAATGATTGTGAGTACCACAAATCACTGGTCAAAACATGCCAAAGATGCGTTAAAAGGTCAACATTTACCTGTTCAGAAAATAGATTTATATGCTTTGGAACATAGTGTTATTGATTGGGAAAAATATCAGCCTAAACAACAATTAGAACTGAAACCCAAGAAGAATTTACGTTCACATCAAAAACAAGCATTGCAAGCAGTCACAGAGCAACTTAATTATCCAAATATTTCTCGTGGCAAATTAATTATGGCATGTGGGACGGGCAAGACGTTTACCAGTTTAAAAATTGCCGAAGCAATGGCAGGGCGAGGGAAACGAGTTCTATTTTTAGTGCCGAGTTTATCCTTACTTTCGCAAACTTTAACCGAATGGACGCAAGAATCAAGTACACCATTATGTAGTTTTGCGGTGTGTTCGGACAGTGATATTGGCAAAAAACGTCAAGCTGATGAAGATGCGGTAAATTTATTGGTACATGAGTTGGATTATCCAGCCACCACTAATGCCAAACGCCTTGCCGAAGAAATGCAGTCACGCCATAAAGAGCATAAAATGAGTGTGGTTTTCTCAACCTACCATTCAATTAATGTCATTAGTGAAGCACAAAATAGTCATTTATTGCCTGAATTTGATTTCGTTATTTGTGATGAAGCACACCGTACCACAGGAGCAACCTTTGATGGTGAAGATGATTCTGCCTTTACCAGTGTGCATGATGAAGAGTTTATCCATGCCAAAAAACGCTTATATATGACGGCAACGCCACGTATTTATAGCGAAGATGTGGAGATTAATGCGGAGCGTGATAAAGCCAAACTGTATGGCATGAATAATGAAGCCATTTATGGGAAAGAGTTATTTGTCATTAATTTCTCCGAAGCGGTACAGCGTGGATTATTGGTTGATTATAAAGTGATTGTTTTGGCAGTTGATGAAAGCCATGTTAATAAACGCTTGCAGGATTTACTTGCTGATGAAAATAACAGTTTAAAGGTCGATGATGCAGCGAAAATTATTGGTTGTTGGAAAGCATTATCCAAGCAAAATAGTGAAACTGATTTACAGGATGACCCAAACCCGATGCAAAGAGCAGTCGCTTTTTGTCAGGTGATTGAACCTCATACGAGTAAGGGTAAAAGTAAACAACATAAGGTCAGTTCCAAAAATATTGCTGCAATGTTTCAGGCCGTGGTTGAACAATATCAGACCTATGAAATACAGCATAATCCACAAGATGCCGATTTAATCGAAAATTCTTTGCAATGCATTGCTGAACATATTGATGGTGGCATGAATGCAACAACTAAAGAAGAAAAATTACAATGGTTAAAAGCACAGCCCGAAGAAAATCAATGCAAGATTTTAAGCAATGTGCGTTGTTTATCTGAGGGTGTCGATGTTCCGAGTTTAGATGCAGTATTATTTTTAATGCCTCGAAATTCGCAAGTTGATGTCGTGCAATCAGTTGGGCGTGTGATGCGTTTAGCACCGAATAAAAAAAGGGGTTATATTATTTTGCCTGTAGTGATTCCAGCAGGTGTTGAACCGCATGAAGCCTTAAATGATAACAAAACTTATAAAGTTGTTTGGCAGGTTTTACAGGCATTGCGAGCGCATGATGACCGTTTTGATGCCATGATTAATCAATTAGAATTGAATAATAAAAAGCCTGCTAAAATGGAAGTGATTGCCATTTCAGATAAAGCAACTAAACGACAAAAAACGTTGACCGATAAAACCAAAGGGGCGAAAGGGCAGGATAATTTAGGCAAATCGCCTACTCGAAAAGAATTAATTGATGAAAAACAAAATGTCTTAAATTTTGAAATAGATGAGTTAGAACGTGCGATTTATGCCAAAGTGGTGCAGAAATGTGGTAATCGTCAGCATTGGGAAGAATGGGCAAATGATATTGCCAAAATTGCCAAAACTCATATTGATCGTATCACCCATATTTTAGCCAATCCTGAAAATAAAGAAGAAATACAAGCCTTTGAAAGTTTTGTTAAAAAATTGAGAAATGACCTGAATGATGCGTTGAGTGATGCTGAAATTATTGAAATGTTGGCACAGCATCTCATTACCAAACCTGTGTTTGATGCACTGTTTAGTGAATATGATTTTGCTCAATATAATCCAATTTCATTGGCAATGCAGGATATTTTAAATAAACTACATGAACATCATTTAGAAAAAGAAGCAGATACCTTAAATAGTTTCTATGCCAGTGTGAAACTGAGAGCAGAGGGTATAGATAATGCTCAGGGTAAGCAACGAATTATCGTAGAGCTTTATGATAAGTTTTTCCGTAATGCTTTTCCAAAAATGACCGAGCGTTTAGGTATTGTTTATACTCCTGTAGAAGTGGTTGATTTTATTATCCATAGTGTCAATGATGTCTTAAAGTCTGAATTTAACCAAACTTTGGCAGATGATCATGTTCATATTATTGACCCATTTACAGGCACAGGGACATTTATCACTCGATTGCTACAAAGTGGCTTAATTCCGCCAAACCGCTTACCTTATAAATATAAACATGAAATCCATGCCAATGAGCTAGTTCTTCTTGCCTATTACATTGCGACAATTAATATTGAAGCAACCTACCACGATATTATTTTTAATGACTATACGCCGTTTGAGGGTGTTTGTTTAACTGATACATTCCAGATGTATGAGCATGATATTGTGACTCAAGCTCAGGATGGCAATAGTGCAAGACGAAAACGTCAAAAGGAATTAGATATTCAGGTGATTATTGGCAATCCACCATATTCA
>NZ_CP078523.1:129435-129745 GCF_019264745.1 Acinetobacter sp. Colony158 | reverse complement strand
GATGGTTTACGAAAATGTTTAGTGGAAGAGTTTAGTAGCTTATATATCTTCCATTTAAGAGGAAATGCCCGAACGTCAGGTGAACAAAGACGTAAAGAAAAAGATAATGTTTTTGGTCAAGGTACACGTACACCGATTGCTATTTCTATTTTGGTTAAAAATCCACAAGCAGAAAAACAAGGTCAAATTTATTTCTATGATATTGGAGACTATCTTACTCGTGAGCAAAAGTTAGAAAAAATTGTAGAGCTAAAAAGTATTGCAGGAATTAATCAAAAAGATGCTTGGCAAAAAATTATTCCTGATGAAC
>NZ_CP078523.1:125752-128914 GCF_019264745.1 Acinetobacter sp. Colony158 | reverse complement strand
ATTTCAAAAGGGCAATGTTTCCCATTATCTACTTATGAGGAATCAATCCAACTAGGTGATATACCATCGACCATCGACCATCGACCATCGACCATCGACCATCGACCATCGACCATCGACCATCGACCATCGACCATCGACCATTATACAAAAAATACCAAGAAAAATCAACAACAAAACCTTGTTATTTGTCTATCAATCACAGGGAACAAGGGCTTTTCTGCCCTAATTACCGACCAGATTCCAGACTTGCACCTGATTGGCGATGCACAGTGTTTCCCTCTTTATCTTTACGAAACAGAGGAGAACAACTAATGGAAAATCAAAATGATCAAGGTGATTTATTTAATACACCATCAGAGGAAAACCCACAAAGTGAACACCCTAAACTGGTGCGTAAAGATGGCATTAGTGATGCAGGTCTAGCCCATTTCCAAAAATCCTATCCAAATGAAAATATTACAAAGGAAGATATTTTCTATTATGTTTATGGCTTGCTACATAGCGAAGATTATCGTACTCGTTTTGCCGATAACTTGACCAAAGAATTACCCCGTATTCCATGTGTAAAACAGGCTCAGGATTTTTGGTATTTTAGCCAGGCAGGACGGGATTTAGCTTATTGGCATCTTAACTATGAAACGGTTGAACCTTATCCCGCAACTTTGGATACAGGCAAAACACCTTATAACCAACTTAAAGATGAAGATTTTTATGTCACCAAAATGAAATTTGCCAAAAAGGGTGAAAAACAAGCGGTGATTTATAATTCAAAAATCACCATTCGGGATATTCCGTTAGAGGCGTATGACTATATCGTTAATGGTAAGTCTGCCCTTGAGTGGGTAATGGAACGGCAGGGTGTTTCTACACATAAAGACAGTGGTATCACCAATGATGCAAATGATTGGGCGATTGAAACAATGGGTAATGCCGCTTATCCTTTGGAATTGTTCTTGTGTGTTATCAATGTAAGCCTTGAAACTATGAAGATTGTAAAAGGGTTGCCGAAGTTGGAGATATAGGAAAATACTTGCATAGAATTTAATTGAGTGTACACTTTTAAGTGGATACTTGGAGGGTGAGTTATGCAAGTTTCAACTAAAGAATTACGTATTCAATCCGGTAAAATTATTCATCAGGTTCAGCATGGGCAAGAAGTTACAGTAACTTATCGAGGCAAAGCACTCGCAAAAATTATACCGATTCAGCAGCAAAAGCAGGATGAGGATATTTTTGGCATGTGGCAACAAGATCAACATGCGCTGACTGTGGATGAAACTGTGAGAGCAATGCGTCAGGGTAGACAGTTTTGATTACTGATACCGATGTGTTGATTTGGTATTTGCGAGGAAAAGCATCTGCTAAGGAAGCAGTTGAAAGTCATATTCCATTTTCAATTTCTGCTATCACCTATATGGAATTGTTGCAGGGAATGCGGAATAAACAAGAAAGCTTACGTTTTCAGAAAGCCCTGCATTACTGGAATGTGCATATTATTCATCTTGATCAGGAAATTTCTGCCCGTGCATCATTCTATGTTCAGGAATATGCACTGAGCCATTCAATGCAAATGGCAGATGCTTTAATCGCTGCAACAGCAATACAATTTGATGAACCTTTACTGACTGCAAATGATAAACATTATAAATTTATTCCTAATATTGATCTGCATAAATTCATTCCTGAATAATCGAGAATGAATTTTAAATTCCTATATGCTTAACCAATCGAATCATCCAAATTCGGTGCTAACCAACGCTTCGCTTCATCCAGTGTCCAACCTTTACGCTTGGCATAATCCTCAAGCTGATCCTGAGCAATTTTACCCACATTAAAGTACTCACTTTCAGGATGCGAATAATAGAAACCACTAACACTTGATGGCGGCATCATTGCAAAATGTTCAGTTAACTTCGTTCCAATTTTCTCCTCAGAACCTAACCAATCGAACAACACTGCTTTTTCAGAATGTTCTGGGCAAGCAGGGTAGCCAGGCGCAGGACGAATACCAACATACTTTTCTTTGATCAGCGCTTCATTATCCAAAGTTTCATCGGCTTTATAGCCCCAGAACTCTTTACGAATCCGCTCATGCAAATGCTCGGCAAATGCTTCGGCAAAACGATCAGCCAAAGACTGAACCAAGATGGCAGAATAATCATCACCTTTGGCTTTATATTCATTCGCGAGTTCTTCCGCACCAAAGATTGACACGGTAAAGCCACCCAAATAATCTTGCTGAGTGGTTGTCGGCTTAATAAAGTCGGCTAAAGATAAATTTGGCTTGCCTGTGACTTTGTCAGATTGCTGACGGACATGCTCGAAAGTATGAGTGACACTTTGAGCATTTTCATCAAACACGCTCACCGTATCCGCAGCTGTACGTTGTGCAGGGTATAGACCAAACACCGCACGCGCATCGAAACGGTTATTCTCAATAATGTCTTTCAGCATCGCTTGCGCTTGATTGTATAAATCGGTTGCGGCTTCGCCGACCACTTCATCTTCCAGAATTTTTGGGAATTTACCCGCCAGACTCCAAGAGATGAAGAACGGTGTCCAGTCAAAATAAGGCACTAAAGCTTCAAGTGGATAATTTTTAATAACTTGCGTACCTAAAGCGTTAGGCTTTGGTGGCACATAGTGATCATCAATTTTAAAACCATTTTCAACAGATTCAGCATAGGAAAGCTTGGCTGCTTTCGGTTGTTTGTTGGCTAAGCGTTCACGAATCTTGGCATATTCAGCACGATGTTCAGTAATAAAGTCGCCACGCATTTCTTTTGAAAGTAGGGTGGTTGCAACACCAACTGCACGTGATGCATCGGCAACATAAATCACAGCATCATTTGAATATTGTGGATCAATCTTCACCGCAGTATGCGCTTTAGAGGTGGTCGCACCGCCAATCAATAATGGAATGGTAAAGCCTTTACGTTGCATTTCTTTGGCAACAAACACCATTTCATCTAGAGATGGGGTGATCAAACCAGATAAACCAATGATGTCACATTTCTCATCAATTGCAGTTTGCAGGATTTTTTCCGCAGGCACCATCACGCCCAAATCGACAATATCATAACCATTACAGCCTAAAACCACGCCTACGATATTTTTACCAATATCATGTACGTCGCCTTTTACCGTCGCCATCAATAC
>NZ_CP078523.1:109966-125693 GCF_019264745.1 Acinetobacter sp. Colony158 | reverse complement strand
CTGCTTGTTTCATGACACGTGCAGATTTGACCACTTGTGGAAGGAACATTTTTCCTGAACCAAACAAGTCACCCACCACGTTCATGCCATCCATCAACGCACCTTCAATCACATCGAGTGGGCGTTTAGCTTTTAAACGTGCTTCTTCAGTATCTTCATCAATATATGTGGTGATTCCTTTTACCAACGCATATTCAAGACGTTTTTCAACCGATTCATTGCGCCATTCAAGGTTTTCAGCTTCGCGTTGTGCGCCACTATGACCACGGAACTTCTCTGCCACTTCAAGCAGTTTCTCTGTGGCGTTTTGACCGCTTGCACCTTGGTTCTGATTCAGAACAACATCTTCAACCGCTTCTTTCAGTTCTTTGGGAATATCATCATAAATCGCCATTTGACCCGCATTGACGATCCCCATAGTCATGCCTTGTTTGATGGCATGATAAAGGAATACCGAGTGGATCGCTTCACGCACAGGTTCATTACCACGGAACGAGAACGATACGTTAGAGACACCGCCCGAAATCATGGCATGCGGCAAGTTCTGTTTGATCCAGCCCGTCGCTTCAATAAAGTCTACGCCGTAGTTATTATGTTCTTCGATCCCTGTTGCCACCGCAAATACGTTCGGATCAAAAATAATATCTTCAGCAGGGTAGCCCACTTCATTGACCAAAATGTCATAAGAACGTTTACAAATTTCACGTTTACGTGCAGCGGTATCGGCCTGACCTGTTTCATCAAAAGCCATGACAATAATTGCAGCACCATACTGGCGGCATAAACGTGCTTTTTCGACAAACTCGTCATAACCTTCTTTTAGGGAAATCGAATTGACCACAGGTTTACCCTGTACGCATTTCAAGCCCGCTTCAATGATGTCCCATTTCGATGAGTCAATCATGATCGGTACGCGAGAAATATCAGGTTCAGACGCCACCAGATTCAAAAAATGCACCATCGCATTTTGCGAATCGAGCATCCCTTCATCCATGTTGATGTCAATGATCTGCGCGCCAGCTTCGACTTGTTGTTGAGCGACTTCCAAAGCTTCGGCAAAGTTTTCTTCACGGATTAAGCGCAGGAATTTTTTTGAGCCTGTGACGTTGGTACGTTCACCGACATTGACGAATAGTGAATCATCATAAATGTTAAAGGGTTCTAAACCACTTAAGCGGCAAGCAGGTCTTGTTTCAGGAATTTGACGTGGTGGAATATCTTTAACCGCATTGGCAATCGCACGGATATGATCGGGGGTAGTACCACAACAACCACCTGTAATATTGATCAGACCACTTTCAGCAAATTCTTTTAAAAATGCTGCAGTTTGCTCTGGCGTTTCATCATATTCACCAAAGGCATTGGGTAAGCCCGCATTTGGATGCGCTGAAACAAAAGTATCTGCCACATCACTAATGGTTTTGACGTGTGGACGCATTGCATCTGCACCCAAGGCACAGTTAAAACCAATTGAGAGTAGGTCACCATGACGCACCGAGTTCCAAAAGGCTTCGGCTGTTTGACCAGTTAAAGTACGACCTGATGCATCGGTAATGGTGCCTGAAATCATCAAGGGTAATTCACGGCCAATCTGCTTAAACACTTCTTTGACCGCAAAAATCGCAGCTTTACAGTTTAAGGTATCGAACACCGTTTCGATCAAAAGAATATCTGCACCACCTTCGATGAGTGCATGCGTCGCTTCAATATAATTTTCTTTCAGTTCATCAAAAGTGATGTTACGAAATGCAGGATCGTTGACATTCGGCGAAATTGAACAGGTACGAGATGTTGGTCCAAGTACACCCGCCACAAAACGCGGTTTTTCTGGGGTGGAGTATTTGTCACAGGCTGCACGTGCCAAACGCGCTGCTTCACGGTTAATCTCTGGAACCAGATCTTCCATGTGATAATCCGACATGGAAACACGAGTGCCATTAAAGCTATTGGTTTCAATTATGTCTGCGCCTGCATCCAGATAGGCTTCATGTATGCCCTGAATAATGTGCGGCTGAGTGAGTACCAGTAAATCGTTATTGCCTTTAAGGTCAGATGCCCAGTCTGCAAAACGTTCCCCACGATAATCTTCTTCTTCGAGTTTATGGCGTTGAATCATCGTTCCCATCGCACCATCAATAATCAGGATACGTTGGGCAAGAAGTGATTTCAGGGTGGCAAGCGTGGACATAAGAACCCCAGATAGATTTAAAAGGCGCGTTATTGTAACAGAATCCCTCACAATAAGTGGCTTTGATTGATCGCCGAGACGGTCAAACACAGATTCATAACATTCAGAATTGAGATGGTGACGATTTCATCAAAATGCAATATTCCTGTTTCAAAATAGCTTTGTATGAAATGTAACATCGGAAATGTGACCAGCTGTCATAATTTCATCATATTTGCTTCAAAATACAACAATTGAATGTCATGATGGTTTTTGTGTTTTAAGTTTTTGTATTTATTTGTTTTTATTGATTGTGTTGGCATAAAATTAAACTAAAAAATGCCTTTTATGAGGTCAAGTGTTTAAAAAATGACTTCATTAGACCCCTATTTGTCATATAATTGTCATAATTTAATTTAAGAATATGGGGATTTTAACGATCCTCTTGAACCGTCTACATGAATTCAAATCTTCCTCCCGTTTCGGATTCAAATCATGTCGAAGCTGGACATGTTCAATCGACGAATGTACATGTACCCACACCGAAGTTTTTTATGCCGGTGTTTTTTACGGTTATTATTGCAACCCTGATTTACATCGCTGTACAGGTGAATGCTGATTTGGCGCATGTGCCTGCACTTAGTTTATATTCCGTGATCTTGCTGGCAACAGCACTTTTTATTGCTTTGGGATTTGAGTTTGTAAACGGTTTTCATGACACAGCCAATGCTGTGGCAACGGTCATTTACACTAACGCATTGCCTGCACCTGTCGCCGTAATGTGGGCAGGTTTTTGTAATTTTCTGGGTGTTATGGTCGCAAGCGGGGCAGTGGCCTACGGTATTATTGCATTATTACCTGTTGAATTAATTATGAATGTCAGCAGTGGTGCTGGCTTTGCCATGGTTTTTGCTTTGCTGATTGCTGCGATTATCTGGAATTTGGGAACCTGGTTTTTAGGGATTCCTGCATCAAGTTCACATACCTTGATCGGTTCGATTTTGGGTGTGGGCATTATGAACCATCTGATTAATGCTGCAACGGGTAGTACCAGTGGCATCGATATGGATCAGGTGATTAAAGTGGGTAAAGCTTTACTATTTTCGCCACTAATCGGTTTTGCTTTTGCTGCTATTTTATTCCTACTGGTGAAAAAAGTATTTAAACGCCAACTTGAACTGTTTCAGCCACCTGAAGGCAATAAGCCACCACCACCTATCATTCGTGCCATTTTGATTTTTACCTGTACAGGCGTGAGCTTTGCGCATGGTTCTAATGATGGTCAAAAAGGAATGGGCTTAATCATGCTGGTGTTGATTGGCTTGGTGCCGATGGCTTATTCATTAAATAAGAGTCTAGATGCACAGCAATTGCAAACCTTTGAACAATTATCTGGTCAGACTTCTTCTGTTCTTTATACTCAGCATACAGATATGCAAGATGAAAAAGCACGTGTCATTTTGACCAAGTATATTCAAACCAAACAGCAAACTCCTGATGTGGTTCCTGCATTAGCCAGTTTGACCGATCATTTGGGTCAACGTGTCGGTAGTTATGGAAGTTTGAAAGATATTCCTGAAGATGCGATTGGTAATATCCGTAATGACATGTACTTAAGTACCACTACATTTAAGCGTCTGGATAAAGCTGAAGCACTTCCTGCAATGACAGCCGATCAGCAAAAAGTAGTGAAACAGTACCGCGATAGTCTGGACTCTTTCCTACAATATATTCCAACTTGGGTCAAAGTTGCTGTGGCATTGGCACTGGGTCTGGGAACCATGGTGGGTTGGAAACGAATTGTGGTGACTGTTGGTGAGCGTATTGGTAAACACCATATGACTTATGGTCAAGGCATGTCTGCTGAGTTGGTGGCGATGAGTACCATTGCAGCAGCGGATGGTCTTGGTATGCCTGTCTCTACTACGCATGTACTGAATAGTGCAGTGGCAGGGACAATGGTTGCCAATAAATCTGGCTTAAACTTTAATACGGTGAAAACCATTTTATCGGCTTGGGTCTTTACCTTACCTGCAACCATTTGTTTATCGGGTGGTCTGTACTGGTTGTTCCTACAATTTGTTGGATAAATCCCGAGTTTGTACAATCGAATTTATAGAGTTGAAAAGGTCACATCAGTGACCTTTTTTATTCTCTAAAATTTTTATGTGAAGATCGCTTTCTTTTTAGCGAATGTTTGCTACTTTGTGATGAAAACCCATGTTGAAACCCATCAAAATGACTGCTTTAAATTTAGATCAATTACAACAAGACCCATTGATTCAGATTTTACAGCAATACCAACCTGTGTTTTGGTTTCCACCTGAAACGATACCATTAAAACAAGCGCTACAGCATGTGGGTCTAACCCGAGCCGATATTGAGGATGCAGAAGCTCGCTTACAACGTTTTGCTCCATTTATTGCTCAAGTTTTTCCTGAAACTCAAAAACAGCAAGGTATCATTGAATCCGATTTGGTTCGTATTGCACAGATGCAACAGCTGCTTTCAGAACAATGGAAAATTCCATTACAGGGACAATGGTGGCTGAAACAAGATAGTCATTTACCTATATCTGGTTCGATTAAAGCGCGTGGAGGTATTTATGAAGTGCTTGCTCATGCTGAAAAGTTAGCTTTGGCTGCTGGGCTAATTTCTTTAGAAGATAATTATCGAAAATTTGATTCGGATGAGTTTAGAGCCTTTTTTCACAATTATCAGATCGCTGTTGGCTCGACAGGAAATCTGGGACTTTCAATTGGGATCATGAGTGCCAAACTGGGTTTTCGGGTTTCGGTGCATATGTCTGCTGATGCAAGACAATGGAAAAAAGATAAACTGCGCTCTTTAGGGGTTAATGTCGTTGAATATGCCAGTGATTATGGTGTCGCCGTTGAACAGGGGCGTAAAGCTGCTGAGGCTGATCCAAACTGCTTTTTTATCGATGATGAAAATTCCAAAACTTTATTTCTAGGTTATGCAGTAGCAGGGTTAAGACTCAAACAGCAATTATTTGAGCGTCATCAAGTGGTCGATGCCGCACATCCATTATTTGTGTATTTGCCTTGTGGCGTGGGTGGTGGGCCTGGGGGAGTCAGCTTTGGTCTTAAACAGGCTTTTGGTGAGCACGTACATTGTATCTTTGCAGAACCCACCCATTCGCCATGCATGCTACTTGGTGTTTATACGGGTTTACACGATCGAATTAGTGTCAATGATATTGGGCTGGATAATCAGACCGCCGCAGATGGTCTTGCCGTTGGACGCGCTTCTGGTTTTGTTGGCCGTGCCATGCAAGGACTGATTGATGGTTATTACACTCTTTCTGATCAAAGTTTATATGCGTTGATTGGGCAACTTAATCAATCAGAACAGATTCAACTTGAACTCTCTGCTGCGGCAGGATTCATGGGTGGCTATCACACAACTGTCCAAACATCTTATCAGCAATTACATCAGTTTACGCCATCTCAATTAGCCAATGCCACGCATATCATTTGGGCAACAGGTGGAGGGATGGTGCCACCCGATGAAATGCAAAGATATCTGCTTCAGAGTCAAAGCCTGCTAACTTAGTACGTACACGGATGTCTTCATTGACGAGGTATTAAGCTCGGATTTATTCAAATCAAGCAGTCAAATCACCGTATTAACTGGTGGTTTGTATTTGCTCAAGTTCAAACAGCGCTTGATTTAACTCTTGTTGTTTCTTTAATGCTTTCTGGGTATCCTGATTTTGTTGGGCTTTATAAAGTTCGGCCTTTAGTTTTTCAATTTTATACTCAGTTTGTAGCTGCTTTTTAATTTGAGTAGGAGTGTCGTCTTGGCAATAACGATCAACATTTTGAATGGCTCGTTTTAAGCCTGCAACCCGATAGCTACTCGCATATTTTTCAGCATAACGAAGTTGATTGCTGAGTTCTTGTTTTTTAATTTCACAATTTTGTGCAGCAAAAGTAGGGGAGATACCGATCATAATTGTCGCCAAAATAACGACTACTTTTTGGACATGATTCATCAGACTAAAACCGTATAAATAAAATCAACTTTAAACATGGCAATTGATTAAACTTACGTTTAGGAATAATCATATTTGCCATGCTTAAAGCCTAATTTATCAAGTCTGATCCGATAAATATTGGCATTTAAAACAGTGTTGTTTATCCTTTTTTCAAAGGGATTTTATCACTGACAAAACCATAAATTACAGCAAAAGGTAGAGCGGTTCTTGCCAGATAAGCCACGCGCCACAATCCACCATGATTAGCACCTTGCATCATCAACTCTAGAGGATGCTCAAGTGGTGTTTCTGGGTTGGCAAAAGCCTGATCATTTCTTAAGTCGTGAACCCAAAGTGCAGCCATAATTGCATTGGTGGTTTCTGGACTAAAGGCTTCGACATCAAACAAATCAGCGCCATTAAATGCAGCTTTTAACAACGGATTCTTGGTAACTGAATGGGTGGTAGTAGAGGGTGCAATATTGATGCTCACGCGTTGTCCTTGGTGGCGCGCCAATGTTGCTCGCCATTGCTGGATCCGCTTTGCCAAGGCATAGTTTGGTCCTTGTTCAAGCACTAAACAATCTGCAATTCCATATTTTTTCCCATTATCAGAAGCGATCAGACTTGAATCGTTGGTTTTAAAGAAATGTTTGAGTGAAAGTGTCGAAATCCCTTTGGTCAGTAACTTTTGCAGGCTAGAGCGATCCAGAGATTTTTGCTGTGCTGCCGCAACAACCTCTTTAGGTACCGCATAGACATCAGTCGGTGTGCACATAAACATCAGACTGGTGTTGGCTTTGCGTTCACTCACTAAGCTCATAATCGTATCCATTGCTATCGAAACACGGACATGTTTTTCACCATCCAGATAGGCAATGGCCGCTAAATCCAGACTTTGTTCAAATTTGATTAGCCATTCAGCAATTTCAGGTAATTGCGTCAGTAGGTTTGCACCCAGTTTGTCCTTAAGGTCATAAGACGGGGTTGTATCATGGATAGGGTTCAGACTTGGTGCAATGAGAGTGGCATTGCCTTTTTGGATGGTGGTTAATATTTTTTCCCAAACTTTGGCATTGGGTAAATCAACCGCGACAATATTCGCTTTCCATTTGGCAAGCCATGTTAGTGGGCCCGCTTCAGATGCCGCCCCAAAAAGTACCATAGTACGATCAGACAAATCGAACCATTCAGGATGTGCATGAACTTCTCTTAATGCTGTGGCATGACTCGGTTCAATGATTCCACGCTGTTCCCAATTTGAAATTTGATCAAGCAGTGCTTGTCCTTGTAGTTTTTGACCATGATAAGGCACATACCATTCAGGTTTTTCCTGACTTTCACCTTTAATGATCACTGTATTAAATTCTGCAATATCAGGTATCCGTGGTACATCTTTGAGTAAGTATTGCTCACCATTTCGATAAAATTCAAAACTATGATGTGCTTTATGCAAGCCTTGTTTTGCAATGGTAATTGGGTTGACTGTTTTTTCGATACCCAGCTTGACCAAAGCATTAAAATAGGTCGGATAATTTTTACGCCAGTCTTTTTCTTTTGCAGCCTGTTGAGAAATTTTATGATCCACTAAAGACAATGCTTCCGAGATAATTGCCTTGCCTGTTTGTGAAGTACTTGGCTTCTGAGTTGCAGGATTGACTGGGAACTGCAAACCTTCAATTGGACTGGACATGCAAAAAAACTCACTTTAAATGGCATTAATATACAGATGTAAACATTATCTATGCCAACTTACTTTCACGGTTGGCATTAACTACCAAAATTGCAAGAAAGCGTTAAATCTGGTGTCTACTCGTAAATTAAGATACTGAGGTTTTGTATTATTCTCTCATGATGGTACGAAATCCGACATGACTGGTGGCTAAATCAAACTCTTGCGGATGGCGACTACTGTTACGAAAACGTGCGCAATAGTTATCTGCACATAAATATGAGCCGCCTTTAATCACGAAGTTCTGGCTAGGTATATTGGTTTGGCGCAGATGTTGATAATCCCCCATATGTTCATCGTGTGCACCCTGATAAACAGAAGATGTCCACTCCCAGACATTGCCGATCGTGTCATAGAGTTGAAAATTATTTGCCGCAAAACACCCAACGGGTGCGACACCCTCAAATTGATCTTGCTTTGTATTGTGAAATGGGAACTCACCCTGCCAATAATTGGCTTGGGGATGTTGATGATGATCCATGGGGGCTTGGTGCAAGGGGGTATCTTGAGTTTGTCCTGCTTTGGCGGCATATTCCCACTCTATTTCAGAAGGTAAATCTCGACCTAGCCAGACAGCATAATGTTCGGCATCATTTTTCGTGACAAAACGGACAGGTTCGTTGGGTAATGCTTTTTCTGCTTGTGGCCCATTTGGCCTTTGCCAAGTGTAGCCAGATTTAAGCTGCCACCATTGTTCCGGATGATTAGCATCGGGTAAAAATACCGCAGCCTGTTTTTGTCGTTCAGCATCAGTGATATAGCCTGTTGCTTGAACAAAGCTTGCAAACTGTGCCACTGTGACTTCAGTCTGATCGATCCAGAAGCCAGCTACCTGCCGCTTTTTTTCTCCAAAATTAATTTCATCGGGATAAGCCAGATTTGAACCCAGATTGACTGTACCCGAGTCGACCCAAACCATACCTGCGTGATTATTCTTTCGCCATTGATCTGGCAATCCTGAATAATTTTTGCAGGTTGAGAGTGAGCCAAGTGTTAATAATGCTGGTGTCGGGTCATCTTTTTTATTAGGGAATACAGGTTGCGATGTTTGGCTACAGCCAGCCAGTAACAAGCTGTAGCCTAAAATTGAAAGGAATACCGCTTTCATTGAACAAGATATTCCTTTACACCATTTTGTTGCGTGTATTGTTGATAGACTTTAACCAATTCCTGAACTTTATCTGGATAGGTATTTGCCAGATTTTGATTCTCACCACGATCTTGTTTCAGGTTATATAGCTCCCATGTTCCAGTACCAAGATTGGCTTTGCCTTGTAATGCGATTTTCCAGTCTCCTTGTTTCGCATATTTATTACCATGTAGTTCATCTGCAAAGCTGAATCCGTCAGGGCGAATCGTTGTTGCTTTATTTTCCAGAACCGCTTTCCACGAACGTCCGCTTGGCGTATTGATATTGCGACCTTTATATTGACCTTGTGGAATATTGATATTGGCATAATCCAGAACGGTCGGGAATACATCCAAGACCGATGCAAAGCTGTTATGAATCGGTTGTATCTTATTTTGGTGCGGCAGTTTTACGATGGCTGGAGCGGTGGTTGCACCTTCACCTGCGGTATTTTTCCAAAGATGAAACGGGGCAGCACTGACTTCAGCCCAGCGAGGACCAATAAAGGTATAAGAATTATCTGTACCCAAACCAGTCAATGAATTATCCACCTGAGCGCCTGCATTTGCGCTACCTGTTGATCCTTCTGCGCCATTATCAGACACAAAGAAAATCAAGGTATTGTCATATAAACCATTGGCTTTTAAATATTGAATCAGGCGTCCAATGTTGGCATCCAGATTTTCGACCATGCCCGCATAGATTTCCATATTACGCGCTTCAAGCGCCTTACGTTCTGGGCTGAGTTCACTCCATCGGCCAGACTGTGCAGGCGCATTTGCTGTTGCAATAGGTTCGGCGGAAACAAAATTGGCTGGAATGATGCCTAACTGTTTTTGTTTCGCGATGCGTGCATTGCGAATGGCGTCATAACCTACATCATAGACCCCTTTATATTTATTACGGTATTCTGCTGGCGCTTGAATCGGCCAGTGAGGGGCTGTATATGCCGCATAGGCAAAAAATGGCTTACCAATGTTCTTGCCTGACTCTAAGTATTCAATGAGTTTGTCGGTGTAATAATTGGTTGAAAAGAAATTATCTGGCAAAGAAGACAGTGGAACGACTTGACCATCTTCGGTGTAGGTTGCATTGCGATTATAGCCTGTTGGGGCGCGCTTAAAGTGCAAGTCAAAACCTTGTAACAAGGTAAATGAATGATCAAAACCGCGCGCTTGTGCATTGGTTTCAGGCGTTAACCCCAGATGCCACTTTCCACTAATATATGTTCGATAGCCATTGTCTCGTAGTACTTCGGCAATCGATAGCGAACGTTCATTTAAGTAACCTTCATAACCTGGCTGCCCTTTAAGATGGCTGGGTGTAAGTTCAGCCATCGCTCCGATACCTGCCAAATGGTGATCTGTGCCTGAAATCAGCTGTGATCGAGTCGGAGAACAGGTTGGGGCAGTGTGATAATCACTCAATAAACGGCCTTCATTGGCGAGGGCATCCAGATTCGGAGTGTGAATTTCTCCACCAAAAGCCCCTATATCTGAATAACCCAGATCATCTGCCATAATGAACAAAACGTTTGGTTTTTTTGCTTCTACCACAGGTGTAGATGTCGCAGATGTGTCATTGTTATCGTGACACGCACTCAAAGATAAACTTAAAAGGATGAAACTTAAGCTTAAGACAAGTGGTTGTTTTTTCATGATTAAAGCATTATTGTAAAACTCAACCCAGCTTAACCATAGCGTTTTGATTTTTTAAATAATTAGTTCGGGAAACATCTGCATAAATAATGCTGAACATTTTTTGATATAACTAAATTCCTGACTGTGAAAAAGCCCCGAAGGGCTTCAAAAAGATAGAAATTAAATTAAAAAAGAGAGCCAATCAAAAAGGCAATTGAGTCAGCTTATTTAAGAAATGCTGAATCAAACGAGGTTCTAAGATGATGGTCATCACTACACCGTAAGCCGCTCCCCACAAATGCGCGCTGTGATTGATATTACTGTTGCCGCGTTTACCTGACCAGACACTATATCCCACATATAAAACTGCAAAAATAATCGCAGGCACAGGAATAAAAAATACCAAAATCAATTTCCAAGGTTCAAACAAGATATAAGCAAATAGTACTGCTGAAACCGCACCTGATGCCCCTAAACTTGCCCAATTGGTATCATTTTTATGTTTTAAATAACTTGGCAAAATCGCAAAAATCAGACCGCCAAGATAAAACAGCACAAAGCCAAGATCGTAAAAAAACTGACGATAAAAACTTTCAATCACACTGCCAAAGAAAAACAGGGTAATCATATTAAACAATAAATGAGTCCCATCGGCATGTACAAAGCCATGCGTAATAAAGCGGTCATATTGTCCACGTTGCATGGCTGGCGGCCAGAAAATCAGACGATTCATGATATTCTGGTTGGAAAAGGCCATGAGGGAGACAATCATGGTAATCGCGATAAGCGTAATCGTATGATTAAAAGGCAAATGAAACATAGTGAAATTTATAAATAATATTAACGTTAACTGCCATAATGCCATTAAAAAAACAACAGAGCACATAATTTCCTATGAATAAATCCGACAATTTTGGTTGATTTTTTTTAATTCTCCCGCATCTTCAGTTAAAATAAGCGCTTCAGCTTGAGGATCATGATTATGTCGACTGAGAACACCAACACTGTGGTTGCAGAAGAAATTCCCAACCTTTTGATTACTCCAACTGCACAAGAGTATTTAAGTGACTTGTTGGACAAACAAAATACTCCAGGGATTGGCGTTCGTATTTTTGTTGAGCATCCAGGTACTCCACGTGCTGAATGTTGTATGGCATACAGTGCGCCTGATGAAGTCGTGCCGACTGACTATAAACAAGATTATGCTGCATTTCCTGCTTATATTGACCAGCCATCTATTCCTTATTTATTAGATGCCGTGATTGACTACAACAAAGACCGTTTTGGTGGTCAATTGACTTTCCGTGCGCCTAACTCAAAAGTGCCGCGTGTCGGGCCTGATGCATCGATTGAAGAGCGTATTACTTATATCCTTCAGTCAGAGATTAATCCTGGTTTGGAAGGACATGGGGGTAATTGTGCTTTAGTAGAAGTACAAAATGATTCTGAAAAAGGTTTAACTGCTGTACTTAAATTTGGTGGCGGTTGTCAGGGCTGTTCAGCAATTGATGTGACTCTTAAACAAGGTGTTGAAACTACTTTACGTCAACATATACCTGAGTTACAGCGTGTCGTAGACCAAACTGACCATTCACAGTCGGAAGGTGCATATTTCAAATAATTTTTTGAAATATGTAGAAAACCTCTAATTCGTTAGAGGTTTTTTTTGGCCTAAAATCGGATTTATAAATAAAATAGATTAAAATAATGATAATTATTATCATTAGTATTGTTTTTTATATATGAATTGTTACAATGCAATCGTTTTTTTAAGCTTCTTTTAATATTTCTTAAAATAGGGGATGAAAATGTCTCAACCTATATTACGCACAGTTCTCTCAGCTGCAATTGCAGCGACACTTTTTTCAATGGTTCATGCAGCGGAAGATAGCACTGTAAATGCTGAACAAAGTACTACACAAACAGATTCAGCAAAATTAGAAAAAATTGTTTTAACTGCTAGTGGTCAGGCAGTCGATTTAAAAGAGGCTCCAGCTTCTATTTCTGTGATTACTGCTGAGGAAATAGAAAAACGTCCAGTATCAAGTCTGGCCGATTTATTAAAACGTGTGCCAGGCGTAACAGGTGGTTTAAGTACAAATGGCGACGGATCAAAAATAAAATTACGTGGTTTACCAGATAATTACACACTGATATTGATTGATGGTAAGCGGATTGGTTCATCACGTGATACCAATTATCGTCCAGATTTAGGAAGACAGGATCTAAACTGGATTACTCCAGATATGATTGAACGGATTGAAGTGGTACGGGGGCCAATGTCATCTCTTTATGGTTCAGATGCAATGGGAGGTGTAATCAATATCATTACGAAAAAAATTCAGGATCACTGGACAGGTAGTGCAACTTATAATTATACCCAGCCAACGACATCTGGAGATAAAGGACGTACTTTCCAAACGGGTGCTGTAGTGAGTGGGCCATTAGCTGATAATGTTGGATTGCGTTTAAATGCGAGTCAGATTCGTCGGGAATCTGATAAAGGTTACACAGTAACCAGCCCTCCTAGAGGTGGTGATGCAAATTTAAATAATGTTGAAGGTACAACAGGTTACGTTAATAATAACTTCGGTAGCCAATTAAACTTTCGATTAAATGAAAATCATGATTTATCGTTGGAAGCGACCTACGGTATCGAAAAGAATTTAAAAGCCAAAGGAGTGACTACCCAAAATGGAGCAACAGGAGCAATCACTGGTCAAAATACAAATCAGAGTTGGGGAGCTGATAAATTAGAAAAACAAGGTTATGTGGCATCTTGGGATGGCAAATGGGGACATGAAATTACCTCAAAATTATCTGCTTATTACAATGATTATGATCAATCTGGCGATGGCTTAACCGCAAAATCCAATGAATCAATTGTTGAAGGACAGGTCAATTTACCTTTTAATCTCATTGTACCGAATAAGTTGACTTTGGGCGGACAATGGCGTCGATCAGAGCTTAATAATACAGATACAATTGGTACACCGATTAAAGATGCCAATGGTAACGTAGTACCTAGCTATGATGGTGCGGATTATGCTGGTAATGCTAAGCTCGAAGGTAAAACATGGGCTGTATTTATTGAAGATACTTTAGATTTGAGTGATAAATTTAAATTAACCTTGGGTAATCGTTATGACCACGATGAAAAATTTGGGGATCATAATAGTCCAAGAGCTTATCTGGTCTTTTTACCAAGCGAAGATTGGGCGATTAAAGGTGGAGTAGCAAGTGGTTTTCGTGCACCTACCATTAAAGAAAGTACTGCTGGTGCTGCAACGCAGTCAGGAGGTAATGGTTGTACCTCTTTAGCTTCAATGGGATACATTTCTGGTGGTTGTTATATGGCGGGCAATGCTGATTTGCAACCAGAAAAAAGCACAAACTATGAAATTGGAGTGAATTACACAGGCTTTGGTACAGATATTAATCTGACTTATTTCTACACAGACTTTGAAAATAAAATTGAATATGCACCGCTAGGTCGAATTAATGGTGTTTGGTGGACTCAGCTCAGAAATATACAAAAAGCAAGAACAGAAGGTCTGGAGTTTAGTGCAGCAATCCCTGTGACTGATCAACTCAAATGGACCAATAGTGCAACGTACTTCTTTGAAGCAAAAAATCTGGATACAGGTGCAGCCTTAATTAATACTCCAGAATTAACAGCGACTTCTTCTTTAGACTATCTTATTAATGATGCTTGGGCGGTAAACCTGTTAGCAGAATATACTGGAAAACAATATTCAACCACAGTCACGAAAGATACAACGTTGCAAAAAGCCCATACAGTTTTGGGTTTAGCGACAAATTATGATGTCAATGACGATATTACTATCCGTGCAGGTATGAATAATTTGTTAAACAAAAAGTTAGCGCGAAGTACCTCTGGATACTATTTAGAAGGTCAATCAGCATTTGTGGGAATGACATATCGATTCTAAGAATTAATTTAATCTAAGAATCTTAAAAGACGCCTCGTGCGTCTTTTTTTACCTAAAATTTATTATTAAAATTTCCTAAATAATTTGATTGTTGGTTAAATCATTAATAATAATAATTCTCGTTTTTATTGAATTTTACAATTTGTTTGCTAAAATGCCTGCGAGTTTTAAGCTTATTTTAAGTTTTTAAGAAATCATAAGGGGTGGGAAATGATTCGGCGTTCACTTTTAGCGGCATCAGTTTTGTCAAGTATGTCTGCTATTGCAAATACTGAAATTAATCAAGATGGTGCGATCAGTAACAAACCGACGGAACAGGTAAAACTTGAGACCATCGTTGTTACTGCTACAGGTTACGAACAGGACGTCTCTAAAGCACCTGCATCTATGACCGTCATTAGCCGTGAAGAGCTGGATAAACGTGAATATAACGATATAACTGATGTGCTTAGAAATACGCCAGGGGTGGTCATTTCAGGTTCAGGTTCTGCTCAGACGGTCAGTATCCGTGGTATGTCATCAAACTACACGCTATTTTTGGTCGATGGTAAACGTCAATATTCTAAAGATGTAAACCCTAATGGGGATGATAACGGATTTGAAAAAAATATCTTGCCACCAATAGCGGCAATTGAACGTATCGAAATTATTCGGGGACCTGCGTCAACGTTATATGGTACGGATGCCATGGGTGGTGTCATCAATATCATTACTAAAAAAGTAAGTGATGAGTGGACAGGTACAGTTGAGTTAGGTACGGTCATTCAGGATCAAGGCGATGCTGGAGATATTAAGAATGGATCGGTTTATCTTGCAGGACCACTTATTCCAAATAAGCTAGGTTTACAACTCAATGTTAATAAACAAGAACGTGAAGAAGACCAATATGTCGGTGGTTTTCGTGGTAATGAACGAGAAAGCTTAAATACACGTTTAACCTATTTGATTAATGATCATCATGACCTTGCTTTAGATGCTAATTTTGTTAAACAAGAAAGTAAATCGACGGTCGGAAAAACAGTGGAAGCTGTAGCCAATGCAGCTGATTCATCTTCACGCAATTATCGCGATGTTTATTCGATTACACATAATGGGCGTTATACAGA
>NZ_CP078523.1:108728-108836 GCF_019264745.1 Acinetobacter sp. Colony158 | reverse complement strand
TTGATGGTCGTCGTTATGGCATTAGTTTCGTAGCCAACTTCTAATCCTTGCATCCCAATCTTGTCATTACTACCTAAAAAGCCGCATCAGCGGCTTTTTAGCTCAATC
>NZ_CP078523.1:103282-105250 GCF_019264745.1 Acinetobacter sp. Colony158 | reverse complement strand
AAAAGGAAAGAAGATGAAAATTAAGTTTTTAACAGTTTCATTGATGCTTATTCTGCCATTTTCTGTTTTTGCAGCAAATGCTCTAGTAGAAAAAGCGGTCATTGAATCAAATAATACATATAAGGCGAAGTATAACTTAGAGGATATGACTGAGTTTAATCAGGCTCAAAAGGGCTTTATTGCCAAGCCAACAGGTCAAATTAAAAGTGAAAAAGGCAATGTGATCTGGGATTTTGATGCGTTTAATTTTTTAAATGATCCAGCACCAAATACTGTTAATCCTGCGCTATGGCGACAAGCAAAGCTAAACAACAATGTTGGTCTATTTAAAGTGACAGATCGAGTTTGGCAAATTCGTGGTTTTGATGTGGCAAATATGACCATTATTCAGGGTGATACTGGTTGGATTATTGTGGATACATTAACCTCTAAAGAAACGGCTGAAGCAGCACTTAAATTTGCTAGACAGCATTTAGGTGAGCAAAAAATTTCAGCCATTATCTTTACCCATAGCCATATCGATCATTTTGGTGGTGCATTAGGCGTTCTTTCTAGCGAAGAAATTAACGCTAGAAAAACTCCAATTATTGCGCCAAAAGGCTTTATGGAAGAAGCGACCAGTGAAAATGTGATGGCAGGTTCAGCCATGATACGTCGTGCGACTTATATGTATGGAACTTTTCTACCTAAAAATGCGGAAGGATTGGTGGATACAGGTTTAGGTAAGGCTGTTGCTGCGGGAAAAATGGGCATCCTTGAGCCTACACAACTGATCACTCAACCAGAACAGAAAATGACGGTTGATGGCTTGGATTTTGTGTTTTATAACGTGCCGGGTTCAGAAGCACCAGCAGAGTTAACATTCTCTATTCCATCACTGAAACTTTATAATGGCGCGGAAATTCTTTCGCATACCATGCATAATCTTTATACTCTCCGCGGTGCTAAAGTCCGTGATGCCTTAAAATGGGTGGGCTATTTAGACCAAGCAATGCAACATGCCAAAGCATCCGATGTATTGATTGCACAGCATCATTGGCCGGTATGGGGCAATGACAATATTCAAGATTTTATTAAAACCCAGCGAGATGTTTATAAGTTCACGCATGATCAGACGGTGAGATATATGAACTCTGGTTTTAATGGTGCTGAAATTGCCGAGAAAATTCAGCTTCCAGCCGCACTTGACCAAAAATTATATGCGCATGGCTATTATGGAACCCTTAAGCATAATGTAAAAGCGGTATACCAATACTATATGGGATGGTTTGATGCTCATCCTTCCAATTTAGATCCATTGCCACCTAAAGCTGTTGCAAAAAAATATATTGAGTTAGCAGGTGGGGAGAGCAATGCGTTGAAAAATGCGCAGGATGCCTACGCTCAAGCTGACTATAGATGGGCTGCCGAGATTTTAAAACATATTGTGTTGAATAACCCTCAAAACCAACAAGCAAAAGACTTATTGGCGAATACTTATCGTCAATTGGGCTATGCTGCTGAGGCTTCAACTTGGCGTAATTTCTTTTTGGTGGGCGCTCAAGAGCTACAAAATAATGTACCCCTACAAAATACTTCTGATCCGAGTGATTTATTGATTCATACACCAACTGAAAGATTTCTTGAAGCTATGGCGACAAATTTAGATGTGGAAAATTTAAAAAATGAAAACCAGTGTATCAATCTGGTTTTGTCGGATACCAAAGAGCATTTTTCATTATGGGTTGAAAACTCAGTCATGCAGTTTAAGCGTTATGATGAAAGTAAAGATTTGGCATTGGATTGCCCTACATTAACCTTAACCAAGCCCTTATATCTAAAAATGATTACAGGTCAAATAGAAGGGGTAAAAGTCCTGCTTTCTAAAGACAGTAAAGTCAAAGGTAATCCACTGAAAATTGGAAAATTCTTTGCAATGTTTAAACGTCCAGATTCAATTTTCCCGATTGTGACTCGACCAAATGGCTA
>NZ_CP078523.1:100602-100677 GCF_019264745.1 Acinetobacter sp. Colony158 | reverse complement strand
CCTGAATATCGTCGCCAATGGCGCAAACTGCATATAGATATAGATGCTAAGACCCTTCAAATACGAGCAGTTCAG
>NZ_CP078523.1:100267-100344 GCF_019264745.1 Acinetobacter sp. Colony158 | reverse complement strand
AAAAAATGGTCTGGATATCATTGAAGAAGTTTGGTTGAAACCAAGATGCACTGCATCAAATTATTAGGCGATAAATT
>NZ_CP078523.1:62392-100107 GCF_019264745.1 Acinetobacter sp. Colony158 | reverse complement strand
TAATCATTTAAAAATATTTTTAACCTGTTCAGAATAATAAAACTTTTCCAGATAATATCGTGCACGTTCACGCAAATGTTTGGATTGAACCATTTCCTGAATAATGGGGGTTAATAATTCAGTCAGTTGGTTTTGAATTAACTCTTCATTGATATTTATATCGCGTAACAATAAATCAAAAGAACGTTCCTGATTACGTGCGTACCATGCATAGACACCATCATGCACTTGTTGTTTTAAATAATCGGTCTGGCGGATGTGTTCCCAGATTTCATGCCCCATTCCCACGGTTTTAGGTAAGTCATTGACTTCAATATAATTACGCACAACATTTACAGGTAATTTTTTGATTTTATGCCATAAATTGGCCTGAAATTGATAAAGCTTTTCATCATTAAAATGCTGATTCAGTACTGTTTCACTCAGCTGACTTAATTTAATAATGTTCTTTTGTAAATAATTAGCGACTGTGTCATCCAGATTGGAGTCAGTCACAGACTCGAGTACAGATTTTCCCATTTTCATAAAACGTCCAACACCGGGAACTTTTTTATTCATGAGGGAATTATCCAGATAATCCTGAATGGAATGTTGGATGAGCTGTGTCACCATCATTGAAAATGCAGGATTATTGGTGACACGTTTAATCAGTGCTTTACGGTGTTCGCTTTTACTCGCCACATATTGGGCGATATGGTCAATCGTTACCACAGGGATAATATTTTCAATCGTTGTCTGATCATTACTTGGATGAATCAAGGCAAAACGAATATGTTCAGTAATTTGCTCGATTAAAAAGGGACTCGCAGCAGTATCTAAAATTTGCGTTTGAATCAAATGATAAATTTGTTCAAATGACCATAAATCTTTTAATTTTTTCTTTCTAAACCAATGATAAAATTCAGAAAACTCAGACTGAATCATCGTTTTTTGAGAAAACTCCTGATCCAGAAAATCAAGCTGTGCTTCTATTAATTGGTCAATGATCGGGTTGCTCATAATATCTCTAAATTGAATGTCTGAGTTTTAAACACTTTACTTTAAAAATCATCTCTGCATGTTTAACTTTTAATGTGTAGTAGACTTTTTCATAACTCCCTTTTATTTCTCCCTGTAGGAGAAAAATAAAGAGGGTTTAAACAATGATGAAACAAGTCTAGTGATTCATCTGTTGTTTTAATCGGAAACGGAATGTCTACCTAGGGACACCAAAGGGTCGGTTAGTGGATTTTTTTGTTTTTGGGTTTTTTCCAAAAAAGGCAAGTAGTATTGAATAACCAATTGATCCGCTTCCAGTATCGGCATATGTCCGACATGATTTAAAATAATCGGTGCTTCGGCACGTTTCAACATTTTCTTTAATTCACCCGCGGCTTCAACATTGACAATTTTATCTTCTGCACCCCATAAAATTAAGGTGGGCGCTTCAATCGAGCGCGCTAAAACTGAAAATGTATCTGGAGTGTAAAGTCGTTTTAACGCCACCAGTTGATCAACAATTTTACTGGTTTCCTGCGCATGGGTGATTAAATTTTGTTCCATCGCATTTTTATAATCATTGGACAAAAATGGCTGATGATACATGACTTGATTCAGCACATAATTCAGATCGCCCTTCTTGGAAACAATCAATTGTTTGAGATAAGTTGGATCTTTCAAGTAAATGGTATTGGCGGAATGATAAACGCCCGCACTGCTGATGAGAAATAGACTTTGTGTGTCAAACGCATATTGCGATGCATATAGCATAGCAATAGAACCGCCAACCGAATGCCCGACAATATTAATTTGATTAGACACATGTGCAGCTTCGGTAAAACGTCGCAGTTTTTCAGTGACATTGGGTACAGATAAATCAAAATCCTTTGGAACGATGGTATCGCCCGCCATAGGCAGATCAGGAATGATCACGTGATAATAAGGGGTTAATACTTTGGCAATTGAATTCCAGTTATCACGGCTGCCTGCTAAACCATGAATCAATAAAATCGTTGGTTTATTTGATGCACCGCCTTCGCTATAGACCCAAGTAATATCATCTACTTTTAAGCTTTTGGTTTTTAAGCCAGCCCAGTTACGTTGCTGTTGCAGTTCATCATGTAAATTAAAATGACAGTCTGCGGCTTGAGCATTTTGTAAACTTCCTCCAGCAAATAGTCCCATACATATACTCATAGCAAATGCCCATGTATAGAAAAAGTTAATGTAAGGAATACGGAAAGTCATTTAACTTCATCCTTGAAAGTTGCTGACGTTTTGAGGCTTTATATTATGAAATAAAGGCTTTGTATCCGTCATTTGCTGCTAAAAAAAATCTAGGAGAATTATAGTCAATTTGGTCAACTGCTTAGACTCAAAAAATGTTAAATAGGTCGTATTATTATCGAAATAAAATGTAAATAAATTTATAGACAACAAGTTATTATCTTAAATTGATTAAAAAAATATCAAAATGGAGAAAGATTGTCATAGTTTAGTTTTTGTCAGTGACTTTCAGAGTTTAGCTTATTACACTATTTTGAACTCATTATTTGATGGCAAAACAAATGATCACTGCTCAGGAAGCGCTTGAACGTCTTAAAGCGGGTAATAAGAGATTTGCAACAGGTGAAGTGACTCACCGCAAATTATTATCACATCAAGAACGTACCGATATGGCTCAAGACCAAAATCCATTTGCCATTATTTTGGGATGTTCTGATTCGCGTGTCCCTGCTGAAATTGTCTTTGATCAAGGGCTAGGTGATTTGTTCGTGATCCGTGTGGCAGGCAATATTGTTGCACCGTCACAAGTGGGAAGTGTGGAGTTCGCGGCTGAACGTTATGATTGTGCCGTGGTTGTGGTGTTAGGTCATAGTCACTGCGGGGCAATTCAGGCCACGGTCGATACGTTGATGAATCCAGATCATCCGCCTTCTGACAACTTGATGTCGATTGTCAATCGAGTCCGTCCTTCCGTTGAAATTTTGCTGCAAACCGATCTAAAACATGACCATGCAAAATTGTGTATGCATGCGGTTCGTTCCAATGTGTTTGCTTCGGTGAATCAGTTACGTCATGGTTCTGCTGTACTTGAACACCTGATCGAAAAGGGCAAAATGATCGTGGTCGGTGCTGAATATTCTTTAGAAACAGGTGAAGTGACTTTTTTTGATTTTTAAGCATCCTATAGATGTTTAATTGAGTTAAAGGCGCGTTATAACGCGCCTTTAATATATGGATAGGCATTATTCAATAAAATAGTTTGTGCTTTGGCATTCGGGTGAATCTGGTCATTTTGCATCAGATCTTTATGTCCCGCGATGCCTTGCATAAAGAAAGGCAGTAGTTTGATTTTGTATTGTTGACTGATCACTTTATAGTTATTTTCAAAGGCTTGGCTATAAGCCGTTCCATAGTTAGGCGGAATTTTCATACCAAATAATAATACTTTCGCTTTGGCTTGCTGACTCTGTTGTACCAGTTGCCCCAAATTTTTTTGGATCATTTGAGGCGGTTGACCGCGTAATGCATCATTACCACCCAACTCGATGACGACCACATCAGGTTTATAGCTTTGTAGTAGTTTTGGCATTCGGGCCAGCGCACCGCTGGTGGTTTCACCACTTACACTTGCATTGACCACTTTATGCTGTTTCGGATACTGTTGGTCAAGACGTTTTTGCAATAATTGAACCCAGCCTTGTTCAGGATTGATTCCATAACCTGCACTGATGCTATCTCCCACAATCAGAATGGTTTTTGCATCTACGGCAAAAGGAATCACACTGAGCGTAGCAACCATGTAGTATTTTACAGTTTTGGGTTTGAACAAGCGTTTTAAAATTTGCATATTAAAAAATGACCGATCATTGCATCAGACAGGATAATGACCATCATGCCACAACCGATTATTTCTGCCCACCAACTGACACAATCCATTCAATTTAATAACAAAATATTAACTATTTTAAATGATATCAATCTCGATATTTATGCAGGTGAGCAAGTTGCAATTACTGGGCGTTCGGGGTCAGGAAAATCCACTCTTTTAGGGATGTTGGCAACATTGGATCAGCCGAGTTCAGGCGAGGTTTGGGTTTGTGAGCAAGCAGTACATCAAGTGAGTGAAGAAGCAAGAGCAAAAGTTCGTCTGGAAAATATCGGTTTTGTATTTCAGTCTTTTCAACTGTTACCACATTTGAGTGCGCTGGAAAATGTGATGCTGCCTTTACGTTTGCAGCCAAAGTTTGATTATCAGCAGGCTGAAGAAAAAGCCTTGTCTTGGTTAAAACGAGTCGGGTTGGAACGTCAGGCATTGCAAACCCCCAAAGTTTTGTCGGGTGGTGAGCAGCAACGTGTAGCCATTGCACGTGCTTTGATTGCATCACCCAAAATTATTTTTGCCGATGAACCGACAGGAAATCTGGATGGTCAAACTGCACAAGACATTGAGAGCCTGCTATTTGAACTGAATCGTGAATTAGGCACGACACTGATTTTGGTCACGCATGATGCCAAGCTGGCAGCAATGTGTCAGCGTCGCTTGCAACTGATCGATGGTAAATTATTTGAAGATCAAATCTCTGCCCAAGAATCTTCTCATCCAGTTGATCAGATGGAGGATGGGACATGAGTGCATTGTTTAAACCTTTATTTATCCAAAGCTTTCGGACGGGCGGTATTTATTTACTCATCATTGCCTTGTCACTTGCCATCAGTGCAACCACTGCACTTAAATTTAGTAACGATCAGATTCAAAATGCTGTGACTTTACAAGCTGCTGAAATGTTAGCAGCCGATTTAGTGCTTTCTGACAATGAACCCATTGCAGATACATGGAAGCAACAAGCAACTACTGAAAACTTTCAGCAATCTAATGTCACTGTTTTCAGTTCAATGGCACGAACGAATGATCAATTTGTGATGGTTAATGTCAAAGCCATTGATACACACTTTCCGTTACGTGGAAAATTAGAGATTGAACCTCAAGCAACGCAGATCAAATCTGGTGAAATCTGGTTAAGTCCACGCGCGATGGATTTACTTAAGGTTAAGTTGGGTGAGCAGATCTTTATCGCAGATGGTGCATTTAAAGTTACGGGTGTGATTAAGCATGATTCCAATCAGGAATTGGGCTTTTCTGGATTTTCTCCCACTGTCATGATTAACCAATCAGATATTGCCAAAACCAATGCGATTCAAGTCGGTAGTCGGATTGAATATCGGTTATTGATGGCTGGAACGCCTGAACATATTCAAAATTTTGAAAAGAAGTTCAAAGCGCAACATCATGTTCAGGATGATACAGAGGCTGATCCAGAATCGAGCTTAAGACTGCGTAATGCTGCGCAAGGCAATACACGTTTGATGAAACCAATTGAAAATCTGGATACGTTTTTACAGTTGGCCAATATTTTAACGATTTTGCTGTGTGGTATCGCCATTGCTTTAACCAGTCAGCGCTATGTCCAACAAAATCAGGATCACATTGCCTTAATGCGTTGTCTCGGGGCAACTCGTGTACAGATCGTCTGGGCATATCTTGGATTATTGGCTGTAGTCAGCCTCATATCAATCTTGATTGGCTCATTATTAGGCGTGGGACTTGGCTATGGCTTATTACAACTGATGTTGCAGTTGATTCCGCAACTCGAGTTAAGTTTCTCAGTGATTGCATTTTTGTTCGGCCCATTACCGATTGCGATATTCACCAGTATCGTGGTGATGGCAGGATTTATCTTGCCGAGTATCTGGGAGTTACTAAATACGCCTCCAATTCGGGTGATTCGTCAGGAAACACGTTCTAAACGATCATTTGCCTTTATGTTTTTAGCAGGTGTGTTGAGTTTAGCGGTGTTTAGTATGGTGTTGAGTGAAAATATTCAACTGAGTGGTCTGATGCTGGCAGCGATACTCTTACTCAGCGCGATTCTATATGGGGTTGTTTGGAGCCTATTAAAATTTTTTAAGCAACTCAAAAATCGATTTTCAGTGTATATACGGACACCAGCGCACACCAGTTTACAAATCACCGCACTGGCTTTGGGCTTGAGTTTAATTACTGTATTAACTGTATTACGCACAGATCTATTGCAGCGTTGGCAACAACAATTACCAGAAGGAACGCCAAATCAATTTGTGTATGGGTTGCCGCCTTTTGATATGCCTGAGTTTAAGCAACAGCTTGAACACAATGATTGGAAAAGTACGCCTTTATATCCCAATATTCGGGGCAGATTGATTGCCAAGAATGATCAACCCTTTGCTAATGAATTGATTCAAACAAATAATTCTTTACGGCGTGAGCTGAATTTGACCCAAGCAGAGACCTTGCCAAAGGACAATGTCATTACACAAGGACAGCCATTATTTAATCAGGTCAATCAAGTATCGGTTGAGGCTAAATTGGCTGAAGAACTGGATATAAAAGTAGGGGATAAGTTGACATTTAATTTGCCAGAAGGGACGTTATCTGCGCGGGTCATCAACTTACGAAGTGTAGAGTGGGAAAGCTTTAGTCCGAATTTTTTCTTTATTTTTTCACCGCACAGCATGGATGAAAATGCAGGAAGTTATTTAGGCAGTTTTTATGTTCCACCGCAGGATAAGACGCAATTGATTCAGGTGATTCAACGTTTTTCTAACACTGTCTTTATCGATGTCAGTTTGATACTGGATGAAATTAAAAGGCTGGTCAGTGTATTGGTTCAAGTGATTACGGTATTGGCAATATTGGTTGGGCTGTCTGGAATTTTAGTCTTAGTGGCGTGTTTGAATCTCCTCATGGATGAACGCCGTCGAGAAGTGGCATTGATGCGTTCCTTTGGATTATCCAAGTCAAAACTTAAACATATGTTGAGTTTGGAAATCGGATTTATCGGTTTAATTGCAGGGGTAGTATCCTGCTTCTTCGCTGAAATTATCAGTGCCATTGCCAGCTATAAAATGAACATTGCGCTACAATGGCATCCTGAAATCTGGCTGATTTTACCTGTTGCCATGATGCTGATTTGTGCCTTGATTGGACGATATCGACTCAGTTATCTATGTGATATTCCACCTTTACAAAGTTTAAGAGAAATCAACCAATCTTAAGCTTTAAGTAAAATCAAACTATAAAAAGCCAGCTATATACCCAGCTGGCTTTTCATTTGCGCTAAAATTTCTTGCCAAAGTGGCTCAATCGGTGGAATCAGACTGACACAGTATTGATAAAATAAGGCACACAATACCGCCCCAATGATCAATCCAACCACTGCGCCTAGATTTGCTTGATGTATCTTTTGGCTGATATACCAAATCATTGCCAGTAAAGCGCCCATGATCATTCCGCCAATATGCGCGGCATTATTAATTCCAGTTGCAATGAAACCAAAGGCAAGGTTAATTGCCATGACCATGACTAAAGATTTTTTATCTAAAATAAAACGCTGATCGGGCAAAGCAGGAAACAGGGCCAATATGGTGAGTGCTGCGCCAAGTCCCATCACCGCGCCAGAGGCACCTGCGCCAACATGAGGAAGTAAAGTTGGATCAAAATGCTCAAGTAATGCATAACTGTCACGAATAGTGACGTAACTGCTGAGCAAACTGCCCATCAGTCCAGCCAATAGATACAACCCGATAAAATAAAAACGCCCGAGCATTTGTTCTGCAATACTGCCAAAAATATACAGCGCCCACATATTCAGCATCAGATGTACCAGCCCAAAATGGAAGAACATACTGGTAAATAAACGTTGTGGTTGTTCCAGAAAAGTCAGGGGCGAGAAGTCGGCACCCCAACGGATGGCATCGGCTGTTGTTGGGCTGGTGGCATCGACACCTGACAGCACTTGCCAGCCATATAAACCCACATTCATGGCGATTAAAACTGCGGTGATCCACCACAGATTGACTTCAAGTTTACGATTTACTTGCGGAGGACTATATTCAGACATGATATGCTTTTGTTATATATCAATAATGCTTAGTTTAAGCTTAACATGAAATACGTGATTTTCTGGAGAACCCATCTGGCATGAAGAAATTTATTGTTCGCGCTGCTTTAATTCTTGTCAGTTTTATTCTTCTGGTGCAGTTATGGATTTTTTGTAGTTTAGCTTGGTGGCGAACGCATCCCGTTGAAACGACGATGTTTATGCGTATCGATTATTGGTCAGATACTTCTGAGCCGTTGCATCATGAATGGCGTGACTACGACCATATTAGTGATAATTTTAAGCGTGCAGTTGTCGCGGCAGAAGATGGTAAGTTTTTACAACATCATGGCTTTGACTGGGATGGTATTCAGTATGCACTTGAGAAAAATGAAAAATCAGGCGAAGTCGTCAATGGTGGTTCCACTATTTCGCAACAATTAGCAAAAAATTTATTTTTATATAATAAACGTTCATTCATTCGCAAAGGTCAGGAAGCTGTTGCAACTTGGATGATGGAACGCATGTGGTCAAAGCAGCGTATTTTGGAAGTGTATATGAACTCGGTTGAACTCGGAGATAATATTTATGGCGTGGAAGCCGCCTCTCAATATTATTTTCATAAAAGCGCGAGAAGCTTAACCAATCAACAAGCTGCATTTTTGGCTGCATTATTGCCAAATCCAAAAGGTTATCAAGCCAATCGTAATGATCCAAAATTTAAGTTTAAGCAGCGTTTTACCTTAAAATATATGCGCTATAGCCAGATTCCTTAGATATCTGGTTTTAGAATGTGGTAATTTTTAAAAAAGCTTGTGAATACGAGCTAATTTTATGAAATTGTCATAATTTTGCAGCATACTATTTAAAAGCCTTGTTTAGGCATCAAAAATTTATAATGTCAGGTTGAATGCATGAATACCGCGATTACAACACCGTCTGAAACTATGCCGGCAGAAGCAGAGTATACTTATAATGATCGCTATATTAACCGCGAGCTTTCAATTCTCGATTTTCATTTGCGAGTTTTGGAACAAGCGGTTGATCCATTACATCCACTTTTGGAGCGGATGAACTTCCTGCTGATTTTTTCGCGTAATCTGGATGAGTTTTTTGAAATCCGCGTGGCTGGTGTCATGGAGCAAATGTATTTGGGCAATGAAAGTCGTAGCCCAGATGGTTTGACCCCACGACAGGTTCTAGATCAAATTTCTAAAACCGCACATGCCGCCATTGAACGCCAATATCGGATATTAAACGAAGAAATTTTGCCAAAGCTGCGTGAAGAAGATATTTGCTTTTTACGTCGCGGTGAGCTGACACCTGCCCAATCGTCATGGATTAAAAAATATTTTCAGGAACAAGTTGCACCTGTATTAACACCGATTAGTTTAGATCCTGCGCATCCATTTCCTCGCTTGGTCAATAAAAGCCTGAACTTTATTGTCACTTTAGAAGGCAAAGATGCTTTTGGTCGTCAGATTGATTTGGCTGTTGTACCTGCACCACGTTCGTTGCCACGTGTAGTACGTTTACCCAATGAATTAACTGGCGGTAAAGAACATCATGTGATGCTTTCTGCGATTATTCATGAACATATTTCTGACCTGTTCCCAGGAATGACTGCGACAGGTTGTTATCAGTTCCGTGTGACGCGTAATGCAGACTTGGCCTTAAATGAAGACGTTGAAGATCTGGCTAAAGCCTTAAAAGGTGAATTAAGTTCACGCCGTTTTGGTCGTGCAGTGCGTTTGGAAGTCACTGAAAACTGTCCAAAGCACATCTATGAATATTTGCTAGATGAGTTTGATCTGGACGAGGAACAGCTTTATAAAGTCGATGGTCCCGTCAATCTTGCACGTTTATTATCCAATTTTAAACGTCCACATTTGCGTTATGATTCGCATACGCCTGTTATTCCCAAGATACTCAAAAAATCAGAAAATATTTTTGCAGCGATGCAGAAGCAGGACATTTTACTGCATCATCCGTTTGAATCTTTTGCTCCTGTCATCAATTTACTGCGTGAAGCAGCGCGTGATCCACAGGTTCTTGCAATTAAGCAAACCTTATACCGTAGTGGTGCGGATTCTGAGATTGTCCAAGTTTTGGCAGAAGCAGCACGTAATGGCAAGGAAGTGACTGCTATTATTGAGTTACGCGCGCGCTTTGATGAAGAATCCAATATCGAAGTGGCAAACCTGTTACAAGAAGCGGGAGCAGTCGTCGTCTATGGTATTGTAGGTTATAAAACTCACGCCAAAATGATCATGGTGGTGCGCCGTGAAAATAACAAACTGGTGCGTTACGTGCATTTAGGTACGGGTAACTATCATGCTGGCAATGCGCGTATTTATACCGATTACGGCTTACTGACCACAGATAAAGAATTATGTGATGATGTGCATCGTATTTTTCAGGAACTGACGGGAATGGGTAAAATGGCAAAGCTGAAAAAGCTGTTACATGCACCATTTACCTTACACGCTCAATTGATTAATTTTATTGATGATGAAATTGCCAATGCCAAAGCAGGCAAGCCCGCCCAGATTATTGTCAAGGTCAATGCATTGACTGAAATGCAGTTGATTAACAAACTATATGAGGCTTCGCAGGCAGGCGTTAAAATTGATTTGATCATTCGTTCGATTTGCTGTTTGCGTCCTGGTTTACCTGGACTATCTGAAAATATTCGTGTTCGATCTATTGTCGGCCGTTTCTTAGAACATACCCGCGTTTATTATTTTAGTAATAATGGCGATGCTCGGATTTATTGTTCGAGCGCGGACTGGATGGATCGTAATCTATTCAATCGTGTTGAGGCGTGTTTCCCAATCGAAGATCCAGTGTTGAAGAAACGAATTTATCAGCAAGGTTTGATGAATTATTTAAAAGATAACCAGCAAGCGTGGTTGCTGCAAGGGGATGGAACATGGGTGCGTGCTCAACTCGCTGAAGGTGAGGAACCTCATAATGCACAGCAGACTCTATTGGAAATTTTTAAGTAAATTAAATCTGAACCCAAAGAGAATCGAATGATTCTCTTTTTTTATGTTTGAATATGTATGCTTAACTTCGAACAATCAATACTGGAATATAAATCTCTCCCAATACTTTTTGTGCCACACTACCCAGTACTAACTTTTTAAACCCTGTACGGCCATGTGAACCCATCACTAAAAGGTCAGCATTTACCTCTGTTGCAGCATTCACAATTTCTTTGTAAATTTCCTGACCTTCGACTATTTTAGTATTTGCTTCGACGCCTTGTGATGAAAACACTTGTTTTGCTTCTTCCAAAATATCTTGGATCATGGCGCGTCCACGATTAATGGCATCTTCTTTTTGACTTTCAGCATTGACATATTCAACCCCAATAAAAGGATCAATCGTCACGACCAGTAAAATGGTCACCTGACTATTATAGGTTTTTGCTAATTGTGCCGCTTGATGAACCGCAGCAAGGGCAGTGGATGAACCATCAACAGGAACTAAAATATGTTGATATGACATCGGTAAACTCCTTTTCATTATAAAAAATTGTTTGTAAAAGTTATTGTGTATATATTTTCAACATTATCATCATATTGCCTGAAATATGTCGTTTGAGCCGAACGAATATTCGAGGATTAATTTGAGTTAATCATGTGCAATACAGTGATAAAATAGCATAATTAATCGGCAACTTTGTCATGCTTACACTAAAGTCGAGCAGATTGAGAATCCTATTCAACAAAGGCGATCACGATATGTGTGGCGTATAAATGACCAAAGAACTTCATATCCAGATACTCGAAGTAGTGGCTCTGATTCCTTATGGCAAAGTTGCCAGTTATGGACAAATTGCCCAATTGGCGGGACTCCCTAAACATGCGCGGTTAGTGGGATATGTTTTAAAACATCTTGATCCTGAAAGTGATTTGCCGTGGCATCGTGTGATTAATGCTCAAGGCAAAATCAGCACCAACCGATTAAATGCACATGGAGAAAATATCCAGCAAATAAAATTACTAGAGGAAGATGTTGTAGTAGTTGCAGGGAAAGTGAGTCTAAAAAAATACCAATGGAATTGATCGCTTGAAAAACCGATTTATTTAGCAATAAGAACAGGTACTGGACTTTGAGCCAATACGGTTTGAGCGACACTACCCAATACAAGTTTCTTTAAACCTGTGCGTCCATGTGATCCCATCACCAGTAAATCAGCTTCAAGCTCTATAGCGGTCTGAATGATTGTTTCGGCAATTGAGAGGCCTTCACGATATTGAATGCTTAAGCTTAATCCATCTTCTGAATATTTGGCTTTAATCTTTTCTAGCGAAGCCAAGATATAATCCTTTGCTCGATCGATCAATACGTTACTTTGCCCCTTATTTATATAGTCCTCAGCAATCATCGGGTCGAGTTCCAAGACCTCCAAGACCGCCACTTGACTACCTAAACTCTTGGCTAATTGTATGGCGTGTTCTAGTGCCTTGAGAGAAGGTTCAGAATCATCTACACAAACCAGTATATGCTGATAGCTCATTTTATAGTCTCATATTAAGTTTAGGTATGCATTAGGTGGATAAAGAGAATAAACCTTAAATGATATTTTTAGCAGAAAGAACAGATGGCAACAATGTGATTTTGTTAAAAATGAATATGATATATTGATAAATATAATTAAAAATAATGTGCAAAACTTTATTGTCTGTATTGGGGGCTGAATGAAAAAGTGTGCAGTTTTTACTTTGATGATGACATCATTTTTAATAGGCTGTTCTTCAGATAGCCTACTTGGAGTCGCTTACTGGGTGGGTTCTTTAGGCGATCCTAAAGATGATTTTAAATTTCGTTGCCAGATTAAGCTAATTAAGAAAGATGATCAAGATAATTTATTCATCCAGTATTACCATGAAAATAATCAAAAAAACTCGAGTGCGTTTTGGGTCAAAAGTTTAGATCCACTTTCGGGTCAACATTATGCTGAGTGTCTTAGATTTGATGTTGAAACGAATTTTGATTTTTTTGAAGATATCGCAAAAAATAACGATATCCAAGTTTGGGATTATGATGGACATAAAGTGGCTGAAGGTCATTATATTGGCAATAAAAAGCAAGGAACGTGGAAAAGTTGGTATCACTCAGGTCAATTAAGATCTAACCATCACTATCAAAATGATCAATTATTGGGTTTGCAGCAATCTTGGTATCAAACTGGGCAACAGGAAATTCAGGCGATCTATGGAGAGGGGAATTATCAAGAAACTTACTGGTATGAAAACGAAGGTACGCGGCGTGAAACTCAACAAAAAATAGTCAATGGCACTGAATATAAAACCATCACCGAGTTTGACGCTTCAAATAAAATCACAAGCATCATGCAATATGAAGGAAAAGAAATTGTTCGTTGGGATACATTTTAAGTGTAATAAAAATATCCAAATCTAAACCTTTGCAGGCGTAGCATTTGGATATTCTTTTTTGAGTCTTGTGAGTTTTAAGTCATTAAACTAGATGTTTAGAGATACTCAACACTTACGACTTCATATTCGACTTCACCTTGTGGAGTGACAATTTTGGCTTCATCGCCTTCATTTTTGCCTAAAAGCCCACGAGCAATAGGGGAGTTCACGGAGATTTTATTGATTTTGAAATCAGCTTCATCATCACCTACAATTTTATAGGTCTTACGTTCTTCAGTGTCCAGATTTTCAATGGTCACCGTTACCCCAAAAACCACACGACTATTTTTTTCAAGTTCATGAATATCAATGACTTGAGCTGCACCTAATTTGCCTTCGATGTCCTGAATACGACCTTCACAAAAGCCTTGTTGTTCACGCGCAGCATGATATTCAGCATTTTCTTTCAAATCGCCATGTTCACGTGCCTCAGCAATCGCCTGAGTAATACGTGGACGTTCCACAGTCTTTAGCTGGTGTAATTCTTTCTCAAGAGCTTCTTTGCCCTCTGGAGTCATTGGATAACGTTGCATTTTAGTCCCTCTAAATGAAATGGGAGTTGACCTTTTTAAAAAAACAAAAAACCCGCCACCGATAAAGTGACGGGCTTATCGGTAACGAATTAACCTACAGTTTGTAAATCTTGCAAGCGATATACATCCATTGGTAATTGAATTGCAAAAGCTTGGCAAACTGCTTCAGCACCATTAATAGTCGTCGTATAATACACTTTGCCTTGTAGGGCTGCACGACGAATCATGGCTGAGTCATACTGAGCTTGTTTACCTTCAGTGGTATTGACAATAAGGTGTATTTCACCATTTTTCAAGCGGTCAACAACATGTGGACGGCCTTCAGTTACTTTATTTACACGTTCGCATGCCAAACCTGCATCTTTAAGTACCTGATAAGTTCCACCTGTAGCAAGCAGTTTGAAACCATAGTCCACGAGTTTTTTAGCAATATCAGCAATATATTTTTTATCTGACTCACGTACAGACAAGAAAGCATGCTTGATTTCACCTTCAGTCGGTAAGCCAGGCAGGCGTTCATTTGAACCCAATACTGCTTTATAGAACGCTTCACCAAAGGTTTTACCGACACCCATCACTTCACCTGTCGATTTCATCTCAGGCCCAAGCATTGGATCAACGCCTTGGAATTTCGCGAATGGGAAAACTGCTTCTTTTACAGCAAAGCGAGTCGGAATGATTTCTTTGGTAAAACCTTGAGAAGCAAGCGTTTGACCTGCCATACAACGTGCAGCAACTTTGGCTAAAGATTCACCAATACATTTTGATACGAATGGAACCGTACGCGATGCACGTGGATTTACTTCAAGCACATAAACGTCATCACCTTTTACAGCAAACTGAACGTTCATTAAGCCCACTACACCTAGTTCTTTTGCCATCGCGATGGTTTGACGACGCATTTCATTCTGAATAGTGTCAGAAAGAGAGTAAGGTGGGATTGAACATGCAGAGTCACCTGAGTGAATCCCTGCTTGTTCGATGTGTTGCATAATGCCGCCAATCACCACATCTTTACCGTCAGATACGCAGTCGACATCAACTTCAGTCGCATCATCCAAGAAATGGTCAAGCAAAACAGGCGCTTCATTAGATGCTTGAACTGCATCACGTAAGTAACGTTTCAGCTCTTCATCATTGTAGACGATTTCCATGGCACGACCACCCAATACATAAGATGGACGAACAACCAACGGATAACCTACTTTAGACGCTTCTGCCATACCTTCTTCAGCAGATTTGACGATGCTGTTGTTCGGTTGACGAAGCTGTAAACGCTGAATCATTTGCTGGAAACGTTCACGGTCTTCTGCACGGTCAATGGCATCTGGAGATGTCCCAATAATCGGCGTACCTGCTTCTTCTAAAGCACGAGCCAATTTCAAAGGCGTTTGACCACCATACTGTACGATTACGCCTTTAGGCTTCTCGGTACGTACGATTTCAAGCACATCTTCAAGGGTAACAGGTTCAAAGTACAAACGATCAGAAGTATCGTAGTCGGTTGAAACAGTTTCAGGGTTACAGTTGACCATGATGGTTTCATAACCATCTTCACGCATTGCAAGCGCCGCATGTACACAGCAATAGTCAAACTCGATGCCTTGACCAATACGGTTTGGACCACCACCAATCACCATGATTTTGTCACGGTTGGATGGATTTGCTTCACATTCCTCATCATACGTTGAGTACATGTAAGCCGTTGAAGATTCAAATTCGGCTGCACACGTATCCACGCGCTTGTAAACAGGATAGACACCTAAATTCCAGCGTTGTTTACGGAATTGTTTTTGTGAAATACCCATGAGGTCAGCAATACGCAGGTCAGATAAACCTTTGCGTTTAAATGCACGAATATTATCGGCATTCAAGTCACCAAAGCCCAAGGTTTTCACTTGTTCTTCAGTTTTGATAATGTCTTGAATCTGGATCAGGAACCAACGATCAATCTTGGTTGCATTGAATACGTCATCAAGGCTAAAACCGTGACGGAAAGCATCTGCAACATACCAGATACGCTCTGGTCCAGGAACATTCAGTTCATGCTGGATTTTCTCGCGTGCGCCTTCATTCCCAATTTCAATTTTTTCATCAAAACCAGATACACCTACTTCCAAGCCACGAAGTGCTTTTTGTACAGATTCCTGGAAGTTACGACCAATCGCCATGACTTCACCGACCGATTTCATCTGCGTCGTCAGTACAGGTTCAGCTTGTGGGAATTTCTCAAAGTTAAAACGAGGAATCTTGGTTACGACATAGTCGATCGATGGTTCAAATGATGCAGGTGTGGTTCCACCTGTAATGTCATTTTTCAACTCATCAAGGGTATAACCCACTGCCAGTTTTGCCGCAATTTTAGCAATCGGGAAGCCTGTTGCTTTAGAGGCAAGTGCAGATGAACGAGAAACACGTGGGTTCATCTCGATCACGACCATACGGCCGTCTTGAGGATTGATACCAAACTGAACGTTAGAACCACCCGTTTCAACACCAATTTCACGAAGAACGGCAATCGATGCATTACGCATGATTTGATATTCTTTATCTGTCAGTGTTTGGGCTGGTGCAACTGTGATCGAGTCACCTGTATGAACACCCATTGGGTCAAAGTTTTCGATGGCACAGACAATGATACAGTTGTCGTTTTTATCACGAACAACTTCCATTTCGTACTCTTTCCAGCCTATCAATGATTCATCAATCAATAACTGATGCGTTGGAGAAAGATCGAAACCACGTTCACAGATTTCAAGGAATTCTTCACGGTTATACGCGATACCACCGCCTGAACCACCCATGGTGAACGATGGACGGATAATGACAGGGAAGCCAAAGCGTGATTGAATTTCCAAAGCTTCCTGCATGTTTTCTGCAATGGCGGCTTTTGGACATTCCAACCCGATTTTACGCATTGCGATATCAAACAGTTTACGATCTTCTGCTTTTTCAATTGCGTCTTTGCTTGCGCCGATTAATTCAACGTTGTATTTCTCTAAAACGCCGTTTTCATCCAGTGCCAATGCACAGTTCAATGCCGTTTGACCACCCATGGTTGGGAGAACCGCATCTGGACGTTCTTTTTCAATAATCTGTGCAACCGTTTGCCAAGTGATTGGCTCGATATAAGTTGCATCCGCCATAGAAGGGTCGGTCATAATTGTCGCAGGATTGGAGTTCACCAAAATCACGCGATAACCTTCTTCACGAAGCGCTTTACAGGCTTGTGCACCAGAATAGTCAAACTCACAGGCCTGACCAATCACAATAGGACCCGCACCAATAATCAGGATGCTTTTTATGTCCGTACGTTTAGGCATTATTCGCTCCTTAATTACTTCTTAGCGGCTTCAATAAGTTCGATGAAATGATCGAACAATGGGGCACAGTCATGTGGACCTGGGCTGGCTTCAGGATGACCCTGAAAACTAAATGCTGGTTTGTCAGTGCGATGAATTCCTTGGTTTGTACCATCAAACAGTGAGCGATGTGTCACTTTTAAGTTTGTTGGTAAGGTACTTTCATCAACAGCAAAGCCGTGGTTTTGAGAAGTAATCATCACTGTACCTTGTTCAAGATTTTGTACAGGATGGTTGGCACCGTGGTGACCATGATTCATTTTCATGGTTTTGGCACCTGAAGCAAGTGCTAAAATTTGATGTCCCAAACAAATACCAAATACAGGTAACGTCGTGGTTTCAACAATCGTTTTTACCGCTTCAATGGCATAGTCACACGCGGCTGGATCGCCTGGACCATTAGATAAAAACACACCATCTGGATTTAACGCTAATACTTTTTCAGCAGGTGTTTGAGCCGGAACAACAGTCAATTTACAGCCGCGGTCTGCAAGCATACGCAAGATGTTGGTTTTGACACCGTAATCGTATGCAACCACATGATATTTTAATTCAGGTTGACTAAAGCCTGTACCCAGCTCCCATGAACCTTCAGTCCATTCAAAGCCATCTGGGTCACAGCATTCTTTCGCAAGGTCTAAACCATTTAAGCCGCCAAATGCTCGTGCTTTCGCAAGTGCTTCTTCTTCTGTAATATTTTCGCCCGCAAGGATACAGCCATTTTGGGCACCTTTATCACGCAAAATACGTGTCAATTTACGGGTGTCAATATCGGCAATCGCTACGACATTATTTTGTTCTAAGTAGTCGCCTAAGGATTGCTCTGCACGGAAATTACTATGCAGTAATGGAAGATCACGAATGATTAAGCCATTTGCCCAAACTTTGTGGATGCGACCCGATTCATTATCTTCGCTATTGCAACCAGTGTTACCAATATGAGGATAAGTTAACGTCACCAGTTGTTGTGCATAACTTGGATCGGTCAGAATTTCTTGATAGCCAGTCATGGCTGTGTTAAAAACGACTTCACCAGTCGTTGATCCCGTTGCACCAATAGACGTTCCTTTAAAGATCGTTCCATCAGCAAGGGCTAAAATGGCGGGGGTGCTCAAACCAAAGCTCCTGAATTAAAACCACAAAAATAGGGCTGTAAAAAAGCGAGTAGACATAAAAAAAGGCCGGCTGTCTTAAAAAAACACGCCCTCCTTCTTGGTCTGCTCGCTTATAACTTAACAGCGCATTATACGCATGAAGTCTGTGAAAGTCTACGCATTTTAAAGCAAATCCTGACTTATTTAGGTAATACAAATGATGTTGGCCTTTTATCGGGATCAGTTTGTAAAATAAGTATTGTCTAACAATTTTGTATGGTGGGTAAATGTTGATCGATTTAAAATAAAAACTGACATAATTCAAAAAAAGAGGATCATCACATGCCAGCAAAAAAACCATTGAAGGCCGTTGTTGAAGAACACCAACAACAAGTTGAACAGTTATATACTGAAACAAGTGCTCAGGTAAAAGATGTTCTAACTGAGACACAGGAAAAAATTGAAGCTGAAGCAAAAGAATTGAATCAAACCATTCAAACCCAACTTTCGCATCTTAAAGAAGATGTATTACAGCGCGTTGACATTATTAAGTCTCAATTTAATAACTCTCAAGGTGATTTAACCGAACTTGGTGATGTCATTAAAAAAGAGTTTGGAACTTTGGTAGAAGATCTTGGTAAAGTCGGTCGTGAAATTAAAGATGATTTAGGTCAAATTACTTTAAAACACAAGGATACTTTAACTGACGTACTCAAACGCTCAAAAGAACATGCTGTTGAAGCATGGAATAAAGTACGTGAGAACTAAAAAACAAAAAAACCAGTAAAAGTAACTACTTTTACTGGTTTAAATAGCTCAAAATAATTGTATTAAAACTCATGTAGCCAATCGCGTTTATTATGAAAATCAGCTGATGGGCTGCTGTGTTGCATGGCATAAAAATGCATACCTTGTGATGTGTTTAAAACGGCGCTTAAACCTACATAAAGATCAGACCATTTCAGTTGATGCTTTTGCATAAACACTGTTAAGTCCACACTTACATTCATCCCATAATGGGTTCGTTTCAATTGATTTAACTCAATGTCGTAAGCTGCGATTGGCGGTATATTTTCAGGATAACGATACTCTTCAAACTGATAGGCTTGCCATGCTTCAGAAGGGGATAAATTAATCTCGCGATAAAAATCCTGATTTTTCACCCCAATGAAAATTTCAAAACAGGTTTGCTCCCACAAAAAATCACGGCGTGGATGAGCTGCAACTTGCTCTGGCCAAAGCATTAAATGATTAGGATCACGTAGCCAATAACCAACATTGAGTGTAAATGGAGATTGTTGTTCGATCGCTCCAACCAATGAGATTGATTCAAAACGATCGAAAGACATCAATTCATAACTTGCCATAATTAAAATCGATTTATTTGGCTAAATGAGCGTGACGAACCAGATTGGATAAATTCGGATTTTGTTTCGGTGCTTTTTTGTAGAGTAATACGATTTTGCCAATTTTCTGAACTGCTTCTGCACCTGTGGCTTGAGCAAGCTCATCAATGACTTGTGCACGAACTTCGCGATCTTCACCTGCAACTTTTACTTTAATCAGTTCATGGTCGTTTAAAGCACGGTTGGTTTCTTCGATCACGTTTTCAGTTAAACCTTGCCCACCGATCATGACCACAGGATTTAGCGCATGTCCGATCTGACGTAAACGTTTGCGCTCTTGAATAGATAAAGCCGCCATGAAAACTACCTGAATGTAAAAACGACCTAGTATAACTTGCATCCCGTATCTAAGATAGATTCAGCATGCAGCCAATACGCATAAATATACGAAATATTCGATCATGATCATTGAAAAAAAGATCATGAAAGTGTTAATTCTAGATACATATGCATACTGCAAAATCAGTATTTTTCACGTACAATAACAGATCAGAAGTTTTTTATAATTTAGTGAGTTATGGCGACACGCATTACCAATCAGAAGTTATCGAAGAGTAGTCGTGCGTGGATGCGGGAACACCTTGATGATCCTTTTGTGAAAAGAGCACAAAAAGAAGGTTACCGTGCCCGTGCTGCATACAAACTTCTTGAAATTCAGGAAAAATACAAACTGATCAAACCGGGTATGACGGTGGTTGATCTAGGTGCAGCCCCAGGCAGTTGGTCGCAAATTGCAGGAAAACTGGTGGGAAGTAAAGGATTGGTCATCGCATCTGATATTTTAGCTATGGATGCACTTCCAGATGTTACCTTCCTACAAGGTGACTTTCGCGAAGAGGAAGTCTTCGAAAAATTGTTAAATATTTTAAATGGTCGTACTGTAGATATTGTAATTTCAGATATGGCCCCCAATACATCAGGTAATAGGGCTGTCGATCAACCTCGACAGATTTACTTATGTGAACTGGCTCTCGATTTTGCCCAGAAAGTACTCGGCCCCAATGGACAATTTGTGGTAAAAGTGTTTCAGGGCGCTGGTTTCGATGAGTTTCGAAAGCAAGTCGTCGATAGTTTTGATGTGTTGAAAACTGTAAAACCTGAAGCTTCCCGTGCGCGTTCAAAAGAAGTATTTTTGATCGGGCAGGGGCGTAAAAAGGCAATGCGATAAAGTTTACTTGCCAAGTCGAGAAAAATTGTGCATTTTGTACAATTTCAACTTGTAGCAAGCATTAGACTTGCTGTTTACTAGGGTCTACCCCGTAATGGGCATGATCAAATTAGATTGATAATGGGAATAAAGCTTTGAGCGATCTCTTCAAGAATGCCGTATTGTGGCTAATAATACTTGGTGTTCTGATTTTGATTTTCAGTAACATCAATGACCGCAATAAGCCATCAGCAATGAATTATTCAGAATTCGTTACTGCGGTGAATGCTGGTCAAATTAAGCAAGTCACTATTGATGGTTTAAATATTAGTGGTGAAAAAACCAACGGCTCTCATTTTGAGACAGTACGTCCGCAGGTTGAAGACACCGAGCTTTTACCAAGCCTAAACAAAAATAACGTCGTGGTTGAAGGAACTGCACCACAACGTCAGGGCTTGTTGATGCAACTTCTCATTGCTAGTTTTCCTGTACTTCTCATCATTTTGTTATTCATGTTCTTTATGCGAAATATGGGTGGGGGAGCTGGTGGCAAAAACGGACCAATGAGTTTTGGTAAGTCTAAGGCCAAGATGCTTTCAGAAGACCAGATTAAAGTGACATTTAAAGATGTCGCTGGCTGTGATGAAGCGAAGCAGGAAGTCGTTGAAATCGTTGATTTCTTAAAAGATCCTGCAAAGTTTAAGCGTTTGGGTGCAACCATTCCACGTGGTGTGCTTATGGTGGGTCCACCGGGTACGGGTAAGACTTTATTAGCCAAAGCCATTGCGGGTGAAGCCAAAGTTCCGTTCTTTAGTATCTCTGGTTCTGACTTTGTTGAAATGTTTGTCGGTGTGGGTGCGTCCCGTGTCCGTGACATGTTTGAGCAAGCGAAACGCCATGCACCATGTATTATCTTCATTGATGAGATTGATGCGGTCGGTCGTCACCGTGGTTCAGGTACAGGTGGTGGGCATGATGAGCGCGAACAGACTTTGAACCAAATGTTGGTTGAAATGGACGGTTTTGAAGGTAATGAAGGGGTAATTGTCATTGCTGCAACTAACCGTGCAGATGTTCTGGATAAAGCTTTGTTGCGTCCAGGTCGTTTTGACCGCCAAGTGATGGTTGGTTTGCCTGATATTAATGGTCGTGAGCAAATCCTGAATGTTCATTTGAAGAAACTTCCTTCAGTTACTGGTGTAGATCTAAAAGTTTTGGCACGTGGTACACCGGGTTTTTCTGGTGCACAGTTGGCTAACCTTGTAAATGAAGCAGCTTTGTTTGCAGCTCGTCGTAATAAAAATACGGTGGATATGCATGATTTTGAAGATGCTAAAGACAAGATCTATATGGGACCTGAGCGTAAATCGATGATTCTTCGTGAAGAAGAGCGTCGTGCAACGGCTTACCATGAGTCTGGACATGCGATTGTTGCTGAGATGTTGCCGGGTACTGATCCTGTACATAAAGTGACGATTATGCCGCGTGGTTGGGCCTTGGGTGTCACTTGGCAATTGCCTGAACAAGACCAGATTAGTCATTATAAAGACAAAATGCTGAATGAAATTTCGATTTTATTTGGTGGCCGTATTGCCGAAGAGATTTTTATCAATCAGCAATCCACCGGTGCATCCAATGACTTTGAGCGTGCAACTAAAATGGCGCGTGCGATGGTGACCAAATATGGTATGTCCGATAAGTTAGGCGTGATGGTCTATGAAGATGAGAACCAGAATGGTTTCTTTGGAAATGTAGGCAGTCGTACCATTTCAGAAGCAACACAGCAGCAGGTCGATCAGGAAGTTCGTCGCATTCTGGATGAACAATATAAAGTTGCTTGGGATATTCTTGAAAATAACAAGGATAAAGCGCATGTGATGGTTAAGGCGCTTCTGGACTGGGAAACGATTGATCGTGAGCAGGTACGTGACATTATGGAAGGTCGTGAACCACGTCCACCAAAAGTCTATGTGGCTGAAAATCCTGTGGTAGATTTGGATCCGCCAAGTAGTGGTCCTTCTACACCACCACCGTTGCCTTCAATGGGTTAATGATTTAAGTGTTACAAGAGCTGCTTCGGCAGCTCTTTTTATTTGCATATTATTCAGCTTGATGTGAAATTAAATCAACTAGCATTAGAAAACATACTGTTAAAATACGCCTCAACAACAGGAGTCAATTCATGCGTTTAATGCCTTTACCTCAGCGACAACTCAAGTGTGGTCAGCACCTACTCGATTTATCTCAACCTCAGGTGATGGGTATTTTAAATGTAACGCCTGACTCATTCAGTGATGGCGGGCAATATCATCAAAAACAGCAGGCTTATGAGCATGCCATGCAAATGATTGCAGATGGCGCTTCCATTATTGATATTGGTGGGGAGTCTACACGACCGGGGGCATCACCTGTGGAGGTTGAGGAAGAAATTCGACGAGTAGTGCCCGTTGTTGAACTATTGGCAAAGCAAGACGTGATTTTATCAATTGATAGCAGTCAACCTCATGTGATTAGGGCTGCTGTCGAGGCTGGCGCACATATCTGGAATGATGTTCGAGCATTAACTCGCCCTCAAGCGCTAGAGACTGCTGCTGAGCTGAACGTTCCCGTGATTGTCATGCATATGCGCGGTGAGCCAACGACCATGAATCAGTTGGCTCAATATGGCGATGTAACACGAGACGTCATCGATGAGTTGAAGATTCGGATTGATGAAGCATTGGCTGCGGGTGTGAAAGCAGAAAATATTATGATTGATCCGGGATTTGGATTTGCTAAAAATGCGCAACAAAATTTAAAGCTCTTGCAAGAGTTTTGGAAGTTGAATGAATTGGGTTATCCGATTTTATCGGCATTATCACGTAAACGTTTTATCGGCGAGGCATTGGGCGGTGCTGATGCGCAACAACGTGCGGTGGGTAGTGTGGCAGCGCATTTGTTGAGTATCCAGCAGGGGGCTTCACTGGTGCGCGCACACGATGTTAAGGCAACTGTGGATGCAATTCGAATTTGGCAGGCAATGAATCAAGCTTAAAAGCGTCAATCTTATTTTGCCTAAAGATCCTTCAATTGCTGAATTGTTTGAGAAGATGAAGTTTTGGGTATGTGAAGATAAGGCTGAAAGTGAAGCGCATGTTAATTTATAAATTGGTTGTTATCGATGAGTAAAGTGATCATGCAGCTTCATCCATTCATTTTTGTGGTGTTTATTGCTTCTATCCTTTTAGACATCCTTTTTTTATTTGTTGCAATTTTTACTGCAAATACCTTATTTGCCTTTATGGCGATCTTATTGTTGCTTGCAGGTTGGTTGATTTTTGAAGAACATCGACTAAATTTTGAACTCTGGGATTAGTGACTAGTCGAATTTAATTTGAAGGTATGTTATAAGCATCACCGAATTTTTAATGTTGTTAAGCCTTTATCCATGTTAAATGATCTACTTCTCCCTATGTTTGATGATGGTTATTATCCTCAAATCTTGGTGGCTGAAATAAAGCAAGACCTAATTGATTTTTCAAGAAAAATTCAAGCTAATCCTAAAACTGAATCTGAAATTTATCAATTAGCAGATTCAACTTTACTGAAAATCAATGAAATGAAAGCTGATTTTGAAGATTTGGATTCAAGCCTTGATGATACTGCCACGGATTATATCGCTGAAGCTATGATGATGGTGGTGCAGGATGCGGGATACCTTGAGATTGATTTAGAGGAATTGGTCGCGAGTAGAGAGTGGTAATTTCTCTTGTAAGTCTGAGGTTATTTCTGTTGGCTTGTGTGGGAATCGGCTAAGAATAAATCCAGCAACATTTGGTTTAGGTCGCAACTTTGATTCAGATGTACATCTGTAATGTCCTCAACATTTAATTTTAATTGTGAATGATTATATGCAGCGGGTGCTAAAAGACGTAGCCAAAATTGAGAATAATTTTGCTTGAGCTGTTCGAGTTGCGTTATTACTTCAACTTTTTTACTTTGAATAAGATATTCATCTGCCACCACTGCGCAGCGTTTTAAATAGAGCATCTGTTTTTTTTTATTGTTCCTGGTTCGAAAAATATCTTGAGCATGACGGGGCGTCATGTTTAATGCTGATACTAAATATAATAGGTAACAGTTCAGTTTTTTTCATCAGATTATTATCTTGCTAGATATAAAAAAACCAGCATTATGCTGGAAATTTTATTTTACACCATTTCAATAGTTTAAAATGGTGCCCGGGGCCGGACTCGAACCGGCACGCTTTGTGGGCGGGGGATTTTAAATCCCCTGTGTCTACCTATTTCACCACCCGGGCATGTCGGCAATAATAGATGAACTGCCTAATATTGGCAAGAATATCTGAAATTATTTGTAGTTTTTTCAATCAACTACTCGTTTTTAAATGAGCTGGCGTCAATGCTGCGAATCAATCTGGCAATATTTTCGCAGCATCGACTCAGATTTTTAGGGCCATTTTGCAGTGCTGTTCTGAGATCACTGCTTTGATCAAGTATTCCGAATATTGCAGTAATGCCTTCCTCATACAGACTTTCGATTCCTTCACCCATATAGCCTGCACAAACAAAAACGGGTTTATCATATGTGTGCGCAAGACGTGCTACTCCGATGGGCGTTTTTCCAAATTTGGTTTGAAAATCAATTCCTCCTTCGCCTGTAAACACATAATCGGCCTGTTGTATGGTGTGTTGCATATCTAACAGATTAATCACTGTTTCTACGCCAGACTGGATTTTGGCTTGTGTAAACACCAAAAGCCCAGCAGCTAATCCACCCGCTGCACCAGAACCTGCAATATCTTGAACTGTTATATTGAGCTGCTTTTCAATTAAATTGGCAAAGTGAGTGAGGTTTGATTCAAGTTGTATAACTATTTCAGGACTTGCACCTTTCTGTGGGCCGAATACATGACTTGCACCATTTGGTCCTAATAGAGGGTTATTCACGTCGCTAGCAATGATAATTTCAACGTTATTCAGGCGTTGATCTATTTCAGAAATATCTATGAACTGAATGTCATTGAGATAACCACCACCTAACCTAACGGGTTGTTTCTCTTGGTCTAGAAATTTAACTCCTAAAGCAGTCGCCATTCCCATGCCTGCGTCATTGGTCACACTTCCACCTAAACCTATAATGATTTGAGAAACACCGTGATCCAGTGCTAAGCGAAACATTTCACCCGTTCCATAAGTTGAGGTAAGTAAAGGGTCACGCTGTTCGGAAGAGAGAAGGTGAATACCGTTGGCTTTTGCCATCTCAATGATTGCTGTTTTGCCTTGATTGATTAAGCCAAAATAAGTTGAGATTCGCTGTGAAGGTAAAGGCCCCATCACTTCAATATCAATTTTTTGTCCATGCTGAGCATTAATTATGGTATCGACTGTACCTTCACCACCGTCTGCCATAGGGTACAAAATAAAATAAGCATCAGGAAATACCTTTTGCAGCCCACTTTGCATCGCTTGACAAGCTTCAAGTGCAGTCATACTTTCTTTAAACGAATCTGGGGCGAGTACAAAAGTTTTAGGCATAGATGACGGCAGCTTTTCTGGAGTAAATTGTTAATTTAAAATCAAATGCTATTTAAGATAACATCGCTTTAAAACAATACGAAATATTTTAATTGGGTGATAATAATGAAAAAAAGAATGGAGCAGTGGACTTTGACGGATCGATTTGTATTCGCAGGATGTTATGGATTATTAGGTTTGGTTTTCGGGTTTCTGATTGCACTATCTATGGCGAAATACTTAGATACAGGCTTTAGTTCTTCAACGATTATTTTAGTCATCAGTTTGACGTGTACATTGATGGGGTTTTTTGCACCTGATACTGCGAGTCGGTGTTTGAATAGATTATGGCTTTGGTTTAAATATTGGTAAAAAGGATCATTTAGACATAAAAAAACCAGCTTATGCTGGATTCTTTATTGGCACCATTTTAACTGATTTAAAATGGTGCCCGGGGCCGGACTCGAACCGGCACGCTTTGTGGGCGGGGGATTTTAAATCCCCTGTGTCTACCTATTTCACCACCCGGGCTTTTTACCAAATTTGGAGGCGGAGGTCGGAATCGAACCGGCGTACACGGAGTTGCAGTCCGCTGCATGACCACTCTGCCACCCCGCCATCATTTGGTGATGCACATATTAGCAAGCTTCAGAAAAAAAACAATAGTGATTTCAGCGAATATGCACAGAAAAACAACATCTAAAATAAAATTGACTCAATTATCATGTATCATTTGCAAAATCGAATTCATATCTACTTTGGAGATGTGCTGTGGCATTGGTTCTTGATGGTCGTGCATTGGCAAAACAAATTGAAGCTGACTTGCTTACACGTGTAGAAGCGTTAAAAGCAAAATCAGGTCGTACCCCAATTTTGGCTACCATTTTGGTCGGAGATGATGGTGCATCTGCAACCTATGTACGTATGAAAGGTAATGCCTGTAAACGTGTAGGCATGGATTCAGTTAAAATTGAATTGCCACAGGAAACCACCACTGAGCAACTTCTGGCTGAAATCGAAAAATTAAATGCCAATCCAGATGTACACGGGATTTTGTTACAACATCCAGTACCTGCACAAATTGATGAGCGTGCTTGTTTTGATGCGATTTCTTTGAATAAAGATGTCGATGGCGTGACTTGTTTGGGTTATGGTCGTATGGCCATGGGCGAAGCGGCTTATGGTTCAGCTACACCTGCTGGGATCATGACGATTTTAAAAGAAAACAACATTGAAATTGCGGGTAAACATGCGGTTGTGGTTGGGCGCTCTGCGATTTTAGGCAAGCCAATGGCGGCGATGTTACTTGAAGCGAATGCGACTGTGACGATTTGCCATTCACGTACACAGAATTTAGCTGAATTCGTAAAACAAGCAGATATTATTGTGGGTGCTGTGGGTAAAGCAGAACTCATCCAAAAAGACTGGATTAAACAAGATGCAGTCGTGGTCGATGCGGGTTTTCATCCGCGTGATGGCGGCGGTGTAGGTGATATCCAATTACAAGGAATTGAAGATATTGCATCGGCTTATACGCCTGTACCAGGTGGTGTTGGGCCAATGACGATTACGACTTTGATTCGTCAAACTGTTGAAGCGGCTGAAAAAGCTTTAGTTTAATATGAACTCTACATTTCAGTGTTCAAAAGCGCCTCAACATTTGCTTGAGGCGCTTCATCACGTGATTCCTCAGTGTGAATTATCACCACAGCAATTACCAGAAACGCCAATTTCACTTTGGTTAATTCCACCTGTCTTTCCATCCGATCGTTTGGATGATGAAGTGATTCGACGGATTTGGAATGACACACCTTACTGGATTTTTTGTTGGGCTTCTGGATTGGCGATGGCGCAGTGGTTGCTGGCAGAGCCACAGCATGTCAAAGATAAAGTGGTTTTAGACTTTGGTGCAGGTTCTGGTGTTGTCGCTATTGCAGCGAAAATGGCAGGGGCTAAGCGAGTCATTTGTTGTGATATCGACCAAGTAAGTTTGGCTGCCTGTCGTGAGAATGCATTGCTTAATGATGTTGAGCTTGAATATCTGGATGATTTATACAAGGCAGAACAAGTGGATGTGTTACTTGCTGCCGATGTGCTATATGATCAATCTAATCGTTTCTTTTTAGATGAATTTTTAAAATTTGCCCCAGAAGTGTGGGTGGCAGACAGCCGGGTCAAAAATTTTAGTCATCCTCAATATATGAAGATTGATGAACGTAGTGCCACAACATGGCCTGATCTGGATGAAGCAAAAGAGTTTCGCAACGTGAGTTTTTATAAAACGCTGTAAGATTACAGCGTTTTTTTTATTTGGAGGCGATTAAGTAAAGCTTATGAGCAGGTATAGCGTACAACTTTAAGTGTGCTGGGTTTAGTGTCTAACGCTTGACGTGTCGCATAGCCTTCACTGTTGTTGAGACTAGGAGAGTCCATTAATCCCACAGACATACGTGAGTTGCCGACTTGTAATCCATCCTGACTTGATTGATTTGCCGCAGGATTGGCGATTTCATTAATACTTAAAATAGATAATTTATAAGTTTGTGTGGTGCCTAAAACTTGTTGGCAGGCGCGTTGTAATTTTCGTTCATCAAGTTGTTGGTTAGAGCGTCCAGCAAGTGTATAAGCCAGTGTTGCAGAAGATGCCGTTTTATTTTCAACCTGATAGCCTGTGTTGCCGTTGTATTGACGTGGGGTACTCTGACACGCAGTTAATACAATGACACTCCCTGTAATTAAAAATAATAAGCTTTTTTTCATGAGGTTGTTCCTTCTAATCGTATTTAAGTCAGTAGTTGAAAATATGCAGATGTATTTTTTATATTTTAAGCATTTACGGACCTAAACAAACCATAAAATTGTATTAACTTTAAAACCATTCAGCTTGGCAAATAAAATACGTACCGTATATGGCGGGTAAAGCTTTCACTTTGTGTTTAAATTTGCTAATTTCAAATGATCTTGATTAAAGATTGATAATAATAAAAAGGGGGAATCACACATGTTATCTCATTTTAATGATCTTCCTCTTTATGATATTGCGGTGATCGGTGGTGGTATTAATGGGGTAGGGATCGCCAATGATGCTGCTGGACGGGGACTCTCCGTTTTTCTTTGTGAAAAAGATGACTTTGCGAGTCATACCTCATCTGCCAGTAGTAAATTGATTCATGGTGGTTTGCGCTATTTAGAGCATTTTGAATTTCGTCTGGTGCGTGAAGCACTTGCTGAACGCGAAGTTCTTATGGCGAAAGCTCCGCATATTATCCGTCCTTTACGTTTTGTCTTGCCACATCGTCCACATTTACGATCAGCATGGTTGATCCGTTCTGGCTTATTTCTATATGATTATTTGGGAAAACGAGAAAAATTACCTGCATCTAAGCGTTTGGTCTTGGATCAACGAAGTCCTTTAAAACAGGATATTGTATTGGGCTTTGAATATTCAGATTGTGCAGTAGATGATGCGCGCTTAGTGATTTTAAATGCGATGCAAGCTAGAGAAAAAGGGGCAGAACTGGTAACTCGAACTGAGTGTGTTGCCGCAGAAGTAATTGATGGTACATGGTTATTAACTTTGAAGCAGCAACAAACACAGTATCAAATTCGTGCAAAAGCCTTGGTCAATGCAGCGGGGCCGTGGGTTGAACGTTTTCTAAAAGATACGCTTAAACTGGATTCTCCTTATAAAATTCGCCACATTCAGGGTAGTCATTTGATTATTCCCAAACTTTATGAGGGAGACTATGCCTATATTTTACAAAATGAAGATCGACGTATCGTATTTACCATTCCTTATTTAGATGAATATACATTGATCGGAACGACGGATCGGATTTATCAGGGAGACTTGCAGCAGGTCGCAATCTCACAGGATGAAATTGAATATTTATTGACAGTGGTAAACTTGCACTTTGAACGCACGATTACTCAAGCAGATATTATCGAAACTTATTCTGGGGTTCGACCCTTATGTGATGATGAGTCAGATCAACCCTCAGCAGTGACCCGAGATTATACTTTGGCAATGACGATGCTGAATGAGACGGTGCCGTTGCTATCGGTATTTGGGGGTAAGTTAACCACCTATCGAAAACTTGCTGAATCTGCACTGGATGAATTAACCCCTTTTTTCCCTGAGTTACAGACTGCGTGGACTGAATATGAGCCATTACCAGGAGGGGAGTATTTTAAAAGTTTAGATGGGTTAATACGAGGGATTCAGCTCAGAATTAAACATATTCCAATCGAAATTGCGACACGTTGGGCGAGTAGTTATGGCACTCGTGTCTGGCAGTTGCTCAGAGAAGTCTATACTTTGGAGGACTTTGGCATATATTTTGGGCACGGGCTCTATCAACTTGAAGTCGATTACTTGACCAAAGTGGAATGGGCACAATCAGTAGATGATATTCTATGGCGGCGTAGTAAACTGGGATTAAAATTTGGTAAAGCTGATATGACATTATTGGATGATTATCTTCAAAGCGTTCTAGGTCATCAGCACAGCAAGATTGCTTAATATCAATAAAAGCTACATAAAGTCAATTTATGCAGCTATAAAACAATTGATCGACGTTTAGATTTCCTTACCGCCTAAACTTTGACAATCTACATTCGGTGCATTCCATCTGACTGCTGTTCCTGTTGCTACAGGACGAACGATACGCCATGGCCAAAAGCCAAAACGTTGACTCGCATTATAATCCACAATCGCATTGGCATTCAGTTTTTGCGCAGCATTGCCTAATTTTGGATAGAGTTCTTCAACACTTCCATACGTGCCTTTTGCAACTTTTACACGTTTAACGACCACATATTGCTGCGATGGAACACCACTAATAAGACATACCCCGAAATGATTCTTCGCTTTTTCATTTGCTGTTACCTCATTTGCATGGGTGATGTTGCAAAGAACAAGTAAAGACAAAGTACAAAGAACAAGTTTTTTCATTGTTTGTTTCTCTTTGGTTGTAAAAAAATAAAATTTATCAGTATATTAAAGATTATTTGCCGATATTTCTTAGCATATTGCACATAATAAAACAGGCCATTTAAATGGCCTGTTTTATGATGCGATTAACTGATTTAGTGGTTTTTAACCGCATTTAATAACGCTTCTTGGCGTTCTTTTAATGCTTGTGGTAAACGATCACCAAGTTTGGTAAACAATTCTGTGTGACTTTCGATTTCAGTAATCCACTGATCTTTGTCTTGTGCAGTGATCAGATCAAATTCTTCTTTAGAAAAATCTGTACCTGCCCAGTTAAGATCGTCATAAGTTGGAACATAACCAATTGGTGTTTCAACTGCATTGGCACGACCTTCAACACGGTCAATCATCCACTCAAGCACACGCATATTTTGACCAAAACCAGGCCATACAAAGTTACCTTCAGCATCACGACGGAACCAGTTGACGTTGAAGATTTTTGGTAATTTATTGCCCGCAGCTTCAGCTTTTTCACCGACTTGCTGACCCACTTCTAACCAGTGTTGGAAGTAATCTGCCATGTTGTAACCAGTAAACGGCAACATAGCAAATGGGTCACGACGTACTACGCCTTGTTGACCAACAGCCGCCGCAGTAGTTTCAGAACCCATGGTTGCTGCTTTATAAACACCATCAACCCAGTCAAATGCTTCTGATACTAAAGGAACCGTATCGGCACGACGACCACCGAAGATAAATGCAGAAATTGGAACACCTGCTGGATTTTCCCAGTCAGCATCAATAGAAGGACATTGGCCTGCTGAAACAGTAAAACGTGCATTTGGATGTGCTGCTTTTTCACCATTTACATGAGGTTGACCTTTCCAGTTGGTCAAGTTTGCTGGAACTTCTTTAGATAGACCTTCCCACCATACTTCACCGTTATCAGTCACAGCAACGTTAGTATAAATTACGTCTTTGTGTAGGGTTGCCATACAGTTCGGGTTGGTTTTGGTGTTTGTACCAGGCGCAACACCGAAGAAACCAGCTTCAGGGTTGATTGCATACAGACGACCATCTTCACCTGGTTTGATCCAAGCGATATCATCACCAACAGTTTCAATTTTCCAGCCTTCATAGCCTACTGGTGGAATCAACATTGCAAAGTTGGTTTTACCACAAGCAGATGGGAATGCTGCTGCGATGTAGTGCTTTTCACCTTGTGGGTTAGTGACACCTAAAATCAGCATGTGTTCAGCGAGCCAGCCTTGTTCGCGACCCATTGCAGAAGCGATACGAAGGGCTAAACATTTTTTACCGAGTAATGCGTTGCCGCCGTAACCTGAACCGTAAGACCAGATTTCACGCGTTTCTGGGTAGTGAACAATATATTTTTCAGGATTGCATGGCCATGCAACATCTTTTTCGCCTTCAGCAAGAGGCGCACCAACTGTGTGAACACAGGGTACAAATTCGCCATCGGTGCCAAGAACGTCATAAACCGCTTTGCCCATGCGAGCCATTTTACGCATGCTGACAGCAACGTATGGAGAATCAGTTAATTCGATACCAATCTGTGCAATGTGGCTGCCCAAAGGACCCATTGAGAATGGAACCACATACATGGTACGACCTTGCATTGCGCCATCAAACAAACCGTTGAGTTTTGCGCGCATCGCTGCTGGCGCTTCCCAGTTGTTTGTCGCACCCGCATCTTCCTGTTTTTCAGAACAGATGAACGTACGGTCTTCAACACGCGCAACGTCAGAAGGGTCAGAGTTTGCAAGATAAGAACCTGGATGTTTTTCTTGGTTGAGTGTTTGCATTGTGCCGTTGGCGATCATCAAGTCAATCAGACGTTGATATTCTTCTTCGCTACCGTCACACCACTCGATTTTTGCAGGTTTGGTTAATTTTGCAATTTCTTCAACCCATGCAATAAGCTTAGGATGACGAACGAATTCTGGTGCGTTCACTTGGGTCATGGTGAGGCCTATTTAAAAAACGTACTAAAGTACAAATCTAAATGCTGAGATACAGCAAGTAGATGAAGTAAAAAAAAGTGGCGCTATTAAAGCATAAAATGACAAAAAAAATAAGACTAAAGACTAAATTAGAGTAGTAGGTCGAAAAATAGTTTAACTCTATATAAATCATTAATTTAATATAATTATGAGGCATTAAATATATGTATTAAGATATGTAATATATGTTATTTTTTAATTAAATGTTTATAAAAAACAAAGTCTTGATTCTAAAATAAATTTGAGAACAATTATCGATTAAATAAATGATCATCATTTAAATTTTACATAAAGCGTATTTTATTTGTCTAATTCTTGGACAAAAATAGGATAAATCATCAGCTTAGAACGATAAATATGCCAACACTTCGACCTTTATCCCTTATTTATAATGAAAAATCTGGATTCCATGCATCCAATAAAGAAGGCGTATATGAGCAAATCATGACGATTTTTACGCAGCATGATTTTGAGATTCAGGTCTTTGAATTGAGTGTTGAGGATAATTTCGACGATTTTATGCAGCAAGTTCTTGTGCGTCATCATGGCGATGATCATGGTGTGGTGGTTGCAGCAGGTGGGGATGGGACATTAAATGCAGTGGCTTCTAAGCTCAAATACACAGATATTCCGATGGGGATTTTGCCTTTAGGCACGTTTAACTATGTGGCGCGCGTTTTAAATATCCCCCAAGATTTGCTTCAAGCGGCTGAGGTGATTGCAACGGGAACACCTAAAAATGTTCACTTGGGAACGATCAACGACAGAATTTATTTAAATAATGCCAGCTTGGGTCTCTATCCTTTATTTATTCAAAAACGAGAGCAATATAATCAACGTTTGGGTCGACATACTTTAAATGCATATACATCGGGGCTTGATGTCTTAATTCGTGATCATAAAGAATTAAAACTTTCATTAACTGTTGATGGGCAAGTTTATCCTGTTAAAACATCGCTGGTCTTTTTTGGCAATAATAAATTGCAATTACAAGAAATGAACCTGAATATTGCTGAATGTGCTGAAGAAGGTCATGTGGCAGGTATTGTGGTCGCCAAAAGCGATAAATTGAGTTTATTTCGCATGTTATTTCAATTGATCAAAGGGGATCTCGAACATGCCAAAGATGTCTATAGTTTTGCTGCTGATCAGGTAGTGGTTGATTCAAAAAGTAAAACTTTAACGGTTGCTGTAGATGGCGAAATCGAAGAGTTGAAGACGCCTTTGACACTTGCTGTGGCAAAAAATGCATTAAGTATCATGGTGCCTGTCGATGCTACTTCATCTGTCTGATTTGCATTTTGGTACGGAAAAGCCAGAATGTCTGATTGCAATCGAAAAATTTTGTCAGGAACATCAACCTGAACTGATTGTGGTGAGTGGGGACTTAACCCAACGTGCAAAATTTATTCAGTTTTACAATTGTCGGCAGTTTTTGGATTCTCTTAAAATTCCCTATATTGTGGTGCCAGGGAATCATGATATTTCTTTGTATAATTTATGGAATCGTTTTTTTTCTCCATTTGCACGTTATCAGTTCTTTTTTGGTGAATTAGAGCCAACTTTGCAAACTGAACATTTTTTTATTGTTGGAGTGAATAGTATTCGTCGGCGTTACCATACGCGGGGATATATTTCACTGGAGCAAATTCAGAGAACCAATGAAACCTTAAAACACGCGCCTGATGATAAGTTGAAACTGGTGGTATTACATCAACCTTTTTATACTTCTCCAGATGATCCACATGGAATAAAAGATTGTCCAGTACTAGGAAGAATGGCACTTGAGAATTGGAGTCGAAGTGGTCTATTTGGGGTATTGCATGGGCATTTACATAAAACTGCGGTCTATAACTTAACTCAAATCTATAATTTGAAAATTGATCATCCTGTTTATGATATTCATGCGGGCACAGCGACCTCTTATCGTTTACATAAAGGCTTGCCGAATAGTTTTAATACAATTTCAAATGATGGACTGATTCAGCACTTTTGGTTCGATGAAAGGACAAAATCCTTTGTTTTGCACAATTAATCTGAAGCTAAAAACAAGCAAAGTGTTTGAGTGTTTAAAAAAGACACAAAAAATAGCATTTTTTTTGATTTTTCCCCTTGAAGCGTTTTTTTCCATCCCCACAAAAGTGTCATCAAATTCATTTTGGTGCTTGCTAAAGCAATAATCATGGTAAGCATCATTTATCAAATCATAGACTTAGTCTGATGGAGTTATTTATGAGCAACATTCGTCCATTACATGACCGTGTAGTAATTCGTCGTGTTGAAGAAGAAACAAAAACGGCTGGCGGAATTTTATTGCCAGGTTCTGCTGCTGAAAAGCCTGCTCAAGGTGAAGTAATTGCAGTTGGTAATGGTCAAATCACCGACAACGGCGTTCGTGCACTAGACGTTAAAGTGGGTGATAAAGTGTTATTTGGTACTTATGCAGGTACTACTGTCAAAGTAAATGGTGATGAATTCTTAATTATGAAAGAATCTGACATTTTAGCTGTACTTGAAGGCTAAATTTTTACTTAACTCATTGATAAATCAGATCAAGCATATATAAAATTTGGAGTAAATAATGTCAGCTAAAGACGTTAAATTCGGTGATTCAGCGCGTTCAAAAATGATCGCAGGTGTCAATGTTCTTGCAGATGCAGTGAAAGTGACTTTAGGCCCTAAAGGTCGTAATGTCGTGATTGATCGTTCTTTTGGTGCACCGCATATCACTAAAGATGGTGTGACGGTTGCCAAAGAAATCACGCTAAAAGATAAGTTTGAAAACATGGGTGCGCAGCTTGTACGTGAAGTATCAAGCAAAACCAATGATATTGCAGGTGACGGTACGACAACTGCGACTGTACTGGCTCAGGCGATCTTAAACGAAGGGATCAAATCAGTGACTGCTGGTATGAACCCAATGGATCTTAAACGTGGTATCGATATCGCGGTGAAAGCAGTTGTAGAAAATATTCGTGCAACAGCGAAACCTGCTGATGACTTTAAAGCGATTGAGCAAGTCGGTTCAATTTCTGCAAACTCTGACGAAACTGTGGGTAAATTGATCGCTCAAGCAATGGAACGCGTGGGTAAAGAAGGCGTGATTACCGTTGAAGAAGGTTCAGGCTTTGAAGATGCGCTTGATGTTGTAGAAGGTATGCAGTTTGACCGCGGTTATATCTCACCATATTTCGCAAACAAGCAAGATACTTTAACTGCTGAACTTGAAAATCCGTTCATTCTTCTTGTTGATAAAAAAATCAGCAATATCCGTGAATTGATTACAGTTTTAGAAGCGGTTGCAAAAACTGGTAAGCCACTTCTTATTATTGCTGAAGATGTTGAAGGCGAAGCGCTTGCTACACTTGTTGTGAACAACATGCGCGGTATCATCAAAGTATGTGCAGTTAAAGCACCTGGTTTTGGTGATCGTCGTAAAGCAATGCTTCAAGACATCGCGATCTTGACTGGCGCAACAGTGATTTCAGAAGAAGTAGGCATGTCACTTGAACAAGCTTCTCTTCAAGATTTAGGTACAGCGCATAAAATCACAGTTTCTAAAGAAAATACAGTGATTGTCGATGGTGCTGGTGATGCCAATGCGATTGCTGAGCGTGTTCAACAGATCCGTGCTCAAATCGAAGAGTCAACCTCTGAATACGACAAAGAAAAACTTCAAGAGCGCGTTGCTAAATTAGCAGGCGGTGTTGCAGTCATCAAAATTGGTGCAGCAACTGAAGTTGAAATGAAAGAGAAGAAAGACCGTGTTGACGATGCGCTTCATGCAACGCGTGCTGCGGTTGAAGAAGGTGTGGTTGCTGGTGGTGGTGTTGCACTGGTACGTGCTGTAAATGCACTCGACGGTTTAAAAGGCGCCAATGATGACCAAACTGTGGGTATCAATATTTTACGCCGTGCAATTGAAGCACCACTTCGTCAAATCGTATCAAACGCGGGTGATGAACCTTCAGTCGTGATCAATGCTGTGAAAGCGGGCGAAGGTAACTATGGTTACAACGCTGCGACAGGTGTATATGGCGACATGCTTGAAATGGGTATTCTTGATCCAGCGAAAGTAACACGTTCTGCGCTTGAGCATGCAGCTTCTGTTGCAGGTTTAATGTTGACCACTGAAGCGATGATTACTGATATTCCAGAAGACAAACCAGCTATGCCAGATATGGGCGGCATGGGTGGTATGGGCGGTATGATGTAAACCGCTCAGATATGGTTTAAATTATTGTAATTTAATATGATTTAAACTGTAATTTTTTAACTTACTCATGATGTTACTCACATTTGAGTTTGTTATAAAAAAGGTCACAAATTTTATTTGTGACCTTTTTTATTTT
>NZ_CP078523.1:40423-41697 GCF_019264745.1 Acinetobacter sp. Colony158 | reverse complement strand
TCACTGCTGTCCCATACTTAGAGTTAAATAAAAAAACCTGAGTCCAAAGTAGTTAAAATATAAGTGCGAACAAACACTTCAACTACAAGGATTCAGGTTTTGTCACATCAGAATACTGTATTTCATCAATTACTCAAACCTATTTTAAGACAAGATTTTGAACGTCTCGCAAAACAACACCATCAAGGACAAAAATTAAGATCTGCAACACGATGGGATCAATTTATTGCTATTTTGATGTCCCAACTTTCCTGTAGGCAAAGCTTAAGAGATATTCAATCCAATCTCGAATCCCAGCAGGAAAAGCTCTATCATCTTGGCGCGAAAAGAATTGCGCGAAGCACCTTAGCAAGACTCAATAAAGAACAGCCCGCCAGCCTGTATCAGCAATTGTTCACGCAGCTGCTTCAGCACTGTGAAAACTCTAAAACTGCACATAAATTTAGATTCAAGAATCCTCTGTATTCACTAGATGCCAGTCATATTGATCTTTCACTGTCATTGTGTGAGTGGGCAAAAGTGCATGAATCCAAAGCCAGTATTAAACTAAGTGTTGGCTTAAATCACAGCAATACCATTCCTGAATTTGTAGCGCTTGGGAATGGTATTGAAAATGATATGGTGCAAGGCAGAGCATTTAAATTTCCTGCTGGCAGCATTATCGTCTTTGATAAAGGATATGTTGATTATCAATGGTTTGCTCAGTTGACACATCAGAAAGTCAGCTTCGTAACTCGGCTACGCCCAAAGACAGTTTATCAAGTTAAATCAAGCCGCAGCGTATTAGCGACTAAAGGCATTATTGCGGATGAATATATTGAATTAAGCAGTGCGCATGCCAAGAAAAGAGGCGCACCTAAGTTATTAAGACGTATAGAATTTTATGATACAGATAAGAAAAGAACATTCGAATTTCTGAGCAACAACTTTCATCTGGCAGCATCCACGATTGCTGCAATTTATAAAGACCGCTGGAAGATTGAGTTATTCTTTAAAGCCATCAAGCAGAATTTAAAACTGAAGTCATTTCTAGGTCGAAGCCGCAATGCGATACTAACGCAAATATGGATTGCATTAATCGCCTATTTGCTTGTGAACTTCGCTAAACACATGGCACAAGAAGAATGGAGTGTTCAGCGTTTACTGCGAATTATTCAGGTTAATTTATTTGAAAGGAAACTTTTAAGGTCACTCTTTGTGCCTGATAAAAAATGGCGAAAACAAGAAGAACCTCAATTGAGGTTCTTCTTGTGATATTTGTGGGACAGCAGTGA
>NZ_CP078523.1:25590-31118 GCF_019264745.1 Acinetobacter sp. Colony158 | reverse complement strand
GGCATTATCCAATCTGGAATGCTTTCAGATTAATCCACTGATTAAGGATTATAACGGTCCTGCCTGTGCGTATGTTACTGGACCGCTAGGCGGTTACACCGCCAACAGTAAAGGTGAACGCTTTATTGAGTGTGATTACTGGAGCGGACAGATGATGTGGGAATTTTATCAGGAACTGGAAAGTGGCAATGGTCCTATATTCCTTAAAGTTGATCATCTGGCGGAAGAGACTATCCAGACGATTGAGGAGATTTTACATAGCAATGAGCGTCCGAGCCGAGGTCGTTTTCATCAGGGGCGAGGCACAAATTACCGTCACGATATGGTCGAGATGCATATTTCCGAGATTGGTTTTTGTAGTGGGCACAGTGCATCCGGCGTATGGGTGAACGAGAAAGCGGAAACTTCGGTCAAAGGTTTATATAGTGCGGGTGATATGGCCGCTGTACCACATAATTATATGTTAGGTGCATTTACTTATGGTTGGTTTGCTGGGGTCAATGCTGCGCAATATGTGATTGATGTCAAAGACAGCAACCTAAATCAGGCGGAGATTGAACAGGAAAAAGCCAGAATCTATGCGCCGTTATCTCGTCAGGAAGGGCTATCACCTGAACAGGTCGAGTATAAATTACGTCGCTTTGTGAATGATTATTTACAGCCGCCCAAAACACGACAAAAAATGGAAATCGGTTTGCGCCGTTTTGAAGAAATCAAGCAGGATATTTTGCAGATTGCGGTCCACAACCCACATGAGTTGATGCGCGCCGCAGAGGTATCTGTGATTCGGGACTGCGCTGAAATGGCAGCTAGAGCATCACTCTTTCGGACTGAAAGTCGTTGGGGGTTATACCACTACCGTGCAGATTTTCCCGAAAAAAATAACGAAAACTGGTTTTGCCATGCCCATCTGAAAAAAGATGAACAAGGCAATATGGTGAGTTTTAAAAAGGCCATTGAACCTTATGTGGTTCCGATTCATGAAAGTGAAGCACAGTCCTATGATCAGCTTCGTATCCAGAAAGCGCATAAAGAAACTGTAACAGGTTAAACAGAAGGATCATGACAAATGGCACTTATTTTTAAAGAAATTAATCATCGTAGCGTCGCTCCAGTTTTGGTCGATGAAGATAAATGTATTGCTGACAAGGGATGTACGGTTTGTGTAGATGTCTGCCCGCTGGATTTACTGGCGATTGATCCGCATACCCAAAAAGCCTTTATGCAGTTTGATGAATGCTGGTACTGCATGCCGTGTGAAAAGGACTGCCCGACAGATGCGATTCAGGTCAATATTCCATATTTATTGAAATAATTTATTGGAAGAATGACCTTGAGGGTTAACAGCTGCATTCATAACATCGAAAAAGGATAATACATGTCTATTCAATACCCACAAGTGCTTGATCTTGATGAAGATGATCAAAAATTTTTTAGGCAGTTAAACACGAATGATGAAAAAATTCGTTTCATTACCCTGATGCACATTGCAGAAGAAGAACGCGAAGAACTTTTACCATGGTTACATTATGCACTTCAGCATGATCCCGCAGTGATCGTTCGTCAGGAAGCGGCAAAACGACTAGAGGGTTGGGAAGATCCTGCATCCTTACAGGCATTGGCAAATGCCTTGAATGATGACTCAATGATGGTAGTCGATGCGGCGACACACAGCCTGAGTGAAGTAAAAAATCCTGAATCTGCCGAGATCCTTGCAGCTTATCTGGACTCCAATAATAGCATGGTAAAAATTGCCATATTGCGTGCGCTTAAACCATTACGATCAATTGCTTCATATGACCGTATTTTGCAACATACTCAACATCGCGATATTCATGTACGTCGCGAGGCAGTCAGTGCTTTAAGCTGGTTGCAACAACAGCAGGCCGTAGACATTCTGGCTGATATTGCTCAGAACGATATTGATCAAGAAACACGTCGTATTGCGACTGGGGGCTGAGCTATACTCAGCAGATATCGCCGCAAGTCAGCACTGCATTAGAAAGTGCTTTACACGCTCCTGATTGGCAATTGCGGGTCGAAGCAGCTTTGACCATCGGTAAACTTAGGGCGACTGCACTTGAGCAAGCCTTATTGCCATTATTGCTGGATCCTTACTGGCAGGTCAGAATTGCGGTGACCAGAAGTCTGGGACTGTTAAAATCCAGATTGGCACTGGATTGTCTGGCAGAAAATTTCAAGCATGAGATCAGTAATTTACGTAAGGAAGTTGCACTGGCACTGGGTGAGATTGGTGGCGAGCAATCTACGCAACTACTCCGCGATCATGAACAGGATCCTGATCCTGAAGTGCGTAAAGCAATTCGTATCGGTCTGGATCAGATTCGGGAATATGCGCATGCAACTTAAACCAAATATCCATGTCGATGTACAACAACATACCATTGCATTCAAATGGCCCGATAAGGATCTGCTCATCAGCCATCAACAACTTCGTGAAATCTGCCCTTGCGGTTTCTGTAAGGCCAAACGTCTACGTCACCAAGCGGTTGTAGATGCACATACTGTGCAAGTTACCGCTATGTTTGATCAGGGATATGGCGCTCAAATCTGTTTTAGTGATGGACATGATCAAGGTATTTTTCCATGGGTATTTTTGAAAAATCTTGATCTATAGCTCATTTTTTGTTTTAGCCTATTGGCTAAAAGTTTAGGGTCTCCTTATTTACTTTTTTCCTTGCTAAACTTTGTAAAATATGGCTTTGATATTGGGATGTTTATATCTTATTTAAATAGGTATAAGCATCTTTGATTTTTTTGCTTTGCCCATCATAAAATTAGAGATATTATTTTTATCCCCATAAAACAATCAACCAAGTGATTGCGATCAGGCTTAAGGCAACAAATTGAGCAGCGCTACCCATATCTTTGGCATTTTTAGACAGTTCATGTTTTTCAAGTGAAATTCGATCCACCACAGCTTCAATCGCAGAATTAAATAATTCAACAATAATGGCAATGAAACCAACGCCAATCAGTAAAATCCGTTCAACTGGGCTAAAGTCCAGACTTAAATTCACCACCAATAACACAATATTCAGCAAGATAATTTGTCTAAATGCGGCTTCGAGTTTAAATGCAGCTTTAAAACCCGAGATGGAGTAGCTGGTCGCATTGAGAATGCGCTTGATGCCGTGTTGACCTTTGTATGGAGAAGGAGAAGGGGTTTTCATGGACATTTACCGTTATCAAAAGATGCTTTGAAGTTTGAAGAATTTTACTTAAGACTATATGAGGAATGTAGAAATTTTTTGATGATTGTTATCGATCTTCAACAACCTGATTTAAAAAAAGGTTGATTGGGTAGCATGACGATATAATTTGACAAGGTGATGACGTTTTGATGTTTTTTTGATGAAGAAAGGCCTTTAAAATCGCAGTCTTTATACATAATCTCCATGATTTATCCGTTTTTTTTCTGCTCTGAAAATTTATATTAAAAATGCTTGTATTTAAATAAAGACTCATTGATTATCAATAGATTATTCAAGTTGATCATCGTTGCAACTGAACATTTTTATTTGACATTTCGCTCCCTTACATTGGAAGTAAAGCGCTCATGCTCTCCAGATTTTTTATTGATCGTCCCATTTTTGCTTGTGTACTTGCCATTATTGTGATGGCGGTGGGTTTGTTTTCAGTTTTAAATTTGCCTGTTGAGCGTTATCCAGATATTGCGCCACCACGGATTACGGTTTCTGCAAGCTATAGCGGTGCCGATGCACAGGCTGTTGAAGATAGCGTGACTCAAGTCTTGGAGCAACAGATCAAGGGAATTGATCATTTATTGTATTTTAGTTCCAGTAGTGATGCCAATGGTAGCAGTCGCATCAGCCTGTATTTTGCACAAGGGACAGATCCCGATGAAGCACAGGTTCAGGTGCAAAATGCCGTGAATGGTGCGATTAATCGTCTTCCAGATGATGTACAGCGTCAAGGGATTACCGTTCGTAAATCCTTAAGTGATTCATTTATGGTGATTGGATTGGGTGATCGTTCTGGTCGCTCAAGCAATATTGATATTTCTGATTATTTAAGCAATAACTTTGAGTTGAATCTAAGCCGTATTGAAGGTGTTGGTGAGGTCAATGTTTTTGGTTCGCAATACGCGATGCGGATCTGGTTAGATCCAACCAAACTTAGACAGTATCAGCTTATGGTCAGTGATGTCCGTACTGCAATTGAAAATCAAAATACCCAAGTTGCGGCAGGGGCAATTGGTGAATTACCAGCCAGTAATGATCAATATCTGAATGCCAAAGTGACATCGGGTTCACTGCTGCAAACGCCAGAACAATTTGAAAATATTATTATTAAAGCCAATCAAAATGGCAGTTTTGTTTATCTTAAAGATGTAGCAAGGGTTGAGGTCGGTGCTGAAAACTATCAGGTATTTAACCGACTCAATGGTTATCCAGGTTCAGGATTATCGATTTCCCTTGCAGTAGGTGCAAATCTGATGCAAACCGCAAAAGCGGTGTACGCCGAAGTCGAAACCCTCAAGAAAAATTTGCCAGACGGTTATTTTGTGATTTATCCACGTGATGATACACCGTTTGTCAAAGAGTCAATCTCCCAAGTCGTTTCAACATTGGTAGAAGCCATCGTATTGGTGGTCTTGGTCATGTTTTTGTTTTTACAAAACTGGCGCGCCACCTTAATTCCCGAGATCACCGTCCCTGTGGTGATATTAGGGACATTTGCGATTTTGTCCGTTTTGGGGATGAGTATTAATACTTTGACCTTATTTGCCATGGTACTCGCAATTGGTTTATTGGTCGACGATGCCATCGTGGTGGTTGAAAATGTCGAACGGATTATGCATGAGCAACAGGTCGATGCCAGACAAGCTAGTATTGAGTCCATGCAGGAAATTGGTGGCGCTTTGGTGGGGATTACTTTGGTACTCACCGCGGTTTTTATTCCGATGTCATTTTTTAGTGGCGCAACAGGAATTATTTATCGACAATTTTCGATTACCCTTGTCGCAGCGATGGCACTGTCTTTAATGGTCGCTTTGATCTTAACGCCTGCTTTATGTGCTGTACTTCTCAAACCCCAAAACAAGCAGTTTCGATGGGCACAGTGGTTTAATCGAAGTCTGGATAAACTCAAAAGCCATTATTTAACACTTTCTAAAAAATCCATTGATTTTAAATATATTTCTGGTGCTGCTTTTATCCTCTTGATTGTCAGCTTTGTTTTAATTTATCGGGCATTGCCGACGAGTTTCCTGCCGCAGGAAGATCAGGGCGCTTTGATGGTTCAATTCACTTTACCTGAAGGGACGCCATTGAGTAAAACTGAAGAAGTTGGTAAACAAATCTCTGATTATTTTCAGACTACTGAAAAGAACAACACCAATGGCATTATGGTGATTAATGGCCGTAATTTCTCAGGAACAGGGCAAAATCTAGGGCAAGCCTATGTTTCTCTGAAACATTGGGATGATCGTAAGGGTAATCAAAATAGCGCACAACAAATTCGTGCCAGAGCTTCGAAATATT
>NZ_CP078523.1:12453-24640 GCF_019264745.1 Acinetobacter sp. Colony158 | reverse complement strand
ATTTTTCAAAAAATAATCAGGCACGAATTAATGTCTTAATGCCGTCAGTGATTCGTGGTTTGGGGAATTCAGATAAAGTGGATTTCTGGATACAGGATGTGAAAGGTTTGGGGCGTGACAAACTGATTGCTAGTTTTCAAAATCTGCAACAGCAAAGTGCAAAGAGTCAACAAGTCAGCAATCTTGATAAAAAAGGTAATGATGATCAGGCAGTATTAAACATTAAAATTGATCATCGGATTGCGATGGCAAATGGTGTCAATGTCAATGATATTAATCGAACTTTATCGACTGCATGGAGTGGAACTTATATCAATGACTTTATTGATCGTGGTCGTATCAAACGGGTTTATTTGCAAGGTGATGCCCCTTATCGTTCTAAACCTGAAGACTTAAGTTACTGGTTTGTCAAAAATACCCAAGGTCAAATGATCCCGTTTAATCAGTTTAGTGCTGTGCAATGGCAAGGTGCACCGCCTTTGTTGGAGCGGTTTATGGGGTATCCTGCGATCGAACTAGAAGCCGATGCCGCCAATGGTTCTAGTACAGGTCAGGCAATGCAGCATATCAGCCAAATGGTTGCTGATATGCCAGATATCGGTTTGGCATGGAGTGGGCTTTCATATCAAGAATTACAATCGAGTCATCAGGCGATTTGGCTATATATCATTTCGATTGCATTTATCTTTTTATGCTTGGCTGCGCTCTATGAAAGTTGGTCGATTCCAACCGTGGTGATGATGGCGATTCCATTAGGCATTGGCGGAACCATTCTGTTTAGTTATTGGTTTAACTTTGCCAATGATATTTATTTTCAAATTGCTTTACTGACCACAATTGGCTTGTCTTGTAAAAACGCGATTTTGATGGTGGAGTTTGCCGCGAACTTGCAAGAGCAGGGTGCCAGTGCAATTGATGCCGCCTTAAAATCTGCGGGTTTGCGCTTACGTCCTATTCTCATGACTTCACTGGCTTTTGGTGCAGGTGTGGTACCGTTGATGTTTTCTACGGGCGCAGGTGCGCTCAGCCGTCAGGCCATTGGTTATAGTGTTTTTGGTGGGGTGTTATTCGGCACGATTCTGGTTCTTCTATTCATTCCATTGATATATGTCGTGATTCGCTCTATGTTTAAATACCAGCCAGCTAAACGATGAAATCAAAAAGATTATCTGATGAAAAACAAAACCAAAAATTGAACCGCTGAATCTTGATAGAAAATTTGATAGCCGTTCAAGTCATCGTTACCTTTTTGATATGTATTCGATCGATTAATTCAGGTAAAAAATAAAATTAAGCCAGACAGAATAGTCTAATTTTTATTCGTGTCTACGCATACTTTATAAGCATAAACAGATGAAGTTTGAAGCACTGCTTCAGTTTTTGAGGGTCGATCATGAATGCTGCGCTTTTGTCTCAAGTCTACGAAGCGATGACTCAATTTGATATTGAGCGAGCTATTACACTGGTTGCGGGCATGAAAAAGGCAGATATTGCCGAAGTGTTAGAACACATGCCAGCACAATTCAGTTGTCAGCTTTTAGAACACTTACCGCGCCGCGCGAAAATCTTTGCCAAAATTGATCCTGCTTATCAAGCTAAGTTGGTACATGAGTTTTCACGAACGAGTTTAGCTGAAATCGTATCTGAAATGCCCTCAGATAAGCGCACCGATTTATTCAAACGTCTGGATTCTCAAGAACAACAAGCTTTACTGCCCGCTTTGGCGCAAGCACAACGCGAAGATATACGCCGTCTTTCGACTTATCAGGAGGAAACCGCTGGCGCAATCATGAGCTCAGAATATGTCACACTAAATCAGGACATGACTGTTGCAGAGGCGATGCAGACGATCAGGTTACAGGCACCTGATGCGGAAACCATTTATGAATCTTATATTATTGATGAAAAACGTCATCTGATCGGGGTAGTGTCATTGCATGAACTGGTTTTAGCGCCCTTACAACAGTTGATTCGAGAGTTAATGAATACCGATGTAATTAGTGCCTATGTGGATGATGATCAAGATGAAGTTGCTAAGAAAATCGCGCATTATGACTTAATTGCACTTCCAGTGATTGACCATCAAGGGACTTTGTTGGGTATTGTAACTTATGACGATGCCATGGATGTCGCCAGTGAAGAAGCCAGTGAGGACTTTTTAAAAGTAGGTGGGGTAGAGGCTTCAGCCCCCAGTTTGAATATCAAGGAAGCATCTCTTTTCTTACTTTATCGTAAAAGAGTATTTTGGCTGGTGATTCTGGTCTTTGGCAGTTTGTTATCAGGGTTAGGGATTTCACATTTTGAATCGGTGATTCAATCTAATATTGTATTGGTTTTTTTCTTGCCATTACTGGTTGGAAGTGGAGGGAACGCAGGCTCGCAATCGGCAACTTTGATGGTTCGTGCTTTAGCCACGGGTGACGTGGTCATGAAAGATTGGTTTAAATTGCTTGGTCGAGAATGTCTGGTCGCCTTAGGATTAGGAATTACCATGGCGATTGCAGTCGCGATATTAGGCTATATTCGTGGCGATACGATGGTCGCATTAGTGCTCATTTTAAGCATGATCGGCATTGTCTTGATTGGTAGTATCATTGGAATGAGTTTGCCTTTTATTTTAGATAAACTCGGTTTAGATCCAGCCAGTGCTTCCGCTCCATTGGTCACTTCGATTTGTGATGCAACAGGAGTGATCATTTATTTATTTATTGCTGCTCAGTTGTTGAATCAAGTGAACATCTAGAGAATTACGATCTACTGACATTTCATTCCTAGTCGCAACATCTGTGAAAGATCACCAGACCCTTGATGAAAGTCAGAACAAAAATACTGGAATGCATTAAACTACTTCAATCCATTTGATTTAGAGTTTTTATGACGGAACAAAAAAAATTAACAGAACACGAAGTCATTAAGCTAGAGCGCGATTTGGCCAAGTTCGCCAATATGATGGATAGCGTGGTGCGTATTCCTTTTACCAAGCAAGGCGTAGGAGCAGATGCCGCCCTAAGTACAATTCCTTTTGCTGGCGATGCAGCAGGATTTGCGCTGACTTGTTATGCCATTTACAAAGCCAGGCAAATTGGCGTACCGCAACATAAGTTGAATCCAGTAATAAAATTGGCTGCGATGGATGCGGTGGTAGGCTGTATTCCAGTCGCAGGAACATTATTTGATATTTTTATTCGCCCGAGTCGTAAGGCACTGGATATCGTACATGAACATATTCGTGAAGAATACCAAATTCAAAGTCAATCACATCTGATACACCCGTATCTGCATGAAGCGCTGGAAAGAAAACAGCAACAGTCTGCATTTTGGCGAAATCCTGTGGTGAGCTGGATTTGGTTGCACTTACCAGATTTGATTGGACTGATTTTTCTAATATTCTTAGTTGCGGGTCTGTGGATGGGAACGCATTATATTTGGTCACTGTATCAAGGTCGTCAGTGATTGTGATCCCATCAATAAAAAATGCCAGTCAATCAGGACTAGCATTTCTCTTTTCATTGCTTCATTAATTTATGGACAATTTAACTGTTGTAACGCAGCAACACGTTGTTCAATGCTCGGATGAGTATGAAACAATGCGGCTAAACTAAAGCCTTGTTCTTTACCTTCAGCAATCGCAAATGCTTTCATTTCTTTTGGCATTTGATCAGGCAGTTCAGATTCAGCTTGTAGGCGTAACAATGCAGAGATCATGGCTTGTTTACCTGCTAAACGTGCACCTGCTTCATCGGCACGGTATTCGCGTTGGCGTGAAAACCATAGCACAATTGTTGAAGCCAAAATACCAAACACGATATCCAGTACAATGGTCACGACAAAATAACCCATGCCTGGCGCTTCGCCGTCTTGACGACCAAATACGTTACGATCGATAAAATCACCAATCACGCGCGCAAAGAACATCACGAAGGCGTTGACGACACCTTGAATCAGAGCAAGCGTGACCATATCACCATTGGCAACGTGACCAATCTCATGAGCCAGTACTGCACGTAATTCGTCTTTATTCATCCGTTCAAGCAAACCACTTGACACAGATACAAGCGCGTCGTTTTTGTTCCAGCCGGTCGCAAATGCATTGGACTGGTAAGAGGGGAAAATTCCCACTTCGGGCATTTGAATGCCTGCACGTTGCGAAAGTTCTGCAACAGTTTGCAATAACCATGCTTCCGCCTGATTACGTGGAGCATTCGGATCGATCAATTCTGTGCCTGTGGTTTTTTTCGCCATCCATTTAGACATGAACAGTGAAACGAGAGAGCCAACCATACCAAACACAAAACAGATGACCAAGAGGTTGCCTAGATTTAAGCCACCCGCGCCATGGTAACTACCGACACCGAAGAGTGACAAAATAATGCCAGCTACAACCAGTACCGCGAGGTTGGTTAGCAAAAACAAACCAATCCGCATCATTGAGTAAATCCTCTTTTAGGGTATTAAAATAAAATACAGCATGATCCTAAAATCATTAGGCTAAATATGAGGGGCTTTTCTTAAAAATTCAAGACCTATTATTTTATTTAAGGAATTTTTAAGTTAACTATTGTATGTGGCCTAACTCTCTAATTTGAAATATGAATTCTAGCAGATGCTGTCGCATTATCAGTCACATAGGTGCCTGGGGCATCGGTAAAACTGTTATTCGACACAGAAATAACCTGACGACTATATTTAGTTGGGTTGTCGGTACGCGGATTAACGGCTGTCGCCGAGCTATTATAATTGGCAGACTGGGCGATAATTTGAGGCGCTGGTGTGGTCGTCGAACTATTACTCACGCCTGAGGCGTAAAGATTGTTAAAGCGACTGGTCACACGGTGCACATAGTCTTGTGTTTCACGAAAAGGGGGAATGCCACCATATTTATCGACATTACCTTCGCCCGCATTATACGCTGCCAATGCGAGTTGAGTATTGCCATTAAAGCGTTTCAGCAACCAGCTTAAATATTTGGCACCGCCAAAAATATTTTCGTAGGGATCATAAACATTAGACACATTAAAACGCTTTGCTGTCGCAGGCATCAGTTGCATTAAACCTTGTGCACCTACAGGTGAGCGGGCATTGGTATTAAAACCAGACTCAGTATGCATGACGGCTTTAATCAAACCTTCAGAAATACCATGCTGTTGAGCCGCCTGACGAATAATTTGATCAAATGCATTCTTATTTTTACTATAGCTTGGTAAAACGGCGGCTTCAGAGTTGCCCCAGTTGCGATAAGAATGAATATTACTGTCTGGATAATACGTGGCTTTAATTTTTGTCAGTGAGCGATCTGAACTTTTTCGATTGGTGAGTAAGGTGCCGCCCTCTCTATCCTTATAAATGTAAATTTGTCCAGCATGCGTAGCTACAGTCATTATGGCTGTAACGACTGACCCCAAAATAAAATGTAAAGAAAAATGCACACTCTTTTTCATTGTATATTATTCGCTGTATCAAAATGTGTAACGTCACGTAATCTAGTTTAACAAAAAAAGTAAATTGGCTAGATTTGATGTTAGTTTTTTTAAAGCTGTTTGACAAATAAAATCAAGTTTTTTTGTCTGAATCTTCATCAAAAAAAAATTAAAAAATATTTTAGAAAAGTCTGCTTGACATGTTTAAAATGTTGAAAAATATAAATAAAAATAATTGATTAAAAAATGATCAATTTAAACAAAAGCCTTATTTTCACATCACAATACTTTGTCAAGCCTAAAGAAATCCACAATTTTATCCACAGGTTTTGTGGAAAACTGTGGAAAAGTCCAAAATATAAGCATCTTGACCAAATCTTACTCAATCAGGCTTAATTTTTTCTTTAAAGCTGACCAGTATAAATCTTAAAAATGACAAAGCAGAGAAATTAAAATTCTTTAGGTGCGCTTCATGGATGAATCGGATAAAATTATGCGGTATTTTTCTTATGGTAACGTGTGTCTATGTACTCGCCAGTTGAGTCCGATCAGGGATTTAATTTTAAACCTGAGCTGCCAACCAGTTCAGCATATTATCGTTTGCTCAAAAAGCTTCGCCGTCAGGTCGGTCATGCGATTCGTGACTTTAAGATGATTGAGGATGGCGATAAAGTCATGGTGTGTGTGTCTGGTGGCAAAGACAGCTACACTTTGCTGGATATTTTATTGCAGTTTAAACGTATCGCGCCGATTAATTTTGATATCGTTGCAGTAAATTTGGACCAGAAACAGCCGGGTTTTCCAGAAGATGTTTTGCCACGTTATATGGAAGAAAATCATATTCCCTATTACATTTTGGAAAAAGACACCTATACCATTACCAAGCGTTTAACCCCTGAGGGTAAAACGTATTGTGCCGTTTGCTCACGGTTACGTCGTGGTTCGCTTTATGGTTTTGCTCAGGAAATAGGGGCGACCAAAGTTGCGCTTGGACATCATCGTGATGATATTATTGCGACTTTCTTTTTAAACCTGTTTCATGGCGGTAGTCTGAAGGCGATGCCACCCAAACTTTTATCTTCAGATAAAAAAAATATTTTGATTCGTCCTTTGGCGTATGTTGAAGAAAAAGACATCATCAAATATGCCGAAATGCGTCAGTTCCCAATTATCCCATGTAATTTGTGCGGTTCTCAGGAAAACCTGCAACGTGCCATGTTGAACGACATGTTACGTGAATGGGACAAACAGTATCCAAAACGCCTACACAGTATCTTTGGTGCTTTGCAAAATGTCTCACCATCACAATTGGCAGATCGAGAATTGTTTGATTTTGAAGTACTTGATTCACAACGCGAATTGGATTTTAAAGACCCTGAAGAAATCAAGAAAAAACTGGATGTTGTTAATCTGAGTTTTGCCGCTGAATAAGCCATTTAAATGCTAACTTACTTATAAGTTAGCATTTTTTTACACAATGAGTTTGAAAATAATCAGAAATGAATGGTGCGTACAAAAAAGGTTAGCTCAAAATAAAAAGAACGTGCTATAACAATGCACAAGCAAATTGCTTCAAAATGATGTTGTCTATGCTTGATTTAGTCAACACAAGGAATTGAACAAATATATTTGAGGAAAAAACATGCCTGCATTTTTAACTGATGACTGGTTTTCTACTGTCGACCAATTAACTGCTGAGGCAGGTGACTTAAATTTACCACCAGCATTGGCGAATTTGGCAATTAATCTTGTTGTTACCGATTCTACTGGCAACACCGAATTAGCTTTAGATGGCGGAAAAATTCAAAAGGGTTTGTCATCAAATGCAAAAACAACGTTGAATATGGATGCTGAAACTCTTCGTAAAGTGTTTCTAGAGTTTGATATGGCTGCAGCTATGCAGGCATTTATGACGGGTAAAATTAAAGTACAGGGTGATATGTCTCAATTGATGGCATTGCAGACTGCTAAACCGAGTCAGGAACAAAAAACTTTGTTCAAAAAAGTGCTTGAACAAACAGCATAATAGTGCGGTATAAAAAAGCTTAGTCCGTCTGGACTAAGCTTTTTTTCTAAACAGCAACAGACTTTAAGATAAATCCAAATATTAAACATCAATCCAGCGTTCACTGGTTTTAATGTGCTCTACATAGGCTCGAATGCGAGTGACATACTGTACAGCCTGACGATAACGACCATTACTGGCTTTATTACGATTTAAATAATCATAAAAACGACCCAGTTATTTGGGTTTTTACCTTGGTTTTGTAAACGCTTCTGGATCTGACTAACGGCACCTGGCCCCATGTTATAAGCCACTAAGGCATACCAGTTACGGTCTGGGTAGGGGATATCCTGATATTGACTGAGCATCAGATCATAATATTTAGCGCCACCTTGAATACTTTGTGCTGGATCAACACGATCGGTTACACCCATCGCCCGTGCGGTATTGTTGGTGAGCATCATCAGCCCACGGACACCTGTAGGTGAAACTGAATTAGGTTTCAAATACGATTCCTGATAACCAATTGCAGCCAGTAGTTGCCAGTCCAAATCATACTTTTCAGCAGTTTTCTTGAAACTTGCCTTATAGATCGGTAAGCGATTATCTAAATCACGTTTAATGGTGGGCCACGATTCAGGTGTAACCACGTTGCGATTATAAAATGACGCTAATTGGCCGGTAATACCGTTTTGTTTGCTTTGACAAATAAATCCACTGGCTGTTTGTGAAAGTGGATCATCGGCATATTTAAATACCCAATTCAGTTGAGTATTTAAACCATTTTTGGCCAAATTGGTGTCGTCACCGCAACTGGCTGAAAATGAAATCAAATGCTTATTTTCGACCGTTTTAAAAGTTGCAGTAGTCATGGCAAAGTTTGCTTTACCTTGTGCAACCATATTTAAGGCGGTCGCATTGTCTTTCACAGTTTTAAAATTCAGCTTAACATTTAAACTTTTTGCATACTGTCTGGTAAGGTCGTAGCCAAAACCATGTAAAAACTGACCTTCTTTGAATACAGTCGTGGGAGATTCAACTGCGACAACGGTGAGTGTACTGCTATTTAAGACATCATTATATTGATGTGTTTTACCCGCATTAATACTATGAAAAGGAATGAGGGCGGTGCTTAGCGCTAAGGCTCTAAATGGGATGGAAGGAAATAGTGAATTTAGGCCAAGCCTCGATCCAGTGGTTGAACTACTGTGCATGTTGTCTCCGCTACAGATAATTTACGCCCTAAAAATCCAGACAAAATGCTTCCAGATTTTCAACAAGTTGGTAAATCCAAGAGGGTGGGCAGTCATGACGTCATTCAAAAAATGACTATAGAAAAACTGACACTATGTAGAAATACTACATAGTTTAAAAAATGACCAAATGTAAGTCAGGGCGAATAATAGTCACCTTGAATCTAAATGTCAAATATTTTGCATAAAAAACATACCGACCAATTGCTAAGTTAATGATTTAAAAAAGAGATGTATTTATATAATTTCTACATGTTGAAATCACGGATAAAATGCTAATTCTTGTAAAGACAATGTTGTGTTTTAGTTGGTGGAGATCATGAAATTTCACTTAAAGAGCATCGTCGGCGCAAAACCAAACCAGTTGGCTTTTTTTAAAGGGCTGGTATGAGATTCATGCAGATGGATCTGAGTAACTGATCCCAATGATATACCAGTTTTTCTTGCCAGAAGGGGTTAAGACCTGTACTTCATCATCGATGCTTTTTCCTAAACAGGCTTTTGCCATAGGTGACTGAAGGGAAATGTAATCTTTGCGACCATAAATTTCTTCATCGCCGACAATACGAAACTGAATGGTTTCTCCGTCATCATTTTCTAACGCCACCCATGCACCAAAATATGCTTTACCGTCTTGTTCGGGACTATATTCAACTTTGTGCGCAACCTCAAAAAGTTTGGTTAAGTATCTGATTCGACGATCAATTTCTCTTAACTTTCTTTTATTGTAGTGGTAGTCTGCGTTTTCAGACCGATCGCCGAGACTGGCTGCCCAAGACACAATACTAGTAATTTCAGGTCGTTCTTTGCGCACCAGATGATTTAACTCATGTTGCAAACGTTGATAGCCTTCCGCTGTTAATAATTTTCGGTTCATCCACCCCTCCATATTTAAAAAAAGTAACTGATTGTACCAGTCTGCAAACTGGTGGTCATTTTTATCTCCAACTAGTTAAAACTGCATTGTAAAGTTTTGACAAGTTTTTTATGTTTTTAGCACTTTGAATAATGGAATGATCACAACCCGAGGTATCTTAAGCATAGGCTGTCGAGTTAAAGCCTAAGCTATACATCATACTGTATAGCGTTTACTCAAGCCTAAGTCCACCAAGATACGACGATACATCGTTGAAGAGCGATCGGCTTCAAAATGTGCTTCCATCATCAAATCAAGCGGTAATTCTTCAGGCTTTTGTGCTTCCACCATGTCTTGATCCTCTGTAAAAATTTGTGCATTAAAGTCGTACACAGCTTGTAAATCACCTGTTGTATCAAAATTACGGGTGAGTGGTACAAATAAACGAGTTTTATTATGAGACATTGGACAGCAAGCATTTAAAATCTTGAGGATTCCATCATGAGGAAAATGTACAGTTAATATGGCCGAAAATGGTGGATAAACATCAAACACACGTTTCCATAAAAAACCTTCAGGAGCTAAATGCTGCAAACCGTGCGGTAGTTACTTACATCGCTGACATATTCTGTTTGGAGGCCATAATCTGTTTTGATAGTTGAATATTTAGGAACGACAGGATTTTCACGGCTCGCAAAAGCTTCGTGATGTACCCATGCAAAATGTGCCACATCAATAAATCCTTCAAGCTGACGACCACTCGAACCTGCGATATCTACATAAGGTGGTAAAATGGCTTGATGAGCTGGATCTTCCATGTATCAAGCACTGGGAAATGAGCAGATTCGACATCGTGGTTTTGGATGCTGGTCCAGATCAGACCATATTTTTGCACAACAGGAAATTTGCTTAGACGAAAGCGATCTGAAATCTTGATCAGCTCTGGCTGCGCAGGTATTTTTGTACATTGGCCTGCTGCGTTATAGCGTAAACCATGATAAGGACACACAATTTCTTCACCTTCCACCCATCCTTTTGTTAAAGGAACACCACGATGTGGGCAAATATCCCGTACCAGATGGATGTCGCCAGATTCAGTTTTATACAATGCCATTTTGACATCTAACAATGTCACTTGTTGCGGTTGAGTTGAAACATCTTCAATGCGAGCTACTGGATACCAATGTTGAGAAAGAATTTCCCAATCCCGATCTTCGAATTGGCTATTGCAGGGTTTATTGATTAAATTGATCACTGGGATGGCATTCATGGCTGCACCTTGTAGATAATTTTGTTGAGATTGGATGCAGTATTGAATAGATGCTGTATATTATCTATTAGAATGATTTGTATAAACTGTTCTAAAAAACAGAATGATCTTAAACGTGATGCATTTGCTAGGCCATGACATTGATGAACGTCCCATTTTCACGCTTTGCTGAGTACTTTTTGGTGGTGGCTGAAACCGAAAATTTACACAAAGCGGCAGAACAGCTTTTTATTTCAGTGTCAGCTGTGCACCGCCAAATAACGCTTGCTGAAGAACAATTAGATATTGCACTTTTGAACGTTTGCCCAATGGTTTAAAACTAACGCTCGCAGGCGAATTACTTTATTCAGATTTATTACGTTGGAAAAAAGAATTTCAGCAAACCCGTATTCGTTTTGATGAGATACAGGGGCTAAAGCGTGGTTCCATCGAATTAGGATTGATTTCTGCTTTAAGTGACGGCTTTGTGATTGAATCCTTGGCCGATTTACAGCAGCAATATCCGTGGATTAGCTTCAATATTCATACCCATGAAAGTAAAGTGATTATTCAAAAAATTATCAACACCGAAATCGATTTTGGTTTGATTTTAGATCCTATCATTCATACTCAACTTGATGTTTTATCTTTCATTGAAATTCCAATCGGTTTTGTCATGAGTCCAGATCATGCTCTTGCTACCCAGTCCAAACTCACACTGGCGGATACCTTTGAAAGTCGTCATATCATGGCAGATGCTCCTTTAATTATTCATGAGCGAGTGATGGCTATGTATAAAAAGCAGCATATCGTGCCTATACATCAAACCCTGACCAATGATATTCGTCTTATGATTTCCATGTTAAAAAGAAATATGGGCATTGCAATTTTAAGTTATCTGGATGTTTACACAGCGGTTGCAAATAAAGAGTTAGTGTTTATTCCGATTCATGAAAAGGGTATTCAGCCTTTAACACTGGCGCTTTGTGCAGGGCAACGTCGTCAACTTTCCAGAATTTCTCAATCTTGATACAACAATTGAGTCGAAAGATGGAAGCATTAAAAGTCCATGTTAACGACCAAAAATAGTTTGTAAGCCTACTAAAGGCTTCACATGAATTAAAAATATCGGTTACTTATGGCTGATTTTGCTTAATGGCTTGTAAACCAGCCAGAGAGAACGTCATGAGATGTTGAAGTAATTGCTGTGAGTCCATCTGAGAAATATTTTGTAGCGGTGTTGGAACATTGTTGCTGGCAATAATCAGCATCATACATGGTGCAACGACACTTAGCACACAAGGCAAAATTGAGGATGGTTTTCATCTAGTCCTGAGACCTGACTGATAATTTGGCGAATATAATGAAATTTTCTGGCACCATCATGTGCCATGAATTGTTCTAAAT
>NZ_CP078523.1:12365-12446 GCF_019264745.1 Acinetobacter sp. Colony158 | reverse complement strand
AGGGCAAATAACTCACGAATAAAAACTTTACTATGCCAAAGATCTTTTTCAACCAATTTCTGAATGAGTGTTTCAAAAAAA
>NZ_CP078523.1:12062-12358 GCF_019264745.1 Acinetobacter sp. Colony158 | reverse complement strand
TTTCGAGTAGGAGAGAGTGAGCTTTGTACTAACTCCGCCAATTGCTGTTCGTCGATATAATGTCGATGGGCTTCTACCAAAACTGCTTTATACAAGCCATCTCGTCCTTCAAAATGATAATTGATTGCGGCAAGATCGACCTGTGCCAGTTGGGCAATTGCTTTATTGGTGGTTTGAGCTAAACCTTCTTGCGCAATTAAATGACCTGCTGCTTCAATAATTTTCGCTTTTGTTAAATCACCATCGCGGCGACGAGATCTGGACATAAGATAACCTAAATCAAATTTTGCTTTTAA
>NZ_CP078523.1:11981-12055 GCF_019264745.1 Acinetobacter sp. Colony158 | reverse complement strand
TTTTTTTGTCAAGTTGAGGTAATTTAAATTTAAATTGAATTTAAACTTTAATAATTTTATTCAAGGCGACTCAC
>NZ_CP078523.1:11266-11963 GCF_019264745.1 Acinetobacter sp. Colony158 | reverse complement strand
TGACTATATTGGTCGTTCTGATCATTGCCCTAGCATTTGTAGCCTATTGGTATTGGAATAAAGATAAATCTTCAGAACAGGAGTTGACCTTGTATGGCAATGTTGATATTCGACAAGTGTCATTGGCGTTTGAACAGGCGGGGCGTATTCAGCGCTTAAATGTTCAGGAAGGTGATCAAGTTCATCAAGGGCAAATATTGGCAGAGCTTAATACCGATGCACTTGATATACAAAAACAACAAGCACAAGCGCAATTGAATGTACAAAAACAAGCCGTTATTGCACAGCAAGTAGGCACTCGACCTGAACAAATTACCCAAGCTCAAGCACAGTTGGCTTCTGCACAAGCACAGTTTGAAAAAGCCACTAAAGATGTTCAGCGTTTACAGTCATTGAGTAATAGTACCGCAGGGCAAGCCATGAGTCAGCAGGAGCTCGATTTGCTAGAGCCAGCCAGAAGACTGCTGCTGCCACGGTCAAAGAACAACAAGCCAATCTTGTTTTGTTAGAAAAAGGGGCAAGGGCTGAAGATCGGGCTGCCACCAAAGCACAATTTGACGTCAGTCAGGCGAATCTGAATTTGATTGAATATCAATTAAGCCAAAGTGTATTACGTTCACCAGTCAATGCTGTAGTACGCGCTAGATTACAAGAAGTAGGGNTATGACCACTGCTCAAAAAGTCGTTTATACACTGG
>NZ_CP078523.1:10597-11234 GCF_019264745.1 Acinetobacter sp. Colony158 | reverse complement strand
CAATGAACAGCAATTGGGTTTAATTAAAATGGGAAATCAGGCGCAAATTTTTCGTGATTCACAACCAAACCAGCCGATTTCAGGCAAGATTGGTTACATCTCTTCTGTAGCAGAATTTACACCTAAAACAGTGCAAACCGAGGATATTCGAACCACTTTGGTTNTGAGGTTCGAGTTTATGTAAATGATCCTCACGACCAATTAAAAATGGGTCAACCTGTGACTGTTAAAATTGCCAAGACGCAGTGAGTAATTATTTATGAATGACTTGCTAAACGATACATCTGATGTGGTGATTACGCAAAATTTGCGACAGGTCTTTCGCGCAGAAAATAAAAAAATGCCTGATATTTGTGCTCTTCAGGATTTAAATATACAAATAAGATCAGGGCAACTGACTGCTTTGGTCGGACCAGATGGTGCAGGAAAACCACATTTTTGCGTTTAATCGCGGGGTTGTATCAACCCACTTCAGGTTCTTTACAGGTACTAGGGATTGATATTTGCCAAAATCCGCAAGCCGTACAGAATCGTATTAGTTATATGCCACAACGATTTGGTTTATATGAAGATTTAACTGTTCAGGAAATTTAGACCTCTACGCAGATTTGCATGGCGTTCCCTTGAAATACGCAAA
>NZ_CP078523.1:9898-10421 GCF_019264745.1 Acinetobacter sp. Colony158 | reverse complement strand
TATGGCTGATTATTGAACAGCTAGTGAAAGAAGAAAGTTTAAGCGTAATTATCAGTACCGCATATATGGATGAAGCCGAACGCTGCGCTGAAGTTTATGTGATGTATGACGGGAAAATACTGCAACAAGGAACGCCACAGTATTTAAGCGAGCAGGTTCGAGGACTAACGTGGCAGGTCAAGCCGCCCGAGCAGATGAAAGCACGAGAACTACAAGCCCATTTATTGGACAATCATTCATATATTACGGACGCGGTACTAAAGGAGATGAAGTTCGATTTATTACCCGTCCTGATCATCCTAAATTACCCGATGAACAGTTACCAAAGGGCGCGGTAGTTTCAGCTCGAGAACCTGAACTTGAAGATGCTTTTATGTGGTTTTTACATCAGGCACAGCAACATGCTCCTACCACGCTTCAGTCCGCACATGATTCGGTTTCTACGGTGCAAATGACGGATGTTCAAGTGGCTAATGTGCAAGTGGCTAAGGTACCAGTTGAGTCTGTAATTGTCGTTAAAGAT
>NZ_CP078523.1:9600-9755 GCF_019264745.1 Acinetobacter sp. Colony158 | reverse complement strand
GGACACTTGAAGTTGCTGGATTAAATTTGCGTCATGCTCGAGCAAAAGCACGGGCGCGTATTGGTTATGTTTCCCAAAAATTCGCACTCTATGGAAATTTAACAGTTCTGGAAAATTTAAAATTTTTTGGTGGAGCTTATGGTTTATCGGGCAAT
>NZ_CP078523.1:9461-9590 GCF_019264745.1 Acinetobacter sp. Colony158 | reverse complement strand
CAAATTGAAAAAGCCTTACAACAATTTGAACTTCAGCCACAAGCCAGAAGTGGTGATTTACCCAATGGATTTAAACAGCGCTTGTCGATGGCAGCTGCTTTATTGCATCAACCAGAAATTGTCTTTCTG
>NZ_CP078523.1:9112-9451 GCF_019264745.1 Acinetobacter sp. Colony158 | reverse complement strand
AGTGGCATTGATCCTTTAGCCAGACGAGCCTTTTGGTACACCATTGGGAAACTAGCTGATCAGGGTATGACGATTATTATTACNTACGCACTTTATGGAAGAAGCAGAATATTGTGACCGTATTGCGATACAGGATGCTGGCAAGATGCTGGCTTTGGGTTCTCCAAAACAAGTTCGTCAACAAGCAGGCACAGGCAGTAGTAGTGATATGAATCGCGCGTTTATTGCAATTGTAGAGCAATCTCGTGCCCATCAGCAGGAGCCGGTCTGATGAAATGGTCAGCTTCCATTTTACGTGTGGCTGCTTTAACGCGTAAGGAAATCCAGCAACTACTCAGA
>NZ_CP078523.1:8864-9091 GCF_019264745.1 Acinetobacter sp. Colony158 | reverse complement strand
GTCTGATTTTACCGCTAATTTTGATTCTATTATTTGGTTATGGCTTATCTTCGACTTAAATAATGGCCGGGTAGGCGTGGTCGCACAAAAATATTACGCCTCAAAGTCAGCAATTACTTGCAGGTTTAAATGGAACGCCCTATATCACCGCAACGCCTTATAGCAGTTTTTATCAAGCTGAACAGGCGATGGGACGCGCTGAAATAGATGCTATTGTCAATTTACCT
>NZ_CP078523.1:8780-8856 GCF_019264745.1 Acinetobacter sp. Colony158 | reverse complement strand
GCACAGCAAAGCGCACAAAATACTGCAACCATACAAGTCATTACTAATGGTCGATCAACCACCATTGCCTCTGCTT
>NZ_CP078523.1:8582-8697 GCF_019264745.1 Acinetobacter sp. Colony158 | reverse complement strand
CAGTGTCGAACAGCGTATGTGGTTTAATGAGTCAGCAAATAGTACTTGGTTTTTAGTTCCTGGATTAATGGTATTGGTATTGACCTTGATTGGTGCATTTCTCACTGGATTATTA
>NZ_CP078523.1:8446-8536 GCF_019264745.1 Acinetobacter sp. Colony158 | reverse complement strand
CCAGTTCGACCATTGGAAATTGTTTTATCCAAATTGATTCCTTATATCGTGATTGGCATGATCGATATTGTGATGTGTTTATTGGCTGCC
>NZ_CP078523.1:8205-8299 GCF_019264745.1 Acinetobacter sp. Colony158 | reverse complement strand
GTTTTATGCCAGCAATGATGTTATCGGGATTTGTTTTTGATACACGAAATTTACCTTGGTTGGTGCAAACGATTAGCCAAATTTTGCCTGCGAC
>NZ_CP078523.1:7813-7882 GCF_019264745.1 Acinetobacter sp. Colony158 | reverse complement strand
AAGTAAGACGCAAGCTTCTCAACAGTTATTATCACGTCTGGATGGCTCTGGTATTTTTCATCGAACAGC
>NZ_CP078523.1:7498-7732 GCF_019264745.1 Acinetobacter sp. Colony158 | reverse complement strand
GATAAGCTCAATCGTGCTCAATCCTCACCTATACAGGTAATTTTAGATGGACGCAATTCCTCGACCGCAGGAATGGTAGGCACTTATATCGCTAATGTTGTGAGTTCTTTGAATCAGGAGCGTTTGGGGAATATAACGCCTTTTCAACTGGAAATACGCACATGGTATAACCCAAATCAGGAGTCCAGATGGGGGATTATGCCTTCATTAATTGCTGCTTTGAGTATGATGCAA
>NZ_CP078523.1:7261-7348 GCF_019264745.1 Acinetobacter sp. Colony158 | reverse complement strand
GATTATTATGTTCTGGTTCGATATTCCCATGAATGGTTCTTTGGGACTTTTATATTTTGGTTTGTTGTGTTTTAACATTGCGGTAGT
>NZ_CP078523.1:7085-7178 GCF_019264745.1 Acinetobacter sp. Colony158 | reverse complement strand
TGTTATCCGGATTGCTAACCCCTATACAGAATATGCCACATGTTCTACAAATTGCGACGTATGCCAATCCTTTACGTTTTGGAATTGATTTGG
>NZ_CP078523.1:6847-7017 GCF_019264745.1 Acinetobacter sp. Colony158 | reverse complement strand
GCAATTATTACTTTGCCATTGGCTGCGTGGCTATTTAGAAATCGTTTATCTAAATAATGTTTGGATAGTTTTATTATTTTTCATACTGTATTTTACTAGCTGAGAATAAGGATTAAACACGTTTTGTAAAAACCGACTTCATAGTTTAGCCATTGTTCATTGAGTTGAAT
>NZ_CP078523.1:6735-6833 GCF_019264745.1 Acinetobacter sp. Colony158 | reverse complement strand
GAGTTTAAACAAGGATGTAAAACTATGAAGAGGACACTTCTTTTTTTAGGATCAATAGGGCTTTTTAGTAGTATGCCAATGTATGCCTCGGATTTAAG
>NZ_CP078523.1:6659-6727 GCF_019264745.1 Acinetobacter sp. Colony158 | reverse complement strand
TCCAAGCACAGATATAGGTCAATTGAAACTTTCTGGCGCAATTCGCACTCGATATATTCATAAGGATT
>NZ_CP078523.1:0-6618 GCF_019264745.1 Acinetobacter sp. Colony158 | reverse complement strand
ACTTGCTGATATTAAAACAGTTTTAATCTATGAAAATCCAGATTGGATTGCATCATTAGATTTGCGTTGCTATCAATATCATCGATTATGTGACGCATTATTTTTAAAAGATGCATGGGCAGGTTATAAAATTTCAAATCAGCAGCGCATCTCAGTTGGTTTTCAATCAGTCGATTTTGGATTTGGACGACTATGGGGCAATAGCTATTATGAAACTTTGCTCAATACTGTAGGGCTAGAAGATATTCAAAATTTAGGGATGAAGTATCAATTTAAGGATGATCAATACAATTTTATTTTAGGTTTTTATCCTACTGATGGTGGAAATTATAAAGGGACTTCTAAAGATTCCAGTCGTTATAGTGGTAACTTCGTTGAAGCTGATGATTTGACTCAAGGCACCGATATTGATGAGAAAAATATGTGGATCACACGTTTTTCACGGAAATTTGAATTGAATGCTACAGAAAACTTTTCGACTGAAATTGGAGGATCGTACTGGTATTCAGAACTGCAAAATCATCGTACTGATCAACATGGAAATCGTCGTACATGGAGCATTTTTAGCACCACTAATTATCAGGCGTGGCAATGGTTATTTTTATTTGGAGAGCAAAATATCAAAAATGGCGATGATTTGCTGCCAAACACTTCAACGATTGGGGCATTTGATTATCCCTATCAAGTCGCCAATAAAGGCCAATATATGGCTAATGAGATTAATTATACTTTTGCCAAGCCCTTCCATCAGTTAGAAAATATTAAGCCATATGTATCTTATAGTCGTTTCTATAAAGATGAATCTGGATATCAAGATTCTGATCGTTTAATTGCGGGTTTATATTTTAACTATAAAAAAGTGGGAATACAGGGAGAATATATCTTGAGTCGTAATGATCCCATGACAGGTAGTGGTGCAGATGGACTTGCTCAAGGTGATAGTAATCAATGGAATAAGTTATTTTATTTATCGATTGGCTATTATTTCTAAAGCCGTCAATCCCATGTATAAGGCCAGCCAAATTTAATCATGAGGCTGGCTTCTTTACTATAAAAAGACTTTTTCTGTCTGTTGGGTGATTGGTTCAATCGGTTGGATCAACTGACCACGACTTAGATTCTGAATATGTTGTAAACGGTTGATCAGTTCATTTTGAATAAATAGGATACAGGTCTGTAGTTTAGATGAACTTTTTAAACGTGAAGGATACACCGCCCAAACATCAGCATCTTGCCAGTACTGAGGCAAGATATGCTGTAACTGACCGCTAATCAATTCATCAGCCACATCCCAGATTGAACGTAGGATAATACCATGCCCCTCGGTTAATTGGTGAATAATTTCACCGTTATTAGATACGAAACGTGGAGTAACGTGTACTGACCGATCTTCTGACCAATGACGAAGTTTCCACAGCACTGAGGATTGGTCACGTTCACTAATAGTTAAACAATCATGAGTCCGCAGATCTTCTAGACTTTCAGGTATTCCATTTTTCATTAGATAGCTAGGTGATGCACAGAAAATCCGAAAATTAGATGCTAATTTTTTAGCGATCATATTGGGGGCAATATCATTGCCAATGCGAATATCCAGATCAATGCTGTGTTGAATCAGGTCTTTGGTGTTATCGATGGTATCAAACTGAATTTCGAGTTTGGAATACATGGTCATCAATTTAGATAAGATCGGCGCAATATGCTTTCGCCCAAAACCGAAGCTGCTGACAATGTCGAGATGACCTGTGGGCGTGCTTAAGGGGTTATTCACCAGTTCACTGATTTCATCAAATTCATCCAGAATATTTGATACACGATCCAAAATGAGTTTGCCATCTTCGGTCAAACTGACATGGCGGGTACTGCGATGAAATAGTTTGCAGTTCAGGTTGGTTTCTAAAATATTGATGCGTTTACTGATAAATGCAGGTGAAGCACCCAGCTCCTCAGCTGAATCGACAAAACTCTTGCGTTTGGCGACTGTGCAAAAAACCTTTAAATCCGATAGGTTAGGTAGATTATTCACGATCCGTGTCCATTGGGGTGATAGTTTTCTTATTGATCATTGTTGCTGAAAACAGCATGTTTACAGCTAAGGATATTAACCAAAGGTGTAAGGGAGCGTTATGGCAAAAAAGTATAAAGTTGCCACGATTGCGGGTGATGGGATTGGTTAGAAGTTCTACCAGAAGGCATCAAGGTTGTAAAGGCGGCAGTAGATAAATATGGCATTCAAGTTCAAATGGATAGCTTCGATTGGGCCAGCTGCGATTATTACCTTGAACACGGCAAAATGATGCCAGATAACTGGTTCGAAGTCTTACAGGAATATGATGCTATCTTCTTTGGTGCGGTGGGTTGGCCTGAAAAGGTGCCTGATCACATTTCACTATGGGGATCATTACTCCAGTTCCGTCGTTGTTTTGATCAGTATGTGAATTTACGTCCTGTTCGGTTAATGTCTGGGGTGAAATGTCCATTGGCTGGCAAGCAACCGGGCGATATCGATTTTTATGTGGTGCGTGAAAACAGCGAAGGTGAGTATTCTGCCATTGGTGGTAAAGCCTTTGAAGGTACTGATCGTGAGTTTGTCTTGCAGGAAGCGGTGTTTACCCGTCATGGTGTTGACCGTATTTTAAAATATGCATTTGAATTTGCTGATCAGCGTGAGGCTAAAAAAATCACGGCTGCGACCAAATCTAATGGCATTGCAGTCAGCATGCCGTACTGGGACGAACGTGTCGATGAAATGGCAAAACGCTATCCACAGATCAAGGCAGATAAACAGCATGTCGATATTTTAGCGGCACGTTTTGTTCTACAGCCTGAGCGTTTTGATGTGGTGGTGGCATCGAATTTATTTGGTGACATCTTGTCGGATTTAGGCCCTGCATGCACGGGTACCATTGGTTTGGCGGCTTCGGCAAACCTCAACCCTGAACGTAAATTCCCGTCATTGTTTGAGCCTGTACATGGTTCAGCACCTGATATTTACGGTCAGCAAATTGCCAATCCGATTGCGGCGATCTGGTCGGGTGCGATGATGTTGGATTTCTTGGCAGATGGAGATGAGCAGGTCATTCAGGCAGGACAGGAAATCATGCAGGCAATTGAGCATGTGTTGGTGCATGGCCCGAAAACGCCTGATGTCGGTGGAACTGCCAAGACCTATGAAGTGGGTGATGCGATTGCATCCTGTTTGACTCAGCAAAAAATGGATTTATTCGCAATGGAGTAAGTACCCCTGAGGGAATAGTCACTATCCGAGATGGATTGAATAGATATGGATAATCAAATTACAAAACCTTATACAGATAAGACGCTTGCGATCACCAGTCTTGCCGTTGTATTTACATCGGTGGCTGGTTTGGCAATCTACTCATCTGAATCAATACAACTGGCTGCAAAATGGATGCAGTGGACCACGTCGGTGGTTACCACGCCAGTGCTTTTATTTACGTTTTTATCAATTATTTTTACCTTCGGTTTGGCCTTTAGCAAATACGGCAAAATCAAGCTTGGTGAAGGTAAGCCCCAATACAGTACCATGTCATGGATTTTCATGTTCATTTTGTCGGGGATAGGATCTTCAACCTTGTACTGGGGTTTTTTGGACTGGGCCTATTACTACCAGACCCCAGGTTTAAATTTAGCCCCTGAATCGACAGCAGCATTGAAATACAGCGTGGCTTATTCTTTCTTTCACTCTGGTTTGAGTGCATGGTCAATCTATGCTTTGGCATCGATTTCACTGTGTTACAGCTACCATGTCAGAAAGAATAAAGGCCTGAGCTTAGCGTCAATGGTGGAAGCGGTCACTGGCTTTAAAGCGACAGGACCTGTTGGACGTGTCGTTGATCTGATGTTCTTGCTGTGTATGTTTGGTGCCTTGACCATTTCACTGGTTTTGACTGCGGTCACTTTTACCAACATTCTGTCGCAACTCACGGGTATTCCCAATACCTTCATGACCAAAGTCATCATTATATTGGCGGTGTCGGTGTTATTTGCACTCAGCTCCTATGTCGGTATGGATAAAGGCATGCAGCGTTTGAGTCATATGGTGTGCTTGGGTGTGGTGCTGTTCGCGATCTACGTGCTCTGCTTTGGGCCAACCCAATTCATTATGAATAATTCATTGATGAGTTTTGGTCTGATGGCGACTAACTTTGTCGATATGAGTCTGTTTACCGACCCGATGGGCGATGGAAAATTCACCCGTGAATGGACGGTGTTCTATTGGTTATGGTGGATTTCTTATGCACCCGGTGTCGCGCTATTCGTAACACGTGTCTCAAAAGGCCGAACCATTAAAGAAGTGATTCTTGCCATGGTCATCGGCGGTAGCGTTGGTTTATGGTTCATCTTTGGCGTATTTGAAAATTACAGCGTTCATAGCTTTATTCACGGCATGGTCAATGTACCGCAAATCTTGAGTCAGCAAGGCGGTGAAGTGGCAATTGGTCAACTGTTGGGCTTATTGCCAGCAGGCAAGCTGATGATGTGGTTGTTCCTTGGCATTATGGTGATTTTCCTTGCAGCACATATGGATGCGGTGGGCTATGCAGTTTCTGCAACCTGTACCCGTGGTTTAAGTGAAGGGCAAGATCCATCTCCGAATGCGCGTTTGTTTTGGTGTCTGATGTTAACACTAGTGCCGATTGCGATGATCTTCTCTAAGGCGCCGTTAGACACCATGAAAACTGCCACCATTGTGACTGCCTTACCGTTTATTGTGATTATTATGGTACAGACTTATGGTTTGGTGAAGTGGCTGATTGAGGATTATTCCAAGGTGCCATCACATTTGATCGAGCAGAATAGCTTTAATGACTTGGAAGCACTTGAGCATACTGACTCAAATCAACAGATGCAGATTGATATTGCGGCAACCGCACTAGCACATAAAAGCAGTCAAAAGGAATTGTCATGACACAGCAACCGAACACGCGCTATGAGTTAAGCGAAGAAATGCAAAGTCTGGTGTATTGGAGCAGCATTTATTCAGCAGCGGATAACGATATTGATTCAATTCGTGCAGCCTACGATGCCATGTGCCTGCATTACACCTTGCCACGCGATGGTGCGGTCAATATTGAAGATAAAACCGTTGCGCATGCCACTCATCCCGTCAGTGTTCGGTTGTATTCCCCACTGGGTGAGGCACCTGAAGCGGGTTGGCCTTGTATTCTGTTTATCCATGGTGGTGGCTGGATGCTGGGTAATCTGGATTCACATGAATTTATCACCCGCTATTTATGCCGTGATTTAAATGTTGCGGTACTGAGTGTCGATTATCGTTTGGTGCCTGAACATCATTTTCCAGCTGCTTATGAAGATTGTGAAACGGTCTATCACTGGCTACGTGAACATGGTGCAGATTGGAACATTGATCCAACGCAGATTGTGTTAGCAGGCGACAGTGCAGGAGGCAATTTAGCTGCGGCATTGGCGGTTCAGTTACAATATACAGGCGTGCAGGCACGTGGTCTGGCTTTGATCTATCCTTGTTTGGGCAGCAGTTTTGATACTGCATCTTGCCAGCAACATGCACATGCACCGTTACTGAGCTTAGAGGAAATGCATTATTACCTGAAAGAATATGCACCGAATGAAAGCGACTGGCAGGACACTCGTTTAACACCACTTTTGGCAGAAGATTTGAGTGACATGCCACGTAGCTTTGTTGCGGTAGCTGAATACGATCCACTGAGTGATGACGGGCGTATTTTCGTGGACAAGTTAAAACAAGCCAATATTGCGGCCGAGTTTTATCTCGGCAAAGGATTACTACATGGCAGTTTACGTTTAGTACGGGATTGTCCTGTGGTGCAGGATTTATATCAGCAGATGCTGAGTTCGTTAAAGCAAATGTTCAAGTGATTTGAACATCAGCCAATTTTGATAAAACAGTCTTTAGGACAAAACATTTTAATGGAGTAAAACCATGAATGCAGTTGAAAAATTACCAGAAGATTTCTGTTCAAACCCAGATGTGGCATGGACATTTCCAAAAGTGTTCTATACCTCATCTCAGGTGTTTGAGCGTGAAAAAGAAGAAATTTTTGCGAAAAGTTGGATTTGCGTGGCACATGGCAGTGAAGTTGCCCAAGCCAATGACTATATTACCCGTAAGGTGATTGGTGAAAATATTATCGTGATTCGTGGCAAAGACAGCGTATTACGTGCGTTCTATAATGTCTGCCCACATCGTGGTCATGAGCTGTTAAGCGGCAGTGGTAAAGCCAAAAACGTGATTACCTGTCCCTATCATGCATGGACATTCAAGCTGGATGGTAGCTTGGCACTAGCACGTAACTGTGATCATGTTGAGTCTTTTGACAAGCAAAACTCCAGCATGGTGCCGTTAAAAGTTGAAGAATATGGTGGTTTTGTCTTTATTAATATGGATGAAAATGCCACTTGTGTTGAAGATCAGTTGCCTGAATTTGCACAAAAACTGAATGAAGCTTGTGCCGTAATCAAAGACTTGAAACTGGCTGCACGTTTCGTAACGGAAACACCTGCCAACTGGAAAGTGATCGTGGATAACTATTTAGAATGTTATCACTGCGGCCCTGCACATCCGGGCTTTGCCGACTCGGTACAGGTGGATAA